>JUHI01000008.1 GCA_000799755.1 Martinezella tropici
CTTCATTGGCACGACGCTCAGCCCACTCCGGCGGCCGAACGTCGGCGGCACCGTCTTCGGCGTGCTGTTGCTCAGCATCGTGGCCAATGGGCTACCGCTGACCGATCTGAATTTCTATTGGCAACAGGTCGGGACGGGGACCCTGATCTTTGCCGTGCTGCTTCTCAGCTTCATCAATCGGAGAGCAACTGGCGGCGCGTGAAGGAAGCTGTCGCGGATGGCAGAACGTAGTTCGTCCCAACAGAGAGTAGAGGGAATCAAAGGCGATAACCGGTATATGGCTTACAAGGGACTTTGCCGCCTGAATGCTTCACCTTCAATCCACTCCATAAAACGCCGGGACTAAGCATCTAGAACCTTTCGGGGCTAGGAGAATCAGCGGACGGTGGCGCTTTCTCAGCGAATATTACCAATAATGCGAGATTACATTAGCGAAGTCGAATAAATTGCGCTACGCAGTCGACGGAATTTTGGTGGTATCCCAGTGGTATCTTAACCGGAAACGAGCGATAGAGTAGCTCCGGGAAATGTAGTTATCTCTCTGATATTATTTGTCAAAGCTTGCGGTCAGAAGACTTTGCCTTTGTATTTCCTGTCTGCAGGAGGGACAGAGCAGAGATCGTGCACGAGCCGAAGCTGATGCCATGGGGCAATCGGGCGGCGCAGATCCGTGATCCCGAGGGAACGCTCGTCAGCCTCTACACGCCGGTTACAGACTTTGCCAAGCAGCGCTTCGCGGCGCGTTGACTGTCCAAATCCCGTCGTCTTGTCGACGGAGTGAACTGGCCAACCGATCACGATATCTGCATATCTGTCATGTTCCTCTGGCAGATTCGAGATCATCTTTGAGTGCGGCAAGCAAGATCACGCGATGCTGCGTCGCGTCGATTTGTATCTGCCGAATGTGCACTTTCGAGTGGTTCGGCAGTGAGAATTGAGTATTGTCGCTTGCAACGGCTCGCCGCGATTTGGCGGTGAGGCTGCCTTTGAAAGCAAGGCCTGTTGTTGATAGGTGAGGAAAGACGATGACGACTGATATTAACGGTTTTGCCGGACGCCTGAAGCGCCGCGAGAACGGCGGCATGATCTCCGGCTGGGTCGGCATACCCGACCCGATGCTCGTCAACCATCTGGCACAGGAAGACTTTGATACCGTTGTGCTCGATATGCAGCATGGCATGTGGGACCTGACGTCGGCCGCCAATGGTATCGCCTATGTGCGGCTGGCCGGCAAGCCGCCGATCGCCCGCATTCCGGTCGGCGATTTCGCTTCCGCCTCGCGGCTTCTGGACGCCGGTGCTTCCGCCATCATCGCTCCGATGATCAATTCCGCTGATGACGCCCGTGCGCTCGTGAAGGCAACAAAGTATCCGCCGCTCGGCGAGCGCAGCTGGGGGCCGTCGCTGGCGATCAATCATTTTGGCCTGCCAGCCGAAGATTATCTGCAAACCGCCAACAGCCTGACCGTCACCATTGCCATGGTGGAAACCCGAACCGCCCTCGACGCGATCGACGAGATCCTTGCTGTCGATGGTATCGACGGCATCTTTGTCGGTCCGTCCGATCTTTCCATCGCGCTTTCGAACGGCGCCCGCCTTGCGCCTGACAGCCCCGCGATCGATCAGGCGCTTGCAACCGCGCTTGCGCGCTGCCGCGCTCACGGCAAGGTGATATGCGCCTTTGGCGGCGATGGCGCCCGCGCCGGAGAATATCTGAAGCTCGGTCTTGATCTCGTCATCGCGGGTACGGAAACGGCGCAACTGCGTGCGGGAGCCCGGTCGGCTATTCAGGCCGCGCGAAAGATCGCCGATCAAAATTGATTGGTTCAGAGGCATGTCCGGAAGCATCTCCGGACATGCCAATGCGCTATCTGCGATGTCGTTTAACTGCGTCGGAACGACTGATATCGATCAGAGCGATAGATCCCAAGGCTCCCGCGAGCCAGCTTGGGCGACAGGCGACGAACCGTGTCAGGGTACGAGCTTCACGTAGCAGGGATTGTACTGGTTCCAGCCGCAGTCCTCACCGCGGGCTTTAGCAGGCGTGATTACATTTTGCGTTGCGATCAGCACCAGTGCAAAGGCGATGACGGCCAATACGGTCTTGGTATATTTGTCCATGAATTTCCCCCATTGATGGAATAATAGGCGAGACACACCTTAAAATTGCCTTCCTGAATGCCGTGTGAATATTTGTGCCTAAGGGCACAATTCTGATCCCGCGTAACCGGTATCGAAGCGGCGTCCAATGGGCATCTAGCCCTCCCATTTTGCCTGCAGCCCGTGCTTGCATCGTCGCGTGGCTGCGGGCATTCTCAGGCTGATACGTCGGAGCGGAATAATTTGTCGAAGGTGCATGGATTGACTGTAGGGCGCGGCTTGCGGCGTGAGGTGGGCCAGCGCGTGACCCTGCGAACCGTTGCGACGGCGCTCGGCCTGTCCGTCACGACAGTCAGCCGCGCTCTGAAGGAAGGCCCCGAGGTCAATCGGGAGACGATCGAGCTGGTCAAGCGCGTTGCCCGGGAGCTCGGCTATCGGCCCAATCTCGGCGGCATCAACCTTCGCACTGGCAAGACCCACGCCATCGGCATCGTGCTGCCTTTCGGGCGCGAAGGTGAGATGAATATCGTCGTTGCCTCGCTGATCGAAGGTGCCTCTCGCTTTATGAAGGCGCGCGGGTATCGAACTACGATCGTGCCGCAATTGCAGGCAGACGATCCGCTCGCGACGGTACGCGACATTGTCGAGGAAGGCTCGGTCGATGGCGTCATCATCACGCATACGACCCCGCAGGATGATCGCGTCAAATATCTGCTCGAGGTCGGGATGCCCTTCGTCACCTTCGGCCGCACGGAGCTCTTGAGCGCTCATCCGAGCATCGATCTCGATCATGAGGTCATCGGCGCGGCAGCCGCGCGCCTGTTGCTGGATGCAGGCCACGCTATGCCGTTGCTGATCGCCCCTAGCAGCCAATTCACCTATAGCCTGCAGTTCGTTCGCGGTTGGCGCAGGACTTTTGTCGAGCGCGATTTCCGTGTCCCGGACAGCTTCATCCATTTTACGGCAGTGACGCCCGACAATGGGCGCGAGATGGCCAAACGCGTTGCGGCATCGCATCCGGAGGCGACTGCCGCCTTTGTGGCAAGCGAAGAGGCAGCGCTCGGATTTCTTGCGGGCCTCCGTGATGTCGGACGCCAGGTCGGCAAGGATTTCGCCCTGATCACCTATGGCGGTACGGCGCTCCCCGATTTCTTCAATCCGCCGCTCAGTACTTTTTACTACTCGAACCATGCCATAGGCGAGCGATTGGCTGCCTTTCTGCATCGGGCGATCGCCGGCGAAAACCCGGCCGATCTGCGAGACGTCGTTCGCGCCGAGTTCGTGGATCACCAGAGCCAGCTACTTCCCGGTTGAAAGATGCTGAAATTTGCAGCATGAGCAGAGCCTCCGAACGTATTCGTAACGTTACGAATTTGCGTATGCGGCCATGGAATCCGTAGAAGCTCCCTTTAAATAGCCAGTTGACAGCATCGCGCTTTCTGGGAATCGTAACGTTACAAATCGTCAATTTATGACGAAAGAGACCCTTAGGGGGTGATGTAAGCGCGAGGGCCATGCTGTGGGCAGGGCCGCATTCCAGTGAGGATGTCGTGAGCAACGGTTTACTTTTTTTCGGATCGCCAATTTGGACCTTCAACTGGAACCCGCCCTACCAGGCACCGCTCAGGCGGCTTGCGCGTACAGGCTGCCAGGGTTTCGAGCTGACCGCCTGGTCGGTGGATATGCTTGCTTATTATACGCCGGAGACCATTCGCGAACTGAAGACGATTGCCGACGGCGAGGGACTGGTTCTCACCAACTTCTTCTTCAACCTGCCGTTCAGCCGCGCGCTCGGTGCCAAAGTATCCACCGTCGATCTCGACGGGTACAGGCGTGGAATGGAGGTCGCCGCCGCGATCGAGACGCCGATCGTCACCAGCATGACGCCCTATCCGTTTCAGTCCGAGGTCAGGCCGATCCTGCAGCGGCCGATTTCGCAGGAATGGGGTGCCGCGGTCGAGCCGCAATGGGATTGGGAGGGCGAATATGATGCCGTGGTTGATGGTTTCGCCAGGGCTTGCGAGATTGCGGCGTCGGCGGGTCTCAAGGTTGCGATCGAGCCGCATCCCTATCGTTGGGTCAGTTCCGGCCAGGGCATGCTGCGGCTGATCGAGCGCACGGGTGCATCCAATCTCGGTCTGAATTTCGATCCGAGCCACCTCTTTCCGGCCGGTGACATGCCGCATTATGTCGTCCTGGCGCTCGGCGACCGCATCTTCAACACGCACTTCTCCGACAATGAGGGCCATACCAACGCCCACTGGCGGCCGGGCCGCGGCAAGATCGACTGGAAGGCGATCTTCGCGGCACTCAAGGCGATCGGCTATTCCGGACCCATCACGCTGGAGCTGGAAGATGCGCCGGGCGCATCGCATTGGACGCATTTTCGCGAAGCGACACCGGAATTCGACGACGAGATGCGACGCGGCATGAGCTATCTGCGCGCCGCCGCCGCCGAGCTTGATATCAGCATTTCCTGAGAGGTAACCCAATGAGCAACGAGCCCATGAAAGTCGGCATCGTCGGCGCCGGCAATATCAGCGCCACCTATGTCGCAACCCTGCACATGTTCGATTTCATCCGTGTGAAGTCGATCCACGATCTCCATGACGCCTCGGCACGGAAACTCGCGGAGCAGTTCGGTGTCGAAACCGTGGCGCTCGATGCCATGCTTGCCGATCCGCAGATCGGCCTCATCATCAACCTGACGACGCCGGTTTCGCATCATGCCATCAGCAAGAGGGCACTGCTTGCCGGCAAGCACGTCTATTCGGAAAAGCCGCTTGGCGTCTCGATGGTCGAGGCGGAGGAACTGATGTCGATCGCGCGGGCGGCCGGGCTGCGGCTCGGCTGCGCCCCCGATACGTTCCTCGGCGGCGGTCATCAGTTGACGCGACGTCTGCTTGACGAAGGTCGCATCGGCAAGACGATTTCGGCTACCGCCATGCTGCTCCTGCCCGGTCATGAGCACTGGCATCCGAATCCTGGCTTCTTCTATGGCCGTGGCGGCGGCCCGATGCTGGATGTCGGCCCCTATTACGTCACGAACCTCATTGCGCTGCTCGGTCCCGTGCGCGAAGTGTTCGGGACCGCGAAGGTCACCCGCATCGAGCGTCAGGTGAAGACCGATCCGCATCGCGGCGAGACGATCAAGGTACTGGTGCCGACGCATCTGACCGGGGTTATGGAATTCCACAGCGGCGCGACCGTCACCATCGCCACCAGCTTCGACGTCATCAGGCACAAGCACAATCAGATCGAGCTTTACGGTTCCGAAGGCAGCATGGTGACGCCCGACCCCAACAATTTCAGCGGTAAGGTCGAGATATTCCGCGATGGCGACGATGCCTGGAGGGAGATTGCGGTCGATCATCCCTATACGGAGGGTGTGCCGGGTCATCTCGGCCTGCGCGGCCTGGGTGCGGCCGAAATGGTGGATTCCCTGCGTTCGGGGCGACCGCAGCGGGTCTCGTCGGAGCTGGCCTTCCATGCCCTCGAGGTCATGACGGCATTCGAACGCTCGGCCCAGTCGCGCGGCGTGGTTGCAATCCACAGCAGTTGCGGTCGTCCCGATCCGATACCACGCACGGCAAATGAGGGACGTTTCTCATAAGCCGCGCTGGCGGTAACAGGAAAATGCAGTCCTTTTGGACTGCGGGCTTGACGAAGGGGCAGTGCCTGAGGAAGCATTGCGTCTGCTGCAGGGAACGGAGGCTCTGTTGCACGGTTTTGGAGGACCATGGATTCGGCATCCGATGTCTGGAGACGGCGGCGGCTGAACACAGGCGTTGGAGAACGCCGTCAAAGGAGGAGGAACGCATGCGCAAATTGATGATGGCATTCGTCGGCGCCACGGCGCTGGTCGCGGCGAGCGTGACAGGCGCTCTGGCCGAAGGCAAGAAAGCCGAAGTCCTGCATTGGTGGACGTCCGGCGGTGAATCCGCCGCCGTGAAGGAACTGGCCAAGGCCTTCAACGCCGCCGGCGGCGAGTGGGTGGATACCGCGATTGCCGGTTCCGGTTCGACTGCGCGTCCGATCGGCATCAACCGCATCATCGGCGGCAACCCACCGACAGCCATGCAGTTCAATACAGGTACGCAGATGAACGAGCTGGCCCAGCAGGGCCTGCTGCGACCGCTCGACGATCTCGCCAAGGAGCAGGATTGGAAATCGGTACTGACTCCGGCCTTCTACCAGGCCATTCAGTTTCAGGGCCATATCTATGGCGCGCCGATCAACGACCACGGCCAGAACTGGCTGTTCTACTCCAAGCCCGTCTTCGCCAAGGCAGGCGTGACCGAGGAGCCGAAGACCTGGGATGAGATGTTTGCCGCGCTCGACAAGATCAAGGCCGCCGGCCTGATACCCGTTGCCGTCGGCGGCCAGCCCTGGCAGCTGCAGTTGATGTTCAATGCCATCCTTCTCGGTGAGGGCGGCAAGGATCTCTACGGCAAGGTCTGGAAGGATCTCGACACCGACGCCGTCAAGTCCGACAAGTTCAAACACGTCGCCGAGGTCTTCGCCAAGCTGCGCAACTATCAGGACCCGGGCAGTCCGAACCGCGACTGGAACGTTGCAACCGGCATGCTGATCGACGGCAAGGCCGGCATCCAGTTCATGGGTGATTGGGCCAAGGGCGAATTCATCCATGCCGGCCTCGTCGCCGATAAGGATTTCGGCTGCATCCTCGGGCCGGGCGAATCCAACTTCATGATGGGCGGCGACATCTTCGTCTTCCCGGTCCTGAAGGACAAGACGGCCACCGACGCCCAGACCCTGTTGGCAACAGTCATCATGTCCAAGGAAGGGCAGATCGCCTTCAACTCCAAGAAGGGCTCGGTGCCCGTGCGTCTCGACGTCGATACGTCGAAACTCGATGCCTGCGCGCAGAAGGGCCTCACCGCACTCAAGGACCCGAGCCGCCAGATTCTGACCTCCGACGTCTTGACGCCGCAGGACGTCGTCCAGACGGAAGGCGATCTTATCGCCCAGTATTGGACCACCCCCAGCATGACCGCCGATCAGTTCGCCGATCAGTTCGCCAAGGTCATCGATCAGGCGAAATAAGCTTCAATCGACATCCATGCGGCGGCAGGTTCGCCTGCCGCCGGTTCTCATGAATGCTGAGGAGGAGCGCGCCTATGAGCACACCCGAAACGAGCGCCGCCGCTGTCGGCGCGACTGTTGCCCCCAGGGGTGCAACCCGCAAGCGGATGCATTTCTCACCCTATCTGGCGTTGTTGCCGGCCTTTGTGATCGTGCTTTTGGCCTATGTCGTCACGGTCGTCTGGAATATCTGGATATCGTTCACGGACAGCAAGGTTCTGCCGGTCAATATCTTTGTCGGCACCAAACAATATGAACGATTGTTCGACACCGCGCGCTGGCTGATTTCGTTGCAGAATGTCGTGGTCTTCGGCGTGCTCTTCATTGCAGGCTGCCTGATCCTCGGCTTTCTTCTCGCCGTCGCGCTCGATCAGAAAGTCCGCTTCGAAAACACCTTTCGCACGATCTTTCTCTATCCTTTCGCGATGTCCTTCATCGTGACCGGGCTTGTCTGGCAGTGGATCATGAATCCGACGCTCGGTCTGCAGAAGGTCGCTGACAGCATCGGCTTTACCTGGTTCCGCTTCGACTGGATCGTCCAGAGCGATCTGGCGCTTTATGTCATCGTTCTTGCCGGCATCTGGCAGTCTACCGGCCTTGTCATGGCGATCATGCTGGCGGGACTGCGCGGCATCGACCGCGAGCTTTGGAAGGCGACGCGCATCGACGGTATCCCCAGCTGGCGGGTCTATCTTCACATCGTCATTCCGATCCTGAGGCCAACCATCATCACCGCCAGCGTTCTTCTGGCGATCGCCGTCGTCAGGGTCTATGAACTGGTGCTCGCGACAACGGGCGGCGGCCCCGGCATATCGACCGAAGTGCCCGGGAAATTCATCATGGATTACCTCTTTGGGCGCGGCAATATCGGCCTTGCGACCGGGGCATCCACGGTCATGTTCGTCACCGTGGTCATCGTTGTGACGCCCTGGCTCTATTTTGAATATTTTCGCGAAAAGCCGAGGGGGAACTGATGACGACGCCATCTTCCGTCACTAGTGCCATGCAGGGGCCAACCGGGCGCAAGCCGCAGCATCTGACCCCTGGCCGCATCGGGCTTTATCTCTTTCTTATCATAGCGGCACTGTTCTTCCTGCTGCCGCTCTACGTGATGCTCGTCACCTCGTTCAAATCCATGCCGGAGATACGGCAGGGCAATATCTTCGCCTTCCCGCAGATGTGGTCGGCCGATGCCTGGGTGCAGGCCTGGAGCTCGGCCTGCACCGGGCTCGAATGCGGCGGCATCAGCGTCGGATTCTGGAATTCGGTGAAGATCCTGATCCCGAGCATGATCCTGTCGATCCTGATCTCGTCGCTGACTGGCTATGCGCTGTCCTTCTGGCGGGTCAAAGGGGCAAATGTGCTGTTCGCCGTCCTTCTGCTCGGCGCCTTCATCCCCTATCAGGTGTTCATCTATCCGCTGGTGCTGATCTATCGCGATATCGGCATCTATTCGACGCTGCCCTGCATCATCATCACCCACACGGTCTTCGGCCTGCCTGTCCTGACGCTGCTGTTCCGGAACTATTATTCGAGCCTGCCGATGGAACTGTTCAAGGCGGCCCGCATCGACGGGGCGGGGCTTTGGCAGATCTTCTTCCTGCTGATGATCCCGATGTCGATCCCGATCCTTGTGGTGGCGTCGATCCTGCAGGTGACCGGCATCTGGAACGACTTCCTGTTTGGCGTCGTTTTCGCCGGCCGGGAAAATTTTCCCATGACGGTGCAGCTCAACAATATCGTCAACTCCACCCAAGGGGAGAAGCTTTACAACGTCAACATGGCGGCAACCATTCTCACCGCCCTGGTTCCGCTGATCGTCTATTTCGGTTCGGGTCGCTGGTTCGTGCGCGGCATCACCGCCGGCGCAGTCAAGGGATAGCTCATGGCCAATGTTTCCATTCGCGAACTTGCGATCGATTTCGGCAGCGTCAGTGTCCTGAAATCGCTCAATCTCGAGGTGAAGTCCGGCGAGTTCATCGTCCTGCTCGGCCCGTCCGGCTGCGGCAAGTCGACCCTCCTCAACGCGATCGCCGGGTTGACCGATATCACCGATGGCCAGATCTGGATCGGCGACAAGAACGTCACCTGGGAGGAGCCGAAGGACCGCGGCATCGGCATGGTCTTCCAATCCTATGCGCTCTATCCGACGATGACGGTAGAAGGAAATCTCTCCTTCGGTCTGCGCATCGCCGGCATGGCGAAGGAGGAGATTGCCGAACGCGTCAACCGCGCCGTGCAGATCCTGCAGATCGACCCCTTGCGCAAGCGCCGACCGGGAGAGCTCTCCGGTGGCCAGCGCCAGCGCGTCGCGATCGGCCGTGCCCTGGTGCGCGATGTCGATGTCTTCCTGTTCGACGAGCCGCTCTCCAATCTCGACGCCAAGCTCAGGACCGAGCTGCGCGTCGAGCTGAAGCGCCTGCATAGCGGCCTCGGCTCGACGATGATCTATGTGACGCACGATCAGATCGAAGCGCTGACGCTGGCCGATCGCATTGCCGTCATGAGCGGCGGCGTCATCCAGCAATTCGCCTCGCCGAAGGAGATTTATCGCCGCCCGGTCAATCGTTTCGTGGCGGGTTTCGTCGGCTCGCCTTCAATGAACTTCCTGTCTGGGCAGGTAACGAGCAACGGCGGCGTACCGGCTTTCACACTGCCCGATGGCCGCAAGATCGATCTCAACGGCTACGAATTCTCAGGCACGCCCGGAGACGGCCGCAAGGCAACGCTCGGGGTGCGGCCGGAACAGATGCAGTTCCAGCCCGCCAGCGATCGCGCTTCCAGCCTGCCGGCCACTTTTACCATTGTCGAGCCCATGGGCTCGGACAATTTGATCTGGGGCCAGGTCGGCAAGGAGACGATGTCTGTGCGTATCGATGCCGACGAGGATGTCGCGCTCAACAGCGAGCAGCCGGTCTATTTTCAGCCGGCGCTCGCATCGTTGTTCGGCGAGGACGGGCAGCGTCTGTGAGATAGGTTGTCGCGCGCCGGACCAAGCGCGCGGCGCAATTTTCATGCCCTGACTTCGAAAACCATGTTGAATGGCGTTTCGGTCGCCTTGCGGAAGTGCGAATAGCCCGCATCCATGGCGACCTTGCGCAGTTTCAACTCGCCGGCTTGCGCACCCAGGCCGAGCCCGACTTCCTGGGACAGCGAGGCCGGCGTGCAGATCATCGTCGATGCGCCGTAGAAGACGCGGCCGACCGGGTTGAGATTGTCCTTCAGGCAATCATGCGCAAAGGGCTCGACAATCATCCAGGTGCCGTCATCGGCGAGGGTTTCCTTGACATGTTTGCCGGCGCCGACCGGATCGCCCATGTCGTGCAGGCAATCGAACATTGCCACGAGATCGTAGTCGGCAGGCGGGAAATCCTTGGCACTTGCCTGCTCGAACGTGATGCGGCCCGCAACGCCTGCTTCCGCGGCCGCAGCCTTCGCCCGTTCAATGGACGGGAGATGATAATCAAAGCCGAAGAAGGTCGAGTTCGGATAGGCTTCCGCCAACAGAATGGTCGAAGCGCCATGGCCACAGCCGACATCGGCGACGATCGCGCCAGCCTCAAGCTTCTCCTTCAAGCCGTCGATCGCCGGTATCCATTCCGAAATGAGGTGGCTGTTGTAGCCCGGTCGGAAGAACCGCTCCGTGCCGCGGAACAGGCAGGCGCTGTGTTCATGCCAGCCGACGCCGCTGCCGGTCCTAAAGGCATTGGCGATCTTTGGCTCGTCAAGCCACATGGATTGAACGACATCGAAGGCGCCAGTGAAGAAGGCCGGGCTGTTTTCCTCCGCAAACACCATTGCCTGTTCCGGTGTCAGGTAGAAGCGCTCGGTGTCGTCGTCATAGCTGACATAGTCGGCCGCCGCCTGGGCGGACAGCCATTCGCGCACATAGCGCTCCTTGACGCCGACCTTATCGGCAAGTTCCGCCGAGGTCATCGGCGTTCCATCGGCCATGGCCTTGAACAGGCCCAAATGGTCCCCGAGCGTCACCAGTACACCTGAGACCGCCGCGCCGAGATCGCCGACCAGGCGCCCGACAAGGTTATCGAGTTTCTGCATATCAGGTTCGCGCATGACATCCTCCCATCAGAATTGATGCAGCGTTCCGTCACGATGTATTCGGATGGGAGAAAGATACTCCCGGGCCGGGGGGCAGGCAATTACGCCATCCGGCTGAACAGGTTCATCGCGACCCTGAAGGCAGGCGCAACCTATTGATGTAATACGCTATTTTAGAAGTTCACAAGCTGCTGGACGCCTCAGGCAAGGCGCGCCAGCTCCTTTTCCAGAACCGAAAGCAGGCGCGGATCGTCGGCCGTTACGTCGGGAGCGAAGCGGGCTGCAACCTTGCCGTCACGACCGATCAGGAATTTTTCGAAATTCCAGACAATGCCGCCATTGTCGCCGGTATGCAGGCCACGTTCGGCCAGGCGAACCCGCATCGGGCCGTCTCCGGTCGTCTCGACGCCCGAGGCGATGAGATTGTCATAGAGCGGATGGCGCTCTTCGCCTGTCACAGCGATCTTTGAGAACATGGGAAACTGCACATCGTAGGTCAGCGTGCAGAAATCCAGGATCTCCTTGTCGCTGCCCGGTTCCTGCCCCTTGAAGTCATTGGCAGGGAACCCGGCGATGACAAGACCTTCGTCGCGCTTCGCCTCATAGAGCTTTTCCAATCCCGCATACTGCACCGTCAGGCCGCATTTGGATGCGACGTTGACGACCATGATGACCTTGCCGCGATAGTCGGCAAGCGTCGTATCGCTGCCGTCGATCCTCTTTACCGGAATGTCGAGCACGCTATCGGTCATTTCATTCAACTCCAGATCACATGGAAAACAGAATGCCGATATTTGCCTTGATTTCGGTGACGTCAAGGCCAGAATCCGGCTCAAGCGGCCTCTTCCATCCGCACCAGATGGCCGCTGGACACTTCGCGGTAGTGTTGGGCCGGTGGTTGATATCCGACCGGCCGCACCGGGCTCTTCAACTCATCGACGGCGAGGTTGCGCCGGATGCCGCGCCGCGATGGGTCAGGCACCGGAACGGCCGCCATCAGCTTCTTCGTATAGGCGTGCTGCGGATTTTCGAACACGGAGGCGCGCGGGCCGATTTCGACGATTTCGCCGAGATACATGACGGCGACGCGATGGCTGACGCGCTCGACCACGGCCATGTCGTGCGAGATGAAGAGATAGGAGAGATTGAGGCTCTGCTGCAGATCCATCAACAGATTGCAGACCTGCGCCTTGATGGACACATCGAGCGCCGAGACGCTTTCATCGGCAACAATCACCTTCGGATCGAGCGCGAGCGCGCGGGCGATACAGATGCGCTGGCGCTGGCCGCCCGAGAATTCATGCGGATAGCGGCTCATCATATCCGCTTTCAGGCCGACGCGCTCCAGCAGATCGGCCGCCTTTTCGCGGGCCTCGGAGCGGGTGCCCAGGCGATGCTCGATGAAAGGTTCTGCAACGGCAGCGCCGATCGTCATGCGCGGGTTGAGGCTCGCAAACGGGTCCTGGAAGATCATCTGGATACTGCGCCGCATCCGGCGCAGATCGACCGCCCCAAGCTTCATCACGTCATAGCCGTCGAGGCGAACCTCGCCGGATTTGGGGTTGATGAGGCGCATGATGGAGCGCCCGGTCGTCGATTTGCCGCAGCCGGATTCTCCAACCAGCGACAAGGTCTCGCCTTGGGCAAGATCGAATGAGACGTTTTCGACCGCATGAATGGCGCCGGTCGGGCGAGCGAACAGGCCGCCGTGGAGCTCGAAACGGGTGACGAGGTTCTTTACCTCAAGCACCGGGGTCCTGCCGTGATCGACGGTGTCCGCGAGTGCCTTGGGTTCGCTGAGCTCGCCGGTGCTTGCATCGACGATCGGGAAGCGCAGCGGTTGCCGTTGATCCTTCATCGAGCCGAGGCGCGGGACCGCCGACAGCAATGCCCGGGTATAGGGGTGCTGGCCGCGATGGAAGATATCGTCGGTCTTGCCTGTTTCCACCGCCTCGCCGCGATACATGACGATGGTGCGATCGGAGATTTCGGCGACGACGCCCATGTCGTGGGTGATGAAGAGGACGGACATGCCTTCTTCTTCCTGCAGCACCTTGATGAGGTCGAGGATCTGCCCCTGGATCGTTACGTCGAGCGCGGTCGTCGGCTCGTCGGCGATCAGCAGCTTCGGGCGGCTGGCAAGCGCCATGGCGATCATGACGCGCTGGCGCATGCCGCCGGAAAACTGGTGCGGATATTCGTCAAAGCGCGAGGATGCGTTGGGGATGCGCACTTTTTCCAGAAGGCGGATCGTTTCAGCCTTCGCTTGCGCATTGGAGATATTGCCATGGCAGGTCAGCGCCTCGGAAATCTGCCGGCCGATGGTGAAGATCGGATTGAGGGATGTCATCGGCTCCTGGAAGATCATCGCGACGTCCTTGCCGCGTACCTTGCGCATCTCGGCCTCCGGCAATGAGAGGAGATCGCGGCCGTTGAGCCTTATAGAGCCTTCGATGCGGCTGCTGGCCCTGGCGAGCAGCCGCATGATCGAGAGCGAGGTCACGCTCTTGCCCGAACCGCTTTCGCCGACGATGGCGACCGTTTCTCCCGGCATGACGTCGAAGGAGATGTCCTTAACGACCGTGCGCCACTCGCCATCGACGAGAAACGAGGTGGTCAGATCGGAGACGGACAGGACAGGCTGCTTGCTCGGATCGATCGTCTGTGCGGCGTTGGTCGTCATCGGTTCCCCATTCATGATCTTGCGCTTTGCCCGGGCTTTGGCGGAAGCCCGTCGTAATGATTGCGGAGCTTCTATCGGCCGACGGCGTAGGCTTGCATCAGGCGCGGTGTCGCGGCAGCATGCAGGAGGCCGTCGGCATCGCGCCTTGCTGCGGTCAGCCGTCCTACCGTCCATTCCGGCGCGACGGTCAATCGGTGGCCCTTCTTGCGAAGTGCTTCAAGCACGTCAGCACCGAAATTCGCCTCTGCCGTCAGACCGCCCGGCTCGCGCGTGCGGGGGTAGAAGGAGCTTGGGAAATGCGTGCTGTGGAACAGAGGCTTGTCGATCGCTTCCTGCAGGTTGAGCCGGTGATGGACATAGCGCAGGAAGAAGGAGAGCTGCCATTGCTCCTGCTGATCGCCGCCGGGCGTGCCGAAGGCAAGCGTCGGGCGTCCCTCATGCAGCGCCATCGTCGGGGTCAGCGTCGTGCGTGGCCGCTTGCCTGGGGCAAGTGAACAGGGCAAGCCCGGCTGTAGCCAGAACATCTGAGCGCGGGAATTCAGGCAGAAACCGAGGCCGGGAATAATCGGTGAAGATTGCAGCCAGCCGCCTGATGGTGTCACCGACACCATGTTGCCCTCGCGATCGATGACGTCGACATGCACGGTATCGCCGCGCTTCTCGGTCAGATGCGACATTGTCGGCTCGTAGACTGCGCCGCCCTTGGCTCCCGGCGCATCGAGCATCTGCATGGTGAGATCGTACTGGTCTTCGAAGCCGCTGAGTCTGCCCGGGCGCAAGACGAGTGACGCTTCGGGCGAGATCAGCTTGCGACGCTCGTCGGCGTAGGCATCCGACAGCAGGGTTTCGATCGGAACCCGCGTGAAATTCGGATCGCTGTAATAGAGCTCGCGATCGGCAAAGGCGAGTTTCATGGCTTCGGTCACGGTATGGACGAAGTCTACCCCTGCCGGGTCCATGCCGGCAATGTCGAATCCCTTGAGC
Source organism: Martinezella tropici (assembly GCA_000799755.1). Classification (GTDB taxonomy): domain Bacteria; phylum Pseudomonadota; class Alphaproteobacteria; order Rhizobiales; family Rhizobiaceae; genus Rhizobium; species Rhizobium tropici_A. Next base: position 14,932 of record JUHI01000008.1, read on the forward strand.
AGCGATAGCGCCTGCAGGAAGACCGGACCCTGACCCCAGGGGCCGATCTTGGCGACCGTCCAGCCGTTGTGATAGTCATAGGTCAGCGGCGCCTCGATCGTCGCCTGCCAGTTGGCCATGTCGTCGGCCGTCAGCACGCCCTTGTGGCGCGCGCCGCTCGCATCCATCACCTCGGTCTTGCGGACAAAGGCGTCGATCGCTTCGGCGACGAAGCCGCGATAAAAAGCATCACGCGCCGCTTCGATCTGCGCTTCCCGATCGCTCTTGCTTTCGGCTTCGGCAACGACCCGCTTCCAGGTTTCGGCAAGAACCGGGTTCTTGAAGTTGGACCAGGGTTCGGGAGCCGCGCCGCCCGGAAGCCAGGTCTCGTAGGAGGTCGGCCATTCCTTGCGGTAGAAATCGGCAAGTCCCGCAATGGTCGCGGAAACGCGGGGCAGGACGGGATGTCCCTTTTCGGCATAGTGGATCGCCGGTTCGAGCACGTCGCGGACCGTCAGCCGACCATAGTCACGCAGCATCAGCATCCAGCCGTCGAAGGCGCCGGGAATGACGGTTGCAAGCAGGCCATCGCCGGGAATCAGCTTCAATCCCTCGCGCGTATAATGCTCGATCGTCGCGCCGGCCGGTGCCGGTGCCTGGGCACAGATGACCTCGACCTTGTCTTTCTTCTTCGAATAGAGGATGGCGGGCATATCGCCGCCCGGCCCGCAAAGATGCGGCTCGACGATCTGCAGTACGAAACCGGTCGCAACGGCGGCGTCGAAGGCATTGCCGCCCTTTTCGAGAATGCTCATGCCGACGGCGGACGCGATCCAGTGCGTCGATGTGACAACGCCGAAGGTGCCGAGGATTTCCGGGCGGGTGGTGAATGCGGTCATTGGGGGGCATCCTTTCAGTTTGTTCATGCTTCGCGCGGGTCGAGCGCATCGCGCAGGCCGTCGCCGAGGAGATTGAAGCCGATCACGACGAGAAAAATGGCGGCGCCCGGCCACATGGCCATCCAGGGCGCCTGTTCGAGATAATTCTTGGCGACATTGAGCATCGAGCCCCAGCTGGGGGCGGGCGGCTGCTGGCCGAGGCCGAGGAAGGAGAGGCTCGCTTCCGCGATGATCGCGGTCGCGATGGTGAGAGTTGCCTGTACGAGGATAGGGGCAAGCACATTCGGCAGGATGTAGCGGGTGATGATGCTTGAATGACGCAGGCCGATCGACCGGGCACCCTCGACATAATCCTCCGTCTTGACCGCTAGCACCTGGCCGCGCGTCAACCGCACGAAGACCGGCGTTGCCGACAAGCCGATGGCGATCATCGCATTGGTGAGGCTCGGGCCGAGGAAGGCGGCAAGCGCAATGGCGGTGATGAGGAAAGGCATCGCCAGAAAGGCTTCGGTGATGCGGGAGATGATCTGGTCGATCCAGCCGCCATAGTAGCCGGAGATCAGGCCGAAGGGTACGCCGATCGCGACGGCAATGGCGACTGAGAAGATGCCGGCCATCAAAGATGCCTGCGCCCCCCAGATCATGCGGGAGAGGATGTCCCGGCCGAGATCGTCGGTGCCGAGCCAATGGGCGGCCGACGGCGCCTTGCGGATTGCCGACCAACTGGTGGCGACCGGATCGGGGATCGGCAGCAGCGGGGCGAGCAGCGCGAGCGCTGCGAAGAACAGGATGATGGCAAGCCCGACCAGCGCCCCCTTGTTGGCCTTAAGCTTGCGCCAAGCGCGATTGGGCGCGCGTTTTGCTGAAGCGTTTGCGGCAGTCGCCTGAACGATCGTGCTCATAGGGCTGCCCTCATGCGGGGATTGAGGAGAACGTACAGAATATCGGCAATGAGGTTCATGGCGATGAAGCCGACGGCGGTGCAGAGCACCACGCCCTGGACGACCGCGTAATCCCGGTTGAAGACCGCATCGACGATCAGTTTGCCGAAGCCGGGGATGGTGAAAATCTGCTCGGTCAGCACGGCCCCGGCCAGCAGTTCGCCGAAAAGCAGGGCGCTGACGGTGACGACGGGCAGGATGGCGTTGCGGAAGCTATGCTGCAGGACGACCGCGGTCTCCGGCAGGCCCTTGGCGCGGGCGGTGCGGATATAATCGCTGCTGAGCACGCTAAGCATTGAAGAACGCGTGTGGCGCATGAGCGTTGCCGCCAGCGCGTTCCCAAGCACGAAGGAGGGCATCAGCATCGTCTGGATCGACCGCCACGGATCTTCGAAGAATGGCTGATAGCCGGAAGCGGGAAGCCAGTGCAGTTTTACCGAGACCAGCAGGATCAGCATGATTCCGAGCCAGAAGTTCGGCACCGACAGCCCGCATAGGGCGACGATATTGGCGAAAAAGTCGATGAAGGTGTTCTTCTTCACCGCTGCGAGTATGCCCATGGGAATGCCGATGGCGAAGGCGAAGATCATCGACATGACCGCAAGCTGGATGGTCACAGGCAGCTTTTCGGCAACGAGCGTCAGGACCGGCTGATTGGTGCGCAGCGAGACGCCGAGATCGCCCCTGGCGACGCCCTGCAGCCAATAGCCGTATTGGTAGACGACCGGATCGTTCAGACGGTATTTCTCGCGAAGCAGTTCAAGGACCTGCGGGGCGCGTTCCTCGCCGGCCATGGCAAGCACCGGATCGCCCGGCAGGAGCTTCTGCAGCGAGAAGACGAAGATCGAAATGATCAGCAGCGTCGGTATCGCGACGAGCAGCCTCTTTCCGATATAGCTATACATGGGCAGATCCTTGCCGCGATGTCGGAGGAAAAAGGGCCATGCGGGAGGGAACCCGCATGGCGTTGGTCGCTCAACCGCTCTTCTTCACGCCGACGAGACGGATCATGCCGTCAGGGGAGGGCATGAAGCCGGATACCTTCTTGTTATAGGCCCAGATCCATGCCTGATGTCCGAGGAAGATGATCGGCAGATCGTCATTGAGGATGGCTTCGGCCGCATCGTACTTCTGCTTGCGCACGATATTGTCCTGCGACTGGCGTGCATCGAGCAGCAGCTTGTCGACCTCGGGATTGCTGTATTTGGAGTCGTTGAGGCCGGCGCCCGTCGTCACGAACTGCTGGATGTTGCCGTCGGGATCGGAGCGGCCGGACCAGTCGGAGCGGCTGAGCTGATAGTTGCCGCTCGACTGCGCGTCGAGCAAGGTCGCGAATTCGGTCGTCTTCAGCGTCACGTCGAAGCCGGCTTCGGCGACCATCGACTGGATGATCTGCATCATCTGCATGGCAACGGGGTTGTTGGCGACGGCAAGCTCGACCGGGATGCGGTCGAAACCGGCTTCCTTCACCAGCGCCTTGGCCTTGTCGACGTCGCGGGCAGGCACGGGCACATCCTTGTCGAACCAGGGGCTGTTGGGCGCGAAGGGCTGATTGCCGGCAAGCCCCGTACCGTCATAGACGATCTGCATGGCGGCTTCGCGATCGATCGCCAGCGAGAAGGCCTGGCGCAGGCGCTTGTCCTTGCCCATCGGATTGTCGGCGCGCGGGCCGTTGCCGACATTAGTATAGACGCCAAGCCAGCCCGTGCCGATCGCATCGGCATAGACGAGATTGGGGTCGCCCTTGACTGTCGCGACATCGGAGGCGGCTACGCGCTCGATCATGTCGAGATCGCCGGAGCGCAGGTTTGCCAGGCGAACCGTCGTATCGGGGATCGGCAGGTAGGTCACCTTGTCGATGAAGATATTGTCCTTGTTCCAGTAATCCTGGAATTTTTCGAGCACGATACGGTCCTGCTGCACGCGCTCGACGAATTTGAACGGGCCGGAGCAGACGGGATGATCACCGAATTTGGCGCCGGTGGCCTTGGCGGCCGTCGGCGACACCATCATGCCGGAACGATCAGAGAGTTGGGCAAGCAGCGTGACATCAGGTGCCTTGAGAGTGAATGTGACTTCGTACTCGCCTGTCGCGTCAACCTTGGCGACGGAGGAAAGCTCACTCTTGCGGCGCGACTCCGGTAGGGTCTGATAGCGCTGGATATTGTCGACGACGGCTTGTGCGTTGAACGGTGTCTCGTCCTGGAATTTTACGCCCTGGCGCAACTCCATGATCAGCTGCTTGCCATCATCAGACCATTTCCAGGATGTGGCAAGCTGCGGCACGAACTTCAGGTCAGGCGTCACGTCGACGAGTTTGTCGCAGAGCGCGGTATAGACGATGCGGCCGACGAAGGTGCGGGATTGGGCGGGGTCGAGCGCGTCGGCGTCGTCCTGCAGGCCGATCTTCAGTTCGACGGCGAAGGCAGGCAGCGCGATCAAGGCGCCGGCGGCAAGCGATGCCATGAATTTGGCGATCTTCATTTCGTTCTCCTGTTTATAGTTTTCGTTCTTGGCAGTCTCGACCGGTTTCCTCTCCGGTCGTGGTCTGGTGAGGGCGGGATTTTTGGTCAGCCTGCCTCTTCAGTCAGTGGTTCCTCAGCCTGTCGCGCATCCAGCGAAGTGATGCGGACCAGGCTTTCCTGAAGCATCAAAAGATGTTCGCGCATGGCTTCTGCTGCCTTCAGCGGATTGCGCGCCGCAATCGCGTCGATGATCGCCATATGCTGCGCATAGGAGACCGGGCGCGTCTTGTTGATGCTGCGGGCCAATTCGCGAATGGTTTGCCAGGCTTCGTCCTGGCGGACATGGTTGATCACATCGAAAATGGTCAGGAAGAACTGATTGCCGGCGCTTTGCGCGATCAGCCGGTGCAATGCGCCATCCCAAAGCTCGCGGCTGTCGGCATCGTCGCTGGCGGTAATCTTCTTTGCCAGCTCATACATGCGGTCGATGTCGTCGGGCTTGGCGCGCATGGCGGCGAGCTGGGCCAATTGCGGCTCGATGCGCAGCCGGACTTCCATGACCTCCATGAGGTCCGTGCCGGCAACAAGCGTGCTGACATGCTGGCTCCAGTCGTCCGGGCGCTGCCCGACATAAGTTCCAGAACCTTGTCGCCGCCAGACGCGGCCTTCTGCTTCCAGCACCTCCAAGGCACGCCGGATCGCACGCCGGCTCACGCCGAGCGTCTCCGACAGAGCCCGTTCGGTGGGAAGCTTTCCATCGGCTGGAAGATCTGCCGAGTTCAAAAGTCCCCTTAGCCTTTCCAGGGCACGGACCGAATTTTCCGGAAGGCTGCTGGTTGCCATAATGGAGGGTGAACCAATTTGAGATTGGTTCAATAGAAATTCAACTCGATCCCGCCGTCAAGCTCTTTTTTGTGCAATTTCGGCGCTGCACAATGTTTGTGCGCAATGCAAAAGGCGGCCCGTGAAAACGGGCCGCCTTGAGAAATCCCAAATCGACTTTCCGCCGCTTGACCGGACGTTCAGCGACCGACGGTTCGAGCCGAAAGAGCTGTTGTTGGCGTGAAGTCGAAATCCTTGTCGAAGGGATAGGTCGGCTTCGTCTTGCGCAACCGCGGCAGCCGCTCGACGAACTGGTCGACGACGCCAGGCGACAACGCCATCAGGTTCGGATTGGCGATGGGCGCCAGTTCCGGCGAGAGATAGCCCGATTTGACGACGATGATTTTCGCCTTGTGCGGATCGAGGCCGAGACGGGTAAAGTCGGCTATGTTGTGATAGGGACGGCGCTTCGCCGACAGGACGAGATCGATGCCGCCGATGGAGACGACGGCCTGCATGTCGCTGGGGTCTGTCGTCTCGAGCAGATATTTGACGGTGAAGCTGCCCTTCACCGGCTTGCTTCCCTTGGTGTCGAGCGATGCGCCAACGGAGAGATCAAGGATGGCGCCGAGGCCGGCGGCATAGCAGGCTTCCGTCGCGGTCTTGTCCGCAATGCCGGCAAAGATGACGCCGTCTGCGCCCTTGGCAATCAGTTCCGCCAGCACATCGGCGCGGTCGCCAACGCCACCCCCCGTCGGATTGTCGCCGGACTCAGCCAGAACCACGGGCGCGGTCGTGCTGGCGATTGCCTTGGTGACGCATTCCTCGATCGAGCCGATCTCGCAGCCGAAGACGAAATCCTTGCGCGCATCCCAATAGGCCTGTGCCAGACGTTTGGCTTCCCCCTCCAGTACGGCGCGATCCGTGCCGGTCATGATGGCGGCGGCCGTGGCACGCGGTTCGTCAGCCCAGACATAGCCGACCATGAGCGACGCATCCCAGACGCCGTCGATGGCATCGATGCCGGGCAGCATATCGTAGAGGCTCTTGGCCGGTTCGTCGACGGTGCTGGTGCGCTCGCCCGGCAGAACCACCGGGATCGGCGCCCAGAGCAGGATCGGCTTCACGCCGGTCTTCAGGCTTTCCGTCAGCATCTTGACGGCGCGGCGCATGGTCTCCTCGACATCGATATGCGGCGCGGTGCGATAGGTGGAGTACATGTCGAGCGCGTCGATGATGCGCTGGGTGACATTGCCATGCAGATCGTAGCTCGCCGAGAGCATGCAGTCCTCGCCAACGACGGCGCGGGCGGCGCTGATCCAGTCGCCTTCGGCATCTTCCATGCCTTCGACATACATGGCGCCATGCATGGCGAGATAAAGCCCGTCGAGCGGCAGCAACGCTTTCAGACCCTCCAGGAACTCCGCCTTGAAGGCCTCGTAGGTATGGCGGGCGACAGGGCCGCCGGCAATCGCTCTTGCATGGATGGTCGGCAGGAACTCGCCCTCGTAATCCTTCAGGAAGGCGAAGTAAGGGGCGGCGGTCAGCTCCGCTCCGCGCAGAACGCGAAAGTCCTTCTCTTCGTTCAGGACGGGATTATAGGTGCTGCATTCGATGTGAATGCCTCCGACGGCGATGCGCATGGGAACCTCAATAGGGGTTAGGGCCAATCAGGAAATTATGAGCGGCTATGCTGGCGGCGCCGCGCGCCCAGACATCGCCATCGACGCGTTGCGTGCGGATCGGCGTCTGGCCAGCATAGCGCGGCAATACGTTTGCTTCCACCGCCTGCCGCATGACGGTGCCGAACAGGCCATCGAACCGTCCTTCGACATGGGTAATCAGGATCATGCCAGGGTCGTTGAACTGGATGAGATGCGCGATTGCCAGCCCGAGCGCGCTGCCGGCACGGTGCAGGATGCGGATCGCGCTGGCATTGCCGAGCGACGCCTCCGTCTCCAGCTCGTCGAGAGATTGACAGGTCAGCCCTTCCGCTTTCGCGGCCTCCTTGATTGCTTTCAGGGAGGCCACGGTGTCGAGGCAGCCGCGCTTGCCACAGCGACAGGGCGAGCCATTGGGCTCGATAGTGCAATGGGCGATCTCGCCGGCGCCGCCATGGTTGCCGCGATAGAGCTTACCGCCGATGAAATGGGCGCAGCCGATACCGTCGTCGAAGGAGACGACGCTGAAATTCTGTATGTCGCGAGCGTCGCCGAAGAGTTTTTCGCTGACGGCGACCGCCTTGGCGTCGTTTTCGATGAAGGTGGTCATGCCGGTCTTCTGTCTGACGATGCCGGCAAGCGGCACGTCCTGCCATCCAAGCAAAGTCGATTTAACGCAGCTCGCCTGCTTCTCGTCGACGAAACCGGAGAGCGCGATGCCGAGGCCGGAGAGCTTCTGGCTGGCACCTTTGCGCGCGGCAAGCAATTTGGGCAGCGTATGGGCGATCATTTCGGCGATGGCATCCGGATCGCGCGACAACGGCATGGTCTGGCGTGCGACGATATTGCCGTTGAGGTCGCTGAGCACCAGAGGCGCCGGGTCCTCCAGCAGCGAGATGCCGGCGAAGAAGGCGCCTTCCGGATGCAGATCCAGCAAGATCGACGGACGGCCCTGGCCGTAGATCGTCTCCGTCTCCCGCAGGACCCCGAGGGAAATCAGATCGCGCGCAATCCCGCTCATCGCCGCCTTGCTCAGCCCCATGGATGCCGCCAGAACCGTGCGGCTGGAGGGGCCCGATTGGCTGATGACCCGCAGAAGCTGATGCTGGGAGGATGTAAGCAATTCGACGTTCCGCCTAGATTTTGCTTGTTTCGTCGACAATAAGTTCAGAAATTTAACAAAGCAACCGTAATTAGTTCCAGGGAACCGAAAAGGTGTCGCCTTGCGGGCCGTCCTGCCCGCCGGCGCTCGCGTTTAAATGGTTGACATCGACTGGCATCAATATGCAAAGCTTATCATAACGATTCAGCCGGCAATCGCCCTCCAATCGTCTCGTCCCTAGACTTTGATCCCACCAGCTAAGCGCTCGACCATGGCCGTTACCGCGGCATGTGCATTTTTCGATCTCGGGTGCCGCAGTCAGAAAGGAATGCCATGTCCAGCACGGTCGATCGCTCGAGACGCCCGTTGGTCATCGTCTCGATCATGCTTGCGACCTTCATGGTCGCCATCGAAGCAACCATCGTTGCAATCGCCATGCCGCGCATCGTCGGTCAGCTCGGCGGCTTCACCTATTATAGCTGGGTCTTTTCCGCCTTTCTGCTGGCGCAGTCCACCACAACGGTCATCTATGGCAAGCTCTCCGATATTTTCGGCCGCAAGCCCATGCTGATCGGTGGCATCATCATCTTTCTCGTGGGCTCGACACTGGCCGGCTTTGCCTGGTCGATGGCCTCGCTCATCGTTTTCAGGCTGCTGCAGGGCCTGGGCGCGGGCGCCATCCAGCCAGTGACGATGACCGTCGTCGGCGATCTCTACAAACTGGAGGAACGGGCGAAGGTGCAGGGCGCGCTTGCCAGCGTCTGGGCGATCTCCGCCGTCATCGGCCCGCTTGCCGGCGGCATCATCGTCGACAATCTCTCCTGGGCCTGGATTTTCTGGATCAATCTGCCGCTTGGCGTGCTCGCCATTGCTGGCTTCATGATCTTTTTGCACGAATCCATCACGCCGCGCGAGGCAAAGATCGACTATTTCGGCACGATCCTGTTTTCGATATCGATCGTGTCGCTGCTGGTCATCCTAACGGAGACCGATGCAGGCTTCGCTGTCCTCTGTCCCCTGGCGATCGTCTTTATCGTCACCGGTATTCTGTTCCTGCGGCAGGAGCGGCGGGCGCCGGAGCCGATCATTTCGATCGCGCTCTGGAGCCGTCGGCTGATCGCGACCAGCAACGCCGCAACCCTGCTGGCCGGCATGGCTCTGATCGGCCTGACAACGGTCCTGCCGATCTATGTGCAGGGCGTGCTTGGCCGCTCGCCGCTTGAGGCCGGTTTCACGCTGACGATGCTGATCGTCGGCTGGCCGCTCGCCGTCATGCTTGCGAGCCGCTTCTTCCGCACCTTCGGCATCCGCAGAACCTTGCGCGCCGGCAGCCTGATGTTTCCCTTCGGCTCGCTCTTCCTGCTGTTCCTAACACCAGAAAGCAGCCCGGTGATCGCCGGCATCGGTTCGTTCCTGATGGGTTTCGGTATGGGCCTCATCAGCTTGACCAGCGTTGTCCTGGTACAGGAAAGCGTCGAATGGTCGATGCGCGGCAGCGCCACTGCGTCGATCATCTTCTCGCGCAGCCTGGGCAATACTCTTGGCGCAACCGCTCTCGGCGCGATCATGAACGTCGGCATCGCCCATTACGGTAGCGGCGAGCTCGCAGCCAGGCTTCACGATATCCTCAACCAGCCAACCGGCCTTTCCGACCTGGGTGGCGATCCGGCGATCCGGAACGTCTTCGATGCGGCATTGCACTGGAGCTTCTGGGGTGTGGTCGTCGTCGCCCTGACGACCTGCGCGACCATCTGGCTCATCCCGGTGACGCGGGACGCCGGCCGCGGATCGTCGGTGGTCAAGGCGGATGCCCAGGATGCAATGACCCACTAGCCACGGAAGGGCGGAGGCGCGATGCGTCAGAAGCCGTAGTCGCGGCCGAGCCAGGCGTCCAGCAGATTTCTTGACGCCTTGAGTGCCGCATCCGCGTCCTGGGCGACGATAGCGTCGAGAATCGCCTTGTGAAAGGGCAGGGAGCGTTTCTGTCCCTCGGCTATGTCTTCATGGCCGGATAGCGTGCGATTGGCGTAGATGCCCACCGCGATCAGGTCGATCAGCTGCGAATAGATCATGTTGTGCGTGGCGGCGAAGATTGCCGTATGGAAGTGCAGATCGGCATCGGCGTTGCTGTTGATGTCGCCGATGGTGGACGCCATCTGCTCATAGGCGGCGCTGATTGCCGCAATGTCGCTCTCCGTGCGGCGCAGCGCTGCGCGCGCCGTTGCCTCCGGTTCGAGCGCCAGCCGCAAATCCTTGATCGAACGCATGATTTCGACTGACGGGCCGGTCTCGTAATACCAGACCATGACGTCCGTATCGAGGTGATGCCAGTTGGAGCGTTCCTTGACGCGCGTGCCGACGCGGGTCTTGATCTCGACCAGGCCCTTGCCGGCAAGGCATTTCATCGCCTCGCGGATTACGGTGCGGCTGATGCCGAACTGCTCGACGAGATCAGGTTCGTTCGGCAGTGTCGTTCCCACCGGATGGTCTCCGCGGACGATGCGGCGGCCGAGTTCGTGGACGAAATGACCGAAGACGCCGCGTCGCGGGATCGTGCCATATTTGCGGACGAAGGCATCGAATGGCGACTGGATTACGATCAGTTTCGACTCCGGGGTAGCCCGGGAGGTCATTGCGTCCTGGCCATGTGTCATTATGCGGGACTCTCGTTCCTATTGATGCGCCGTTGCGAGAACAATCGTCGGCTTAGGTGGGGTTGGGGGAGGTTTCACGCTGGCGTCTCGGCTTGTCTGAGGCCGTTCCATATGTTGCGATGTCGTTGGTGCCTTCCCTTTTTTCTGCATGTCCCGGAAAAGCCTAGCATATCTTGCCCATGCATGCCTACTGGCGCCGGATCGGGCCTATTCGCGCACCCATATGAACGCGCGGCGACGTCGTCACTATCCGGATATTGTTGCCGGACCGTACGCGGCGATCAAATTGCACACCGTCGGCAACGCGAAACGTGATCGCTCAAATCGACCAGTGAGGCGATTTCGAGCTATCGTAAACGTTACCGAACCGGTTAAATGCAGCCGGGATGCGAGGTGGATTCGGAGTAGCTGATCTATGAACGACATGTCCGCGCGTGGACAGAGGAGGGAAGTGCAGGATGCGGGCTCTCGCTCGCTGTTGATTGCATTGCTCGTTGCCGGCGCCTTCTTCATGGAAAATCTGGACGGCACGGTCATTGCGACCGCACTGCCGCAAATGGCCGTCTCTTTCGGTGCCCGCCCGGTCGATCTCAATATCGGCATGAGTGCCTATCTCCTCACGCTCGGCGTCTTCATTCCGATCAGTGGCTGGATCAGCGATCGCTTCGGCGCGCGCCTGGTATTCACGACGGCAGTCGTCATCTTCACGATAGCCTCCGTTCTCTGCGGCTTTGCCAACGGCGTCGGCTCCTTCGTCGCGATGCGTATCCTTCAGGGCATCGGTGGGGCGATGATGGTGCCGGTGGGCCGGCTCGTCGTCTTGAATAATACGCCGAAGGACAAGCTGATCTCGGCCATTGCGACGATCACCTGGCCGGCGCTGGTGGCGCCGATCCTTGGGCCGCCACTTGGAGGCTTCATCACCGACCATGCGAGCTGGCGCTGGATCTTCTTCCTCAATCTGCCGCTCGGTATCTTGGCTTTCGTTTTCGCGCTGATGCTCATTCCCGAAACGAAGAGTGCGGCGCGCCCGCCTTTCGATTGGATAGGCTTCGTCCTCAGCGGCATCGGCCTTGCCAGCCTGATGTATGGGCTGGAACTCATCGGGCGTCCCGACCCGGTCTGGCTGGAAGCCTTGACCTATGTGATCGTCGGCTTCGTCCTACTTGCGATCGCCGTCTTCCATTTTCTCCGTACGGAACATCCGCTCATAGATCTCTCCGGGCTGAAACTGCCGACATTCGCCGTCACCATCTCGGGCGGATCGCTGTTTCGCACGGCCATCGGTGCCGTGCCCTTCCTGCTGCCGCTGATGTTCCAGGTCGGTTTCGGGCTCAGCGCCTTTCATGCCGGCATGCTGACGCTCGCCGTCTTCGCCGGCAATCTGGCGATGAAGCCGGCAACGACGCCTATTCTGCGTCGCTTCGGTTTCAAGCCGGTGCTGATCGTCAACGGCTTGTTGAACGCCATCTTCATCGCGGCCTGTGCGCTGTTTTCCCCTACCACGCCCCTTTGGTTCATCGTGCCGGTGCTGTTTATCGGCGGCATGTGCCGCTCGATGCATTTTACGGCGCTGAACACGATTGCTTTTGCCGATATCCCGCCTCAGCAGATGACGGGTGCCAACACGCTGTTTAGCACGATCTTTCAGTTGACGATGGGCATGGGCATCGCCGTCGGCGCCATCGGCATCCGCATCGGCCAGGCGATCAGTGCGCCGTTGGGCGTCGGCGGTATCGTCGCCATCGAGTTCCGCCTCGCCTTTGTGCTCCTTGGCATCATCGCGCTCCTCGCTGTGCTGGATTGCTTGCCGCTTGACCGGAAGGCTGGCGACAATGTTTCGCGCAAGCCGAAGCAGGGCGCGAGGAAGGCGGCATAGCGATGTTTCTTTCCGGAGCGTTCAGTGCGGGTATTGGATAAGATTGTAGTGCAGCAAGATTGCAGGTATCGCCATCAGTATGATCAGGAGCATTGCGACGCTTGCGGTGCGCACTCTCTTCATCCGGCGGACACGCTGACCGGTCCAATCATATACAGCCATAATGGTCCCCTCCTTCTCCTCTATTATTAGAAAGGCAAGAAATGGATCGTCAGTCAATATCGGCAATAGCCCACTAAATAATTAGATTTATCTAATATTCCCAGGTTCTGGATTGTTTTGGGACGTCTGCCGAGCGATCTGGCCGCTTCTGTGCAAGGATCGTTTTGTAGCGCCCGTCACGGCGATATAACGAATAGGAAGCCCGTTCCTGCGGCAGCGGGACCCTTGGGTGCTTTGAAAAGAGGAAAAGGCAATGAGCAAGATGCGTGCCCTGGTTTTGGAGCGTCAGCATGAACTGGCGATCCGTGATATCGATCTGCCGCAGGAGGTCGGACCGGGCGAGGTGAAGATCAAGATCCACACGGTCGGCGTTTGCGGGTCGGACGTGCATTATTATACCCACGGCAAGATCGGTCCCTTCATCGTCAACGAGCCGATGGTGCTCGGACATGAGGCAGCGGGAACCGTCGTCGAGGTCGGCAGCGGAGTGACGCATCTCAAGGTGGGCGATCGCGTCTGCATGGAGCCTGGCATCCCCGATGCCAATTCCAAGGCCAGCCGTCTCGGAATGTACAATGTCGATCCAGCCGTGACTTTCTGGGCAACGCCGCCGATCCATGGCGTGCTGACGCCCTTCGTCGTGCATCCGGCCAACTATACTTTCAAGCTGCCTGACAATGTCAGCTTTGCTGAAGGCGCTATGGTCGAGCCGTTTGCCGTCGGCATGCAGGCCGCGACCAAGGCGCGCATCACGCCCGGCGACACCGCCGTTGTGCTCGGTGCCGGCCCTATCGGCATCATGGTGGCGGTTGCCGCGCTTGCCGGCGGCTGCGCGCGCGCCATCGTTGCCGATCTCGCCCAGCCGAAGCTCGATATTGCCGCGCAGTATCAGGGCGTCATCCCGGTCAATATCCGCGAGAAGAACTTCGTCGAGGAAGTCGATCGGCTGACCGACGGTTGGGGTGCCGATGTCGTGTTCGAATGCTCGGGCTCGCCCAAGGCTTGGGAAACCGTCATGGCGCTGCCGCGTCCCGGCGGCGTCATCGTCGCCGTTGGCCTGCCGGTCAATCCGGTCGGTTTCGACGTTTCGACGGCATCGACGAAGGAAATCCGCATCGAGACGGTCTTCCGCTATGCGCATCAGTACGAGCGTTCCATCGCGCTGATCGCATCCGGCCGTGTCGACCTGAAGCCGCTGATCTCTGAAACTTTCGCCTTCGAGGACTCCATCAAGGCTTTCGATCGTGCTGTCGAGGCCCGGCCGACCGACGTGAAATTGCAGATCGTTCTCGATCAATAAGCTCCGGTCTCCGCATCGCCTTGGCTGAGGTCCGGTATCGGGCCTTGCAACGGCAGGGCGATGTTTTCCTGCTGTTGCACATCACGTGTAGACGGCCCGGTAAAAGCGATGCTAGTAGCCTTGAACAAAGGGAAAAGGCTCTGACGCCGTGAAACGGGAAGGACTGCCGTGCCGCACGACGTTGCATTGATCGCATTGATTGCCGCGGGCTTCGTGTTCGCGGCCATTTTCGGTTATCTCGCCGACAGGCTGCACCTGCCGCCATTGGTCGGTTATCTGGTGGCCGGCGTCATCATCGGGTCGTCCACGCCGGGCTTCGTCGCCGATGTCTCGCTGGCGTCGCAATTGGCCGAGATCGGCGTGATATTGCTCATGTTCGGCGTCGGTTTGCACTTCTCGGCCGCTGACCTGCTGGCCGTGCGCGGCGTTGCCATTCCCGGCGCGATTGGCCAGATCGCGATCGCAACCCTGTTGGGTGTCGGCCTGACGTCGCTATGGGGCTGGAGCGTCGGCGCCGGGGTGGTCTTTGGCCTCAGCCTTGCCGTTGCCAGTACCGTCGTGCTTCTCAAGGCGCTGGAAGAGCGCAATCTCGTGAGCTCGATCAATGGGCGCGTCGCCGTCGGCTGGTTGATCGTCGAGGATCTGGCCATGGTGCTCGCGCTGGTGCTTCTGCCGGCCTTCGCCGGCGTTTTGGGCGGCCATGCGGATGCGGGCGGGCATGCTGCTTCCGGTTCGATCTGGCTGACGATCGGCATGACGCTCGTCAAGGTCGCAGCCTTCGCGGCGGTCGCTATTTTCGTCGGTCCGCGCGTGGTGCCCTGGCTTCTCACTTCGGTTGCGCGTACAGGCTCGCGCGAGCTGTTCACGCTGTCGGTGCTGGCGATCGCGCTCGGCATCGCCTTTGGCGCTGCGGAAATATTCGGCGTCTCCTTCGCGCTTGGAGCGTTCTTTGCCGGCCTCGTGATGAGTGAGTCCCATCTCAGCCACAGGGCAGCAGCCGATTCCCTGCCGTTGCAGAATGCCTTTTCGGTTCTGTTCTTCGTGTCTGTCGGCATGCTCTTCGATCCGACAGTTCTCATTCGCGAACCGCTGATGATCATCGGCGTCCTGGCGCTCATCATGCTCGGCAAGTCCTTGATCGCCTTTGGCGTCGTGCTGCTGCTGCGCTATCCCGCCAGCATGGGCTTTGCCGTTTCAGCCGGTCTTGCGCAGATCGGCGAATTCTCTTTCATTCTCG
Organism: Martinezella tropici; assembly: GCA_000799755.1. Classification (GTDB taxonomy): domain Bacteria; phylum Pseudomonadota; class Alphaproteobacteria; order Rhizobiales; family Rhizobiaceae; genus Rhizobium; species Rhizobium tropici_A. The sequence continues at coordinate 30,033 of JUHI01000008.1, forward strand.
CCGGGCTCGGCGTTTCGCTCGGGCTCCTGACGCGCGAAGGGCAGGATCTTATCCTTGCCGGCGCGATCCTCTCTATTACGCTCAATCCACTCGCTTTTTACGCCACGGAGAAGCTGGAAAAGTGGACGTTTGCCCGCTGGCCGTCGCTCGCAACCAAATATGGCATGGCCAAGCAGGAGATTTTGCGTCGCGAGTTGACCGTCATCAACAAGCAGCGCGAGGAGCGCGATCGCCAGCATCATCTCGAAATCGAGCAACTTATCGAAACCTTCCCGATGTTTGCCGAGCTTGATGACAGCGCGCATGAGGAACTGCTGCTGCTCTTCCGTCCGAGATCCGCGTCGCCGGGCGACCGGGTGATCCGAACCGGCGATCGCGGCGACAGCATGTTCTTCATCGCATCCGGCGCCGTGGAAGTGCAGCTGGAGGACGACGAGATCCCGCTTGGTGCCGGTGCCTTCTTCGGCGAAATGGCGCTGTTGACGGGCGCGCGGCGCACGGCAGACGTCGTCGCCGTCGATTTCTGTCAGCTCTTCGTGCTGGATCGTCGCGATTTCAATCTCTTCATGTCGCGGCATCCGCAATTGCGTGCCGCCGTCAGCCGCATGGCGCGCGAGCGGCAGGAAAGCAACGTGTCGCGCCAGCGGCGCGACCTCTCGCAGGATGCGGGCTGATCGTGATCTGACGCCTTATCGGCGCGTCAGCCAGGACTTCGAGACCCGGCAGGCCATCGTATAGGCGGGATCGAAGACATTGCCGACATCGTAGCGGACGACCTGACCGAGAAGATGGCTGGCGGCGGTCTTGTCCAGACCGTAATCGGAGCCGAGCCAGCGCAGCATTTCGCTGGTGGCGTGCTGCAGGGCCTGGTCGAGCGGCCGGGCATTGCCGATGGTGAAGATATCCTCAGCCGTCTCGCCGCGCGGCCAGACGATGGTCTTCTTCTTTTCGACGCTCAGCCGCACCGTGACCTCGAAAGTGGTCTCGATCCCGGTGCCGACGATCTCGCCATCGCCCTGCACCGCATGGCAATCGCCGAGGAAGAAGAGGGCGCCGGGCGCCGATACCGGAAACCAGATGGTCGTGCCGGGGCCGAGCAGGCGATAGTCCATGTTGCCGCCGAATTCGCCGCTGGTGGCGGTCGATATCGCCTGACCGAGCGATGGCGCAACCCCGAAGCAACCGATCATCGGTGCGAGCGGCAGGGTAAGGGATTCGAGACCGGCCACCGGTTCGGCGAGCCGTGTGGTCAGAGCATTGCGGTCGATCTGCCAGATCACCTTCTCGCTCGCGGGGAGCGTGCGGACATCATGCGGGTCGACGACGTTGCTCGCCACGACGCTGCGGGTGAAGCCCGTATCACGCGTCGGCACCATTGCAAGGATCTCGACCTTGAGGGAATCGCCTGGTTCCGCGCCTTCGACGAAGATCGGGCCGTTCATCGGATTGGGGCCGGAGATACGGCGGATATCGTGCTTGTCGTGCCCGGCCGCATCGAGTGTTTCGGTGACAATCGTATCGCCGTCGGCGACATGCAAGGCCGGCGGCATCGAGCCGATGACATTGTAATAGGTGTCCGGAACGAAACGATGGGTCGTCATTGTCTTCTCAAGCCTCCCGCGCATGTTGAGTCGCCTGACCTTAAGCTGCTCTGATGCCAACGGAAAGACGCGAACCGGTGACCGGGAAGCCTTCGTTCAGTTTGGCGGCAGGCCGCCGAGATAGACAACGCTGCGCGATGTCAGCTTGCCAAGCAGGGCGGCGAGTGCCGGGTCGGGAAAACGTCGTTCGAACGGAGCTGCCCATGCGATGTCGTCGGCGTGGAGGTTCATCGCTTCCTGCTTCTTGCCTGCCTTTTCCGCGAAGAAAGACGGGTCGTCGATGCCGGCCACCACCCGATGAACGAGACGAGACAGGGCTTTGCCGTCGTCGGCATAGAGATCTACGCCGTTGACCGAGGCCATTTCCGCCAGCGTGACCAAGGGAGCCGCGGCAAAGATGTGGTAGTGAAGCGCCCGGGAGCGTCGGGCCATTTCGAGCGGGAGGGTTCCGTCCGGCTCGATCTGGCGCGCACCGATCTTGAAGCTTTCCACGCCCCAGTCGAACAGATCTTTCCGGTTCGCGGCGATTCCGGCGGCCATGGCTGTAAACCCGGCCCAATAACGATGATTGTTGCGGCCGTCGGTCTTGTCGCTTCGCGGTTCGTAATAAGCGATGTTGCGCGAGGCTATGTCGGCCAGCCAGCCGGTAATGCTCGTTCGTTGCTCGGACGATATGGCCGTGTCTGAGCGGATCTTGAGCCAGGCGACGGCGAAGGAGCCGAGCATCCAGCCTTGCACATAGACCGCCTGGTTCGTCGCCGCGCCGTCAGAAAGGGCCTTGCCGGCGGCGAAACTGTCGAGAAAGCTTGCCGCGCAAGCCGCTGCCGCCTCGTCGCCGTTCTCTCGATAGCGGTCGGCCATATCGACGACGGCTCGCTGGACCGACCGCAGATTGCGGGTCGCGTCGTCGTAGGCTTTCTTGCGCGCGGGATCGATGATCGAGTGGGCGGCATCGGTATAATAATCCGCCATCTTGAGGGTTACGGGCAATTGCGGTGCTGTGGGGCAGGTGAATGCCGTCTGCGTCTTGCGGGCTGTAATCGGCGCATCCCATGGGCTGCGCAAGGGGGCGGCCGCATGTCCCTGCGTTGCCGTTACAAGGGCAAGAAGCGTTGCGGCAATCAGGGGCTTTTTGAAGAGGCTTCGGGAGCGAGACATTCGACACCTGGTTGAAGGGTTGTTCGTTGCAATGCACAGAGCACTATTGTCCGATTAGTGGCGATTTTGCGTTGCACACGGCCTTGTTCATCGAACTGATCGCCAATGTCGCCCGCATTGGAAAACCGGAGCAAATCCCAGCAAAAGTGCGAAGCCGCTTTCACATCCGGATTTGCCTAGAGCCAGGACGACGGAATGGTTCCGCGCCTCCGTTCCAAAGGGAGTTGCGCTAGGCAAAATGGTCGCGGAATGCTTGCGGTGTCGTTCCGAATTTCCGCATGAAGTTCCGCCGCATGGTCTCTTCCGAGGCAAAGCCGCAGCGCGTGCGGGCCTGATGCACCGTCATGCCGTCTTCGAGAAGGCGGCGTGCCGCTTCTATCCGGATCTCTTCCACCGCGCGTGCCGGCGTGTGCCCGGTCGCCTGGCGATAATGGCGCGAGAAGCTGCGCGCGCTCATATTCGCCTGTTCGGCGAGTGCCGGCAGGGAAAGGTCGGCGCGCAAATTGTCCATGATCCAGCCATGCAGACGGTCGAAGCGTTCGCCGCCTTCCTGCAGGCGGAGGGCGGAGCTGAATTGGGCCTGGCCGCCCGGTCGCTTCAGGAAGACAACGAGCTCGCGCGCGACGGATAGCGCCAGCTTGCGTCCAAGGTCGGCCTCAACCAGGGCAAGCGAGAGATCGATGCCAGCGGTCACTCCAGCGGAACTCCAGATCTGTCCATCCTCAACGAAGATCGGGTCAGGCTCCAGCGCGACACGCGGAAAGCGACGGGAAAATTCCTCGCAACGATTCCAATGGGTTGTCGCCCGTCGCCCGTCCAGAAGTCCGGCTTGCGCGAGAAGGAAGGCGCCGCTGCAGACCGAGGCGGTGCGCCGGGCATGTGCCGATCGGTGGCGTATCCATTCGACCAGGGCAACGTCCTCACAAGCCTTGTTGACGCCCCAGCCGCCAGCGACGATCAGCGTGTCGAGAGGGCCGCCGATATCGCCGAGTGGCTCAGTCATTAGCGCAAGGCCGGAACTTGTTCTGGTCTGGGTGCCAGTCGCGATTGCCACGGCCTCGTAGGGCCTCGGCAATCCATTCTGGATTGCGGCCTCGTTGGCGCTCGTGAAAACCTGCAGCGGGCCGGTGACGTCGAGCAGCTGGGCATTGTCGAAAGCGAGTATTTCTATCCGGCGCATGATTGGCAAGAAATAACGGTAGTTTGGCAAATACGCCAGACCGTTGTTGCATAAGCTGCCGGAAGTCAATCATCGGAGATAATTTGCCATGACCATCCGCTTCGGCCTGCTTGCCTTTCCTGGCGTTCAGCAACTCGATTTGACCGCGCCCTACGAGGTATTCGCCTCCATGGAGGAGGCAGAAGTCCATCTCGTCTGGAAAGATACGGTTCCTGTCATCTCAGCGACGAAGCTGGTTCTGCAGCCGACGACAACCTTTGCCGGATGTCCGCAACTGGACGTAATTTGCGTGCCTGGCGGCGTTGGCGTCAACGCGCTGCTTGAGGACGAGGAGGTTCTGTCTTTCGTTCGCATGCAAGCCGGACAGGCTCGTTTCGTCACATCGGTTTGTACCGGTGCCCTCGTTTTGGGTGCTGCAGGTCTCCTCGATGGCAAGAAGGCGACCACCCATTGGAATGCTCGCGATTTCCTGGCAGATTTCGGTGCGGTCCAGACTCCTGAACGGGTTGTTCGCGATGGCAATCTTTTCACCGCAGGCGGAGTAACCGCCGGTATCGACTTCGGCTTGACGATCGTTGCGGCCCTGCGGGGTGAGAAGGAGGCGGAGGCTGTTCAACTCTCGCTGGAATACGCGCCGATGCCGCCGTTCAACTCTGGAACGCCCGAGGACGCAAGTGCCGATGTGCTTGCCGCAACGAGGCAGCGGCTTGCCGGCTCACGGGCTGCTCGACAGGCCATCATCGCTCGCTTGCCGCTTGCGCGAAACAGCGCGGGCTGAAGTCGCGTCTTGCAAGGTGGTTCCATTCACGCGCGTTCAGTGAAGGGGCGGCGGCACGATGGACTTCTCGTCCATGTTGCTTTTCGTCGATGGCTACCGTTTTCGTCCCGCTTGACTCGCACTTCGTTTCTGCGACCGTAACCTCACGACATCGTGTTCGGCGTCAGGGGGTAAAGGTCATCTGATGAGTACGTTCCCATCGTCTCGCTTCATGTCCCGCTTTGTCATGGCAGTGGTGGTCATGTTCGCCGCAGCCTTTTCGCCGATGAAGAACGTCATTGGCGCAGAGGCAACCGATCCGGCGTTACAGACAAAGGCTTCGAGCGATCAGATCGCGAAGTTGATCGAGACATTGCGCGCCAGTGGCGCTGTCACGGGGACGGACCTGTTGCAGCGGCGAGCGGGTTTTGACAAGCTGATGGCATCGGCGCCGGGGCCGACGCGCGTGCAGATACGGCATGTCAGCGCCAATGGCGTTGATGGCGATCTGATCTGGCCGGCACGACTGCATCACTCGATCGGCCGGCGCGCCATTCTTTACTTGCATGGCGGTGGTTTCTATAGCGGTTCGCTTCGAACACACAGCAACATAGCCGGCGCGCTCGCCAAGGCGACATCGACCGACGTCTTGTTGATCGACTATCGCCTCGCGCCCGAAAATCGCTTTCCCGCGCAAAGGGATGATGCCATTGCCGCCTATCGCTGGCTTCTGACATCGGGATACAAGGCCGGTAACGTCGTCATCGTCGGCGAGTCGGTCGGGGCAACTCTGGCCATCGAGGTCGTCCTGAATCAGCTTCGCCTTGGCGGGGCGCTTCCGGCAGCAGTGGTCGCCATGAGCCCGATCACTGATTTTTCCGGAACCGCCGCGTCGCTGACCACAAACGCCGTCAGTGATCTTTTCATGAACAACGAGGAATTGACCCTAATTCGCGATGCGTTCGCGCATGGACGCGACCCGACCAATCGCGAAATCTCGCCACTTTACGGCAATTTCTCCGGCTTTCCTCCGTTGCTGATTCAGGTTGGTGCGCGCGAGGCGCTGCTGGATGACAGCACCCGTCTGGCCGATAAAGTGCGCCAGGCGGGCGGCAATGTCAGCCTGGAAATCTGGCCGGGAATGATCCATCAATGGCAGATCTTTCCTTTCTGGCTCGACGATGCGCGGAAATCGATCGAGCAGGTCGCGCAATTTGCAGCAGCGCATTTCGCCGATAAGCCGGGACAATAGTCTTCCACGCGGTTGAGCGGCGGATTTCGAAAATCGAGATTGGTTACCGCGGGCGGTTTGAACGCGCTCGATGCGGTGCGGTTGTCGACTAATTAATTAGCGCGATAAATAATCGTTGGATAATTTTTTAGTGGACATGCGGAAGCGAGTGTATTAGGTGTTTTCCTATCGCGATAATAAATCGTGCGATAAATTTAAGTGGAGATTGAAATGAGCCAGTCGATCCATCAAGCTACACGCCGGGGCGTCATGACCGCCGGACTCGGCCTTGCGGCCGCCGTCGTCACCCCCCTCGCTCAACCTGCACAAGCCTCTACAAAGCAATCATCTTCGAAAGGTAAGGACACAATGAGCAGCAGCACGATCACCACCAAGGACGGAACGCAGATCTACTACAAGGATTGGGGAACGGGTCAGCCGATCGTTTTCCATCATGGCTGGCCGCTGAGCTCCGATGATTGGGATGCCCAGATGATATTCTTCCTCAATCAGGGCTATCGCGTCATCGCCCATGACCGCCGGGGCCATGGTCGCTCCAGCCAGACGGCGACCGGCAACGAGATGGATACCTATGCCGCCGATGTCTACGCACTGACCGAGCATCTCGGCCTGAAGGGTGCCATTCACGTCGGTCATTCCACAGGCGGCGGCGAAGTCGCCCGTTATGTTGCGCAATATGGCGGCCATGGCCGCGTTTCGAAGGCCGTGCTCATCGGGGCCGTGCCGCCGGTCATGGTCAAGTCGGAAAAGAATCCCGGCGGCCTGCCGCTCGAAGTGTTTGACGGTTTTCGCGCGGCACTGGCCGCCAATCGCGCTCAATTCTACCGCGACATTCCGTCGGGCCCGTTCTACGGCTTCAATCGCCCTGGTGCCACCGTTTCGGAAGGCATCATCGGCAATTGGTGGCGTCAGGGCATGATCGGCGGCGCCAAGCCTCAGTATGATTGCATCAAGGCCTTCTCCGAAACGGACTTCACCGAAGACTTGAAGAAGATCGAAGTGCCGACCCTCGTCATGCATGGCGATGACGATCAGATTGTGCCGATCGCGGACTCTGCCGAGCTCTCCATCAAGCTCCTGAAGAACGGCACGCTGAAGGTCTACAAGGGCTACCCGCACGGCATGGCCACAACGCATGCGGACGTGATCAACGCCGACCTGCTGGCCTTCTTCAAGTCCTAGTTCCATCTGAAAACAGGGCGCCCGCCAAAAGGCGGGCGCTTCACAGCCTGCCGGGTGCGGTCACCGCCTCTGTCGCTTCAGCTATCGAGTTTCAACGAGAGCTGAACGGCGCGCGGCAAGGGCGGTAGCGGCCGGCTGATTTCGACACGGCGCGTCCAGCTGGCGCGCCGTTCCTGTTCGCGCTCCCGAAGGGCCTTCGAGACAGCGACAAACGTCATTGCACGTTCGATGACTTGTTCTGCCTTGGTCATGGATATCTCCATTTGTTCACTTTATGTTCTCATATGAAATCCGAAAAGTCAAGCAAGCCAGGCGTTCGAGCGGATTGACGCCTTTGATGTTCCATTTAGCGGCTGCCATTGGCATGAATCGCTGACTGATGATGGCTCCAGTCAGCCAAAGACGGCTATTGACGCCGAAGATTGATTTCGCTTGTTACGACCGATTTGCCAGATGACAGATCTTTGTCGATGGTTCTGAGCGTCAACTGGCTATTGCCCTGCCGGCGAATGGTCATGTTCGCATTTCGGTCGCCGTTGACCAGCTTCGCCCAACGTACCGCTAGATTAATGGTGTCGCCCTGCCGGCTACCTGATAGCTGCGACGTCGCGCCGGATGGGCCGGTATAGGTGCCCGAATATCGGCTTCCTCGCGCCGTCAGCTGGGCCGAGATCGCACGATTGATGATGAGAAGGCCGCGGCAGTTTCCCTTCATCGAGATCGAAGCGCCTGGCGCGCTGATATTGAACTTGCAGGAAACATTGATGGGCGCGCTCCCGATCTTTCGAACGACCTTGCCGGTGCCCGTCCAATGACCATCAAGCGGCTTGAGAAATCCGCTCTCATCGGCGTAAACGGGCGCCGCGGCACAGAGCACGGCGATGATTGCGAGGAGGCATGCTTGACGGCGCATGATATCAACCCCTTGGATATGATGAGCATAGAACGCTGCAGCGACATCGACGGTTCCGTCGAAGCCATGATCTCATCATGCTTCTGCCGGGAGCGAGATTGCGATGCGGTGGGCGTCATAGCAAGAGCGGAGCTGCTCACTCCGCCGCCGCAGTCAGGCAGCCCTCGATGATGGCGCGGATCTCGGCGCGGCAGGAGCCGCAATTGGTCCCGGCATTAAGCTCCTTGCCGACGGCTTCGACGCTGTGACAGCCGCCCCGAATGGCCGCGACGATCTGATTGACGCCGACGCTGAAGCAGGAGCAGACCGTCGCACCCGCGTCGACGGTATCTGCTCCCGGTCTGCCTGCGATAAGCGCGAACCGCTTTCTGAGATCGCCATGTGACGCCGAGAGCTGGACGATTGCCCAATTTCGAGCGACTGCAACGGGCTGCCGGGCGATGAAGAGGGCTGCAAGCAGTCGCTCGCCATCGAAGAAGGCAAGGCGAAGGTCTCCGGAGGCTTGATCGGCGTAGCCGAGCGGTTCGAGGTCGGCTGCTATGTCGAATGTCGAGCGGCACCAGCCGATCCAGTCGTCGGGTGTCCTGTCGAATGCAAGCTCGGTTCGCCAGCCGCCATCGGCCTTGGCGAGCGCCCAATAGTCGCAGTCGAGATCACGCGGCTTTGCCGCGGAGACGGCGAAGCAATAATGCGATGCCTGGAAACGACGTGCGCCAACCGCGACATTCTTTGAAGCAGGCTGACCGGATATCGGGTCGATGACCGGGGCGACCACGGTGTCGATCCGGGCCTTGGCCGCAAAGCTGTCATTCCAATGCATCGGCACGAACAGGCTGCCGCGCGCCTGTCGCTCCGTCACCAAAGCGCGGACGATCACCTTGCCGTACAGGCTCTCGATCTCGATCAGGCTGGCTTCCGCGACGCCTATCTCGATCGCGTCGCGTGGATGAATTTCGGCGAAGGGTTCGGCAATGTGAGCCGATAGCCGCGGGCTCTTGCCGGTGCGCGTCATCGTATGCCAGTGATCGCGAACGCGACCGGTATTGAGGGTCAGAGGAAAGCGACTGTCGGTTCGATCGCTTGCCGGCGGCTCAATGGCGACGAAACGCGCCTTGCGATCGGGATGATAGAATCCGCCGGCTGCAAAGAAGCGCGTGAGCTTCGGCGGCGCTCCGGCAGGCTGCGGCCATTGGAAGGGCTGTAATGCCTCATACTCCTCCGGAACGATCGCGTCATAAGCACCAATGTCGAAATCGCGGCTGCCCTCGTTTTCGAAACCGGAGAGGCCTGCGTGCTCGGCGAAAATCTCAGCATTCGACTGAAAGTGGAAGGCCTCGGAAAATCCCATGCGACGGCCGACCTCGGCCATTTGCCACCAGTCGGGTCTAGCCTCGCCGGGTGATGCCAGAAATTGCCGCTGCCTGGAGATCCGCCGTTCGGAATTCGTGACAGTGCCGTCCTTTTCGCCCCAGCCGAGCGAGGGCAGCAGCACATGGGCGTGGCGTGTTGTGTCCGTTTCGCGCAGGACGTCGGAGACGACGACGAAGGGACAGGCCTTTATGGCCGCCTCGACGGCATCGGCATCCGGCATCGAGACGACCGGGTTGGTCGCCATGATCCACAGCGCCTTGATGCGGTCGTCCGCGACGGCGCGAAACATATCGACCGCCTTCAAGCCCGGCTTGGCGGCAATCCGCGGGGACCGCCAGAAGCGCTGCACACGATCTCGGTCTTCAGCACTCTCGACCGCCATATGAGCGGCAAGCATGTTGGCGAGCCCGCCGACCTCGCGGCCGCCCATGGCATTCGGCTGGCCGGTCAGCGAGAACGGCCCCATTCCGGGCCTGCCTATGCGGCCGGTCGCCAGATGGCAGTTGATGATCGCATTGACCTTGTCGGTGCCGGACGAGGATTGGTTGACGCCCTGGCTGTAGCAGGTAACGACCTTCTCGGTTTGGGCAAATAGCCGATAGAATTCGCGAAGCTGCATGGCGGGCAAGCCAGTCAGCTCAAGCACACAGTTGAACGACAGCGAACTGGCGGCAGCAAAAGCCTCGGCAAATCCGCCAGTATGTTCGGCAATGTAATTCTGGTCGATGGCATTGCTTGCGATCAGATGCTCGAAAAGACCTAGGAAAAGGGCGACATCTCCATCGGGGCGGATCGCCAGATGCAGGTCGGCGATATCGCAGGTCATGGTGCGGCGTGGATCGATGACAACGATCTTCATGGTCGGCCGCGCCGCCTTTGCTGCTGCCAGCCGCTGATAGATGACCGGATGGCACCAGGCGAGATTGGAGCCGGTGAGGATGACGAGGTCGGCAAGCTCGATATCCTCGTAGGTGCCTGGCACCGTGTCTGCGCCGAAGGCGCGACGATGGCCGGCGACGGAGGACGACATGCAGAGCCGCGAGTTCGTATCGATATTGCCGGAGCCGATAAAACCCTTCATCAGCTTGTTGGCGACGTAATAATCTTCCGTCAGCAGCTGGCCGGAGACATAGAAGGCAACGGAATCAGGTCCGTGCTCGGCAATCGTCTCGCTGAAGCGTTTCGCCACAAGATCGAGCGCCTCATCCCAGCTTACCCTCCGACCGGCGATTTCGGGGTGGAGCAGGCGGCCCTCGAGATCAAGGGTTTCGCCGAGCGCCGAGCCCTTCGAGCATAGGCGCCCGAAGTTGGAGGGATGATCGGGATCGCCCTTGACGGAGACCTTGCCGTCATCATCGACACTGGCGATGACGCCGCAGCCCACGCCGCAATAGGGGCAGGTGGTTTTGGTTTCAGCGGACATGGGTTGTGTCCATTGAATTCAAAATATGTGGTGAAACACCCCCCTCTGTCAGCTTCGCTGACATCTCCCCCATAAGGGGGGAAATTGGTGGGAGCAAGAGGCAGCCTCTGGTGAGCCAAGGCAAGGATTTTAGCGGTTGTGGCACAATGTGATCTCCCCCCTTATGGGGGAGATGTCCCGAAGGGACAGAGGGGGGTATTGTCCCACGCACCGTCATCTCTACTCCGCCGCCATCATCAGGCTTTCGAGCGCGATAAAGAGAGCGCCATCCTCGTTGCGGATGGGAATGGTGCGCACCTCGCCCTGGTCGGCGCCAAGCGCCTTGCCGGTTTCGAGCGAGATCACCCAGTTGTGCAGCGGGCAGGTGACGGCCGCGCCGTGAACGATGCCTTGGCTGAGCGGTCCACCCTTATGCGGGCAATGATCCTCGATGGCGAACACCTCGTTTTCAGCGGTGCGGAAGACAGCGATCTTGCCCTGCGGGGTCTTCACGCAGCGTGCCCCGCGCAGAGGGATGTCCGAGATATCGCCGATTTCAACCCAATTCATGTCGCTCTCCTCACTCGGCGGCCTGCGGGAAGCCAACCGTCGCCATCGGCCGGAATTCATGCTTGTCCTTGCCGGAGACACGCTCCGACCAGGGATCGACCTGCGCGAACTTCTGGCTGAAAACGAAGCGCTCGTAATAAGCCCTACGCTTTTCCTGATCCTGCATGATCTGGCGGCGGATCTCGTCGAGACCGATGCGCTTGGCCCATTTGTAGATGCGCTCGAGATAGCGACCCTGCTCGCGATACATCTGTGTCAGCGCCACGATGTGCTCGAGCGCCTCGTCTTCCGTCTTGACCAGGCCAAGCACCTCGGTGCCCTTGATGTCGAGGCCGGCGGCACCGGCGAAATGGATTTCGAAGCCGCTGTCGACGCAGATGACGCCAATGTCCTTGCAGGTCGCCTCGGCGCAGTTTCGCGGACAGCCGGAAACGGCCATCTTCAGCTTGGCCGGTGTCCAAGAGCCCCACATGAATTTCTCGATGCGGATGCCGAGGCCGGTGGAATCCTGCGTGCCGAAGCGGCACCAGTCGGAGCCGACGCAGGTCTTCACCGTGCGCAGGCCCTTGGCATAGGCTTGGCCTGAAATGAAGCCGGCCTTGCCGAGGTCGGCCCAGACGGCGGGCAGGTCCTCCTTCTGCACGCCGAGCAGGTCGATACGCTGACCGCCCGTCACCTTCACCATGGGTATCTCGAATTTGTCGACGACGTCGGCGATGGCGCGCAGTTCGTTCGAGCTGGTGACGCCGCCCCACATGCGCGGCACGACCGAATAAGTGCCGTCCTTCTGGATGTTGGCGTGCACGCGTTCATTGATGAAGCGCGACTGGTAGTCGTCGGCATATTCGTCCGGCCAGTCGCAGACGAGGTAGTAGTTCAGGGCCGGGCGGCACTTCGCGCAGCCGCAGGAGGTCTTCCATTCAAGTTCCTGCATAACAGCAGGAATTGTCTTCAACCCTTTGGCTTTTATCAATCTTCTGACATCGTCTTGGCCAAGTTCGGTGCAGGCGCACATCGGCTGCACGGCTTTGGGATTGTAGGCATCGCCAAGCGTGATCGACATCAGCTGTTCGACAAGGCCCGTGCAGGAACCGCAGGAGGCCGAGGCCTTCGTGTGAGCTCTGACATCGTCGAGCGATGTCAGGCTCTTGGCCGATATGGTTGACGTAATCTTGCCCTTGCAGACGCCGTTGCAGCCGCAGATTTCCGCATCATCCGGCAAGGCTGCAACGGCCGCCATAGGGTCCAGCGGCGACCCTCCCTGATAGGCCTGACCGAAGATCAGGGTCTCGCGCATCTCGGAAATGTCGGTCGCCTTCTTCTTCAGGTCGTTGAACCAGGCGCCGTCGGCTGTCTCGCCGTAGAGCACCGTGCCGATGATTCTGTTGTCCTTCAGGACCAGGCGCTTGTAGACCCCGGCTGCCGCGTCGCGCAGGACGATCTCCTCGCGGTCGTCGCCATCGGCGAAGTCGCCGAGCGAAAACAGGTCGATGCCGGTCACTTTCAGCTTCGTCGGCGTGTCCGCATGCACGAAGGCGGCGCCGGTTTCACCTGCCAGATGCGAGGCGGCGACACGTGCCATTTCGTAAAGCGGGGCGACGAGGCCGTAGACCATCCCGCCGACTTCGGCGCATTCGCCAAGCGCCATGATGCTGCCGTCCGAGGTCTGCATGCCGTCATCGACGACGATGCCCCGGTTGACGGCGATGCCTGCCTCCTTGGCAAGGCCAATATTGGGACGAATGCCGACGGCCATGACAACGAGCGTAGCGGGGACCACGCGCCCATCGTCGAGTTCGATCCCTTCGACCTTGCCGTCACCGACGATCGCCTTGGTGTTGGCCTTGGTGACGACCTTGATGCCGCGCTCCTCGACGGCCCTTTGCAGGAGATAGCCGGCGGCCGGGTCGAGCTGACGCTCCATGAGCGTCGGGTGCACATGGAGAACAGTGACATCCATGCCTCGCAGGCTGAGGCCGGCCGCTGCTTCGAGACCGAGCAGACCGCCACCAATGACAACAGCTTTCTCGCGCGATTGGGCGGCGAGCAGCATCGCCTGCACATCGTCGAGGTCGCGATAGGTGATGACCCCGCGCAATTCCTTGCCCGGAACCGGAATGATGAAGGGGACGGAGCCGGTCGCGATGACGAGCTTGTCGTAGCTCTCGGTCACACCGTGATCGGACGTAACGGTCTTGGCGACACGGTCGATGGCGACGATCTTGTGCCCCTTGTAGAGGGTGATGCCGTGCTTGATGTACCAGCCGTCGCCGTGGATGATGATCTGCTCAAAATCCTTTTCGCCTGATAGCACCGGCGACAGCATGATGCGGTCGTAATTGACGCGCGGTTCGGCATTGAAGATCGTGACCTCGTAGAGGCCGGGCGCCTTTTCCAGCAGATGCTCCAGCATGCGCCCTGGCGCCATGCCGTTGCCGATGATGACGAGTTTCTGGGTCATGATATCACTCCGCGGCTTCGACGAAGCGGTGGCGTTCGTAGAGGAACTTCAGCACGGCTTCGCGGCATTTGAGGTAGGTTCGGTCGGAGGCAAGCTCGATGCGGTTGCGCGGCCGTGCGATTGGCACTTCAAGGATATCGCCGATATGGGCGGCCGGGCCGTTGGTCATCATGACGATGCGGTCGGAGAGCAGCACCGCCTCGTCGACATCATGGGTGATCATGACAATGGTGCTGCCGAGGCGGTCGTGAATTTCCATCACGGCATCCTGAAGATGGGCACGGGTGAGCGCGTCCAGCGCCCCAAAGGGCTCGTCGAGCAGCAGAATCTTAGGCTGCATCGCAAGCGCCCGGGCAATCCCGACGCGCTGTTTCATGCCGCCTGATATTTCCGAGGGACGCTTGTCCTTGGCATGCGCCATCTGCACGAGATCGAGATTGCGCATCACCCAGTCATGGCGCTCGGCCTTGGTCTTGGTGCCGCGAAACACTTTCGAGACGGCAAGATTGACGTTCTCGTAGACGCTGAGCCAGGGCAGCAGGCTATGGTTCTGGAAGACCACGGCCCGATCCGGGCCGGGCGCGTTGACCTCGCGGTTCTCAAGCAGCACTGCGCCGGCGGAGACCGGCGTCAGGCCGGCGATGAGGTTGAGCAGGGTCGACTTGCCGCAGCCGGAGTGGCCGATGATCGAGACGAATTCGCCCTTGTCGATGACGAGTTCGATGCCCTTCAGGACTTCGGCCCGCTGGCCGCCGCGATCGAAGTATTTGTCGATATGATCGAGCTTCAGATAGGCGCTCATAGGGTTCTCCTCAATTGCTCGTCATGCCGCGGGTCACGACGGCACCAAGGCCTGCGACCAGACGATCGAGGACAAAGCCGGTGATGCCGATATAGGCGAGCGCCACGATGATGTCGGGCAGGCGCGAGGAGTTCCACGCGTCCCAGATGAAGAAGCCGATGCCGACGCCGCCCGTCAGCATTTCGGCGGCAACGATCGCAAGCCAGGAAAGCCCGGCGCCGATGCGCAGTCCGGTGAAGATGTAAGGGGCTGCCGCCGGCACCATGATGCGGAAGAAGAACTCGATCTGGTTCAGCCGCAGCACCTTGGCGACGTTGCGATAATCCTGCGGAATATTGCGCACGCCGACCGCCGTGTTGATGATGACGGGCCAGATCGAGGTGATGAAGATCACGAAGATCGCCGAGGGGTTGGAGTTCTGGAAGGCTGCGAGCGACAGCGGCAGCCAGGCTAGCGGCGGCACGGTGCGCAGCACCTGGAAGATCGGGTCGAGACCACGCATCGCCCAGACCGATTGCCCGATCACCGCGCCGATCAGCACGCCGGCGACAGCGGCAAGGCCGAAGCCATAGGCGACGCGTTGCAGGGAGACGAGCACGCGCCAGCCAAGCCCGATATCCTGCGGCCCATTGTAGAAGAAGGGATAGACGATGAGGTCATAGCTGTCCTGCCAGACCTGCGATGGCGGCGGCAGGCTGGCACCCGGCTGCTCGCAGAGCAGCTGCCAGATCGCGAGCAGAAGTACCAGGACTACCAGGGGCGGGAGGATGCTACGCAAGATCGAGGCAGCAATGCGGGCCGGTTCGATGCGGCGAGCCGGGCGGGCCGCCAATGTCACGACATGGCTCTTTGCGGGAGCAGGCGCTTGCGCAACGGCGGCTTGCTGTTTGCGGGCGGTTACGGACATTGAACGAATCCTTTTTGGAAGAGAGTGCCGAGCATTACGACGCCACCTTGATCGAGAGGCTTTCGAGGTATGCAGTGGGGTTTTCGGGGTCGAAGACCTTGCCGTCGAAGAAGGTTTCCTTGCCGCGCGAGGCCGATGTGGGAATGTCCGATGCGGCAACGCCGAGATCCTTGGCGGCGTCGCGCCAGATATCCTGGCGGTTGACCTGACCGACCAGCGTCTTGATGTCGGTGTCGGGTGCGAACTTGCCCCAGCGGATGTTCTCGGTGATGAACCAGGCGTCATGGCTCTGATAGGGATAGGAAACGCCGCCCTTCCAGAACTTCATGTAGAGATCGGTGCCCTTGGCGATGCGGCCGTTGCCGTAGTTGATGTCGCCCTTCAAGCGGCCGAGCACGTCCTTGGGCGGCACGTTGAACCACTGCCGCTTGCCGAGGATGGTGGCCATCTCCTCCTTATTGGCCATGCTGTCGCACCATTGCTGGGCTTCCATGACGGCCATCAGCAATGCCTTGGCGGCCTTCGGGTTCTTCTCGATCCAGTCGGCGCGCATCCCGAGAGCCTTTTCCGGATGGCCCTTCCAGATCTCGCCGGTCGTGCAGGCGGTAAAGCCGATGCCCTGGTTGACGAGCTGTTCGTTCCAGGGCTCGCCGACACAAAAGACGTCCATGTTGCCGACCTTCATGTTCGCCACCATCTGCGGCGGCGGCACGACGATGGTCGAGACGTCCTTGTCGGGATGGATACTGCCGGCCGCCAGCCAATAGCGAATCCATAGATCATGCGTGCCGCCCGGGAAGGTCATGGCTGCCTTGATCTCCCGGCCTGCGGCTCTCTTCGCGTCGAAGACGGCTTTCAGCTTGGATGAGTCCAGTTGGACGCCGGTTTCCGCATATTCCTTGGCGACCGAAATGCCCTGGCTGTCGTAGTTGAGGCGGGCAAGGATCGCCATCGGCACGGGTTGGTTGTTCTGCGTCACCTTGCCGGTGTGCATGAGGTAGGGGAGCGGCGAGAGGATGTGCGCGCCGTCGATGCCGTTTGCCGCGCCGCCAAGCACAAGATTATCGCGCGTCGCGCCCCACGAGGCCTGCTTGCCCACATCGACGTCGGGGAGGCCGTGTTTCTCGAACAGACCTTTTTCCTTGGCGATGATGAGCGGTGCGGAGTCGGTCAGCGCGATATAGCCGAGCTTTGCTCCGGACACTTCCGGTCCGGCCGCCGCTGCAAAGGCGCCGGAGGGGAAAGCCGTCTTGACGGCGCCGATCAGGGCTGCCGTGGCGGACGTCTTCAACAGGTTTCGGCGGGTAACGCCACCGGATAGAATTGTTTTCACTTGCAGTTTCCCCTTGTTTTGCTCGTGACGCTTGGATTTCGGGCATAAAAAAACGCCGCTCGGTTGTTGCTGCCCGGGACAGGAACGGAGTCCCCGGGGCAAGAACCTTGCGACGTCGATGTCTTTGCGAGCGCGTTTCCCGCGCATTGCCTGCCTTGATCGCCATTGATCGCGGCGAGATTAGATAAGCAAACTGTATGCCAGTTTGTGGAGGCGATATCATCCCATTGTAATTTCTGGATTATTCAGCGAGGCAGCACGCGGGATTACCTCGCAGGCAATTGCGATTTCTGCAAATATTTTGAGCGGATGCCGCACCCTCAATTTTCGATTTTGCGCTTATTCTGTGCAGCGCAGAATAGCCGGACGCTAAATGTCGTCGCCCGAAGCCAATGTCACATGTGTCGTCTTCACGGCGAATCCGGCGACATAGGCAGCCATACCCGCGGGATCGAAAACATGTCCGTCCATGAAGCGGTCGCCGTCTTCGTCGCCCTCAATGCGAATATCGGCATTGTCGGGCAGCGCCTCGTTCCCGAGCGCCAGCCGATAAAGGTCGGGACGGTAGGCCGAGGCTGCCATCTTCATGTTCTGCTCGGACAGCGTGCTCTGCCCCCAGCGTATCATCTGGCTGAAGATCCAAAGCGCCTGGCTCGGCCGCGGATAATTGGCGAAGCCGGCATGGAAGCTGAAATATCGATCGATTACTCGCCGATTGCCCCTGGCATCGAGGTTGAACTCTCCTGCAAGGACGTGGCGGATGATGTCAATCGGGGCGGCGATATAGCGCTGATCGGCAAGCGCCTCGGCAAGGGCGTCGTGATTTTCCGCCCGGTCGCACCAGCGCGCCGCCGCGTCTAGCGCCACGATGAGGCGCGAAACGGTTTCGGGATGGCTTTCGGCCCATTCCGGCCGCATGCCGATGACCTTTTCCGGCGCCGAAGGCCAGATATCCTGCTTGGCCGCAACGATGCGGCCAACGCCACGCTCGGAAGCGACCATGTTCCAGGGGGCGCCGACGCAAAAGCCGTCAATGGCGCCGGCCGCAAGTGCATCCGATGTGAGGGGCGGGGGCACGACGACAAGCTTTACGTCCCGGTCGGGATCAATGCCGCCGGCCGCCAGCCAATAGCGGAATTCGTAATTATGCGAGGAGAACGGGTAGGTCATGCCGAGCGTCGGCGGCTGCTCCCCGCGCTCCTTCATGTTCCTTACGACTTTCGCGAGCGCCTGCGCATTTTCCAAGGCGCTCGCGTGATCGGAAAGGCCTGTCTCGTTGCACATGCGGTCGAACAGCCGCGTCGAGAGAGTGATGGCATTGCCGCCGCAGCCGAGCGAGAAAGGGGTGATCGTCGGCGAGGGATTCGAGCCGAGCCCGAGCATGGCTGCGACCGGCATCGGGGAGAGCATGTGGGCGATGTCGAATTGGCGAAAGGCAAGCCGGTCTCGGACATTGGCCCAGGAGACGTCCTTGACGAGATCGAGTGCGATACCCTCCTTGCGGGCAAAGCCGAATTCTGCAGCCGCGATCAGGACCGAAGCGTCAACGAGTGGAATGAAGCCTGCGCGCAATATGCGTGGACCTTCGCTCGCAATCCGTGCGGGCGCGGGAGGATTGCTGTTGCCCGCCTTTTGCCTTCCGGTGGGAGGCGCTGCTTGCACTCTCATATTCACTCCGATGTCTCCCGTTTCAGGGTGACGGCCGAGATGGAGCTTGCGACACTCACATCAGCAACCCCGCTGCGGTTACGACACTTTGCGCGATTTCGGACATCTTCTTCTTTTCGTTCATGGCCGTCTGCCGCAGCAGCGCGAAGGCCTCGTCCTCCGAAAGACCGCGCATCTTCATCAGGATGCCCTTCGCACGCTCGACGACCTTGCGTTCTTCCAGCGCCGATTTGGCTTCCGCCAGCTCTCGCTGCAGCCGGTTGAAGGCGTTGAAACGGCTGACGGCCATGTCGAGGATCGGTTTCACCCGCTCCTTCTTCAGCCCGTCGACGATGTAGGCGGAAACGCCGGCCTCGACCGCCGCCTCGATGGAGGCCGTATCGGAGCGGTCGACGAACATGGCGATCGGTCGCCCCACGGTTCGCGTCAGCTGGAACAGATGCTCCATCATGTCCCGGTTCGGATTTTCGAGATCGATAATAATGACGTCGGGGCGAAGCGTCTCGATCGTGCGTGCGACACCCTGCACCTCGTGGATAACAGTCACGCGCGCATGGCCCGCCTCCCGCAAACCCTCTTCGATGATCGAGGCACGGATCGTGTTTTCGTCGATCACAAGAATGGTCAGATCGAGACGGCTCATACCGTCTTTATGACGCAGCGCAGCAAAATCGGCAAGTCATTCGCCGAAATATTAGGCGGAAATATTGGTTGCCTAATATTTATTCATATTTGTGTTGGTTTGGCTAATTCCTCAGCACCGCTGCCAATAGGCGGCGATGCTGAAGCTGCCCGGCTCGCGCGCGATCTCCGTTTTGACGAAGGTACGGATGGCGCGGGCCTGCTTCTGTTCGCAAGCCGCCCAGATGTAGGTTTCGGGGTCGGCCGCCGGCACGAGATCGCGCATGATGCGCTCGAGCGTGTCGGTCGTCCCTGCCGGCGCATCATTGCGATGCAGCCAGGTGAGGTTCATCGATGTGCTGGAGATGAGGGGCTGCTCCTCTTCCTTGTTCGCCACTTCCAGAAATACGCGCAAGTCTGCATCGGCCGGCATGGCGGCCGCGATGCGGGCAATGGCGGGCAAAGCCGTCTCGTCGCCGGCGAGAATGAGCTTGCGAGCCGCCGGAACGCCACCGCCGCCTGGCCCGATGAGGCCGGCGCGATCACCCGGGCGGGCCGTCATCGCCCAGGTTGCTCCCGGTACGTTGTCGCCTTCATGCACGACGAAGTCGATGTCCATTTGACTGCGGGCAAGGTCGATGTTGCGGATCGTATAGGCACGCAGGGTCAGTTCATCCTCGCCCTTCGGCCAATGGATGCGGCCGTCCGGCTCCGTATGCGGCCAGACCGGCTCGCGTCCCTTTGGCGGAATGAGGAGGCGAACATGCAGTCCACCCTCGACGAAATGCCTGGCGTCATCGGTCGCGACTACGACCCGGCGCATATGCGGGGTGATGTCGTAGGCATCGACGACGCTGATCTCACGGAAGTTCGGTATGGTGGACGGCTGCGGTCCATCGGCCCAGTTCAGGTCGAGTGCATTGCCTGTGGAGAGTTCGAAGAGGTTCTCGACGACCATGCTGCGTATGGTGAAGAGCATCGCCGCCGTCGGGCAACGCAGCTTGATATCGAGGCGATCGTCGCTGACGGCGATGTCGGCGCTGCCGATGACGGTTTCAAGGCGTGCACCTGCGTCACTCCGCGTAATCGTGACATGTTCGGCAAAGCGCGCGCAGAACTGATCCAGCAACTGGCCGGCATCTTTGTGCGTGGCGACGCCGGAAGCGGTGAAATCCCTTGCGTGCATCATTGCTTTGTCTCCTTGCGGGTCAGGAACCAGATGAGATAGGGGCCGCCGATCAGAGCCGCGAACAGGCCGACGGGCACCTCGTAGGGAAAGATGACGATCCGCGACAGCCAATCGGCGAGCGTCAGCAGCATGGCGCCGAGCAGCAGTGTTGCCGCCAACTGCCTGCCGGTTTCGCGGAAACCGATCAGGCGGGCGAGATGCGGCGCGACCAATCCTGTCAGGCTGAGGGGGCCGACGAGGAAGGACGGAATGGCGGTCAGGAGAGCGGCCAGGACAGCCAGAGCGAGCCGGCTCATCGCAACCGACAGGCCGACTGAGCGGGAGACGCTGCCTCCAAGCGGCAGGACATCGAACCACCGCTTGAGAAGCGGCAACAGCGGAAGAAGAAGCACGGCCGAGAGAAGTCCCGTCCAAGCCTCCAAGGAACCGGCGCGGTTGGTCGATCCCGACAGCCAGGTCAGCAGGAGATAGCTGCGCAGATCGCCGCGGGAGAGGACGACGGTGACGATCGCCATCGATAGCGCGCCAATGGCGACGCCCGAAAGCAGCAGGCGTTCCGGGCCGAAGCCGCCGCGAGCGCTGATCGCCATCATGGCCAGGAATGCAACGAGGGCGCCGATCGTCATCGCGGCGATCGTGATGGCGGGTGAGGGGAAAGCAAAGAGGAAGAGTGCCGCCGTCAGTCCGGCGCCACCGCCGGCGCTGATGCCCAGGACTTCGGGGCCTGCGAGGGGATTGCCGGTCAGTCGCTGCATGATGAATCCGGCCGCTGCGAGCATGGTGCCGGCAGTGGCGGCAACGACGGTTCGCGGTAGCCGGAAAGGCAACAGCTCCCAGAATTGGTTGCCGATAGCCATCTGCCAGCCATCGATTCCGCGCCCGATCGAAAGCGCAAGAACTATCAGGAAGAGGCAGCTGACGACGAGCAAGACAAGCGCTCGTCCGGGGGCGGCGAGATTTAGCCTGGTTCGAAGGGTAGCATCCGCACGCAGCGCATTGGCCGAATGCAGCCTCGGCAAGAGCAGAAGCAGGAGCGGTCCGCCAAGAAGTGCTGTGGCAGCACCGGTGGGGGCAAGGTCCGTGAAGCCGGGCGACAGCAGCTGCACGGCACAATCCGTAAGGAACAGCAGCCCAGCGCCGGCGATCGGGGCGGCGATCAGCAATTGTCCGGTGCGGCGCGCTCCGCAAAATCTTGCAAGATGAGGTGCTGCAAGGCCGAGAAAGCCGATAACGCCGACCTGCGCCGTCACCGAGGCCGCAAGCCAGACGGCGATAAGAAGAATGGCGAAGCGCATGGCGTGCAAGGCAAGGCCAAGGCTCTTTGCTCTGCTGTCGTCCAGACTCATGACCGTAAGCGGTCGAATGAGTACAAGGGCTGCGGCAAAGCCGATGACGAGACGGGGTGCAAGGGTGATGACGCCATCCCAGCTTTGCTGATTGAGTGCGCCCGCGCCCCAGATGAAGACGGACATGGCATATTCGCCACGCGCAAGGATGATGGTGACGCTGAGCGCGGCGGCGACCAATGTCACCATCATGCCGCAGAGCGCCACCGTCACCGGATCGAGGCCACGGCGCCAGCTTAGAGCGAGAACGATGAGGACGGCCGCAAGCCCGCCGGCAAAGGCAGAAATCTCGCGCGGCAGGCCGATGAGCAGCGGAGAGAGACCAACGGCGATCGTCATCGCCAGTTGCGCGCCGGCGGTGATCCCGAGTGTCGAGGCGTCGGCGATCGGATTGCGCAGGACCCTTTGCAACAGAGCGCCGGAAAGGCCGAGCGCCGCCCCGGCGACGATCGCGATCGCCGAACGCGGCAGCAGGCTATCGGTGAGCAGAATATGGTTGAGGGTGGCCGCCCCAGGCATGTCAGGGGCAAGGTGCGGGCGCAGGACGATCAGCGCCGCAAAGGCGAGAATGCAGATAGCGCCCAGCAGCGCGCCGTTGCGCGCCAGCGATCTGCCTTTCGCAATCAGCGGGCGATCAACCATTCCATGCACGGGTCAGCCCTCCCGCAAGGAGATCGGCAAAACGCGCCGCTGCCGGCAACGCGCCATAGGGGTTGATGGAGCCGAGCGTGAGGACGCGGCCGTGCTGCACTGGTGGCAGCGCTTTCCAGAAGGCGCTTTGTTGCAATTCCACAAGCGCTTCTGCCGGATGTGGCGGAATGAGGACGATCCATGCTTCCGGCATGGCGGCGAGCCGCTCGATGCCGACGGGCGCGGTCGCCGAATAGCTCGTCAGCTCCGGCCAGGCATTGGCAAGGCCCGTGCGGCTCAGAACCTCGCCGAACATGCTGTCTGAGCCGAAGACGCGGAAGTGGTTGGCATCGCCGAGATTGATCGGCAGGATTGGGCGATGATCGCCCTTGCTGAACCTGCTGCGATAAGTGTCGAGCTTTTCTCGCGTTGCGTCGACGAGCGCGCGACCGGTGGCCAGCCCGAGCCGCTCACCGATCGCAAGCGTCATCTCTTCAGAACGCTGGTACGGGCTGGCTCCTGGTTGATAGACTGCATGGCTTTCGACCGGCGCGATCAGCCGCAGGCGCTCATCGGCCCAGGCATAGAAATTCGAATTGAAGATCAGGTCCGGCTTGGCGGCATAAAGCATTTCGAAATTCGGCGTGCCGCGCAGCCCGAGATCGGCGACTCCTGCGGGGATGGCAGGGGTAACGGCAACGTCCCGGAACTGCAGCAGCTCGGTGCCGGCGACCACATTGGCGCCGATCGAAAGCAGGGTTTCCAGAATGGCCCAATCGAGCGTTGCCACGCGCGGACCCGTCGCGGCGCGCGCCGGCCTCAAACCGGCAAGTGCACCGGCGCCTGCAATGGCAAGGAATTGCCGGCGCGACAGCCTGTGAGCGCTTCTTGCCGTCATGCTGGCATCGCCTTTGGTTTCAACGAATTCGAGGATTGCCTTGCGGCAATCCCCGGTCCTTTGCCATGATCGAGAAGAAAAGTATACTTTATTTCTCAACTTACCACTTCTTGCTGAGCTTGAAAGTGATGGTTCTGGCATCGCCGTAGCCGCAGACATTTTCCCCGGCGCAACCCGAGACATAGTCCTTGTCGAAGATGTTGGCGACGTTGAGCGAGGCGCCCCATCCCTTCTTTTCGTAGCGAATGCCGGCGTCGAAGAGCGTTGCGGAAGGCACCCGCAACGTATTGGCCTGATCCGCCCAGGACTTGCCCTGATAACGCACGCCGGCGCCGATGCTGAGACCATCGAGCGCGTCGCTGGTGAAAGCGTAATCTAGCCAAAGTGCGGCTGTAGAGTTCGGCACCAGATAAGGCGAATTGCCGATGATAGCGGTATTCAGGTCCTTGATGACTTCCAGATCTGTGTACGAATAGGAGCCGAGCAGCTTCCAGTTGTCGTCGAGATTGACCTTGCCTTCGAATTCGACGCCACGCGAACGCACTTCGCCGATCTGGCGCTGCAGGAAGGTGGTGGGATCGGTCAGAGCCATGTTCTTGCGGTCGATCTGGAAGATAGACGCCGTGAACAGGCCGTCGATGAAGTCCGGCTCGTACTTGATGCCGGCCTCGTATTGCTCGCCCTTTTCAGGCGTCAGGCCGCCACCGGTGACGCTGGTGCCGATCAGCGGATTAAAGAAGGTGCCGGCGCTGATATAGGGCGTGATGCCGTTGGAGAACTCATAGGCAAGACCCGCCCGGCCGCTCGGCGCGTTTTCGTTCGACTTGTAGGTCGTGCCGATCTTCGAGTCGGAGTTGGTATCGACGAAGTCGTAGCGGCCGTTGAGCGTGACCAGCCAGCCGCCGCCGAAGCGCATCTGGTCCTGCGTATAGATGCCGAGCTGCTGCTGCGTCATGACCTGATTGAGGTAGACGAAATTGGTCCCCTGCGGCGTGCCATAGACCGGGTTGGTGGCGCTGATCGGGTTGGAGCCGCAGCAGGCCTGGATCTGGTCGAGGCGATAGATCGAATAGTCGGTGCCGATCAGGAAATCATGGCTGATCGGGCCGGTGTCGAACTTGTTCTCCGCGCGGGTATCGACCGAGAAGGTGTCGACCTTCGAACGCTCGAAGAAGCCGATGCGGTTCAGCATATAGTTCGGATCATTGTAGGAGGGGCTGAGCGGATTGCCGTCGACGTAGCCGTTCAGATATGGGCCTTCCTCACGCTTATAGAGGTGACCGTAACGCGCATTCTGCGACACGGTCCAGCCGCCGTCGAAATCATGCGAGAATTCATAGCCAAGCATCTGCTGGGCGTATTTCAGATTGTCGATGCTGCGCTCGCCATAGAATGCATCGCGCTTGATCTTGCCGAAAGGCGCATCGACGACGGTGCCGACATAGGGGAAGAAGCCGTTGCCGCTGTGGATCTCGTCGAGGCCGCTCAGCATGCCGAAGACGGTCAGCTTGGTGGACTCATCCGGCGAAATGGTGACCTGCGGCATGATGAAGCCGCGCAGATCGCGCGTGCCGTCGCTATACGTATCGCCACCGGCGATCTTGCCGGTCAGGCGGTAGCGATAGACGCCATCGGCCGAGAGCTTGTCGGAGAAATCGAAGCCGATGAAGGCATTGCCGAGATTGTTGATGCCGATCTCGGTCGAATATTGCGGGGTGTCGGTCGGCTCCTTGCGGACCATGTTGACGAGGCCGCCCGGATTGGCGCCGCCGTAAAGCACGGAAGACGGCCCCTTCAGCACTTCGACACGCTCGAGCATGTAGGGATCGATCTGGAAGCCGCCGAAGCCGTAGCTGTAGAGCGTCAGGCCATTCATGAAGACGCCGGTCTGCGTGGCGTCGAAGCCGCGAATGTAAAACCAGTCGGTGTCGCCGTCGTTGCCGAAGGGCTGGGTGGTGACGCCGGGCGTATAGCGCAGCGCTTCGTCCACCTTGTTGGTGATGCCGCGATCCTGCATTTCCTGCTGGCCGATGACGGAGACCGATTGCGGCACTTCGGTGAGCGGCGTGTCGGATTTCGAGCCCGACGTCGTCTTTTTGGCGACGTAGCCTTTGACCGGCGCCGTGCCGCTGTCTTCACCCTTCTGCTGCGCGCCCTGAATGACCAGCGGCTGCAGTTCGGTGGCGGCCTCTTGCGCCATGAGCTGCGAGCTCGACATCAGCGCGATCATGGCTACGCCCGTCGCCATGAGCCGTGCCCGCGATACGTCCTGCTTCAATCCCTGCATTTCCCTATTTGTCCCGAATTCTTGCGCCCGTTCGGCCCTGCGGCCGATCCCTCGATAAGATGAGCAATTAACTCATATTTACAAACGCGGCTTGTCTGTCACGGGGGAAATTGAATGTTTTTGGGCAATTCTCCGCGAAGCGCGCAATTGCTCGTGGAGTGTGGTTTTCAGGCAAGCCTGCTGCGTTTCCAGCTTGCCGGCGCTGCGCCGACATTCTTGCGGAAGACGCGGGTGAAATGCGCCTGATCGGCAAAGCCGGTTTCGACGGCGACCGTCGTCAGCGGCATCTCGCTGTTCAGCAGCAGGTGCTTGGCGCGCTCGAGCCTGGCCTGCGTCTGCCACTGATGCGGCGGCAGGCCGGTAGAGGCCTTGAAGGCATGGCTGAAATGCGATTGCGAAAGGCCGGTCAGCACCGCAAGTTCTTCCAGCCGGATGGCGCGCGTGCAATGTTCTTCGATATAGTCGACCGCGCGGCGCAACTGCCACGTGGCAAGGCCGCTGCGCTTGCGTGGCTGCGTTCCCCGTAACTGCAACACGTCGATCAGCAGCGAAAGCGTCAGGCCGTCGCCATAGAGATCGTGCAGCGGCTCGGGGTTTTCGCACTCGGCGGCGATCAGCTCCGCAAGTGCCATCACGCGTTGGTCGTTGAAATGCAGCTGCGGGCGGTCAAGCTGTGCCGGATCAATGTTTTCCATCAGCCGCTGGCTGACAATCTCGGCGTTGAAATGAATATCGAGGTGTCGGACGAACTCGACACCTGAGATGTCGACCCAAAGCTCCATGCCGGCAGGGATATAGGAGATGCGCCCGCTGTCGTAATCCTGCAACTGGCTCTTTGCGCGCGGTGTCGGCCGAACATGGGTTGTGCCGGCGCCGCGCTGTTCGAGAAGAATGAACAGGCGCGGATCGCGCGCAACATAGTATCCGCCTGCCTGTGCCGCGCAGTTGACGTTCCAGATATCGGCAACAATTCCGTTCCAGTGGCGGCGATGCATGCCGCCGACGACGGAAAAGCCTCCGATCTTGTTCTGCATTCTTGGCTGAAACGTCATTTGCAGCTTCCGGTATCGCTCCCTCGCAATAATCCTTCAGGTTAAACTCAAGTTATTATAGGAACGCGACGAAGATGGCAATCATGAGCTTGTGATGTGAGGTGTTGTCTGCGGGGCCTTTCGACTGAAGCCCGGAACAACGCGCCCAATTGACGATTGTACATGCTGGACGGCAAGCCTATCCGCCCGTTTTGCGCCTGCTGCAACAACGCCCGCTTGAAATTTCGCTCGTCTTCCGCCACCTGTGCGGCGCGACTTTTGTTATTCCCAGGAGACTAGACGCCTATGACGACCACTACCGCAGAAAATACCGCCGAAAGCCACGTCTTCGAGGCCGACGTTGCCCGCCTTCTGCACATGATGGTTCACTCGGTTTATTCAGACAAGGATGTCTTCCTGCGCGAGCTGATCTCGAATGCGGCAGATGCCTGCGAGAAGCTGCGCTACGAGGCGATTGCCCACCCCGGCCTGCTGGCAAACGATCCCGATAGCCGTATCCTGCTCACGCTCGATGCCGATGGCAACAAGCTCATCGTGGAAGACAACGGTATCGGGATGAGCCGTGACGAGATGATCGAGGCGCTCGGCACGATCGCCCGCTCCGGCACGCGCGCCTTTATGGAACGCATCGAGGCCAACAAGCAGGGCGAGGGCGCGCAGCTCATCGGTCAGTTCGGCGTCGGCTTCTATTCCTGTTTCATGGTCGCCGACCGGGTTGACGTCGTCTCGCGCCGCGCCGGCGCTGAAGACGCGTGGCTCTGGTCTTCCGACGGCAAGGGCGGTTACAGCGTTGCCCCCATCGACGTAAACGAAGCTCCGGCCCGTGGCACCCGCATCACGCTGCATCTGATGGAAGATGCCAAAAGCTACGCTTCGCGCTGGAGCGTCGAGCGCATCGTCAAGGAACAGTCGGGTCACGTGCCGGTGCCGATCAAGATCGCCGAAAAGCCGGGCGAGGAACCAACACAGCTGACGGACGGCACCGCGCTCTGGACCAAATCGAAGAACGACATCACGACGGAAGAATATACCGATTTCTATCGCGGCGTTTCCGGCCAGTATGACGAGCCGGCGCTGACCGTGCATTTCCGCGCCGAGGGCCGTCACGAATATTCGGCGCTCGCCTTCGTGCCAGGCTCGCAGCCTTTCGATCTCTTCGATCCCGACCGCAAGGGCCGCATGAAGCTCTATGTGAAGCGCGTCTTCATCACCGACGAGGCGGAATTGCTGCCGCGCTATCTCCGCTTCGTGCGCGGTCTCGTCGACACGTCGGACCTGCCGCTCAACGTCTCGCGCGAGATGATCCAGGAAAGCCCGATCCTGACGGCGATCCGCAAGGGCGTCACCAATCGCATCATCACTGCGATCGAAAAGCAGGCGGAAAGCGATCACGACGCCTTCCTGAAGATCTGGGAGAATTTCGGCAGCCTTATCAAGGAAGGCATCTATGAAGATTTCGAGCGTCGCTCGCAGCTTCTGGCGCTCTCGCGCTTCCGCACGACCACTTCAGGAGATGGCTATCGCTCGCTCGCCGACTATGTCAGGGATGCCAAGGAAGGCCAGCAGGCGATCTATTATCTCGTCGGCGGCAGCCTGGAGCAGTTGAAGGCGTCGCCGCAGCTTGAAGGTTTCCGCGCTCGTGGCATCGAAGTTCTGTTGCTGACCGATTCTGTCGACAGCTTCTGGGTGACGAATGCCCCGGAATTCGAAGGCAAGAGCTTCAAGTCCATCACTCAAGGCTCCGCGGATCTTGCCCAGTTCAAGAAGCAGGATGAGGACAAGCCGGAAAGCGACGGCGCGCCCGCGGAAGTGCAGGCATTCCTCGACTATGCCAAGCAGAGGCTTGCCGACGAGGTTTCGGACGTGCGAGCTTCGGATCGCCTCGTCGAAAGCGCCGTCTGCCTCGTTGCTGCCGAGCAAGGCTATGACCGCCAGCTTGAGAAGATCCTGCAAGGTGCGGGCCGTCTGCAGTCCGGCGCCAAGCCGATCCTCGAAATCAACATGGATCACCCTGTCGTGAAGGCGATTGCCGCCAAGGCGGATGCGCCGTCCTTGCGTGACGATGCCGCCTTCCTTCTGCTCGATCAGGCCCGCGTGCTCGATGGCGACAAGCCCGCCGATCCGCGCGCCTTTGCCGAGCGCCTGGCGCGCTTGATGGAGAAGGCGCTGCAGTAACTCAACGGAAATCGGCGCGGCCTGCTGGGCCGCGCCGCTCTGCCGCAACGAAGATTGCCGATAGCTCAAAAACTTGTCTCCAATTATCATCTTTTCGTTGCGCGAAGAGAATTCCTCTTCTATAGAGGACACAGATTGGCCGGATATCGTTCGGCCACGTAAGCGTTAACGTCACTCAACGCGTATGATCGAACGGCTCTGCGGCTTCGGTCTGCGCGACTGTGTCCTGCGGATCGAGATCGAAGCGCCTCGAAAGGACACCAATGGATACCCCCCAGATTTCCACCCCTGCCGTCTCCGCACCGAAGATCGAGCGCGTGCGCCACGAACTGAAGCGGCGCTCCCTGACGGTGACGGCCATCGACAGGATCACGCCCGGCATGCTGCGCATCCAGCTGGCTGGCGAAGATCTCGCCGATTTCGTCAGCCTGGCGCCCGACGACCACATCAAGGTTCTGGTGCCGGGTGCGGGCGAGGAGATGGAGCGGCGCGACTATACGCCTCGCTACTATGATACCGATGCCCGGACTCTGGTCATCGATTTCGCCGTTCATGAGGCCGGACCCGCCACCCAATGGGCACTCGACGCTTCGGTCGGCGACAGGCTGGAGATCGGCGGTCCCCGCGGCTCGGCCGTCGTCTCCGCCGATATCGAGAACTGGTTGCTGATCGGCGATGAAACGGCACTGCCCGCGATCGGCCGCCGGATCGAAGAGGCGCGTGCCGGAGCGCGCATAACGGCCATCGCCGCCGTTGCCGACGCTTATGAGCGACAGGCATTTCTAAGCAATGCGCGGCTGGATATGCGTTGGGCGTATCGGCCTCTCTCGAAGGCGACAGATCCGTCTTCGCTCATCGAGATACTGCAGTCGATTGATGTGGCGCCCGGCACCTTCGTCTGGATCGCCGCCGAGGCCTCTGTCACCCGCGCTTTGCGCTCCTACCTCGTTGAAGAACGCGGCTATCCGCTGAGCTGGATCAAGGCATCCGGCTATTGGGTGAAGGGCAAGGCGGATACCACCGAGAAATTCGACTGAACAAGGCCCATACAGGCGGCATAAAGCCGCCTGTATCGCTTGATGTGATCGTCAGGCATCTTGCCGGAGCAAGCCGCTGCTCCATCTCATGGCACAACTGTCCCGTAAAAGGACAAGGCGTCCCGTGATAAGGTTGGGTTCACCGAAACTGCATTCGGGATAGATTTCGACTTCCTAAATAGCATGGGATCGCCGAAGGTTAGGCGCGAAGCGAGGGGATGGCCAAGGTCATCGGCGATCGCTTTGCGGGTTCATGGTGTCGAACGGGAGGCGGCGCCCTGGGCGTCATTTGAACCCCTGCCGTGCGCGACGGCCAATGTTGAGGATCGAAGCAAGGTGCTTGCCGTCCCGAAAGACCCGCCGCAGACATTTGCTGCACTGATGCTGTCAACGCTTCGCAAGGCTTTCGTTGGTATCGCCTTGTCGAGTGCCGCCATCAACGTGCTGGCGCTGACCGGCTCCTTCTTCATGCTGCAGGTCTATGATCGGGTCATTCCGAGCCACAGCCTGCCAACCTTGCTGGGGCTCGTCGTTATCGTCGTGACCCTTTATCTGTTCCAAGGCGTTTTGGAATTCCTGCGCTCGATGCTGCTTGTCCGCATCGGCATGTCGCTCGACGAACGTCTGAATAGGCGGGTCTTTGGCGCGCTTCTGTTTCTGCCGACCAAACGGCAGACATCGGATGACGGCCTGCAATCCGTGCGTGATCTCGAGCAGATTCGCTCCTTTCTCTCCGGCAGCGGCTCGACGGCGCTGTTCGATCTGCCCTGGGTGCCGTTCTACCTGATCCTTTGTTTTCTGTTTCACTTCTGGATCGGCTTCACCGCATTATGCGGCGCTCTGCTGCTCGTCGGCCTCACCGTGGCTGCCGAAATGCTGTCGCGTCGGCCCGCTCTGGAGGCGGCCAAGTCTTCGGCGGCGCGTCTCGGCTTTGCCCAGGCGGCGCGGCGCAATTGGGAAGCTGCCGTTGCCATGGGCTTTTCCGGCCGTCTTACCGAGAAATGGGCTGTCATCAATGATGATTATCTCCGGCATCAGCTGACCGCGAGCACCGTCATCGGCGCACTGACCATTGCCGCCAAGGTTGCACGCATGATGCTCCAGTCCGGGGTTCTGGCCGTCGGCGCGATCCTCGTCATTCGCCAGGAAGCCACTGGCGGTATCATCATCGCCAGTTCGATCCTGGTGACGCGGGCGCTGGCGCCCGTCGAACTTGCGATCGGCCAGTGGAAGGGTTTTGTTGCCGCGCGCCAGGGCTGGACGCGGCTCGCCGCACTCCTCGATGTCATGCCATCCGAACGGCCCGCCTTTGCCCTCCCGCCGCCGTCGCGGGAACTCAGCGTCGAAAATATCAGCGTTTCGTCTCCCGGCAGCCGCGATCTCATCCTGCGCAATATCACGTTCAAGGTAGCAGCCGGCACTGTGCTTGGCGTCATCGGCCCAAGCGCGTCGGGCAAGTCGTCGCTGGCCCGCACGATTGCTGGCCTCTGGCCGGTTGCCGTCGGCGGGGTGAGGCTCGACCGAGCGGCTCTGTCGCAATGGGATACCGATGAGTTTGGACGGCATATTGGCTATCTGCCGCAGGATGTGGATCTTTTCGACGGTTCGATCGCCGAGAATATTTCGCGGTTTGCAGCCGATATGCGGACGGAGCCGGTCATCGCCGCAGCGAAGGCGGCGGGCATCTACGACATGATCGTCAAGCTCCCGGACGGTTTTGACACGAAGATCGGCGAAGGCGGATCGCGCCTTTCGGCTGGGCAGCGGCAACGCATCGCCTTGGCGCGGGCGCTTTACGGCGATCCGTTTCTGGTGGTTCTGGACGAGCCGAATTCGAATCTGGATGCGGAGGGAGAGGCGGCGCTGACATCTGCACTTGCGGGCGTGCGCGAGCGTGGCGGCATTGCGATCGTCGTCGCCCACAGGCCGAGCGCGCTCGCCGCCGCCGACACGGTCATGATCGTTGCCGGCGGTCAGGTCCAGGCCTTCGGGCCGAAGAAGGATATCCTCGGCCCGTCGCCCAAGCAGTTCGCAACGGCCCATCTGGCCGTTGCCGGTGGGGAGCCGCACGGATGAACGACACGCCTTCGCCATCGACCGAGCGGACGATCTGCCGCCTGTCGCTGCTCGTGGTCGCGGCCATCCTTCTTCTGTTTGGTGTCATGGGCGGTCTGGCGGCTGCAACCAGGATCGCCGGCGCAGTGGTCGCCTCGGGCACGCTTGTCGTCGACAGCTATGTGAAGCCGGTAAAGCACCTGAAGGGCGGGATCGCGCGGACAATCCTCGTGAAGAATGGCAATCATGTCGCTGCAGGCCAGGTGCTCGTCCGGCTTGACGACACCCAGACCAGAGCCAATCTCTCGATCATCCGCAAGCGGCTGAACGAACTCTCCGCCCGCACCGCGCGTCTGGCTGCGGAGCGTGACGGCCGGCGGGATATCGAGTTTCCGGCAGATCTGCTTTCCTCGGCCGGAAATACCGATGTCGCTTCCATTCTCTCGGGGGAGCAGCGGCTCTTTCGTGATCGCCAGGCATCGCGCGACGGTCAGAAGTCACAGCTTCACGAGCGCATTCAGCAGCTCAGGCAAGAGATCGACGGTCTCGTGGCGCAGGAAGAGGGCAAGCGCCGGGAGATCGCGCTCATCGCCAAGGAGCTCGGAAGCCTCGAAGGCCTGCTCAATCAGGGCATCATTTCGGCGACAAAGGTCTATTCCCTGCAGCGGGAAAGCGCATCGCTGAACGGCGATCTCGGCAATCTCGTTTCATCGGTCGCCCAGACCCGGGGCAAGATCGCCGAAACCGAGCTGCAGATCCTGCAGATCGATGCCGATCACAGTTCTGAGGTTTCCGATCAACTGCGCCAGGCCGAAAGCGACAGCGGCCAGTTTGCCGAGCGCCTGATCGCCGCCGAGGACGATCTGAAACGGATCGATATCAAGGCACCGCAGGCCGGGATCGTTGACCAGCTGAGCATCCATGCCGAAGGAGCCGTCATCTCGCCGGCAGAAGCGATCCTGCAGATCGTTCCGGACAAGGACGCGCTCGTGGCGGAGCTGAAACTTCCACCGCAGGATATCGATCAGGTTGCCGTGGGGCAGGCGGTATCCTTGCGCTTTCCGGCCCTCAATCAACGGATCACGCCCGAGCTGAACGCGCATGTCGATACGATATCGGCGGATCTCGCGACGGACCAGCGTTCCGGCCAGAGCTATTATGTCGTCCGGGCAAAGGTGGTGAAGGAGGAATGGGATCGGCTGGGAGGGCTCACGCCGCTGCCCGGCATGCCGGTGGAGGCCTTCCTGCAAACGGGGGAGAGAAGCGTCCTTGCCTATCTGACGAAGCCGATGAGCGATCAGATCAGGCGGGCGTTCAGGGAGGACTAGTCGATCGGGCGCAGATCGGCTGGCGCTACGGAAGCACTGTTCGCCATTGCCTGCGGCGATCATTTGCACCGGCGATGCGGCCGATGTAAATGCTCCAGCTGGTTGATTTTCGGGGAGGGACAGCATGGATTGGTTCATGGGCGGTTGCCTGTGCGGCGGCGTCCGGTTTGCGGCGTCGGGGAAGCCATATCGGGTCGGCCTCTGCCATTGTCTCGATTGCCGCAAGCATCATGGCGCGCTTTTTCACGCTTCCGCGATATTTCCGCAGGACGCGGTGCGGATAGACGGTGAAACGCGCGACTATGCCGGGCGTTTCTTCTGTCCCCGATGCGGCTCGTCCGTTTTTTCCCGAACGGCGGACGAGATCGAGATCAATCTCGGATCTCTGGATGCCCCGGACCAACTGACGCCGACATACGAACTCTGGACCATCCGTCGCGAGTCATGGCTGCCGCCGTTTCCGCTGGCAAGACACCACGAGCGTGATCGGGACGCGACGAGCCGCTCCGAAGAGTAGATCGGCGCGTCACGTCTCCGTCTGGTCAAATTCGTCCGGAGCGCCTGTTTCGGCGCAATCATTCGGGAATCGGTCAGATGTGCCAAT
Source organism: Martinezella tropici (assembly GCA_000799755.1). Taxonomy (GTDB): domain Bacteria; phylum Pseudomonadota; class Alphaproteobacteria; order Rhizobiales; family Rhizobiaceae; genus Rhizobium; species Rhizobium tropici_A. The sequence continues at coordinate 63,812 of JUHI01000008.1, forward strand.
CGGTTGTATGCGCGGTCTGGGATGAAGCGGCGAGTTGGGCGGCATGATCATCAAGGGAGTAAGCCTTGATGTAATCGATCTTCATCTCGGAGCCGTTCGGCAGGCCGTCCGTGGGGGTGCCGGCGACGCCGCCGACAGCAAGGTCGACGAGCATGTACATCGGCCCGTGCATATCGGCTGGCGTATCGGCATGGGCGACGGCAACATCGTCGAAATACCAGACGATCTGATCCTTGTCCCAGAGCACGCCGTAATTATGGAAGCCGTCCGTGCTTGGCACCTCCACCGGGATTGAATCCATCGTGTGTTCGCCGGTGGCGTTCGAATGAACAGTCACGTTGACGGTGTTGGGATTTTGCCCGCGCATCTCCACCACGTCGAGTTCCGGCGGCCAGGAGCCATCCTCCGGCAATAGCCAGAAAGCCGGCCATACGCCCTGGTTGTGCGGCATCTCCGCCCGCATTTCAAAATAGCCGTAGGTCTGCGAGAAGGTGGAATGGGTGGTCAGAATGCCCGACGTATAATCATGGTTCTCTACGATCGATTTCAGCGCGTCCGGCGTTTGCTTCGCCGTGATGGTCAAAACTCCGTCTGAGACCGAAAACGGATTGACCGCAGCCGTCGGAGCGTAGGATGGATTGATATACCATTGCAGCTCGTCATTGAGGCTGCTGCCCTTGTCCGGCGCCCAGGAATATTTCGCATCCCAGGTGCCCTGCGTGCCCTCATGCAGGGAGAGCGTATTAAAATCGTCCGAAAATGTCTGCGTCAGCGACGACCGGTCGAGCCCGAGCTGGAACTGGTCTTCATGCAGATCGGAGACGGTCTTGTTGGCGAAGACCAGGCTTTCGCCGTTGCCGAGATCGAGCCGGACATTGGCGCCTTCCTGGGTGGAATGGCTGAGAACCTGATCGAAGGAGGTCAGGCCATATTGGTTGAGCCTGACCTTGTCGTCATCGCTGAAATCGGTGATGAGGTCGCTGCCATTGCCCTTGGTGACGATGAAGGTATCGGCCCCGCCGCCGCCCGTCAGCACGTCGTTTCCGGCGCCGCCGTCGATGGTCTGGCTGCCGCTGCCGCCAATTATGATGTTGTCGGCATCATTGCCATAGGCATGACGGTTGTCGCCCGTGACTGTGAGATTTTCGAAGTTTTCGGGCAGGGTGTAATCCATCCAGGTGATGATGGTATCCGTGCCGGCATTGGGCGCCTCATAGGCATGATTGAGGCTGGAATAGAGATAATAGATGTCGTCGCCGGTGCCGCCCATCATCGTCACGTTGACGGAAGCGTCGCCCCACATGGAGTCGTTGCCATCCGTGCCGTAGAGCACGGGTCCGGAGCCGGTGGCGGAAAAGAAACCCGTCGACGTGTCGCTATAGTAAAGTGGCTGTCCAAGGGCATTCAAAACTGAATTGGGCATGGGAATCCTCTTCCTTCGTGCCGGACGACCTCCTCCACAGACCTAATATTTCTCCCCGCTCATATGGGTCACATAGCGTGCTTTGTTTTTCTGCCCACCCCTGACGGCAAGTTTTTTCGCCGCTGCGGCGCCGCAGCGATCGACTCCAGCGGCGAGCACAGATCATGGGGCGGAAACGCGGTTGTTCACCGCGTCTCCGCGTTTGAAATTTAGAGGGAGGCCTTTACCTTGGCCGCAACGTCCGGACTGACCCATGTCGTCCAGATGTCCGCGTGGTTCTTCAGGAAATAGCGCGCGGTATCTTCGTTGGTGCCCTGGTTGTCCGTCTGCCAGGCAAGGATGCTGTTGACCAGATCGTTCGACCACTTCCGCTTCTTCAGATAGTCCATGGCCACCCCGGCCTGGTCGGCGAATTTTTTGGTGACGACGGTATAGACTTCCGAGACGGGATAGGAATTCACCTTCGGATTGGCGCAATCGATCACCGAGGTGCAGGCGTCCCATTCGGCCTTGTCATGCGGCACGCCGAAGGAGAGGCGCACCATCGGATACTTGCCGAGGATGGCCGTCGGCGACCAGTAATAGCCGAGCCAGCCGGTCTTCTTTTCGAAGGCGTTGGCAATCGTGCCGTCAAGCGCGGCGGCAGAGCCGGTCTCGACGATCTCGAAACCCTTCTTCTCGCCATCGAGAGCCCGGAAGAGATTGCCGAGCGACGCCTGGCACTGCCAGCCGGGCGGGCAGTTGTAGATGACGCCCTTCTTCGGATCGTCCGAGGCGGGGAAGAGCTCCGGATGGTCGAGCGCCTGTTGCACGGTCTTGATATCCGGGTGGGCGTCGGCGAGGAACTTTGGAATCCACCAGCCATCCTGGCCGCCGTCGGACAGGATGCCGGCCGCGACTACGAGCTTGCCTTCGGAAACCGCCTTATCCAGCGGCGTGCGCACCGCATTGATCCAGAGTTCCGGCGCGACGTCGGGCTGGCCCTTTTCGTTCATCGAGGTGAAGGTCGGCAGCGTATCGCCTGTCACGAGTTCGACCGAGCAGCCATAGCCTTCCTGGAGGATGATCTTGTCGACATTGGCCGCGACGCCGGCCGACGCCCAGTTCATTTCGGCGATCGAGACCGAGCCGCAATCGGCATATGCGGCGCCGGCGAAGGTATAGAGTGCTGCGGCGAAGACGGCGGCAGCAATATGCTTCTTCATGTAAGACCTCCAGGTCCTGATGTTGCTGTTGTCGAAGGATGTCGAGGGCGACCCGGTCGCCTTTTCCTTCGCTCTTGCGATACCCCGAGGCGCGTGACGGCGGCGTTGGAGCAACCGCGCTCAATTGGAAGCGGTCGGGACGCAATTGGATTACTGCCACAGCGCCCGCATGGCCATGTGTTAGCGAGATGAAGTTTCGGGTTTTCCCACAGGAAATGACCGAAGACGACGGGTTTCAAGCTGACGTTGCACCGGGTAGGGACGCCGGCAGGTGCTGCTGTGTCGCCGTCAAATCGAAGTGCCGTCAGCATCTGCGACTCGAATTGATCCATCGCTATGGCGGCGGCATCAAAGCTCTTGCCGTTTGCAGGCCTCAATGGCGATGCGCTCACGCGCACAGTCGTTTCTGCTTCTCGCAGCTATTGCCTTCGACGCGTTCGAGGATACATCGCAGTGTGTTGAAGCAATCGGGAGTTTCATATGCGGAAGATCATTCTGACCGGCATCGTGGCATTCGGATTTGCCGCGCCGGGCTATGCACAGGTATCAAACGACCAGATGGAAATGGCCTATAATTCGGCACGCAATCAGCTCGGTCTGCTGAAATACTGCCAGAATGCCGGCCATATCGATGGGGATGCCGTCGACATCCAGACGAAAATGATCGCTCTCATTCCGGCGCCTTCGGACACGGCAAAGGGCGATGAGGCGCAACAAGAGGGTGAAAAGGGCAAGATCTCCGCCATGGGCGTGAATCAGGACATTGCCGCTGTGACGAAGGCGCAGAACGTCACCGAAAAGCAGTTCTGCGAGACTGTCGCAAACGCCGTGAAACAGGCTGGCGCACAATTGCCAAAATAAGACGCAAAGCCGCGGCGGCCGACACCGGCGCAGCTCACGCGTCCCGTTGCAATGGATAGCCCGGATAGCGACATCCGGGCATCCCTGTCCTCGACAGTTATTTTGGCGCGAACGAGTCTCCGAAAACTACCACGCGCCAGCAAGCGGATTTCCGATGAGCGGTACCGTATTGGATTTGCCGTTCCGATCGCGAACGGTGATGGATGGCTGCATCATTTTGGGAGATTTGCGGAACCAGTTTGCGGCAACGGTCGCGAGGTCTCCGATCATTGTATGCTTGCGCCAATCCGCAAAACGCCGACTCATCGCTTCCGGCTCGGAACGATAGAAGAAATCTCCGGATTGGCGGAGATCGTTGATGGATTGCGCCATTGACGACAGGGGCCGCTGAAACATCTTCGAGTGAGCTATCAGGCCCGGTGCTGTCTCCGTAAACGCCGGGGCCATGAAGTCGATCGCCCATCCCTCTGCTTCGACCCAGCAATGGAAGTTTTCACCCGCTCCGGAGACGTAGCCGTCGTCGCGCCGGTCGGCGAAAAGTATGAGTTTTCCTTCAAGATTGTAAGCGGCGAGACCGCCCTGCGGCTTTGCCTTGACCTTGAAGTGATGCTCGAGAATGAAGGCGCCGAACGTGCTGAAATACATGGAAGCCGTGGCGGGATCAGCGTTTTCGTTGATCAGCAGGCTATTGATGACCCGATAAATCCGATGATAGTCGCTTTGCTTGATCAGCATGACCCTTGACCCTGAAATCCATTTTGCCTGCGCCTCCTCGTATTGGAGGGCGGCTGCGATGTAAACGGCGCCTTTGGTTGTTTAGCCGGAGAACGGCTTCTTGCTGATGCGCGCTCTCCAGCCGTCCGCATGGCGGATCTATTGCCGTCTCGCCTGTGCTTTTCAAGGCGTCGAACTGTCCGCCTCTCGTTCCAATTCAGGCGTGGCCTTCGCTCTCAGAGCCTCGTCTGTAAAACGTCGCCAGAAGGATCAGCAGCAGAAGTGTGAGAATAGCTGCCACGATTGCCGGCAGAATGTAAGGCTGCAACAGGGCGAGAAGCGGCGCGGGACCGCCCGTCCGGGCAATCGTCACGTCTTGCTGTGTCACGCGTGCATTCGGATTGCCGTAGCTGGTGAGGACATAATTGGCGATGTCCGCGATCTGCCTGTCCGTGAGAGGCGTGACATAGGATTGCGCCCCGAAGCCGGGCATCAGCACGCTTTGGCCATTTGCATCGCGCTCGACACCGTAGAGGATTGCCGCCACCAAATTGGCCGGGTTGGACGCGCCGGTCGCGGTGTTGTGTATCAGGGAAGGGTAGGCCTGGTTGTCGCTGCCGCCGCCATCCGGCTGGTGGCAGCTTGCGCAATAACCGCTGTAGAGCTCGGCGCCGCTGCGCAAACTATCCGCCTCGGTCGGCACATAGCTGCCGCGAATGACGGCCTCGTCAGACTTCGGTGCCCCGAAACCCTGCGCCGGCGTCGTGTCGGCGGTGTTGCGCACAGGCGGTACACTCTTGAGATAGACGGCCAGAGCCTTCAAGTCGCTGTCGGGCAGATATTGCAGGCTATTCTGGACGGCCTCGGCCATCCCGCCGGCTGCCTGTGCCTTGCCCGCGACATGGCCGGTATGAAAGTAGGCGACGAGCTCTTCCGTGCTCCAGCCGCCAATGCCGCTCACCGGATCGGAGGTGATGTTGGGCGCGTACCAAGCTCCGACAGAGCCGCCCGTCAGATAGGCGGATGCGCTCTGGCCCATGAGAATCCCGCGTGGCGTGTGGCAGGAGCCGCAGTGGCCAAGCGCATCCGCGAGATAGGCGCCGCGATTGAGCTCGGCGCTGCGGCTGGCATCGGGCGTGAATGGCTTGCCGCCCGCATAGAGAAGGTTCCATCCCGCCATGGCGATGCGCATGTTGAAGGGGAAGGGCAGTGCTGTCCGTTCCTTCGGGGTATCGTCAACTGGGGCAACGCCATGCATGAAATAGGCGTAGAGCGCCTGCATGTCTTCGTCGGTGATGCCCGCATAGGCGTCATAGGGCATGGCCGGATAAAGATGCGCGCCGTCCTTGCGTATTCCCTGGCGAACCGCGCGGGCGAATTCGGCCTCGCTGTAATCGCCGATGCCGGCGCTTTTCGACGGTGTGATATTGGAGGAGTAGATCGTCCCGAGGGGCGACGCGATGCCGTAGCCGCCTGCGAAAGGTTTGCCTGTTTTCGGAGCCGTGTGGCAGGCCATGCAGTCGGCGGCCGTGGCGACGCCCTTGCCCTTTTCCACCAGAGCCTGAAGATCGTCGGCACGTGCTTCCGCCGAAAGCACCAGCAAGGCCGCGGTAACGAGCAGGGGGATATGTTTGAGCGGCTTCATCGTCAGGCCCTCAGCTGCTTCGAAATGTCGTCCGCCGCCTTGATCCCCAGAGCCGCCATGGTGAGGGTGGAATTGACGACGCTCGCCGAGGGTATGGCGCCGCCGCCCGGAATCCACAGGTTCGGGTGGTCGTGCGCCCGACAGTTGCCGTCAACAACGGAATCCTTCGGGTCGGAGCCCATGATGCAGCCGCCCATGATATGGTTGTTGGCGTTGAGTGCCGTGGTGATGTTGAGATCGGTCGCCTGAAACAGCCCGGCAATCTCCTTGAGCTGCGTCACCGCCGCGTCATAGCCTTTGTGGACGTAGTCGCCGACATCGTAATAGACGTCCGGGCAGGGAATGCCGTGCGGATCGACACGTGTCTTGCTGAGGGTGACGCGGTTTTTCGGATCGGGCAGCGGTTCCAGGCTGATGGACAGATCGACGCCGTGGATCGTCTGCTTGCGGATCTCTGCGTCCAGCTCGGCGCCGACCAGGCCCTTCTTCAGTGCCGCCGACGTCGCGGACGTGACCTGGGTGATATTGTTCAGGATCATCTTGTTGGCGGAATATTGCGAGCGGAAGGCGCCATCGCGCGGGCCGACGAGACAGCTCGATTGCGCCGGACCGCGTCCGATCCACAGGGGTTCCGCCGCCTGGAAGAAGCAATGAAAGCCGGAATGATCCATCATATTGCGCCCGACCTGATCGGACGAGTTGGCTATGCCGGCCGGATTGCGCCCGTTGGCGGCAGCCAAAAGCAGACGGGGGGATTCCAGCGAATTGCAGGCGATCACGAAGGCCTCGGCGGTCGCCTTATGTGAATTGTGCTGGTTGTCGTACCAGTAAACGGCAGTGACGCGGTTGTTCTCGTCGGTATCGATCCTGTAGACGACCGATTCTGCGAGTACCAATGCACCCTTTGCTTCCGCAGACTGCACGGAATGGATGCCGTTATACATCGCGCCGATCGGACAGATGGGCTGACAGTTGTTGTTGCCGCAGCAGGTCGGCCGTCCGTTCCAGGGTCTGGTGCTGCGCGCCTGTGGGATCGGCACCGAGCGGTAGCCGTGCGCGTTCACCACTTCGGCAAAGCGCTTGTCGCCATAGCTCCATGGCACCATGTCCATGGGATATGGCTTGCTGCGCTCGGAGGGCGATTGCAGCGCCGGATCGTTCGGCCCGGCCACGCCCATGGCCTCCTCGGCGCGCACATAATAGGGTTCAAGCTCATCATAGCTGATCGGCCAGTCGCGGCCGACGCCATAGGCGGAGCGCATTTTCAAGTCCACCGGCAGATGTCGCCAGCTCGATGCCGCCCAATGCCAGGTGGTGCCACCGACGGTCTTGAGGTAGCCCTGCTTGAAGCCCTTTCCGTCGGGACCATCGAGGCCGACATAGTTGTTTTCCGGCCAGTAAAGCGGTGCAGGAGCCCATTTGGATTGCGGATAGAGCCCCTGGAAATCCGAACCAGCGCGGTTGGCGAAAGGCATGTTGCGCCAGTTTTCGACCGCCTGCGCGCGCTCGATGCGAAGCCCGGCGTCAAGCACCAGCACCGCGCGGCCCTCGCCGGCGAGCTCATCCGCAATCAGCGCGCCCACGACCCCTGATCCCACGATGACGACATCCGCCGTGGCGTCGCCGCCCTTGAATACTGGAGACTTCATCTCAGAGCACTTTCGGATTGTTGACGGGGATGCGGGAGATTTCGGGCGGCAGCGCTGTCCACCAGATGGGTCCCTTGTTGCAATAGGTGGGCACGGTCAGTCCGTCGGCAACGGGCCGGTACATCAGCGCATCCTTGTAGGCGACCACGACCGGCCCAGCCTTGGTCGCGATCGTGCCGGTGTACCACGCCGTCACGATCTTCATGACATCGCCGTCAAGGCCGATCGCGGCCGCCGCACCCTTGAGTGCGGTGGCGTCGGCGTGGCTCTTTGTCAGATCCGCCAGCTTTGCGATGCGATCCGCCATCTCCGGATCGTCCTTGACGAGCGCCTCCATGATACGGCGTGAGATGACGGGATCGAGATCCTTCTTGGCGGTCACAACCGAGGATAAAGCGAAGAAGCCGATTTCCGCAGCGGAAGGAGTTTCGGCTGCGTAGGCGGGAAGAGAGTGAATGCTGACGAGGGAAAGGGCAGCCCCTGCCAACAGAGTGCGTCGACTGACGTTGATGCGATGAAGGGGCTGAAGCGGAGGAACTGGTTTACCCACCATGATGGCGCTCCTGGCTTGTCCGCGCGAAGCGGGCTGGCTGACGACAGTAAGTGTAGCCACGTTTTCTCCCGCAGAGAAGACTTTAAACCTGCGCGCGAATGAATGGATTTGATCAGGAGGGGTGTGTCTGTACCGGTAGACCCTCCGAGCCTTTCGAGGTTTTGCCCGCAAATATTGAAACGGATTTCTGCCTCTTCTCCCATAAACGGATCACAATGCCTTTAGTCTAGTATTTTTATAGACAATTATCATGCCGTTCAGTCGGCGCGATGTCGAATGGCCTCTCGGCCAGATGATCGGCGCCGCAGCGATCATAATAGGGACGGGATATGAGAAAAAGGCATTCAAGCATCAGTGGCAACGGGCGAGGCAGGATCGGGATTGCGCTCGCATTTTCTCTTCTGGCGATGATGGGCACGGCAGCCAATGCCGCATCCGATGCGACAAAGCCCGTCGATGGCGGCGTCCTCAATGTCGGATTGGGGACCGATGCCGCCATCATCGACCCGTCGATCACGGGCAATTCCGTCACTGCATTGATTACCCGCAATATCGTCGACTCGCTCGTCGGACAGGCTGAGGACAACAAGTTCACGCCCTGGCTCGCCGAAAGCTGGGATATCAACGGCGACAACACCGTCTACACGTTTCACCTGCGGCAGGGGGTGACATTCAGCGATGGCACGCCACTCGATGCGGCTGCCGTCAAATATAATTTCGATCGCATTCTCGACCCGAAAACGACGTCCAGCTATGCGAAGTCGCTGCTCGGGCCGATCGACAAGATAGAGGCTGCCGACAGCCGCACGGTCGTCATCCGCTATCGTCAGTCCTTCGCGCCCTTGCTGCAGGGATTGAGCCTTCCATATCTCGGCATTCAATCGCCGACCTATCTTCAGAAGGCGCAGATCACGACGAATACCGTCGTCGGATCGGGGCCTTACGTGCTCGACAATTTCACCAAGGGCAGCGGCAGCAAGCTCAGCCGTCGCGCGGACTATAATTGGGGGCCGGGTTACGCCGCCCACAAAGGCGCGGCTCATTTCGACCAGATCGTCTTCAAATATCTGCCGGAGGCCTCCGTGCGCCTCGGCGCACTGGCAAGCGGGCAATTACAGGCGATCGATGCGGTGCCGCCGGCAAACTACCGCTCCGTTCAGGGCAACGGCAAGCTGCAGGTCGTCACCCGGGAAAATCCGGGCGTCAACAGCTCCTATTTCCTGAACATCTCGAAGGGTCTCTTTCAGGATCTGAAGGTGCGTCAGGCCTTCCAGAGTGCGGTCAATGGGCCTGCTGCGGTCAAGGCGGCCTTTTTCGGAACCCTGAAGCCGGCCGACAATATTCTCGGTCCGTCGACGCTTTATTACGACAAGGACATTCCGCGATCATGGGGCTTCGATCTCGGAAAAGCCAACCGGCTGCTCGACGAGGCGGGCTGGTCGCAGAAGGATGCCGATGGGATCCGCAAGAAGGACGGCAACCGGCTGGCGCTGCATTATGTCTATGACAGCACCTCGCTCACCGCGACGGAAGTAACCCTGGCGCAGGCCGTTCAGTATCAGGTGCGGCAGGCGGGCTTCGATCTACAGCTCGATCCGGTCGATTCCGGCGGCTGGACCGCGCGTACCAACGCCAATGATTACGATCTGGTCTCGCTCTACTATGTGCGCGCCGAGCCAGATATCCTGCGGACGGTATTCCATTCGGCCTATATTCCGCCCGCCGGCTCGGATGTGTCGCGCGTCAGCAGTCTAGACGAGAAGCTGACGAAAGCGGTCGGGGCGTCGGATGCCGAGCGCAAGAAGCTCTATGCCGAGGTGCAGAAGGAAATTATCGAGCAGGCCTATGCCGTGCCGCTCTTCATTCCTGCCTATCAGCTCGGCGCCACCAAGAGCCTGCGCGGCATTTCCTGGGCCACCAATGCAAAGCCGAATTTCTACGATGCCTGGCTCGAGCGCTAAGTTTCTCCAGTCCGTGATGCGGCGGACCGGTGTGATCGTTGCCGTGCTCTGGGGCGCGGCAACGATTGCCTTCATCGCGGTGAAGCTCATTCCCGGCGATCCCGTTGCCATCTTGGCTGGCGGGGAAAACGTCGTCGATGAAGCCGAACGCGCCGCATTGGTGCATCAATATGGTCTCGACCAGCCGCTTGTGCTGCAATATCTGCATTACATCGGCAGGGCTCTGAGCGGCGATTTCGGGGAAAGCTATCAGTACAGGCAGCCGGTATCCGAGGTGATCTACGAGGCTGCAGGGCCGACATTGCAGCTTGCCGGGAGTGCAATCGCGCTTGCTCTTCTTCTGGCGATCAGCGTCGCACTGGCGACGGCGGGCCGTCGCAGAAGCCTGACGCTGCTGTCCTCTGGCATAGAACTTATCCTTCTGAGCACACCCGTCTATTGGATCGGCATCCTCCTGCTGACGATCTTCAGCTTCAATCTGCAATGGTTTCCGGTGACCGGCAATGACGGCCCGGCCGCGCTGGTGCTCCCCGCCATTGCTCTCAGTCTGCCTCTGGCAGCACTTCTAAGCCAGGTGCTCAGGGACGGCCTGGAGGAAGCGTTGTCCCAGCCGTTTTCGCTGACGGTTCGCACGCGGGGCGTCGGCGAGACCATGCTGCGCGTCCGGCACGGCTTGCGACACGCCGCGCTGGCGGCCTCGACCCTCACCGGCACACTTCTTGCCAGTACGCTCGGCGGCTCGATCCTGACCGAGACGGTGTTCGGCCGCTCGGGAATTGGGCAGATCACGCTTCAGGCGATCAAGACCCGCGACATGCCGCTGATCCTCGGTCTCGTCATGCTGTCCGCCCTTGTCTTCGTCATTGTCAATCTGCTGGTCGATGCCTTCTACCTTTTGATCGACCCACGTTTACGGAGGACAAGCCTTTGAGCGATGTCGTTCTAGTTGAGAGCGGGCAGGAAGACCGCGTCGGGCGCGGACGCCCGGTCTGGCTGTCTTTCGGACTGCTTGTCCCCTTCGCCTTTGTTGTCGTTCTGGCCGTTGCCGGCTGGGCGCCGCAATGGCTTTCCTCTTTCGATCCGGAGGCTGTCGACCCCAATGCGATCCTGCTGCCGCCGGATGCCCAGCACTGGTTCGGCACCGACGAACTGGGCCGCGATCTGTTTTCGCGCGTGGTGTACGGAACCTCGCAATCCCTGACCATCGGCCTCGGCGCGACGCTCATCGCCAGTCTCGGCGGGATCGTGCTCGGCACGACGGCTGCGCTGGCCCCAAGGCCGATCGGTCGGCTTTTGCTGCGCCTCATCGATATCCTGCTTGCCTTTCCGGAAATGCTGCTTGCCCTGCTGGTGATTGCCGTTCTCGGCCGCGGGCCGGCCAATACGTTGTTGGCGGTCGGGCTCGCCAGCATTGCCGGCTATGCGAGATTGATCCGCTCGCAGGTACTTCACATCAAGCTGTCGGGCTATGTCGAACATGCGATCGCGCTCGGAGAGCATCCCTGGACGATTATCATCCGGCATATCGTTCCCAATGCCATCCGGCCGCTGCTCATCCTCGCAACGATTGGCGTCGGGACTTCGGTGCTATCGGCCTCGGCCTTGAGCTTCCTTGGCCTCGGCGTCGTGCCGCCGGCGGCGGAATGGGGTGCGCTCCTCGCAAACGGCCGGAATTTTCTCGATATCGCGCCCTGGACCAGTCTGCTGCCCGCGACGGTGGTAGCGCTTTCCGTCATTTCGATCACGCTGCTCGGTCGCCGCCTGCAAACCCTTCTCGCAACGGGAGATCTGCGATGAACATGCAGGCCGATCTAAGAAATTTCCTGCCCGCCGCTTCCGAACGGCCTCCACTGCTTGCGGTCAAAGGGCTGAACGTGACCTTTTCGACGCCGCAGGGTCGTGTCGACGCGGTCCGCGACCTGTCCCTGCAGATTGCGCCCGGCGAGATCCTGGCATTGGTTGGCGAGTCCGGGTCCGGAAAATCGGTGACGGCCCGGGCGATTGTCGGTCTTGCCGGGCCGCGTTCGATGATAAGGGCCGAGACGATGGAGCTGACTGCCCACGAGGGTCGCCCGTTGAACCTTCTCGGCCTGTCGGAGAAAGCCTGGCGGCATGTGCGGGGGCGTGAAATCGGTTTCATTCTTCAGGATGCGCTTGTGTCGCTCGATCCCCTGCGGGCCATCGGCCGGGAAATCTCCGAGCCTATCCTCACGCACCGGCTGGTGCCGCGCTCACTCGTATCGCAGCACGTCGTGGAACTGTTGGAACGCGTCGGGATTCCCGAGCCGCAATCGCGAATTGGGCAATATGCGCATCAGTTGTCGGGCGGCCTGCGGCAGAGAGCGCTGATCGCCTCAGCCCTTGCCGGCCAGCCGCGCCTGCTTATTGCCGACGAGCCGACGACGGCGCTGGATGTGAGCGTCCAGAAACGAGTGCTCGCCATCTTCAAGGAGCTTGCCGCCGCCGGCCATGGCATTCTCTTGATCACGCATGATCTCTCCGTGGCGGCCCAGCTCGCCGATCGGGTCGCCGTGATGAAAAAGGGCCGGCTGGTCGAAACCGGTCCGGCGCGCAGCATCCTGTCGAACCCGCGCCATGACTATACCCGGCAGTTGCTGGCAGCCGTGCCGACAGTCGCCAATCGCGGTCGCAAGCTCAGCGCTCCGGATGTGGCCTTGCCGCCTCGCGTGGCCATTGCCTCTGGCGAGCGGCTGCTTGACATCAGCAACGTATCCATCAGTTTCAGGCGCACCGACGGCGGCCTCCTGCGTGCGGTCAGCAATGTATCGCTTCATGTGGACAGTGGGGAGACGCTCGGTATCGTCGGCGAATCCGGTTCAGGCAAGACGACGCTCGGCAAGATCGCGCTGGCATTGCAGCGTCCGGATGAAGGGACAGTGTCGTTTGAAGGGCGGCCGTGGAGCGCGCTTTCGGAACGTCAGCGCCGCCCGCTGCGAGCAGGAATGCAGACCATTACCCAGGACCCGCTGAGTTCCTTCAATCCGCGTTTCACGGTGGAGCGCATCATCGAGCAGCCCTTGCTGCTCCGCGGTGGGCTCGACAGATCGCAGCGGCGCGAGAGGATCATCGGCCTCATGGATCTGGTCGGGCTGCCGCAGGATCTGCTTTCCCGAAGGCCGACTGCGCTTTCAGGTGGGCAGCGCCAGCGCGTATCGATCGCGCAGGCGCTTGCCGCCACGCCGAAGCTTCTGATTTGCGATGAGCCCGTTTCAGCGCTCGATGTCACGACGCAGGCCCAAGTTCTGGATCTTCTGGTCGATCTGCAGGCAAGGTTCGGCCTATCGATGATCTTTATTTCGCATGACCTCGGGGTGATCCAGCATATCAGCCACCGTATTGTCGTGATGAAGCAAGGAGCGATCGTCGAGGCGGGGTCGGTCGAAGAGGTGTTCGAACGTCCGCGGCATGCCTATACCCGCGAACTCATCGCATCCGTGCCGAGGTTTGGTGATGCATAGACATGCATGGCCAACGCCGGCCTGGTCGGGGGATTTCCGGGCAGGGCTTTCGCCTCAAACGCACCCTTCCGCAAAAACATTCCGCCGTTCCCACCAAGATTGGGCGCCGCTCCCTCCACAGTAGTTCACTGAAATAATAGATTTATGGGGTTGAATTTGAGGAACAAGAATGTCCCGTCAGGTTGCCAATGTCATTGATTTCCAGGCCTATCGTGAGGCTCGGGAGAAAACTCCCACGATAGCGCCGTCTGTCGGCGCGACTTGGCCGGCACAGGCATTTTTGATGTGGGTGCCCTTTGTCGGCTTCGTTCCCGTGGTGCCGTTTGGCAACCAGACCCATGGCGGTTGAGGCTAGCGGCCCCTTGCTTCTGGTCCCGAGGGCAGAGGCGATCGACGAAATATCGACATTGACGGGCCAGAATCTGCGCCGGTTGAGGACGCGCCGGGGCTATTCGCTCGATCGGCTGGCGAAAATTTCGGGTGTCAGCAGGGCCATGCTGGGGCAGATCGAAACCGGCAAGAGCAGCCCCACCGTGGCCATTCTTTGGAAAATAGCGGCTGCTCTGGAGGTATCCTGCGGCTCATTGATCGCCGAGCCGCACCAGGCCGCCGTCCAGGTGCTGACACACGCGAAGGCAAAGGTTCTTTCCGCATCGGAAGGGAGGTTTCAAACCAGAGCGCTGTTTCCATATGAGAGCGAGCGCAAGGTCGAATTCTACGAGTTGCGAATTGCTCCCCATCACACCGAAGCCGCCGAGGCGCATCGTTCCGGCACCGTCGAAAACCTTGTGGTGTCGCGCGGTACGGTGGAGGTGGTTGCCGGCAGACATGCGCCGCAGATCCTCGGAGAAGGCGATGCCATCATATTCGAGGCGGATGTCGCCCACAGCTATCGCAACATGACGGCCAGCGAGGCGGTGCTCTATCTGGTCACCACCTATGTCGAGGAAGTTCGCGGCTGAGCTTTTGACATGCCCGCAAAAAACATCCCCAAAGCGCGGCGCATTTTGGATCGCGCTTCGGGTCCTTGTCTGTCTGTATGCCGCTCTCGCAAGATCGCTTTGCGCGACATGCTTCAGAGGCGGTCGAAGCCCATGAGCCTCTATCTGCCTGATGATATCAGGCAGCTTCCATGGTGCAGCACATCATCATGTTGCCGCACATCATCATGGCAGGCATGCCGGACGACATCATCGACATCATGCGCTTGCAGCATTCCATGAACATGTCCTTGTCCATGCCTTCCATCGGCATCATCTCGCAGGCCATGCCCTTCGGCGTCATCTTGCACGTCATCTTGCCCATCATCATCTGCATCATGGGCATCATCATTGGATTCATCATCGGCATGCCGCCCATCATCGAACCCATCATCGGGTTCATCATGGGATTCATCATTGGCATCGCACCCATCATAGGCATTCCGCTCATCATGGGGTTCATCATCGGCATCATGTTCATCGCAGGGTTCATCGTCGTCATCTCCCGAAATCGGCCGCGTTTCGGCCTTCGATGAAAGTTGAGTTATGCCAACTAATTTTCAGGTTCAACGCAAAAAATTATTTTAATATTCTTTCCTCCAATAGAATAGAGGCGTCTCCGTTTGCTTGATCGGGATCGTTGTTATTGCGGAAATATATCCATTATAGCAGACGGCGCCAGGGTCGGCGGCAATTGCTCTACAGCTCGATGGTAACGGCCGAGGCGCAGCGTGAAGAAATTCATTTTGCTGATTCCAGCCACAGTGGCGGAAACCTATTCCTTTAATCTACTAGATTTATAGATATTCTCTCAGCATCGGATGAAACTAACCGCATCGATGCCGTCTGACGACGCCCGCCCGGTTGCACATCAAAACAGGAGCCCGCATGGAGACCGTCCTCTATCTCGCATCGCTCACGACCGAGCCGAGTCGCTCGAGGCACTTAGGACCTTGGCCGCTTGGGCAGTTCGCCCTGGTGAGTTTCGCGGTCCTGCTATCGTTGTTCTTCTTGCTGCGCACGGTTTGAGGAAGCCGAGGCGCGATGTTGCGCCATCTTCTCGGTTCTTGCCCTTTCTACCAGACATCGGGAGTATTGCGTGACGAAAATCCATCAAAGCTTTTCGGAGCTGATCGGCAACACGCCGCTGCTTGAGCTTCACAATTATCGCAGGAACCGCGGCCTTGATGCCCGCATTCTCGCGAAGATCGAATATTTCAATCCGGCTGGCAGCGTTAAGGATCGGATCGCCTGGGGGCTGATCAAGCAAGCGGAAGATGAGGGAAGGTTGCGGCGCGGAGATCTGATCGTCGATGTGACGAGCGGCAATACCGGGATCGGTCTGGCGGCGGTTGCGGCATCGCGCGGATATCGCACCAAATTCTACCTCAGCGACAACATCAGTCGCGACAAGGTGAAGCTCCTGCAGCACTTCGGCGCCGAGATCGTTACGGTCAAAAACGAGTTCTTTCTTGATCCCGAAGCGCTGGAAAAGATCTCGGCGCGCATACGCGAGGAGAACCCGGCAGCCTTCTTCACCGATCAATTGTCCAATCCCGCCAATCCGCAGACGCATTTCGAGACGACTGGCCCGGAAATCTGGCGCGATACGAATGGTGCGGTCGACATTTTTGTCGGCGGTGTCGGCACAGGCGGTACGATTTCTGGGGCGGGAAGGTTCCTGAAATCGCAAAAGGCCGGTCTGAAGGTCGTCATCGCGGAGCCGGCGGCGGAATCGCTTCCGACCGAAGACAATCCCTATCCGGACGAGATCGATGGCGTCCACAAGGTGAGCGAAGTCCCGCCGGAGCAGCTGCCGCGCAATTTCGATACGACGATCGCCGATGAAATCATCGCGCTCAACACCGTCGATGCCCGCGCCACGGCACGCGCTCTTGCGGCGGAGGAGGGGATCTTGGCGGGAACATCGTCAGGGGCGGTTCTGTGGGCGGCAACGCAATTGGCCGCACGACTCGAGAATGCCGGCAAGATCATCGTCGCCATCCTGCCCGACACCGGTGAACGCTACTTATCGACCTCCACAGAGCAGGCACAATGACCAAGAATGACAATCCGGCCGACCCAACCGGTCTCAATACCCAGCTCGTGCGCGCTGGCTATGATCCCTTCGACTATCATGGGTTCATCAATCCGCCGAAGGTGCATGCTTCGACCGTTCTGTTTCCGGATGCGCAAACGATGGAGCGGCATGGGCAGAAATACACCTATGCCACGCGCGGCACGCCGACGACCGACGCGCTCTGCGATGCGATCAACGAACTCGAAGGCGCTGCCGGTACGATCCTGGTCCCGTCGGGCCTTGCCGCCGTCACCACCGCGCTGCTCGCCTATCTCTCACCCGGAGACCATGCGCTGATCGTCGATTCCGTCTATGGCAACGTCCGGCAGTTTTGCGACACCATGCTCTCGCGTTTCGGCGTGGAGGTTCAGTATTACGACCCTTTGATCGGTCGGGACGTCGAGGCGCTGTTCAGGGCCAACACGAAGCTGGTTCATACCGAGGCGCCTGGGTCGAACACGTTCGAGATGCAGGACATTCCTGCGATTGCCGAGGTCGCGCATCGGCATGACGCGGTGGTCACCATGGACAATACCTGGGCAACGCCACTTTTCTTCAAGCCGCTAGACGCAGGCGTCGACGTGTCCATCCAGGCATCGACGAAATATCCCGCCGGTCATGCCGATGTGCTGATGGGTTCGATTTCGGCAAATGCCCGGCACTGGCGGGCGTTGAAGCGCGCCAATGCAGCGCTGGGCTTTTGCGGCACACCCGACGACGCCTATCAGGTTCTTCGCGGCCTGCGCACCATGGGGGTCCGATTGGAGCGGCATCAGGCGAACGGTCTGGCTGTCGCGAAATGGCTGGAGGGGCGGAGCGACGTCGTTCGGGTTCTCCATCCGGCTCTGGAAAGTTTCCCCGGCCACGCGCTCTGGCGGCGCGACTTCAAGGGCGCCGGCGGCGTGTTTTCCTTTGTGCTCGCAGCCGGTCAGACAACGGATTTCAAGCGGAAGGCGCAGAGCTTTCTCGACGGGTTCTCGCTGTTCGGCCTCGGTTATTCCTGGGGCGGATATCAGAGCCTTGCCCTGCACGTCGATCTCAGCGATCGCACTGTCACGCCGGCGCCGGTGGAAGGCCCTCTCATCCGTCTTCAGATCGGCCTGGAGGATGTCGAGGATCTCATCGCCGACCTGGAACGCGCCTTTGCGGCCTCATCGACGGTTTGAACGGCACGCGGTGCGCGAAGGGCGGTTCTGAAAGACGGATGGAAGGAGATAAGATGGTTCAAGGGAGTGCTGAAGCCGCAGTCGGCCAATCCCAGATGGATCTGACGGACGAACTGGTCGCTCTCAGTCTGCGGGACGAGATCGACGCAGGCCCCGATCCGCTTCGCATACCGATCACGGACGACGAGCTGGATGCGGTGGCGGAGCGCCTATATCGGGAATCGCAAGGCGATGCGCTCTGGGTCTTCGCCTACGGCTCGCTGATATGGAAGCCGGATTTCGATGCGGTGGAATCGCGCGTTGGCGCGATCAGGGGCTGGCATCGTTCCTTCTGCCTTCGGATGACGCGCTGGCGGGGTTCATCGGCGCAACCGGGGCTCATGCTTGCGCTGAAGCGGGGCGGATACTGCAAGGCGGTGGTTTTCAGACTGGATGAGGGTGACCGGCTGGGGCAGATCCGGCGCATGCTTCGCCGTGAAATCGGCACACTGGACGATGTCTCCGCAATAAGATGGATACGAGTACAGACCGAGCAGGGTCCGGTGCGCGCGCTGGTTTTTTGGGCCGATCCAAGGGGACGGCACGTCATCTCCAAGCTACCTCTGGAAGCCGTAGCCGGCGTTCTGGCAAGAGCCTGCGGCCCAAGAGGGTCCTGCGCGGAGTATCTCTATCTGACGGTAAAGCATCTGGAGGCGCGGGGCATTCGGGACCTCAATCTTTGGAGGCTTCAAAAGCTCGTTGCGAGGGAACTTAGCGCTATCCACGCATTGGCAAGCACGACAGGCCGCCTCAGCGTCGCGGGCGGGCGTGCATAGCATGAAACCCGGCCTCTTCCGATGATGTTTGCCGATGACGGGATCGCGCCCGAGTTCTCCTCTGTAATTCTCCCGGCCGTTGCGGCGCGGGCGCAAAAAATCTGTGGCATGGCTGCTGCATGTTGGACCGAAGATCCACGCGCCCTAGATCAGATGGGGAGGGGTTCTCCCGTGCGTCCGAATGCAGAGAAGGCAAGCGATGATCTATGATGCCGTCGTCGTCGGCTCCGGCTTTTCCGCCATCTCCACCGTTTGCAATCTGGTGGAGCTGCTGCCGGAAACCGCCTCCGTCGCCATTGTCGGCGACGATCCCGGATTTGGCCGCGGAACGGCCTATCGCACCGAGCTCTATCTGCACCGCCTGAATGTGCCGGCTGGTCGCATGAGCCTCTTCCCGGATCGTCCCAATGCCTTTGTCGAATGGCTGAGGGAGCATAAGCGACCGCTGGATGCGGGAGATTTCGCCTCCAGGCAGGATTATGGCCTGTATATACGTGACAGCTTGGCCGCCCTGCTGCGCAACAGGAAGGGGCGATGCCGGGTTGATTTCATCAAGGCAAAGGCGACCGGATGTGTCGAGCGTTACGGCTCCGCACTCGGCTTTCAATTGGACAACGGCAATGAAATTGCCGGTCGAAACGTTGTGCTTTGTCTCGGCGTCGGAAATGCCCAATTGCCGTTCGACTTGTCCACCCTGTCCGCCGCTGCACGGTCGCATGTCATTGCAAATCCATGGCGGCTGTCATGGTTGAGGCGGGTGGGTAAGAGCGATACGGTTTGTATCCTGGGCTCTGGATTGACGATGATCGATCAGGCTTTGGCGCTGTCTGCCCATGGGTTTACGGGAAAGATAATCGTGCTGTCCCGGCGTGGTCTTGTTCCCCTCAATCATATCAGCCATCCAAAGCCGATGGTGGAGATCGATGTCGGCGCGCTGCCCACGCGGATGAGCGAACTCCTGTATGTTCTGCGCCGCGAAAGCAGGGATGCGGGCGACTGGCGCAGGGTCATGGATGGTTTGCGCCCGAAGACGCAGGCGCTCTGGTCGAGATTGCCTGAGGCCGAACGCCGGCGCTTTCTGCGCCATGCGCTGCCATGGTGGAGCATTCATCGTCACCGCGTTGCTCCCGACGTCTTCCGGCGATTTGAGAGCATGGTGCAAAGCGGCCAGCTCTCTGTTCGGGCCGGCTATCTGCGTGATGTCGAAGAGGCCGAAGGTCTGACATTGCGCTACCGCCCCCGAGGCCAAAGCATCATCGCATCGATACGGGCGGACTGGATCGTAAATTGTACCGGCATGGAGCGGGCAGGCATCGCGCATTCCCCGCTATTGCAGGAGATGCACCGTAAGCGCCTGATCGAAGCCGATCCGCTTCGTCTCGGTTTGGTGGTCGATGCCCGGTCGCGTATCCCCGCTTCGAACGGCAGTCACGCGGTCATTTATGCCGTTGGCGCGCTTACCGCCGGTCAATTCTGGGAGATTACCGCTGTGCCGGATATCCGCGTTCAGGCAAGAAGGGTCGCCGAGGCGATTGCCGATGAATTGCGCTGACGAAGCCGAGATCTGCTGTGGCTTCGACGCCGCGCGCCTGGCCGTCACTCACGCGCGACACGGATGATCAGCTTGCCGAAATTCCGCCCTTCCAGCAGCCCGAGAAAAGCCTCTGGGGCGTTTTCAAGTCCATCTACAATGTCCTCCTTGTACCGAAGCCGCCCGTCGGCGATCCATTTTTCGGCTTCGCGGTAAAAGTCGGGGCGTTGATCGGCAAATTCGCGCTGAATGAAACCTCTTATCGTCAGGCTCTTCCTCAGTATGGCGCGCATGACTGCCGGCAGTTGGTCCGGTCCGTCCGAGGCGGAAGGGCCTTCGTTGTAGTGGGCGATCAGTCCGCAGACCGGAACGCGCGCGAAATCATTCAGCAATGGAAATACCGCCTTCCAGACATGGCCTCCGACATTCTCGAAATAAATGTCGATGCCATCCGGGCAGGCCGATGCGAGCTGGGCTTGAAAATCGCCGGCGCGATGATCAATCGCGGCGTCGAAGCCGAGCTCGTCGCGTAGATAGCCGCATTTGTCAGACCCACCTGCAATGCCGACCACTCTGGTGCCGAAGATCTTGCCGATCTGACCGACGGCAGAGCCGACCGCGCCGCTTGCGGCGGCAACGACCAGTGTCTCGCCTGCTTTGGGTCGTCCGATATTGCGAAGCCCGGCATAAGCGGTAAAACCCGGCATTCCCAGAATGCCGAGCGCGGTAGAGATCGATGCGGCATTCGGGTCGAGCTTGCGCAATCCGGCGCCGTTGGAGATCGCATGGCTCTGCCAGCCGGAATGGGAGAGAACGATGTCTCCCGGCGCGTATTCCGTATTGCGTGATTTGACGACGCGGGCGACGGTTCCTCCTTCCATCACGCCGTCGATTTCGACCGGCTGAGCGTAGGACTTCGCATCGTCCATGCGGCCCCGCATGTAGGGATCGAGGGAGAGGTAAAGGACCTCCAAGAGAATCTCGCCGACCGCGAGTTCCCTCAGGCTTTCCCGTTCGAGGCGAAAGCTCGCCGCCACCGGCTTTCCAACCGGGCGAGAGGCAAGCACGATACGGGTGGTGACGGTCTGGTTGGTCATGGGTAATTCCTTGTATCGATGTCTGGTTCCGAGCGCTCAACAATCAGGGGGCAGCTATCTGGATCTCTCGCTGTTGCTGCCCAAGGCGTTCGCGCCACATTGCCTTTCTCGTGGTTAGCGCGTGTGAGCTTCGGCTCTCCGGCCTACTCCTTGAACCATAGCGCAACGCCATTGGCGGCATCGGCATCAACGAGCACGCCACCCTCAAATGTGCGAGGCGAAAAGCCGCCTTGTTTGAGGACATCTGCCGCCGCTTCAAGCGAACGGACCTTCAATCCAAGCGCTACTTTTCGTTCGTTGCCCTCAAAGTTTGCCGGAATGGCCGAGCCGAACCGGGAGGCGGCGTTGGCCTCGTACAGGATGTGGAGTGTGACGATACCGGCCTGAATTGCAATGCCGTCGCTGCTGATTTCGGGAGCTGCTGTATTGGGAAATCCCCCGAGCAGTTCAGTAATCGTGTGTGGAGCGCGGCTGACGATGAAGACGTCGACAATGTCGAGAACGCCGTTGGGGTGGTTCTGATCCCTCGCTTGCCACACCAGTTCCGGCGTGTTGTGCTGGCAAAAGAAGAAGCGGCCGTTGGAAAGCGCATCCTTGCCGATCTGGAAGGTGCGGAAGCTTGCTGGTTTCTCCGTGCCATCCACGTCCACCGGGCGCGAAAAGTCACGCCATTCGGTAACGGATTTGCCGGCGTCGCTCAATTCGCGCTGCAGACCGGCGGCATCGGTGGTTCGAAAGGCTAGTCCGTTCAAACCGACCGGATACGACCAGAGATCGGCCCGCTTCCTGCCGTTTTCCGCAGGAAACCCAAGAAGTTCCAGGTAGTTCTCACCAAACACGGCAAGATGATTGATGGAGCCGAGCGTGTGATAGCCTCGTGGCGTCAACGCGAAGCCCAGCCTGCGGTAGATCGCGGCTGCCTCGTCGAGCCGGTCAAGGACGCCGATGACTGCATGATCGAGGATAAGAGGTTGGGCAGTAACAGCCATAGGTGTGCGTCTCCCGATATAGAGATGGATTAAATTGCGGGCGTCTCGCTGCGGCTGATCTTAGTCGCGCGTCCAAGTCGGCACGCCGATGCAGCTCTGAAACGAGACGTGTTATTCGTTGCGATTCCAACCATTCTTTTTGGCCGCGGTCGCGACGAGAGACGCATAGTCCTTGCCGATGGTCTCGAGTTTTTCCACCAAAGCGGAATGGGGACCGCCGAGCTGGCCTATGTAGTCTTCGCCGCCGCCGGATTTGTCCCAATCGTTGGCAATGAAGCGGGCGGTTGCCCTGCCCGAAGCGGCAATCTCAGGCTTTGGAGCAGGAAACGACGCAGAGGCCTGTTTCAGACCATCCAGGAAGGCGGCATCATCGAGGCCACTATAAGGTTTACCGTCGGAGTTCGTGACGTTGAGGTAGATCTGCTCATCGCCGAATGCGGTGTAGCCGCCACCCAGTCCCTTCTTCGTCGCGTCGGCCGTCTCGAAGAATTTCTGCGCGACGGCGGCGCTGAGCGTGTTCTTGGGAAACTGGACGATAACGAAGCCGGTTTTGCCTGTCGTGTCGTCGAGGCGAGAGACGAGCACGCTATACTGTCGAAAGACATAGCCGAGCGAGCCGGCCAGACGATCGGCCGAGACATCGTCAAGCTCTCCCTCCGTCTGAAGCGATGCATTGGTTTTCAGGAGATAGCCGCCGGGCGTCACCTCGGTCTCTAGGGTTGCCGGATCGATGCCGTTTGCCGATACGATTTGAGGAACGATGTCCTTCAGGACCTGGGCAGAGAACGCTGCGCGGTCATCGTAACTTGCATGAGCAAGACCCGGCAGGTTGAAACCGGAAGACGGTGTGGCCTCATAAGATATGAGTACCTTCTGACCTGCCGCCGCCGTATTTTGAACTGCCATGGGTATGGCAACTGTCAGAGCGATTGCTGCTATTACTCTCATCGCCATCGAGAAGGCGCTCTTGATGTAAATTCCATATGGCATTTGTGATATTTCCTGCCTGTCTCTGCATTTCATCTGCTGTCGATCTTTCGTCCCCGTCATCAATCAAGGAGCCTATCTGCCTGCATTGTCGCCGCTTGAAAAACGTTCAATGGCCGGTTCGATTGCCTATGGATGCCAGGGTTGGACGGCAATTGTTGTGTAGATGACAAAACTCCTGGCCTGTCAGGTTGGAGGCGGTTTGCGCTTGCCCAAAGACATGCATTGAGAGGGGTTTTCTTCAACGGTAATGCCGGCGCCGGTGTGAACCCATCTCATGGGAAAGCTCCACGCATTTCGATTGTAGTTCGCTGCTGGTGCCGTCATCGACATGATCGTCAAGCAGGAGCATTCGATATTCCTGAACAAGTAATTTCTTCTCTATTTCGTCGCGCTTTGCCGAGAGACGAAAGAAATGATGCAGCCTGCCCACGATCTATCTCCTTTATGCGGCGCGATTGACGCTGTCGGAGGATGCCGAAGCCAGCCTGTGGATTGCTCGCAATACGTCCGACGCCGCAGCAAAGTGTTGGCCATCGAGATCGTAGACATGATACTTGACCGCGATGAACTTCAGCTCATCCTTGTCTGGAACGACGATGCCGACCGGAATGCCGGCATATTCAATCACCTGTCTGGTCATGGTCATCACCTGTTGAAACCGCTTTAGTCTATTAATTTAGTAGATTATATATGTGAGAGATGCGGGCGGCTATTCTGATCGATGCCAAATCACCCCGCCATTGCGGAAAACAATTCTAACATGAGGCGGTTTTGGCTGCCGAGACGCGGGGACGCACCGGAAGTTGTGATTGCGTCTCCGATCTTCGGTCGCCATCGTGTGTCTAGTAGTCTATAATTTTAATAGACTATTGCGACGATGTCCGGGTATAGATGACGCCATCATTTATCTTGGCCCCAAGCGGGCGCGTCTGGCGCCCCAGCCGTCGAACGGAAGGAAGTGGCAGTGACAAATTTGAACGAATATCTCGTGCAGAAGCGAGAAGCATTGCACAGCCGGCGCAAGCGGGTGAAGTCCGGCGAGATCGGGCCGGTTATCTTGAATGCGAGTGCGAGCGCCGAAGGCCGCAGCGGTGTGCGCCGGATCAGAATCAGAGATTTTCAGGTCATTTCCGATAGTCCGCCGGATTTTGCCGGCTACAATCTCGGCCCGTCGTCTCCGGAACTGCTGCTCGGCGCGCTTTCCAGCTGCCTGACGCATACATATCTCATCCATGCCTCCGATCAGGGCGTGCCGCTGGAATCGCTACATGCGGAAGTCTCCGCCTCGATCGATCCGCGCGGAGGGACCGAAGGCCATGACGATATTCCTGTCTATCCCCATGATATCAATTACGTCGTGACGCTGGTGTCTTCCGCAAGCGCTGAGGAAGTAGCCAGGCTGCAGGCCACGGTGGAGAGGCTTTGCCCGATCCTCAATCTTCTAAAGCGGGGAAACGAGGTGCGCGGCCGTGTCGACCATCGTCGTCCAGCGTGAGGCGGATACTTCCGCGTCTTTCTCAACTCTGTCCCGATCTCGCGGGTCGCGCGAAGATCGGGTAACAGGGTCGTCTACGACCGGCAGAAGACAGAATGTTCAGGCGCTGGACTGAAACATTTGCAAACTCGTCTATTGTTTGGGAGAGGCTCGCTCGGCGTTACCGGGAAGCCGAACCCCTAATCCCGCCTCCGGAGATCCGCGCTATGAATCAATCCACCCGACCGCCCGCAGGAGAGCCGGTTCCGAACGTCATCGATCGTATCGAGGGCTACTATCCC
Source organism: Martinezella tropici (assembly GCA_000799755.1). Lineage (GTDB taxonomy): Bacteria > Pseudomonadota > Alphaproteobacteria > Rhizobiales > Rhizobiaceae > Rhizobium > Rhizobium tropici_A. The sequence goes on from JUHI01000008.1 coordinate 88,726, forward strand.
GAGCTCGTAGCAATACGGCATGATCTTCATGCCCATCCGGAAATCGGCTTCGAAGAGGTGCGCACGTCGACGATCGTTGCCGAAAAGCTGTCGTCCTGGGGGATCGAGGTTCATCGCGGCATCGGCAAGACGGGGGTCGTCGGCCTCCTCAGGGGGCGGCATCCCGGCAACAGGTCGTTGGGCCTGCGCGCCGACATGGATGCCTTGCCGATGCCCGAGGAGACCGGTCTTGCCTACGCCTCGGTCCATCCCGGCCGGTTTCATGGCTGCGGTCATGACGCCCATACGACGATCTTGCTCGGCGCTGCCCGCTATCTGGCCGAAACGAGGGATTTTGCAGGCACGGTGACCTTCATCTTCCAGCCGGCGGAAGAGGGATTGGGCGGGGCGCGGGCCATGATCGCCGATGGACTCTTCGAACGTTTCCCGGTGGACGAAATCTATGGGCTTCACAATGCGACGCAACTGCCGCCCAATCATCTCCATGTCTCGGCCGGAGCGGTGCTGGCGGGAGCCGATTTTTTCGACGTGACGTTCAGGGGCAAGGGTGCGCACGGCGCTCATCCGAATGTCGCCCGCGACCCAATTCCCGCAATTGCCGAACTCGTGCAGGCTCTGCAGACGATCGTCAGCCGCAACGTCCCACCGACGGAGCCGGCCGTGTTGTCCGTGACGAAGATATTCGGTGGGTCCGCCTACAATGTCATACCCGAAATCGCGAGCGTCGGTGGCACCGTACGAGCATTCTCCGACGATATCAGACAGCTGATCCGCGAGCGCATGACCGCAATTTCCCACAATATAGCCGCGGCTTACGACATTGAAGCGATCGTCGATATCCGCGACATCTTTTCCGTTCTGACCAATCATCAGGATCATGTCGACATCATCGCGGATATCGGGCGCGAGGTTCTTGGCAAGGATCGGGTTTCGACCGTGCCAGGGCGAGCGATGGGAAGCGAGGACTTCGCAGACATGCTGCTGCATGCTCCCGGCGCATTCTTCACGCTGGGGCACGCCGGCAATGTCCCGGCTCACAATCCCGGTTTCATCGTCGATGACGCCATTCTCCCCGTCGGTGCCACCTTGTTTGCCCGTCTTGTCGAAAGCAGGTTGAAGGCGGCGTGAATGGTTGGATATCCCGGCCGGTACGACCGGCAGCAATACCGAGATCGGTTAGGCTCGCCCAGGTTTTGAGGTCGGCGGCGCGTTGGCGCTATTGGCCCGAAGGCGGCTCGCTGGGCCTATTCGACCTCAGGGCAATTGTCGCGCGTTCGTTTCTTGCGTGACTTGGAAATTAGAATATTAATTCTATAGATAGCTTGGTGTTTGCCGTAGGTTGAGGTGCATTTTCCTACAGAGGCTTACACAATGGGCATCAAAGCCAAATTTAAAGCGGCAAGTTTACTGAGTGTGTGGCTATTGGCGGCGCCGGCAGCATTTGCCGATGACCAGCCGGTCAAGGGCGGCACGCTGATTTATCTCGAGCAGCAGGCGCACACCAACCTCTATCCGCCCGCTGGCGGCTTCTATCCGAACGGTGGCGTCCTCAACCAGGTCACCGACAAGCTGACCTATCAGAACCCGAAGACGCTCCAAATCGAACCGTGGATTGCCGAATCCTGGACGGTCAACGAGGCCGCGACGGAATATACGTTCAAGCTCCGCAAGGGCGTAACCTTCTCCGATGGTACTCCGCTCGATGCCAATGCTGTTGCAAAGAACTACGACACGTTCGGCCTCGGCAACAAGGAGCTGAAGCAGCCGGTTTCCGAAGTCATCAACAATTACGATCACAGCGAAGTCGTCGATCCCTATACCGTCAAATTCTATTTCAAGAAGTCGTCGCCCGGCTTCCTTCAGGGAACATCCGTCATCGGCTCCGGCCTGGTCTCCCTGAAGACGCTGGCGCTGTCCTTCGATCAGCTCGGCGACGCGACGAAGATCATCGGCTCTGGTCCCTTCGTCGTCGAGAGCGAGACGCTCGGCAAGCAACTCTCGCTGAAGGCGCGGACGGATTATAACTGGGGTCCGGCCAAGCTGGAGCATCAGGGCCGGGCTTATCTGGATGGCATCAAATACATCGTCACAGGTGAGGACAGCGTGCGCATCGGCGCGTTGCTTTCCGGTCAGGCCGATTTCATCCGTCAGCTGCAGGCCTATGACGAAAAGCAGGTTACCGATCAGAATTTCGCGATCTATGCGGCGCCGACCCGCGGCGTGAACGACAGCGTCGCCTTCCGACCTGACAATCCGCTCGTTGCCGACATCAGGGTTCGTCAGGCGCTTCTGCATGCGACCAACAACAAGGAAATCGTCGAGACGCTGTTTTCGGCAAATTACCCGCAGGCAAAGTCGATCATTTCATCGGCAGCAGCAGGGTACACGGATCTGTCGTCGAAGCTGACCTACGATCCGGCCCTTGCTGAAAAGCTCCTGGACGAGGCAGGCTGGAAGACGGGTACTGGTGGCGTTCGCCAGAAGGACGGCAAGCCGCTCTCGCTTGCCGTCTACGAATCCCTGCCCCAGCCGCAGAACAAGGCCGTGCTGCAGCTCGTCGCGCAACAATGGGCCAAGCTCGGCGTCAAGCTTCAGGTTCTTGCCGGCACGTCGGGAAATCTCGTGACTGATAATGTCGATCCGGCAAAGACGCCGCTTGTCGTCGCCGAAGTCGGCCGCGCCGATCCGGATGTCATCAAGAGCCAGTTCTACGCCAAGAACCGCGACGCCCTGCTGCAGAAGGGTGGCCTCAATCCGAAGGCGACGTTCTCGGATGACAAGCTAAACGGCATTCTGGAAACCGTTGCCTCGGAAACCGACAGTGGCAAGCGATTGGCGGCGGCCAAGGCCGCACAGGAATACCTGCTCGATCAGGCCTATGTCATCCCGTTCTTCGAGGAGCCGCAGGTCTTTGCCGGCGCGCCCTATGTGAAGGGAATTGCCTTCGAGGCCGTGGGACGTCCGTCCTTCTACAGCACCTGGCTTGCTGAACATTGATGAAAGGGGCTGGCCCGGCGCGGTGCCGGGCCCTCCTTGCACGAAGACATGGTATTGGCATGGCAAGATACATATTATCTAGGTTCGGGCAGGCCCTGTTCGTCTTGTGGGCGGCTTTCACCGTTTCGTTCGTATTGCTGCAATCGCTGCCCGGCGATGCGGTGCTGATCAAGTTCCAGAGCCCGGATTATGGGCTCAGTCCCGAACAGCTTGCCGATATCAGGGCGGCCTACGGCGCCGATGGGTCGTTCCTGCACCAATATTTCCATGCGGTCTGGAATTTCCTGACGGGGGATTTCGGCTATTCGTTGCAGGCGGGCGTTCCGGTGAGTTCGCTGCTTGCCACCAATCTGCCGCCATCGCTGTTGCTCGCTGGAGCGGGGTTTGCGGTCGCGAGCATTCTCGCCGTCTTGATCGCGATCGCCTGCAATCTCTCAGGATTTGCCTGGCTACGCGGTCTGATCCAGTCCATTCCGTCGCTCTTCGTTTCGGTGCCTACTTTCTGGCTCGGCATCATGCTCATCCAGATATTCTCCTTCCGGCTTCGTCTCGTGCCGGTCATCAATCCCGGTCCCTGGGAGGGTCTTTTCCTGCCCATCCTGACGGTCGCCGTGCCGATCTCGGCGCCGCTCGCGCAGATATTGCTCAAAAACATAGACGAGGTCCTGACGAGACCCTTCGTGCCGGTGGCGCGTGCCAAGGGTCTCTCGCATGCGAAGGTTCTCTGGCGGCACGTCGCCAAGAATACGCTGCTGCCGGTTCTGACCGTTGCCGGATTGCTGTTCGGGGAGCTGATCGCCAGTGCTGTCATTACCGAAACGGTCTTCGGATTGAACGGTATCGGCGGACTGACAAAACAGGCGGTGGACAGTCAGGACGTTGCCGTTCTGCAAGCGGTCGTCGTCATTGCCGCAACTGCATTCGTCGTCATCAATCTCGTGGTCGATCTTCTCTATCCCGTGCTCGATCCCCGTCTGAAGACCAAGCTGGGAGCTGCATGATGGCAACGATCGAAACTGCTCAACACCGTGCCGAACTGGGCGCACCAAGCCGGGACGCAACGGCACCGGCCGCGGCGGCGAAGGCCGATCTTCACGGAAATGCCGGAGCCGTTCGGCGCCTTCCGCGCATTCAGCCCGGCCTCCTTCTTGCATATCTCATTCTCGCGCTCGCCGTCCTCTGGGCGCTCTTCCCGGGCATCTTCACGATCTATGATCCCATTCAGGGTTTGCCCGGGCAGCATCTCCGTCAGCCGAGTGCCGCCCATCTCCTGGGGACGGATTCTCTCGGGCGGGATCTCTATGCCCGCATCGTCTACGGCGCGGTGCATTCGCTATCGGGCGCATTGGCTGCTGTCGGCATCGCCCTTGTGGCCGGCACCGTGCTCGGCGTTCTCGCGGGATCGCTGGGCGGCAGGGCTGAGACTGTTATCATGAGGCTGGTGGACGTCATGCTGTCGATACCGGATCTGCTCCTGTCGCTCAGCATCATCGTTCTTCTTGGCTTCGGCACCGTCAATGCGGCGATTGCGGTCGGCTGCACGCTGATCGCCAAGTTTGCCCGCTTGGTTCGCTCCGAAGTCGTGACCGTGCGGCGAAGCGAATATGTCGAAGCCGCCTTCGGAAGCGGTGGCACATTCCTCAAGGTGCTCTGGCGCCACATCCTGCCGAATTCGCTGACCTCGGTGATCGCCTTTGCCGCGCTTCAGGCCGGCTGGGCGATCCTGCAACTGGCAACCCTCGGCTTTCTCGGCTACGGCGCGCCGCCGCCGACGCCCGAATGGGGCCTGCTGATTGCCGAGGGACGCAACTATATCGCCACGGCCTGGTGGCTGACGGCGGCGCCCGGCCTCGTCGTCGTCCTGGTGGTCATTTCCATCAACCGCATAAGCCGGGCAATCGGGAGTATCGGCAAATGACGGCGTCTATCACGGGTGCAACTGCGGACAGGGGGACGCCGATCCTCGATGTGGCCGGCCTCAGAGTTGCCTATCGCGACAGAAACGGCTTGCGCACGGTTGTTCACGATATCGATTTTCAGGTTCGCGCCGGCGAGGTCGTTGCGCTTGTCGGCGAGTCCGGTTCCGGCAAGAGTTCGACAGCACAGGCACTGATCGGTCTTCTGCCGGAAGGCGGGCTTCTGCAGCAGGGAACCATTCTGTTGAATGGCCAGGACATCGCCGGCTGGCCGCAAAAGCGGCTGGATGGCATTCGCGGTTCCGTCATCAGTCTCGTGCCGCAGGACCCGGGCAATTCGCTCAATCCGGTGAGGACCATCGGGGAACAGGTCGCGGAAATCCTGACGGTGCATGGCAGGGCTTCTGGAGCGGAAGCTCGGGCTCAGGCGGTCGAATTGCTTGAGCGCGTCGGTCTCAGCCAGCCTCAGCTGCGCGCCAGGCAATATCCGCATGAGCTCTCCGGCGGTATGCGCCAGCGCGTGCTGATCGCCATCGCCATTGCGCTGAAGCCTTCGCTGATTATTGCCGACGAGCCCACCAGCGCGCTCGACGTCACCGTGCAAAGGCACATTCTCGATCTGATCGATGACCTAAGACGCGAATATGGTACGGCTGTTCTTCTGGTGACCCATGATCTCGGGATCGCTGCGGATCGATCCGACAGGCTGATCGTTCTGCAGCACGGCCGTATCCAGGAGCAGGGGCGTACCGCCGATATCCTAGAAGCTCCGCAAAGCAACTATACGCGCCGCCTGCTTGCCGATGCGCCGTCGTTGAATGCGCGGCCAAAGAGCTTGCCGTCGGGCTCAAGCGATCCGGTCGCGCCGGCGGACGACATCATCGTCGTGGACGGGCTGGTGCAGGATTTCGGCAGCGGCAGCGATGGCAGCTTCAGGGCGGTCGACAACGTCTCGTTTCGTGTCCGCCGCGGCAGTACCCATGCGATCGTTGGCGAATCCGGCTCGGGCAAGACGACGACGATACGGATCGTTTCAGCTTTCCAGCGCCCAACCTCCGGGCAGGTCCTGATCGACGGGCTTGACCTGTCTTCGTTGCGCGGCGAAACGCTGAGGCTGTTCCGCAAGAAGATCCAGCTGGTCTACCAGAATCCCTATGCTTCCCTTGATCCGCGCCAGACGATCGCAGGGATCGTGGAGGAGCCACTCCTGAATTTCGAGCGCTTGCCGCGGCGCGAGCGATTGGCGAAGGTCGCTGCCACTCTCGACAAGGTCAGGCTGCCGGCCGACCTATTGCAACGGCGGCCACATGCCCTTTCGGGAGGGCAGCGCCAGCGCGTCGCGATTGCACGTGCCCTGGTGCTTGATCCGCAGATCCTGGTGCTCGATGAGGCGGTTTCCGCACTTGACGTCACGGTGCAGGCGCAGATTCTCGATCTCCTGGCCGAGTTGCAGCGCGAGCTTGGACTGACCTATCTGTTCGTTTCCCACGATCTGGCGGTGGTGCGGCAGATCGCAGACACCGTCTCCGTGCTGAACGGCGGACGACTGGTCGAGACGGGGCGCGTCGAAGATGTCTTCAGCAATCCCACGAGCCCCTACACGCGCGAACTGATCGATGCCGTGCCAGGCAAGAAGTTTCCCCGGGTCGCAGACCCTAGTCCCATCAGTGCAGGATGATCTTATGAGTACCTCAACATCACCGAAGAGACTGGGCTTCTTCAGCCGGGTTCTGGATCAGGCGGATGCAAAAACCCGTTACAGGCTGGTTTCCGAGCAGATCATCCACGCCGAGAGACAGGGCTTCGACAGCGCCTGGGTGGCGCAGCATCACTTCAACGGCGAAGAGGGTGGCTTGCCCGCGCCGCTGGTGTTCCTTGCCGGCCTCGCCCCGCAGACATCAAGTATTCGCTTGGGGACGGGCGTCATTACGCTGCCGATGGAGAATGCGGTGCGCGTCGCCGAAGATACCGCCGTGCTCGACAGTCTGCTCGACGGGCGGCTGGAAGTCGGCTTTGGCACGGGCGGCACTCCGCAGGCCTTCCTTCCCTTCGGTCTGGAAAGCAGCGAGCGTTCGGAGGTCTACGGCAAGCACCTGGCGCTGGTGCGCGATGCCTGGGCGGGCGAGGAACTGACGGGCGGCAATCGGCTCTATCCCGCCGCGCCGCATTTGCGCGACCATGTCTGGCAGGCGACGTTTTCCGTTGGTGGCGGCCTGCGCGCAGGTCGAGACGGCGACGGGCTGATGCTGTCGCGCACGCAGCCGCGTCCGCCCGAAACTCCGGACGCAAAGCTTTGGGACCTGCAGAACCCGATCATCGATGCCTATCTCTCGGCACTGCCGGCTGGACGACAGCCCCGGATCTTGGGCTCGCGGAGCCTTTTTGTTGCCGACAGCAGACAAGAGGCGCTTCATTTCGCCGATATCGGCCTGAGGCGGATCGTCGAGCACTTCAAGGCAACGGGCTTTGCTATTCCCGGCGAAACGACGGCCGATTTGATCGAGGCGTTCGATGTTCATGTCGGCACCCCCGACGATGTCATCGCATCGCTTCAAGCCGATACTGCGCTCGCACGCGTGACGGACCTGGTCTTTCAGGTGCACTCCGTCGACCCGCCGCATGAATATATCCTGCGCTCGCTCGAACTGACCGCAGCTCACGTCGCGCCTGCGCTCGGCTGGGTGCGGCAAGGCGCGACAGAGAGTGAACACCGCCGTGCCGCGCGGGCTTGAACATCAGCATTTTAGGAGAAAGCATCCATCATGACTTTGCAGACGAGAGACATTATCGATTTCCTCGCGGGCATAGATCTCGGCTCGCATCTTGACGTCCTTCGAGCCAAACGACCGGAGACGCGGCTGAATGCCCAGAAGAGCTTTGACGCGCTCTTTGCACCCGAGCATTTGGGAGATGTCACCCTGGAAGAACGCTTTGCCGTTGCGACCTTCGTTGCGGGATTGCACAAGGCGGATGAAGCCGGAAGCTTCTATGCGTCCGGGCTGCGGGAGCAGGCAAACGGTGCCTCGCTTGTCGCGGCCGTCGGCGCCGAAGCTGCGCGCGCCGATACGGCCGGACCTTATGGTCGTTATCCGGCTGGACCGCTTTCCCGCGAGGACCGTCCGGGTCTCGTCTACGAGGTTTCGCACGAGAACCGCGCGCATCTCGGCCCCAAGCTCAGCGCGGCGCTCGAGCACAGCCATCTTCTGGTCTTCCGCCCGAGGGAAGCAAGCGCCGAGGCGTTGCAGAAACTGCTCGACGCAGGCTGGACGATCACCGGCATCGTCACCTTGTCGCAACTGGTCGCATTTCTGGCGTTTCAGATCAGGGTCGTTGCCGGCCTGAGGGCGCTGGCGGCAAATTCCGCCAATGTCGCACAGGCCGCACAAGCCTAATCGAACGAACAAGGGAGCTTTCCATGACCGAAACTGTCATTCACCCCACAATCGAGAACCGGCCGAATGCCTTCACTCAAACCGAAATCGGCTGGACGCCCTGGCTGCAGCCCCTCGACGAAGCTGACCTCACCGAGCGTCACTGGGCCGGGCTCGTGGACGCATCTCGTGCGAAGTCGCCCTATTTCATGCTGTTGGCGCGAGACCCGGATATTCTGCAGGCGCGGACCAAGACCGACAAGGATATCTTCTACAACGTCTCTGCCGGTCTTCCCCGCGCCGAGCGGGAGCTTGCGGCCACGGCTGCCTCGCGGGCGAACGGCTGCATTTTTTGCGCGTCTGTCCATTCGCGGTTCGCCTCCCATCACTCCAGGCGCACGGATGATGTCCAGCGCCTGTTGGATGAGGGGCTTCAGGCCGATCTCGGCAGCCGCTGGAATGCTGTTGTCGAGGCATCGGCTGCCTTGACGGCAACGCCGTCGCAATTTGGTGCAGACGAGATCGCCAGGTTGCGCGAGGAAGGGCTGGATGATCTTGAAATCGCGGACGTGGTCCATGGAGCCGCTTTCTTCAATTGGGCGAACCGGCTGATGCTTTCGCTCGGCGAGCCGACGCCAGCTGCCTGAATACGACGCTTTGGACATGGCCCGGCATATCAGCCGGCCGGGAACAGCTCGCCCCCGCGGGAGAGTGTCTGGTGGATATCGCTTGGAACGCATTGAAAGCGATCATTCCGGCGATGCGCCAGCACCATCCCGTGAGCGATCCAGGCTGAGATGACGGATAGGATCGTGGCCAGGCAGAAACAGATTCTGCTTTGCGAGTTCGTGATAGATCGCAGTCTGTGGTGTGCTCTGAACCAACCGGCCGGCCTGATCTGCTTGCGTAGTTTCCTGCGAAAGACTCCGGCCGGCGTTCTATAGCCGAGACATTTGTACGGCATGGGGTTGAGCCGTTTGCAGATCTCGATCGGGTCGACATATGTTGTCGACGACGGATCAACGTCTCCTGAATGCCATTTTCGCACTCTGCCACAGCTATTCTTGATGGTGGCAGCTAGCTCTCATAGCGGCCGAAACCCTGGACCTCGGATAGCGCATATTGCCGCCAAGGGTGCAGATCATCTGTCGAGGGGTCTCAGGATCGCGCGGGCAAAGTCGGTGGGCTCGGACTTATTGCGCGCGGCATGATCGTCGCTTGGTTCTGCGAGCCTACGGCAAACTTCGCCGCGTGTCGGGGCAAAATTCAACTCGCAATGCAAGATGGAACAGTGCCGGTCCACCGGATCGCCTCGGCTCTCTGAGTGAGGTCGCGGCGTCGGCCCGTGCGATTCAGCTTTCGCATTGCCTTCGCCAACGTCCGAGAAGTCTTGCAGGGTGGAGTAATTCATATTTATTCTTCTGCGAAGACTGTCTTTAGCGGCAAGGAAATCAAAGTAATATTTATCATTCACTATCAACAGATATATTTCATATTCGCCAGATTCATGTATCGCTTACAGATAATTGTTCATGGTGTAATAAATATCCTTTATTAGTGCTGAATGTGGCGCTAAGAATAGTTTTTGAAACTACACCAATTGGAGGTGTGTGGGAGTAAAACTAGCGCTATGAGTTTGCGGAGGCCCAGCTATTTGAAAGCTGGGAGTGTGACCGGGCCCCGCAACATCAGGGCGATACGCAAAGCAGGGGGGGAGCAAATATGAACGCAAGAGCGTCATTCAATCTTATGAAGGGTACCGATGGGCGCCGGCCCATATCGGCAAATCGACCGGGCGGAAGATCTTGATGATCGACCGGACCACCATCGCTGCCGCCGGCTCAGGCGCATTGCAAGAGCGCTACGGCGACTGGATACTTACCATCGTCAATCAGGGGGCAGTGGATCGCACTCGGTCGAGTTACGCGATCTCGTACACGCTGTACGATCTGCAAACGAACGCACCCGTGCTTTCGATCGAGCTCACCCCCAAAGGCGGAAATCTGAAGGGGATGCTGGCTCTGCCATTTGGGCTGCACCTGCGGGGCCGCGGGTTGCTTCGCGATGATGACGTTGCGTTGCGTCCGGCGCGTCGGCCTGGCGCCGCCGTTTCGCGCGGTTGCCTTGTGGAACTGAGCCTCGACGCAGCCATGATTGCTGGCCTGCGACGGCGGCGGAGCCTCTCCGTGGCCTTGGCTGCGGACGACACGGGTCTGGATGTGAATTACACCATCTCGCTCAATGGGTTTGCCGAAGCTCTCAACCGCGCGCTCTCCATCGTCGATCCCTATGACGCAAGAATCGACGCGGACTCTAAGCAGACCCTGCAATAGGGTATCGGTGCCGATGTTGATCGGCGGCTTTGCCGCGTTACTGCATCGCGTTCGAATTTTCGTTCGGCGTTTCCCGGTCGATGCTTGCGAGCAATGTCCGGCGAGCCTCGCTGAGATGCGCCGTGCAAGTCTGGGCAATTTTCCCTTGATCCTTCGACATGATCGCATCGATATAGGCCAGATGCTGGTACACCGCCGCTTCGTTACGGCTGCGCTCGTCCTTCTTGTTCCATTGATAATGGTAGAAGAAGATCAGCGAGATGACGTGGTAGAACTCGGTGACGAAGCGATTGCTGGAAGCGCTGTTGATCAGGCGATGCAACTGCTCGTCCAGAAGCGAGAAGCGATGATAGTCTGTTTCGATCGTCTCCAGCAGCTCGAGATGCTCGCTCCGCAGCCTTCGTAGCTCGTTCCAGCTCGGATCGCCGTCATCGAGTTCCGCAAAGCGCATGACGGATCGCATCTCGAAAATTTCGCGGATATCGGAAAGCTCATTGGCGAATTCGAGCGTCATGCCGCGAAAGACCCATTTGCCGCCGGCTTCGCGCTCCATCAGGCCAAAATGCCGGAAGCTCTGGAGAAACTCCCGGATCGTCGTCGTCGATACGCCCAATTGCCGAGCCAGTTGAAGCGCATTGATCGCCTGACCCGGCCCGCTGTCGGATTGGAGTATCCAAGTCAGGAAGGCACGCTCGACCATCAATGTCGGCGGGATGGTCTCGGCTTCCGTATAGAGCTCGGATGGTTCGGCCGGGCGCCGGACGATCCTGTCCTTGGAAAGAAGCCCGCTCTCCGTCGCCGCTGCCAGACACTTGCGTACCGTCGTCCTGCTGGTCCCGAGAATTCGGCCGATCTCGCGTTCCGAACCGAGAGCGTGTCCGTGACCGACCGATTGCACGTGGCGCAGGAACTCGTTGAACTGACGCTTGAAGAGGTTTTCGGAACGCATCTCGGTTTAATCTCTGCCGGTTTTTTAAACATAAAATACCACTTTAAATCGATCGTCTCAACCGTGTAGATTTCGCCTCAAGCTAGGGAGGATAGCTCGGGAATGAGACCAGCACATTTCGTTGTTCATTGCTGCTGTCGGGAAGACGGCGCCGCATGAGCTACAATTTTGATTTCGAGGGACTGCTTCCCTATTGGGATCAGTTTGCGGGAGGCGTCTGGCTGACGATCCAGCTTTCCGTAGCCGCAACCATTGCAGGGTTTGTGCTAGGCACACTCTGCGCCGTCGCGCGGACCGGCGGCTCGGCAATGCTGAAAGCGGTCGTCGGCGCCTATGTGGACGTCATTCGCAACACGCCGCTGCTGGTGCAGCTATTCATCATCTATTTCGGCATTGCCACGCTCGGTTTGCGCATTCCGGCCAATGTTGCTGCGATCGTCGCGCTCGTCGTCAATATCGGTGCCTATGTCTGCGAGATCATGCGGGCCGGCATCGAGGCCGTTCCGAAGGCGCAGATCGAGGCGGCTGAATGTCTCGGGCTCTCGCCCGCGCAAACCTATTGGCATGTCATTCTGCAGCCGGCGGTCGAACGGGTCTATCCCGCGCTCGTCAGCCAGTTCGTGCTGCTGATGCTCGCGTCGTCGATCACATCGCAGATTTCGGCGGAGGAACTGACGGCGGTCGCCAATCGCATCCAGTCCGACACCTTCCTGTCCTTCGAGACCTACATCGTCGTCGGCGCGCTCTATCTAGCGCTGTCCTTCCTCATGCGATGGACGCTTCTCGGGATCGGCTTCGTGGTCTTCAAGCGCCAGCGCAAGCTCGGCACGGCCTTGTGAGGAGAACCCCATGCCCACTTTCGGCCTGACACAGTTCATCTTCCTGCTCGAAGCCGCGCTTTGGACGCTGGCTTTGTCGGCACTCGGCTTCATCGGCGGCGGCCTGGTCGGTTTCGTTGTCGCCCTGGCGCGCATCTCGCCGAGCCGGATCATCCGCTGGACGGCGACCGCCTATGTGCAACTGATCCAGGGAACGCCTCTCCTGGTCCTGCTTTTCATCGTCTATTTCGGGCTCAGCATTGCCGGGTTCAACAATCTTCCGGCGCTGCTGTCGGCCGGCGTGGCGATTACGCTCTACACCTCGGCCTTCCTTGCCGACATCTGGCGCGGAGCTATCCGGTCGATTGCCAAGACACAATGGGAGGCCGCCGAATGTCTTGGCCTTTCGCGCTGGCAGCGCATGACGCGGGTCATCCTACCCCAGTCGCTGCGTATCGCGACGCCACCCACGGTCGGCTTTCTCGTCCAGGTGATCAAGAACACCTCGCTCGCATCGGCGATCGGCTTCGTCGAACTCGCGCAGGCCGGTAAGCTGATCAACAACTCGACCTTCCAGCCCTTCAGCATCTTCATGGTGGTCGCCGCAATCTACTTCGTCATCTGCTTCCCGCTCACGCTCGCCAGCCGGAAGTTGGAAAGGAAACTGAATGTCTCCAATCGTTAGATTATCCGATGTCCGCAAGAGCTTTGGCGCGCTGCAGGTCCTGAACGGTGTCTCCTTCTCGGTCGAGCCTGGCGAAGTGGTTGCCATCATCGGCCAGTCCGGCTCGGGCAAGTCGACCGCTCTGCGGTGCATCGATGCGCTGGAAACCATTCAGGGTGGCGAAATCGAGGTTTGCGGCCATAAGATCCATTCGTCCGACCTGGACAAACGCGCGCTTCGGCGCGACGTCGGCATTGTTTTCCAGAGCTACAATCTTTTCCCGCATCTGACTGTTCTGGAGAATGCGTCGCTGGCGCTGAACTGTGTCAAGAAACTGAGCAAGGCGGAAGCACGGGATATATCGCTCGACTGTCTCGGACGCGTGGGGCTTGCGGAGAAAGCCTCTTTCTATCCGGAGCAACTGTCCGGCGGCCAGCAGCAGCGCGCTGCGATCGCACGGTCATTGGCCATGCAGCCGCAGGTCATGCTGTTCGATGAGGTGACATCGGCGCTTGATCCCCAATTGACCGGCGAAGTGCTGAAGGTCATCGAAAACCTCGCCCGTGGCGGCATGACGATGATCCTCGTCACCCATGAGATGGCTTTCGCCCGGAAAGTCGCGAGCCACATCCTTTATATGCATCTCGGCAGGGTTTGGGAACATGGCCCGGCGGCCTTGCTCGATGCCCCGCAGACCGAGGAACTGCGCAGTTTCGTCGGCAACGGGCTCTGAGAACCATGGCCAGCGAAACTCAATCAAAAACAAACCGGAGGAGAACCATGAAGCGTCGTCACATTCTAGCAGCCACCGCAGTTGCGATCCTGGGCATGTGTGCCAGCCATGCGCAGGCGGATGCGCTTGCGGATATTCAGGCTCGGAAAAAGGTGCTCATCGCCCTTGATCTCGGCTCGCCGCCATTCGGCATGATCGATGCGAACATGCAGCCCTACGGCTCCGATGTCGAAGTCGCCAAGCTTCTCGCCGAGCAGCTAGGTCAGCCGCTCGACGTTGTCCAGGTCACCAGCCCGAACCGCATCCCCTACCTGCAGACAGGCAAGGCGGATATGGTGATCGCGTCGCTCAGCATTACCGACGAGCGCAAGAGAGTTATCGATTATTCCAAGCCCTATGGCGTGATCCAGTCGGTCATCGCAGCGCCCGCCGGCCAGGCCGTCAAGACCATGGCTGATCTCAAGGGTAAGCGCATCGGCACGACGCGCGGCAGTGTCAACGACAAGGAAGTCACCAAGGTCAACGATGGCGCGGAAATCGTGCGTTACGATGACGACGCAACTCTGGTCACGGCGCTCGTCAGCGGTCAGGTCGATGTCATGGCGACGTCGCCGCAAATCATGAAGGCGGCGAACGAGCGCAATCCCGCTTCGAAATTCGAGGTGAAGATGGTGCTCAAGGTATTCCCCTATGCCATCGGCATCCGCAAGGGCGAGGCGGCGCTGAAGCAACGCCTCGACAAGTTCGTCGACGAGAACCTCGCCAATGGCAAACTCAACGAGATCTACAAGAAATATAACGGCGTCGACCTGCCGGCCGACATCGCCACTCTGAACTGATCTGTTTCCAGCGAACCGGGCGCAAGCGTCCGGTTCGCTCCCCCCAAATCCGGAAAAGGTATCGTCACGTGAAAGCCCTGTTGATCGAAAGTGAAGGCGTCAGCCGTTTCACCGATGTCGCTCGCCCAAAGCTCGGGGACGGCGATGTCCGCGTTGCCGTTCGCCATGTCGGCATTTGCGGGAGTGATCTCAACACGTTTCGAGGTCTGAACCCGCTCGTGGAATTGCCGCGCATTCCCGGCCACGAAATCGGCGGCGAGATCATCGAGACCGGCTCTGACGTTCCGTCCGCCTATCAACAGGGACGACGAGTGATCGTTCTTCCCTACACGAGTTGCGGCACTTGCTCTTCCTGCCGCAAGGGACGGGTGAATGCCTGCCGTTACAATCGGACGCTTGGCGTCCAGCAGGACGGCGGTCTTGCCGAAGAAATCGTTCTTCCTGCGGAAAAGCTCATCCTGAATGACACGCTTGATCCTCGCTTTCTTGCTTTGGTCGAGCCGTTGTCCGTGGGCTTCCACGCCGTGGCGCGCGGGCGGGTGTCGTTGAGCGACCGTATCGTCGTGCTGGGTTGCGGGATGATCGGCATGGGCGTGGTGATCGGCGCGGTTGCGCGCGGGGCCGAAGTGATTGCCGTAGATCTCAGTCCGGAAAAGACGGCGCTGGCGCAACGGTTCGGCGCGCGTCATGCCATCAATGCCGGTACGGAAGATGTCGGCGCGCGCATCGTTGAATTGACCGATGATCAGGGCGTCGATGTCGCTTTCGAGGCGGTCGGTCTTCCGGAGACGTTTCGTCAGGCGATTGATCTCGCCGGCTTTTGCGGCCGCGTCGTCTATGTCGGCTACGCCAAGGCTCCCGTGACCTATCAGACCCAGATGTTCAACTTGAAGGAGCTCGATATCATGGGCTCGCGCAACGCGACCAGGTCCGATTTCGACGCGGTGATCGATTATCTCGAAACGATAGGCGACCGCGCCGCCTCGCTTATTTCCAAAACCATACCCTTTGCCGAAGCCGAAAGCGCCTTGCCCTATTGGGACAAGAACCGCGACGTTTTGAAGGTCATTGTCGAGAGATGAACACACAAACACACACAGAAACTTCAGCCGTACTTCCAGACTGGCGTGGCGCATTCCGGCTGGACGGGCAACGCGCGCTGGTGACCGGCGGTGGCAGCGGCCTGGGCCTTGCGATCGCGCGCTGCCTTGCAGCCTCCGGTGCCGAAGTGGTGCTTTCGGGCCGGAGGGCGGATCTCCTCGATGAAGCGGCCACGGCAATCGGTCCTCTGGCGAAAACGGCACCGCTCGACCTGCGCGATCTTGCCTCCATCAAGAGCTTCGCTGCCGGGGTTGAGGAGGCGCACGGCCAGATCGATATCGTCGTCAACAATGCCGGGAATACAGTGAAGAAGCCGTTCGAGGAGTCCGACATTGCCGATTTTGACGAAGTCATGGACGTTCATGTCCGCGGAGCGCTGGAGCTGACCCGTCAATTTCTGCCGGGCCAGATCGCCAGGGGACGCGGCTGCGTGCTCTTTACCGCATCCATGACATCCTTCATCGGCCAGCCGCTGGTGATGGGCTACACGACGGCGAAAACGGCACTGACGGGCGCCGTGCGCGGGCTCTCGGCCGAGTTCGCCGGTCGGGGCATCCGCGTCAACGCCGTGGCGCCCGGCTGGATCGATACCGACCTGTTTCAGAAGGCAACGGCCAACGACCCGGCCCGCCGCGCCAAGATCATGGGCCGCATCCAGATGAACCGTCTCGGCTCAGCCGAGGAAATCGGCTGGACCTGCGCTTTCCTCGCATCGCCGGCCGCCGGCTACATCACCGGCCAGACCATTATCGTCGACGGCGGCGCCGTCGTCGGCTTTTAGAATTGCAATTGGGGGAGGATTCCCATGAATACCACAGTGAACCACGCAACCGACGCCGATCTGTTCCGCATCTTGAAAACGGAACTCTTTACCGCTGTTGTCGGCGACATTCTCGACACGCTCGGCCATCGCCGGCAGTTCCTGCCGGCCGGCATCAAGCCGTTGCGGGACGATATGAAAATCGCCGGCCGCGCCATGCCGGTGCTTGAGGCCGACGTCTTTTCGGACGGAAAGGGTTCCTTCGGCCCGCTGGCGGAAAAGCCGTTCGGCATCATGTTCGAAGCGCTGGATTCACTGAAGCCGGGCGACGTCTATATCGCCACGGGCTCGTCGCTGCGCTACGCTCTCTGGGGCGGTCTGATGTCGACGCGGGCCATACATCTGAAGGCGGCGGGCGCCATCCTCGACGGTTATGTGCGTGATGCCGACGAAATCGAGCGGCTCGGCTTCCCGGCTTTCTCCCGCGGGATCTACGCACAGGATCAGGGGCCTCGCGGTAAGGTCATCGACTACAATACCTCGATCGAAATCGAAGGTATCCGCATCGAGCCCGGCGATCTCCTTTATGGCGACCGCGAAGGCGTTCTCGTCATCCCAAAGGCCGTCGAGAAGGAAGCCATCTCGCTCGCTCTGGAAAAGGTGCGTACCGAAAACAAGGTGGCCGAGGCAATCCGCAATGGCATGAGCACGGTCGAAGCCTTCGCGACGTTTGGAGTGATGTGACATCATGGGTTCTGGCGTACCGCTATCGCATGCCGATGATCCACGGCTGCTGCTGCTTGCGGAAAAGGACAATGTTCTCGTCTGTCGAGAAGACATTGCCGGAGGGGAGCGGATTTACGTCGGAGGGCGGGAGATCACGCTCGCAAGGACCATTCCGCGCGGTCACAAGATCGCGCGGCGTGACATCGCGCAGGGTGACAAGGTCTACAAATACGGCGCGCCGATCGGCTCCGCCGTCGCGCCGATCACACCCGGCGATCATGTCCACGTCCACAACGTCAAGAGCGACTACACGCCGAGCCACTTCTTCGACATTCAGGAGGTTGCCAAGAAATGACCCTGCAAGGCTATCTGCGGCCCGATGGCCGCAAGGGCATTCGCAATATCGTCGCAGTCGCCTATCTGGTGGAATGTGCTCATCATGTCGGACGTCAGATCATCTCGGCTTTCGATGGGCAGGAGGTCCATCTCATCGGCTTCCCCGGCTGTTTTCCCAATGCCTATGCCCAAAGGATGATGGAGCGGCTCTGTACGCATCCGAATATCGGCGCGGTTCTGCTTCTGTCGCTCGGCTGCGAAAGCTTCAACAAATACTCGCTATCCAAGGTCATCGAGGAGAGCGGCAGACCGGTGAAGACGCTGACGATCCAGAATGATGGCGGCACGCGCAGCACGATTGCGGCCGGTCGTGCCTGGGTCGATGAGCAGCTTGAAAAGCTGGCACTCGATGAGCGGGTGCCGATGGATATCAGCGAACTGATCGTTGGCACGGTCTGCGGTGGGTCCGACGGAACAAGCGGCATTACCGGCAATCCGGCGGCGGGCAGGGCTTTCGATGCTCTGGTGGCGGCCGGAGCGACCTGTATCTTCGAGGAAACCGGAGAACTCATCGGCTGCGAGGAGATCATGGCCGATCGGGCGGTTACACCGGAACTCGCCGACGAGCTTCGCGCGTCAGTCGCCAAGGCCGCACGCTACTATGCGACCCTCGGCTATGGCAGCTTTGCGCCCGGCAATGCCGATGGCGGGCTGACGACGATCGAGGAGAAGTCGATGGGCGCCTATGCCAAGTCGGGTGCGTCGCCGATCTCCGGCCTGATCAAGCCCGGCGACATTCCGCCGCGCGGTGGTCTTTACCTGATGGATGTGGTGCCCGATGGCGAGGTACGGTTCGGCTTTCCGAATATTTCCGACAATGCCGAAATAGTCGAGATGATCGCCTCCGGCTGTCACATGGTATTCTTTGTCACCGGCCGCGGCTCGGTCTCGGGCTCCGCAATCTCGCCGGTCATCAAGATCTGCGCCAATCCAGACACCTTCCGCCGGCTTGAGGAAGATATGGATGTCGATGCCGGCCGTATTCTGGAGGGACGAGCGAGCCTTGACGAAGTCGGCCAGGAAATCGTCACCCTGCTGCGGGACGTTGTCGGCGGCAAGCCGACGAAGTCGGAAAGTCTAGGACATCAGGAATTTATCCTCACCTACAAGTCCTTTGAGCCGATCGGGCCGGCATGCCTGCCGGCATAGACCGCGGGCTTGCTGGACCATAAGAGGATACGAGATTGCTGCCGTGGCGCACGGTCACGGACAATATTCGCCTGCCGCACGATAACGGCTGCGGCAGGTGCACGTGTGACTACCGACAAGACGGATGCGCTGCTGCAATCGAGGGACCTTCCTGCGATTGCTATCCTTGAGCTCGCCCTGTCTACTCCCCTCCATCCGCCTGTCGCAGCGTAGAAAGAGATTTTCCATTTCCAGTGCCTTGAGAGATCGCTGTTTCTTTTAATCCACTATTTTTATGGACAATATTCGGATTATCGAAAACGCATACGATCGTCGGAAGGGATGAGAATGAGTGCGCCCAAACTTGTTGGCATTGCCGGCAGCTTCAACAGGCCATCGAAGACTTACTCACTGGTCCGGACCGTCGCCGATCTGGCAAGCCAACGATATGGCTTTGCAAACAAGGTCTATGATCTGCACGATGTCGGCGTCTCGCTCGGTGCAGCCCAGTCGCGCAAGGATCTCGATGAGCAGGCGAAGGGCGTGATAGACGAGATCGTCTCAGCGGATGTGCTGATCGTCGGCTCTCCGACCTTCAAGGGTTCCTATCCCGGGCTGTTCAAGCACCTGATTGACCTCATCGATCCGCACGAGCTGCGCGCCAAGCCGATCATCATCACCGCGACCGGCGGCGGGGACAGGCATGCCCTGATGGTGGAACATCAGCTGCGGCCGCTCTTCGGTTTCTTCATGGCGCATACCTTGCCGACCGCCGTTTACGCGTCGGATCGCGATTTTACCGATTACAAGGTTTCGTCGGAACCGCTCTCCCATCGGATCAACGAGGTCGTCGGCGAGCTCGCAGCTTTCTTTCCGCATTCGGTGACGGTGCTCGCTGCGGCAGAATGACAAGCGTTTTCAGCTCTTTACCTTGGATTTGTCAACAGAATGGAGGATTACATGAAGTGGAATGTCATCAGCCGCCTGAAGACGGTTTTGGCCCGGCGCTCGTCGCAGCGCGAAAAGACGGCCACCCAGTCCGTCGACCGGGCAGGGTCTGCCGAAAGGGAACTCTCGGCGCGCGACTATGAGATGTTTTACTGGTGCACGGCGCCGGCGCCCTGGTACTAACCGGATTTATCCTTGATGTACCATCCGCGCGGTGCATTCAACCGCTTTTCCTTGTGAGGCTTTCATGACCAGAATACTGATCGTGCCTGGCCTTTTCGGCTCGGGCGAGGGGCATTGGCAGCGCTATTGGCTGCAGGATCATCCGGACGTTCGGCTCGTCGAGCAGGACGACTGGGATTTTCCCAGCATCGGCAGTTGGATGGACAAGCTGGAAGTCGCGCTGGAAGAGGCGGGCGAAGCCTATATCGTCGCACACAGCCTCGGCTGCTTGCTGACGGCGAGATTGGCCGGACGGCCGGCCGCGCGCAGGGTCAAAGGGGCGCTGCTCGTTGCGCCATGCGATATTCCGACAACCGAAGCCTTGCATGCGGGACATGTTTCCTTCGGCACGATGCCGACGGAAGCTCTGCCTTTCCCCAGCATGACGGTCGGAAGTCTGAACGACATCTATATGAGCCTCGATAGGCTCTCCATGTTCGGGCGGCTCTGGAATTCCGATGTCCGCAACATCGGCCTTGCCGGGCATATCAATATAGCGAGCGGCTTCGGGCGCTGGCCGAGCGGTTACGGCTTTCTCGAAATGTTGAAGGCACGCAGCAGACATCGCAGGCCGCAGGCGTTTTCGACTGCAATCGCCGCGTCGATTTAAAAGAAGGGCTTTTCATATCGGACATTCGACGCCATTGTGCGGCGGATTTTTTGATCCCGCTCCTCAGCCGCCCATCCCAGCGCGCAACGGGAGGAGATTTTTTGGAGGTAAGACAATGAGTTTGCGCATCAACGATATCGCTCCGGATTTTAAGGCGGAGACGACGCAGGGTGAAGTTCAGTTCCACGATTGGATCGGCGACGGCTGGGCTGTGCTCTTCTCGCACCCGAAGAATTTCACGCCGGTCTGCACGACGGAGCTCGGTGCGATGGCTGGTCTCGAAGGCGAATTCCGCAAGCGCGGCGTCAAGATCATCGGTATCTCGGTCGATCCTGTCGAAAGCCATGGCCGCTGGAAGAATGACATCAAGACGGCAACCGGCTTCGACGTCGATTATCCGCTGATCGGCGACAAGGATCTGAAGGTCGCGAAACTTTACGACATGCTGCCGGCAGCTGCTGGTGAAAGTTCGGAAGGCCGCACGCCTGCCGACAATGCTACGGTTCGTTCCGTCTTCGTCATCGGTCCGGACAAGAAGATCAAGCTGGTCCTCACCTATCCGATGACGACGGGCCGCAACTTCGGCGAGATCCTGCGCGCGATCGATTCGATTCAGCTGACTGCAAAGCATCAGGTGGCGACGCCTGCAAACTGGCAGCAGGGTGAAGATGTCATCATCACCGCTGCAGTTTCCAACGAAGACGCCATCACCCGCTTCGGCTCGTTCGACACGGTATTGCCCTATCTGCGCAAGACCCGCCAGCCATCCGCCTGATCGGCGGCGCACTGAAAATTCAATTGATGCGATGCGGCCTCAGGGCCGCATCGTCTTTTAAAGGTGAACGTTTTCGCGCAGGAATTCCAGCAAGGCGCGTACGCGGGCCGGCAGCGGGCCGCCCTGACCGATGTAGACGGCATGGAATTCTTCGATGTCGCCCGGATTGAACTCCTCCAGCACCTGTCGCAGGCGACCCGCCTCGATATCCGATTTGACGGTGAAGGCACTGAGGCGCGCCAGACCTGCGCCGCCAAGCACAAGATGACGCATCGCCTCGCCGTCGCTCACCTGCAGCCTGCGGGAGCCGGGGACGGTTGCGACCTCGCCATCGATGCGCAAGGGCCAGCCTTCGACCGAGCGGGAATAGGCAAAGCCGATGCGACAATGTTTTGCCAGCTCGGCGGGAGAGCGCGGCGTGCCGTGTCGCCCCAGATAGTCCGGCGAGGCGACGATGACGTTTCGTGTCGTTCCAAGCTTGCGGGCGGTGAGACTAGAACTCTTCAGCGGTCCGGCCCGGATCGCCACATCGGTACGCTCTTCCATCAAGTCGACGACAAGATCGGTATGGAAGATCTCCAGCGAGACATTGGGGTGCAGGGCCATGAAGGCTGGAATGAGCGGAGCCAGCACATGATTGCCAAAAGAGCCGCTGGTGTTGATGCGGATATGTCCGGCAACCTGCTCCCCCGCCGAGGCATGACGCTCGGCCTCGGCGATATCGGCAAGGATCGCAACGCTGCGTTCGAAGAAGGCGCAGCCCTCCGGCGTCAGCTGCAGCCGCCTGGTCGAGCGATGGATGAGGCGCGCGCCGAGGCGTTTTTCCAATCTCGTGATGAGCTTGCTGACAGCTGACGGCGTCATGCGGCAGGCTTTGGCGGCGGCGGTGAAACCACCGAGTTCCACGGCGCGCACGAAGACTTCCATTTCTCCGGAGCGATTGATGTCTTGACGGCTCATGATGAATTGAAATCACATATCTGTTTCTCTTCGGCAATCTATATCACGTTTGTGCAAGCGTCTATCTATCTGAAGAACCAACAGGAGATAGACGATGGAATACAGAAATCTCGGTGCTTCCGGCTTGCGCGTTCCGGTCCTCAGTTTCGGTGCTGGAACCTTTGCCGGCAGCGGCCCTCTCTTCAGCGCCTGGGGCTCGACGGATGCGGCGGAGGCGCGGCGTCTGGTCGATATCTGCCTGGAGGCGGGCGTCAATCTCTTCGACACTGCCGATGTCTACTCGGCCGGTGCCTCGGAGGAAGTGCTCGGTGAGGCGATCCGGGGCAGACGGGATGCCGTGTTGATCTCGACCAAGACTGCTCTGCCCATGGGCGATGGACCGGCCGATTGGGGGAGTTCCCGTTCGCGGCTGATCAAATCGGTGGACGCTGCGCTGCGCCGTCTCGGCACCGATTACATCGACCTGCTGCAGTTGCACGCCTTCGATGCGTCGACGCCGGTCGAGGAGACGCTCTCCACGCTGGATAGTCTCGTGAAGGCGGGAAAGATCCGTTACATCGGTGCCTCCAATTTCTCCGGCTGGGAGCTGATGAAATCGCTCGCCGCATCGCAGAAGCATTCCTATGTGCGCCACGTCGCCCATCAGGTCTATTATTCGCTCGCCGGCCGCGATTACGAATGGGAGCTGATGCCTTTGGCCAGCGATCAGAACGTCGGCGCACTGGTCTGGAGCCCGCTGGC
Organism: Martinezella tropici; assembly: GCA_000799755.1. Classification (GTDB taxonomy): domain Bacteria; phylum Pseudomonadota; class Alphaproteobacteria; order Rhizobiales; family Rhizobiaceae; genus Rhizobium; species Rhizobium tropici_A. The sequence goes on from JUHI01000008.1 coordinate 111,713, forward strand.
ATGGGGCAGGCTGACGGGCAAGATCCGCCGCGGCCAGCCATTGCCGCAGACGAGCCGGCTGCACGAGACGGCGACTTTCGGGCCGCCAGTCGACGACGAGAAGCTGTTCGATATCGTCGACGTGCTGGATGAAATTGCGGGCGAGACGGGTAAGAGTGTGCCGCAGATCGCGATCAACTGGCTGGTGAACCGGCCGACCGTTGCAAGCGTCATCATCGGTGCGCGCAATGAAGAGCAGTTGCGGCAAAATCTCGGTGCGGTCGGCTGGGTGCTTTCGAAAGAGCAGATCGAGAGGCTGGACAAGGTCAGCGAGCTGACGGCGCCCTATCCCTATTTTCCGTATCGGCGCCAAGAAGGTTTCGCCAGACTGAATCCGCCGCTGGTTTGACGCCATAGATGATCGAGACGACGGCGGCGAAGCAAAACTGCTCCGCCGCCGAATGCATTTTAGCGGCCACCCTCGATCTTGCGGTGGCGCTGGTTCCGTCCGCTTTCTCCATAAGGATAGGCAGCAGGCTGCGGTGCGCTGATCTGGTTCAGCTTGTCCGTCTCCGCATCGGTCAGTTTCAGTTCGGCAGCACCCAAATTGTCGGCAAGTTGCTCGGATGTGCGGGCGCCGAGGATGACCGAGGTCACGGCCGGACGAGCGGCCGTCCAGGCAAGCGCGACCTGCGCCATGCTGACGCCACGCGCCTTAGCGATCTCCTCCACGGTTTCGATGATCGCCCAGGTCCGCTCCTGAGCATTGCGCGCGGCATAGGCTTCGCTGCCGCGGTTGGGGTTTTCGCCGAGCCTTGTCGCGCCGCTCGGCGTCTCGTCGCGCTTATATTTGCCGGTCAGCCAGCCGCCACCGAGCGGCGACCAGGGCAGCAGGCCCATGCCGGCATCGAGGCAGGCATCGACGATCTCAAGCTCGATATCGCGCGCGAGCAGATTATATTGCGGCTGCAGCGTCACGGGACGCGTATAGCCGCGTGCCTTGGCGATTTCCGCCGCCTTGGCAATGTGCCAGCCGACATAGTTGGAAAAGCCGTAATAACCGATCTTGCCGGCACGCACGGCATCATCGAGAAAGCGCAGCGTTTCCTCGATCGGCGTCAGGGCATCCCAGGCATGCATCTGATAGAGATCGATGTGCTCGAGGCCGAGACGGCGCAGCGAGTCGTCCAGGGCTTGTCCCAGATGCCGACGCGAAAGACCGATATCGTTCGGGCCCTTGCCCATCGGGAAACGCCCCTTGGTAGCGACGACGGCCTGGCGGGCCTCGGTCGGGCGAGCCTTCAACCAGCGGCCGATGATCTCTTCCGACTTGCCGGCGCTGTAGACATCGGCGGTATCGATGAAATTGCCGCCCCACGCGAAATAATCGTCCAGCAGCTTATGTGACGCGGCCTCACTCGCTTCCGCGCCGAAGGTCATGGTGCCAAGGCAATAAGCCGTGACAACGGCCCCGCTTGGGCCGAGCTTGCGATAATCCATTCCTGCCTCCTCTGAACGGAGCGCTGGCGACCGATCGGCAAAGCTCTCGGGCGAGCTGCAGGCTCCGTGATCCATAGCAATGTGGTGCTTGAGACGGCCTCCACCGTCGATGGGATTCGACGCTCGGCGTTTTACCGCCTTGGCCGCATGGAAAGCATAACCAATCATCCCATGATTACCAAGCGAATTTGGATGGAAAATCACCTTCGTTGCCTGGGTCGCTTGGGTCGCGCTAAAGTCCCTGTCGTTATGATTCTCCTTTCACCGAATGCCTTCCTGCATGGATGAACCGCCGACCAGCCGCATGCTCTCCTGGGCACGCAACTCCACGATCTATCGCCTCGAACGCCGGATGATGACGGAGAAGCAACTGTTCGACGCGATCGCCAAGAAAGCGAAGCAGAAGTTCGAGGATATCAGCGAGGCGCAGATCAAGGCGCTTGCGGATTTCGCGGTCAAATTCGCTTATGAGCTGAAGGTGCTCGACGATGTCACCTTCGCCGAGATCAGCACGCGCTCGGCGGTCCGCTCCGGCAAGTCGAAGAAAGCGATCGCCTTCAAGCTCGCCTCCAAAGGCATCGACGGCGAGACCGTCGTTGCGGCGGTTGGCGAGGTCGATGATCTCCATTCCGCCGTCATCTTTGCCAGGAAACGCGGCTTCGGGCCGTTCCGACGTGGCGATCTCGACGACAAGCGCAAGGCGAAGGAATTATCCGCCTTCGCCCGCAGCGGTTTCAGCTTTGCGATCGGCAAAAGGGTCTTCGACATGGAGCGAGAAGACGCCGAAGAGCTATTGCAGTCGGCTTCGACCTTTTGAAGCTGGATGCTCATTGAAATGGCGGGGGTCAACCGCTAGCTTTGCCGCGCTTGACTAGGGTGTGCAGGGGAAGTTTGTGAAAGCATATATTCGATCACTTGCGGCGGCGATGGCAATTGCCTCTTTGCCGATGACAGCTCATGCCGACTGGCAGGCCGTGGAAACGACCAAGACCTACGCGATTTCCGGAACCTCCGGCCGCGAACTCTACGATTCGATCGGCGAACGCGGCCCACTGCTCGGCCCCAAGGTCAGGGCGATTGCGCATACCGATTTCAAGCTGACCTGGACGCGGAAATATGAGCCGCAGCCGGACGGTGCCTGCAAGATCACCGTCAACATACCGAAATTGATCATCACCTACACCCTGCCGAAGCCTTCGGCGCAATTGCCGGCCTTGACCCGCAAGAGCTGGCAGACGTTCATCGCCGGGGTCGAGGCGCATGAGCGCGTGCATGGCGGATACATCAAGGATATGGTCAAGGAAATCGAGGCCATGAGCGTCGGCTTTACCGTGCCCAATGATCCGAAGTGCAGCAAGATCCGTGTGGAGCTGACGAAGCGGCTCGGTGAAATTTCCAACAAGGAGCGGCGGCGCAACAGTGATTTCGACAAGGTCGAATTCAGCGATGGCGGCAACCTCCAGCAGCTCGTGCTGAAGCTCGTCAAGGAAGAGTAGTTCGAGGAGCGCAGCCGGTTGGATGCCTTCCGGCTGCGCCCGCTTGAAAATGGATCAGCGGCCCTTCTTTTTCCGCCATTCGGCGAACTTTTGTTTCGGAGCATCGCTCGTCGCCGGATAGAGCCCGATGATGGTTGCGCCATTCATCACCTCTTCGGTGACAAAATCCTCATAGGCCGTCATTTCCACGGTCTCGTTGGCGATTTCATCGGCAAGATGGGCCGGAATGACGATGACGCCCTCATTGTCGCCGACAAGAACGTCGCCGGGGAAAACCGCAACGTCGCCGCAGCCGATCGGGCCGTTGATTTCGATCGCCTGATGCAGCGTCAGGTTCGTCGGGGCGGACGGGCGGTGGTGATAGGAGGGGATATCGAGGGCGGCGATTTCCGGGCTGTCGCGGAAACCGCCATCGGTGACGACGCCGGCAACGCCGCGCACCTGCAGCCGCGAGATGAGGATGGAGCCTGCCGAAGCGGCGCGTGCGTCCTTGCGGCTATCCATGACCAGCACGAAGCCGGGTGGGCATTGTTCGACGGCGGCACGCTGCGGATGTTCCGGGTTGCGGAAGACTTCGAGCGTGTTCAGGTCTTCGCGCGCCGGAATATAGCGGAGTGTAAAGGCCTGGCCGACCATATTCGCCTTCTTCGGCGAGAGTGGCCGCACATCCTGGATGAACTGGTTGCGCAGGCCGCGCCGGAAAAGCGCGGTGGCGATCGTCGGTGTCGCCACGCCCATCAGCTTGTCGCGCGTCTCATTGCTCAGCACGTAATTGCTCATGCGGTATATCCTTTACGATCAATAGATGTCGGGTTCGCCCGGCGTCGGGCCGAAGCCGGTTTCCAGGAAATCGAAGTCGCAGCCGGTGTCGGCTTGCGCGACGTGGCGCGAGAACATCCAGCCATAGCCACGACCGAATTTTTCAGCGGGCTTGACCCAGGCCTCGCGACGGCGCTGCAGTTCGTCCTCGTCGACCAGCATGTCGATGCGCCGCGCCTCGAGATCGAGACGAATGATGTCGCCGTTGCGCAGCAGCGCCAGCGGGCCGCCGACATGCGATTCCGGCGAGACATGCAGGATGCAGGCGCCATAGCTGGTGCCGCTCATGCGGGCATCGGAGAGACGGAGCATATCCCTGTGGCCTTTCTTGAGCAGTGCCTTCGGGATCGGCAGCATGCCCCATTCGGGCATGCCGGGCCCACCCTGCGGGCCAGCACCGCGCAGCACCATGACGTGATCGGGCGAGATGTCGAGATCTTCATTGTCGACAGCCGCCTTCATCTCCGGATAGCTGTCGAAGACCAGCGCTGGTCCCTGATGCTTGTGAAAACGCGGATCGCAGGCGGCCGGCTTGATGACGGCGCCGGTCGGCGCAAGGTTGCCCTTCAGCACCGCCAAAGAGCCCTCGTGATAGATCGGGTTGTCGAGCGAGCGGATGACGTCGTCATTGTAGCATTTCGCCCCTTCCAGCGTTTCGCCGAGAGTGACGCCGGAGACGGTGAGCGTGGAGAGATCGAGCTTGGAAGAAAGCTTGGACATTAGGGCCCTGAGGCCGCCGGCATAATAGAAATCCTCCATCAGATAGGTTTTTCCCGTCGGCCTGATGTTGGCGAGCACCGGGGTCGTGCGTCCCGCCTTGTCGAGATCGTCGAGCGAGAGTTGCGTACCGGCGCGTCTGGCCATCGCGATCAGATGCACGACGGCATTGGTGGAACAGCCCGTCGCCATCGCGACGGCGACGGCATTGTTGACGGCGGCCTGCGTGACGATCTTCGAAGGAACCAGATCTTCCCACACCATTTCCACGATGCGCCGGCCGACGGCCGATGACATACGGATGTGATTGGCATCCGGCGCGGGGATGGAGCTGGCGCCGGGCAGGGTCAAGCCGAGCGCCTCGGCGATGGCCGTCATCGTGCTCGCCGTGCCCATGGTCATACAGTGGCCGTAAGAGCGGGCGATGCCGGCTTCGACATCGACCCATTCCTTCTCCGAAATGGTACCGGCGCGGCGTTCGTCCCAGAATTTCCAGGCGTCGGAGCCAGAGCCCAGATATTCGCCGCGATAATTGCCGCGCAGCATCGGACCGGCCGGCAGATAGATCATCGGCAGGCCCATCGAAAGCGCGCCCATGACCAGGCCCGGTGTGGTCTTGTCACAGCCGCCCATCAGCACGGCGCCATCGACCGGATGGGAACGCAAGAGCTCTTCGGCTTCCATCGCCAGCATGTTGCGATAGAGCATGGTCGTCGGCTTCACATAGCTTTCCGACAGCGACAGGGCCGGTAGTTCCAGCGGGAAGCCGCCGGCCTGCAGGATGCCGCGCTTCACGTCGTCGACGCGATGCTTGAAATGGGCGTGGCAGGGATTGGCATCCGACCATGTGTTGAGGATGGCGATAACAGGCTTGTCCGCCCATTCCTCGGGCGCATAGCCCATCTGCATGGTGCGGGAGCGATGCCCCGAGCTTCTGAGATCATCGGGCGCAAACCATCTGGCGCTGCGTAAGTCCGAGGGCTTCTTCCTGCTGTTCATAGTCATCGAGCCTTGTTTTCACACGTTGGGTCGAAATAAGCGCGGTTGCGCGGGTTTTCGTCCGCGCTGCCTCTCGGGCTTTTGCTCCCGATTGCCCAACTCCTCCCCGGGTGCACCAACTCAGGCGACGCGGAGTTGGCAAGGGCGGACTAAAGCACTAATGTATCAGTGCATCAAGTCACAAACTGTGCTTAATGAGCCGACGCTCCGACAAGAAAGGCCGCCAGTGAAGCGCAATCCGAGAGAATTTGCACTGGACCGCTCCCGCCAGGTGGCGCCGCAGATCCTGGAAATCCTGAGGTCGCGCATTCTTTCGATGGGCTTGCCGCCGACGACCGTGCTGTCGCGCATGTCGTTGCAAAACGAATTCAACGTCAGCCAGACCCCCGTGCGGGACGCCTTGATCCGCTTGGAGGAGGAGGGGCTGGTCGAAGTCTATCCGCAATATGCGACCGTGGTTTCACGCATTGATGTCCGCAACGCCACCGAAGCGCACTTTCTGCGGCTATCGATTGAGCTGGAAGCCGTTCGCCGGCTGACGCTGCATTCGGCGGAGGAAACGGCGGCGGCTCTGGAGGCTGTTCTCGTCCGCCAGAAGCATGTGATGTCGCCGGAGACCTACGATCTCTTCGATTCGCTCGACAAGGATTTTCACCGGGTGCTTTACGAGCGGGCCGATATTCTCGGCCTGTGGTCGACGGTACGCCGGCAGAGCGTCCATCTCGATCGGCTACGGATGCTGAACCTGCCGATGCCGGGCAAGCTGGAGCAGATCGTCGGAGATCACCAGTCGATCGTTGATGCCGTTCGCTCAGCCGATGCGGAGGCGGCCGTTTCCGCCTTGCGGAAGCATCTGTCCGGCACCCTGTCGATTGTCGATCTCATCTGCGAAGAGCATCCGGATTACGTCAGCCGCTAGGTTTCGGAAGCGGGCGGTTTGGCCGCAAGGCGCGGGGCATCAATATGCCGCAGCAGGTTGGCGAGCGCGACATGACAGCAACGGCCTGAGGGTGTATATTTACAATTCACCACTCAGGGAGGTGACGTTGGAAGCGCCCAATACACTTGTCATTGATCTCCTGGTTTTCCTGAAAGCCGGACCCCGGCCATATCACGAAGTCATGGATGCCTGGCGGACGAGTTGTCCTCGCTTGACCATCTGGGAGGATGCCATGGATCTTGGTCTTGTCGAGCGCGAACAGGGCTTTGTCGTCCTCACCGAAGCGGGAAGAGATCTGCTGCCGTCGTAGCCGTCAAAATCGCTGTTTTTGACGATCGGTTTGGGACGTCTCGCCTGGCGGATGCGCAAAGTTCGTTGATGTTCATGCCATCCTGATCGCCAATCCCGCGTGAGGTATTCCAGCTTGTCAAGCCGCGCTTGAGATGTGGAGCACGCCTTTGCCCGCATTGGCTTGCGCCGTGCTTCATGCGACAAGGGTCAAGGGCAAACAGATCATGGAGTTCGCTTGACCATCGGGCTTGCGCATGCCGAGCTGATCGCAGTTCTGACGGCTGTTACGGGCGGCGATCCAAGGGTGATGACGGTGCGGTCGGGCGATGCCCTGCCGTCCGGTCCGTTCGAGCTTGGGCATCGTACGCTGCAGAGCGGATTGCGCGAATGGGTTCAGGATCAGACGGCGCATCCCGTCGGCTATCTGGAGCAACTCTATACCTTTGCCGATCGCGATCGAAACAATGAAATCCTCGGCGGACGCACCATTTCCATCAGCTATCTCGGGCTGGTGCGCGAGCAGGCAGCGCCTGGCGGCGGCATGCCGGGCTGGCACGGCTGGTACGAATATCTTCCGTGGGAAGACCATCGCAACGGCCGGCCAGCAATGCTCGACGACATCGCCGCCCGCCTCGCGTCCTGGATCGAGGAGGATGCGATGCGAAAGGGCCAGCGCCGCCGTCGCGCCGATTTCGATTTCGGGCTGAATGGGGCTGCGTGGAACGAGGATCTCGTCCTGCAGCGCTATGAATTGCTCTACGAAGCACGTCTCGTGGCCGAAGCGGGCTGTGACCTCAGGCACAATTTCGGCCGATCGATGTTTGCCGATCATCGTCGCATCCTTGCGACCGGCATGGCGCGCCTCAGGGCGAAGATCAAATATCGCCCCGTCGTCTTCGAGCTCATGCCCGAAAACTTCACGCTGCTGCAATTGCAGAAAACCGTCGAGGCGCTGGCCGGCTTGACGCTGCATAAGCAGAATTTCCGCCGGCTGATCGAGCAGCAGGAGCTGGTCGAGGAAACCGGCGGCACCGAAAGCGAGACCGGCGGCCGCCCTGCCAAGCTCTTCCGTTTCCGCCGCGCCGTCCTCGAAGAACGCGAATTTACCGGAACGAAATTACCACTCTCCCGCAATTGACATATGCTCTGCTTGAGAATATCTATTTGCGCATAATATACTCAAAATGAGTATAATAAGGAGCCGGTCATGAATCTTCCGATATCCGCATCCTCCCTCTATGATCGCGTCAGCCGTGTTATCCCGAAAGCCGAATGGCTGTCGTTCCAGGATGATGTCGAGGCGATCCTCGAATTGAAGCGACGGCACAATGCCGTCATTCTCGCGCATAACTACCAGACACCGGAAATCTTCCATGGCGTCGCCGATATCGTCGGCGACAGCCTCGCGCTTGCCCGCAAGGCCGTGGAGGTCGATGCCGATATCATCGTGCTGGCCGGCGTGCATTTCATGGCTGAGACGGCCAAACTGCTGAACCCGGAAAAGACGGTTCTGATCCCGGATCTGGAAGCCGGCTGCTCGCTGGCGGAATCGATCACGCCAGAGGATATTGCCCTGCTGCGGCAGGCCCATCCTGGCGTTCCGGTCGTCACCTATGTCAACACGTCGGCGGCCGTGAAGGCTGCCTCCGATATCTGCTGCACCTCGGGCAATGCCCGGCAGGTGGTGGAATCGCTGGGCGTGCCGAAGGTGCTGATGCTCCCGGACGAATATCTGGCGCGCAACGTGGCGCGTGAAACGAATGTCGAACTCATCGCCTGGCACGGCCACTGCGAGGTCCATGAGCTCTTCACGGCGGACGATATCCGGCAGCTGCGTGAAAATTATCCGGGTGTAACGGTACTTGCGCATCCGGAATGCCCGCCTGACGTCGTCGAGGCGGCGGATTTTGCCGGCTCGACTGCCGTCATGTCCGATTACGTCGGCAAGAAGCGTCCGTCGCGCGTCGTGCTGCTCACCGAATGTTCGATGAGCGACAATGTCGCCGTACATCACCCCGATGTGGAGTTCGTCCGGCCCTGCAATCTCTGCCCGCACATGAAGCGCATTACCCTCGGCAATATCCGGAAGGCTCTCGAAGAGGGGCGGCATGAGGTGACGGTCGATCCCGCGATCGCCGCCGACGCCCGCCGCGCCGTTGAAAGGATGCTGGCGATATGAGCGAGATCCTCGAAGAGTTAAGCGGCCGCATCGTCATCGTCGGCAGTGGTCTTGCCGGGCTGATGACGGCGCTGACGCTGTCGCCCGAGCCTGTCGTGATCGTTACTCGCGCCCTGATCGGCGCGGAGACGTCGAGCGCCTGGGCACAAGGCGGCATCGCCGCCAGCATCGGTAAGGGCGACAGCGCGGCCTTGCATCTTGCCGATACGCTTGCCGCAGGCGATGGGCTCTGCGACGCCAAGGTAGCGGCGGGGATCGTTGCCGAAGCACCCGCTGCCATTGCCGCGCTGGAGCGCGCCGGCGTTGAATTCGATCGCGATGCTACAGGCGAATTGTCCCTGGGTCTGGAAGCCGCGCATTCGATGCGGCGTATCGTGCATTCGAAGGGCGATGGCTCCGGTGCGGCTATCGTTCGCGCACTTGCTGAGGCGGTTGTCCGTACGCCGTCGATCACCGTGCTTGAAGGCTATCAGGCGCAGCGGCTGTTGCTGGCCGGCGATCGGGTTGCCGGCCTACTGTGCCTGACCGATAGGGGCAGCGTCGTTTTGCCTTCGTCGCGCATCGTCCTTGCAACGGGCGGCATCGGCGGCTTGTTCGATGCCACCACCAATCCTGTCGGCAATTTCGGACAAGGCATTGCCCTTGCGGCACGTGCTGGCGCGCAACTCGCCGACATGGAATTCGTGCAATTCCATCCGACGGCGCTCGATAGCCGCAGGCGTCCGTTGGCCTTGGTCAGCGAGGCGGTTCGTGGTGAGGGTGCGCTTCTCGTCAACGAAAGCGGCGAACGTTTCATGGCCGGCGTTGAAGGTGCCGAACTTGCGCCGCGCGATGTCGTCGCGCGTGCCATCAGCGCGGAAATCGCTCGCGGCGGCAAAGTGTTCCTCGATGCACGGGATGTCCTCGGCAATCGCTTCGCCACACGCTTTCCGGTGATCGAGGCCCTTTGCCGCGAGGCGGGCGTCGATCCGGCGAACGACCCAATTCCGGTGCGCCCGGCCGTCCACTATCATATGGGCGGCGTTGCAACCGACGAGAATGGCCGCAGCTCCGTTCCCGGCCTATGGGTCGCGGGCGAGGCGGCATCGACCGGTCTACACGGCGCCAATCGTCTCGCCAGCAACTCCCTGCTGGAAGCCGCGGTCATGGGCATGCGGGCTGCTCGCGATATTGCCGGCACGAATGCAAGCCGCACAGGAATGCCGCAGCATTTTCCCGAGACTTTCGCGCCGGATCTGACGCTCGTGCGGCCGATCGTGTCGCGGCATCTAGGTGTCCTGCGCAATGCCGGCGCCATTCATGGCGCGATCGCCGCGCTTCTACCGCTTTGCGAGAGTGAAGGACCGGCGACAGATCCCGCGCTGGTGGCGTTGCTGATCGCGGTCTTCGCGAGTTTGAGGTTGGAGTCGCGCGGCGCCCATGCCCGCACGGATTTCCCGCTGAAACTGCCATATGCGCAGCGCCGCATGATGAACCTTTCCGACGCCCTGGATATCGCCAGGTCCGTCATTGCCCATTCCATTGCAAGGAGTGCCTGACATGACGCTTGCTCCCCTCCCGCGCCTGATCGTCGAACCGCTGGTGCGCAATGCGCTGGTCGAAGATCTCGGCCTTGCCGGCGACGTGACATCCACGGCCGTCATCCCCGCAACGCACCGCTCCCGTGTCGCCATGGTGACCCGCCAGGCAGGTGTCGTCGCAGGTCTCGATGCGTCCGAGCTTGCCTTCCAACTGGTCGATCCCGCCATCGTCATGACCCGTCATGCGCCCGATGGCACGAAGGTCAAGGCGGGGGACGTAATTGCAACGATCGAGGGGCCGTCGCGCGGTCTGCTGACGGCTGAGCGCACGGCGCTGAATTTCCTCGGCCATCTCTCGGGCATTGCCTCTGTTACCGGTGGCATCGTCGAGGCGATCGCCGGGACGAAGGCTTCGATCGTCTGTACGCGCAAGACAACGCCGGGTCTGAGAGCACTGGAGAAATATGCGGTGCGCGCAGGCGGCGGCATGAACCATCGCTTCGCGCTCTATGACGCGGTGCTGATCAAGGACAATCACGTCGCCATTGCCGGCGGGGTCGCGGAAGCCATCCGCCGTGCCAAGGCCGGCGTCGGCCACATGGTCAAGATCGAAGTCGAGGTGGATACGCTGGCGCAGCTTCGCGAAGCCATGCACGAGGGTGTCGACGCCGTGGTGCTCGACAATATGACACCGGATCAGTTGCGCGAGGCAGTCGATATCGTCGGCGGTCGGGCCATCACCGAAGCGTCCGGCCGCATTACGCCGGCAACGGCCGCCGCAATTGCCGCCTGCGGTGTCGATCTGATATCGGCCGGCTGGCTGACGCATAGCGCTCCGACGCTCGACATCGGGCTAGACTGGAAGGCGGCGGCCTGAAGCGTCGGGTGTGCAAACCTTGCGGCGCTCTCGTTGTGATGGCATGGGGGAATTCGGGATTCTGACATTCTGAGACCGATCTGAGGCGGTTAGAATGTATATACATAAAGCGTATTCCTCTATATACATTGGTCCGTGAGTACCGAATTCCCCCAGGAGGAGCACAGGATGAGCGGTGTCGGGACCAGCGACGGATTCGCTGAACGCAGAACCATAGACAGAATACCGGAGAGTGAGCGACACGGCTTCGCAAGGGACCAGTTCACGCTCTGGTTCGGAGCAAACCTGCAGATCACGGCGGTGCTCGATGGCGCGCTTGCCGTCGTGTTCGGCGCGGAGGCGATGACCGCGATCGTGGGTCTTGCCGTTGGTAACATCCTCGGCGGGATCGTGATGGCCCTTCATTCCGCGCAGGGGCCTCGCCTCGGTCTGCCGCAGATGATCAGCAGCCGTGCGCAGTTCGGTGTCAGGGGTGCGACTCTGCCGCTGCTTCTGGTCATTTTGATGTATCTGGGTTTCGCCGCGACAGGCACGGTGCTTGCCGGCCAGGCCATGAACCTGCTGCTTGGTGTTTCCAATCCGGCCGTCGGCATGGTGATCTTCGGCGTGCTTAGCGCGGTGATCGCGCTTGTCGGCTATAAGGTGATCCATATCATGGGACGGATCGCGACGGTCATCAGTATCCTCGGTTTTGCTTATCTGTCCTACCAGCTGTTCCATCAGTACGACATTCACTCGGCCTTCGGTCAAAAGCCTGCAACGGTCGCGACCTTTCTGCTTGCCGTTTCGCTGTCGGCCGGTTGGCAGCTCACCTATGCGCCCTACGTCGCGGACTATTCGCGGTATCTTCCCTCAGCGACATCGGGCGGCAAGGCGTTTCTGTATACGCTGCTCGGTTCGGCGATCGCTTCTCAGCTTGCCATGACGTTTGGCGTGCTTGTCGCCGCCGTTGGTGCGAAATTCCTTTCGAACCAGGTCGGCTTCCTTGGCACATTGGCGGGGCAAGGCGCAGTTCTCGTTTATATCGTCATTATCTGCGGCAAGCTGACGATCAACTGCCTGAACGCTTATGGCGGCTTCATGGCAATCCTGACGACCTTTACCTCGTTCAGCAACCAGACCCGGATCTCCCGGGGCGCCAGAGCGCTTTATATCATCGGGTTTGTGGCTTTGTCGGTGCTGATCGCCGTTCTCGCCAGCGCTGATTTCCTGTCGGCATTCAAGAATTTCGTCCTGATGCTGCTGGCGGTCTTCGTGCCCTGGAGCGCGATCAATCTGATCGATTACTACCTAATCTCCAGGGAAAAGGTGGATATCCCCGCCCTCTACGACGCAACGGGCCGCTATGGCGCCTATAACTGGACCGCGCTCGGATGCTATGTCCTCGGCGTCGTCGTGCAGATCCCGTTCCTCAATCAGCCTCTCTACGAAGGCCCGATCGCGGTCGCGCTCAATGATGCCGACATTTCCTGGGCCGTCAGCCTGGTCGTAACCGCCGTCGTCTATTATTTGCTGCAGCGCAATACGAAGGTTGCTCCGCGCGAGATGATCTTCGACGGCGCAACTCAAAGCTAGCATAAGTTTCGGCCGGCGACCGCTGGTGGGTCGCCGGTCGCCTTGCGGGCGACGTGAACAATGAAGTGCCAGAAGGTTCAGACGATAACCGGCACCTGTGCGCCGTCCATGCTGATAACGACACCAGTGACATAGCCAGCCTTGGCCGAGCTTAGGAAGGCGACGACATTGGCGATATCGGCTGGATCGGCCATGCGGCCGATCGGGATGCGTTTCAGGGCATCAGCCAGTGCTTCTTCCTCACTCGAGCCTGAAATCTTTGCCGCCGCCTTCAGGCCTTCGGCAACACGATCTGTCTCCGTGAGGCCGGGATTGAGGCCGACCACGCGCACGCCCTTACCGGCATAGGCATTGGCGAGCCCGACGCTTGCAAGCATAAGGGCAGCATTGGCCGAGCCGCCGGCCAGATGATAGGGCGAGGCGACCTTGCCGCCATTGCCGATGATATTGATCACAGCGCCCGATCCGCGCGCGCCCATGCGCTTGATGACGGGATCGATCACGTTGATGTAGGAAAAATACTTGGCATCCATCGCGGCGCGCCAGACGGCGGGCGTCAGTTCGTCCGCCGGCGTGCGGGCCGCGGCACCTGCGCTGTTGACGAGAATGTCGATCGGGCCGACATCGGCCTCTACCTTGTCAACGACTGCGAGCGCCTGTCCGTCGAAGATCAGATCGGCGGCATAGCCATGCACGCCGGGCAGCCTGGAGAGAGCCGCGTCGATATTGGCTTGCGAGCGCGAGCAGATCGCGACCCGCGCGCCTTCCTGCTGGAAAAGCTCGGCACAGGCAAAGCCGATGCCTTTCGAGCCGCCCGTGATCAGAACGACTTTATCCTTGAGGCCAAGGTCCATGGAATCTCTCCGCTATGATTTGTTGAGGTTGCCAAGCTATGTGTCGAAACCTTCGACGTACAGGGGCACGGGCGTCACAGCTTGGTGACCGGTGTCGGCTGTTACGAAAGGCGCTTGGCCTTCAGGACGGAAACTGCCGTCTCGCTATTATGGACATAGTCGTTGGCATCGGGCTGACGCTGTATCAATAGAATGAACAGCAGATCAGTCAGCATCAGTTGCGCGTCGCGGGCAGTGATGGCCGAGGAGCGGACGCGGTCTTCATCGCCGACGGTGTGCAGGCATATATCGGCGACTCGGGATAGCGGGTTGTCCTGCAGGCCGGTGACGGCAATGACGGTTGCCTGGCGCTGGCTTGCCAGCTCCGCAATCCGTAGCGTCTCGATGCTGGCACCGGAATAGGAGAGCGCAAAGAGCAGGTCGTCCGGCCCGAGCGTCGACGCATTGGCCATCTGCACATGGCTGTCGCTGTCATGCAGCACGTTGCGGCCGAGCTTCATCAGCTTGTAGGAAAAGTCGCGGGCCACCAGCGAGGAGGCGCCGACCCCGGCCAGATGGATGCGCCGGGCGTCGTGAAGCGCTTCGAGGGTTTTCTCGATGTCGGCTTCGTTGTTGACAGAAATGGTCTGCTGCATGGCTTGCATCTTGCTGCCGAGCAGCTTCTGCAGGATGGTGAGATAGCCGTCGCCCACCTCGATCGTGCCGTGGATCATGCCGGCCGGCGCCTGCCATTCCTGAGCCTTGGCCTCGCTGACGGCAAGCTTCAATTCCTGGTAGCCGGCATAGCCGAGCTTCTGGCTGAATTTTACCACGCTCGATTGGCTGCGGCCGGTTTCCACTGCGAGAGCCGCGGAGGAGAGGCGCAGCATCTGGTCGGGATTGTCGATGATGAATTGCCCGATCTGGCGATCAGCCGGGGCCATGGTTTCGAGCTGCGCGCTGATCTTCTTAAGGATAGACATTTGATCCTTTTGGGGTCTTTCAAGCCATCGAGGCCGATTCCCGCGGCGAGGCGAACACCGAAAATAGCATCCGGCTCAAGCGCGGCAACCTTGCTTCGCATGATCGAACCTTATCACAGCGGATTGGAATAAAAAATTCCAATTCCCGTTGACAGTGTGGAATTGGCGAATAGTCTTGCAGAGTGGATCACGGACCCGTGGTGTCCCAGTCTTTTCCGCAATGGATTTGCATCATGGACAGACTTCGAATCTCTGGCGGCAAGAGGTTGCAGGGTGCGGTGACTATCGCCGGCGCGAAAAATGCCGCCCTGCCGCAGATCGCAGCCGCGCTCTTGAGCCCGCATCCGCTGGAGCTGACGAACCTGCCTGTTGTCAGCGATGTCGAGAATATGTTGGGTGTTATCGCCCTCCACGGCGCCAGGATCGCACGAGGCCCGCACGGCACAATGATCGATGCGAGCGAGATTGTCTCGAAGGAGACATCCTACGACACGGTCCGGCGCATGCGGGCGACTGTGCTGGTGCTTGCGCCGCTGCTTGCCCGTTTCGGTCACGCACGCGTTTCGCTTCCCGGCGGCTGCGCTATCGGCGCACGGCCCGTCGATATGCACATCAAGGCGCTCTCGACACTGGGTGCTGACATCGCCATCCAAAGCGGTCTGATTGTTGCTTCGGCTGCCAATGGGCTGAAAGGCGCACGGATCGTCCTGAGTTCACCATCCGTCGGCGCGACCGAGACGGCCATGATGGCCGCCTGCGCCGCCAAAGGTGAAACCGAGATCCTGAACGCTGCCCGCGAGCCGGAGGTGGCTGATCTTGCGGCATGTCTGATCGCCATGGGTGCACGGATCGAGGGTGCTGGGACGCATCGCATCCTGATCGATGGCGACACCAGCTGGCGTCCCGCCAAGCATCACGGCATTCCCGACCGCATCGAGGCTGGTACTTATGCGGTGGCGGCGGCCATTACCGGCGGCCAGCTTGAGCTCATCCATGCGCGGCTGGAAAATCTGGCATCGGTGGTTCAGGCGCTCGAAGCCATGGGCGTCAGCGTCTGGCCGAGCGATCGCGGCCTGGTGGTTTCAAGGGACGGTCCGCTCAAGGGGGCCGATATCACCACCGAACCCTATCCCGGCTTCCCGACGGACCTGCAGGCACAGTTCATGGCTCTCGCCTGCTGCGCGGAGGGTGCGTCGCTGATCCGCGAAACAGTCTTCGAAAACCGCTTCATGCATGTGCCGGAGCTGACACGACTCGGCGCCAACATCACCTTGCAGGGGACAACGGCGCTGGTGCGCGGCGGCGCGCCGCTGAAAGGTGCGCAGGTCATGGCGACGGATCTGCGCGCCTCTGTCTCGCTGGTTCTCGCAGCCCTCGTCTCGGAGGGCGAGACCATCGTCAATCGCGTCTATCACCTCGACCGCGGCTACGAACAGCTCGATCGCAAGCTACGCCTCTGCGGTGCCGATATCGAACGGCTAACATCATGACTGCCGCATCGGAAAACACTCCGTATTTTCTCGGCATAGACGGCGGTGGTACAGGTTGCCGCGCGCGCATCGAGGATGCCGAAGGCACTGTTCTCGGGCAGGGGTTGTCCGGGCCGGCAACGACCCGTCTCGGGATCGCCGAAGCATGGGCATCGATTTCTCGCGCTTTTGAAGCTGCAATTGAGGAAGCGGGGTTAAATGATTCCAATTTCAGCCGTATCCATGTTGGCGTCGGGCTGGCTGGGATCGGCCGCAAGGGCGCGCTTGCCGCGCTGAAAGCGATAGAGCACCCCTTTGCCAGCATCGATTTCATCAGCGACGGCGAGGGCGCGTGTCTGGGGGCTCATTCCGGACGCGACGGCGCTATCGTGATCGCCGGAACGGGCTCTATTGGCCTCGGCCTTGTTGAAGGACGGCAATTGCGGGTCGGCGGCTACGGTTTTCCGATTTCGGACGAGGGCAGCGGCGCCTATCTCGGGCTGAAGGCGGTGCAGCTTGCCCTGCGCGCCCATGACGGTCGCGAACAAAAAACCGCGCTGCTTGCCGAGATAATGCAGCGTTTCCAGCATGATCCGATGGAGGCGGTCGCCTGGATGGACCGGGCGTCGGCCACGGATTATGCTGCTCTTGCACCGATGGTCCTGCGTCACGCCGATCAAGGCGATGCCGTCGCGCGGCGGATCGTGCAAAGCGCGGCCGGCCATATCGACACGCTTGTTCGCACGCTGTTCGATAAGGGCGCGCCGCGCGTCTGCCTGCTCGGCGGTCTTGCGAGCCCGCTCGAACCCTGGCTCTCGCCCGATGTGCGCCGGCGCTTGAAGCCCATGGACGGCGATGCCGTCTCCGGTGCGATCATTCTTGCCAGGAAAGCCATTTGCCAAGGCTGACAAAGGCTCTGCCAAGCGGTGAATCTTTTCACGGCAATGATGGAATATTTTATTCCTTTCTGGATTGACGAATGGAATAAACGGACATAGTGTTAACCAAGGTAAACAGGGAATGGACGCGGAACAAAGCCAAAAAGGCCATGCCGCGTCTGGGTCGGCTTCGGTCGCCCGTCTTGCTGAAAACCGATCTTTGCTGCGGTGGGCCCGATATGAAAATGATCGAGCTTGCCAATGTAATATATTGATATCCAGGCGTTATTTCGCGAGCAGGCCCATGACAGAGCAGAAGTTGATATCCGAACTGGAGCAGTTGGTTTCCGAAGGGCGCAATCCGAATACGATGCATATCGATCTTTTGCCGACCTTCGATATTCTGCGTGAGATTAATTATGAGGATCAGACGGTGCCGGTCGCCGTCGAGAAGGTGATCCCGGCAATCGCCGCCGCCGTCAATCAGATCGTGGCTGCGTTCCAGAAGGGTGGCAGGCTGATCTATATGGGCGCCGGCACGAGCGGCCGCCTCGGTGTTCTCGATGCCTCCGAATGCCCGCCGACCTTCAGTGTGCCGCCCGACATGGTCATCGGTCTGATTGCCGGCGGCCCGGATGCGCTGCGGCGCTCGATCGAAGGCGCGGAGGACGACCCAGAGCAGGGGCGCCAGGCGCTGGAGGAAATCAAGCTGAGCAAGGATGATGTCGTCGTCGGCATCGCCGTCAGCGGCCGTACCCCCTATGTCATCGGCGGCCTGAACTACGCCAAGGGCATCGGCGCCTTTACGGTGGCGCTCTCCTGCAATCCGAACTCCATCATCGCCGGCATTGCTGATCTGGCGATTTCGCCTGTGGTCGGCCCGGAAATCCTCACCGGCTCAACCCGCCTGAAGTCGGGTACGGCGCAGAAGCTCATTCTCAATATGCTGACGACGGCGAGCATGATCCGCATCGGCAAGAGCTACCAGAACCTGATGGTCGATGTCAGCGCCAGCAACAAGAAGCTGGTGGCGCGCGCCTCGCGTATCGTCATGCAGGCGACCGGTTGCTCGCAACAGGAAGCGCGCCGCGTGCTCGATCTGACCGGCAACGACGTGAAGCTTGCCATTCTCATGGAAATTACCGGGATGGGCATTGAAGAAGCCCGCGCGGCATTGCAAAACGCTGATGGATTCCTGCGCAAGGCGATCAACGGCAGGACTGCTTGAGACAACCGTTGCGGCCTGCCGCACCGGCAATCAATGGGCCAAAATCGGCCGGGGACATTTTAAAAATTTGGAGGACTGAAAGTGAAAGGGAATTTTGGAAGGAAGCTGATTTCGGGAGTGGCGCTGGCCGTGGGGATTGGCCTGGCGACGGCCGCGATCCCTGTTGAGGCGGCAACGCTGCGCATGGCGTGGTCGCAGGACGCGACCGGGCTCGATCCGCACAAGCAGACCGCATTCTCCTCCATCCGGCTGCTCGAATTGATCTATGAGCCGCTCGTTCGCCTTGACGGCAATCTGCAGATCGTGCCTGGAGTCGCCGAGAGCTGGCAGTTTTCGCCGGACGGCAAGCAACTGACGTTCAAGCTCAATGCAAAGGCCAAGTTCCAGAACGGCGCGCCCGTCACCTCGGCTGACGTGAAGGCCTCCTTCACGCGCATTCTCGACCAGGCGACCGGTGCCGTCGCTCGCGCCAACTTCCTGTCGATCGCAAGCATCGATACACCGGACACCACGACCGTGGTCTTCAATCTGTCGCAGCCCGACGTTCCGCTTCTGACCGCCATGACCAGCCTCAATGCCGCGGTGGTTCCAGCAAGCGAAATTACTGCCGGCACCATCGGCACGAAGGCGATCGGCTCCGGCCCCTTCAAGCTCGACAGCTGGGTTCCGAACTCCAAGGAAGTTCTGAGCGCCAACAAGGATTGGGCGGGCGGAACCGTCGGTGTCGAAGGCATTAACATCAGCGTATTGCCCGACGAGACGGCGATCCTTGCATCGCTGCGCACCGGTCAGACCGATTTCGCCTTGCTGAACGATCCGCTCGTCGCGACCTTGGTGCCGAAGGAGCCGAAGCTGCAGCTCACCCGCACGCCGGTGCTTGCCTACAATGTCCTGCAGCTCAATCCCTCGCGCAAGCCGATGGATCAGCTGGCGGTGCGCCAGGCGATCTCCTGCGCCATCGACCGCAAGGACGTGATGGATACGGCAGCTCTCGGCGAGGGCAAGGTGACCGGGCCGCTGACGATGCCGCTCTATGCGACCGACCCCAGCAAGCTGTTCTGCTATACGCGCGACGTCGCCAAGGCGAAGAAGCTGATGGCAGACGCCGGCTTTGCCAACGGTTTCTCGGCAACCGTGATTGCCGCGACCGGCGAACCGCCGACAGCGACGGCGGAAGCGCAAGTCATCCAGTCGCAGCTCGCCGAAATCGGCATCAAGCTCGACATCAAGGTGATGGAACTCAATGTCTATGTCGACACCTGGCTCAAGGGCAATTTCGACATGGCGGTCGCCCTCAACGGCGGCAGCGCCGATCCCTATTCGATGTATAACCGTTACTGGACGAAATCAGGCAACCTGCAGAAGGTCGCCAACTATATCGACGATACCCTCGACAGTCTGATGCAGAAGGGCCGCGCCGAGACCGATCCGGCCAAGCGCAAGGTGATCTTCGCCGAATTCGAAAAGCATCTTGCCGAAGTCTCGCCCTGGATCTGGCTCTACACGGCCTATGGCTATACGGCCGAGCAGAAGAACGTCGAGGGCTTTGTCCCGACGCCGACAGGCTCGCTGTTCGGTCTCAGCAAAGTCTCGATCGAGTAATAGCAGTCGAGATTTAGAGGAAGTGCAATGGCATACCTGACGCGCCGGCTGATGACGTTCCCGCTGATCATGCTGGGCGTGTCCATCTTCGTCTTCGTCGCCATCCGGCTGGTGCCGGGCGATGCGATCACGGCGATGCTCGGAACCAATGCGGGCCTGCTGACGCCGGAGCAGCGGCAGGCCCTTGCCGCCTATTTCGGCATCGATCAGTCCTGGCCAGTTCAATACTGGCATTGGTTGCTCGGCGTCTTCCAGGGCAATCTCGGCATATCCGTCACCTACGGCAAGCCGGTGCTCGACATGATCCTGGAGCGTTTTCCGTTGACGCTCGAGCTTGCCTTGCTTTCCATGGTCATCGCGCTCGCTATCGGCTTGCCGGCGGGCGTCTTTGCCGCCACCAGAAACGAAAAGCTGTCCGATCTTCTCGTGCGCATCGTTGCCATGATCGGGCAGTCGACGCCGAACTTCGTTCTCGGACTGCTGCTGATCTATGCCTTGTCCGCCGGTTTCGGCGTGCTGCCGACCATGGGCGCCTTCACACCCATCTGGCAGGACCCGCTCGAAAATCTCGGCCAGATGATCCTGCCGGCGCTGACGCTCGGCTTTGCCTTTGCGGCGTCGGTGACGCGTGTCGTGCGTTCGGCCATGCTCGATGTTCTGAGTGACGACTATGTGCGTACGGCTCGCAGCCGCGGTGTTCCGGCGCGCGGCGTCATCTGGCGGCATGCTCTACCGAATGCATTGATTCCGGTGGTAACGCTGAGCGGCGTCGAATTCGGCTATCTGCTCGGTGGCGCGGTGCTGGTCGAACAGATCTATGCTCTGCCGGGACTTGGACGCATGGTGCTCGACGCCATACTGCAGCGCGACTATGCGCTGGTGCAGGGCAGCGTGCTGTTTATTGCCTTCAACTTCATGATCGTCAATCTGCTCGTCGATCTCGCCTATGTCGCGCTCGATCCGCGCGTTCGGCTGGGAGAAGGCTGATGCGCATCGTCAAGGCTATTTTCGGACATGTGAGCGGCCGGATCGGCGGCATCATCGTCCTCGTTTACGTCCTGCTCGCCATCCTCGGTACGCTCGGCGTGACCCCGCACGATCCGCTGATGCAGAACCGGATCGACCGGCTGCACGCCCCGAGCCTCACCTACTGGATGGGTACCGACCTTTTCGGCCGCGACGTGGCAAGCCGCCTGATGCATGGCATCGGCGAATCCTTCACCGTCGCCTTCTTCTCCGTGGCCGTTGCAACCTTGATAGGTACCCTGCTTGGCCTGACGGCTGCCTGGTCGGGCAAGCGCTGGGATGGCGTCATCATGCGCACGATGGATGTGCTGCTCGCCTTTCCGGCGATCCTGCTGGCGCTTCTGATCATCGCCATCGTCGGGCCTGGCACATGGACCAGTGTCGCTGCGATCGCGCTCGTCTATACGCCGATCTTTACCCGCGTCGTGCGCGGTCCGGCGCTTTCGCTGAAGGGGCGCGATTTCGTCGATGCTGCCCGCACCTTCGGCAGCAGCCGGTCCTATATCCTGACGCGGCATCTTCTGCTCAATCTCGTCGCACCCTTGACCGTGCAGGTGACGCTGGCGCTTGCCTGGTCGCTGTTGACGGAGGCGGGTTTGAGCTTCCTCGGCCTGGGAACGCAGCCGCCTGCCTCCTCATTGGGCCTGATGCTGAGCGACAGCCGCAATCTCATGGAAACGGCGCCTTGGCTGCTGATCTTCCCCGGCGTGACCATCATGATCTCCATTCTCGGCTTCAACCTGCTCGGCGATGCCCTGCGCGACATTCTCGACCCGAAAATGAGGAGGGCGACGGTATGACGCCGCTTCTCTCGGTTTCCGATCTCAGCGTCGGCTTTGGGCGCAATCCAGAGGCCAATCCCATCGTGCGCGGCGTCAGCTTCGATCTAGATGCCGGCGAAACGCTGTCGATCGTCGGCGAAAGCGGCTCGGGCAAGTCCGTCACCGCGCTGTCGATCAATCGCCTCGTCGATTTCGGCGGCGGCCGCATTATCGGCGGGTCGATCCGCCTGAAACGTGCCGACAACAGCATTCTGGATCTTACCAAGGCTGGCGAGGCGGAGCTGACGAAGATCCGCGGCGGCGAGATCGGCATGATCTTCCAGGAGCCGATGACATCCCTTAATCCGGTTCTCACCATCGGCACGCAGATCGAGGAATCGTTCCGGCTGCATCGCGGCCTGACGGGAAGCCAGGCAAAGGCAGCCGCCAAGGATGCGCTGGATCGCGTGCGCATTCCCGATGCCGCGCGCCGTCTGACCTATTGTCCGAACCAGCTTTCCGGCGGCATGCTCCAGCGCGTGATGATCGCGACCGCGCTTGCCTGCAATCCGCGCCTGCTGATCGCCGACGAGCCGACGACGGCGCTCGACGTCACGGTCCAGGCGCAGATCATGGCGCTGCTTGCCGAGCTGAAGCGCGAGACCGGCATGTCGATGATCTTCATCACCCACGATATCGGTCTTGTCGCTGGGATCGCCGACAAGGTCATGGTGATGCAGGCGGGCCAGGCAGTCGAGCAAGGCGAGCTCAATCAGATCCTTGATCATCCCAAGCATCCCTATACCCAGCATCTCCTGCATTCCGTCCCGCACTTCGCCTCAGGGCAGGCCGCGCGCACGGATTTCCAGCGCGACGAGACGCAAGCCGGGCCGGCCCTGAAAGTGGATGGCTTGACTGTCCGCTTCCCGGTCAAGGGCAGCTTTCTGCGTCGCTCGACCGGTTCGGTCCATGCCGTCGAAGGCGTCGGCTTCGACCTGATGCCGGGCGAGACGCTGGCGATCGTCGGCGAGAGCGGCTCAGGCAAGTCAACCACCGCACGGGCGATCCTCGGGCTGGTCAAGTCGACCCGCGGCACGTTCACGACCAATGCCGGCAAGGCTGCGGATCGCAGCAGCGCCGTGCAGATGGTGTTTCAAAATCCCTATGCCTCGCTTAATCCGAGACTGCGCGTCGACAACATCCTTGCCGAACCGGTGATCGCCGCAGGTGGTCGCACTTCCGCCGAAACGCGGCAACGGATGATCATGCTTCTGAAGCGCGTCGGCCTGCCGGAAAATGCCCTGGAACGTTACCCGCATGAATTTTCAGGCGGCCAGCGGCAAAGACTGTGCATCGCTCGTGCTTTGATGCTGAACCCGTCCGTACTGGTGCTCGACGAGGCCGTGTCAGCGCTCGACGTGTCCGTTCAGGCGCAGGTCCTGGAGTTGCTGATCGAGCTTCAGCGCGAATATGGGCTCGCGTACCTCTTCATCTCGCATGACATGGCGGTTGTGGAGCGAATTGCTCACCGGATCGCTGTCATCTATGCCGGGCAGATCGTCGAGATCGGCGACGCCGCCTCCGTCTTGTCGGAACCAAAGCATTCCTATACCAGGCGGCTGATTTCGGCGGTGCCGACAGTTGCCCG
Organism: Martinezella tropici; assembly: GCA_000799755.1. Lineage (GTDB taxonomy): Bacteria > Pseudomonadota > Alphaproteobacteria > Rhizobiales > Rhizobiaceae > Rhizobium > Rhizobium tropici_A. The sequence goes on from JUHI01000008.1 coordinate 135,033, forward strand.
GCGCAAGGAAAACTTCACGCTTGATACGCGTCAGGTTCCTTCGCTCGTGCGGCCGATTGGCTTCGAGCCGACAGCGCCGGAATGGCGACGGTTCGCGCCGGATCATATGGCTCTGGCGGAAGCCTGAGCGACCGGCGAGGAGAAGGATATGGCTGGGGGGCACATGCAATTCGAAGAACGGTTTGATCGGGCTTTCACACCGCTTGAGCAAGCGGTCGGGTCGGCGCGAATTCCAGGCGGCGTCCTCGGCATGGTCGATCTCGATGGCAACCGGCTCCTGCGCGCCATCGGGTCGGCGCAGAAGATCCCGAGCGTCAGGCCGATGCTGGTCGATACATGGTTCGATCTCGCTTCGCTCACCAAGGTGATTTTCACCACGCCGCGCATTCTTGCGCTGGCGGAGGCCGGCACCATCGATCTCGACGCACCGTTGACGACGCTCTTGCCGGACCTACGTCAATACAGTGCCGAGGCTTGGGAGCGGAAGGTGACCTTCCGGCAATGCCTCGGCCATCAGACGCCTTTTCCGGCGGTCGAACCGATCTATACCTATGGTCGCGACCCGGTTCTCTTGCGTACCTTCATCCTCCAGCGCGAATGGCGTGCCGGGCCGCCGGTCTATTCCGATATCAATTTCATCCTGCTCGGTTTTGCGCTAGAGCGACTGGCCGGACACACCATTCGCGCCATGGATGCAGGCCCGGGTTTTGCCTTCTCCTCAGTCCCCGATCGATCCGCCGCAACGGAAGATTGCACCTGGCGTCACCGTATTCTGTCGGGCGAAGTTCATGACGACAATTGCTCGGCATTGCACGGTGCCGGCCATGCGGGCCTGTTCGGCACTGCCGACGCAATTCTCGATTTTGCCAAGGGCCTGCTCGATGGCAGCGGAGCATCGGCGCAAGCGATCTCGTTGATGCGGACGCCGCTTTCCGCCACCCGTACCCATGGTTGGGAGCGGCCCCATGACGGCTGGCACGGTGGTGCTCTCTGCTCGCCCGAAACCATCGGCCATACGGGATTCACCGGCACGGCGCTCTGGATCGATTTCGACAAGGGCAGGGCGTGGACCCTGCTCACCAACCGCATTCATCCGACACGCCATTTCGACAGCGGCATTCTGGCGCTTCGTCAGGCCGTCAGCGATCACGTCAACGCAGCATAGGAGCCTCACCATGGAACCAATCTGGGCAGTCGGTCTGATGACCGGAACCGTCCTCGACGGCAATATCGATGTTGCCATGCTGAAGACGGACGGTGAGCGGATCGAGGAGTTCGGCCCCTATGTTCTGGCGCCTTATCCGAGCTGGATTCGGGAACTGCTGGAGGAGACGCTCCGACAAGCGCGGGCATGGAATTTCGAAGGGCCGGAACCGGCGATCTTCAAGGCCGCCGAGGAGGCGCTGACGCGAGCGCAGTCCGAAGCGGTGAGGGAACTGGTCGAAGATAACGGCATGACGATGGCCGATATCGGCGTCGTCGGCTTCCACGGCCAGACCGTGCTGCATCGCGCGCCGCAAAAGGACCGGTTGGGCCAGACGCGCCAGCTTGGCGACGGCGAGCTGATGCGCTCCATTCTCGGCACCAAGGTCGCTTATGATTTCCGTTCCGCCGACATGCGCGCCGGCGGGCAGGGCGCGCCGCTTGCTGCAGCCTATCACACGGCACTCCTGCGCGGCGCTGGTGCTGCGGGCGAGGCTGCCATTCTCAATCTCGGCGGTGTTGCCAATGTGACCTGGTGGGACGGTGAGGGCAATTTCGTCGCCTTCGATACAGGGCCGGCCAATGCGCCGCTGAACGACTTCATCAAGTCGCACGGACTTGGCGAGATGGACCGGGATGGGGCGTTGGGACGTGCCGGCAAAGTGGATGAAGCACGGCTCGAAAAACTGCTGCAACACCCCTATTTAACTGCGCCCTATCCAAAGTCGCTGGATCGTTTCGATTTCGGCGCTTCCATGGCGGATGGTCTTGGTCCGGAGGACGGGGCGGCGACGCTTTCGGCCTTCACGGCAAGCGCGGTCGGCAAGGCGCTGGATCTGCTGCCTCGGCGGCCCAGCAAGGTCGTCGTCAGCGGCGGCGGCCGGCACAACCCGACGATCATGTCGATGCTGCAAAGCCGGGCCGGCGTCGAGCCGATCTTCGCCGAGGATCTCGGCTGGCGTGGCGACGCGGTGGAGGCGGAATGCTTTGCGTTTCTAGCCGTGCGCGTGTTGCGTGGCCTGCCGATCAGCTTCCCCGGCACGACGGGCGTGCCTGCGCCGATGCGCGGTGGGCGTCTCGCGCAATAGCGAGCTTAAGGCGATCGTCCTCGCTCCGGAGGTTTTCGCCGCCGCTCATCGATGTTATGAAGAGACCGCGAATTTGCGATCGGTTGGTCTCGGACGGATATCGCTTAGATGGCAGGCAGGCATCACAGGACAGGCGTCCCCCGCATCATCGTCGCCTTCGCCATCGCGTGCATTACCGGCATTTCGGCCCTCGGCCCGGCAGTCGCGCAACCGGAATGGAGCGTTGCACCGCCGGTCTGCGTCTCCGGCCCACTGACGACGGAAACGGGCGAGACGCTTTGCCTGCGCAAGGACAGCTATAATCGGGATCTTTGCACGGCCATCGAATATTTCGCCGGTGCCAATCATTTGCCGCCGGATTATCTGGCGCGGCTTGTCTGGAGGGAAAGCCTGTTTCGATCCGATGCAGTAAGCCCAAAAGGTGCGCGCGGCATCGCGCAATTCATGCCGGGAACGGCGAAGCTGCGCGGCGTCCGGGACAGTTACGATGCACTCGAAGCGCTCGGCAAGGCAGCCACTTATCTTGACGAGTTGCGCAACCGTTTCGGCAATCTGGGGCTTGCAGCCGCCGCCTACAATGCTGGCGAAGCCGGCCTTGCCAATTTCCTGAATTCCGGCGGGCTGCCCTATGAGACGCGCAACTATGTGACGGCCATCACCGCGCATAGCGTCGAAGAATGGCGGGACGATCCGCCCGATATCGCCGCTCCGGTGCTGGACAAGGGCAAGCCCTTCGTCGACTCATGCGTTGCGCTTGCCCAGAGCCGGCGTCTGAAGCCGACCCCCCTCGAACAGGAGCGGCCATGGGCTCCCTGGGGCGCTCAATTGGCCGAGCATTTCCAGTTGGATGCCGCACGGCGGCTATTTGCTGCAAACATTCAAAAATTGCCGTCGCCGCTCAATGCCGAAAAGCCGCTGATCGTGCGTCAGCGCAATGCCGACTTCGGCCGCCGTATCCGCTATGCGGCGCGCATCGGGCGGCAAACGCGCGAAGAGGCTGACGCCGTTTGCGTGCAGATCCGGCAGCAAGGCGGCAATTGCGTGGTTTTCAAGAACTGAGTCTGAGCGCCTCAATACCCCGTATTGTCCGCCGCGACGCGTATTGATTGCTTTGTCAAGTGCCTATTGGTAGTGCTTTACTCCCGGATGTCGCAAGCCTATCTCTTGTACACCCGGCCTTTGGGAGGAAGCCGCGCAGGTAGCCGAAGGAGTGTATCATGGTGCAGAAGCGTAACGTCCCCGGTATTCGTCCCTACAACAGCCCGGCCGGCGGCTGGGGAGCGCTGAAGGCTACCGCCAATGCGGTGCGCGAGCAAATGGATATCACCGAGGCGCCCGGGCTGCTGCTGCGCACCAACAAACCCGCGGGCTTCGATTGTCCCGGCTGCGCATGGCCCGACAAGGAACATACCTCCACCTTCCAATTCTGCGAAAATGGCGCCAAGGCCGTCACCTGGGAAGCGACCAACAAGCGCGTGACGCCTGAGTTCTTCGCCCAGCATACGGTCAGTGAGCTTCTGACCTGGAGCGACTACGAACTTGAGGATGCCGGCCGACTGACCCATCCGATGGTCTATGACCGGGCGTCGGATACCTACCGGCCGATAGCCTGGGAGGACGCTTTTGCCCGCATCGGCGAGGTCATGCGCACTATGCCCGATCCGGATATGGTCGAATTCTACACGTCGGGTCGCGCCTCCAACGAGGCGGCTTTCCTCTTCCAGATCTTCGCCCGTGAATACGGCACCAACAATTTCCCCGATTGCTCGAATATGTGCCATGAGGCAACGAGCGTCGGCTTGCCGCAATCCATCGGCATCGGCAAGGGCACCGTGTCGCTCGACGATTTCGACGAATGCGATCTGATCATCTCCATGGGGCACAATCCCGGCACCAATCATCCGCGCATGATGGGCACGCTGCACGAATGCTCGCGCCGCGGCGTGCCGATCATCGTCTTCAATCCGCTGAAGGAGCGGGCGCTCGAGCGTTTCGCCGACCCGCAGAGCCCGATCGAGATGGCGACTTTCAGCTCGACGCGGATCGCCTCTTCCTATTATCAGGTCAAGATCGGCGGCGATGCCGCAGCGCTGAAGGGCATCATGAAGGCGGTTCTGGCTCTGGCCGAGACTTCGCCGGATATCCTTGATCATGCCTTCATCGGCGAACATACGATCGGCTTCGATGCTCTCGTCGCCGATATCAATCAGACTGAGTGGGCCGACATCGAGCGGGTTTCGGGTCTTGCCCGCGCCGATCTGGAGCGCGTTGCCGCCATCTATGCCAAATCGAAAGCAACGATCGTCACCTACGGCATGGGCATCACCCAGCACGCCAAGGGAACGGCCAATGTGCAGCAGATCGCCAACCTTCTGCTGTTGCGGGGCAATTTCGGCAGGCCGGGCGCGGGCATCTGCCCGCTGCGCGGCCATTCCAACGTGCAGGGCAATCGTACCGTCGGGATCACCGAGAAGCCGACGCCGGCGCTGATCGAAGGCATCGAGCGCGCCTTCGGTTTCACGTCGCCGGCCCATCATGGTCATGATGCAGTTGCCGCCATGCAGGCCATGGCGGAAGGCCGCTCGAAGGTGCTGCTCTGCCTCGGCGGCAATTTCTCGATTGCGCTTCCGGACCCGGAATTGTGCGCCGAGGCGATGCGCAAGCTTGATCTTGCCGTCCATATGAATACCAAGCTCAATCGCTCGAACCTGCTGATCGGCAAGGAATCCTTCCTGTTCCCCGTGCTCGGCCGCACCGAGCAGGACGTTCAGGCGACCGGCCCGCAATCGGTGACGATCGAGGATTCGATGTCGATGGTGCATGCCTCGCGCGGCCGCCTGAAACCGGCCTCCGATCAACTTCGTTCCGAACCGGCCATCGTCGCCGCGATGGCGCAGGCAACCCTGCCGGCAAGCAAGGTCGCCTGGATGGAGCTCATCAACGATTACGACCTGATCCGCGACAAGATCGAAGTCGTCTATCCTGATTTCGCCCGCTATAACGAGCGCATCCGCGTGCCGGGTGGCTTCCGTCTGCCGCTCGGACCGACCGAGCGTATCTGGAAGACCCCGTCCGGCAAGGCCGAGTTCAAGCTTTTCTCCGGCCTCAACGAGGATATTTCATTGACGGACGAGACCATCCTCAAGCTCGCCACCATCCGTAGCCACGACCAGTACAACACGACGATCTACGGCATGGACGACCGCTATCGCGGCGTATTCGGCCGCCGCGACGTCCTGTTCATGAACGACAAGGATTTAGAGGCGAAAGGGCTGGAGCATGGCGATCTCGTCGAGATCGAGACTGCACTTCCGTCCGGGGGCAAGCGGCTCCTGAAGCTGACGGCTATCTCCTACGATATTTCCGAAGGCTCCGTCGCCGCCTACTATCCCGAGGCAAACTGCCTGATCCCGCTCGACTACCAGGACAAGGAAAGCGGCACGCCGTCGTATAAATCCATTCCGGTCCGCATCAGCAAGGCGGCTTGATTTTGGCTGAGCCATCTAGCCATCCCTTGCCATCTTGATGGCTGGATGGCAGATCGCTATATTCATCTCCAACAGGAGACAGATATGGCTGAACCGCAATTATCCGTTCGTAGTGCCAGGGCGCGTGACCTCGCGCATCGGCTCGCCCGGCGCGAAAACCGGACAATCGCCGATATAGTCGAACGAGCGCTGGAAGCATACGAGATTCGGGAGGCGGGTCGGGAACCCGCCTCGACCTTCTATGCTCGAATGGCCATGCGCGACGATGATGATATTGACCTTGAATCTATCATTCGCGAGGGGCGTCAACTCAATCACGGTATCGATCTGTGATATTTCTGGACACAAACGTTATTTCCGAAACTTTTAGGAAACTGCCTGATGAAGCCGTGATCTCATGGCTTGGTCGGTATGATGCGGAGATAGCACTTTCGACTGTGGCTATTGCTGAAATCGCCTTTGGTATTCAAAAGATCGCGCCGGACCAGCGGGCTGGCCGGTTAGAGCAGAGATTGTCCGAATGGCGCTATCGTTTTGCCGATCGGATCTTCGGTCTTACCGAAGAGGCCGCATTGGACTATGGCGAACTCATGGGCGCGGCAAAGAGGCAAGGGCGCCCGATGTCGACGGCAGATGGCATGATTGCCGCCATCGCTCGAGTCAACGGTGGACGGTTGGCCACTCGCAATCTATCCGATTTCCGTGACGCTGGGCTCAGCCTGATATCTCCGTGGGAATTCTAGTCCGCCTGGAATGGCGAGTGCCCATTCTGGCATGTGTGCCGGTTTTCGACAGTGCAGCTACCGCAGCCTTTCCCCCTGATTGTCGAAATAGCGCCGCCGTTCCGGCGGGCAGTGCAAATGGAGCCTGTCGCCGCGCCCAATTTCCGGCCCGTCGCGATATTCGGCGATGAGGGGCTGGCCGTCTTCCGTCTGGCAATAGAGATAGCGGGTGCCGCCAAGATATTCGGTGACGTCGACGGTGACCTGCAAGGCATCTTCCGCGCTGGGAGCGACGACAAGATGTTCGGGGCGCATACCAAGCAGGAGCTTTTCGCCCGATGACGGCTTGTGCTGGCTTAGAGCGACCGTGACGCTACCATCGCCGACCTTCGCCGTGCCGTCACCGGACCATGTGGCCTCGATCATGTTCATCCTCGGCGAGCCGATGAAGCCGGCGACAAAACTGTTGGCCGGGTCTTCATAGACCTCGCGCGGGCTGCCCACCTGTTCGATCCGACCGTCTCTCAGCACGACGATCCTGTCTGCGAGCGTCATGGCCTCGGTCTGGTCATGGGTGACATAGATCATCGTATTGCCGAGCTCTCGGTGAAGCCGGGCAATTTCGATGCGCATCGAGACGCGCAGCTCCGCGTCTAGATTGGAGAGGGGTTCGTCGAAGAGGAAGACATCCGGCTCGCGAACGATGGCGCGACCGATGGCGACACGCTGGCGCTGGCCGCCGGAAAGCTGTCCCGGCCGGCGATCGAGCAGGTGATCGATCTTGAGGATCGCGGCGGCGGAACGCACGCGTCTTTCGATTTCGGATGCAGCGGTCCGGGCCATCTTCAGCCCGAAACCGAGATTGTCGCGGACGCTCATATGCGGATAGAGCGCGTAGGACTGGAAGACCATGGCGATGCCGCGCTCGGAGGGATCAAGATCGGTGACGTCCCGGCCCTTGATGGCGATTTCGCCGTCGGTGACTTCCTCCAGCCCGGCAATCATGCGCAGCAGCGTGGACTTGCCGCAGCCGGAGGGGCCGACGAAGACGACGAAAGCGCCTTCCGGTATGTCGAGATCTACGCCGTGAATGACCTCAAGCCCGCCAAAACTCTTGCGGACGCCGGTCAGGCGCATGCCCTTGTTCGTCATGTCAGGCTCCGTGACGCATCTGATCGGCGCGGAGCCAGACCAGCATTTCGCCGGGCTCGCGATTGTCCCAGAGATGATAGGGGACGAAACGGGCGGTGGAAGGCGTGCCCTTTGGCGGTGTTGTACGGTAGAGATCGGTGCCCCAGTCAGCCGCGTCGCGCGTCACCGGCACATCGAGTGCGACCGCTCCTTCCAGCGCGGCGATTTCCGCGGTCTTGGCGGATGCCGGGTTGCTGGAAAGCGAAATGCCGTTCAGGTCTTGGCCATTGTCCGTGGTCTCGACGCAATAGACCAGCGGCCCGCGCATCAGCGCGGCGCGTCCGGCATCCTGACGGACTTTCGGATTGGCAAACAAAGTGCGAGGGATAAGGGGGAGGACAAGATCGATGCTGTCGCCCGCCTGCCATTCCCGTTCGATGCGGGCATAGCCGTCGACGGTAATCGTTGCGAGATCGACCGGCGCGTCATTGACTGCAAGCGTGGCACCTTCGGCCCATTCGGGGATGCGCAGCGACAGAGCAAATTCCGCTGCGCGATCGGGATTGACATCGAAGCGGATTGCGCCGTCCCAGGGATAGCGCGTCGTCTGGGAAAGCTGCACGGTCACGCCGCCTGCGAGCGGCACGCGGGCCTTGCTCTCGCCGTAGAGATGGACGGCGATTTCATTGTCGGCTGCGGCATACATATAGGAGCCGACGGAGGCGAGCAGCCGCGCGATATTTGGCGGGCAGCAGGGGCAATGATGCCAGGTCCAGCGGTGATGCTTGCCGGCGCTCTCCAGCGGGTTTTCGTAGAAGAAGGTCTTGCCGTCCTGCGACAGGCCCGCCATGGCGCCGTTATAGAGCGCCACTTCCATGATGTCGGCATAGCGGCGGTTCGGGCCGCGGCCGAGCATGCGGTTCGCCCAGAAGACCAGACCGACGGAGGCGCAGGTCTCGGCATAGGCGCTTTCGTTCGGCAGGTCGTAATAGTCGGTAAAGCCCTCGTTGGAGGCAGCCGGCCCGATGCCGCCGGTCACATACATCTGCTTGGTCGTCAGATCGTCCCAGAGTGTCTCGAGTGCTGAAGTCAGCGTGTCGTCGTTATATTCCGTCGCGATATCGGCCATGCCGGAATAGAGATACATGGCGCGCACGGCGTGACCCACGACCTTGGTCTGATCACGCACCGGCAGATGCGACTGGCTGTATTCATAGGTCTTCTGCACGAAATTCTTGGGGTCGCGACCGTCGCGAAGCGCCTCGTCGGTGAAGAAATGTGGTTCCTGGCCGCGTTCGTCGATGAAATATTTGGCAAGGTCGAGATACTTCTTCTCGCCCGTAACGCGGGCGAGCTTGACGAGGGCCAGTTCCACTTCCTCGTGGCCGCAATAGCCGCGAAGCTGGCCTTCGCCATGGCCGAAGACGGTGATCATGTAGTCGGCAAAGCGGCTCATGATGTCGAGCAGCTTGCGCTTGCCCGTTGCCTGGTAATAGGCGACAGCCGCTTCGATCAGATGTCCCGCGCAATAAAGCTCATGATGATCGCGGAGATTGGTCCAGCGGCGGCCGGGCTGTACGCGTTGGAACCAGGCATTCAGATAGCCGTCCTTGTCCTGCATCTTTTCATACATGTCGATGATGGCGTCCGCGCGCGCCTCCAGTTCGGCGTTGGGACGGCGATAGAGGGAATAGGCGATGGTTTCGATCGACTTGCCGAGGTCGCTATCCCAGAACATCTGCGTCGAGCCCGACCAGGTCTGCAGAGGGATGACGATGCCGGGGCTAGGCTGGTCGACGTCGATGGCCTTGATCATGCCTGCCTCGACACAGCGGTCGAGGAGGGTCGCCGCAGTCGAGTTGCAGATGGCATCCTGGCGGGCGCCGAACAGGCCGGCAAGCTCGACATTCGGGACGGGCAGGGGGCGAAACTGGCGGTTTTCTCTGTCAGACATGGCTTTGATCCGTTGTTGAAGGGGTTATTTCACCGCGCCGGCCATCAGCCCGCGCATGTAGTAGCGTTGCAGAAGCAGAAAGACGATGACGCAGGGGATGGTCATGACGGCGATGCCGGCCTGCACCGCGCCCCAGTTGACGGCGCCGAGGCGGCCGGTCCTGACGGCGATCATCAGCACCGGCAGGGTGAATTTCTCGTTGCTCGACAGGAGCACCAATGCCGCCAGGAACTCGTTCCAGGCATTGAGGAAGGCGAAGATCGCAACGGTCGCGACGCCAGGCAATACCAAGGGGAAGAGAACGCGGAACAGCAGTTTCAGATCGCGGGCGCCATCGATGCGCGCGGCTTCCTCGATCTCCTTCGGCACGGCGTCGAAGGCGTTGCGCATCATGAAGACCGAGAAGGGCAGTTGCAGCGTCACATAGACGAGCGTCAGTCCGATCAACGAGTTGTTGAGGCCGAGCCTTGCCAGGATGATGAAGAGCGGCGTCAGGATCGACTGGAAGGGGATCATCAGCGTTGCGATGATCAGGATGAAGAGCGCGCCCTTGAAGGGGAAGCGATAGCGAGAGAAACCATAGCCGGCCAGCAGGCTGACGATGACAGTCAAAAGCACGGTCACGACCGAGACGAAAAGCGAGTTCAGCGTATGCTGCAGCACGCCGGCGCCGAAACCATCGAGCGAACGATAGGCGTCGAAGCTGAAGCCGGTCGTCGGCCATGGCGGCAGCGGCGGAAGGCTGGCCTCGGTTCCATGCCGGAACGACGACAGAAGCGCGATCGCGAAAGGCGCGAAGAAGAAGATGACGATGACGACGCCAATGCCGTGATAGCCGATGCCGCCTAAGAGCTTGCGCCTTGCGCGGCGCTCCTTTGCCGTGGTCATGGCTTGTCCTCCCCGACGCGCAGCAGCCAGAGCTGGACGATGCTGATCAGCACCAGGATGACGAGGAGCGCGATCGAGAGCGCTGCGCCATAGCCGAGATTGAAGGACACGAAGGACTGGTTGAAGATGTAATAGACCACCGAGATCATCCGGTTTTGCGGGCCGCCTGATGTCATGATGTAGAACTGGTCGAAGGCGAGCACCGAGCCGGTGATGGAAATGATCAGCGCGAGTGCGATCGTGCGGCGCATCAAAGGCAGGGTAAGATGCCGGAAACGCTGCCAGCGCTTGGCGCCATCGATGCGGGCGGCCTCGGTCAATTCGGAAGGGATCGCCTGCAGGCCGGTCAGCAAGATGATCATGGTGAAGCCGGCGATCTTCCAGACCACCATGACGATGATGGTTGCAAATGCCATGTCGAAATCGGCCAGCAGGTTCGGTCTTTTATCGACGAGGCCAAGCGCCTGCGCAACCGGCGAGAAGAAGCCGCTGTCGACATTGGCAAGCCAGACCCAGAGCAGCGATGCGGTCGCAAGCCCGACGACGACGGGAAGGAAGATGATCGTTCGATAGAAGCCGACGAACGGCCGGTGCTTCTCGACGAAGAAGGCGAGCGGGAAGGCAACGGCGAAAATCGCGATGGTGACGACGACGGTGTAATAGGCGGTGAAGCGCAACGCTGCCATGAAACGCATGTCGGAGAGCATGCGGATATAGTTGCCGAAGCCGATCCAGCGCGGATTGCCGAGCAGCGGCCAGTTATGAAGGCTCATCCAGACGGTGAAGACGACTGGTACGATGAAGAAGACGATGACAAGCGCCATGGCCGGCGCGATGTAAAGAAATCCGTGCCAGCTAGCACGCCTTCGCCGCTTGCGCGGCCGCGCGACTGCAATAGCTCCAGGGCCAGCCATGGAATGCTCCCGATGTTGCGATGGAAGAACCGGGAAGCCTTGCAGCTCCCCGGCGTTCACAGATCTACTGCTGTTGCGCGTTGTCGATGATCGACTGCATTTCCGACTGGGCGTTGGAGAAGGCGCCATCGACATCGGTTCCGAAGATGGCCGCGTTGGTAAAGCCCGCCCATGGGCCGTTGGCGCTGTTGATCAGGTCGTTGAACTGCAGCGTGTAGGGCGTCTTGGCAATCGCGATTGCCTTCAGCCCGACCTGCATGCGCGGGTCGAGGCCTTCAAGCACCTGTTGCGCGATATCGCCGCGCGTCGGCAGGCTGCCGTATTTTGCCATGATCTTCTGTCCCTCGAGCGAATAGGTATATTCGAGGAACTTCTTCACGGCATCGAGCTTCTTCGTGCCCTTCGAGATCACGAAATTGTCGCCACCGGCAAAGGAAGACGGCTTGCCGTCGACGCCGGGGATCAGCGTCACCCCGAAGTGGATATCGGGATATTGGGTGATCAGCGTGCCGATCGAGAAGGCGCCGATGCTCTGCTGTCCGATCTTGCCGTTGCTGATGCTGAGGAAATTGGCGCCGGTGTCGCTTGCGGCACCCGCCGGCACCAGATCCTTCTTGACCATGTCGCGATAGAAGCCGACCGCCTTGCGCATCTGCGGCGTGTCGAGGGTCGCCGTCTTGCCGTCCGCCGAGAGAATGTCGGCGCCTGCGCCCCAGACGAGCGGGGTGAAGGTGAAGATCATGCAGCCGCCACAGCCGCCGCCGGAGAAGTAGAAACCATAGGTATCGCCTCCGAGCGCGCGGATCTTTTCGGCATTCTGCTCGATCTCTTCCCAGGTCGTCGGAGCCTTCTCCGGATCGAGGCCGGCCTTCTTGTAGAGATCCTTGTTCCAGGCGAAGACCGAGGTCTCGACGGATAGCGGCAGGCCATAGATATGGCCGTCATAGGTGCCGAGCTTCACATGCGACGGCGAGAGCGAATTGAAATAGGGCAGGCTTTTGGCCCAATCCGTGAGGTCCGCAAGCTGGCCGGCGGCGGCGAAGGCCGGCGTATAGATGAGGTCCATCGACAGCGCATCGGGCGCCTGGCCGCCGGCAATCGCCGTTGCATACTTCTGGACGAGTTCGGCAAAGGGCACTTCCGTCAGCGTGACCTTGTCGTCATGGCCGGCATTATAGGCCTCGACGACCTTCTTGAAGGAATCTCCGATGCCGCTTCGCACCCACATGGAGATGTTTTCGGCGGATGCGGCGGATGCAAGCATTAAGGATATAAGGCCGGTTGCGGCCAGAAATCGCTTCATCATGTTCTCCTCCCTTGGGCAACTCCCATTGCCCTTTCTTGATTAAACTCCGGGGTCCCCCCCGCATGACTGCCGCACGACAAGCTCGCAGGGCAATGTCCTGATCCCCGGTTCGACGCTGCGCCCCTCCGCCAGCGCCAAAACCGTCAGCCCTGCCTCACGACCGAGCGCCTTGAGATTCATATCGACCGTCGTCAGCGGCGGTCTTGTCTGCGCAGCGACGATCTCCCAATTGTCGAAGCCGACAACCGAGACATCTTCCGGCACCCGCACACCACGCTCGCGCAGCGCATCGACCACCGCCCGCGCGATCTGATCGTTGCCGCAGAAGATCGCGTCCGGCTTTTCCCCAACGGCATCCCAGAGCCGCGCCACGGCCTCATGGCCCCAGGCCTCGGACCAATTGCCGTAAAGGACCGGCAGCTGATCGCCGACGAGGCCGCGATAGGCCTTGGCACGCTCGCGCACCGAGACGAAGCTGTCGGGGCCGGTTACATGCGCGATCCGGCTCCGGCCGAGGCCCTTGAGCCACTCGACGGCAAGGACCGCGCCCTGATAGTCGTCGGCGCAGAAGGTGACACTGTCAGGCGCACCCTCGGTAAAGGCATAGACGACAGGGACTGGCAGGTCAGACAGATCCACCGGCAGGCGGCGGTCGATCCGCTTGCCCGAGGCGATGATGCCATCCACATGCTTGTCCAGCAGCGCGTCCACATGAACCTTTCCAAGCGCTGGATCATCCTCGATCGTGCAGAGGAAAACCGAGACACCATGATCGACGAGCGCCTCCGTGATGCCGGCCATGACCGGCAGCGTGAAGCGGCCATATGTATCGTTGGTCAAAAGACCGATCGTAAACGTGCGGTTGCTGAGCAATCCCTTGGCGAGCGCATTCGGACGGAAGCCGATCTCGGCAGCTGCGCGCTTGACCCTTTCCCGGGTCTCGTCGCCCATGCGACCGGTATTGTTCAAGGCTTTGGATGCCGTCGAAATGCTCACACCCGCAGCTGCCGCAACGTCGTGAATCGTTGCGCGTCCGCTTTTCGCACGCTGATTTTCCAGATGTCTTCTCCCAATCGAATTTTCCTGAGAAAAGCTTTTCTCAACGCGGGAGTCAACAAGAGAAAAGCTTTTCTCAAAATTTTCTGCGCCGAGGAGACCGAGGCGGCGAGAAGCGGCGCGGATACCACGCTGTTTAATGCATTGGGGATAGCGCTCACCGATATTGCCGCCGCAACGATGGTTTATAAAGTTGCAGTTTCAAACGGAGGAGGCGAGAGACATGCTCACGTGCGAAATCGTAGAAGTGCAAGTCGTTTAGAGCGTTTCCCTGACTGATTGAATCGAATTGCTTTTCAAATCACTTGGATTCTGATTCAAGCTATCTGCCGCTGGAGGTCGGCAGATATGTCGAAAGCCCTTTCTGTTGATCTTCGCATGCGTGTGCTTGCCGCCGTCGATGGCGGAGCGTCGCATAGGGAGGCTGCGGAGCGTTTCGGCGTGAGCGCGGCAAGCGTGAGCCGTTGGCGTAATCTGCAAATTCGGCAGGGGAACGTTCGTCTCGGCCCGCTCGGTGGCGACCTAATGGGCGATCTACCGGCTTTGCCGATGGCATTGAGGACGGCTCGGTTGGAATCCTCCACGAGATGTCAACAATCGGCGACCTGATCGGTGTGGACCAAATTCTCAATACAGATCGACGTCACAAAGAAGAGTTAACTAAGATCATCGGCAAATCATTGCGAGTCACGCGGTTTGCAGCTCGGAATTGTTCCGATAGTCGCATCCCAAGGTCGAGGTTAGGGCGCCTTTTGCTTGCGGCCTGAGCGAAGACCCGGAGGCTTCTTGTTCTCGGGGTTAATTTCCGCGAACAGCTCAGAAACATTCACAGACAAGACTTTTGCGAGGGCTTCAAGGGTCCCTACAGTGACGTTTTCTGTGCCTCTTTCAACGCGTCCAACGTAAGAGCGGTCAATTCCGGCCTCGAACGCCAGCCGCTCCTGCGACAGTCCTTTGGCGACCCGAAGTCGTCTTAGATTCCAGCCGATGGTCTGCCGCACGTTCATCTTGCAACAAATGCATATTAACGGCTTGACAATCGACGGACTGATAGTCCCTAATTAATTGCGATACGTTCCGAGTGTAAGGCAGTGGGACGAATAGGGCATGGAATTATGCCTTCAGATCCACTTTGTTCCTCTGGTCGAGGAGTTAGCCCCGTCACAGTGGCGGCGAATAGCTGGGTCACCAACCCGACGGTCAACAACGATACGCGGGCGTCAGATTTTGAGAACTTCTGAATGCGAGGATGCCATTGAGGGCTGGTCGTGCAGCGAGATTCTTCATCAAAAACTCATCCGTTCGGCGGGCAGCGGGTTGGCAAATCGACGTTCAACTGATCCAGGCCATCGACAGCCATGTCTGCAGGCTTCCGGCTTGTTACAAAGAAGGGACGGTCGGAAGGGGAAATTAACCCGCAAGCGCGCAAGCGATCGATTGAATGTGAGGAAGCATATCATGAGCATGGACAACGTCGTGATTGAGGATTGGTACGCCCTGAGCGAAGCCGAGGCGATCGAGATGGCCATCGACCGGCATGGTAAAGATGGAACGACTTCGGTTGCCTATTGCGCGCTTGAGGCGTGGGGCGACCGCAGTGACCCTAAGTATCAATTTTGGTTTGGTCTGTTTCTCAAACTGGTACAGCGAGAGCATGTCGGCTGGGCCTAGAGATCAGGACGCGTGTTGGCGTCTCGTTCGCGAGATATTTGCGAGAACCGCGCGCCCACGTCCTGTTTCCCCTGATCAGTTAGGCGTGCACTTCACGATCGTCTTGTTCAACAAAGACGATATCTTGCATGCCGTTCAGACGCTTCGCGAAATTGATGGACATCAGCGCATTGGCATCGTCTTTAGCGCAGGCGGAACTGCCCTGTGGCGGGCCGTCAAAGCGGGATTGAATCTCCATGCCCTGATATGTGTATCGTCAACAAGGCCGCGCTTTGAAACATCTCCTCCAAACATACCTACAATGGTTATTTGGGGAGAATTAGATCCATCTCGGCCAACCGAAGACTGGAACAATGCTGTTCCAGGCGGCTGGAAAACTTACACCGCTAAGCAGCACGACTTCTATCGTCGCGACATTTCTACGCCAAAATCGACGCTGCTGAGGAACATTACCGCCTTTGTCGAAGACTGTTCCCCCTTGCGTTGCCGTAATCCCATGCCGCCGCTCGAAGACAACTTCGATCGATGCGGGCAGCGCCTATCCGTATACCTTCAGTGCCCATGATGATGTCTGGCGGTCATATTGCTCTGGCAAAAACCGCTACGCTCTTTTGCGCGATAAGCGTCAAGCACGGTAGATCTCCTGAGCGATATCTCTCGGATAGTATCCCAAACAGCCTTCGACTGCCGTGTTGGACATGATCGCAGCGGAAATGCCTTAGGAATTGGCTTCATGCGGCAGCGCGCTGCATCGTCCGCAGCGTGCCAGGCGCCCTGAGCTTGGCGAAGGAGGCTAAGGCCTTGAAGGTCGGGGATGGCCCGCGCCTTCCGGCCAGCAAAAAAGCGGCGGTCGGGACTTTTGTCGGCCCGGCCGTCGCGGAAATTTCAGCTTGCGGCCGGTGTTAGCCGATCGTCATCAGGCTGGCATTGCCGCCGGCCGCCGCTGTGTTGATCGACGTCGTCACCTCTTCGAGCAGCCAGTTCAGGCAATAGGCGCCGGCGTTTTGAGCGATTTCTTCGCTCGAGGCTGCCTGCGTCAGAACCAACGGACCCGGAATTGCCGAAATCACCTTGATCGCCTGCTGAACCCGCTCGGCATCACCCTCGATGAGAGCGCCGGCGAAAGGTCCATCCGCAGCCCAATCCTTCGACCAGGAGATGCGGTTTGCGACCTGGGCGGGCAGGTTGCAAAGCTCTTCCTGCAGGCCCGATGCGGCATCGATGACGATCGAATTGCCTGTGGCAAGCCCGGCGGCGATCTGAACATGGAGGCCAAGTGCCGTCTGCGGAGCGAGCAGGACTCTGCCGCGCGGGTGCAGCGCATAGAGGTTCAGCTCGCCGACCGGGCCTTGAAGCTCGGTATTGAAGCCGAGCGAAGACTGGGCGGCCACGGCGCGTGCCTGGTTGGCTGCATCTGCGTTCCCCTTGCTTTCGAGCCAGGCGACGAACTGTTGCGCGGCCGGATCGCTTTGCACCGAGGCATCGCGCAACGGTTCGGTAGAGGAGGCGACCAGGCGACGCAGATACATCGGGCCGCCGGCCTTCGGGCCGGTGCCGGAAAGGCCGCGGCCGCCGAAGGGCTGGACGCCGACGACCGCGCCGATGATGTTGCGGTTGACATAGAGATTGCCGGCGCGCACGCGCTCGGTGACATGGGCGATCGTATCGTCAAGGCGGGTATGCAGCCCGAAAGTCAGGCCGTAGCCGGAGGCATTGATATCGGCAATCAGCTTGTCGAGCCCCTTGCGCTGATAGCGCATGATATGCAGGACGGGACCGAACACCTCCCGCTTGAGATCGCTCAATTTCTTCAGTTCGATGATTGTGGGAGCAACGAAAGTGCCCTTGGCAGCGGTCGAGGGAAGATCGAGCTG
Organism: Martinezella tropici; assembly: GCA_000799755.1. Lineage (GTDB taxonomy): Bacteria > Pseudomonadota > Alphaproteobacteria > Rhizobiales > Rhizobiaceae > Rhizobium > Rhizobium tropici_A. Next base: position 152,328 of record JUHI01000008.1, read on the forward strand.
TTCGACATTGCAGCCGAGCTGGCGCATGCGCTCGATATGGTCATCGATGCCACGCTTGGCATTGTCGTCGATAACCGGGCCGATATCGACGGCAAGGCGATCGGTCTTGCCGACAGAGAGTTCGCGAAGCGCGCCGCGCAGCATGGTCAGGGTACGATCCGCGACTTCCTCCTGCAGGCAGAGCACGCGCAATGCCGAGCAACGCTGGCCAGCGCTGTCGAAGGCCGAGGCGATGACGTCGCCGACGACCTGCTCGGCGAGCGCCGAGGAATCGACGATCATACCGTTCTGGCCGCCGGTTTCGGCGATCAGCGGGATCGGCTTGCCGAATTTGGAGAGGCGTTCGGCAAGCTGCGCCTGAATCAGGCGGGCAACCTCGGTCGAGCCGGTGAACATGACACCGGCGGTTTCGGGGGCGCCGACGAGGGCGGCACCCATTCTGCCGCTGCCGGGTGCGAATTGCAGCACGTCACGGGGAATGCCGGCTTCATGCAGAATGCGGACACCTTGCGCGGCAATCAGCGGCGTATTGCCGGCGGCCTTGGCGACGACGGGATTGCCGGCGACGAGCGCGGCCGCGACCTGGCCGGTGAAAATCGCCAGCGGGAAATTCCATGGGCTGATGCAGACGACAGGGCCGAGTGGCATGCTCTCCGGCGTCAGCACCTTGCGGGCCTGAGCGGCGTAATAGCGAAGGAAGTCGATCGCTTCCCGGATTTCGCCGACGGCGTTTGCCGCGGATTTGCCGGCTTCGCGGATGGTCAGGCCGACGAGAACCGGCATCTCGCTCTGCATGAGGTCAGCAGCGCGCTCAAGGATCGCGGCACGCTCGTCGGGGCGCACGGCTGCCCAGTGCTCAGCAGCCGTTGCTGCGAGCCGCATGACATCGGGCGCATCCTGCGGTTCGAGCTCGGTGACGTGGCCGACGATATCGGCATGGTCGGCGGGGTTGAGAACGGCGCGGGCCACGCCGCGCTCGGAGCCATCGGCCAGAAGTGGCTTTGCGACCCAATCGCTGGCTGCAGAGGTCTGCAGCTGCCTGGACAGCTCGGTAAGCGCGGTTTCATTCGACAGGTCGATGCCGCCGGAGTTCTGCCGCGCGGCACCGAAGAGGTCCACCGGGAGAACGATCTTATCGTGCTGCGCGCCGACAACGGTCATCGCGCGCACGCGCTCGACGGGATCGGCAATCAGCTCGGAGACCGGCACTGAGGGATCGGCGATCTTGTTGACGAAGGAGGAGTTGGCGCCATTCTCAAGCAAGCGCCGGACGAGATAGGCAAGCAGCGTCTCATGCGTGCCGACGGGCGCATAGATGCGACAGGGTCGGTTGAGATTCTGTGCGCCGACGACCTCTTCATAGAGCGGCTCGCCCATGCCATGCAGGCATTGGAATTCATACTTGCCAACCGAAAAGTCGCTGCCGGCCATCTGGTAGATGGTGGCCAGGCTCTGGGCATTATGAGTGGCAAACTGTGGGAAGACCACATCGGTCGCGGCAAGCAGTTTCTTGGCACAGGCGACATAGGATACGTCGGTATAGATCTTGCGGGTATAGACGGGGAAGCCGTCCAGGCCGTCCAGCTGCGCGCGCTTGATCTCTGCGTCCCAATAGGCGCCCTTGACGAGACGAACCATCAGGCGGTGGCCGGAGCGACGGGCAAGATCGATGATGAAGTCGAGGACGAAGGGGCAACGCTTGCCATAAGCTTGCACGACGAAGCCGATGCCGTCCCAGCCGGAAAGATCCGGATCGAGGCACAGTTCTTCCAGGAGATCGAGCGAGAGTTCGAGCCGGTCGGCCTCCTCGGCGTCGATGTTGAGGCCGATATTGTAGCCCTTGGAGAGCAGCGCCAGCGCCTTCACCTTCGGCAGAAGCTCGCCCATGACCCTGTCGGCCTGCGAGCGCGAATAGCGGGGATGCAGCGCTGAGAGCTTGATGGAGATGCCGGGGCCTTCATAGATGCCGCGGCCGGCGGATGCCTTGCCAATCGCATGGATCGCGTTTTCGTAGTCGCGATAGTAGCGCTCGGCATCGGCATGGGTCGTCGCGGCTTCGCCAAGCATGTCGTAGGAGTAGCGGAAACCCTTTGCTTCGAGCGCGCGCGCGCGCTTCAACGCTTCATCGATGGTCTCGCCGGTGACGAACTGCTCGCCCATCATGCGCATGGCCATGTCGACACCACGCCGGATGACCGGCTCGCCGGCACGCGCGATCAGCTTCGTCAGCGAGGCGGAGAGTCCGCTTTCGTTGACGGTCGAGGTCAGCTTGCCGGTGACGACCAATCCCCAGGTGGCGGCATTGACGAACATCGAGCGGCCGCCGCCGATATGCGACTTCCAGTCGCCGCCGGCGATCTTGTCCCGGATCAGGGCATCACGGGTTGCCGTGTCGGGAATGCGCAGCAGCGCCTCGGCGAGGCACATCAGCGCAACACCTTCCTGGCTCGAAAGGGAATATTCCTGCACCAGGCCTTCGACGCCATCGCCCTTGTGTTTGGCGCGTAGCGCCTCGATCAGCTTCTGGGCCGTCTTCTTCGCACTTTCGCGCGTGCTTTCAGGAAGGGTTGCCGCGTCAACGAGGAAGGGCAGGCACTCCGTTTCCGGACGTCTGTAGGCGGCGGTGATTGCCTGACGGAGCGCGCTCTGTTCCCGGATGGGCGGCGCGAAATGCGAAAATGGGGCAGCGTCCGGGGCTGGTTCTTCAGTGGCGAGCTTGGCAGAGACAGTCATGATAACCTCAAGGTGCAAGGGTCCCGATGGCTCATGTGGGCGTCAGCGATATCGCCTCACGCAGCCCTCCCGTTGCTTCGACGGGAACATACTTCATTCCACGAAAGCATTCCGCCTTGAAACTGCGGCTTTCCAGTCATATTGAACTTCAATAATGCCATTTTCAAATAGGAATGCCTGCGAGAATGACCAAATCCAGTGAAATTGACCAGTTCGACCAAAAGATCCTCGACGCATTGGTCGAAGACGGCCGCATGTCGATCACCGAGCTTTCCGAGCGGGTCGGCCTTTCCAAGACCCCATGCCAGGCGCGTCTCAAGAAACTGATCGATTCCGGCTATATCGACGGCTTCAAGGCCATCCTCAATCCGATCAAGCTCGGCCTTGATCACGTCGCCTTTGCGGAAGTCAAGTTGACGGATACGCGCGAAGAGGCTCTGCTCAGCTTCAACAATGCCATCAAAAAGATCAAGGAAATCGAAGAGTGCCACATGATCGCCGGCCGCTTCGATTATCTCCTGAAGGTCCGCACCTCCGATATAAGGCGCTACCGCATCGTTTTGGGTGAGAAGATTTCCAGTTTGCCTTTCGTCGCAAGCACTTCGACCAATGTGGTCATGCAGTCGGTGAAGGAAAGCTGGTCCTGAATTCGCTTAACGATCCCACGCTCTTCTCCCGAACCGAGGTCCGCAAACTCTTCTTGCCGGCTAAGCAACGACCTAGATTTCGCCATGCGAATCGGATCTTTGCAGAGCGCTAAAATGGGTAATGTGGAGTATGCATGGAAATGAATGCAAGCGACCGCGACCTCATCGAGGTCATGAAGCGGTACTTTGCGGTGAAGGCCGAAGTAGAGGATGTGAAGGCTCGCCTTGAGGCGGCAAGACGGGAAAGCGGCGAAGAGATCGGCGTGTTTTACAATCCGCGCACCAATGTCGATCACGCTGCCGATATCATTCGCTCACATGCCCTCAAGCAGGAGCTGGCCCGTCTGATGGATTGGGCCGAGGCCTGGGGGCGTCAGAGCCTGGCGATCGATCGCGCCTGACGGTCGAGTTACAACCGCCAGGCCGTGATCACGAAATCGGATCGTTTCAGCTATCCGATTTCAGTTTGCCCGCCGTCGCCCAGGACTCCTTCGAAATCTCGGTAATGATGATTTCCACCGATTCCGGCGGGCAGGCGAGCGTTTCGGCGGCGGCTTTCGTCGCTTCGCGAACGAAGGCGCGCTTCTGGTCTTGTGTGCGGCCGGGATGCATTTCCAAGCGCAGGATGGGCATGATAACTCCTTGATAAAATGTCGCCTGACGTTAGGCGCCATGGACTATCTTGTAAAACTAGCCGGCGATAAATACGCTCCTATTTGCTTCATTCCGAACCTATAGGTATGCAATCATGGACAAGTTGGCGGGAATGGCAATGTTCGTCAGGGTGGTCGAGCATGGAAGTTTCGCCGCCGCAGCCGATATCAGTCAGGTGTCAGCGGCCATGGTCGCCAAGCATATAAGGATGATTGAACAGCGGCTTGGCGCACGCCTGCTTCATCGCACCACGCGGCGTCACCAGCTGACCGAAGTCGGCAAGCTCTACTACGAGCGTTGCAAGACGGTACTGGCCGAGGTCGATCTCGCCGAGCAATCGGCATCCGAACTGCAATCGGCGCCACGCGGGCGTTTGCGGCTCGTGGCCCCCGTCAGCTTCGGAACGCAAAGTCTCGTGCCGGCGCTAGTCGACTATTTGCATCAGAATCTCGACGTGAGCGTCGATCTGGCGCTCGACAACAATCCGCATGATCTGATCGGCGAAGGTTATGAACTCGGCATTCATATCGGTGAGCTGACGGACACCAATCTCGTGGCGCGGCCGTTGAAACCCTATCGGCGCATTCTGGCGGCCTCGCCCGATTATCTCGACAGGTGCGGCAGGCCGCAAAGCCCCGAAGATCTCGCCAATCACATGTGTCTGGGCCATTCCTACTGGCGTCTGCAAGGACGGTGGCATCTTGTCGGCCCGGAGGGTGAAACCCGCGAAATCGTGATCAAGGGCAGGTTTACCGCCAACCAGGGCGGGGCTTTGCGCGTTGCCGCTTTGCAGGGAGCCGGCATCGTGTTGCAGCCCCAACTGCTTCTGGCGGCCGATCTTGATGCCGGCCGGCTGGAGCCCGTGCTGCCGCAATGGTCTTACAAGCCGACGCCGATGCATCTGGTCTATGCGCCGGACCGGCGTCCGACCGCGATGTTGCGTAGTGTCATCGATTTTCTCGTTGCCCGTTTCGGCTGAAGTTTGCCCCCTTTTGCAGGCTTCGAATCTGTGATCAAATCTGATCATCGGCTTGGAGGGCGAGGGGGAACTTGGTCAAGATTACGTTGAAGGATGTGGCCGCGGCGGCAGGTGTGGGGGCTGCAACGGTCGAGCGCGCACTGAACGGGCGCGGCAACGTCTTGCCGGAGACGGCGGAGAAGATCTTCATCGCGGCAAAGCGGCTTGGCTATCGCGCGCCGCTTGCCGGCGCCCGCCATGGCCTGGTGCGGATCGAAGTCGTATTGCTGCGGCCCGAGACCTACTTTTATTCAAGGCTCAATCGCGCCTTCGAGCGCATTGCGGTCCTGCTCGACAAGGATATCCAGATTCAGCGGACTTTCGCACGGGAAGATGACCCCGCCGATTTCTCGCGCCATATCGCAAATCCACAGGCACGGCGCTCCGCCTTGATCGTCGTTGCTCCCGATCATCCCGATGTGGTCGGCAGCGTCCGCAAGGCCGCCGGCGCCGGCATACCAGTCGTCCAGATCATGACCCGGCCGGCGCGCGAACTGCCTTACGTCGGCATCGACAATGAGGCCGCCGGCCGCACCGCCGCCTTCTATATGGCGCGCATGCAAGCCAATATCTCCGGCAGCTTCGTCGCGCTCTGTCACAGCGGCGCCTATGAGAACCACAAGGCACGCATCCGCGGCTTTTCCGACTATCTGCTTGATCACGCAGACCCATCGCATCGTTTCGTGGAAGTCATGCTCGACGAGGACGATGAGATGAAGACGATGGAACTGCTGGCAAGCGCATTCGCCCGATATCCTGATATTGCCGGCCTTTACAGCGCCGGCGGCGACAATGCCGCGATCGCGACTGTTCTACGCCGGCATCGCAAGCGGCCTGTCTTCTGGGTCGGGCATGAACTGTCCGATGCGACGCGCGGCTATCTCAAGGAGGGTTTGATGACGATCGTCCTCGATCAGGCGCCGGAGGTTCAGGCCCGCCGCGCCATCGACTTGACGCTGAAGCGGTTGGGGCTGATCGATACCGATATCGATCCGGAGCCTGTCCGCTTTTTGACGGTTACGGCAGAGAGCCTTTGACAATGGCGCGCCGCGGCAGCGGGTGTCACCTGCTCGTACTCTGCTTGCTGACGGAAACCAGCCAATCGCGAAAAATCTCCGCCTCGTTGGAGAGGCGACCGGCGGGGAGCAGCCAGTAGGATTTGTCCGTATCCGACGGCGTGTGGAACAGGGTGACCAATGTACCGTTGGCCAATTCGTCCGAAATCAGGGCCGTCGGGCAGAGGCCAATGCCCTGGCCGCCGATAATCGACGCGATCATCAGGTTGAAATCGGCAAAGACAGGGCCGGGCTTCAAAGGCCGGAGGATATTGTCAAGCGCGAACCAGCGTATCCAGGCGGCTGTTGTTTCGTCGTGCAGAAGATCCAGATCGAGAAGGTCGGCGGGTTTGTCGATCGGTCCATGGCGGTTTTTATATTCCGCCGAGCAGGTCGGCCGCGTTTCGGCCGTCAAGAGCGGGATAGCGTTTGCGGCAGGTCCCGGCCCATGGCGGATCAGCAGATCGACGCCCGCCGCCTCCGGCGTCTTCATATCGAGCGCGTAGACGATATTGATCTGAATCTCCGGGTATTCCCTTCTGAATGCCTCTAGGCGCGGTATCAGCCAGCGGGTGGCGACGGAAGCGATGCAGGCGACGCTGACGGGCCGGTTGGTGCCTGCAAACCGCAATTGCCTGGCGGCGATATCGATATGCCCGAGGCCATCTGCTACAGCTGCGCCGAATTCGCGGCCCGCCGCCGTCGCCGTCACGCCACGGACATGACGCGTAAACAGTTTGACCCCAAGCCATTCCTCCAGGCTGCGCACATGCTGGCTTACGCCGGCAGCGGTAAGGTTGAGTTCCGCTGCCGCCTTGGTGAAACTCTCGTGACGGATGGCGGCCTCGAAGGCGCGAAGGGAGGCAAGAGGAACATGTTGCATCCTGTGAGGCTAAGTAGGACTTAGCCAATGGGCAAGGCAAATCGCCGTTGCGCCGCGGCCCTGTATCCCTAAAGTGCTCTCAAAACGAACGTTTCGGCTCCAACTCGATAAGGAATGACACGCCATCATGAGCAGTATTTTCGACATGGCCGTTCCCGCAGATGCCGAGGAACGGCGCGGCAAGCCGCCTGTCGTCGTCTATCCGAATGGCACGCTGCCGGCAGCAGACATGGATGTACTCCAGACGGCAAGGCAGACCATGACCAAGATTGCCGAAATCATCGTGCCGCCGCGCGAAGGCGGCAGTTTCCGAGTGCCGAAAGGGCATTTCTTCCGCATCGTCAGCGTCGAGGGATCGCAGGTCGGCGATCTCAATCTGTGGAATGCGGAGGATCTCTCCGAACGCTTCTTCAGCGGCAAGACCCGGGCTCTGCATGCCACCCATGTCGGCGTCGGCGATCGGCTATGGAGCAGCTTGCCTTACCTGCGGCCCATGGCGACGATCACCCATGACACGCTCGGCTGGTACGGCTGGGACGCAGACGGAGGAGGCGTTCACGATGTCATCGGCACGCGTTGCGATCCCTATACCAATCGCCTATTGAAGGGTGACGACTATCACCATTGCTGCCATTCGAACCTGTCGCGCGCGCTTGCCAAGGAGATGAATATTCCAGTCCAGGAGGCGGAGTTTCATGTTCACGATGTGCTGAACGTCTTCATGTGTACGGGCTTCACGCGCGATACGCACCAATATTTCATGAAGGCAAGCCCGGTGCGGCCGGGCGATTTCATCGAGTTTTTCGCGGAAATCGATCTACTTGGGGCTCTCTCCGCCTGCCCGGGAGGTGATTGCGGCAGCGAGCATTCGAGCGATACGGTGCCGTGCTATCCGCTGCAGGTGGAAATCTGGCGACCCGTGCCCGAAAGTCTTGCCGGCAGAACATTCCCGCAGCGCAACGCTTATCCGAGGACGCATGGCCTGTAGTTAGACCATTTTTCGGGCTTCAAAAAGTTTGCCGGCGGTGTTCAGCCGCCGGCAATCTCAAAGTCGTCCATTCGTCCGGCATGCGCCTGTGCGCTTGCTCGGTCTCTTGTTTAATTGCAGACGCGAATGCGCTCGTAGTGCCAGCCATCGTCATACTGGTTCTGAACCTCTCGGTTCTCGAACCAGCACCTCGGCGGCGGGGGAGGCGCTTCGTAGACCGGGCCTCTGTTGGCAAGGGCGCCGCCGACGATCAGGCCGCCGATGAGACCAGCGGCAACACCGCCAGCGATTGCGCCGCCATTGCCGTGGTGATGGCGACGCCAATCGTCATGGCCACGCCAATCGCCGCGATAGGGCGGGCGGCCGTCGTAATACTGTGCCTGTGCGGAGCTGACGGGCGCCAATGCGCCGCCTACGACCGCAGAGGCCAGCAGAACCGTAAGAACTGTCTTCTTTATCATGACTACCTCCAAAGCAGCCTTTATGCTCAGCGAATACGCGAGTCATTTAATCAACGTCTTAAGCATGATTATGTTCAGCTGAATATTTTATGAATGCGCCGTTCATCGGGCGGCAGACCCTGAAAATCATGCCTTCGCATGGCGTTTGGTATCCCGATCGTGTCAATTTCGAGGCAATTGTCGCGTGGCTGCGATCCATTGCCGCGTCCGCGATTCGGGGTCGCGATTGCGTGTGATATCGGTCACGACGGCGGCAATATCGGCGCCACTAGCGAATATGCCGGCAAGGCGCTCGACAGTGAGCCCGCCGATTGCAACGAGCGGCAGATCGCCGATGCGGGCCTTCCATTGGCCGACGCGTTCCAGACCCTGGGGCGCCCAGGCCATGGCCTTGAGGATGGTCGGGTAAACCGGCCCGAGCGCGATATAATCGGGTTCCGCGGCAAGCGCCGTCGCCAGTTCCCTCTCGTCGTGAGTGGAGAGACCTAGCTTCAGTCCGGCGACGCGGATGGCCGAGAGATCGGCGGATGCCAGATCCTCCTGGCCGAGATGGATGAAGTCGCAGCCTTCCTCGATCGCCAGCTGCCAATAGTCGTTGACGATCAACTGGCAGCCATGAGCGTCACAAATTGCCTTCGATTCGCGTATTTCCGCGCGAGTCTCGTCGAGGGGGCGCTCCTTGACGCGCAACTGAACCAGCTTGACGCCGAGCGGCACGAGCCGCCTGATCCAGGCGGCGCTATCGACGATCAGGTAGAATGGATCGAGCGTCACGAGAAAACCGCCTTTCCGATGACGGGCGTCGAGGGCACGGCCATATCGCGCGGCTCCAGCATGCCCGCGCCGAAAGCCTGCCTGCCGGCATCGATCGCCTTGGCGAAGGCCTCCGCCATCGCGGCTGGATCGCCGGCGCCGGCAACAGCCGTGTTGAGGAGGACGGCATCGAAGCCGAGTTCCATGACGATGGCCGCATGGGAGGGCCTGCCGATACCGGCATCCACAATCAGCGGTACGTCGGGAAAATGGGCCCGCATCGAACGCAGCGCGGAGAGATTGAGCGGCCCGGCCGCCGTTCCGATCGGCGCGCACCAAGGCATCAACACCTGGCATCCGGCGTCCAGCAAGCGCTCGGCAACGATCAGATCGTCCGTCGTATAGGGAAAGACCTCGAAACCTTCGTCGCTCAGGATTCTCGCCGCTTCCACCAAGGCGAAGACATCAGGCTGCAGCGTATCGTGATTGCCGATCACTTCGAGCTTGATCCAATTGGTGCGGAAGACCTCGCGCGCCATTTTCGCTGTTAGCACCGCCTCGGATACGCCGTGGCAGCCGGCGGTATTGGGAAGGACGCGGACGCCAAGCTCGCGAATCATCTCGAAGAATGCGCCGCCATTGCGTCCGCCCGCCGTTTCCCGGCGCAGCGACACGGTCACGATCCCGGTTTGCGAACGTTTGACTGATTCCGCCAGCATGGCCGGGGAGGGGTAGCGCGCCGTGCCGAGAAGCAGGCGCGAGGGGATTTCGGTTCCGTAGAGTTCCAGCACGGGTCAGCCTCCCTGCATCGGAGTGAGAATTTCTATTCTGTCATTGTCGGCCAAGGCATGGTCGTCGCGCTCTTCGCGATGAATGAGCTCGCCGTTGACGGCGGTCGCCAGCCACTCGCCCTCGTATTCGAGCGCGGTGAGAAGCTGAGAAAGCGTGGTGGCGGCGACGATCTGCGTTTCGCCATTGATGATCAGGCGCATTGGCGGCTCCTATCGCTATCCTGTCCGGAAAAAATGAGATCGGCGGCCTCGGCCGCCATTGCGGGGGCTAAGAGGAAGCCGTGGCGAAAGAGGCCGTTGATAGATGTGGTCTTGCCCTCTCGCGTTACGCGCGGAAGGTTGTCTGGAAAGGCAGGGCGGATACCGGCGCCGGTTTCGACCACCGTGGCATCGGCAAAGGCTGGATGCACGGTATAGGCCGCGTTCAGCAGTTCCATCAACGAGCGGGCGGCGATTGGCCCCTTGAAGTCGGTTTCGATCATTGTCGCGCCGACCATGAACAGGCCCTTGTCGCGCGGTACGATGTAGATCGGAACGCGCGGATGCAGCAGCCGGACGGGACGTGAAAGCGTGACCTCATGCGTCTGCAGATAGAGCATTTCGCCTCGCACGCCCCGCAACGCCGGGCTTTCGCCGATGCGGGCAGCCCCGGTGCAGTCGACAATCTCGGAGAACCCGTCGTCCTCCGCGACCTGGCCGACAAAGGTGACGCCCTTGGCCAAAAGGCCGTCTTTCAAGGATTGCATGACCTCCCGAGGATCGAGATGCGCCTCCTGCGGGAAGAACAGGCCATGCCGGTAACGGCCGGCAAGCAAAGGCTCAAGGATGGCGATGTCCTGTTCGTCCAGCCAGCGATAGCCTGCTGTGCGGCCGGCGAATCGCTTCAGCTCGTTCTGGTCGCGGCTTGCCGCGACGACAAGCGTTCCGTTGCGGACGACCTTGCCGGGCAGGATCGCGTCCCACCGATCGGCGGAATCGCGGCCGCGCTCCAGCACTGCCGCCTCCGCACTTTCCCGTTCGCACCATGGCGCCAGCATGCCGCCGGCAAGCCAGGAGGCTGCATGACGGAAATCCAGGTTCCGATCCGAGACCGTGACTTCTGCCCTGCGGCGGACCAGTTCGTGTGCGACCGTGAGGCCGGCAACGCCGGCCCCTTTGACGAGGACCCGCATGTCACTCGGCCGGATGCGTGGCGGTATCGATCGGCATATAGAGGTCGCCGCCCTCACGATACTTCGCCGCCATGGCTTCCAGTCCTTCCTTCTGTGCCTCGGCGCGGATGTCGTGCGAAATCCGCATGGAGCAGAATTTCGGGCCGCACATCGAGCAGAAATGCGCCACCTTATGCGCTTCCTTCGGCAGGGTTTCGTCGTGGAAGCTGCGGGCGGTGTCGGGGTCGAGCGAGAGGTTGAACTGGTCTTCCCAGCGGAACTCGAAGCGCGCGCGCGACAGGGCATCGTCGCGCACCTGGGCGGCTGGATGACCCTTGGCAAGATCTGCGGCGTGCGCTGCGATCTTGTAGGTGATGACGCCGGTCTTGACGTCGTTGCGGTCGGGCAGGCCGAGATGCTCCTTCGGGGTGACATAGCAGAGCATCGCCGTGCCGAACCAGCCGATCATCGCAGCGCCGATACCCGAGGTGATGTGGTCGTAGCCCGGCGCGATATCGGTCGTCAGCGGTCCGAGCGTGTAGAAGGGCGCCTCACCGCAGACGGCGAGCTGCTTGTCCATATTTTCCTTGATCTTGTGCATCGGCACATGGCCGGGACCTTCGATCATCACCTGGCAATCTTTCGCCCAAGCGATCTTCGTCAGTTCGCCGAGCGTTTCGAGTTCGGCAAATTGCGCGGCGTCGTTGGCGTCGGCAATCGAGCCGGGACGCAGGCCATCGCCGAGCGAGAAGGAAACGTCATAGGCGCGGCAGATGTCGCAGATTTCCTCGAAATGCTCGTAAAGGAAGCTCTCGCGATGGTGATGAAGACACCACTTGGCCATGATCGAGCCGCCGCGCGAGACGATGCCGGTGACGCGATTGACTGTTAGAGGGATGTAATGCAGCCGCACGCCGGCATGGATGGTGAAATAGTCGACGCCCTGTTCTGCCTGCTCGATCAGCGTGTCGCGATAGATTTCCCAGGTCAGTTCTTCCGCAATGCCGCCGACCTTTTCCAGCGCCTGATAGAGCGGCACGGTGCCGATCGGCAGCGGTGAATTGCGGATGATCCATTCGCGGATGTTATGGATGTTGCGGCCGGTCGAGAGATCCATGACGGTGTCGGCACCCCAGCGTGCCGCCCAGACCATCTTCTCGACTTCTTCCGCCATCGAGGAGGTGACGGCGGAATTGCCGATATTGGCGTTGATCTTCACCAGGAAATTCCGGCCGATGATCATCGGCTCGCTTTCGGAGTGGTTGATGTTGGCCGGAATGATGGCGCGACCGGCGGCAACCTCCTGACGGACGAATTCCGGGGTGACGTGATCGGGAATATGGGCGCCGAAGCTCTCGCCGTCGCGAAGAAGCGCTTCGGCTTTCGCCTTGCGGCCAAGGTTTTCGCGGATGGCGATGAACTCCATTTCCGGCGTGATGATGCCGGCGCGCGCATAGGCGAGCTGGGTAACAGCCTTGCCGTCCTTGGCCCGCAGCGGCTGGCGCTTGGCGGGAAATTCCGGCGTCAGCCGATCGCCGCTGACGAAGCCGTTGTCCTCGGGGCGCACATCGCGGCCTTCATAGGCCTCGACATCGCCGCGGGCGAGCACCCAGTCGCGGCGCAACTGCGACAGGCCCTGTTCGATGCGGATATCGGCTCCTTCGATCGTGTAGGGACCGGAGGAATCATACACGACGACCGGCGGTTCGCCCGATGTCGGATGCACGCTGATTTCGCGCATCGGCACCCGGATGTCGGCGTGGATTTCTCCGGGAATATAGATCTTCCGCGAGGCCGGCAGCGGGCCGGTGGTAACGGTCGGGGTGAGGTTCTTTGCGGCAATGTTCATGGTTTGAGGCTCCAAGTTGCGGTTGGAGACCCAGTCATCAGCCGGAATGATGGAAAGACGCCGGCACGGAACCCACGCGGGAATCCAAAGCCATCGAGCGCTTGCACCGTCCCTACGCCAGTATGAACTGGATCAGGTTCAACGGGTCACTGCGCCCACAATCGGCAAAGCCGTATTGTTCAGCAGTATCTCAGCCCCTTGCCGGGACCCCCCTGGTGAATGTGAAAAGGCTATGCCCTAGCCTCGTCCTCTGTCAACCCCGTCGTGATGACCGCTTATTGCGGGAGTGGCGATCGCCTCATCCCGGAAGGTGCAGTCTCCATCGCGCCGGAGCGGATATTTTGTATTTAGCCGCCTCAGTAACGCGGGGCGGTGTTGCCGACGAAACGATGAGGACCGGTATGGGAAAGCTTGCTGGCGGTGTCGAGCCAGATCTTGCCGCCGAGTGCCCGCCAGCGGTGGCAAAAGGCGAAATCCTCGCTGAGATAGATACCCGTTCCCTCCTCGACCATGCATTCGAACAGGGCGTATTGGGTGCTTGGCGAGCGCTTCGTGCTGGGATAGGCGTGGATTGCGCTGTAGCGCAGCTCCGGATAGGCGGCGATCATTCTTTCGATGACGTTGCGCTTGATCAGAAGCATGCCTGTGCCTGCATAGACGGCGCTGACGAAATCGCCCTCACGTTCCGCGACCTGACCGACAAGCGGGGTGCCGACATAGTGAAGCGCGGCAGCTGAAAGCGTTTCGCCGTCTCGCGAATTGACGCGGGCAGCCGTGTCCCAATCATAGTCCTTGATCGGATACATGGCGGCGACCACATCCTTGTCCGCCGCGAGCAGCCGTATGACCTGATCCGGCTCGAAGCTGATGTCGGCGTCGATGAAGAGCATGTGAGTCGCCGCCGTATCGTTCAGAAAGGAGGAGACGAGCGTGTTGCGGCTGCGGGTAATCAGAGCGTCGTTGCCGAGCAGAGCAAGCGTCAGTTGTATGCCGACCTGCGCGCCGGTCTGCATTAACGAGAAAATGGACTGCATGTAGTCCTTGGTGACAAGGCCGCCGAAGCAGGGGGTCGCGATGAAGATCGACCGGTTCTCACTCATTCGCGATTTTTCCTCTTAGATGGCGCGACTCGCGGGAATCTAGGGAGATTCAATATTTCTGTGTGTACCGATTTATTGAATTTTGTTTCTGAGCGTTGCTGCCGGATAGCCTCTCGAGCGCTTCATCATGCCGGCCTGGACAGCGTCGTTACATTCGGGCCAGGTCGTCCTGTTGCCGGTGATTGCGGATGTCGCGCCGCCTTGGAGGCAGGTGTGGGTACCGATTTGCCGGTATTTGCGTGAATTGAAGTCTTCTGGCGGTCGCCTCCGCAGGCATGCGGTGCCCCGCTGTCGTCAGTTGCATTTAGGCAACATCGGCCAAGACTAACGCGCAAGCATGTTTCATATAATTGACAAACATACGGGCTGTTTGTAAACCAAATACAGGACATAAGTTGTCTTACGGTCGAGTATTCGGCCGGATCGGTAGAGGCATTTCAAGGCCTTTGCCGCGGGGTCAATCGTGGAGGTTCGAGGGGACTCAGGCCAACATTAGGTGCGTATTTGCCGGGCTACCCGGTCGCGTTTAGACCGAAGCGATCTCTAAGGTAGTATTCCAGTTTTGCGCTCGCGGTAAATTTGAAATGCATATTACAACCAGGAGTTTAATAATGAACATCAAGAGCCTTCTTCTCGGCTCCGCTGCTGCGCTGGCAGCAGTATCCGGCGCTCATGCGGCCGACGCCATCGTTGCTGCTGAGCCCGAGCCGCTGGAATACGTTCGCATTTGCGACGCATACGGTGCTGGTTACTTCTTCATTCCGGGTACCGAAACCTGCCTCAAGATCGGCGGCCGTGTCCGTTCTGAAGGCGAATGGTACGATGCCTACAATCCGAACAGCAAGGTTGGCACCCTGTGGCACACCCGTGCTGAGCTGAACGTCGACACCGCAACCGACACCGAATACGGTCCGCTGAAGACCAACATGGTTCTGCGTTGGGACTGGAACGACGGCGGCTCCACCTCCACGAAGCTCCTGTTCGCCAACATCAGCCTCGGCGGATTCACGGTTGGTAAGCTCGACTCGCAGTACAACCTGTATGTCGGTTACGCTGGCGATGTCATCAACGACGACGTGATCTATGACGGCCCGTACGAACTGAACCAGTTGACCTACAACTACGACGCAGGCAACGGCTTTACGGCTGTGATCTCGCTCGAAGATTCGAACTCCAGTGGTTCGGATTCGTCTTCCTACGGTGCGAGCTGGTGGACGGACGACAAAACCAACCATTACGCTCCTGACGTTGTCGCCGGTCTCGGCTTCAAGTCTGGCGCATGGGGCGTCAAGGTCGTCGGCGGTTACGACTCGATCGTTGAAGAAGGTGCTGTTAAAGTTCGTGTAGACGCTGACTTCGGTGTGTTCTCGGCCTTCTTGATGGGCGGCTACAACACCGACGGCGACAAGCTCAACAAGTACGCCGGTACCAACCTCGATCGTTCGGCTTGCCCCGTTAATGATCCGTCGAAGTGCGGCTGGGGTGACTGGGCTGTCTGGGGCGGCGGTAGCGTGCCGATCAACGACAAGCTGAAGTGGAACATCCAGCTTGCCTACACCGACTCGAAGATCTTCGCAGCGACCACGAACCTCACCTGGAATCCGGTCAAGAACCTGACGCTTCGTCCGGAAGTATCCTACACCAACTTCGATTCTGTGAACCAGGATCAGTGGGCTGGTATCATGCGCTTCGAGCGTAGCTTCTAATAAGGAATTACCCGGCTTCGTGCCGGGTATGAGAAGCCTGGCGTTCCAATCCGCCGGGCTTCTTTCATCGATCGGTTGACCTCCGATCAAAATAAAGGACTCGGCTTTCCCTCCGAGTCCTTTTTTGTTTCCAGGATCTTTTAGCGACGCTTCGGTTCGTCGCAGGCTCTTGGAGCCTCATCCAATGCTTGGGCGTCGTTTCGACGAGAAAATCGCCATGCGCTTTTTCCACGGCGTTAGAGATTTCTCGCTTCCAGAACGAGCTAGAGAAATACTCTATCTCTTTGTTTTTTCATAATCCTCAATACGAGGCTGCTTCCTGTCTTTGTGAAGTTGCCTCAGATCGCCGTGAGTGCCAGTTCCTGCGTCTGCGCCAGCGGGAACCACGTCTTCAGCACCATCTTTATGAACATCTGCCCGCAAGGAACCAGCTCGAAATTGCCCCGGTCGAGCGTCCATTCCGTGATCAGGCCGCCGATGACGGCCGTCAGCGCGGAAGCGGCGGTATCCGGTGTCCAGGGTGCCGGCAGCTTCGTCTTTTCATCCATCAGGGTGAAAATGCGTTCGAAATTCTGGTGCATGTCGTGCCGGAACGAACTTGCCCGGCTCGTTGTGCCATCGCAAAACGCCATGTCGAGATGCATCATCACCTTCAACATGCTGCGCTTGCGCGGATCGCCGTGAACGTCGTCGAATATCGCCGCTATCGTGTCGGCGATCAGATCGAGCGGATTGGGCGGCAGCTCCTTGGACATCCGCTCCGCCAGTTCCTGAAACGGTTGCTGGGCCTCGTCGCGAATCGCGAACATCAGCCCCTGCTTGTTCTTGAAATGCCAGTGTACCGCCCCCCGCGTGACACCGGCTGCTGCGGCTATTTCTTCCAGGCTGACGTTCTCGTACCCCCTGTCGAGAAACAGAGCTTTTGCGGACTGCAAAATCTCGCTCCTGGTTTCCGCCGCCTCCTCCTTAGTTCGCCTCATTCACCTCTCCACCGAAACTGCTTTTCAAGCTATGCCCCTCTTCTTGTTCTTCTCGTTCCATCAGTGCCGATCATCACTGAAGCCCATATATCAGTGAAAACGAACAGAGTGGCCGAATTTGTATATTCCCTAAAAATCGAGGAAGAAAATCGCAATAGGGTGTATTCGTCAAGCGCCTATAAGCCACGCGCAAGTTTCCTTGTGCAATTTCCCCACGTTGGGAAGTGAAAATCGAAAATGTGCAGATGCCGATAGGGCCATGATGGCAAAATATATTGGCGGGGCGATCCCGGATTCGCTTGCTCTGGAAACGACGCACCGGTCAAGTTGGGGCGCTAAACGCGTTTGACCAGCAGCGTTGGCAAGTCCATCCGCCATATCGATCATCGAAGCCGTGCTCTGGCCGCAATGAGGCAGGGCGTGGCGTCGACCGTGTTCAAGTCGCGTACGTATAAGCCATCCGAGTTCCTCTCAACGCTCGTATCTGGAGGCCCCAATGACGAGCATTTCCTCGATCTCATCGAGCAATTACTATCAATATCTGATGTCGCGTTCGACGGCGTCAACGGCTGACGATTCTGTCTCATCCCTGCTGTCCGACAGCTCCTCCGGCAATTCGTCCGACAGCTCTTCGGGAACCAGTTCCTCATCCTCTTCGGACGATTCCTCCCAGCTCGCTTCGGCGCAGCAGCTCGTCGCGCAGCTGATGAACATGATTCTTAATTTGCAGGCCGGGACCGGCAGCGATAGCTCGTCATCGGATTCCGACAGCAATTCCAGCAGTTCGACGTCGAGCACCCAGCAGGCTTCCGCAACCGGCAGCCAGGATAGCAATCTGAACAATCTGATCAGCTCCATGGACACCAATGGAGATGGTAGTGTCAGCGAAGCAGAGTTTGTCGCCGCCCGCCCGCAGGGCGTCAGCGAAACGCAGGCGGAGCAGCAGTTCCAGAGCTACGATACCAACAATACCGGCTCTCTCACCGATGCGCAGCTCGCCAAAGCCATGCAGGCCGGACATCACGGTCATGGCCACGGCCATCATGTCTCATCCGGCGGCCAGATGAGCGATGACGAGCTCTCGGCAGCGTTCTCCTCGATGGATACGGACGGTGACGGCAGCGTCAGCGAATCCGAATTCGTCGCGGCCCGCCCGTCTGACGTCAGTGCGGATCAGGCAACTTCGCTGTTCAAGAGCCTCGATACCTCCGGTTCGGGCTCCTTGACGCAAAGCCAGTTCGAAGAGGCCATGAAGTCGCAGCAGTCGCAATTGCAGTCGCAGTCGCAGCAAACGCAGATACCGAGCTTCGGCAGCTTCTACTCGACCAATGAGCAGGATCTGACCACGAGCGATCTGCTGACGCTCTGATCGAGCGGAGGCGTTGCATTTGACCATGTGGAGTGCCGGCAATCCGGGCAGCAGAAGGTGAAGCTTCTGTGTCCGGGTGCGCCGGCCTTCTTTATTGCGCGGTGGGCAGCCTCCGGCTTTGAAAGAAAATTTGAAACTGCCGCCGCAAAAGCGACGGAATTTGGCAAGCGCACCGTTCAATCCTTGTGACCATGTTTTTGATGTCGAAGGATGATACGCTGACCGAAATGCTGCGATCCGATTGGCGCCCCTTGCCAGAACTTATGGCCACGCGGATTTGGCGGGCCGAAAGGCTGAAATCGGCGTCTCGTGCCGGTATCGCGGAAAACTGGAGCGGTGGCGATTGTCGATGAAGTGGGATCGCGCGCCCAAGAGTGGCGACCCGGATGAGGATTTGCTCGGTCGCATCGCCGCGGGCGACGTTCCGGCGATGCGCGTGATGATAACACGGCAGTCGCCGCGCATCATCGCAGTAGCGACCCGAATGCTTGGCGATGCGACCGAGGCCGAGGATGTGGCGCAGGAGACGTTCCTGCGCGTTTGGCGCAATGCCGGCGGCTGGCGCCAGCGCAACGCCCGCTTCAGCACGTGGGTGCATCGCGTGGCGATCAACCTTTGCTACGATCGCCTGCGCCGGCGCAAGGACGTGCTTGCCGAGCAGCCGCCCGATGTCGAGTATGAGGGGCCGGCGCCGGATGCGGGTTTGTTGAGCGAGGACGACCCGTCCAGGCGCGTGGAGCGAGCCATACAGATGATTGCGCCCCGGCAGCGCGAGGCAATCATCCTGGTTTACTATCAGGCGCTGTCGAATGCCGAGGCGGCTGAGATCATGGACGTCAGCGTCGACGCACTGGAAAGCCTGCTAGCGCGCGGAAGGCGTTCGTTGCAGGTACTTTTGTTGAAGGAACAGGGCGATGGTTGAGAGTATCGCAGCTCAGATGAATGCCGAGCGGTTTGAAGCGCTGACTGCGGCCTATGGCGGCGATATTGCCCGGTGGCCGCAAGCCGAACGCGCGGCTGCGCGCGAGTTTGCCAAGAGCCCTGCAGCTGCCGAAGCGCTTGCGCACGCCGCCGATCTCGACGCTTTGCTCGACACCTATGTTGTGAAGCCCGGTGGAGCTGGGCTGGAAGGCCGAATTGTCGCAAAGCTCGTTCGCCGTCTGACGATTAGAAACTGGTTCCGTTTCGGTTCCGCGGGTATCGGCCTCGTAGGCGTCGGCATAGCCGGCGCGCTCGCCGGTAGCATTGCCATCGCCATCCTGGCCCCGAGCTTGACATCCGATACCTCGGTCGTTTCCGACGGAACCGCAACCATGTTCGGCGATATCGGGCCGGATGCGGGTGTAGCGCAGCAGGACAGCCAATGACAGATCGCAGCTTTCGAATAGTGGTTATTTCCCTGCTGGTGCTGAACATCTTCCTGATAGGGGCGCTGGCTGGGGGCGGGCTGACGTGGATACGCAAGACCCAGGCCGGGGTTGGCATGATGCCGCTTGCCGGCGAGCAACTGCCTTCCGCCCAGAAGAAGGCTTTGCGCGCCGCGCTCAACGAGGCGCGCAAGGGCGAGCGGCAGATCATTCTCGACGCGCAGCAGGCAAAGATCGATGCCGCCTCCATTCTCGGGCAGCCGACGCTCGACAAGGAAGCGCTTTCGGCTGCGCTGGCGAGGGCGCGCGATGGCGATGTCGCCGTGAGAGCAAAGCTCGAACAGCGCGCGGTCGATTTTGCCGCAACGCTCTCCTACGACGAACGCCGGGCGCTGGCCGAGAGCTTGGTTCGCCGCAGCATGCCGAGGGCCGCTGCCATAAAATGATCACACTTGCCGAGCGACGGATCGAAGCCACCTCTGCGTTAAAGGAGCGTGTTCGATGCAGGAGTTGGCAAGACCATGGCTCAGCAATCCAATGACGTTTATGCCGCGCTCGCTCTTTCTCGTTTTGGGTTAGGGGCAGACCATAACGGCACGACCGCGATCGCATCCGATCCGCGCGGTGCGTTGCTGGAAGAAATCACCGAGCGCTTCGTTCCGGTTCCGGTCGGGGCGCAGCTGCAATCCACAGCCGATCTCCTCGTTTCTCTCTACGCGTTCCAGGAACAGCGCAAGGAGGCGAGGCAGCAGGCCGTGACCGCCGTCGCCGCCACGCCGCAGGACAAGCCGATGCAGGGTCCGCAGCAGCCGCAGAAGCCTGCGGCGCAGCCTTCCGGGACCATGGCGGGCCAGGCGGCCAATCAAGGCATGGCTGCCCAGCCCAACAATCAGATGATGGCGGCCGCGATCGGCAAGGTGGTCGAGAAGGTTGAAAAGCCGCAGATGCCCTATCTGCCGCAGCAGGTTCTGCTGGCCGAGGTGGATGCCCGCTTCAACGGTACGATACGGCAGCCATTGATCGGCTTCGGCGAACGGCTCGCCATGTTCTGGGCCAACCATTTCTCCGTTGCCATCTCCAAGGGCGAGGAGGTGCATATCGTTGCCGGCGCCTTTGAGCGCGAAGCGATCCGGCCGCATGTCTTCGGGCGGTTCGCCGACATGCTGCTCGCTGTCGAAACCCATCCGGCCATGCTCGGCTATCTCGACAATCAGCAATCGATCGGGCCGAACTCCAAGGCTAATGCCAACAAGAAGCGCGGTCTCAACGAGAACCTTGCCCGCGAGACGCTGGAACTCCACACGCTCGGCGTCAATGGCGGCTATACGCAGACCGACGTGACAACGCTCGCCAAAATCATCACCGGCTGGACGGTGGCGCGCGCCGAAGGCAAGCTCGGCACGCCCGGCACTTTCGTTTTTAACGCCGGCGCACACGAACCTGGCGACCAGACGCTACTCGGCCTCACCTACGCCGACAATGGTGTGGGGCAGGGGCGGGAAGCGTTGCGCGATCTCGCCCGCCACCCGGCAACCGCGCAGCACATCGCCACCAAGCTCGTCCGGCATTTCGTTGCCGACACGCCGCCGCCGGGACTTGTGCAGACCGTTGCGGCGACCTTCAGCAAGACGGATGGCGATCTGTCGGCCGTCTATCGGGCGCTTGTCGGCTCCGAGGATGCCTGGAACCCGACATTGTCGAAGGTTCGCTCACCGCTGGAATTCATGACCGCGCTTTTGCGGGCAAGCGGCGAGACGCCGAAGCCGAACGTCATTCTCGGCGCCTTGACCGCCATGGGGCAGCCCTTCTGGGCGCCAGCCGGCCCGAATGGCTTTGCCGACACCGTCGATCTCTGGGCCTCCAGCGAAAGCCTCAGCATGCGCATGGATGTCGCCAATATGATTGCGAATGCCGTGCCGCCCCAGGTCGATCCGCGTCGCTTCGTTTCCGACAGCCTGGGGCCGCTTCTCTCGAAGGAAACGCTGCAGGCGGTATCGCGTGCGGAGACCCGTAACCAGGGTCTGACGATCGCTTATCTTTCCCCCGAATTTCAAAGGCGTTGACCATGACCTGCGAACTCATGACCCCCACCCGTCGTGCCGTACTCGGTGCCTCAGGCGCCTTGTTTGCCTGGGCCTTCATCCCGCGCTTCGCCTACGCCGCCGGCGGCCGCGACCCGCGCTTCATCACCATCATCCTGCGCGGCGCGCTCGATGGCCTGACGGCCGTGCCACCGGTCGGCGATCCTGATTATGCGGCGCTAAGGCAAGCGATTGCCATGACGACGAGCGGCCCTGAGGCGGCTCTTCCGCTCGACAGCTTCTTTGCGCTGCATCCGTCGATGCCGAATTTCAACAGGCTTTATCGGGCAGGGCAGGCGGCAGTCGTGCATGCCAGCGCGACACCCTATCGCGACCGGTCGCATTTCGACGGGCAGGACGTGCTCGAGTCCGGCTACGAAATGCCCGGCCGCGTCGATTCAGGCTGGTTGAACCGGATGCTGGAAGGCCTGCCGAAGGGCGAGAAGGTTTCGCCCGGCGCATCGGAGATCCGCGGATTGTCCGTCGGCGCCAACGCGCCGCTCGTCATTCGCGGCAAGGCGCCGGTGCTGGGTTGGTCGCCATCCAATCTGCAGCCGGTCAGCGACGACCTGCCCCCGAGGCTGATGGATCTTTACAATCACACTGATCCGCTCTTTGCGAAAATCCTTGCCGAGGGTATCTCGACCGGCAAGATTGCCGCCGGCCTCGACGTCAAGGCAAGGGGCGGCCCCGGCGATCCCACGGGAATGGAGCAGATGGCGAGAGGCGCTGCCCGCCTGCTGGCGCAGGATGACGGCCCCCGCGTTGCAGCGCTTGCCTTCGAAGGGTGGGACACCCATGCGGGCGAAGTGGATCGGCTGAACAAGCTTCTCGTCGGGCTCGACAATTCCTTTGCCGCGTTCCAGCAGGAGCTTGGTCCAGCCTGGAAGGATACTGCGATCTTCGTTGCGACCGAATTCGGCCGCACGGCGCAGGTCAACGGCACGCAGGGCACGGACCACGGCACCGGAACGACGGCCTTCCTCGCCGGCGGCGCGATCAAGGGTGGCCGGGTGATTGCCGATTGGCCCGGCCTCAAGCAGGCGCAATTGCGCGATGGCCGCGATCTTGCCGCCACCACGGATCTGCGCGCCGTCGTCAAGGGTATCGCGGTCGATCTGCTTGGCGCATCGCCAGCCGTCTTGACGCGCGATGTCTTCCCCGGCTCAGATCACGTCCTGCCAATGAAGGGACTGATCGTCTGACCGATGTAGTGGTGGCCCGGAAGCAAGGGCCATTTTCCATCGATCGGGATTGCCGGGCGACGAAACTGATGCATAAATCCTCGGCAGTGACCGGGCAGGGGGCGATGACGCCCCGCATGCGCCGGTCTGTGTGGGGGTGACATGATCATTCGTTCCTGGCGAGCCGTTGCCGGCTCTGACGAGGTGCTGGCAGCCTATGCAAGGCATCTCGAGACGACCACCTTTGTCGAAATGGCGCGCCTTCCCGGCCATCTCGGAGCAACGCTTGCCCGCAAGGTGCGGGGGACTGACAACGAGCTGGTGGTCATGAGCTTTTGGGCCGATATGGCCTCCGCCGGTCACTTCGGCAAGGGCGCTTTCGACGATGCGGTGGTGAAGCCGAGCACGCAGAAGCTTTTGCGCTCCTTCGAGTTGAAGGTCGAGTACTTTGAAACTGTGGTTTCGACCGGGCTTGTGTCAGGTCACGATAGTCCCATTGGCGACGAGTAGGGCTGGCAGGCTCGTTTATGTCATTGCTATGGAAACCAGTAGCTACTGGGCTGGATGACGCCAAATGTGGCTGCGGGCGAAATCACCTAAGAGCCGCATGTGGCGGAACTGCGCCGCTGCGGCTTTCGCGTGCTGCTGAGAGGATGGCGACCACGCAGGCCAGGGCGAGCGCGAAGGCGCCGAGCACCGGCAGGCTGCGATAGCCATATCCGCCTTCGAGCAGAGCAGCGCCGACGATTGCTGCGATCGCAATGCCGATATTGAATCCTGATGGGATGAGCGAGGAAGCAAGGCTCGGCGCATCGGCCGTCCACATCAGAATGCGCGCCTGGATCGGGGTGCCGATGGCGAAATTGAGAGCACCCCAGACGAAAATCGTCACGGCCATCAGCAGGGGATAGGGGCTGACGAGGTAGAGGACGACAAGGACCGCAGCCTGGACAGCGAGCATGACGATTAGCGATGGCATCAGCTTCCAGTCCGACAGTCGGCCCCCAATGAAAACGCCCAGTGTCGCTCCGATGCCGTTGAGTAGCAGCATCCATGGAATAAACATGGCATCAAGGCCGGTCACTTCGCGCAAAAGCGGCGTTATGTAGGTGAACGGCACCATTTGCCCGATCATCAAGGCGAGCATCATGATGAGGGACGTCCAGACCTGCTGGCGGCCGAGAACGCGCACTTCGCGACTGAAATGGCCGGATTGCTGAGGGTCTGCTTTCGTCGGCGGGATCAATATCCATATCGCAGCCAGGGCGAGGATGCCGACCAGGGTCATTGCCCAAAATGTCGTCCGCCATCCCCAAAACCCGCCGATCGCGGCACCGACAGGGACGCCGATGACATTCGAGACCGTCAAGCCCGCAAGGATCACGGAGACGGCGCGCCCGCGAAACGCCTGCGGTACGAGGCCGATCGCAACCACCATGGCAATGCCGAAATAGGCACCATGGGCGATGGCGGTCGCAATGCGAAAGAGAAGCATGGTAGCAAAGTTGGGCGCGAGCGCGCAGGCGATCTGCCCCAGGCAAAAGGCGACGGTCAGGGCGAGCAGAATGGTACGGCGTGAAACCCGCCGCGTCGCCATAGTCAAGAACGGTCCGCCGAGTGCAATTCCCAGCGCATAGCCGGAAACCAGATAGCCGGCGAAAGGGATCGAGACACCCAAGCCCTGAGCCACATCCGGGAGAATACCCGCGATGACGAACTCGGTCGTGCCGAACGCGAAGGCGGCCAGAAACAAAGCAAACAAGGGGAGGGGCAAATCCGACTCCATATAAAGAGATAAGGATTTCTTTATATCTCCGCGGGCCGGACATCAAGTGCAAGTTGTCGCCGATGCCGTTCTCCATATCGAGCCGGGTCGTTTCGTATGGTGTCGAACCGGGCGAACATGCACCATTTCGCCGTCAGATCCTTGACAAGCGAAGCATGTTTGTGAAGTTTGACCGTCATGAGTGAGGTGGCTGATTGGTTATCTTATACAAGTCCGATCAGTCGGAAAAATGCTGCCGAGGCAGTGTTTGAGGATATTCGTTCGGCAATTACTTCAGGACGGTTGGCGGTCGGGATACGGCTGCCCGCCGAATCGCAGCTTGCCGCGCACTATGGCGTAAGCCGCCCGATTATCCGCGAAGCGCTCCGTTCGCTACAGACACTCGGCCTTACCCAGACCCGTACCGGCAGCGGCACCTATGTCATCACATCGACGCCAGGCCCGGAGCTGCGTTACGGCGGCTATTCGGCGCGTGATCTGATCGAGGCGCGTCCCTTCATCGAGGTTCCGGCAGCCGGCTGGGCGGCGCTGCGGCGAACGGAGCAGCAATTGACGCGCCTGTTCGAGCTTTGCGATCGAATGGATCGGGAAGAAGACCCTTTGAAGTGGGTGGGTCTGGATTCGGAATTCCACTCCATGATTGCCGAATCCTCGGGAAATGCTGTCTTTGCGAAGATCGTTTCCGACGCTCGCGATGCACTGATGCGCCAATCGGAGCTGGTGAACATGATGGCGCAGCGACGCGTGGCCTCGAATGTCGAGCACCGCCGCATCGTCGAAGCGATTGCGGCGGGACAAGAGCAGGAGGCCATCGCGGCGATGGAAGCTCATCTCGGTCAGGTGAAGCGCGTGGTGACCACGATCATCGGCGAGGACCAGCCGCAGCGTTGATAGCGGTCGGTAGGTTGGCGAGCCGTTCCGGCCGCAATGCCTCAAACAGCTCCTCTACGGTCAGATATTCATGCTGAAGCACAATTTCCGGCACGGTGCGCCCTGTTGCCAGCGCTTCGCGGGCAACCGCGGTCGCCGCCTGATAGCCGATCAGCGGGTTGAGCGCCGTGGCAAGCCCGATCGATTCCTGCAGCCGCTGTGCCATGATCGCCGGATTGGCCGTGATGCCGTCGACGCAGCGTTCGGCAAGGATATGGCAGGCAGCGGTCAGATGCATGATGCTTTCCGACAGAGACCGCACGATGATGGGCTCGAAGGCGTTAAGCTGGAGTTGGCCTGCTTCCGCCGCCATCGTCACGGTGATGTCGTTGCCGATGACCGAAAACGCCACCTGGTTGACCATTTCCGGGATGACCGGATTGACCTTGCCGGGCATGATGCTCGAACCCGCCTGCATCGCTGGCAGCGTGATCTCGCCGATGCCAGCCCTGGGGCCTGAAGAAAGCAGGCGCAAGTCATTGCAAGTCTTCGATAATTTGACGGCAACGCGCTTGAGCACGCCCGAGAGGTGGACGAAGGCGCCGGGGTCCTGTGTGGCCTCAATGAGGTCGCTCGCGGTCACAAGAGGACGGCCGGTGAGCCGCGCCAGATGAGCGCAGGCGAGGGCGGCATAGCCGACTGGCGCGTTGAGGCCGGTGCCGATGGCGGTGGCGCCGAGATTGACCTCATGCAGGAGGGCAGCCGACTCGATCAGGCGGGCTCTGTCTTCCCCGAGCATCACGGCGAAGGTCCGGAATTCCTGGCCAAGCGTCATTGGCACAGCGTCCTGCAGCTGCGTGCGACCGACCTTCAGAATACCGTCGAACTCCTTGGCCTTGCGCTCGAAAGCCGCTTGCAGGGTCTCCATGGTCGCCGCAAGACCATCGATCGCTTCGATCAAAGCGACATTGACGGCCGTCGGATAGGCGTCGTTGGTCGACTGGCTGAGATTGACGTGATCGTTCGGATGAAGATAGACGTAGTCGCCCTTGGCATGTCCGAGCAGCTCGAGCGCGCGGTTGGCGATGACCTCGTTGGCGTTCATGTTGGTCGAGGTGCCGGCGCCGCCTTGAATCACGTCGACGACGAATTGTTCATGCAGCTCGCCGGCACGGATTTCGCGGCAGGCGCGCACGATGGCGTCGAGCCTTTCCCTACTCAGAAGACCGAGTTCGTGATTGGCGACAGCCGCTGCTTCCTTGACGAAGGCAAGGCCGCGGATGAGATGCGTATAGCGTCCTATCGGCGTGCCCGTTACCTGGAAGTTTTCCACCGCCCTTGCAGTATGCACCCCCCAATAGACATCGGCCGGAATATCCTTTTCGCCCAGCAGGTCATACTCGCTTCGCGTCTTGACCACATTATCCTCCTACGGCCAAATTCAAGCTATATCTGTCAAGCTGTATGACAGATTTGAGATCTGTTATCCGCTGCATTCCACCGCGTCAACAGGCGCGTTTGGCTTGACCTGCCGCTGTTTCTGTGGCTAAGAGGGAAAATCTGTCATACAGCATTACAGCATGACCGGCGATCGATAGTCTCGATTGACGGCTTGATTAAGGCAAACCATCCTGTCGGGTGCAGATATGCACCCCGGATCTGTCCACAGACGAACGGCTCATGGGAGGAGCAATGTCAGTCGACCCCATTCAGAATATCCCGGCGGATCGCCGGCCGCCGGCCAATGAGGATTTTGGCTATCACAAGGCATTGAAGCCGAGGCAGATCCAGATGATCGCCATCGGTGGCGCCATCGGCACCGGTCTGTTCCTCGGCGCGGGCGGACGTCTTGCCGCGGCCGGCCCGGCTCTCATCTTCGTCTATGCGCTTTGCGGCTTCTTTGCCTTCCTGGTGCTGCGCGCGCTTGGCGAATTGATCATGCATCGGCCGAGCTCCGGTTCTTTCGTCTCCTATGCCCGTGAGTTCTACGGCGAGAAGATGGCGTTTGCGGTCGGCTGGATGTACTGGCTGAACTGGGCCATGACCTCAGTTGCCGATGTCACGGCCGTCGCCCTCTACATGAATTTCTTCAAGCACTATGTTCCCTGGCTTGCCGGCATCGACCAGTGGGTCTTCGCGCTGATCGCGCTGGTGGTCGTGCTGGCCATGAACCTTCTGTCGGTGAAGGTTTTCGGCGAGCTTGAATTCTGGTTCAGCCTCGTCAAGGTTCTGGCGCTGGTCAGCTTCCTTGTCATCGGTATCTATTTCGTCGTTTCCGGCACGCCTATTGCCGGCCATACGGCAGGCTTCAGCATCATCAGCGAGAGCGGCGGCTTCTTCCCCAATGGTATTCTACCCGCCTTCGTCATCATACAAGGCGTGGTTTTTGCCTATGCGTCGATCGAACTGATCGGGACAACCGCCGGAGAAACGGAAGATCCGCGCAAGGTCATGCCGGGTGCGATCCGCACGGTGGTCGCCCGCCTGCTGATCTTCTATGTCGGTTCGGTTCTGCTTCTGTCGCTGCTTCTGCCATACACGGCCTATAAGGCCGGCGAGAGCCCGTTCGTCACCTTCTTCGGGACGATCGGCATCGAAGGCGCAGATATCATCATGAACCTCGTCGTGCTGACGGCGGTGCTCTCCTCGCTCAATGCCGGCCTCTACTCCACTGGCCGCATCCTGCATTCGATGGCCGTCTCCGGCTCGGCGCCGGCAGCGCTTGCCAAGATGAACAAGGCCGGCGTGCCCTACGGCGGCATTGCGGTAACGGCTGCCGTCACCGTCATCGGCGTGGCGCTGAACGCTGTCGTGCCTGCATCGGCTTTCGAGATTGCGCTCAATCTCTCGGCGCTCGGCATCATCTCGGCCTGGGCCGTGATCGTATTGTGCCAGCTGAAGCTCTGGAAGCTCGCGAAACGCGGCGAGATGGCTCGTCCGGATTTCCGCATGTTCGGTGCGCCCTATACCGGCATACTGACGTTGGTCTTCCTCTTTGCAGTGCTGGTGCTGATGGCGCTCGACTATCCCGTGGGCACCTGGACAATCGCGTCTCTTATCCTGATCGTACCGGCCCTGGTCATCGGCTGGTATCTGCTGCGCGACCGCATCCATCGGCTCGCGGCCGAGCGAGGCCAGTCGTGACAGCAGGGCAGGTCATTCCGCTGGTGGCAGTCATTGCCACCGGCGGCACCATTGCAAGCGAGCGTACCGACAGCGGCGCCAGCATCCCATCATTGACGGGAGAAAGCCTGCTGGCACTGCTTCCCGACATGCCCGTCGATCTAAGACCGATCGAACTGATGGCAAAGGATTCGGCAAGCCTGACCCTCGCCGACATGCAGGGGATCAGCGACAAGGTGCGGGAATTACTCGGCGATGCCGCGGTCAACGGCATCGTCATTCTGCATGGCACGGATGCGATGGAAGAGACGGCGCTGCTCGTTCATTTGCAACACGGGCTGAGCAAGCCGGTCGTGTTTACGGGTGCGCAATTCACCGCCGATCACCCCAGGGCAGATGGCCCTGCCAACCTCGCCGCAGCCGTTGCCGCCGCCATCGATCCCGCCAATGCGAGCCGCGGCGTGCTCGTCTGTTTCGGCGGACGGTTGTTGCCCGCATGGGGACTCTACAAGCGGTCCTCGGATGTCGCCGATGCCTTCAGGCAATCGCGGCGACTCGAAAATCCGCCAAGCCCGCGCCTTGCCGCAGCCCTCGATAGCGTTCGCGTCGACGTGGTGGCGATTTATCCGGGCTGTGACTCGGTGCATGTCGATGCAAGCCTCCGGGCCGATGCCCATGGCATCGTTCTCGCAGGACTCGGTTCGGGCAATGCCAACCCGCGGCTGGTCGAAGCCGTCAGGCGTTGTGTCGGCGTCGGTGTCCCCGTCGTCGTGTCCAGCCGGGTGCCGGACGGATTGCTTGTTTCAAGCTATGGCGGCGGCGGTGGCGGACATGATCTTGCCGAAGCCGGCGCAATCCATTCCTCCACGCTGCGGCCGGGGCAGGCGAGGGTTTTGCTGGCCGCGCTAGTAGCTTCCGGCGCGAGCGCCGAGGCAATCGAACACGCGTTTGCGGACTTCGCCGGCAACGGGACGCCCTGATCGCAAGCCATGGAAACGGGCCGGCCGTTGGATGACGGCGCGGCCCGAACATTCGCTGAATACTGTTGTCGTCAAGCCGTCTGCGTTACCTTGGCGACGACGACGGGGATCAGGAGATCGCCCCAGTTGCCGTTGCCGCCATGGTGGCGGGCCGAGCGGACGAGCTCGACGGAGACGCCGGCCTCGACCGCATTCATGACCGCTTGATTGAGGCGATGCAGCTCGTTGGCCAACATGCGGATGACTGCCTGCTGATCGGTATTCATGGTGAGAGACTGCTCCTCGGCTCTCTCGCGAACGCGTGCTATTGATGGCATTTCATTCTCCTCCTATGATCTCGATGTCACTCTGCCGCTGGTTTGAACTGGGCATGCTCGGTCGATCCGTGCATGGCCGTCGTGGATGACTGGCCGCCGGTGATCGCCAGCGAGACCGCGTCGAAATAGCCGGTGCCGACTTCGCGCTGATGCTTGGTGGCGGTGTAGCCATTGGCTTCGGCTGCAAATTCCGCTTCCTGCAGTTCGGAATAGGCCGCCATCTGGCGGGCCTTGTAACCCCGGGCAAGCTCGAACATGCCGAAGTTCAGCTGGTGGAAGCCGGCAAGCGTGATGAACTGGAACTTGTAGCCCATCGCCCCCAGCTCCCGCTGAAATTTCGCGATCGTCGCATCGTCGAGATTCTTCTTCCAGTTGAAGGACGGCGAGCAATTATAGGCCAGCGGCTTGCCGGGGTGGACCCGATGCACGCCTTCGGCAAATTTACGCGCCTGCTCGAGATCCGGCTTCGACGTCTCGCACCAGATAAGATCGCAATGCGGCGCATAGGCGACGGCGCGCGCGATACAGGGCTCAATGCCGTTCCGGACCTGATAGAAGCCTTCCACCGTGCGGCCGGCGTCGTAATCGACGAAGGGCTGGTCGCGCTCGTCGATGTCAGACGTCAGAAGCTTGGCTGCTTCGGCATCGGTGCGCGCGACAACGAGCGTCGGTACGCCCATGACGTCTGCTGCTAGCCGGGCTGCGTTGAGATTGCGAATATGGGCGGCTGTCGGGATAAGAACCTTGCCGCCGAGATGGCCGCACTTCTTTTCCGATGCCAATTGATCCTCGAAATGGACGCCGGCAGCGCCCGCTTCGATATAGGCCTTCATGATTTCGAAGGCGTTCAGCGGGCCGCCGAAGCCTGCCTCAGCATCGGCGACGATCGGTGCAAACCATGTGTCGACGGAAAGCCCTTTGCCCTCGGCAGTCTCGATCTGGTCGGCGCGCTGCAGGGTGCGATTGATGCGCTTTGCGAGTTCCGGGCCTGCATTGGCCGGGTAAAGCGACTGATCGGGATACATGGCAGACGCCGTATTGGCGTCGGCGGCCACCTGCCATCCCGAGAGATAGATCGCCTTTAGGCCGGCGCGAACCATCTGCATGGCCTGATTGCCCGAGAGAGCGCCAAGCGCATTGACGAAATCTTCCTCATGAATGAGCTGCCAGAGGCGGTTCGCACCCATCTCGGCCAGCGAATGGCGGATGGTGATCGACCCGCGCAACCGCTCGACATCCGCTGCCTGATAGGGGCGCTCGACACCATTGAAACGCCCGGCAGGCGCGTTGGGAACCAGTTTGTAAAAATCTGTCATGCCATTCTCCCGATACTTCCTCTCGATCCTCCGATCGATCTCGCTTGCATGACTGTTTTTACAATGACACCGCCTTGAGAGCCAGAGAAGCGAGAAGATCCCGTTAGATAAAAGGGTTAGGATGTGCTATCGTTGACATTGCTTCGAAGTAAAATTGTAAATCCTGTAAAATTTGTCGAGTAGATGCTTGTAAAAAGGATGACACATGGTTGAGCGCAAGATCTTCGCCGGCCCTCGGGTTCGACGCATCCGCATGGGTCTCGGTCTGACGCAGACGACGATGGCGCAGGCGCTTGATATCTCGCCGTCCTATCTCAACCTCATCGAGCGCAATCAGCGGCCGCTGACGGTGCAACTACTGTTGAAGTTGTCGTCGGTCTATAAGGTCGACCTCGACGAATTGCAGGGCGAGCAGGGCGGCAATGCAGGGCAGTTGCGGGAAGTTTTTGCCGATCCGTTGCTCGCAGGCGAGATCCCCGGCGATCAGGAGCTGATCGAGTTTGCCGAAGCCGCGCCGAATGCGGCGAACGGCATGATCCGGCTCTATCGTGCCTATCGCGAGCAGGCCGCAAGACTATCCGATCTCGCCGAGCTTCTGTCGCGCGAGGGTAGGGTTGCCGAGGTTGCCGGGCCACGTCTCCCCCTCGACGAGGTTCACGACCGCCTGCAATCGCGCCCGAACTTCTTCGCGCGCATCGAAGATGCCGCGGAGGCTTTCCACGAGCGTCTTTCGGTAGGCGACGACATGGCCGGGGCGCTCAAAGCCTGGTTGAAGGGCGAGCACGGCATCGCGGTCCGCCTGTTGCCGGTGCGCGCCATGCCTGGCCTGCGCCGGCGCTACGATCGGCATTCGATGCGGCTCTTCCTGTCCGAGCGCCTGTCACCCTTCGATCAATTGCGGGAGATTGCAACCGAGGCCTCGCTCCTGGCGCTGCGCGAGGAGATCGCCGCCGAGCTGACAACCCTTGCTCTCTCCACGCCCGAAGCCAACCGTATCGCTCGTTTCGAGCTGGCGCGTTATGCCTCGCATGCGCTTCTTATGCCGTATGGCGCCTATCTCTCGGCAGCACAGCGCCTGAATTGCGATATCGATCTCCTCTGTGCCCGCTTCGGCGTTTCCTATGAACAGGCCGCCACGCGGCTGACCAGCCTTCAGCGTCCGGGCGCATCAGGTATTCCGTTTTTCCTGATGGAGATCGACACTGCCGGCCATCGGCTGCGCAAGGCAGGTGCACAGGGGTTTCCGCAGGCACGCTTCGGCGGCGGCTGTCCCAAGCTCAATATCCATGCCACCTTCGCGCAGCCCGGCCAGATATTGGTGGACGCCGCCGAAATGCCCGACGGCGGCGGCTTTTTGACGATATCGCGAACGGTGGAGGGGCCGCGGGCCGATTTTGGCGAGAGGATGCGCCGCACCGCACTGCTGATCGGCTGCGATATCGTCCATCGCGACGAGGTGGTCTACGGGACGGCGCTGGGTGCCAACCAGGTCGCGATCGGTCCGGCCTGTCGCCTATGCGAACGTCAGGGCTGTTTGGCAAGGGCGGAGCCGCCGGTCACGCGTCCGCTTGGCCTTGACGAAGTGGCGGCGGGTTTGAGCGTGTTCGATTTTCAATGAGCGTATCGATCGTCGTCATTCTGAAGAGAGCCGGGATACTGACCCCGGCTCCGTTCATGCAGGCAAATCAGGCATAAAGCCCGAACTGTGCGTTATGCAGCCGTGCGTAAGCGCCGCGGCGGGCAAGCAGTTCATCATGCGAGCCCTCTTCGACAATGCCGTTGTCGCCCATGACGATGATGCGGTCGGCATTGCGGATCGTCGACAGCCGATGCGCGACAACGAGCGTCGTACGACCCTTCGCAAGCTCCGACAGCGCTTGCTGGATTGCGTATTCCGTTGCCGTATCGAGCGCCGAGGTGGCTTCGTCCAGAATGAGGATCGGCGGGTCCTTCAGGAAGATGCGGGCGATTGCGAGACGCTGCTTCTGGCCACCGGAAAGCTTGACGCCGCGCTCGCCCGTCGGCGTGTCGAGGCCGTCGGGCAGCGAGCTTACGTATTCGTCCAACGAAGCGCGCCGCAGCGCTTCCATGATGTCGGCATCGCTGGCGCCAAGCCGTCCATAGGCGATGTTTTCGCGAATGGTGGTGCCGAATAGGAAAACATCCTGCTGCACGATGCCGATCTGGCTGCGCAGCGACGTCTGCGTCATGTCGCGAATATCGATGCCGTCGATGGTGATGCTTCCTGCCGTCACGTCATAGAAGCGCGGTAGCAGCGAGCATATCGTCGTCTTGCCGGTTCCCGAGGCTCCGACGAAAGCGATGGTTTCGCCGGCTGTGATCGCCAGGTTCAGATCCTCGAAGATCATGCCCTGGTCGGAATAGCCGAAAGCGACATTCCTGTAGGCAATATCGCCCTTGAGATGCGTGACCGTAACGGCATCGGGCTTGTCGGCAAGGTCCGGCTCCGTGTCGATCAGCGACACGAAGCGTTTGAAGCCGGCAATGCCCTTCGGATACATTTCCAGCACGGAGGTGATCTTGTTGATCGGCTGGAAGAAGACGTTGATCAGCAACAGGAAGCCGACGAACCCGCCATAGGTCAGTTCGCCCGCGACGACGAACCATGTTCCCGCCACCATGATGACCAGTTGCACGAGATGCGTGCTGAAGTAGCTGAGCGCGATGCTTGCCGTCATGTAGGCATAGGCATTGAGCTTGGTCGTCTTATAGGCCTCGTTGTTGCGGGCGAACAGCTGGCTTTCATAATCCTCGTTGGCGAAGGCTTTGACCACTCGAATGCCGCCGACGCTTTCCTGAACTCTGGTGTTGAAGTCGCCCACCTTGCTGAAGAGATGGCGCCAGTTCAGCGTCATGCGCGCGCCATAACGGCTGACGAGCCAAGTCATGAACGGCACGATGAGCGTCGTCAGAAGCGCGAGCTTCCAATGAACATTGAACATCAGCAAGAACGCGCCGATGAAAGTCATGATCGCAATGAAGACGTCTTCGGGACCGTGATGGGCGATTTCGCCCACTTCCTCTAGATCCTTGGTGACGTGGGTAATCAGGTGACCGGTACGATTATTGTCGAAGTAGCGGAAGGAGAGCTTCTGAATGTGCTCGAAGGCCTGCCGACGCATGTCCGACTCGATCGAGATGCCGAGCGCATGGCCCCAGTAATTGACCACGGCCGAGAGGCCCGTATTCACCGCATAAATGACAAGGAGCAACGCTGCCGTTGCAAAGATCAATCCCCAGTCGCGGCTCGGCAGCAAGTGGTCGATAAAGAGCTTGACGGCCAGTGGGAAGCCGAGCTCCAGCAGACCGGCGAGCACGGCGCAGCCGAAATCGAGGAAAAACAGCTTTTTATAGCGTGCATAATAGGAGAAGAAGCGACGTAGCATGAATGCCCTCCGTGGGCACTGAAGAGGATGTCAATGGACGAGAATGGACTGACAGCAGCCCCGTTCGGCATTGCCGTTCAGCGTCAATTGGTGCCGAAATTTCTCATCTGGCGATCCTCCTGCTTGAGTCGCGTGATTTTTATAATCCACGCGTGCATCGGAGTCACTCCTTAAAACAAGGATGATCGATACGTGTTGCAGGATTTGAGCGCACCGCTCAGGCGCGGCTTGGCGCTTCATGCATGCGGAGGCGCGCGATGACTTCGGCGCGTGTCGGTGCGCTCGATCGTCCTCCGAACACTTCGCATTTCATGGCGGCTGCCACGGATGAGAACAGGATCGCGTCTGCGGCCATTTTCCCCTCGGCTACGGCAAGGGCGAAGGCGCCGTGAAAGATATCGCCGGCGGCAAGAGTATCGACCGCCTTGACGGCAATTGTCGGGCTATGCCGGATGTCATGGCTTTGATCGTCGAACCAGAAGCTGCCGGCAGCCCCTGCGGTCACGCAGATGAAGGAATGGCCGAACCTGCGCTTCAACAGGCAAGCCATTTCGGCGAAATCTCCGGTTCCTGTCAGGCGTTGCGCTGCAGGTTCGGAAAAGACGATATGGGTGGCTTCGGGTGCCAATTGCTCGATAATGCCGTCAGGTGCCACGTCGCCGTCAAGGATTGCCGGCTTGCCCATTGATCTTGCGGTTCTGAGAACCTCAAGCGCGAGAGCCGGCCAACGGACGTCGACAAGCACAGCGTCGAAGGCTGCAAGGTCCTCTGGCGTAAAGACCTTGACGGTGTGATGCAGCTGCGGATCATAGAAGGGAACGATCAGCCTTTCGCCGTCATCGTCCACGAGAATGGTCGAAACGGCGGAACGGGCGCCTTCCACCAGCGATATGCCGGACACATCGATGCCGGCGGCGTCCAGATCACGGATGATGCGCTCGCCAGTTGCGTCGCGGCCAACAGCGCCCCAAAGGCTCACCTCGCCACCCAGCCGGGCAATGGCATAGGCAGCGCTCGAAGCCATCCCTTCGGCAATCTGCAGCATGTCATAGGGCAAGACTTTTCCCTGGCCCTGCGGCAGCGTGCGGACGCGAAAAAGCGTATCGAGAACGGCGGCGCCGACACAGAGGATGCGTTTGGGCCGGCCGGATGGAGGATCAAAAATCGACGAGGAGCTCAAGGCGGCATTCCGCTTGTTCTGGTGACATCATGCGCTGATCGGATCGATATCGATCCGATCTCGGCAAGATTTTCTGTTATTCCGTATGCCCATGGCTGCCAGGCGCGTCATTTTACGGCACCGGCAGTCAGACCGGCGATGATCTGACGCTGCGCAAACATTGTCAGCACGAGGACCGGCAGCGTCACGATCAGGGCTGCGGCGGCAAGCGGTCCCCAGCTCACCTGCTCGAAGGAGAGCATATTGTAGACGGCGACCGGCAAGGTGCGGGTCTCGCGGCTGGCAAGCACGATGCCGAAGACGAAGTTGTTCCAGGAGAAGATGACGGAGAGGATGAAGGCAACGACGATGCCGGGTCGCGCGATCGGCAGGGCGACGAGGCGAAAGACCTGCCAGGGTGTGGCGCCATCGATGCTCGCGGCTTCCTCCAGCTCCATCGGCGTCGTCTCGAAATAGCCGATCATGATCCAGACGACGATCGGGACCGTGACGACGAGATGGATGATGATCTGCGGCCAGAGGGTTCCAAGCAGATTGAGCCATTGGAACAGCAGAAACAGTGGAATGAGGAAGGACAGGCCCGGCGTCATGCGGGCGATCATGATGACGATCGCGGATTTCTCAGCCTTCAGCCGCGCAATGCCGTAGCCGGCTGGCACGCCGATGACGAGCGCAAGCAGGGTAGCCGCCCCCGTCACCAGAATGGAGTTCCAGAAATAGAGGAAGAAGTTGTTTTCCTGAAAGACGTTGACGTAGTTCGACCAGGCGATGCGATCCGGAATGAGGATCGGTGGATAGGCGCCGTTGTCGATCTCGTATTTCAGCGAGAGCGAAATCATCCAGAGGAAGAACAGCACGACCGGCGAAACGATGACCAGCGCCACGAAGAGCAGACCGATGCGGTTGAATGTGGAGCGCTTCATCTCAATTGCTTCCCGCGTCGGTCCATTTCGTCCGCTGCCGCATCATCAAAAGCATGAAGGAAAGCGCGACGATGAGAATGAAGAACACTACGGCCATGGCCGAGCCATAGCCGATGTCGTAGTAGGAAAAGGCGGTGTTGTAGAGGTAGATGTTGATCGTCTCGGATGCCGTCCCCGGACCGCCCTGGGTCATCGCATAGATGATGTCGAAGCTCTTGATGGCGTCGATGCCGCGAATGATGACGGCGATCATCAGGAAGGGCGAGATCATCGGCAACGTCAGATAACGAAACTTCTGCCAGGCATTGGCGCCGTCGATTTCCGCACTCTCATAGGGTTCGCGCGGCACCGAGGCGAGGCCGCCAAGCACGATCAGCATGACAAGCGGTGTCCATTGCCAGACCTCCACCAGAACGAGAGAGGGTATGACGCTGGATTGATTATAGATCCATTCCTGTGGTCCGATGCCAACCAGAGACAGCAGATAGTTCAGCACGCCGAGCTGCGGGTGAAACATCATCGTCCAGACCAGCGCGACGGCGACGGGGGTCGCCATCATCGGCATGACGAAGACGCCGCGCAGGAAACCGCGCAGCGGAAAGTTTGCATCGAAGATGAGTGCGGCGAGCGTGCCGAAGATCAACGGACCAACCACGGAGAGCACGGTATAGAGAACCGTGTGCCATAGCGATTCCCAGAAGCGCATGTCGGTCGCCAGGCGGACATAGTTGTCCCAGCCGACGAAGCTCTGCGACTGGCCAAGCGTCCATTTGTTGACGCTCATCCACAGGGTGAACACCCAGGGAAAAACGATGACGGCGGCAATCACGATCAGCGCGGGAATGACGAAGGGCCAGTAGTTGGGAGCAAGCCGTTGCGGCTTGCTCCTTCTTTCTACGACCTTCGAGGCAGTATCTTCGATGCTCACAGAGGCCATTATCCCTCGCTTCGCGCCAGCACCGGCTCGAACTGGGCGGTTGCCGTTTTGAGCTCCGCTGCCGGATCGGCGCCACCGATCATGTTCGTCAGCGCAACGCCATAGATATCGCGGAATTCCGTGACGGGGATGATGACGGGCAGGGCAAGCTGGGAGACCTTGGCGGAACCGGCCACTGCATCCAGCCAGGCGCCCGGCATCTTCACGCCCTCGCGCACCTTCTGATCTTCCAGGATGGACTGACGGAAGGGGACGCCGGCGCCGGCCTGCAGCAGGCGCGCGCCCATGTCATGCGAGATCGCCCATTGGCAGAAGAGGTAGGCGGCTTCCTTCTTCTGGCTGGCGGCGGTGACGCCAATGCCGTCGCCGGTGGTGGCGGCTGCCTGCGCATTCGGTCCCTTCGGCATGATGCCATAGCCGACCTGGCCGACGACGCGGGACTTTTCCGGATTTTCGATCGGCGGAGCAAAGCCAACGCCGTCGAGCCACATGCCGATCTTACCCTGGAGGAAGGCAGATTGCGCTTCGGCCCAGTTAAAGCCGGAGACGCCGGGAGGCGCCGATTTCGTCATCAGGCGCTGATAGAGTTTCGCGGCGTCGACTGCACCTTGCGATTCCGTTTGGAGTTTGCCGTCAGCTGAAAGTGGGGTTGCGCCATGCCCGAGCATGAAGGTCGTCCAGACCGGCGTGTTGGCGTTCTTCAGGCCGCGGGCGACGAAGCCGTAGGTATTGGTCGACTTGTCCGTCAACGCCTCGGCGGCCTTGGCCATGTCCTCGAAGGTCTCCGGATAGGCAAGGCCCTTCTTCTCGAACAGGGCCTTGTTCCAGTAGATGATCCAGTAGTCGACCGAGAAGGGTAGGGAGCGCATCACGCCGCTGCTATCCTTGGCGAATTTCAGGCCTGCCTCGGCAAAGTCGCTTTCCGTCAGCGAGGGATCGGTGAGCGACGGATCCTTCATGAAACCGCTGATATCGGCGAGCCAGCCGCCCTTTTCGAACTGGCGCTTCTGGACGTGATAGCTCAGGTGCACGACATCGAAGCTCGGCTTGCCGGAGGAAAGCTCGATCGTCGTCTTCTGGCGCTGCTGCTGCTCGGGCGTCGCCTCGGCATTGACCTTGATGCCGGTGAGCGCTTCGAATTCGCTCAGATATTTGAGGATCGTCTCGCTGCGCGGGCTCTTGATCAGGTTGACTTCAAGCGTCGTGCCGGAAAAGCGCTTCCAGTCTACGGCAGCCGATGCGGTGCGGACCCCCAGAAGGCTTGCCGCGCCAAGTGCTGCGGTGCCGGCCATGAAGCCGCGACGTGTCGGATTGAAAAATGACGATGACATTCCGTTCCTCCTCTTTTGGCCGAAAATCTCCTCATTCGCGGCCTTGTTGTTCAATGCTGTTCAAATCTTCAATGCGCGGTCGCGTGCCCCGTTGATGTGGGATACGAGCGCCGCGACGGCTTCTTCTGCCGAGCGTCGCTCTATCGCTTCAAGCACTTTCAAATGCTCTTCCATCACAGGGCCGACATGGCCGTTGATGCGGAACCTGTCCTGGCTGATGAGCCGCATCTTGATCGAATTGACGCGATAGGCATTCGAGATGATCGTGTTGCCAAGCGCATCGATGAAGGCATCGTGCATGCCCCAATCCACCGATTGCGCATGCAGTTCCAGTTCCTGTGAACTGTCGCCGGCGCGAATGGCATCGGCGATGTCGCGATGGTCCTTCAAGAGCTTGGCGATCGTGTCGTCCGACGCCGAATAGGTGAACAGTGCAACCGCTTCCTTTTCCAGGAAAAGCCGAAGCTGGAAGGCTTCGCGGATCAGGTCGAGATCGATATGGGCGATCTGCAACCCGCGCTGCGGTACCGTTTTGATCAGTCCTTCGGCTTCCAGGCGCGGAATGAGCTCGCGGATTGCGCCGAGCGTCAATCCCGTCAGCTCGACGAGCCGCCGCTGCGAGATGAACTGGCCAGGACGAACGTCGCGCGCCAAGAGATGGCGCGTGAAGCTTTCATAGGCCTTTTCTCTCAACGTCGGCTGTTCGCCTGGTCCGTCCATCGGCAGCTCCGGGCTTGTTCGTTAGGCCGCCCTGGCGCGAAACAATGCGCCGAAGGAAGCAAAGAGCGTGTCAGAATCCTGAGCGTTCAATGCCACGAGTGGCGGGCGCACGGCAAGCCAGCTCGCATCATTTGTAAGGCGGGCAAGGATCGACTTGATGGACGGGATGATCGGATAATTCAGCAATTCTTCAACGAAACGTTCGACGTTGGCGTCATCCGCGCCTTGTTCGGCCATGGCCTGCACTTCGCGGGGAAGCAAGTTTGCCATGCCTGAGATCGCGCCCTGTCCGCCGAGGCGGACGCCGCGTGCCAGGTGGCGCTCGTCGCCGATCAAGATGATGAGGTCGCCATGCGTCCTCAGAAGTGTTTCGGTATAGGGCCAGTCACCGGAGGAATCCTTGACGCCGACCACGACCTCCGGAAATGCCGCGCGCAGCCGGCCGACAAGAGAAACGGAAAGCGGCACCATCGTCACTGACGGAATGTTGTAGACGATCACGTCCCGGGCATGGGTGCCCAGCATGGTGAAGACGGCGGCGAACCATTTGAAAAGCCCGTCGTCGCTGACGTTCTTGAAATAGCATGGCGGGGCCAGAAGGATATTGCGGACCCCGTGAGCGAGCGCTTGTCCGGCCTGCGCCGCGGCATCCTCGGCAGCATCCACGAGAACACCCATGACGATCTGCTTCGGGCTGATGCCGGCCTCCAGCATCGCGGCGAGAACCTGCTGGCGCTCCTGCATGCCGATCGAGGCGCCTTCGCCCGTCGTGCCGAACAGCGTCACGCTCTTGCAGCCATTGGCAAGGCAATGCTTCGCCTGTTTGATCACGCCTGGGATCGCGATCTCACCATCCGCATCAAAGGGCGTTGCCAGCGCGGCCGACAGGCCAAAACTCTCAATCATCTGATCCTCCCGATCTTATGGGATCAGTGAGTATCATGCTGACATGTTAGTTGTAAAGTGAGGATTGGATCAGTCGCATACATGTGATTCATATGTGCGCCGGAATGATGGAAGGAGGTAATGGCTCCTGACTGAAACAAGCCCCTTTCCAGGCTGTATTCTTCAAGTCTGAGCGTCGCCCCTGCCGTCCCTGACCGCGACGTCAATGCCCTTGCGGCCATCGGGCCGGTTGGCATTGCGAATGAGCAGATCGAACACGGAGGCTTCTCGGACTCTTTCATGTATCGGAAACTCAATCTGCAATACGTTCGATCATATGCGCAATGGCGGCGCGATAGCGATCTGCATTGCCGCCGGCATCGACGGCAAGGGCGGCACGATCGAATGCTGCCGAAAGAATATCGGCAAGCGCGTCGAGAGGGATATCGGTGCTTTTGCCGTGACCGAGCGCTGCTTCCAGCCCATGTTTCAGGGTAAGCGTGGTGGTTTCTTCGTCCAGCTGTTTCATGTCGGCAAGACCCAGCACCGTCGGCCCTTCGATCAGCAAAAGCCGTGTGCGTCCAACAATACGCATCGCATCCAGATAGGCGTTGCTGCCGGCGATCAGCGCTTGGCGCGGCGTCAGGCGATCCGGCGTCGCCTGCTCGATGGCGGCTGCCACGGCTAGAGCCTCTTCCCTGACAACGGCGCGGAAGAGGGCGCGTTTGTCCTCGAAGTGATGATAGAGCGCGCCGCGGGTAATGCCGGCGGCGGCAACGATTTCCGGCGTCGATGTCTCGGCATAGCCCTTCTCCACGAACAAGGCACGCGCCGCGGCGATCAGCGCAGTCTTGGTCTTTTCTGTTCTTTCTCGATTGGAGCGTGGATCTTGCATGCATGCAGCCTGTATGTTATTTGAAAAATACAGGCAGATTGTATGTCTTTTTGGGAGAGAAGTGAAGCATGAAGGTTACCAGCTATTATCCGGTCATCATGACGGAACGCGTGGAGGAGACGGCCGCGTTCTACATCGCGCATTTCGGCTTTCGGGAGAATTTCGCAAGCGACTGGTACATGCATCTGCAATCGGCCGAGGATAGCGCCATCAATCTTGCCATTCTGGACGGCCGGCATGAAACGATCCCAGCGGGAGGGCGCGGGCAGGTCGCCGGGCTTTTGCTCAACTTCGAAGTGGAAGACGTCGATACGGTATATGAGCGTGTACAGGCAGCCGGATTGCCCATTCTGCTTGCGATCCGCGACGAAGATTTCGGTCAGCGTCATTTCATCACGTCCGATCCGAACGGTGTGCTGATCGACATCATCAAGCCGATTCCGCCAAGCGCCGAATTTGCGGCACTCTATGCCGAAGACGCCCTGCCGCAGGGCGGTTAAGGCGTTGGGTACAATCGATAAAATCGAGCGATACAACTCTATCTCTTATTAACTAGGTCACTTCACCCAATGTTTTGGTTTTCGTGCGAGAAAGCCGACCGAAGGTGAGGTGACCCATGCAAGAGCTTTCGGTTTCGTCGAAAATCATCAAATCAGTCTTTTTTCGCCCGGATGACGGGCGGCTTTACATCCGCTTCAGGAATGGCGAGGAACGCCAGTTTACCGGCGTCCCGCAGAAGGCGGCGATCGCCATGGTGAAAGCCTCTTCGCCAGGCCAGCACTATATCGAGCACATCCGCACCCAGTTCGAACGCGTTGCTTGAGCCGCGACTTGCGGGAAGATCGGCGCCTTTGCCCGAAGAGGCCGGCTTGCTCGTTTTCGGATGCGGATTCCATGCGCGGAACAAGCTTTATGCTCCGGCACATTGATAAACGCTGAGTTGCGCTATCTACATCAATCGGAATCATCTTTCTGGGAGGAAGAGGCGTGGTTGATGAAAAGCAGCTTATCTCGAAGATCACCTGGAGGCTGATGCCCTTTCTTGGCATCCTCTATCTGATTGCCTATATCGATCGCCAGAATGTCAGCTATGCCAAGCTTGAGATGGTCGGCGATCTCGGCATGAGCGAATATGCCTATGGTCTTGGCGCCTCGCTGTTCTTCATCGGCTATTTCATCTTCGAAGTGCCAAGCAACCTGCTTCTCGACCGCTTCGGCGCCAGCAAGTGGTTTGCGCGTATCCTTGTATCCTGGGGCATCGTCACCGTCGCGCTCGCCTATACGCAGAATGCGACCATGTTCTATATCCTGCGCTTCCTGCTAGGCGCTTGCGAGGCGGGCTTCTTTCCCGGCGTGCTCTATCTGCTTACCCTCTGGTATCCCTCGGCCTATCGCGGCACGATGGTCGGGCTTTTCATGATCTTCAGCGCCTTTGCCAATGCTATCGGTGCACCGCTGGGCGGTGTCCTTCTCGATCTGAACGGCCTTTACGGCATGGCCGGATGGCAATGGGTCTTCCTCGTCACCGGCATACCTGCCATTATCGCCGGGATCATCACGCTCTTCTTCCTGCCGGATCTGCCTGCCCAGGCGTCGTTTCTGAGCGATACAGAAAAGACATGGCTCAAGGATCGGCTCGCGGCGGAAAATTCGAACATGGAGAAGAGCGCCGCCGACGGCTTCCGCGCCCTCATCAATCCGCGCGTGCTGCTCATGGCTCTTTGCTATGTCGGCTTTCCACTGGCGGCCTACGGTCTTAGCTACTGGCTACCGACAATTGTCAAGAATTTCGGCGTCAGCAACACGACGAACGGCTTCCTGAATATCATCCCGTGGCTTCTCGTCGCCATCGCGCTTTATGCCGTACCGACAGCGGCAGACAAGGCGGAATCCAAGACGCCCTACATCGTCATTCCGGCGCTGGTTGGCGCGGTGAGCCTGGTTCTCTCGGCTGTTATTCCCGAGCATACGCTGCAATTTACCTTCCTGTGCATTGCGGCAGCAGGCATCTTCGCCGGCCAGCCGGTGTTCTGGAGCCTGCCGTCGCGCTTCCTGCAGGGAGCGGGCGCTGCAGCCGGGCTTGCAGCTATCAATTCCGTCGGCAATCTCGGCGGCTTCGTCGCCCAGAACGTCGTCCCTTGGATCAAGGATTCCACAGGAAGCACGATCGCGCCGATGTTCTTCCTGGCGGCGTGCCTTCTGGTCGCGGTGCTGCTGGTGCTTGTCATCGGACGCATGATACCGCGGACGCCCCGTCTCGATGACCTCGGCAATCCAGGTGCCGCCCGCGCGAAATAGGCGCGTCTTCCACCACACGATAATGAGAAAGGCGGCCGGAAGGCCGCCTGTCCCGAATTGATGACAGGCGCCTCCAGCGATTGTCAGGCAAAGGCGTAGGAGCCGTCGGGGCGCTTGGGCACCCGCCGCTGCCAATGGATATAGCCTTCCTCTTCCATCGCCTTTTCGTCCATCTCCACGCCCCATCCCGGGCGATCGGGTCGAAGCTCGAGATAGCCATCCTTCGGCAGATAGGGGTCGACGACATAGCGGGTTTCGCCCTGCCGTTGCTCGACCTCGTTGCCGCCATAGACGTAGGCCTGGCCCTTCGGCAGCCGGTATTCGAGGATTTTGAAGTTCTGTGCCGCGGCCGAGAAATGCACGTTGACGGCGGTTGCGAGCGGCCCCATCGGGTTGTGCGGTGCGACCCCGACGAAATGAGCCTCGGCGATCGTTGCGATGCGCCGCATCTCGCTGATGCCGCCGACGACGCAGATGTCGGGCTGGATGAGGTCGGCGCCCTTGACCTGCAACAGGCGCAAGAACTCGTTGCGGTTATAGAGGGACTCACCCGTCGCCAGCACGCAATTGAGACCCTGTTTCAGCTCGCCCCACATTTCGATATTTTCGGGGCGCAGTGGCTCCTCGTAGAAGAGCGGGTCGTAAGGTGCCAGCGCGTTGCCGAGCTGGCGGGCAGCGACCGGTTCGAAGATCTTCGCATGGGCGTCGAAGGCAATTTCGTAGTCGT
Source organism: Martinezella tropici (assembly GCA_000799755.1). GTDB lineage: Bacteria > Pseudomonadota > Alphaproteobacteria > Rhizobiales > Rhizobiaceae > Rhizobium > Rhizobium tropici_A. Next base: position 196,793 of record JUHI01000008.1, read on the forward strand.
CACGCACGGTCTCACGCAGCGAGCGGAAATAGTCGGCCGATGCCTTGACGACATTGCCCCAGCGATGGGCATGCATGTCGATGCGCCAGGGGCTAAGCTTGAAAGCGGTAAAGCCCCATTCGGCGTTCAGCCGGTCGAGCTCCTCGCGTGCGGCCGGCGCATCCGGTGCGGTATAGACGCCGGCATAGACCTTGATGCGATCGCGCACGGCGCCGCCGAGTAGCTTGTAGACGGGAACATTGAGGGCTTTGGCAGAGAGATCCCAGAGGCAATGGTCGAGCGCGGAAATTGCCGAAAGGCCAAGCGCGCCAGGCGGGAAGCGGCTCTGCTGGATCAGCAGGTTGATCAGATAGTCGACGCGGCTCGGGTCCTGGCCGGCGATAAAGCCGTAGAGATAGTCGAGGATCGGCGGCAGCGCCAAATCGGGGCCGTGATTGTAGCACTCGCCCCAGCCGGTCAGCCCGTCATCCGTATCCAACGCCACGATGACGCGCGGGCGGTCCTTATCGCGGGTCATGAATACCCGCATGCGGTCGATCTTCATCTAACTTTCCTTCTATCGATTGACATGAATGCGGCATGGGAGGCGCCGCAGGTGGGAAAATCGTTGCCAAGGCGCCGCCTCCGCGATTTCGGGAGTCGTGAGGATGCAAGCCATCAGGCGGCGCTCCCGTTTTTCACGGTCTCGGGCTCGACATAGCGGAAGCGCCGCGAGCGATCCCGATCGCGCGGATCGGGGCGCGGGATGGCTGAGATCAGCGCTTGCGTATAGGCATGTTCGGGTGCGTTGCAGACCTTGTCGGCATCACCAACTTCGACGAGGCGGCCCTTGTACATGACACCGACCCGGTCGCACATGTAGCGGATGACGCCGATATCGTGGCTGATGAAGATATAGGCGAGGCCGAGTTCATCCTGCAGACGCATGAGCAGATCAAGCACCTGCGAGCGCACGGAGACATCGAGAGCCGAGGTCGCCTCGTCGGCAACGATCACGCGCGGATTAAGCGTGATGGCGCGGGCAATGCCGATGCGCTGGCGCTGGCCGCCTGAGAAAGCGTGCGGATAGCGCTCGCGTGCTCTTGGATCAAGCCCGACCTGTTCCATCAGATGGCAAACGCGCTCATCAAGGGCGCGGCCCTTGGCGATGCCGTTGACCAGCAATGGCTCGCCGATGATCTGGGAGACGGTCATGCGTGGATTAAGCGAGCCGAAGGGGTCCTGGAACACCATGCGCAGCTCGCGGCGCGCTGCCGCAAGGGCCGTTCCCTTGGCGCTTGCCAGATCGGTGACATCGCCATCGGTGCGGCGATAGAGGATTTCCCCGGCACTCGGATCGATCAGTCGCATGATCGAGCGGCCCATCGTCGTTTTACCCGACCCGCTCTCGCCGACGATCCCGAGTGTCTCCCGCGGCAAAAGCGAGATCGAGACATCATCGAGAGCACGGACCTCGCCGAAGGCCATCGACACATTGCGCAGTTCGAGGATCGGCGCCGCGGCCCTGTCGAGCGGTGGTCGCGCCAGCCGGATTTCGGCCTTCCTCTCGAGCTTCAGCACCGAGCCGATCAGCATGCGCGTGTAATCGTCCTTCGGCGCATGAAAGATCTGCTCGACCGGGCCGTACTCTTTCACCACGCCATTGTGCATGACGAGCACATCGTCGGCGATCTGGGCGACCACGCCCATGTCGTGGGTGATGAACAGTACCGCCATGCCGTTGGCCTTCTGCAGCCGGGCTATGAGATCGAGGATTTCGGCTTGGGTCGTGACGTCGAGCGCCGTCGTCGGCTCGTCGGCGATCAGAAGCTGCGGCTTGCAGGCAAGCGCCATGGCGATCATGGCGCGCTGGCGCATGCCGCCCGAATATTGGAAAGCGTAACGATCTATGGCTTTTTCCGGGGAGGGGATTTCCACCTGTTTCAACAGTGAAATTGTCTCCGCCCGTGCTTCGGCCTTGCTCATTTTCGTATGGAGGCGCAGCGCTTCCATGATCTGGTCGCCGACCGTGTGGACCGGCGAAAGCGAGGCCATCGGCTCCTGGAAGATCATGGCGATGTCGCGCCCGCGGATGGACCTGATCTGCCGCCCGCGCGGATTGAGCTTGACGATATCGATGGAGCTGCCGTTCGCAGCGTTCAGAGTGATCGAGCCGGCGGTGATGCGACCCGGCGCATCGACAATCTGCAGGATCGAGCGCGCCGTGACGGACTTGCCCGACCCGCTTTCCCCGACGACGCAGAGCGTCTTTCCGGGCTCGATGGCGAAGGAGAGATCGTCGACTGCGCGAAACGTGCCGGTTCGCAGAGGAAAGTCGACGGTCAGGTTCTTGACCTGCAGCAGTGGGCGGGCGGTATTCATGGAAACGATATCGGTCATGCCCGCCTCATTTGTTGTAGGGATCGGCCGCGTCACGCAGGCCATCGCCGAGAAGGTTGAGCGCCATGACGGCAATGACGACGGCAACACCGGGCAGGAACAGCCATGGTGCGGTCGCGATCGATCGGATGTTCTGCGCCTCGCGCAAGAGCACGCCCCAGGAGATGGTCGGCGGCTGCAGCCCAAGCCCGAGGAAGGAAAGCGACGTCTCTGCGAGGATCATCGCCGGCACGGCAAGCGTGATCGAGGCGATGATGTGGCTGGCAAAGCTTGGCAGCATGTGGCGGAAGATGATGCGCCCTTCGCTGGCGCCGTCCAGTCTCGCAGCAGCCACGAATTCCTCGGTACGCAATGACAGGAAGCGGCCGCGCACGACGCGGGCAAGCTGCGCCCAGCCGGTCAGCGACAGGATGATGGTGATCATCATATATTGCAACGCCGCCGGCCAACCCTGCGGCAGGGCCGCCGCCATGGCGAGCCAGATGGGAATCGTCGGTAGTGACAGCACGAAGTCGATCAGGCGCTGAATGAAAAAGTCGAGCTTTCCACCGTAATAGCCTGAAATACCTCCAAGAACGATGCCGAGCAAGAGTGAGAAGAACACACCGACGAGACCGATTGACAACGAAATCTGCGCGCCCTGAACGGTGCGGCTAAAGACGTCGCGGCCGAGCCGATCCGCGCCGAACAACAGCAGAGGCGTCGATTTGTCCGAGGATGCGAGAAGATGGATGTTGCTCGTAAAAAGGCCGAGCACGGAATATTCGTAGCCGCGCCCGAACAGGCTGATCGAGACCCGCTTCGAGGTATCTTCCTTGAAGATGGCGGCAAGGGTTTCCGGGTCGCGGCTGAGTTTCAGCGGATAGTAGTGCAGGCCGAAGGAGAAACCGTTGTCCGTATCGATGAAATGCACTCTCTGCGGCGGATGAAAAGTTGCCCGCGCGTTCTGCAGCGTCGGGTCGTTGATGGCGAAGAAACCGGGAACCAGGGCGACGATATACATCAGCAGGGTAACGACGAGGGCCACCATGGCAAGCTTGTGCCGGCGGAATGCCCACCAGATCAACTGCCATTGCGATGCCACTGCGTTGCGATCGGGACGGAGATTTGTAACGGCAATATCGGCCATGGGCTGCTCCTATTCCAACCGAATTCGGGGATCGACGAGGGCAAGCAGAATGTCACTGATGAGTGACCCGATCAGCGTCAGCGCGCAGATCAACAGCACGAAGGCGCCGGCAAGATACATGTCCTGCGCCATCAGGGCCTGGAGCAGCAATGGCGCCGCCGTCGGCAGGTTAAGAACGATGGCGACGACCACCGATCCAGAAATCAGATTAGGCAACAGCCAGGCAATGGTGGAGATGAACGGGTTGAGCGCAATGCGCAGCGGGTATTTCACGAGAAGCCGGAACTCCGAGAGCCCCTTGGCCCGTGCCGTCGTCACATAGGGCTTCGGCAATTCGTCGAGCATGTTGGCGCGCATGACACGGATGAGGCTTGCGGTCGAGGAAACGGCGAGAATGACGACGGGGAGCCAGAGATGCGACAGGAGGTCCAGCATCTTCGCGATACTCCAGGGCGCCGTCTCGAACTGGGAGGAGAAGAGGCCGCCGACATCCTGGCCGAACTCGACGGCGGCGACATACATCAGCACCAGCGCCAGCAGGAAGGAGGGGATGGCAAGGCCAAGAAAGGTGAAGGCGGTAAAGAAATAATCGCCGATCGAGTATTTTTTCACGGCGGAATAGACGCCGATCGGCAATGCGATAGCCCAGGTGGCGATCAGGGCTGCCAGCGCCAGAATAAGCGTCAGCGCCATGCGCTCCCAGATGAGGCCGGAGACCGGCTGCTGCCATTCAAACGAGATGCCGAAATCTCCGCGCGAAAGAATGCCCCACATCCACTTCAGATATTGGATGAGCATCGGCTGATCGAGGCCGAAACGCTCGCGCAGCTGGGCAGCCGTATTCTGATCGACCACCTCATTCGATGAGGCGAGCGTGGCGATATAGGTCGTGACATAGTCGCCAGGCGGTAGCTGGATCAGCACGAAGGCGAGGAAGCTGATGGCGAAGAGGGACGGGATCATCCACAAGAGGCGTTTACCGATGAAAACCAGCATGGCTATGTCTCGCAGTGAGCGCTGCCACGGGCAGCTCCGCATCAAGGAAAGCGCCGCCCGTGGAGGACGGCGCTTGATCGGTGCAATCAGCTGGTGAAGAAGAATTGCTGCGGCATGGCAGGCCCCGGATTGGGCCATGACCAGCTGTCCGGCTGCTTTTCTGGAACATTGTGCAGATTGTTGCGGATGATACCGAAACCGCCAACGGCAAGGCAAAGCCCGACAGTTTCGAATTCATCCGCCGCGATATCGAAGATCTGCTTCATCACGGCGCCGCGCTTGTCGAGATCGGCCGTGGAGCGCGCATCGTCGAAGAGCTTCATGCGCTTCTTCTGGCTTTCCGGCGGCTCCTCGCCCTGTTTGCCGTTCGAGGTGTACCAGACGGCCCACGGAATGGCGTAGCGCGAGCCTTGCGGGTGGAAGGCGAAGAAGTCGCGGGGATCAAGCATCGGGTCGAGGCCGCCTGGGCCTGGCCAGACCTGAGCATCATGGGCGTTGTCGTCGCCACGCGTATAATAGAGGGCACGCTCGATGGTATTGACCTTCATGTCGACGCCGATTTGCGCCCAATGGGCCTTTACCAGTTCGAGAGCATCGACCAGATCGGGATAAAGGGTCGGAATGACATCGACGGTAAAGAACATCTTCTGGCCGTCCGGCCTCAGGCGAAAACCGTTTGCATCCTTCTTGCCGTAGCCGGCCTGATCGAGCATCGCGCCCGCCTTGTCCGGATCGTAGTTGGTGAACTGGCGCGCATATTTCTCGTTGTACCAGGGATGCTCCGGTCGCGGCCCTGCCTGATAGCCTTCGCTCTGGCCAAAGTAGACGATATCGATCACCTCTTGCCTGTTGATGCCGAGCGACAGCGCCTGCCTGACGGACTTGTCGGCAAACATCTTGCGCATGGCCGGATCTTTATGGGTGATGTTGAAATAGATTTGGCATTGCTGCGAGCTGGAAGGAATAAGAGTTAGAAGGCGATAGTCGCCCTTCTTCATGTTTTGCGAGAGTGTCGGCTTGTTCGCCAGCACGCTGATATGGCGTTCCTGAATATCGATCTTGCCCGAGATCACATTCAACATCAGCGATTCCACATCCTGCGAGATGCCAAAGTTGATCTCGTCGACATAGGGAAGCTGATTGCCCGATGTATCAACCTGCCAGAAGTAAGGGTTGCGCGTCATGACGACACGGGTGGCGCCGCCGCTATAGGGCTCCTTGACGACCCAGGGATCGAGCGTCGGCTTATCCGGGTTCCCCCAGCGCGAGGGAATTTCGATATCGCCGCAACGCGCGCGGAAAAGTTCGGGCCAGTTGCTGACGCCGGCCTTCTTGGCGTCATCGGCAACGTTCGGATTGTATTTCGGCAGGAACTGGCTGCAATAGTGCTTGGGAAACAGCGTCGGATGTTGGCCGAGCGGTGTCGCCAGATTTTCCAGATAGAGCGCATTCGGCGCCGCAAAGGTGAATTTCACCGTGTAGTCGTCGATCTTCGAAACATCGACGGCCTTGCCGGCAACGGTCAATTGCGCCGGCGTCGCGCTATAGAGGTCGGTATTCTTGACACAATCCTCGATGGCAAAGACCACGTCGTCTGCGGTGAATGGATGACCATCAGACCAGCGCGCGCCCTGGATGAGGTAGAAGGTGAATTGCGAGGCGTCTGAGTTGACGTCCCAGCGCTCGGCGAGATTCGGCAACACCTGGGTGAATTCGAGATTCCAGCGCACCAGGCTCTGATTGCCGACCATCCGCAAAATGCCGTTATGGTCGGACGAGCCCCGCAGACCACGCCGCAATGTGCCGCCGTAGGTGCCGACTTTCTCGTAAGGGGTAACGACCATCGGCTTCTTTGGTAGCCGATCCGCAAGTGCTGGCAGCTTGCCGTCCTTGACGAGCTGCGCCAATGCCGGTGCCTCGCCACCTGTGTCGGCAGCGTTGACACGGCCGGCCAGAGACAGTGCTGCCATTCCCGCCATGCCGCCGAGGACGGCGCGTCTGCTGACGCCGCGGGACAATATTTCATCGCGCATCGAATCCCTCCCATTTTGACCTCGGCCGGGCTTTGCCTCAGCCGATGCGACAAGCTCCCAACCCATCGCCATGCACCCCTCTGGCGCAGCGTCGAGACCATATGCTGTTCTCAGATAATTACAAGAGTTGACAGATTTTTACAGATTTAGTAGCTCTGTCGCGCAGGAAATGCGCTATGGCTGTCGCTGGTCGGCATTCACGAAGGACGATGATGAAACTCTCTGTCGCCAACGATTCCGGTGCGGGCGCGACGCGCTTCGGCGACATCATCTATGAGCGGATCGTCGCCATGATTGCCGAGGGAAAATTCCCGGTGAACGAACGACTGCCGGCTGAAGCCAAGCTAGCGGAAATGTTTGGCGCATCACGGCCCGTGGTACGCGATGCGCTGGAGCGGCTTCGCGCCGATGGTTTGATCGTCTCGCGCAAGGGATCGGGCTCTTATGTCAGGCAGAGGCCGGATTCCTCGGTCTTGAAAATGGTGCCCGTCGGATCGCTTGCCGATGTCCAACGATTCTTCGAGTTTCGCGCCGGGCTCGAGGCCGAGGCAGCCGAACTTGCGGCCCGCAACTGGCAGCCCGCTGACAAGGAGCGGATTTCGGCTGCGCTGCTAAAGATCGAACAGTGTCTGGGCGAGGGCAGGCTCGGCGCCGAGGAAGACCAGGAGCTGCATGATGCGGTTGCGATCGCGACCGGCAATCAGTTTCATGTCTCGGCCCGCGAATTGTTCCGGCCACATTTCGCCATCGGCCATTCCGTGACGCGAAGTCTCAGCCTCAAGCGGACGCCGGAACAGATCCGCAGCGTCCAGGACGAGCATGCCGTGATCGTGGAGGCGATCTTTGCGCGTCAGGAGACTGAGGCGCACGATGCCATGAAGCGCCACATTCTGAACGCACGCGCCCGCATGTTCCAGGGCGTCTAGGGAGTTGGACCAAAGCGGGATAAGGCGGGCAGCTTTGCTGCTGCGGCCCCGACAGGTCAAGAAGGGTAAGGGTATGAAGATGAGCATTGAAACCATGCGGCAGGCACTGACCGGCGTGTCTGGCGTTCCGGTCACGGCCTATGACGCCAATGGCGAGGTAGAGCCGCGTGTGACCGCCAAGGTCTACCAGCGCGTTGCCGCTGCCGGCATTCATAATATCGTTGCAGCCGGCAATACCGGTGAATTCTATGCGCTGACGCCCGAGGAAATTCGCCATGTCCACGAGGCAGCAGTAGCAGGTGTCGACGGCAAAGCGCCTGTGACCGCGGCGATCGGCCGTTCTTTGCGCGAGGCGATCCGCATGGCTAAGGATGCCGCTTCGATCGGCGCCTCCGCCGTCATGTCCCACCAACCGGTAGATCCCTTCGCCGCACCCGCTTCGCAGATCGATTATTTTCGCGATCTGGCGGAGGCCTCGCCTCTGCCGCTCGTTGCCTATGTCCGCGCTGATGGCTTCAGCGTCGACGACATGGTTCTTCTGGCGGGCCACGGCAATATTGCCGGCATCAAGTTTGCGACAACGGACCTGATGCTGCTTTCGCGCGCGATCGCTGCCTCCGATCCGAAGGGGGCGCTGTTTGTCTGTGGCCTTGCAGAAAGCTGGGCGCCGGCATTTTCTGCCGCCGGAGCGCGGGGGTTCACGTCGGGCCTTGTCAACGTTGCTCCAAAGCTGTCGCTCGCCGTCCATGCTGCGCTGGAAAAGGGTGATTTTGCCGCGGCGCGTGCCATCGTCAACAAGCTCGAGCCCTTCGAGCGCATGCGCACCAAATACCGCAACGGAGCAAATGTCACCGTGGTCAAGGAAGCTGTCGTCTATTCCGGCCTAAATGTCGGCCCGGTCCGTGTGCCGGGGCTGCCGCGCCTTGACGAGAGGGATCGTGAAGAGTTGTTCGCCCTGCTTCTTGGCTGGACGGAATCAGGTGATTGCTTCTCCAGCTGAAAGGTGTGGCAGCGGGTAGAGCGGTCATGTTTTCCCGCCGCCATCGATGCTAGGCCACGTGCATTGTAAATTTCAGATAGGCAGCAAGGCTGACGACGGAAAGCGTCAGGACGGCCGCTTGATGGGGGAGATTCCTACTGATTGCGGCGAGCGGCAAGCCGAGCAGGATAATAATCCCTCCAAGCAATGGTCCTTTGTCCGCAACGGACAATGCCAGGGCTGTGAGGCTGACGGTGGCCGCGACCGTCGTCACCGACATCTGGTCCTGAGGACCGTGGCCTCGGTTCGTAAAGGTGAGCAAAAACCTGTTCCAGCTCAAACCGAAGGAAATGCTCAAGAATAGCGGTGCGAGAATAGGCAGCATGAACATCGTCTCTTCCGACAGGTCGGTTATGATGACGCAATTCATGTGCCAATTGGGTCGAGCGGTAATGTGGCTGGATATGTTCACCGTAGGCGCAAGCCGTCGCCCGTTTATGGGGCGATCTGCCACTCCGTTTGGCATATGAGCAGGATCAGCGCCGGAGAGCTGGGCAGGAAGAAGCGAGCGAAAGGGCTCCGCTCGCTTGCGGGCGAGAGGATCGATGGCCTCATCGATAGCGCGGTCCGATTTCCGTAACGATCACATCCATGGGAATGTCGTGAGCAAGCGGACGAATGGTTTCGATCCTTTGCGATTCAAAGCCGACGCCGATGATCAAGGGCTTGCTCTCGAGTGCCGCGAGAGTTCTGTCGAAAAATCCCCCTCCGTAACCGAGACGGTAGCAACCTCGATCGAAGCCGACCAGTGGCGCCAGGACGATCTCGGGCAGGGCTTCCTTGCCTTTTGCCGGCACCGGAATGTTCCAAACGCCACGTTCGAGCCGTTCTCCCATTTTCCATGACCGGAATATCAACGGCTTCGCCTTGGCAATGACCACGGGCAACAGGCAATCCGCGCCACGCGCCGCCAAGGTCGCCATCCATCCCCGTAAATCCGGTTCTCCCTGGAAGGGCCAAAACAGGCTGATTTGCTTGCCGTCGACATCGAAGACGAGCTGGTCTAGTGCGGCGACAATCGAACATGTGTGTTCTTCCCGTTGTGCAAGCGGCAACGTTTTCCTGTCGTCGATCAGCCTTTGCCGCTGTGTCTTCCGCCACGCGAAAATAGTCGACACCTCGTCGTCGCTGGGCGATAAGCCGCTGCAAGCGGGGTCGACTTCGTGCAGGAAACAGGCCGGCGACACATATTCGCGAGCCGTCTCGCCGTTCCGGTGTCGGTCTGATTTAGTCATTTGCTCTTCCAAGCTCCCGTTTCGTGGTTCGACATCGAAACATGCTTGAGCTGCGGCAATGGTTTTTATATAGCGAACGATAGGGCAACTTAATTCCTGAATCGAGATCTTTCCATTGGACATGTCATCGATCGAGATATTTCTCGCCGTCGCCGATCATCGCAGCGTGACCAAGGCGGCGAGAGCTGTTGGACGCGTGCCGTCGAATGTGACGACGCGGATACAGCAGTTGGAGGACTATCTGGGCGTCTTGCTCTTCAGCCGCGACGGCAAGAAGATGACGCTGACGAAGGAAGGCGAGACGTTTCGAGGCTATGCCGACCGTCTTGTTGCGCTTGCACTCGAAGCGCGCCAGGCAGTCAGACCTCTGCGTCCGTCGAGCATGCTGCGCGTCGGGACGATGGAAAGTACGGCGGCAAGTCGGCTGCCTGCAGCGCTGAGCCAGTTCAACCAGATGTGGCCGGACGTGTCGCTCCAGTTGACGCTTGGCGCCTCCCGGGATCTGACGCGAGACGTTCTCCACAATGTCTTGGACTGCGCCCTGATTGCCCGGCCGCCAGAGGCGATGCTGGATGCAGATGCAGGTTTTGAGGCCGACCTGAAACAACTTGATGCCGAAGCGGTGTTTGTCGAGGATCTCTTGCTGATCCTCCCATCCGGGCATCCATCGATCCAGACGGCTGCCGATTTGCGGGTCGGATCGATGGCAGCCCTAGAGCCCGGATGCACCTATCGCAGGATTGCCGAAGGCTGGGCGCGCAAGTCGATCGTCCTGCCAACGACCGAACTTGGCTCCTATCACGCGATCCTCGCAAGCGTGGCGGCCGGCAACGCGGCCGGTGTCATGCCAAAATCGGTCCTCGACCTCATGCACTGGCCGGCGACGTCAGCCACCTATCAACTTGCCGTCGTCGACACGATCCTTATCTCCCGCAAGAATGGCCGCCCGAGCGGGGTTAGTGCGTTTCACGAAGTTCTGAGCGCCACCAAAGGCAGAGGCCCGCCGCCCGCGCCGAACTAGCTGAAGCCGTGCCGTTCTCTATCGCATTCCCTCTTCTAAACTGGTTTCATCATGCAGCATCCAGAGCCCCACGGAGCACGGTCCAGCCGGTTTCGATTGTTTTTCCCGATCCTCGCTGGAGCAACGTTGCGCGAACGGCTGATTGCGTGTCTTGGCGCCCTGATCGGTATCGGCCTTACTGGCGTCATCAGCGGCTATCTTTTCGGACAGGGGCCGCATCTTCCGCTGATCGTCGCCCCGATGGGAGCCTCCGCAGTGCTGCTTTTCGCGGTTCCGGCAAGCCCGCTTGCCCAACCCTGGTCGATTATCGGCGGCAATACCATCTCTGCCATGATGGGTATCGTGGCTGCCTATTTTATCCGTGACCCGATCATCGCGATAGGGGTTGGCGTTTCGTTGGCGATCGGAGCCATGTCGCTGACGCGTTGCCTTCATCCGCCGGGCGGCGCAGCGGCCTTGACCGCCGTTCTCGGTGGCCCGGTCGTTGCCGGCTGGGGCTTCCTGTTTCCCTTTGTGCCGGTCGCCCTGAATTCATGCATACTTGTCGGTCTCGGATTGGCCTTTCACAAACTCTCCAGGCGCAATTATCCGCATGTCGCCGCGAAGCCGGTTGAGAACAGCCATCAGACGCGCGATCTGCCGTCGTCTTTGCGGGTCGGCTTTCGGGAAGAGGATGTCGATGCCGCCCTGGATGTGCTCGACGAGACTTTCGATATCGATCGAGCAGACCTCAGCCGCCTCTTGCGGCAGGTCGAGTTGCAGGCCGCCGTACGATCACATGGGGAGATAAGCTGCGCCGATATCATGTCGCGCGACGTCATCGCCATCGGCGAGGATGCAGATCCAGATCACGCCCGGCATTTGCTGTTGAAGCACAATATTCGCACGTTGCCGGTAAAGGATCGCGAAGGACGCCTGGTCGGAACGATCGGCTTGCGCGAGCTCTCGGAAGGCCTGAACCCTATCGCGCATTTGTTATCGAAACCGGCCGTGGCCGCCGTCGCCGATCCAGCCCTGTCGCTGCTGCCTGTCCTGACGGACGGGCGCACGCACGCGGTCATCGTCGTCGATGCCGACTGGCGCGTCCTTGGTTTAATATCGCAGACAGATCTTTTGAGCGCTATGGCACGATTGTTGTCGATCAAGGACGAGCGGGTATCGGCGGCGTCCGGGGTGAGCGCGAAAGCCTGAAGCAGCGCTCATTGCGGGAGGGCGCCACGGCTCTTCGACGGTGTCACGGCATACGAACGTCAGCACCTTTGGAAGGCTGAATTCAAACTGGCGGCATCGGCGCTCATGACGATCAGTTCGGCGCTGATTTCGGCAAGCAGCTCGGTGGTTTCTCGTCCCAGCTCGTTGAAGCCATGTTTTCGGTAAAAGGCCAGGGCCACTTCGCTGCTCGGAAGAACCCTTACCTCCACGGTTTTGGCCGGCCGGACTTCACTCAGGGCTCTGGCCAGCAGGCGAGAGCCCAATCCGCAGCGCTGATGATCGGGCAGAATATAGAGGCCCCAGAGATATGCTACACTGCCGCGTTCCATGATGATGGTGCTGCCCAGAATGCAATCGTCTGACGCAATGCAGAAGCCGCGCTCTCCTTTCTCCGGCAGCATGCTCGTGATCCCATTCTCGTCGAGGTCGGCCAGCATCCTGGTCAGGACATCGGCGCCGAGGCTCGGACCATAGGTCGCCGTCCATGTCGTCCGCCACAGCTGGATCAAACCCAGGCTATCCGCCTTCGTTATTTCGCGGATTTCAAACATCACGTATCCTCGGTTTCGTCTGCAAAGCATAGCCTCTGAATTTGGCAAGCCGAGATGAAATCGACAAACACAAAGCTCCTGTCTGCCCCGACTTCATCTGGGCCATGACGCCGCCGTTTTCAGTGTGCTGGCATCAAGGACAGATATCCTGATCGAGTTTAGGAAGGCCTCAGCCTAAAATGGTCAGGATTTGCTTTCGGAAATTCGAAATTCGGTACCGGTATCGCGGACGATGTGAAGATCTCGGATCATTTCGGCGGCATGTAAAAGACCGTGACGCCATTCCTCGTGAGGCACTTTCGCGGCTCCTGCCGCAACCTTTTGGATGTAAATCAGCGCGTCCTTGCCCGGCACAGGGACGATCCCCAATTCGCGTCGCAGTTGCCGGATTGTATCCATCGATCTATCCAGCATGTTGCTGACTTCGTTCGGTGACAGTTTCTCGGTGCTGTTTGCCGCTCGCACCAGGTCTGCAATAAAATCTGTCGTGGCGCTCACGGTAATCCTAAGAATCGCAGCGAAGTCCTCGCGTCAAGGTTGGCCCGCGGCCAAATGGAGTCAAGGCAAACTCTTTCACGCCTGCACGCGGGCCAAAGGCGCATCGTAAAGTGCTGCGGCGCGATCAAGGATGTTGACGTCGAAAGGCATATGACCGGTTGCGCGCAACACTCTCAAGCGGACTGCGGCTATCCAAGCCACGCGTGTACCGTCGCCATAACGCTTTCCTTCATCTCGGCGACCCAGCGTCGAACGGTTTCGACGCGATCCATGATCCATCTGAGCCAACCATAGGTCAGCAATTTCTCGCGGCCTGCATGGAAAAGGCGCTCAACCAAAAGGAAGCTCATCAGATAGGCGGCCGCGATGATGACCAGGCCGGAGATCACATGGCCCCTGGCGATGACAAACAGGGCATAGATCTTCAAGGGTTCGGCAATCGCGAGCGGCACGACGAAGAGGACGAGAATGACGGCTCGCGGCAATGAAGCGACAAAATCCCCGAAATGCTTGACGACGGAGAGCGAAGAGAACCAATTCACCAGCGGCCGATACACCGGTCGGGCGATCTCGCTGATGATGACGAGCACGGCTATGACGAGCCGCAGAGGCAGCAAGAGGAACTGCAGGAGAGATCCGGTTTGACGTTTGATGACCATCTTTGAATGCTTCACATTGCCGCTGGTTGGTTGGTCGTCGCGTGAATATGGTTGCGTTGCGAACCTGTGTCGAGCGGGATCGACCGTTCAAATATGGGTAGGCGTCGCGGATTTAGATCTGTGTGCTGCGCCATTTCATGACAGACATTCGTTTCGCCTCTCAAACCTCTGTCACGTCGGGGTGGGTTCCCTGTCGGGCAAACCGAGAGTTCGGGCGATTGCGGCCCAGGCAGCAAGACCAAGCCTTGCATCAGCCTCATCGCTGCCGCCATGCGCATGTAATGATGATCTTGGCGTGGTTTCTCCGGGAAGAAGAATGCGATGACCCGCATCTGGATCGAGGATCAGTTCGGTGTCCGTTCCGAATGCGCGCCGTCGATTGAAGATCTCGTGAGCGAACAGGTCCGATGGCCACAGGGCATCGGTTCCGCCGGCAATCAGGATCACTTGAGCTTCGATATTCTCCACTGGAATCGTTGCCGCCGGAACCGAAGAGCTGAATTGCTGCAGGCAGTGCATGAAGAGACCCCGATATGCAATCAGCCCTTGACGGTATTCCTTCAGCCAGGATGGGTCAGCAGGCACAAAGGGAAGCGGCATACCCCTCCAGGTCCATGACGAGCGCTCCGGCCAGGACACTCCGTCAAAGCCCGGTCCGATGTTGCCCCACACGACCGAGGATGGGCTGATGGCGAAAACGGCTTGTATGCGCTCGTCCAAAGTCGCAGTGAGCAGGGCGGCTTCCGCTCCTTTTGACGTTGCGATGATCGCGATACGTTTGCAGCCATGTCGTTGAAGTTCGTCCACGCCGTCGACAAACGTCTCCAGCGGTATTTCGCAGATGCCAGGAGTTTGATCCGCTCCGCCGAACCATCTCAGGGCCAGTGCGGTGACGCCCAGATCGGCGAAGAGAGAGGCTCTCTGGACATCGACGCGCCCACTCGATCCGCCGAGGACGACGAGGCCCCATTCGCTCTGCCGGGCCGGCGTCAGAAGCTCGCCGCTTACTCTCCCGGCGACTGCGATTCGTTCGTATGTCTGCATCGATCTCTCCGGGGTTAACGTCGGGTTCGGTGCTGGATATCCTCGACGCCACGGGGCGGAAGATTGTCAACGGAAAGATTTCTTCTGGCATCCGTGTCGTCGAGGATACCAACTCAATCGTTTTCCGTCATGCTTCTCCGGTCCATCGCGGCCATATTTGGATCACCTGTAACGATCATTTCGGCGACTTCGGCGACTTGCTAGCCACTCCCGCGAGCAGGATAGCTTTCACGGCTCTGTCGGAGTTGAAATATGATCGAAAATTGAGATCTGAAAATCGCCGTGCCGCATCGTTCCGTGATCGGTCTCTGTCATGATACCGTCATCTTACTCGAACTAAGTTCTCGGCTAATACGCCCCAGCATAAAGCCGATCACCCATAGATGTCTTTACGCACTTTTTATCAAGCGGTTAGGGAGGAACTTTGATGAACTTCCAAAGGCCATCGCTATTGGCGGCCAGGCAATCCATCCTGCCAAGTCTATGGGACCTGATAGCGCTGCTTTTGGTTGTTGGGGCCATTGTCCTGATTGCGTACGGCGAGCGGGTCACCACGTTGCCCCTGTCGACGCTCAGCGCCACCCCCATGTCGCTTGATCCGGCCAATCTGCCAATTTATGCCCTGCGCACCATGCTGCGCATGTTGCTTGCAATCATCGTGTCGCTGATATTCACCTTCATCTACGCCGCCATCGCCGCCAAAAGTCGTCGGGCAGAGATGGTGATGATCCCCATCCTCGACATACTTCAATCGGTGCCGATTCTCGGCTTTCTTACCTTCACCGTCACCTTCTTTCTCAATTTGTTCCCGGGCAGCGTGCTGGGTGCCGAACTCGCTTCTGTATTCGCCATCTTCACCAGCCAGGCCTGGAATATGACGTTCAGCATGTATCAGTCCATGCGCAGTCAGCCGAAGGACCTTGAAGAGGCGACCAAGAGCTTTCATCTGACCAATTGGCAGCGCTTCTGGCGTCTCGACGTTCCCTTCGCCATGCCGGGCCTTGTCTGGAACACGATGATGTCGATGTCCGGCGGCTGGTTTTTCGTGGTCGCGTCCGAGGCGATCACCGTCGGCGACACGACCATTACCTTGCCGGGAATAGGCTCCTATGTGGCGCTCGCAATAAAGCAGCAGGATATTACGGCCGTGCTTTATGCCGTCATCGCCATGCTGCTGGTCGTCATCCTCTATGACCAGCTCCTGTTCCGCCCGCTTGTGGCATGGGCCGACAAGTTCCGCTTTGAAACGACCTCGTCCGGCACCGAGCCGACCTCCTGGATGCTCGATCTGCTTCGGCGCGCACGCGCCATTCGCTTGCTCCTCGTGCCGTTCAAGTGGGTCATGCGTCTGGTCTGGGATCTCCGCATGCCGGCACTGCCGCGCCTCGGCTCCGGCAAGGCCAACCCGGAAGCCTCCCGCGTGATCGACTGGATCTGGATTGCGATCGTTATCGCCGGGGCAGCCTACGCGGCTTATTTGAGCGTTGAATATTTGCGAGCCAACATCGGCTGGGCGGATGTGGTCACTGCCGTCGTCGATGGCTTCATCACGCTGTTGCGCGTCATCGTCCTGATGGCGATTGCGACGATTATCTGGGTGCCGATCGGGGTATGGATCGGGTTGCGGCCCAAGCTTTCCGAAAAGGTTCAGCCATTGGCGCAGTTTTTGGCCGCATTCCCTGCCAATATCGCGTTTCCGGTCGTTGTCGTGCTGATCGTTCATTTCAACCTCAGCGCCGATATCTGGCTGAGCCCGCTGATGATTCTCGGCACGCAGTGGTACATTCTCTTCAACGTTATCGCGGGTGCGAGCGCCTTTCCGAGCGATCTCAAGGAGGCCGCCAGCAGCTTTCATATCAAAGGCTGGCGCTGGTGGTTCAAGGTGATCCTGCCGGGCATTCTCCCCTACTACATAACCGGTGCCATCACGGCGTCCGGCGGCTCGTGGAACGCTAGCATCGTTGCAGAGGTCGCGAGTTGGGGCGATACGCAGCTGACGACGCGCGGACTTGGCTCCTATATCGCGAACGCGACCACGGCAGGCGACTTCCCGCGTGTGGTGCTCGGCATTGCGGTGATGTGTATTTTCGTCACCCTATTCAATCGCTTGTTCTGGCGCCCCCTTTATGCCTTTGGCGAACGTCGTTTGCGTTTGGGTTAATCCGGATAATTTGATCAAGGGACTACCGTCATGCTCGACCAATCGAAGAAGACGACACTCATCGATATCCGGAATGTCAGCCGTTCGTTTCCGAAGGGCGGCGGCAAGAACGTCGTCGTGCTAGAAGACGTCGATCTGACGATTTCAGAAGGCGAGATCGTCGGGCTGCTGGGGCGCTCCGGGTCGGGAAAGTCCACATTGCTCCGGATCATTGCAGGCTTGATCGAGCCGTCCTCGGGCAGCGCGCAATGCCGTGGCGAGGCCATTCAGGGCCCGCCCGATGATGTGGCGATGGTGTTTCAGTCCTTTGCGCTCTTCCCCTGGCTGACCGTGCTTCAAAACGTCGAGTTCGGGCTCGAGGCGCAAAAGGTCGATCGAGGCGAGAGGCGCAAACGGGCGCTGGCCGCCATCGACTTGATCGGCCTTGATGGTTTTGAAAACGCCTTTCCGAAAGAGCTTTCCGGCGGTATGCGCCAGCGCGTCGGATTTGCACGCGCGCTCGTCGTTCACCCCGACTTGATGTTGATGGACGAACCGTTTTCCGCGCTGGATGTCCTCACCGCCGAAACGTTGCGCACGGACATGATCGATCTGTGGATCGAGGGGCGCCTGCCGATCAAGTCGGTGCTGATCGTGACCCATAATATCGAGGAGGCGGTGCTGATGTGCGATCGCATTCTCGTGTTTTCCGCCAACCCCGGTCGGGTCGCACAGGAATACAAGGTCAGCTTGCCGCATCCACGCAACAGGCTCGATCCCGCATTCCGGCAATTGGTCGAAACGATCTATGCCCGCATGACTCAGCGAGCCGAGCCACGGGCAACTTCGAAGGAAGGCATACCCGGCACCGGTGTCGGGATGATCCTCAACGCGATTTCCACCAACGTTCTGTCGGGCTTGATCGAGGCTCTTGCGGGCGAACCCTATAACGGCCGGGCGGATCTGCCTGTTGTGGCGAACGTGTTGCAGATGGAAGCCGACGAACTGTTTCATATCGGCGAAGCTTTGCAGTTGCTCAGGCTTGCTCAGTTGAGCGAAGGCGACATCGTCCTGACCGAGGAAGGCAAACGTTTCGCAAATCTCGAAACGGATGCGCGCAAGAAGCTTTTCGCCGAGCACCTTCTCGCCTATGTGCCGTTGATCGGGCTCATTCGCCGGGTGCTGGACGAGCGCTCGAGCCATACGGCGCCAGCGGCGAGGTTTCGAAATGAGTTGGAAGACTACATGTCCGAAGATTATGCCGATGAGACCTTGAATGCCGTCGTATCATGGGCACGCTATGCAGAGCTGTTTGCCTATGATGAACAGACGGAACTATTCAGCCTCGAGAACCCGCAATAAGGGAGCCACGCCGCGATGGGCGGGCTCGCCTTCCCGGTTCAAGACTTGGAAGGCGAGGGTTGAGCGGGCGCGGTTATCGGACGGCAGACCGTGGCATAGATCGGCGGAATGTTCCGGTTCGAAAGCTGGATCTCGTGGCCTGCCCCGTGAACACCGCAATAAGGTGGCAATTGAGCATCCTTTTCGTCAGACAGGTAGAGCATGCCCTTTGTCGCGACGTCGTCGGCCGTAACCCACGGTGAGAGCCGGAGATCGTTCTCTACGGCCACATCGGGTTTTTGCGGCAAGCCGAGCGAAACGAGACCTGCAAGCCACATCGATCCGCCTGTAATTTGCAAGGGCGTATCGACTTCGGCTTTCCAGATTGTATTTGCCTTATCCGCAAGCTCCTGCATCGGCCACGCCGTTTTTTTCGGTCTATGCGATTTTGACCAGACGACTTCGCCAATGAAGACAAGCGCGGCAAGGGAAACAAATACGACAGCGCCCGCCGCCAGGCGTCTGGTCATGGCGCCGTTCCAATCGCGTCCAATTTCGGCGATCAGCCAGAGCCCGACGGTGGTGAACATCGGCATTCCCCACATGCTGACGAGGCCTTTTCCGCTTACCAGTGCGCCAACGACCAGCATCCCCAGGGGTATGAAGGTAAATAGCCGCAGAAATAGCTTCGTCGCAGGGAGAGTGTTGCGGTCACGTTCGGCGCGAAGGCTCGAAAGGCCAACACAACTCAGGAGGATGAGCATCGGCAGGTGAGTGAGGATTTGAGTGAGCAGGAATATGAATGGCTCTTCGGAAAATCTGCGACCGGCGGTGCGATTCGAGACATATTTGAAGGTGAGGAAGTCGGTGTGAAACAACCAAAGGACATGAGGGAGGAAGATCAGTCCGGCGATCGCAACCGCAAGATAGGGCCTCGCCGTCCTGAATTGCGATCTGACATCAGCAAAGACGATACCGGCGACTGCCGTCGTGATCGCGATGACGCATACGGAATATTTGGCGTACATGCCCGCGCCGACGAGCACGCCAAGCATAACCCAGAGCGACGTCTTTGCCGGGCTCCTCATTATATTTGCAAAAACTAGAATAATTGCCGCCCAAAATGGCAGCTGCAGGACATTGTGATTAAACTGCGTAGTAAAATAGCTAAAATATAGCGATCCGGTCAGTAGCAGCGTGCCGGCCAATGCCTGCCACCGGCTCATGAAAATACAACCAGTAAGATAGACGAACAAATAAGTTAGGGCTACAGCAATCTGTGAGAGCAGGAAAGGGCCTAAGAAGTAACCGGGTATCAGATAATGCATGATTTCGATCGACCAGGCAGGCCCGGGCGGGTGCTTGTAGGTGCCGATCAGCCAGTGGGGAGCCCAGGTCCAGCCCTCGACGACGTCGAGCGGCGGCGCGGAGCTGAATACCGTCGGGACGATTGTTAGAAGAACGATTTGAAAAGCAATGAAAAGCCACAGGACATTCGTGGGGCGTTGGAAAATGCTGCTGGAAGCCGTTGGCAAAAATCATTCCTTCAAGTTTAGAGCTGTCGCAATGCGCACGGCGAAATGCGGCAGAAAAATACTTTAATTCATCGTTTCTTCAAGCGTCCGTTATGGCCGGCATCTTGTGTCACATTTGCGATCAAATAGCAGCAGCGCCTACCATGAAACTCAGTTTTAATTCAGTGGAGTATGCCAAGGCTTAATCCAAAACCAGGTGAATTTATTTCGTCAATGCGAGTGGAAAGTGCCAGTATTATCTCTTGTCGCCCCTTTTCTGAACGAGCAGGCCTCGGCCGAAGCCTTCGGACAATTCACGAGGGCGCTAGCCCGTGACGTCAAAAGCCGTTTTGGCCTGGATCTGGAGGTTGTTCTCGTCGATGACGGCAGCACGGACGATAGCATCAGCCGATATCGAGAGTCGCTTGATGGCAATTGGCGGATTGTCGAGCTCAGCCGCAACTTCGGCAAGGAGATAGCGCTTTTCTCGGGCATTGAAGAAAGCAGGGGCGACTTTGTTCTGACCGTGGATGCCGATTTGCAGCATCCCTACGAGGTCTGCATCGAGCTTATCTCGACTTTGCTGGCTGACGATGATCTCGACGTCGTTTATTCCGTGCGACGCGACCGAATGCGCGAATCCTGGACAAAGGCGATTGGCAGCAAGCTTTTCTACCGGGTGATCAATGCCGGTCAGCGCTTCGACATGCCGGAGAACGCCGGCGATTTTCGTATCATGCGCCGACAGGTGGCGACGGCTCTTTTGAGCATCCGCGACAAGCGGCGCTTCAACAAGGGGCTTTATGCCTGGATGGGGTTCAAGCAAAAAGGCGTGCCCTATATTCCCGCCCCGCGGGCGGCAGGCGAGACCAAATGGTCAAAGCGTGGCCTGGCAGCCCTTTCACTCGAAGGCATCACCTCATTTTCGGCATTGCCACTGCGCTCGATATCGGTCGTCGGCGTGATCATCGGTGTCCTCGGTGTGTTTTACGGCGCCGAAATCATCGTTGAGGCTTTGTTGTTCGGCACCGATGTGCCGGGCTATCCGAGCCTAATGGCGTCGATTTCTGTACTGGGCGGCTTCAATCTTGCCCTTCTCGGTCTGCTCGGCGAATATATTTGGGTGACGATCGGCGAGGTAAAGGACCGGCCGCTTTATGTCGTGCGGCGGATACACCGGTCGGACGATGTAGCGTGATGGCGCCCCAGATCACCGTTATTGCCGACGACTACGGCATTTCGCCTAGCGTCAGCGCCGCCATCAGGGAATTAATCCGTTGTGACAGGTTGACCGGTACCGGGTGCATGACGCTTTTCCCGGAATGGCCGGAGCAAGCGCAATTGCTTCGCGAGCTCGGTCCGGCGCCCGGGATCAACATAGGTTTGCACCTTACGCTGACGGATTTTGCTCCGCTATCCCGCCCAAGCACGGACGGGAATTTGCCACCGCTTCCGCGCCTGCTTTCCGCAAGCCTCCAGCGCAAGCTCGATCAGACGATGATCGACGCGGAGCTCGATGCTCAGCTTGAGCGCTTCGTCGACGGCATGGGACGGCTTCCCGATTTCATCGACGGGCATCAGCATGTGCATTTCCTGCCTGTCGTACGCCGTTGGCTGGAGACGCGGCTGCATAGGCTCGAGCATGCGGGGCGCCTGCCGTGGTTGCGTGGAGCCCCCTCGATACGCTTTGCCACGGATGCCAGGATCAAGGCGAAGATCGCCTTCGTTGCGTTGATCGCGGCAGGGTTCAATCGGCGCATGGCGGCAGCGGGCTTTCCTATTCGCGGTCCTTTGGCGGGATTTTACAATTGGCAGCGCCCGGGCGACTTCCACAAGATTGTCAATCAGCTGGAAAGCGGCATTCTGAAGAATGCGATTGTCATGTGTCATCCGGGCTTGATTGATGAAACTCTTGTCGGCCGCGATCAAATGGTTCAGGCGCGATTGGTGGAATTCGAAGCCTTGAGAGGCGATATTTCGCTTCGCGCCTGAACGCAAACTGCGGGGTTCGGCGATCTCCACGCATCTATGCCGATGCGAATTGCTAGATGCCCGATCCGTCGAGCTGCTGGGCATCCTCGCCTTCCCAGGGAGATGGCATCGAGGTGCGATTGAGATTGGCTGAGGGCATCGGCATCCAACACTTCAATTCCGGCTCGGCATATTCGACAATGCGGCCGGGCGAGGAATCCGATGCGCGCCACCCTTCCGCGCCGAACTGATCGCCATTCGACCAATATGCGAGGTCAACTTCTGCCGGTCCCTGCTCGGAGGGGCGGATGGTGATGAGTATCCGGCTGCCGTCTTTCGGTGCGCTCGCCATATGGCGCCAGCGGTCTGGCTCGTCCATCGCTTTTCCTCCTGCCTGCTGCGATTGTCAGTGTCGCCTTGTCGGCGAAAGCGGTCAACTCAAACTTTGCACGCCCAATGGGTGAGCCGGATGCGGCAAGGCTGGTCGCTTGGCGCCTTGCTGGATGGGGCCCAACGCGATCCTCGATGCGTGCGGTCACTCTTTCATCGCAGCAATAATTCCGCGGGCAATGCCTGAGCGTGTCGTCCGCAAAGGCGAACTGCAGCGTCTGCGTCGCCCTTTTGCGGCAGACGCTGCAGATAGCTTTCAGTAGTACGCCGAAAACGGCTGCTCGGTCATTGAAGGTGACCAAGCAAGGAGATCGCCGCAGGATTTGTCGACGCTGCGATTGGCAAGCCTGTCAAATCACCCGAACCAGGTGGGCGAGATGAACTACTTGATGGAAAAGTCGACGGTCTCCATCACTTTGCCGTCCACAGAAATGACCGCCTCGTATTTGCCGACGGGGAAACCGGCATTGGGTTTGCTAAGCGACGCGTCGACATGACTTTCCAGCGAGCCGATATCGAAGCTGGCTTCGTCGATCTTGTAATTCGGCGGAGCCACGCCATTGGTATCGACGGCGACCCAGGTGACGGTAATTTTCGAGCCGGAGTCAACGTCATCTGAAACATCCGCGGAAAGATAGATCGCAGCGCTATCCGCAGGAAGCGTCGTCTGCGTGGTATCGGCACCCTTGGTGTTCGAGATGATGATGTTGTCGAATCCCGACGCCCAGGCTGCTGAAGTCGAGGCGAGGGCTGCGGTAAAAACAATCGCTGGTAAGGCCTTCAAGATTCTTTTCATTTTAAACTCTCCCAATTAGCGGAATCACTCCGGGCAGATTCTAGGAATCCATCGCCAGTTGATAATCCGCTGCAAAAAGCATGTCAGAATAATTATTTATAGAACCAAAAATAGTCATGGAATCTAGCGAGAGTTACTTTTGCTGGGAGCCACGGAGCCCCAACGGAATAGTTTTATTCTACTGTAAGCTTTGTATCCTCGCTATCTTCAACCCCGCTATTCATACTGCCGGGATGGCGACCGCCCTTCCATCATGTTGGCCCAACTGTGATCAGCTACATCGTGCGCGATATGACCCGAAAGGGGGCAGGACAGGCTTGCGGCGACGAGGGAGGTGTGGACACGATCTCAAACATTCTCCTTTCGGGGCTGTATTCCACACTGAGATAGGAATTGCCGTGAAGAGAGATGCTCTGTTCAAGTCCGGTGAGCGTTCCTTGAAAGTCGTTGGGAAAGGCAAACACGACAGGTTTTCCATGTGTGCCAATCTTTGGTTTGCCATTGTCGAGAATGCGGATACCGGCGCATATAGCCTCCGCCTTTGCAAAGCCGGTCTGGAACTATTCCATTTTTGTTATGCCTTCCGGCCTGGCGGCAGAGTAATGTCGCACATCTTTGTAAGGCATGAGCAATGGACCAGAAACGCCATAGAATTCGCGAGCTTGGCTTTGCGCCCGGCCACTTCGAACCCGGGCCGCTGAATGCGATCACCGATGTCGATGGTGTGCGCATCGGGCATGTCACATGCCATGAAGGCGAGCGGACGCGCACGGGCGCAACGGCGATCCTGCCGCATCGCGGCAATCTCTTTCAGGATAAGGTGCCCGCCGGATTCGCCGTCTTGAACGGCTTCGGAAAGTTTGCCGGTTCCACCCAGATCGCCGAACTCGGCGAGATCGAAACGCCGATCGTCCTGACAAACACTCTAGCGGTCGGACGCGGCATCGAGGCCATCATCCGCCACACGCTCGCTGAGCATGGCAATGAGAAGGTGGTGTCGATCAACGCGGTGGTCGGAGAGACCAATGATTCCCGTCTCAACGATATTCGCGCCGCTCGCCCGAGCATCGATGAAATTTCGCAAGCGATCGACGGCGCAACGTCAGGGACGGTCGAGGAGGGCGCCGTCGGCGCCGGGACCGGAACGGTCGCCTTCGGCCTGAAGGGCGGTATCGGCACCAGCTCGCGTCTTGTCCCTATCGGCGACGAAACCTATCGGCTCGGCGTGCTTGTGCAATCGAATTACGGTGGTCATCTCATCATTGCCGGTCGCGATTATGCAACGCTCGCCGAGCACGACAAGGACGGTTCCATCGTCATCGTGCTTGCGACCGATGCTCCGCTTTGCTCGCGCAATCTCGAAAGACTGGCGCATCGCTGTTTTGGCGGCCTTGCGCGCACCGGCGCGGCGCTGAGCAACGGTTCGGGCGATTATTCACTGGCCTTTTCGACAGCTGAGGCCGTGCGTCGTACCCCTGAGCGCCGCAAGGGCGTGAGCGCGGTTCCATCATTAAGCAACGACGTCGTATCGCCGCTCTTCGAAGCCGCAATCGAAGCCACCGAGGAGGCGATCCTCAATTCGCTCGCCATGGCGATCGAGACAACTGGGTTCAATGCCGCAACCGGCAAGAGCTCCACGGTCAAAGCCATCAGCCTTCCCCATTCCGTTCATCGCTGAACGTCATTCCGCCATCCCGCATTTTACGGAGTTTACATGTCTGCCCCGACGATCCGCACCGTTTATCTGAACGGCGCCTTTTTGCCTGAAAACGAGGCGCATCTTTCCATTTTCGACCGTGGCTTTCTGTTCGGCGACGGCATCTACGAAGTCACCGCCGTCCTGGACGGCAAGCTGATCGATAGCGCCCTGCATATGGCAAGGCTCGAGCGCAGCGTCGGCGAAATCGGCGGCCGCCTGCCGATCACGACCGACGAGATCGTCGAGATCGAAAAGCGCCTCGTAAGCGAAAACCAGCTTACCGAGGGCGTCGTCTATCTCCAGTACACGCGCGGCGCCGAGGACCGTAATTTCTTCTACGCCGAGGACCTGCCGCCGACATTGGTGATCTTCACGCAGGCGAAGACGCTGGAGCATGTCGTCGCCGTCGAAAAGGGCCTCAAGGTCAAGTCCATGCCGGATCAGCGCTGGGCGCGGCGCGATATCAAAAGTGTCTGCCTGCTGCCGCAGGTCATGGCCAAACGCGCCGCCAAGGCTGAGGGCTTCGATGAGGCATGGCTCGTCGAGAACGGCCTTGTGACGGAAGGCGCGTCCTCGACGGGCTACATCGTCACTCGCGATGGCCGCATCGTGACGCGCGCCAACAGCCAGGCGACCTTGCCGGGATGCACGCGGCTCGCCATTCTGGATCTGGCGCGCGAAGCGGGGCTGGCACTGGAGGAGCGACCATTCTCCGTCGACGAGGCAAAGGCTGCCGCCGAAGTCTGGCTGACGAGCGCTTCGAACTTCATCGTCTCCATTACGAATATCGATGGGGCAGCGGTTGGCGACGGTACGCCAGGGCCGATGTTCAAGCGTCTGCGCGCGCTTTATATGGAGAATGCGCGCCGCACGGCGGTCTGATCCGCTGCAATGAGTCCCGATCGTCAGGGCTTGTCCAGCATCGACCAGACGCGCTTGACGATCGGACGGCGGTTCTCACGGGAGCGATAGACGCGGATTTCCACGTCGATGTTCCATTCGCGATCGGCTGCGTAAACCAGCCGGCCGTCGGCGAGTTCCGCTTTGACGAGGCTTTCGGGGACCCAGGCAAGGCCGAATCCGGCGGCGACCATTCCTTTCAGGCCGACCGACATGCTGCCGACATGCACGCGATTTTCGGTCGGTAGACGTTCGCCGATAGTGCCCGCCACCAACTGCCCGAAGAAGGACGTCTTCTGGTAACTGACATGGCTGAAGCCGGGTTCGATGCGATGCAACGGCGTGCCGTCCGCGCCGGGCGCGCTGATGGGCAGGATCTTCTCCCGACCGAGCGTATGATGTTCGAATTGCGGGTCGAGCAACATCGGCACCTGCAGGTGCTGGTAGGTCAGAAGAAAATCGCATTCTCCATCGATCAGAGAGTTCAGATTTTCTTCCATGGTGCCGGAATCGGCCCGCAGATGCGACACGATCGGCCCGATGTGTGCGTTGAGCCGGCTCAGCCAGGTCGGAAAAAAGGTAAAGGACAGGGTGTGCAGCGCCGTGAGGGTCACCGTGCGCGCATCGGTGCCGTCCTCATGCTGGAGATTGCGACGCGCCTGATAAAGCGCTTGTAGCGCCTGTTCCGCCACCGGCACAAAGCGCTCGCCTGCCACAGTCAGACGTGAAGGGTAGGTGGCCCGGTCGATCAGGCTCGTCCCGACCCAGCCTTCCAGTTGCCGGATGCGGCGGCTGAAGGCCGATTGCGTCACATGGCGCTCGTCGGCCGCCTTCGAAAAGTTCAGCGTCCGTGCCAGCGCCAGAAAATCTTCAAGCCATTTGACTTCCACTCGAAGCTCCCAAGAGAAACCGGCCCTCTAAGCCGGCTTCTCCTTGACCCGAATGAGCTGGGAATGCAATCACCCGGCGCGGCGGTACTCGATCATTCTTGCCCGGGCCAGCACTAGTTCCAGCCGGTCTTCCTCCAGGAGATTGAGGCATACCCGCTTGGTCCATGGACCGTCGACCAGGGTGAATAGGAACCGTCCGTTGCCCAGCGCGCGCAAGGGCATGCGATGGCGTACCGGGCCTATACCCATGATAACGCTGCCGTTTTCGATCTCGAAACGGGCACCTTCAGGCGAGTTCCAGACGCCGGACAGGGAGGCCGGCGCTTCCTGCTCCCGGACCGGATGGAAGCGGCGCTGCGCGTGGCCGACTTCCCCGACGATATCTTCACCCTCCATCTTCAGCCGCATCGGCGATGAAGCAGAGCGCGAGGAAACCCAGGGACCGTCGTCTTCATAGACCGTTTCGTCGGCGTCGAGATACGTTACCGTGCTTCCCGCCACCTTGATCCACCACGGCCCGCTTTCCGTGGCATAAGTGCCGTCACGAAGAGCTGACGACGGACGCGGTAAGTCGTCCCCAGTTAATGCCGCCATGGATTCGAGGGCGATCTTGTAGCCGTTGGTATCCTCGCGATTGGATACAATCACGAAGCCGGTTTTCCTGGCGGGATCGAGCAGGAAATAGCTCTTGTAGCCAGGGTGGGAGCCGCCGTGTCCGATGAAGGTGCGATTGCCGAGCAGGCTCTGACGCAAACCGAGCCCATAGCCGCTCGTCCGGCCATCGGCAAGCTGCCGTGGCGCCGACAATCGCTCCAGGATGCCGTCGAGAGCTCCCTTGCCTTCGAGGAGGGCGATCAGCCACTTGGTGAGGCTTTCGCCGCTTCCGGTCATACTGCCGGAGGCGGAGATATGCAGGCCGGCGGCCGAAAGCTGCCAGCGCTCTCCATCTCGCCAATAACCCGGGACCAGACCGATGACAGGATCGTTCCAGACGTCAGGCGCGTCCAGTACCGCACCGGCCTGTGCGCCGCGCTCACGAACGTAGTCTCGGAAAAACACGCCCCGTCGTTCGAGCGCGGCTTCGACGAGACGATAGCCCGTATTGGAGTAAGAGATCTCGGTGCCGGCGTCATAGTTCAATCGCGTCTGGCGCACGAGGAAGTCGAGCAGCGGACCGGCCTTGGTCTCGGTGTAGACGGACAGCCCGAACAGCGACAGGCACTCGCGCGTATCGGGCAGGCCGCCGCTCATGTCGAGAGCGCGACCGACGGTGACGTCGCGAAGGGGCGCCTGCAGTTCGGGCAGATGCTGGCCCAGAGGATCATCGAGGCCGATCTTGTCGGAGTGTTCGAGCACGAGGGCGCAGAAGGCATGCTTCGTGACCGAGGCATAGCGCACGACGCTTGCGGCGGTGAAAGGCGCCAGTGTCGAGAGGCTTTCGACGCCGCCGGCTTCGGCAAAGCGGATGCCCTGCGCATCAAAACCGATGACGGCGCCGCCCGGCTCGTCATTGCTCCAATTTTGAGTGAATTGGGCAGCGCATTCCTGCGCCGCCTTCCAGTGTGCCGTTTCGGACATGCGTGCCTCGCAAATGCAGATTAAACCGGTTCCGCTTCCTCGAACTCGACGCTCAGCCGGCGCAGCTCCCGCGTGTGAGGGTGGCTGACATTGCCATGCCGCAAATCGTCAGCCGTAAGCTGTTCGACCATCTGGCCGTCGATCATCACGCCGACCCGCGTGCATAGATGGGCGATGACGCCGAGATTGTGGCTGACCATCACATAGGTAAGCTTCCTTTCCGCGCGCAGGTCGGAGAGCAGATTGAGGATCTCGGCCTGGACGGAGACATCGAGCGCGCTCGTCGGCTCATCGAGCAGCAGGATTTTCGGTTCTGCGATCAAGGCACGCGCGATGGCGACGCGCTGCCGCTGGCCGCCCGAGAGCTGGTGCGGATAGCGGAAGCGGGCGCTTTGGGGCAGGGCGACATCGGAGAGCGCTGACGCGATGCGCCGGTCGATGTCGCCCATGCGGTGAACGAGCGGCAGCTCGCTCAGGATACGGTCTATTGTCTGGCGCGGATGCAGTGAGCCATAAGGGTCTTGAAAGACCATCTGCACCTTGCGAAAGAAATCGGGCGTGCGATGCTGCGGTGCATCCTCTCCATTGAAGGCGATACGGCCGAGCCAGCTGGTGTTCAGGCCGGCCATGGCGCGCAACACGGTCGATTTGCCCGAGCCGCTTTCGCCGACGATGCCGAAACTGCCGCCTTCCTCCACCTGGAAGGAGACGCCCTTGACGACTTCGCGCTCGCCGAAGCGTATCCGCAGATTATCGATCTCTATCGTCATTTCAGCCACTCCGGGTCACGCTCGAGAATGGGCAGCCGTTCCTTCGGATGGGTCAGCGAAGGAATGCAGTTCAGCAGGCCGCGCGTATAGGGATGGGCGGCGGAAAGCAGCTCCGAAGCCTTGAGTTCCTCCATGACACGCCCGGAATACATGACAGCGACCCGGTCGCAGAAGTGCGAGACGAGCGGCAGATCATGGCTGATGAGCAATAGTCCCATCGAGCGCTCTGAGACGAGCTCTTCGATCAGCCGCAGGATTTCCGCCTGTACCGACGCGTCGAGAGCGCTTGTCGGCTCGTCCGCGATGAGCAATTCGGGGTCCGGCGCCAGCATCATCGCGATCATCACGCGCTGGCCCATGCCGCCGGAGACCTCATGCGGATAAGAGGCGGCAACGGCTTTCGGATTGCGGATCTTGACCTGTTCGAGCAGATTGGCGGCCGCGTCCGCAGCTTCCCGGCGGCTGCCGCCCTTATGTGTCCGCCATGCCTCGGCAACCTGATTGCCGATGGTCTTGACGGGGTTGAGCGAATATTTCGGATCCTGCAGGATGAAACCCGCCCGCTTGCCGCGGATGGTGCGCATCTGTCTTTCGCTGGCCGACAGGATATCGATGCCGTCGAATGCAAGCTTGTCCGCCTCGATGCGGGTCTGTTTTGGCAGCAATTTCATCAGCGCGCGCGCCGTCAGGCTCTTGCCGGAGCCGCTCTCGCCGACGATCCCGAGCTTCTCGGCACCAAGGCGAAGCGAGATGCCCTTGACGGCCGGTGCGAAGCCGGTGCGCGTCTTGAAGCCGATGCGCAGATTGTCGATCTCGACCAACATGGATCAGTCTCCCTTCGGATCGAGCACGTCGCGCAGCGCGTCGCCCAGGAAATTGAAGGCGAGCGAGACGAGGAAGATGGCGATACCGGGGATCGTCGCGACCCACCATTGCTCGAAGATGAAACGCTTGGCTGTTGCGATCATCGCACCCCATTCCGGCGAGGGCGGCTGTGCGCCCATGCCGAGGAAGCCGAGGCTTGCCGCGGTGATGATGATGGAGCTCATGTCGAGCGTGACGCGAACGATGAGGCTCGGCACGCAGAGCGGCGCGATATGGCGCATGATGATGCGCCAGGAGGACGCGCCCGTCAGGCGGTATGCGGCGATGAAATCGGCGCCGCGCACGGTGAGTGTTTCGGCGCGCGCCAGCCGGGCGTAAGGCGGCCAGGCGGTGAGCGCGATCGCAAGCACGGCACTTTCGACACCCGGTTTCAGCGCCGCCACGAAGGCAAGCGCCAGCACGAGCCGGGGAAAAGCAAGAAAGATGTCGGTGAGGCGCATCAGCGCGGTATCGACTATGCCGCCGAAATAGCCGGCGATGCAGCCGATGGCGAGGCCGATCGGCGCAACGAGAACCACGACGGCAATGACCATGCCGAGCGTGACGCGACCGCCATAAAGAAGACGGGAATAGATATCGCGGCCGAGTTCGTCCGTGCCGAGCCAATGGGCAGCGCTCGGTCGCGCGAGCCTGTTTGCCAAATCCTGGGCTGCGGGATCATGCGTGGCGAGCCACGGCGCGAAAACCGCAAGCAGGATGAATAGCACGATGATCGAAAGGCCGATCATGCCGAGGGCATTGCCCTTCAGGCCCAGCCAGATGCGATAGCGATCGCCCCAGGCTGCCTGGCGTCGGGATGTGGGGGACTCGTCGAGTGCCCAATTGCGAAAGGTTGCAAGCATCAGCGCACCCTTGGGTCGAGCAGACGATAGAAGAGATCGGCGATGAGGTTCAGCCCCACATAGATGATACCGATCAGGAGAGTTGTGCCGATGACGGGATTCATGTCGCCATTCATGAGCGATGCGGTCAGATACTGACCGATACCGGGCCAGGAAAAGACAGTTTCGGTCACGACGGCGCCTTCCAGCAATCCCGCATAGGTGAGTGCGAGCACAGTCACCAACTGCACCGCGACGGTCGGGAAGGCATGTCCCCAGATGACCCGGCTCAGCGACAGACCCTTGGCGCGCGCAGTTATGACAAATTCGCCTTTTAGCGCGTCGATCATGAAGGCGCGCGTCATGCGGGCGATGTAGGCCATACTGAAATAGGCAAGAATGCAGACCGGCTGTGCCATATGCGCGAGCGCATCCCAGAAGGCGTCGAGATCGCCGGCAAGGAGCGTGTCGACGGAAAGCAGTCCGGTAACCGGAGTGATCATTCCGTCATAAATGATGTCCTGCCGTCCCGGGCCGGGCGCGATCCCGAGTGCCGAATAGAAGACCAGCAGCGAGATGAGCGAGAGCATGAAAACCGGGATGGAATGGCCGGCAAGGCAGACGACGCGGATCGCCTGATCCGTAATCGTGCCTTTTTTCACGGCTGCCCAGACGCCGAGCGGAATGCCGATGATGGCGGCAAGGATAAGGGCAGCAGTCGCGAGCTCGAAGGTTGCCGGGAAGAAGCGGGCGATATCCTGCGATACCGGATTTTTCGTCAGCACCGACATGCCGAGATCGCCATGCACAAGCTGGTTCAGATAGTGCAGGAACTGCACGGGAAGGGGCTGATCGAGGCCCATTTCCGCGCGCACGCGTACGACCACCGCCTCGGGCGCATTGTCGCCGACGGCCGCAATGACCGGATCGACCGGCATGACGCGGCCGATGAGGAAGGTGACAATCGTCAGACCAAGCAGCGTCAGGACGACGCTGCTTAGAATGGCGGTGAAGGATTTGATCCGTCGGGTCAAGCCTTGCTGGTCTCCTGATAGGAATTGGCTTCCGAAAGAGCGCCGAGCTGGAAGCCGGACACACCCTTGCGGCAGGCCGCGGTCCTTACTGTCTGGAACATGAAGACAAAGGGGCTGTTCTGCATATGCTCGCGCTGCAGCTCTTCATAAAGGGCGATGCGCTTGGCCGGGTCCTTCTCGTCTCGAGCAGCTTCCGCCTTGGCGGCAAAATCGTCGTTCTTGTAGCGCGAACGCCACAGGAACGGCTTGCTCTTGGCGTCGTCGGAATTGTCCTTGTTGATGGTGAAGACTTCGCCGTTGGAGTTCGGATCGAAATAGTCCGTTCCCCATGCGGAAAGTGCCATCTCGTGCTGGCGGGCGCGCATCTTGGTCAGCACCTGCCGGTTCTCGGCGGACTGCAGCTTCACGCGAATACCGATTTCGGCGAGATTGGCCTGGATGGCCTGAGCGAGGTCCGGATAGGGCTGAGCGGCATAGTGGTCCATCGTCACGTCGAAACCATCCGCCAGTCCGGCTTCGGCCATTAGTGCCTTGGCCTTTGCGATATCCTTCTGGAACGGCGTGTCGCTGATTGCGGCCGGGAAACCTTCCGGCTCGAAGCTCTGGTGGATCTTGTGGGTCAGCGGTACGATATTTTCCTGCATGCCCTTGTAGTCGAGCGCCCACTTGACCGCCTGCCAGACCTGCGGCTTTGCGAGGTTGGCGACGCCTTGGTTGAGCGAGATCAGAACCAGCGAAGCGATGCTCTTGGTCACCAGCGTGAACTCGGCATCGTTCTGGATGGTGCGAAGCTGCTCGGAGGTCAGGTCGCGGGCGATATCGACATCGCCCTTCTTCAGCATCAGGAGCTGCGAGGCCGGATCGGTGACGTGGCGCAGGATGACGCGCTTCAGATTGCCCTTGTAGGGGCCGTGCGGGTTGAGGGTCAGCGATATGGCTTCGCTCGCCTTCCAGGACTGCAGCTGGAAGCTGCCGGAGCCGGCGCTGTTCTTCTGCAGCCAGGCATTGCCCATATCGCCATTCGTCTCGTTGGCGAGCACGACCTTCTTTTCGACGACGGCAGCGATGTTGGCCGAGAGGCAATAGAGCAGGAAGGCGATGGCGGTCGGCTTCTCGGTCGTCAGCATCAGCGTTTCGGCGTCGGTGGCGACGATGCGGCTTTCGACATTCTCCGGCGTGAAGCCGAACTGATTGATGATGAAGGCCGCGCCCTTGTTCATCTTGATCGCGCGATGCAGCGAGAAGGCGACGTCTTCTGCCGTGACCGGCGAGCCACTTGCGAAGGATGCCTTGGCAAGCTTGAAGGTAAAGACCTTGTCGTCGGCATCGGCCTGCCAGGATGCTGCCAGAACCGGATCGACCTTGGAGGGATCATCGGTGTTGGGGCGCACCAGCTTCTGGTACATGTTGCTGATCACTTCGCCGCCGACGGCTTCGAAGCTTTCATGCGGGTCGAGGCTCGTCATGTTGTCGAGCTGCTGGGCAACGACCAGCACGTCTTTCGGTGTCGCGGCAAATGCCGTCTGCGCAAGATCGAGGTAGGACAGGAAGGGCAGCGTGCCGCTGCCGATGAGAAACTGGCGTCTGGAAACCATGTGAAATCCCCTTTTTCACTCGTGCAACCAAGTCCTGTGCCAGGCAGCCAAGGCTTGGCACGGCTCTGCCGCTATCACATTTTCGCCGGGTTCTTTAACAGCGCCTCTTGCTAGCGCCTAATTCCGTTTTTCGCAGACCCTATGCGTGGTTTGCATTTGCCCAGCCCGCCAGGCTTGCCCGGGCGGACGTCAGCAGCAGTATTTGGCTTTGGACACAAGCGAAACTTCGGTAGTTCACGTGCTTGATGCGACAACCACGAGCCGCTTCGGCGCAGCCGCAGCGGCGTGGCTATCTGTCGTGATCGAAGCCCAATTCAAAGGGCTGTGAGGGTTTGCCGCTCAGTCGGCGATATCAAGCGCTCATCCGTCCAACCAGGCCGCAAGGCCATCCAGCGTCTGCAGCCCGTATTCGACGGCGCCGAAGCCGATGACGACGCGACGCCGCTCCGCACTCGGGTGGAGCTGGCGCAGGGTCAGCACCGTCTTGCCGTCGGACTGTTCATCGAACGTCACCGTGGTGCGGAAGCGGTCCGGATCGTTCGGATCGGGCGTGCCATGGTCCATCACGATTCGCTCGTTCGGTACGATCTCCAGAAAGCGCACAAGGTTCGGGAAGCGCCGCGCCTGGCCCTCGAACATGCCCACCATGTCGAACCGCCAGATCCCGCCCTCGCGGATATCGGCCTCGTGGCTTTCGATTTCAAGGCTGGTTGGACCATACCATTCGGCCAGCGCTCGAGGGTCCATCCAGGCGGCGAAAACCTTCTCTCTTGGGTGGTTGAGCAGCTTCACCAGCACGATTTCCCGATCGAGCGCCCAAGTGTCAAACTGACTTGCCATGACCTTCGTCGTCCTCTGCTGTTCTGTCCAGATACGCTTCCAGCCGATCCAGCCGTTCGGTCCAGCTTCGGCGCTCGGCTATCATCCAGTCCGCCGCCTCGTCGAACCGCGCCTGCACAAGCCGGCACCAGCGGCTGCGCCCGCGCTTCTCGCTGGCGATGAGCCCGCAATCCTCGAGCACCTTGAGATGCTGGGCAAAGGAGGGCAGCGCCATGTCGAAGGGTTCGGCCAGGACGCTGACCGGCACTTCGCCCCCAGCCAGCCGCGATATTACCGCGCGGCGGGTCGGGTCGCTGAGGGCATGGAAGGCGAGGTCGAGAGGGGTCGAATGGTACGGCATGTGAATTGGTAGAACGAGTTTGGATGCCAGTCAACAACAATTAGGTACTTGCCTTAGTGTTTGGTCCAATATAAAGGTAAATGCCTTAGTGTTTGGGTCTGTCTTAGGGCAGGCCTGCCTCATCCACTCGCAAGGAGAGCTCCAATGGCAGTTCGTGTCGATCTCATGATCTCGCTCGACGGTTTCGCAACAACGACGGATCAGACGCCCGAGGTCCCGTTCGGCGAGGACTGGCCGCGTCTGGTCGGCGCCTATACCGCAACGCGAACGTTCCGCGAGCGTGTATTCAAGGATAGCAGCGGGGCCGGAACCACCGGTGTCGATGACGATTATGCGAAAGACTATTTCACCAATGTCGGGGCCGAAATCATGGGTGCCGGCATGTTCGGGCTCCACAATTTTCCGGACGATCCGAACTGGCGTGGCTGGTGGGGCGAAGAGCCGCCGTTCCAGGTTCCGGTCTTCGTTCTCACCCATAGTGCTCGCCCCTCCCTGGAGATGGCCGGCGGCACCACGTTCCACTTCCTGGATGCCACTCCAGCCGATGTGCTGCGGAAGGCCGTCAGCGTGGCGAAGGGGAAAGATGTGCGCGTCGGCGGTGGCCCGACGGTTGTTCGCGACTTTCTGAGGGCAGGTCTGGTCGATCGCCTCCATGTTGCAATCACGCCGATCCTGCTTGGGCGAGGCATACGCCTGTGGGACGATCTGCGTGGTCTGGAGGCTGGCTACGCGGTCAAGTCAGAAACCGCGCCGAGCGGCACCATCCACCTTACGTTCCAGCGCTAGCCTGGTGCTTCGCGGCATCACGGACTATCCGTGATGCCAGCTTCTCAAGCCGCCGGCCTTGGGGGCTGACGCTCCTTCGTAAGGCAGTAACGCGATCGTAGGTGCGGCCGATCAATCCGGACTTACGACGTCGTCATCAATTGCCATATTCTGTCGGGTAATTGTTGCATCTCTGCCGCTTATGCGATGTTGTCGTTGAGCAATCGATTTTCACGGCGGAAAACAAGGTGGCATGAGTGTTTCACGGTTGGAAAGCGGCGGTTCGCGCAAGGTCAGCCTTTATGAAGAGCTTTACGGCCGGCTGAGAGCGGAAATCGCCGGAGGAGCCCTGCCTGAAGGGCTTGTGCTGACGGAGGCCGCCCTTGCCGATCTCTGTGGCAGCAGCCGGGCGCCGGCTCGCCAGGCATTGCAGTTGCTTCTCGAGGACGGGCTGATCGCCCGGTTCGACGGCCGCGGATTCATCGTTGGCAAGTCGGGGATATTGCCAAAGCGGGTCAGGCTCGCCGATTATCTCGGCAGCTTGCTAGAGGAAGGCGGCGACAGGCCGGTGTTTGCCTGGCAGGCACTCTATGAAGATGTCGAGCGCATCGTCGTCTACCGCTCCTTTTTCGGTCGCTATCGCATCAATGAAAACGAACTGGCGCGCCATTTCGGCGTGGGACGCGGCGTGGCGCGGGATGTACTGCTGAGGCTCGAAACGCTCGGCATCACGGAAAAGGATGACAATTTCCGCTGGTCCATCGTGCCGCTGGATGCGCAGCGTATCCGCGATCTCTATGAAGTGCGCGAGCAGATCGAGCCGGTGGCGCTATCCAGCGCTCTCGGCGGCATTTCCGTTGAACATGTCGATGTGATGCTCCTGCGCCTGTCGCAAGCGCTTGCGGATTACCCCGATGTCTCCGCCTCGACGATGTATGAGCTCGAGCTCGATCTTCATCAACGCAGCCTGCAAGCCTGCCCCAACAAGGAATTTCTAAGCATCCTGAAGCGCACGCACTGCATCCTGACGCTCAGCAAGCATGTTGTCGGCAGCCGCATCAAGATGCCGGAATATGAGCCTTTCCTTGCCGAACATATCGGCGTCTTCACGATGATGCGGAAACGCGATGAAGAGGGACTGCAAAAGGCGATGCGCGATCACATCCGCAATTCGCAGCCGAATGTGCAGGCGCGCGCCGCCTATATGCGCGACCATTATCAGCCGGACGAGTACAGCTTCATCACATAGTGTGAAACGGTATCAGGTAATCGCGCCGACCTGCCAGGGAACGAATTCGTTGTCGCCGTAATCGAAGGTCTCGCTCAACGTTTTCTTGCCGGAGGCGACGGCGATGATTTCCTCGAAGATGCGCTCGCCCGCTGCTTCGATCGTGTCGTCGCCGCTGACGATGTCGCCGCAGTTGATGTCCATATCCTCACGCATATGGTTGTACATCTCGGTGTTGGTGGCGATCTTCACGCAAGGTGCCGGCTTGAAACCGGAGACCGAGCCTCTGCCCGTCGTGAAGCAGATGACATTGCATCCGCCGGCGACCTGGCCGGTGACGGCAACGGGATCGTAGCCGGGCGTATCCATAAAGACGAAGCCGGGCTCGTCGACGATCTCCGAATACTCGTAGACGGCCTTCAGCGGCATGGAGCCGCCCTTGGCGACTGCGCCGAGCGACTTTTCGAGGATTGTCGTCAATCCGCCGAGCTTATTGCCATAGGACGGATTGTTGTTGAGTTCGGCGCCGTTGCGGCGAGTGTAGTCGCGCCACCAGTCGATTCTCGACAGCAGCTTTTCAGCAACTGCAGGGGTTACGGCGCGGCGCGTCAGCAAATGTTCGGCGCCATAGATCTCAGGGGTCTCAGCCAGAACCGACGTACCGCCATTGCGCACGAGAAGATCGGAGGCATAACCAAGCGCCGGATTGGCCGAGATTCCCGAATAACCATCGGACCCGCCGCATTCCAGCGCGAGCTTGATGCCGGAGAGCGGCTGGACGGTGCGTTTGGCTGAATTCACTTCAGGCAGCATGTCCTTGATCATTTCCGACGCGGCTGCGATCGTCTTGCGCGTGCCGCCGAGATCCTGGATCGTCATGGTGCGCAGCCGGTTTCCCTCCTCGAGCTTGTAGTGCTCCAGGATGGGCGCGATCTGATTGGTTTCACAACCGAGGCCGATCATCAGGATGCCGCCGAAGTTGGGATGCCGGGCATACCCCTGCAGAGTTCTCGCCAGATAGCGATAGCCTTCGGACTGCGTGTTGATCGCACAGCCACCGCCATGGGTGAGGGCCACTACGCCATCGACGTTATCGAAGCCGTCAAGACCCCCGGTGCGATTGAAATGCTCGGCAATATATTTGGAGACGGTCGCCGAACAGTTGACCGTGGTGATGATGCCGATGAAATTGCGCGTGCCGACGCCGCCGGCGCCGCGGTCGAAACCCATGAAGGTCCGACAGTCCTCTTGCGGCAGCATGCCCGCTTCTTCGATATCGACGCTGAACTGGTAGGGGTGATCGGATTCGATCACCGCCAGATTCTGCAGATGGACATGGCCACCCGCTGGAATGAACTGCGTCGCCACGCCAATCGGCTGGCCGAACTTCCGGATTTCCTGGCCAGCCTGGATGTCGCGAACTGCAACCTTGTGGCCGCGCGGAATCTGGTCCGCGGCGATCAAGCCGGGAAGGCCAGTAGGACTGCCGGCGCGGATCATCACGCGCGCAACCGCAACGTCGTCGATGGAGTTGAGGAGAATGACGGGGGAAACGTCGGACATGGAAAATTCCGTATGGTCGAATGATTGTCTATTGCTAGCAATAGACAATCATTCGAGGAAGGACGCGTCAAGCGCGATCGATGCCGCCAGGCAAGTTCTCTCTACTAGCCATGTTGCTGGTTCCGACCGATGCGGGCAAATCTGGCGCAAACGCATCTCGGCGATTCTCAAAATACACCGGCTCTGATTGCGCACCCAACGCTTCCGAAAAGCACTGGAACACGTGTCGCTCCTCACGGATTTCCACGCATCGCAGGTGTAAAGTTGACGTCAGTAATCGCCCTGCGGCGGGTGGAGCGCAAGCTGGAGGTCCCGCAAGCCGCGGCTACCGTCGCGATTGCCGGTGGCGGCGACGGCGGTGAAGATGCGCTCGGCGTCGTCGTACATTTTGAGATTGAGGTAGCAATAGCCGCGCAGCACCATGAGGTCGACGCGCTCCTGCTGCAGCTGCGCCCGCTGGTCAAGATAGAGAAGCGTCTCGCGATAGCGCTTGCCGTCAAAGGCCGAAAGTGCGCGATCGCTCAGTATGGCCACCTGAAGTTCGGCCGCGCGCTGGTGGTTCATCGGCGCCTTGGTGGCGGCCACCGCTGCGTTGTTGGCAAGGCCGGCGCGCAGATAGGCAAGGCTCTGGCCATAGGCCGCTTCTTCGCGCGATTTGGCGTCGGTATTGTTCAATGCAACGCCAAAGGCTTCCACCGCTTCCATCGGGCGGTTGAGGTTCATCAGGCACCAGCCGCGGGCAAGAGCATTGCCGGGCGTCAGCAGCTCGGCGTTGGCGGTGGTGTTGCATCCTGACGGCTGCCGTACGGAACGAATAACCGGACGGGCGCGTGGCGCCGGCTCGATATACTCCGGCGACGGACCACGGCGCACAGGCTCGATCGGCTGTGTGGGAGTTTGCGCGCTGACGTGGGTCTGCGTTGCCGGTGCGACCTGCGAAACCATCGGCGGCGCCACAGTCTGCGGCGTGCCTTGCTGCGGCATCGTCTGTACTGCCTGATTTGGCGATGGCAGCGGCTCCGATACGGGTGTGCGCGGCGCCGGTTCGCCGAGGACGGCGATCCGCTGTGAACGTCCGGCCCAGAGTCGTTGGACTTCGGCAACGCCTGCGCGGTCGTTCAGCTGATTGCGCGTAATGGCGAGACCATAGGCGGAGGGTTCGTCATCGGGCTTCCAGCGCAGCGCCGTCTCGAACCAGCGGGCAGCGGCCTGGGGCTGGTTCATCGATCGCGCAAACCACCCGAACTGCTGCGCGGTCGGCACATATTTCTGCTTTACGATCTCGCTGGCGATACGGCCGAGAACGTCTTCGCTGAGGCTGGCCGGCGGTTGCAGCGCCATCAGGTTGGCGGTCGCCGCAAGGTAGGTCGCCATCGCGTCCTTGGACTCGTTGCGCCATTTGTACATGATGTCTTCAGCTTCTTGCGGCTTGCGGTCGGCGATGAGCACTAGAGCCAGGCCCTGCGAGATCGTCGCCGAATCTTCCTTCTCATGCGCGGCCTTGAACCATTGCTCGGCATCGGCGTAATCACTGCGGCGCAGATAGTACCAGCCGAGGAGCGAATCGTCGGATGCAAGGCCTTCGCTGCGGGCGACGCGTTCGACCTGAGACAGATAATCCTGCGAGACCGTCAGCTTCGGGTCGTCATTGCCCTGAGCCACGAAACGGCGAGCCAGATCGGTCCTTATGCTGTCGAATTCACGTCCGCCATTGCCGTCGGGCTTTTCGAGCGCCAGAAGATCCTGCATCGGCTGATAGGGCAGCAGAGCCGCTGCTTTCTGGACGGTGGCCAGCCTTTCCTGCGGATTGGTGCAGGTCTTCAGAACGTATTTATAGGCGTCTTGCCCACGGGCGGCGCGATCGGTGCGGATGAAGGCTTCCGCCACGCGCCAGAGAACGTCGATGTCGCTGCAGGTCAGCAGGCTCGGCGTTCTCGCGCCGATGTCGATCACGGTCTGATACTGCTTCAGGTCGGAGGCGTTGACGAGCCGCGTGCGTGCCTCGGCGATATTCAGGCGTTCCAGCAGATCGGCCGGCGGCTGCCAGCCGGATTCGGCTGTCTGGCGATCGGCGATCGCCTTGCGCACCTCGGCATAGCGGCCTTCCGAGTAGAGTTGCCACATGGCTTCCAGCTGTTTGTCGCTATTTTGCGGAATGGCCAGAGGATCCGCCGGCGGCGTCCAATTCGGATAGAGCGTCTGCAGGCGCGAGATTTCCGCCTGGAGCCGTGCCTTGTCGCCACGGCTTGCGAAATAGCGCAATGCACTTTCATCCACCTGCGGCTGGCTATTGGCGGGCTGCGCCGCGGTTGCCGGCTGCGTCGAAGGTGGTTGTGCTGATTGCGGTTGTGCCTGCTGCGGAGCGGCCTGCGCTACCGAACCCGGCGCTGCCGCATTTGCTGGCGGCGTATCGGCCGCGTCGGCGAGGACTGACGACGGCGCGGTCGCCTGTATATTGTCGGAGAGTGCCTTGAGGTCGACCGGCTGTCCGGAACCGCCCAAACTGGTATCGGCGGCCAAGTTGATCTGCGGCTCGAGGCGTGCCGACTTTGCCAGCTTGATCTTGTCTTCCGGTGAATCGTTATCCTTCGTCGCAAGCGTGAACCCCGCCACGGCGACGGCCAGGAAAGCCATGATCAGGGTCGATTTTATAAACACTCCGGATGTTTCTCCGTGACGAAAGCCAGGCTCAACAGCTGCAAGGTGGCCGGATAGTAAAGCGATGGTGAGAACTGCCGAACCGAAGCAGGCAGTTTCGTTCCGCTCACCACACACGCCACAACATCGTTAACAATTCTATAACCTGGGTCGGGAAGCAGGTCCTTCGGCTTGCCCGAGGCGAGGTCAATCGTCGCCGGCTCATCGCCCTCGACGGTCATTCCCTGCTGAAGGCGCATCAGCAGCGCCTTGTCGTTTATGCCGGCGCGGGCGAGATAAAGCGGGATTCTGACGGCATTATAGCCGAATTCAGCTTCAAAGCCGTCAGCCGGCACCGGCTTGGCTCGCAGGCTCACCCAATCGGCCGGAAGCTTGCGTGGTCCAAATTGTATCGAGCGCAACAAGGCAAGGCCGTCGTCGCTGAGTTTCTGCCAGCGTTCGGAGGGGACGAGAAGCGCCATGACGGGAATCGCCTCGAAGACCCAATAGGACGGATTGATGATAGGGCCATCCGTGCGACCCGGCGCCCTGTATCCGTCAACGCCTGGAATAAGCAGCGTCCGTCCGCCTGATGTGATGACAACGTGCGAAAGAATGGCCTTGGCCATGCTTGCGGCCGCCCGCAGATAGTCCTTGTTGTTCCAGGCCGACCCGGCAACTGCCAGCGCGTAGGCAATCAACAGATCGCCGTCGGAGGCATTATTCGTGTCTGCGACATGCGGGGTAACGGTCGGGTCCCATTTCCAGACGGCAAGACCATCGTCGCGCAACAGGAGTTCGGTGCGGGTAAAGTACCAGATCTGCTCGAAGTCGGCCGGATTGTTGGCGAGATAGGCAAGCAGCATACCATAGCCTTGTCCCTCGCTATGGCTGATGCCGCCATTGCCGTTATCGATGATGCGCCCGTTGGTATCGAGGAACTTCGCCTTGTAGGCGATCCAGGCCTGTGGATCGATCGCCGTGCGTTGGGCCGCCACCGGTTGCGCCGTCGCCAGAACGGCAGCGCTGCAGATCGCAAGAACAAGACGTCGGAGTTTCATTCGCGCCTGCCTATCCTGGAAAGAAGGCTCGCCGTGCTGACACCGAGCAGGAAGCAGCCGACCACGAACAAGAAGGCATAGGACAATATGTTGCTGGAAAGCCAGTTTGCCGCAATCAGCCGGTAGTTCGTCAGCGACCAGGGCTGGGAGACGACGAAGCTGAAGCGGCTGATGGGCACCGTATCGATTTTCCCCGTCTTGCCGGAATAGACCGTGATGCGGCCGCTGATCTGTGACCAGGTGTTTTGCGCTGTCATGGCCTCGACGCCAGCGCGCAGGTCCCCGGCACTGGGTGCGGTGACGACGGTCCAGGCCGCATCATTGGTCGGATTTGCCTCCTGAGCTATCAGGAAGGTGTTGGCATTCGACGGCGTAAACACCTGCTCCGAACTGGGAATGAAGCGAAGCGAACTCAGGGTGATATCGAAATTGCGGTGCATCCATTGCTGGAAGCCCTCCATCTGTCCCTGCAGCAACCCGCCACTGATGCGGGAGTTCCAATCGGCAATCGTTACCGAAGCCTCGGGCGCGCCGCCCTGGCCAGGGGCGGGAGGACGCCAGGCCACCTGACTTGAGGCGGAGATATTCATTTGCGTGAGAATCGTCGACGGTAACTGGGCGACAGAACCGATAAACAGCGCATTGCGCGTGCCAACTGTGCTCGGCGAGGCGGTCGGCTCCAGCGTGATCGGATGGCCGGCGACGAGTGCCATCTGACCGAGCAGCGTTGCCGTTGCCGACAGCGTGTCCACATCTGCGCGATCGATGAAGAGTGAGGTCGATTCGGTTTCGCGATTGTAGGGATAGCCGGTACCGGCAAGAGCGGCGAGATTGGGCCGTTGTGCAACCCTTGCGAAATCGGGGACGGTAAACTGGCTGGTGTTGAAGAGGGCAAAGCGAGGCGTCGTGCTCGATGTCGCGGCGGGAGCGCAGGCTGTATCCTCCTCCGCCAGCAGCATGGCTTCAAGCGTGATGGTGTTCAGCCCCGGCTTGAAATGGCGCATGGTGATGCGGATGGGCAATTGCCGG
Organism: Martinezella tropici; assembly: GCA_000799755.1. Lineage (GTDB taxonomy): Bacteria > Pseudomonadota > Alphaproteobacteria > Rhizobiales > Rhizobiaceae > Rhizobium > Rhizobium tropici_A. Next base: position 239,302 of record JUHI01000008.1, read on the forward strand.
AAGATTCCGCCCCCGGTTGCCGTAATCGGCTTGGTCGTTGCGATGCTGCCATTGACGTAGATGTCGATATGGCTGCCGGGACGCACATCCTTGGCGTAGGCCGCGTCGAGCAGGATGGTGGCCTCGCCATAGGCATTTGCATAGAAGTCGGACGGGATTGCGACGTTGAAGCTGGTATGGAACCGTCGTCCGGAGAACTCCGTGGTCCGGACACCCAGCTGTTCAAAGGAAAGGCTGGTGCCCGAGTAGATCAGCGGTGCATCCGGCGCCGACCAACGCTGGGTTACGAGCAAATCGCGGCGGCTATCGGGATCGCGGTCGGTCGGTGAAACGACCATGTCGATCGCAGACGAGATTGCTTGCCAGGATGGGCCGCTGATCAGCAGAAGCTGCTGGCCGCTGCGCGGGTCCGTTGCAAAAGTCGCCAGGGCGCCATTTTGCGCGGAAGCCGGAACATTGAAGACGGGCTGCAGTTCCGCAGGCGTGCCGACGACGACGGTCATTTTGCCGGGACCTGACGCGGGCAGCGCATCCGTGCCGAACGAGAAGGTTTCGTTCGGCATTCCGCTGAGAAGCGCCAGTCCTTGCGCCAGACGCAGGACGGGTTTGGTCGTTCCCGGTTGGGCGAGCGCCGGCACGACCAGATTGAACTGCGTCTTGCCGCTGCTGTCGACGCCGATCGCGCGGATCGCATCGGTGGTCGAGAGTTTTTCCGCCTCGCGGCCGGCAAAGCTCAGATAAGTTCTTGCGGGATCGATATCCGACCAGAGTTCGTACGTCGATGGAATATCGCAGTCGACACGGTGCCGCTGCGACGCCTCGAAGGTCAGCAGATTGGCTCCGGGTTGCAGGAGACCGCGCGGGACGTCGAAGCTGATATCCGATTCGTTGTCCGAGGAACTGATCTGCTGCTGATGCACGGCGCGATCGTTCAGGAAGACGGTAAGCTGCGATGCCTCGGGTGCGACGACGACAGCATTCTGATAGGCAAAATTGAACTTTGCCGGCGCGGCCGCCTGTTCGGGCGTCAGATAGATCGACCAGGATCTGCGATCGGTTTCACCTTCCAAGCGCAATTTCGCGAAGGGAACGACGTAACGGCGGAAGCCGGGCGCTGCGGTTTCGGCGTCCGCCTGTTTTACTTTCGGTATCGCCTGAGGCGTCGTCTGAACGGGGGTGACAGGCGTTGCGGGCTGAGGCTGCGGCGCAGAGGTCTGCGGCGTGACTGCCGGCGGTGCAATGACCAGTGGCGGGTTAGCCTGAGGAGCCGCGTTCTGTGGCGCAACTGTCTGCGGAGGCGTGATCGCAGGCACGATCGCTTTGGGCGGCTCTGCGGTTTGCGGCACGACAATCTGGGGCACGGGCGGTGAGGAGCCTTGCGGACGCTCGCCGGACATGTCGAACGGCGTCTGCGCTTGCGCGGCAGCGGCGCCAAAAAGCAGCAGGATGGCGGGGAGCACGCGGTTCATCAGCTTTTCGCCTTCGCATCAGACCGTTGCTGTGAGCGATCCGAGCCTACCCCCCTGAAAAGGTAGATCAAACCGCGGCTGGTCTGGTAGAGCGACATGCTCAGGAACCAGAAAGTTCCGCGAATGATGCCGGGATTGCGCCTGCGTGCCTGCTGGAATTTCGTCCATTGATCGGAATTGGCGAAGACGAGGTCGGCAATCAGACGGTGGTCGGCTGCGCCCCTTGGAATATACTGACAGCCGATGGCCGTGAGATCCCCCATCTGCTCGACGTTGCGGACCACGACCGACAAGGTCACCATGTCGGCGCCGCTATAGGGCTGAAAGCGTATGATGCCTTCCGAGCCGATCTTGACCGGTTCCAGATCCTTGTTGAAGACGTTCAGTCTGGCGCCATGAACGGAGACATCCTCGATCGATGCGGAATTCCACCGTCCGTCGACCCCGAACTCGCTGCGGCGATCGACCCTGACGCGCCGCGAAGAGGCACGCTCGCCGCGTTCGGAGACGACGCCGAGCGCGCAACCGGAAAGGATGAGGTTGATGATGTTCCAGCCACCGACGACGAGCGTGACGTCGGCCTTATATGGCTCGGCATAGATACGGTAGATGGTGACTGCCAGCGCGATGATCTGCACGGCAAAGATGACGAAGAACGGGCGGCTGATCTCTGAAAGCCGGCTGACGGCGATCGACTCGTCCTTGGCCGTGACCTTAAAGGTCGGCTTGCGTGGATTGAGCATGACCGAGACGACGGCCGGTAGGAGATGCACCGTCTGGACATATTCATAGAGCTCGGAAATCCACGGCCAACGGAACGATCCGTAGAGATAGTTCTGCATCATCAGGTTCACGAGCATGTAGGCAAGCGTGTAGGCGAGGAACTCGCTGCCCGAAGCCGTGAAAATTTCGAGATCGAAGAAGAGATAGAAGAGCGGCGCAAACAGGAAGATGACGCGCGGAAACGGAAACAGCCAGAACAGCGTCGACGACATGTAGCAGAGCCGCTGCGGCAGCGTCAGGCCGCGCTTCAGCAGCGGGAAGCGGAAGCGCAGGATCTGCATCATGCCCTGCGCCCAGCGGCTGCGCTGGCCGATGAAGCTCGCAAAGGTCGCCGGCTGCAGGCCGGCAATCAGCGGCTTGTCGACATAGATGCTGTTCCAGCCGGCACCGTGAAGCGCGAGCGCGGTTTCGCAGTCTTCCGTGATGCTGATACCGCTGAAGCCGCTCTGCGATTGCAACGCCTTGCGGCTGAGGACCGCGGCCGAACCGCAGAAGAAGGCGGCGTTCCATTTGTCGAGGCCACGCTGGATGATGCCGTAGAACATTTCGTTCTCGCTCGGCATGCTGTCGAAGGTGCGCAGGTTGCGCTCCAGCGGATCGGGATTGATGAAGAAGTGCGGCGTCTGGACGAGAAAGAGCTTCGGGTCGTCCTCGAAGTAGCCGACGGTTTCGCGCAGGAAGTCACGCGCCGGCGCGTGGTCGGCATCGAAAACGGCGATCAGTTCGCCGCTCGAATGCTCCAGCCCATTGTTGAGGTTGCCGGCCTTGGCATGTTCGTTGCGCTCGCGCGTCAGATATTCAACGTCCAGATCGACACAAAGCCGCTTGAGTTCGTCATGACGAGCGATTGCGGCCTGCGATTCCAGGATCTTGGTCGAGTTGCGCTTTTGCGCGGTACCGCCGTCGTCGAGCAGCCAGACCTTGAGCTTGTCGGCGGGATAATCCATCGCCTTGGCGGAGGCAAGCGTATTGGCCAGAAGATTGGTATCTTCGTTGTAGGAGGGCACGAAGACGTCGACGGTCGGGAAATGCTTCGTCTCGGCGGCACGCGTCGTGCGCGAGGGCAGCGGAGTTGCGACGATGAAGAGGCTGAGCATCAGCATCGCGACGTTGTACATTTCGGCGAGGTAGAGCAGCAGACCGGGGATGAAGTTTTCCAGCTGGTTGACGGGCGGTATCGTATATGAGGTACGCCAGTAGACATAGCGCAGTACGATCGCTGTACCGAAGGCGAGCGCTACCAGCCGCCAGGTTCCCTGGCGCTTGAGGATCTTGATGACCGCCATCAGGGTGACGACCACGGTGCTGGCGATCAGCTGGGTTTGAAGGTTGACCGGCAGCGTGATCAGCACGATCCCGCAAAGCGCTATCACGGCCCATATCAAGATGCTGCGAGCTTTCTGCATCGGTGTCCCTTCAAAGGTATTGCCAGACGCCATCCTGGCGCCCCCAAGCGGCGCCGTTTGCTAGCGGCACGCCTGAGATATGCCAGTCGCTCCGTTACAGTCCGGTAAAGGCACGACAATATTGCTCGCAGTATTTACGCGCGGCTGCACGACCATCGAACTCGGGCCGTTTGCGCCATTCGTCTGCGATGGGTCATTCTGCCCGTCCGGCAGTGGCACACGCGGGCCGATCATCGGGGGCAGGGCAGGCGCTGCCTGAGGTGGCGGCTGCGTGATGATCGGACGGCGTATGATGGCGGGACGCGTCACAACAGGCCGGTTCTGATAACCGATGCTGATCGGCGCGGTGCGATAGGGCGCGGCGTCGGGATAGACGATCTCTCCGGGCTTGCCGAGAACGGCATCGGCGCCGCGTGGCGCGCCGAAAGGATTGAGCGCCGCGCCGGCAAAATGCCCGGCGATCGTATAGCCGTAGACCGTGCTCAACAGCTGGCGTTCCGTCGCGCGAGCATCGCAGAGCCGGATGCGTACTTGCACCATGCCGAAATTGCGCTGCTCCTGCGGTGGCGCAAAGCCGGCTTTCACCTGCTGCCAGGCATAAAGGCAGGTATCGCCGGCTCGGCTCTGGCCGGAGGCGTAGCCGAAAGGTCCGTAATTGTTTTGGACGAAGGTCGCGGAGCGGGCAAGCCGCACGCCGGGAACGGCCGCTGCCATTTCCCGCGCAATCGCCCGATCGTTGATCGTGTTGTACGGTCTGCTCCCGAGCCCCGGATTGGAACCTGTGATGCCGAGGAACTGGACCTTGAGGAAGTTCTGGCCGGAAACGGAAGAGGAGGTGGAGAGCGCAATCGTCTGCTCGACGTCCTTGGCATGCCTGCGCTCGACCACATTGACGATCGCCGGCCCGCCGGGTGGCGGAAAGGCCAGCGCCTTGTCGCTCGCTACCGTTTCCACGCCGATCGATTGACGAACCGGTCCGGTTGTCGTGCAACCAGCGCCGAGGCAGGCCAAACTTATCAACGCTATCGTTTTTGAAACATGCATCTTATGGGATCGCGTCAATCGTGTGTGTTCGCATTCATCGGCAAATTGCGCGATGCTCTTTGGAATCAAGCCCTTGTATTCACTTTAGCAAATAAAGGTGATTATGGTTAACCAAGGGTTAACTTTGGCCGATTGGCTGTCCGGAAATGGCAGGAAATACTTGGCCAACGCGCCGCGCCGCATCGATTGCACGACCGATGACACATAGCCGAAGAGCTTGCCGCAACTCCAGGCGGCAAGCCTATGAATTTTAGATCTATTTCATTCTACGAAAAGCGATCTGTACGGCCCTGTTCAGCGCGACCGGGAGGACCGACATGTGGTTTTCTCCGGGGTATTCCTCGAAGGTGATCGTTTCTGCTGATGACGCCAGTTTGGCCCATCTCCCGGCCATATCGCGGGCAAGCTCTATCGTGCGCGTTTCCCGCGCGCGCTCCTGTCGTTTCTGTTCTTCGGCAGTGCCCTTGTGGAAGGGCGCGAGCGTCTCGCCTTCATATTGACCGGCGGAAAGATGCAGCTCCACATCGAAAGGCGCCTTGTGTCTATCAAGGAATTCGCTTTCCATTGATAGGATTGCGGCGTCCTCCCAGTAGATCGCCGGACTTGCCGAAATCCAACGAGCAAAGGCGTCCGGTTTCCTGAACAGCGCATAGAGCGTGAATAGGCCGCCGAACGAGTGGCCGAAAAGCGACTGGCGCGAGCGGTCGATCGGCGCCTGCTGCGCTATCCAGGGCTTGAGCTCCGTTTCGATCAGCGTGAGGAAGCGCTCCGCGCCGCCGGTCAGTACATCCGGTGTGTCGGGGTAAAACGGCGGATAGGTCCGTCCGGGCGGCGGACTTAGATCCCAGGAGCGGCGAAGCGGGTCATAGGGTTCATCCGTCGGATATCCGATGGCGACGATCACGCCTTCCGCCACGTCTGTCCCGTTTGGATAGCTTGCCTGTACCTTCAGTGCATCGACGGCTGTTGCAAAACAGGCATTGCCATCGGTCAAATAGAGAACGGGCCACCCTTCAGGCGGGGCCGGCATGTCCGGGCGGTAGACAAAGATCCTGTGCGGCCGATCGGCACTATCGAACTTCAGATCTGCAAACGTGCAGCCGGCAAGCGTGACCGGCGTCGGCGCGGCGGCCGCATGATGTGACGGGATGTGGGACATGGCCTCTCCGGCTGACCGATGATGTGGGATGCCAGAGCGAAGGGCACCGCTTTTGAAGAAATATGACAAAATTTCTCATATTATGAAGAACATGATCTGACAAGCAGTCAAGACGCGCCGCTGAACCTAATTGTCAGTTGTGCCTCACGCCTCGCCGCTCGACCGGAAGGCCGTTCTGCAACAGCGGAATAGAAATCAGCGTAAAATATGACTCTTTTAATCATGTATTCTTGACGTCGAGTGCACCTGCGAACTAATTTGCGCCATCTTTTTCAGAAACGGGTAGGCGAAAAGGGCTGATGAAGCAAGGATCGTATAATTATATCAATAATTTGACACGTAGCCGAATCCGCATTGCAAGCAGTGCGACGGCACTTGCCACGGTGTTTGCCTTGAGCGGAAACGCCTATGCGCAGGATTCTTCGACCGACGCCAACGGTGGTAATGCGACGCAGCTTGCACCGATCATCGTCAGCGGCCAGTCAAGCTCGGAAGGTGACAATGCGACCATAACGGCGAAGCGGAGCCAGGGTGCCACCAAGATCAATACACCCTTGGTCGAGACCCCACGATCCGTTTCGGTGGTGACCAGGAAAGAGCTGGATGAGCGCGGCGCGCAGGATATCACCGAGGCGGTGCGTTATTCTGCCGGCGTCCAGACTGGCGCATATGGTTTCGACCCGCGCTTCGATCAGATCATCATCCGCGGCAATGACATCACGACCGATGGCAGCTATCTTGACGGGTTGCGGCTGCCCTACATGAACTATGCCATGTTCCGCACCGATCCCTACGCGCTTGAGCGGGTGGAGATCATCAAGGGGCCTGTATCGGTGCTTTACGGCGCAGGCTCTCCGGGCGGCATCGTCAACATGATATCAAAGCTGCCGACGGATGAGACCATCAGGGAGGTCGGCGCCCTCTATGGAACATCGGACCGCGCCCAGGCAATGTTCGACTTCGGTGGCCGGGTCAATCAGGACGATGACAGCATGCTGTATCGTATCGTCGGTCTGGCGCGAAAGGGCGACACCAATTTCGATATTGCCGACGACCGCTATCTCATCCAGCCGTCCTTCACCTGGAAACCCGATGAGGCGACCAAATTTACGGTCTATGGCTCGGCGCAATCGACGGAGACCGATGCGAATGTCGGTGCGATGATCGGCCCCGACGGCAACATCCTCGATTTCCGCGACAGCGATCCGGACTACGATTATCAAAGGACCAAGCAGCAGCAGGTCGGCTATCAATTCGAGCACGAGTTCGATGGCGGCTTTACCTTCCGCCAGAACCTTCGCTACTCCCATCTGGATCTGAAGGCGCGCTATCTCAGCACCTTGGACTGGGTGGGGGACGTCGCCCAACGCTACCCGACAGCGATCGGGGACTCGATGAATGTGTTCCAGATCGACAACCAGCTGGAAGCCAAGTTCGATACCGGCCCGGCCGCCCATACCATGCTGTTCGGCCTGGACTACACCCATGTAAACGACAGCTTCAAGCTGGGTATGGGATCGGTCGATCCCGCCTATGATTTCGATATCGACAACCCGACCTACGGGGTGTCCGGTCCGACGCCTGCCTATACCAGCGCGACCAACTCCAGCCTCCAGCAGATCGGCGCCTATGCCCTCGATCAGATCGAGCTCGACAAGTGGCGCTTTACGCTCGGCGGTCGCCAGACCTGGGTCAAGCAGTCGAGCGAGACGACATCGCTCTCCGACGGAACAGCGACGAGCGACAAGCTCGATAAAAGCGCATTTTCCGTCCAGACCGGCGTGCTTTATCTCTTCGACAACGGCATAGCGCCCTTCGCCAGCTATTCGACCTCCTTCAATCCGGTCACCCAGCGATCGGCATCGGGCAGTATCCTGGATCCGAAGAAGGGCGAACAATATGAACTTGGTGTAAAATACCAGCCGCCCGGCACTGATATTCTGCTGTCGGCCGTTGCCTATCATCTCGTCGAAAAGAACCAGCCTGTTCTGGTCGACCCTCTGACATCGGTCTATGCTTCACTTGGTGAAGTCACCAACAAGGGTATCGAGCTGGAAGCCAGGGCGAATATCACCGATGGCTGGGACGTGATTGCAGCCTATTCCTACAATCACTCCGAAATCACCCGGGGCGACAATGCTGGCAACGCACCTGCTGTTACACCGCAGAACATCGCCAGCCTGTGGACGAACTATACATTCCAGGAGGATTCGGCTGCGAACGGCCTGAGGGTCGGCGCCGGCATCCGTTATAGCGGCGAAAACTATACCAGCACGGACAACACCGCCAAGAATGCCGCAAGCACCTATCTGGACGCGGCGGTCTCTTACGATTTTGGTGCGATCGACAAGAAATACAAAGGTCTGACAGCATCCTTCGACGTCCGCAACATCGCCAACCGCCGCGACACGGTCTGCAACGCTGGCTATTGCTACCTTGGACAGGGCCGCAACATCACGGCGTCATTGAAGTATCGCTGGTAAGCTTTCTGCGGGCGCCGTCTTCCCTGCGGCGCCCGTTCTCGTCCCAAAGGTCGCCCATCGAGGGCCTCATTCCTCTTCCTTCGTGCTTTCCCATCGAGTTCCCGGCTCCGCCAAGACCGAGCACGCGTACACGAATCCGAATTTGCCTATGCGGAACTTGGAAGAACCCGCTCGCTTCATCCGATATCCGCCCGGTTCGCCTTGGCAAACAATTCCTGCAAAAGTGCGAAGCGGTTTTGCGTCCGGAATTGCTAGATAACAAAGAGATAGGGCATTTCCGCAACTCCGTTTAGAACGGAGGTGCTCTGGCTGCCGAAGCAATCGTCCGGCTCAAAGAGGAAAGCGCTTCCCCTGATTGATCCGCGGTTCCCAAGGAGTGCTTCGGACAATGAACTGCCGTGGCTCGCGGTCATGCGGTTCTGCGTCGTTTCATCAGCAATACAAGCAGCAGCGGGGCACCGACGAGGGCCGAAACCAGACCAGCGGGCATCTGGTAGGGAAAGGCAATCATTCTACCGAACCAATCCGCGAGCACCATGAGGCTGCCGCCTGCAAGCGCCGCGCCGGCAAGCTGCGGAGCCGCGCGCCGCAAGCCAAGTTCGCGCGCCAGATGCGGCCCCATCAGGCCGATGAAGCTCAAGGGACCGACGACGAGGGTGGCGGCAGTCGTCATCGCGGCAGCCAGGGCAAAGAGGCAGCCTCGGGCGTAATTGACGCGAATGCCGATTGCCTGGGCTGCCTGCGGGCCGAGCGGCAGCAGGTCGAGCCAACGATAGGCCAGAAACGCGAGTGCAAGGCCTATTGCCGCAGCGACGGTCGAAGAAACTGCCTTCGATGTATCAACAAGATAGGTTGATCCGCTCATCCATTGCATCACGATCATCGCGCGCGGGTCGCCGCTGGCGGCAAGTACGCTGATGAAAGCGTCCAGCATGGCGCCGAGCGCAATGCCGGTCAAAAGCACCCGCTCGGGCGCGAAACCGGAGCGGATGCCGAACAGGAAGATGGCGATGAGAACGGCGAAAGCGCCGAGACCTCCAAAGCCCAATTGAGCGGCCATGCCGGGGGCGGGTAGCAGAAAGAGCGCGGCGGTGACGCCAAGCGTGGCGCCTGCGGAGATGCCGAGAACCTCCGGGCTTGCCATCTCATTACCGCTGAGCCGTTGCAGGATCGCGCCGACGACGCCGAGCATTGCGCCGGCGGTAAAGGCGCCGGCGATGCGCGGCAGGCGGTAGGGCAGCACGTCGGACCATTGAAGATAGGCAAGCAAGCTCCAGGTCCCATCCGGTGCGCGCCCGAAGAAGGACGCCGCAGCCAGCAGCAGGACGAGCATAGGGATTGATGCAAACAAGAGGGATCGGGTTGAGCGAGGAGCGCGGATTGCGTTCGGTGATGGAGCTGGTGCGCTGCGTTGAACGGCCTTCAGACGCGGCAGCATCAGAAGCAGCAACGGAGCGCCGAGCAGTGCGGTAATGGCGCCCGTCGGCAGGAAGGTCGAAGAGGCTCCGGAAAGCAGCACAAGGGCCTCATCGGTCAATAGCAGCAATCCCGCGCCGATGAGGGGAGACCAGACTAGTTGGCTTTTCATGTGCCGGGCGCCAGCGAGCTGGGCGACGCGCGGTGCGATGAGGCCGATAAAGCCGATCACGCCGACGGCGCTGGTGACGATGGCGGCAAGCGCGATCGCAACGCAGACCGCGGCAATGCGGGTGCGTCTTACCGAAAGGCCCAGGCCGCTCGCGCCGCTGTCGCCGAGCTCCATCAGCGACAGCGGCCGGGCCATCAGCAAGGCGGCGACGGAGAGCATGGCGATTTTCGGGAGAAGGGAAAGCGGAATGGTCCAGCTTTGCTGTGCGAGCGATCCTGCCCCCCAGATAAACAGACCGGAGAGGTAACGATCGTTCATCAGGACGAGAATGGCGGCAAGCGCGCCGCTCCAGACGCCGACGATCAGGCCGGCAAGCACGAGAGCCAGAGGCGAAAAGCCGCGTCTTGCGCCGATCAGGAAGACGACCGCAGCGGCCGCGGCGCTGCCGAACAGGGCAACGGCATCGCGGCTGAGGCCCTGAAGTGCGGGGAAAGCCAGCATGACGGCGACGAGTGCGAGGTTGGCTCCCGCAGAGATGCCGAGCGTCGAGGGCGAGGCCAACGGATTGCGCAGCACCTGCTGCAACAGGCTTCCCGACAGCGACAGGGCGGCACCCGCCAGCAACGCGGTGGCAATTCGTGGCAGGGTCGAATAGAGCAGAAGCAGGCGCTGCGGATCGTAGCCCGCCTCCTGCTGGAACAGACGGGAAAAGTCCGGAGCCAGTTGGTGCCAGGCAAGTAGGCCGGCAAGCGCGAACAGCGTCAGAGCCACGGCCGGGGCGCCGAGGGCGTTGTTTGTTTCGATGCGGTTCATGCGAATTTTTCCAGATGATCGAGCAGGGTGCGCGCGAAGCGCTCTGCCTCCTGCACCATGCCGAACATCAAGGTGCCCGGCAGCACGGATACGCGTCCGGCCCTCACGAAAGGAAGGCTGGTCCACAATGGACTGTCCTGCAGAGTGTCGAGCACGTTGGGCGGTAGCAGAGGCTCGAATGCGATCAGGCGCAGGTTTTGATCGAGGGTTGCCAATTGCTCCAACCCGATCGTTTCGAAGCCCCAATAATCGCCGGTTCCGGTCCAGGCGTTTTTGAGGCCGATCCTGGTCATGACATTCTGGTAGAGGCCCGCCCCGCAGTAGATGCGGGCGTGGCGCGTATCGACGAAGTTGATGAGGGCCAATGGCGGCGGATCGAGCTTCTTTATCCGGCTCGCACAATCATCGAAGAATCGTTCCGACCGGGCAAGGAAATCCTCCGCCTGGGGGCGCCGGCCGATTGCGTCGGCGAGCAGCCGTGTGGCTGCAATGGAGCGCTGCAGCGCCTCGCCGCCCTCTGCATAGATCGTCAGCTCCATGACGGGCGAAATTGCTTCGAGCTGCGGTTTCAACGGGGCGAGATAAGGCGTTGTCAAGATCAGCGCCGGCTTGACGCTTGCCAGGACCTCGAGATTGATCTCGCTGGTGGTGCCGAGGTCGATGACGCCGGCCGGCATCTTCGGTTCGACGACCCAGGTGTTCCAATCGGCAAGAGAGGCGATGGCGGCGGGCGTGACGCCAAGCGCAAGCAGCGTCGATGCCAGGCCGTAATCGAGGGAAACGATCGGCCCGGATATGGTTTCGGCGGCCATTCCTACTCGTGGAACGGCAAGAAGCGCCGCCGCGGCAAGCAGCGTGCGGCGCGATAGCGTGAGGTTTTCAAGGCCGCGTTCAGATGACATAGGCAAGCGGCGTTCCATGCACGGGATGAGCGGTGACGCCCATATTGGTGCCGTAGATCATGTGGAGCGTCTCTGCCTTCATCAGGCTCGGCGAGGGACCCGCAGCAATGAGGCGGCCCTGCTTCAGCGCATGCAGATGGTCGCAGAAATGCGCGGCGACATTGATGTCGTGCAGGACGAGAATGACGCTCAGGTCCTTCGTCCGGCAAAGCTCCCGCACGAGCCCGAGGATTTCCATCTGATGGGCGATATCGAGCGCCGAGGTCGGCTCGTCGAGCAACAGGCAGCGGCTGTCCTGGGCGACCAGCATGGCGATCCAGACACGCTGGCGCTCGCCGCCTGACAGCGTGTCCACCATGCGGCCCGCCAGGGTATCGACATGGGTCAGCTTCATCGCGGTCTCCACCTTTTCCCGGTCGAGATCGGTAAAGCGGCCGAGTGCGCCGTGCCAGGGGTAGCGCCCGCAGGCAACGAGTTCCTCGACCGTCATTCCCGCGGCTGAGCTGGTGTCCTGCGGCAGGTAGGCGACTGCACGCGCAAAGGCGCGCATATCATAGGAACCGGCGGCAACCCCATCATAGAGGATGCGGCCGCCTGTCGGCTGAATCTGTCGGGCAAGCAACTTGATCAGCGTGGATTTGCCGGAGCCGTTATGACCGATCAGACCGGAAATCTCCCCCGCATTGAAGCTGATATCGAGAGGATGGAGGATGGTTTTGCCGTCGACCTCGAAACGCAGGCCCTCCGTTGCGAAGACCGTGGTGTGATGCTGGCCGTTTCGAATAGTCCTATCGTCTTTCATCATGGTTCCTGCTGAAGCATACGGCTTCCTGAGATGCTTGTTGCCGGTGGAGCGGCCGGGTTAGTTGATCGAGGTCAATGGCTTGACGAAGAAGAGACATGGATCGCTTTCCCGCCAGAGCGTCGGGAATGTTTCGGCGCGGATGAAGCCGTTTCTGTCGTAGAAGGCGCGCGTCTTTTCATATTGCGGTTCGTTCCTGCCGCGCGGCGCGAGCGTCTTTACCGTCAGGAGCTTGCAATCGGAAGATCGTGCAAATGCCTCGGCCGCGGACAGCAAGCTTTTGCCGATGCCGCTACGATGGTATCGGCGGCGGGTCGCAATGACCAGGATCTCCATCGCCGCCGGCGGATGCGCACGCAGCGCCACGAAGCCGGCAATGGTATCGGCCTCAACACAGGCGAACATGGGGAGGGTCTCGACGGCCTTCGCACAGGCCTCGATGACATCGCGATCGGTGAACCAATCCGACAGTTCGGACATGATGTCGCGACAGATCCTACCCTTTGCTTGGGTTATCTCGACGGCTTCCTGCATCTGTTCTTCCTCTTTCCGGCGATGGTCGCGCGGATGATGGCTGTTGCCCATCATCCCGCCCTTATCTCCCGTACCCGTGTCGATCGGTTCCGTCTGTGATCGCCGCGAGCAGCGCATTCACGGTCGCTTTCGAGTGAGATTGCGGCGAGGCAGCGCGAATGCGCCTCTCTCAAAAGGCCGCAAACCAGGGCGCAGGATACGCCCGCCTCCCTGGCGATGATTTTCTGGGGAACGTCGTCGAAATAATGCTCCTCGTAGAACTTTCGGGTTCTGGCGGGCATGGCTTCGACTGTGCAGCGAAATGCCTTGTAGGCCTCAGCCTCGTGAAGATGTTCCTCGGGGCTTCCGTAGGTCGAGGTGTTGCCGCCGATTTCCTCTTCGACGAATAGGCCGCGCTCATATTGCAGGCGGCGCATATAATCCGTCGCCAGATTGCGAACCATGCGCATCACATAGGGCGCTGGCGCCGCTATATCTTCCTTGAGCGGCTTGGAGACCAGCTGCAGGAGAACTTCCTGCACGACGTCCTCGGCCAGGCTCATGCAGCCTGTAATCCTGCGCGCGACGGAGAGGAGCTTCGGATAGGCGTGAAGTGCTGTTTGGAGTTGCTCATTGGAAGTCGACTGCGAATGGTTGGCAATCATGTCGGGCTCTCGCTGAAATCCAAAGTTGCATTTCGATGTGCCCCTCTTTTTGAAAGGGACCCTATAAAACATGATAATAATAGTCAAGATAGAAGAAGGGAAAAGTGAAGCAACTTCTAAATCACGGATTATCCACCTGATTTTATTTAAATTTCCCAGAGGATCTAGTAGAAAATCCCGTTTTTGTGATGCCGCCACAATGGCGTTGTCGCTGCCTTCGATGTCGCGACGGCCCATTGAAAATCCGCGCTTTCACCGCCGCCAATTCGGCCGGAGCGGATGAAGATCGGCTCACCTGAAAGCTGCCATGTGCCGCTAAAGGTTGCATTTCCAGGTGCCAGCATCACGCTTTGCGGGTCGGCTAGAAAACCTTGGCTAAGGCACTTCAGTGCAGCCTCTTTCTGAACCCAGCAGGCGAGAAAGACATCGTGGCGATGTCTCGTGTCAAATCGATGGACTTGGTTGAGCTCTTGTTCGGAAAGGATCATGGGCATGATCTCGCGGGTCTCTTCCTCCGAAAAGGCATCTATGCGTTCGATATCGATACCGATGCGGCCGCCGCGACAGATTGCGAGCGCCACGCGGTCTTTCGTATGCGAGAGATTGAAGTCGATATCGGGATAATCGCGTAGGTAAGGCCTGCCGGAGGGGGTAATTGCCAGAGAAAGTGCTTGCGGCGTACAGCCAAGCAGATTGGCGATGATGCTTCGACACAGGATACGCCCGGCAACGAAAAGACACCGTGCGTCGGCCGATCGAAAGGCCGACGCACGGTGTCTTTCCGCTTCGCTTAACAGCCGGTCCGGGAGATCAAATCCGTCGTGCAGGTACAGGCAATGAAGCTCGACCTGCGCGACGTCTTCCCCTGTTCGGAGAAAATCCACTCTATTCCGCCGCCTGTCCCAGGTGGGAGGCAAGTTCCGAGGACGGTGCGTGCGTTTCCCATTGTACGATGGGATCGAGTTGATCGAGATCGAAATGCTGGTGACCGAGCAGGGCGTTGGCAATCACAGCGCTGCGCCATGCGGCAAGGCTGAGCTGCGGTTCGGCAATGCCGTGGCTGTGGCGCCCGGCGTTGAGGACGAAAATGCGGTTCTCCCTCGGGCCGTCCCATGCGAGCGAGAAGTCGGTTTCCAGCACCGGCTCGCCGATGGAGCTGAGCTCGATACGGTTTTCGAGCGAATGCAGGAAGTCAGGAAGCACGAAGCGATAGCCGGTGGCAAGCACGATCATGTCGACGGTCAGCGTCTCGATGCTGTCGTCAAAACCGTTGCGCATCGTCAGCGTGATTTCCGGGCCATCCTGCTCGGCGGCAATGACGTTACGGAAGGGGCGAAGCGATATGCCGTGATCGGGAGCACCCCGCGCTTCAAGCTTGCGCTCGTAGAGCCGGCGATAGAGCTTCTTCAAGGTCGAGGCGGAAACGCCGTCGCTTGCCAGCACCTGCCGGCGCGTATGGGTGAGGCGCAGTTCTTCGGGCAGCCCGTGGAAGCGCTCCATATAGCTCGGTGTGAAGAGCTCGTTGGTAAATGGTGTGGCATCGAGCGGTTCGAAATTCGGCCTGCGGCTGATCCAATGGATGCTCGAAACGGTATCCAGATCCAGAAGCGCATCGACGATCTCGGCACCGCTTTGGCCGCCACCGATGACGGCAACGCGCGGAGCCTTGACGCCCACGAGCCGCTGCGTCGCCTCGCTGCTATGAAAGGTCATGGATTTCGGCAGTTGTTCGGCCCAGGCGGGCCGGGCCGGTATTTTGCCGACACCGACGGAAAGATTGCGGGCGCTGATCGCGCCGTCATCGCTGGCAATCGAGAAGAAGCCGTCATTGGCGTGGACCTCACGAACGCTGGCGCCGAAGCGAAGCGAAGTCAGTCCGCGGGCGACCCATCCGAGATAATCGGCAAATTCCTTGCGCGGTACTGCCTCATATTCCGCGTTCAGAAACTGATAAAAGCGTTTATGGGCAACAAGATAGGAGAGGAAACTCCAGGGGCTTGTCGGGTTGGTGGCCGTCACCAGATCCTTGAGGATCGATGTCTGCATTTCCGCGCCCGGCAGCATCATTCCCGGATGCCATGCGAAGGACGGGCGCCGTTCGAAGAAGCGCACCGAAAGTTGCGGTATGGAATCGAGTTGAGCAGCAAGGCTGAGGTTGAACGGTCCAATTCCGGCCCCGGCGAGGTCGAGCACGTGCGATGTCATGATGCAGCTCCAGAATGATGTCGAAGAGGGGGTTACTTGACGGTGCCGATGGACAGCGGTCCCGGCGCAAAGGCATGATCGAGCCGTCGGGCGAAGCGCTGGTGGAAGGGCGTCTTGCCGATGATCGTCAGATGGTTGGTGCCGGTGACGATCTCCGATGCCGTGGCGTTTGGCGAATAGCGCCGCCAATCGATGACGTTGAGGGCGCGTGTCAGGGAATCCTCGGCCGCAAAGGCGTGGATGCGGAAATCGGACTGCTCCAAGCGGTAGTTGCGGAAGATCATCGCATTGTCGATGAGAATCCAGAAGGTGTGTTCTTCCGAGCCGATATCCGGACCATCTGTCGGCAGTTTGACGTTGTGCTTGACGACATGGTGGAGGAACTGTTCGTAGACCTCCTCGTTCATGGCGGCAAAAAGCCTCTTCCAATCCTCGCGCATCGGTGTGGTTGCAAGCCAGCTCTGCACGGCGGCATGAGTGCGCTCCCGGATACCGTCCTCGAAGCGCGGCATGATGCCGACCGTGAATTCCTCGTCCATGTCGCAGACGTCGACCATGCCGATCATCCGCAGATCGATATCGTTGCCGAGCTGTCGGGCGGCCTCATAGGCGAGCAGCCCGCCCCACGACCAGCCGAGGAAGGCGCAAGGGCGGCCGTTGGCCTTTTTGCGGACGGCCTCGGCGTAACGAGCGGTGATATCTTCGACGCGGGTGCTCAGCGTCTTGGTCTCGGTCAGCGAATAGCAGATGAAGCCGGTCGCCGGCTGTTCCGGGCCGAGATAGTCGACGAGGCGCATATATTCGCGCGTGCTGACGAGAAGGCCAGGGAAGCAATAGAGCACCGGCCGGTCGCCGTTGCGTCGGAGATAGACGACGTCGACGCCCGCCTCGTCAGGAGTTCCGTCGATCGCCAGCGCGAGGTCGCGCACTGTCGGATGGTTGAACATGTCAGCGATCGACAGCGGCCATTCGGGATGGCGCATCTTCAGGCGCGAGACGATGCGCACGGCCATGAGCGACTGCCCGCCAATATCGAAGAAATTCTCCGTGACGCCGATATCGCCGATATCCAGTATGTCCTTCCAGACGTCGAGGATCGCCTTTTCCTTGTCGTTGGCGGGAGCCGCCATGTCGCGCTCGATGCGCGGTGCGGGCAGGGCGGCGCGATCGAGCTTGCTGTTCGGCCCCATCGGCAGCTTGTCGATCAGCATGATGGTCTGCGGCACCATGTAGTCGGGCAGCGCCGTCATGGCGGCGCGGCGCAACTCGGTCACGCTCAATATTGCGCCCTCGCGCGGCACCACATAGGCGACGAGAGAGCTACGGCCGCCGTCATTGTGCAGTAGGATGACGGCTTCCGCGACCCGCTGATCCGAGCGCAGCACGGCTTCGATCTCGCCGGGCTCGATGCGGAAGCCGCGCAACTTGATCTGGTGATCGACACGGCCGGCGAACTCGACGATGCCGTCTTCCCGCCAGCGGCCGAGATCGCCCGACTTGTAGAGCCTGCCGCCTTGCGAGAAGGGGTCGGGAATGAAGCGGTCCGCGGTCAACTCGGGCTGGCCGAGATAGCCGCGCGCAAGGCCGCTGCCGCCGATGTAGATTTCGCCGATCACGCCGACCGGAACGGGCGCAAGGTCGGCATCGAGCACATAGATGCGCCGATCGCCCACGCCGCGGCCGATCGGCGCGACCGTCCCCTCGAAGCGGGTTCCCGCCGGGATCTTCCAGATCATCGGCGTCATGATCGTTTCGGTCGGGCCGTAGCCGTTGATCAGCAACTGCGCCTTCAGGTTTTCGGTGATCATGTCGAACACCGCCTGTGACAAGGCCTCGCCGCCGAAGGAATAGAGCCGTAGCCGCGGTATTTCGCTATTTTCGCCGGCATATTCGGCAAGGCCGCGCACATAGCTGGTGGGCAGGCTGGCATTGTTGACGCCGTGGCGCTTCATCATTGCAAAAGCGTCTTCCGGTGTCGCGAGCTTGTCCTGTGTCAGCACCACGCCACCGCCTGCCATCAGCGGCACCATCCAGCGTTCATGACCGCCGTCGGACGTAAACGGAAGAACGGGGTATTCGCAGGATTCCTCGCTCATCTCGTAGATGCGCAAGGTCGCCTTGCAATGATGCGCCAAAGGTCCGTGCTCGACCGCAACACCCTTCGGCACGCCTGTCGAACCGGAGGTGTAGATCACATAGGCGAGCTGTTGCGGGGCAATCGACGTTGCCAGTGCGTCGACTCTCTCGGAGGATAGGTCGGTCTTATCGAGATCGAGGTAGGGCGTTGCGATATCGCCCGGCAGGTTGGCGATGTGTTTCGTCCGGGAGATGACGAGCGAGAGCCCCGGCGCCGTCAGGATGTGCCGATTGCGTGCTTCGGGGTGATCCGGTTCGACAGGCGTGAACGCGCCGCCCGCCTTCAGGACCGCCAGAATGGCGACGATCGCGTCGATCGATTTTTCGAGCGCGATGGCAACGCGTTTCTCCGGCCCTATGCCGAGCGCGATCAGATGATGCGCCAGCCGATTGGCGGCGAGTTCAAGCTCGCCATGGGTCACCGATTTCTCGCCCTGCGCCACGGCAAATGCATTCGGCCGCCGGCGCGCCTGCGCGGAAATGACCTCGTGGATCGGCGTGCCATCATCCGGTTCCGGCGCATCGGGATAGGGCGCGGAAAGCCTGTCCAGCTCTTCCGCGGAGACGAAGGGAATGTGCTTGATCTGCGTGCCAGGATCGGCGTCAAGCTGCGCAAGTGCGATGGCGAGATCGTCTGCGAAGCGGCCCACTTGCTTTCGATCATGCTTTTGCGGATCGAAGCCGATGCCGATGCGCAACTTGCCGGCAGTTGCCGGCGAAACGGTGACGACCAGATCGGCATCGCGACGTGCCGGTGGCTCGACCAAGCCTCGGACCGTCGCCCCGTTGGAAGTGGCTTCCGCAACGCGGAGGGATGGGCGCACATCGAGAAGCGTCTTGACGAGACCGGTCGTATCGAAGAGTTCGTCCCGTTTGATCAAAGCGTCTGCAAGGGCCTCGAAGGGCAGGGATTGGCGGGTGGCCGCCTCGATCTCCTCAAGGAAGGTCGCGCGGGCATCGCCAAGAGTCATCGCGCCATTGAGATCGGTCGTCAGGATCAGTACATCCTCGCTGCGGGCAGCAAGCTTCTGCCTTTGCGGCCGGGTGACCAGGCCGATCCTTTGCGTACTGTATCCGGAATGACGCCGCAGCGTGATCCCAAGCGCGGCAAGCATGTCGCGGGAGGTATCCGCAGCCGCCCCTACCGGCACTTCGATCACCTGTTCGAACCAGGCCTCGTCGACAATGCCCTTCGCCGCCGATGTCTGCGGCGGGAGCGATGCGATGTTCTCCTGAGCCGTCAGCCGTTGGAACCAGAAATCGACTAGCTCCGGTGTCGGATTGCGCGGAGAGCCGTTCGCAATCATCCACGATAAGGCGTCCGGCAGAGCCTCCTCCGCGATATCCGCCGCGTCATGACCGTCGATGTCGCGAAGGAAATCCGTCGCAAGCAGATCGAGCGTTACGGCATCGGCGAGGATCGCGTGAAGGGAGAACACGGCGCCGAACGCCTCTCCGTTTTGCGTTAGAATGATGAAGCGGGCCGGATTGCCATCGGCGAGATCGATCGCGCGGGCTCGTTCCGCCGAAGTGGCCCTCGCCAAAGCCTCGCTCAGATCGTCGCCAGCGACCAACTCTGTCTCAACGATCTCGACGAAGCGGTCGTTTTTCAGGATCTGCTGGACGGCGCCGCCTGCACGCGCTTCGAATTCCGAGGTGATGAGGGGATGCTGCTGCGAAAGCCTTGAGAGTGCCCTACGTGCTGCAGCAAGAGCGACGGAAGGAAAGGTGATGGCGAGTATTTGTCGCCCGTAGACGACTTCGTTACCCGTCTCCGACAAGAGCCAGATGCGTGACTGTGCTGGCGATAGCGAGCATTTGGCGATGTAATCCGAGTCGTTTGCTGCCGTGGCATTCCGATCATGGGCAGTCATTTCTTCGCCATTCTCCCTGAATGTACTGAAATACATATCTGATCAATCGAAATACAATAATGTACACACCTCAATATCCATTGAAGATATTAAGTTTAATCGATTGATTTCTCTGACTTTCTGGCGTCGATAAACTCAGATACTCCGAAAATTACGTCGACGTAGCTGCATGACGAACGGAGTTTTGAAAAATTCAGGCGATTTTCAAAAAATATTTTCCGGAAAATATTTTGAATTTTTGGTGATGTCGTTCGTCACTGCGGAATTAGCGTTGTGCTCGGCTTGCCGATTTCAGCCGGCGTGGTTCTGGACATGTGGAGATGAAATATGGACGCTTCTCTGGCGATCAGGGACGATAGGATGGTGAAGAAATCTTTTGATCTGCGCCTGCCGGCATCAGGTTTTGCGAGCGGCGCGCTCATCTGCGGCCAGCCGCTGACCGTCTCGGCTGGACCTGCGCCGCAAAGCTTCCGTGTCGAGCATCATGGGGCGCAGGTGGCATCCGGCTATCTGTCGGGTCCAGCCAATAATCTCCTGACATTCGATAGAATGTCCGTCGCAGTTCCGGCAATTTCCGGCGAGGATATCGTCAACGCTGTGTCGGAGGCCGTTCTGGCATGCAATCCACAATTGACCTGCTTCGAGATCGAGCTTGCGGACAATGATCTTGCAAGGCGGCTGCTTGAATGCGGCGCAATCGAGCGCAGCGGTGATCGCCTGATCGTGCGGCCTGAGTCCTTCTTCCAGCAGGCAAGAGCCTGGCTGGGAGCTACGCCAAATGCCTATCCGGAAGTCCCGGTGCTGACAAGCGGCGTCCTTCATCCGCAACGGCCGCCGAAGCCTGCCGGTCGCGTCTACAGCCGCTTCATTCCCTGGCTGAACACGCAGCTCGGCTTCCATGTCGCCGACGTCGACGCTGATCTCCCGCATTTCCATCGCTGGATGAACGATCAAAGGGTCGCCGCCATATGGGAGGACGCTGGCGATCTTTCCTACCATCGCGATTTCATCGCCGGCCGTCTTGCCGATCCGCGCACGCTGCCGCTGATCGGGACCTTCGGCGGTGTGCCCTTCGGTTACTTCGAGCTTTATTGGGCGAAGGAAGACCGGATCGGCCCGCATTACGATGCGGATGGCTATGATCGCGGCTGGCATGTGGCGATCGGTGAGGACGACTTCCGCGGAAAGGCCTTCGTCAGTGCCTGGTTGCCGTCCCTGATGCACTACATGTTTCTGGCTGATCCACGCACCCGCCGCATCGTCGGCGAGCCCATCCATCATCATGCCCAGCAGATCCGCAACCTCGATCGCTCCGGCTTTGCCAAGGTCAAGCACATTCAGTTTCCGCACAAAAAGGCGCTGCTGGTCATGCTCCTTCGCGAACGCTTCTTCATGGATCGGCTGCTGATGCCGGACCTCACGGGTCTTTCCATGGAGGATGGGCAGCCTGTTCTTGGTTCGCTGCCGCGAGCCGTGTGATGACGACGGTCGTGGATATGAACGATCCGCGCATCCCGCGGCTCGTTCTGGCTGTCGCGCTCCCGGCCGTGGCGGGATTGGCCGCCAGCGCCGGACATCATGCGATCAATGCGGTCTTTCTTGGCGCACTCGGGCCAGACGTGCTGGCCGGCATCAGTCTGGTCATGCCGCTGTTTCTGCTTGTCGCTGCGGCCGGCCAGGGGCTGGGTATCGGGCTTGCCACGCTGCTGGCGCGCCATCTCGGCGAACGAGATCTTAAAGCTGCGTCGTCGGTTGCGACGACAGCGCTTGCCGCGACGATGCCGCTTGGCATCCTCCTGTCGATCCTGATCTATCTCGGCCTGCCGGATTTTGTCGGGGCACTCGGCGCGAGCGACAGCCTCCTTGCTCCGGGGCTCGATTACGGCCGGCTGCTGGCATTCGGGGTGACGCTCGGCCTTCTGCAGGCGATCTGCGATTTCATCGCAATCGCTGAAGGCAATTCACGTTTCTCGATGATCGTGCTGATCGCGAGTTTTGCGCTGAATGCGGTTCTCGATCCCGTCTTCA
The DNA here is from genome assembly GCA_000799755.1 of Martinezella tropici. GTDB lineage: Bacteria > Pseudomonadota > Alphaproteobacteria > Rhizobiales > Rhizobiaceae > Rhizobium > Rhizobium tropici_A. The sequence continues at coordinate 261,172 of JUHI01000008.1, forward strand.
TCTTTCTTTTCAAGCTCGGCGCGTCCGGAGCGGCTTTGGCGACCATCGTTTCGTCGATTGCAGCCCTTGCATGCTATGCCGCTTACTTCCTGCGCCACTGGGGGGCCGTCAACGTGGCCCGCGGGGCGGTATGCTGGCAATTGCTTCGGCCGATCGCCCGGATCGGCATTCCCGCGGCGGCGACGAGCATCGTCACCGGGCTTGGCTTTCTGGTCCTGATGCGGCAGGCCGCGGTCCACGGCGGCGACGCGGGTGTTGCCGCAACGGCGATCGCCATTCGCTTGATGACATTGGGTCAGCTTCCGTTGTTCGGCTTTTGCCTTGGGGCGCAAAGCGTCGTCAGCCATGCCTTCGGCGCCGGCGATGCGGAGCGATTGAAGGCGGCCGTCCGGTTCATGCTGGCCGTGACAATACCCGTCGCGCTGCTCTATTCCATCCTGCTGTTTTTGGCCGCCGAGCCGATCGCGCGCCTGTTCACGGATAGCGCCGAGGTGGTCGACGAGGCAGTCGCGTGGCTGCGGGCACTCTTTCCGATCTTTCCGCTTGCCGCCTTTCAATCCGTGCTGCTCGTCATGCTGCAATCGCGGGGCAAAGCCGGGCTCTCCGCCCTCGTGGGGCTTGCGCCGCAGGGCTATTTGTTGATCCCGCTTCTGCTCTTGCTGCCGCTTTGGATGGGTTTTGCCGGCGTCTCCATTGCCGCCGCCAGCGCCGCCATCCTTGCCGCCATCCTCGGCGGCTTCGTCGGATGGCGCGAATGGCTCGCCATTTTGCCAACCGACGCGCCAGCCCGCCTTGCGGGCCAATCGACACTTCACCCCTGACCCAAGAGGAACGTCATGAACGAGACGCCGAGATTCGATGCCTACCGCCACGCCGTTCCGGATGCGCTGATGCCGCCACGCGACGATCCGTTCGATGCCGCCGTGCCGCCGATCTACCAGACGTCGCTCTTCCTGTTCGACAACTACAAGGAGCTTGAGGACGTCTTCGCCGGCCGTTCGAAAAAGCCGATCTACTCTCGCGGCGACAATCCGACCGTACGGCTTCTGGAACGCAGGATCGCCGAAATGGAGGGTGCGGAAGAGGCGCGCGCCTTTTCGAGCGGCATGGGTGCGATCGCCGCCGCGGTTCTCGCTTTCGTCGGACCGGGTGATCGTATCGTCACCGTGCGGCACGTCTACAGCGATGCCTTCCGCTTCTTCGAAAAGGTGCTGAAGCGCTTCGGTATCGTCGTCGATTACATCGACGGCACGGACACCGAGGCGATGCTTGCTGCCCTTCCCGGCGCCAAGCTCGCCTATCTCGAAAATCCGACCTCCATGGTTTTCGAGTTGCAGGATCTGACCGCAATCGCCGAAGCTGCCCGGCGTCACGGTGTCGTCACGATGGTCGATAATTCCTGGGCAACGCCGCTCTATCAGAAGCCTCTTTCCGTCGGCATCGATATCGTCATCCACGCGGCTTCGAAGTATCTCGGCGGCCAGAGCGACACCGTTGCCGGTCTGGTCACCGGCTCCAAGGCGCATATCGACCGGATCAATAGCGAAATCTATCCCTATACGGGTGCGAAGCTCGCACCTTTCGAGGCATGGCTGGTCCTGCGTAATCTGGAAACCCTGCCATTCCGCATGCGCCATCACCATGAAGCCGGGCTGGAGGTGGCGTCCTGGCTCAAGGCCCATGAAGATGTGACCAATGTCATGCATCCGGCACTTGGCGACCACGCCGGCAAGCGCACCTTCAGCGGTTTCGGCGGCCTGTTTTCCTTCGAGGTTTCAGACCGTATCGATATCGCCGATTTCGTCGACGCATTGCGTCTTATCCGCATTGGCGTGAGCTGGGGCGGCCCGGAGAGCCTTGTCGTGCCGGCAAAGGCAGCGCTCAGTATCTCGCCGGAGACCAACGTCTTCGCCCGTTTCGGCGTCAGCGACCGCACGATCAGGCTGAATGTCGGATTGCATTCGGCCAGGGATATCATTGCCGATATCGAGCAGGCGCTTGTGGCGTCGAAACGCTAGGTCAGTACCGATCGCTTGACAAAGCAACGCGGGCGGAGTGGTACTGCCGCTCCGCCCATACTATTTTTATTGTTGATCTATTCCCGCCCTGACCGATTGAGACAAGATGACCACCCCCTCCAATGAAACGCTGAGCGCGCTTGCCGCCGAATATGGAACGCCGCTCTGGATCTACGATGCCGCCTCGATCCGTCGCCGCATCGCGCAACTCGCAGCTTTCGATGTCATTCGCTATGCGCAAAAGGCCTGTTCGAACATTCATATACTGAGGGAAATGCGTGACGCAGGCGTGCGGGTCGACGCAGTCTCGCTTGGAGAGATCGATCGCGCGATGCGGGCGGGGTTTTCTGCCGGCGGCGCGCAAGGGGAGGCGGAGCTCGTGTTCACGGCCGATGTCTTCGACCGGCCGACGTTGGAACGCGTTATCGCCGACAAGGTCGAGGTGAACATCGGCTCCATCGATATGCTGCATCAGCTGGGAGAGCGTTCACCGGGCCATCGGGTGTGGCTGCGCATCAATCCCGGCTTCGGGCATGGCCACAGCAAGAAGACCAATACCGGCGGCGAGACCAGCAAGCACGGCATCTGGTTCGAGCAACTGCAGGAGGCCGTGGCGCTGACGCGGCAATATTCGCTGAAGCTCGTCGGACTGCACATGCACATAGGCTCCGGCGTCGATTATGGGCACCTGCAGCGCGTTTGCGGTGCGATGATCGGGTTTTGCCGTGAATTGAATGTCGATATCGAGGCCATCTCCGCCGGTGGCGGTCTTTCCGTTCCGTACCGGGAAGGCGAAGAGGAGATCGATCCCGCTCATTATTTTTCGCTCTGGGATAAGGCCCGGCGCGAAATCGAGGCGCATTTCGGCCACCCGATCCGGCTGGAAATCGAGCCAGGCCGCTTCCTGACGGCCGATTCCGGCGTGCTGCTTGCCGAAGTCAGGGCCGTCAAGATGATGGGTCGCAACCGCTTCGTGCTTGTCGATGCCGGTTTTAGCGATCTTGCCAGACCGGCCATGTATGGCAGCTATCACCATATTTCCGTGATCCCGGGCAAGACGCCTCGCACCGCCGCAGGGGCAATTTTGCCCACGGTTGTCGCCGGCCCGCTCTGCGAATCCGGCGATGTTTTCACGCAGACGGATAATGGCACGGTGGAGACGCGCGATCTGCCGGAGGCCCATGTCGGCGACTATCTCGTCTTCCATGGCGCCGGTGCCTACGGGGCGACGATGTCGTCGAACTATAACAGCCGCCTTTACGCGCCCGAGATCCTGATCGATGGCGAAGACCATCGCTTGATCCGCCGCCGCCAGACGTTGGATGAGCTGTTCATGCTGGAAGATCTCGAGCCGTAGCGATCTGATTTCGACGAAAGGGAAGGGTCTCTGCTTCGATGGAGCAGGGGGCTTTTCTGCAGTTGCGAAATGAATATAGTGGGCGCGACCGAGCAGTGAATGTCCGGTCGTCGTCACATCGTTACCGGCCGCAAGGCGCGAAAGTTCTGCACCGCTATGCTGGCCTGGCTTGATCAGAAAACCGAAATCGTCGAACGCGCCGACCAGTCGTCGCGATATTTCGAGCCGGCTCATGCCGCTTATTACAGCGGCAAGCCCGGCCAGCCGCTGAAGCTGATGCTGCAGGCGCGCAGCGATTTCCTGTCGATCTGGCGTCGCGCCGATTACCGCGAGCATGTGGCGGAGTTCAAGCTTCTCGGCCGCCAGCTCATCATCGTCAATTCGCCCGATGCCATCCGCTACGTGGTTGCCAAGCGTCACGAGAACTTCGAGCGCAAGACGCCGCAGATGCGACGCGCTTTGGAATATCTGCTGGGCGACGGATTGTTCATCTCCGACAAGGAAACCTGGAAACAGCGACGGCCGCTAGTCTCGGATATCGTCCACAAGAACCGTGTTCCGGCCTTCGGCGCAATTATGCAAAACACCTCGAGCGAGCTTGCCGAGCGCTGGCAGAGCCTAGGGGAGGGTGCGGAGGTCAATGCTCTGTTCGAGATGGCAGGGCTGACAGCGGAGATCATCTCCCGCAGCATCTTCGGCAATGATCTCGGCGAAGAAAGCGCCAATGCCGTCACGGAAGGTTTCGCGAGCTACCAGTCGCTGGTCGATTCCATCAATCTCGGCTATTTCCTCGGCTTCGACGAGGGCTTGCCGATCATCAAGACGCCAAGCCTGCGCAGATCGGTCAAACGCATTCACCGGATCATCGATCAGGTGATCGAAGACCACCTCGCCGGCAAGGGCGACAACAGTTCCATGGTCGAGCTCCTGATCCGTCGGCAACAGCGCAATCCCGAGCTGAAGCTTGACGTCGTGGCGCTCAGAAATGAGGCCGCCACGATCTTCATGGCCGGCCACGAAACCACCGCTGCGACTTTGACTTGGGCCTGGTACCTGCTTGCGGGCGCCCCATGGGTGGAAGAGGCCGTTCATGCGGAGATCGACGCTGTCTGTGGTGATCGTGTCCCGTCAATCGACGATGTTGCGAACCTCAACTGGTGCCGAGCGGTCATCGAGGAGACGCTGCGTCTCTATCCGCCAGTGCCGATCCTCGCACGGCAAGCGGCCGAGGCGGATCAGATCGGTGATATCAAGGTGCGCAAGGCGGCGCTGGTGATGATCGTGCCGTGGATACTGCATCGCACGGATTCGCTTTTTCCCGAGCCGCACAGGTTTCACCCTGAGCGCTTCCTCGGTGATGCGCGCCCGGCGCCTTACAGCTATATTCCCTTTGCCGCCGGCCCGCGCGTATGCCCCGGGCTGCAGTTCGGTCTGACCGAAGCGATCCTCTGCCTGGCAATCCTTGCCCAGCGTTTTCGTGTGCGCATCAAGGAAGGGCACAAGGTCCAGCCGCAATGCCGCCTGACACTCCGCCCCCGCGACGGCATGCCCGTGACGTTACACAGGCGCTAGGAATGTCAACCGGGGACGAGACAGAGAAAGGGGGCGCCGCAACCAAGCGCAAGGCGTGGACCTACGAACCTCCAAAGGCTCCGCCTTTTGCCGATTTTCTCGCCGGCGGTGATCGGCGCAAGGCATTTCTGCGCTACTGGCTTTACGAGAACATCGATAACGGTATCGATCTCTTCCTATACTTTGCCTTCATGCTGCTGCCGGCGAGAGTCTGTTCCGACCTGGGTGGCTGGCTTGGCCGCTTCCTGGCGCCGCGTTTCCACAAAGGCGCCTATGCGCGCGCAGCTGCCAACCTCAAGATGATCAGGCCCGAGCTCAACGATGCAGAGCTTGGGAAACTTCTCACGGCTTACGCCGATTCCCAAGGCCGACAGATGGCGGAATATTCCGTCGTGCCGAGACTGGCCCGTCGGCATGTCCGCAAGATCGGCACCGAAGGACTAGTCGAACGCTGCAGCGAAGGGCCCGTGATCTTCATCGCGCCCCATATCAGCAACTGGGAAGTGCTCTGGCACTGCCTTCTCGATATGGGGCTTGACGTGACCATGAATTACGACCCACCCAAACGCCGCTCCCGCCATTTCATTGTCAACCGGCTCCGTAAGGGGGCAGGGCTTGGCATACTGAAGCCCGGTCGCAGTTTTGTACGACCAGCGCTACGAATCCTGGAGAGCGGTGGCAATCTACTGATGTTCTGTGATGAGGGTTTCAACGGGCATATCCGCGCGCCCTTCTTTGGCCGACCGGCGCATCTCGAAGGAAATTATGCGGTTGTGGCGCGCATGGCGCGCAAGACGAATGCGCTGATATGGCCGCTCTATATTGTTCGAGAGGAAAGGGCGAATTTTGTGCTAAGGGGTCTGACGCCGTTCAGATTGCCTGAAGTGAGGGAAGCTGCGGGGCCTATTGTTCAAGACGTAGTCCATTTGAATGCCGTGATGGAACCAATGGTGCGTTTGTATCCGGAGCAGTGGTATTTTGTAGATAATCGGTCGTAATTCAGAAGCCCGGAGGCTTCATTCTAGTATTCCCTAGCTGCTCACGCTTGCTGGAGTACAAGTTTTGTTTTCGTTGTGGAATTTATTGCGCATTTGTGATCGCAGGTTGCGTGATTTGGTTTCAAAAGGTTGAAGGCCATTAGCGACTGCGATAATTATCCGCCGCGAGGATCGATACGGCTCCTTCGGAATTTGTCCGGTGTCGCTGTCGTGGCATCATTTACTGACCGTCATCCGTTGCGTTTCGGCAGGCGCTCCGATGACAATCTTATTATGCGGCTAGGTGCAAGAACGGGTTTTCGATGACGATATTGGTCTCAGGCGGTGCCGGTTTTATTGGTGGGAACTTTGTTCTTGACTGGCTGGTGCAGCATGATGAGACGGTGGTCAATCTGGACAAGCTGACCTATGCGGGCAATCTGGATACGTTGCAGGGATTGCGTGGCAACAATCGTCATGTGTTCGTGCATGGGGATATTGGCGACCGGGAGCTTGTGAGCGATCTGCTGTCGATGCACCGGCCGCGCGCGGTGATCAATTTTGCGGCCGAGAGCCATGTCGATCGTTCGATCCATGGACCTGGGGATTTCATCCAGACGAATATCGTTGGGACGTTCAACCTGCTGGAAGCGGTGCGTGGCTATTGGGACGGCCTGGCGGAAGATGAGAAGCAGGGCTTCCGCTTTCTGCATGTTTCGACGGATGAAGTCTACGGCACCTTGTCGAAGGACGATGCGCCGTTCAACGAACTCAACCGCTATGAGCCGAACAGTCCCTATTCTGCCAGCAAGGCGGCCTCCGACCATCTGGTGCGCGCCTGGCACCATACCTATGGTCTGCCGGTCCTGACGACGAACTGCAGCAACAATTACGGCCCGTATCATTTCCCGGAAAAACTGATCCCGCTGGTGATCCTGAATGCGCTGTCGGGCAAAAGCCTGCCGATCTACGGCGACGGCCAGCAGATCCGCGACTGGCTCTATGTGCGGGATCACTGCAGCGCCATCCGTCGCGTGCTGGAGGCCGGCAAGCTCGGCGAGACCTATAATGTCGGCGGCTGGAACGAGAAGCCCAATCTCGAGGTCGTGCATACCATCTGCGCGATCCTCGACGAACTCCGCCCGAAGGCGGATGGCAGCCGCTACAGTGATCAGATCACCTTCGTTAGAGATCGGCCGGGCCATGACCGGCGCTATGCGATCGATGCGCGCAAGCTCGAGCGTGAACTCGGCTGGAGGCCGGCGGAGACCTTCGAGACGGGGATTCGCAAGACGATCGCATGGTATCTCGACAACCAGGACTGGGTGCGCAACGTGACGAGCGGCGCCTATCGCGAATGGGTCGGCAAGCAGTATGAGGTCGAGCTGTGAGCGCCATTCTGGTCACCGGCGCCAATGGGCAGGTCGGTTTTGAGCTGCAGCGCTCGCTTGGCGTTTTGGGGGATGTCGCTGCTCTGACGCGCGCAGACATGGATCTGGCGAGCGAAGCCAGCATTCTTGCCGCTCTTGATGAGCACAAGCCGCGCGTGATCGTGAACCCTGCCGCCTATACGGCGGTAGATCGGGCCGAGAGCGACCGGGAGCTGGCGATGGCGGTCAATGCCACCGCCCCGGGGATACTGGCGCGCTGGGCGGCGGATAACGGCGCCTGGCTCGTCCATTACTCGACGGACTATGTCTTCGACGGCACGAAAGGCGATCCATATGGGGAGGAGGATGCGATCAATCCGCAGTCCGTCTACGGCGAAAGCAAATGGCGGGGTGAGGAGGCGGTGCGCGCGTCCGGCGCGCGTCATGCCATTTTGCGCACGAGCTGGGTCTATGGCCATCACGGCAGCAATTTTTTGAAGACGATCCTTCGGCTGGCGGGAGAAAGAAGCGCTCTGAACGTCGTTGCCGACCAGGTGGGGGCGCCGACCTCGGCGGCGTTGATCGCCGACGTCACGCGCGGGGTGATCGAGCGGATTGCGGCTTCACAGGCGCCCGACGACTTTGCGGGGACCTATCATCTCACAGCAAAGGGCAGCACCTCGTGGCACGGCTATGCCGCGCATATCGTGCGTGAGACGCTGGCGGCAAACGAGAAGCTTGCGCTTTCTCTCGATGCGCTGAAGCCGATATCGACAGCCGAATACCCGACACCCGCCAGGCGCCCGGCCAATTCGAGGCTGAACTGCAGCAAGCTGATGGATCGCTTCGATATCGTTCTTCCCGCATGGCAGGACGGTGTCGACGATGTCCTGGCGAGATTGCGGGCCGTGGGGGATTGAGAGCCGCAGGTTCGTGACGGCCGTGGTCAGCCCCCAAAGACAGCCGACAAGGCATAAGCAGACAGATTGAAGACGAGACGCTGGATCATGACGAAAGCACGCAAGGGAATCATACTCGCCGGCGGATCGGGGACGCGGCTTTATCCGCTGACGCTCGCGGTCAGCAAGCAGCTGCTGCCGATCTACGACAAGCCGATGATCTACTATCCGCTGACGACGCTGATGCTGGCAGGTATCCGCGAGATCCTCATCATCTCGACGCCGCAGGACACGCCTCGCTTCGAGCAGTTGCTTGGCGACGGCAGCCAATGGGGCATCAGGCTCGATTATGCCGTCCAGCCGAGCCCTGATGGCCTTGCCCAGGCATTTCTGATCGGCGAGGCATTCCTGGATGGCGCCCCGTCCGCGCTGGTGCTGGGGGACAACATCTTCTACGGACACGACTTTACCCGGTTGCTGCACGAGGCGAACGAGAAGGAGGCGGGCGCCACCGTCTTTGCCTATCACGTGCAGGACCCGCATCGCTATGGCGTGGTCGAGTTCGACAAGGTGGGCCGGGCGATCAGCCTGGAGGAAAAGCCAAAGCTGCCGAAGAGCAATTATGCGGTCACCGGCCTCTATTTCTACGATGAAAGCGTCGTTGACGTTGCTAAATCCATCCGCCCGTCGCCGCGTGGCGAGTTGGAGATCACCGATGTCAATATCCGCTATCTGAACGCCGGTCAGCTGGATGTGCAGACCATGGGGCGCGGCTATGCCTGGCTTGACACGGGCACGCATGAATCCATGCTGGAGGCCAGCCACTACATTGCCACGATCGAGAACCGGCAGGGGCTGAAGGTCGCCTGCCCCGAGGAGATTGCCTATCGCAGCGGCTGGATCAGCGCATCTGACGTCGAGGCGCTGGCGCATCCGCTGAAGAAGAACGCCTATGGGCAATATCTCCTGGGGATATTGCGCGAGCAGATATTCTAACGATCGCGGCGCGCGCCAGCGCCACATCTCCCGTGCGAACAATCCGAGCAGGACGACGAATGAAAGCCATCGATACCGCCATCCCCGACGTCAAGATCATCGAGCCGACGGTATTTGCCGACGATCGCGGCTTCTTCTTCGAAAGCTTCAGCGCGCTCAAGTTCGAAGCCGCAGTCGGACGAAGCGTCGACTTCGT
>JUHI01000009.1 GCA_000799755.1 Martinezella tropici
ACCCGCGAGCCGCTTCTTGCCCGCTTCGAGGAATTCCTTCGACCAGCTATAATACAGGCTCTCGGCGATCCCTTCGCGGCGGCAGATCGCAGCGATGCTGTCTTCGCCACGCAGGCCTTCCAGCACGATGCGGATTTTATCCTCGGCTGAATGGTGCTTGCGCGTCGCCCGGCGGATATCCTTGATCGTCTTTTCGGCCGCCGATGTCTGCGGCCCGGTTTTCTGTCTCATCTTCGCTTCCTTTGATAGAGCTACGATGAGCCGAAAATCCTCTCTTCTCAATTAAACCAATTCTGTCTCAAGGGCGCTGATGTCGGACAGTGGTCGACTACTGCTTGGAGACTGGCCTGTTCCCGGAAGGCACGCCGCGGAATCTCGTCGTCCAGCTCCAGCGCAAGGTCATCTACGTTTCGGTCAGCGGCACATCGACCCTGACATCGCTTTTGGAAGACATCCTCCGTGCATTTGGTGACCCCAAACCGCAGCGAGGGACGCAGGGCCACAAGAAAGAACGTATATTGAACTACATCTGGGAATTCGGCACCGAACTTCTCATCTTCGACGAAATGAATCACCTGAAGATCGGGGCCAAGTCTGGTTCGATACATATGGAAGCCACCAGGGTTCACAACACCTTGAAGGATTTCCTCCTCGGCGGCTGCCCTGTGGTGTTCGTTGGAACCGGCGAAGCGGAGGGGAAGGTATTCAGCGACCTCCAGATCAGGGCCAGATGCAAAGAAAGGCTTTTCATCGGACCGCTGACCTGGAAAAATAAGGCGCATCAATCGGCCTATAAGGAGTTCTGCGCGCTGCTAGGCCTGGAACTGAAAAGTCTCGGCCTCTTTCCAGTCCGCAGCAACTTCCTCACACGAGCCATACCGAGGTGCCTTTTCTTCGCATCGGGCGGCTACTTTGGCCATACAACGAACATCGTCGCACTGGCGGCCCGATACGCGCTCGAAGAGGGCGCCGATAACGTTGGTTGGGAGCACCTCAAGGCCGCGTCGGCCGAGTACACCATTTTCAATGGCCTGGCTAAATACAATCCATTCGAACGGGAAGAGCGAGAGCAGGAGCAACTGAAGGCAGCTTCTACGGAGATGCTCGATGCGTAGTGCACAGGCGGACCAGGGCTTGGTCGAACACCTTGAAGGTCGGGCGCGCAACATTGGGCGCGTTCTCGCGATATCTTCGTGCCCTAACCCGAAGGAGGGCATCAAAGAAGTCGCGTTCAGGGCCGCCTCGACGAACGGGTTCCAATCTACGGGCTTGGTCGTGGAGCTCGCCCGATCGAGGTCGTTCCGCAGCTTACAAGGCGTCCATGAGGGGTTCGCCGAAGATCTGGACCGCCTCGTCGACGTGCTCGGCATCCGCAAGGATACCGAGCACGTCAAGCAACTACTTGCGCAAAAGGGAATGGCTGGAAAGGACTGGGTGCAACTTCTCGGCATCGACATTCGGCGCGGTCACCTTGCAAAGGAGCGGCGCGTCGCACCGCGAACTCTGCGGTTGAATGATTGTCAGAACTCTCTGTGGGCACTCCGGCCGTTCAGTTTCGATTTGTCGACAAAGGAAGCGCTTCTTGATCATTGCCCCGTATGTACGCGGAAGCTTGGGTGGCTGCGTACGTTCGGCCCTTCGTTCTGCGACAAATGCCCAAACAATGCAAATCCCAGCAAGGGCGGCGTCGACCTCCGTGATTTTCCCCAGCCGGACGTCGATATCGAGGACGAGGAGGCGATCCAGTTCGTAGCGGAGCTCTTGGATTTGAGTATAGGGCAAAGAGGTTGCCTCCATCCTGATCTGTCGAACAGCCGTCCAGGAGCCATTTTCCAACTCATCGTCGAGATCGCCGGCCGGTTGGAAGAAAGGCCATCAGGCTGGGGTCGCGCCCTGAGACCTCGTTCGATCGAGCAGGGGGCGCGTGCCCTACTCAACTGGCCTGAGGGCTACCACGCACTCAAGAACGACGTCGCCGCAGCTTGGACTGGGCGCAAATCGGCGCTTGACGGACTACATCTCGTTACGAGACTTCCTGCAGAGATACGTGGCGTGATCAAGTCGCAAGACGAGGAATTCAAACGACGACGCGCGGCGCGCAGGGTTCGCCTGGCCCAGCCATGTGCGCCCGACGAACCAGTGAGACTGCGCTGGTCCATTCGTCACTCGGGGCGCGCGTTCGAACGACTGATTAATTCCGTCGACGCTGTCTCCCAGATCGAAGCCATCGTGACGCTGCTGCGACACGACAGACAGGCACGGCTGATTGCCGCCGACCTTGGATTGCCGCTTCCTAATCTTATCGACCTATACGGCGCCGGCATGCTGCCGGAAATGGATGCCCTGATGAAAGGAGCATGGGCGCCGCCCTGCCGGGCTTTCGACGTCTCGCTTTTCGCCGTCGCACGTCGAGCTGCTGCGGACACTCTCGATCACGGTCGTCAGCTTGATCTTTTTTCCGCTGCGTCGGCGTTCGGACATCTAAACGGTAGCGGATGGGTTGCTGTGCTGAACGCGATCTTTGATTGCGATCTGGAAGTTACGCTAGGCCCTTCAAGAGTTCCTCTCGTAAGGAGGATGCGAACCAACGATTTTGAAGGCCTGCGCAAAATTATGTCGAGCTTCTCCGATCGATCGCCTTCGGATCTAATCCCAATGACACGACAGGAGATGTCAGTGGCGATCGGGAAATCGATGGCAACGACCAATAGCTTAGTCCATGCCGGAATGTTGGCGAGAAACGCCTCCGGAGCCGACGTCGCCGAATTCAAGAAGCGATGGATGCTCCCGTCAGATGCGGAAGTCTTCTTGTCGTTGAGTATCTGTTCGGAGCGGCGCAACGTCCGTGCGTTGCTTGCCGATGAAGGAGTACCAAGCCTTTTGGCAGGCAATCTCAAGCTCTGGTCGCGGCCAGCCGTGATCGCGTTGTTCCCAAATCCGTTCATCAAATAATCTTAAGAAGCAAGGAAGACGCCCCCTCGGGAGCTCAAGCACTCCACGTACTTCCCGACGGTGCTATCGCCTCGATCAACGTCGACAGTATCGACAGTACACGCCGCCATCGCTCTGACCGGTGGAGGAAGACGCGATTCCTTTCCATTCAAACTATCGCGCAGCGTCGTTAACTCAGGAGCAACAATTGCACGTAAACAATACCATAATCGTGCCCAACCCACGGGGCGAGTTCTTCGGTCACCCCGTTGAGCCGTCGGTTTCGGTCGCATTACGAAGAAGCCAGTTGCTAGGGCGGCGCATGCCCATATCGGTCACACCGCAATCGGATGAGGGGCTTCCAGAGATATTTTTTCGGGCCATGAGCCGTAACGGATATCAGTCGGCCTCCAAGTTTTGGCAAATCGTGGGGTGTGACCCAAAGCGAATATTCGAGCCACGAAACTTCGTTGACCTAACGATCGATGATAGAAGCTTGAGCGACTTTCTTGGAACGCCTAATGGGCCAGGCGATATCAGACCGCTTCGCTATGTGAACGGCGGAAAGGGCGTCGTGTCTTTTTTTGGTGCTCCCCTCAAAGTCGGACGTCTCGCCGGCCATAGAAGGGTTTCACCTACCTTCCTCGCTGGACATGGTTACATGAGGGCCATCTGGTCAGTGCTACCTATCGGGTTCGATCCCACGAATTTCGAGCACCTGCTAGACCGCTGTCCGGTATGCAATGTCCAACTGAAGTTTTCGCGGACCATGGGACTTTACTCGTGCCAAACATGCGCAGACGGCTCGGAGAGCAGTCGCGGCATAACGGATTTGCGTGATTATCCTCAGCCCGTGGTGGAGCTCGACACTTACGAGAATCTGCAGTTGTGCTGTTCGCTGATCGAGCCAGGGCTCTCGCCAGATCGGTCGCTACCGGAATCGATCCATCCAGAGCTTCGGTCATTTGATCGCGGCCAGATCTTCGAACTGATCGTTTTGATGGCGTTTTTGCTAGACAGAGCGAGCGGCGCGCCTCGAAAGTCAGCATGCTCACCTTTCGCACTTGATAAGTCCACGGCGGCGGTTCGCACTTGGCCCCGAGGGTTGTTCGAGCTCAATGACGAGGTAGCGAGCATGACGAAACCCCTGCGGAGAAGGCGCGATTTCAGAAGTCCTATTTTTGAAGCTGTGCAGGCGAACTATTTTCTGTTTGGAAGTGATTTCGTCCAAATGTTGCGCAATCAAATTCGATCGGGCACTGCCCCACGCGACCTCACCAAAGAGAAGGCTCTCAATGGATATCATCACGTTCTCCCAGACAGACGAACCTGGAAATCAGGCGGTTTCGATACCCAGATTGCGGAGGAAAGGCTTGTGTACGCTGCCACCCTTGCCGCTAGTTCTCGGTCAGTGCTTCAAGAGCATAAGTCTACTGGGTTGCCGCTTATCGAGCTTGTCCAGTTGTATGAAAGTGGACTCGCGTTGTGTCCAGACCATAGTTTGAGGAGATTGTTTCAAGGCAATAACGACGTAGACTTGGCGACAATGATTGGACGCGTAGCGGACAAATTCGAAGGCGGCGGTATCTCGGTGTACAACCTTGCCATCGCTGAAAGGAGCGGAGGCATTTATTGGTCAGGTGTGTTGCGTCATGTAGCTACCGGTAGACTGCCGGTAGCCGTCGTGCCAGGTAGCGGCCCGTTGGTACGAAGGCTCAGGGTTCAGAACGCGATGCTGGTGACCCAACTTTTTGATCGGGGTGAGGCAACGGATGCTTTTGACAAAGTCGCACTTCTGAATGGTGAGGCCGCTTTCTACATCGGCGTAGGACGCGAAATATCGGCGTTGTTGAGTAGCGGGCTTCTCCTTCCAGGCGAACTGACGTTCTCCGCGGTACGACAGTTCCGGAAGCAATACGTGTCTGGTGCGGAAATAACTAGATGCTTGGCGCTTTTGAACTTTCCCGAAAGATCGAGTGCCTCAATTTTCAAGCAGTTGAGGCAAGAGGGGATACTGTCGGTCCATTCCCAGCCCAAAATCATGCATCGAGCTGCGTTCAATGAATTTCTGGCAAAGAGCGGTTGCCACTATCCAGCTTCGTGTCAAACTTCTGATGGCGATAAGGTGGGCGACGCGCCAGAGAATCGACTTTTTTGAATTCGATCAAATGAAGTCAATACCTTAGGAGAGTCGCTTTCGATTGGTTTCGACACAGGGTCCGATCCGGCGGAAGGCCGCGCGCATTGACGTCATCGATCAGATGAGCGGGAAAGCGAGTGGCGATCTCGTCGAGCGTGTGCTGCGCGGTCCTCTGAATTTTACGAACGCGCAAGAGGGTGAAAAGGCGAGAGGTCTCGTCCAATGCCGTGCCAGCCATGGTTCTTTGCTCCTTTAAGGCTGTCTGCGTGAATTTCCATTGCATCTAATATGGTGCTTCATTGACATTCAGACAAATGAAATGATATGGTGCTTAAGATCAGAAAAATTGAAAGGTAACCGATATGACCGTACCGTTCCGCCGGCCCATACCGTTGCTTGACAATGAAGTTCTGCGTACCTTCGTCGCGATCGCCGAAACGGGGAATTTCTCGACTGCGGCCGATGCTGTCTTTCGCACGCCGTCAGCCGTTTCGATGCAGATCAAGAAGCTGGAAGAGCAGCTCGGCGTCACGCTTTTCCTGCGCGACGCGCGCTCGGTTAGCCTGACGCAGCACGGCGAGATGCTGCTTTCCTATGCCCGCAACATTCTGGCGCTTTCCAACGAGGCGGTATCGCGCTTCATCATGCCCGAGCTTAGCGGCGTGGTGCGTCTCGGCGCCCCCGACGATATCGGCGAGCGACTGCTGCCGAGTATCTTGAAGAGCTTTTCCGAAAGCTACCCCGGTATTATGGTCGATGTAACAGTCGATATGAGCATCCAGCTTAAAAAGCGCATCGAGGAGCAGCGGCTGGATCTGGCGCTGATCAATTGCGCAACGCGGCCTTTCCCGACGGAAGGCGAGGTGATCTATACGGAGCGCCTCGTCTGGGCCGGCGCCAAGTGCGGCACCGCCTATCGCCGCGATCCGCTGCCGATCTCCATCTGGGAAGAGGGCTGTATCTGGCGGTCGGAAGCGATGGCGCAGCTGGAGCGGCAGAAGCGCGCCTATCGCGTTTCCTATCTCAGCGCGCATACGATGGCACAGCGCGCGGCGATCGTTTCCGACCTTGCCGTCGCGCCGTTCCCGCGCTCCTACATCACCGACGATATGGAGATCCTCGGACCGAATGAAGGGTTGCCGGAACTGACGTCGTTCGACATTCGTTTGCTGACGGCCTCGCAGATGACCGGGCCTATGAAGGCGGTGGCCGACAGCATTCGCCAGGCTTTCGTCGAAATCGGGCGCAAGATGGCCGCGTGACACGCGGCCAGTTGTTTTCTACTCGCGGCTGCGGCGACGTCTGCGGCCGCCGGCTTCTCCGCCATCATCCGACGCTTGCTTGCGCTCCGGCAAGGTTATGACCTTGCTGAGTTCGGGGAAGCTGTCCACCTTGTTCGGCAGAGCCATGGCGTAGACGAAATGCTCCTGAAACTTTGATTCAAGCGCTGTTTCTATCTTCTCGATTTTCCTGACTGTTTCCTCGATCTCGCGACGGTAGCCGCGGTTGAGCAGCGCCATGCGCGCGCCGGTGCCCGCGGCATTGCCGACGGCCTTGACCTTGTCGAGATTGCAGTCGGGTATCAGGCCCAGCACCATCGCATATTTCGGATCGATGAAGGTGCCGAAGGCGCCTGCAAGGCCGATGCGGTCGACATGCCCGATTCCCTGCTTGTCCATCAGCAGCTTGACACCGGCATAAAGTGCCGCCTTGGCGAGCTGGATGGCGCGGATGTCGTTCTGGGTGACCGTGATACGCGGTTCGCCGTCGCGCAGCAGGTAGGAGAAGGTACGGCCGTTCTGCAGGATGCGCGGCGAGCGCGCCGCCATCGAGCCGTCGACGACGCCGTCTTCCGAGATGATGCCGGTCAGGAACATTTCGGCGACGACCTCGATAATGGCCGAGCCGCAGATGCCTGTTACGCCGACCTTGGCTGCGGCTTCTTCGAAACCTGGCTCATCCGACCACGGCTCGATGCCGATGACGCGGTAGCGCGGTTCCAGCGTTATCGGATCGATGCGCACGCGCTCGATGGCGCCGGGTGCCGCGCGCTGGCCACTCGAAATCTCGGCGCCTTCGAAAGCGGGGCCGGTCGGGGAGGAGGCAGCAACGACGCGATGGCGGTTGCCGAGCACGATTTCGGCATTGGTGCCGATATCGACCAGCAACATCATCTCATCCTGGCGATGCGGCCCCTCGGCGAGCGTGGCGGCGGCGGCATCGGCGCCGACGTGGCCAGCGATGCAGGGCAGCATGTAGATGCGGGTGCCTGTATTCATCGGCAAGCCGATCTCGGCCGATTTCAAATGCACAGCACCGGAGACGGCAAGTGCGAAAGGAGCGCCGCCAAGCTCGGTCGGGTCGATGCCGAGAAAGAGATGATGCATGATCGGATTGCCAACGAAGACGGCGTTCAGAATATCCTCGCGCGACACGCCGCCATCGGTGCAGACCTTGTCGATCAATCCGTTCAAGGCTTCGCGCACCGCGTTGGTCATGGCCTCGCGGCCGTCCGGGTTCATCATCACGTAGGAAACGCGGCTCATCAAATCCTCGCCGAAGCGGATCTGTGGGTTGGAGGCGCCGGCCGATGCGACGGTTCGGCCCGAGAGCAGCGACGACAAGTGCATGGCGATCGTCGTCGAGCCGATATCGCAGGCGATGCCGTAGGCCTCGTTCTTCAGGCCGGGATAGAGCGCGATGAGGCGCGGGCGCTCGCTGTCCTGATCGCGATGGATGGCGGCGGTTACCTTCCATTCGCCCTTGCGTAGGATCGACTGCACATGCGGAATGAGATGAAAATCAACTTCGAGATTGTCGTATTTCCAGTCTGCCGCAATCGCCGCCTTCAAGCGGTCGAGATCGCCAAGCGGCTTGTGCATGTCGGGCTCCTCGACCTCGACATAACACATATGCACTGCTGGATCGCGGGCGATGACACGCTCGTCGGCCGCCTTTCGCACCACCTGCGCATTGATGACGGTATCCTGAGGCACGTCGATGACGAGATCGCCCTGGATCAAGGCGGAACAGGAGAGGCGGCGTCCCTCGGGCAGGTCGCGCACCTCGGCGTAGCGCCGCTCCTTCGGCCCGATCGGCGAAAGATGGTCGTTGGCCGAGACGATCTTATGCTTGGCGAAATTGCCCTCCTGCACCGAAACCTGGCAGCGTCCGCAGGTCGCCCGACCACCGCAGACGCTTTCGACATAGACGCCGAGCTGCCGCGCAGCCTCGAGTACGGGCGTTCCTACCGGAAAATGGCCGCGCTTGCCGGAAGGCATGAAGAGGACGAGGGGTTTTGCGCTGTCGCTGGCTTCGGCCACGGATCAGCCTTTCTATTTGCTAAGGCGCCGCACGTTCGAGCGAACGCGCTTGCTGTATGGTTTGACGGCCGCGTGGGCGATCGAATTCGCCGCCCGTTGGGTCGAGGTCTTGCGCCCGGTCGCGATTGCGGTCATCGCCGCGATATTCTGCTCAGCCATCGCCATGTTCGCAGCGATGACGCTTTCACCCGCCGCCGCCATCTTTTCGGTGATCATGCGGTTGAATTCGGCCGTGTTGACGCGCCCGCCGGTCAGGGCCGTCATCCACATTTGCGAGAGGCGCATTCCCATTACCATGGGTGCCTCGATCCACAAGGTGGCGAGATCTTCGGAAAGGCGGCGGCTCGGATAGGTCATCGCTATTCCCTCGCAGCTCCCGCGCCGGCACGCGCCGCGCGGCCACCACGTCGGCCGCCACCGGCGGCGGGAGCAGCCGTCGCCGGTGCGGCAACCGCGCCTTCTGCCGGCTTGTGATCACGATAGGTCATGATCCAGTTGGTGCAATTGGCATCGGTGCCGTTCAGCACATTGGCGGCGCGCACGGCTTCCATTTCCTGCGGGCGGCAGGGGTTCATGATCGCCGAGGTCATGCCGGCGCCGATAACCATCGGGATAAAGCCGGCATTGATGCCGTGGCGATGCGGCAGGCCGAAGGAGATGTTGGAAAGGCCGCAGGTCGTATTGACCTTCAATTCGTTGCGCAGGCGGTGCAGGAGCGCAAAAACCTGACGGCCGGCATCGCCGAGCGCCCCGATCGGCATGACCAGCGGATCGACGACGATGTCATGCGGCTTGATGCCGTGATCCATGGCGCGCTCGACGATCTTCTTCGCAACGGCGAAGCGGACGTCCGGGTCCATGGAAATGCCGGTCTCATCGTTCGAGATGGCGACAACGGGCACGTCGTATTTCTTGACCAGCGGCAGGATGGCTTCGAGCTTTTCCTCTTCGCCCGTCACCGAATTGACCAGCGGCCGGCCCTTGGCGACCTTGAGGGCTGCTTCAATGGCAGCCGTGACCGAACTGTCGATCGAGAGCGGTACGTCGACCAGGCCCTGCACGATCTCGAGCGTCTGCACGAGAAGGCCCGGCTCGGTCTCATTCGGGTTGACGGAGGTTACGCCCGCGTTGACGTCGAGCATGGTTGCGCCGGCGGCCACCTGTTCCAGCGCGTCCTTGATGACCGTCTCGAAATTGCCTTCGATCATCTCGGCGGCCAGCTTCTTGCGGCCCGTCGGATTGATGCGTTCGCCGATCACGCAGAAAGGCTGGTCGAAGCCAATTATGATCTCGCGCGTGGCGGAGGCAACGATGGTACGCGTCATGTCAGGTCCTCTGGTCCGTTGGCCCGATAGCTGGTCTATCGTGCGGTGATTTGGGTTACAAGCCGGCCGGCTCCTCCGCCAAGCGGCTGCGATCTTTCGAAATCAATGCGTCTGCTGCGGTGTATGATGGGCTGCAAGCTCCGCCATCGCCTGCTGGTTTTCTTCTCGGCCTTCGCTGATTTGGTGCAGCCTTTCGGCAACCAGTGCATCGGTGCGGCCCGCCTCGCGCTTCCACGGCTGGCGGCCCTTCAGAACGCCGGAATCATGCACCATTTCGGCGACATATTCTTCCTGGCGGTAGGCCATGACGTGAATGCCGGAAACGCCCTCGATCTCCTTCACCTCGTTGATGATGTCGATGCAGAGCTGCTTGCCTTCCTTCTTCTGATCCTGCGCGCCTTCGATGCGCTTGATGACTTCATCGGGAATATGGACGCCCGGCACGTTCGACCGCATCCAGCGGGCGGTTTTTGCCGATGCGAGCGGACCGACGCCGACGAGAATGAAGCATTTTTCGTGCAGGCCGAGGTCGCGCACCTTCTTCATATAGTCGCGGAACATCGGCACGTCGTAGCAATACTGGCTCTGGACGAACTGCGCGCCGGCCTCGATCTTCTTGGCCAGCCGATAGGGTCGAAAATCATAGGGCGGTGCGAAGGGGTTGATCGCGGCGCCCAGGAAGAGTTTCGGCGGCGACGTCAGCTTGCGGCCCGAGAGGAACTTGGCGTTGTCGCGCATGATGCGGACGGTTTCGAGCAGCGACATGCAATCGAGATCGAAGACCGGCTTGGCGCCCGGCTGATCGCCCGCCTGCACGCCGTCACCGGTCAGGCACATGATGTTGCACACGCCCATGGCGGCGGCACCCAGCACGTCGCCCTGAATGGCGATGCGATTTCTGTCGCGACAGGCGATCTGCATGATGGGCGCGTAGCCCATGCGCGTCAGCAGGGCGCAGATCCCAACCGAGGACATATGGCAATTGGCACCCGAGGCATCGACAGCGTTGATGCCGTCCACCCATCCTTCGAAAATCGCGGCACGCTCATAGACATCTTCGGCATTGGCGCTGTCGGGCGGATTCAGCTCGGCCGTGACGGCGAATTCGCCGCGGCGAAGCACACGCTCCAGACGTCCGAGCGAGTAATGGCCGGGCAGGGGATCGAGCGGCAGATGGACGCCAAGTGGGTTTTCATCGATCGGCGCCATCGCTCAGGCTTCCCCCTTCGCCGCTTCGCGGGCCGCTGCCGCTTCCGCCGTGACGCGAAGCCACGAGGACGTCTCGCGCAACGATTGGTTCACCGGTTTCTGTACCTTCAGGATCGCATCTCCCTCGGTCATGTTCCGGGAGCCGTTCCAGGCCTGCACCCAAACGCAGGGCATGTCGGGCTCCACCTCGCAATTGCCGTTGGCGCGAACGCCGCCGCACGGGCCGTTGCGCAGTTGCTTGGGACAGTTCATCGGGCAGGACATGCCTGTCGATGACAGCGCGCACTGGCCGCACATGCGGCAATCGAACAGGAAACCCTTCACATTGCGTTCGATGAAGGTGATCGGGCGCTCCACGCGGTCATAACCGAACGCCTTCCATAGAGGATGAAGCAGGAGAAAGGCGTCGGCGAAGCGACGATAAAACCATTCGAAGAAGCGGGAATGACGCACGGCCCAGAGACGAACCGTATATTTGCGCCGGGCGCGCCGGTTGGGCGAGACGCCGGCCGGCGTAAAGGCGCCACTGGCGGCCTTTGCGCCGGCGGCGGCATTGCCTGGCTTCTGGACGGCCTCAGCCATTGTCGCGGCCTCCCGCCTTCACCAGCGCCACCAGCCGCTCGCGATCGTAAGCCGCCTCAAGTTCGCTTGCCGCCTTGTCGGCCTCCGCTTCGAGATCGTCAGAGACGGGCACCGGCTCCGCCTTGCGCCATTCGGCCAGGTAATCATCCGTTTCGGCAGCGCCCGTGCGCATGGCGCACATGTCGATTGCTTCGGTGAAGCGCAGCGAAAGCTCGCGTTTTGCCGTCTGCCTGCCCTTCTTGATGATCACCTGGGCCGGAATGTCCCGCCAGTAGACGACAATGCGATCCGCCATGCACAAATCTCCTCTTCACGCCAGAATGCACGTCGGCCGATCGTCGGACTGCGCTCGCCACGACGCGGCATATGTCAAAAAACGACGAGCTGGAAAAACCTCGTTCGTCAGCATCTATGATACGCTTTGTCCTATATGCCAGCCTGTTTCGAAGTCTGGTCGAACACCCTTGTCTTGCTCAGCGGGCCTGTCTCGGTAAAGCGAAATCTTTTCCAAAAGCGACGCCGATGTCGTAATCAGACCGCAAGCAATTCGCGGGCGAGATCGCCGTAACCGGTGTATCGATATTCATAGGCCAGGCCGAGGTAGGAGGCAGCTTGCCTTGCCTTTGCCTGCAGTTGGGGATCTTCCTCCTGCGAGAGATAGACCACCTTGCGATAATTGCCGAAATACATGTCGCGCAGCTCCGGATGCCGGTCCAAACCGAGCGGGACGACGACAAAGGATTCGAACTGACGAGCGAGAAAGTCAGTGAGGAAAAACGACGTGATATCATCGTCTCGAGCTGCGAAAGCCTCGTTGCCGGTGAAGAAGGAATAACAGTGCGGGCCGGAAAGACGCTCTATTCCCTCGCGCTCGCAGATCCGGTCGATATCGCCCCCGGTGCCGCAATCGGCATAGCCGATGAAGATCTTATCGAAGCCGCGCGAGCGAGCATCCGCAATCGCCTCTTCCAGGGCCGGAGCGATCTTCTGAGGATAGGAATGATAGATTGCGGGAAGACAGTGAAGATCGATGTAATCGAGCCCGTTTGTTCTGGTGACCGCCAGTATTTCGCGTGCGATTGCGCCGCACGCGATCACATGAACTTTTTGCGTTGTTATGCGTTTACTGCGCGGAGGGTCTTTCTCCGCTCTTCTTTGATCGATATCCACTCAGAGGGGGTTCCCAATCATGACTGCACCGACGCTTACCAAAATTGCTACCGCCTGCGTCGTCCTCATGGTCCTTGCTTCATGTGCCAACACCATTCGCGGCATGGGCAGAGATACCGCCAATGCGGTCAATGCGACCGAGGACGCCGGTCATACCGTCAAGAAGGCTGCCCAATAACCAATGTGGGATGCCTATGTGCCGGCGGCAAGCTGTTGATTGTCGCCGGCCTTTGGTTGTCTGCAATCAGGCGCCGGCGGCCAGGCTGTTGTGCTTGCGCTTCATGAATTCCTTGGCGGTCTCGACCGCGACGGCGGCGTCGCGGCAATAGGCGTCGGCGCCGACGGCCTTGCCGAACTCCTCGTTCAGCGGGGCGCCGCCGACCAGGACGACGTAATCGTCGCGCAGGCCCTTTTCCTTCAGCGTATCGATGACGACCTTCATGTAAGGCATCGTCGTCGTCAGCAGCGCAGACATGCCGAGAATGTCGGGCTGCTCGCGTTCGATCGCGTCAAGATAGTTTTCGACCGGGTTGTTGATGCCGAGGTCGATGACGTCGAAGCCTGCGCCCTCCATCATCATGCCGACAAGATTCTTGCCGATGTCGTGAATGTCGCCCTTGACGGTGCCGATCACCATCTTGCCGAGCTTTGGTGCGCCAGTCAGCGCCAGCAGCGGACGCAGGATGGCCATGCCGGCCTTCATCGCATTGGCCGAGAGCAGAACTTCGGGAACGAACAGAATGCCGTCGCGGAAGTCGATGCCGACGATGCGCATGCCTTCGACCAAAGCTTGCGTCAGCACGTCGTAGGGCGTCCATCCGCGGTCGAGAAGGATCTGCGTCGCTTCCTCGATCTCCTCCTTCAACCCGTCGTAGAGGTCGTCATGCATCTGTTGCACGAGCTCTTCGTCAGAAAGTTCCGCGAGAATGATTTCGTCGTCAGACATGCGCTCCATCCCGTTTTCGTGCAATGCATCAGAGGCTTGTATAAAACACTGCCGTTATTATCGATAGACCTGAACTCTGCCAAAACTCTTTTCGAATGCGACGTCGCGCTGATCAATCGCGACGGATGAAGAACAGTTGATATTGTCTATCGATGTCTGTCCTATGCTAATTGCTGGCGCATAAAGAAACGTCCGCTTGGCGGAATCGGATAGCATAGGGGCATGATAGACGCATCATGCGCAGGAGTGAGGGAACATCATGGACGATATGATTGAGCAACCGACTGCAGGAAGCGACGGCGGGCGCCGTTCTCGTAGCGAGGGCAGGGGTGCAGCGGCACGGCGCGCGTCGCGCAGCGGCGGCGGCCCTGGCCCTTCGCTCCCCTATATCACCCGCAAGATCGGCGTCTACGAAGTACTCGATGAAGAGGGCTTGCAACTCATCGAGCGCAATGCCGAGACGGTTCTCGAAGAAATCGGCATCGAGTTTCGCGACGACGCCGAAGCTCTCGCTCTGTGGAAGGAAGCCGGCGCTGATGTGCGCGGGCAGCGTGTCCATTTCCCGAGGGGGCTTTGCCGCGAGCTTCTGAAGACCGCGCCGAAGGAGTTCACCTGGCATGCGCGCAATAGCGCCCGCAACGTCCATGTCGGCGGCAAGGCGACGATCTTTGCGCCGGTCTACGGCCCACCCTTCGTGCGCGATCTCGAAGGCAACCGCCGCTATGCGACGATCGAGGATTTCCGCAACTTCGTGAAGCTGGCCTATATGGCGCCGTCGATGCATTCGTCGGGCGGCACGGTTTGCGAGCCTGTCGACATTCCGGTCAACAAGCGCCATCTCGACATGGTCTACAGCCATATCAAATATTCCGACAAGCCGTTCATGGGTTCGGTCACGGCGCCCGAGCGCGCCGAAGATACGGTCGCGATGGCAAAGATCGTCTTCGGCGACGATTTCGTCGAAAACAACTGCGTGACGCTGAACCTCATCAACGCCAATTCGCCGATGGTGTTCGACGAGACCATGCTTGGCGCGCTGAAGGTCTATGCGCGGCACAATCAGGCCTCGGTCGTGTCTCCCTTCATTCTCTCGGGCGCGATGAGCCCGGTGACGGTGGCCGGCACGCTGACGCAGATCCTGGCCGAGGTGCTGGCGGGCGCTTCCTTCACGCAGCTGATCCGCAAGGGCTCGCCGGTCCTGTTCGGCACATTCGCGGCATCCATTTCGATGCAGTCGGGCGCGCCGACCTTCGGCACGCCGGAGCCTTCGCTTGTCTCCTATGGCGCGGCCCAGCTCGCCCGCCGTCTCGGCCTGCCGTTCCGTACCGGCGGCTCGCTTTGCGGGTCGAAGGTGCCGGATGCCCAGGCCGCGCATGAATCCGCCAACACGCTGAACATGACTTTGCTGGCAGGAACTAATTTCGTGCTGCACGCGGCGGGATGGCTCGAAGGCGGCCTTGTCTCGTCCTATGAGAAGTTCATGATCGATCAGGATCAGCTCGGCATGATGCAGAAGATGGCTGAGGGTATCGACCTCTCCGACAACGGTCAGGCGCTCGATGCCATCCGCGAAGTCGGCCCCGGAAGCCACTATCTTGGCTGCGGCCATACGCAGGCGAATTTCCAGACCGCCTTCTATCGCTCGGCCCTCGCCGACAACAACTCCTTCGAACAATGGGAGATCGAGGGCCAGAAGCGCATCGAGGACCGGGCCAACGCGCTTTGCCGCTCCTGGCTCGATCACTACGAAGCGCCGCCGCTCGATCCGGCCGTCGATGAGGCGCTGATTGCCTATATCCAGAAGCGCAAGGACTCCATGCCCGACGCCTTCACCTGAAGAGAGCCCGAGGCCGCCAGGGAGCAAGGCGGTGCGACGCGTGTTGCCGATCTGATCCAGAAGGAGGTCTGGCGGCCGCACTATCAGTATAAGGGGCCACGGTGAGCCGCGGCCCCGCCATAGTCGAACAGCTCCGTGCGGCGCTTGGCGTCCACGGAGTTTTCGTTCGCGGTTGCCTGTCCTTTAGTGAAGGCGAAGGGCCGCATCTGAGCGATGGCACATCCGCCCGAAGTGTCGTCCTGCTGGGCAATATCGGCGGCTCGATCTGGCCGGCCTTTTCGAAGTGGCTGGATATGCCCGCCAACAGGATGCGCAAAGATCCCCTCGACGATTGGTCGAAGGCGATGATCCGGCCGGTCGCAAGCGAGTTGGGGGCCACGGCCTATTTTCCTTCGGACCCTCCCTGGCAACCATTCCAGCAGTGGGCGATGCGAGCCGAAGGTTTGAAGGCCTCGCCGCTCGGTATACTGATTCATCCGCTTTATGGATTATGGCATGGATATCGCGGCGCGCTGGGTTTTACCGACGTGCTGGAGGATGTCGAGATGGCGACTTCTTCCCGGCACCCATGCGATCTGTGCGTCGAAAAGCCTTGCATGGCGGTCTGTCCTGTCGATGCTGTCGGTGCGGCAGGTTTCCATGTTCAGGGGTGCCGCTCGCATTTGCGCACGCCGGAAGGGCGGGCCGGCTGCATGGTCAGCGGCTGTCTTGCACGCAATGCCTGTCCGGTCGGCGCGGGTTATCGCTATTCCGCCGAACAGCTTGCATTCCACATGGCGGCACTCCAGCTTTGATCTTCACGCATTCCCTGTTTCGCCGTATTGCGATGCGTTCCTAAGTCTGTGCTATTCACGCGGAGCTATGCGCTTGATTCGATTGATGGTCATCCTTGCCGTTCTTGCCTGCGCCGCCACCGCGTCGGCCGGCGAAAGCTGCCGCAAGGTTCAGCATCTCGGCAATGGCTATACCGTCTGCAGCTTCGATCCGGCCAGCGACGATATCCAGATTTTTCAGAACGATCGCAGCGGTAGGCCTTACGGTTCCTTCCGGGCGCTGGAAAACGATCTGCGTCAGGATCGCATCTACGTGCGCTTTGCAATGAACGGCGGCATGTATCTCGACGATCAGTCTCCCGTCGGCCTCTTCATCGAAAACGGTCGCGAAGTGAAGGCTATCAACACAAACAAGGGATGGGGCAATTTCCATCTGCTGCCGAACGGCGTCTTCTATCTTGGCTCGGGCGAAGCCGGGGTCATGGAGAGCAAAGCCTTCGCGGCGTCCGGCATCAAGCCCTTCTACGCGACGCAATCCGGCCCGATGCTGGTCGTCGATGGCAAGCTCCATCCGTCGTTTCTGGCCGACAGCACCAGCCTCAAGACAAGAAACGGCGTCGGCGTTACCGCTGACGGCAAGGTCGTGTTTGCAATTTCCGATGGCCCGGTGCGCTTCCACGATTTTGCGACGCTGTTTCGCGACGATCTGAAATGCCCGAATGCGCTGTTTCTCGACGGCAGCATTTCCAGCCTCGACATTCCGGAATGGCAGAGGCGTGACAGCCTATTTCCGCTCGGGCCGATCATTGCCGTGACGGAAATGTTGCCGGGCTGACGGGTACCGGAAACGCAAAAGGCCCCGCAACGCATTGGCATCGCGGAGCCCTCGTTTATCGCGACCAAATCTCAGACGAACTGATCGATATAGGTGAGGATGCTGAAGAGGCCGTCCTTCGGGCCAGGATTGGCCGGAAAATCCTCGGTGAAACGAAGATAGGCACGCGGCTTGCCGTCGTAGCTGCCGGTCTGCGGTGCCTCCCTTGACAGATGCTGCCGGATCGACTGCGGCAGAAGGTTTAGGGTGGCATCGTCGATGATCGGCTCGATGATGACTGGCTCGCCATTGAAGGCGATCGCTTCCGTCGCGGCGGTGGAGATGCCCGCCAGCTTCCGGATCTGGTCGTAGGATTCCGGCGGCAGCGGCGTCGGCAGGTAGGCCGCCATGCGGTGATACATGATGTAGGCTTCGACCCAGTTCTGCGCATTGACGTGCAGGCTCATGGCGACCGCCTGACGCTGCAGCATGAATTCGGTGATGCGCGGCATCAGCGAGCCGCGATAGTCAGGTGGATAGCGATTATCGCGCAGCGCCTGCGAGGCGAGATATTCGAGGCCGCCCCTGTAGCTGTCCCACTGGAACATGCATTCCTTGTTGCCCTGCTGCAGGCGCGGATCGTTGGAGACGGCGGTGACGCGGGCGAAAGGTTCCGGCATGAACAGCACGTCGGCCTTGTCCAGAGCGCGGGTCGTGTAGAGGAAGGCCCAGAAGATGAAGGGCGTCGGGCTGGAGATTGACTTCGTCAGAACGTCGCGCCGAATGATCATGAATTCGGGGAAGACGTGCTTGTCGAGAATGAATTCGAGCATCGAGCGGAAGTCGCCCTTGGTGTGACGCGTCGGATAGGAGAGGTGATAGAAAGGCTGCATGTCGCCGCCGCCCGGACGGCCATCGACCAGAAGCCACGGCGCCTGGATCATGCCGATGTTCTTATCGTCCACCATGATGCGGAGATACTCGACCACCTTTTCCGGGATCAGCAGATCGTCGTCGCCAAGAAAGACCGCGTAGTGGCCGCGGGCTCGCTGCATGGCGAAGGCATAGTTGCTGAGGAAGCCGGAGTTGCTTGCCCGGCGATAGGCGCTGATTTCCGGATGATGCGAAATCGACTGGATGTAGGCGGCGGTCTCGTCCGTAGAACAATCGTCGACGACGACGATTTCGAAGGGAAGGCCCAGCCGGCGGAATTCCTCCAAGTGGAAATTGATGTTCCGCTCGAGCATGAACTGACGGTTATAGGTCGGAACGCAGATCGAAAGGACGGGGACTTGGGCAGAAGACATCGATTTCTCCACAGTGCATCAACGCGATTCCATGCGCTGACTTTGATTTGAACATAGGACGGATTGCTTTCGCGGGGCTGGAGAGCTCTGATCGATTGGATTGCGGGAGACGCCCGCGATCCAGTTCAGTGCAAGTTCTGCTCCCTATGTTCCGGCAAGCGCATCCTGCGGTCCCGGCAGGAGGTGATTGCCCGTTTCGAGGTTGCCTCGCCCCGAAAAGCGGCTCATAGCCAGAGGCACATGGAGCGCCGATAGCCCCAGTTCGGCGTCCGTGTCAGAGTCAGGAGACCCCTGTGAGTAAAGTCAGCGTCATCATTCCCGCCTACAACGCGCAGGAATCCATCGGCGAAACCATTGCCTCCGTTCTGGAGAACCGCGACGTCCTCGAAGTGATCGTGGTCGACGATATGTCGCGCGATGCCACCGCAATGATCGTCGAGCGATACGCTCAAGGCGACCAGCGCGTGCGGCTGCTGCGCAATCCTCAAAATGGCGGGGCGGGGTACAGCCGGAATGCCGGCATGGCAGCTGCCCGTGGCGACTACTACTATTTTCTCGACGCCGACGACATGCTGGCTCATCGCTCGATCGATGAGGTCGTCTACCACATAGAAGCCAACGCGTGCGATGTGATGGTGTTTCGCTATCGTTATGTTACCGACCGGAACGGCCGTCTCGATCCGATGCTGCCGATCGACAACGACGCCTGGCAGGCGCTGGTCGGCCATGCCGATATCGGCGTTTTCACGCTCGATCAGTGCAGCCGTCTGCTCTTCACTGTGAATTTCCCATGGAACAAGATCGTCAGCGCCAAGCTTTGCCAGGAGACGGGTCTCCGCTTCTCCGAGACCCGCGTCCACAATGACATCTACGCTCACTGGCATATCTATCTGCATGCCCGGAAGATCGGCATGATGAACCGCTACCTCATAGGCCATCGTGTTTATCAGGACGGCGCGCAACTTACGAACGTCTTCACGGAAAAGCGCTTCGAGGTGTTCAAGGCATTTGCAGAGGTCGAAGCGCTGTTTGCAAGCCAGCCTCGGATGAAAGAGGCCTATTATCAGTGGTTCCTCCGCAGCAAATTCGATTTGCTGGATTGGATCTATCCGCAATTGCCGTTCGATCTGAGGGAGCGTTTCTTCGCGCTGATCCGGCAATGCTACGAAGGATATGGCCAGGCAGACTATGAGAATGTGCGCAGGCAGTCGTTCGAAACCGCCGATATCGCGTTGAGACTGAAGCAGGCGCCGCATCTGGTACTTGGCAAGACGCCAAGGTAGCCGGCTAAGATACCGCTCGCTTCTGGATCTATTCGCAACAAAAGGAGAGGCGCCGCGGCATGACCGCGGCGCCTCTCTTTCTGTTTCAGGCTGGTTTATCGGATGGCGTCGAGTTCGTTCAGGTCCAACCCGTTTTCAAATTCGTCGCGGCTGTAGATCGCAAAATCAGCCTCGGTCGATTCCTTGAACTTGTACGGGTTTTCGACGAGCTTCAGCAATGTCCATTGCGGGAACCGGTTGGCGATATCCGTGGTGAACTTGCGATGGCGCACATGCGAAGCGCCGCGAATATCCGGGCCGTCAAAATTGGAGGCGTAGATGACGACATAGCGCTGGGGCAGGGAGAAAAGCTGGTCGAGATAGTTGACGTAGATATTGTCGTCGATCAGGTGATAGAGGACGTCGAGCGACAGGGCGCAGTCGTAGGCGTCCTCATGCATTTCCCAATCCAGCGACTGATCGCCCAGCCAGACGAAGTTGTAGTTCGTCTTGTCCCTGTACATCATCATCGTGCGTTCAATGACCGTCTTCGAGACATCGAAGCCGGTATAGCGGTCGAACGAGAAATATTTCAGCTGGTTGCCATCGCCGGAGCCCATCTCCGCAAAGGATTTGAGCCCCTTCTTGCGGGCGAAGCTATTCAGGAATTGTCCCTTGTAATTGGCGAGCACGTCGTAGGAACCGGCGCCGGAATTGCCGCCGTTGCGATAGCGTCCTTCCCAATAGCCGGTGGAGTCGAAGGAAGGGGAAGCCTCCGATCGCCGCATCGGCTGTTCCAGAGGCGTGACGGGGGCAAGCCGTTCCACGGACGGCGGCGGGACAGGCTGCGGCTGCGCCGGGTAGGGCTGCTGCAACGGCTGCATTGCCACCTCGGCAACCGGCATGGCCTCGCGAATCTGGTGCACCGATATCGCCTGCGTAATGGGTGCGGGCTGCGGGATTTGCGGTGCGGGCGCCGGTCGCTGAGCCAGCCAAAGCGGGACTGGCCGCTTCATATTCGAACCGGCCTTCTGTTCCAGCGAAGGCCAAGCCAACGGCTTTGCGACCTCCGCCACCCGATCGCCCATGACGATATCGAGTTCGCGCAGCTGCTTGGCGAGCGGGAACTTCTCCTGGACATATTGCATCCACTGATGGGTCTGGCCGTTGACGATCTTTTCGACGGCTTCGTCCACCGACGAGAAGCGGATTTCATCGGGCCAGAACTCTTCCGCGCCGGGATAATCATGGACCACGGGCAGGGCGCCGACGGCCATGGCTTCGGCGATATTGTAGCCGAAGCTTTCATGCACGGAAGTCGACAAGATGACACCCTTGTCGGCGAGGAACGCCGGCATGTTGCGCTGCCAGCCGTGGAAAAACACGTTGCGGGTGAGGCCGAGCTTTTCCGTCGTGCGCTTGAGATAGGGCATCATGACGAACTCTTCCTGCTCGCCGGCCACATGCAGCGTGTAGGAAGGGTCGCGTTTCACCAGCGCGTGCATGATCTGCAGGAAGAGCGGCTGATTCTTGCGCATGAAGGGCTTGGCGGCCCAGGCGATCTTCTTCTTGTCGAGCGACGGGATCGGCTTGAACTTGTCGAGGTTGAGACCGTTCCACACGACATGGGTGCGCGTCTTCTGGGTAACGTGCGGCGCCCTGAGTTTCAGGACGCGCAGCATGTCATGCGACACCAGAATCAGATCGTCGATGGCGCCGAAGTCGATGCGTTCGGGGAAATTCGATTCCACGATCTCGAAGCGATGCCAGCGCGCGATGACGCGCTTGCCGAGGCGCTTGATATTCTGGTTGATCGCATGGACGAAGAGCTCGTTGCAGAATTCGAACCAGACGATATCGGCCCATTCCACAGCCGTCTCGATCTCCTTCAAAGTGCTTGGCTGGATCGCCATGACTTCATAGGTCTTTGACAGATGTTGGAATATATCGCCGATGAAGCTATCGACTTCGATGATTATGGCCAGCTTTTTCTTCTGATGCATCTTCTGCTACCGTAAATGAGACGAGTGGTTCTTAGTCTCGACCTGACGGACGACACGACCGACCTTCGTGTCCGCCGAGCACCGACGTTCTTGGCGATATTCCCAGCGCGATTGCCCCCGCGTAGAAATTCCAGCCCCAAGATTATGCCGGCCAACTTTCGCGAGGCTGGATTGTCCGAAATGCCTCCCCTCGGCGGCAGGCGACCTCCGATCTCCTCCACAAGCTTCGCAAAAGGAATAACGGCCAAAGTGCCGATCAAACGAGCTCGATCGCGAGCGAATCTCCGGGAGCCATATTGTCTGGCTGCTTTCCTCGGATCGGGCCGTTACCTGGGGTTCGGAATTTAGGGGACAGTCCACATGTCATTGGCAGCGAACAGCCTGCACACGCCCGCCTACGAAGCGCATCCGGCGAGCCAGATACAATGGTCCGATGCGCCGCCGGTGACCCAGGACATGTTGAGCGGCACATTCTGGGGCCTCGGCGACGTTAATCGCGGAATATTCTCACGCTTCATGGTCTTGGCGCCCGATGGCATGATCGGCAATTATTTCGATCCGGCCGTCGATTTCTGGCATGTCATGGGCGGGCGCCTCTGCCTCATCGACAGGGATGGGTTGCCCTCCGTCATTTTCGATTCCGCTCATATCGAGGGCGGCAATCTCATGGCGCTTGCCGGGCGCGGCGTCATTGGGGGCGTCGATAGCACCTATCTGCTGGTGCCTGCCGATCACCCTCCGCATCCGCTGTTTTCGACGCCGTCAGGGGTCGAGCGCAAGGCCAAGTTTCTGGCGCAGCCTCAGGAAGGGCTGCGGCGCCCTAATCTCGTGGTCGTGCCGGCCGGTTCGAAATCGCTTCATCCGCGCTGGTTCGAGAAGATCGACGATGCATCGCGCAACTGGGATCTCTGCATCGGCTATTATGGCGCGGAGACGCCGGAGGTTTCCGGCAGCCCTTACGAATATCTGGCGCATATTCCGAAGACCAAGAAGTTCAAGATCATCTACGACCTCTTCCACGAAGGCAGCCCA
Source organism: Martinezella tropici (assembly GCA_000799755.1). Classification (GTDB taxonomy): domain Bacteria; phylum Pseudomonadota; class Alphaproteobacteria; order Rhizobiales; family Rhizobiaceae; genus Rhizobium; species Rhizobium tropici_A. The sequence continues at coordinate 22,655 of JUHI01000009.1, forward strand.
CTCTGGAACTACGAGCGAATCTGGCTGCCGGACGACGATCTGCTGTGTGACGGCGAAGACATCAACAGGATGTTTCACCTGTCGCACAAGCATGGTCTGGATCTGGCGCAACCATCGCTGAAGAAAGGGCCAGGCTCTTACCCGAACCATCCCCTGACGGTTCAGCGGTCAAACAGCGTCGTGCGTTTCGAAGGGTTCGTTGAAATCATGTGCCCGGTCTTCTCGCGGCGCGCGCTGCATATCTGCATCGAGTCCATGCGGGATGTCGAATCGGGATATGGCCTCGACCATCTCTGGCCGTCCTTCCTCGGCCGGCCGGCGGCACGCATGGGGATCATCGATGCCATCTCTGTTGCCCACACCCGGCCGCTGGGCGCGACCTACAATGTCAATGCGGCTGTCGAAGAGCAGGCGGCACTGTTCAGGACCTATCAGTATACGCCCCTGCAATATGCCGGTGTCTGGTAAGCGTCCCGCATCTCTGTTCTCCAGCGACGGATCGGTCGATCCCGTCAGCGCAATTCTTTCCTTTGCGCTGACGTCTCCCGGATTGCCTGGTCTGACTGACGCATTCGGTTGCAGCCGCCATCAAGATTTGCCGGTACTGAAAGTTTGAAAGCATGATCGATTTTTCGAAGGTAGACCTATTGATCGTCGGCGCCGGGTTTTACGGTGCGACGATTGCGGAGCGCGTGGCGAACGAGCTGCAGAAGAACGTGCTGGTGATCGACCGACGCAGCCATATCGGCGGCAATGCCTATAGCGAATTTGATGGCGAGACCGGCATCGAGGTCCACCGTTATGGTGCGCATCTCTTCCACACGCCGAACGAAACGGTCTGGACCTATCTCAACCGTTTCACGGCATTTACCGATTATAAGCACCGGGTCTATTCGACATATCGCGATCAGGTCTATTCGATGCCGATCAATCTCGGCACGATTTCTCAATTCTTCAACCGGCGTCTTTCTCCCGATGAGGCGCGGGCACTGATCGCCGAACAGGCGGCGGAAATGGCGGGCCGCCATCCGGCGAATCTCGAAGAGAAGGCGATTTCGCTGATCGGCCGGCCCTTGTACGAAGCGTTCATTCGCGGCTACACGGCCAAGCAATGGCAGACGGACCCGCGGGATCTTCCCGAACATATCATCACGCGCCTGCCGGTCCGCTACACCTTCGACAATCGTTACTTCAACGACAAGTATGAAGGCTTGCCGGTCGACGGCTACACCGCGATTTTCGACAGGATGCTGAAGCATCCGAAGATCCAGATCGCCCTCGGCGTTGATTTCTTCTCGCTGAAATCCTCGCTGCCGGACGACCTGCCGATCGTCTATACCGGCCCGATCGACCGCTATTTCGACTATTCCGAGGGCGAGCTTGGATGGCGCACCATCGACTTCGAGAGGGAGACGCTGAATACCGGCGATTTCCAGGGCATGGCGGTCATGAACTATGCCGATGAGGCTGTGCCTTACACCCGCATTCTCGAGTTCCGCCACTTCAATCCCGAGCGCAGCTACCAGAACGAGAAGACGGTCGTGGTGCGGGAATATTCACGCTCAGCCAAGCGCGCCGACGAGCCCTATTATCCGATCGACACGCGGCAGGACAAGGAAGTCTTCCTGCGCTATCGCGAGCGTGCGGAAGCGGAAGCGAATGTCCATTTCGGTGGCCGGCTCGGCACCTACCGCTATCTCGATATGCACCAGGCCATCGGCGCGGCTTTGAAGGCATTTGACAGCCGCATCGTTCCGCATTTCACCGAAGGCCGTGCCATCGGCGGTGAGAAATAGAGAGCGGCAGGCGCGAATTCACTTTCGGCATGGTTTGAAGATGCTGCCGAGCGAAAGTCTTTATGGAAGTAATTGAATAATAAAGAGAAAGCCCGGTTGCCGGGCTTTCTTTCGTTTCGTTACGACCGTCTGCGGCGCTCGCGTGAGGGTGCGGCGCCGCCTTCGTTAGCGGTCTTGTTGCGCAGCGGACCGATCCGTTCGATGATCGTCTCCAATGTCGGGCGCGGGCCGGGGACGTAGCTGTCCAGCGCCTGCCGCATCGCGGCCAGATGGTCGCAGGACGTGCCACAGCAGCCGCCGATGATCTTGGCGCCGGCATCGCGTGCAAGGCGGGCATAGTCGGCCATCAGCGGCGGCGTGCCGGAGTAGTGGATCTCGGCGCCGCGATATTCGGGAATGCCGCAATTGCCCTTCACGACAACGATCGCTGCGGGGTCGGCTTCGGTCATGTCGAGGAGGCTCGACAGGATGTCGGAAGCGCCGACACCGCAATTGGCGCCGACTGCGAGCGGTCCTGCGCCGATATCGGTGGCGACGGCATGGATGTCCTTCGGATGCAGACCCATCATCGTCTTGCCGGCGGTATCGAAGGAGCCGGTATAGGTGTAGGGCAGGCCGACCTTGGCGGCGGCCTCGGCTGCGGCGCGGATTTCGTCCGGAGAAGACATGGTTTCGATCCAGGCGACATCGGCGCCGCCGGCCTGAAGACCTTCCATCTGCTCGACGAAGGCCGCAACGGCATCTTCGTAGGTCAAGGCGCCAAGCGGTATCAGCAGTTCGCCCGTCGGGCCGACGGAGCCGGCGACGATGACCTTGCGGTCAGCCTTGTCGGCAACGGCGCGAGCTATTTCCGCCGCCGTCTTGTTGAGGCTGTGCACGCGATCCTGTGCATGATGCAGTTTCAGGCGATGACGGGTGCCGCCGAAGGTATTGGTGAGGATGATGTCGGCGCCGGCGTCGACGAAATCCTGATGCAGCTTCGAGATCCGGTCCGGATGCTGTTCGTTCCAGAGTTCGGGCGCTTCACCCGCCTCCAGGCCCATGGCGAAGAGGTTGGTGCCCGTTGCGCCGTCGGCAAGCAGAACGCCCTTTTCGGCAAGAAGATCGGTCAAGGGATTGATGGCGACGGTCATGGCGTATCCTCGAATACATCGGGTGTTATATGTAGATATAAACATTTCTTTATGTGAAGACAACTGCGAGATGGGGCTATCTGATGTCGCTGCAGCGCCGTCGCAGAGAAAAGCGCCCTGATGAGGGCGCTTTTCCACTCGGATAACGATGGCTTTAGGCTGCGACCATCTGCGCCGTTTCGTGTGACGTCGGCGTGACCATGGATGCGATGATGCTTTGCAAATCGATCGTCCCGATCGGCTTACCGCCAGCATCGGTAACCACCGCGCCGGTCTGACCTGCCTCGGTGATCTGCTTAGCAGCGACTTCCAGTGTCATGTCGCCGGGTACGCGAGTGCCGCCCGTTTCGCCGGCGAGCGGCTTCATGATCGTCTGGGTCTGGATGACGCGGCCGCGGTTCACTTCCTTGACGAAGGCGGTGATGTAGTCGTCGGCCGGCTGCAGCACGATCTGCTGGCCGGTTCCCTGCTGTACGACCTTGCCGTCGCGCAGGATCGCGATCTTGTCGCCGAGGCGCAGAGCCTCGTCGAGATCGTGGGTGATGAAGACGACGGTCTTCTTCAACTCCTTCTGCAGGTCGAGCAGGACAGTCTGCATGTCGACGCGGATCAGAGGATCAAGCGCAGAGTAGGCCTCGTCCATCAGCAGGATGTCGGCATCGTTCGTCAGGGCGCGGGCAAGGCCGACGCGCTGCTGCATGCCGCCGGAAAGCTGGTTCGGATAATGCCTCTCGAAGCCCTTGAGCCCGACACGCTCGATCCAGTACTGGCCCTTCTTCTCGCTTTCAGCGCGCGGCACGCCCTGGATGTCCAGGCCATAGATCGTGTTCTCGATGACGGTGCGGTGCGGCAGAAGCGCGAATTTCTGAAACACCATCGCCGTCTTGTGCCGGCGGAATTCGCGCAGATCGTTTTCGTTCATCTTGCAGACGTCGACGCCGTCATAAAGGACTTCGCCGACGGTCGGCTCGATCAACCGGTTGATGTGGCGGATCAGCGTCGACTTGCCAGAGCCGGAAAGGCCCATGACGACGGTGATGGCGCCGGCCGGCATGTCGATGTTGATATCCTGCAGGCCGAGCACATGGCCATGCGTCTCGTTGAGTTCGGCCTTGCCCAAGCCGTTCTTGACCTGGTCCACATAATCGCGTCCGCGCGGGCCGAAGATCTTGTAGAGGCTTTTGATCTGGATCGCGTGACTAGCCATGAATGACCTCCGAGTGCTTCTGGAGCCTTCTGCCATAGGCCTGGCTCGTGCGGTCGAAAATGATGGCGATTGCGACCAGTGCGAAACCGTTGAGGAAGCCGACGGTGAAGAACTGGTTGTTGATCGCCTGCAGCGTATTCTTGCCGAGCCCGCCGACGCCGACCATGGAGGCAACGACGACCATGGCGAGCGACATCATGATGGTCTGGTTGATGCCGGCCATGATGGTGGGCAGCGCAAGCGGGATCTGCACGTTGAACAGCTTCTGGCGATGCGACGATCCGAAAGCGTCGGCTGCTTCCAGCACCTCCTTGTCGACGAGACGGATGCCGAGATTGGTCAGGCGGATCATCGGCGGGACGGCATAGATGACGACGGCGATGAGGCCGGGGACCTTGCCGATGCCGAAGATAACGACGACCGGAATGAGATAGACGAAGCTCGGCATGGTCTGCATGACGTCGAGGATCGGGTTGACGATCGATTGCAGCCTGTCGGAGCGCGCCATCAATATGCCGATCGGCAAGCCGATGATGATGGCGATGAGCGTACAGACCGTCACCATGGCAAGCGTTGTCATCGTATCGGTCCACAGGCCGAAGACGCCGATGAGGATCATGGAGATCGCTGTGCCAACGACAATTTTGAGATTGCGGCTGGCGGCATAGACGACGAGCATCATCGCGACGAGTATGATGAACCAGGGCGTGTTGGTGAAAACCCATTCGAGATAGTTCAGAAACCATTGCAGTGGCTGCACGATGGCATCGATAAGATTGCCATAGGCGCGCACCGACGCTCTGAAACCGTCATCGATATTCTTGCGTGCGAGACGGATGATCGACTCGTCTATTGCCGGAAAGTTGCAGAGCACATTCGGCAGGATCGTACACTGAATAGCCATGTATTTCCCCTTCTTAGTCCGGTTCTGTCCCACTCCGCTCGTGTGGCCTTCACATGCGAATGGCAATGCAGCGCTGCGACCGGTTCTTCAGGCTGCCCATCAATTCTTACTACATTCCCGGCTACCGATCTGCACTCGTTGCGACCTGAGCCTGTGTCGTTCTGTCGATATGAGTGTCGTCGCGGCCGCCACCAGTAAACATGAAAATGGCGGCAAGCGCGAGCCTGCCGCCGATTCCACAGCGCGGATCAGAGCGAAGCCTTGACCTTGGTGGCGACGTCGGGCGAAACCCACTTGGTCCACATGTCGGGGTAGGTCTTGAGGAAGTACTTGGCGCCGTCCTCGTTGGTACCCTGATTGTCGGTCATCCAGGCGAGAACCTTGCCGACCGTGGCGTTATCCCACTTGCGGGTTTTGACGTAATCCATCGCGACGCCGGCCTTCGATGCGAAGCCCTTGGTCACGACTGTATAGACGTCGGAAACCGGATAGGAGTTCACCTTCGGATTGGCGCAATCCTGGATCGCGGTGCAGGCGTCCCATTCCTTCTTGTCATGCGGCACGCCGAAGCTCAGGCGAACCATGTCGTATTTGCCGAGAATGGCGGTCGGTGCCCAGTAGTAGCCGAGCCAGCCGGTCTTCTTTTCGAAGGCGTTGGCGATCGAACCGTCGAGGCCTGCGGCCGAACCGGTGTCGACCAGCGTGAAGCCGAGCTTGTCGGCGCCAAGGGCCTTATAGAGGTTCGTCGTGGAGATCTGGCAATTCCAGCCTGCAGGGCAGTCATAGACGGCGCCCTTCGACGGATCTTCCGGGGCGGGGAAGAGTTCGGGATGCTTCAGTGCGTCCTGAACGGTCTTGATGTCCGGATGGGCGTCGGCAAGGAACTTCGGAATCCACCAGCCTTCGACACCGCCGTCGCTGAGCAGCGGCGCTGCTTCGATCAGGCGGCCTTCGGATACGGCCTTGTCGAGCGCGGTGCGCACGGCGTTGACCCAGAGTTCCGGAGCGACGTCCGGCTCGCCCTTTTCGTCCATGGAGGTAAAGGTCGGCTGGGTATCGCCGGTTACCAGCGTGACGTTACAGCCATAGCCGTTCTGCAGGATAATCTTGTCGACCTGGGCGGCAACGCCGGCCGATGCCCAGTTCATTTCCGCGATGGATACGCTGCCGCAATCTGCGGCCTGCGCCGAGCCAGCCAAAGCATAGGCGCCGAATGCGAAGATGGCTGAAGCGAGAAGCTTCTTCATTTGATATCGTCTCCCAATTTTTCGTTACGTTGCGGAAATCGACTCCAAACGCTTTCGATTTCTGTCGATCCCCTTGTCAGCGCGGTTCAATTGCAACCGTTCATACGCCGCTGACGACGCCCGTACGGTTCCCTCTGCTGCCGTCGTGCATTTGGTCTTTTTGCGACCGCGCAATCCTGTCGCGGCCCGGCATTTTTTGCATCGACATTAGGCAGCGTAAGGATTTGAATGAAGAAATCAACAGCCCGCCGGCCAATTGAAGTTATCGCGCCTGTTGGAGAAGCTTAATTAAGCGCCTGAATTAGCCTGTTTTCTGCTATTCATGGCTGCAAAATGGACGTTGCAAGGCTTCGATGGCGTCCTGCCGCCAGGGCAAATTTAAATACCGCTGAAATATCGCGTCCCTAAAAGACGTTTTATGTCCTGTTTGCGTCGTTTGCGATTTCTCAACGCAGAGGAGAAAATTTTCAAAAAATTTTCAGATTCACTCTAATTTAAGCACTTAATAACCGTCCGGTAACGATGTCGGTTTATCAATCGATGCGTGGCGGGGGACATCCGCTGCCTCCCTGGATCAGGTATTGCGTACCGGGGAAAGCGAACCTTGCGGCGTATGTGCAGGGAAGCCGGCGTTTTTGGCAAACCGCGTTGATCTCCGGATCACGCGGTTTTCGCGCTTTAAAGGGTCCCATTTTGGGACGGCTTGCCATCCGCCGGAAGTGCAGCCGTCAAAGTCTCGTCTTGGCAGTGATCGAAAAAATAAAGCCGCCGATGCTGTCGCATGGCGGCTTTCATATGCTTGGATGCCGGCTTGACGCGATATCAGCCGACATTATAGGTGCGGATGAAGCCGACCGTGCCGAAACGCGTGTCGAGCTGCTGCAGGCGGCTTTCCGGGCGGCGTGCCGGGAGTTTGCCGTTCCAGGCGATCTGGATGGAATTCTGTCTGTTGAAGATGAAGAGCATTGGGGTATCCTCCGACCCGGACCGGCCGGTTTCGTTGTGTGTTTTCGCGATGGAGATAATCCTCTTCTGCGTAACTCACAATGGATGAAATCGTCATCCAATGTCGCAAACAGAGCATGTTTGAACGTGATGCATTTTTGTATCGTCATCGCGCTTTCGAGCGACCGTGGATCGCGGCAAAATCAAGGCAGAATCTAGCGTTTTCAGTGGCTGCGGCATTTCGAGGTGGTGGGGAATGACAAGAGCGATCATGCTGCAGGGAACCGGTTCCGATGTCGGAAAAACGGTATTGGTCGCGGGGCTGTGCCGGCTGTTCGCAAACAAAGGCGTCAGGGTGCGTCCGTTCAAGCCGCAGAACATGTCCAACAACGCGGCCGTTGCCGAGGATGGCGGCGAAATCGGCCGCGCCCAATGGCTGCAGTCGCTGGCGGCGCGCGTTCCTTCTTCCGTGCATATGAATCCGGTGCTGTTGAAGCCGCAATCGGAGACGGGCAGCCAGATCGTGGTGCAGGGCAAGGTCTGGGGCCATGCCAAGGGCAGGGACTATCAGGCACTGAAGCCGCAGCTGCTTGGTGCGGTGCTGGAAAGCTTCGCCGCGATGCGTGCAGGGACCGATCTCGTCATCGTCGAGGGGGCAGGTTCGCCTGCCGAGATCAATCTCCGGCGCGGCGACATCGCCAATATGGGTTTTGCGACGCGCACCAATGTTCCCGTGGTACTCGTCGGCGACATAGACCGTGGCGGCGTAATCGCGTCATTGGTCGGCACCTATCATATCCTGCCTGAAGAGGATCGGCGGATGATCCGCGGCTACCTCATCAACAAGTTTCGCGGCGATGTCTCGCTGTTCGGAGAGGGCATAGAGGCTATCGGCGGCTTCACGGGCTGGCAATGCCACGGCGTCGTACCGTGGCTGAAAGCGGCGGCGCGTCTGCCGGCCGAGGATTCCGTCGTATTGGAGCGGCTTGCACGCGGCTCCTCTGGCGCGTTGAAGGTCGCCGTGCCGGTGCTGTCGCGCATCGCCAATTTCGACGATCTCGATCCCCTGCGGGCGGAGCCAGACGTCGATCTCGTCTTTGTGAGGCCCGGCGAGCGTCTGCCTGCCGATGCGGGGCTTGTGGTGCTGCCCGGCTCCAAGTCCACGATCGGTGACCTCCTCGACCTGCGTGAGCAGGGATGGGATCGCGATATCGCCGCGCATGTGCGTCGAGGCGGCCGAGTCATCGGCATTTGCGGCGGCTACCAGATGCTCGGCCATACCGTCTACGATCCGCTTGGCATCGAGGGATCGGTGACCGAGACGCCCGGCTTGGGCCTATTGGACGTCGAGACCGAGATGGCGCCGGAAAAGACCGTGCGCAACAGCCTTGCGGTATCGAGGGAATATGACGTGCCGCTGTCCGGCTACGAGATCCATCTCGGCGTGACGCACGGCGCCGACTGCGATCGGCCCTCGACTGTCATCGACGGTAGGCCCGATGGAGCGATATCGCCGGACGGGCGCGTCATGGGCACCTATTTGCACGGGCTCTTCGGCAGCGACGCCTACCGGGCAAAGCTGCTGGCGAGTTTCGGCCTCTCCGGTGAACGAATGAATTATCGCGCCGGTGTCGATGCGGCGCTGGACGATATTGCGAGGGAGCTGGAAAGCGTGCTCGATCCCGCCTGGCTCGACAGCCTCGTGAGGTAGAGAATTTCCGTTTTTCCTCGAGTTACGAAACCGCTCTATCTCTTTGTTTATTCACGAATTCCAAACGGAAAGCCGCCGCGTTCTTTGCTGCTTTAGAGTTCGCCCGACACTTCCCGGCGGCGGCGGTCGAGTTCTTCGCTGTAACGACGCAGCGTATAGCTTTCCGTCAGCAGGCCAATCACCTTGCGCTCGATCAAGTCGTTGACCACGACGAGCGCTTCGCTCTTCGTCTGGTCGAACATGGCGGCGGCCTGTTTGGCGTTCATCTGTGGCTGCAGGAACTCGTTGCGAAGCCGGATGAAATCGGAAAGGCCGTGCTCTTCGTCGTCCTTCTCGACCGGGCTCGCATAGACGTCGGGGACAAGAACCATTCCGGAATACTTCTCGTTCTTGTCGACTAGGATGACGCGCTGGGCCGAGCCGATCGGGAAATTCTTGCGGAATTCCTCGATGCTCATGTCGATACTGCCGGTATGCACGTCGGGGCGCATCATGCGGGCGACGGTGAGATTGCGTATCCAGCCGACGTCGTGGGCGCTGCGGATGCTTTCGCCGCGCAGATGGAAGCGCCATGTGGCGAAGGAGTAGCCGAAGGTGGTGCGCACCACCAGGGAAGAGGTGATGACGGCGGCGAGCACCAGGGCGGTGATCGGGAAGTCGCCGGTGATCTCAAGCGCCAGGAAGGTCATGGTCAGCGGACCGCCGATGATTGCGACGGCGAGCGAACTCATGCCGACCACCGCATAGACGACCGGCGTCAGCGTGGCGTGATCGAAATAGGGCGCACAATAGGCGAAGATCTTGCCGAGCAGCGCGCCCATGAACAGCGAGGCGAAGAACAGGCCGCCTCTGAAGCCGGAGCCGATCGAAACCGCCGATGCCAGGGATTTCAGGATGAAGAGCCCGACCAGCGCGCCGAGTGTGACGTCCGTGGACAGATTGAGATGCAGCGCACCATGGCCAGCTGACAGGACCTGCGGCGAGATCAGTGCCAGAGATCCGACGACCAGGCCACCCAGCGCAGGGCGGAAGGGTGGTGCGATCGAGCTTTTGCGCGCGAGTTCTTCGACCCAGGCGACGCCCTGCATGATCAGGATGCCGATGCCGGCACAGAAGGCGCCGAGCAGGACCGCGGGAAGATAGTCCGCCGGGACGATGGCGCCGAAATGATCGATATCGATGGCGAAGTCGTCGCCGGCAAGCAGCCTTGCGATCATCGTTGAAATCAGCGCCGAGACGACGACAGGCGTTAGCGTCAGTATCGAATAGCTGCCGATGATCAGCTCGAAGGCGTAGAAGGCGCCGGTGAGGGGGGCATTGAAGGCGGCGGCAATCGCGCCGGCCGCGCCGCAGCCGACGAGCATGCGTAGATCCGCGCGGCGCATCTGCATCTTGTAGCCGAATTTCGAGGCGATGCCGGCGGCGATCTGCGTATAGCCTGCTTCAAGCCCGACGGAGGCGCCAAAACCGTTCGAGATCAGGTTCTGCACCGCAACGATGATGCTATCGGTGAGCGACATGCGGCCGCCATGCAGCGCATTGGCTTCGATCGGGTCGACCATCGGCTTTTTGCGCGTGCGCGACAATATGTAGAGCAGGATGCCGAGAATGATGCCGCCGGCGACCGGCGCGATGAACAATACCGATTTGTCGGGAATCGCCATTGCTGCCGAACTCAGGCGCTCATAATCCGTTATGCCGTAGATGACGCTGTGCAGCTTGCGCGAGATATAGCTCATTGCCGTCACGGCGCAACCGGAGGCTATTCCGACCAGCGCGCCAGCGAAAACGAGTCCCAACTCGCCACGGCGCAGCAATGCCCTGAACCGAGCGAGATCGAATAGGGCCGAAAAGACGCCGAGGCGTCGCGGTTGGAATTTCTGTAGCATGGGAAACGGACGATATGTTTTTACTCAATGTGAGGACTTACCCTCTATAAACTCCTAACATCAAAGAAATACGGCAAAAAAGCCGTTGGTTTTGCGGGAATTTTCCGCCGATTTCGCAATCAGGATGGCCAAGGTCGCATCCATGCCCTTGATTGACTTGAACTAAGTGAAAGCCTAATCATTGACGATATAACGAATGGTTCCCGAGCGGCGATCCGCCGCATGGGATGAAAAGGGAATGTGACGGGACGGACCCAAGCCGGGCGTTCTCATCACAGCCGACCCCGCGACTGTAGAGCGGTCAGGGTCTTTCGTCCGGTCTGAAGTCTAATCCGTCGATGGTTCGCATGGGGCGAGCGGGGCGGGCCAGGCTCAAACCGGAAAAGCCACTGGCGTGGCATCATGATCAACCAGGGCTGGACGCCTCCAATTCTACGAATCGTCCGCCTTTTCGTGATGGATTGCCGGGAAGGCGAGAGAGACCCGCTGGCGCACGATCGGGGGCGACCGGTTTCGGTCCGCCCCGTCGCGGCGCCTTATCCGCGAGCCAGGAGACCTGCCATGCGTGCCGGGCACAGAGCCTGTTCTGGGACGCAAGTTCCGCTGCCAGCACGGAGGTTGTCATGGCGCAAGACGAGTTTTCGGCGTGTAGACGCCCGTTTTCCGGTTCCAGCTATAGGCTGTCGACCCTCGCTTGTGCGTGGGAGCGGGCATAAGGCATGTCGTCTTCGACCTCCCGAGCCATTTTCGTCCTCGGTGGCGCGCGTTCCGGCAAATCCCGATTCGCCGAATCTCTGGTTTCGGATACAGGCCTTGACCGTCATTACGTGGCGACCGGGCAGGCATGGGACGACGAGATGCGCGAGCGCATTGCCCAGCATCGTTCCGACCGCGGCGATCAATGGCAGACGCATGAGGAGCCGATGGATCTCGTCACTCGCCTTGCGGCGATTGACGCGGAGCAGCACGCAGTGCTTGTCGACTGCCTGACGCTCTGGGTCACCAATCTGATGATGGCGGAGCGCGACATGGCGGCGGAGTTTGCCGCCCTGACTGCATTCTTGCCGACAGCACGATCAAGGCTCGTTCTCGTCTCCAACGAGGTGGGCTTGGGAATCGTGCCTGAAAATCGCATGGCGCGCGAATTTCGCGATCATGCCGGCCGGCTGCACCAGATGGTCGCGGCGGCGAGTGCTGAAGTTTATTTTATCGCAGCGGGCCTGCCGCTGAAAATGAAGGGTTGATGCATATGAACCAGGAAAAAATTCCCGCCACCGTCATCACCGGCTTTCTCGGAGCCGGCAAGACGACGATGATCCGCAACCTCCTGCAGAATGCCGGCGGCAAGAAGATCGCTTTGATCATCAACGAGTTCGGCGATCTCGGCGTCGATGGTGACGTGCTGAAGGGCTGCGGTGCGGAGAACTGCACCGAAGACGACATCATCGAGCTGACCAACGGCTGTATCTGCTGCACCGTCGCCGACGATTTCATCCCGACCATGACGAAACTTCTGGAGCGCGATGCGCGTCCGGACCACATCGTCATCGAGACCTCAGGCCTTGCGCTGCCGCAGCCACTGGTCGCCGCCTTCAACTGGCCTGACATCCGCACGCACGTCACCGTCGACGGCGTCATCACGGTGGTCGATAGCGCCGCCGTTGCCGCCGGCCGTTTCGCCGATGATCATGACGCCGTGGAAGCTCGCCGTGTCGAGGATGATTCACTCGATCACGAAAGCCCGATCGAAGAATTGTTCGAGGATCAGCTGACCTGCGCCGACCTCATCGTGCTCAACAAGACCGATCTGATCGATGGTGACGGTCTAGGCCGCGTCCGCGCCGAAGTTGCCTCGCGCACGGCCCGCAAGCCGACGATCATCGAAGCGAAGAACGGCGATGTGCCGGCAGCAATTCTGCTCGGTCTCGGCATCGGCACGGAAGACGATATCGTCAACCGCAAATCCCATCACGAACTGGAGCATGAGGACGGCACGCCGCATGACCACGACGAATTCGACAGCTTCGTCGTCGAACTCGGTCCGATTGCCGACCCGGTTGCTTTTGTCGATGCGCTGAAGGGCGCGATCGCCGAGCATGACGTGCTGCGCCTCAAGGGCTTCGTCGATGTTCCCGGCAAGCCCATGCGCCTGCAGCTGCAGGCCGTCGGCAGCCGCATCGACACCTATTTCGATCGCGCCTGGACACCGGGCGAAGCCCGCGCGACCCGGCTTGTCGTGATCGGCCTGCACGAAATGGACGAGACGATCGTTCGCAAGGCGATCGAAGCGCTGGCCTAAGGGAAGTCCATGCATCTCCTCCTGGCTCAGAAGGGAACGATCAGCGACGGCGAGGAGGCGATCGACCTTGGGCAGTCGCCCGGCGATATCGTCTTTCTGTCGGCCGCCGACACCGAGCTTGCGGCGATTGCCGCAGCTCACGGTGAGGGCGGCCGTTCCCTTCGGCTTGCAAGCCTGATGAGCCTGAAGCATCCGATGTCCGTCGATACCTATATCGATAGGACGGCCCGGCATGCGAAGCTGATCATCGTGCGGGCGCTGGGAGGAGCAAGCTACTTTCATTATGCGCTGGAGGCGCTTCATGCCTGTGCGGCGCGTCAGGGTGCGTTGATTGCTGTATTGCCGGGGGATTCGAAGCCCGATCCCGGGCTGACGCCGTTCTCCAATGTTGCGCTCGATGATCTCAATGCGCTCTGGGTCTATCTGATCGAGGGCGGCGAGGCGAACTCCACGGCATTTCTCGCTTACGCCGAGGCGATGCTATCAGGCGCCGAGAAGCCCATGCCGGCCGCACCCTTGATGAAGGCTGGTATCTGGTGGCCGGGCCGGGGCGTGATCGGCGTCGAGGAATGGAGGAGGGTTTCCGTTTCGGAGATGGCGGTCCCTGCAGGATTCGAACCTCCCACTGTGGCGATTTCGTTCTATCGCGCGCTGGTCCAGAGTGGTGAGACGAAGCCTGTCGAAGCCATGATGCAGGCGCTTGTCACCGAGGGTATGCGGCCTCTGCCGGTTTTTGCCTATAGCCTCAAAGATCCGGTCTCCGTCGGCATTCTCGAAAGCGTCTTTACCGAGTTGAAGCCGGGCGTGGTCATTAATTCCACGGGCTTTGCCGTTTCGGCGCCAGGCGCGGACCGCCAGCCGACGGTGCTGGAAACGGGTGAGGCTGTCGTTCTGCAGGCCATCTTCTCGGCTTCGTCGAAAGAGGCATGGGAGGCGTCCTCACAGGGGCTTTCGGCCCGCGATCTCGGCATGAACGTGGCGTTGCCAGAGGTCGACGGGCGCGTTCTCGCCCGTGCCGTGTCCTTCAAGGCCGCTGCCCGCTATGACGAAAGGGTTGAGGCCAATATCGTCGCCAGCGAACCGCTTGAAGATCGCATGCGCTATACGGCGCGGCTCGCCGCTAATTGGGCGCGGCTGCGTGATACGCGGCCGAGCGATCGCCGCGTTGCGCTTGTGATGGCGAACTATCCCAATCGCGATGGGCGCCTCGGCAATGGCGTCGGGCTCGATACGCCGGCCGGCACGATCGAGGTGCTGAAGGCGATGGAAGCGGCTGGCTATGGCGTTGCCGATATACCTGCCGATGGCGATGCGCTGATGCGGCATCTGGCGGAAGGCCCGACAAATTCCGGGCATGATGGCCGTGTCGTTCGCGAGACGCTTTCCTTCAGCGACTACAAGGATTTCTTCTCGTCGCTTCCCAAACAGATTCAGGATGAGATCACGGCGCGCTGGGGCGAGCCGGAGGCAGACGCTTACGCGCTCGATGGCGGCTTTGCCCTGCCGTTTACCCGCTTCGGCGAGGTGCTTGTCGGTATCCAGCCGGCGCGCGGCTACAATATCGATCCGAAGGAGAGCTATCACTCTCCCGATCTCGTGCCGCCGCACGGCTACCTCGCCTTCTATGACTTCCTGCGTCGCTCCTTCGATGCCCATGCCGTCATCCACATGGGCAAGCACGGTAATCTCGAATGGCTGCCGGGCAAGGCGTTGGCGCTTTCGGAGGTCTGTTATCCGGAAGCGATTCTTGGGCCGCTGCCGAACCTTTATCCTTTCATCGTCAACGATCCCGGCGAGGGCACGCAGGCCAAGCGCCGCACGAGCGCCGTCATCATCGACCACCTGACGCCGCCTTTGACGCGTGCTGAAAGCTACGGTCCGCTGAAGGATCTGGAGGCGCTCGTTGACGAATATTACGAGGCTTCCGGCGGCGACCCTCGCCGCATTCGTCTGTTGCGCAAGCAGATCCTCGACCTCGTCGCCGATATCGGGCTGGATCAGGATGCCGGCATCGCCAAGGGCGAGGGCGAAGACGAGGCATTGCGCAAGCTTGATGCCTATCTCTGCGATCTCAAGGAGATGCAGATCCGTGATGGCCTGCACATCTTCGGCGTTTCGCCTTCCGGGCGGCTACTGACGGATTTGACGGTGGCGCTGGCAAGAGTGCCGCGCGGGCTGGGCGAGGGTGGCGATCAGAGCCTGCAGCGGGCGATTGCTCGGGATGCGTTCGAGGGCGTGGAGAGTGCTGACGGTGTGATACCCCCCTCTGCCGCTTTCGCGACATCTCCCCCACAAGGGGGGAGATTGGTGGCTCGCGGCACGACATCGCCCCAAATTGCTATCGAATCCGCTGATGCGATTGGTGATGAAACAGGAGGGGCTGGCGGCATACTCCCACCGATCTCCCCCCTTGTGGGGGAGATGTCAGCGAAGCTGACAGAGGGGGGTAACTCTCCACGCAAACCATTCGACCCATTGGATTGCGACATGGCCGCCGAATGGGCCGGCCCGCGTCCCTCTATTCTGCAAAGTATCTCCGATGCCCCTTGGCGCACCCAGGGCGATACCGTCGAGCGCATCGAGCTTCTGGCCGCAGAACTCGTGGATGGCGAAACGGCATGCCCCGAGAGCTGGCCAAACACCCGCATGGTTCTCAGCGAGATTGCCTCGAAGCTCCAACCGTCCATCCTCGCCTGCGGCGACGCTGAAATCTCGGCCCTGCTCAAAGGCCTTGATGGTCGTTTCGTTCCACCGGGACCCTCTGGCGCGCCGACGCGCGGCCGGCCGGATGTCTTGCCGACGGGTCGGAATTTCTATTCGGTCGACAGCCGTGCCGTGCCGACGCCGGCCGCTTACGAACTTGGCAAGAAATCGGCCGAGTTGCTGATCCGCCGTTACGTTCAGGATCATGGCGAATGGCCCGTCTCCTTCGGGTTGACGGCCTGGGGCACGTCGAACATGCGCACGGGAGGCGACGATGTCGCGCAGGCGCTGGCGCTGATCGGCGTCAAGCCCGTCTGGGACATGACGTCTCGCCGTGTCACCGGTTACGAGATCATTCCGCCGGCCATGCTGCGGCGGCCGCGTGTTGACGTCACGCTGCGTATCTCCGGCTTTTTTCGTGACGCCTTTCCCGAGCAGATCGCCTTGTTCGACAAGGCGATCCGTGCGGTCGGCATGCTTGAGGAGGATGCGAGCGACAATCCGATCGCGGCGCGCATGCGTGGCGAGATCGCGCGGCTCGAAGCAGCTGGCCTAGACACCGCCTCTGCCAGCCGCCGCGCCGGCTATCGTATTTTTGGATCCAAGCCCGGAGCTTATGGCGCCGGTCTGCAGGCTCTGATCGACGAGAAGGGATGGGAACGGCGTGCGGATCTGGCCGAAGCCTATCTCGTCTGGGGCAGCTATGCCTATGGCGCCGGCGAAGAAGGCAAGGCCGAGCGCGGCGTCTTCGAGGAGCGGTTGCGGTCGATCCAGGCGGTCGTGCAGAATCAGGACAATCGCGAGCACGATCTGCTCGACAGCGACGACTACTATCAGTTCGAGGGCGGCATGGCTGCGGCGGCCGAGCAGCTCGGCGGCGCGCGCCCCTCGATCTATCACAACGATCATTCCAGGCCGGAAAGGCCTGTGATCCGCTCGCTTGAGGAAGAAATCGGCCGTGTCGTGCGCGGACGCGTCGTCAATCCCAAGTGGATCGATGGCATCATGCGCCATGGCTACAAGGGCGCCTTCGAGATTGCGGCAACGGTGGATTATCTTTTCGCCTTCGCTGCGACGACGGGTGCCGTGCGCAACCATCATTTCGAGGCCGTCTATCAGGCTTTCGTGGTTGATCAGAAGGTGCGGGATTTCATGGCGGAGAAGAACCCGGCAGCGTTGCGGGACATGCGGGAGCGGTTGCTGGAGGCGATCGATCGCAAGCTCTGGACGCCGAGAAGCAATTCGGCGCGCTTCGATCTGGAAAGCTTGAGCAAGGGCAAGGAGGCGGCGGCATGAGCGCGGTCGGCGAGTTGCTGGTCGCCTTTCGGGATTATCTGCAGTCGCGCAGCGATCCCTTGTTGCAGCATTTTATCGAAGGCTTTGACTGGCCGACCGAGGAGCGCGTGCTCGCGCCGAGGGATCTGCCTGTTGTCTCCCATCTTCGCGGGCTTGATCAGGTTGCCACCGGTGCGGAAGGGGCTTTGCTCGACCGGCTCTCCCACGCGGGGGATCGGCTGCATTGGGCCCAGACCTACAGTATTGGTGATTTTGGCGAGGATTTCCTGCAGCGATATGGCTGGGTCGAGCTGTTCGGCACGCGCGGGCATTTCGTGAGCGAGGAGATGGCTGGCGGCTTCCTATTGCTTGGCCCCGGC
Source organism: Martinezella tropici (assembly GCA_000799755.1). Taxonomy (GTDB): domain Bacteria; phylum Pseudomonadota; class Alphaproteobacteria; order Rhizobiales; family Rhizobiaceae; genus Rhizobium; species Rhizobium tropici_A. The sequence continues at coordinate 40,144 of JUHI01000009.1, forward strand.
GTCCACTATCCGGATCATCATCATGTGGCCGAGGAGATCTATATCCCCCTGACCGACGGCTCCCTGTGGAGCAAGGACGCGCAGCCGTTCCTGCCGCGCTGGTCCGGTGAAATCATCCATCACCCCTCGAACATCCGCCATGCCATGCGCACGGAAGATGAGCTGCTTGTTGCGCTCTACCTCTGGCGCGGTGGGCCGTTGGCACAGAAATCGATCATATCAGGGAGAATGCAATGAGCGACGAATTGGCCGAAACCGGCGCGGACGCACCGAAGAACGACGATGCCCGCCACGCTGACAAGATGGCCAAGAAGAAGGCCGCGCGCGACAAAATCATGGCGACCAAGACCGATGAGAAGGGCCTGATCATCGTCCATACCGGCAAGGGCAAGGGAAAATCCTCCTCCGCCTTCGGCATGATTTTCCGCCACATCGCCCATGGCAAGCCGAGCGCCGTCGTGCAGTTCATCAAAGGGGCAATGTGGACCGGCGAGCGCGACCTGATCGAGAAGTATTTCTCCGATCTCTGCCAGTTCCATACGATGGGCGAAGGCTTCACCTGGGAGACGCAGGACCGCGCCCGCGACGTGGCGGCGGCATCCGCTGCCTGGGAAAAGGCCAAGGAGCTGATCCGTGATGAGCGGAATTCGATGGTGCTGCTCGATGAGATCAACATCGCGCTTCGCTACGACTATCTCGACATCAAGGATGTGATCGAATTCCTCCGGGACGAGAAGCCGTACATGACGCATGTCGTCCTGACGGGCCGCAATGCCAAGGAAGAGTTGATCGAGATCGCCGATCTCGTGACCGAGATGGAGCTGATCAAGCATCCGTTCCGCTCCGGCATCAAGGGCCAGCCGGGCGTCGAATTCTGAGCACTTGCCGGGCGTTCAACTGCAAGGCAGCATGGCCTTCAGGGCTTCCGCCGTCTGCGGGTTTGCGGGAAAGAAGGATTCGATCGCGAGTTCCGACAGAGTGACATCGACGGGTGTGCCGAAGACGGTCGTGGTGGATAGAAACGAGATATGTCCCGCCTCGGTGACAAGCTCTAGCGGCACAGCGATACCCGCAAAATCCCGTTCTGGAGCCGCCGATTTCGGCGCGGGCGGTGCGGGATAGGCCGACAGTTCCTCCAGCAATTTTGCCAGCACGGGATCGCCAGTCGCCGATATCTGCTGACGCAGGCGTTCCAACAGATGCGCACGCCACTCCGCGAGATTGGCAATGCGCGAGGCCAGGCCCTGTGGGTGCAGGCTCAGCCTGAGGACATTGATCGGCCCATCCGTCAGCGACGCATCGGTTACGCCGGCAAGCAGCGGCGCGACGGCGGCATTGGCGGCGATGATCGTCCAATGCCGGTCGACCGCGAGGGCCGGGAAGGGCTCGTGCCCCTTCAGGATGAGGTCGATAGCCTGTCGCGCCGGGGCAAGCGCCGGGTCGTCCAGCTTGCGCTCGGGAAAGACCGGCGCAAATCCGGCCGCGAGAAGCATCGGATTGCGTTCGCGCAGCGGCACGCCGAGCCGTTCGGCGAGATGCATCAGCATCTCGCGGCTTGGAAGCGCGCGCCCGCTCTCGATGAAGCTCAGATGTCGCTGCGATATATCGGCTTGAAGGGCGAATTCGAGCTGGCTCAGGCGTCGTCGCTGACGCCATTCGCGCAGATGGTCGCCGAGAGAGCGGGCAGGGTTCATCATGCGGCTGCCGGTAGTTGGTCAATGAAGCCGTGAACGGACTTCAGCCGATCCCCCTCGAGTATGGCGAAATCCGTGCCTTTGATCACTGGCTCGGCATCAGCCGGACCAAAGCCCCAGGAGAAGCGGAGATTGTCGCCGTGGCGGTCGCCATCGGTGATGAGCGTGAAGCGGAAGCCGGGGAAGCGGTCGTGCGCGGCCGTGACCAACGCGTGTATCTGCTCGCGATTGTCTGCGCGCATCATCGGGTCGACATAGCTGCAATTTTCAGTCCATGCCTGAGCAATGAGGGCATGTCGGCGCTCGGTATCGGCCTCGTTCCAGATGGCGATATAGCGGTCTGCAATGGTGTTCGCATCAGTCATCGGTCAACTCCTTTGGATCGCCTGAACCGTTCAGGCAGGGCGATCATCGGCGCGCACCGAAGCATTATCAATTACGTCGGAGGTAATCAAAGCCCGGATCTTACAGCCCAAGCCAGAGCCGTACGGGATGGGTGGGGTCGGCCAGCAGCTTCACCGCAAAGGCGATGCAGACGATGACCAGCAGCGGCTTGATCAGCTTGGCGCCGATACGCATGGCGAGCCGCGAGCCGAGCTGGGCGCCGAGGAATTGGCCGACACCCATCGTCAGGCCGACCTTCCAAAGGATGGCGCCGGAGAAGATGAAGACAATGAGGCCGCCGAAGTTGGAGCCGAAATTGAGCAGCTTCGTATGCGCCGTCGCCTTCAACAGGCCGAAGCCGGCAAGCGTCACGAAGGCGAGCATCAGGAATGAGCCGGTGCCGGGGCCGAAGGCGCCGTCATAAAAGCCGATCAGCGGCACCAGCGTCACGCCGAAGAGCCCGGCGCTCATGCGCCGATGCTTTTCGACATCGCCGAGATTGGGTTTCATGGCGAAATAGAGTGCGATGGCGATCAGGAGGAAGGGCAGGATGATGCGCAGGACTTCACTCGGCATGACTGTCGCAAGCATAGCGCCGAGCATGCCGCCAATGACCGCCATTGCTGCCATCGGAAGCTGTTCGCGAAGCTGGACATGTCCCTGTCTGGCATAGGCGATCGTTGCTGAAGCCGAGCCGCAGATCGATTGCACCTTGTTCGTGCCGAGAGTCTGCAACGGCGGAATACCGGCGAGCAGCATGGCAGGCACGGTGACCAGCCCGCCGCCGCCGGCAATGGAATCGACGAAACCCGCAAAGAATGCTGCGGCAAAGAGAAAAAGCAGAATCTGCAGGGTGATGTCTGGCAAGGCGAGAACTCTGAGGCGGGAAGTCAAAAGGCCTTCTGGCACTTCGACCGGCCCAAGGCAATCGCCCGCGGGACGCACCGCGCGAATTTGACGGCTCTTGAACGGATGGCTACACCTTTGTCATCGGTTTCTGCCGTCGGGAGCGATTATGACAACATATGCCAATTCGACCCGCCGCTATATTCTGGGGCTCGGCTGCGAGCGTGGCACGGACTGGAACGATGTCCGTGCGCTTGCGGAAAGAGCCTTTCAGGAGGTCGGGATCGGCAGCAGACAGGTTCTCGCCGTCGTGTCGATCGATACGCGCATGGACGAGCCGGCCATCCTTGCGACGGCGACACATTTCCGTCTTCCGGCGCGCTTCTTCACTGTTGAAGCGCTCGAGCGGGAGACGCCTCGCCTGAAGAATCCGTCCGAGCTGGTCTTTGCCCATGTCGGCTGTCATGGCGTTGCTGAAGCCGCGGCGCTTGCTGCTGCCGGCCCGGATTCGGAGCTCGTGCTTCCTAAGATCAAGTCGAGTTTCGCCACGGCTGCGATTGCCAGGGTCGTCTGAGCAGCAGATTCGCCACGCAATTCTCATAAATGAACCATAGGACATCGCGGCGGCATTTCGCCGCCCGCTGTTCTCGTGTATGCCGATAGGTCAAGCGCGATCCGAAGCGGGAGGAGATTTCCGAAAGATCAAGCTTATTCAGCATATTGGTAAGGAAAAATCATGCATAAGGTCATTTATGATACCGATCCGGGCGTCGATGATGCCATGGCGCTTCTCTTTTTGCATCGTCACCCGGATATCGACCTTCTCGGCGTGACGACGGTTTTCGGCAATGCCTCGGTTGATACCACGACACGCAACGCGCTGTTCCTGAAGCGCGAGTGGAATATTCCGTGCCCGGTCGCGCGCGGCGCCAGCGTCACTTTCGATCCCTCGCGGCATGAGCGCCCCTGGCCGACGATGGTTCACGGTCATAACGGCCTCGGCGACATCGATGTGCCCGAGACGATCGACCTTCCGGCCGATCCGCGTCCGGCCTATCAGTTCATCATCGACACTGTCCGCGCCAATCCAGGCGAGGTGACCCTGGTTGCCGTCGGCCGCATGACCAATCTGGCCTTGGCGGTGAAGCACGATCCCGAGATCGCTTCGCTCGTAAAGGGCGTCGTCATCATGGGCGGCAACTTCTATGTGCCCGGTAATGTCACCCCGGTCGCGGAAGCCAATATTCACGGCGATCCGGAAGCGGCCGATGTCGTCATGACGGCCGCCTGGAAGGTGGTCGTGGTCGGTCTCGACGTGACGTCGGTCACGACGATGAGCCGCAGCTATCTCGCCGATATGGCAAAGGCCGGCGGCCCTTCGGTGCAACTGCTGGCCGATCTGTCGCAATCCTATATCGATTTCTACAAGCATGCGGTCGAAGATGGTATGATGGTTCACGACAGCTGCGCCTGCGTCTATGTCGTCGCGCCCGAGCTGTTCGACACGATCGAGGGGTCGATCCGCGTCGTCTGCGGCGGCATCGCCGATGGCCAGACCATCATCAAGCAGGACGGCCGCCGCTTCCCGCCGGGCGATTGGGACAATCTGCCGAGCCAGATCGCCTGCACCGGCATTCGCTCGCAGCAGGTTCTCGACCTGATCCGCGACGTGATTCTGGGCAAGGTGAAGCATTGAAGCCTCGCGGAGGGAGCCGTTGCGCTCCCTTCGCATTCCTGTTTGCGCAAGGCACATTCCTATCGTCTTTTCATGCAGATAGTTGGATGTCTGGATATATTGAATCCGGAAGTCCCCCACGAATTGCTTCGCGTTTTTGCGACCCGTCGTCGCTGGCAAAGCCCATAGCGCTTCATCGCCGCATTTCGGACCTTCTGTCGCCTACTATCTCCAATGGAACGACATCAGGCTGCAATCGTCTTATCCCGTTCTCAACGTTGCAATTTCGGCCATCCAGGCATAGGACACATGGGATGAACGATACCGCTTTTTCCAACCTGCCGGTTTTGGAGCCGGGGTCTGTCTGGCTGGTCGGTGCCGGACCGGGCGATCCGGGACTTTTGACCCTGCTGGCCGCCAAGGCGTTGGCCGAGGCAGATATCATCGTTCACGATGCGCTCGTGAACGAAGATTGTCTCAAGCTCAGCCGCCCAGGCGCTGTGCTGGAATATGCCGGCAAGCGTGGCGGCAAGCCGTCGGCGAAGCAGCGGGACATCTCGCTGCGGCTGGTGGAACTGGCGAGGGCCGGCAAGCGCGTTCTGCGCCTCAAGGGTGGCGATCCCTTCGTCTTCGGGCGCGGCGGCGAGGAGGCGCTGATGCTCGTCCAGCACGGTATTCCCTTCCGCATCGTGCCCGGCATTACGGCCGGGATCGGCGGCCTTGCCTATGCCGGCATTCCCGTGACCCATCGCGACGTCAACCACGCCGTCACCTTCCTGACCGGCCATGATTCCTCCGGCGTCGTGCCTGACGCGATCGATTGGCAGGCGATCGGCAGGGGATCGCCCGTCATCGTCATGTATATGGCGATGAAGCACATTGCCCAGATCAGCGCCAATCTCATTGCAGCCGGCCGTTCGCCGGATGAGGCGGTTGCCTTCGTCTGCAATGCGGCCACACCTTCCCAGCAAGTCCTGGAGACGACGCTTGGGCGAGCGCCTGACGATGTCGAAGCCTCCGGCCTTGCGCCGCCCGCTATCGTCGTCGTCGGCGAGGTGGTGAAATTGCGGCCGTCGCTCGATTGGCTGGGCGCTCTTTCGGGCCGTACGCTGGTGCCGGCAGCTGAGAGGCCGGGCGAGAGCGGACACAGGGTGCCGGCATGAGCGGCCTTCTGATCGCTGCCCCCTCGTCAGGCTCGGGCAAGACCACGTTCACGCTCGGTCTGCTGCGGGCGCTGCAAGACAAGGGGGTTGCGGTCGCATCCGGCAAGGCCGGACCTGACTATATCGATCCCGCCTTCCACGCCGCAGCGGTCGGATCGGCCTGCCTCAACTTCGATCCCTGGGCCATGCGCGCCGAACTCATTTCCGCCAATGCCGCGCTTCATCGCGCTGGCGGGCGGATGCTTGTCATCGAGGGGATGATGGGTCTCTTCGACGGCGCTGCCGATGGTACGGGTACGCCGGCCGATCTTGCAGCCTTGCTCGGCCTTTCCGTCGTGCTTGTCGTCGATTGCTCGCGCATGTCGCAATCGGTTGCCGCCGTCGTCAGCGGTTTTGCCAATTTTCGCGCCGATATCCGCATCGCTGGCGTTGTCCTCAACCGCGTTGCCAGCGACAGGCACGAGACGATGCTGCGTCGGGCGCTGAATGCGGTGCGGATGCCCGTCGTCGCGGTCATTCGCAGCGATGCCGGCCTGACATTGCCGGAGCGGCATCTCGGGCTGGTGCAGGCGGCGGAGCATGGAGCGCTGGAGCAGTTTATCGAAGCGGCTGCCGAGACCGTATCGAGGGCGTGCGATTTCGAACTGCTTTTGCGCGCGGCGCATCGGCATGTCGTCCGCCCCTCCGTGGCGAATATTGCGCGCCTGATGCCGTTCGGCCAGCGCATTGCTGTGGCGCGGGATATCGCTTTCGCCTTCTGTTACGAGCACATGCTGCTCGGCTGGAGGCGGCGCGGCGCGGAAATATCCTTCTTTTCTCCCCTCGCGGACGAGGCGCCTCCGGCCGATGCCGATGCCGTTTATCTGCCCGGCGGCTATCCGGAACTGCATGCCGGAAAGCTTGCCGCCGCGAAGCATTTCCAGGATGGCGTGAAGGCGGCTGCAGAGCGCGGCGCGCGCATCTATGGCGAGTGCGGTGGATACATGGTGCTCGGTGACGGGCTTGTCGATGCGGCCGGCACCCGTCACGGGATGCTCGGGCTCTTGCCCGTCGTCACCAGCTACGAAAAGCGGCAGCGCCATCTTGGCTATCGGCGTCTGGTGCCACTTGCGGGCTCCTTCTTCGAGAAGCCGATGACTGCGCACGAGTTTCATTATTCGACCATCGTATCCGAAGGCAAGGCGGACCGCTTGTTTGCCGTCAGGGATGCGCTTGATGTCGATCTGGGCGAGGCCGGCCTGCAACGGGGCAATGTCGCGGGTTCCTACATGCATCTGATCGATCTTGCTGGCGAGGCCGCATGACGAACAGGATCGTTCATGGCGGCGGCATCACTGCGGCGGCACGTCAATATGGCGGGCGTCCGGAGGAGTGGCTGGACCTGTCGACGGGCATCAATCCCAATCCGGTCTCCTTGCCCGAGATCCCTATTGCGGCATGGCATCGCTTGCCCGATCAGCATTTGCAGGAGCGGGCGCGGGCGGCGGCGAGAGGCCATTATCGCAGCGGCGATATCCTGCCATTGCCTGTTCCAGGCACGCAGTCGGTCATTCAATTGCTTCCAAGGCTCGTGCCCGGCGGCAACGTTGCGATCCTCTCCCCGACCTATGGCGAGTATGCGAGGGCTTTCACGCTTGCGGGGCTGCAGGTTCGTCAGGTTTCGGCGATTGCCGAACTCACCGCCGATGACAGGCTGGTCGTTGCAGTCAATCCCAACAATCCCGATGGGCGCGTGCTGTCCATCGAGCAGTTGCGCGAACTGCATGACAGGCAACGCGAACAGGGCGGCATCCTTCTGGTCGATGAGGCTTTTGGGGATATCGAGCCGGCGGCAAGCGTGGCGCCTTTCGCCGCTTCGATGCCGAACCTCATCATCTTCCGCTCGTTTGGAAAGTTTTTCGGCCTGGCCGGCCTGCGGCTCGGCTTTGTGATTGCCGAAGCCTCGATCATGACCCGTTTCGAAGATTGGCTCGGCCCCTGGGCGGTTTCCGGCCCGGCACTTTCGATTGCCGCTTCCCTCATGGAAAGCGACACAAACGGCATCCGCGACCACATTCTTCAACGGCATTCGGCGCTGGAGACGGTTCTCCGGCGCTCCAAGCTGCGTGTCGCGGGAGGCACTCCCCTGTTTGCACTGGTTGCGGACGACCGCGCCGAGGGCATATATACGCATCTCTGCCGTCATCATATTCTGGTTCGCAAGTTCGATTATGCGCGCAATTGGCTGCGTTTCGGGCTGGCTCCGGACGAGGGGGCGGACGAAAGACTCGCCGGGGTATTAGAGGAATATTCGACATGACCGCCGACGAACATCTGCTCATTCTGGTGCTTGCCTTGCTGCTCGACCGCATCGTCGGCGACCCCGACTGGCTCTGGCAGCGCTTTCCGCATCCGGTCGTACTGTTCGGCAAAGCGATCTCGTCTTTCGATCGCAGGTTCAATGCAAAGCACCTGCCCGGAGTGCTGCGCCGCCGCAATGGGGTCATGTCGATCGTGGCGTTGCTGATGGGAGCAGTTATCGTCGGCTGGGCCATTCATGGATTTCTCGCCTTCTTCGGCTGGCTCGGCATTTTGGTCGAGGCCGGGTTGGTGGCGGTTTTCATGGCGCAGAAGAGCCTCGCCGATCACGTGGGCGAGGTATCGCGGGCGCTCCGTGCCGATGGTCTGGAGGGCGGGCGCCTTGCCGTTTCGCGGATCGTCGGCCGCGATCCGGAGACGCTGGACGAGCCGGGTATCTGCCGCGCGGCCATCGAAAGCCTTGCCGAAAACTTTTCCGACGGCGTGGTTGCCCCGGCCCTGTGGTACGGAGTTTTCGGGCTGCCGGGCCTGTTCTTCTACAAGATGCTGAATACCGCCGATTCGATGATCGGCCACAAATCCGAGACCTATGTCGATTTCGGCCGCGCCGCCGCGCGCCTCGACGATATCGCCAATTGGCCGGCCGCACGCTTGTCGATCCTGCTGATCGCCGCCGGCGCTCTGATCAAGCGGGGGATCTCCGCGCTTGGAAATGCGATCCGCATCGCGGTGCGCGATGGCGGGCTGCACCGCTCGCCCAATTCCGGCAGGCCGGAAGCGGCCATGGCCGGCGCACTCGATATCCAGCTCGCGGGGCCACGAATCTATGGTGGCGAGCTCGTGCGCGAGCCGATGATCAACGGCGCCGGCCGGGATACGGCGACCGTCAGCGACATCGAGGCGGGCATTTCGATCTTCTATTGCGCCTGCTCGATGCTGACGCTTCTCGCCTTCCTGGGCTTCCTGCTGCTGCTGTGAGTGTCTCCAAATTAAGCAATCGCTCACTATGTGTATTAATTTGGTATAATTAGCATAGCGATACACTCTCTCATCGTCTGAATTGCTTCAAGAGGAAGCAAACAGTCGGAGGGGACAAGATGAAACGTATCGCATTAGCAGTAACGGCATGTCTATGTGCGCAGCTTCACGCGGTTTCGGCCCATGCCGGAACAGTTGTTGCAGTTGTCGATCTTCGATCGCAAACAATGACCGTTTCGGAGGATGGAGCCCTCAAGTATCGCTGGCGGGTATCGACGGCGCGCAGAGGTTATGTGACGCCGATCGGCTCCTATACGGCCAAATGGCTGTCGAAGGATCATCGCTCGAAGAAATATGACGACGCGCCGATGCCCTACGCCGTGTTCTTCAATGGTGGCTATGCCATTCATGGTACCTATGAGGTGCGGCAGCTCGGCCGGCCGGCATCGCACGGTTGCGTGCGGCTCGATACCCGCAATGCCGCCACCTTCTTCGCGATGGCATCGGATGCGGGGCTCCACAATACGCGTATCGTGATCAGCGAGTGATCTCTGGCGAAAGGGCATGTTTCGTCGTCGGGGTTCGGCCGCAATGCTGCCGCATCTCGCGTCCATGCCGCGCGCAATTCCGTAATTGTGACGCGACTGTCATTTTGCTGTTTGGGCAACAGTGGCTCGCCAAATTGCCGGGGTTTCTGGTGGAAACCATTGGCTTTTGGAATGGATTTCCCTATGAGGGGGATTGAATTATTATTTCAAGAGGTATGGGCAGTGACTGCTACATTTGACAAAGTTGCCGACATCATCGCTGAAACCAGCGAAATCGACCGTGACACGATCACCCCGGATAGCCACACGATCGACGACCTCGGCATCGACAGCCTGGACTTCCTGGATATCGTTTTCGCGATCGACAAGGAATTCGGCATCAAGATCCCGCTCGAGAAGTGGACGCAGGAAGTCAACGAAGGCAAGGTTTCGACCGAGGAATACTTCGTGCTGAAGAACCTCTGTGCGAAGATCGACGAATTGCGCGCCGCCAAGGGCTGAGCGACATCCTCGGATTTTTTTGACGCCCAGCCGCCTTTGAATATGGCGGCCGGGCGGTTTCATTCTTAAATAGCGTGTCCCGCCCGGCGCATCCTGCATTGCCGGGTTGGATCGGAGGCGTTGATGCTGCTGGAATATTTCCAGATGATCGACAGGATTGAATCCGTTGATCTGTCCAAGGGCCTGCTGAAGGCCCGTTCCATCGTTCCGGCGAAAAGCCCGGTCTTCGAAGGCCATTTCCCCGGCATGCCGCTGGTTCCCGGCGTTCTCCTTATCGAAACGATGGCGCAGGCCTCGGGTATGCTCCTGCTTGCGGCAACGAAATTCGCCTATATGCCGTTTCTGATGTCGGTCGACGGCGCCAAGATGCGGACCTTCGTCGAACCGGAAGCGGAACTCGATATCGAAGCCGAGCTGGAGCATGAAGGTTCGGGATACGCGGTCACGAAGGCGCGTATCACCATTGCCGGAAAGAAGGTCTGCGATGCGCAGTTGAAGCTGCGCACCATGCCGTTTAATGAGTTGCCGCTCGGCGATATCGTGCGCAAGCGGGCAGGCGAGGTCGGGCTTCTCGACGCCATCGCCGCCAACGGTTGACACGGCCGGCTTGTTCGGCGCCGCATTCGAAGAGGATTGATGAATGAGCAAGGCTCAGAATGATGTGGTGATCACGGGTATCGGCATCGTCACTTGCCAGGGTGTGGGCAAGGATGCGCATTTGGCCCTGCTGACTGCGGACAAAGCGCCGCCGACCATCGTCGAAACCGAAAAGTTCAAGCCCTACCCGGTGCATCCGCTGCCAGAGATCGACTGGTCGCAGCAGATCCCGAAGCGCGGCGACCAGCGCCAGATGGAAAACTGGCAGCGCATCGGCGTCTTCACCGCCGGTCTCGCGCTCGACGATGCTGGCTTCAAGGATGACCTGGAAGCCTGCGGTACCATGGACATGATCGTTGCAGCCGGCGGTGGCGAGCGTGACATCAATGTCGACACGCTGATCGTCAATGAAGGCCTGAAGCGCAACGATCGCGAGCTGCTGCTGAACGAGAAGCTGACGACCGAGTTGCGGCCGACCCTGTTCCTGGCGCAGCTTTCGAACCTGCTTGCCGGCAACATATCGATTGTTCACAAGGTTACGGGCTCCTCGCGCACGTTCATGGGCGAAGAGGCCTCCGGCATTTCCGCCGTTGAGACCGCGTTTCATCGCATCAAGTCGGGCGAATCGAGCCATGCACTTGTGGGCGGCGCGTTTTCCGCCGAGCGCCTCGACATGATCCTGCTGATCGAGTCCATCAATGCACATGCCATTGGCGACTGGCACCCCATCTGGTCGCGCAAGCCGGAAGACGGCGGCGGCATGATCATGGGATCGCTGAGCGCCTTCCTGGTACTTGAATCGCGCGCCCATGCGGAAGGCCGCGGCGCGCATATCTACGCTACGATCGATGCGGTCGAAGGCGATCGCGGTCGGCGTGACGAGGGCAAATTCGAGGCGCGGCTGGAGCGCATGCTTGCGCCTGCCAAGCAAGGGGCAGGCGAGACGACCATCGTCTTTTCCGGTACAACTGCGATCCCCGATCTGGCGCAACGCGAGAAAGCCGTGCTCGATGCACAGCTTCCGGGGGCGGCCATCCGTGCCTATTCGGGGGTTTCCGGCCATGGCCTCGAAAGCCAGTTTCCTCTCGGGATTGCTTTTGCAGCGTTGGCGGTTGCCAACCGGGCCAAGGTGCCGCCCTTCGATGCCGGTCATGAAAAGCCGATGGCGGCGGGCGCACGCAATGCTGTGGTAACAACTGTCGGCCATGCACGCGGCGAAGGCATCGCCGTATTGTCGGCAGAAGCGTGAGGAACAGGATATGACCGCTTACAAGGATCATCTCGGACGCCCGATCGTCGCCGTTACCGGCATGGGCATCATCACGTCGCTGGGGCAGGGCCTGGAGGACAACTGGAACGCATTGTCGTCCGGCACATCCGGCATTCACGGCATTACCCGCTTTCCGACCGACGGACTTTCGACGCGGATCGCCGGTACCGTGGATTTCATCGATATTCCCGTCCCGAACGCTGTCGAACGCTCGTATGCCTTTGCGCGCGAGACGACCATCGAAGCACTGGCACAAGCCGGTATTTCCGGCGATTTCGGCGCGCCGCTCTTCCTGGCAGCACCGCCGATCGAGCCGGAGTGGAGCGCACGCTTTGCGCTTGCCGATCGTTCTCCGCCGGCGGATCATCAGGGCGACGCCTATGAGCGCTTTCTCGCTGCCATGCGTCAGCGTCCCGATCCGGCTTTCCATGAAGCAGCCCTTTTCGGCGCGATTTCCGAGCGTCTTGCCGACAGTTTCGGCACGCGCGGCCTGCCGGTGACGCTGTCGACGGCCTGTGCCTCGGGCGTGACTGCGATCCAGCTCGGTATCGAGGCGATCCGCCAGGGCCGCACCACGCGCGCGCTGACCGTTGCGACCGACGGTTCGCTCAGCGCCGAAGCGCTGATCCGCTTCTCGCTCCTTTCGGCGCTGTCCACCCAGAACGATCCGCCGACCAAGGCTTCCAAGCCGTTCAGCAAGGACCGTGACGGCTTCGTCATCGCCGAAGGTGCTGCGACGCTGGTACTGGAATCGCTCGAGGCAGCGGTTGCGCGCGGCGCGAAGATCCTCGGCATCATGAAGGGCGCCGGTGACAAGGCCGATTCATTCCATCGCACGCGGTCTTCGCCTGATGGCGGTCCAGCGATTGCGACGATCCGTGCGGCTTTGGCCGATGCCGGCATGGCCGAAACCGATATTGGCTACATCAACGCCCATGGCACATCGACGCCTGAGAACGACAAGATGGAGTATGGCTCCATGTCCGCCGTCTTCGGCGAACGGTTGCCCGCCATCCCGGTTTCATCGAACAAGTCGATGATCGGCCATACGCTGACGGCGGCCGGTGCAGTCGAGGCGGTGTTCTCGCTGCAGACCATGCTGACCGGCACGCTGCCGCCGACCATCAACTACAACAATCCCGATCCGTCGATCGACCTCGACGTGGTGCCGAATAAGAAGCGTGAAAAGCAGGTGAATGCCGTCCTTTCGAACTCTTTCGGGTTCGGCGGGCAGAACGCCAGCCTTGTCATGGCCCTTGAACCGGCTTAATCGGACCTTTGAACAACAAATAATAACTGCGCCCGAGAGGCGAAGGACTTTGCCATGCGTGCTTTGCAACTGATCGACGACCGCAAACTTGAGATCACCGATCTGCCGGAGCCAGAGGCGCCGGGCGCTGGCGAGGTGACGCTGCGCGTCAAGGCCGTCGCCCTCAATCACATCGACGTCTGGGGCTGGCGCGGCATGGCGTTCGCCAAGCGCAAGATGCCGCTCGTCATCGGCGCGGAGGCTGCTGGCGTGGTCGAAGCAATCGGGCCAGGCGTTGCCAACGTCCTGCCGGGGCAGCTCGTGGCGATCTACGGTGCGCAGACCTGCGGCCTTTGCCGCCATTGCCGCGAGGGGCGCGACAATCTCTGCGAACATGTCAGCGGCGTCCACGGCTTCCATCTTGATGGCTTCGCGCAGGAAAAGGTCAATCTGCCGGCGCGGCTGCTCGTGCCGGCACCTCCCGGCGTCGATGCGATCGGCGCTGCCCTTGCGCCCGTCACTTTCGGCACCGTCGAGCACATGTTGTTCGACAATGCCAAGCTGGAACCGGGCGAGACGATCCTCGTTCATGCCGGCGGCTCGGGCATCGGCACGGCTGCCATTCAGCTTGCCAAAAAGATCGGCTGCACCGTCATCACCACGGTCGGCTCGGACGACAAGATCGAGAAGGCGAAGGCTCTCGGCGCCGACCATGTCATCAACTATCGCACCGACCGCTTCGAAGGCGTCGTGCGCAAGCTGACGAAGAAGAAGGGTGTCGACGTGGTCTTCGAGCATGTCGGTAAGGATACCTGGGCAGGCTCGATGCTCTGCATGAAGCGCGGCGGCCGCCTCGTCACCTGTGGCTCGACCTCGGGCGTTTCCACCGAAATGAACCTGATGATGCTGTTCCAGCAGCAGCTGAAGCTGTTCGGTTCCTTCGGCTGCCGCATGGAGAATATGGCCAATGCGATGCAGAAGATGGCGCGTGGCCTCGTTCATCCCGTGATCGATACCGAAGTCGGCTTCCACGACATCGACCGGGCGCTGGAGCGGATGGAATCGCGCCAGATCTTCGGCAAGATCATCCTGAAGATGGATTGAGCCGCGTGAAGCTCTTCATCACCCGGATCGTCCTTGCGCTCAGAAACTTCCGGCAGTGGCTGGTGGCGCAGGTTATTTTCGGCTTCCTCAATTTCCTGAAGCTGTTTCCGGCTGATGGCGGGATCAATTTTGCCGATTGGCTGACCCGCAAGATCGGCCCGCGCATGCGCCGGCACAAGCTGATGCTGACCAATCTGCGCAACGCTTTTCCCGAGAAGAGCGAGGCGGAGATCGAAGAGGTCGCGCGCGCAAGCTGGGGCAATATGGGGCGGCTGGCTGCGGAGTATGTCTTTCTCGACCGGCTTTTTGACTTCGATCCCCATAGCGACAAGCCCGGCCGCATCGAAGTTTCTGGCATTCCGATCTTCCTTGATCTCAGGGACAATCCGCGGCCGTTCATCGTCTTTACCGGGCATACGGGCAATTTCGAGCTGCTTCCCGTTGCTGGCGCTGCCTTCGGTCTGACGGTCACTGTCTTGTTCCGGCCGCCGAACAATCCGTATGTCGCCCAGAAGGTCTTCGATTTTCGCGCCAAGCGCATGGGCAATCTCGTGCCGTCGCATGCGGGTTCGTCCTTCAGCCTTGCGCGCGAGCTGGAAGCGGGGCGCGGCGTCGGCGTGCTTGTCGACCAGAAATTCCGCAAAGGTCTGAACACCCTATTCTTTGGCCGGGACGTGAAGACGAATCCGCTGTTGCCGAAGCTCGTGCGCCAGTTCAATTGCGAGGTCTATCCCGCCCGCTGCATCCGTTTGCCTAACAATCGTTATAGGCTCGAGATCGAACCGAAGCTGGAGATGCCGCGCAACGAGGCCGGCGGTCTCGATCTGACGGCGACGGCCCAGATGCTGAACGACAAGGTCGAAAGCTGGGTGCGGGAGAATCCCGAGCAGTGGCTGTGGTATCACGATCGCTGGAATATCAAGAAAAGCGTTTTCTAGCACCCCGCTTTGACGGGTTGCCCGTCGATCACTATGCATACTTGCATCCGGTCTTCATGCAGTCATTGTGGCCGGTAAGCCTTGCATTTCAGAAAGTTCTCCTTTGCCGAGAACTTCCGCTCATCCGGATTGAAAGTAGGGGTAAGTCATGTTAATTCACATTATAGAAAGTTTGGTGAGAATGCGGACACCAAGCTGAATATCCTTGGGCATGGCAACGCCGGGAAACGAGGCCCCTGCGTCCTGTTATGTTCAGGGACAGGAGGGCAATTTTGCTGGCACTCTTTCATGCCTTCTCCATGAAATGCAATCAGATTCAGCGTGCGATAAAACTTGGCGATGACGAGCTGGTGGCATCACTCGATCGCGAATTGGAGCCACTTATCGCGGCTATTCTGGCCTACAAGGCCACGAGTCTGCTTGAAATTTACATGCAGCTCCAGTTCATGAACAATCTTATCAGGGAAGAATCGGATGACCGCTCGCGAGTGATGCGTAATTCTGCATCGCTTTCGGTGCTGATCGATCGCTATTTCGGCGGCGCGAACGAAGCGGCTGGCGAGGTTTTGCGGGCGTTTTCCAGCGAGAAGATCGAGCGGGACGACGTGTTCGGCTTCGAGGATGGCAGCGTCCTGAACGATGTCATTCTGGATAGTCTTCCCGATCGTGTTGCCGTCGTCACGCGGGATTATCGCTATCTCTATAGCAATGCTGCCAATTCCGAGTTCATGAAGTCGAAGTCGATGGAGCTTGTCGGGCGCCATATATCCGAGTTCATCGGGTCCGAAGATTTCGAAGGTAGCGTAAAGGCGAAGCTGGATGCCTGCTTTGCCGGCGAGAAGGTGGAGTGTCTTTACCCCTCCTATCGTCAGATCGAGCCGGGCAAGGTATTCCACTGCACGATGACGCCACTGCGGGCGAAGTCTGTGATCATCGGCGCATTGCTCGTCATGCACGAGATTATCGCCGTTCCCGCCGGTATGCTGGTGGCCTGAACCGCGGTTCAGGCCCCGAATAGCAGTTTTCCGATTGAATCCTGCAGCAGGCGAGGATCTTCCTCGCCTGGTTTCTTGTTGTCCTGATCGGGCTCGGCCGCGGTGGATCGCAATTTGTCGTCCGTCCGCGCGTCACCGCCACTGCATTCGAAGCAGTAGCAGCGGAATCTGATGACTTTCGGCTTCTTCATGCTGCCGGCCCGTTCCAGCTGGCAAACGGATCGGGCAGATTTCGCCAGCGCTCCGGCGTGAAGTGGTCCGCCTCGATCAGGCAGGCATCCAAGTCTGCCGTGATTTGCTGTTCGCTCATTGGGTCTGCGCCGATGAACACCAGCTCCTGGCGGCGATCTCCCCAGACCGGATCGAGGTAAGGCGCCAGCGCGCGCTTGAAGCCCGGATCTCGCGGCCATTGATCCTGCGGCACGGCAGCCCACCAGAGGCCCATCTTGCTGGTGCGGATGAGGGCGCCAGCCTGGCTCATCTCTCCGACATAATAGGGTCTGGTCGCGAGCCAGAAGAAGCCTTTGGCGCGAACGACGCCGGGCCAGGACCGATTAAGGAAGTCCTGAAATTTAAGGGGATCGAACGGTTTCTTCGCGCGATAGACGAAGGAGCGGATGCCATACTCTTCCGTTTCGGGAATGTGGTCCTTGAAGCCGTGCAGCTCCTTATACCAGAGCGGATGGGTTTCGGCGCGATCGATGTCGAAGCGGCCCGTACCGAGCACCTCGGCCGGTTCTACTGCACCGAAATCGGCTTCGATCAGACGCGCGTCGGGATTGAGCCCGACGATGATCTTGCGGGCGGCATCGCGCTGTTCGGCTGTTGCCGAACCGACCTTGTTCAGAATGACGACATCGGCGAACTCGATCTGCTCGACCAGAAGATCGACGATCGTCCGGTTGTCGCCATCGCCGGCGGTTTCGCCGCGATCGGCGAGGAAGTCCGTCGAGCCATAATCGGCGAGAAGATTGGCCGCATCGACGACGGTGACCATCGTATCGAGCCGGGACACATCGGAAAGGCTGCTGCCATCCTCATCGCGAAACTCGAAAGTGGTGGCGACGGGCAGGGGTTCGGCGATGCCAGTCGATTCGATCAAAAGATAGTCGAAGCGATCCTGTTCGGCGAGCTGGCGGACCTCCTTCAGCAGGTCGTCGCGCAGCGTGCAACAGATGCAGCCGTTCGTCATCTCGACGAGCTGTTCTTCCGTGCGGGAGAGATTGGCGCCGCCGTCGCGCACCAGTGCTGCATCGATATTCACTTCGCTCATGTCGTTGACGATGACGGCAACGCGCAGGCCCTCACGATTGTTGAGGATATGGTTGAGCAGCGTCGTCTTGCCGGCGCCGAGGAAACCGGAGAGGACGGTGACCGGGAGCTTCTTGTTCATGGCAACCTCTTTGTAATGTAATATCATTACATTCGTTGTGATGAAAAAAGCGAGCAACAGGCTCGCTTCCTTCGGCGATATCAAGCCTTGCTCAGGAGAGGCAGGCTTTCAGGGAACTTGCGATGCCGCGCATCAGGTCGAAATAGAGATCCGGTCCTTGCGGCAGCGTTGCGGCTTCCGGATCGAGTACGCCCGATTTCGCGGATGTGCCTTCCAGCACCACATTGACCAGATTCGGCTCGAATTGCGGTTCGGCGAAGACGCAGGTGGCGCCGAGATCGGCGACCTTGCTGTGGATTTCCGCGACGCGCTGTGCGCCGGGAATGGTTTCCGGGCTGACGGTGATGGAGCCGGAGACGCGTACTCCATAGCGGCGCTCGAAATATTGATAGGCATCGTGGAAGACGATAAAGGGCTTGTCCTTCACGGGAGCGATCGTCGAGGCGATTTCGCTGTCCAGGGCGTCGAGTTTGTCGTTCAGCGCTTTCTGGTTGGCTTCATAGGTCAGCGCATTGGCAGGATCGGCAGCGACCAGCGACGTCGTGATTTCGGCGACCATCGCCTTGGCATTGTGCGGATCGAGCCAAAGATGGGTATCGAACTCGCCATGATCATGGTCGTGGCCATCAGCGTGATCGTCGCCGGCTTCATGTTCGTCGCCATCATCATGCGGCTCGAATGCGCCGCCTTCGCGGAATTTCAGCTTGGTGATTCCGGGCGCATCGTCGAGCTCGACGACGGTCGCATTGCCACCAAGCGCTGTCAGCGGTTTCTGCAGAAAGGCTTCCATGCCCGGGCCGACCCAGAAGACCAGCTGAGCTTGCTGGAGGCTACGTGCATTCGACGGCTTGAACGCATAGGTATGCGGGGAAGCGGCTCCATCGACGATTAGATCGGGCGTCCCGACGCCTTGCATGATCGCGGCGACCAGCGAGTGGATAGGCTTGATCGAGACGACGACTTTCGGCGCATCGGCTGCGGCTGTGCCGACAAACAGCCCGGAAAGCAAGAGGGAGGCGGCGAGGGGGAGGAAGGCTTTTGCTGCGTTCATGCGATAAATGCCCTTGAATGGGTCTGTTATGTTATTACATCAATTGCGTTATGCTATAACGTGTGCGATAGCATGGCGCAATAGTGCAATTGGAAATTTCATGCTTTCTCCCATCGACAGCAAGAGCCGGCCGCTGGTGTCGCTCCATGATGTCGGCGTCCGCCGCAGTGGCCGCTGGCTGGTGCGCGGCGTCGATTTTTCCGTGAGCCGAGGCGAGATCGTCACCCTCATCGGCCCGAACGGTTCGGGTAAGTCGACCAGCGCGAAGACGGCGATCGGCGTCATGAAGCCGGATGAGGGGCGCGTCGAGCGCCTAGCCAATCTGAAGGTTGGCTATGTCCCGCAGAAGCTTGCCATCGATTGGACCTTGCCTCTCAGCGTGCAGCGGTTGATGACGCTGACCGGGCCTCTGCCGGAGCGCGAGCTGATCGCGGCACTGGAGGCTGTTGGCATTGCCCATCTCGCCGGGGCCGAGGTGCAGCATCTGTCCGGCGGAGAGTTCCAGCGGGCGTTGCTTGCGCGCGCCATAGCCCGCAAGCCCGATCTGCTTGTGCTTGACGAACCGGTTCAGGGGGTCGATTTCAATGGCGAGATTGCACTTTATGATCTCATCAAATCGATCCGCAATTCGCAGGGCTGCGGTATCCTGTTGATTTCACACGATCTGCATGTCGTCATGGCAGCGACGGATACGGTCGTTTGCCTGAACGGCCATGTCTGCTGCCGCGGCACGCCGCAGGCAGTCAGCCAGAGCCCGGAATACGTAAAGCTTTTTGGGACGCGGGCGGCGCAATCCCTGGCGATCTACAGCCATCATCACGACCATACGCATCTTCCTGACGGTCGCGTCCAGCACGCGGATGGCTCGATCACGGACCATTGCCATGCCGATGACGGTCATCACCATCATGAGCATGACGATCATCGGCACGATCACGACGATCATCATCACCACGCAGAGGGAGGGCGCCATGTTTGACGATTTCTTCCTGCGTGCAGTTGTTGCCGGCGTTGGCTTGGCGCTGACGACAGGGCCGCTTGGCTGCTTCATCATCTGGCGGCGCATGGCCTATTTCGGCGATACGATTTCGCATTCGGCGCTACTCGGCGTAGCGCTGTCGCTGCTTTTCCAGCTGAACCTCACGCTTTCCGTGTTTGCTGTTGCGGCGCTTGTGTCGATCCTGCTACTTTTCCTGCAGCGGCGTCAGGCGCTGTCGGCGGATGCGCTGCTCGGCATTCTCTCGCATGCGACGCTGGCGATCGGTCTTGTTATCGTCGCCTTCATGAGCTGGGTCAGGATCGATCTCATCGCCTTCCTCTTCGGCGACATTCTCGCTGTCAGCAAATCTGACATCGCGGTGATCTGGGGCGGCGGAATCTTCGTCCTGGCGGCGATCGCCTGGCTTTGGCGGCCGCTTTTGGCCTCGACTGTCAATCCCGAGCTTGCCGAGGCCGAGGGATTGCGGCCGGAGCGCGCAAGGCTGCTCTTCATGTTGCTGATGGCCGTGGTGATCGCGATCGCCATGAAGATCGTCGGCATACTTCTTATCACCGCGCTGCTGATCATTCCCGCCGCCACGGCACGCCGCTTTGCCGCGACGCCGGAGACGATGGCGATCTTCGCCTCGCTGCTCGGTGCTGTCGCCGTCGTCGGCGGATTGTTCGGCTCGCTGCGCTACGACACGCCGTCCGGCCCTTCCATCGTCGTCGCCGCGCTTATTCTATTTATCGTCAGTCTGCTGCCCCTCGTTCGCAGGGCCGGCACGCCAGCGGCGCAACAGAGAGGACAGTCGTTATGACCACTCCGGTGCTTACCAAGAACCAGGCCCTCGTTTTTGATACGCTGACGAAGGCGGAAGCGCCGCTCAGCGCCTATACCATTCTCGACAAGCTGCGCGACCAGGGGTTTCGGGCGCCGCTGCAGGTTTATCGCGCGCTCGACAAGCTGCTGGAATATGGCGTGGTGCATCGGCTCGAGAGCATCAATTCCTTCGTTGCCTGCGCCCATCCGCACGAGAATTGCCACAGCCACGGTCTCGTCGCCTTCGCCATTTGCGAAAGCTGCGGCCAGGTGATCGAGTTTCACGACCATGAGGTCGACCACCGACTGATGGACTGGCTGAAATCGCAGAAGTTCAAGGCGGAAAAGTCGACCATCGAAATCCGCGGCCATTGCGCCAATTGCGCGGCCTAGCCTCCTGCTGGAGGCTTACTGCATAGTCCGTCAGTTATTTATGAGTATTTTCTAATCTAATCTCTTAAGATCGCGAGCGAAACGTTGCCAGTTGGCGACGTAGTGTTGAGCGGAGCGGCGCAGGCCTTCGATCGCCGTCTCGTCGAGCGTCCGGATCGCTTTTGCCGGTGCGCCGACGATCAGCGAGCCGTCCGGAAACTCCTTACCTTCGGTGACAAGGGCATTGGCGCCGACGAGGCAATTATTGCCTATCTTCGCACCGTTCAGAATGGTCGCGCCCATGCCGATCAGCGAGTTGTTGCCGATGGTGCAGCCATGGATGATGGCGTGATGGCCGATGGTGCAGCCTTCGCCGATCGAGACCGGGAAGGCGGGATCGGTGTGGATCATCGTGCCTTCCTGAATGTTCGTGGCCTTGCCTATGGCGATCAGTTCATTGTCGCCGCGCAGAACCGAGCCGAACCAGATGCCGACATCCTCGCCAATCTCGACCTTGCCGATGACGCTTGCGTCCGGCGCGATCCAGTAGCGGCTTGGACCGGGCGTTTTCGGCGTCAGACCGGCAAGGGCGTAGAGCGGCATGGTCGATCCTCCTCGATCAGACGACGTTCAGGACGAGATTGGCAACGCCATCGACGGCACAGCTGATCCGGTCGCCGCGCGCAACGGGGCCAACGCCGGCGGGCGTGCCGGTCATGATGATATCGCCGGGCGCGAGCGTGAAGAGCTTGGAGAGTTCGGCGATGATTTCCGGCACCTTCCAGATCATCTGCGAGAGGTCGCCTCTCTGAGCAGCTTCGCCGTTGCGCATCAGCCAGATGCCGCCCTTGTCGGGGTGGCCGACGCGAGTTGCCGGCACGAGGGCGGAAACGGGCGCCGAATGATCGAAGGCTTTTCCGATTTCCCACGGGCGGCCCAGTTTCTTGGCTTCGCCCTGCAGGTCGCGGCGGGTGAAATCGATGCCGACGCCATAGCCATAGACGCAGTCCAACGCCTGTTCGACCGGGATATTCGTGCCGCCGCCGCGCAGTGCCACGACAAGCTCCACCTCGTGATGCACATCCGATGACAGCGAGGGATAGGGGAAGTCGCCGGAGACGAGCAGGTTGTCCGGGTTCTTCTGGAAGAAGAAAGGCGGTTCGCGACTTGGGTCATGCCCCATTTCGATCGCGTGGTCGGCATAGTTGCGGCCGACGCAATAGACGCGGCGCACGGGGAAGAGTTCTGTCTCGCCTTCGATCGGCAGGAGGACGGGAGCGGGTAGCGGAATGACTGTCGTCAATGGGGCGTTCATAGGGGCTTTCGAAACTTTCATCTCTCTCGGGAGGGCCTGCTGCCTCCCGACTCCGTTCGGCAAACTAGCATTATTGTTACTGCCGCGAAAACTGGCGTTTTTGAGGGATTTGGTGTAGAGCGCGCATCAGAAAGGTTTCCCATGTATAGCGACGCGCTGAAAACTGGCCGCAAAATCTTTGCGGTTGCCCCGATGATCGACTGGACTGATCGCCATTGCAGATACCTGCATCGGCAGATCAGCCGGCATGCGCTTCTCTATACCGAGATGGTGGTGGCCGATGCGATCATTCACGGCCCACGCGACCGGCTGCTCGGGCATGATGCGGCTGAGCATCCCGTCGCGCTGCAGCTCGGCGGCTCCGATCCGGCCAAGCTTTCCGAGGCGGTGCGGATTGCGCAAGCCTATGATTATGACGAGATCAACCTCAATGTCGGCTGTCCCTCTGATCGGGTGCAATCAGGCACTTTCGGCGCCTGCCTGATGCTGACGCCCGAGACGGTCGCATCCTGCGTTGCCGCGATGAAAGCGATATCGAAAGCGCCCGTCACGGTAAAATGCCGCATCGGCGTCGACGAGCAGGAGCCGGAGGAGGCACTGCCCGAGCTGATGACGCGGGTGCTCGATGCTGGCGCGGATGCGATCTGGATACATGCGCGCAAGGCCTGGCTGAAGGGCCTGTCGCCGAAGGAAAACCGCGAGATCCCGCCGCTGGACTATGACATCGTCTACCGCATGAAGCAGCGCTGGCCTGATATCTTTATCGGCATCAACGGCGGCATCCAGACACTGGACCAGGCTGCGGCGCATCTTGCCCATGTCGATGGCGTCATGCTTGGCCGCGCCGCCTATCAGAACGCCGCGATCCTGGCCGATGTCGACCATCGCTTCTATGGCGAGCCGGCGGTCGAGGCCGATTGGGACGGGTTGCGCGACCGGATGATTGACTATGTCGAGTGGCATATTGCCAATGGCGGCCGGCTGCAGCATGTCGCACGCCATATGGTCGGCCTGTTCACCGGCCTGCCGGGCTCGCGCCGCTACCGACAGATCCTGTCGACCAATGCCAACAAGCCGGGCGCAGGGCCAGAGGTGATTGCGGCGGCTTTCGCGGCGGTCGATTTTGCCGGTGAGCGCGAAAAAGCGAGTGCTTGAGGGTGATCGCAGCAGCCCGCCCTCGTGGTTCGAGGCTTCAGCCTTCCAGGCCTCCGCGCCTCTTCATGAGGGCTGATCAATTGCGGGAGCGTCCAGTCGAAAGTTGGCGGCTCCAAGAAGAGCCGCGAGATTAACTCCACCCTCGTCCTGAGTGCGGAAGCCGAAGGCTGTAGCCTCGAAGGGGGAGGGTGGCCCCGGGCCCCGGCCGTAGGCGCAAGCATCTCGCAAACGAAAAACGGCGCGGTTTTCGCCGCGCCGTTCGAAACCTTGATCAGGCAGTCACCAGAGGCTTAGTTAGCCTGGATGTTGACGGCCTTCGGGCCCTTGCCCATGCGATCCGGCTCGGTGTCGAAGGTAACCTGCTGGCCTTCGCGCAGCGACTGGATGCCGGAAGCCTGAAGAGCGGAGATGTGGACGAATACGTCCTTCGCGCCGCCGTCAGGAGTGATGAAACCAAAACCCTTGTCCTGGTTGAAGAATTTTACGGTGCCCTTGGTGGCCATGGGGGATAGTCCTTTACCCATCAGTCTTAATTAAATCCGGGGAAACCCGGACGGCTTTGCCTTCGCGCCATGCGAAAGCCAGTCGAGAAGTCACGTACGGGGAAAGAACGTCTGCGCGGGGTCTCTGAAACCCAACCACTGCCTGCCGTCAGCGGATCATCAAATCAGTCCAGTCACCGGCATGCAAATGCCCGAGCATGTGTATGGGTGACAGGGTTTGTGGAAAAAGGCAAGGGGCAATATTAGGGTAGGGTGGGAAACGGGTGGGATAGGGTGGGAAATTCAAGGGGTTGACGCCGGTCGCCTCGATTAGGCGATGAATCTATTATTTTCAGATCTCATAATGAGGGTGCTTTCTATCGGCCGGAAGCCGAGCGAATGGCCCGGGTGTAAAAGGCTATTGTTGCCACTGTTGCCAAAGTCGGTATGTTGCGGCGATACAACTCCTGATAATCAAGGACGCAGGGCTGTATGGTACAAGAGAATGACGACCAGATGATGGGACTTGCCTTAGCGGAGGCGAAAGCTGCTCTGGACCGAGGCATATTTCCCGTGGGTGCGGTGCTTGCGGCGGGAGGCCGAATTCTAGGGCGATCCCACAAAACCATGGCTTCGAATCATTTGAACCATGCGGAGATGAACCTGTTTCATCAGGTGTTCATGGGCGATTACAGATTCTCGCGTGACGATGAT
This sequence comes from Martinezella tropici, assembly GCA_000799755.1. Classification (GTDB taxonomy): domain Bacteria; phylum Pseudomonadota; class Alphaproteobacteria; order Rhizobiales; family Rhizobiaceae; genus Rhizobium; species Rhizobium tropici_A. The sequence goes on from JUHI01000009.1 coordinate 64,667, forward strand.
CTGACGCTCTATACGACGCTGGAGCCCTGCATCATGTGCTTTGGCACGATGTTGCACTTGCCGATAACTCGACTTGTGTTTGCCATGCCTGACGCATACGGCGGATGCGGGCATGTCAGGCTCGAAAATTCTCCGCCTCGCCACGCCGCGAGAGCGGTGGAAGTCGTTGGCGGCGTTCGCCGTGCCGATGCCTGCAAGCTTTTCGCCAAGTTTCTTGCAACCACGACAGAGGCATTTTGGCTGACAGGCGGCGCGTCGCATTTTCAGGCTGCCGTCAAGGCGGGGCTTGAACCGAATGCGGCTCAGATCTGACGATTTCAGCGTTCGGGCAGCGTAAACACTTGGCAGGGCAAGGCAATCCCGCGCAACTCATAGTCTCCCAAAGACAGTAGCGGCATGGTCGCTTCCGCCGCGACCGATCCGGAAATCAGGATGTTGCGGCCGAGCGGCTTGCAGAGGCCTTCGAGGCGGCTGACGAGGTTGACGGCGGGGCCGATGGCGGTGAAATCGAGACGGTCGGCGGCGCCGATATTGCCCCAGAGCATGTCGCCGAAATGCAAGGCGGCGCCGAAGGGGAGCGGCGGCAGGCCCTGATTTACCCGCGTCGCGTCGAGATGCGCCATGCCGGCGCGGATGGCGGCGACGGCCTGCAAGGCCGCTTCGCAAGCTTCCTTCGGCGAGCCGCTTACGGGGAAGATAGCCAGCACGCCATCGCCCATGAATTTCAGCACCTCGCCACCAAAGGCGTGCACAGCGCCGGCAACGCGGTCGAACCAGGCGTCGAGCGCCGCTATCATGACGGTCGGTTCCGTCGCCTCGGAAAGCGCTGTGAAATCCCTGAGATCGGCGCAGAGCAGCGCGGCGCGGATGGTTTCGCCGCTGTTGCGGCTGAGTGCGCCCGCCTGCACGCGCGCTGCGCTTCTGCGGCCGAGATAGGCTTCGAGCATGGTCGACAGGGTGGTGCGGGCGGCTAATCCCGCCAAGGGGGCTGCGGCGAAACGGGCGATCTCGCGCAGGCTTTCCGTTTCGGAGGCGGTAAAGGGCCGGGTGCCCGCCCAGGCCAGGACGGAATTGCCGGGCGCAATCCCGATTGTCGCCTCGCATGTCGGGCCGAGACCGCCAAGCCAATCGCGGCCGGCCTGTCCGAGCGTCGTGCCGGCGAAGCCGAGAGCTTCGGTCACCGCGCCGGTCTTGACGCGCCAGAGCCAGCTATGCTGCGTGATGATGGGATGCGGCGCGGCGAGCGTCAGGGCGCTGCCGGCAAGCGGCAGACCCGTGGCCAACAGGTGGTCGCTCAGATCGGCCAGGAAACGTTCGGGGCTGGGCGACGTGCCGGCGTCGTCAACCAGCCAGGCAAGGGGGGCGGGCAAATCCATGCCGCGATCATGCCATGACCGCCGCAGGCTGTCATCCGCGCCGATGCGACCTCTCCGGCGGTACATGAATCGTCACACTGCACACAGGTCGTTGTCGCCGGCCGGTGACGGCTGCGGTCTCTGGGTCCGGTTGCGCCGCTATCAGGTGTCGTCAGCTTCTGCCGTCATGGCCGCGCATGGGGTCTGGCCCGGGATCGCGTCCCGCGGCGACAGTGGCCATGCGGTCGAAATAATGGGCCCAACCCTTTGCGTGCGCTTCGCATTGTTCGGCAGTTGGCAGGCCGGTATGGGTTAGACGCACCAGCGTCCCATCCGGTTGCTCTATCAGGTCGATTTCCACCAGGCTCGATCCGGGAGGCACTTCTTCGCTGCCTTCCCAGCCGAAGCTGTAGGCCAGACGGTGAACGGGCACGACTTCACGGAAGGAGCCCCGTGCGGCGCGGGCGCCGGTGACGTTGACGAGGTAGATGCCGCCGGGCTGCAGTTCCGTCCGTGCTTCCGTGCCCATCCAGCGCAGGATCTTTTCCGGATCGGTGAGCAGCGCGAATACGGCGGCGGGCGGTGCGGAGACATGAGTCTCGCGACGGACGACTAAAGGCTCTGACATCGGTCTCTCTCCCAAGGTTGCTGTCGCTTCCAGCCGGTTCGAGGGCGCTTCGAGCGGCTTAGCTCTTCATAGAATTTCTGAACCGCTCTATCTCTTTATTATCCAGCAATTCCGGACGGAAAGCCGCTGCGCGCTTTTCCTGGACTTGCTCTAAGCGCGCTTCATCCCTGCGTGGGTCTCCTCAGTCGGCATGTCTGGCGTCGCCCTGTCAGCATGGCATCGCTAAATGCCGCAGGCCGCAGCCTCATACAATCGGTGATTCCGGACGGCGGGATTTGACGGCCAGGGCCGGCCTATCGCCCTGGTCGTCCCGTCTTGCCCTTCGTCCGTCCCTTGCGCTGCTTCTCATCCACCGGGTCTTCATAAGAGCCGACGCCCGGCTTCGCCCGGGTGATCGGCTTATCCGGCACCTTGCCCGCTACCGGCTTTTCCGTGCGGCCGACCGTCATCTCATCCAGCGTGTTCTTGCGGAAAAGCGGCGTGCCGGCATCGCTGCCCGGCCCCATTTCGTCGAGATTCGGCTTGGCGAAATAGGAGCGGGAGGTCTCGGGCGCCGGCGGGGCACGCTTGGCCGTCGCAGTGCTGCGGCTTTCCAGGCTTTTCGCTTCCTCGCGAGCCAGCGGATCGTCCATGGCGGCGAGTTCGACGGCCTTGAGGCGCTTGATCTCGTCGCGCAGCCGCGCGGCCTTTTCGAAGTCCAGGTCGGCGGCGGCATCGCGCATGGATTTTTCCAGCGCGTTGAGATGGGCCTGCAGATTGTTGCCGACGAGATGGCCGCCATCGGCAAAACCCTTGCCGGAGGCGCCGCCGATATCGGCGCGAACATGGTCCTTCTCGTAGACACTGTCGAGGATGTCGGAAATCTTCGCCTTGACCGATTCCGGCGTAATGCCGTTCTCGAGATTGTAGGCCATCTGCTTTTCGCGGCGGCGGCTGGTCTCGTCCATCGCCCGCTGCATCGAGCCGGTGATATTGTCGGCATAAAGGATGACCTTGCCGTCGACGTTACGCGCGGCGCGGCCGATCGTCTGGATCAGCGATGTCTCAGAACGCAGGAAGCCTTCCTTGTCGGCATCGAGGATGGCGACGAAGCCGCATTCGGGAATATCGAGACCTTCGCGCAGCAAGTTGATGCCGACGAGAACGTCGAAGGCGCCCAAACGCAGGTCGCGGATGATCTCGATGCGCTCCAGCGTATCGATGTCTGAGTGCATGTAGCGCACGCGCACGCCCTGTTCGTGCAGATATTCCGTCAGATCCTCCGCCATGCGCTTGGTGAGCACGGTGCAAAGCGTGCGGTAGCCCTTGGCTGCAGTTTCGCGGATTTCGCCGAGCACGTCGTCGACCTGGGTGCGGGCGGAGCGCACCTCGACCGGCGGGTCGATGAGGCCCGTCGGACGGATGACCTGTTCGGCGAAGACGCCGCCGGATTGTTCCATCTCCCAGCTGCCCGGCGTCGCCGACACCGCGATCGTGTCCGGGCGCATGGCGTCCCATTCCTCGAAGCGCAGCGGCCGGTTGTCCATGCAGGAGGGCAGGCGGAAGCCATATTCGGCAAGCGTCGCCTTGCGCCGGAAGTCGCCGCGATACATGCCGCCGATCTGGCTGACCGAGACGTGGCTTTCGTCGATGAACAGCAGGGCGTTGTCGGGGATATACTCGAACAGTGTCGGCGGCGGCTCGCCGGGATTGCGGCCGGTGAGGTAGCGCGAATAGTTCTCGATACCGGCGCAAGAGCCGGTAGCTTCAAGCATTTCGACGTCATAGCGGGTGCGCTGTTCCAGGCGCTGCGCTTCGAGCAGGCGGCCGGCTTTTTCCAGCTCGGCAAGCCGGATCTTCAGCTCTTCCTTGATCGCCTTGATGGCGCCGTTCAGCGTCGGGCGCGGCGTGACATAGTGCGAATTGGCGTAGATCTTCACCGATTTCAGGTCGCCGGTCTTCTGGCCGGTCAACGGGTCGAATTCGGTGATGGAGTCGATTTCGTCGCCGAACATGGAGATGCGCCAGGCGGCATCCTCCAGGTGGGCCGGGAAGATTTCGATCGTGTCGCCACGAACGCGGAAGGAACCGCGGATGAAATCCATGTCGCGCCGCTTGTATTGCTGCGCCACGAGATCGGCGAGGAGCTGGCGTTGGTCCAGCCGATCGCCGACATTCATCTGGAAGGTCATCGCCGTGTAGGTTTCGACCGAGCCGATACCGTAGATGCAGGATACCGAGGCGACGATAATGCAATCGTCACGTTCCAGCAGCGATCGCGTCGCCGAGTGGCGCATGCGGTCGATCTGTTCGTTGATCGAGCTTTCCTTCTCGATGAAGGTGTCCGAGCGCGGCACATAGGCTTCCGGCTGGTAGTAGTCGTAGTAGGAAACGAAATACTCGACCGCATTGTCCGGGAAGAAATTCTTGAACTCGGAATAGAGCTGCGCCGCGAGTGTCTTGTTCGGTGCGAGGATGACGGCCGGGCGCTGCGTCGCTTCGATGACCTTGGCCATGGTGAAGGTCTTGCCGGAGCCGGTGACGCCGAGCAGCACCTGGCTGCGGTCGCCGTTCTCCAGGCCTTCGACGAGATCGCGGATCGCGGTCGGCTGGTCGCCGGCGGGTTGGTATTCCGAGGCCATGCGCAGCTCGATGCCGCCTTCGGATTTATCCGGCCGGGCAGGGCGGTGCGGCGTCCAAAGCTTGCCGTCCTTGAAGAGCGGATTGCCGCTTTCGATCAGTTTCGATAGCGCCTCGACGGTGGCCGTCACGCCGTCGCGCGAAATCTTGTCGGCGTCCTCAAGCGCGATATCGAGACCGGCCACCGGATTGAGGCCGGCGGCGGCGCGCGTCTTCGGATCGGTCGATCCGCCCATCGATGTGCCACGCCCGGATTTGGATGCGGCTATCTCCACCTTCTTGCGGTGTTTGCCCGCCTTGGAGGCAATCTCGCGCTGGGTCTCGATACCGGAGGATTCCGCATCCGCTTCGAGCTGCTTCACCCAGTCGGCGACGCTGCCGCTGAGGGGCGCACCTTCAAACGACGCTTGCGGCGCCTCTTCGAAACCGGTCGGGGCGGAGGGTTTTTTCGGTGATTTGGCCATGTGGCGAATATGGAGACAGATCGCGCAGATGTGAAGGGGTGGCGAGTACAAAAGGGAAACGAAATGATGGTTTTTTCCGTTCGCCGCAGATGTCAAATATGTTACAACTCGAGGGCGGCCGATGCGTTATCGCTGATCCAAAGTCCGCATAGCGCGATCCTCGCAGGCGCCAAAGGAGGAACCAGCCGCAACGTCGACATGCCCGGCCAGATTGCCGGGTTCCCCCAGCTTCGACGGCATCCGGTATTGCCCGCCTCGCCGCCGCCATCCGGTCGGAGGATCATGATGACCGCATTGGATAGCTTACGTTCCTTGTCTCCCCAGCAACGAAACACCGTGATCGCGGCCTATCTGGGCTGGACATTGGACGCTTTCGATTTTTTCATATTGGTCTTCGTTCTCAAGCATATAGCCGAAGAATTTCACACCGACGTCCCGGCGGTCGCCGTGGCGATCTTCCTTACGCTCGCCATGCGGCCGCTCGGAGCCTTGATCTTCGGGCTGGCGGCGGATCGCTTCGGGCGGCGCACGACCCTGATGGTCGATGTGCTGCTTTATTCCGTCTTCGAATTTCTGACCGGCTTTTCGACCGGCCTGACGATGTTCCTCGTGTTGCGCGCGCTCTTTGGCGTTGCCATGGGCGGCGAATGGGGCGTTGGCGCATCGCTTGTCATGGAGACGATACCCGAGGATTCGCGCGGCCTTGTGTCCGGCATCCTGCAGGCGGGCTATCCCTCGGGCTACCTGATCGCCTCGATCGTCTTCTTCTTGCTGTTTCCGATCATCGGCTGGCGCGGCATGTTCATCGTCGGCGCGGTGCCAGCGCTGCTGGTGCTCTACATCAGGCGCAATGTGGAGGAGTCTCCGGCTTTCCTCCAGAGGCAGGCGAAGCCGCAACGGCCGTTCCTGACCGTGCTGCGCGAGAACATTCCTCTATTCATATGGGCGGTGCTTCTGATGACCGCTTTCAATTTCTTCAGTCACGGCACGCAGGACCTCTATCCGACCTTCCTCGAAACCCAGAAACAATATGATTCCTATACGGTTGGCGCCATTGCCATCGTCTACAACATCGGCGCGATCGTCGGCGGCCTGACGTTCGGTGCTTTGTCGCAGCGATGGGGCAGGCGCAGGACCATCGTCATCGCGGCGCTTCTCGCCATTCCCGTCGCCCCGCTCTGGGTTTGGGGACAGGGGCCGGTTATGCTCGCGATCGGCGCCTTCCTGATGCAGCTTTTCGTGCAGGGCGCATGGGGCATCGTCCCTGTGCATCTCAACGAATTGTCGCCGGACGAGGTGCGCGGCACCTTTCCCGGATTTGCCTATCAGCTCGGCAATCTGCTGGCGTCGGGCAATGCTTCGATCCAGGCGGGATTGGCGAAGCAGTGGAACGGTGATTATGCGCTGGCGCTGTTGATCGTCGCCTGCATCGTGGCCGTCGTCGTCGCGGTATTTGCCGGCTTCGGCTTCGAGAAGAAGGGTGTCCGGTTCGGCGAGAGCGATGCTGGACGAGCCAATGGAGCCGTGCGAGCCTGAAGAGGTTCGCCAACATGATTTGTGAGGGCCGGTTATCTGCCGGCCCTTGCATGTCACTTTCCGCAGATTTCCGAAATCTTCGCCTGCGCAAAGCCGCGGGCCAGTTCCTGCAGCCCGTCGACGGAGGATATCAGCTCGCCGATCGGGCCGTTGATCCCGACATGTAGGTCTGTAATGTGGCATGAGCCGACATCGACGGTCATGGAAGCGTCGAGCTGCCCCTTGATCGTCGTCTTCAATATGCCATGCGACTTGCAAGCCATGTCGGCATGCGCGTTGATCTGGACGCCGCCGTTCGGGCCGTCGCAGACGTCGAGCGACTTGACCTCGAACTGGTCCTTGTGATCAACGCCCGGCAGCTTCTTGCAGGGATCGGCCTCGTTCACCGATTTCTCGATCTGCGGGCCGAACTTGCTATGGAGCAGCGACCAGCATGAGCCGGGCGCGGCTTGCGCCGGCGGTGCTGCCATCGGAAGTGGCGAGAGCGGCAGAACGATCGCACCGGCCAGCAGGACCATACGAAAAGACGGCAGAAGCGAGAAACGCGACATGGGATATTTCAGGTTCACGACGATCTATCCTCTCAAGAGAAGAAGCAGCAAATCAGGCCCGGCGCGACGGCAGTCTTCCATCTGTTCGTTCGCCAAGGCAATCCCCCCGATTTTATGGTTACTCCTTGACGACGATGGTGTCGCAGAAGCGGTCGTAGAAAGTCTGGCCGCGCCACACAATCAATGGGAAGATCCACCAGACAAGCGCGAATACGAACAGAAGTGGCGCCAATGCGCCCGTCAGGGCGAAGAAACCGATCGTATTGAGAAGGTTGGTATCGCGTGCTTGCTGGATCAGCTGGTCGATCGGAGGCAGGTAGGACGGCAGCAGGAACAGGCTGGCCAGATTGACGATGGCCAGCAGTATCAATGGCAGAAACTTGAACATTTCACGCTTGGCGGCAAGCGCCAGGGGCAGAGGCCTGCCTTCCACCGTTGACACGCACAATGAGGTCAACCGCTTTCCCACCGTCCGCCTGCCGGCGGCCGAGCAAAGGGCGAAGGCGAGGGGGAGGAGGAGCAATACGACGCTGGATGTCGGTCTTGCCGTCACATTCGGGTTGATCGGATTGCCATTGCCGTCGACGGGGACGGAGAAGGCACGCTTCAACGTGGTCGATCCCTGTTGCGACGCGACGGCTGAAACGAAGACCGTGTATCCATTACTGCCAAGCCAGGAGATGTGGCACAGCTGGTTGCTTCTGACCTCGCCCGCCTGCAGCGGCCATTCGGCCTCCAATTTTGCAATGAGAGGGCCTGATGTTGCCTTATCGCATTGTTGCTTCTGAAGTAGCGGCAAGGTCAAATCCCACGGCGTTACCGCGGACAGCGCCAGAAACAGCAGCGTAAACGCTATCTGGAAAATGACGATATCGACCAGATAGGCGCCGGCCCGTCGCCAGAAATAGCGAGGCGGCAACGCGGCCATTTGGTGATCGGAAGCAGCAAAACTCATTGTTTCCCCCGGCTCGGCGCGTATGACGACGCCCAACACGTCGCATCACGCACCTCAGGTTGTGGGCAATAGCATGTTTTGTCGCGATTCGCCGGACGTGAAAGCGGGCTGCCGGCAGAGATGATGGCGGCGATCGACCTGTGCATTCCGTCATATCGGAATGGTCTGTTCGCCGGGTGGGACTTCCTGTTGTTCGTCCGTGTCGCCGTCGTAGCCGAGATGCTTTGCCTTACGGAACCACTCCGTTGCCTTGGCCGCATCCGCCGCAATGCCGTCGCCGTCGCGATACATCATGGCAAGATTATAGGCGGCATCGGCATAGCGATGGGCCGCCGCCCTCTCGAACCAATAGACTGCCTGGGGCCCATTCTTGGCGACGCCTTCGCCATCGCGGAACATGACGCCGAGATTGTATTCCGCCTCCACATCGTTTTGTGCGGCGGCTTTCAGGAACCATTTGATGGCCTGAGCATCGTCCTGCTTGATCCCGTCGCCATCGGCATACATGGCGCCGATGTTGAACTGCGCGCTGGCATCGCCCTGGTCGGCCGCTTTCTTGAACCACGAGAAGGCTGCGGCACCGTCCTTGGCGACACCTTCGCCGTTTCGATACATGATGCCCAGATTGTACTGCGCTTCGACCTTTCCCTGCTCGGCCGCCTTGCGATACCAGATGGCGGCCTTGCTCTTGTCTTTTTCGGTGCCGTCGCCCTGATCGTACATGGTGCCGACATTGAACTCCGCATCCGCATCGCCCTGATCGGCTGCCTTGCTGTACCAGGCGAACGCCTGCTGCTTGTCCTGAGCTACGCCTTCGCCCGTGTCATAGACGACGCCGAGATTATATTGCGCGTTGAGGTATCCCTGTGCCGCAGCCTTCTTGTACCAGAGAATGGCCTGGCTCTTGTCGGCTGCGATGCCTTCGCCCTGATCGTACATCGTGCCGACATTGAATTGGGCTTCGGCGCTGCCCTGATCGGCCGCCTTCTTGTACCAGTCAAGGGCAAGGGTAAGGTTCTTCTCGACGCCGTTGCCGTCCTCATACATCTGTCCGAGTTTCAACTGCGCGGCGACGTTGCCCTTGTTCGCAAGGGGGCGCCAGTAGTCCATGCCCGATTTGATGTCACCTCGATCGTAGCCGTTTCGTCCGATATCGGCCTGAGCAGCTCCTATGGACGCCACCGCGAAGAGCAAACCCGCGGCCCCCTTCTTCCAATTCACGCTCTACCCCTCAGTCGAAATCCGTTGAACTAAAATGCCAGACGTCTCGCGACCACTAGGGTACGAGCGCCATCAGCAAATGAAATACTGCCCAGCCCGTCATGCTGCCGGTATCTTTCCCTCCGGCGGCTCCCTGTCCCAGCGGTCCGAGATCCTTGATCGGGCCGTCGCGGTTGGCTTCCATATAGCCCAGTCCGTGCTGCGCCTCCGGCAAACCTTTGGCCGCCGCCTTGTTGAACCAGTCGGCAGCCGCCGTAGCGTCCTTCGGCACGCCATAGCCGTTATAATACAGATATCCAAGACCGTATTCCGCGCGAGCGTCGCCCTGGTCGGCCGCCTTGCGAAAGAGTTCGGCCGCCTGGCCATAGTCCTTGGCGACGCCGGCGCCCTGGTAATAGAGATAGGCGAGGGCATATTCGCCCTGTGAATTGTTCTGATTGGCCGCCTTGCGGTACCAGCTTGCGGCGACGGCCCTGTCGGCCGTCGTCCCTTGACCGTTCTCGTACATGTAGCCGAGGGCATATTGTGCGTCCGCATGACCCTGACCGGCGGCTTTCCCATACCATTCAAGGGCCTTGCCATAATTCGTTGGTACTCCGCGGCCGCCCGCGTACATATAGGCGAGGGCGTATTGGCCCCGCGCATCGCCTTGTTCGGCAGCCTTGCGGTACCATCGCACGGCGCTATCGTCATCGACCTTCACGCCCCGGCCGTTGGCATAGAGATAGCCGATCGCATATTGCGCGTCGGGGCGGCCCTGATCGGCAGCCTTGCGATACCATTGAAGCGCCTGTCTGTAATCGCGATCGACGCCTATTCCATTGGCGAGGCTGTAGCCAACCGCGTATTGTGCGTCGGCACGTCCCTTTCCGGCTGCTTTCATGTACCAGGAATAGGCCTCGGCATCGCTCTGCCCGACACCCCTGCCATTGGCATAGGCGTAGCCGACTGCATAGAGGCCTTGCGCATTTCCTTGATCGCCGGATTTCCTATACCAGGCGACCGCCTGTTCCTGGTCTTCTTCGGTGCCTTGGCCGTTGTCGTACATATAGCCAAGCGCGTATTGCGCGTCGGAGCGGCCCTGGTCGGCCGCCTTGCGATACCAGCCGAATGCAATGGCCTTGTCTTCCTGCACGCCGAGGCCGTTCGCGTACATGTAGCCGAGCGCATATTGCGCCTGCGCCTGTCCCTGGGCGGCGGATTTCTGATACCAGGCGACGGCGCCTTGGTTATCGACATCCGTGCCCCGGCCGTTGGCGTAGGAATAACCGATGGCATATTGCGCATCGGCATTGCCGCCTTGTGCGCCTCTCAGATACCAATCGTTTGCCTGTTTCAGATCGGCATCGACACCACGGCCGCTGGCATACATGTAGGCCAGTGCATACTGCGCCTGCGCGTTGCCTTGCTCGGCCGCTTTGCGATACCAATCAACGGCCTGCGCATCGTCCTGCTCCACACCCTGGCCGTTGGCATAGCGATAGCCAAGACCATACTGGGCAGCCGCATTGCCCTGCTTGGCGAATTCCACCCAGTATTTCAGGTCGATGGTGGTGCTGGCCGGCCCCGGTGCAGGGTCTTCGGCATGAGCAAGCGACGGCAACGAAAGAGCAACGGCCAATACCAATGCATAGCTCTTTGTCTTCAAGGCTTGAGTCCCCACTTGCGTCTTCGAAGGCAATCGACCCGAACAATATGGCGATGTCTTGGTCAGGACTGTAGAACATCGAAATGGCAGCCGTTTTACGGCAGAGCGAATGCGATCCTTATCCTGGAAGCACGTCGTAGAGCCGGAAGATCCACGTGATCTGGTAGATCAGCCCGAGAATGACGAAGGCCGCCTGGAAGCGCCTGTTCGCGGTGAGCGCGGCGACAATGCAAAGGATGATATAGACGATATTGCGCGTCGGATATTCCCAGCCGAGGGAATGAAAATAGGTTTCTCCCTTCAATCGTGTGTCGATGAGGTCGACCGCATAGGTGACGGCAAGCAGGCCGAAGAACCAGCCGCGGCGGGAGATGAAATATTCCTCGAAACCGCCATAATCCTCGACCGACGGCGGATTGAGCAGCACGCACAGAAAATAGAAGAGGCAGCAGAAGCAGATGAGAAAGAGATAGACGCCGAAATTGATCTGCGCGACGGATTGCAGCCGGTATTCCCACCACCAGAAATGGATGATGAACAGGAACATCGACAGGACCCAGCCGATGTGGACCAGGTAAATCCTGTTCTTGCCCGGCGATTGGACGAAACCGGCGAGCCGCGTCAGGAGCTGGGCCAGCGAAAGGCCGATCACCATGCTCATGACCGTCCTGATATAGACGTAGACTTCCGGGGTGTGTGCGGCGGCGTCGCCCATTGCTTCAGCTCTCCGCCGGGACCGGCTTCGGCAAGCCGCTTTCATCAAGCGCAACCATGATAAAGGTCGCGGCCGTGACCTTCTCCAGGCTGTTGTAACGGGCCCGATGTGCCCAGGCTTCGACGCTCAGGGTAATCGAGGTGCGGCCGACGCGTTCGATATCGGTGAAGACGCTCAGCGTATCGCCGACCTTGACCGGCAGCTTGAAGGCCATCTCCTTGACCGCCGCCGTGACAACGCGGCCGCGCGCGCGTTCGGCGGCGCGGATGCCGCTTGCCAAGTCCATCTGCGCCATGACCCAGCCGCCGAAAATATCGCCGGCGGGATTGGCGTCGGCGGGCATGGCGAGCGTGCGCAATGTCAGCTCCCCTCGCGGTTTGACACTGTCGTTCATTCGTCTGCTCCTGTCTTACGGCCGATTCCGATTGTCAGCCTATGCAATCCCGCCGCGATGGAAAAGACATACCGGCGTTTCCGCGCAGGACTCCTGTGAGTTCGATACGTTGCCGAGCATTGCTTCGCAGCCATGCGCGGTCGATCTGGAGCAGGGGAGCCGCGCCGGTAAGCTTTCGTTCACCCTTCCCATTTAGGCTTTATAAGCGTTACCGACCCGTGGCTGGGGCAGCGGATCAGGATTATGGTCATTTTACCCATTCTACGGCGGGTCGCCCTGCCTTTGCTGTTGTCGTCAGCGCTGGTGGCCTGCACCGCGGATAGCCTCGTGCCGCCTTCCGGTATCGACAATTCCTCGCGTGTCGGCTCGATCAAGCCGCACCGCAGCGTGCCGCAGCGGCAGTTCGCTTACCAAGGGGTGCAGGACCCTGTCGTTTCGGCGTCGAGCAATTACAAAAGCGGCGGTCCCGTTCGTTCCGCCGGAACCGGTGAAGCCGTGACGACTTCGGATGTCGAAGTTGGGCTGGCGCAGCAATCGAATGTTCCCTCGCAGGGAGTGAATATGGACGCCGAGCTTGGCGTTGGGCCGAGCGAAGAAGCGCAATCGGTATCGGTCGTCGGGTTGGCGCAGGAAGAGCAGCAGAATATCGCGGAGGGTCAGTCCGATGAGCCCGTCGTCGACGGCATCGGCACAGATGCGCCGGTGCAGACCAACCGTTCGGTCGTTCAGCGCCCGGCCGCGCAGGCGGAACTCAACCAGTCGCGGATACCGCGGCAGCAACCGGGAACGCAGGTTGCGATGCTGCCGCGCATCGAAAATCCGATGCCGCGTCTCGATCAGCAATTCGAAGCGCCGCAATCGACGCCGGGTATGATGCCGCCCTCGGAGATCGCCTGTCGTCAGGAACTGAAGCGCATGGGCGTCGTCTATGTCGACAAACCGGCGATCTCGAACGGTCCGGCATGTCAGGTTCCCTATCCGGTCTCGCTCAGCGGTCTTTCGGGCAATATCGCGGTCAGACCCGCCGTCACGTTGAACTGCCAGGTGACGCTTGCCTTCGCCAAATGGGTGAAGAACGAGCTGGCGCCGGCGGCGCGCACCCGCTACTGGACCGGCATCGGCACGATCGTACCGCTCGGCGGCTATTCCTGTCGCCGGATGAACAATAGCCGGCAGCGCTATAATCCGATGTCGGAACATGCGCACGGCAACGCGATCGATGTCGGCACCTTCATTCTGAAGAACGGCCATGTGATCGACGTGCGGAAGAAGGGCTTGTTCTCCTTCCGGGAGGGGCGACTGCTCAAGGCGGTGCGCAGTGACAGCTGCCGCTATTTCGATACCGTGCTTGGGCCAGGCAGCAATCCGGAACACTGGAACCATTTCCATTTCGACCTCAGGGACCGCAAGGGCGGGCGGCGCTATTGCAGCCTGTGATTGGCGTTTCGCCGGGGCAGCATCCACACTTGCCGAACGGGAAAGCTGATTTACCTATTGCCGGAATCGCGGTTAAGTGCGCGGGCCGAGGGCAAGAGAGGGTTGCATGGAAAACGTACCAAGACGAAAGAGAAGCCTGGGAAGGGCGCTCGTTGCTGCGCTGATTGCCATTGTCATCGTGATCGGCGGCCGCTGGTATGCTTACGTCGCCTATGCGGACGATCCGTTCGATGAGGTCGGCATAGGTCTCAACTCGATGATGCCCGGACCCATTCGCGACAAGGGCTGCGCAATGCTGAAGGCTCGCTTTGAGCACAAGACGCTGCCGCCGGCCGGCTGCGGTGTTAACGGCAACTGGTAAGTTTGGATTTCAAGATCGTAAGTCGGCAAAAGAAAAAAGCCGGCTAGTGCCGGCTTGAGTGGCGCATGGCAATGACGGGGGATCTTTGCCTGCTCCAAAAAAGAATTTCATGTTGCAATGATGATGCACGCAATATGAATGCGAGGGCAATAAATCGGCGAATACAGCAGGCGCTGACGGTGTCGCCAAGAGGCGTTGGGCGGAGTTGCGACAAACGTTGCTCACCTAAGGAGCTATATGCCCGACGAAGGTCACGATTTGATGACAGGTTATTTGTCTTAGACGAACGCTGTGTTTCACCACCGTGGGGTGGTAAAAGCTCAAGACCGGCTATATAGCGGGCAAACGCCGAGATATTCATCACAAAAGCCGGACTTTGCCGTATCATGGCTGCGATTATTTCCATCCGCAATCTCACGAAAACATACGCCAACGGATTCCAGGCGCTGAAAGGTATCGATCTCGATATCGAGCGGGGCGAAATCCTGGCGCTGCTGGGGCCGAACGGGGCCGGCAAGACGACGCTGATTTCCATCGTCTGCGGGATCGCCAATCCGAGCGGGGGCTCGGTGACGGTCGGCGGCCACGACGTCGTGCGCGATTTTCGCGCCACGCGCAGTCTGATCGGTCTTGTGCCGCAGGAATTGACGACGGATCAATTCGAAACAGTCTGGAATACGGTGAGCTTCTCGCGCGGGCTTCACGGCAAGAAACCAAACCCTGAATACATTGAGAAGATACTCCGCGATCTCTCGCTCTGGGAGAAGAAGGACAACACGCTTCGCCAGCTTTCCGGCGGCATGAAGCGGCGCGTCCTCATCGCAAAGGCACTGTCACATGAGCCAGAGATCCTGTTTCTCGATGAGCCGACCGCCGGCGTGGACGTCACGCTGCGCAAGGATATGTGGCATGTGGTCGAGCGCCTGCGCGCCTCCGGCGTCACCATCATCTTGACGACCCACTACATCGAAGAGGCCGAGGAAGCCGCCGATCGCGTCGGTGTCATCAATGGCGGCGAGTTGCTGCTGGTGGAGGAGAAGAAGGCGCTGATGGCCAAGCTCGGCCGCAAGCAGCTCATCCTCGATCTCAGCGAACCGCTGGAAGCCATTCCGCACTGTCTGGATGGCAATGGGCTTTCACTTGGCCCCAACGGCGTTACGCTCATCTATGATTTCGATGCCCAGCACGAGCAATCGAGCATTGCGGCACTGCTGTCGAAGCTCGCCGAGCAGGGAATTCACTTCAAGGATCTTTCGACGCGCCAGAGCTCGCTCGAGGATATTTTCGTATCGCTGGTAGGGGCAAGCAAATGAACTTCGAAGCGGTCAAGTCCATCTATTCCTTCGAAATGGCCCGCACGCGCCGCACGCTGTTGCAGAGCGTCGTTTCACCGGTCATTTCCACATCGCTCTATTTCATCGTCTTCGGTGCCGCGATCGGATCGCGAATCAATCTGGTCGAGGGCGTTTCCTATGGAGCCTTCATCACGCCTGGCCTGATCATGCTGACCCTGCTCGGCCAGTGCATCAGCAACGGTTCCTTCGGCATCTATTTCCCGAAATTCACCGGTACGATCTACGAGGTGTTGTCAGCGCCCGTCGCCATGACGGAAATCGTTCTCGGCTATGTGGGGGCGGCGGCGACCAAGGGGATGCTGATCGGCCTGATCATCCTGGCCACGGCAAGCTTCTTCGTCGATATCAGGATCGAGCATCCGTTCATGATGATCCTGTTCTTCGTGCTGACGGCGATAACCTTCAGCCTGCTGGGCTTCATGATCGGCATTTGGGCCGGAAATTTCGAGCAGTTGAATCTGATCCCGATGCTGGTCGTGCCGCCGCTCACCTTCCTCGGCGGCAGCTTCTACTCGATCAACATGCTCCCGCCCTTCTGGCAGACGGTCAGCCATCTCAATCCGGTTCTCTATCTCGTCAGTGGCTTTCGCTGGAGCTTCTATGGCATCGCCGACGTCAATCCGGTGCTGAGCCTCGCCATGATCACGCTCTTCCTCGTCGTTTGTCTGACCGTCCTCGGATGGATTTTCAAGACGGGGTATCGGCTGAGAAACTGATGGCGGTGCCTGCTTTGCGGGTCTAAGAACGCTCGCGGCTCTTGTTGCCGTGTGGAAATTGTAAAAAGGCATCCCCATGTCGCAGTCCCATCCCAGTCCGGCGCTATCCGATGCCCTCCACCGGCTCGATCAACTGACCAACTGGGAGCGCAAGCCGCGCGGGGAGATGCGTGTTGGTCTTGAGCCGATGCTCGATCTCATGCAGCGCCTGGGTAATCCGCATCGGAGCTTTCGCGCCATCCACGTTGCAGGGACGAAAGGCAAGGGGTCGGTCGCTGCGCTTCTGGAAGCCGGATTGGTGCGGGCCGGTCGGCAGGTCGGCCGCTATGCGTCGCCGCATGTCGACCGTGTGAACGAGCGTGTCAGCCTTCTCGGCCAGGAGGTCGGGGACGATGCCTTGGCAGGCGCGATCATGCAGGTGCTGGACGGCTACGAGAGCGCCAAGCGGGCTGCGACGGCCGGCGAGGATGCGACCTGGTTCGACGTGATAACGGCGGCCGCTTTCGTCGTGTTCCGGGATGCCGGCCTGAACTGGGTTGTCGTCGAGGTCGGGCTTGGCGGCAGGCTGGATTCGACGAATGTGGTGTTCGGCGAAGTGGCCATCGTCACCAATATCGGGCTGGAACATACCGAAATTCTCGGCTCGACGCGCGAGGCGATCGCAGGCGAGAAGGTTGGCATATTGAAGCCCGGCGCGACGCTTGCCACCACGCTTGCCGCCGACGATGCCGCAGGGCGGGTCCTGCAGCAGCGCGCCGACGAACTCGGCTGCGACGTGCTTCGAACCGACCTGCCCGAAGACGCGACCATTGCGGAAACGAACATGGCGCTGGTGGGTATGGTGTTCGATCATCTCGGGCGGGGAGGTGAGAGCGTGAATGACGGCGGCGCAAAGAGTCGGCCGGTCGGTGCGTGGCTGCTCGAACCCGGTGTTGTCGACAGGGCGCGCCTGCCGGGCCGGATGGAACGCTTCGACTTCGCGTTGCCGCCTAAATTGCAAGGTGGGCGACAGACCGTGCCTATCATCATGGATGGCGCGCATGTGCCGTTCAACATCGAGGCGGTCCTGCGCGATATCACGCACTCGTCCAGCGTCAACGGCGATTGTGTCGCCGTCGTCGCACTGGCGTCCGACAAGGACGCGCCCGGCTTCTTGAGCGTGTTATCGCGCTATGTGGCCTATGCGATCTTCACGGAAGCATCCGGATCGGGCCGTGCTCATGCGGCGAAGGATCTGCAAGCCTTGGCGGTCTCGGCGGGTATGGCTTGCGAAGCCGAGCCCGATCCGCACCTTGCGCTGGATCGGGCGGCTGTGAAGGCTGCCGAACGCAGCGGGTGGATACTTGTGACTGGCTCGCTCTATCTTGTCGGCGCATTGCGGGCCACCGTCATGAGCCGTGCGTTATGACGACGGATATCGTGATCAGACCGGCCGTCATCGATGATGTCGCCGAGATGGCCAGGCTTCATCGCGCCGTCTGGTGCGACACCTATCGCGATCTCGCGCCAGCCGACGTCTTCCGCGCGCTTGACGAAGATTACCGCCGGGCGCGATGGGCCGACATGCTTGCCAATCCGCGGAAGGATCAGCGCGTGCTGCTGGCGTTGCAAGGACAGCGGCTCGTCGGCATAGGCGCGATTGCAGCGCCGTCCGAGCCGGCATTCGAGGGGCGCGGTGAGGTAAAGTCGCTTTACGTGGATTCCTCCATCAAGCGACAAGGGATTGGCCGCAAACTGATGCGGGAGATGGCGTGCGAGCTTGCGGCAATGGGATACTCGGCTCTCGGGCTTGGCGTCGTGGTCGGCAACGAACCGGCGATCGCATTCTACCGTGCGATCGGAGGGCAATTGGTCGGTCGATATATCGATCCGGGCCCGCTCTGGCGCTCCGACAATCTCATCCTTGCCTGGGACGACTTGTCCTTGCTGATCTGAGCTCTCATCGCGCTGTTTGAAGGAGGTCAGCCTGCTGTGACGCGCTTGCGCGGTGCGATGGTCATCGCCATGACGCCTGCGACGACACAGACGAGACCGATGGCTGCCGTTGGGGACAGGGGCTCGCCGAGGAAGATCACGCCGATGCCGACGCCGATCGGGACTCGCAGATAGGCTTGTGCCGTCGTGCCGACCGAACCCAAGGTTTGGATGAGCCGGAAGTAGATGCTGAAGGCGAGGGCGGTGGAGACGACCGACAGGCCGAGCAGCGCCAGGATTGAAGCCGTCGACGGCGTGAGCTGCCACGGGTGCTCGACGATCAGGCTGGCGGGGATCAGGAGGACCGCACCGCAGAGCAGCGAGCCGGCTGCGGGCATCATCGGGTCCAACCCTTTGAAATTGCGGCCGAACAGAGCAGCGCAGGCATAGCAGACCGATGCCGCCACGACGGCGAGCTGCGGCAGCAGCTGGCGACCCATGCCGTGCAATGCATCGAGGCCGATGATCAGGCAAATGCCAGCCATACCGGCAATCACGCCAAAGAGCTTGCGTCCCGTCAGCGGTTCGCTGCGCAGCAGGAAAGCGGCGATCAGGAAGGTGAAAATCGGCGTCGTCGAATTCAAAATAGTCGCGAGACCGGCATCGACGGTCTGTTCCGCCCAGGCGATCAGTGTGAAGGGAATGGCGCTGTTGAGGCAGGATTGAATGAGAAAGCGCTTCCAGGTAGCCGCGTCCCTTGGCAGGCTGAGGCCGCGCCAGCGGATGATCGCGAGCAGAACGACACCGGCAATCAAGGTGCGGGCGGCGATCAGCGTGATCGGCGGTATGGTTGCCACGCCGACGCGGATGAAGGTGTAGGAGGCACCCCAGCAGGTCGCGAGCGCGAGGAGCAGCAAAAGTTCGGTCGTCTGGTTCGATCTTGCAGGCGTCATGGGGGCTCACTCTTCACGCGGTTCGGACATGCCGTTGTTTTAGAGTGAAGAAGCCGTCGAATGCTTCGGTCCCAACCGAACTATTGTATGCGATGGCCCGTCCCGCTCAGTCGCGCAGCCGAAGCTCGTCGGTCTGCATCTGCATCGACCCCAGGGTTTCGAGAAAGCTCATGCCGAGCAGGCTCTGATCGAGCTTGCCCGCTTCGGCGACGCTCGCCTCGACATCCCTGCGCTTGATCGGTCCGATCGCCACGGAGCCCAGCTCTACAGGCGCAGCTCTGGCGCGGCCATTGGCGGTCAATACGGTCATGGAATAGGTGAGATTTTCAGGAATGATCCCGACGCGTTCGGCGTCTTCCTGCGAGAGGGCGATGGTGCTGGCGCCGGTATCGATCAGCATGTCGATCGGCTGGCCGTTGATCATGACCCGCGCTTCGAAATGGCCGTTCGAACGCTTGTGAAGGATGACCTCCTGCCCGCCTTCGCTTGTCGTGACGACGACCGCGTGACCGGGCATCAGACCGGCGAAGACGCGGTTGCCGACCTGTTCAGCATCTTTGCGATAGATGTAGGCGGTCGCGAGGGCCATGATGATGACGAACCAGATCAGGAGATTGCGGATCGACTGGCTGACCGTATAGCGACTTGCCCATACGGCGGCACTCATCATGAGAGCGATCGGCAAGAGGTAGACGACGCGGGCAAAGTCGTCGTTGCGCATGCCGAAGGTGGTTCCGGTATTGTTGTTGAAAATGAGCAGTGCGAGGCCGATGCCGAGAACGGCGAGAACGATGTTCAGTCGGTTCATACGGCACTGCGCTCCCGTGCCATCCTTTGGCGACGGGTTTCCCGACGTGGCTTGCGCTCGACCTTGGTCAGACGCTCCGGGAGCACCT
This sequence comes from Martinezella tropici, assembly GCA_000799755.1. Lineage (GTDB taxonomy): Bacteria > Pseudomonadota > Alphaproteobacteria > Rhizobiales > Rhizobiaceae > Rhizobium > Rhizobium tropici_A. The sequence continues at coordinate 84,385 of JUHI01000009.1, forward strand.
CCATGATCTCCCGGCGTTCCTCGTCGCTATAGCTCATCCATGCCCCGATCTCCGAGGCCGTGCGACCGCAACCGAAGCAATAGCCGGTATTTAGGTCGATGGAGCAGACGAGGATGCAGGGTGTCAGCATGAGATCATATATCGATGCTTCAAACGCACATGGCAAGAGTACACAGGGAGGCGATCTCGCAAATCTGCTGGGTCGCACCGATCGTATCGCCCGTATGGCCGGCCAGCTTTTGGCGCACATATCGGGTGACGAGAAATGCTGCGACGCCGGCTGCGAGAAGGCAGCCAACCAGCGCCGGAACCCCCATTGCAGGGCCGACGAGGACCACGGCGAGCGCGAGCGCGGCGAGTAGCGCCAGCTGCATGGCATCGCTATCCGGCTTGCCCGCCGATGCTGCGATTCCATCCGGTTTTGCCGATGGCAGAACGTACCAATGCCAGACCATGGCGCCGCGGCTCAGGGTAGCCGCGGCGAGGATTGCGACAGCGGCATCCTCAGGCGGAATATGCCGGGCTATGGCGGAAAGCGCTGCCGCCCGCAATCCGAACGATAGTATCAATGCCGCCGCGCCGTAGGTGCCGATGCGGCTGTCCTTCATGATTTCGAGCGCGCGCTCCCGGTCCTTGCCGCCACCCACTCCGTCCGCCGTGTCGCTGAGCCCGTCTTCATGAAGGGCGCCGGTCAGGACGGTCTGCACGGTCAGCGCCAGCAATGCGGCCATCAACGGATCGGCATTGAGGGCAAGCAGTACGCTGAAGGTCAGCGCCGAGGGCAGGGCGATCAGCAGGCCGGCGACGGGAAAGGTGCGTGAAACGCGCGAGAGCTTGCCGTCGTCGCCCTCGAAGAACGACGCCGGCACGGGAACGCGGCTGAGAAAGGCGACAGCGCGCGCGATGTCACGCATATATTCTCGCATTTCTTCCTCTCCTCGGCATAGGTGTGACAGCATCGGACGCTTTTGGAGTTGTTCGCGCCGATTCCGAAGACTAATAGAGTCGCACGCAAAGAACCCGATTTGAGACCAAAAGACAAGGAACGCATTCATGAGCGTCAGCGGCCTCCCATTCGACGATTTCCGCGCATTGCTGCGCGACCTTCCGGGGCCGGATGCCCGAGCGCTCGTTGCGGCGCGCGAACGCGATGCACAGCTCACCAAGCCGCCCGGCGCGCTCGGGAGGCTCGAGGAAATCGCTTTCTGGCTCGCCGCCTGGACCGGCCGCTCTCCGGCCGTGACCCGGCCTCTGGTGGCGATCTTCGCCGGCAATCACGGTGTCACCAAGCAAGGAATTACGCCGTTTCCGCCTTCCGTCACGCAGCAGATGGTGGAAAACTTCGCCGCCGGCGGCGCGGCAATCAACCAGATCTGCGTTGCCTATGACCTCGGTCTCAAGGTCTTCGATCTCGCGCTCGATTTCCCGACTGCCGATATCACCGAAGAGCCGGCGTTGAGCGAGCGGGATTGCGCCGCCACGATGGCCTTCGGCATGGAGGCGATTGCCGGCGGCACGGATCTGCTTTGCATCGGCGAAATGGGCATCGGCAACACCACGATCGCGGCCGCCATTCACTATGCGCTTTATGGCGGCAAGGCGGAAGATTGGGTCGGTCCCGGTACCGGTTCGGAAGGCGAGATGCTGAAGCGCAAGATCGCGGCTGTCGAAAAGGCGGTGGCGCTGCATCGTGACCATCTCTCCGATCCGCTGGAAATCCTGCGTCGCCTCGGCGGCCGCGAGATCGCCGCCATGGCTGGCGCCATCCTTGCCGCGCGCATGGAGCGCATCCCCGTTATCATCGACGGTTATGTCGCAACCGCTGCCGCCTCGATTCTCAAGGCCGCCAATCCCTCTGCCCTCGATCACTGCCTGATCGGGCATGTCTCAGCGGAGCCGGGCCATCTGCGCTCGATCGAGAAACTCGGAAAGACGCCGCTTCTGGCGCTCGGCATGCGGCTCGGCGAAGGAACCGGGGCCGCATTGGCCGCTGGTATCGTCAAGGCTGCGGCCGCCTGCCATTCCGGCATGGCGACATTTGAAAGCGCCGGCGTCACCAACAAGCATTAGAAAATCGGGCGGCGGGATGTTGAAATAAGCGTTTCGTCGCTAAATTTCCTGTAGATGGCCGGTTTCTCGTCATAAATCTGCAATGAATTTTAAGGGCGATGGAAGGTGTCGCCTTGCTTCGCTCAAGGTGAGGCGGTATTCGCAGGATATCGAGATTGCAACCGGAACGTCACGGGCGGAGCGCGAATGGCTGAATTTTCAAAATCAGCGGTCACCAAGGAGACCGGCGTCCGGCACTTTTTCGCCGCTGCCGGCTATTCCTGGGGCGGGTTTCAGCGATTGCTGCAGGAATCAGCCTTCCGCCAGGAGCTTCTTTTTGCCGGGGTGGGGCTGATCCTGTTGATTGCCGTCGGGGCTACCATCGGTGAAATCGTCATCGCAATGGTGCTCTTCCTCGCCGTGTTTGCGGTCGAGGCGATGAATACGGCGGTGGAAGAAGTGATCGACCGGATTTCGCCGGAAATTTCCAATGTCGGCAAGCATGCCAAGGATCTTGGTTCGTTTGCCGTTCTCTGCATGCTGGTTGCTTCCGGCATCTACCTTCTTTACGTCATCGGCAGCCATCTCCTGTTCCGCTAGATGCGATAGCAGGAGCTTCCCTCAGGCGAAGCTCTTCTTGCGCCGCTCGACGAGGGGTGCATCTTCGACCGCCGGCAGGCTTTGCAGCACGCGCTTTGCCGGCAATATGGCGATGACCTCGGTGCCTTCCCTCAGCTTGGATTTCAGCACGAACTGACCGTCATGCTTGGCAAGAATGGCCTGGACGATCGGCAGGCCGAGGCCGGTGCCTTGCTCTGCGCTCTTGATGGCGATGGAGCCCTGGCCGAAAGCCGAGAGGACCACGGGGATTTCCTCTTCGGGAATGCCCGGTCCATTGTCCTTGATCGCCACATATTCGCCGCCGCCAGCCGTCCAGCCGACCTTGACGCTGATCTCGCCGCCTTGCGGCGTGAATTTCACCGCATTCGACAGAAGATTGAGGATTACCTGCCGCATCGATTTCTCATCGGCCCAGACAGATGGAAGCTGAGCTTCGAACTGCGATGAGATCGAGATATTTTTGGCGCGGGCGCGCAGTTGCACCATGCCGATGCAGTCCTCGGCGATATCGAGGAGCGAAATCGCTTCCTCGTTCAATTCGTATTTGCCGGCCTCGATGCGCGAGAGGTCGAGGATTTCATTGATGAGATTGAGCAGGTGCTGGCCGGAGCGATGGATATCGGTGGTGTATTCGCGGTAGGTCGGATTGTTGAGCGGTCCCATGACCTCCGCCGACATGACCTCGGAAAAGCCGAGGATCGCATTCAGCGGCGTTCTGAGCTCGTGCGACATGGAGGCGAGGAAGCGCGATTTGGCGAGGTTTGCCTCCTCTGCACGCCGGCGCGCCTCGTCCGACATGGATTTCGCCACTTCCAGCTCGGCAATGAGATCGTCCTTCTCCGATTGGAAGAAGAGGATCTTCAGGTTCGACTGGTACATGCGATTGGTGATGAAGGTGAAGAATATCACGGCAACCGATATGGCTGCCGTCAGGGCGATGTCGGAGGGCCTTCGCGTCAAAATGGCCGTAACGACCAGCGCGACGGTCGCCGGCGCGAAGGAAAACGGAACGGCCCGCGGCAGCATGAAGCTGGACATTGCGGTGATACAGATCGCCACGAGCAGCGTCGTGCCCTTGTAGAAGGCGAAACTATCGCCGCCGCAGGTCGAGCAGCTCTGTATCGTGAAGAGCGCCCAACAGAAACCCACGAGCAATTGCCCCAGCAGGAGTCGTTGTCGCCACTTTCTGGCGCTTTCGGCCGACATTTCCTGCTTCTTTGCGCGCCGGCCGATCAACATGTTGATCGCATGGGCCGTCAGGATCGGAATGGTCCAGAAGAGAATGCCTGCGTCATGTGTCAGATAGACGCCAAGAACGGCAACGACGATGACGAAGATCGGCACCACGGCAGCGCTCTGCCGCAACGTGTCGATGTGCATCATCATGAGTTCGCGGTCGAAATTGCGGCTATGACCACTCTGCAGACGCTCGCGCGTCTGCCGCACCGCCTTCGACACAGCCCGGTTGCGGTGACTGCGCGATCGGTCGACAATGTTTTTATCTGTCGATGTGCTGACGCCGGTGCTCATGGTTACATTGAAACTTGGCCTTCCTGAGACTACAGACTAGCGTCCAAATCTTAAGAAGATGCTGCGCCGAAATGATTTGTTTGCCATCTTCGCCAAGGATTTGTTCTTAAAGGAGGCAACAACGTGATGCGGTCGGGCCGCCTGTTTCGTGACGGCGTGGCCAGTTTCGCGCTGCTTGCCATTCTCGCTTTATTCGCGTCGAAGATGAACAATCGGCCGGAAATCATTCAAAACGGCAGCTTTTCTGTTGTCGATGGCGATACGCTTTCCATCAATGGCGAACGCCTGAGGTTGAAAGGTATCGATGCTCCCGAATATCGGCAGCGCTGTCGGCGAGATGGCGCGGATTGGGCTTGTGGCGAGGAAGCCCGCAGGGCGCTTGCCACAATGATTAAGAGCCGAGCGCCCGAATGCAGGGGACGAGAGAAGGATCGCTACGGTCGCCTGCTGGTGACTTGCGTCGCTGGTGACCTCGATATCAATGCCGCGATGGTGCGGAGCGGCATGGCAGTTTCCTATGGTGCCTATGCCGGCGAAGAACGCAGTGCGCGGCAGGCTAAGGCCGGAATTTGGGCCGGCGACTTTGAAAGACCGAGCGATTATCGGCGGGAGGAACATATGGCGCATGACAGGGAAGGCGATCCGATCGCCGGATTGTTCGACAACTTGCGCCAACTCGTCGGATGGGGGACGCCATGACGCAGGAGAGCGAATTGCAAGTCCTGCGTTCCGAGATCGCAGGCTGCCGTCTCTGTCGGGACGCGCCCGCCAAGGGCGAGGCGGATCGCTTGCCGCATGAGCCGCGGCCGGTTGCCACGCTTTCATCGACCGCGCGGATACTGATTGCGGGGCAGGCGCCGGGATTGCGCGTTCATGAAAGCGGGTTGCCGTTCAACGATGCCTCCGGCGACCGGTTGCGTCAGTGGCTCGCTGTGGATCGCGAGACCTTCTACAATCCCGATCATTTCGCGATGATGGGCATGGGCTTCTGTTTCCCGGGTTATGATGCCGCCGGAAGCGACCTGCCGCCGCGCAGGGAATGCGCGCCGCTGTGGCGGCAGCGGGCGATGGACGCGATGCCCCAGATCGAGCTGATCCTGACGATCGGTCAATATGCGCAAGCCTGGCACCTTGGAGCGCAGCGTATGGGTTCCATGACGGAAACGGTTGCCGAATGGCGGCGCTATCTGCTCACCAACCGATCGCCGGCAATCCTGCCATTGCCGCATCCGAGCTGGCGCAATAGCGGCTGGCTGAAACGCCATCCCTGGTTCGAGGCCGAGCTGCTTCCGGTTTTACAACAACGTGTGAAGATCCTGCTTTCTTGAGAAAAAGTTTCTTTTCTCTCGCTTAAAATAGGCTATAGAGAGAATATAATTCGAAGGGATGCTCAAATGGACCGCCTAGACCGCAAGATCCTGCGCCTGCTGCAGGAGGATTCCACTCTGGCCGTAGCCGATCTCGCCAAGAAGGTCGGCCTGTCGACGACGCCTTGCTGGCGCCGCATCCAGAAGATGGAAGAAGACGGTGTCATTCGCCGCCGCGTGGCGCTGCTTGACCCTGAAAAGGTCAACACCAAGGTCACTGTTTTCGTTTCCATTCGCACCAACAGCCACTCGATCGAATGGCTGAAGCGCTTTTCGGAAGTGATCGCCGATTTTCCGGAAGTGGTCGAATTCTATCGCATGAGCGGCGATGTCGACTATCTCTTGCGGGTCGTCGTTCCCGATATCGCGGCCTACGACGCTTTCTACAAGCGCATGATCGCGAAGATCGAAATCCGCGACGTCTCCTCGGCCTTTGCGATGGAGCAGATCAAGTATTCGACGGAACTGCCGCTCGATTACATGCTGCTTGAGAATGCCAAGTCGAACGACGACTGAGATGAATTGAGCGCCGCCGTGACGGGGCGCTCAGTTGATGCGGCTGATGTCGCGGCTTTCCTATTTCCTGTCCAGGCGCGCGAGCAGCGAGGAGGTATCCCAGCGGTTGCCTCCCATCGCCTGGACATCGCCGTAGAACTGGTCGACCAGGGCCGTCAGCGGCAGCTTCGCCTGGTTGCGGCGGGCTTCCTCCAGCACGATGCCGAGATCCTTGCGCATCCAGTCCACGGCGAAGCCGAAATCATATTTGCCAGCATTCATGGTCTTGTGGCGGTTTTCCATCTGCCAGGAGCCGGCTGCCCCCTTGGAAATGACCTCTATCACTTTTTCGATGTCGAGCCCGGCCTGCTTGCCGAAGTGAATGCCTTCCGCCAGGCCCTGGACGATGCCGGCGATGCAGATCTGGTTGATCATCTTGGTCAGCTGTCCCGCGCCAACCGGTCCCATCAGGCCGACCATTCGCGCATAGGCGTCGATGACGGGACGGGCTTTGTCGAAGACGGCCTCATCGCCGCCGCACATGACGGTCAGCACGCCGTTTTCGGCACCGGCCTGTCCGCCGGAGACCGGAGCATCGATGAAGCCGATGCCCTTTTCCTTGGCGGCCGCATAGAGCTCGCGCGCGACTTCGGCGCTCGCGGTCGTATTGTCGATCAGGACCGAGCCCGCCTTCATGCTTGAAAGCACGCCATTTTCGCCCGTCGTTACCGAGCGCAGATCGTCGTCATTGCCGACGCAGGTAAAGACGAAGTCGGCGTCTGCAGCCGCCTCGGCCGGGGTAGGGGCGAACTTGCCGTCATATTGCTTGGCCCATGCCTCGGCCTTGGCGAGGGTGCGGTTGTAGACGGTGACGTCATGACCGCCCTTGACCTTCAGATGCCCAGCCATGGGATAGCCCATGACGCCCATGCCGATGAACGAGACCTTTGCCATATCGTAACTCCCTGACCGAACTTGTTTCGAAGGCTTAGCGGAAAGGCCAGAGCGACGAAAGACCGATTTGTCGGGTAACTTGTCACTGTGGCACATGATTTGGAATACGATTTCTGAATTCAGTAGATATCGGAATGTAATTTCGATTCTGGTGCGAATCTTCATAATATCCTTTGTCGATATAATCTATGGATTTGCGATCTTAGGCCATCGACAACAAGCCGATGGCAGCGGAAGCGCCGAGGCCTCATGAAAAAGGGATCTTCGATGATTTCGCGCAGACAGACACTCGGCCTCTTCGGCGCCGCGGCGGCCGCCTTCGCCTTGCCTTCCATTCGTTCGGCGCGAGCGGCGGCGGCAACGACGCTCCGCATCGGCTGGCAGAAGAATGGCGTCCTGGCATTGGCCAAGCGCAAGAGCGCGCTGGAAAAGCGGCTCTCCGATCGCGGCATTTCGGTCGAATGGTCGGAGTTTACGTCCGGTCCGCCGCTGCTTGAGGCTCTCGGCGCGGGGGCGCTCGATTTCGGCGCCACCGGTGACGTGCCGCCACTTTTTGCGCAGGCCGCCAACGGCAATCTGCTCTATGTCGGCCTCTATACCGGCAGCCCCGAAAGCTCCGCTATTCTTGTGCGCAAGGACTCCCCGATCCAGACGCTTGCCGATCTCAAGGGCAAGAAGGTTGCATTCAAGCGCGGCTCCAGTGCTCACAATGTCACCGTCAAGGCGCTGCGCAAGGGTGGCCTGACGATCAACGATGTTCAGGCGCTCGACCTCGCGCCGCCGGACGCCTCGGCCGCCTTCAAGACGGGCGCCATCGATGCCTGGTCCATCTGGGACCCCTATCTCGCGATTGCCGAAGCCGATCCCGATACGCGCATCCTGACGACGGCGCGCGGCATCGTCGATTCCTTCAGCTATTTCCTGGCGAACAGCGATTTCACCAAAGACAATCCGCAGGTCATCGTCGACGTCATCGATGAACTGGCGAAGGTCGGGGCGGCCGCGCAGTCGAATCTGGACGACACGGTTACGGCCTTGTCCGAAATCACCGGCGTTCCGGCCGATGTGACGCGCGTGACGCTGACGCGACCGGGCGCCGATCTCGGCGGTGTCTCGACGATCACCGATGCGGCGATCGCCTATCAGCAGGGGCTGGCCGACGAGTTCTACAATCTCGGGATCGTGCCGAAGAAGCTGACCGTGACTGACATCGTCTGGCGGCCGAAGGCCAGCTGAGGCGGCCGGGCGCCGACAGATCCCGCCTGCACCTGAAACACTACAGGTGCAGGCTTTGTCGGCAAAAATATTTCGTCAAACACCGGCGATTAGAAAATCCATATTGTCGATATAATCAATAGTCTATGTCACTATCCGGGTCGAGCATCGGGAAGTGGCTCCCGACCACGCGCAGCAGAAGGCAGGAAGCTTCATGACCGCGATCGCAAAACCCATCGATTTCCTTTGGTTCATTCCGACCTCCGGCGACGGCACCTATCTTGGCACCGGCGATCTCAATCGCGGGCCGGAGATCGGCTATCTCCAGCAGATCGCACAGGCGGTGGATCGGCTTGGCTATACCGGCGTTCTCCTGCCGACGGGTGTATCCTGCGAAGAGTCCTTCGTGACGGCGGCAGCGCTTTCGGCCCATACGCAGAAGCTGAAGTTCCTCGTTGCGATCCGCCCCGGCACGGCCTCACCGGCCTATTATGCGCGCCTTGCCTCGACGCTCGATCGCGTTTCGAATGGCCGCGTGCTGCTCAACATCGTCGTTGGCGGCAGCCCGGCAGAGCTGGCGGGCGATGGTATTCATCTCGAACATGACGAACGCTACGCTCATGCGGACGAGTTCTTCCATGTCTGGGAGGAACTGCTGGAGAAGGGGTCCTCGACGTTCAAGGGCAAGTATATTACGGCGACGAATGCAAGGCTCGGCCTGCCGCCGGTGCAATCGCCGCGGCCGCCGCTCTATTTCGGAGGGTCTTCCGATGCCGGCATCGAGTTCTCTGTCGGCCGCGTCGACAAGTACCTGACCTGGGGCGAGCCGCCGACGCAGGTGGGCGAGAAGATCGAGAAGGTAAGGGCAGCAGCCGCGAAGCGCGGACGCGAGGTCAGCTTCGGCATCCGCCTGCATTTCATCGTCCGCGAGACCGATGAGGAGGCATGGGCGGCAGCCGACAAGCTGATTTCCAAGCTCGACGACGAGACGATCCGCGAAGCGCAGGAGCAATTCGTCAAGCAGTCCGACTCCGTCGGGCAGAAGCGCATGGCGGCGCTGCATGGCGGGCGACGCGACAAGCTCGAAGTCTCGCCGAACCTCTGGGCCGGCGTCGGGCTTGTGCGCGCCGGTGCGGGCACGGCGCTTGTCGGCTCGCCGAAGACGGTGGCCGCGCGATTGCGGGAATATCAGGAGCTCGGCATCGAAACCGTGATCGGCTCCGGCTACCCGCATCTGGAGGAAGCCTATCGCGTCGCCGAATTGCTGTTCCCCGAACTCGGTCTGAACCAGGCGCAGCAGCGCGCCGGTTTCCGCAACGAATTCGGCGCCAAGCAGATTTTTGCCGGCGGTAGCCATGGCGGCAATCTGAAAGTCGTTTCCGGCTCGTAACGCCAGCTAGAGAGGGAGATCCCTATGTCGGCATTCGACACGTCCTTCGTCCGCGTGGGCACGGAACGCCGCGCGCGCCCGGCCAAGGCGGCTCGGCAGGCCATCTCGCTTCAGAGATTCTTGCCTTTCCTGCTGCCCGTCGTTGTCATTGCGGCGTGGCAGCTCGGCTCATCATTCGGATGGATCTCCACCCGCATCATGCCGTCGCCGGCGGCCGTCGTGGTCGCCTTCTGGCAGACCACGATCTCCGGCCAGCTACCGAACAATATCCTCGTCAGCGCCGGACGCGCTTTCGCCGGCCTGCTCGTCGGCGGTTCGATCGGCTTCCTGCTCGGCATCGCCAATGGCGTATCACGGCTGTCGGAACAGTTGACCGATACGACGCTGCAGATGCTGCGGACCATTCCGCATCTCGCCATGGTGCCGCTCGTCATTCTCTGGTTCGGGATCGGCGAGGAATCGAAGCTGTTCCTGACGGCGCTCGGCGTGCTCTTCCCGATCTATCTCAACACCTATCACGGCGTGCGCAATGTCGATCGCGGGCTGATCGAGATGGGACGGGTCTACGGGATGAGCAACTGGACACTGTTCCGGAAGGTTATTTTCCCCGGCGCGCTTCCGTCCATCCTCGTCGGTTTACGATTTGCCCTCGGCATCATGTGGCTGACGTTGATCGTAGCAGAATCGATCGCGGCATCGTCTGGGATTGGCTACATGGCCAACAATGCCCGCGAATTCGGCATGACCGACGTCGTCGTCCTGACACTGGTCATCTATGCCATCCTCGGCAAGCTTGCCGATGTCGTTGCAAGGGCGATTGAGCGCAGGGCCCTGCGCTGGAATCCGGCCTATCAGAATTGAGGAGCCTGTCATGAGCGCCATCGCAATAGATCGGCCACGGACCGAGTCCGCAAATATTGCCTCGCAGATTGCGAGCGCCGCAGCCATCCATATCAAGGGACTGGAGAAGAGTTTCGGAAACAACCGCGTTTTGCGCGGTATCGATCTCGATATTCCCGCCGGCCAGTTCGTTGCGGTCATCGGTAAGAGTGGTTGCGGCAAGAGCACGCTCCTGCGCATCCTGATGGGGCTGGAAGAGCCGAGCGCCGGTTATCTTCGGTTCGATACGGCCGAAGGCAGCGATGCGCAACCCAATACGCGCATCGTCTTTCAGGAGCCGCGCCTGCTGCCCTGGTTCTCCGTCGCTGACAATGTCGCGGTTGGCTTGGGCGAAGGGGTGCCGCAGGATATTTCGCGCCGGGAAACGGTTTCCGTTCTTTCCGAGGTGCAGCTGGCCGAGAAAGCCGGCGAATGGCCCTCCAGTCTTTCCGGCGGCCAAAAGCAGCGTGTGGCGCTTGCCCGAGCGCTTGTCAGCAAGCCTGGTATCCTCGCACTGGATGAGCCGCTCGGTGCGCTGGATGCCCTGACGCGCATCAGTATGCAGGAATTGCTGAACCGCGTCTGGCGCGAACTCGGCTTTACTGCCGTGCTCGTGACGCATGACGTCAGCGAGGCGGTGCATCTGGCCGATCGTGTCGTGGTGCTGGATGAAGGCCGGATCGTGCTCGATCTCGATATTCCCCATCCGCACCCCCGCCACCACGGCAATCCCGCCTTGGCGGAGCTCGAAGGGCAGCTGCTCGCGGCGATCCTCGGCGAGACACGTAGCTAGTTCGGCGAACTGCCGTCTGCCTCGACGAAAAGTCGGAGATTGTCGAAGCCGATTTCCGTGCCCATGAGGCGCGAGCCGTTATCGCTGTAGCCGTCAAGAAAGACGACTTGTTCGACGAAGGTCATCTTCGTGCCGCCGGGCTCGGAGGTGAAGTTGATGGTTGCCAGCGATACGGAGATTCTGAAGTCGTCGAGCATCATGTCGAAGGCATAGATGAAGCGCTCGTTCTCGACGACATCGATGTACCGCGCCTGATAGGCATGCACGACGCCATCCGCCGAGGCGACGCGATTGCGTTCGCTGCCGCCGGTACGGAAATCGAGCTGGAATTCCAGCGGCTTCCAGCCTTCATGACAGGCAAACCATTGCCGCTTCTGTTCCGGTATTGCCCAGGCGTTGAAGACCTTCGATAGTGGTGCCTTGAAATGGCGCTCTATGGTGATGGTCGTATGGTCTGTCGATCGTTTGCTCATTCGTCTGCCATCTCCGTCGAAGTATCGCTAAGAAAGAGATCCAGGCGGTCGAAGGCCTGGTTCCAAGATGCCTTGTGCTCCGTAATCCATCGCTCGACGGATGCCAGCGCCTCCTTGCGAAGGTGATAGGTCCGCACCCGGCCGGCCTTTGCCGACAATACCAGGCCGCTCGTCTCCAGCACTTGCAGATGCTTCATCACGGTCGGCAGCGCCATGTCGAGCGGCTCCGCCAGCTCGGTGACGGAGGCGGGGCCACGGCCCAGCCTATCGATCATGCCTCGGCGGCTCTGGTCGGAGAGAGCCTGGAACATGCGGTCGAGCGCCTGCTGTTCCTCAAGCATTCGGCTTTTCCGGCCGGAACTGTGCCGGCAGTTTCTCGCGGTAGGGATAGTATCGGAAATAGGGCATGGCTTCCTGGAGTACGCGGGCGAAGGACGGGCGGTCGAGCAGACGCTGATAATAGGCTTTTAGCCGACCATGTTCTTCGCCAAAGGGAACAAGGGTTTCGGCGTAGAATAGGGCCGGTGCGGCGGCGCAATCCGCCATGGTCACGTTCTCTCCGGTGATCCAGGTTTTCCCGTCCAGCTGCTTTTCGATCATTTCATAGGCGGTGCGTAGCAGCGATTGTGCTTCGGCGACGCTTTGCGCACTCCGGTCTTTATCTGCCCGGCGCACGTCGGCGACGATCGCTTGCATCGGCTCCTGCACATAAAGGTCGAAAAAGCGGTCCCAGAGCCGGACGCACAGGGCATCCGAGAGCTCTGTCGGCAATAGCTGGATTGCGCCGGGATAATGCCGATCGAGATATTCGATGATGATGCTGGTTTCGGGAATGGTGCTATCAAGCGCTTCGTCGCGCAGCACCGGAAATTTGGCGAGCGGCCAGAGCCGCGCCAGCGAGGCGCGCGATTCCGCATTGCCAAGATCGATGATCCGGCTTTCGAATGGTGTGCCGTTTTCATAGAGCGCCATCAAGACCTTGTGGCAGAACGAGGCGAGCGGATGCTGGTAGAGAATAAGGGACATGCGACGACCTCTCCAAAATCAAGGTTCGAGCTGATACTTATCTGAATGGCTAAGTATCAGCTCGGCGGTCGCGATGCAAGGAAATAGTTATCCAAATGGATAACTATTATTTCTGCTGAATGCGGTTGTCTCAATCCGCAAGCAGGCGGGCGATGATCAGATGACCCGGTGTCGGTTGGCCGTCTTCCATGCGGACATTGATATCGGTGATTTCGACGAGCTCGAAGCCGGTCGCGGCCAGCCGTTCGCGCACGTAAGCTTCGGAATGGGCAAAGCGCTGGTGCGGGCCGACCATATAGGGCCTTCCGGCCATGGTCGCGTCGGGCAGGGTCTCGGAGGAGAAGATGAAGAGGCCGCCCGGCACCATGTTTTCGGCCGCGCCAAAAAAGAGGGGTTCCAGCGCGCCGAGATAGGGCAGGACATCGGTCGCGGTGATCAGATCGAAGGCGTCTTCATCGTTATCGTCGAGGAAATCCTCGACTTCGGCGACGAAGAGCGTCTCGTAGACGTCCTTTTCATGGGCGACTTCGACCATGTTCTCGGAGATGTCGATGCCGGTGATGTCCTCGACGATGTCTCGCAGGGTGCCGCCCGTCAGGCCCGTGCCGCAGCCGAGATCGAGCATGCGTTTGAAGGGGCCGAGGCCGAGCGCCTGCAAACGCTGGCGAACGAGGACGGGCACGTGATAGCCGAGCTGCTCAACCAATACATCTTCGAAAACTTCGGCATGCTGGTCGAACAGGGTCTCGACATAGGCATCGGGTGCCTTGACCGGCGTTTCGCCACGACCCATCGAAGCGATGCGCACGGCAGCGCCGCCATGGTCTTCCGGATCGAGGGCCAGCACCTTTTCATAGGCTTGAACCGCGGCGTCGATATCGCCCGCCTTCTCCAGCGCCAGCGCCTGGTTATAGGCTTCCGCCAGCGCGTCTTCGTCGATCTTCTTCTTTGCCATGGTTACAGGCCCTTCCTTTTGTCCCGCAGGCATTAAGACGCCTGATCAGCTTTTGCAATGCTTGCTAAGCAGGAGCAGAATATCGCTCTCGGTCAAGGCGAGTTGGGGGACGCTATCCGAACAAAAAATAAGGGAGGAACAACAATGGATACCGAATTGACCGCACCAAGCCCGGCAGGCGGTCCAAATGGTGGCCCGGCGGAGCGCGCGCGCCCGGCCTTACCGGCGACATCGACCGAGGTCACCAACACGTTGACCCATTACTACCGAGGCGAACTGGCGAGAATGACCAGCTGGCGCGACCGTATCGATCGCACGTCGAACTGGGCGATCACGGTGGTCGCGGCTCTGCTTTCCGTATCGCTGTCGACACCGTCGTCGCATCACGGGGTACTCTTGTTCGGGATGATGCTGATCACGCTGTTGCTGATGATCGAAGCGCGGCGCTATCGCTTCTTCGATGTCTATCGTTCGCGGGTGCGGCAGCTTGAGCGGCACTACTTTGCGCAGATTCTCGCGCCGCAAGCCGAGCTCAATTCCGATTGGGCATTGCCGATTGCCACCAGCCTGCGGTCGCCGCGACTGCTGCTCAGCCACGCCGAGGCGGCGCAGCGGCGGTTGCGGCGCAATTACTGTTGGATGTACGCGATCCTGCTGCTCGCATGGATCTTGAAGATTTCGACGCCGAGGCTGCAGACGGACGGGCTGACGCAGGAGCGGGCGCATTCATGGAGCTACATTGCCGACAATGCCGCCCTCGGACCGATGCCGGGCCTGATTGTCATCGTGATCGTGGCCGCCTTTTACGCCGCCATTGTTTACGGCACGCTCCATCGCGGACCTGACGACGGGGATTTCGTCCATGGCGAGGCGCACGTCTGATGGTGGCCGCTCAGCCGGCAGGCTATGCCGCGCGCGCGGGTCGATGCCTCAATGCAGAATGAACTCGCCTTTCACGGCGCGCCATTCGGTTGCTGAAATCAGCTTGCGATGGACATAGCGCACGGAATGAAGCGGACCATCCAGCGTCTCCTGCCAGAATTTCAGGAAGCCGCGCATTTCCGGGAAATTCGGGGCGAGGTCGTAGTCCTGCCAGATATAGGTCTGGAGAAATTGCGGGTGGTCGGGCAGGCGGTAGAAGATCTGTGCCGTCGTCAACCCATAACCCTGCAACTGCTTTTGCATGTGGTCGTGCATGAGCTTTCTCTTTCCGTTCCCATTCTTCGTGACTCATGGTCACGGGGATATGGAAACAGCTCATGGTAAACTCAAGCTTTACAAAACTGTCATGAAGGTAATTTTATTCACAGAAATCAATATGTTAGCAGCGACACTCTGAGAGTGCTGCCAAAGGCGGAACTTTCGCCGCCGCCTTTGATGGATCAGCGCTTGAGGTGCCGGGTCAGCCGGCCTTCCATCCGCGCCCAACCGTTGCGCATGAGCTCGACGATCACGAGATAGAAAATCGCCGCCCAGAGATAGATCTGGTAGTCGTATGTGCGCGAGAAAGCGTAGCGAGTTTCGCCCATCAGGTCGTAGACGGTGATGATGGAGACGGTTGCCGAACTCTTGATCAGCAGGATGATCTCATTGCCGTAGGGACGCAGTGCGACGATGAGCGCCTGGGGAATAATGATCTTGCGGAAGGCGATCCATGTATGAATGCCAAGCGCGCTTGCCGCTTCCGTCTGTCCCTTCGGCACGCTCTGAATGGCCGCCCGGACGATTTCGGTCTGATAGGCGGCTGTGTTGAGCGTCATGGCAAAGACGCCGCAGTAGAAGGGGTCCTTGAAGAACCACCAGAGACCGATATCCTCGAAGAACCAGCGAAAGCTCGGAAAGCCGTAATAGACCATGAAAATCTGGGCGAGCAGCGGCGTGCCGCGGAACAGATAGACATAGCAATAGGTCAGCGTGCTCAAAATCCTGTTGCTCGACATGCGGGCATAGGCGAGCGGCATCGACAGGATCGCGCCGAGGACGAAGGATATGGCGACCAGCTTGACCGTGATCCAGAGGCCGTGCAGGAGCCGCGGGCCGTAGGTTTGAAGTTTGTCAGGGTCCCAGCCGGTGATGACCATCGAGATCAGGGCGATGCCGAGAATGGCCCACAGCGTCAGGAAGAAATAGCCGGCGATGGCGGATTTAGAGAGTTTCCGAGCCGTCTTCGGCGGTGCGGGCTGTGCCGCGATCAGAACTTCGGCATGGCTCATCGGCGAACCTCCGCGCGTTTGGCCCATCGATCGAGATAGAAGAGGCCGATCGAGGAAATGACGGCCAATGTCAGATAGAAGAGGCAGGCGATTGAATAGAAAGTGAAGGGCGCCTTGGTCGAGCGCACGGCAATGCCCGTCTGTCTGATGATATCGGCAAGACCGATGATCGAGACGTAGGACGTATCCTTCAGCAGGTTCATCCAGAGGTTTCCAAGGTTCGGCAAGGAAATGCGGACCAGCTGCGGCAGGATGATCAGCCGCATCGTGCGCACGCGATGGAAGCCGAGCGCGTCCCCCGCCTCGTATTGGCCCTTTGGGATAGCCTTGAACGCGGACACCAGCACTTCCGAACAATAGGCGGAGAAGACGATCGCCAGCGCGACCATGCCGGCGGCAAAGGCATTGATTTCGATCGGACCGTCATAGCCGAATTTCGCCAGCACTGATTGCAGCAGGATCTGCATCCCGTAGTAGATGATGAAGAGCGTCAGCAGCTCCGGCAGGCCACGGAAAATCGTCGTGAACACGCCCGCGGCAAGCCGCAGCGACTTTTCTTCCGATTGCTGCGCAAGGGCGACGAAGAAGCCGATCACCAGTCCCAGCGGCAGCGTCGCCAGAGAGACGGCAATGGTAATCTTCAGACCGCCGGCAAGCTCATCGCCCCAGCCGTTGCCGCAGGCCAGCATCGTGTTCTGGAAGAACACACTGAACACACCGGCCGGACCACACAATGGGTCAAAAATCGTAGTCAACCAGGTCCAAAAAGAACCGAGGGCGGAAAACAATCCGCTCATGCTGTATTTCCCCTAGCGGCTTTTGCCGCGTTTCTGCTTATATTCTTTTCGTTGTCAAACAAAAACGGCGGAAGGGCAAGCTTCCGCCGTCGTCTTTTCCAAGGAAATCGACGGGCGATCAATCGCCGTAGACGTCGAAATCGAAATACTTGTCCTGAATCTTCTTGTAGGTGCCGTCGGCGCGGATCGCGGCGATCGCGGCGTTCAGCTTGTCCTTGAGAGCCGTGTCGCCCTTGCGGATGGCGATGCCGGCGCCGGCGCCATTGACGACCGGGTCGATCTTCAGCGTGCCGAGCATCTTGCAGCAGCTGCCGGCATCCGACTTCACCCATTCCGACAGAACGACGACGTCGTCAATGGCGGCATCGATGCGGCCGTTGCCGAGGTCGAGCTTGTATTCGTCGGCCGACGGATAGAGCTTCAGTTCGGCGTCCTTCAGGTGAACGGTGGCATAGTTGGCGTGGGTCGTGGAGGACTGGGCGCCGATGGACTTGCCCTTCAGGGCTTCATCGGTCGCTTCCTTGATGGTCGAATCCTTCGGAACGGCGATCGCCGGCGGCGTGTTGTAGATCTTGTTGGTGAAGTCGACGATCTTCTCGCGTTCCGGCGTGATGGACATGGAGGAGATGACCGCGTCGAACTTCTTGGCCTGCAGGGCCGGGATGATGCCGTCGAAGTCCTGATTCACGAAAGAGCACTTGACCTTCATCTGATCGCAAAGAGCATTGGCTACATCAATGTCGAAGCCGACGAACTTGCCGCCTGCTTCGAGCGATTCGAAGGGCGGGTAGGTGGCGTCGGTGCCGAAGACGATCGTGTCGCCGTCGGCAAGCGCTGCGCCGGCGACGAGCGACATCGCGGCGAAGGATGCAGCGGCAAAAAGACGAGTGGAGATGCGCATATTGACCCTCTCTGTTGGTGGCCGACGGCCCATTATTGTTTTTGGCAGGCGGCTCGAGTGGAGCGGGCCGGTGGCCCGCCTTGCGGCGATATTCGTACTTTTTTTCTGGAAAATGCAACTGGAATTACGAGGGCAACCCGCCTTTGCGCAATGCCGCCGCAATTCAAACGCGCCAAAGGGAAATCTGAACGAAAGCCATCCGCTACGTTCAGCCAGGGTTAATTGCGGCAACCTAATAGTGCGGGAACATATAGCGGCCTGCCGCGATTCAGCCTCATGAGAACCGAAAATCGGCCTCCTTCGTGAGGCAATCGCCTTGCCCGCTGAGATTCGCAATTCGGCGGACAAAGATCATAAGAGGAGACCCCATATGGGAAAGCGATCCAGACTTTTTGCCAGCGCCGCGTTTCCGCTGCTTTCGCTATCGCTCGCATTAGAGCCGGCAGCAGCAGCGGCGCTTCGTGAACAGCCCATCGCGCCGTTAAACAATGGTATCGTCGGTGTGACCACGGTCGCCGCCAACTCGAGTTTCGAGGTGGCGCAGCAGGAAGCACCGGCTGCTCAGCCCGACGAAGAGCAGCTCAAGCACAAGAAGCCTGCCGAGGGCGGAGAGGGCGAACCGCAGGGTCAGAAGCATCAGGGCGGCGCCGAACAGCAGCATCAGATGAAGCAGGCCGAGCCGGAAGGCGAGCCGCAACAGAAGGCGCCGAAGCAGCAGCAGCCGGAAGCCCAGCCGCCAAAGGCAGAGCATCAGCAGCCCGCGGAACAGGAGCAGCCGAAGCCGCAGAAGCAGCAGCCGGCCGCAGAGGCACAACCCGAGCCGCCGAAGAAGCAGCGCCAGCAGCCTGCGGAGGAGCCGCAGGCTCAGCCGGAGGCCAAGCCGCAACCGAAGGCCGTTGCTCCCGAGGCCGAGCCGGAAGCGCCGCAGCCGAAGCCGAAGGCCAAGCAGCCGGAAGCCAAGCAGCCCGAGGCAGAACAGCCGGCCGAGGCTCCGCAGCCGAAGGCAAAGCAGCAGCCTGCCGAAGAGGCTCAGCCTGAAGCCAAGCCACAGCCCAAAGGCAAGCCTCAGCCGAAGGAACAGCCCGCGCCGGCACAGAATGAAGCCCCTGCGGCACAGCAGCCACAGAACCAGGAGGCTCAGCCCGGAAAGCAGGCGCAGCCTGAAGCCAAGCCACAGCCCAAGCAGCAAGGTCAGACCGAGAACCCGGCAAAGCAGCCGGCTGAGCAGCAGCCTGCACCCGCAGGCGAGCCGGCGCAGGGCCACAAGGCTCAGCCGGGAGCCGAGGCACAGCCTGGAACGAAGGGCCAGCCCGAAGCCCAACCCGCAACGCCCGGCGCCCAACAGGGACAGAAGGGTGGCGACAAGACCCACGGCAAGCAGCCGCAGAACCAGCAGCAAGGCGAGCAGCCCGCCGCCAATCCGCAGCAGCCGGCCCAGAAGGGCGAGCAGCCGCAGGGACAGCCCGCACAGACCGGCAACCAGGCGACGCCGCAGCCCGGCAAGCAGCAGCCGGCAGCCAATGGCGCTGAGACACCCGCCCAGGGTGGTGCAACGACTCCGGCCGCCAACGGCAACGGCCAGCAGGCCGGCGAAATCCAGGTGCCTCCGGCCGAGCAGGTCTCGCCGCAGGAGCTGGAGCGCCGCAAGAAGATTGCCGAGGACCCAGCGTCCGCCAAGGGCCCGGTCATTCTGCCCGTTGAAAACGGCAGCGCTGTTCTCGACAGCCAGAAGGATGCGGTTCGTCGTGGCGAGCATCTGAACAACGGCCAGAATCCTGGCGCTCCGGGAGCTCAGGGTGGTCGTGGGCAGGGCCAAAACGGCCAGGGTCAGGGCCAGAACGGTCAGGCACAGAATGTTCCGGGCCAGCAGCCGCCTCCGGCCTACACGAAGCCGCCGGCATCCGATGCGGATGCGCAGCGCGTGACGGGTGGCGGTCAGCCGCAGCCGCCTGTCAAGATCGAGGCCGTAACCAGCGAACAGGGCCGCCGGATCGATCGCCGGCCGGATTTTGTCGCGCCGCAGGGGCCGCAAGGAACGATCGTCCAAACCATCATCAATCAGGACAATCGCACCGTCATCAACGTCGACAACACCTATGTCGTTCGACATGATGACAGCGACCGCTTCGTCCGCGATGGTGAGCGTCCGAGCTATGAGCAATTGTCGCGGGATCGCTACCGTGAGACGATCGATCGGCCTGACGGCGATCGCATCGTGACCATTCGCAACCGCTACGGCGATATCATCCAGCGTTCCCGCATCGATGCTCGCGGCCGTGAATACGTGCTGTTCTATTCGCCGGAGCTGGAAGACCAGCCGGATCACGACGATTATTTCCGCGATCCGGGCGACAGCCTGCCGCCGATGCGTCTGCTCATTCCGTTGAGCCAGTACATCATCGACACGGCGTCGAACCGCAACGCTGACTACTACGACTTCCTGCGTGAGCCGCCGGTCGAGCCGGTCGAGCGCATCTATTCGGTCAACGAGGTCCGTTATTCGGCTCGTATCCGCGACAAGATCCGCCGTATCGACCTCGACACGATCACCTTCGCAACGGGCAGTGCCGACATCCCGATGTCTCAGGCGAGCACGTTGCGCGGCGTCGCCGACGGCATTTCGAAGATCATCCAGCGCGATCCGACCGAAACCTTCCTGATCGAAGGTCACACGGATGCGGTGGGCTCGGCCCAGAGCAACCTGATCCTGTCTGACCGCCGTGCCGAATCGGTCGCCAACGTTCTGTCGGATGTCTATGGCATTCCGGCGGAGAACCTGGTGACCCAGGGTTATGGCGAGCAGTATCTCAAGGTGAATACGCTCGGACCATCGCAGGAGAACCGCCGCGTCACCATCCGCCGCATCACGCCGCTGGTCCGTCCGGTTGCGTCCAATCGGTAAGCGCTAGGCTACATTGAAAGAGAAGGGCCGTCGGGAAACCGGCGGCCTTTTCATTTCGGCGATTTGCCGAGGTCGACCATCTTGGCGATGAAATCGGCGATCGAAACCGTGTCGTTGAGGTCGAAGACTGCGAGTGAGCCGGCGTCCTCAACTGAATGGTCCGCGGCGATGGCGACGATATGAGGGTCCTGCGGAGAAAGCGGTTCCCGCTTGGCGGCCTCCAGACGGCGGGCCTCGATCTTCGGGATGGGCTCTCGCTTATAACCCTCGATCAGAACGAGATCGCAAGGGGCGAGACGCGCGAGTATTTCCTCGAAACTCGGCTCGGGCTCGCCGCGCAATTCATGCATGATGGCGTAGCGCGTGCCGGAAACGATGGTGACTTCATGCGCTCCCGCCTCGCGATGACGGAAGCTGTCGGCGCCGACTTTGTCGATGTCGAAATCATGATGTGCATGCTTGATGGTGGAGATCCGATAGCCGCGTTGGGTGAATTCCGTCACAAGGCGCACGGCAAGCCCGGTCTTGCCGGAATTCTTCCAGCCGGCGATGCCAAAGATCTTGGGGCGGGAGTTCGTCATGGCATGTTTTCCAAAGCTGCCAGCCATGTCTTCGCTTCGGCGAGATCAGCTGGCGTATTGATGTTGAAGAAGGGGTCGAGAGCACCGATCGACGTTTCGATCGCAGGAAAATCGACCCGCCGGACGTTATGCCGGGCGAGGAAATCCCTGATGCGCCGCTTCTCGTCGGAGACGATCCAGCGCTCCAGATCTGGAGCGGCCGAGACGGGCCAGAGGCCAAAAACAGGATGGTCCTGGCCGAGCGATACGGCAATGGCAATCTCATCGAGGTCCTGAATGGCGTTGGCAAGGCGCGCGACAAGGTCAGGCGGAAAGAAGGGCGTATCTATGGGGATTGTGGCGACATGCGAGACCTGCGGATAGCGCGATAGGGTGTCCTGCATCGCGGCGAGCACACCGGCAAGCGGCCCTAATTTGCCGGGAATTCTATCGGGAACGAGAGCCATTTCCAAGGTATCGGGCCAATCGGCGTCCGCATTCAGGGCAATCGGCCTATGTTGCTGCCGCGCGACCTTGGAGGAAACGCGAGCCAGCAGGCTCTCGCCCGCGAGCGATACGAAAGCCTTGTTTGTGCCCATGCGGCTTGATCGGCCGCCTGCAAGCAACACAACGGGAATGTCTTCAGGTTTGGCGATGAAACCGGGCATGATTGCGACCTCAGGCGGGAACGCGGGGCTTTGATTCCTGTGCAACGGGCTCGGCCGCCCGCCGCTTGCTTTCCCGATAGAAGGTATAGATGCCGGAAGCGATGACAATGACTGCGCCGATGACAGCCCATCCATCGGGCACTTCGCCAAAGGCGATCAGGCCGAGCATAGCCGACCAGATCAGACTGAGATAACGGAAGGGGGCGATGAATGAGATTTCGCCCGTGCGCATGGCCAGTATGACAGCCTGATAGCCGATCAGCACCAGAACGGAGGCCAGCAGGATCTGAAGAAGCGCTGTCCCCTCGACGGGCTGCCAGCCGCCGAGGGGAGCGATGCTCAAGGCTCCGAATATGGATATGGAGACAGCGGTGCAGAGCGTGACCATCAGCGATGGCACTTCCTTGTCGATGCAGCGCGTCGCCAGATCGCGGGCCGCAGTCGCGAACATGCAGGTGATGACGAGGAGAGCCGCGGTGTTGAACCCGTCGGGGCCCGGCCGGATGATGATGAGCACGCCGACGAAGCCGACGACAATCGCCGACCAGCGCCGCCACCCCACAGGCTCCTTCAGAAAGATCATCGCGCCGAGCGTGACCGCCAGCGGCACAGCCTGCTGAATGGCCGAGGCATTGGCAATCGGCATCATTCCAAGGGCAGTAATATAGGTTATCGCCGCCAGCGCCTCGCAGGCGATCCGCAGCGCAATCATTGGCTGCAGAATGACCTTCCATCTGCGCAGCGCACCCATGCGGCGGGCGAGGAGATAGACGAAAAGGGTCGTGAATAACCCGCGGATGAAAATGATCTCGCCCGCGTTCATCGTGGCGATGACCGACTTCGACAAGGCGTCGCTGCAGGAAAAGCCGGCCATGGATACGGCCATGAGAAGTGCGCCCTGCGTATTCTTGGTCAGTCGCATGAGAAATATGAGTCCCCCGATACACCTATTTGGATTAGCGCTGTTTTCCGCAAATTGGAATCGGTTGCCCTGTGGTTGCGGTTGAAATCGATTGTGCGATGCGGCGGAGTTGTCACGAAAATGAGGGGTTTTTCGCGCATTGGTCGCGAAATGGTGCGTCGGTTGTAGAATTTTTGCAATGCGACGGGGTTTTAGGCGGCCGATTAATTCTTATTCAATCTTATTTCCCGAGGCTCGCAGCGGTTTTGCATGAGGCAGAAGCACCTACCGCAGCGCAGCAGGAATGACGATCCCGCCTTCGCTGGAGATTTTTAATAATCCAGTTGAGGCGCCGCATGTTTTTCATTGATCGTCTTTTGCAAGGCCGCAGGATTGTCACCAAGGTTCTTATTTTCGTGGTGCCGCTGGTGGTTCTCATCGCCGGTGTCGGCCTCGTCGGTTATCACACGGCCAATATTCTGAACGGTCATATGACCGTGACGCGCGCCACGATTGAAAATATCAGCGACTTCGAGAATCTGCAGGCAGCGCTGCAGGAATTCACGGGATCTCCATCCGAAGAGACCCGCCAGGGTCTGGCCGACAAGATCGATGCGCAGGAGCGGGGCGTGCTTCGCCTGAGCGGATTGCTGAGCGACGATCAGCGCGCCAAGATCGGGCCGGTGAGCGAGCTTGCCGCGAAGATGCGCACGCAGGAAGCCGCGCTGTGGTCCATCCGTCAGAAACAGGATAGCGACGTCGAGGCCATCCAGAAGGCCGTGCAGAACATCGAGGCGACCGCCAAGGCGGCCGGCAAGCAGATCGATATCATCCGCAAGGATTTCAGCGACAAGGAAACTTTCGCCAAGGAACTGCTCTACGATGCCGCTGCCTATAAGGGCCTGTCGGAGAAGATGAGCAATCTGCGTATCCAGGTGCAGATGGCCGCCGACTCAACTGAAGAGATTTCGGATGCGCGCACCTATGCGGACGCCATCTTGAAACAGGTGACCGTTTCCAAGGCGCTGGTCTCGAAGCGCGGCGCCAGCCTCGTTGCGAATGCTTCCGATGCAGCCGACAAGCTTGATGCGGTCTTGAAGGGCTCCGGCACGCCGGACCAGAAGGTTGAGGCCATGGGGCCGATCCTTCAGAGTTTCGTGAAGATCGAAGGCGAGATGACCCTGCAATCGGCCAAAAACAGCGATACCGCGGCCGATCGTTTCGTCAGCCTCGACAAGATCATCGATGGCCAGAAGGAGCTTTTGGACCACGTCGACCAGGCGCTCAGCATTGTCGATCGTCTGACGCTGCATGCGTCTCGCATGGAAAACGTTCGCGATGCCGCTTCGCGTGATCCGGTGCTTGCGGACCTCAAGGACCTGCAGACCGTTGCCGCCAGAATTTCGGAACTCGGGCAGACCAACGCCACCATGCGTGATTTGTCCGCGCACACGAAGCCGCTGATCGACGGCCTGGTCAATGGATCGGCCGACCTGCTGCAGACCTCGGCCGACTGGAAGACGACGCGGGTTCAGTCGAACGGCCTGCTTGCCGATGCGATGACCTCGCTGCGCGGCTTTGTCGCCCAGGCGCAGGAACTCGGCAAGGAAGACAGCGAGCGTTCGGCCAATGTCTCGGTCATCGCCATGATCGTCGGCACGCTGCTTGCCATCATCGGCGGCCTGATGCTTGTGGAAACCTTGCGCGGCCCGCTGAAGCGTGTCGCCGACGTCATGACGCGCCTTGCAAGCGGCGATCTGGAAGTGGCGATCGACGGTCGCAATCGCGGCGACGAGATCGGTGACATGGTGCGATCCGTCAGCGTCTTCCGCGATGCGGCACTTGAGAATGTCCGGCTGGAGCGCGAGGCGGAAAGCGCCCGTGCGCTCTCTGCGGAAGAGGCAGCCCGTCGTGCCGCCGAGCGTGCCCGCATCGAGGCCGAGCAGAAGCAGGCGCTCAATGCGTTGGCCGACGTTCTCTCCAAGCTTGCCGACGGCAATCTGGAAGAAGGCATGCGCGAAGACCTTTCCGCCGATTTCGTGGAGATGGCCTTCACCTACAATCATGCGGTCGAGGCGCTGCGCGAGACGCTGACTGATGTTCGCTACACGGCCGAGGAAATCAAGGGCGGCACCGGCAACCTCGCCATGTCGGCCGACGATCTGGCGCGGCGTACGGAACAGCAGGCTGCCGCTCTCGAAGAAAGCTCGCGGGCGCTGCATCGCCTCAGCGACGTTGTGCGTTCGACCGCCGATCGCGCCCGCCAGACGGCCAGCTCCGTCAACGAGACGCAGGCCTATGCGACGCAATCGGGCGAAGTGGTCGCCAAGGCCGTGGGCGCCATGAGCGAAATCAATCGCTCTTCCGAGAAGATCGCCACGATCATCGGCGTCATCGACGAGATCGCCTTCCAGACCAATCTCCTGGCGCTGAACGCCGGCGTCGAGGCGGCGCGTGCCGGCGAGGCGGGCCGTGGCTTTGCCGTCGTTGCCCAGGAAGTGCGCGAACTGGCGCAGCGCTGCGCCAATGCGGCAAAGGAGATCAAGGGTCTGATCTCGGCAAGTTCGGCCCAGGTGCAGAATGGCGTTCAACTGGTCGAGCAGACCGGTGCGGCGCTGGCCGAGATCATCAGCCATGTCACCGGCGTCCAGAGGCTTGTCGCGGATATTTCCTCCGCCACGACGGAGCAGTCGACGGGTATCGAGGAAGTGACGCGCGCCGTTTCGGAAGTCGAATTGATCACGCAGCGCAATGCGGCAATGGTCGAGGAGAACAATGCCGAGATCCATGGCCTGCGCCAGCGTGTCGACATGCTCTCAGAAAAGATCGATCGCTTCCGCACCGGCGACGGCGTCGCGGACTACGAGGATTACAGCGCAGCGAGCACGCGCCACCGCGCGGCATAAGCTGCATTGATCCGAAGATCAGCTAGAAATAAAGCGCCGGGCCAATGGCCCGGCGCTTTTCGTTTGAGCTGTTTTGGTGTTCGCGGAATTGCCGGAGAACTAGCGACCGAGATGCAGCGTTTCCCCATCGGCAGGGATCAGCAACCGCGCGGGATCGACACTTGCGGTCTCCGCCGTTTGACGAAGGTCG
Organism: Martinezella tropici; assembly: GCA_000799755.1. Taxonomy (GTDB): domain Bacteria; phylum Pseudomonadota; class Alphaproteobacteria; order Rhizobiales; family Rhizobiaceae; genus Rhizobium; species Rhizobium tropici_A. Next base: position 110,170 of record JUHI01000009.1, read on the forward strand.
TGCCGCGTGACGGTTGCGTGGTCGAGCGCTTCCATATGCGTTGCGACGACGGTCGCGTTCGGGGCGAGGCGGCTGACTTCCAGCGTCTGGTGGTCGTCCATGACGATCAGATCCCCATCCCAGCGTGCGCCGCAGGAATGCGTGATGATGATGTCGGGCGAGACTTGCCGGATCGTCTCCACGACGGGAGGATAAAGTACGGTGTCGCCCGCCCAATAGACGGTGGGCTCACCTGACGCTTCCAGGGTAAAGCCGATCACGGGCCCCATTTTTTCGACGACGGGCCCGATGCCATGGCTGCCTTGCCTCGGCGTGATCGTCAGCCCTTGCCATATTGTTGATTGCGTGAGGGGCGCGACATTTGTGAAGCCGGCCTCCCCAATACTGTCTTCATCGCCGGGCTGGCAGAGGATCGGCAGTGATTTCGGCACGCGCTCCTTTGCAACGGCATCGAAATGATCGGTATGCAGATGCGAGACGATCACCAGCTCGACGCCTTCAAGGATATCGTCGATCGACTGGGGCAGTTCCGTCATCGGGTTCGGAGAGCGGCCTGTAAAGGATGGGAGGCTATGGCGCGGTGCGAAATAGGGGTCGATCAGGACAACATGGCCGCCATAGGTAATCTTCAGCGTCGCGTTGCGAATAAGCTCAAGCTGCATATCGATGTTCTCGGTGGGTTAGCCGCCGGTGACGCTCATATGGCGTGCGACGGCCGGTCGGTTGTGCGTGCGGTCGATAATGAAATCGTGCCCCTTGGGCTTGCGGGTGATCGCCTCGTCAATCGCGGCATGGAGCAGGGCATCGTCCTCGCTCGCGCGTAGCGTCGTGCGCAGGTCGGCTGCGTCGTTCTGTCCCAGGCACATATAGAGCGTGCCCGTGCAGGTCAGGCGGACGCGATTGCAGCTCTCGCAGAAATTATGCGTCATCGGCGTGATGAAGCCGAGCCTGCCGCCGGTTTCTGCAACTTCGACATAGCGGGCAGGGCCACCCGTCTTGTAGGGAATGTCGGTCAGGGTGAACTCACGCTCGAGATCGGCGCGCAATTCGGAGAGCGGCAGATACTGGTCCGTCCGGTCCTCCTCGATTTCGCCCATGGGCATGGTCTCGATGACCGTGAGGTCCATGCCGCGACCATGCGCGAACCGCAGCAGTTGCGGAATTTCCACGTCGTTGAAGCCCTTGAGCGCGACGGCGTTCAGCTTGATCTTCAGCCCGGCTTTCTGGGCAGCATCTATACCTTCCATGACCTTGGAGAAGTCACCCCAACGGGTGATGGCATGGAATTTGTCGGGATCGAGGGTATCGAGCGAGACATTGATGCGCCGGACGCCGCTATCATACAGCTCGTCGGCATAACGGGCGAGCTGCGAGCCGTTCGTCGTCAGGGTCAATTCGTCGAGCGCCCCATTCTGCACGCTCTCGCCGAGTTTCCGGACCAGAAACATGATGTTCTTGCGCACGAGAGGCTCGCCGCCGGTGAGCCTGATCTTGCGCGCACCCTTGGCGATGAAGGCGGAACAGAGCCGGTCCAGTTCTTCGAGCGTCAAGAGATCCTTCTTGGGCAGGAAGGTCATGTGCTCGGCCATGCAGTAGGTGCAGCGGAAGTCGCAGCGATCGGTGACGGAAACGCGCAGATAGGTGACGGCCCGCCCAAAGGGATCGATCATCGGGCCGGTATCAGCCGCCAGCGGCGATGCGTCGCCTATCGTACCAACGATGCTATTCACTCAAATCTCCATCATGCTGCTAATGTGTGCATAGGCGATTGTTGCGTCAAGGAAAATGACTTTCAATTATACTTGCGTACAGGCGAGTAGCGGCATAATTCTCGGCGATGCCTCTGAAACGCACGGAATATCGATGAGCACTGCCTGGCCGACCGAACTGCGAGTATCGAAAGACCGCCGTCACCTCGTGGTGGCATTCGATGACGGCACGCGCTTTGACTTGCCGGCCGAGATGTTGAGGGTGCTGTCGCCTTCGGCCGAAGTCCAGGGGCACGGGCCCGGACAGAAGGTCACCGTGCCGGGCAAGCGCAATGTTGGCATCATGTCCATGACGCCCACTGGCAACTATGCCGTGCGCATCGGATTCGACGACATGCATGATACCGGTATCTTCACATGGTCCTATCTGCGCGAGCTCGGAGAGAAGGGTCAGGAGCTTTTTTCGGCCTACGAGACCGAGCTGAAGGAAAAGGGTCTTAGCCGCGACCCAATCGGAAAGCCGCACTAGCACAATCTCCAGCAACTGAAAGAGGGGCGCAGGCATGATCCTTGGGGGTAGGGAAAACTGGCTTCGCGCCAAGGGCAGCAAGAACGAGAGCAAGGTCTCCTTCGTCGAACTGTTCTTCGATCTGGTCTTCGTGTTCTCGATTTCGCAGCTCGCGCACACCCTGGCGGAGCATTTCACGGTGCTCGGCGCTCTGGAAGCCATCATGCTGATCTTTGCGGTGTGGTGGGTATGGGTCTGCACGGCATGGGTCACCAACTGGCTCGATCCGGATCGTATGCCGGTGCGTATCATGCTGTTCACGCTGATGTTTGCCGGGCTCATCCTCTCGGCCGCTATCCCCGAGGCATTTGGTGAAAAGGCGATTTTCTTTGCCGGCGCCTATGTTTTCATGCAGGTCGGACGTTCGCTCTTCACGGTTTATGCCCTCAGGCACGCCAGCCAGTCGAACTATCGCAATTTCCTTCGCATCAGCAGCTGGTTCATCTTCTCCGGCATTTTCTGGATCGCCGGTGCGCTGATGGAAAACGAGACGCGGCTCATGCTCTGGCTGATCGCGCTGGTCATAGAATATTCGGCTCCGGCACTCGGATTTCGGGTTCCAGGCCTCGGCAAATCGACGGCCGCCGATTGGGATGTCTCCGGCGCCCATCTGGCCGAACGTTGCGCCCTTTTCATCATCATCTGCCTCGGCGAGGCGGTTCTGCAGGCGGGAAAGGTGTTTGCCGACCAGCCGGTCACGCCCTTGATCGTTGCGGTGTTCATTACCGCTTTCGTGGGTACGGTTGCCCTCTGGTGGATCTATTTTCAGTTCGGTCATGAAAGGGCGGCTCACCGCATCGAACATGACGAGACGCCCGGAAGCATGGCGCGGGTGGCCTTTACCTATGCGCATATCGCCATTCTTGCCGGCATCATGCTGAGCGTCGTCGGTGACGAATTCCTGTTCGCTCACCCGCGTGACCCCGCCGATATGCATGCCGCCGCCGCCATTCTCGGCGGCCCGGTGGTCTTCCTGCTTGGAAACCTGTGGTTCAAGGGGGTGACTACGGGCCGACCGCCGCTGTCGCATATGGCGGGGCTCGTCGGGCTGGCGTTGCTGCTGCTGACCTTGCCGATGGTCGTGGTCTATCAGCTCGGCATTCTCGCGACGGCGGTGCTCATTGTCGTCGCAATATGGGAATTCGCTTCTCTGAACCGGGTTGTTCCCTCGGCTCGCTCGGCCGGCGATCACTGATCGCCGACGGGCTCCGGCCGCTCGCGCTCTTCCGCTATCAGCAGACCGACCAGGCGTTCCATATGTGCCGCCATCGCCTCGCACTCTTCGATCGGCGTGTGCGAGAGCATGCGATCGATCAAGGCGGTCTGAATCGCCATCGCTTCCTGCGTGAGACGCTGCCCCGCCGCTGTCAGATAGAGGCGCAGCACGCGCTTGTCCTGCTTGTCGCCGCGACGCTCGATCAACCCGCGCTTTTCCATCTGCGGCAGCAGCATGCTCATGTTGGAGCGGCCGACCAGCAGCTTGCGGGCCAACTCCTGCTGCGAGATACCCTCGAAGCGAAACAGGTTGATCAGAATGTCGATGTGCGGCGGCTTGATATCGAGATGCGCCAATTCCCGCGCCAGCGATTGCTGCATCAGCTGGCAGGCGCGCGCCACGGCGATCCAGCTTCTAAAACGCGGATGGTCCCAGGGAAGGGATTGATTTTTGTTCATCGTTGTACTTTATTGTTCATAGTTGAACATTATTGGATTCCCACTATGCCATCCTTTGCGCTCAAGGTCACCCGGTCGGGTCTGTCCGGTCTGGAAAGGCTGTCGCCTCGGCTTGCCGGCAAGGCAGCTTTCCGGCTTTTCTGTCTGACGCCGCCGCGCCGACCGAGCGGTGCAAAGGCCAAAGCGGCGCATAGGGAGGGCAGGCTGCGTCTTCTGGCGGCGGAGCAGGTTATGTTGCCGTTTCCAGGCGGCCGCGCCATGGCCTATCGCTTCAATGGCGGCGCGAAGGGCGCGCGAAAGCGGTATCTCGTCGTCCACGGCTGGGGCTCCAGCAGCGAATACATGTCAGAGCTTGCGGCGTTTCTCGCGGATAGTGGGGCGGAAGTGATCTCGCTCGATCTTCCAGGACATGGCCGCTCGGATGGGCGGTTCCTGAATGTACGTCTGGCCGTTTCCGCGATCGCAGCCGCCTCGGCCCGCTTCGGCGCCTTCGATGCCGCAATCGGGCACTCATTCGGCGGTGCATCTCTGACACTGGCATCCGCGGGCTTTTTGCCCGATGTCGATCCGCTCCGGCCGGGCAAGCTGGTGCTGATCGGTGCGCCGAGCGCCATGGGTTGGCTGTTCAAGGATTTCGGCCGCATCATGCGGCTTGGGCCGGCGACGCAGGCGGCGCTGGAAGACGAGGTTCGCCGGGTGACGGGCAGGACGCTGGTTTCCTATGACGAGAAACGGGGCAGGCTCGAACCCGGCCGGCCGGTCCTCGTCGTTCATGCCGAAGACGACAAGGAGGTGAGTGCCGATCACGCACGCGCCTATGCCGCCGAGGGGGCACACGTCCGTCTTTTCTGGGCCAATGGTTTCGGGCATCGGCGCATCGTCAGCGCCGCGCCGGTTTTTGGCGCCATCGAGAGCTTTCTTGCCGAGGAGATCGAGACGGAAAATCCGCTCGAAAATCATGACGGTACGGTGCTATCGTTCTACCGAACTCCGCTGCGGCGCTCGTCATAACAAGGGCTGCGTCGCTTGGGGATTTTTGGACAAATCGCCACTTGGAGGCGCAAGGTAGCATGCGTATCGTTACATCAGTCGAAGAACTGAAGGGGCTCTACGGGGATGCCGGCGAAGCCTCGATCACCAAGGTGACGAGCGTGCTGACGCCGCTCTATCGCCGTATGATCGAAGCATCGCCTTTCATGGCATTGGCAACGGTCGGGCCCGAAGGGCTGGATTGTTCGCCGCGCGGCGATCTTGGCGGCGTCGTGCGCGTCGAAGATGAAAAGACGCTGTGTCTGCCGGATTGGCGCGGCAATAATCGCATCGATTCGCTTGAGAATATCGTGCGCGATCCGCGGATAGCTTTGATGTTTCTGATCCCAGGATCGAACACGACGATGCGGCTCAATGGTCGTGCGGTCGTCTCCATCGAGCCGGCCTTGCTGCAAAGTTTCGAGATGGATGGCAAGTATCCGCGCTGCGTTGTCGTCATCACGATAGAGGAAGTCTATTTCCAGTGTGCGCGGGCTGTGATGCGAGCCGAGCTTTGGAATACGGAAAGGTTCGTCGATCCGGCAAGCCTGCCGTCGCCGGGCATGATGCTCAAGGCGGCGAAGGCCGATTTTGATCAGGAGACCTATGATCGCGAGGCGCCGGCGCGGGCGGCCAAGACGCTCTGGTAAGCAAGCCGCCGGCATGCCTGGGAAAGCAGCGCCGGCGGTTGGTTGGCTTCGCTTCTAATTCTTGTAGATGAGCCAACTTTTGGTGAAGTCCTTCTGCATGCCGTCCTGATAGACGCTGCTGCAGTTGCGGCCGGCGTTCTTGGCACAATAAAGCGCCAGATCGGCCTTGTTGTACAATTCGCCCGAATCGATAGCCTCCGACGCCATGCAGATCCCAAGCGAGATGGTGATCGGACCATAATCGACCCTGGTGCGGGAATTCTTGAACGGCGTCATCTCCAGCGTGCGGCGGATTCGCTCGCAAACGGTGGTGGCTTCTTCGACGTTGGTGGCTTCCATGACCAAGGCGAATTCCTCGCCGCCGATACGGGCGACGAAAACGTCGCGGCGCACGTTGGCGCGAATGATGGAGGCGACGGTCGCAAGGATCTTGTCGCCGACCGGATGGCCGAACGTGTCGTTGATCCGCTTGAAGTGATCGATATCGGCAAGGACCAGCGCCGTCGTCGGGCGGGTCAGCTGATTGTCGAAGATGGAGATCAGCCGGTCCTCGAACGCGCGTCGGTTGGAAAGCCGGGTCAGGGAATCGGTGTTGGCGATGCGCTTGTATTCGTCAAGCTCCTTGCGGACCAGTTCCATTTCCTGGCTGCGCTGGACGACGTTCTCGACTGTCTTCTCGCCATGGGCCATGGTGTCGCCGGTTGCGACGGCGAGCATGTCGATGGCGTTGCGCAGAAGCTCGGCGCTGTTGTGGCTGCGGGAGCTTATGCTTTCGCATGTTTCGCCAAGCAGGCGATTGTAGCTTTGCAGCGTTGTCTGTTCCTGACGCAGGGCGCGCAGGACGGCATCGAGTTCCGTGGTCAGACGTGCGTGCGCGTCATCGAAGACACGGCCTGCATGATGCGGAAAATATTTGGCTCCGATCTCATCCAGTTCCTCCTGAGTGGCGCTCTTGCCGAGAGCCGCCAAATCACGAGTGAGGGCAGGATTGGAGCCGATATAGGCCTCGTAGAAAAGTTCGTAATTGCGCGGAATAGGTGCGACCCCCATGGATCGCATGGCGTAGGTAATCTGCCCTGCCACGTCGGGATTTTGCGCCTTGGGCGCAATCGCCGTACTCATCGGTGAGCTCCGTAACATGTATTGGTTAAATCCCTTTTTTATCTATGCAAAGATTCTTTGAGAAAATATTAAGAAGGCGATTATGAGAAATCCTCTGTGATTACAGTTCTATTCGAAAATAATTACAATTTAAGCATAGTTTTACAAAGGGGGCGCTAATAACGCCCCTTTTTACGTCCTCTATCGGGAGAGGCGAATATTATCCCAGGTTGAGTTCCTGGAAGAAGTCGTTACCCTTGTCGTCAATAACGATGAAGGCCGGGAAATCCTCGACCTCGATCTTCCAGACGGCCTCCATGCCGAGTTCCGGATATTCGAGAACTTCCACCTTCCTGATGCAGTCCTGCGCGAGGCGCGCAGCCGGGCCACCGATCGAACCGAGATAGAAGCCGCCGTATTTCTTGCAGGCTTCGCGCACGGCGCGGGAACGATTGCCCTTGGCGAGCATCACCATCGAGCCGCCGAATGACTGGAACTGGTCGACATAGCTGTCCATGCGGCCCGCCGTCGTCGGCCCGAAGGAGCCGGAGGCATAGCCGGCCGGCGTCTTTGCGGGGCCGGCGTAGTAGACCGGATGGTTCTTCAGGTATTCGGGCATGCCTTCGCCCTTTTCCAGGCGTTCGCGGATCTTGGCGTGTGCGAGATCGCGGGCGACGATGATGGTGCCGGTGAGCGAGAGGCGCGTCTTGACCGGATGCTGCGACAGCTCCGAGAGGATGTCGGCCATCGGCCGGTTGAGATCGATGCGGACCATCGATTCCGAAAGCTTGGCTTCGTCGATCTCCGGCATGTACTTGGACGGATCGGTCTCGAGTTGCTCGAGGAAGATGCCGTCGCGCGTGATCTTGCCCTTGGCCTGCCGGTCGGCGGAGCAGGAAACGCCAAGCCCGATCGGCAGCGAGGCGCCGTGGCGGGGCAGGCGGATGACACGGACGTCGTGACAGAAATATTTGCCGCCGAACTGGGCGCCGACGCCGAGGCTCTGCGTGAGCTTGTGAATTTCCTTTTCCATTTCGAGATCCCGGAAGGCATGCCCGCTTTCGGAGCCCTCCGTGGGAAGACAGTCGAGATATCGCGTGGAGGCGAGTTTGACGGTCTTTAGGTTCATCTCGGCCGAGGTGCCGCCGATGACGATAGCGAGATGGTAGGGGGGACAGGCCGCCGTGCCGAGCGTCAGGATCTTTTCTTTCAGGAAATCCAGCATTCGGTCGTGGGTCAGCAGCGAGGGTGTGCCCTGATAGAGGAAGGTCTTGTTGGCCGAGCCGCCGCCCTTGGCCACAAAGAGGAATTCGTAGGCGTCGGTGCCTTCCTCGTAGATATCGATCTGCGCCGGTAGATTGTTCTTAGTGTTCTTTTCCTCGAACATCTTGATGGGGGCGAGCTGCGAGTAGCGCAGGTTCTTCTTCTCGTAGGCGTCGAGTACGCCCTTGGCGAGCGCGCCGCTATCGCCGCCTTCGGTCCAGACGCGACGGCCCTTCTTGCCCATGATGATCGCCGTGCCGGTGTCCTGGCACATGGGCAGCACGCCGCCGGCGGCGATATTGGCGTTCTTCAGCAGATCATAGGCCACGAAGCGGTCGTTATCGGTGGCTTCGGGGTCTTCGAGGATCGAAGCGAGCTGCTTCAGATGGCCGGGACGCAGCAGGTGGTTGATGTCGGCAAAAGCCGTTTCAGCCAGCAGTCGGATGCCTTCCGGGTCGACGGTCAGGATTTCCTGGCCCTTGAAGGTGTCGACGGAAACATAATCGCCGGAAATCTTGCGATAGGGGGTCGTGTCGTCGCCGAGGGGAAATAGATCGTCAGCCATGTGGGAAACCTTTCAAGCCGGGTGGGCGGGGAAGATGTTTGGAGACGGTCTAAATCCGGCTCGCGCCAAAAGCAATTGCTTGGCTGCTATGCCAGATGTTTCGCAGGCGCCGCCGGCCTCCCTGCCGTTCTTGCCCGCCATTGCGACAACGCCAGACCTGCAACCGAGCTAAACCCAAATTGGTATTGCCTGCCAAATCTTGCGTCACGTTGAGGCAATGTTTGCCCCTTAACCGGTGCGCCGCGCTTGTTCGTTGAAAGCTGATCGATCCGTATGGTCAAACCGGGATTTACACCATGACGTCGCCACTTACCTTGCGGATTCTTGCCTCGCTGGTGCTGCCGGTGATGCTCGCAGGATGCTTAACCTCCATGCCGCTCACCAGCATACCGAAACTTATGCGGCTCGATTTCCTTTCGATGGATTTTCAGCATGTTCGCGTCGGTCTGCGTCTTCCAAGCATTCTGACACTCCGTAACGGCGATGCCGTCATGATCATCACGACGAAGACCGAAGGTGTGGCAGGAGAGACCGTCGATGTCTTTGGTCTGGTTGAGGATACCGACGCCTCCTCGCGTGCGCCGCTTGATCGGGAGGCGCAGCGGGACTTTGCGATCAGTGTCTGGAGGGTCGGCCCAGAGGATGTCTCAAGGCTTGCGGCGATCCAGGAGCGGTCACGCCGCTCGAAAATAAGCGGTCCCCGAACCAGCGGCTCGGTCGCAATCCAGGTCTCGGGCGCCTGCGCCAAAGGGCCTATCCCTGCGGGGCCGGTGCGCGTGTCCTCTTATCTCAAGGCTGCCCAGAATGATGACTACATTCCGTTGGCGGTGAATTTCGATCTGAGAAAGGAGATCAAGGCCACGGACTGGGAGCAAAAGGTGCGGCTTTGCGGGAACTGACCTCGTTCACTGATTGGCATTCGCGAGACGGTCGTTGCTACAGATCTACGCGCGGAGCAGGTGCGTGATTCAATGTGCGGACTCCTCTCCCCGCGTCTGCCGGGAGAGGGCCGTCAGGCAGTTATGTCAACGGACCTGTCTGACCATTCGGGGTGACAAGCCTATTTGGGACCGATCATCGTTTCCGGGCGGACGATGGCGTCATACTCTTCCGACGACACCAATCCGCTCGCCAGCGCTTCTTCTTTCAGCGTCGTACCGTTCTTGTGGGCCGTCTTGGCGATCTTGGCGGCATTGTCGTAGCCGATCTTCGGCGCCAGCGCCGTCACCAGCATCAGCGAGCGTTCCAGACCAGCCTTGATATTGTCCTCGCGCGCCTCGATGCCGACGACGCAATTGTCGGTGAAGGAGACGGCGGCGTCGCCGAGCAGCTGGACCGACTGCAGGAAGTTGTAGGCCATCATCGGATTGTAGACATTGAGCTCGAAATGGCCCTGGCTGCCGGCAAAGGTGAGGGCGGCATTGTTGCCGAAGACCTGAATGCAGACCTGCGTCAGCGCTTCGCACTGGGTCGGGTTGACCTTGCCCGGCATGATCGACGAGCCCGGTTCGTTTTCGGGGAGCGCCAGTTCGCCGAGGCCGGAGCGCGGGCCGGAGCCGAGCAGGCGGATATCGTTGGCGATCTTGAAGAGGGCCGCCGCCGCCGCATTGATGGCACCATGGCTGAAGACCATGGAGTCGTGAGCAGCCAGCGCCTCGAACTTGTTGGGGGCGGTGACGAAGGGAAGGCCGGTAATCTTGGCGATCTCGTCCGCGACCTTTTCGGCAAAGCCGATCGGCGCGTTGAGGCCAGTTCCGACAGCGGTGCCGCCCTGCGCAAGCTCGCTGAGGCCCGGCAAAGTCATCTCGATGCGCTTGATGGAGGAGGCAACCTGGGCGGCATAGCCGGAAAATTCCTGGCCGAGCGTCAGTGGCGTCGCATCCTGCGTATGGGTGCGGCCGATCTTGATGATGTGGGCGAAGTCGGCGACCTTCCTTTCCAGCGCGGCATGCAGGTGCTTGAGCGCCGGAAGCAGGTGATGAACGATCTGTTCGGCGCAGGCAATGTGCATGGCCGTCGGATAGGTGTCGTTCGACGATTGGCTCATGTTGACGTGATCGTTCGGATGTACCGGCTTCTTCGAGCCCATGACGCCGCCGAGCATTTCGATCGCGCGGTTGGAGATCACCTCATTGGCGTTCATGTTCGACTGCGTGCCGGAGCCGGTCTGCCAGACGACGAGCGGAAAGTGATCGTTGAGCTTGCCGTCGATGACTTCCTGCGCGGCCTCGACGATTGCCTTGCCGAGGGCAGGGTCCAGCTGGCCAAGCTCCATGTTGGCGCGGGCGGCGGCCTGCTTGACGATGCCGAGAGCGCGGACAACGGACAGGGGCTGCTTTTCCCAGCCGATCTTGAAATTGCCGAGCGAGCGCTGCGCTTGCGCGCCCCAATAGCGGTCGCTGGCGACTTCGATCGGGCCAAAGGTATCGGTTTCGGTGCGGGTGGACGTCATCTTCCTGGTCCTGCTTTCCATTGAGACAGATAGCAGCCATATAGGCCCGAACGGCGCTCGTGAAAACATCAAAGCGCTATTTGCTGATTGTAATAATCATGTTTTGCGCGCAAGCGCGGCGTGCCCTTTTTAACACGCCCCCTATATATTAACGGACGCGCATTTTCGGGCGCTTAAAAAGTCACGGAAAATTCAATAAAAGATTAACCAATAATTTCATAATTTTGTGTGGACTGAACCGCGAAGACGCCGCTGCTTCGTCACATGAAGTTGAGGCATTGAACGAAAGGCGGGGTCTCGCCGTTTTCATGGTAGTGGGTATACGATGTCGAAGACATCGCGGCCGAGTTGAAAACAGCACCGCCAAGCTCGAAGTTACCGCACGATACAGGGACTGATTAGAGAATGAAACTTGCCTCCAAAGCCACAGCATCCGTCCTGGCGCTTTCCTGTTGCCTCTCCTCCGTCGGCGCGACCTCGGCGAGCGCCATGACCCTCATGGATTTCATCCGTGGTGGGCAAGGGCGCCAGCAGAGCACGCAGGTATCGGCTCCGGTTCCCGTCAATCCGGCGCAGACGCTGAATGCCGACCAGCCTCCGCGCGTCAAGCAGCCGTTGCCGACGGTCGATGCGCCGAAATATTATACCTACAAGGCCGACCAGATGCGTCTGGTGTCGACTGCGCATTTCGCCGATCCGGTAGTGACCGGTGCCGTTGCCGACGCCTCGCCGACGCCGGTCGCCGTCGATACCGAGATTTCGCAGCGCCGCTACCTGGCGGATGCGCGCGTTATGGCGACCAATGACATCGCCAAGGCGATCGAAGCCTACTACGCCGATCAGAGCAAGCCGCTTCTCTGGGTTGCCGATCATGCCGTCAGCGACAAAGCGAAGGCGGCAATGGGCGTTCTTGCCGATGCCGGTTCCGTCGGCCTCGATCCTGCTGACTATGCGGTTACGCTGCCGAGCGCCGATGCGGCAAATGCCGATCCTGTCATGCGCGATCGCGCGCTCATGCAGTTCGAGCTCGCTCTGTCGACCAAGGTGCTGATGTTCGTTCAGGATACGGTTCGCGGCCGTCTCGACCCGAACAAGATCTCCGGCTATCACGACTTCAAGCGCAAGGACGTCAACCTGACGGCGATGCTCGACGTATTGCGCGCCAGCCCGGATGTCGGGGCTTATCTGAACAGCCGCAGCCCATCCAACCAGCAGTTCATGGAGCTGAAGGCGGAGCTCGCCAAGCTGCGTGCGGAATCCGGATCGGACGGCAGCGCCATTTCCATTTCGCTGACAGGCATCCTGAAGCCGGGCGGCAGCTCGCCGGAAATGGCCAACATCATCAAGGCGATCCAGCATCGCGGATCTGATGCGCTGAAGGCAGCCCATGCCGATCTCTTCGATGCGTATCTGGGTACGCCGGACTATACGCCCGAACTGGTGTCTCTGGTCGAAGACTTCCAGAGGGAGAAGGGACTGACGGCTGACGGCGTGATCGGACCGTCCTCCGTTCGTGCCATGGTCGGCGAGAACAACGATCTGAAGATCCAGAAGCTCGTCATCGCCATGGAGCAGCTGCGCTGGCTGCCGGACGAGCTCGGACCGCGCTACGTCTTCATCAATCAGCCGGCCTTCATGGTCTATTACTACAACAACAACCAGGAACAGCTGTCGATGCGCGTCGTCGTCGGCAGCAAGCAGCACCAGACCTTCTTCTTCGAAAATCAGGTGCAGACGGTTGAATTCAATCCGTATTGGGGCGTTCCGCAGTCGATCATCATCAACGAGATGCTGCCGAAGCTGCGTGCCGACCCGAACTATCTCGACCGCATGGGCTATCAGGTCGAGGTTGGTGGGCGTGCGGTCGCATCGTCCAGTGTCGACTGGTACGGCTCGACGAAGAGTATTTCGGTTCGCCAGCCGCCGAGCAGCGACAACGCACTTGGCGAGCTGAAGATCCTCTTTCCGAATTCGCATGCGATCTACATGCATGACACACCGAGCAAGAGCTTCTTCAAGAAGGACATGCGCGCGCTCAGCCACGGCTGCGTCCGCCTTGCCGATCCGCGCGCGATGGCTGCCGCCGTGCTCGACACGACGGTCGACGACGTCGCCAAGCAGATCGCGACCGGCCAGAACAAGGGCGTCTCAGTGCCGCAGAAGTTCCCGATCTACATCGCCTACTTCACCGCATGGCCGAACAAGGATGGCGTCGTCCAGTATTTCAACGACGTCTATGATCGCGATTCCGCCACGCAGAAAGCGCTCGATGCGACCTCGAAGGCTCGCACGGCTCAGATCTGAGTTTGTTGATATAAAACAGAAAAGGGCGACCGCTTCGGTCGCCCTTTTTTATTGAGGAAAGATCGATTTATCAGGCTGCCAGCAGCCCCTCGACCAGCTCGGGCGTCAATTCGTCGTAGTGATAGATGATGCGGCTCGGGCCGAGTGTTTCGACGCCGACATCGGAATAGCCGAAGGGGACCGCGATGGAGGGTACGCCGGCGTTGCGGGCGACGAGGATATCGTTGATGCTGTCGCCGATCATGACGGTGCGGGCGATGTCTCCGCCGGCGCGTTCGACCGTGCCGATCAGGTGCTCGGCATTCGGCTTGCGCACCGTGAAGGTGTCGCCGCCGGTAATGGCCTCGAAATAATGGGTCAGCTCCAGCCGTTCGAGCAGGGTGCGCGCCAGAGATTCCATCTTGTTGGTGCAGACCGCCAGCTTGTAGCCCTGGCTCTTCAGCATGGTGAGTGCGGCAACCAGTCCCGGATAGGGTTGCGTGGCGCCGGGCATTGCCTCGGAATAATGGGTTATGAAGCGCTGCAGCAAGGCCGGTAATTCTTCGGCTGTGAGCGTGTAGCCATGTAGCTTGCAGGCCCGTTCGATCATGACCTGTGCGCCGCTGCCGACGAGGTGCGTCACGTCGTCATAGCTGACGGGCGGAAGCTTGAGCGCGGCAATCGTATAGTTCAGGCTAACGATCAGGTCCGCATGCGTGTCGAGCAGCGTGCCATCGAGATCGAATACGACAAGGGGAGATTTCACGAGGAATCGGCCTTTGCATGGAAAAGAGTGTGTCTTTCGGAGTTAAAAGATCGCGCGGGCAATTGCAACCGAAGCACCCGAGAAGCCTTGGCCGGAAGGGGCGGGGATTTCTATATCATGCCGTTATTTTGGCTTTCGTTTGACCGGAGAGCCGTGTAAACAGCAGACCAACGTAACAATGGGAGCAGGTGGCGCATGGACGCCCGGCAGATGAAAATCGAGGCCGCGAGAGCTGCGCTTGCTTATGTCGAGAGCGGCATGCGGCTCGGGATCGGCACCGGCAGCACGGCGGAAGAGTTCGTTCGCCTGCTGGCCGAAAAGGTTGCGGCTGGCCTCTCGATCCAGGGCGTTCCCACGTCCGAGAGAACGGCCAAGCTCTGCAATGAGCTCGGCGTGCCGTTGAAATCGCTCGACGAGCTTCCGGAACTCGATCTCACCATCGATGGCGCCGACGAACTGGATGGCGAACTGACCCTGATCAAGGGCGGCGGCGGCGCGTTGCTGCGCGAGAAGATCGTTGCAGCCTCGTCGGCCCGCATGATCGTCATCGCGGATCAGAGCAAGGTCGTCGAGACGCTCGGGGCCTTTCCGCTGCCGATCGAGGTCAATCCTTTCGGCCTCGTTTCCACTCGCATCCTCATCGAGAAGGCTGCATCGCGTCTTGGGCTTTCAGGCGCTCTGAACATGCGCCATGCGGGCGACAGCCTCTTTGTCACCGATGGCGGGCATTTCATCGTCGACGCATCTTTCGGCCGCATTCCTGATGCAGAGGCGCTGTCGAGCGAGCTCTATTCGATTCCCGGCGTTGTCGAACACGGGCTCTTTATCCATATGGCGACACAAGCGATCATTGCCGGCCCTGCCGGTGCGCGCACGTTGCAGGCGAACAATACATAGGAGCACTCATCTCATGATCAAATTTGCGGGTCTTGGCCGTCTTGCCGCTGCAACCATCCTTCTTTCCGGCATTGCCTTCGGCTCGGTCAGCGCCCAGGAAGTCTCCGAAGATCAGATCAAGGCTGCGCGCGCCGCGATCAACGCTCTCGGCATCACCAACCAGTTCGACAATATCCTGCCGAACCTCGCCGAGCAGCTGAAGAGCACGATGATCCAGGCCAATCCGAATTTCGGCGATGCGATCAACTCGACCGTCGACGCCACCGCGTTGGCGCTTGCACCGCGTCGTGCCGATCTCGAGCGTGAAGCCGCCATCACCTACGCCAAGGCCTTCTCGGCCGACGAGCTCAAGGCGATTGCCGATTTCTACAATTCTGCGGCCGGCAAGAAGCTTCTCAAGGATGGCCCGCTCGCCACCCGCGAACTCTACAAGGCTGCCGATATCTGGAGCCAGGGCATTTCGCGCGATCTCGCAAACCAGAGCAACGATGCTCTGCAGAAGGTCGTCAAGCAGCCGGTCATTACGCCGGATGCCGGTGCTGCCGCGCAGACAGCGCCGAAGCAGTAATCAACGGCTTGCGCCGTCACCTGTTCCGAAAGCTGAGTTTCATGTTTTCGGTATCTGCGGCAGGCAGTTACAAATTCGAAGCCCGGATTGATTCCGGGCTTTTCTTTTTATGTCTCGGCTCCCTATATGAGTGCCGACCCCCAATGGCGCCTCGCGCGCATTTTCATGTCTGACAGGAGCGATCCATGCCTTCGTTTGATTTCGACCTTTTCGTAATTGGCGGCGGCTCCGGCGGTGTGCGCAGCGCGCGCGTCGCCGCGTCGCTTGGCAAAAAGGTCGGCATTGCCGAGGAATATCGCTATGGCGGCACCTGTGTCATTCGCGGCTGTGTGCCGAAGAAGCTGTTCGTCTATGCCTCGCAGTATAGCGAGCATTTCGAGGATGCGGCTGGCTATGGCTGGACGGTCGGCGAGAGCACCTTCGACTGGAAGAAGCTGATCGAGGCGAAAGACAAGGAAATAGCCCGGCTGGAGGGCCTCTATCGCAAGGGGCTCGACAATGCCAAGGCTGAGATCTTCGACACGCGCGCCGAGCTGGTGGATGCCCACACGGTCAAGCTGTTGAAGACCGGCCAGACCGTCACGGCGGAGACCATCGTGATTGCGACGGGTGGCAGGCCGAACCTGCACACGGCGCTGCCGGGCCATGAACTCTGCATCTCCTCGAATGAAGCCTTCCATCTGAAGGAGCTGCCGAAATCAATCCTGATCGCCGGCGGCGGCTATATCGCCGTCGAATTCGCCAACATCTTCCACGGCCTCGGCGTCGAGACGACGCTGATTTATCGTGGAGCCGAGATCCTCTCGCGCTTCGACCAGGATCTGCGCAAGGGCCTGCATGAAGCGATGGAAGAGAAGGGCATCCGCATTCTCTGCCACGACATCATCCAGAGCGTCGAGAAGACGGAAAGTGGCCTCAGCGTCCGGACGAAGAACGACAAGGTTCTGACGGTCGATACCGTCATGCTGGCGCTTGGCCGCACGCCGAATACCGAAAGTCTCGGGCTGCAGGCCGCGGGCGTTGCGATCAACGAGCAGGACGCTGTTATCGTTGACGAATATTCGCGCACCTCCGTTCCGAATATCTACGCTCTTGGCGACGTCACCGATCGGGTACAGCTGACGCCGGTCGCGATCCACGAGGCCATGTGCTTCATCGAGACTGTCTACAAGAACAATCCGACGCGGCCGGATCACGAACTGATCCCGACCGCAGTGTTCTCGCAGCCGGAAATCGGCACGGTCGGTCTGACCGAGGAAGATGCCGCCAAGCGCTATCCGGAACTGGAAGTCTATCGTGCCCAGTTCCGTCCGATGAAGGCGACGCTTTCGGGCCGTACGGAGAAGATGATCATGAAGCTGATCGTCAATGCTGCCGACCGCAAGGTTATCGGTGCCCATATTCTCGGCCACGATGCCGGTGAAATGGCGCAGTTGCTTGGCATCACCCTGAAGGCGGGCTGCACCAAGGATGATTTCGATCGCACCATGGCGGTGCATCCGACGGCAGCGGAAGAACTGGTGACGATGTATTCGCCGAGCTACCGCATCCGCAACGGCGAGCGCGTGTAACGCGCTTCGTTGGGCTAGTTTCGCCCCTCGCCACAAAAGATCAGCACAGTAGTTCGCCTGCCTTTGCAAGCGGACGGCAAAGGTTTATAAGCGCGCGTTATTTACGACGACGGCACGCCCGGCCAAGACCGGGCGCACAAGCAGGTGAGTGATATGGCACAGAATTGGACACCCAGCAGTTGGCGGCAAAAACCGATCCAGCAGGTGCCGGATTTTCCGGACAAGGCAGCGCTTGCAGAGACAGAAGCCCAGCTTGCAAGCTATCCGCCGCTGGTTTTTGCCGGCGAAGCCCGCCGTCTGAAGGCCCATCTTGCCAATGTTGCCGAGGGCAACGGTTTCCTGCTGCAGGGTGGCGATTGCGCCGAGAGCTTTGCCGAGCACGGTGCCGATACGATCCGCGACTTCTTCCGCGCCTTCCTGCAGATGGCCGTTGTGCTGACCTTTGGCGCGCAATTGCCGGTCGTCAAGGTTGGACGTATCGCCGGTCAGTTCGCCAAGCCGCGCTCCTCGAACATCGAAACGCAGAATGGCATCTCGCTGCCGAGCTATCGCGGCGATATCATCAACGGCATCGATTTCACCGAAGAGGGGCGCATCCCCAATCCGGAGCGCCAGTTGATGGCTTATCGCCAGTCTGCTGCGACGCTGAACCTGCTGCGCGCTTTCGCCATGGGTGGCTACGCCAATCTGGAAAACGTGCAGAAGTGGATGCTCGGCTTCGTCAAGGATAGCCCGCAGGGCGAGCGCTACCGCAAGCTTGCCGATCGCATCGGCGAGACGATGGATTTCATGAAGGCGATCGGCATCACCGCCGAAACCAATGCGAGCCTGCGCGAGACCGATTTCTTCACTAGCCATGAGGCGTTGCTGCTTGGTTACGAAGAAGCGTTCACCCGCGTCGACTCCACCTCGGGCGACTGGTACGCGACCTCGGGCCACATGCTCTGGATCGGCGACCGTACCCGCCAGGCCGACCACGCACATGTCGAGTACTTCCGCGGCATCAAGAACCCGATCGGGCTGAAGTGCGGTCCTTCGCTGCAGGCGGACGACCTGATCAACCTGATCGATATTCTGAACCCCGAGAACGAGGCCGGCCGCCTGACGCTGATCTGCCGCTTCGGCCATGACAAGGTTGCCGACAACCTGCCGCGCCTTATCCGCGCTGTCGAGAAGGAAGGCCGCAAGGTCGTCTGGTCCTGCGATCCGATGCATGGCAACACGATCACGCTCAACAACTACAAGACGCGTCCGTTCGAGCGCATTCTGTCGGAAGTCGAAAGCTTCTTCCAGATCCATCGCGCTGAAGGCACGCATCCGGGCGGCATCCATATCGAGATGACCGGCAAGGATGTGACCGAGTGCACGGGGGGCGCCCGCGCCGTCGGCGCCGAAGACCTGCAGGACCGCTACCACACCCATTGCGATCCCCGTCTCAATGCCGACCAGGCCCTGGAACTTGCCTTCCTGCTCGCCGAGCGGATGAAGGGCGGCCGCGACGAGAAGCGTATGCGCGCGCACGGCTGAACGACGCCGCATCCATGACATAGCAGAGCGGGTCGGCGAAAAGCCGGCCCGTTTGCTTTTGTGCTGACCGGATCAATCCGGCTGAAAGACGCTTCATTTCTTTGAAATTGACCCGAATGCCGTTCTCGGAAAGGCTGGCCTGAAAACAAGGGGAGCGATGATGCGCGACGAACACACGGGTGCCTGCCTTTGCGGCAGCGTAAGCTTCAGAACACGCGGCAAGCTGCGCGAGGTCGTCGCCTGCCATTGTTCGCAGTGCCGCAAGCAGACGGGGCTCTATTATGCCGCGACCAACGTTGCGAGCGAAAATCTCGTCATCGAGGGAGAAGAGGCGATCACCTGGTATCGCGCCAGCACCTTTGCCCGCCGAGGCTTCTGCAAGACCTGCGGCTCGGCCCTGTTCTGGGTAGCTGATGGCGCAGATGAAATATCGATCATGGCCGGTCTGTTCGACCAGCCGAGCGGTCTTGAGATAGCCTATCACATCTACTGCGCCGACAAGGGCGACTATTACGAGATCAGCGATGGGTTGCCGCAATATCGGCAGGGGCGGCCGGGGTTGTTGACGGCCGGCCCCTCCGACTGACCCTCAGACGCCGCCTTTTTCGGTGACGAGCTTGCTCAGCCTGGCAAGTTCTTCCCGCACCATCGAAAGCTCCGTGAGTACCTGCATATCGATCTTCTGATGCAGCGAGAGTACCTCGAGTTCCGCCTTGAGATTGACCTCGTAGTCCTTGGCGGCCTCGAAGCGGTCCCGTTCGGCCTGCCGGTTCTGGGACATCATGATGATCGGCGCCTGGATAGCCGCGAGCATCGAGAGGACGAGGTTCAGGAAGATGAAAGGGTAGGGATCGAAGGCGGTTGTGGTGAGGAGGATGGTGTTCACGACGCACCAGACCGCCAGGAATACGAGAAAGCTGATGATGAAGGACCAGGAGCCGCCGATCCGGGCAATGCTATCAGCCAGGCGCTGTCCGGTCGACGATTCAGCCGAGATGGCGGCATTGATGTCGGTGGAGATAATTTTGCGTTCATGCGCCTTTTTGAGAACGCGCTTTTCGATATCGCCGAGCTGATCGGCCGTCTTGTCAAAATGCAGATGAATGAAATTGGGAAGATTGTGCATTGGGAGGGCTCCGAGGTCCTGGTGGCATTGAATGCAACTATTAGACCAAAGGGCAAAAATGCAACGACCGAAGGGTTTCAAACTTGAAGAGGCATAGAGCCGTTGCGTGTGTTGCTTGGGCGGATTCCCTTATCCGGCGAAACACATCGTCTCCAAGATGCGTTCCTTGTCTCTCGAATTCCTGCAATAGCGCGCCGGCTCCACAAAGCCGGCGCACTTTTGCTGAAATTGCTCTAACTGTTTTCCAGGCCAAGCAATTGCGCATGGGACGGGAAGAAGCGCTCCAACCCATATTGACGCCCGAACATCATGTCGTGCTGCAGGTAGCGATAGTCGCGCACCGTCGGGTCAAGCTCCTGTTCCCTGCGCGCCCAATCCGGGAAGGTATGGTTGTCGCGGTTCGTAAGCTGATAGCGGTCGATGATGCTGTATTTCCTTTGAACGCGACCGAGAAAGCCTGTGTAGAAAGGATGCTCGTAGCCTGCGGTCTTCAGCAGGTGATAGGGCAGCTGCGACGGGCTGATGGTGCCGATGTCCTTGCGAATGCCTTTCTTGCTTGACCAGACGACAAGCGGCGTCTCGTGTTCCCGCTTCATGACATCGAGCGGGGCTTTGCGGGTGGCGACCGGCTGGGGCATATAGCCGGTGTTCGGATAGACCTTCCCGAGGGGCGGCAGATGATCGCCCCAGAGGACGATGATGGTTTCGCGCTCGCGCTTTTGGGCCCAGTCCATCAGCATCTTCAAGCTGTCGTCGGCTTCGCGCATGCCCTGGGCGTAGGTGGCGAGTGCGGCGCGATCGTCGTCGTTCAGGTTACCGGCGATATCGACAGTATTTTCGGCATAGCGATTGGCTTCGTAGGGACCATGTCCCTGCAGGGTGACCGCAAAGAAGAAGAACGGGCGCTCGGCCGCATCGCCTTCGCGCATGATTTCCTTCATGAGGGAATCGTCGGCAGCGAACATGCCGCGCTTGTCCATGGGCGGCAGCGTTTCCTGGGTATGAAACTCCTCGAAACCGAAGGCGCGATAGACCTCGTTGCGGTTCCAGAACCAGCCGCTGAAGGGATGAAGCGCGCGTGCCATATAGCCTTCGCCGCGGAAGAAGGTGGCGAGCGACGGCATTGGGCGGCGCACATATTGCTGATAGGGAATGCTGCCATAGGGCAGGAAGGCATTGGAAAAGCCCGTCAGCGCCTCGAACTCGACATTGGCGGTCATGCCGCCGAACTCGGGCGAGAAGACATGTCCCGATTGTCTGGCGCGGATCGTCGGCATCGGGTCTGGCGTAAAGGCGACGTTGGAGAGCCGTGTCGGGTCCCAAAGGGATTCGCTCATGAGCATGATGACGTCGGGCTTCCGGCGCGGGCCGGAGAGATAGCCGTAATTTCTGGCCGGCATGGCGTCGATGGCGTCAGGTCCGTATCCGGCCGGTGACTTGACGTCGGCCATGGGCAGATTCAACACGAAGGCGACGATGAAGCCGTTATGGCTGTAATTTTCCGTCTGGTCCCAGACGATCGGAATGATGCCGAGTTTTTCGCGGACGAAGGAATATTGGGTCGGGTTCATCTGCGAGGTAAAAAGCGCCATCAGCGGGAGACAGACCGAAAGCCGGCCGAGGCGCTCCTTTCGCGAAAGCACGACGGCGTGGCTCCGCACGTAGCGCCAGACGATGATGAAGGCTGAAATCCCGACGACAATGCCGATTGTGAGGGCTGCGGCCGTCCACGGGCGATCGCGCACCATGACCGGCATCAGTTCCATGATCTGCCGCGCAAACAAGAAGTCCGAGGGATAGAGCGGATCGGAGAGATAATTCTGCTTCTGGCTGGAAATGAAGGCTGGCAAGAGCAGCAGCGGAGCGACGATCAAGGCCGATAGATGCGCGCGGCAGACCAGAGCATCCAGCATCAGCATGGCTAGCATAACGACGCCGATCGTGGCGAAGCCGGGACGGGAGGTCGAAAGGAGATAGGACCAAGCCGCGCCGAATTCGCCGCGCGCAACCCATTCAACCGCGACCACGATGGACAGGGAGAAAAACAAGGTCAGCGAAAGGCTCAGAAGCAGACGTAGAGTGGCGGACTTCTGTCTTGCTGCGCCGATCTTCTGGAAAAGAGCAAGTCTGCCCGCCAAGGCGGACTCGATGACCAATGCGACCAATGATGTCTCCGAATGCTATGTATCGTTCATAAAAGTGTCATGCTTCTGTCATGAATGACGCATGAACCGCAAGGCAGGCCGGGTATTTTCCGGGGCGAAAATACCGCCTCCGCGCATGGCGCGGCGTTTGATGCCTATTGGGGGATGGAAGGCGGTTGCGGAAGAAAGACGCCCTCGCTAAATGTATGGCATGACAGAGCAAAGCCAGATTACCCACACCATTCGCATCGCCGTCGCGCAGCTCAATCCGACGGTCGGCGACGTCTCCGGCAATCTCGCCAAGGCGCGTGAAGCTCGCGCCGACGCCGCGCGCGAAGGCGCGCAGCTCGTATTGCTGACGGAATTGTTCATTTCCGGCTACCCGCCGGAAGATCTCGTGCTGAAACCAGCCTTCATTCGCGCCTGCTGGAAGGCGGTCGAGAGCCTGGCTGCCGATACGGCCGATGGCGGCCCCGGCGTCATCATCGGCTTTCCCAGGCAGGATGAAACCGGGCGCTATAATTCCGTCGCGGTGCTCGATGGCGGTAAGGTGATCGCCATCCGCGATAAGGTCGATCTGCCGAATTACGGCGAATTCGACGAGAAACGCGTCTTCGATCAGGGCGCCATGCCCGGGCCCGTGAATTTTCGCGGCGTGCGGCTCGGCATTCCGATCTGCGAGGACATCTGGGGTGAGCTCGGCGTCTGCGAAACGCTGGCTGAAAGTGGTGCGGAAATCCTGCTCTCGCCGAATGGTTCCCCCTATTATCGCGGCAAAGTCGACATCCGCCATCAGGTCGTGCTGAAACAGGTTATCGAAACAGGCCTGCCGATGATCTATGCCGCCCAGCTTGGCGGGCAGGACGAGCTGGTCTTCGACGGCGCAAGCTTCGGCTTCAATGCCGACAAGACGCTGGCCTTTCAGATGAGCCAGTTCGAGACCGCACTGACAGTCACGACCTGGAAGAGGAACGGCGACGGCTGGCACTGCGCGGAAGGGCCGATGGCGCATATTCCGGAAGGCGAAGAGGCCGATTATCGCGCCTGCCTGCTGGGCTTCCGCGACTATGTGAACAAGAACGGCTTCAAGTCGGTCGTGCTTGGCCTGTCCGGCGGTATCGACTCGGCGATCTGCGCTGCGATTGCCGTCGATGCGCTCGGCGAGGAGCGTGTGCGCACAGTGATGCTGCCCTATCGCTACACCTCGCAGGATTCGCTGAAGGATGCGGCCGATTGCGCCAAGGCGCTCGGCTGCCGTTATGACATCGTGCCGATCGAGGATCCCGTTACCGGATTTACCTCGGCTCTGTCCGATCTGTTCGAGGGCACCGAGAGCGGCATCACCGAGGAAAATCTTCAGAGCCGCGCGCGCGGCACGATCCTGATGGCGATCTCGAACAAGTTCGGCTCCATGGTGGTCACGACGGGCAACAAGTCGGAAATGTCCGTTGGCTATGCCACGCTCTATGGCGACATGAACGGCGGCTTCAACCCGATCAAGGACCTCTACAAGATGCAGGTCTACGCGATCTCGCGCTGGCGCAACCTGCATGTGCCGCCCGGCGCGCTCGGCCCTTCGGGTGAGGTAATTCCGCACAACATCATCGACAAGGCACCTTCGGCGGAACTCAGGCCGAACCAGACAGACCAGGATTCGCTTCCGCCCTATCCGGCGCTTGACGATATCCTCGAATGCCTGGTGGAAAAGGAAATGTCGGTCGAGGAGATCGTGGCGCGCGGCCACGATGTCGCGACGGTGCATCGCGTCGAACATCTGCTCTATCTTGCAGAATACAAGCGCCGGCAGTCGGCGCCGGGCGTGAAGATCACCAAGAAGAATTTCGGTCGCGACCGTCGCTATCCGATCACCAACCGGTTCCGCGATCGCTGATCGCGCGGCTCGATGGCAGGAAAAGGACAGATGCGCAGTTCGGTCGAGATCTACAATATTCGCACCGGGGAGAACCGGGTGGTCTGGCAGACGGACGAGCTTGTCGAGGCGCCGAACTATTCGCCAGACGGGCGCTATCTGCTGCTGAACGGCGACGGGTTGCTCTATCGCTTGCCTCTGGATGGCACGGGCGGGATTGCACGTGTCGATACAGGCTTCGCCACGCGATGCAACAATGATCACGGCATCTCGCCAGATGGTTCTCTGATCGCCATTTCCGACAAGACCGAGCACGGCAAGGCCTGCATCTACGTTCTGCCTGCAGAGGGCGGCACGCCAAGGCAGGTCACGACCAATCTGCCGTCCTACTGGCACGGATGGTCGCCGGACGGGAAGCGCTTCTCCTATTGTGGTATCCGCAACGATCTTTTCGATATCTACACGATCTCGATCGATGGTGGCGAGGAGACGCGGTTGACGCATGGCGAGGGCCGCAATGATGGGCCCGATTTCTCAGCCGACGGGCAATGGATCTATTTCAATTCGAGCCGCACCGGCCTGATGCAGATCTGGCGCATCCATCCCGACGGCACGGGTCTGGAACAGGTGACTTACGACAATTACGGCAACTGGTTCGCACATCCGTCGCCCAAGAACGACAAGGTCGTGCTGATCTCCTACGACCCCGATGTCTTCGATCATCCGCGCGACCTGAATGTGCGGATGCGGCTGATGGACATGGATGGTAGCAATATCACGACCCTGTTCGAGCTCTTCGGCGGGCAGGGATCGATCAACGTGCCGAACTGGTCGCCGAATGGTGACGAGTTCGCCTATGTGCGCTACGAGCCGACCTGAATTCCAAATCATGGCCTCTGGACAGACAGCATCTCGCGCGATAGATGTGGTCCGTTCTCAGGGCGCATCCGATCCGCGGGAAGGGCAAGGCCCACCTGAAGCATAGAATACGAGACTGCCACACCTCTTTTCAGTCTGTGGGCGCGGATACCGGACGTAAATGGAAGGAGGTCTATTTTGACCACGCGCTCTCTGGCGTTTGACGCCACACTCGATTCCCTGAAAAAGCAGGCAAAGTCTTTCCTCAAGGCGATTCAAGCCGGCGATGCTTCGGCGCGCAGTCGCGTTGCGCCCTATTTTGCCGACGTCGACAATGTCGGATTGCAGGACATTCAGCTCGTCCTTGCCCGCGAGTTCGGTTTCTCCAGCTGGACGAAGCTCAAGACGCATCTGGAAAGCGGTGATCGCAGGCATGTTCCGCGGGATCAGCTTGCAAACCGTTTCCTGTCGCTGGCGACCGTCTCCTATTTCGGCAATATCGCAGCCGATCCAGCGCGGTTCGATGAGGCGCTGCAGCTGCTTGAAGAGCATCCCGATATTGCAGGCGAGAATATCCATGTCGCCGCCGCGCTTGGAGATGCCGATCGTTTAAGTCGTTGGCTCGATCGTCAGCCGCAGCTTCTCGATCGCAAGGCAGGGCCCTACGACTGGTCTCCGTTGATGTATGCCGCCTATGCCCGCCTGCCGGGTCGATCCAGTCTGCCGGCCGCCCGCGAGCTTGTCAGGCGCGGAGCCGACGTCAATGCCTTCTTCCTCGACAACGGCCAGTATCGCTTCACTGTTCTGACCGGCGTCTTCGGCGAGGGCGAGGCGGGCAAGCTTCGCCAGCCGCCGCATCCCGATTGCGAGGCTTTCGCGCGCCTGTTGCTTGAGGCGGGAGCTGAAGCCAATGACAGCCAGGCGCTCTATAACCGTATGTTCGAGCCGGACGATACATGCCTGAAACTGCTGCTGGAACACGGCTTGTCCGCCAGGGATAGGAACAATTGGCTGGTGCGCGAAGACGGCAAATTCGCCGAAAACTCCGAGACTGTTTTCGACTACCAGCTTGCCTGGGCGCTGGAGCATCGCATGAGTGAGCGGGTCCACCTTCTGGTGGATCATGGCGCCGATGTCCTCAAGGTGGTCAACGGGCGAACGCCGTTCCAATGGGCTCGGCTTGGTGGCGATCGCGAGCTGGCTGAATATCTCGTGCGCAAGGGCGCAGTTGCGGTTCACCTGGCGCCGGAGGACGAATTCTATATCAAGGTCATGAGCAAGGAGGTTTCGCTCGAGGAACTGCTTGCGATGAAGCCGTCCAGTGACATTCTGGCTGCGATGCAGAAGGCCCATCCCGCGATGCTGCATGATGCCGCCGGCGAAAGTGACCTGGAAGCCGTGCGCCGGATGCTTGCCCTGGGCCTCGACGTCAATGCCATGACCAGCCGCACGCCGCTGCATGAGGCCGCACTTCACGGCCATATCGAGATGGCGAAGCTCCTGATCGAGCATGGCGCCGATGCGACCATTCGCGATCCGCATTTCCATTCCGGGCCGATCGGCTGGGCCGAATACAATGGCAAGCAGGACATGGTCGAGTTTCTGAAGGCCTATCCTTCGGATATTTTCGCGACGGCGGCCTTCGGTCTCCTCGATCAGCTTGCGGATGTCATCAGGCAGCATCCCGAGCAGGTGAACATCCGCTTCGGGGAGTTCGGCACTGATGGGCAGCCGACCGATCGCGATTGGATGACGCCGCTCGGCTTTGCTATCGTCAATCGGCGGACAGAGGCGGTGCGCTTCCTGCTGGAGCATGGCGCGGAGCGTTCGGTGAGGGACGTCTCGGGGCGGTCCTATCGGGATCTCGCCAAAGATACGGGAGACGAGACCATCGTCTCGTTGCTGCGCCAGCCGACGACGGCCTGAAAACGATAGGACATACGGTGGCTGGGCGCAGACGAGAAGCGTCTGGCCGCCTCATTGCGTCGGCTGTGGTCCGGCGTCTTTCGGATGTTTCAGGTCGATGCTGCCCTGATCTGTCGCCAGGAATTGCGGTCCGACCTGGCGCACCTTATGGGCCGAAGGATCATAGGGTCGATCGGGTGGAAACTGTTGCGGCGGCGCTTGCGTCACCTTCGGTGTCGACGCTGGCGGCGCTTGCTTTTGTTGGATGCTGGAATCCTTCTGCAGCCGCGGCGTCTCGATGACGGTGATGGAGCTTTCCGGCCTGGCCAGGGACTGTTCCTGCGGCGCATAGGCGTCCAGCTTCGTGCGGGTGTCGATGACGATGTCAGGCGTTGCCGAAGCCGGCAAGCTGCAGCCGTTGCGCTGCATCGTATCCAGCAACTGCCGGCGCTGCATGGCGACGGCATCGACCCGGCCGACGCTTTGCTCACGCTGATCCATCAGCAGCGAGAGATCGTGCCGCATCCCATCGATCGATTGCCGCATGTCGTCGCAGGCGCCCTGATTGTCCTGCCCGACAATCACCATGCTGCTATCTTCGAAGCAGCCCTGGTTGCGCAGGTCGCTCATCGTTCGGCGGATCATCAGGTTCTGCTGCACGATGGCGCGGGAAAGCTGGCGTGTTTCCTGGCTGGCGCCGATCACTTCGCTGATATCGACGTAGCGGCCACGCAACTCGTCGCAAAGGTCCGCCTGTGCGAGGGCCGGCGTGGCCGTCAGCAGGGACAGCAAGGCAAGGGAAGCGTGTTTTGTGCCGCGGTTCACGGTTCTGCTCTCGAAAGCGGTTTTAGGTCGCTGAAGATTACACGTCACAGCTTAACAACGTATCCATGAAAAAGCATGGATTTCGAGAGGATTTTTACGAAATTGCAGCTCGCAGCCGCGCGAATGGCGGCTGCGAGAATTGTGCTTAGAGAGGCTGGGATGCTTCCACGACCGCAAGAGCCGCCATGTTGACGACGCCACGCGAGGTGACGGACGGCGAGAGAATGTGCGCCGGCAGCGCCGTGCCGAGCAGGATCGGGCCGACATGCAGGCCATCGGTCATGGTCTTGACCACGCCGAGCGTGATATTGGCGGCATCGAGATTCGGGAACACCAGCAGGTTTGCTTCGCCCGTGAGCGTGCTATCAGGCATGACGTGACGACGCAGGCTTTCGGAAATGGCGCTGTCGCCGTGCATTTCGCCGTCGACTTCCAGTTCCGGCGCCGCTTCGCGCACGAGCGCCAGAGCATCGCGCATCTTCGTTGCGCTTTCGGATTCCCGCGAGCCGAAGTTGGAATGCGAGACGAGGGCGGCGCGCGGCTCGATGCCGAAGCGCTTGATTTCCTGCGCCGCGAGAATGGTCGATTCCGCGATTTCCTCGGCGGTCGGGTTAAACGTCACATAGGTATCGGTATAGAACGTTGCGCCGCGCTGCGAGATGAGCAGGCTGAGTGCAGAGAAATCCCGCGCGTCGGGACGCTTGCCGATGATCTGTCGGACGATGCGCAAATGGCGCTCGTAGCGGCCTTCCAGACCGCAAATCAGCGCATCGGCTTCGCCGCGCTTCAGGGCCAGCGCGCCGATCACAGTCGCGTTGGTACGCACGATCGTGCGGGCAGCTTCCGGGATCACGCCGGCACGACCGACCAGCGAGAAGTAGAGATCGACATACTCGCGGAAACGCGGATCGTCTTCGGGATTGATGACGGCGAAATCCGTATTCGGGCGGATCTTCAGACCATAGCGCTTCAGGCGGGTTTCGATGACGGAGGGGCGGCCGATCAGGATCGGGATGGCAGTGCCTTCCTCGAGCAGGACCTGGGCGGCACGCAGCACGCGCTCGTCCTCGCCTTCGGAGAAGACGACGCGCTTGCGTTCCGCGATCTTCGCGGCCGCAAAGATCGGCTTCATGATGAAGCCGGAGCGGAAGACGAAGCGGTTAAGCTCGTCCATGTAGGCGTCGAAATCCATGATCGGACGCAGAGCCACGCCGCTATCGGCGGCAGCCTTCGCCACGGCCGGGGCGATGCGCAGGATCAGGCGCGGGTCGAAGGGCGAGGGGATCAGATAGTTGGGGCCGAAGACTGGCGTCTCGCCCGAATAGGCGCGGGCGGCGACATCGGAAGGTTCTTCGCGGGCAAGCGAGGCGATGGCGCGCACAGCCGCCATCTTCATCTCTTCGTTGATCGTCTTGGCGCCGCAATCCAGCGCGCCGCGGAAGATATAGGGGAAGCAGAGGACGTTGTTGACCTGGTTCGGGAAATCCGAGCGGCCGGTGCAGATCATGGCGTCCGGGCGGGCGGCGCGGGCGAGATCCGGCATGATTTCCGGCGTCGGGTTGGCGAGCGCCATGATCAGCGGCTTTTCGGCCATCTGCTCGAGAAGTTCGGGCTTCAGCACGCCGGCAGCGGAAAGGCCGAGGAAGACGTCGGCGCCGGGAATGGACTCGGCAAGCACGCGCTTGTCGCTGTCCTGGGCATAGACGGACTTCCACTCGTCCATGAGCACGTTGCGGTCCTTATAGACCAGACCTTCGATATCGTGGACCCAGATGTTCTCGCGCTTGGCGCCAAGGGTGACGAGCAGGTTGAGGCAGGCAAGCGCTGCCGCACCCGCGCCGGAGGCGACGATCTTGACGTCTTCGATCTTCTTGCCGGCGAGTTCCAGGCCGTTGAGGATGGCAGCGGCGACGATGATGGCGGTGCCGTGCTGGTCGTCGTGGAAAACAGGGATTTCCATCTGCTCGCGCAGGCGGCGTTCGACATCGAAGCATTCCGGCGCCTTGATGTCTTCGAGATTGATGCCGCCGAAGGTTGGCTCGAGTGCCGCAACGGTATTGACCATTTCATCGACGGTGGGCGCTGCGATTTCGATATCGAAGACGTCGATGCCGGCGAATTTCTTGAAGAGAACGGCCTTGCCCTCCATAACCGGCTTGGAGGCGAGCGGGCCGATATTGCCGAGGCCGAGCACGGCCGAACCATTCGAGATCACGGCAACGAGATTGGCGCGGGACGTATAGTCGGCAGCCGTTTCGGGGTTGTCGCGGATGGCGATGCAGGGAGCGGCGACGCCCGGGGAATAGGCAAGCGCCAGATCGCGCTGGTTGCCCAGCGGCTTGGTCGCCTGAATTTCAAGCTTGCCGGGGCGGGGATAGCGATGGAAATAAAGCGCCTGTTCGTCGAGATTGCCGCTCGCCATGTTCTTGGCTGCTTTCGAAGTGTCGTTCGTGTCCAACTCGCGTCTCCATTCCTGCCTGCGCTTTGAGTCTTCTGCATACATCAATCGGTTCACCTTCACAGTATGCAATCGACGTCGCGACGCGTTTTTGTCATGGCAAAACTGAATTGCCTTTTTTGCAAGGATCGCACGATCGTTTCCGGCAGGTCGAACTCGCTGCGGCCGCGTCATCAGGCATTCATCGCACCGACCTATGAAGAGCGCGTGCGGAGATTTCCTGGATGACCTTGATTGCTTCCCATCGCGGTGGTGCTCATTTGTGGCCCGAAAATACCAGGCTCGCCTTCTCGAAGACCGCCAAACTCGATGTCGATCTTGTCGAGTTCGATGTCCACCAGACGCGCGACGGCAAGCTTGTCGTGCATCACGACGCGACGATCGACCGAATGACCGACGGCAAGGGCGCGATCGCAGATTTCAGCTATGACGAACTGATGCGCTACGTCGTGATCGGAAGCGGAGGCGAAACCATTCCGACGCTCGGCGAGACCATCGATATTTTCGGGCCGTCCGCAGTCGATCTCCGGCTGGAAATCAAGACCAGAGCGGACGGGTCACCATATGAGGACATGGAGCACCACATCGTCGATGAGCTGGTGGCGACCGGGATGCTGACGCGCACGATGGCGACGAGCTTCTCCTTGCCCCGTCTCGAAGCATTCGGCGCCGCGCTCGGCGAGCGTGGTCTCAATGTCGGCGAACTGCTCGGTTTCATCTTCCTTTGCTCACCGCAGGCAGCTGGGCAGCTTGGCTGGCGCGCGATCATGGCTGCACTGGGCGCTTCCGGCGTCCGGGAAATCGGGATACGGGCCGATGCGCTCGACGCCGAGGTCGTGGCGCTCTTTCGCAAAAATGGCATGAAGGTGCATGGATGGGCCGCCCATACCGCCGATGCGGCGCGAGATATGTTTCGCCTTGGCGTCGCCAGTTTCACGAGCGATCGTCCCGACCTGGCGATTGCTGCCAAA
Organism: Martinezella tropici; assembly: GCA_000799755.1. Taxonomy (GTDB): domain Bacteria; phylum Pseudomonadota; class Alphaproteobacteria; order Rhizobiales; family Rhizobiaceae; genus Rhizobium; species Rhizobium tropici_A. The sequence goes on from JUHI01000009.1 coordinate 140,950, forward strand.
CGTGGCTGAAGCAGCCTCATAGGCCGGCAGACACAGGGTTTGTCATCTTCCTGAAACACGAGTCTGGTTTTGGAATAGGCAAGGCTAGGATAGGGCACGGACATAGAGTTCGTGAATGAAAACATGGACACCCGGCGATTCCGCACACTGTTCATTTCTGACGTGCACCTCGGTTCGAAAGCCGCCAAGGCGGATTTTCTGCTCGACTTTCTCCGTCATCACGACGCTGATACCATTTTCCTGGTCGGCGACATCGTGGATGGCTGGCGCCTCAAGCGGAGCTGGTATTGGCCACAGGACTGTAACGACGTCGTGCAGAAGCTGCTGCGCAAGGCGCGCAAGGGCACGCGGATCGTCTATATCCCTGGCAATCACGACGAATTCCTGCGCGATTTCCCCGGAATGCACTTCGGCGGCATCGAGGTGGCGCAACGCGCCATGCATGAAACGGCCGACGGCAAGAAATATCTGGTCCTGCATGGCGACGAATTCGACGTCGTCGTCCGCAACGCCCGGCTGCTCGCCTATCTCGGCGACTGGGCCTACGACATGGCGATCCTGATCAATATCGGCCTTGCCGCCGTGCGCCGCCGCCTGAACATGCCCTATTGGTCGTTCTCGGCTTGGGCAAAGCTGCAGGTCAAGCACGCCGTCAACTTCATCGGCGAATTTCAGCGCGTCGTTGCCGAAGAAGCCAAGCGCAACGACGCCGATGGCGTCATCTGCGGTCACATCCATCACGCCGTCATCGAGGACCTCGATGGCGTGCGCTACATCAATACCGGCGACTGGGTGGAAAGCTGCACGGCGATCGCCGAGCACGAGGACGGCACCTTCGAGCTGATTACCTGGCGGAGTATTCTCGAGACGCAGCCGGTTGGCTCGCCTATCGAGGAAATGCCGCGACCGCTCGGCGCTCAGGCCGCGTGACCATCCGCGGCTCTTCACAGGCTTGATAATAGCCTGTCATAATTATTGATCGCTGCAAAACCGCGTCAGCTTCGGATTTTTCCGAAACGTTACGGTTTTGGCCATTTCTCGCCATAGTCGTATTCTCGATAGCATGGTAGGGACGAGTAAGTTCCCTTCAGGTCTGTCATGATTCCCGCGATCAAGTCCTTCCAGGGCGAGGGTGCGCCTCCCTATTTCCGTTTGCGCGCCGCCTTGTCCTATTGTGCCCCGTTGTTCGTCAACGGCATTGCCGTACCGTTCTTTCCCGTCTGGCTGGCGGGGCTGAATTTCAACGATCATGAGATCGGTCTCGTGATCGCCATCCCCATGGTCGTGCGCGTCCTCGTGACGCCCGTCATCGCCGTGCTCGCCGATCATATGACCGAGCGTGCCGATGTGCTGTTATGGTCGGGCGCCTTGTCGCTTCTGACTGCCATCGCGCTCTACTGGACCAGCGACTTCTGGCCGGTGCTTCTCGTCTACGGCATACAGGGCGCCACCTATGCGCCCTACGTGCCGGTGGTCGAATCCATTGCCATGTCGGGCGTCCGCCGCTGGGGCTTCGATTACGGCTCGATGCGGGTATGGGGATCGATCACCTTCATCCTGGCAACCCTTCTTGGGGGCCAGCTGATCGGCATGTGGGGCGGGGCAACCGTATTGCCTGTCATGGTCGCGGGCTTCATTCTGACGACGCTGATGGGCTTCTTCGCGCCGCGTATCGGGCCGACGCGCCGGCGCAACCAGCCGATCAACCTGCAGTCACCGACCGGCAACCTTCGCTCGCCGCAATTGCTCATCACCATGATCGGAGTGTCGGTGCAGCAGTCGAGCCACGCGATGCTTTATACATTCGCCTCAATCTATTGGCGCAAGCTTGGCTTTTCCGGCGCGGAGATCGCCGTCCTCTGGAGCATCGGCGTTACGGCCGAGGTGATGGTTTTCTTCCTGTCGAAGAAACTTAGCCGACGCTTCAGTGCGTGGACGCTCATCTTTTTCGGTTCGACCATGTGCATCCTGCGCTGGATTCTGTTTCCGATCAATTTTGGCTTCTTCGGCTATTTCGTGCTCCAGTGTTTTCATTCCTGCACCTATGCCTGCGTCCATACCGGCGTTCAGCGGCGCATCGTTGCATCTGTCCACGAGGCGCAGGAGTCATCGGCCCAGGGCGCCTATTACTTCTATAACGGCATGTTCCTGGGCTTGATGACGCTGGCATCCGGCTATCTCTATGCCTGGCTGGATCTGGCGAGTTACTATGTCATGGCCGGCACTGCCGCGCTCGGGCTTGCCATGGTCATTTTCGCGTATGGGCTGCAAGCCAGAAAGCCGGCAATCGGCGGAGATGCTCACGGCGTCTCCTAACGCGGTGCAACAAATTCATTTGGATATCAAAAAACCGTGACATATGTTGGCGCCGGCCCGAGATGGAGATTCCATGCACAGTCGGTGTATTAAGCGTTATCATGCGGACTCTCCGAGTCGGCGTATGTTGTGGCAGATTTGAAAGACGCATGAGTTTGAAAGCAGCCGAACAAAGCTCCGATGCACCGAAGATCGATGATGCGCCCGAGGGTGCAGGCCATCGCTATCGGCTGGAGGGCAATTGGCGCAGTGCGAATGTCCACGGCGTGTTGCGGCAGATCGAGCAACTGTCCAAGCGCAGTTCCGGCGGCGAAGTCGTGATCGATCTTTCCGGCCTTTCGGACGTCGATACGGCCGGTGCGCTCCTGATCCGCCGACTGAAGGAAAGCCAGGAAGCCCATAAGGCGCACGTCACGATCGAGGGTTCCAATCCGCATATCGATGAGTTGCTGACCGCATTCGATGCGTATCCTGACGATGAGACTGCGACACGTAAGTCGAAGAAATCGCTGGCGGAGCGTGTTTTCGCGCCTATCGGCGAAAGCGTTTACGAGATCTGGGGCAATCTAGTTGCCGCCATGTATATTTTGGGCTCGGCCGTGCGGGGCGCCCAGCTCAAGTTCGGGCGCGGCAGCGGTGTTTCACCGGCCTCAATCATCAACCAGATTGATCACATGGCGGTGCGCGCCGTTCCGATCATTCTGCTGATGTCGTCGCTGATCGGCGCGATCATTGCCCAGCAAGGCGCTTTCCAGCTGCGCTATTTCGGCGCGGAAATCTTCGTGGTCGATCTCGTCGGCATCCTGCAGCTGCGCGAAATCGGCGTGCTTCTGACCGCGATTATGATTGCCGGCCGTTCCGGCAGCGCGATTACTGCCGAAATCGGCTCCATGAAGATGCGAGAGGAAGTGGACGCGCTGAAGGTCATGGGCCTCAACCCCATCGGTGTCCTCATTTTCCCGCGGCTGGTGGCGCTGACGGTTGCGTTGCCGCTGCTGACTGTCATTGCCAACTTCGCCGCGCTTTTCGGTGCCGCCCTGGTGTCCTGGGCCTATTCCGGCATCACCTTTGCGACCTTCATCTCGCGTCTGCATGAGGCCGTCAGCCTTTCGACGATCATTTCCGGCATGATCAAGGCGCCGTTCATGGCGTTGGTCATCGGCATCGTTGCGGCGGTCGAGGGATTGAAGGTCGGAGGCAGTGCCGAGTCTCTCGGTCAGCACGTCACCTCGTCTGTGGTGAAGTCGATCTTCGTCGTCATCCTGATGGACGGGCTTTTCGCCATGTTCTACGCAGCAATCGACTTCTGAGGGACGGCAAGAATGAGCGCGCTTCACTCGGAAATCCCATTGGAAAAAGATGAGCAAGGCCGTGACATCGTGCTGTCGGCGCGGGACGTCACTGTCGGTTTCGGATCGAAAATCGTCCTCGATAAGTTGAACCTCAACATTTATCGCGGTGAAATCCTCGGCTTCGTTGGCGCTTCCGGCGCCGGCAAGTCCGTGCTGTTGCGCACGGTGCTGCGGCTGCTGCCGCGCCGTTCGGGCAAGATCGAGATTCTTGGCGAAGATTACGACAAGCTCGACGAGCAGGACCGCAATCGGCTCGACATGCGGCTCGGCGTTCTCTTCCAGCAGGGAGCGCTGTTTTCCTCGCTGACCGTCAAGGAAAACATCCAGGTGCCGATGCGGGAGTATCTGGACCTGCCGAAAGAAATGATGGACGAGCTGGCGCTGATGAAGATCCGCATGGTGGGTCTCGCAGCTGACGCCGCCGACAAATATCCGTCTGAACTTTCGGGCGGCATGATCAAGCGCGCGGCCCTTGCCAGAGCTCTGGCGCTCGATCCCGACCTCGTTTTCCTCGATGAGCCAACCTCGGGCCTCGATCCGATCGGCGCCTCTGAGTTCGACGAGCTGATCGCCAAGCTGCGCGACACGCTCGGTCTCACCGTTTATATGGTGACACACGACCTCGACAGCCTGTTTTCCGTCTGCGACCGTATTGCTGTCCTCGGACAGAAGCGGGTATTGGTGGAAGGCACGGTTGAGGACATGCTCGCCTGTGATGACCCCTGGGTGCAATCCTATTTCAGGGGCAAGCGTGCACGTTCGATCGTGCCGCGGGAAGACATCAGAGGACATAACGACAAAGGCGCAAGCGCCCACAGCCGCGAGAAGTGACTGGAGACAATGGAAACCAAAGCCAATTACACGATCGTCGGGTTCTTCACGCTGCTTGTCATCGCGGCGGCCTTCGGTTTCGTCTACTGGATGGCGGAATACGGCCGCGGCGGTCCGATGGTCGAGCTTGTCGTGCGCATTCCCGGTTCGGCGAATGGTTTGAGTGTCGGCTCGCCGGTCCGTTTCAACGGCATTCAGGTCGGCTCGGTGCAGGGGCTGTCGATCGATGCCGATGACCCCAATTATTCGCTGGCTTTCACGCAGGTCCGTGCGGATGCGCCGGTCTATACCTCCACCAAGGCCATTCTCGAGATCCAGGGCCTGACTGGTGCTGCCTATATCGAGCTTTCCGGCGGCCGCAATGGCGACGAAAACATCCTGAAGCGCTCGATCGATACCGGTAAGCGAGCGGTGTTGCTCGCCGATCAGTCGAGCGTCACCAACCTGCTGACGACGGCCGACAAGATTTTGAACCGCGCCAACGACACGATCGGCGACATTCAGGGCTTCATTTCCGATTCTCGCGGACCTTTGACCGATACCGTGCGAAACGCCCAGAAATTCTCCAAGGCCATCGCCGACAATTCGGACAATATCGACAAGTTCCTGGCAAGCGTCGGGCAGCTCTCCGATACTTTCAAGACGGTTTCGGTCCGCGTCGACTCGACACTGGATGCGGTTGAGAAGCTGGTGCGTGCGGTCGATGCCCAGAAGGTCAACGACGTCATCGCCAATGCCGACAAGATCACGGCGAACGTGGCGGATGCGACGACCGATCTCAAGGCGACGATTGCAAGTTTCAAGCAGACCGCCGACACCTACAACGCCTTCGGCCAGAAGGCGCAGCAGACGCTGGATCGCGTCGATCAGATCGTCGCGTCGATCGATCCGGCCAAGGTCAAGGGATCGGTTGACGATGTTGCCGAGGTGACGAAGCAGGCCCGCGCGGCGGTGGCCTCGATCCGCGATGTCGCCAATTCGGTGGCGGCGCACCAGCAGGATATCGATCAGACGATCGCCAATGCCCGGGACATTTCCACCAAGCTCAATGCGGCTTCCGGCAAGGTTGACGGCATCCTGACGAAGGTCGATTCGCTGCTTGGCAACGACAGCACGCAATCGCTGTTTGCCGAAGCCAAGGATACGCTCGAATCCTTCAAGAAGATGGCTGACAATCTCAATTCCCGCATCGGTCCGATCGCGGACAATCTGCAGCGGTTTTCGAGCACCGGCCTGCGCGATGCCCAGTCCCTCATCAACGACATGCGGGGCACGGTTGACAATCTGAACACGACAATCACTAATTTCGATAAGAATCCACAGCGATTGATCTTCGGCGGTGATACGGTCAAGACTTATGACGGCCGCGCGCGGCATTGATGAATAGCGATATCTGGTCTCCAGGGGATAAGCGAAATATGGTCGGTTGCGTGTCGAGTGAGGGTCATCAGGTGTGGAAAGCTGTGATCGCATTGCCGTTGCTCGCAGCCTTGCTCGGGGGCTGTGGGAGCACGAATAGCGATACCTACGATCTTTCCGCCTCGGTGAAGGCGAACGGGCCTTCGGTGAAGAACCGGCAGATCCTCATACCAACGCCTACCGCGTTGCAGGCGCTGGACAGCAATCAGATCGTCATCCGCGTATCGCCTTCGGAAATCCAGTATCTCGGCAAGTCGCAGTGGAGCGACAAGCTGAGCAAGATGGTGCAGTCGAAGCTGGTCGAAGCCTTCGAAAATACCGGCAAGCTCGGCGGCGTCGGCGTGCCGGGGCAGGGCCTTGCCATCGACTATCAGATCGTCACCGATATCAGGTCCTTCGAGATCAGTGCGGTCGGCGGCCAGAAGACGGCGACCGTCGAGATCTCGGAAAAGATCCTGAATGATCGCACCGGCACAGTGAAGGCGCAGAATGTCTTCCGCAAGGTCGTGTCGGTCAGCGGCGGCAGCAATCCCGATTTCGTGCGGGCGCTCGACGCGGCATTCGCCGGCGTCACCAGTGAACTTGTCGATTGGACATTGCGCTCGCTGTAAAGAGAGCGCTAGCGTTCCATCAGCTCTTTCAGCGTCTTCAGATCACGCATGACATGTGCGGCGTCGGCTGCGAATTGCGCCTCTTCCATGCTTGGCGGCTGCGGCACCGTGAACATGATCTCTCGCCAATCGTGTTCCGATCAGGAGATGCACGATCTTCGCGCCCATGGTCGACGGGATGATTTCCTCCTCTATATCACTCTTCTGGAGCGGCGATCGGCGGAGCGATCGTCGGTTCGGAAACGGATGAATCTCGAATTCCGCAACATTGTTGCACAGTTCTGCGAAGAGAACGATTCACGGCTGTCGGAGGCTTGCCGTTTTCCGTCCGGAGTGCAACAAAAGCCCCCAACGCAGGGCTGTCGCCGGTCGCGTTTCGTGTCGGCGGCATTGCGTGACATCGGATGTTGCTGCGCCTTCCGGGTCTTCAGGGTGGGGCCGGGTGCAGTCAACGACTCATTGGAGGATTGTCGTGGAAAAGGCAGAAATCGGGCTGATCGGTCTCGCTGTGATGGGATCGAATCTGGCGCTCAACATTGCTGAAAAGGGCAACAAGATCGCGGTTTTCAACCGTACGCCGCAGGTGACGGATGAATTCTACGCCAATGCCGGCGCGCTCAAGGACAAGATCATTCCTTGCAAGACGATCGAGGAATTCGTCGAAGCGATCCGTCCGCCGCGGCCGATCATCATCATGATCAAGGCCGGCGAACCGGTCGACCAGCAGATGGCGGCGCTGCAGCCGCATCTCGACAAGGGCGACATCATGATCGACGCCGGCAATGCCAATTTCCGCGACACGATCGCCCGTTTCGACCGCCTGAAGGATACCGGCTTGACCTTTATCGGCATGGGTGTTTCCGGTGGCGAGGAAGGTGCGCGCCATGGTCCGTCGATCATGGTCGGCGGCACGGAAGACTCCTACAAGCGCGTCGAGAAGGTGCTGACCTCGATTGCGGCCAAGTACAATGACGATCCATGCGTCGCCTGGCTCGGCAATGACGGCGCCGGCCATTTCGTCAAGACCATCCACAACGGCATCGAATATGCCGACATGCAGATGATCGCCGAGATCTACGGCATTCTGCGCGATGGCCTCGGCAAGAGCGCCGCTGAGATTAGCGGCATTTTCGGTGACTGGAACAAGGGCCGCCTCAACTCCTATCTCATCGAGATCACCGAGAAGGTTCTTGCCGCCAAGGACCCAGCGACCGGCAGCGCCATGCCCGACGTCATCCTCGATAAGGCTGGCCAGAAGGGTACCGGCAAGTGGTCCGCCATCGAAGCCCAGAACATGGGCATCCCGGCAACCGCCATCGAAGCCGCCGTCGCCGCCCGCAGCCTGTCGGCTCTGAAGAGCCAGCGTGAGGCCGCCGAGAAGATCTTCGGCACGCCGGACTACAAGTTCCCGATCGCCTTCGGCTCCGATCTGCTGAAGGATCTCGAGCTTGCGCTGTTCGCCGCCAAGATCGGCGCTTATGCGCAGGGCTTTGCCGTGATGGCAGAGGCTTCGAAGGAGTTCAACTGGTCGCTGCCGATGCCTGTGATCGCCAAGATCTGGCGTGCCGGCTGCATCATCCGCTCGCAGTTCCTCGACGAGATCACCAGCGCCTTTACCAAGACCCCGGATGCGGCGAACCTGATCGTCACGCCGGCCTTTGCCGAGATGGTCAAGGAATCGATCCCGTCGCTGCGCCGCATCGTTTCGGCCGCGACCGCCGCCGGCCTGCCGGTTCCGGCGCTGGCGTCGGCTCTGACCTATTTCGATGCCTATCGCCAGGCTCGTGGTACGGCCAACCTGATCCAGGCTCAGCGCGACTTCTTCGGCGCGCACGGCTTCGATCGCGTCGACGGCAAGGACATTCACCACGGCCCGTGGGGCAGTGGCGCCCAGGGCTGAGGCGCCGTTTGCGCTTCAATAGGGAAAGCTCGCCGGACCCGTCGGGTGAGCTTTCCCGGTCTTCAATTCGTCCGGCCAAACAGGCTTGCTGATGCTTTGCAGCAGTTCCGGTTCTATGCCGTCGATTCGGGCTATGACGGCCTTGGCCAGTTCGCGGCCGCCGTGGCGAACGTCCTCGTAGATCGTAATGATCTCGGGGCGAATCCAGTTCAGGACATCGGTGGATTGCTTGGCGACCATGTCGATGTCGCGACCAAGGCGGAAGCCAGCCGCTTCGATGCCGGCATTGACGGCGATGGCCCCGCCGCCGCTGGAGCAGACGATACCATCAGGCGGATGCGGGGAGCGCATCAATGCCTCGACGCTGTCGCGGATATCGGCGAGCGGGGCGTCTGTCGTGACCCTCAAGGGGATTTCTTCGGCGCCATGCTGGTGGAGGCCGATCTGGAAGCCGATGCGGGTGTGTGAATAGTAGGTGAGCTTGCTGGCGGGCTGCAGCAGCGCCAGGCGGCGGCGGCCCTTGGCCACTAGCGCGCGCACAGCCTCCTGGGTGAAGGCCTCGTTGTCGAAATCGTGGAAGGGGTGAACGATGCCCATGTCCGTCCGCCCATGCGTGGCGAAGGGCAGGCCGCGTTCGTGCATCAATCGAACGCGGGGATCGTCCGGCTCCGTTCGCGATATGATGACGCCGTCTGCGGAGCCGGTGTCGAGAATGTAGCGCACTGGAACCAGCGGATCCTTGCTATGCGAATGCGGTGTGACCACCAGGTGATATTGCGTGCCCGTCAGAACCTCCGAAATGCCGAAAACCATCTGGCTCGTAAAGCCCATGATTTCCTCGTCGATGCTCAAGACCAGCGCAATGACATTGGTCTTGCCGGTTCTGAGACGCACGCCGGCACGGTTGGGCTGATAACCCAGTTGACGGGCGACCATGCGCACCCGTTCCTTGGTCTCAGCACCGATATCGGGAGCATCCTTCAGCGCGCGTGAAACGGTGGTAATTCCAAGTCCCGTCATGAAGGCGATCGTCTTCAATGTCGGCCGCTCGGGAGCCGATTGCGCGCCGCTCCCTGAAATTTTCTTATTGTCCATTTCGATCAAGCTCGCCTCCTGGCCGCCTCCCGCGACCAATCCGCTTATATTGCCGATACCCGCTCCGCAAGCATAGGCGCAATGCGGTTCCTCCTTCACCCGTGTAAGAAACTGTAACGATACAGTTTGAATGTCGAGCGATATTTTAGCTGGGCGTGACGATGGTGTTCCTATGGTTGCGCTGGGTGATGGAATTCGGCAATCTCTTGGCCTCAAGGCGATGCGATATCGATCGTTTCCGGAAATCTACATAAGATATAATTATATCAATGGTTTGTATGTTTTTCACTCAAAATTGTCGCGGCCTCTATGCGTTGCGTGGATATATGCTCCACAAGCTAAATATAATCAGGAATTGCATAATTTTGCTCCGGTGAAAATTTTCCGGATAGGCGGTTGCGCGTCGAAAATGATTCGACTAGGTTTTTCCGGCAACGTTTCAGTGAGGGAGGAGAACTCATGAATATTCGTTTGGTGGCCGCCGCTTTGCTCGCATCTGTCGCGATTCCGGCCTTCTCAGCAAACGCGACTGATCTCGAAGTGACGCATTGGTGGACATCGGGCGGTGAAGCTGCTGCCGTAAAGGTCCTGGCGGAGCAGTACAATGGTCTAGGTGACAACCACTGGGTCGACGGCGCGATCGCCGGGTCGGGTTCGACCGCGACGCCGCTGATCGTCAGCCGCATTCTGGGCGGCAATCCGATGGGCGCGACGCAGCTCAACACGGGCCGCGACGCTGAAGAGCTCGTCAAGGCAGGCCTGATGACCGATCTGACGGATCTCGCGGAGAAAGAGCACTGGAAGGATATCATTCGCCCAGCGAGCCTGCTGGCTTCGTGCACCTACGAAGGCCGTGTCTATTGCGTACCGCTCAATATTCACTCCTGGCAGTGGATGTGGGTCAACCGCCATGTCTTCGAAGACAATGGCATGAAGGTTCCGGCCAACTGGGATGAGTTCGTAGCCGACGCACCGAAGCTGCGCGAAAAGGGCATCGTTCCGCTTGCGACCGGCGCCCCGTGGCAGGTCGATGGCATGCGCAGCGTCATGCAGATCGGCATTGGCGGCAAGGAAACCTATCTGGCGATCTACCAGAAGAAAGACGCAGATGCCGTGAAGAGCCCCGAAAACCGCAAGGTTTGGGACGCTTTCGCGCAGGCTCGCGATCTGGTTGACGAGAGCTATTCCGGCCGCGACTGGAACGTTGCCACCAACATGGTCATCACAGGCAAGGCTGCCGCGCAGATCATGGGCGACTGGGCGCAGGGCGAGTTCGGCGTCGCCAAGCAGGTTGCCGGCAAGGATTACGACTGCCTGCCGGGTCTCGGCTTCAATGGCTTGCTCGATACCGGCGGCGACAGCTTCTACTTCCCGAAGAACAGCAATCCCGACATCACCAAGGCGCAGCTCGAGCTTGCGAGCATGCTGGTTTCCAAGGAAACCCAGGTGAAGTTCAACCTTGCCAAGGGCTCACTGCCGGTCCGTGGCGATATCGATCTGAGCGCGGCCAGCAGCTGCATGAAGAAGGGTCTGGAAATCCTGAAGAACCCGGACAACGTGGTGCCGGGTGTCACTCAGCTGATCGACCCCGATACGCGCGGCCAGATGACCGATCTCGGGCTGCAGTTCTTCTCGTCGAAGATGACCGTGGATGAGGCGATCGAAAAGCAGGCCGCCATCTTCAAGCAAGCCCAGTAAGCAGACGACCATCCTATCAATCGCGATGGCCGATACCGGAACAGGCGAGAGTTTTCGCCTGTTCCGATGAAGCCACCAACGGAGGTATCGATGGCTAACGCTGTCCGGCCACTGGGTCTGTTCCGCAACCTCAATGCGAAGATCGCCGCCATTCCGATGGTGCTGACCGTGATCGTCGTCTTTGTCGGCTGCACGCTCTGGACCGTCATCTATTCGTTCACGGATTCAAGACTGCTGCCGAGCTCCAATTTCGTCGGCCTGGCGCAGTATCAGCGCCTGTGGGGTACCGATCGCTGGAACGTTTCGATCGGCAATCTAGCCACCTACGGCGTTCTCAGCCTGATTTTCTCGTTCGTCGTCGGCTTCGTTCTGGCCGTGCTGATGGATCAGAAGATCCGCTTCGAGAATACGTTCCGAACCATTTTCCTCTACCCCTTTGCCCTGTCCTTCATCGTGACCGGCCTAGTCTGGCAATGGATACTTGATCCAGCGCTCGGGCTGCCCAAGCTGGCGCAGGATATGGGATTCACGTGGTTCAATTTCGCGCTGCTCGGCAATCAGAAGACCGTGCTCTATGCACTCGTCATTGCCGGTCTCTGGCAGGGCACCGGTCTCGTGATGGTGCTGATGCTGGCGGGGCTGCGCGGGATCGACGGCGAGATCTGGAAGGCCTCGCGGGTTGACGGCATCCCGGCCTGGCGGACCTATATTTTCGTCGTTATTCCGATGATGCGCGGCGTCTTCGTCACCACGCTCGTCATTGTCGCTTCGGGCATCGTGCGCGTCTACGATCTGGTGGTCGCCATGACCGCAGGGGGGCCGGGCTTCGCATCCGAAATGCCGGCAAAATACGTCTACGATTTCATGTTCCAGCGTTCGAACCTTGGGCAGGCGCTTGCCGCCTCCACGGTCATGCTGGTCACCGTGTTCATCTTCGTCGTGCCGTGGGCTCTCTATGAGTTCCGCCAGAAGCGCAGATAAGGGAGGCATCAAATGGCACTTGCCGCCACCATCGAGCCTTCGGGCGCAAAACCAAAGCGCCGCTTCGCGCCGCGCACCATCATGCTCTACGGCATTCTCGGACTTGCAGCGCTCTACTACGTGCTGCCGCTCTACGTGATGATCGTCACCTCGCTCAAGGGCATGCCTGAGATACGCATGGGCAATATCTTCGCGCCGCCCGTGGAAATCACCTTCGAACCCTGGGTGAAAGCCTGGTCGCAGGCCTGCACCGGGCTTTACTGCCACGGCATCCAGGTCGGCTTCTGGAATTCGGTGAAGATCCTCGTTCCAAGCGTCATCGTCTCGATCGCCGTCGCCTCGGTCAACGGCTATGCGCTCGCCAACTGGCGCTTCAAGGGATCGGAAGTCTTCTTTACGATCCTGCTGTTCGGCGCTTTCATCCCCTACCAGGTCATGCTCTATCCGCTGGTGATGGTGCTGCGCGAACTCGGCCTGTTTGCCACCCTTGGCGGCATCGTGCTCGTGCATACGATCTTCGGCATGCCGATCAACACGCTGCTTTTCCGCAATTATTTCGCCTCGCTTCCGCCTGAGCTCTTCAAGGCGGCGCGCGTCGATGGCGCGGGTTTCTGGCAGATCTTCCTGCGCATCATGCTGCCGATGTCGCTGCCGATCTTCGTCGTCGGCATCATCATCCAGATCACCGGCATCTGGAACGACTTCCTGTTCGGCGTGATTTTCGCCGGCACGCAGAATTATCCGATGACGGTGCAGCTCAACAATGTCGTCAACGCCGTGCAGGGTGTGAAGGAATACAACGTCAACATGGCCGCAACGCTGCTGACCGGCGCGGTGCCGCTTATCGTCTATTTCGTGTCCGGACGGCTCTTCGTCCGGGGCATCGCCGCCGGCGCAGTGAAGGGTTGATCCATGAACAGCAGCGTTTCCATCAAAGACCTTTCGCTGAACTTCGGTGCGGTCAACGTCCTGAAAAATCTCAATCTCGAGATCAATGACGGCGAGTTCCTGGTGCTTCTCGGTTCCTCGGGTTGTGGCAAGTCCACCTTGCTCAATTGCATTGCCGGCCTGCTCGATATCAGCGAGGGGCAGATCTTCATCAAGGGCAAGAACGTCACCTGGGAGGAGCCCAAGGATCGCGGCATCGGCATGGTGTTCCAGTCCTATGCGCTCTATCCGCAGATGTCGGTCGAGAAGAACCTTTCCTTCGGCCTGCGCGTCGCCAAGGTGCCGGGAGACGAGATCAACAAGCGCATCGCCCGCGCGGCAGAGATCCTGCAGATCGAGCCGCTCCTGAAGCGCAAGCCGGCCGAGCTTTCCGGCGGTCAGCGTCAGCGCGTCGCGATCGGCCGCGCGCTTGTGCGCGACGTCGATGTCTTCCTCTTCGACGAGCCGCTGTCGAACCTCGATGCCAAGCTGCGCTCGGAGCTGCGTGTCGAAATCAAGCGGCTGCACCAGTCGCTGAAGAATACGATGATCTACGTCACCCACGATCAAATCGAGGCTCTAACGCTCGCCGACCGCATCGCCATCATGAAAAACGGTGTCATCATGCAGCTCGATGATCCCACGACGATCTACAACGAGCCGCGCAATCTCTTCGTGGCTGGCTTCATCGGATCGCCTTCGATGAACTTCCTGAAGGGCGAGTTGGTGAACCGCGAGGGTAAGGTCGTTTTCGCCACCAATGACGTGCTGTTCTCCCTTGATGGCTACAAGGCTGGGGAAGCGTTGCAGGCAGGCCGCAAGGTCGTGCTGGGCGTCCGTCCCGAGCACATCAAGGTCAATGAGGAGGCGGCGGCCGGCGCAGAAGTCCACAATGCAACAGTCGACATCGAGGAGCCGATGGGCGCCGACAATCTGCTGTGGCTGAAGCATGCCGGCCACACCATGTCGGTGCGCGTCAATGGCGCGCGCCGGTTTGGCGCCGGTTCTGCCGTGAAGCTCGGCTTTGACATGTCTCTCGCATCACTCTTTGATGCGCAGACCGAACTCAGAATTTGATCCATGCAAGGAGGCGGCCTTGCCGCCTCCGCCTTACTGCGGTCCGGGAGGTCCGATGTCGTCTTCGCTCAATGATAATTTCGCCGTCGATCTCGCCGGTTTGTGGAGGCTGACGTCTCCCGATAGCGATCATTCGCTCTCCATGTCTCTGCCCGGTGATATCCACACGGCCCTGAATGCGGAAGGGCTTATCCCCGATCCCTATTTCGCGCGCAATGAAGAGGTCGTGCAATGGGTCGCCAAACAGGATTGGGAGCTGACGCGCAGCTTCACGCTCGATGATGTCGGCGGCGACTGGTATCTTGATATCGACTATCTCGACACCGTCGCCAGCGTCTATGTCAACGATGCACTGGTATTGGAGGCAAACAACTGCTTCCAGCGTTATCGTCCCGATGTCTCGAAAGCGTTGAAGGCAGGCGAGAATACCATTCGTATCGTCCTGCATTCGAGCATTTCGGCAGGCGCGGCGCTGCAAGAAAAGCAGCCTTTTTATATTCCCTATAGCACCGGCAACTCGCCGATCCCGAATGGCAATATGCTGCGCAAGCCGCAGTGCCATTTTGGCTGGGACTGGAACATTGCGATCGCGCCGCTTGGCCTCTATGGCACCATCGCACTGAAGAAGCTCGAGATCGCACGCATCGAGAACGTCGTCAGCCAGCAGGTTCACAACGACGACGGCTCTGTCGATCTCAAGGTCACGGTCGCCTTGTTTGCCAAGGGAGCCGGCATCGCGCAGCTCTATTTCTCGCTCGATGACGCGCGGGTGCGCCTGGACGTTGGGGTCAATGCCGGTGAAACGTCGATCACGCACTTCTTCCATGTCGACAAGCCCAAGCTCTGGTGGCCGGCAGGAAATGGCGAGCAGGCGCTTTATGCCTTGTCCGTGGAAACCAATTTCGAGACCGTCACGCGGCAGATCGGTCTACGCACGGTTGAACTGATCACCACCGAGGATGAAGCGGGCAGCCGTTTTGCGTTGAAGGTCAATAGTCGCGAGATCTTTGCCCGCGGGGCTAACTGGATTCCTGCCGACGCACTGTTTTCACGTTCCAAGCCGGAGCTGACGGCGGATCTGCTGCAATCGGCCGTTGATGCCAATATGAACGTCATCCGCGTCTGGGGCGGCGGCTTCTACGAGCATGACTGGTTCTACGACATCTGCGATCGACTTGGCCTGATGGTGTGGCAGGACTTCATGTTCGCCTGCAATCTCTATCCGTCGACGGGCGATTTCCTTGATAATGTCGAGGAAGAGGTGGACTATCAGGTTCGCAGGCTTGCGACGCACCCCTCGATCGTTCTCTGGTGCGGCGACAATGAGCTGGTGGGCGCGCTCACCTGGTTTGAGGAATCCCGCAAAGATCGCGATCGCTATCTCGTCTCCTACGACCGCCTGAACAGGACGATCGAGCGGGCAATGAAGAAGGCATTGCCGGATGCGATCTGGTGGCCGTCGAGCCCTGCCTCCGGCTATCTCAATTTCGGCGACGCCTGGCATGCCGATGGCTCGGGCGACATGCATTACTGGTCGGTCTGGCACGAGAACAAGTCCTTCGACAATTATCGGTCCGTGCGGCCGCGCTTCTGCTCGGAATTCGGTTTCCAGTCCTATACCTCGCTGCCCGTCATCAAGACCTATGCCGAGGCGAAGGATATGAATATCGCCTCTCCGGTCATGGAGCTGCATCAGAAGAATGCCGGTGGCAACGAGCGCATCGCCGGCACGATGTTCCGCTATTTCCGCTTCCCGAAGGATTTTCCGAACTTCGTCTATCTGAGCCAGGTGCAGCAGGGCCTCGCGATCAAGACGGCGGTGGAATATTGGCGGTCGCTGAAGCCGCATTGCATGGGCACCATCTACTGGCAGCTCAACGACACCTGGCCCGTGGCATCGTGGTCGAGCCTCGATTACGGCGGCCGCTGGAAGGTGATGCACTATCTGGTGCGGCGCTTCTTCCAGCCGGTATCCGTCGCGGCAATTCCGTCGGAGGATGGCAAGACAATCCGATTTTCTCTCGTCAACGACACCAATGCGGATGTCACGGCCGATATTTCCGTTTCGCTGCTGAAGCTTGACGGCGAGCGCGTGCTGCTGACGACGGCGCATGCCGTCTGCACGCCGAATGTGGCTGTCACGGCCTTGTCGATCGATGTGGATCAGGTGCCCTCCGATTGCCTGCTGGCGTGGCGTTTCACCGCATCGAATGGAATGGGCGGCGAGGGGCACTATGTCCACGGTACCTACAAGGCGCTCGAACTTCAGCCCGCCGGCCTGACCGTATTGCGGGAGGAGAAAGAGGAGAACGGGACGGTGGAGCTCACCGTCACCGCCAAGGGACTTGCGCTATTCGTGATGATCGAGAGCGAAGTCGAGGGACGTTATTCCGACAACGCCTTCGATCTTGCCACAGGTGAAAGCCGCCGCATCGTCTTCACGCCCGCCAAGCCCGTTGCGGGTGGGGTCCCTGCATTCCGCATCTATGATTTGCAATCCAGCCAGTCGGTTGACAGCCAGTAGGCGAGATTGAGCTATCGCGTCGCAGTGGCGGCGCTTTCGGGGCCACAAGCCCAAGACAGACGGCCCGGAGGCCATTGGAGGAGTATCGATGACGAAACTTGGATTTCAGCTTTATAGCGCCCGCAATTTCCAGCCTTATTCGGAGATCTTCGTAAAGCTCGGCAAGGCCGGCTATGCCGAGGTGGAAGGCTTCGGCGGCATCTATGCCGATCTCGACGAAACCGGTCTCAAGACCCTGCGCGCCGAGCTCGACAAGAACGGTCTGACCATGGCGAGCGGCCATTTCAGCCCGGATTTCCTCGATGGTGAAGTGCAGAAGTCGCTCACCATCGCCAAGACCCTCGGTATGGATTCGATCTATGCCCCGCATATCGGCGCCGACGAGCGTCCGAAGGATGCTGCCGGCTGGCGTGCTTTTGGCAAGCGCCTGCAGGAAATGAGCAAGCCTTACAAGGATGCGGGTTTTGAATTCGGCTGGCACAACCACGACTTCGAATTCGTCAAGCAGGCGGACGGCTCGCTGCCGATCGAGCAGATCTTCGAGGCCGCCCCGGATATTTCCTGGGAAGCAGACATCGCCTGGGTCATCCGTGGCGGCGGCGATCCCTTCGCCTGGATCGAAAAGCTCGGTCCGCGTATCACGGCGGTTCACGTCAAGGACATCGCGCCGGCTGGCGAAAACAAGAACGAAGACGGCTGGGCCGATGTCGGTCACGGTACGGTTCCGTGGGCAAAGCTGCTCAAGGCGCTGACCGGCACCAAGGCCAAGCACTTCGTCGTCGAACATGACAATCCGAGCGACGTCGATCGCCTGATCACGCGCTCCATCGCATCCTTCAAGAGCTTTTGAGGCACTTCCACATGGCTAAGGAACTTGGCGTCGGCATCATCGGATGCGGCAATATCTCAACCACCTATTTCTCGCTCGCCCCGCTCTTCAAGGGTCTGAAGGTACTGGCTTGCGCTGATATCAACATGGAAGCGGCGCGTGCGCGCGCCGAGGAATACAAGGTCAAGGCCCAGACCATCGACGAGCTGCTCGCCAATGATGAGCTCGACGTCATCGTCAACCTGACCATTCCGGATGCGCATTTCCCGGTTTCGAAGCGCATCCTCGAAGCCGGCAAGCACGTCTACTCCGAAAAGCCGCTGGTGCTGACGCTGGAGCAGGGCGAGGAGCTGCGCCGCATCGCCAAGGAGAAGGGGCTTGCCGTCGGCTGCGCTCCCGATACCTTCCTCGGCGGCGCCCACCAGCTCGCGCGCAAATTCATCGATGAGGGCGGCATCGGCCGCATCACATCGGGCTCGTGCCATGTGATGAGCCCCGGCATGGAAATGTGGCATCCGAACCCGGACTTCTTCTTCCTGCCCGGCGGCGGTCCGATCCTCGATCTCGGCCCGTACTATGTCGCCAACCTGATCAACCTGATCGGTCCGGTGAAGCGCGTGGGTGCGATGACCTCCATGGCGTCGCCGACCCGCACGATCACCAGCCAGCCGCGCAATGGCGAGATCATTCCCGTGAAGACCCCGACGACGATCCAGGCTCTGCTGGAATTCGTCAGCGGCGCCCGGATCACGCTGACGGCAAGCTGGGATGTGTGGTCGCACCGCCATGCCAACATGGAGCTTTACGGCACCGAGGGTTCGCTCTACGTGCCCGATCCGAACTTCTTCGGCGGCACCGTCGAGGCAAGCGGTCGCGACAAGGAGATCAAGCCGCTGGAAAACTGGGCGCATCCCTTCGGCATCGCCAACCAGGAAAGCCCGAGCGGTGCCCGCGCCAACTACCGCACGGCCGGCCTAGCTGACATGGCGGCATCGCTGATCGACGGACGTGATGCGCGTTGCTCGCTCGATCGCACGCTGCACGGTGTCGACGTCATGACCTCGATCCTGAAGTCCGGCGAGGAGGGTCGTTTCATCGACCTGACAACGACCTGCACGCAACCGGCGGCGCTTGGCATCGCTGAGGCGCAGGCGCTCTTGAAGTAAGCGCAAGAAAAGCTAGTTTGCGCGCGGGTGAACAACCCGCGCGTTTTTTTCATCTCGAAGGAATTTCATCATGGCCTGGCAACCGGCACCCGATCGCTATTCGAAAATGAAATACAACAGGACCGGCCGTTCCGGTCTGAAGCTGCCGGCCGTCTCGCTGGGGCTCTGGCACAATTTCGGCGGCGATACGCCGCATGACCGCAAGATCGATATGTGCCGCACGGCCTTCGATCTCGGCATCACCCATTTCGACCTCGCCAACAATTACGGTCCGCCTCCCGGTAGCGCCGAGACCGCCTTCGGCGAGATCATGCGCACCGAATTCGCCGGTCTGCGCGACGAGCTGATTATCTCCTCCAAGGCCGGCTACGACATGTGGCCGGGTCCTTATGGCGAATGGGGCAGCCGCAAATATCTGATTGCCTCCTGCGACCAGAGTCTGAAGCGCATGGGCCTCGACTATGTCGACATCTTCTACTCCCACCGTTTCGATCCTGACACGCCGCTCGAGGAAACCTGCGGTGCGCTCGACCATATCGTCCGTTCGGGCAGGGCGCTTTACGTGGGGATTTCTTCCTACAATTCGCAGCGGACGCGCGAAGCTGCCGCCATTCTCAAGGACCTCGGGACGCCATGCCTCATCCATCAGCCGAGCTATTCGATGCTCAATCGCTGGGTCGAGGATGACGGTCTGGTGGATACGCTCGAAGATCTCGGCATCGGCTCCATCGTCTTCTCGCCGCTGGCGCAGGGCATGCTGACGACGAAGTATCTCGGCGGTATTCCGGACGACAGCCGCGCCGCACAGAACCACTTCCTGAAGCGCGATTTCATCCGCCCGTCTATCATCGACAATATAAGAAAGCTCAACGAGATCGCCGAAAAGCGCGGCCAGACGCTGGCGCAGATGGCGATCGCCTGGGTTCTGCGCGGCGACCGCATCACTTCCGCCCTGATCGGCGCCAGCCGCTCGTCGCAGATCGTCGATTGCGTCAAGGCGCTCGACAATCTCGATTTCACGGCAGAGGAACTGAAGCAGATCGACATCTACGCCAAAGAGGCTGACGTCAATCTCTGGGCCAAATCGGCCGAGCGGGACTGATCACATGAGACGCCCGGAACCATGTTCCGGGCGTTTTTTGTTGTTCCGGCGCTGCTATTGTCTAAATCCGCGAGAGCGTCTCATTCATGCGTTTTCGGTAAAGGCCGGGTAGCGTCTGCAACGATCGTGTTCTGCTGCAGCGCTGATCGGGAATACTCGTAAAAGATTGCCCCTCTCCATTACGCAATTGTAATTCGACTGTCAGATGCGTTTCATGTCTGTCACGATAAGAGTGCGCGCAGATTCTGAAATGAGGAAACATCAATGAAAAAAATCTTCACCGTCCTTCTTGCGGCATCCGTCCTGTCGATGCCGTTGGCTGCGACAGCGCAAGTCAAGCCGGCGCCGGCCGGCAAGCAAGCCGTTGTTGCCGAGAAGGAGGTGACGAAGAAGAAGGTCGTCGTGCGCAAGGGCGGCTGGGTAAAGGGCCGGCGTTTGTCGGCTTCCGACCGGCGCCGCGCGGTGGAAATCGACTATCGTGCCTTGCAGCTGTCCACGCCGCCGCGCGGCTATCATTGGGTTCGCATCAAGAACAATTTCCTGCTCGTCGGCATTACGAGCGGCCTGATCTCCAAGGTGCAAGAAGCCCGGTAGTTCCTAAGCGATGCTGGCTGACACGGCGAGGGTGGTCTTCGGAGCGCCCTTTTTTCATGCCCGCAAATACGAGTTGCCTGGAATCAAAAATCCCCGGCGCATGGCCGGGGATTTTCAGTATTCGCGCTTACCTCGATCTCAGCTCAGGCGGCCGGCGGCATGGGCCAGCATGGTGTAGACCTTGCCGGTGTCTGAGGTGAGGTAGGATTGCGTGACGGTGCGGTCGCGATCAGTGCGGGCAACGTCGGCAAGCAGCTTTTCGAAATCGGCAATATAGCGATCGACTGCGGTGCGGAATTCCGGCTCGCGGTCGTACTTACGCTTGATCTCGTCAAAGGTCTGCTGGCCCTTGAGCGTGTAGAGGCGGCGCGTGAACACGTCGCGTTCGCCGCGCTGGTAACGGCGCCACAGGTCGACCGACGCATCGTGATCGATGGCGCGGGCGATATCGACCGAAAGCGAGTTCAGCGATTCCACGACATGGCGCGGGTTGCGTGCGGCGGGAGCCGGTGCCTGTTCCGCCGGTGCCTTCGGTGCAGCCGGGCGTGCCGGCTGCAGGCCGGCGTTCTCGTCGCGCGAAGCGCCACGCAGGAGATCGCTGATCCAGCCGCCGCCGGCAGTTTCCTGGCGGGCTGGCGCTGCCGTTTCGACTGGGCGCTGTGGCTGTGCAGCCGGGCGCTCGGCGGGGATCGATCCGCGCAGGCCGAGGGCCTCAATGGAAGGTCGCTGTGGTTGCGGTGCAGGCCGCTGGACGGGCTGCTGGGCAACCGGCTGCTGCGGAGCCGGCTGCTGTGGCCGCGGCGCAGGGGCTGCCGGGGCAGGTGCGGGCGGTGCTGCCGGCTGCGGACGCGGGGCAGGCTGCGCATCGGCGAGTGCGCGGGCCGCGGGCTCGGAAATCTCCAACTGCTGTGTCGAGCGACCGACGATCTGCGAGATGTCCTGCAGCGCCTTGATCTGCTCGGCAACGGCACGGCGCATCGCTGCCGCACTTTCCTTTGCTTCTTCCGGAAGGTCGAAGGCACCGCGCTTCAATTCGCTGCGGGTGAGGTCGAGTTCGCGGCGGATATCGCCGGCCGAGCGGCGGATTTCATCCGTCGCACCGGCGAAGCGGCCGATGGCGTCGTCAACGGCGACGCGCAGGGTTTCCCGCAGCTGCTGAGCCGCCGTGTCGGAGGTCTTGCCGGCATCGGCGAGCATCTGTTCGACTTCGGACAGCGAAGCCGTCAGGCCGCCGCGCAGGCGGTTGGTGAGGTCGCTGGAGCGGCGCTCGGCGTTGGCGAATGTGCTTTCGACGGCGTGGTTTGCTTCCTCGCCGGCTTTCGCCAGCGCGCCGCGCATGTTGTCCGCTGCATCCTCCGCGCGCTTTTCGGCGTCGGATAGAACGCGGCCGATATCCGCGAAGGAGGACTGCACGCTCTGGCGCAGATTGCCGGTGACCTGGTTGGATCGCTGTTCGGCGCGGTCGAAGGCCGTCTCCACCATCGAGCCGAGGGCGCGCATCGTGTTTTCGATCTCTTCCGAGCGCTGCACAAGGCCGACGGCCAGGTTCTGCAGCGCCGTCTCGCGCTCTTCCAGCGTCGAGACGAGGTTCGACTGGGCAGCACCCAGAAGCTGGGAGGCCTGCGCCAGCACCTTGGAGTGGTCGTCGAAGCGGCCGACGATGCTGCCGACCTGCGACAGGGTCTGACCGGTGATCTCGGACAATTTGTCGACCTTGCCTTCGAGGAGACGGCTGGAAGCCGAAACCATCTCGCCGGCCTTTGCGGCAGATTCGGCGAAGCGTGTCGAGGTTGCGGTCAGGCGATCGTCGACGCTTGCGAATTCGGTGGCGGCGTTGGACAGCAGGCCGGCGATCGCCGAGTTGTTGTCCGCCAGGCGGGCGATGATGCCGTTGACGCTGGCAAGCAGGTTGTTTTCGAGGGCGCTGACCGTGTTGACCGCGTGCTCGGTGCGCGACGAGATCGCGTTGATGAGAGCCGCGTTTTCGGCGCGCAAACGCTCCGTGCTTTCCTGAGCTGCTGCCGAGATGAGGGCGGCGGCTTCCTGACCGGTTGCCGCATAGCGATCGACGATCGGGCGAGCCTTTTCCTCGATCAGGCGCGACAACTCGGTGGAGCGTCCTGCGAGCATCGAATTCAGCTCGCGGGTGCGCTCGTCGAGCGAGGTGCGGATGGAGGAGCCGCGGGCTTCCAGCGCCTTGTCGACGTCGGCAAGCGTGCTGTTGATCTCGCGGGTACGCTCTTCCAGAGAGGTGCGGATAGCCGTGCCACGCTCGTCGAGGGCGCGCTCGACCTGCGCCATGGTGGAGACGATCTTCTCGCTGCCATCGGTCAGCGTGTCGCGGATGGCCGCACCGCGGGCTTCGAGAGATTGCTCCGCCGAAGACAGCGCTTGCGAGATCGTGTTGACCTGATTGCTGACGAGGCCTTCGGCTTCGGCGACCTTGTTAACGATCGCATTGCCTGCTTCCGAGAAGGTCTGGGCGACGGCCGCGGCCTGGCTTGCCAATCGGTTCTGCGTTTCCGAGACGCGGTTGACGATGTCGTTGGAGCGCTCGGTCATGGCGCGTGCGAAAGCATCGCTGTGGCTGCCGAGGTTTTCGGCAAACTGCTGGCCGGTGCTGGCGAGTAGAGCGGCCGTGCGGGTGGCTTCCGTATCCATGCCTTGAGCGGCATCGGCAACGGCAGTGCGCAGCGTCGTTGCAAGATTGGCGGCCTTGCCTTCAATCGTGCGGTTGACGGCTTCAAGGCCGACATTGAGAGCGCGATCCATGGTCGAAAGGCGCTCTTCGATTCGGGCGGATGCCTGGTTGCCGCTGTCATCGATCCTTGCGGCGCCGCTCGTCAGCGTATCGGAGAGGCGGTCGCCGGCGGCGTTGACCTGAGCCGTAACGCCGGTGACGCCTTCGTTGATGCGGTTTTCGAGAGCCGAAAGGCTGGCCTCGACGCGCGAGCCGGTCTCGGCAAAGCGGTTCGTCATGCCGTCGATCGACTGGTTGAGGTTGGACGAGAAGGTTTCGGCCGAGCGCGCAATGTCGCCGGCGGCCTGCTGAATGCGACCGGCAATATCGCCAGCACCGCTGTTCAGGCGCTCTTCCAATGTTCTTGCGCTGGCGTCGATCGTCTGACGCAGCGATGCCTCGCGGTCCTCCAGCGACATTTCCAGCATGCTGGCGCTGGTGGCGATCGACGTGCCGATGGCCGTCGTCTGTTCCATCAACGTGTTGTCGATCTGTGCATGGGCGTCGCGCAGGGCGAGATTGATGGCGCTGCTGCGGTCTTCCAGCGTGGAGCGCATGCGCTCGTAGGCGGAAGCGAGGTTCTGATCCATCTGCGACAGACCGGCGCCAAGCGTGTTTTCGAGATGGCGCGTGGTGGTGCCGAGAACGGTTTCGACGCGATCGCTGTTGCTGCCGAGCATGTCGGACAGAGCATCGGTATGCGCGGTGAGTGAGCGGTCGAGGCGAGCCTGGTTTTCGCTGTAGGCGGCGCGGATTGCATCCGCCTTGTCGCCGAAGGCGCCGGCAACGCGGGATTCTGCGCCAGAGACGCTGTCGAGAAGCGCATTGGCACGCTCTTCCAGAGTGCTTTCGAAGCGGTTCTGGTTTTCCGCGAGCGAGATTGCGAAGGCCATGCTCTTGTCGTCGAGCGTGTTGGTCAGTGCCTCGTGGCCGCTGGTGACGGTGTGGGCAATGGCCTTTGCGCCGGTGGCAAGTGTGTCTTCGAGCTTCGCATGGCTTTCCGAAAGGGCGACGGCGAGCGACATCGTCCGGTCGTCGAGGCTGTTGACGATCCTGTCATGGGTGCCGGCGACGGTTTCGTTGAGTGCGTCCAGCCGGCTCGATACGGCACCTTCGAGGCGCGACTGCGTGTCGGACAGAGAAATGGCGAGCGCCATGGCCTTGTCGTCCAGCGCGTCCGCAAGCGCGTTGTGGTTGCTGGTAAACGCGTTGGTGATCGCTTCGGCGCGATTGGCAAGCGTTGCCTCGAGGCGAGACTGACCGGAGGTCAGCGCATCGGAGAGTGCCCTTGTCTTGCCTTCGAGCGTATCGGTAACGCGATCGGCATGGCCTGAAACGGTATCTTCGAGGCGAGCCTGGGCTTCCGACAGCGCGATGGCGAGCGCCATTGTCTTGTCGTCCAGCGTGCTGCCGACGCTTTCCGCGTGGCCGGAGACTGCGTTCTCAAGGCGGGCCTGGCTCTCGGAGAGGGCGATGGCCAATGCCATCGTCTTGTCGTCCAAGGTGCTTGCAACGCTTTCCGCATGCCCGGCGATGGTGCTTTCCAGGCGCGACTGGCTTTCGTTGAGCGCAATGGCGAGCGCCATCGCTCTGTCATCAAGCGCTTCGGCCAGGGCATTATGGTTGCCCGCAAATGCCTTGATGATCGCCTCGGCGCGATTGGCGAGGGTTTCTTCGAGACGGGATTGGCCCGAGGTCAAGGCTGCGGCGAGAGCGCTGGTCTTGCCTTCGAACGTATCGGCAACGCGATCAGCATGACCGGCAACCGTTTCCTCCAGCCGGGCCTGGCTCTCGGAAAGCGCGATCGCAAGTGCCATCGTCCTGTCGTCGAGGGCGTTGGTGACGCTTTCGGCATGACTGGAGACGGTGTTTTCGAGACGAGCCTGACCGTCGGCGAGCGCGCGGGCCAGCTCCCTGGTCTTGGTATCGAGTGTGCCGGCGACATGTTCCGCATGGCCGGAAACTGTGTCCTCGAGGCGAGCCTGACCTTCGGCGAGCGCGCGGGCGAGTTCCTTGGTCTTGGTGTCCAGCGTACCGGCGACATGTTCCGCATGACCGGAGACTGTGTCTTCCAGACGGGATTGACTTTCGGAAAGGGCAATCGCGAGCGCCATCGTCCTGTCGTCGAGGGCGTTGGTGACGCTTTCGGCATGACCGGAGACGGTGTTTTCGAGGCGGGTCTGGCCTTCGGCGAGCGCGCGGGCCAGTTCCTTGGTCTTGGTGTCCAGCGTGCCGGCGACGTGTTCCGCATGGCCGGAAACCGTGTCTTCCAGGCGGGATTGGCTTTCGGAAAGGGCGATGGCGAGGGCCATCGTCTTGTCGTCCAGCGTGTCGGCCAGCTTGCCATGGGTATCGGCGATGGCGCTATTGATGGCGTCGGCGCGGCTTGCCAGCGTATTTTCGAGGCGGAGCTGGCTTTCGGCCAGCGAAATCGCCAGCATCGAGGTGCGCTCGTCGAGGGCGGCGGTCAGATGCTCATGGGAACCGCTGACGGCGCTGGTGATCGCTTCCGAGCGCTCGGCAAGCGTCTGCTCGAAACGGGACTGATTGTCAGCCAGCGCGCCAAACAGAGCGTTGCTGCGGGCCGCCATGACGGTATCGATGCGTTCATGGGCGGAGCCCAGCGCCTGCGTAATCTCGCTGGTGCGGGCGGAGAGCGTGTTGTTGATGTCGTTGGCGCGGCCGGTGAAGGCCGAGGTGAGCTCGTCCGTGCCGCTTTGCAGCGCGGCAGAGACGTCGCGTGTGACACCCTGCACGGCGGAGGTAAAGGCGCCGGCATGCGAGGCAAGCGTGGAGTTCAGTTCGCTCGTGCCCGAGGTCAGCGCCGATGAGATTCCCGTTGTGGCATTCTGCAGCGCGGAGGTGATCTCGTTCGCCCTGGAGCCGATCGCGCTTTCCAGCACTTCCTGGCCGGTTGCCAGCGTCGTTGCCAGTGCAAAGGATTGGTCGGTCAGATGCGAGCCCAGGCGCTCGATGCTTGAGGTCAGGATGCCTTCCAGCGCGTCCGAATTGCTGCCGAGCGACTGGTTGATGCGGGCGAGGCTTTCCGTAAGCTTTGTATCCAGAGTGCCGGCGCGCTTGTCGAAGGCTGAGGTGAATTCCGATACTCGCTCGTCGAAGGCCGTCGAAAGCTGCGCGATCGTCGACTGGAAACGCTCATCGAAGAAGCCGGAACGCAGGTCGATATCCATGATCGCGTCGTCGGCCGTCGACTGCAGGCTCTGGCGGAAGCTCGCACCCTTTTCGTCGAGCGCCGTGTTGAGGCGGGAAAGCACATTGTCCAACGTGCCGGTAATCGAGCGTTCGCCGCCGGTGAGGCTTTCGCTGATCTCCTTGGTGCGGGCGACCAGCGTTTCGTTGAGCTGACGGGCGCGTTCGTTGAGCGCGGAGTTGAGCTTTTCGGTGTTTGCGTCGAGCGTCGAGGCGCGCGTTTCGAACTGGCCGAGCAGCGCGTTGCCGCGCTCGCTAAGGGTCGACGACAGGGATTCCAGGCGCGTATCGAATTCGTGGCTGAGAGCGAGGCCGGAGGCGTTGAGGTTCTGCAGCAGGCTGTCGGTCTTGGCCGCAAGCAGGGTGCCGAGCGCCTGTACGGCGGAATCCGACTTCTCCATCAGAGCTGCGGCGCGGGTATCGATCATCGAGGCGAAGGCTTCGCCTGAAGTGGAGAGGCGCACGGCGATTTCTTCGGTCGCCAGCGAGAGGTCTTCCTTGATCTGGTCATGCACGCCAGAGATGGACGAGCGGATGCGCTCGGCGTGATTGACAATGGCGTCGCGCTCGGCGCCCAGTTCGTGGACGAGGCCGCGTACGCGCAATTCGTTGTCGGCGTAGCTGCGTTCCAGCGCATTGACTTCGGTATGGACCAGCGTTTCAAGCTCGGTGGCGCGTGCAATGGTGCGCTCGATGCCTTCGTTCATTGCCGAGACTTCGCGGCGCACGGCCTGGCCAACCGTCATGATGCGTTCGGAAGCGATGGTTTCCGGCTCGACGAGCCGCAGGGCGACTTCCGCCATGGAGCGGGCCGCATTACGCATGTCGTGCGCACGCGATATCATCATGCCGAAAGCGTAGAAGAGCAGTACGGGAACGATGATGCCGACGATGCAGGCGATGACGCCCGGAAGAGCGGCGAGATCCGCGATCGACTGAATGTTTCGGATCTGGGTGCCGTAAAGCATGAAGGCGAGGCCGGCGCCGCCGATGATCCAGAACAGCGAGAAAATGGTGGCGTTTCGCACCGCATGGCTTTGGGATGCTCCGTCGAGCGCCCTCAAGATGCTAGCGGAGCTTGCCCGGTTGCCGTCATTGGCGGCAGCAAGGCTCGGGTTCTTCGGCGCCTCGGCGGCGCGGGGCGGGGCGGCTGGTGCGGCCGTGCTGCGTGCGCCGCCATTCTTGCGGGCGGCATCATCTCTGCTCTGCTTTATCGGCTGTTTCGGCGGCTCAGACACATTTCGCTCCGGGACATCGGGCGTAGAGGCACTGCGAGACTCCAAGTTCTCGTCACTGAAATCGATCTGCAGAGCTTCGTCCAATGCCTGAAAGGCCTTGTCCTCGACCGACTCGATGTACTTTTTGTTCGCCATGCGGTTACGCCTCGTTACAACTCACTCGGGCTTGCCGTGTCTTTTCCGGTAATTCCGCCGCGTCCGGAAAAGACGAACCCTGCCTCCCGTGGGGGCCTCCGCCTTCGATCGATATCGAGCTTGGATTTCCCATTACATTCAGAGTGGATAACTGGTTTTTCAAACGGATGTTATGAAAACATTACCATCATCCACTTCCTGGGCAAAGGCATGTGCCATTTACCCAATTTACCAGTATCGTAGTGACACATTCCCCCAGTCATGACAATTAATTCCACCTTAAAGGCAGTGGATCGTTAAAGCGTCATTAACCCTGTTTGCCTGTTCCGAGCCATCAAAACCCAAGATTTTGAGCATGTTTAACGCACGTTAACCATGTCCGGAGTTTTCAGCCCTCAATGTGCCAAAATTTAACTCGATGGCCATGTCCGGGCCGCAACTATGCGGCAGATCCCTAAAACAGTCATAGATAAATGACGGGAGCATTGGCACATGGCAGCTTTGAATATCGCGTTTGAATCCCCCGACAATTCGCGAGGTGCTAGCCCTTCGCGGGAGAGGGCGATCGATCTCGTCCATCTCGGCAAGCAGACGATGGGCGACAAGGCGCTGGAAGTCGAGGTCTTGCAGATGTTCGCGAGGCAGGCACGTTCCTGCCTGCAGGAGATCGGCAGCGGCGATCGCAAGCGCGTGGAGGCCGCCTCGCACAAGCTGAAGGGGGCGGCGAGCGCCGTCGGCGCCTTCCGCGTGGCGGATGCGGCCGGCGCGCTCGAAAGCAATGTCGAGGACGCCGCGCGCATGGGGGCAGTCACGACCTGCGTCATCGAGGCCGAAAACTTCATTTTGAAGCTTTCGCGCTGAGCCAGTTCCATTCGAGACTTAAATGACGTGCATCCTTGCGCCGCCAGACGGGTGAAACCGTTTCGGCGGCGCAAATGTTGACTGCCCCAGCGATTTGTTGGAAGTAAAATTCCGATCGTCCTTCATTCAAGCAATTCGGAATTCACCCACATGACCAAATTGACCATCGTCGCCTTCGACGGCACGCGCTTTGACCTCAATGTCGACGAGGGCTCCACCGTGATGGAAAATGCCGTGCGCAACTCCGTTCCGGGCATCGAAGCGGAATGCGGCGGCGCTTGCGCCTGTGCCACCTGTCATGTCTATGTCGATGAGGAATGGACCGAAAGGGTCGGCAGCCCTGAGGCCATGGAAGAAGACATGCTCGATTTCGCCTTCGACGTGCGCCCGAACTCGCGGCTCTCCTGTCAGATCAAGATGAAGAGCGCGCTCGACGGGCTCGTCGTGCATGTGCCGGAACGTCAAGCTTAAGGTCTGGTCTCCGGCGCACGCGCCACAGCTATTTGGTCGGAAAATCCCGCCGAACACCTATCGCCCAAAAAGATGCCCCGCTCAGCTGGTGCAGCGAGCGAGGCGAGGCGGGCGCATCACCACAGGCAAGGGAGGAAACACCTGCGGCTTCAGGACGCGCCAGGAGAACACTTAGCGCATGCTTTGAAAAACAAACCCCAACTGCGCCGAAGAGCGAAAAAACCCGCCAACGCAGGCACTCAAAATCCATTCTTTTGCGACATGCGCCCGGTGTTCTTCGAATCAACCGCTGCGTTTGTCTCTGTAATTGATAGGAAAAACCTATTTCAGATTCTCGTAAAGTTCAAAGAGCGACGAGATCAAACGATTCACAGGATATAGTGACTGATTTCCCACAGTTGGTGTCCGGTCAGCCGTCTTCGAAGTGAGATCGCGGTTTTGCGACGGCCTATTGCCGGCTTCGGTAGTAGAGCAGTCTCTGCATCCGGCTTGTGAAATTGATTGCCTCGATACGGTCGAATCTCGCCTGGTCGGCATCGTGCCGCTCGGTTTCCCGCTCGGTCACTTCGTTGGCCTTTTCCTGAAGCGCGTCGCAATTGCTGGCGGATGGCAACGACAGGATCTGCCTTTCCATCTGCCGCGCGTGCTGGCGGGCGATTTCGACATGCCGATCCTCATGGCGGCGGATATCGGCGGCCAGCGTGTCCCAGATCACGGAAAGCTGCTTGTCGGCACGCCGGCGATCGCGCCAGCGCGGCAGGATGATTTCCGTATCCACTGTGATCTTGACGTCGGAGATACGGCAGCGTCCGTTCATTTGGCTGTAGGTCGCATTGCCGCCGAAGCGGATTTTCGTTGCGCCGGGATGGTGGCTGCTGGAGCCCATCGCCAGGGGACCACGCTGGTTCAGCGCCGCATCGAGCTCGTCGGCGGTATTACCCTTGATGTCGAAATAGGAAATGGACTTGCGGGCGATGACTTCGGCATCAGCCGGACCGGGTATGCAGAACGCGAGCAGTAAGGCGCACGAAAGACTGAACTTTTGGGATGCAAGCGGCATTCGTGTCGCTACCATGTTGAACTTCTTCGAACCTTGCGGCATAGCCACTGTGAGCGCAATATCAAGCGCAAGGTTTTTTCCTTTTCAATGGGATGGGACGGTTCGTGACGGAGCTTCGCAGCCAAATCTGGCATGTCGCGCATGGCCGCAGCGTCGAGGTCGGCGGACAGAGCGTCATCATGGCTATCGTCAATGTGACGCCGGATTCCTTTTCCGATGGCGGACATTATGAAGCCGTCGACGCGGCTGTCGCCCACGCACTGGCTTGTGTCGAGGAGGGAGCCGGCATCATCGATATCGGCGGCGAATCGACCAAGCCAGGTGCCGCCGCCGTCAACGCCAGTGAAGAGCAGGGGCGGGTGCTGCCCGTCATCGAAGCTTTGCGCAACAAGACCGACGCGCTGATCTCGGTCGATACCTATCGCGCCGATACGGCGCGGCTGGCGATCGGGGCCGGCGCACACATCGTCAACGATGTTTTCGGCCTGCAACGCGAACCTGATATTGCTGGCGTGGCGGCACAGACGGGTGCCGGCCTCTGCATCATGCATACCGGCCGTGACAGGCAGAAGCTGCCCGATGTGATCGACGACCAGATTTTCTTTCTCAATCGCTCGCTGGAAATCGCGGCTGCGGCCGGCGTCGACAGGCAGACTATCGTGCTCGACCCGGGTTTTGGCTTTGCCAAGGAAAATGCCGAGGAGAATCTGGAGCTGATGGCGCGTTTCAACGCGCTGCTGCGCTTCGAGTTGCCGCTGCTCGTCGGCACCTCGCGCAAGCGGTTCGTCGGAACGATAACGGGCCGCGATGCGGATGGCCGGGATGTCGGGACTGCGGCAACCAGCGCGATCCTGCGATTGCAGGGGGCTGCGATATTCCGCGTGCACAATGTCGCAATCAACAGGGACGCGCTGGCGGTTGCGGATGCTATTCTCAGGACGCGCGCGAGACTTAAAGGATGATGCTCGAACGCAAGGAGCGGTTTTCGGACCCGATCGCGCCCGTTCGAAACGGAGAGACGCCATGAGCGCTGTGACATATACTATTACTTTGCAGAATTGCGCCTTCTTTGCCCGGCATGGCGTTCACGACGAGGAGGAGTTCCTTGGCCAGCGCTTCTTTGTCGATGCCGAGCTCGATGTGGAGGCCGGCGACGCATTGGAGCGTGATTCGATCGAGGATACCGTCAACTATGGCGTCGCGTTCAGCGTCATCGAGGAAATCGTGACCGGCCGCCGACGCTACCTGATCGAGGCGCTGGCGCTCGACGTCGCCAAGGAGCTTTGCCGTCGTTTTCCGAGTATCCGCCGTGCCAAGATCACGGTGCGAAAGCCCAATGCTCCGGTTCCGGGCGTTCTCGATTATGTGCAGGTGAGCGTTGAGCATTTTGCCTGAAGATGTAGCGGTGCGGGTGACGCTCGGTTTGGGCGGCAATCTGGACAATCCGGCGCACGCCATGGCGCTTGCCCTGCGCACGTTGGACGCGCGCGCCGATTGCCAGGTCGCTTCAGTGTCGCGGCTTTACCGCACGCCGCCCTGGGGCAAGACGGATCAATCCTTCTTCTATAATTCTTGCGCAGCCCTCGATACCACGCTGGCACCGAACGCTTTGCTCGACGTATGCCTCGATATAGAGCGGCAGATGAAGCGGGTGCGGATCGAGCGCTGGGGACCGCGAACGATCGATATCGACCTGCTGACCTACGGAGATCTGCAGCAGAGCGAGCCTTTGCTCACCATTCCGCACCCGAGAATGGTCGAGCGCGGTTTCGTGCTGATGCCGCTTGCCGATTTCGCTGCCAATCTCGTCGTGAGCGGTCGGACTGTCGGCGAGTGGCTGGGAGAGGTCGATGTCGAAGGCATCGAGGTCGCGGATGAGAGCCGCGATTGGTGGCGGACGGCTTGAGCTGAATGATACTAAATAAGAAAGGCCGGCAAAATAGCCGGCCTTGTTATTTGGGAATTGATGGTTCGTAAGTTACTGGATCGATCCGACCGCCATCTGGTCGACATCGGCGCGCTTCAAGGTGACGCCGATAACGGGCACCATCTGTTCGCCGACCTTGACCGAAATGGTGACGTTCATCGACTTGCTGTCGGGAACGCGGGCGATCATGGCGCCGTTGAGCTTCTGGCGGACCAGCCCGAGGACGACAGTGTTGTCGTTGACGGTACCTGATGTCACGTCGAGACCCTTGCCGGCTGCGCCATCCAGGAATTTTCCGCTGTAGGAACCGCCATTCTGCGTGATCTCGGCCGACATCGGCTGTTGGAAGACGCCGACGCGGCAGGTGCCGTCGAGCTTGACGCCGGCATTGCCGCTGTCAGATGGCTTGCCTGTCAGGTTGCAGGTGAATTTCGTGCCCTTGTATTTGCCGGCAACGATTTCGCCGGGACCGCTCCATGTGCCCGAGATCGACTGGAAGAAGGCCTTGTCGCGGGGCGCCGCGTCGGCTGACTGCACCCAGACGCCGGTGGGGATTGCTGCGGCGGCAAGGCTGCTTACAAGAAGAAATCGACGCGAAAACATGGATATTCCCTAGCGAGGCGAAACCGTGAAACTGGTCCTCACTTTTGCCCTAGAATGGTTAATGCTTGGTTTCCGGGGCGCCGAAGTCCCTAATTTGCAGGTCATCGGGCCTGATTGCGGCCGGTGACGTTGGGCGTGAGGTCGCCGGCGAAATCCGTGATGCCCGGCCGCTTGAGCGCCCTGAAGGGGAGCGGCCGGCACAGATCCATCGCCGCAATTCCGATCCTTGCCGTCATCATGCCGTTGACAACGCCTTCGCCGAGACGGGCCGACAACTTCGATGCCAGACCGTGGCCGATCAATTGCTGGATGATGCTGTCGCCGACGGCGATGGAGCCGGTGACGGCGAGATGGGCGATGACGTCGCGCATCAGCCTCATCATGCCGAGCGTGCCGGGTCTGCCGCCATAGAGTTCGGCCATGGCGCGGACCAGTTTCGCCGCTTCATAAAGGACATAGAGGATGTCGACGAGGGCGCGCGGACTGACGGCGGTTACGACCGAAACGCGCTTGGAGGCGCCGAGGATCAGCGCCCGGGCGCTACGGTCCAATGGGCCGAGAAGCTCGCGCTCCGCAAGGTCGATGAGTTGCGGCGCGTCTATGATGTCATCTTCGGCCGCCTTGAGGGTGGCGCGGCCTCTTGCCGTATCAGGATTGGTTTCCAGAATGCCGCAGAGGCGCTTGACCAGAGCTTTGGCGCGGGCCGGCCGGGTCTCGACGATGGCGGCTTCCGCCTCGGCCTTGATGGAATGCACTGCGGCGAGCCGCATCATGCCGGCCGTTTCTCTGATAATGATGGCAAGCACGGCCAGAATGCCGACAGCGACGACGGCAAGCGCGGTATAGCCGAGCCAATCGGCGCGGCTGAACAGGTCGCGGATGAGCTGATCCGTCCAGAGGCCGAAAGCCAACGACACCAGAATGCCAAGCGCGCCGAGCGCCACCTTGCCGAAGGAAAATCCCCTGCGGCGAGGCTTGGCGACGGCGCCTACATCCGAATCGGCGCCAAGCGCCGGATTGATGAACGGATCTTCTGCGTCCGGCGTCAGCACGATGTCCGTATCGAAGCTCTGGGGCCTGCGTATCGCCGGCGGAGCGGCCTTGTCGCTCACCCCTTTTCCGGATGCTTCCGGTTCCAGCGTGAAGGCGGCGGGGCGGCGGTTGCCGTTCGGCTCGTTTTCGGTCGATTTCGTCATGCGAGACGGTCTCCGAACAGGAACTGCATGGCGCGGTCGAGGCGGATATGCGGCACCGAAAGCTTGATGCCTTCACCGGTTTCGTCCAGTTCCGGCGGGCGGAACCGCACGACATTCACCTCGGGCAGATGGACCTTTGCTCCAGTCGATTCAAGGGCTTCGAACAGCCAGCGGGGATTTTCCGGGAGATCGCCGGGGAAGATCGCCGTCTTGCGATTGCCGTCAAAAGTCTCTCCGCCAATGGTTTCGTTGTTCATCGGCGTCCCGACGATGACGGGAAGCGTCTGACCGTCGCGGGTCACGGTCGCCTCGCGGGTCGCGCGCACAGAGGCGATGGCCATGACGTCGATGCCGGCGCCCGCCATGCCGATGCGCTCTACGGCGCGGTCGACAAGGCGGCGCGTCAGCGCCTCCAGCCGGTCATGGCTTTCGTGATGGAGATGGTCGGCCTTCGTCGCGGCGACGAGCACGCGATCGATGCGCCGCCCGAGCAGCGAGGACAGGAGCGAGTTCGTGCCGGGGCGGAAGCAGGCGAGCACATCCGTCAGCGCCCGTTCGAGATCCTGCACCGCTTCGGGGCCGCGATTGATGGCCTGGAGGGCGTCGACCAGAACGATCTGCCGGTCGAGGCGGGCGAAATGTTCGCGGAAGAAGGGTTTGACGACGACAGCCTTATAGGCCTCGTAACGCCGCTCCATCATTGCCCACAACGACCCTTTGGGCGCACTGCCTTCCGGCGGCAGCTTCAGCGGCGCGAAGGTGAGGGCGGGCGAACCGTCGAGATCGCCGGGCAGGAGGAAACGACCGGGCGGCAGTGTCGAGAGCGAGCGCTCGTCGGATTTGCAGGCTTTCAGATAGTCGGCAAAGGCCGTGGCGAGATCGCGCGCCTTCATTTCGTCCGCGGTTTGAGCGATATCGGCCTCTTCGGTCATGGCAAGCCAGTGACGCGACAGCTCGGCACGAATGCCGGTCTTCGCCAGCGCCAGGGTTTCGTCGCTGAAG
The DNA here is from genome assembly GCA_000799755.1 of Martinezella tropici. Classification (GTDB taxonomy): domain Bacteria; phylum Pseudomonadota; class Alphaproteobacteria; order Rhizobiales; family Rhizobiaceae; genus Rhizobium; species Rhizobium tropici_A. The sequence continues at coordinate 175,815 of JUHI01000009.1, forward strand.
GTGCGGAAATCCTTGGCAAGCAGCGGCAGATCCAGCAACCATTCTCCGGGGTAATCGACGATATCGATGGAAAGGCGTCCGGGTGAAAATAGGCGATTCCAGCCGCTGGCGCTCTGATAATCCAGCGTGATGCGCAGTTCGGAGATCGCCCGCGTCGAATCCGGCCAGGTGCGGTCTTTGACCAGTGCGCGGATATGATCCTCATATTGAAAGCGCGGCACCGCGTCATCCGGCTGCTGCTCCAGGCGAACGGCGGAAACGCGACCGGATTGCACCGGCTCGAACAGCGGCAGGCGGCCGCCATTCAGGAGATTATGCACCAGCGAGGAGATGAAGACGGTCTTGCCCGAACGGGAGAGCCCGGTAACGCCAAGACGAACTGTCGGATTGACGAGGCCGGCGGCGCGATCGGCAAGGTTGTCAAGGGCGATGAGGGCGTCGTCGGTAAAAGAGGTCAGGCTTGGGGGCAAGGCGAGGTCCCTGGATGACAGCGTGACCGTGAATATAGGGATGGAAGCTTGCGCCGAAAAGATGAGCGGATATGCGTCGACAATCACCCGCTGGAATCCCTGCCACCCCTATCGGCGAAGTCTCTACTCGGTGACGAAGTCGGTCAGCGCCCAGCCGGACGGAGTTGCGTCGACAACGGCAAGGCCGGCTGTCGGGAAGCCATTGGGGAGAGCATCGGCGAAAGCTTCGTGTCCGATCAGTGCGGCGAGCGTCAACTCGATGATCGGATTGTGTGCGACCAGCATGACCGAATTCTGATCGGTCTGCGCCGAGATGAGCGACAGGTAGATATCCGGCGTGCCGTTATAGAGTGCATCGACGAAGCGGAATTCCGTCGAGGGCGTGACGACGCGGCGCATGGCTTCGGCGGTCTGACGGCAACGCAAGGCGGTGGATGAGATGACGAGGTCCGGCTTGTAACCTTTGTCGACCGCTTCTTCCGCAACAATTTCGGCGGCAGCATAGCCGTTGTCACTCAAGGGACGGTCGAAATCCTTCTGTCCGGGCGCCGCCTGTTGGGCTGCGGCATGGCGCAGAAGATAGATCCTGGAGGGCGGCGGCGAAATGCTGGTCATGGCAAGATTCCGAGGCTCGATTTTACCAATGAGGTAGCGTCTGTTCGCACGTGCCGTCAACTGCGGCGCGATCAGTCTAAAGGCGAAAAGACTGCCCCTCACGGGAAGGTTACAAGCGAGGCGATTCCGGCTCGCGGGGAAGAAGTGATGAAAAAATAGACCCTTAGCCGAATTTTATGACAAATTTAAAAATCAGTTGACAGCGTCTATTTGGCTTGAATCGGTACTATTGGTTGGGATATACACCCCAGCCATATGAGATGTTCTTCAGGAGAATCGCGTTGAGTGAGAAGATCGATCTTAGCAATTATGTGCCCTCGGAAGACGAGGACTTCATGAATCTGAACCAGCGGGCTTATTTTCGAGCGAAGCTGGTAGCATGGAAAAACGATATCCTTAGAGAAGCGCGCGAAACCCTGGATCATCTGGCAGAAGAAAGCGCAAACCATCCCGATCTCGCCGATCGGGCTTCCTCGGAAACAGACAGAGCCATCGAACTTCGGGCTCGCGACCGCCAGCGTAAACTCATTTCCAAGATCGATGCCGCATTGCAGCGTATTGAAGATGGTACTTACGGCTATTGCGAGGAAACCGGCGAGCCGATCGGCCTGAAGCGTCTGGACGCTCGTCCGATCGCCACGTTGTCGATTGAAGCTCAGGAACGTCATGAGCGTCGTGAAAAGGTTTATCGCGACGAGTGATTAAGGGTTCGGTTTCGACCGGACATAAGAAATAAAGGCACGACGGGGATCTCCGTCGTGCCTTTTTTGATTCCTGCGTATGCATGGTCGCGCTCTATTTGTCGCGGCTCACGCTCATTTCGCCGAAGATGCGCGCAACTTCCTTCTGAAGAGCGCTGTCGGTTCCCGTCAGGGGCGCAAGTTCGGGTTCGACGCGCTTTGCCGGGTTCGAGACCTGCGATGGCGATGGTGCCGCACTCGGTTGCTGCTGCACCTGTCGCGGCGGCGGTGCATTCGGAATGATCCGTTCGGCGGTCAGATTCTTCGACATTTCGGCTTCCAGCACGCGCTGGAAATCATTGTTGGGTTCGGCGGCGGGTGCCGGTGCCGGTGCGAAAGTGGGCTCGACTGGCGTCGGGCGCGCAGGAGCGGGCTGCTGTGGGAGGACTACATGGCGGGCCGCGTCCAATATGTCGGCAGCTTCGGCCTCGGTGATTGGAGGAGCGGGTTGCGGGGCCGGTTGCGGCGGCTTGGCGGCAGCGGGTTGCGAGCGTTCGGCCACGCGCGGCACTGGAGCCGGCTCCGGCACGGGTGCAGGGGCAAGGCTGGGTTCGTTGCGCAGATAGGCTTCGATCTTCTCTTCGGCGGATTGCCGCCGCTGCGGCAGCGCTGCGGGCGGCGCTTCCAATTCTGCCGTCTTCTGCAGCTTCGGTTGCCGGTCCTCATATGCCACGGGGATCTCGACCGGAGTCGGTGCGGTGCCAACCCGGCTGGAATCGGAAATGCCGGTTTCGATGACGATATCGGTCGGACCACCGATCATGATCAGGTGCTCGATCCCGTCGCGCCGGACGAGCACGAGCCGGCGACGGGCGTCGACGGCGGCGGCATCCAGCACCTGCAGGCGTTGTTGGCGGCTCTTGCCGCCGCGCACGAAGGGAGAGGGTGCGCGGCTGCGCATGATCCAGAGAATGCCGATCAGAACGAGCAGGGCAATGCCAACCCCGCCGGCTGCGAGAAAGAAGCGGCTGCCATAGGCTCCGGCGATATCGTCCAACATGTCGAGATACTCCGTAATTGTCCTCGATGTTACGGCCTAAACGCAACTGAGGCGGGCAATGCTTTGACCATGACCCTTCTATACGGCGATCATATGAACAGGATTGTGCCGGAGACAAGATGCGATTGTGGCCTGTCGTGCTCTATTGCTTGTGAATTCAAGCCTTTCTGGCCCGGCAAAGCTTTTTGCCGATGACGCAAATTGATAAAGAAGATTCGAAAGGTCCGACTCCGGCGACCCCAACGTGTATGACATGTCGCGAGGAGAACGGCTGATACGAGGGGTTTATGACGAAGCAGCGTCCGTCCGACGAGTATAGCGTGCCGCTGGTGGATCGCGGAGTTCGTTCGGGAACTGTGCTGCGCATTATTCTGCTTGCGCTCGTTCTCGTGGCCGTCGCAGCCGCCTTTGTCGTCTTCAAGAGCCAGCTCGACAATGAAGCCGTTCTCGGCGGCCTCGGCATCCTTGCGATGGTGGGCATCTTCTTTCTCGTGTCCTCCATCATCGGCTTCGTCGAGGTGATGCCGCAGCCGCAGTCTGACAGCCTGGCGCGCTCCTTCCTCAACAGCCACCCCGACGGAACGCTGATCACCGACGAGAAGGGGCGGATCGTTTACGCCAATGCCGCATATGGCCGGCTGACCGGCGCGACCAAGGCGACGGAAGTGCAGTCGCTGGAGATGCTGCTGTCGCGAAACCGCGAATCCAACGAAGCGCTCTATCGTCTTGCCAATGGTCTGCGTGATGGCAAGGAGGGGTCGGAGGAGTTTCGTCTGCTGAAGCCGCTCGGTCCCTTGGACGGGAGCGGCAACGGCGCGCACTGGTATCGGCTGAAGGCACGCGTGCTGCCGCCGGAACAGAGCGGCGGCAAGGTGCTGCACATCTGGCAGGTGACCGACATCACCTCCGAGCGCGACGATCAGGAGCGCTTCTTCAAGGAATTGCAGAACGCGATCGACTATCTCGACCACGCCCCGGCCGGCTTCTTCTCTGCCGGCCGCAAGGGCGAGATCTTTTATCTCAATGCCACACTTGCGGAATGGCTTGGTTTCGACCTGACGAAGTTCGTGCCGGGTTCGATGACGATCGGCGATTTGGTGGCCGGCGAGGGGCTGGCGCTCGTTCAGTCCGTTCAGGCTGAGCCCGGTTTGAAAAAGACCGTCACGCTCGATCTCGATCTTCGCCGCTCCAACGGCCAGAGCCTGCCGGTCCAGATCGTCCACAGCGTCACATCGATGCGCGACGGCGCTCCCGGCGAGAGCCGTAGCATCGTGCTGACCCGGCAAAACGGCGCGGGCACCGAGCAATCGGCTTCGGCAGCGGCGATGCGCTTCAGCCGGTTCTTCAACAATACGCCGATGGCGATCGCGTCCGTCGATGGCAACGGCCGCATTCTGCGAACGAATGCGCCATTCCTGAAGCTTTTCTCGGAGCTGGTGTCGCGAGACGATATCGAGCGCGGCGCTGCCTTGGAGACCATCGTCAATGAAAGCGACCGGGCACGGCTGCATCAGGCTTTGGCGGCCGCCAAGGACAGGCAAGGCGACATTCCGCCGATCGACTCCCGCAATCCGAAGGACGATGCGCGGCATTTCCGTTTCTATGTCAACGCTGTCATCGATCAGACCGACGAGGCGCCAGAAGAGGCGGCCATCGTCTATGCCGTCGAGGTGACCGAGCAGAAGGCACTCGAAACGCAGATGGCGCAGACGCAGAAGCTCAATGCTGTCGGCACGCTCGCGGGCGGTATCGCTCATGATTTCAACAATGTGCTGACCGCGATCCTCCTGTCTTCGGACCATCTGCTGCTGCAGGCGCGGCCCTCCGATGCCAGCTTTGCCGATCTGATGGAAATCAAGCGCAATGCCAATCGCGCCGCCGTGCTGGTGCGGCAGCTGCTAGCCTTCTCGCGCAAGCAGACCATGCGCCCGTCGATCCTCAATCTCACCGACGTCATCGGCGATCTGCGCATGCTGGTGGACAGACTGCTGTCGGGCACGCATGTCAAGCTCGACGTCGACTACGGTCGTGATCTCTGGCCTGTGAAGACCGACCTCTCGCAGTTCGAGCAGGTCCTGATCAATCTTTGCGTCAACGCTCGCGACGCCATGCCCGGCGGCGGCACGCTGACGCTGCGGACCCGCAATCTTCTTGCGACCGATGTCAGCGCCTTCAATTATCCGTATCTGCCGCATGAGGACATGGTTCTGATCGAAGTCAGCGATACCGGCACCGGTATTGCGCCCGAGATCATGGACAAGATTTTCGAGCCCTTCTTCACGACGAAGGAAGTGGGCAAGGGCACCGGCCTCGGCCTTGCCATGGTTTACGGCATCATCAAGCAGTCGGGCGGTTACATTCAGCCGGAATCGGAGGTGGGCAAGGGAACGACGTTCCGCATCTTCCTGCCGCGGCACATCGTCGAAATGCCTGCAGTGGCGGAAGCGAAGACACCGGAAGGCCGCGATGTCGCCGCCATGGATCAGAGCGTTGCGGCGGTCGCTGCCGCCGAAGAGCCGGCCGATCTGACCGGCAAGTCCGCAGTCGTCCTGCTTGTCGAGGATGAAGAGGCGGTGCGGCGCGGCGGCAAACGGATGCTGGAGACGCGAGGCTATACCGTTTACGAGGCCGGCTCTGGCGTCGAGGCGCTCGACATCATGGACGAGCTCGACGGGCAGGTCGATGTCGTCGTGTCCGACGTCGTCATGCCTGAAATGGACGGGCCGTCGCTGCTGCGCGAATTGCGCAAGAAGTATCCGGATATGAAGTTCATCTTCGTCTCCGGTTATGCCGAGGACGCCTTTGCCCGCAACCTGCCGGCGGATGCGCAGTTCGGCTTCCTGCCCAAGCCGTTCTCGCTGAAGCAGCTTGCCGTCGTCGTGCGTGAGACGCTGGACAAGAACTGAACGAGAAGCGGCCGTTGCCGATGACGGCACAAAGATGTTATCAGCCTGCGCATGATCGACTTTGCAAAGTCCATTTGCCAAATGTGGTGGCGCTCCTTCTAGGAGCGGCAGTCGTCATGTCTTGAAATCGACCCTGCCGCCGTGATCCGGCAGGCATTGGTCTATTTCCGTTTTCCCTTCCCGATCGCGGCGGCTCCATTTGCGGAGCAACGAAATGTTTTCCCCTACCGATACCCGTCCTGTCATCCTGACGGGCGACCGGACCACCGGCCCACTTCATCTCGGCCATTATGCCGGCTCGCTGAAAAGCCGTGTCGCGCTTCAGCACAGCCATCGGCAATTCCTGCTGCTGGCGGATACCCAGGCGCTGACCGACAATGCCGGCGATCCCGAAAAGGTCCGACGCAATGTTCTCGAAGTCGCCACCGATTATCTCGCTGTCGGCATCGATCCGGCGCTGACGACGATTTGCCTTCAATCCGCGCTGCCGGCACTGGCGGAACTGACGCTGTTCTACCTGAATTTCGTGACCGTCAGCCGTCTGGAGCGCAATCCGACGATCAAGACCGAAATCCAGCTGCGCGGTTTCGAACGAGACGTGCCGGCCGGTTTTCTCTGCTATCCGGTGGCGCAAGCGGCCGACATCACCGCCTTCAAGGCGACGGTGGTTCCGGTGGGCGAGGATCAAGCGCCGTTGATCGAGCAGACGAATGAGATCGTTCGCCGCCTCAACCGGCAGATCGGACACGATGTTCTTGTAGAGGCCGCAGCCCTGGTGCCGAGGGTCGGCCGTCTGCCCGGTGTCGACGGCAAGGCGAAGATGAGCAAATCCCAGGGCAACGCCATCCCGCTTTCCGCCTCGGCCGATGAAATAAGGGATGCGGTGCGGCGCATGTATACCGACCCGGATCACCTGCGCGTCAACGATCCGGGGAAAGTCGAAGGAAATGTCGTCTTCACCTATCTCGATGCCTTCTGCGAGGACCAGCAATTGGTTGATGACGCGAAGGCGCATTATCGTCGCGGGGGGCTTGGCGACGTCACCCTGAAGAGACATCTGGAGGACGCCCTGCAGGCGCTGCTTGCCCCGATCCGGCAGCGCCGCGCCCGCTATGCCGCCGAGCCGGACTATGTCCTTGGGATCGTGCGTGAAGGAACGCGCAAGGCGAGGGAGCGGACGGAGGCCACGCTTGCCGAACTGCGGGCGGCGCTGGGTCTGTTCGTCCTCTCCTGAAACGAAAAGAGCGGTCGGGCGATTTTTCGATCGCCCGACCGCTCCCGCATGATTGCAGCTCTAGTTATTCCGCCAGAGCGACGGCGATTTCGGCGGCCAGGCGCGCGTTGTTTTCGACCAGCGCGATGTTGGTCTTGAGGCTGCGGCCGTCGGTGATGTCGAAGATCGTGCTGAGCAGATAGGGCGTGACCGCCTTGCCGGTGATCTCATCCCGCTCGGCGCTGTCGAGGGCCCGTTCGATGTAGATTTCCATCTCTTCGCGCGGGATCTCGTCAGCTTCCGGAACCGGATTGGCGATCAGCATGCCGCCGTCGATGCCGAGCTGTTCGCGCGTCGTCTGGAAGTTGGCGATGGCTGCCGGGCTGTTCAGCGTCAGCGGGCTCTTCAGGCCCGACGAGCGCGACCAGAAAGCCGGGAATTCAGTGCTGTCGTAGGTCACCACCGGAACGCCGCGGGTTTCCAGCACTTCGAGCGTCTTCGGAATGTCGAGGATCGCCTTGGCGCCGGCGCAGACGACGATGACGCCGGTGCGGGACAGTTCTTCAAGGTCAGCGGAAATATCGAAGCTCTCTTCGGCGCCGCGATGCACGCCGCCAATGCCGCCGGTGGCGAAAACCTTGATGCCGGCGCGGGCCGCCGCGATCATCGTTGCGGCAACCGTGGTCGCACCTGTGCGGCGCTCTGCGATCGCGAAGGCGATATCGGCGCGCGAAACCTTCATCGCGCCTTCCGTCTTGGCAAGCGCTTCCAGCTCTTCCGGCTCAAGGCCGATATGCAGCGTGCCGTGGATAACGGCGATCGTTGCGGGCACTGCGCCTTCCTGCCGGATGATCGCCTCAACGCTGCGAGCCATCTCGATATTGCCGGGATAGGGCATGCCGTGGGTGATGATGGTCGATTCCAGGGCGACGATCGGTGCGCCGCGCAGCTTGGCGGCAGCGACTTCCTTCGAATAGGAGATCGGGAGCAGGGGCGAGATAGGCTGGGTCATTGTCGTTTCCAATTCACTGAAACAGTATACGCGTTTTGAACAGGCTTCATGACAGAATTTCGGCCCTGGGAACAAGGGCCAAGGTCGCCTTTAGCAGCTCGGGTGAAAGATTTTCTGCCGTTGCGAAGGGGGATTGAACGGTGATTGCCGCCGCCGCCGCGCCATGGCGGACGGCTTCGGCGAGATCATGACCGGAAAGCAGAGCCGAGAGAACGCCCGATGCAAGCGAATCTCCCGCCCCGGTGACATCGGCGACATCGTCGACGATGGGTGGCTGCAGGCCGACGACCGCGTTGGGCGAGAACGCGATCAGCGCGCGCTTGCCGCGGGTGATCACGCCGTTGCGCAGGCCGAGAGCACGCAGTGCGGCCACCCATTCGCGCGGATCGTCCGGACGGATTTCGGTCAGTGCCGCAGCCTCCGCCTCATTGAGGAACAGGTGGTCGATGCCGGCAAGGCTTGGCTTCAGCCGCACGACCTTGGCGGGCGAAATGGCGATTGCCGCGACTGGCTTGCCGCAAAAGCCAGCCCTTGCCGCAATCGTCGCCAGGGTTTCCGCCGGCAGATTGGCGTCGCAGAGGACGAGGTCAGTCTCCTCGAAGGCGTCGCGGACGGCGCGAATCGCCAGACGCCTCGGAACGAAGAGCTTGTAGAGCTCCATGTCGGCGAGCGCGATGACGAGGTTGCCGTCATTCTCGAGGATCGCCGTATAGCTCGGCGTCTTGCGATCGAGGAAGACGAAGGGTTTGTCGTCGATGCCGGCGTGGCTCGCGGCTTCCGCCACCATCTCGCCCGAGGGATCGCCGCCGCGGGGCGAGATCAGCTTTACGTCGAAGCCCAGGCGGGCAAGATTTCGGGCCGCATTGAAGCCGCCGCCGCCGGGCTCCTCGAACCATGCGCCGGGATTGCTGGCGCCGGGCGCCGTCTCGCCGAAGATGCGGCCACGCCGATCGATATGGGCGCCGCCGAGAACGAGAATCTTTTTCGCCATATGGTTATCCTCAGCAGTCGAAGAGGCGAATCGAGCGGCTCGATCCCGTGCCCGCACTCATCGTCCCGGACGTGTAAGTGTCTGGGAAGAAACAAGAAAACAAAAGTAGAACGGAACTCATTTTACCTTTTTCTTTCAATCGCTTGTTGTGCTCTTGCGATAAGAGAACAAATAGAGTACAGAATTCTCATCGGCGGCGACATTGCTAGAGCGGCTTCAATAACCTAAAGGTGGATCGAATGTCTCAGAATTCTTTGCGGCTTGTAGAGGACAAATCGGTGGATAAAAGCAAGGCACTTGAAGCGGCACTCTCTCAAATTGAGCGGTCGTTCGGCAAGGGCTCGATCATGAAGCTCGGCTCTAACGAGAACGTGGTCGAAATCGAAACGGTTTCCACTGGCTCTCTGAGCCTCGATATCGCTCTCGGCATCGGCGGCTTGCCGAAGGGGCGCATCATCGAAATTTACGGGCCGGAAAGTTCGGGTAAGACGACGCTGGCGCTGCAGACCATCGCTGAGGCACAGAAGAAGGGCGGCATCTGCGCTTTCGTGGACGCGGAACATGCGCTTGATCCGGTCTATGCCCGCAAGCTCGGCGTCGACCTGCAGAACCTGCTGATCTCGCAGCCGGATACCGGCGAGCAGGCGCTTGAAATCACCGATACGCTGGTTCGTTCCGGCGCGATCGACGTTCTCGTCGTCGACTCCGTTGCGGCCCTGACGCCGCGCGCCGAAATCGAAGGCGAAATGGGCGACAGCCTGCCGGGTCTTCAGGCCCGACTGATGAGCCAGGCGCTGCGCAAGCTCACGGCTTCGATCTCGAAGTCCAACTGCATGGTGATCTTCATCAACCAGATCCGCATGAAGATCGGCGTCATGTTCGGCTCGCCGGAAACGACGACCGGCGGTAACGCGCTGAAGTTCTACGCCTCGGTTCGCCTCGACATCCGCCGTATCGGCGCCGTCAAGGAGCGCGAGGAGGTGATCGGCAACCAGACCCGCGTCAAGGTCGTCAAGAACAAGATGGCGCCTCCCTTCAAGCAGGTCGAATTCGACATCATGTATGGCGAGGGCGTTTCCAAGACCGGCGAGCTGGTCGATCTCGGCGTCAAGGCCGGCATCGTCGAAAAGTCGGGCGCCTGGTTCTCCTACAACAGCCAGCGTCTCGGCCAGGGTCGCGAGAACGCGAAAATCTTCCTGCGCGACAATCCGGATCTCTCCCGGGAGATCGAGCTGTCGCTGCGCCAGAATGCCGGCCTCATCGCCGACCGCTTCCTGCAGAATGGCGGTCCCGATTCCGGCGACGATGGCGACGCTTCCGGCGAATAAGGATTTTCGGGAGCAATTCCCGACTTGATACGAATTGAATGCTTGAACCGGCCGTATTGTCCAAGGGATGTGCGGCCGGTTTTGTTCGTGCGGCTGGACAGCGCCGGGAGCGAACGATAAAAGCCTCTGACTTTGACGCAAGTTGCTGACGGCAGTACTGAAGGGCCCCCTATGAGCGGTGTGAATGAAATCCGGTCGACCTTTCTCGACTATTTTAAGAAAAACGGCCACGAGATCGTGCCGTCGAGCCCGCTGGTGCCGCGCAACGATCCGACATTGATGTTCACCAATGCCGGCATGGTGCAGTTCAAGAACGTCTTCACCGGCCTGGAGCAGCGTCCCTATACGACGGCGTCGACGGCGCAGAAGTGCGTGCGCGCCGGCGGCAAGCACAATGACCTGGACAATGTCGGCTATACCGCGCGCCATCACACCTTCTTCGAGATGCTTGGCAACTTTTCCTTCGGCGACTATTTCAAGGAACGCGCCATCGAGCTTGCCTGGAACCTGATCACCAAGGAGTTTGGCCTCGATGCCAAGCGCCTGCTGGTCACGGTCTATCATACTGATGACGATGCCTTTAACCTGTGGAAGAAGATCGCCGGCCTTTCCGACGACCGGATCATCCGCATCGCCACCAGCGACAATTTCTGGGCGATGGGCGATACCGGCCCCTGCGGTCCCTGTTCGGAAATCTTCTACGACCATGGCGATCACATCTGGGGCGGCCCTCCCGGCTCTCCGGAGGAAGACGGCGACCGCTTTATCGAGATCTGGAACCTCGTCTTCATGCAGTTCGAGCAGATCACCAAGGAGCAGCGTGTCGACCTGCCGCGTCCGTCGATCGACACCGGCATGGGTCTGGAGCGCGTTGCCGCCGTGCTGCAGGGCAAGCACGACAACTACGATATCGACCTGTTCCGCGCGCTGATCGAAGCTTCGGAAGAGGCGACGGGCGTCAAGGCCGAGGGCGAGCATCGCGCCAGCCATCGCGTCATCGCCGACCATCTGCGCTCCTCCGCGTTCCTGATCGCCGATGGCGTACTGCCGTCGAACGAAGGTCGCGGTTACGTGCTTCGCCGCATCATGCGCCGCGCCATGCGCCATGCGCAGCTGCTCGGCGCCAAAGAGCCGTTGATGTGGAAGCTGCTGCCGGCGCTGATCCAGCAGATGGGCCGCGCCTATCCCGAGCTGGTGCGTGCCGAAGCGCTGACATCCGAGACGCTGAAGCTCGAGGAAACCCGTTTCCGCAAGACGCTGGAGCGCGGCCTGTCGCTGCTCAACGATGCCACTTCGGATCTGCACAAGGGCGACAGCCTGGACGGCGAGACCGCGTTCAAGCTCTACGACACCTACGGCTTCCCGCTCGATCTCACGCAGGACGCATTGCGCGCCCGCGGTATCGGCGTCGATATTTCCAGCTTCACGGATGCCATGGAGCGCCAGAAGGCTGAGGCTCGCTCGCATTGGACCGGTTCCGGCGACAAGGCGACCGAGACCATCTGGTTCGAGCTCAAGGAAAAGAACGGTGCGACTGAATTCCTGGGCTACGATACGGAAACCGCCGAAGGCGTCATCCAGGCGATCGTCAGGGACGGCGTTGCCGTCGATAGCGCCTCGGCTGGCGACAAGGTGCAGATCATCGTCAACCAGACGCCGTTCTATGGCGAATCCGGTGGTCAGATGGGCGATACCGGCGTGATATCAGGCGACAACGGCAAGCTTGGTGTTGGCGATACCCAGAAGAAGGGCGAAGGCCTCTTCGTTCACGTCGCCGAGGTTTCGGAAGGAACAGTCAAGGTCGGCGATGCCGTCGTGCTGACGGTCGATCACAACAGGCGCTCGCGCCTGCGCGCCAATCATTCCGCCACCCATCTGCTGCACGAGGCTCTCCGCGAAGTGCTGGGTACCCACGTCGCCCAGAAAGGTTCGCTGGTCGCGCCCGAGCGCCTGCGCTTCGACGTTTCGCACCCGAAGCCGATGTCGGCTGAGGAGCTGAAGGTCGTCGAGGAGATGGCGAACGAGATCATCCTGCAGAATTCGCCCGTCACGACCCGGTTGATGAGCGTCGACGATGCGATCGCGGAAGGCGCGATGGCGCTGTTTGGCGAGAAGTATGGCGACGAAGTCCGCGTCGTGTCGATGGGGCAGGGTGTGCGTGGCGTCAAGACCGGCAAGCCTTACTCGGTCGAGCTTTGCGGCGGCACGCATGTCTCCGCCACCGGCCAGATCGGCCTCGTGCGCATTCTCGGCGATAGCGCCGTCGGCGCCGGCGTTCGCCGTATCGAGGCGGTAACGGGTGAATCCGCGCTTGCATATCTCGCCGATCAGGACGAGCGCGTGAAGACCCTCGCCTCGACGCTAAAGGTTCAGCCGGCCGATGTCGTCTCGCGCGTGGAAGCCTTGATGGACGAGCGCCGCAAGCTGGAGCGCGAACTGGCGGACGCCAAGCGCAAGCTTGCCATGGGCGGCGGCCAGAGCGGTTCGGCCGATGCGGTCCGCGAGATCAATGGCGTCAAGTTCCTCGGCAAATCCGTTTCCGGCGTCGATCCGAAGGATCTCAAGGGGCTGGCGGATGAAGCCAAGGCAGGCCTCGGCTCTGGCGTGGTTGCACTGATCGGCGTCTCGGACGATGGCAAGGCAAGCGCCGTTGTCGCGGTTACGGAAGACCTGACGAGCCGCTTTAGTGCCGTCGATCTCGTGCGCATCGCGTCGACCGCTCTCGGCGGCAAGGGCGGCGGCGGCCGTCCCGACATGGCCCAGGCCGGCGGCCCGGATGGCGCTAAGGCTGACGAGGCGATTGAGGCGATTGCTGCAGCACTTGCCGGCTAAGGCGCTGATTTCGTATCTCTGATTGAAATGGCGGATGCTTCGGTGTCCGCCATTTTTCTTTGTGCGAGCAATTCCGCAGGATTTGTCAAATCGGGTTATGCTCTTGTCGGTCCGATCGGTTTGCAAGGGGTTTGACATGAGTGGTGGAACGGCGTGGACGCTTTACGAGACCCGCTTGCGGCGGGTTTCGGCCTATATCCATGAGCATCTGGACGATGAACTCGATATGGAAAAGCTCGCCGAAATCGCCTGCATGTCCAGCTATCACTGGCACAGGATCTATCGGGCGATCTATGGCGAGACGGCCGCGGCGACCGTCAAGCGGCTTCGGCTGCATCGTGCCGCCGGCGATCTCGTCAACACCCGTCTATCCGTCAGCGATATTGCAAAGCGGTCGGGCTATCCCAACCTCCAGTCGTTCAACCGCATCTTCAGATCCGTCTACGGCATGCCGCCGGCGCGATATCGGAATGAGGGAAGCCATACGATCTTCGAACCCAGCACCCAAGGAAGGATCACGGTCATGTTCGACGTTACGCTTCGCACCATTTCCCCGATGTCACTCATCGGTGTCGCCCATCGCGGCTCCTATATGCAGATCGGCCAGGCTTTCGAAACACTCTTCGGCACCGTCTTTGCCCGTGGCCTTGCCGGTCCCGACATGCGGATGATCGGCATCTATCTCGACGATCCCGATGTCGTTGAGGCGGACAAGCTGCGCTCCTACGCCTGCGTTACCGCCGGCGAGGCCGCCGCTGCCGATGCGCCGCTGGAGCGGCGCTCGCTCGAGGGCGGCGAATATGCCGTGCTGCGCCACAAAGGTCCCTATGCGAACATGCACAAAGCCTACCAATGGCTCTATGCACAATGGCTGCCGGCATCCGGCCGGCAGCTGCGCGATACCGTCATGTTCGAGGAATATATCAACAATCCGCGCGACGTACCGCCGACGGAGCTATTGACCGACATCTATATGCCGCTGAAATAGCGGCATGTCGTTTCGATCGAAGGTTTTCTTCTAATGTACTGAATTTTCAGGCATTAGCCGGCTTCGGCATAGCCGCATTGTCGATCTCGTTGCCGCGGCGATAGGCGTCGCGGTCGCTGACCCGGCTCCAATAGTCGATGAAAGCCGGCCGCTTTTCGATCGTTCCGAAATTGAGGCCGTAGCCGATATGCGAACCGACATAGACGTCGGCGGCAGTAAAACGGTCGCCGGCGATGAAGGGTGAGGTCGTGACGGCGTGCTCCATGGCATCAAGCACGTTTGTAAAGCTGCCGCAGCCCGCCATGCGCAGGCGTTCCGGCGGGACTTCCAAGCCGAGGGCGCGATTGGTGATCGCCATCTCGAACGGCCCGGCCGCAAAAAACATCCAGCGGAAATAGCGGCCGCGTTCGGCAGCCGTCGGGGCTAGCCCTGCCTGCGGGAAAGTTTCGGCCAGATAGGCGCAAATGGCGGCACCTTCGGTGACGACGGTATCGCCATGCCTGATGGCCGGCACCTTGCCCATGGGGTTGACCGCAAGATATTCCGGGGCCTTCATCGTCGTGCCGTAGTCGAGATATTCCGTGCGGTAGGGCTGGCCGGTTTCTTCGAGCATCCAGCGGGCGATGCGTCCACGCGACATCGGATTGGTATAGAAAACGAGTTCTTCAGCCATCTGCCTCTCCCTTTTATTGCGCGCATTCTTGCCACTGGTTGGCCCGGGCGGCAAGATTCCGGGCAAAAGAAAACCCGGCACTGAGGCCGGGTTCTCAAAGGTTCCGACGTCGGCGGGCTTAAGCAGCCATGGCCTTCTTGAGGTTTTCGTCGATCTTGTCGAGGAAAGCGGTGGTCGAGAGCCACGGCTGATCGGGACCGATCAGCAGCGCCAGATCCTTGGTCATGTAGCCGGCTTCGACGGTATCGACGCAGACCTTTTCGAGCGTGGCGGCGAACTTGGCGAGTTCGGCATAGTCGTCGAGCTTGGCGCGGTGTGCGAGGCCACGGGTCCAGGCGAAGATCGAAGCGATCGAGTTCGTCGAGGTTTCCTGGCCCTTCTGGTGCTGGCGATAGTGACGGGTCACCGTGCCGTGGGCAGCTTCGGCTTCGACCGTCTTACCATCCGGCGTCAAGAGAACCGAGGTCATCAGGCCGAGCGAACCGAAGCCCTGGGCAACCGTGTCGGACTGAACGTCGCCGTCGTAGTTCTTGCAGGCCCAGACGTAGCCGCCGGACCACTTGAGGGCCGAGGCAACCATGTCGTCGATCAGGCGATGTTCGTAGGTGATGCCGGCTTCGTCGAACTGAGCCTTGAACTCGTTCTGGTAGACTTCTTCGAAGATGTCCTTGAAGCGGCCGTCATAGGCCTTGAGGATGGTGTTCTTTGTGGAGAGGTAGACCGGCCACTTGCGCATCAGGCCGTACATCATCGAGGCGCGGGCGAATTCGCGGATCGACTCGTCGAGGTTGTACATGGCCATGGCAACGCCGGCGCCGGGGGCGTCGAAAACGTCCTTTTCAATGACGGTGCCGTCTTCGCCGACGAACTTGATGGTCAGCTTGCCCTTGCCGGGGAATTTGAAGTCGGTGGCGCGGTACTGGTCGCCGAAGGCGTGACGGCCGACGACGATCGGCTTGGTCCAGCCGGGAACCAGGCGCGGAACGTTCTTGCAGATGATCGGCTCGCGGAAGATCACGCCGCCGAGGATGTTGCGGATCGTGCCGTTCGGGCTCTTCCACATCTGCTTCAGGTTGAATTCCTTGACGCGGTCTTCGTCCGGGGTGATCGTCGCGCACTTGATGCCGACGCCATGCTTCTTGATGGCGTTGGCGGCATCGACGGTAACCTGGTCGTTGGTTGCGTCGCGGTTTTCGACCGAGAGGTCGTAGTAGTCGATATCGATATCGAGGTAGGGGTAGATCAGTTTGTCTTTGATAAACTGCCAGATGATGCGAGTCATTTCGTCGCCATCGAGATCGGCAACGGGGTTAGCGACCTTGATCTTCTTCATACTTCTGCCTCGTCTAAGCTGATGGGACCGGCTGGTCCTGTGGGTAATGTGAAGTCCCGAGGGCTATAACACCGCCAGTGCGGAACGCAAAGCCGATAGAGCCCCCGGACGCCGTGTTTTTGATCATTTGTGACATCGTCAGCATTTTACGGTGAGGCCATTGCCAAAGCGGTTGATGGGGCTAATGTCGCGCAGGTTTTGCCTGTTGTCACGGAATCACGCCATGCAGAAATTTGCCGCATCCGCGCTTGCCTTCACGCTCTTTCAATTCTCCCTTGGCGCACATCCGGCGCTTGCGGCCGATGCGACGACACCGGTCAAGGCCATCATGGATGCGACCGTGTCCAATTGGGCAGGCGGTGACAGCGACTGGCAGGATATTTTCGACGAGAGCAAGCTGAACGAAATCTACAGCAAGGATTTCGGGGCGAAGTATCAGGCGGCAGCGCAATTTCCTGCTGCCGACGAGGACGGTATCTCGCCTTTCGACTATGACGTCATCGTCAATGCACAGGATGCGTGTCCGCTCGAAGATGTGAAGATCGCCGCACAGTCGCCCAAGAACAATGTGACCGAGGTGCTGGCGACCTTCAAGAAATCCACCTGCATGGGCTCGGATGCGGATTATCAGAAGACGAGCACGGTGCGTTTCGAAGTCATCGAAGAGGGCGGAAAACCCGTCGTGGACGACATCATCACCACTGACGACAACGGCAATCCGAGTTCGCTGAAGAGCGTGATGCAGGATCTCGTCAAACAACAGCAGCAACAGCCGTCAGACCAAACGCAGCAGCCGTCCGATCAGCAGAAACCGGCCAATCCGCAATAAATTGGGCGCGGTTCATTCCGCGGCTTATGCGTAAAAACCTTGCCGATCGGCCGGTGTCTCGCTATTGGCTCCGGAATCAGGGAAATAGAGCATGATGTCGTCCGAAAGCCGCTGACACTTTTCAGCAATCATGCTCGAATTGGCGCGACCGGGCTCGCGCGCGGAGATTAGGCATCATGGCAGGCACGAACAGCGAACGTCCACTTCTGGCCGAAGGGCCGGCCATTATTCTGGTCGAGCCGCAGATGGGCGAGAATATCGGTATGGTGGCGCGCGCCATGGCGAATTTCGGGCTCGTGGAGTTGCGCCTTGTCAATCCTCGCGATGGCTGGCCGAACGAAAGGGCGCAGGCGACGGCCTCTAAGGCGGATCACATCATCGAGGCGACGAAGGTCTACGAGACGCTGGAGCAGGCAATCGCGGATCTGAATTTCGTCTATGCGACGACGGCGCGCGAGCGGGATGGCTACAAGCCGGTGCGGTCGCCTGTCGTTGCGGCGGAAACGCTCCGTACAAAATTCAAGGCGGGCGAGGGCACCGGCATTCTCTTCGGCCGCGAGCGCTGGGGCTTGACGAACGAGGAAGTGGCGCTGGCCGACGAGATCGTCACCTTTCCGGTCAATCCGGCCTTCGCCTCGCTGAATATAGCCCAGGCTGTGCTCCTGATGTCCTATGAGTGGATGAAATCGGGCATGGAAGATCTGGGGGAAGTACCATTCCAGGCGCTAGAGCAGCGGCCTTCGACGAAGGAGCAGCTCTTCGGGCTTTTCGAGCAGCTGGAAGAGGCGCTGGATGCCCGCAATTATTTCCATCCCGCCGGGAAAAAGCCGAAAATGGTCGACAATCTCAGGGCCGTCCTCTCGCGCCGGGCGTTTACCGAACAGGAAATCAGTGTCTTGCGCGGGGTGATCTCTTCTCTCGACCGCTTCACGCGGAAGTCTCCGCGCGGCAGCGGTTCGCACCCGCGCCCCTCGAAAGCTCCCAAGGAAACCACCAGCGATGACAGCAGCGACGAATGAGCTGAAACCGGTTCTGGTGTTCGATTCAGGCATCGGCGGTTTGACCGTGCTGCGCGAAGCGCGCGTGCTGATGCCGGAACGCGGTTTCATCTACATCGCCGACGATGCCGGTTTTCCCTATGGCAATTGGGAGGAACCGGCGCTGAGAGAGCGGATCGTCGACCTCTTCGCAAAGTTGCTCGCGCAATATGATCCGGAAGTCTGCATTATCGCTTGCAACACGGCGTTTACCCTTGCCGGCGCCGATCTGCGCGCCGCCTTTCCGCAAATGACGTTCGTCGGCACCGTGCCGGCCATCAAACCGGCGGCGGAGCGGACCCGTTCGGGCCTGGTCTCGGTGCTGGCAACGCCGGGCACGGTCAAGCGCGCCTATACGCGCGATCTGATCCAGTCCTTCGCGACACAATGCCATGTCCGGCTCGTCGGATCGCAGAACCTTGCGCGTCTTGCGGAAGCCTATATTCGCGGCGATGTCGTCGACGACGAAGCTGTCTTGACCGAGGTCGAGCAGTGTTTCGTCGAGATGGATGGCCGCAAGACCGATATCGTCGTGCTTGCCTGCACGCATTATCCGTTCATGGCCAATATTTTCCGCAGGCTTGCGCCCTGGCCGGTCGATTGGCTCGATCCGGCCGAGGCGATCGCAAGGCGTGCCCGCAGCCTAGTGCCGCAGGTTGCCGACGCCGTCCATCCCGACAATTTCGACTTTGCGGTGTTCACCTCCGGTGCGCCGGATTTCCCAACCCGCCGGCTGATGCAGGGCTTTGGGCTCAAGGCTTGACGAATGACTGACAAGATTTCATTGCGTAAACTCGATCTCGCGGACATGCCTGCTGCTGCGGCCGTCCATCGTGCGTCCTTCAACGAAAGGCTGCCGACGCTCGCCGGGGTTCATACGCCGGAAGAGGATGTCGGCTTCTGGACCGCCGTCGTCTACAAGGATTGCGAGATCTGGGGTGCGGAGGAGGGCGGCCGCCTCGTCGGCGTCATCGCTTTTCTGAAGGATTGGGTCGACCAGCTCTATGTTCTGCCCGAGGCGCAGCGGCGCGGTATCGGCAGCCGCCTGCTCGATATCGCCAAATCGACCTATCCGGTGCTGTCGCTCTGGTCTTTCCAGAGAAATGAGCCGGCGCGCCGTTTTTACGAAAAGCACGGCTTCTTCGTGGTTGACGAGTCGGACGGGGCAGGCAATGAGGAGAAGGAGCCGGATCTGCTTTACAAATGGGAGGCCCGCCTGCACCGGCTTTAGTTGAAGCCGAGCTGGATGGCTGCTTATTGGGAGTTCGATAGTTGATGTCTTTTGAGAATGCCGAGGTCAGCCATGCGTCTGCGTGAGTGCCACAACTTCCATGATTTTCGTCTTCTCGCGAAAAAGCGTCTTCCCGGCCCGATCTTCAATTATATCGATGGTGCTGCCGACGACGAGGTAACGCTGCGGCGGAATACGTCGAGCTTCGAAAGCTGCGATCTCGTTCCCAACGTTCTGCGCGGGGTCAGCGAGATCGACATGTCTGTCACCGTCATGGGACAAAAGCTCGCGACGCCGTTCTATTGCTCGCCGACGGCCCTGCAGCGGCTGTTTCATCACCAGGGCGAGAACGCGGTTGCTGCCGCAGCCTCCTCGCTTGGAACCATGTTCGGCGTCTCCTCGCTCGGCACCGTCAGCCTCGAGGAAATCCGCAAGAAGCATGCGGGGCCGCAGGTCTATCAGTTCTATTTCCACAGGGATCGCGGGCTGAACCGGGCGATGATGGAGCGGGCGAAGGAAGCCGGCGTCAACGTCATGATGCTGACGGTGGACAGCATCACCGGTGGCAATCGCGAGCGTGATCTTCGTACCGGTTTTTCCATCCCGTTCAAACTCAATCTCGCGGGTCTCACCCAGTTTGCCATCAAGCCGGCCTGGGCGCTGAATTACGTCACGCACGAGAAATTCCGCCTGCCGCAGCTCGACGAGCATGTGGATATGAGCGGCGGCGCGATGTCGATCGGCAAGTATTTTACCGAGATGCTCGATCCATCGATGAACTGGAACGACGTCGCCGAGATGGTGAAGCACTGGAATGGGCAGTTCTGCCTGAAGGGCATCATGTCGGTCGAGGATGCCAAGCGCGCCGTCGATATCGGATGCACCGGCATCGTGCTTTCAAATCATGGCGGGCGGCAGCTGGATGGCTCACGCTCCGCGTTCGATCAGCTGGCCGAGATCGTCGACGCTGTCGGTCATCGCATCGATGTGATGATGGACGGCGGCATCCAGCGCGGCACGCATGTGCTGAAGGCGCTGTCGCTCGGCGCCAAGGCTGTCGGTCTCGGCCGCTTCTATCTCTATCCGCTTGCCGCTGCGGGTCAGGCAGGCGTGGAGCGGGCGCTCCGGCATCTGCGAACGGAAGTCGAGCGCGACATGAAGCTGATGGGCTGCACCTCGGTCAGCGAGCTGTCGCGGGCCAATCTGCGCTTCAGATAGATCTCGCAATCGCCTGTGGGTTTTTTCAATCCGCGGGCGCGAAGCTTGGAAATCTTTGCTAGACGGAGGCGCGTCCTTTCAGAAAGATGGGACGCATCCACATTTGATTCTTGCTCATAGGGGAAGTGCATTGCAGGTCGGCATCGACATGGGAACGGCGTCCGGCGGGACCAGCGCCCAGCTCGATATCGAGGAGCTGCTGGCGACGCGTCTCCTGGTACAGGGCAATTCCGGCTCCGGAAAATCGCACCTGCTGCGGCGGCTGCTGGAGCAATCCGCACAGTGGGTGCAGCAGGTCATCATCGATCCCGAAGGCGATTTCGTCACGCTGGCCGACAAGTTCGGGCATGTGGTCGTTGACGGCGAGCGCACGGAGGCGGAACTCGCCGGTATTGCCAACCGTATCCGCCAGCATCGCGTTTCCTGCGTGCTGACGCTGGAAGGGCTGGATATCGAGCAGCAGATGCGCGCCGCCGCCGCCTTTCTCAATGGCATGTTCGATGCCGATCGCGAATTCTGGTATCCGGTTCTGGTCGTGGTCGACGAGGCGCAGATGTTCGCGCCTTCGGTTGCCGGCGACGTCTCGGAAGATGCGCGCAAGATGTCGCTCGGCGCCATGACCAATCTGATGTGCCGCGGCCGAAAGCGCGGCCTTGCCGGCGTCATCGCCACGCAGCGCCTGGCGAAGCTTGCCAAGAACGTGGCAGCGGAAGCTTCCAACTTCCTGATGGGCCGTACTTTCCTCGATATCGACATGGCCCGCGCCGCTGACTTGCTCGGCATGGACCGCAGGCAGGCGGAGATGTTCCGCGACCTGAAGCGCGGCAATTTCGTCGCCCTCGGGCCTGCACTCTCGCGCCGGCCGCTGCCGATCGTGATCGGCACGGTGGAGACATCGGCGCGCTCTTCCAGTCCGAAGCTGATGCCGCTACCGGACGCGCCGCAAGATGTCGAGGATCTGATCTTCACGCCGGACCCGGAAGAATTCACGCGCCCCATCGTTCGCCGTACCACGCCGGCGCCACGTCCGACGACCGATATTCTTGCCGAGCTTTCCCGTTCCGTGCCGGCAGCAAGCCCTGCACCTGCAGAGCCGAAGGTCAGCCAACCGGAACTATCGAGCGAGGATCGCGAGGCCAGGGTCAGCGCCGTGCTCTCGGAGATCCTTGACGATCCAGCCTCCGGCTTCCGCACGGATTCGGTGCTGTATCAGGAGTTTCTCGTGCGGTTGCGCATGCGCCGCGTTCCCGGTTCGCCGATGAGTCTTTCGGAATTCCGGCGCCGCGTGGCGATTACGCGGTCCGGTGCCGACGAAGAGATCATGGCGACAGAGCAATGGGCAATGGCGCTCGCGCTTTCCTCCAGCGTCACCGACGATCTGCAGGGCGTCTTCCTGATGCTGGCGAAGGCCGCCATCAGCGGCGAGCCATGCCCGTCCGACGCGCGTATCGCCCGCGCCTACGGCACCCATTCGGCCCGTCGTGCGCGCCGTCTCCTCAGCTATTTCGAGGAGCAGGGCAGCGTCGTCGTTCACACGGATTTCTCCGGCAAGCGCATCGTTGCCTTCCCGGATATGGGATGCCAGACGACACCAGGCGATGCCAATGCGCCCGATCTCGATGCCGGCGAGCAGGCGGCGGCGGAATAGCTGTCATATTCCCGGCAAAGCGCGTCCGGCGCTGTTGACAATTCCATGACAACCCCTTACAGACCGCGCCAACGCCGGGCAGAAATGTCCGGTGTTTCATTTGACATGTCCCGTGGCTTCCTCCGTTCGCTAACGTGAGAAGCCTGTCAGAGCTCGAAAACGGAGTTCAGAGGAGGGCGTGTTTCCTTCGCGGTTCGGCAACGGGCCGCCATAACACTTTGAAAGGAAATGCGATGAGCAAGCGCGAATCGTCCAAGTACAAAATCGACCGCCGTATGGGCGAAAACATCTGGGGCCGCCCGAAGTCCCCGGTTAACCGTCGCGAATACGGCCCGGGCCAGCACGGCCAGCGCCGCAAGGGCAAGCTTTCGGACTTCGGTGTGCAGCTGCGCGCCAAGCAGAAGCTGAAGGGCTACTATGGCGACCTGCGCGAGAAGCAGTTCCGCGCCATCTTCGCTGAAGCTGACCGCCGCAAGGGCGACACCTCGGAAAACCTGATCGGCCTGCTCGAATCGCGCCTCGACGCGATCGTCTACCGCGCCAAGTTCGTTCCGACGGTCTTCGCTGCCCGTCAGTTCGTCAACCACGGCCACGTCACGGTCAACGGCGTTCGCGTCAACATCGGTTCGTACCGCTGCAAGGCTGGCGACGTTATCGAAGTTCGCGAAAAGTCCAAGCAGCTCGTAACGGTTCTGGAATCGGTTTCGCTCGCTGAGCGCGACGTTCCGGACTACATCGAAGCCGACCACAACAAGATGGTTGCGACCTTCGCTCGCGTTCCGGCTCTCTCCGACGTGCCTTACGCCGTCGTCATGGAACCGCATCTGGTCGTCGAATTCTATTCGCGTTAATAAGCGGATAACTTTCTTGATGAATGA
The DNA here is from genome assembly GCA_000799755.1 of Martinezella tropici. Classification (GTDB taxonomy): domain Bacteria; phylum Pseudomonadota; class Alphaproteobacteria; order Rhizobiales; family Rhizobiaceae; genus Rhizobium; species Rhizobium tropici_A. The sequence goes on from JUHI01000009.1 coordinate 198,757, forward strand.
AAAGCCGCTCGGTTCGAGCGGCTTTTTTGTCTTTGGAGCGCCTCATGACGGATTTGCAGGCAATTCTCGACGGCATTCATACGGAGCTTTCGCCGCGGATCGGTGAAGGCAAGGTTGCCGATTATATTCCGGAACTCGCAAAGATCGATCCGAAGCAGTTCGGCATGGCGATCGCCACGGTCGGCGGCGATGTCTACTGCGTCGGAGATGCTGCGGTTCCCTTCTCCATCCAGAGTATCTCCAAGGTCTTCATGCTGACGCTCGCGCTCGGCAAGGTCGGGGAAAGCCTCTGGAAGCGGGTGGGACGCGAACCATCGGGCACGGCCTTCAACTCCATCGTCCAGCTGGAGCGGGAAGAGGGGATACCGCGCAACCCTTTCATCAATGCCGGCGCGATTGCCGTCAGCGATGTCGTTTTAGCGGGACATGAGCCGCGCGAGGCAATCGGCGAGCTGCTGCGCTTCGTACGCTATGTGGCCGACGACGACACGATCAGCATCGACGAGAAGGTAGCGCGCTCAGAAACGCAGACGGGCTATCGCAATTTTGCGCTCGCCAATTTCATGCGTGCCTACGGCAATATCCATCATCCGGTCGAGCATGTGCTCGGCGTCTATTTCCATCAATGCGCGCTTTCCATGAGTTGCCAGCAGCTTGCCAGGGCGGGGCTTTATCTTGCCGCGCGTGGCAGCAATCCGATCACCGGCCATTCCGTCGTGTCGCCGAAGCGGGCGCGGCGCATCAATGCGCTAATGCTGATGTGCGGCCACTATGATGGCTCCGGCGACTTTGCCTATCATGTCGGCCTGCCCGGCAAGAGCGGTGTCGGCGGCGGCATCCTGGCCGTGGCGCCGGGCATCGGTTCGATCGCCGCCTGGTCGCCGGGCTTGAACGAGGTCGGAAATTCGCAGCTCGGTGCGGTGGCGCTGGAGATGCTGGCGGCGCGCACGGGCTGGTCCGTATTCGGCGATTGATGCCCATGTCTTCTTGCCGCGCTTTCTGCTATCAGCGTGGCGATATGCAAGGAATGACGGAATGAATATCGCGACGACAGTGAAAGACGACATCGATATCGAGGCCGAAGATGGCGGCTCTGCCGTTCATCCGATGTTTTCCGATGCGCCGCGATCCGTTTCCTTCAACAAGCTGCGCAAGCGCCTGTTGCGGCAGGTCCGTCAGGCCATGGAAGACTTCCAGATGCTGAAGGGCCAGAAGCGCTGGCTCATCGGCCTTTCCGGTGGTAAGGATTCCTATGGGCTGCTGGCGCTGCTGCTCGATCTCAAATGGCGCGGCCTGCTGTCGGTGGAGCTGGTTGCCTGCAATCTCGACCAGGGCCAGCCGAATTTTCCGAAACACGTTCTGCCGGACTATCTGACGAAGATCGGCGTCACTCATCGCATCGAGTATCGCGACACCTATTCGATCGTGAAGGAGAAGGTGCCGGAGGGGGCAACCTACTGTTCGCTCTGTTCGCGCCTGCGTCGCGGCAATCTCTATCGTATCGCCCGCGAGGAAGGTTGCGACGCGCTGGTGCTCGGCCATCACCGCGAGGATATTCTCGAGACCTTCTTCATGAACTTCTTCCATGGCGGTCGCTTGGCCTCCATGCCGGCGAAGCTGCTCAATGACGAAGGCGACCTGATGCTGCTGCGTCCGCTCGCCTATGCGGCGGAGGACGATCTCGCGAAGTTTGCGGCGGCCATGCAGTTTCCGATCATTCCCTGCGACCTTTGCGGCTCGCAGGACGGTTTGCAGCGCAACGCCATGAAGGACATGCTCGCCGATATCGAGCGCCGTATGCCCGGCCGCAAGGATACGATGCTGCGCGCGCTGGCGCATGTGAACCCGTCGCATCTGCTCGACCCGAAACTCTTTGATTTCGCTGGTTTGATGACACAGAGATCTTCCAGCGATCCGGCCTAAATTCAGCGCTTTTGCCACACCGCCGTCATCGAATCGGGCATAAGAGGAGGCCCTTTCAAATCAGAGGCCTCCGATGACTTTCTCCGATACCGATTTCGACTATGTGATGATGATCGTTGCCGAAGCGGCGGCAAAGGAGATCATGCCACGCTTCCGCAATCTGGAGGATGGCGACGTATCGGAAAAGACCTCGGCTATCGACCTTGTGACCGAGGCAGATCTTCTTGCCGAACGGCATATCACCGCGGCGCTAAGGGCACGTTTTCCAAAGGCCGTCATCGTGGGCGAGGAGGCCTATGAGGCCGACAAGTCCGTCGTGCCGGCGCTGGCGCATGCTGAACTCGCTTTCACCATCGATCCGGTGGATGGCACGTTCAATTTCGCGGCCGGCCTGCCCGTATTCGGGACGATAGTGGCCGTCATCGCCAATGGTGAGACGATCGCCAGTATCATCCATGATCCCGTGCTCGGCGACACTCTGACTGCCATGAAGGGCGGCGGCACGTTTCTGCGCCGGCAAACAGGGCAGGCGAGGCGGCTTGCCGTTGCCGCTCCCGTACCCCTCAGCGCCATGACCGGTGCGATATCCTGGGGCCATATGGACGAGCCGGATCGATCGCGCATCTGCGGCAATCTGTCGAAGACCCGTATGGTTTTTTCAGTTAATTGCTCGGCTTACGAATATTGGATGGTCGCATCGGGGAAATGGCATTTCATCGGCCATTCCAAGCTGATGCCATGGGATCATCTTGCCGGCGTGCTGGCGCATCAGGAAGCTGGCGGCTATACCGCCAAATTCGACGGCACGCCCTATCGACCCGGCGAAACGACGGGCGGCATTATTTCTGCGCCGGATGAGGAGAGCTGGCGGGTGATCCGCCGCGAGATCATCGGCGCCTGACGCGAAAGGAAAAAGCATGACATCGCTCGTTGACGTTACCACGCTTGCTCATGTGCTGCGCCGCGCGGCACAGACGGAGATCTTGCCGCGTTTCCGCAGGCTGGGCAGCGACGACGTCCGTGCCAAGAGTGAGGCCACGGATCTGGTAACGGAAGCCGACGAGCGTGCTGAGCGCATGATCAAGGCCGAGGTTGCGCGGCTCTGGCCGGAGGCGCTGTTCATCGGTGAGGAATCGGTTGCCGCCGATCCCTCGCTATTGACGAAGCTCGCGGATGCCGATCTCGCCATCATCGTCGATCCTGTCGACGGCACGTTCAACTTTGCCGCTGGTATTCCCGCCTTCGGTGTCATGGCTTCGGTCGTGTCGAAGGGCGAGACCGTTGCCGGCATTATCTTCGATCCGATGGGCGACGACTGGGTACTCGCTGAACGCGGCAGCGGCGCATGGCTGCGCCGGCCGGATGGCGAAACGCTGCGTCTCAAGGTGGGTCAGCCGGTTCCGTTGGAAGAGCTGGTCGGCATGGCGGCAACAGGCTTTCTGCCCAAGGAAAAGCGCGCCGAGATCATGGGCAATCTCGCCAAGGTGCGCTACACGACCTGCTATCGATGCGCGGCGCATGAATACCGCACGCTCGCCGGCGGCTATGTGCACTATCTCATGTACAACAAGCTGATGCCCTGGGACCATCTGGCGGGATCGCTGATTTCAGCCGAAGCCGGCGCCTATGTCCGTCGTTTCGACGGTTCGCCCTATCTGCCGCACCATCTCGACGGCGGGTTGTTGATGGCCGTGGATAAGGATACCTGGGAGCTGCTGCGGCGTGAGGTCTTCACCATCTAAGGTGAGCGGCGTGACCTGAAAGCCAGCACTGCCACTTGGAAAGTGGCAGTGGGAAGGCTATCTTCTTGGCATCAGGCAGGAGCCTCGGTGAGCGCCTGCCGTCGGGATGAGGTCGATGTCCGAAACGAGCCGTAAGCTGACCACCATCTTCTGCGCCGATGTGCAGGATTATACGCGTCTTATGGGGAAGGACGAGGAGGGCACGTTATCGACCCTCCGGCGCTACCGAGATGCGATGAAGCGGTTGATCGAAGCGCATGGCGGCCGAGTGGTCAACACCTGGGGTGACGGTGTCTTCGCGGAATTTCCGAGCGTCGTCGAAGCCGTGCGCGCGGCGATCGACACGCAGAATGAGCTCGCCGGCTACAATGCGGTAACCGATCCCGACAAGAAGATGCTCTTTCGCATCGGGCTCAATCTCGGCGACGTGATCGCCGATGGCGACGATCTCTATGGTGACGGCGTCAATATTGCCGCCCGGCTGCAATCGCGCGCGGCTCCGGGCGGCATCGTCATTTCCAGCACGGTGTATGACCAGGTCCGCAACAAGGTGGCGGTCGGGTTCGATTTCCTTGGCCAGCTCGACGTCAAGAACATCGAAGGTGGCGTGCCGAGTTATGCGGTGCGGATCGGCGGCGTGCAGGTTGTCGATACCACATCCGACTCCCGTTCGGCCCCGGGACCGGCTCCAGGCCCAACGCGTGCGCCTGAGCCGGTGGCGCAGGAACCCGCTCTGCAAGACTGGCGCCGGAGCTATGCCGCGCCGCTTGTCGTCTGCATCGGTCTTGCCTTACTCAACGGCCTGAGCTGGGATGGGGAATTCTGGGCAAAATGGCCCATACTTGCCATTCTGTGGGGCGCGGCGTTCCGCTACGTTCGCAGCAACAGACAGATCGATATGGCGATTGCCGGCCTTGTCATCACTGGCATCGGTCTCGTCATGATCAATCTTTTCACCTGGCACGGCACGCCCTGGGCGATGTGGCCTCTGTTCGGCCTTGCTATTGCCGCCGCGCTGCGCTGGGTCAGTCGGCCGCGCAGCGGTGCATAAGAAGGGCAGGCACGTCGTTTAGACGTGCCCCATGCCGGGCTCCAGCGCCGGCGTATCGCCGGGATGGGTGAAGAGCTTGCCGCGCTCCGCCCAAAGCGTTGCCAGGATCGACAGCACGCCGAATATAGTGAAGCCAGCCATCAACGGCTGCGCCGTGCCATCGAACATCTGGCCGACGACACCGCCGATGAGGACGCCGACCGTGGTGGAGATCGAGCTGGTGATGGCGGCGGCTGTCCCCGCCAGGTGCCCCATCGGCTCCAGGCTGATCGCCATGCAATTGGTGGTGATGACGGCGAACATCATCAGCATGACCGAGATCAGCACGTAGATGAAGGTGAAGCTCGGCTGGCCGAACATGCCGACGACATAACCGATAGCGCCGAGAACGGTGAAGACGATCATGGCGGCGTGCGAAATGCGGCGCATGCCGAAGCTGCGGACGAAATAGCCATTCGCAAATTGCGCAACGGCCGTGCCGGCCGCGGTTGCCGCAAAGGCGATAGGGAATGTGTCCCCGAGGCCATAGACTTCGCCGAAGACCTGCTGCACGGAGACGATGTAGGCGCAGATGACGCCGGTGTAGAGCGTCAGGCCGATCATGTAACCGCAGGTGATGCGGTTGGTCAGCACGGTCTTGAAGCCGGACAGCACGGAAGCGACCGAAAGCGGCAGGCGTTCTTCGACGGGCAGCGTCTCCTTCATGCGGAAGAAGGCGATGAGGAAGAGGCCGGCGCTGGCGATGCCGAGCAGGATGAAGATCCATTGCCAGTTCGAATAGGCAACGATCATCTGGCCGACGAAGGGGGCGACCATCGGCATGATCATGAAGACGATCATGACATAGGACATGACGCGGGCCATTTCGCGGCCGCCGAAGCAATCGCGCACGATGGCAAGTGTGGTGATACGCACGGCCGCGGCGCCGACGCCCTGCGCAAAGCGCATGGCGAGCAAGGCAAACAGGCTGCCGCTCCAGGCCGCCGCAAACAGTGTCACGGTATAGAAGGCCAAGCCGCCGAGCAGGATGTATCGCCGGCCATAAGTATCCGACAGGCTGCCGAAGAACAGCTGGCAGATGCCGAAGCCGAGGAAATAGACGCCGATGACCAGCTGCGTGTCATTCGGATTGGCGACGTGCAGCGACTGGCCGATATTCGGCAGCGCCGGCAGCATGCTGTCGATGCCCATCGAGATGCTGGCCGTCATCAGGGCGATCGTGAGGATGAATTCCACGATGCCGAGGCCGATGCGGCTGGAGCCGGACTGCGCCGGCTGTTGTGATTGGGGCGGGGTTGTCATGCGAATATGCCTGTCAATGTAAAGCGAGGGATTGGTCAGCTGGCGGCGGCGCATTGTGCGGGCGGAACAGCTTTCCCTTTTCGGCGATCAGCACGAAGACGACGCCAATGAGGGACACGGTGAAGTAGCCGATGACCATCGGCGTTGCCGTGCCATTGTAAAACTGCCCGATGCAGGCGCCAATCGATGCGCCGCCGACCGTGCTCATGAAGCCGAGTACGGAGGATGCTGTGCCGGCGACATGGCCCAGAGGCTCCATCGCGAGAGAGTTGAAATTGGAACCGATCCAGCCGAACTGGAACATGGCCAGTGCGAAAAAGACCATGAACAGCGGGAACGGCATCGGTGCAGGCCCGTAGAGCTGCACCAGCAGCCAACAGAAGGTGATGGCGACAAAGCCAAGCAGCGCCGTATGCGACAGCCGGCGCATGCCGAACCGACCGACGAACTGCGAGTTGACGAAGGATGACAGGGCCATGAATGCCGCGACGCCGCCGAACGCCAGCGGCGTATAGACGCCGAGGCCGTAGATGTTGTTGTAGATCTGCTGGGCTGAATTGATGAAGCCGAACAACGCGCCGAACAGGAACGTGCTCGCCAGGGTATAACAGAGCGCCACCCGGTCCGTCAGAACGATCTTGAAGCCTGAGGCGACCGATCTGACGGTGAGGGGCCGGATATTTTCGGGCTTCAGCGTCTCGGGAAGCCGGAAATACATCCAGGCACCGACGAGCGTCGCCATGGTGCCGATGAAGACGAAGATCATGTGCCAGGTGCTGACGAGCATGATGACCTGGCCGCTTCCGGGCGCGATGACCGGAACGATCATGAAGACCATCATGATCAGCGACATCACTTCGGCCATCAGACGGCCGCCGAAGACGTCGCGGACGATGGAGACCGTGATGACCCGGGTCGCTGCCGAGCCGAGGCCCTGGATGAAGCGGAGCGCCAGCAGTCCGGCGAAGGAGGGAATGAGGGCAATGCCGAATGCCGAAATCACGTAGATGATGATGCCGACGAGGAGCGGCTTGCGGCGGCCGAAGCGATCCGACAGGGGGCCGTAGATGAGCTGTGCCGAGCCGAATCCGATCAGATAGGCCGTCACCACATATTGCCGGTGATTCTCGTTCATCACACCGAGGCTGGAGCCGATCTGCTGCAGCGCGGGAAGCATGATGTCGATTGCGAGCGAATTAATCGCCATGAGGAAGGCCGCGAGTGCGATGAACTCACGTTTGCCCATGGGTAGCTGCCCATGGGACATGGCCTGGGATGAAGTCGTCACGGTTTTATTCCCATAAACATGTCAAGGGCGCCGCCCGCCGGCAGCGCCTTATCGATCAAATTGAACTATGGAAACCGGACGGGGAGCCCGGTGCCCGGTCAGGCGGCGCCGCGAACGCTGATGCCGTGTTCCTGAAGGTGTTGCTGCAACTCGCCGGCCTGAAACATTTCACGAACGATGTCGCAGCCGCCGATGAATTCGCCCTTTACGTAAAGCTGCGGAATGGTCGGCCAGTTGGAATAGTCCTTTATGCCCTGACGGATTTCAGCGTCGGCTAGGACATTGATGCCCTTATAGTCTACGCCGATATAGTCGAGAATCTGGACCACCTGGCCGGAGAAACCACACTGCGGGAACTGGGGCGTGCCTTTCATGAAGAGAACGACGTCGTTGTTCTTCACTTCATTGGCGATGAATTCCTGAATGCCGCTCATTGTCCAGTTCCTTTCACACGCGGGGTCAAGGTCCGCAGCGTTACATGTGTCCCTTAAATAGCAAGCAGCTGGCAAGATTTCCAGCCGCAAAACATACGCGCCGTCTTTTTCATCGCATGAATGGATTTCCGGCATCAGCGGCGACGGAAGATGATGAAATCACCTTATTGGACATGATTTCTGAACAGTGCGTTTTGAAAACGCCTCTTCAACTCCATGCTTGAACAACACACATATTTAAAAAGCAAGGGATGATTAATATTAGGCTGCTATTGAATTTACAAGCGGTCGGTATGTTTGTTAGAGTTCGTCGATTGATGCGATTTGGCGCGTATCGGTCCCTTGTCGGCATTGCATTCGTATTTTTGAGGGAGCGGACACCATGAGCCACCATCACTATTCTGACGGGCAGGTTGGTGAAGAGCGGGAATTTTACAGCTCGGAGGATACGAGCGAAGGCGAACGGGAATATTACGAGCATGTTCGCACGCCGAGAGCCTCCGTCCTGAACAGCACCGTAACCGTAAGTGCTATCGTGCTTGTTCTGAGCATCGCCTTCGGTTATCGCGTTTCGACTGCGCCGGCGCCGCAACCGGCGATGCCGCCGATCGTGGAGAAAATCATGACGGCGCCACCGGCCGACCCTTGTGCCGACATCTCTCCATATCCCGGCCGGGAGTGCTGATGAGGCGTGATCCCGGACTTTCGCATCCATCGATACTGCTGCCGTAGCGGCCGGGAAGGTTGGCATGTTGCCGCCCATGGACCGTGCGGTTGTGAGTGTTTGATCCTATCTTTTTGTTTTTTGGATGATTTATGGTGGGTTGCCATGAAAAAGCCGGCAGGGCGTGGTCATGGCCATTTCCAGTTGTTATTCGTGCTACTGGCGCCCCGGGGACAGACTACAATATGAATCCTATCAAGAAGAGGGTGGTTCTCCACTTCCCTGGCTTCGAGCCGTTGAACGCTGCCGCCCATCGCGCCCGTTACGAGCGTTCGGCGAGGCAGAGTGCTGACGTCTGGGGTTTTTCCACTTCGGTGGGGGAGCTGAAGAATTTCGGTCGGGCGCCCTATTTCGACGTCGACGCAACCGCTGCCGATTGGAGCACGCAAAGTCGCATTCATGTCGTCGATCATAACGACCTCGTGGCCACGCTGAACGGCAGACCGTTCTTCACCCGGCTGATGCAGGGTTATCTTGCTGCCTCCAAGGTCGCCATGTCGGGTGGCATGGTCGGTTATTTCCGTCATGCGTGGCGTTTCGGCCTGTTCTTCATCTTTCCGTTTCTGTTGATGCTAGCGGGATTGCTGATCAGCCTGCTGATCGCGTTTACGCCGTTCTTGTTCGGGCTGCCGGCCTGGAGCCATATCGGCAGCATCGCGCTGGCGGTCGCCTTCTTCATTTACGTCTTCCTGCCGCAGGCCGAGAAGCTGCATACGCTGCATCTCTTTTCCGACTGGGAGATGGCTGTGGCTATGGCCGGGCTGAACGAACTTGGCGCTGAACAATGGCTTGAGGCGAGCGCGATCAGCGTGCGTCAGGCTCTGGATGAACCCGGCGTCGATGAATTCGTCATTTCCTCGCATAGCATGGGCTCGTCCGTGGCAGCTCATGTGGTCGGGCTGTTGCTGGAGCGCGAGCCGGACCTGTTTCAGGGCAAGCGCGTGGTGTTCACCACGCTAGGCAGTGCCATCCTGCAATGCGCGCTTATGCGCCCGGCATCCGTGCTGCGTTCGCGCGTGGGGCTGATTGCGCGCTGCAAGGAAATCTTCTGGCTCGACGTTCACTGTCTGACCGACGCGATCCATTTCTATAAGGCCAAGACGGCGGCCGTTTGCGGCCATCCGGACGCCCCGCAAGCCTCGATTCTGCTCATCCGCTTCAAGCAGATGCTGACCGCGAAGCATTATGCCAAGATCAAGCGCGATTTCCTGCGGGTTCACCGGCAATATGTGCTCGGTCCCGATGTGAAGGCCTTCTTCGATTTCACGCTGATGACGGCCGGCCCGCTACCGGCCTCGGATTTCGCGGAGTTCTCATTCAAGAAGCTGCCGGAACTGACGTTCAGTTCCGGCGAGGAAGCGCAGGCGCTCTCAGTCGGGCGCTGAAGTCTGCAGCGCAAGGGCGTGCAAAACGCCGCCCATATTGCCCTTCAGGGCATCATAAACCATCTGGTGCTGCTGCACGCGGCTCTTGCCGCGGAAAGCTTCCGCGACAACTTCTGCTGCGTAATGATCGCCATCCCCGGCCAGGTCGCGAATCGTCACCTTGGCGCCGGGAATGCCGGCCTTGATCATGTCTTCGATATCGCCGGGGTTCATGGGCATGAGTGGTACCTCGATTATTCAGCGGCAGCGAGCGCGCTGCCGTCCATGAAGGCAGGAAACCACGATTCATGCGCCTCGCGCAACTGTTCAACCGGAAGCGTTAACAGGCCATCGATGGCAAGCGCGTCGCCGCCGACTGTTCCGAGGCGGCGGAATGGCACGCCGGCGCTTTCGGCGTTGATGCAGACGAAATCCGCGACATCGGCTGGAACAGCAATGACGTAACGTGCCTGATCCTCACCGAAAAGCGCCGCGTGCGGCAGGGTGCGGCCCTCGCTGAGGTCGATGCGCAGGCCCTTGCGGGACGCCATCGCCATTTCGGCAAGTGCCAGCGCAAGGCCGCCGGACGAGATGTCGTGGCAGGCCGTCACCTGGCCGTTCCGGATGGCGGAGCGGACGAAATCGCCGTTTCGGCGTTCGGCAAAGAGGTCAACTTCCGGAGCCGGACCATCGGTCGAGCCAAGGATGTCGCGCAGATAGATCGACGAGCCGAGATGGCTGCCGTCGAGGCCGATCATGATGACGTGATCGCCTTCCGATGCCGATCCGATGCGGGCCATCGCCTTCCAATCCGGTAGCAGGCCGACGCCGGCGATGGTGGGGGTCGGCAGGATCGCGACGCCATTGGTCTCATTGTAGAGCGAGACATTGCCCGAGACGATCGGGAAATCGAGAGCACGGCAGGCTTCGCCGATACCTTTGATGGCGCCGACGAACTGGCCCATGATCTCAGGCTTTTCCGGATTGCCGAAGTTCAGGTTGTCGGTGGCGGCGAGAGGCTCGGCGCCGGTTGCCGTGATGTTGCGCCAGCATTCCGCCACCGCCTGCTTGCCGCCTTCGAACGGATCGGCTTCGACGTAGCGCGGGGTGACGTCGGAGGAGAAGGCGAGCGCCTTGGTCGGATGCCCCTCGACGCGGACGACGCCGGCGTCGCCGCCGGGAAGCTGCAGCGAATTGCCCTGGATCAGCGTATCGTACTGTTCGTAGACCCAGCGGCGGCTGGACTGGTTGGCGGAGCCGACCAGCTTCAGCAGCGCCTGACCGTAGTTTTCCGGAGCGGCCACGAGATCGGCGGGCAGGGCGGCGCGCTTGTCGGCTTCGCGCCACGGGCGGTCATATTCCGGCGCCTGGTCGCCGAGATCCTTGATCGGCAGGTTGGCGACTTCCTCGCCCTGATGGATGACACGGAAGCGCAGGTCGTCGGTCGTCTTGCCGACGATGGCGAAATCCAGGCCCCACTTGACGAAGATCGCCTTGGCGACCGCTTCCTTTTCCGGCTGCAGCACCATGAGCATGCGCTCCTGGCTTTCCGACAGCATCATTTCGTAGGCGGTCATGTGCTCTTCGCGCACCGGCACCTTGTCGAGTTCGAGCTCGATGCCGAGGTCGCCCTTGGCGCCCATTTCGACGGCAGAGCAGGTGAGGCCGGCCGCACCCATGTCCTGAATGGCGATGACGGCGCCGGTCTGCATCAGTTCAAGGCAGGCTTCGAGCAGGCATTTTTCGGTGAAGGGGTCGCCGACCTGAACGGTCGGGCGCTTCTCCTCGATCGATTCGTCGAATTCGGCCGACGCCATGGTCGCGCCGCCGACGCCGTCACGACCGGTCTTGGCGCCGAGATAGACGACGGGAAGGCCGACGCCCTTGGCTTCCGACAGGAAGATCGCGTTGGACTTGGCAAGGCCGGCCGCAAAGGCGTTGACCAGGATATTGCCGTTGTAGCGCGCGTCGAACTCGACTTCGCCGCCGACCGTGGGAACACCGAAGGAGTTGCCGTAGCCGCCGACGCCGGCGACGACGCCCGAGACGAGGTGGCGGGTCTTCGGATGATCGGGCTCGCCAAAGCGCAGGGCGTTCATGGCGGCGACCGGGCGGGCGCCCATGGTGAAGACGTCGCGCAGAATGCCGCCGACGCCCGTCGCAGCGCCCTGATAGGGTTCGATGTAGGAGGGGTGGTTGTGGCTTTCCATCTTGAAGACGACGCAGTCGCCGTCATCGATATCAACGACGCCGGCATTTTCGCCTGGACCCTGGATAACGCGCGGACCTTTTGTCGGCAGCGTGCGGAGCCACTTCTTGGAGGATTTGTACGAGCAGTGTTCGTTCCACATGGCCGAGAAGATCCCGAGCTCGGTAAAGGAAGGCTCGCGGCCGATCAGATCCAGAATGCGCTGATATTCATCCGGCTTGAGGCCGTGGGAGGCAATCAGTTCGGGGGTGATCTGGATCGAATTGGAGATGGTCATGGGCGCTCGAGGGTCCTTGCCTGTAAAGGGTTTGAAAGCCGGTCAGGGGATCGGGGTCTCTTTAGCGCAAGTCGCCCTGTCGTGCGACAGGAAAATCACCGGCGTTCACAACACGCCGGCATCGGTGATAAACGGATCGTACGAGCAGCCACTGAGGCCGCTTCGCGATTGTCAGAACTTGTAGCCGACCATGACGCCTGCGCGCGTCATCCCGCCGTTGGGGCCGTCGCAAAGATCGGCGTGCGACGAATGCGCGATCTGCGCCATCACGTTCCAGTGGCTGTCGAAATTGTATCCGAGGCCGGCATATTCGTGGAAGAGCAGCCGACAGCCGAGCATCGGGCCGTGTTCCCTCCAGTCGTCGAGGTTGCCGGTGTGCACCGTGCCGCCGAAGCCGATTTCCGTGAAGATACCGTTGCTATGGGTGAGCGTCCAGGAGAGGCCGCCATAAACCTGTGTTGCAGATCCTTCCGTGCCGATCGATGTGCCCAGGTGAATGCGCGGATGGGTCAGCTGATCCTTCCAGCCGGCAGTCGGATTGTATCCGAACGGATTGAATAGCACCTGAACATCCGGAAACACGCCGCTCTCGTGCTCGTTGCCGTTCTGGATAGAGCCGCTTGCCCCGAAGCGCAATTCGTCGAAGATCTTGACCGGCGCGCTGGCGGCAACGGTAGCCGGGGCAGGTGCAACGGCCTCCGGGCTGGTTGTGATGGCGTCGGCGGCGGTTGCGACCGACTGACCTGCGATGAATATGGAACTGGCTGCCAGAAAACTCGTAACTAAACGCTTGCTTACAAAGCCTGCAATAGCCATGCACTCCCCCTGGTGTGGCGGGCGAATCCTCATTTTTGATTGATAGAATGGTAGGGTGCTAAGAGTCGAGATGGCGGAATTGCATTTGCCTGAGATGTCTGTCGATAAATTAGTAAGGCTTGCTTAAATGTGACTATCGTAACCCGATGAGCCGTTTTCCAGCAACCTGCGTAATGTCATGAAGCCTGCCGCGACATCTTCTCGCTGTGGCGGCGAGGAAAAGGCGACACGGACGCGGTGATAGACCCTCTCGATTCGAGCGGCCTTGAACTCGTCTTCGTCGTCAATGAGCACGCCCTCGGCAAGGGCCGCGTTCTTGAACGTACCGGAGAGCCAGGGTTCGGGTAGCTTCAGCCACAGGAACGGCGCGTGCGGATGCGAATTGAATTCGAAGCCCGCCAATGCCTCGCGTGCCAGTTGCTCGCGTGCCTTGATCTCCTCCACCGACTTGCGGCGCAGTTCGAGCGCGTGGCCTTCTAATACGAGCCGGGCACAGGTTTCCGCCAGGATGAAGGGCAGGCCGCCCGTCGTCATCTTGTGGGTAACCTTGATGCGCTGGGCGAAATGCGGAGGGCAGGCGACCCAGCCGCCGCGGACCCCCGCCGTCACTGACTTCGCCAGGCTGCTGACGACGAAAGTCCGTTCGGGTGCTATCGAGACCATGAGCGGGTTCTGGTCGCCGGTCATGCCGCCATAGAGATCGTCCTCGATGAGCCAGACGCTATGCCGCCGGGCGATCGCCGCGATCGCTCGGCGTCTGGCCTCGGGCATTGTCACCAGCGTCGGATTATGGGCAGTCGGCATCAGGAAGGCGAGGCGTGGATGTTGCTGCTGGCAGAGACGCTCGAAATCTTCGGGGATCATGCCGTGCTCGTCGGAATCCACCAGGATCGTGCGGCGCCCGAGCAGGCGAGTGGCGCGGCTGATCTGTGTATAGGTGAGATTCTCGAAGACGATCTTGTCGCCCGGCGAGGTAACGGCCGAGATCACCGCAATGGCGCCGGCATGGGCGCCGAGCGTCGGCACGATCGTCTCGATTGCCGGCTTCCAGCCGTTGCGGGCGAGCCATATCTGGCCTGCCTCAAACCAGCTTGCCGGGAAATTCCGCGAATAGGAGGAGATCTCCGATTGGTGCTCGGTGCTGATGTCGGCGAAGAGCTTGCCGATGATGACGCCCTGGCCGATGTCGGGAGCGGCTGTCGTATCGAAGCGGATCTTGGCGTCAGGCGTATTCAGCCCGCGGGTGCCGGCGAGCGCTTGCGTGATCGGGTCTACGATCTCGATCTGCTTGCCGTTCGAGCGCTCCAGTACATAGGTGCCACGGCCGACTTCGCCAGCTACCAGGCCGCGCTCGTGAACAAGGGCATAGGCCCTGCTCACCGTGCCGATGGTGACGCCGATATCGTAGGCAAGATTGCGTTGCGGCGGCAGCTTTGTGCCGGGCGGCAATACGCCATGGGTGATCGCGTTCTCGATGGCGTCGGCAACGCGGATATAGACCGGGCCGGTTCCGCTGGAAATGTCAGGTAGCCAATTTGTCATAATGACAATTTCCTAGATTGTCTCCGTTATGGAGTCAATACTATGAGTCAATTTGTATCGTTTGGCTCGGTACATCAAAATTGTCATCATCACATGGAATCGAATATGAGTACAATAGATACAATCTGTTCGGCTGAGGCGCATGACGCCCGCTCAACGGAGACGAGGAGTGTAGCGGCACAGCCAAGGCCGCATGCGATGCGTCGGCTCTGGGCATTTTACCTGCATTGGCTGGAAAAGCGCGAGGGGCGGCGAGTTCTCAGGGACCTGACTAACGAGCAGTTGCGCGACATCGGCCTGACACGTCGTCAGGCGATCAAGGAGGCCAACAAGTCGTTCTTCTGGGACTAAGGGGGATGGCAGGTCCGCCCGACATCAGGGCAGCCTGCCGCTTAGCCATGTCCCAGCACGGAAAGAACGAAGTCAGCACGTTCCTCGACGCCGACCTTCGGCAGGACATGGACTTCGTAGCCAAGCGCCGGATAGGCAAGACCTAGCCGCTCATATTCCGCAACCGCGGCTGAAAAATCATGCCTCCGCTCATGGTCGCCCACATAGATCTCCGGCCAGGGCGGCGTCAGGAAAACATGCCGGTTGTAGCGATGTAATCGGCCGAGCGTGGTCAAGGCTGGCTTGCCCATCAGATGCTCGAGTGCCGATGCCGCATCGATCAAGCCTCTGTCGAAGAAGACCGTTCCGGATATTTTCGCTGCTTCTTCGCGGTCGGCGAGCGACATGGCGATTGCCCTGCGCGCAAATGCCGGCGCATCGACCCATGGCAGCGCCGAACCGTCGCCTTCCAATTCCTCGATGACGATGCGCCGTCCCGGCTCTTCGACGACGTGGTGACCGCGACGCTTGAGTGCCTCCAGCAATGTGGATTTCCCGCCGCCGGAGCAGCCCGAAAGAATGACAAATCTGTCCATGACTATGATCCCGGTGATTGGGGCACGTCATGCGCTGGCTGCGGAATTGCGGTTAAAGCGGGTAGACTTGGGACAAGCAGCTCAGCTGCAGGCCTTCGATCCCCCGGCCCAGCGATTGACGTCGCCCGTGATGCGGCCGCCGGAGGCGCCGCCCATCATCGGACCGAAGGCCTGCAGTTGTGCGGGATTGCCTTCCGCTTGCACAACGAGCGACGGCCGGCCGGTCGGATGTCTCTTGTCGACCACGAGGATGCGCGGGCGACCGCTAAAGGAATTGAGTTCCGGAGCGAGCTGATAACCGGCAAAAGCCGGGTCCGAGGACTTGAACCAGCAGGTATTGGCATTGAGCATGATGCGCTCCATCGTCGACAGGGCGCTGCGATCCGTCGCGTTGATGCTCGGCACGCGCGGACCACCGCAAGATGTGACCAGAAGCCCAAGCATCGCGATGGCAGCGGCGGAGTAGAATCCTGTCGGAAGGCTATGGCGCATCGATCTTTTTCCCATGAGGCGGTTACAGCTAGTCCGCCGAAATTTGTCGGCGTCCTGCTGTTTTATGCAAAGACGCCGATTTTATGGTTCCCGCACAGGGTGGCTTGCTATCAGGCCGCGACCACGCCGAGCGCGGAGGCGAAGAGGCCGCGGCCGTCGTTGCCGCCGTGGGCCGCCTCGATCAGGTTTTCCGGGTGCGGCATCATGCCGAGCACGTTGCCCCTGGCGTTCATCACGCCGGCGATATCGTTGACGGAGCCGTTCGGGTTGGTGCCTTCGGCATAGCGGAAGACCACCTGGCCATTGTCTTCGATCGCCTTCAGCGTGTCGGCATCGGCAAAATAGTTGCCGTCATGATGCGCGACGGGGCTGCGGATGATCTGGCCCTTGGCATAGGCTGCCGTGAAGTCCGTCTCGGCATTGACGACTTCCAGCTTCACTTCGCGGCAGACGAATTTCAGTGAGGCATTGCGCATCAGTGCGCCCGGCAGCATGCCGGCTTCGAGCAGGATCTGGAAGCCGTTGCAGACGCCCAGAACCTTCACGCCCTTGTCGGCTTTGTCCTTGATCGCCTGCATGATCGGCATGCGGGCGGCTATCGCACCGCAGCGCAGATAGTCGCCGTAGGAGAAGCCGCCGGGAATGACGATCAGGTCGACATCCGGGATCTCGGTCTCCGTCTGCCAGACGGTTACCGGTGCGTGGCCGGAAATCTTGGTCAGCGCCGCGATCATGTCGCGATCGCGATTGAGGCCGGGAAGTTGGACGACTGCTGATTTCATGATTCTGGTCCCGCAAGAGGCTAGGGATGATTGCTTGAATTGTTTGGCGAGCCATACTCCATTGCCCGAGACAAAGGAAGAATGGCCCGCGAAAGAGGACAATCAGTCGATCGAAATGGCGAAGTTTTCAATGACCGTATTGGCGAGAAGCTTTTCGCACATGGCCTTCAGGTCCGCTTCCGCCTTTGCCTTGTCGGTGCCTTCGAGCTCGAGATCGAAGACCTTGCCCTGGCGCACCTGATGGACGCCGTCAAAGCCGAGCGCGCCGAGCGCGCCTTCGATTGCCTTGCCCTGCGGATCGAGAACGCCGTTCTTCAGCGTGACGGTTACACGAGCCTTGATCACGATTGTCCTTCCTGAACTTACTTGACGAGAACCGGGCCCGTGCCGCGCACGGGTTCGTTTTCATTGATGATGCCGAGACGGCGGGCGACTTCGGAATAGGCTTCGAGCAGACCGCCCATGTCGCGGCGGAAGCGATCCTTGTCCATTTTCTCGCGGGTTTCGATGTCCCAGAGACGGCAGCTGTCCGGGGAGATCTCGTCGGCGAGGATGATGCGCATCATGTCGCCTTCGAACAGGCGGCCGCATTCGATCTTGAAATCGACGAGCTGGATGCCGACGCCGAGGAACAGACCGGTCATGAAGTCGTTGACGCGGATGGCGAGCGCCATGATGTCATCGAGTTCCGCCGGGTTGGCCCAGCCGAAGGCGGTGATGTGCTCTTCGGAGACCATCGGGTCTTCGAGTGCGTCGGACTTGTAATAGAATTCGATGATCGAGCGCGGCAGCACCACGCCCTCCTCGATGCCGAGGCGCTTGGAGAGCGAGCCGGCGGCAACGTTGCGCACGACGATCTCGAGCGGAATCATCTCCACTTCCTTGATCAGCTGCTCGCGCATGTTGAGGCGGCGGATGAAATGTGTGGGAATGCCGATCTTGTTCAGATGGCTGAAGATATATTCGCAGATGCGATTGTTCAGAACACCCTTGCCATCGATGACTTCGTGCTTCTTCTTGTTGAAGGCGGTGGCGTCGTCCTTGAAAAACTGGATCAGCGTGCCCGGCTCAGGCCCCTCGTAAAGGATCTTGGCCTTGCCCTCGTAAATACGGCGGCGACGGTTCATTGGTATTGTTCTCTGTCTTTGGCGCTCATGGGACAGCGCAAGTGGATCGTGTGTGGGCGTCCCCATAACGGATAAGAAGCGAATTCACAATCCGCCTGCGCCTCCTTCCTCGGAATTCCGGCCTTGGCGGGGTGCCAATGCAAGATTCGGGGTCCAGTTATCACCTGTTTTACAGGCTTTTATCTGACGATGGAATGAAGGTGCCCGGTACTTCACAGGCTAGTGAGGCGACGCATGCCCCTATCCATCGTTGTTACAATAATACTACGGCTTCAGCTGGCTGAGAAACTTGGCAAATACCATCGTGCCCTCGGGCCAGGGGCCGTGTCCGGATTCGGTGTTGATGTGGCCGGCCTCGCCGGCATCGATCAGCATCGAGCCCCAGCTATTGGCGACATCATCCGCATGCTCGTAGGTGCCGAAGGGATCGTTGCGGCTGGCAATGGTGATCGACGGAAACGGCAGGGGATCGCGCGGATAGGGGCCGAAGGTCATCAGATGCTTCGGTCGGATGCCGGGATTGGCGACATCTGGCGGCGCGACGAAGAAGCCGCCTGCAACCTTGTTGCGGAAATGCGGGATCGCATGGATCACGGAGGGAACGCCAAGGGAATGCGCGAGCAGCACGACGGGCTTGTCCGAGGCATTCACCTCTTCAGCGATGCGGGCCACCCAATCGTCGCGCACGGGCTTCGACCATTCGGCCTGTTCCACGCGCCGCGCGGTCGAGAGCTTCTGCTCCCAGCGCGTCTGCCAGTGGTCGGGGCCGGAATTCGTGTAGCCGGGGATGATGAGGATGTTTGCGTCGGAGGCTTTCATGATTTCGCCGATGTGGAAAAGGGGAGCCCAACTGTCAAGGGAAAAAGGCGACAATTGCGGCAAAATTTGCTAGGATCGTGCTTGCCGGTAGCGAATGACGATGTCGGCGACCCATTTTGCCGCCATCTTGCGCCGCCAGCCGAGCACCACGGTTGAGGAGGAGAGCACTATGACGGCATTTCACGTCATGACCGGAGCGGACCACACATTTACGCGTCCCGCCATCCGTAAGATCGGTATCGCCGATCTCATCGATGCCCTGAAGATGGGGCTGGACGATTTCAGCGAGAAGCCATCGCACTACGTCTTCTTGTGCCTGATGTATCCGATTGCGGGCATTGCGCTGGCGATCTGGAGCACCGACCAGAATCTGCTGCCATTGCTGTTTCCGTTGATGTCCGGCTTCGCCCTGCTCGGACCCTTGGCCGCAATCGGCCTCTACGAGATCAGCCGTCGGCGGGAAAAAGGACTGGATACTTCGTGGAGCCATGCATTCGATGTGCGCTTTTCGCCGGCCTTGCCGTCGATCATCGTCGCCGGCCTCATGCTGTTCGGCCTGTTCATCGTCTGGCTCATCGTGGCGCAGAGCATCTACTTCACCTATTTCGGCGATGGTGTCCCTCCGACGCTTTCATCCTTCGCGTCGAGCGTGCTGACGACGCGCGAGGGCATGGCGATGATGCTTTGGGGCGATCTGATAGGCTTCGTTTTCGCTCTCGTCGCTCTGGTGACAACGGTCGTTACGTTCCAACTGCTGCTGGATCGTGATGTCGGTGTCGTCGCCGCGATCGACGCCAGCATCCGGGCGACGCTGACCAATCCCGTGCCGATCGCGGTATGGGGGCTAATCGTGGCCGCGCTGCTCGTCATCGGAACCATTCCGATCTTTGCCGGGCTTGCGGTCGTCATGCCGGTGCTCGGTCATGCGTCCTGGCATCTCTATCGCAAGCTGATTGCGGCCGAAGGCTAGCCCCAAGCGCGATTAGGCAGCGCGCCGTCATCATTGGAACCGCAGCGCGGTTTTCACGTTGATCCGCATCATAGGGAGGTGCGGATCATGGCTCGGCTTACGCATATCTTTACCCGCTTCGCGGTGGTGGTTTCGGAATGGACGGGCAAGCCGGCAATCTTCGTGCTTGCCCTGTTTTCCGTCATTCTCTGGGCCGCGACCGGGCCGGTCTTCGATTACTCCGACACATGGCAGCTGGTCATCAATACCAGCACTACCATCGTTACCTTCCTGATGGTCTTTTTGCTGCAGAACGCACAGACGCGTGACACGCGGGCCATTCAGGCCAAGCTCAACGAGCTGATCCTGACGAGTGCGGCCGAGAACCGTTTCGTCGGGATCGAAAATCTGGACGAAGAGGACCTGAAGCACCTCGACCGGCTCGTAGAAAAGGCAGCGAAGCGCCATCACGAGCAGCAGCAAGGCAATGCCGGCGAGAGTGTTGAACACAATCGCGCGGTAGCCGCAAAATCCGCGAGCAAAGCAAAAAGGCGGCGCGTTGCTCGCACCGCCTCAGGCAAAAGACAATCGAAAACAGGAAATTCTAGCCGAAAACCCGCTTGAAGATCGTGTCGACATGCTTGGTGTGATAGCCAAGGTCGAACTTCTCGCGGATGTCCTCTTCGGAAAGCGCCGCGCGCACCTCCTGGTCGGCCAGCAATTCCTCGAGGAAGTCCTTGCCTTCCTCCCAGACCTTCATGGCGTTGCGCTGAACCAGACGGTAGGAATCCTCGCGGGACACGCCGGCCTGGGTCAGCGCTAGCAGCACGCGCTGCGAATGAACAAGTCCACGGAACTTGTTCAGATTCTTCATCATATTGTCCGGGTAGACGAGAAGCTTGTCGATGACGCTTGTCATGCGGGCCAGCGCGAAATCCAGCGTGACGGTCGCGTCCGGGCCGATCATGCGCTCGACGGAGGAGTGCGAGATATCGCGTTCGTGCCAGAGCGCCACGTTTTCCATTGCCGGGATGGAGTAGGAGCGGACCATGCGGGCAAGACCCGTCAGGTTTTCGGTCAGCACCGGATTGCGCTTGTGCGGCATGGCCGACGAGCCCTTCTGGCCCGGCGAGAAATATTCCTCCGCTTCCAGAACTTCGGTGCGTTGCAGATGGCGGATCTCGGTAGCGAGACGTTCGATCGAGGAGGCGACGACGCCGAGGGTCGCAAAGAACATGGCGTGACGGTCGCGCGGGATGACCTGCGTGGAGACTGGCTCCGGCTTGAGGCCGAGGGCGGCCGCGACATGTTCCTCGACGCGCGGGTCGATGTTGGCGAAGGTACCGACGGCGCCGGAGATGGCGCAGGTGGCAACTTCCTCGCGGGCTGCGATCAGGCGCTGCTTGCAGCGCTCGAATTCGGCATAGGCAAGAGCGAGCTTGACGCCGAAGGTGGTAGGTTCGGCATGGATGCCATGCGAGCGGCCGATGGTGACGGTGTCCTTGTGCTCGAAGGCACGGCGCTTCAATGCTTCCAGCAGCTTGTCGATATCGGCGAGCAGCAGGTCGCTGGCGCGCACGAGCTGGACGTTGAAGCAGGTGTCGAGAACGTCGGACGAGGTCATGCCCTGGTGGACGAAGCGGGCGTCCGGTCCGACGATTTCGGCGAGATGCGTCAGGAAGGCGATGACGTCGTGCTTGGTGACGGCTTCGATCTCGTCGATGCGCGCGACGTCGAACGTGGCCTTGCCGCCCTTTTCCCAGATGGTGTCGGCCGCCGACTTCGGGATAACGCCGAGAGCTGCGAGCGCGTCACAGGCATGGGCCTCGATCTCGAACCAGATGCGGAACTTGGTTTCGGGCGACCAGATGGCGACCATTTCCGGTCGGGAGTAGCGCGGGATCATAGGCTCAAAGCTTTCTTGGCTGGCGGAAAGGGAGAACTCGGCGCCCCCATAACAAAGACGGGCGGCAATCACAATCTTTGTTGGACCAATCTCTCACGCGCCTTCAGGGCGCGCGTCTTGCAAGATAGGCCGAAACGGCGATCAGGCAAAGCAGGCCGAGCGGCAAAAACAGGGTGAGGCCGAGGATGGCGAACTGGTAGACGGCGCTCGCGCCGGTGAAGAGAAACTGGAAGATCCAGATGAGCGAGCCGAACGGCGCATGCCAGCGTGAATAGAACCAGCGATAGTCCATGGCGAACAGGAAGGCCGTTATGGCGGCAGTGCCGATGGAGAGCGCCAGAAAGAAGGCGGCGAAACGCGCGCTGGTCGGTCGGTGGCGGGCAAAGCGCCTGGCAAGGGGCACAAGGATGGGCCAGGAAAGGGCTCCGCCGAAGAAGTAGACGAGCGTGAGGGCGGTAATGTGGCTGCTCAGCAGGCCGTTGCGCAGATAGAGGGCTGCAAGCGCCGACGCGGCCATCGCGACTCCCCAGCCGATTGCACCGGCGGCGGCTTTAAGGCAATGCGATGCGACGGTTCGTATCCGGCTCGTCGCATCCAGATTACTGGTCGGATTAGTTTGATCCAACGCGGCCTCGTTCGGCGGCGGCCCTGAGATCGCCGATGGTCTGGCGATAGGCTTCGACCGATTCGCCCTTGAAGATGGCGGAGCCCGCAACAAGGACGTTGGCGCCGGAAGCGGTGATGATAGGGGCGGTATCGATGGATACACCGCCGTCGACCTCAAGCTCGATCGGCCTGTCACCGATCATGGACTTGGCGTTGCGGATCTTGTCAGCCATGGCCGGAATGAACTTCTGGCCGCCGAAACCCGGATTGACGGACATGATCAGGATCAGGTCGATATCGTCGAGCACGTTTTCCAGGATGGAAAGCGGCGTTGCCGGATTGAGGGTGACGCCGACCTTCTTGCCGAGATGACGGATCGTCTGCAGCGAGCGATGCAGATGCACGCCGGCTTCGGCATGGACCGTGATGCGGTCGCAGCCGGCCTTGGCGAAGGCTTCCAGATAGGGATCGGCCGGGGAGATCATCAGATGGCAGTCGAACGTCGCAGTCGTATAGGGCCGCAGCGCCTTGATGACATCGGCGCCGAAGGAGATGTTCGGCACGAAATGGCCGTCCATGACGTCAAGGTGAATCCAGTCGGCTCCGGCTTCGGTCACATCCTTGACTTCCTGCCCAAGTTTGGCGAAGTCGGCGGCGAGAATGGAAGGGGCAATTCGGATCGGCAAGGTCATGGCTAACTGAGCTCCAACTTATTTTTCGCGTCTGGATTAGCACCGCTGTCGCGGGCAAACAACCGCCCGAGCGGACCGCCTCAATTCGACGACGTCGCTACCGGTACGAAGCCATTGCCGCGCCATTCCAGCAGCCGATAGGGGTTCTCGGTCAATTCGTGGTTCTGTCCGAATGAGATCGGGCCGATTGCGGTCTGGAATGTCGTGCCGATGAGCTTGTCGGCAACGGGCCTGTTATCCGCCTTGGCGCTTTCCGCCGCCTGGCTGGCGATCTGAGCGGCGGCTGCGGCCGGCAGGATATATCCGTCCGGTTCGACGCCGCCGGCGCGCATGGCCTGAACGGTCTGCTGTGCCGCCGGCAGGCTTGCATAGTCGGGCAGCGCGATCGCCTGCACGCCGTCCAGCAACGGAACGGGCGTATCGGCAGCGCGCATGGCATCGCCGCCCATCAGCACCAGCGGGATGTTCTCGCTCTTGGCGTCGCGGGCGATCACGGCGACATCGCTGCGGTCGCCGCCGACGAAGACGCGGGTTGCTCCCGCTTTCTTCAGGCGGCGCACGAGCGCGATCTGTTGATCCTGCCCGGGGCGGTAGGTGTCGGTGAAGACCGGCTTCAGGCCCTTTTCCTCGAGCGCGCTTCGAATCGCGCCAACCAGTTCGCGGCCGTGGATGGTGCCGTCGTCGATCAGCGCCATCGGCTCTGACGCCCAGTTTTTCAGGATGGTGGCGATCGCCATGGAGGCCTCGGCGGCGTCGACCGGCGCCAGCCGAAACAGCGGCCAGCCATTCTTCAGAGCGTCTTCCATGAGGATGCGCGAGCGCACCGAAACCGTGATGACAGGGATGCCTGCATCCTTGAGGCGCGGCAGCGCGCCTTCCAGGGTCTCGGTGCAGAGAAAGCCGATTGCGACCTGTGCCTTGGCGGCAACCAGGGCTTCGGCGGCGGCCCGCCCGCCATCCTCCGTGCAGGGTTCGTTGACGACGGTCGCCGTATCCTTCTGTGCCTGGATCGCGAAGTTCGCTCCGGTGGTGATTTCGGCGCCGAGCGTCGCGAAATTACCGTCCTGCGGCGCCACGACGCCGATGTTAATTCCTGCGGCATGGCTGCTGCCCGCCGCCGAAAGCAGCGCAAACAGGAGCGGAAGGCGACGCAGAACGTTCATCGATGGAGTATCCCGGACAATTTTTCTGCCCTATTTATCCGTCTCCAGGGCATCGTCAAAGAAAAAGCAGCAAAATCGCTCTGTTTTCAATAATGCTATTGTAGAAAAGCTAACACCTGACCGTCATATAGAATGACAGGCAAGCACGACTCAACAAAGGAGATGGTGGTGCTAGACAGGCAACGTATGGACCCGGCGCTTTATCGCGATGCCATGAGCCGCTATGCTGGCCATGTGCAGCTGGTGACGACGGCGCTCGGTGCGGAGCGGCGCGGCGTGACGATCACGGCCGCATGCTCGGTGTCGGATAGCCCCGCGACGGTTCTGATCTGCCTGAACAACAGCAACGCCAAGAACGAGATCTTTTTCAAAAGCGGCATTTTCGCCCTGAATACGCTCGGTGCGGATCACCAGTCGCTGGCCGACGCCTTTTCCGGTAAGACGCAGCTGACTGTCGACGAACGCTTCGCTGCCGGCAAGTTCGAGACTCTGGTGACAGGCGCGCCTGTTTTGAGCGATGCGCTTGCCGCCTTCGACTGCCGCGTGCTGGAAATCAAGCAGGCGTCCACGCACAACATCATCTTCGGCGAGGTGATGGCCATACGTTACAGCGAGCCGAAGCCGGCATTGCTCTATATGAACCGGGGTTATCACGCGCTATAACCCCTGCAAGGGAGTTATCATGGCGGATCAGACATTACCTTCGTTGCCGGGTTCGATCGATGAGACGATGGCGCTGCTCGGCGCTCATGACTACCTGGCCGGCCGGGCTCTCGGCACAGTCCTGTTTCTCGCATTGAAGATGAAGCGGCCGCTCTTTCTCGAAGGCGAGGCCGGCGTCGGCAAGACAGAGATCGCCAAGGTCCTGTCGAAGGCGCTCGACCGGCCGCTGATCCGCCTGCAATGCTATGAAGGGCTGGATGTTTCCTCGGCCGTCTATGAATGGAACTATCCGGCGCAGATGCTGGAAATCCGTCTCGCTGAGGCATCGGGCCTTACCGACCGGGATCGCATCGAGGCCGATATCTTTTCCGAGCGCTATCTGATCCGCCGGCCGGTGCTGCAGGCGCTATCTGCTGTCGGCGGGCGCGCGCCTGTGTTCCTGATCGACGAGCTGGACCGCACCGATGAGGCTTTCGAGGCATTCCTTCTGGAAGTATTGTCCGATTTTCAGGTGACGGTGCCGGAACTAGGCACCATCCGAGCGGCGGAACCACCCATCGTCATCATCACCACCAACCGCACGCGCGAGGTGCATGACGCCCTGAAGCGACGTTGCCTCTATCACTGGGTCGATTATCCGCAGGCCGAGCAGGAGCTGGAAATCATCCGCCGCAAGGTGCCAGGCTGCAACCAAGCACTGTCGCGCCAGATCGTTGCCTATGTGCAGAAGCTGCGGACGCTCGATCTCTTCAAGAATCCGGGCGTTGCCGAGACGATCGACTGGGCGACCGCCTTGACCGAACTCGACCAGCTGGCGCTCGATCCTGACACAATTTCAGACACTTTGGGCACATTGTTGAAATACCAGGATGATATCGCTCGCATCCAGGGCGCCGAGGGCAGGCGCGTTCTTGATGACGTGAAATCGGAGCTGCTCGCAGCAGGTTAAGCCATGGAACCGGGTGGGCATGATGGGATCGTCGTTGCACCGTCACCAGCCAGTGACGGGCGCCTTGCCGATAATATCGTGCTGTTCGGTCGGGCCCTGCGCAAGGCTGGTCTGAAGATCGGCCCGGGCGCTATCGCCGATGCCATCGAAGCGGTCAGGGCCATCGGCATCGGTTCACGCGAAGAATTTCACGCCGCCCTCTGTTCCGTCTTTGTCAAGCGGCATGAGGATCTCGCGGTTTTCGACGAGGCATTCCGGCTGTTCTGGCGCTCTCGCGATCTGGTCGCCAAAATGATCGCGATGATGTCGCCGGTTGCGCCCGATCATCGCGAGAAGGAAAAGCCGAAGCCGGGTGAGAGCCGGGCAAGCGATGCGCTGCTGAATGACCGCAGCGACCGACGTCCGCAACGCGAGACGCCCGACCTTGAAATCGATGCACGATTTACGAGTTCCGGCAGCGAGGTTCTGCGCCACTTGGATTTCGCGCAGATGTCGGCGGCGGAAGTTACGCTCGCCAAAAGGGAGCTCGAAAAGCTGCGACTGCCGCTGGATCGCGTGCGCACGCGCCGCTTCGCGCCGTCGCGCACGTCGGCCAAAATCGATCCGCGCGCGACGATGCGCTCGGCCCTGCGCACTGGCGGAGCGCTGATCCTGCCGCGTTTTCGACGGCCGAAGGAGATACAGCCGCCGCTGGTTGTGCTCGCCGATATCTCCGGCTCGATGAGCCAATATACGCGTATCTTCCTGCATTTCCTGCATGTGCTGACCGAGCGACGGCGGCGCGTGCATACGTTTCTGTTCGGGACGCGGCTGACCAATGTCACCAGGGCGATGCGCCACAAGGACCCGGATCAGGCGCTGGACGAGTGCGCGGCGGCGGTGCGCGACTGGTCCGGAGGGACCAGGATCGGCGAAACGTTGAAGGAGTTCAACCTGATCTGGGCGCGACGGGTGCTGGGACAGGGCGCGATCGTACTGTTGATTACCGATGGGCTGGAGCGCGAAGGCGTGGAATTGCTCGGGCAAGAGATGGATCGGCTGCATCGCTCCTGCCGGCGGCTCATATGGCTCAATCCGCTACTACGCTTCGAGGGTTTCGAAGCGCGTGCCCGCGGTGTAAAAGCAATGCTCCCGCATGTTGACGAATTCCGTCCCGTTCACAATCTATTATCTCTAGCCGATCTCGTATCGGCTCTCACCGCCGGCCGCGCGGGCGCTTATGATCCGCGCCGGTTTCTCGGCAAGCAATGAGGCTCCGATGTCAGATATATCCGAAAGTCTGGACCCGCTTGTTATCGCGGAGGAATGGGTGTCGGCAGGCCGCAATGTGGCCATGGCGACCGTCGTCGACACTTGGGGTTCGGCACCACGCCCGTCGGGCAGCCATCTGGTGATCGACGGTGAAGGCAATTTCCATGGTTCGGTTTCCGGCGGCTGCGTCGAAGGCGCTGTCATCACCGAGGCGCTTGACGTAATAGAAACGGGCAAGTCGCGCATGCTCGAATTCGGCGTTGCCGATGAGACCGCGTGGCGCGTTGGGCTCTCATGCGGCGGCCGCATCCGCGTCTATGTCGAAAGGCTTGCCTGATGGACCGTCAGATATTGGCGCGGCTGAACGACATGCGGCGCAAGAGACGGGCAGCGATCCTCGTCACCGACCTCTCCGGCGGCCCGGACAGGCTGATCGTCGAAGGCGATGCCCTGGAAGGTGCTCTGGCCGAGGCTGCGGCATCCGCATTTCGCTCCGGCAAGTCCGCGGCGCTTGAAATCGAGGGGCAGAGCCTGTTCTTCAACGTGCATCTGCCGCCGCCGCGCATCGTCGTCATCGGCGCCGTGCATATCAGCCAGGTTCTCGCACGCATGGCCGCATTAGCAGGCTTCGACGTGACGATCATTGATCCGCGCACCGCCTTTGCAACGCCGGAGCGTTTTGAGGGCATCGATTTGATTGCCGACTGGCCCGTGGATGCGCTAAGGGAGCGGCCGCTCGACAGCTATATGGCGCTGGTCGCCGTAACCCATGATCCCAAGATAGACGACGAGCCGATCGTGCAGGCGCTGAAGACGGGCTGTTTCTACGTAGGCGCGCTCGGCAGCCGCAAGACCCATGCGGGTCGTCTGGAGCGTTTGAAGCGCGAGGGTCTCTCCGAGGCCGATCTTGGCCGCATTCACGCGCCAATCGGGCTGCCGATTGGTGCCGCAAGCCCGGCGGAAATCGCGGTTGCCATCTTGGCTGAAATCATCGGCTCGCTGCGAGGGCGTGACGTGTCGTCACCCAAGGGCGCGCAGCCATGATCTTCGGAGAATTTCTGACGATGGAGGCGGAGGGCGCGGTTCTCGCGCATTCGCTTCGGCTGTCCGATGGCGGCTTTTCCAAGGGGCACAGGCTTGGCCGCGCCGATCTCGAGCGTCTGGCGGTGGCGGGGATCGAGCGTGTCATCGCCGCGCGCATCGAGCCGGGTGATCTCATGGAAGACGAGGCGGCCGACCGCTTGGCGCGCGCGATAATACCCGACCATCTCACCTTCTCGGAGGCAGCGACGGGACGGGTGAACGTCTATAGCGCCGTCGATGGTCTGTTTGTTGCGGATCGTGTGGCGGTGGACCGGATCAACAATCTCGATCCGGCGATCACCCTTGCCTGTCTCGCGGACCATGTGCCGGTGCGATCGGGCGATATGGTTGCGACCTTCAAGATCATTCCGCTTGCCGTTTCCGGGGCGAAGGTGGCTGAAGGCGTTGAAATCCTGCGGCAAATGCCGGTTTTCGAGGTCAAGCCGTTCTTGCCGCATGCCGTTTCGCTCGTGGCCACGGAGTTGCCGTCGCTAAAGGCTTCGGTCATGGAGAAGACGGCACGCATACTGTCGCAGCGGCTGCGGCCTTCGGGCAGCCTGCTGCAGCGGGAAGAGCGCGTCGCCCATAGGGTGGCCGAGGTTGCCGATGCGATCCGTCGCGGCCTCGCCGCGCCGGACCAGTTGCCGAAGCTGATGATCGTTTTCGGCGCTTCGGCCGTCATCGATGCCGGCGACGTCATTCCCGAAGCGATCAGGCTTGCCGGCGGCGACGTCATTCAGGTCGGCATGCCGGTCGACCCCGGCAATCTTCTGGTGCTTGGAAGGGTGGGTGACGTCCATGTCGTCGGAGCGCCCGGATGCGCGCGCAGCCCGAAAGAGAACGGGTTTGATTGGGTGCTCGATCGTATATTAGCCGGCGAACAACCGTCGCCGCGGGATATTGCCGGCATGGGGGTTGGAGGGTTGCTCATGGAAATACAGTCACGCCCACGGCCGCGCGATCTCGCCAGCAGGTCGCCGTCGGAGATATCGGTCGCCATTGTCATGCTGGCTGCCGGAAAGGCGAGCCGTATGGGCGAGGGCGGCTCACACAAGCTTCTGGCCGAGTTCGACGGCGTGCCGCTGGTTCGACGTTCGGCGTTGACGGCCATTGCCGGCGGAGTATCCGACATCGTCGCGGTGACCGGGCATCGCCGGGCTGAGATCGAAGAGGCATTGAATGGGCTTGCCGTCGAGCGGGTCTTTAATCCGGATTATGTCTCCGGCATGGCCAGTTCGCTCGTTGCGGGCGTCGGTACGCCGGCTGCGCAAAGGGCCGACGGCGTTCTTGTCATGCTGGCAGATATGCCCGGCGTTACCGGCGACGATCTGAAGGTTCTAATGACCGCTTTTCGCAAGGCGAACGGTCTGGCGATCGTGCGGGCCGTATCAGGCGGCAAGCGCGGCAATCCCGTCATTTTGCCGAGATCGGTTCTGAATGCCGTCATGCGGCTAGAGGGTGATGTGGGGGCCCGGCATATTATCGAGACATCGGGCTTGCCGGTCGTTGACGTCGAGATCGGCGAGGCGGCTCATCTCGATGTCGATACGCCGGAGGCCGTTATCGCGGCCGGCGGCGTTCTGAAGGGATAGGGAATGGACAATATCGATATCGAGGAAATGTTTCAGTCACTCGGGCCTGTCGCCATCAAGCGGATGTTCGGCGGCAAAGGCATCTACCACATGGGGCGCATCCTGGCGCTCGAAGTGGATGACGAGATACTTCTGAAGGCGGACGATGCCAGTGCCTCCCAATTCGAAGCCGCGGGCGCGCGCCGCTGGGCCTATGAGGGCAAGAAGGGTAAGGCCGTCAACATGCCGTATTGGTCGATACCCGAGGATGCATTCGACGACCCGGATGAAATGGCGCGTTGGGTGCGGCTTGCCTATGAAGCAGCGCTTCGCTCGGACAAGTAGGCGTCAGCGAAAATCTTCTTCGCGCAGATGGGCGATGGTTGCCGTGGCGAAATCGGAAAGCTGGGCCGGCAATTCGTTTCGGCCGAACCAGCCGAAATCGGAAAGCTTGTCGGGTTCCATTAGCCTTGGTTCGCCGGAAAAGTCCCTGCAGACATAGATCAGCGAAATCCAGTGCTGCCGGTCGGCCTTGACGATGACTTCCGTGGTGCAGAGATAATCGATTTTGCCGATAGAGAGGCCGCTTTCTTCCTCGGCCTCACGGATCGCGGCCTTGGCGGCGGGCTCCATATGATCGACCTTGCCGCCGACGATGCTCCAGCAGCCAGCCTCGGGCGCCTTGAGGCGCCGATAGAGCAGAAGCTTGCCGTCCCGCAAGATTGCGAGACCGGTTCCTAGTCCTGGGAAATCGATGCCTGGCTTGCCCAATATTTAGATCCCGAGGTTGGACGCGACATCCGGCAAGCCGGTCAGTCGCGCATCTGAACGGGATATATCAGGCCTTGGCGTTCGCGACGATGAGCATGAAAGCCGGAATGTCATCGCCGAAGCCGACCGGCGTCGGGCCGTCGTCCTGGTCGCGATAACGATTGCGGCGCTCGCGATGATCGTCATTGGCAGCAGGGAAGGGCCGGTGGCTGTTGCGAGAACCGTTGTGGGACTTGTTATTGTTCTCAGACTTGCGCTCGTTCTTCACGCTTTCGGCCTTTGCTGGTGCTGCTTCAATCGCTACGACGTCATTATCCTCGACGTCGATATCAGATTTATGACTCGAGGCGTTGCGGCCTCCGCGGCTGCGATCCCGATCGCGACCCTTGCTCTTGGTGTCGCGACGACGGGACGAACGGTTGTCGTCGCTGCCTTCTTCTGCCGGAGGCAGGGCCGAAAGATCGCCGTTCAGCCATTGGACATCTTCACCGATCAATTTCTCGATGGCGTCGACATGCTTGGTGTCGCGCTTGGTGACGATGGTGAAGGCAGCCCCGGAGCGACCGGCACGACCGGTGCGGCCGATGCGGTGAACGTAGTCTTCCGAATGGATAGGCACGTCAAAATTGAAGACGTGGCTCACATCAGGGATATCGAGACCGCGCGCCGCAACGTCGGAAGCGACGAGCAGCTGCAGGTTTCCATCCTTGAAGTTCTGCAGCATGGCCATGCGCGAGCGCTGGTCCATGTCGCCATGCAGTGCTCCGGCGGAAAAGCCGTGGCGGTCCAGCGAACGGAAGAGGTCGGAAACATCCTTCTTGCGATTGCAGAAGATGATTGCGTTCTTCAGATCCGTCTGAGCGCGGATGAGATCGCGCAGCGTTGCGCGCTTCTCGTAATCCTTGCCATGCGAGGCAACGAAACGCTGCGTCACGGTCTTGGCCGTCGATGCCGGCTTGGCGACTTCGACGCGTTCCGGATTCTGTAGGAAGCGGTCGGCCAGCTTCTGGATTTCCGGCGGCATGGTTGCCGAGAAGAACAGGGTCTGGCGGGTGAAAGGGATGAGCTTGGCGATACGCTCGATATCCGGGATGAAGCCCATGTCGAGCATACGGTCGGCTTCGTCGATGACGAAGATCTCAACGGCGCTCATCAGCAGCTTGCCGCGCTCGAAATGATCGAGCAGGCGGCCTGGCGTGCAGATCAGTACGTCAGCACCACGCTCAAGCTTGCGATCCTGGTCCTCGAAGGAGACGCCACCGATCAGCAGAGCGATGTTGAGGCGATGGTTCTTGCCGTACTTCTCAAAATTTTCGGCAACCTGCGCCGCGAGTTCACGCGTCGGCTCCAGAATCAGCGTGCGCGGCATGCGTGCGCGTGCGCGGCCCTTTTCGAGCAGGGTCAGCATCGGCAGCACGAAGGAGGCCGTCTTGCCTGTGCCGGTCTGCGCAATGCCGCAGATATCGCGGCGCTGAAGCGCAAACGGGATTGCACCGGCCTGGATCGGTGTCGGTGTGGTGTAACCCGCGTCCGTAACCGCGGAAAGGACTTTTTGGCTCAGGCCAAGGTCAGCAAATGTTGTCAAAGGGAAATCTAATTCCGTCTTGGTTCAGTCGAACACCATGAGTCGACACGCAGAAATGTGCCGCAACGCAGCGCGACATAGAACCAAATACCCGGGAAGTCAAGGAAAGCAGGCGCTTCAACCGACCTGAAGTTCATTCATAACGCAATTTTTGGATTAGTGCCATCTTTGTTGCGCGTTTGTCACAATTTCGGCAGCTAAATTGCGCCCAATCCGCTGACGTAACTTGCCAGTTTCGTCCCGGCATTGATGAAATACATCGGGTCTATCGGGTGTCCGTTCTCTCGCACTTCATAATGAAGATGCGTTCCTGTCGAGCGTCCGGTACTGCCGGCGAGGCCTATGGCATCGCCGGTCGCGACCTTGTCGCCGACTTTGACGAGGACCTGCTCCATATGTCCGTAGCGCGTAGAGATGCCATCGCCGTGGTCGATCTCCACCATGTTGCCGTAGCCGCCCGTCCATCCGGCCGAAACCACCTTGCCGGGGGCGGTCGCCTTGATCTTCTCGCCGGGACTGAAATGGAAATCGGTGCCGGTATGAAGCGCCAGCGTGCCGAAGAAGGGGTCCTTGCGATTGCCGAAGGGACTGGTGATGAGTTTTCCCGGCGCCGGATTGCGGAAGGGCAGGCTTTCGGCAGCCCCCCGCACCGTTTCCAGATGCGTCAAGGCGGTGTCGAGGTCGGCCATCGATTGTTCGAACTGATCGACATTTTCAGGCGGGACATAGGGGCCGCCAATGCCGCCATCGGCATCCCCGGCTGTCGAGGCTGCGACCTCGGTCGGAACCTTGACCCCGACATTCTGCATGATCGACTGGATCTCGCTCGCGGTTTCGGACGCATCGGCGGTGAGATTGCGGATACGGGACAGCTGATCCTGTTCGATATGCTTCAATGACAGCGTTACCTTGGAAAAGACCCGATCGGCGCGATCCGCCATGGTTTCCGGAGCAGGGACATAGGCAAGCGTCGAATTGTCGGGCGTGGCGTCAGCCGGCTTGCCGCCCAGGAGAAGCTTTTCGATTGCCTTGGGCGAGGTCAGTTGCGCGTGTTCGTTCTTCGGGGCGGCGATGTTGGCATCCGGATGCGCGCTCTTGTCGGTCAGGCCGGAATTCTCTGCCCTGTCGAGCAGGGTGCTGAGTTTGCCGTTGCGTGAAGAAAGCTGCTGCTGCTGTTCGATGAGCTTGTCGACCTTCTCTTCCACGACCTGCTGATCGAGAAGCTGGCGGGAGGTGACGCGATCGACCTGGGCGCGTAGCGCGGCGATACGGTCCTCGTAGTCATATTGCATGCGGGCCTGACGGGCCATCGTCGCGCCTATCAGATCGTCGCGAAGAACCAGATAGGACGTCGCGAGGAGATAGCCGATCGAGAAGATCCCGACCAAACAGACGGCAAAGGCGGCCATCCATGGTCGCACGGTCATGTGGCGCACCGTGTCGCCGCTGGCGAGGATAATGGTATGGTGTCGCTGTTGTTTGCCGAAAACCCGGTTCTGAGGCTTTGCTGTCACCGAGACTCTCCCAATCGATGCCTTGAGGCATTGTCTGGAAGTACACGTCATTATGGTTAACGAATCCTTTCCGGATCGTGACTAGAAACCGGAAAGCTCTTTTATATTGGCACCTTATGCGTTGCTCGTTGAGGTCAGCGAGCGATAGAAGGATGGCGTCAGTCCTGCTTCCGCCCGGGCGATATCGTTGAACGGCGCCTTGAGCGAACCGCGGAAATTGGCACGCACCAGCTCCTGGAAGGTTCGGGCGGGGTCGCGCTTTTCCCTCGCGCAGAGGAATCGGAACCATTTGGCGCCGACGGCGACATGGCCTTTTTCGTCGTTATAGATGACGTCGAGAACGGCGGCGCTCTCCAGGTCGCCGGTTTCGCGCATCTTCGCCTGCAGCGCCGGTGTCACGTCCAGCCCGCGGGCCTCGAGGATCAGCGGTACAACCGCCAGACGGGCCGTCAGATCGGTGCGGGTCGCATGGGCTGCCTGCCAAAGGCCGTCATGAGCCGGCAAATCGCCATAGTCGGCGCCCAGTTCGCGCAGCCGCGCACGCACCATGCGGAAATGCTTGGCCTCCTCAAAGGCCACCTGCATCCAGCCGTCGAAGAAGGAATTGGGGACAGGTCCTGTCGCGAAGCGCGCGACGATATCGAGGGCCAGATCGACGGCGTTCAACTCGATATGGGCAATGGCATGCAACAGCGCGATGCGGCCCTTGAGCGTGTGCAGGGACCGCTTCTCCATGTGTTTCGGCGGCACCAGCTCCGGCTTTTCGGGCCGGCCCGGGCGGTCGGCCAGCGGCGGATCGAGCGGCGAGCGCAGCGACAGCGTACGGGCAAACCAGCGCCTTGCCGATTCCTGGGCAAGTTCGGTCTTGAGATCGAGATCCGCCGAGCGGATGGCAGCGATGGCGCCGCCGCGCAGCGATGTGATCGTTTCGGGGCTGCCGGACATGCCTTCAGAGCTCCCTGGCGGCCGCCAGAACCGCTTCAGCGTGACCAGCGACCTTGACCTTGTCCCATATCCTGACGATCCGGCCGTCAGCGCCGATCAGGAAGGTCGAGCGAACGACGCCCATATAGGTGCGGCCATACATGCTCTTCTCCCGCCACACGCCATAGGCCATGGCCATCGTCTTTTCCTCGTCGGAGGCAAGCGGCACGGAAAGCGCATGTTTCTTGACGAATTTGTCATGGCTTTTCACCGAATCGGGTGAGACGCCGAGGAGGGCGACGCCAAGCTTTGCGAAATCGGCCGCTAGCGCC
The DNA here is from genome assembly GCA_000799755.1 of Martinezella tropici. Classification (GTDB taxonomy): domain Bacteria; phylum Pseudomonadota; class Alphaproteobacteria; order Rhizobiales; family Rhizobiaceae; genus Rhizobium; species Rhizobium tropici_A. The sequence continues at coordinate 233,534 of JUHI01000009.1, forward strand.
GTGAAGGAAATCGATTCTGTCGTGCAGGCGGTCGTGTCGTCCTTCGGATAGAAATAGATGACCAGCGGCTTTCCGGCAAAATCGGCAAGGCGCACATGGTCGCCACCATCGCGAGGAAGGTCGAAATCCGACGCTTTGTCGCCGATATTCAGTTGAGCTGGAAGCACTTCCGCCACGGGAAAACCTTTCTTTTGCCGGTTTTTTAGATGACACTTGGGGTAAGCCATATATACTGCTCACGTGTGCCGTCCAATGGGACGCAGCGTCACCAACAAAATTGTATAAGCGAAAGGCACGCGCAGGAGTGATCCGAGGCGAAAAGGTAACATTCCGCAAAAAGGATCTCGTATCGCTCGACCATTTGCCGTCCGCTCAGGTCGAAGATCCGTTGATCGTGCATGTGCCGGAGCGGGTTCGCCGCAGCCGCTCGCACGTCTGGCATGTCTGCCGGATAACGTTGGTTTTCTTTGCGTTTCTCGCCATTATTCTCGGAGCCGTCATCGCGACCATAGAGGGCGGTATCTTCGATGCGCCGCTGTCGCAGAAGGCGCAGACGGCGCTCGACCGGGCTATAGGCCCGCGCTACAAAGCGGAAGTCGGCGCGACCGTTGTCCGCTTCACCTCCGGCCTGCGGCTGGCGCTGGAGGCGCGAGATGTCAATGTCCTCGACCAGGAGAGTGGCAAGCACCTGTCGACGATGTCGGCCGTCAATATGGAGCTGGACCCATTGGCCCTCATCGAGGGGCGCGTGGAGATAGCAAGCGTTGCGGCGGAGGGCATCGCACTCGATACCTCACTTCTGCCGCAGGGCGATCCGGTCGATTGGACCGCGTTGCGTGTCGACGCATTGCCCAAGGGGCTGAATGCAGCCTTTGACAACCTCGATTTCCTTCAGCATTTCGTGCAGCGCGGCGGCACGAATTCCGTGCGCATCTCCGGCTTCTCGATGAAGCTTGCGCGGCAGGAGGGCGATCCGATCTCTCTTGTCGTCGACAATCTGACCTTCGAACGCGATACGCCGGGTTCGCTTCACCTTTATGGTCAGGTCACGCTCAACGGGTCCATCGCTCTTCTCGATGTGAGGGCAGGCCAGACGGAGGACGGTCACAGCTCTTCGCTGACGGCCAAGATATCCAATCTCGATCTCAAGCCGCTTACCATGACCTATGATCCGACCGGCACGCCGCGGCAGGGTTTAATGACCTTCGCGGACGTCACGCTTTCGGCTGTCAAGGGTGGGGCAGGCGTCGATCCGAAGCTGAATGCCGCCATCAATGTCCAGCCCGGCGTCCTTTATATGGACCATGACGTGCAGGAGCTGACGCATGCGAACCTCAATCTCGCCTACAACTTCGATCACCAGACCCTGGAGATCGCGCCGTCGACGGCGCAGTTCCTAAACACCGTTGCGCCGTTTTCCGGTGCTTTGATCGATCTCGATCGCATGGACGCCAATGCGGGCAAGGGATTCGGCATAGACTTCGTCATCAAGGACGGCGTTGCCGCTTCGTCTATCTCGGGTGAAAAACCCGTCAGCTTCGACGGTCGCGCCACAGGGCGGTTCTTTTCCACGACCAAGGAATTCCAGTTCGACAATCTCGGAATATCGACGCCGCAAGGCTCGCTCTTCGGCTCCCTGCACATGAAGCTTGGCGACAGTTCACCTGAAATCAGCTTCGGTGGCCGCGCGGACAAGCTCGATACGACCGTTGTCAAGCAGTTGTGGCCGTTCTGGATGGCTTCGAAACCGCGAACCTGGGTCGAGGACAATCTCTTCGGCGGTTCGGTGACCAACGCCGCCATATCCGTCTTCATTCCGGCCGGCCGGCTACGGGAGGCCTCAAAGACCGGCAAGCTGCAGCTCGGCAAAGACGAGCTGCATATCTCCTTCGATATCGACGGGGCGCGAATGAATGTGCCGGGCGAAATTCCGCCCTTGCGCGATACCAAGGCGCATTTCGATCTGACCGGTCCGAACATGGCCGTCAATATCGACACGGCCACCTCCTATTTCTCGACGGGTCGCAAGATCACGCTGAGCGACAGCAGCTTCTCTATCCCGGCGACCTACGACAAGCCGCTGATGGCGGATCTCGATCTGACGATTGCCGGTTCCGGCGATGCGATCGGCGAACTCCTGACCTATAAGCCCCTGGAGGTGCTGCAGCGCACCGAGTTCAAGCCGGAAGATTTCAACGGCAAGATCGTCGCCAAGGTCGATGCCAGGATAGGGCTGATCAAGGATCAGCAGCCGCCCCCGCCGGACTGGCAGGCAAAGCTCAATCTCGACAATGTCGATTTGCTGAAGCCGATGAACAATCGCAAGATCGACAATCTGACCGGCGCGATTTCCGCCGATCCGCAATCGGTGCATCTGCAGGCCCAGGCGCAGATCGACGGCATTCCCGCCCAGATCGACATGGTCGAGCCGACGGACAGCAAGTCGACGGTCAAGCGCGCCCGCGTCATCACGGCGACGCTTACGGACGCTCAGCGCAACACGGTCCTGCCGGGGCTTCGCGACATGATCGAGGGGCCCGTGAAGGTGGAGTTGACGCGCATCGACGACGATCGTCAGGGCGTCAAGGTCGATCTCGGCAAGGCCGCGCTGACCGTGCCGTGGATCGGCTGGTCGAAGGGCAGCGGCATTGCGGCGACCGCGCAGTTTGAGGCATCTGGCCCAGACAATCAGACGGCGCTCAAGAATTTCACGCTCAAGGGCGACGGATTCGGCGCCAGCGGCGATCTCATGATCAGCAAGGGCAGCCTTACTTCGGCAAGCTTCGACAGCGTGAAGCTCTCGGCGCTGGATGATTTCTCGCTTGCGCTGAAGCGGGGCAAGAGCGGCGGCTACGACGTTGCCGTATCGGGCAATTCCGCCGATATACGCCCCATCCTCGCGCGACTGAAATCGTCGACATCGGGCGGTCAGCAAAGCTCGGGTGGAGACGCGTCGGCGAGCGCGACCGTTCGCGCCAATCTCGACAAGGTCATTGGTTTTAACGACGAGACGGTCGGCAACGTCAAGGGCGTCTATTCCATCGTCGGGGGCAAGACGACGGCGGCGGATTTCACCGGCGTCACCCGCAGCGGCGAAGCGCTCGTCACCCAGATGAGCAAGGGCAACAATGGCGTCATCCGCATCACCAGCGGCGATGCGGGCGCCGTCGCGCGCTTTACGGATCTCTACAAGCACCTCAAGGGAGGGCTGCTCAATCTGTCGCTGCGCTCGATCGGTCAGGACGACTGGGACGGTTCGCTCGATATCCGCAACTTCGAAATCATCGACGACAAGAAGCTTTCGACCATTGTATCAACTCCGAGCGGCAAGAACGGCAAGAGCCTAAATTCGGCCGTCAAGCAGAATATCGATACGCGTTCGCAGAGCTTCGAGCGCGGTTTCGCGCGGCTGGTGATGCGTGACGGCGCGCTCTCGGTGGAAAATGGCGTGGTCCGCGGCGTTCAGGTGGGGGCGACCTTCCAGGGCATGCTGAAGGACGCCAACGGCAAGATGGACATGACGGGAACCTTCATGCCCGCCTACGGCCTGAACCGCCTGTTCGCGGAAGTTCCGATCGTCGGCTTCATTCTGGGCAACGGCAGTGACCGCGGCCTCATCGGCATCACCTTCAGACTGACGGGCACGCTGGAAAAATCCAGCATCCAGATCAACCCATTGTCGATCATCGCGCCGGGTGTTTTCAGACAGATCTTCGAATATTGAGCGGCGCGATGCTGCTGCGGCCCTTCGATAGCGGAGGGGCGGCGAGGCAGATTATGTTTCGGCGGCCATCTGTTTGCGTATGCGTTGGGAGCCTCCGTCCATACGCCGGGCGAATGGTCGGTCGGGGTCCACAACGCGCCAGAACGGAGCCGTACCGTTTTGGCTGATCTGCACCAGGTGTCGCTGAACGGTGACCGGGCAGCACGCATCCGCTCCGTATTGCCTGGCAAGCGCCTGTCTTATTCTCCCAAGATCGGATAGCTGACCGGGAGGTGCCGCCCATAATGCGCGAGAAACCATCTCTTCGCTGGGAATCAACATGCTTTGCGTGAGGCTTCGGCCTTTGCGCCTCGTCTTGATAACAGGCAATTCATCCATAATCCCACCTCCAGGACTGACATTCCGCCAAAGGACGTGCGGACGAGTCGTGATCCGACATTGCAGGTGCGGAAAACCTGCAGAGCGACGTGCTATGACCTCCGGGTCGGCAACCTTCAACCACCGCGACATCTGTCGGAGCATTCCATGTCCGCGCTTCTATCGACGTTTCGGGCAAGCTATGGCACCGTGAGCTTCATGACCGAATTCAAATCGCGCCTTGCAAATTGGACGACGGGCAATTGCAACGCAAATGGCATCGACATTCATTATCTGCGAACAGGTGGCGATTATCCTCCGTTGATCGCTTTGCACGGGCTGCTCGGTGACGGCGCGTGTCTGGCGCCGCTGGCGCGAGCGTTGGAGAGTGACTTTGACCTCGTGTTGCCTGATGCCAGAGGACACGGAAAATCCAGCGCGCCTGCCAAGGGATATTCATATGGCGACCAGGCGGGCGACGTCGTCGAACTCCTGAGGAGTTTGAAGCTAAAAGCGCCAATATTGCTTGGTCATTCGATGGGAGGCATGACTGCTGCCGTCGCCGCTCGCGAACTTGGAGCAGGAGTTTCAGGCGTCGTTCTGGTCGATCCGACCTTCATAAGCCCAGAATGGCAACGTGAAGTTTTTGAAAGCGATATCGCCGAAGAACAGCGGCGATCGCTCCTTTCGCACAGATCCGATCTGCTTGTCGAAGCGCGGGGTCGGCATCCATTGCGATCGATGGAGATTCTGGAATACTTGGTTGACGCGAAGTTTCGGACCAGCATGTCCGTATTCGAGGTGCTCACACCGCCAAACCCCGACTACCGTGAGCTCGTGCGAAGCTTAAGCGTGCCTATTCTGCTCGTGATCGCGGAAAGGGGGATTGTCTCGCTGCATATGGCCCGCGAGCTGCAAGAACTCAATCCCTTGCTTCGATACGAACTGATCGCCGACGCCGGTCATGGCATCCCCTATGATCAGCCCGAGCGATTGGGAGCGGTGATCATGTCCGTCCTGCGGGCGACATCGAATCCGTGGGTCGGATCAATGCATATCCACTGACCGAGCCGTTTCATTTTCTTGTCAGTTGGTCTTCGGCTTGGCAAAGACAATAAAGCCGGCGAGAGGTCGCCGGCTTTGCAGGTTCTCACGCTGCTCGATCGCTCAAGCGGCCGGGCGGATCAGAATGTGCTTCTTCTTGCCGAGCGAGAGCTTGATCACGCCATCCGCGGTAATCTCGCCGGTGCCGATGAGCTTGCGCTCGTCGCTGACGGCTTGGTCGTTGATGCGCACCGCGCCGCCCTGAACGTGACGACGGGCTTCGCCGTTCGAGGCGGCAAGGCCGGCGCGCACGATGAGCGCCAGAAGGCCGATGCCGGCCTCCAGTTCGGAGGCGGGGACATCGATCGTCGGCAGGTTTTCGGACAGGCCGCCTTCCTCGAAGGTCTTGCGGGCCGTTTCGGCAGCCTGCTCGGCAGCCGCGCGGCCGTGAAGGATCGCGGTGACCTCGGTCGCGAGGATCTTCTTGACCTCGTTGATCTCAGAGCCGGCGAGCGCGGAGAGGCGAGCAATCTCGTCCATCGGCAGCGTCGTGTAGAGCTTGAGGAATCGCGAGACGTCGGCATCCTCGGTGTTGCGCCAGTACTGCCAGAAATCATAGGCCGACAGCAGGTCAGCATTCAGCCATACCGCGCCGGTTGCCGATTTGCCCATCTTTGCACCGGACGCCGTCGTCAGCAGCGGCGAGGTCAAGGCAAAAAGCTGCTTGGTCCCCATGCGGTGACCGAGGTCGATGCCGTTGACGATATTGCCCCACTGATCCGAGCCGCCCATCTGCAGGCGGCAATCGTAACGCTTGGCCAGTTCGACGAAGTCGTAGGCCTGCAGGATCATGTAGTTGAATTCGAGGAAGGAGAGCGATTGCTCGCGATCCAGCCGTGTCTTGACGCTGTCGAAGGACAGCATGCGGTTGACCGAAAAGTGGCGGCCGACGTCACGAAGGAATTCGAGATAATTCAGCGAGCGCAGCCATTCGGCGTTGTTGATCATCAACGCATCTTTTGGGCCTTCGCCGTAGCCAAGGTAGTTCGAGAAGCAGCGCTTGATCGAGGCAATGTTGCTTTCGATCATGTCGACCGTCATCAGCTGGCGGGACTCTTCCTTGAAGGAGGGGTCGCCGACCATGCCGGTACCGCCACCCATTAGCGAGATTGGCCGATGGCCGGTCGCCTGCATCCAGTGCAGCATCATGATCTGGATCAGCGAGCCCGCATGCAGGCTCGATGCGGTTGGATCGAAGCCGATATAGGCTGTCACAGTTTCCTTGGCGAAGAGGTCGTCGAGGCCGGCTTCATCGGAAATCTGATGAATGAAGCCGCGCTCTTGCAGCGTGCGCAGGAAATCGGATTTGAATTCAGCCATGATCTTGGTCTCTCGATGCCACAACGCTTGAGGATGCGGCGAAGTCGCTGTTGTTGAAAGTCGCGGGGCGCGTTTATCATCGATTTGCCGGCGCGTCATCATTTTGGTGGCGCAGGCATCAAGTTTCGGTCGGGTTGGCGGGTCGATCGAGCTTTGTAAGCGGGCCTTTTCAATGTGAAGAGATCGTAACATCGCCCCGAAGCTGCCAGGAATAAGCCGTGCATTTGCCCGAATCAAATCCTAGTGATCTTTTGTTGATCCCGTGTGCGCCACATGTTTCCTGAAAGAAACCGGTATGTCACCTTTGCTTTCGATGATGGGATTGTCATTCAAAAAGACGATCTGGGCATTTCTTGCCACGATATTGGTTTTGGGCGGTATCGCTGCGGCGAACCCGGCCGAAGCGCAAGGTTCAGCTGAGAAGAGAATGGCGCTCGTGGTGGGTAACGCCGCCTACAAGGCGGGTGCCTTGCCGACGCCGGCCAACGATGCCGGTCTGATCGCACAAACCCTGCAGGCCGCGGGGTTCGATGTGATCGGCGCGCGCGACCTCGATCAGAATGATTTGCGCGATGCGATGCGCGACTTTCTGACGAAGGCGAATGCGGCAGGCCCGAACACCGTCGTCTTCGTCTACCTGGCCGGTTACGGCGTGCAATATCAGGGCGATAATTATTTCGTGCCCGTCGATGCGCAGATGGCCAATGCCACGGATGTCCCGGTCCAGGCGATCCGCATCAGTGATTTCACCAAATCGCTGTCCGCCCTGAACAACCGTGGCAGCATCGTCGTGCTGGATGCCGCAAGGGCCAATCCCTTCGTGAAATCCGACCAGCCGCTGGCCGGCGGTCTGGCCCTGGTCGATCCGGATACCAATCAGCTGATCGCCTTCAATGCCGCGCCCGGCACGGTGGCGCCGCAGGAGGCCGGTCCCTATGGTTCCTACGCCCATGCGCTGGCGGAGATGATCCGCGTCGGCGGCCTGTCGCTCGATGATGTGTTCGATCGCACGCGGCTTCGGGTCAGCGATCTGACGAAGGGCGCCGAGATCTCCTGGGATGCTTCCAAGTTCAAGAATGCCTTCAACTTCTTCGATCGCGGTCCCGATGCGCCGGCCGTTGCGGTGTCGACCGCCGATGCCGTGGCGAACCGGACGAAGCCGATCCGCGATTTCGACGAGCGGGATGCCTATTTCGCCGCGCTCGATCGCGATACGCTTCAGGGCTACGAGGATTTCCTCGCCGCCTATCCGGACGATTCCATGGCCAGGCGCGTGCGCGCAATCGTTGCCGCCCGCCGCGAAGCGATCACCTGGCGCGAGACCTGGCGCGATGACACGCCACAGGCCTATTGGTCCTATCTGAGGCGTTATCCGCATGGCCCGCATATGTGGGATGCCCGCCGTCGCCTCGAGCATCTCGAGGCAGCGCTCGAGCCGCCGCCGTCATTTGCCGTGATCGAGTATGACGTGCCGCCGCCGCCACCGCCGGAAATCGTCTATGTCGACCGGCCCGTGCTCTACTTCGACGATGCCGATTTCGGCTATGCGCCGCCGCCGCCGGTCGTCTTCCTGGCGCCGCCGCCGCCGGATTTCGTCGTGCTGGCGCCGCCGCAGCCCGCTGTCGATCTCTATGTGTTGCCGGCGCCGATCTTCGTTCCCGTGCCCGCATGGGTCGAGCCGCCACGCGATATTGCGCCGCCTGAAAACAACATCATCTTCAACAATATCCACAATACGGTCGTGAACAACACGACGGTCATCAACAACAACAATACTGTCGTCAACGAGAATGGGGCTGCACCCGCAGCACCTGGATTGACGACTGGCCAGAAGCTCGCCGGCGCGGCTGTCCTTGCCGGTGCTGGCGCTGCGGCACTGCATGTTGCCCTGCCGCCATCGGTGCAGAAGAAGGCGGCGGTTCTGCAAAAGCAGAATCCGGCCGCAGCCGCCAAGGCAACGCCTGGAGCCGCTCCGGCGGTTGCTCCTTCGGCTCAGCCGCAATCTGGAAATACCGCCGCTCATGCGCTTCCGGGCGCCAACGGTCAGCCGCTGCCGGCCGCCGGCAAGCTGCCGGGCAATCCGGGAGCGGCTCAGGCAAAGCCGGGACAAGCGCCGCAAGCCGCGCCCAATGGCGTGCATAATCCGGCTGTCGCCACGCAGCCCGTCCAGCCGGGCGCCAATGCCAATGCCAACGCCAACGCCCATGCGCTTCCCGGCTCGAAGGGGCAACCGCTGCCGCCTGCCGGAAACCTGCCTGCGGGGAAGGGTCAAAACCAGATCGCCAAGACCCCGGCTCCTCAGGCGGCTCCTGGCGGCAAACCGAATCCGGTAGCCGCTGCACCGAAGCCGAACGCTCACGGCCAGCCGATGAAGCCGGCAACGCCGCCGGCCGCTGTCGCCAGGGCGCCTGTGAAGCCACCCGCAGCGGCCAAGAGCCAGCCGCATGTGGCGGCCGCACCGCCGCGGCGCGCTCCAGCAGCTGTCTCGCAGCCGAAGCCTGCGCCCCACGTGGTCGAGCAGGCGAGGGCGCCAGCTCCGAAGCCGCAGGCACAGCCGAGACCGCAGCCTCAGCCCAAGGTGGAACAGCAGGCGAGGAGACAGCCGCCCCCGCCGCCAAAGCCTCAGGAAAAGAGGAAATGCGGCGCGCCGGGCCTGCCCGCATGCCATTGATCTCCACCATGCAATGATTGACCGAAGGCCCGCATATGCGGGCCTTCGTATTTCGAAAACTGCTCGATCGCTCTTGTTGAAATCCTGCCCGGTGGTTACCACTGACGGATCGGTTCGCGATCGGTATTCATTCTTGAATGCGGACCGCAGGTTTCTGTGCAGTCAGAAGAGCAGACGAGCCAATGAGCAACGCCATCATACTCGAAACACCGCGTCTCGTTCTGACGATGTGGGACAAGAGCGATGCCGAGATAATCAGGCAGCTGCACTCGACGATCGAGACGACTCGTTATCTCTCGGGCGGTGTGCCATGGACGCTGGAGAAGGCAGAGGAGCGGCTGCAGAGCTGGTTCGATGAGCAGGCGCGCGACGGTACGACCAAATACAAGATGCTGCGGCGTGAAGACGGCCGTTTCATCGGTCGTGCCGGCTTCTCACGGTTTCTGGAGAGCGGCCGGGGCGAGTTCGAGCTCGGCTATTCACTTCAGAAGGATGCCTGGGGCAACGGATATGCAACGGAAATTGCCGGCGCCCTGGCGAAATGGTTTTTCACGCGTGGCATTGCTGATCGGTTCATCGCATTTACGCATCCGGAAAACGTTGCATCACAGCGAGTTCTCCAAAAGATCGGCATGCAATACGATGCGCCGATCGTGGTCGGCGGTGCCAAAGGACTTTGTTTCAGGATGTCGCGCTAAGTCAGCAATGTGGAGCGTTCCCGCGTTTCAAAGAACGGTGGAAACGCTCCGAGAGGGGATACCTCTTAGCGAATGCGCTTCGCGGCCGGTTCCGGCACCAGTTCGCCGTTCAGGCGACGGTCGAGATAATCCTCGCATTCGCCCAGCAGGGTTTCGACCTGGCCGTTGAAGAAGTGATTGGCGCCCGACACGACCTTGTGCGTGATCAGGATGCCCTTCTGCGTCTTCAGCTTCTCCACGAGGCCGTTGACGTCCTTTTCCGGGGCAACCTTGTCGGCGTCGCCATTGATGATCAGGCCGGATGACGGGCACGGTGCGAGGAAGGAGAAGTCATAGATGTTCGGCTGCGGCGCAATCGACATGAAGCCTTCGATTTCCGGACGGCGCATCAGGAGCTGCATGCCGATCCAGGCGCCGAAGGAATAGCCGGCAACCCAGCAGCTTTTCGAATCGGGATGGAGGCTCTGCACCCAGTCGAGCGCCGATGCCGCATCGGAGAGCTCGCCGGCGCCATGGTCGAATTCGCCCTGGCTGCGGCCGATGCCGCGGAAATTGAAGCGTAGCGTGGTGAAGCCGCGCTTCTGGAACATATAGAAGAGCTGGTAGACGACCTGATTGTTCATCGTGCCGCCGAACTGCGGGTGGGGATGAAGGATAATCGCGATCGGGGCGCTTTTTTCCTTGGAGGGCTGATAGCGGCCTTCAAGGCGACCCGCGGGGCCGTTGAAAATTACTTCGGGCATCGATACTCCGGCTCTTCTTTTTCTGCGTTCAAACCTAACGGCACGCAGCAAGTTGACTTGACGAATGCGCTCATCTTTTCTAGAACGCAGTTTAGAACAATTCGAAACTTGATGCGGTGGTCCGCGCGTTGTCTGTGCAACGGTTTGTGGAACGTGTCATAAGGCATGCTCGGCTGATATTTCAAGGAAAATGAGCCGGTCGCAGCAAAGCAACGTCGCGCAGGAAGAAGATTATGGCGGCAACACGCCTCTATCTCGACTGGAATGCTACCGCACCGCTCCATCCGGCGGCCCGCGAAGCCATGCTGCATGCGATGGATATTCAAGGCAACCCCAATTCTGTTCATGGCGAAGGTAGGGCGGCACGCGCAGCTGTCGAGGCCGCACGCCGGCAGGTTGCAGCCCTCACGGGCGCCGAACCCGCCCATGTGGTTTTCACCAGCGGCGCCACCGAGGCGGCCAATATGGTGCTGACGCCGGAATTCCGCATGGGGCGGACGCCGCTTGCCGTGAGCCACCTCTATATATCGGCCATCGAGCATCCGGCCGTGCGGGAAGGTGGGCGATTTGCCAGGGACAATGTCAGCGAAATACCCGTGACATCGGACGGTACGGTCGATCTTGCTGCATTGGAGACCATATTATCAGCCCATGACAAGGCAAGCGGCCTGCCGATGGTCGCGATAATGCTCGCCAACAACGAGACCGGAATTCTCCAGCCCGTCGCGGAAGCGGCGAAGCTTGTTCAGGCCGCGGGCGGTCTTTTCGTGGTGGATGCCGTTCAGGCGGTCGGCCGGGTGTCGCTTAATATCAATGCGATCGGCGCGGATTTCCTTATCGTGTCCTCGCACAAGATCGGTGGGCCGAAGGGTGTCGGCGCTCTCGTCTCGCGCGGCGAGGTGTTGATGCCGAAGCCGTTGATCCATGGCGGCGGTCAGGAAAAGGGCCATCGCTCGGGCACGGAAAATACGCTTGCCATCGTCGGATTCGGCGCGGCGGCAGAGGCCGCCGCCCTAGGTCTCGATGCTCGCAATGCTGCGATCGCTTCATTGCGGGATCGGCTGGAAGCGGGGATGGAGCTTGCAGCGCCGGATGTCATTATTCACGGCAAAGGCGGCGCACGTATTCCGAACACAAGCTTCTTCACGCTGCCGGGATTGAAATCCGAAACTGGGCAGATCGCCTTCGATCTTGAAGGCGTCGCCATATCAGCCGGCTCGGCCTGCTCCTCAGGCAAGGTCGGCGAAAGCCATGTGCTGGTGGCGATGGGATGCGACCCGAAACTCGGGGCTCTCCGTATTTCGCTGGGGCCGACCACAACCGAAGCGGACATCGATCGCGCAATCGCTGCGTTTGCCCGCATTGCGGGAAGACGCAAGCTGGCGGGTGCGGCGGCCTGAGGGCCACAATTTTGCGGAAACCGAAATTTCCGCTTGCCAAGCGGGGTGAAAAGTCCCTTTTGGCCGACTACATAGGGGGCAGACATAAGTCTGCCGCAACGTTGACAAGCTGCCGGACCTTGGATCCGGCGAGATTGGAGAACGAAATGCCTGCAGTCCAGGAGACGGTCGATCAGGTTCGCCAGATCGACGTGGACCAGTATAAGTATGGTTTCGAGACCACAATCGAAGTGGAAAAGGCTCCCAAGGGTCTTTCCGAAGACATCATCCGCTTCATCTCCGCTAAGAAGCAGGAGCCGGAATGGATGCTGGAATGGCGCCTCGAAGCCTATCGTCGTTGGCTGACGCTTGAAGAGCCCACTTGGGCGCGCGTCGACTATCCGAAGATCGACTTCAACGACATCCACTATTATGCCGCGCCGAAGAAGTTTGCAGGCCCGAAGTCGCTCGACGAAGTCGACCCGGAGCTGCTGAAAACCTACGAGAAGCTTGGTATTCCGCTGCGCGAGCAGGAAATTCTTGCTGGTGTCGAGAAGCCGAAGATCGCCGTCGATGCAGTGTTCGATTCCGTTTCGGTCGTCACCACCTTCAAGGAAGAGCTGAAGAAGGCCGGCGTCATCTTCATGTCGATCTCGGAAGCCATCCGCGAGCATCCCGATCTGGTGCGCAAGTATCTCGGCTCCGTCGTGCCGACCTCGGACAATTTCTATGCGACGCTGAATTCCGCTGTCTTCACCGATGGTTCGTTCGTCTTCGTGCCGAAGGGCGTTCGTTGCCCGATGGAGCTGTCGACCTACTTCCGCATCAACGAGAAGAACACCGGCCAGTTCGAGCGCACGCTGATCATCGCTGAGGAAGGTGCTTACGTCTCCTATCTCGAGGGCTGCACGGCTCCGCAGCGCGACGAAAATCAGCTTCACGCTGCAGTCGTCGAGCTTGTTGCGCTCGATGACGCCGAAATCAAGTATTCGACGGTGCAGAACTGGTATCCGGGCGACAAGCAGGGCAAGGGCGGCATCTACAACTTCGTCACCAAGCGTGGCGATTGCCGTGGCCATCGCTCCAAGATCTCCTGGACGCAGGTCGAGACCGGTTCCGCGATCACCTGGAAATATCCGTCCTGCATCCTGCGCGGCGACGACAGCCGTGGCGAATTCTACTCGATCGCGGTTTCGAATGGCCATCAGCAGGTCGACAGTGGCACCAAGATGATCCATCTCGGCAAGAACACGTCGAGCCGCATCGTCTCGAAGGGCATCGCCGCCGGCGTCTCACAGAACACCTATCGCGGTCAGGTCTCGGCGCATCGCCGCGCGACCAATGCCCGCAACTTCACGCAGTGCGACTCGCTTTTGATCGGCGACAAGTGCGGCGCGCATACGGTGCCCTACATCGAGGCGAAGAACTCTTCCGCGCAGTTCGAGCATGAAGCCACGACGTCGAAGATTTCCGAAGACCAGCTGTTCTACTGCCTGCAGCGCGGCATCCCGACCGAGGCGGCGATCGCGCTGATCGTCAACGGCTTCGTCAAGGAAGTGCTGCAGGAGCTGCCGATGGAATTCGCCGTCGAAGCACAGAAGCTGATCGGCATCTCGCTCGAAGGCAGCGTCGGCTGACGCACACGAACCTGAAATAGCTTTGGCGCGCCACGCGCGCCGCACACTCATTCCTGCGATAGGATACTAAAATGCTTGAAATCAAGAACCTGCACGCTCGTATCGCCGAAGACGGCACCGAGATCATCCGCGGCCTGAACCTGACCGTGAAGGCAGGCGAAGTTGCCGCCATCATGGGCCCGAACGGCTCCGGCAAATCGACGCTCTCCTACATTCTCGCCGGCCGCAGCGACTATGAAGTCACCGAGGGTGACATCCTCTATAACGGCGAGAGCATTCTCGAGCTCGACGCTGCCGAGCGCGCCTCCAAGGGTATCTTCCTGGCCTTCCAGTACCCGGTCGAAATCCCCGGCGTTGCCACCATGCAGTTCCTGAAGGTGGCGCTGAACGAGCAGCGCAAGGCGCGTGGCGAAGACGAACTGACGACGCCGGATTTCATCCGCCGCGTCAAGGATGCTGCCGGCAAGCTGCAGATCAACATGGACATGTTGAAGCGCCCGCTGAACGTCGGCTTCTCCGGCGGTGAGAAGAAGCGCGCTGAAATCCTGCAGATGGCGCTGCTCGAGCCGAAGCTTTGCGTGCTCGATGAAACCGATTCCGGCCTCGACATCGATGCGCTGAAGATCGTGGCCGATGGCGTCAACGCGCTGCGTTCGCCCGATCGCGCCGTGATCGTCATCACCCATTACCAGCGCCTGCTCGACTACATCGTTCCGGACACCGTTCACGTCCTCTACAAGGGCCAGGTGATCAAGTCCGGCGACAAGACGCTGGCGCATGAACTCGAAGCCAACGGCTATGCCGACATCATCGGCGCTGCAGCCTGATCGAGGCGGAAAGGACACGTCGATGAACATTCAGACGACGAACCGCCTGACGTCAGCCGAGACGGCGCTGATCGAGGCGTATAACGACCAGATGGGCGATCTGCCCGGCGATGGCGAAGTCTTCGCCGTCCGCGACCGCCTGCTGGACGAGCTGAAGACCGCAGGCCTGCCGACGCGCCGCGTCGAGGCCTGGCATTACACCGATTTCAAGAACCTGCTGCGTCTGGTGCCGAGCGATATCGGCAAGGGCCTCGCCGCCGCGCTGCCGCCGATGGTCGAAGGATCTTCGGTCGTTACCCTTCTCCAGGGCAAGGCGAGCGAAAAGGCCGCTGTCAAGAATCTGACAATTGGCCGCTATGCCGATAGCCTGATCAACGGCACGGCCGCTGTCGGTCTCGAAGCGCTCGGCAACGACGACGCTATCGGCCGCATCAATGCGAGCTTCGTGCGCGACGGTTACGTCATCGATTTCCCCGATGGCACCGAACTCGACGTGCCTCTGGAAGTGCAGTTCGTGCATGCCGGCGGACAGATTCACAGCCGTCTTCCGATTTCCTTCGGCGCCGACGTCAAGGCGACCTTCATCGAGCGTCACCACGCGGTCGAAGGCGCGGCTGCGCTGGTTTCCTCGGTCAGCGAAGTCAAGATCGGCAAAGGCTCTGAAATCACCTGGATCATCCTGCAGGAGCAGGGCAGCGAGGACACGCATCTCGGTCAGCTTCGCATCGATCTTGGGGAAGATGCCAAGCTGAAACTGTTTGTCATCAACGCCGGCGGCAAGCTTGTTCGTCAGGAGCTGTACATCAAGGTATCGGGTGAGGGCGCCGATCTGACGCTTCGCGGCATCAATCTGCTCGGTGGCGATACCCATACGGACGTGACGATGGTGCTCGGCCATGATGTTCCGAACACCGGTTCCACGGAAGTCATCCGCAATGTGGTGTTCGATCGCGCACGCGGCGTCTTTCAGGGCATGATCCGGGTCGCACCGGATGCGCAGAAGACCGACGCCAAGATGGCCTGCAACACGCTGCTGATGTCCGACGATGCCGAGTTTTCGGTAAAGCCCGAGCTCGAAATCTTCGCCGACGACGTGCAGTGCGGCCATGGCGCCACTGTCGCCGATATCGACAAGAACCATCTCTACTATCTGATGGCGCGCGGTATTCCGGAGAACAAGGCTCGCGCCATGCTGGTCAATGCCTTCGTGGCCGAGATCGTCGAGGAACTGGAAGACGAAGCCCTGGTCGAGGCGCTGGAAGGCGTTATCTCCGCCTGGCTGGAAAAGCACGCCTGATTGGAGGCAAAGCTCGTGGACAAGATCATGCCGGCAACGGCCTATGACGTCGAAGCCATTCGCCGGGATTTCCCGATCCTGGCGAAAACGGTGCACGGCAAGCCGCTGGTCTATCTCGACAACGGCGCCTCCGCGCAGAAGCCGCAGGTCGTCATCGATGCCATCTCGCATGCCTATTCCAACGAATATGCGAATGTGCATCGCGGCCTGCACTTCCTCTCCAATGCGGCGACGGAAGCCTATGAGGCGGCTCGTGAAAAGGTGCGCCGCTTCCTGAATGCGCCGTCGGTCGACGATATCGTCTTCACCAAGAACTCCACGGAGGCGATCAATACGGTCGCCTATGGTTGGGGTATGCCGAAGATTGGTGAGGGTGATGAGATCGTCGTCTCCATCATGGAGCATCACTCCAACATAGTTCCCTGGCATTTCATCCGGGAGCGGCAGGGCGCCAAGCTCGTCTGGGTGCCTGTCGATGACGAAGGCGCGTTCCATATCGAGGATTTCGAGAAGAGCCTCACCGAGCGCACCAAGCTTGTTGCCATTACCCATATGTCGAACGCGCTCGGAACCGTCGTTCCGGTGAAGGAAGTGTGCCGCATCGCCCATGAGCGCGGCATTCCCGTCCTGATCGACGGCTCGCAGGGTGCCGTGCATATGCCCGTCGACGTGCAGGATATCGATTGCGACTGGTACGTCATGACCGGTCACAAGCTCTACGGCCCCTCGGGCATCGGCGTGCTCTATGGCAAGAAGGAGCGGCTTACCGAGATGCGGCCGTTCCAGGGCGGCGGCGAGATGATTTTCGACGTCACCGAGGAAAACGTCACCTATAATGAGCCGCCGCACCGCTTCGAAGCGGGCACGCCGCCGATCGTGCAGGCGATCGGCCTCGGCTACGCGCTCGATTACATGGACAGCATCGGCCGCGAGGCTATTGCGCGTCATGAGGCCGATCTGGCTGCCTATGCGGCGGAAAGGCTGCGGGATATCAATTCCCTGCGCGTAATCGGTACTGCGCCCGGCAAGGGCGGCATCTTCTCCTTCGAACTTGCGGGAATTCATTCCCACGACGTTTCGATGGTGATCGACCGGCAGGGTGTTGCGGTTCGTGCCGGCACCCATTGCGCCCAGCCTCTCTTGAAACGCTTCGGCGTCACCTCCACATGCCGTGCATCGTTCGGCATGTACAATACGCGCGCCGAGGTGGATGCCTTGGCCGACGCACTGGAATATGCACGGAAATTCTTTGCCTGAGGAGGCAAGCGATGTCACTCGACGAAAGCGAACAGAAGATCGATGTGCGCGACGGGATCGTGCATTCCAGCATTCCGGAAGATGAGCTGGCGCGCCTCAGCGACGACATCATCTCCGCGCTGAAGACGGTCTACGATCCGGAAATTCCCGCCGATATCTTCGAACTCGGCCTGGTCTACAAGATCGATATCGAGGACGACCGCATGGTGAAGATCGTCATGACGCTCACCGCGCCCGGTTGCCCGGTTGCCGGTGAAATGCCCGGCTGGGTGGAAAATGCCGTCGGCGCCGTCGAAGGCGTCTCCGGCGTCGACGTCAGCATGACCTTCGATCCTCCGTGGACGCCGGATCGCATGTCGGAAGAAGCGCAGGTCGCCGTCGGCTGGTATTGAAGCTTTAGGCCGCCGGCTTTACATTGAGACTCGAAGCGCCGGATCTTGACCCCGGTTGCGGAAGGAGAATGAGCCCATGGGCTTTGCAATCATGAGCATGACGGATGCGGCGGCGAGCCGCGTCAAGGCAATCGTCGAGAATTCCGGTCCCGATGCCAAGGGCGTTCGCGTCGGCATCAAGAAGGGCGGCTGCGCCGGCATGGAATATACCATCGACCTGGTAACAGAGCCGAACGCGAAGGACGATCTGATCGAGCGCGATGGCGCCAGGGTCTGGGTCGAGCCTTCGGCCGTACTCTATTTGCTCGGCACGGAAATGGGTTTCGAAGTCACCACGCTGCGCTCCGGCTTCATTTTCACCAATCCGAACCAGACATCGGCCTGCGGCTGCGGTGAATCCGTCGAATTGAAGCCCGCAGATCTTGCTGCCCTGGCTGCTCAACGTCAGGCAGCGCAACCCGCTTAAAGCCGGGTCACCGTATTTTCCCTCGCTGCATTTCGTGCTTTTATCGAAGCACGCCTCGGTTTGTTTGCCGCCTCCCTGGCTTCCGGCTTTGCCGGGTAATATCGAAGGCAGGCAATGGGGGACCTTATGGCGGCTGCGGCGTGGGTTTACACATTGATTCCGGCTGGCGCTGCCATTGCTGGCGCTGCCGTCGCGGTGAATACGCGGCCAGGGCCCAATCTTGTCAGTGCCATCCAGCACTTTGCGGCCGGCGTCGTCTTTGCCGCGGCCGCCGGTGAAATCCTGCCCGATGTCATGCATCGAGGTTCTCCCTTAGCGACGGTCATTGGCGGCGCCATCGGTGTTGGCGTCATGCTGCTGGTCAAGCAACTGGAAAACTGGGCCAAGGGACCGGTTGGACTGCTGGCAGCCATCGGCATCGACATCCTGATCGACGGCCTCGTGCTCGGCATCGGGTTTGCAGCCGGGCCGAAGGTCGGCCTGCTGCTGACGATCGCCCTGACGATCGAGGTGTTGTTCCTTGGTCTGACCGTGGCGAACGAGCTTGGCGAGAGCGTGCGCTCCCGTGCCAAAATCGTCGCAATCACCGCGGCGCTAGCGCTGCTGTTGCCGATCGGCGCGCTGCTCGGGACGCCGATCGCCTTGTTGCCCGACCCGATACTGACCGGATTCTTCGCGTTCGGGCTAATCGCACTGCTCTATCTCGTCACGGAAGAATTATTGGTCGAGGCCCACGAAACACCTGATCGTCCTTGGGTGACGGCGATGTTCTTCGCGGGCTTTCTGGTGCTTCTTCTGCTCGAAGAGGCGATCGGTTAGCGGCGCTTCCAGGGTCAGTTGTCGTTCTTAATTTGCAGCCGGCACCGGCGTCAGCTTGAGCCCCAGTGCCTTGACAACTTTCAGGATCGTCGCGAATTCCGGATTTCCATCTCCGCTCAGTGCACGGTAGAGCGCCGAGCGGTTCATGCCGACGTCCTTGGCGAGCTTGCTCATGTTGCGCATGCGGGCGACTTCACCCAATGCCTTCGCGATGGAGGCCGGATCATCCGTTTCGAAGGCGGCTGCGATGTAAGTGTCGGGATTGTCGGTGCTCAGGGAAATCTCCTTGTTCATGTCATATGCCTTTCCGTATGAGCCAATCGCGGATAATGCCGATCTCGTCCTGATGCAGGTCGTGTCCGGTCGCCAGCACATGTGCGCTGATATCCGCACCGGCATTTGCAAATTGATTTTTCATGATTTCAGCATCACCAGGCTCGCGGCGCTGGTCGTGTTCGCCCGAGGTGATCAGGACAGGCAATGCGGCGAGTGGCGGAAAATCCGCATTCGGATTCGGCGAAAGCGGTCGCATCAAAATCGCGGCGGATACCAGTCGAGGCTGCCGAAATAGGATCGAAGCGGCCATGATGGCGCCATTTGAAAAGCCGAGCAGTATGGGCGGCCGCTCGAGCAGATTTTCTTCCAATGCTCTTGCGAGGAACCTGCAAATATCGTCGGTTCGCCTGTCGAGATCTGCGTGGTCCAGACTCCGATCCGGATTGCGGCGGAAGAAGGCAAAGCCCGATTCCCAAACCACCGGACCGCGTAGCGCCATGTAAGGTCGCTGCGGCGCGACAGCGTCGGCAAGAGGGATAAGCGAGGTTTCGTCTCCGCTGCTGCCATGCAAGAGAAGCAATGGGGAGGAAGAGTATTCGGCTCGCCCGTTGACGAAATGAATTTCCGGCTGTTCCGGCATAAGTCTGAATTCCAGGCCCCGTTGCCGCGTCATCAAAAACGCCGCGCATCCTTTCGGACACGCGGCGTTTTCTTAGACAAGTTTCGCAATAGATTTATGTCTATTGCCTGCGAAGCGACTGAACCGCTTCGCTTTTTGGCAAAAATCCTATTCTGCAGCCTCAGCGTAGGATTCGAGCGGCGGGCAGGTGCAGATCAGGTTGCGGTCGCCATAGACATTGTCGATGCGGTTGACCGGAGACCAGTATTTGTCGACGCGGAAGGCACCGGGCGGGAAGCAGGCCTGCTCGCGCGAATAGGGGCGATCCCATTCGCCGACGAGATCTTCCACCGTATGCGGGGCGTTCTTCAGCGGATTGTTGGTCTTGTCCATCCGACCGTCCTCGATGGCACGAGCCTCCTCGCGGATCGCCAACATCGCCTCGCAGAAGCGGTCGAGCTCGGCCTTCGTTTCCGATTCGGTCGGCTCGATCATAAGCGTGCCGGCAACCGGCCAGCTCATGGTCGGTGCATGGAAGCCGCAATCGATGAGGCGCTTGGCGACGTCGTCGACCGTGACGCCGGCACTTGCGACCAGCGGGCGGGTGTCGATGATGCATTCATGCGCCACACGTCCGTCCTTGGACTTGTAGAGCACGTCGTAAGCACCCTTCAGGCGGGCAGCGATGTAGTTGGCGTTGAGGATCGCCACCTTCGTCGCCTGCGTCAGGCCTTCGCCGCCCATCATCAGGCAGTAGCTCCACGAGATCGGCAGGATCGAGGCCGAACCGAAGGCTGCCGCCGAGACCGCACCGCTGCGGCCGTCCGTTTCCGGATGGCCGGGCAGGTGAGGTGCCAGATGCGCCTTGACGCCGATCGGACCCATGCCGGGACCGCCGCCGCCATGCGGAATGCAGAAGGTCTTGTGCAGGTTCAGATGGCTGACGTCGGAGCCGATATCACCCGGACGCGAGAGGCCGACCATGGCGTTCATGTTGGCGCCATCGAGATAGACCTGACCGCCATGCTTGTGCACGAGATCGCAGATCTCCTTCACCGTTTCCTCGAAGACGCCATGCGTCGAGGGATAGGTGATCATGCAGCACGAGAGGTTGTCGGCATATTGCTCGGTCTTGGCGCGGAAATCGGCCATGTCGATATCGCCGTCATCGCTGACCTTGACCACCACGACCTTCATGCCCGCCATCTGAGCCGAGGCGGGGTTGGTGCCGTGGGCTGAGGTCGGGATGAGGCAGATGTCGCGATGACCCTGGCCATTGGCAATGTGGTAGTTGCGGATGGTCAGCAGGCCGGCATATTCGCCCTGCGCGCCCGAGTTCGGCTGCATGGAGAAGGCGTCATAGCCCGTCACCGCGCAGAGCTTGTCCGTGAGATCATCAATCATTTCGCGGTAGCCAAGCGCCTGGTCGGCCGGCACGAAGGGATGGATGTCCGAAAATTCCGGCCAGGTGATCGGCAGCATTTCCGCTGTCGCGTTCAGCTTCATGGTGCAGGAGCCGAGCGGGATCATCGAGCGGTCGAGCGCCAGATCGCGGTCCGAAAGACGACGGATATAGCGCGTCATCTCGCTTTCGGCGCGGTTCATGTGGAAGATCGGGTGCGCCAGGTATTCGCTGGTGCGCAGCAGGGTCTTCGGCAGGCGATAGGACGGTTCGAAATCGGCGATGCGGAAGTCGCCGCCGAATGCACGCCAGACGGCTTCCACCGTCGCCGGGCGCGTACGCTCGTCGAGGCTGATGCCGATCTTGGTTTCACCGACCTTGCGCAGGTTCACGCCTTCGGCGACGGCCGCGCGCAGGATCAGACCCTGCATGTGACCGACCTGGACGGTGATCGTATCGAAAAAGGTTTCCGGCTCGACGGCATAGCCGAGCTTTTCCAAACCCTTGGCCATCAGAACGGCCTTCTGGTGGACCTGCTGGGCAATGGCCTTCAGGCCCTGCGGACCGTGGAAGACGGCATACATGGAGGCCATGACGGCGAGCAGCACCTGGGCGGTGCAGATGTTCGACGTCGCCTTCTCGCGGCGGATATGCTGTTCGCGGGTCTGCAGCGACAGGCGATAGGCGCGGTTGCCGCGCGCATCGACCGAAACGCCGACGAGGCGGCCCGGCATGGAGCGCTTGTAGTCGTCCTTGACGGCCATGTAAGCAGCATGCGGACCACCATACCCGACGGGAACGCCGAAGCGCTGCGAGGAGCCGATGGCAATATCCGCGCCCATTTCGCCCGGAGATTTCAAGAGCGTCAGCGCCAGGAGATCGGCGGCCATGATGGCGATCGCACCGGTCTGGTGCAGGCGAGCGATCAGGCCGCTGAAGTCGTTGATGTGGCCATGCGTGCCCGGATACTGGAAGATCGCGCCGAAGACATCGACCGGATCCAGATCCGTGAATGGATTGCCGACGATGACGGTCCAGCCGAGCGGCTCGGCGCGGGTCTTGATGAGGGCGATGGTCTGCGGGTGGCAGGCGGCATCGACGAAGAAGGCCTTAGCCTTGGATTTGGCGACGCGTTCCGCCATTGCCATGCCTTCGGCTGCGGCGGTCGCTTCATCGAGCAGCGAGGCGTTGGCGACATCGAGACCGGTAAGGTCGCTGATCATCGTCTGGTAGTTCAGCAGCGCCTCAAGACGGCCCTGGCTGATCTCAGGCTGATAGGGCGTATAGGCCGTGTACCAGGCCGGGTTTTCCAGAATGTTGCGCTGGATGACCGGCGGCGTGATCGTGCCGTAGTAACCCTGGCCGATCAGCGAGACGAGAACCTTGTTCTTGTTGGCGGTTTCGCGCAGGCGGTCGAGCGCCTCGCGCTCCGTCATCGGCGCGCCCCAGGTAAGCGGCGTCTTCTGGCGGATGGCAGGCGGCAGCGTCGCGTCGATCAGGCCGTCGAGGCTCTTGTAACCGATCACCTTGAGCATGTCGGTCATCTCGGAGGGAGACGGACCGATGTGGCGGCGATTGGCGAAATCGTAGGGCTGGTAGTCGGTGAATGTAAATTCTGTAGGCGTCGTCATTATCCGATCAGCTCCTTGTAACCGGATTCATCAAGAAGACCATCAAGATCGCTGATATTCTTCAGCTTGAGCTTGAAGAACCAGCCAGCGCCCATCGGGTCGGAATTGACGAGGGCCGGATCGGCCGTGATGGCTTCGTTGACTTCGGTAATCTCTCCGTCGAGCGGACAATAGACCTCGGAGGCCGCCTTGACGGATTCGACGGTTGCCGCGTCGCCACCCTTGGAGAAGCTGGCGCCGACTTCAGGTAGTTCCACGAAAACGAGGTCGCCGAGCTGCTCGGCGGCATGCGCCGTGATGCCGACCGTTGCTACGTCGCCTTCGACCTTCAGCCACTCATGTTCTTCGGTGAATTTCAGCATGGGTAATCCTCTCTGGAAAAGACGTTCAACGTTTGTAGGTAGGCTTGATGAAAGGCAGGGCGCTGACGACGACCGGCAGGTACTTGCCGCGCACTTCAGCGTAAACGGTGATGCCGGGCGCGGTGAAATCGGTCGGCACGTAGCCCATGGCAACGGGGGATTCGACGCTCGGGCCGAAGCCGCCCGAGGTAACTTCGCCGATTTCGCTCTTGCCCTCGGCATCGGCATAAAGCTTGGCATGGCCGCGTACCGGCGCCTTGCCGTCAGGCTTCAGGCCGACGCGGCGGCGCGTGGTGCCGCCATCTAGTTCGCCGAGAATACGGCTTGCGCCTGGAAAGCCACCAGCACGGGCGCCGCCCGTCTTGCGGGCCTTCTGGAGCGCCCATTCGAGCGCGCCTTCGATCGGCGTCGTCGTCTGGTCGATGTCGTTGCCATAGAGGCAGAGGCCGGCTTCGAGGCGCAACGAGTCACGGGCGCCGAGGCCGATCGGCTGCACATCCGGATGCTCGAGCAAGCGCTTGGCGATATCCTCGACCTTGTCAGCAGGCACGGAGATTTCGAAACCGTCTTCACCGCTATAGCCGGAGCGCGATACCAGGCAGGAGACGTCGTGGAGGCGACAATGGCGCACGTCCATGAACTTCATATGGGCAATGTCGGCCCAGAGCTCGGCGAGAACGTCGACTGCGCGCGGTCCTTGAAGTGCAATGAGGGCGCGATCAAGTAAGGTAATTTCGCAGCTGTCGCCGATATGATCTTGAAGATGCTTGAGATCTTGATCTTTGCAGGCCGCGTTCACGACGACAAAGAGATAGTCGTCCATATGCGTGATCATCAGGTCGTCGAGGATGCCGCCCTTGTCGTCGGTGAAGAAGCCATAGCGCTGGCGGTTCTCGGCGAGGCCGAGAATATCGACCGGCACGAGGCTTTCCAGCGCCAGCGCCGCATCCTCATATTTGCCGGAGCGGGCGCGGATCGTCACCTGGCCCATATGCGACACGTCGAACAGGCCGGCGGAGGATCGAGTCCAGAGGTGTTCCTTCAGCACGCCGGGCGCATATTGCACGGGCATGTCATAGCCTGCGAACGGCACCATGCGGGCGCCGAGCGACACATGCAGGGCATGAAGGGGGGTGATCTTGAGGGCAGCGGTCTCGTCCAAATGACGCCTCCGGGTTTTGCGCTCGTTTCGAAGCGCAGAGCTCACAATTTCGGCGCAAGCGCGCCCGATGATGAGCCCCCTCTGTCTGTTTGCCTGAGATTGTTATCCCTTCGGCGAACGCTTACGCGCTTCTCTCCAGAGTTCCGTCTGCC
Organism: Martinezella tropici; assembly: GCA_000799755.1. Lineage (GTDB taxonomy): Bacteria > Pseudomonadota > Alphaproteobacteria > Rhizobiales > Rhizobiaceae > Rhizobium > Rhizobium tropici_A. Next base: position 257,829 of record JUHI01000009.1, read on the forward strand.
CCTTGCTGGTCCTTTGGCCTGAGAGTTTCCGGGGCGGTTGCTCCTTCGGCACCGGCTTGCGCCGGATTCTCCCAACAGGGTCGAGTGTCATTATCCGGTCCTCGTCGAAGATGGCAAGGGGCAAGTGTCGCCGCTGAACAAATTTTTGTCGCGCCGATCAATCCTGCGTTTGGCAATGATTACGGGCCTTTGCAACAATCATTGGAGCGGTTATCCCTTCTGGTCGATAGAGGAGACAGGCAGGAGATGAATATGAACCGCAACCACGCCGCCGCATTGGTAATTTCGATCGGCGCATTCTCGCTTTCCGTCACGGGGGCGATAGCACAGGACAGCGGCGCGATGAAATCCATGCCGGGCATGCATATGGATGCAGCCGCTGCGCCCGCCGGCTCCGCCTCCGCCAAGCTCGGGGATCTCGACATCAGCGGCGGCTACGTCCGCGCCATGCTTCCCGGGCAGCCGGTCGGCGGCGGCTACATCACCATTCACAACGCGGGCAAGACCGATGACAAGCTGACCTCCGTGACGTCTTCATCCGCCGGCAAGGTGGAATTGCATGAGATGAAGATGGAGGGTGAGATCATGAAGATGCGCGAGATCAAGGGTGGCATCGCCATTCCCGCCGGCGCCACGGTGACGCTTGCACCGAATACGATGCACATGATGTTCAAGCAGGTGAAGACGCCCTTCAAGCAGGGTGGCACGGTGCCTGTGATGTTGATGTTCGACAAGGCGGGCATGGTCGACGTCAATCTGCCCGTCGTCTCGGCTAGGGGAAACTGAGCCAGAAAATCAATCGGCCGCACGATTCCGGTTTCCACTTTGCCTCGAAATGCTCTAAAGCCACGTCAAAAGGCCGGGAAACCTCCGGCTGCGGGGCTCGTGGTCCCGTCAATTGAGTTCGCATGATCCCGCCAAACGAGGTTTGGCATTTGTGGGGACATGCCGCGGTGTTTGAAAGAAGAAGAATGGCCGGGATTGAACATATACAGGTCGAGCCTGATGAAGCGGGCATGCGTCTCGACCGCTGGTTCAAGGTGCATTTCCCGGGGCTCGGCTTCGGCCAGCTGCAGAAGCTGCTGCGTTCGGGTCAGGTGCGCGTCGATGGTGGCCGCGTCAAGACGGATGCGCGCGTGCAGCCGGGACAGATCGTGCGCGTGCCGCCTCTCGATGTCGATGCGAAGGCTCTGAAGAGTGGTCCGATCGCCGGCAACGACCTCAAGCACGGCGGCGACGCCGAGCTTCTGTCGCGAATGCTGCTTCATGAAGACGACAAGGTCTATGTGCTGAACAAGCCGGCTGGCCTTGCCGTGCAGGGCGGTTCCGGCCTTACCCGTCATATCGACAAGATGCTTGAGGCATGGACAAGCAAGAAGGGTGAAAAGCCGCGCCTGGTGCATCGTCTCGACCGGGACACCTCCGGCGTACTCGTGGTCGCGCGCACCCGTGGTGCCGCACAGAAGCTGACGGCGGCGTTTCGCGAACGCGACACCAAGAAGACCTATTGGTCGCTGGTCAAGGGCGTGCCGCGCAAGCATGAGGATAAGATCTCCACCTGGCTGGTGAAGGAAGCGACGGCCGATGGCGACCGCATGCGTATCGCCAAGCACGGTGAGGAGGGCGCGGACCACGCAATCTCCTATTACCGCGTGCTCGAAACCGCTGCTCAAAGCCTCGCCTGGCTGGAGATGGAGCCCTATACCGGCCGCACGCATCAGCTGCGCGTCCATGCGCTGCACATGGGCCATCCGATCATCGGCGATCCCAAATATTTCGATGACGATCCTAACTGGGATTTTCCCGGTGGAGTCCAAAAGCGCCTGCATCTCCACGCGCGCCATATCGATATTCCGCATCCGACGGGTGGCCGCCTGCGCGTCACCGCGCCGCTGCCGCCGCATATGGTGCAGACTTGGAACCTTCTCGGCTTTGATATGGAATCGGCAGGGGAGCCGGACGACGAATGAAGCTGGTACTTTTCGATTGCGACGGCACGCTGGTCGACAGCGTGCGGCTGATCCATGAGGTTATGGCGCGGACTTTCGTGGCTTTCGGCTACAAGCGTCCCGATGTTTCCGCCACCAAGTCGATCATCGGCCTGACGCTCGATATCGCCATTGCCCGTATGCAGGGCAAGCCGCATGTCGACGACGAAGCGATTGCCATGACGGCGCACTACAAGTCGATCTTTCCGGAAGTCCGCGACGAGGCGGACATGCAGACACCACTCTTCGACGGCATCAAGCCGCTGATCGAGACGCTTGCGGCCCGTGATGAACTGCTGCTTGGCGCGGTCACGGGCAAATCGCGCCGCGGCCTGACCCATATTCTTGCCGCTAACGATTTCACGCCCTATTTCATCGTCTCGCGCACTGCCGACGATTGCCCGTCGAAGCCGCATCCGGCGATGGTGACGGAATGCTGCGATGAAACCGGCATGGACCCGCACGATACGATTGTGATCGGTGATGCCATCTATGACATGCAGATGGCAAAAGCGGCGGGTGCGACGGCCATCGGCGTTGCCTGGGGTTACGCTTTGGTCGAGGAGCTGCTGGCCGCCGGCGCCGATGCCATCGCCCACCATCCGAACGATTTGTTGAGCCATATTCTCTGAGGTGACGCCATGCGCGACCTGTTGAACGATCTCTCCGAAGGTCTGAGCCACCCCGATCCGATCCGGCGCGCGCAGATCCAGATGAAGAAGCCGCTGCCGAAGCGCTTTTACAAGGATGTGACAATCATCGCGGACGAGGGTGGTCATGCCATCGCGCTCGACGGCAAGGTGGTGAAGACGCCGGCAAGACGCTCCCTGGCGCTGCCGACGGAGGCGCTTGCCAAGCTGGTGGCCGCGGAGTGGGTGCGTCAGTTCGATGTCATCGATCCCGCCACCATGCCGGTAACACGCCTCGTCAACACGGCTATCGATGGCGTTGCGACCGAAAGCCAAGCCGTGTTCGACGAAATCGTACGTTTTTCGGGCAGCGATCTGCTTTGCTACCGCGCCGATGGGCCGGAGCGGCTGGTCGAACGGCAGTCGGAACGCTGGAACCCGGTCATCGAATGGGCCGCGCGCGACCATGGCGCCCGCTTCATCCTGGCGGAAGGCGTCATGCATCAGGAGCAGCCGAGCGAAGCCATTGCGGCCTTCAGCGCTACCTTGCGCAAATATGATACGGCGATGGAGCTTGCGAGCCTGCACACGATTACGACGCTGACGGGCTCAGCGATCCTGGCGTTGGCCTTTGCCGAAGGATTCCTGCCGCTCGCCGACGTCTGGTCACTCGCGCATCTCGACGAGGATTGGACAATCGAGCATTGGGGCAGCGACGAAGAAGCCGAACAGCGCCGTGCACAGCGTTTTGAGGAATTTCAGGCCGCGACCGACGTTTTTTCCGCGCTTCGCAGTTGAATATTGTTGGATTTCAGTCCTTTATAGCGATCTGCATATCTTGCGGGTTGGAAATTCGGGGCAGGGATCATGTTGTTGTTGAGGCCGGGAGCCGTGTCGGCACTCGTGGGATGTTTGGCATTGGCCGCGTGTTCAAGCTGGTCCGTCGATCCCCCGCCTCCATCTTATGCTGTACGCAGTGCAACCGTCGTGGCCGATCAGGCTTTGCCGCCGACATCACCGGCGTTGGTTGCCGCCGTCAATGATCGCGTCAATGCCGCGATCGCTGCAACAACCTTCGGTCCGCAATTGCCGCCTGTTGCCATCACCGTCAGGCTGACGGACGTGCGAAAGGCACGCGGCTTCAATCGCGACCGCAGCAGCGCGAAGATCAATATCGATGCCGCCGCGCCAGATGGCGGTGCCGTGATCGCCATGGCTTCGTTCGACGTCAAGGTCGTCGCTCCCGATCCGGCCACAGCGGACGAGCTGATGGCGGAAGATATCGCCGCGCGCATCCGCTCCATCTTTTCGCTGAACACGCCGCGGCTCGCAGACTGAGCAGATGCTTTAAACAAGGCTTGCGCCATGCTAAGCCCGAGTGACGAGGGAGAGAGGGCAGCATGAAGGAAATCCTGCAGGAACTGGAACGTCGCCGCGAAATAGCAAGGCTCGGAGGCGGACAGGCGCGCATCGACGCCCAGCATGCGCGCGGCAAGCTGACGGCGCGCGAGCGCATCGACATCTTCCTGGATGAAGGTTCCTTCGAGGAATTCGACATGTTCGTCGAGCATCGCTCGACCGATTTCGGTATGGACAAAAGCAAGATCGCCGGTGATGGCGTCGTGACCGGCTGGGGTACGGTCAACGGGCGTACCGTTTTTATTTTTGCTAAGGATTTCACTGTCTTCGGTGGGTCTCTTTCAGAAGCACATGCGGAAAAAATCACCAAGGTACAGGATATGGCGCTGAAGAACCGGGCGCCGATCATCGGTATCTACGATGCCGGTGGGGCGCGCATTCAGGAAGGTGTCGCGGCACTTGGCGGCTATGCCGAAGTCTTCCAGCGCAACGTGCTGGCTTCCGGCGTCATTCCGCAGATTTCGATCATCATGGGGCCATGTGCCGGCGGTGACGTCTATTCGCCTGCCATGACAGACTTCATCTTCATGGTGCGCGATACTTCCTACATGTTCGTCACCGGGCCTGATGTGGTGAAGACTGTCACCAACGAGACGGTGACATCCGAACAGCTCGGCGGCGCCTCGGTGCATACAACGAAATCCTCGATCGCCGATGGTGCTTACGACAATGATGTCGACACGCTTCTGCAGGTGCGCCGCCTTATCGATTTCCTGCCGCAGTCGAACACGGCCGTCCTTCCGGAGATCGAATCCTATCAATCCGTGACAGCGCCGGATACCTCGCTCGACACGCTGATCCCGGCCAATGCCAACAAGCCCTACGACATCAAGGAACTGATCCTGAAGGTGGCGGACGAGGGCGATTTCTTCGAGATCCAGGAAAGCTTCGCCAAGAACATCGTCTGCGGCTTCGGGCGCATCGAGGGTGCGACCGTCGGTTTCGTCGCCAATCAGCCGATGGTGCTTGCTGGCGTTCTCGACAGCGACGCTTCGCGAAAGGCGGCGCGATTCGTGCGCTTTTGCGATTGTTTCAATATTCCGATCGTCACCTTTGTCGATGTACCCGGCTTCCTGCCGGGGACCGCGCAGGAATATGGCGGCCTGATCAAGCACGGCGCCAAGCTGCTCTTTGCCTATGCGGAAGCGACCGTGCCGAAGCTGACGGTCATTACCCGCAAGGCTTTCGGTGGCGCCTATGACGTGATGGCCTCCAAGCATTTGCGCGGCGATCTCAACTACGCCTGGCCGACGGCGCAGATCGCCGTCATGGGCGCCAAGGGTGCGGTCGAGATCATCTTCCGCAAGGATATTGCCGATCCCGAGAAGATTGCGGCGCATACCAAGATGTATGAGGATCGCTTCCTGTCGCCGTTCGTTGCCGCCGAGCGCGGCTATATCGACGAGGTCATCATGCCGCGCTCCACCCGGCGGCGGCTGGCGCAGGGACTGAGGATGCTGCGCAACAAGGATTTGACCAACCCCTGGAAGAAGCACGACAACATCCCGTTATAAGTCTGTGACAACAAGTCACAGATTTTACACGGAAATTTGATTGGACGTCAGAAGCCGTGTTTTCACGTTCATGCTCGTCCACTCTATTGCTTCGTCGTGGGGGAGTTAAAACTGGAGTTTAACATGGCGCTTTCCGATCGGCTGAATCAATATCAGCCCTATGCTCTTACCGTATTGCGTATCGTCACCGGCGTATTGTTCATCGAACATGGCCTTCAGAAGCTTTTCGGCTTTCCGCCCGGCGGCCAATTCCCAAGCCCGCTGCCGACCCTGCTTCTGGTTCAGGGTATCATCGAAGTCGTCGGCGGACTGGCGACGATCGTCGGCTTCTTTACCCGCCCGGTCGCATTCATCTTGTGCGGCAACATGGCAGTCGCCTATTTCATGGCGCATTATCCGAAGAATTTCTTCCCGGCCAACAATGGCGGCGACGCAGCGATCCTCTATTGCTTCATCTTCCTGTTCCTGATCTTCGCAGGCCCCGGCCTTCTGGCGATCGACAACAACAAGAAGTAATCGGCCTCCTCGCCGGGCCCGGCTGATCGTTGGGTCCGGCGAATAAATTCGTCTCTTGCGTGTTCACTCCGTTGTCGGTGAAGCGAGAGTATCTTTGACAGGATCTCCTTCGCATCCCCTATCGAACGGAGATCCTCATGTCCCTTTCCGAGCGCCTGTCGTCCTATCAGCCCGCCGCTCTTGCTGTCTTGCGAATCGTGACCGCAATCCTGTTCATCGAGCATGGCACGCAGAAACTCTTCGGCTTTCCGCCGGCACCCTATGCGATCACGACGCTGTTCTTCGTGGCGGGGATTATCGAACTCGTCGGTGGCGTCCTGATCCTGCTCGGGCTTTTCACGCGTCCCGTCGCCTTTCTACTTAGCGGCGAAATGGCGATCGCTTATTTCACGGTGCATATGCCCATCAATTTCTTTCCGGCGAACAATGAGGGCGACGGCGCCATATTGTTCTGCTTCATCTTTCTGTTTTTGGTGTTTTCCGGACCGGGACATTGGGCGCTGGACAATCGCCAGCGCCGATGATGGCAGCTCTGTCAGGCCACGAATTTGAGGCCGGCAATGCCAGCCACGATCAGGCCGATGCAAAACAGACGGACCAATGTCGCGGGATCGCCGAGCAGCCAAATGCCGAGCAGAACCGTGCCGACCGTACCGATGCCGGTCCAGACGGCATAGGCCGTGCCCATGGGCAACGTCTTCACCGCCAGGCCAAGCAATGCGATACTGATGATCATGGATATGATGGTGAAAATCGTCGGCGTCAGTCGTGTGAAGCCATGGGTATATTTCAGGCCGACTGCCCAGCCGATTTCGAACAAGCCTGCAAGGAAAAGCAGGAACCAAGCCATTTTACGCTCCTTCGTTAAGAGCGAGGCCGTCCCCGCGATGTCTACGGCCGGTTTTGGATGCCGGCCGCCGCAGTCGTCTGCGCGTTTCCTATATGCCTTTATCGCCTCCTTATTTCAAGGCGATCGTGCCACCCTTACTTTTCCAGCCGCTCGGCATGCCACGTCAGATGATCATCCATAAAGGACGAGATGAAGTAGTAGGAGTGATCGTAACGCTCGTGCATGCGTAGCATCAGGCCGATATCGGTGCCCTTGATCGCCTCTTCGAACAACCATGGGCGCAGGCCGTTTTCGAGAAAGCTGTCTGCCTTGCCCTGATCGATCAGGAATTCGGGGAAGTAGGCGCCGTCTTCGACGAGCGCGCAGGCGTCGTAGCGCCGCCAGGCTGCCTTGTCGCTACCGAGATATTTCTCCAGCGCCGGGGCGGACCAATCGGCTGTCGACGGCTGTACAATGGGAGCGAAAGCGGAGCAGCTCTTGAAGCGATCCGGGTTCTTCAGCGCGATCGTCATGGCGCCGTGGCCGCCCATGGAATGGCCGAAGATGCCCTGGCGGCTCATATCGGCGCGGAATTGCTTTGATACGAGGGCGGGCAGCTCCTCGGTGATGTAGCTGTACATCTGGTAGTTTTCGGCCCAGGGCGTCTCGGTGGCGTCGAGATAGAAGCCGGCGCCTTTGCCCATCTGCCAATTGGTCAGTTCGTCCGGCACGTCATTGCCGCGCGGGCTCGTGTCGGGGCAGACAATGATCAGGCCGAGTTCGGCGGCCATGCGGCGGTATTCACCCTTTTCCATGACGTTGGCATGCGTGCAGGTGAGGCCGGAGAGATACCAGAGGACCGGCCTGGGCTCCTTGATCGCCTGTGGCGGCACAAAGACGGCAAAGGTCATCTCGCATTTGCAGGCTTCGGACTCATGCGAGAAGACACCCTGCATGCCGCCGAAGGCGGTGTTTTGGGAAATGATGTTCACGGCTGGTCTCCAGGCGTTTAGTTGGTTTTCGAACGTCGGCAGAGCCGGTCGAAGGTTTCGAGAAAGGCGGAACGGTCGCGCGGTGAGAAGGCGGCGTTGTAGCCCTTGCTTTCACCGGTTTCGCGAAGGTGAGCGCCAAGATCGCGCATGGCCGTCGCCATGCCGATATTCGTCTTGTCGAAGATGCGACCGGTCGGCCCCGTTACCAGTGCTCCGGTCGCAACGCAACGGCCGGCAAGCGGCACGTCGGCCGTGACGACAATGTCGCCGGCGCCGGCGTGCTCGGCGATCCAATTGTCGGCGGCGTCGAAGGCATTGGAGACAATGACGTTGTGCACCATGGGATCTCGCGACGGCCGCAGCCCGGAATTGGCGACGAAGGTCACTTCGATGCCGTGGCGTTCGGCAACCTTCAGGATCTCCGGCTTGACCGGACAGGCATCGGCATCGACATAAATCATAATATCAAATCTTTTCAGCTATATGCGGCGTATTCTTTATGCGCCGCATACGTTTCTTTCGTGGCTTGAAGCCGTCAATAGATCACGACGCCCCGGACACTCTTTCCGGAATGCATGAGGTCGAAGCCCTTGTTGATGTCTTCGAGCGGCATGGTGTGGG
>JUHI01000010.1 GCA_000799755.1 Martinezella tropici
ACTTCTTCCAGGAAGACCTCGAAGCCCAGATCGCGGCCTTCGTCGAGCACTACAATCATCGCCGATACCACGAGAGCCTCGACAATCTCACTCCGGCCGACGTCTACTTCGGACGCGGCCAGACCATCCTGCTCGAACGTGAAAGGATCAAACGAGACACTATCCGACAGCGCCGCTTGAACCACCAGGCCAAAGCGGCTTAAATCAACCCGCAAACTGAGCCGGAAACTCCATTCTTCCAGAGCCCAAAAAGTCTCAAATCATTCGACGACGGACACCTACAAGGCTTCATTGAGGTCGAGCTGGATGAAGCCCTCCTTGGGCCCGAGACGATGGTGAGACGAATACGCGGTTGAGCCCTGCCGCTGTCACTCCAATCAACGAGGCTCAACAACATGACATTCTCAGACGCATTCTGGATGCGGAAAATCAGGCCGCCGGCGAATCTCGTCACTATCGTGGCTCATATGGCTTTCCGCCGGACTATCCGGCCATTCCTCGCGACTTCTCATTACGTTCTCGGCATCCGTCTTCCCGACTTGCATGATCTGCAAGCATACGAGACCGCAGCCCGAGCAATGCTCGACCCCGAAAGTGACACGGACGACGATGGTAACGCCATCGTTTTGGTGACAAGCCCGGCCGCTATCAAGCCGCATGCATGGGACCTAGCGCGCAAATTCAGTCAACTGCACCGGGCCGTCATCTTTTACACTGAGGATACGGACATCTCAAAAGAACTGGCTTTGCTGATTGATCACCGGATCGAAATGGAGTTGCCTCTAGTCAGCCATTTCGAGGCGGCTGCTAAATCGCTAGGGCTTGCTATCTGCCATGCCGACGCCGTGTTCCTGGCAACTTGCCGATTATGTGATATCCGACTGGCACTGCGACCAAAGCGTTCGATCGCCAATTTAGTTCGGCGGCTGAAGGCCGTCATCCCAGAGGAAGACTCACCGAGCGCCGTGCTCCCTAACCCAGCGTCTCCCCGCCTGGAGGACCTCGCGGGATTCGGACCGGCGAAGATTTGGGGTCTTCAAGTCGCTGCGGACATCAAGGCCTGGACGGCTGGAGAAATTCCGTGGGCGGACGTGGACAAAGGCATCGTTCTTGCAGGCCCTAGCGGGTGCGGCAAGACGACCTTTCCAAAGGCGCTGGCCAATACATGCGGCATCACCCTGATCGCGAGTTCCGCTGCTGCGTGGCAGGCAAAAGGACATCTCGGGGATATGCTCAAGGGTATGCGCGAGACATTCAAGGAAGCAGCAGCCGTCAGGCCCGCAATTCTTTTCATCGACGAACTAGACAGTCTGGGGGATCGAGAAGCCCATAAGAATGCTGACTATCACGACTACAAGCGCCAGGTGATCAATGGGATGTTGGAATGCTTGGATTCAACGGAAGGGCGGGAAGGCATTATTGTAGTCGGCGCTACCAACGACCCGAATGCGATTGATGTCGCGCTGCTTAGGCCAGGAAGATTTGAACGGGTGATCCAAATCCCGCGACCAGACGCCGAAGACCGCAAAGCAATCCTGAACTACCATCTGCCGGAGTTGGCGCTCAACGATTTCGACCCGTTCGTTGTGCAGTCAGAGGATTGGTCGGGCGCGGAAATCGAGAAACTAGCTCGAGATGCGCGGCGATTTGCTCGACGATCGGGACGCAAGTTCGTGACGGACGAGGACCTGCTTGGGGCGATGCCGCCGCTGTCGGCCTATACGGCAGAGGAAGGGTATCGTCTCGCCGTCCATGAGATTGGACATGCGGTAGTCGGAGCCTTGTTGCGCCCCGGCCAACTCCTGAACGTCAAGATCAATCGGTGGCGTCCTTCCAAGGTAGGATGGAACCAGATCGGCGTAACCTATTTCAATGAGAAGCCGCCGCTCATGACATCTGCGTCCTATTTCACGGACACGATCGCAATTCTTTTGAGCGGCATGGCCGCGGAACGAATTTTCTTCGGCGAACACTCCGTGGCGTCCGGAGGCGATGCGACTTCCGACCTTAACAGGGCTACAGACCTAGCGACGATGATGGAGCGCTGCTTTGCGTTCGGCAACGATCTTGTCACTGACCTGGGCGTCGGTCGTCGACCGATGGAAACTCTTAGACAGAGTGACCCAGTTCTTCGTGAAGCCATCCGACAACGTCTTGATGCTCAATATACGAGGGTTGAGCAAATCCTGACATCGAAACGAGCGGAGGTACAAAACCTGGCCCAGCGGCTCTCGGAAAGCTTCGTACTTCCCGTGGAGGATATTCTACAAGCACTGCGCGCTAAGGGAGCAGAGCAATGAAAATCTGGGTTTTCTCCGACCTTCATCTCGAATTCGACAAACCTTTCGCTGCCAACCCGCCGAGCGACATCGACTGCATTGTTTGCGCGGGTGACGTGCTCGACAAGGGCGTGGTGCCTAGCGTCGAATGGCTGTCGGCTTATGTGGGGCCAAGGGTTCCCGTGGTTTTCGTCGCGGGAAACCACGAATTCTACAGAGCGTTCCTCGAAGACAGCATCACAGCCGCGGATGCGCTCCGTGGTCGTTGCCCCAATGTGCACTTCCTTGACGACCGTGAAGTCGTGATCGGCGACGTGGTCTTCGCTGGGGCGACGCTTTGGACTGACTTCCGGCTCTTCGATCGCGATCCGGAAACGGCAATGTGGTGGGCGGAGAAGGGGATGAACGACTACAAAAGGATCAGCCTTTCCAAGCAACCATTCAGAAAGTTCAAACCAATCCATGCGTTCCGGAGACATGACGCCTCTCTCCGGTTCCTTTCGGAAAGCTTGGGGCGGACCGATATCAGAAAAAGGGTTGTTGTCACCCATCACGCACCGTCGCCGCGATCGATTTCCCGTTATTTTCGGGATGACCCGCTATCGCCATGTTATGCATCCGATTGCGAAGCGTTTATCAGGGAGGCAGAACCCGACCTTTGGGTCCACGGACACGTCCATCAAAGATTGGACTACACGCTCGGCTTTACGAGGGTCATCTGTAATCCACGTGGATACCCAGGGGAGGCAACGGGTTTTGACCCAGGTTTCGTGGTCGAGATTTAGAGATTTCACGCGCCCTTAGGGTTTGAAATTCACGGCTTCGCAAAAGGAGCAGTCATTGCGCATGGTGATTTTGGGCTTAGCTTTTTGGCCGCTTCGTTGGCCACATTGGAGACCGAGATTTTTCCATATATAACAGTAACTAATCGGAAATCGAACGTGTATCGTGGCCGGACTTTTGGCCGCTCCGTGTCTGGATTATGGGTACCCGTCGCAATTGCGGCTACGAGTATGCCATCCCGACGATCGCTGGGAATCAAGAAGAGGCGTCCTTATGTCTCGCGCGAATTATAAAGGGAGATTCAGGGCTGTGAACGGAAATGACTTACTTGAGGAATTCGCGCGCCGCATCAAGAAGGAGAAGGGTACAAAGTCGATCAGCGACTCCGCCTTGGCAAAGGCAATAGGTGTTACCCAAACCCAACTGGCTAATTATCGCGGCAAGGAACTGACACCCCGCCAGGCCGTAAACTTGGTAGAGAAATATTCGAAGGCTGTGGAGCGGCAACTGATCGAAAGCACGGTAGTGCCTATCGTCGAGTTTCTACATATCGACCTGACGGAATCGCGCCATAGTGCCAAGTGGGAAATATTTCGCAGTAAGGACGACGAGGGCACCGAACACCCTTATTTTGCCGGCCTTCGACGAAGTCTCGAAAGCAAACACGGTATCTATATCTTCCACGACAGTCGTGGTCGCGCGATTTACGCAGGGAAAGCGCAGCGCCTATCTCTCTGGAAGGAGATGAACAACGCCTTCAACCGCGATCGGGGTGAGGTGCAGAATATAAAGCGCGTATCTCATCCTCAGAAAAAGGTCGAATATCGCGGCCTTCAGGAACAACAAAGGCAAATCGTCAAGCAATCGGTCCCACTGCACGACGTGGCGAGCTATTGCAGCGCCTACGAAATACCCGACCAACTGATCGGCAAGTTCGAGGCCCTGATTGTTCGGGCGTTCGCGAACGACTTGCTCAATGTCCGGATGGAGAACTTCTAACGGCCTCGAACTCATCCCGGGGAGCAACGCCCGCCTCAGAGGGTCGCCGCAACGGTTACATTTGCCCGAGAGGGCGACCTATCCAGATGAAAGTTGCGTACCTTTCCATTCCTTGACGAGGAAGTAGGTACACGAAAGTGCAAGTGTCCGGCCCAGGCGAGCGAATTCTGACTCGGTAAATCCTACGGGCACATGAGAGCCCGGGCTGACGAAGCGATACACTCCAGCCAACCCCTTTTCCTGATCCGGAGAAATGAACCCCGCCTCACGGAGTGCGACGAGTACCTCTCCCCATTTCGAGGGCAGGGCCGAAACGGGTGGTAGTAGCTCGCGACCAATCGCTTTTGCCGTTGTCTCGAGCGCCACACGCGCATTGTTCAGACATCCATTGTTATCCCCGCTTAGAAAGGCTTTAGCGGAATCGTCGATAAGTCGAAGAATCTCGTCGTCGCCGGAAAGTTGCGACAGGCGAACCTCTCTGGATAGATCGTCTTCGACGGGGCGCGCGCCCTCTATCGTCGGCTCGAGTGGAATGAACGATCTGACCTCGCGACCGTAGTCATCCACGGCCAATCCGATACCGTCGAGCTTCATGCAGAGTATGAAATCCTCCCAACGCTCGTCAAATAGGCTTTTGGGCGATACCGTGTCTCGGATCGATTGACGGGTGCGTGCTAATTCCTGTGCAAGTTCCCAGACTTGCAATGGGGTAGCGGCCAATATCGCATCCGTTAAAGAACGTAGCAGCCGGTAACCGGATTTATACCCATCGATCTCGTCCGTCGAAATTTCGAATTTCCGAAGGATGACGATGCATTCGTCGCGGTTCAAGACCGCTTCCATCAGCTGACAAAGTGAAAGTCTTGAACGCTGTCCAATGTCCATGCGGTTGCCTGTGCCAGATGAACGTTTCGGAATAGTTATATTCTTGCCTCGTCACACAGGTCAACGAGGCCGCGGCTCGGGAGGATGAGCCCGCGACCCTGGTTGGCGTCACATTGGCTTCGCCATTGATGTTAGAGCTTCGGGGCCGGGGCCGCATTCCCGACGTTCTTGATCTTCGCCGCATCGATCCGTTTCCTGGCGTCGGAATTGTCCGCATCGAAATCCTGCGCGAGATGCAACTGATCCATCATCTTCATCTCAAGTTCGTTCGCCAGACCCGTCGGGTCGCCTCGGACGACGAAGTCGACATAGATGCCGCACATGCTCACGGACTGCTTCGCTTTCTTCGCGGTGAATTCGTCAAGGCCGACCGGAAAGTCGCTGGTGCCTATGCAGGCCAATGGCGATTTTAGTTTTTCGGCCATTGTGCCCTCGGAACCGAATTTCCATGCGGCCCAGATGCCGGTGGCGCTCTTCCCTGTGACCGAAGGCTCACCGAATTTCTGGACGGCAGCTGCATAGACGGACTCGGTTGTCGGTCGTTGCGACGGCCTGAATTTCAGCTCGCGTGACGCTGCGAAGAGCTTATTACCGGACCCCAAGCCGGTGAACGCGAATTGCATCCGCTCGTGCTCCATGTCATCCGGATTGGCGAGGTCGTTGTATAAGGTCCTGCCATTTGCGACCCACTCGGTGCCTTCCGGCAGTTTCCACTTCGCGAACTGGTATTGCGCGTCCGGCCGCACTTCCTGAAATTTCGCGATAACCTGATCGGCGCTCATACCCAGAGCCATTCCGTTGATGTCGTAATCTGCCGCATTCGTCGCGGCAGCTCCTCCGAGGAGTATAGCGGCAAGGGCGGTGAAAAACGTGATTTTCATGATATCCCCGGTGTCTCTGTTGAGGGTCTCGTCGGTCGCATCAATGCGCGCCCGAATGTGGACACGTTCCCTCATCCGAGTTTTGTTTTCGGCAATTTTCGACGGGGATTTCACCCTCTGCGCGAATTCAAGACACCACAGCAGGTAGCAAGGTTATCAATCATTAAATAGGGTCAGCTTCCAGAGTCGGAGAAGCGGGAGCACAGCGATGGCCGTCGTCAATGTCAGAATGGATACCCGAAAGTCGTTAGCCAGGGCGCTGCTGCCTCAAGATATCGAATTAAACGTTCTGGCTATCGAACTGTTCTACTATGCCTGCACATCATGGCATTCGAAGGGTTTCCAGAGGGCGGCTGAGGACATAGGCGTATCGGTCGAGGTAGACCAGATCACCTTCTCCAATCCGTTCGACATCTGGGCATTCTTCAAAAGCATTCCTGTAGGTTTGGCCACCGAAGTTCTCGACCGGACGCTGTATTACCGGACTGAAATAGAGAGGCGGTCCGCCGAGGCCGCGAAAGTCCGTCAGAGCGTCATCTCGGACAAACTCGATAATCTCCGAAAGGCAAACGAACTTCGCAACGAACTGCTTTCGGCAGGCACTGATCCCGAAGAGATTGCTCATCTCCTTGCGCAGATTCTCTCGGACCAGGGAGCTACGCTGGAGGTGCGGGATGCAAGCCAGCGGAAAAGCGTACCTTCGTCTCGCTAAAGGCTTCTGCCGCTGAGGCCTTCATTTAGAGCGAACGGGCGACAAGGTCGTGGAGTGTTCTTGCTCCGGTCAGGGCCTTGAGGCGCTCGACGCGATGCTCCACTGTGCGCGGAGACAACTTGACCCGATGACCAATCTCCCGCATCTGCAAGCCTTCTCGAAGTAGCTGTAGGATGGCGACATCGATGCCATCGAGGTCCTTCGGTATTGCGGAAGCCCTCAGGATATAATTCACGACACCAAAGACGAGGCACCAGTCGCCCCCTGATTTCTCCGTCTTTCGTGGAAGCGACAACATCTCGAAGTTGGTTTGCATATTGTCGTGGCGCACTGTTTCAGAGACGAGCGAAGGGCGGCGGCTGGCGATCGCCTTCTGGATGGACTGGTGAAGACGTCCACCAGGCAACAACGGAAGTCGTGATTTCAGGGCTTCAGGCACATCTGCGTAGCTCGTCGGGATACTGTAATCGCGGACGAGGTTCACGCCAAACTCAGTCGGGTCGCTGTCGGGCACTTCAATGATAGCGAGCACCATATTCACGGAAAGCTGCTTGCCAACCACATCGGAGAGTATGGCCGGCTGATCGACCTCGCGGGAAATCCAGACATCGATCAGCTGCTGGGCAACCTCGCCGAAGGAAACGGACCTCATCGGCGGGCGGCGTCCCATAAAGTGTTTACAGGCGTGGTCAGAAACGACCGTTTTTGTCATCCGTCGTCGGTGTTTTTGTCTCTTGTCCAATCCATTGCAACTATTTCTGAATTGTAATCATGCAGTTCCGCGCACTTGCCCGTCGAAAACGGTCGTTTCTGTCAACGCGGAGAAATGGAAATTCGATGGCAAAGGTCGGTTATGCGCGGGTATCGACGGAAGATCAGCGGCTCGACCTTCAGCTCGCAGCGTTGCGCAACGTCTGCGACCGGGTTGTCGAGGATCAGGGTGTTTCCGGTTCGACAAACAAAAGACCTGGATTGATCTCGGTGTTGCGCTCGTTAAGATCCGGCGACACGCTCGTCGTATGGCGGCTCGACAGGCTGGGCCGCTCGCTTCGAGACCTTATTCAAATCACCGAAAAGCTCAGTCGACGGAAAATCGAGTTTGTCAGCCTGACCGAAAACATAGACACCGCGTCAGCCGGTGGTCGCCTTGTGTTCCACATGCTCGCTGCAATGGCCGAGTTTGAGCGATGTTTGATCCGGGAGCGCACTTGCGCGGGGCTTGAAGCCGCCCGTGCTCGAGGGCAGCGACTCGGTCGCCGGCCGTCTCTCAATGAAGATGAGTGCCGCTCGGCCTACAACGCAGTTGTGTTGCAGGGAGAGGACGTGGACGAGGTCGCGAGACGATATCGTGTCCATCCGAGAACTCTTACCCGACACCTTCGTCGCATGATTATTACTGGAACAGCTGGATGAGGTTCCCCGGAGCCGCATTGGCGATCGCTAGCGACTGAACTTAATGCGACCATGGCGGGTCTCGGTTAGCCCAGGTCGGTCTCCTCGGGAAGGTGCACTTGTACTGCTCGATGTCTGCCGACCGTTACGTTTATGGTTTTGCAAGACATCAGAGATACCTCAGCCGTAGATCGGAGAGGTGAAGATGGATTTCGAGATAGGTGTTTATCGGCTCGCTGGCCTGAAAATCTTCTGGGCAATATTGCCTGATGGTTCGACTGCGTCGGAACTTGGAGATGATGGCCTCAACAAGTTGCTCGGGAATGTCGCAGATCTTGCACTCCAACGCTACTTAGCGAAGAAGCTGCGGTTATATTCTGATTGGCTAAGCGAGAACGCTAAGTTGGCTGTGATCGTTGAAGGAGGAATTGCAAGAACTGTGCGGACGGACGATGCGCTAACGGGCGAGGCCTTATCTCGTCATCATCTAGATGATCTCGAACGGGAGATTCTGTCCAGCCATAAGCCCTAACTGGATTTCTCCCTGGTTTTCTCGAAGTTATGATCGAAAGCGGCGGCCTCTATCAAATATCTGAACTTGTCTCGGACGGTTGTTGGGCCATCATCCGTCAGTTCCCGACCTTCGGCGAGGCGTTCGAGATATTTCTTCGAAACCAAACGACTGTAGCCCACGAGTTTCTCGACAACGGCATCATCCTTGCTGTCCATGATATCCGGCGTGAACGTCAGCAGAAGGTCAGCCAAGGATCGATAGGCTCCCACCTCAGCAGCGAAGTCCATCTCGAACAGAATATTTTTGCGATGGGTGGCCCGGCGATCATACTTAGACATTAGAAGCTCCTATGGAACTCTTATTGTCGGTCGGCTTTTTGTCGGCGGCAAATACCGAGACGGACCTAGCTAATTCTCCAATATCCCAGCCTGCGGCCTCGTGGCGAGTGTGGGACCGGAGAAGAGCGTTTCGCCCTTATGTCCGGTTACCCTGCAGGGCGGGCTCTGTGTGACTGAGTCAAAAGCTTTTTGAAGTGATAAATCTGATGCCGGTTGCGCCGGCAAACCCTGCCGCCCCGTACATCGGCGGCAAGCGCATTCTCTCGAAGAAAATCATCGAGCGGACCGTGGGCACCAGAAGCTACGGCCTTGCGTTAGAGTGTCGATTTGTTCGGATCGCGGATTTCTCGACAGCGCGCGGCAACTTTGATAGGGTGCAGCCGATGATGCCGATGATACGGAGCTCGATTTGACCAAGGCCGTTTCGCCCGAAGACACGCAGTCGGAGTACCATGCTTCATTTGGGGCAGGATTAGGTGCGGATTTCAAACCGCGCACGACAAGGATCATTATCGGTCCGGGGCTTGATCAAAAGAAGCTCAAAGTCAAGAAGACAGGGCAGGGCGAAAACAGCGAAGGTGACTGAGCCTCTATTGCCACAACGAGGTCAGCGGTACCTGGCCTATGGTCACGCCAAGTTGGGTTTCAAAAACACCACACCGGCATCGAGAAATTGCTCAAGCTTGCCCTCTCGAGTTCCCGAAAGCATACCAGCCTCCTTGACGAGGCTCTGGGCCACAAGTCGAGTGAGGTTGCGCGCGCTCATACGCTGAGAAGTGGAGACCGTGAAAGCCCCGCTCGGCCATGGACATATTCGCTTCTGAGATCGAACAGCTGCTGGTATTGCGCAACGAATCTGGGTCCTGCAAGAAAGCGCCTATGGTCCAAATCTGCTCTACGGCGCGGGCAAGTTCGAGTGTGGCGTGCATTGTGAACCTATCAAGTTTGACCTTGCGGCGTTCGAGCACGCTTTTGATCCCGGGCGGTGCTGAACGTCACGCGGGATCGAGCGGACCAGGCTGAAATAAGGCATTCCGCTAATTACAAAACCTGCGTAGCGTCTGGGTGAGATCTCCTCCGATCCAGAGAATGCCCTTTGAAGTCGATTTGCAAATAAGCAGCGTCTGATCTGTTAGGGCTCTATTAACCACATCTCGCGAAGTGCACCGATTAGGAGCACATTTCGGTCGTTTTCGACCGGTCTCGGGTCGGTTCCGACATCAGCCCCCTTTTATATGCTGAGAAAAAGTGTACAGAACCCATCGCTGACCAAGGAGCCAGGCAATGAACAGGATAGGCATACAGGCAAAGTAACTCGCGGAGACGCACCAGTCTCTCGGATTGCCCTGTTTGTATGTCGTCGTCGTGTTCTAAAGCCGAAGGAGGGCTCCATGCAGTTCGCACGTCAGGTTTCCAAACACATCGCGCTTCATAAGGCCGGCCTCGGCTTCTTGAGCATGCCCGCGATCAACCCTCGCACCTTCGGTCAGGCCAATCGCGTGACCGAAAGCGGCTCCGCCGATGCCGGGGAAAGCGGAATAACGCGGAATCGTCGTAGGAACGAGGACTGAGACCAAGTTCTGGAACGAACCGGTTGCCGAACGTGCCGTGCGCAAGCCGCCGGCTACGCACGGCAAGACCTTGCGCGGCTTCTCGATCTTTAAGGAGACGGTGGTCTACCACGAGAGCGATCTCGAACGCCGCGTATCCACGGTCATCCAGCTTCGCAAGGACGTGAAGGCCATCTATTCGCAATTTCCGGTGCTGTTGTACCGGGATGCCGAGGGGCTGTGGTGCGAACATATCTGCGACTTCTGCGTGGTGTTCGACGATGGTGAGGTTGTCGCCGTCGCCGTGAAGCATGACCGCAAATCCGCTGTGATGGGCGATCTGCTGAAACGCATCGAGGCCGAAGGCTTTCTGCGAAAGAACAAGAATGGCTCGACGACGCCTGAAGCGGTCCATGGCATCCGCCTGATGACCGAGCGCGAGGCGACATATGGTGCCTACGAGAACGCCGAACGCATCCTCCGCGCACGACGGTTGCGTGACGAGGCGGAGTACGAGCGCGCCTATGAGGCCGTCCAGAAGTTCCACGGCCCATTCCGTTTCGGCGAGCTTCTTCGCGGATGCGAAAATCGCGCGTCGCGTCGCACGGCGCTTCTGCTGTTGATCGACGAGTGCGTTCTCGTGCCCGAGACGCCAGCCCGTATCGACGACCTGACGATGTTGATGGTCCGCCGCTGGTCCCCACCACTATTGCTTACACCCGCCAGAAGGAGCCTTTGATGCAGACTGACTTCCAAAAGCCGAGCCTGTTTCATCACGCCATCGTCAAGATGCGTGTCGCTGATCGCTTCACGGAGAACGACGTCGACTGGAAGCCGAAAAAGCGGGATGAAGAGGGCTGGACCTTCAGCAACGAGGCGAACGAGGCCGACGAACGCTTCGTTGCCCATGGCGAAGTGTATTCGAAGTTGGTCAGCGGCGGTGCCAAGCTCCGCTACGGCTACAACGACCCGGAAAACCAACGTCTGCGCGCGATCTTCGGGGACGACACGTTCGATGACATCAAAGGAAAACGCCGCCAGCTCGCTCTGTTCCGCGAGAAGCTGATCGATCGGTTCGACAAAGAGTGGCTTGCTCTGGGGAAGAAGCCTCGCTGGTCGAAGGAGACATTCGAGGCGAAGCTTCGCGGCTGGCGCAAAGAAATCATCACTGAAATGCTCGGTCTCGATGAGGAAGAGACCGACGCCCGTGCCGACGCGATGATCGAGGTTCAGGCGTTCGGCACTCCATCGGTCAAGACATTCCGCCGCGACTACAAGCGCTATCACGCTTGCGGCGGTGAAGTCCTCGGGATTGTTCATCGCCATAATGGTCCAGGCCTGCACCTTCGCAAAGTTGACGCAGACTCGACGGCGTTCGCGCATAAACATGCGCTCAACTACATGACGGACCGCAAGCCGACGATGGCGAAGGTCTATCAGGAGTATATCGCCGCGCTGGGGAAGGAGAACGCAGAGCGTAAAACGCCGCTGCTGAAGGTGACCCGTCACAAGTTCGAGTCGATGATCTCGAAGTTCGACGAATTCGATAAGTGGGACGGCCGCCACGGGCGTGCCTCGGCGCTCAAGCGCTTCGGGATGTACAAACGCGGCATCAATGCACTGACCGTTGGCGAGCGGATCGAAATCGACTTCTGGAACGTCGACCTCATGACGTTGTTCGTCGAGACCGGAATGTGGGACATCCTTCCGCCTTCCTACAAAGAGGCGGTGGTCGGTAAGCGCATCTGGTTCGTAGCGGCGATCGACGTCGCCACGCGCTACATTCTCGCGTTCCGGGCAAGCACCAATCCTAATGCCGTGACGGCAGCAGCCGCCATCCGCATGATCATGTCCGACAAGCGGCACATCTCCGACTTCGTCGGCGCGGAAACCCCATGGATCGGATTGGTTCACCCGCGGAACATTTTCAGCGACAACGGCAAGGAATTCGCGAACACGCTCGTCGAAGGCATCATGCGGGCGGCGAAGATCACGTTCAATCGGCCGCAGGCGGGAAATCCGAAGGCGCGACCCTTCATCGAGAGCCTCTTCCACTCCATCGGGCCGCTGATCGCGTCGTTCTTCGCGGGCAGAACGTTCGGTTCCATCTCCGAGAAGGGCGATTATAACCCTGAGCATCAGATCAGCCTGCAGGTAGACGAGATGATCCAGCTCTTCACGCTGGGCGTCTGCGACATTTACCACAACAAGCCGCACAGCGGGCTTGGCGGCGCGTCTCCACACAACGCCTGGGTTCGCGCGACACAGGAACACGACATCGAGTTCCCGAGTCAGGACCCCGAATTCATGCTCCATGTCTTCGGAACGAAATTCAAACGGCGCATCGGCCAATACGGCATTCCGTTCATGGGCATCCCGTACGTCAACGAGGAGCTGCATCGCCAACGCACCAAGTTCGGGCAGATGGAGTTCGATATCAAGGTCGATACCGAGAACCTCGAGCATATCGCGGTCCGCGGTGACCAAGGTTGGTTCGTCGTCAAGAACCAAGTCGACATCGTTCGTAACCTGTCGCTGGCCGAATGGGTTGTCGCCCGCCACGATCTCCGGACACAACATGCCGTCGAAGCGGAAGCTGGACTGGCGGCGATGAACCGCGCCATCAACCGCCTTGCCGAGACTGGGAGAGCGGCGGCACTGCGAGCGAATCTGACGCCTCGCAACCTCACTGCGGAACACTACGACGTCGTCGAGGCGGAGCTCTTTGGAGCATGGGTTGCAGTGAAGTCAGCCGACACGCCGGCCGTCACGCAGGCTTATGCGTTGCCCGATGATCCGCTTCGTAGCGGATCGGTCTCTGCATCCCGCCTGATCCCAGATTATCACGCAGAGCGTGAGCGCGATGCGAGGAAGAAGAAGCGCGCAGCCGCTGCCGAGAACGCCCCGGACGGACCGGCCGAGACATCCACGCCTACCGAAGCCACTGACAACTACTACGAAGAGTACTGAGTCATGGAAAACGCTACTAACGTCATCTCGTTCGACGCGATCAACGACAAGAAGGCCGAAGTCTACAGCGGCTACATCGAACACGCACGCGACACGCGGTTGGGCACGATGTTGCGCGACCTGGTCGACAACGTGGAGGCTTGCCGCGGCGGCGTAGGATCGCGCCGGCGTGCGCTGTTCCTCATCGGGGCCTCGGGCAGCGGCAAGTCCTTCGCGTTGCGCCATCACTTCAGCCGCATCCCCGAATTCCAGCCGCGGGTGAACCAGTACGGCGAGACCGTGCGGCCGCTGCTGAGCATCGAGGCACCGAAGCCGTGCACGACAAAAGACTTCGCAATGGCGATCCTGGATGCGATCGGAGTTCCGTCGAAGGCCAAGATGACGGAGGGGCAGCTCTTCGCGACCGTGAAGGCCCAGTTGCGCGAGCGCGGGATCATCTATCTTCACGTGGACGAAGCCCAGCACTTGCTGCGCCAAAGCCGCAGCCGCGTCCTCGACGTCCAGGATCGCCTCAAAAGCCTGATGCAGATCGAGGACTGGCCGTTGCACACGATCTATTCCGGAATGCCGGAGCTCGCGGAGCTGCTTACGGGCGATCAGCAGTTGGCGAACCGTTCGATGGTCATGCGCTTCATCCCCCTGAGCCCGCCCGGCGATAAGGCCGGCATCAAGCAGGTATTGGTCGACATCGTCGAAGGCAAGTGCGGCCTGAACCTCTCCGAGGAACTCCGTACCGACGACTTCCTTGGCCGCCTGTGTTCCGCCAACAGCGGCTGCTACGGGAAGATCATCGAAGCAATCCAGGCGGCGTGCTTCCTTGTCATGCACAAGGGCAAGGGTACGGTTGATCGCCGTGCCTTCGCTCACAACTACCAGCGTGACAGCGGTTGCCTTCCGAGCGATAACGTGTTCACCGCCGCGCGCTGGAGTGAAATCGATCCCGGCAACGCTCTGGCCGACCTGGCAACCGCTGGTAAGGGAGGCAAGTGATGGTTCTGCCCGTAACGCTTCCCCTTCACGACGACGAGGCGGCGATCGATCTCGTCGCCCGTCTTGCCGCCGCCAACGGATATCCGTCTCTGCGGGAGTTTCTCGCACATACGGACACCACGGCCACTGCCATCGTTCATGGCGAGATGGATGCCATGTCGCTGGTCAGCGAGTGGTCCACGGTGCCAGTCGCCATTCTGGGAAAACTGTCGGCGAGGGCGTTTGGGGCTGGCGGCACCTGGCAGATGGGCTGTGCAACCCTCAGCAAGGACATGCGGCCGGGCCGAATGCATCGCTTCTGCTCCCAATGCGTGCTGGGAGACCGAGAAAGGGAGGTGGGACGTTTGGCGTCCCGCGCCTATCGCCGTGCATGGTGGATCGTTCGCGGGATCGAAGGATGCCCAGTTCACGGCTGCCGACTGACGGAGGTGGCAGTTGATGCCGCCGGCGACGTTCACGACTTCCCGCAGTTCGTGAATGCCAATCTCGGATTGATCGAGGAAGCCGCGGCGACTCCTGTCCCGAGCCGCCAGCCTCGGCTGGATACGTACCTTCGAGACCGGGTGTTTCAGGATGGCGGGGATGGCTTCCTCGACAGGCTCGACGCGCACGTCGCTGCCGAGTTCTCTCGCTATCTCGGGGACTTTCTGGTCCTCCACGAGGTCAAGGCCTGGATGCACGACGGAACCGATCTGCGTGAATGGGGCTTCGGCCTTGCGGTAAGGGGAGAAGACGAAATCCGCCATGTTCTTGCGGAAGTCATTGATCGGAAGCGCCCGACAACGCAGTATGTCGAGTTGGTTCTCGGGCCGATGGTGAGGTGGTTGCGCCGCAACCTCGTCAAGGAAGCGTATGGGCTCGTGATCGATCTCATGCAGGAGATCATCGAGCGCAACATGCCGTTCGGCGAGGGGCAGACCATCCTCAAGCCCGTCAAAACCCGGCACGTCCACAGTGTGAGTTCCGCGCACGCGGAGTATGGCCTCACCCACGATCGGATCAGAGCCTTGATGAAGGCAAATGATCCTGATTTTCGTGATGGCCTCTCTGACGGCTCCACGTACTTCGACGCTGCCGCCCTGCGTCCGATTCTTGAAGCCGCCAGCGATACCCTGACGAGCAAGGAGACGGGCGAGGCGCTGGGCCTTCGCGAAGAACGGGTTCATGATCTTCTGGTCGCCGGTATTCTGAAGCAGGTCGAAACCCGATCCGACGATGAACGGACTTACACCCGCATCCTCAAATCCGCGGTTGAGGAATTGACGGACCGTCTCAACGGGAAGATGACAGCGGTGGCGAGCGACGAAGGCCACATGTCGTTGGCCGCGGCCGCCAGATTATGGCGTCGTCCGTTCCACACGCTCGTCGCCATGATCCTCGAAGGCAGCCTCGAGACCTCTATTGTTCCAGGCACAGCGCCCGTTCTACAGCGAGCACGGGTGGCATCGGATGCCCTGAAGCTTGACGTCAGTCCATTGGCCGGAGGCGATGATGAACTGATGCGGCTCAAGGAAGCCGAACTCGCGCTCGGTACAACGACCATCACGGTCGCGGACCTGATCAAGCGCGGCTACCTCCGCCAGCGAACCATCCGTCGGGAGACAGGGCGGGATGTGAAATTCATCGAACGGCAGTCTCTGGCAGAGTTTCAGGATGTCTATATTTCCCTGACTGAGATCGCGAAGTCTCGCCAAGGCTACAGGGCTGCGATCAAGGCAGAACTCGACCAAGCCGGAATGTCACCCATCTTCGAACCCGAGGGGTTCATCGCCCGCTTCTACAGGAGATCAGAGATTACCCGGATTGGGTAAGATCGACCCCAAATCGGGTAGAGACCGCCTTACGAAACCCGCTCCGGCGGGTTTTTCTTTGGCTTGCTTTCGAATGCGCCCAAATCAAATGCCGCGGGATGCCCAAGATGTTTTGGGTGTCCAGAAAATTACCTAATGTTTTCAACGATTAATTCTGCAAAATGGACAAACCAAGACCGTGTAATCACTCAGTGCCGGGCAAGCGCCATTCATCAGCGCATGTTCAGTTCGCCATCACCGGCCAGCCGCCGGGCGCTTTTGGCCGAGTGGCATCGACCGCCATCTGGATGAGGTCGTAGCCGTACATCACCCCGGCGAGCTTGATGACGATGATGGCGACGCTCAACAGCGCAAGCCCACCAATGATTCTGTCGCTTTTTTTCACGGCCCGCTTCCCCCGACGTCTCGTGAATCCCGCATTATTCGCGGTGGTTGAAAGTATATCGCGTTCTGCGGGAAGTGCCATGGGCTTGTTCACGTTGCGAGCCGCCCGGCCGCGACGAGCAAGAGGCCGCCGGCGATGCCCTCGACCCATCTGCGGCGGCGATCGGTGAAATTGCCATGGGAGCCCAGGGTCGCGATGGCGAGGCTGAGCAAGGCGTAGACGATGCCGCAAAGACTGATGAAGACGGCCGAGAGCAAGGAGGCCTGAGCCATGATGCTTCCATCATGGCTCATGAACTGCGGCAGGATGGCGAAATAGATCATCATGCCCTTGGGATTGAGGACAGCCGTCAGGAAGCCATGACGAAACCTATTGGTTGCAGCGCTTGACGATATGGGCATCACGCCGCTCCCTTTCAGGGAGGATGCGATGAGCCGAAAGGCGAGGTAGCTCAGATAGGCGATGCCAAGCCATCGCAGCGCCGCAAACAGGAGAGGCGAGGCCGCGATGATGGCAGCCAGGCCGAGCGCCGCCATCGTCGAATGCACGACATAGCCAACGCAGATCCCCACAGTCGAGCGCAGACCGGCGGCAGCACCGCCCGATATCGCCTGCGATGCCACGAACAGCATATCGGGGCCGGGGGTGCAGATCAGCGGCAGCACGGTGGCTGAGAAGAGAAGAAGATTGGTGTTTTCCATAGGGACAAGCCTAGTGCCCCTGTGATGCAATCGGCTTGCGAAGATGCCAATTTCTGGCAGATTATTGGCATCAGAATTCAAGATACGAAATTTATCGGTAGAGAATGCCAATGCGGCTGGATGATATCGACAAGCGTATCCTGCGCGCGCTGCAGCGCGACGGGCGCATGCAGAATGTGGAACTGGCCAGGGAGGTGGGGCTATCGCCATCGCCATGTCTGCGGCGTGTGAAGCTGCTGGAGGATGCAGGCATCATCGATCGTTATGTGGCCGTGGTGAGCCCGGTCAAGGCGGGCCTGCCGCTCTCGATGTTTGCGCGTGTCTGGCTGACGGCGCAGGATGCGGAAACGATCGACCATTTCATCGCGGCAATGAAGAAACTGCCTGAGGTGATGGAATGCTACATCATGCTCGGGGAGAGTGACGCGCTGCTGCGTGTCGCCGTCTCTGATCTCGATGATTACAGGCGGTTCCAGTCGACGCACCTGACGAAGGTCAACGGCATTCAGAACGTCAAGACCGACGTGCCGAGCCAGATCGTCAAGCAGACCTATGCATTGCCGCTGCGCTGAGCGGCCGCGTTTGGAGAATGGCGCTCAATAAAAAACCCGCCGGTGCGATGCAGCGGCGGGTCGTTTGATTCTATCTCTGCCGGATCAGTGCAGGATCTGGCTGAGGAAGAGCTTGGTGCGCTCATGCTGCGGATTGTCGAAGAATTCCTTCGGCGAATTCTGTTCGACGATCTGGCCCTGGTCCATGAAGATGACGCGGTTGGCGACCTGGCGAGCAAAACCCATTTCGTGGGTCACGCACAGCATGGTCATGCCTTCTTCGGCCAGGCCGACCATGGTGTCGAGCACTTCCTTGATCATTTCCGGGTCGAGCGCGGACGTCGGCTCGTCGAACAGCATGATCTTCGGGTTCATGCAGAGCGAGCGGGCGATCGCCACGCGCTGCTGCTGACCGCCGGAAAGCTGACCGGGATATTTCTTCGCCTGCTCGGGAATCTTGACGCGGGTAAGGAAGTGCATGGCGATCTCTTCCGCCTGCTTCTTCGGCATCTTGCGCACCCAGATCGGCGCCAGCGTGCAATTTTCGAGAATGGTCAGGTGCGGGAAGAGGTTGAAGTGCTGGAACACCATGCCGACTTCGCGGCGCACTTCATCGATCTTCTTCAGGTCGTTCGTCAGCTCGACGCCATCGACGATGATCTGGCCCTTCTGGTGCTCTTCCAGGCGGTTGATGCAGCGGATCATCGTCGATTTGCCCGAACCGGACGGGCCGGCAATGACGATGCGCTCGCCGCGCATGACCTTGAGGTTGATGTCGCGCAGCACGTGGAAATCACCGTACCACTTGTTCATGTTGATCATGTCGACCGCGACCTCCGTCTCGGAGACGGTCATTTTTCTCGATTGGGCTTCAGCCATTTTATATTTCCCTCAATTTTATCGCTTGTGGCCGGTGTCCAGATGGCGTTCCACGAAACCTGAATAGCGCGACATGCCAAAGCAGAACAGCCAAAAAACGAAGCCCGCGAAAACAAGACCCGTTATGGGGGTCACCGCGCTCGCCCAGGTCGCATCCGAAAAGTTCTGGCGGACGATGCCGAGCAGGTCGAACATGCCGATGATCGCCACGAGAGACGTGTCCTTGAACATGCCGATATAGGTGTTGACGATGCCCGGAATGACCAGCTTGATCGCCTGCGGCAGAATGATCAGCCGCATCTTCTGCCAGTAGCCGAGGCCGAGCGAGTCCGCACCCTCGAACTGGCCCTTGGGTATGGCCTGCAGACCGCCGCGAATGACTTCGGCCATATAGGCCGAGGTGAAGATCGCGACGCCGACGACGGCGCGCAGCAGCTTATCCACCGTCCAGCCCTGCGGCATGAACAACGGCAGCATGTAGCTCGCCATGAACAGCACCGTGATCAGCGGCACGCCGCGGATGATTTCAATGAACGCCACGCACAGCATCCGCACGACTGGCATCCTGGAGCGACGGCCGAGCGCGAGCAGAATGCCGAACGGGAAGGAGACCGCGATCGCAACGAACGCAATCACCAGCGTTACGAGCAGGCCACCCCATCTTTCCGTTTCGACGGTCTCAAGGCCGAAGCCGCCGTGGAGCAGGAAGAACGAAACAACCGGCAGCACGAAGAACGCCAGGATAGCGTTCAATCCCTTCCTTGGAATGGACGGTATCAGCAACGGGGCGAAGCTGACGATCATCAAGATGCAGACGAGTATCGGGCGCCAGCGCTCGTCCGGCGGATAGAGGCCAAACATGAAGATGGTGAATTTCGCACGGATGAAGGCCCAGCAGGCGGCGTTCCAGCCGTCCGGCTGCGTTCCACCCTGAACCGTGGTGGCGCAGAAGGTGCGGTCGGTTCCGCTCCAGACGGCGTTTATGAACAACCAGTCGACCAAGTGCGGGATCGCCCAGGCAAGGAAGGAGACCGCGAGCAAGGTGAGGACGATGTCCTTCGGCGTGGCAAACAGGTTCTTTTTCAACCAGTGCCACGCGCCTTTTTCACCGGCGGGTGCCGGCTGCGCCACGAGAAGCGTCTTGCTGACGAAGTGTTGATCTACGCTCGACATCTTATCTCTCCACCAGGGCCATCTTGGCGTTGAACCAGTTCATGAACAGCGATGTGACGATGCTCAGGATCAGATAGATGACCATCCAGATGATGACGACTTCGACGGCTCGTCCGGACTGGTTGAGGATCACGCCGCCGACTGCGACGATATCGGCATAGCCGATAGCGATGGCGAGAGACGAGTTCTTGATCAGGTTGAGATATTGGCTCGTCAGCGGCGGGATGATGATGCGCATTGCCTGCGGTATGACGATCAGCCGGTTGATGGCCGACGACCGCAGGCCCAGCGCTCCGGCTGCTTCCGACTGCCCCTTCGGCACGCCGCGGATGCCAGCGCGGACGATTTCGGCAATATAGGATGCGGTATAAAGGGAAAGCGCAAGCAGAAGCGCCAGGAACTCCGGTCCTATGACCGTGCCGCCCGTCAGGTTGAATTTCCCGGCAACAGGATAATCGAAGGAAAGTGGCATGCCCGTTACCAGGAAGACCAGCAACGGCAGGCCGATCAATATGCCGACCGAGACCCAGATGGTATGGAATTGCTGGCCGGTTGCCGTCTGACGCCTGTGGGCCCAACGCGCCACGAAAAATACGGCGACTATGGCGATGAGGAAGGCAACGCCAACCGCCCACATGCCCGCACCGAAGATCGGGCTAGGGAAGGCGAGGCCGCGATTGCTGAGATAGCTGGAGAATGGCAGGTGCACGGCATCGCGCGCCTGCGGCAGCAGCACCAGAACGCCGCTGTACCAGAAGAAGATGACCAGCAGCGGCGGGATATTGCGGAAGATCTCGACATAGGCCTGGGAAAGCTTCGCAATAAGCCAATTATGCGAAAGCCTGCCGATGCCGATCATGAAGCCGACGATCGTTGCCGCGACGATGCCTACCAGCGAAATCAGCAGCGTGTTGAGCAAGCCGACGAGAAGGGCGGTGGCGTTGGTCGAATCGCTGGAATAGGGAATCAGCGCTTGCCCCAGATTGAAGCCGGCGCGTCCTTCGAGAAAACCAAAGCCGAAGGAACGATTCAAAGCGCGCAGGTTGTCGACCGTGTTTGTGACGACGAACCAGCAGAGCCCTGCCAGGATGATAATGGTAAGCGCTTGATAGAAGGCACCCCGAACTTTGGGGTCGTACAACGCCGCCGATAAGGCTGAGCGCTCGCCTTCGGGCGAGTTTGCAGTAATTGCCATATAGAGTTTTTCCCCAGTGTGCCTGTTTCAGGCTTGTTTTCTTGAGGAGAGAGAGGCGGAGCCGCCTCTCTCTTTTAGTTAGGCGCTTTGCGGCTTAGCGAACCGGAGGCGCGTACTGGATGCCGCCCTTGTTCCACAGGGCATTGAGGCCGCGGGCGATCTTCAGCGGGCTGCCTGCGCCGATGTTGCGGTCGAAGACTTCGCCGTAGTTGCCGACGCCCTTGATGATGTTGTAGGCCCAGTCATTGGTGAGGCCGAGGTCGGTGCCGATCGTCGAACCCTGCTCGGCGCCGAGGAAGCGCTTGATGTCCGGGTTCGCCGAGTTCTTCATCTCGTCGACGTTCTTCTGCGTGATGCCGAATTCTTCGGCATTGACCATCGCGTAAGCCGTCCAGCTGACGATATTGAACCACTGGTCGTCGCCCTGGCGAACGGCCGGGCCGAGCGGCTCCTTGGAGATGATTTCGGGCAGAACGACGTTGTCGTCCGGGTTTTTCAGCGTCAGGCGCAGCGCATAGAGGCCAGACTGGTCTGTCGTGTAGACGTCGCAACGGCCGGAATCATAGGCGGTGTTGACTTCCTCGAGCTTGTCGAAAACAACCGGATTGTACTGCAGGTTGTTGGTCTTGAAATAGTCGGCGAGGTTCAGTTCGGTCGTCGTGCCGGACTGGACGCAGATGGCGGCACCCGACAATTCAAGTGCCGACTTCACGTTCAGTTCCTTGCGGACCATGAAGCCCTGGCCGTCATAATAGGTGACGGGGCGGAACTTGAGGCCAAGCGCCGTGTCGCGGTTAATGGTCCAGGTGGTATTACGGGAAAGCACGTCGATTTCGCCCGACTGCAGCGCGGTGAAGCGGTCCTTGGCGCTGAGAGGCGTATATTTCACCTTGGTGGGATCGCCGAATACGGCGGAAGCGACGGCCTTGCAGAAGTCGATGTCGAAACCGGCCCAGTTACCGGAGGCGTCTGGCTGCGCGAAGCCGAGAAGGCCTGTATTCACGCCGCATTGAACGAAGCCCTTGGCCTTTACGTCGCTTAGCGTCGACGCGGAAGCGCCGGACGCGGTGTAAGCCAATGCCGCGGCTCCGAGAAATACGGAGAGAGCAAACTTTTTCATTTTCCCTACCTTTGTCTATTTGTTTTATAGTTAAAGTGTATCGCTCCTGAAGCGGGTTCCCCGAGAACCGCGTTTCCTCACTCTCCTGGTGCGAGTGGTCCTATCACAGTCGTAAATGTATTGGCGGTCAAGACATTGGCCCCACTATTGCGGATTTATTCGGCATTTTCGCTATTTGCGGTCGAAAAATGGGCGTTTGGCGCCAAAATGGGCGGCATTCTGCCGAAAAACTGCTCGAAATTGGAGTTTTTTCGCGAGTTTTGTTATTTTAGCCTTCGAATAATATGAGACACGCAAGGGGCCGGGGTTGACCTCACTGGACTTGGCGGCCACAAATCCAGCTTCCTACAGCGCCAAAGGCATATCCGGACATGAAAGACAAAGACACACTCCTGCAGAACGCTGGCATCAATACGCGTTTGTCTCACATCGGCAATTCACCCTTCGATTTCCACGGCTTCGTCAATCCGCCCGTGGTGCATGCCTCGACGGTGCTTTTCCCCAATGCGCGCGTGATGGAAACCCACGACCAGAAATACACCTACGGCACGCGCGGAACGCCGACGACGGATGCGTTGTGTGAGGCGATGGATGCGCTGGAGGGATCGGCCGGAACGGTTATCGTTCCCTCCGGCCTTGCTGCCGTCACTGTGCCATTTCTGGCTTTCCTGTCCGCTGGCGATCATGCGCTGGTCGTTGATTCGGTCTATGGTCCCACGCGCTTCTTCTGCGATACCATGCTGAAGCGCCTTGGTATCGAGGTCGATTATTACGATCCTTTGGTCGGTGCCGGCATCGAGCAACTGATCAAGCCGAACACCAAGCTCGTCCATACCGAAGCACCGGGTTCCAACACCTTCGAAATGCAGGATATTTCGGCGATCTCGGCTGCGGCGCACCGGCACGGCGCGGTCGTGACCATGGACAATACCTGGGCGACGCCGCTCTATTTCAAGCCGCTCGATCACGGCGTCGACGTCTCCATCCATGCGGTAACGAAGTATCCCGCCGGCCATTCCGATATTCTGATGGGAACGGTTTCCGCCAATGCGGCGCACTGGGGGCGGCTGCTGGATGCGCATGGCCAGCTCGGTATCTGCGGCGCACCTGACGATGCCTATCAGGTCCTGCGCGGCTTGCGCACGATGGGCGTGCGCCTGGAGCGCCACCAGGAGAGCGCACTTGCGATCGCCCGATGGCTTGAGGGCAGGGAGGAAGTCGCGCGCGTCCTGCATCCGGCTCTTCCGAGTTTTCCCGGTCACGAGCTGTGGAAGCGTGATTTCAAGGGGGCGAGCGGCATTTTCTCCTTCGTGCTTGCCGCCGATAGCCCCGAGAAGTTCAAGGTCAAGGCGCACGCCTTCCTCGACGCGCTGCGGATTTTTGGACTCGGCTATTCTTGGGGCGGTTTCGAAAGCCTTGCGGTGCACGTCAACCTCAACGACCGCCGCGTCACCAAGGCCCCGACCGAGGGGCCGGTGATCCGTCTGCAGATCGGCCTTGAGGATGTCGCCGATATCAAGGCAGATATCGAAAAGGGTTTTGCTGCCGTCAAGGCGGTTTAATCAGCCGATCGCGCGATACCCATAGATCCAGTCCATGTCCGCCGCGAGGCTTTGCGGCGGGCGAAGTGAAAGGACGAGATCGCGCGCCATACGGATCGGGCCGCGTGCGTGATAGGCGAATTGATTGAAGGCGGCGCGCTGTCGCAAGCGCGCGATACGCGGCGCCCGATGTTTCTCATAGAGCTCGAAGGCCTCGGCCGGCGAACGCGCGGAAAGCATGCCGGCAAGCTCGAAGGCGTCCTCGATGGCCATGGCGGCACCTTGCGCGGCGAACGGCATCATCGCATGCGCGGCGTCACCGATCAGGATCGTATCGCGGCCATTATGCCATCGGCCGCCCTTCATCTCGTAGAGCGGCCAGAAGCTCGCCTGATCCTGGGCTTCGAGCATTTTCAGAATTGTATTATTCCAGCCGGAAAAGCCGCGCAGCATCTGCTCGCGCTGTGCCTTGTTGCCCGCCGAGCCCCAATCGCGGCTGGCGCTGCTGCCGGAGACGATGGCGACGATATTAAAGGCTGCATTTTCGCGGATGGGGTAGCAGACGAGATGGCTGGACGGGCCGAGAAATGCGGTGACACTTGCCTTGTCCAACAGAGCAGGGGCAGCCGCCTCCGGAACGGAAAAGCGCCACGCGACATTGCCGGAGAAGAGCGGCGAGGGCGCGCCGGGCACCATTGCATGCGCCTTCGACCAAACGCCATCGGCACCGATGATCAGATCGAATTCCCTGCCGGCGATTTCTTCCAGCGCCTGCTTGCTTTTGAGGTCGATATGCCGCCCGAGATGCAGTTTGCAGAGCTCATTGGCGGTCACGGCATCGAGGAGCGCTTTCTGCAGTGTCGCGCGATGCGCGGTGCCGTAAGGCGATCCCCATCGTTCCCGGGCAAATTTTCCGCAGCGAACCGATGCGACAGGGCGCAGCGATGAGCCGGAGACGAGCCGGACTTCCTCTGGCTCCAGCCAGACCGACCGCAACCTGTCGAGCACGCCGAGCGCATCGAGAATGCGGGAGGCGTTCGGTGAAATCTGCAGACCGGCGCCGACTTCGGTCAGCACTTCGGCTTGCTCAAAAATGTCCGAGGCTATGCCATGCTTCGCCAGCGCCAGTGCTGCCGTCAATCCGGCTATTCCGGCGCCGATGATGGCAGCTGCTTTGATCGGCATTTCTTTTGTCCGATCGGACTCTAAGGCGTCACGCCGCCTTGAAGTGGAAGACGCAGCCGGCCGGGTTGGTCTGGTCCGCTTTCAGCGAGGGATTATAGCGGTAAAGCGTGGAGCAGTAGGAACAGACCTTCTCGCTCTCGTCGCCGATGTCGATGAAGATGTGCGGATGATCATAGGGAACCGAGGCGCCGGTGCACATGAATTCCTTCACGCCGATTTCGATGACGCGATGTCCGCCGTCGTTCTGGAAATGGGGAATATTGTGGCCGGCCATGATGATCTCCAAATGCGTCTTGCCTAAAGCGGCATGAATGTTGCGCCAGACTTGGTAGCCCCTCTTTATAATCCTTCTTCCCGATTGTGTAGTGCGAAAGTCCGGCTCGATGCAGAGATTTTCGCAAGCGCAGGGTTCATTTGATATCGCCGATAAAATATGGTCCGGCACCAACACGACCCAGATTGCAAAGACGACGCCATGAATTTGAATGCTCCCCCGATGTCTCACTTTGTTCGAGACGGATTGAAGCTCGCCTTTTTCGATGAAGGCGATCCGAACGGCCCGCCGGTGCTGCTGATACACGGCTTCGCCTCGACCGCGATTGCCAACTGGGTCAATCCGGGCTGGCTGAAGACGCTCGGCGAGGCGGGCTATCGCGTCATCGCCATCGACAATCGTGGCCACGGCTTGAGCGACAAGCTCTATGATGCCGATGTCTATCATCCCTGGATCATGGCTGAGGATGCCGTGGCGCTCCTCGATCATCTGGGTATCCCCGAGACCCATGTCATGGGTTATTCCATGGGTGCACGCGTTTCGACCTTCATGGCCATTGCGTATCCCGATCGTGTCCGATCGCTGGTGCTCGGCGGGCTCGGCATCGGCATGGTCGAAGGTGTCGGCGACTGGGACCCGATCGCCGATGCGCTGGTTGCTCCCTCGCTTGATGATGTCAGCCATGCGCGTGGGCGCATGTTCCGGGCCTTTGCCGAACAGACGAAAAGCGACCGCCAGGCGCTCGCCGCCTGCATCCAGGGCTCGCGCGATCTGGCCTCACGCGAGGATGTGGCGAAGATCGAGGCGCCGACGCTGATCGCCGTCGGCACCAAGGACGATATTGCCGGCTCCGGACAGGAACTAGCGGCACTGATGCCGAACGCTGAGGCCATCGACATTCCGAACCGCGATCACATGCTCGCCGTCGGCGACAAGATCTTCAAAACGGCGGTTCTGGAATTCTATCAGCGCCTCGACCGGCGCTAAGGCATTTCTAGTAAAGGGCGCAGCGGTTTTCCGTCTGAAATGCGCTGGGAAATGCCTAAGTCACCGTCCGGTGAAGTGGGGCTTTCGCCGTTCGGCAAAGGCGGCGCGGCCCTCGGCGTAATCGGCGCTGTCGAAGGTTTCGGCGCCGATCACCTCCGCCTCGCGCAACAGGTCGCCATCCTGCTCGATGACGGCGCGGACTGCCAGTTTCGAGGCGTGTAGCGCAATCGGAGCATTGGCGGCGATGGCATGAGCAAGCGCGGATACCTCTCCATCGAAAGCCGCCGCCTCGATTTCCTCCAATAGAAATCCGGCGGCGGCCATTTTCTCGCCCGACATGGGAGCGCCGGTAAACAAGGTCACCTTGGCCATCTGCGGTCCGAGCGCGTTGATGATGTCCTGCACCGCGTCTGCCGGGTAGGCGATGCCGAGACGAACGGCGGGAACGCAAAAGCGCGCGCCTCGTTCGGCGACGCGCAGATCGCAGGCGGCGGCAAGCCCGAAGCCGCCGCCATAGCATATGCCGCGGATCGCCGCGATGGTCGGCACGCGGCAATGGCGGATGGCGGCGAAGGCCTGACTGTTCAGCGCTTCATAGGCGACTGCTGTCTCGGAATTCTTGCGTACGATGTCGAATTCGCTGATATCGGCGCCAGCCGAAAAATCTGCGCCCGAGCCGCGCAAAACGATCACATGCGCATGGGCTTCATCGGTCAGAATGCGCACCGCCTGCGGAATGGCGCGCCACATGGCGGATGTCACGGCGTTTTTTCTGTCGGGGTTGCCGATCGCGATGGTGCCTATCGCATCGCTGCATGTCGCTCGAATGAGACCGCCGGCAAAATCATGTTCGAAATTCATGCGCGACCAACCCATTTGTCTTGTGTGGCATTTATTCTATATAATGCACCCCTGACAGAAAATCGGGAGACCGCCAATGGTCGCAGTAACGGATATTCGCCAGGTAGAAGGCCTGGGCGCGGTGAAGGTCATGGACCCGATCTGGGACAGCATGCGCGAGGAAGCACGCGCTGCTGCCGAAAAGGACCCACTCCTTGCCGCTTTCCTCTATTCGACGATCATCAACCATCGTTCGCTGGAAGAATGCGTCATCTATCGCATCTGCGAGCGCCTCGACCATCCGGACATGCAGGCCATTCTCTTGCGGCAGACCTTCGAGGAAATGCTGGCCGACTGGCCGGAATGGGGATCGATTCTGCGGGTCGATATCCAGGCCGTTTATGACCGCGATCCCGCTTGCCTACGTTTCATGGAGGCAGTGCTCTATTTCAAGGGTTTCCATGCGCTGCAGACGCATCGTCTCGCACACTGGCTCTATAATCGCGGTCGACGCGATTTCGCGCTCTATCTGCAGAGCCGATCCTCCAGCGTCTTTCAGACCGACATCAATCCGGCGGCGCGCATCGGCAAGGGCATCTTCCTCGACCATGCGACCGGCCTCGTGGTGGGCGAAACGGCTGTGATCGGCGATAACGTCTCGATCCTGCACGGCGTGACGCTTGGCGGCACCGGCAAGGAAGGCAGCGACCGCCATCCGAAGATTGCCCACGGCGTCCTGATCGGCGCCGGAGCCAAGATTCTCGGCAATATCCAGATCGGCCATTGCTCGCGCATTGCCGCCGGTTCGGTGGTGCTGAAGGAAGTGCCCGCCAAGACCACGGTTGCCGGCGTTCCGGCCAAGGTCGTCGGAGAAGCAGGGTGTTCGGAACCGTCTCGCTCGATGGATCAGCTTTTGGCCGAGCAATTGGTCGTGGATCAGATCATGGGCGCGGGAATCTAGGAAAATCCAGTACGACTTGCGGAGGCGTGCGCTGTCGCCGGAGAGCTATGCGCGGTTCCGGTCTTTACACAGCCGCTTTTCCTATGCAAGAAGCGGCCAACCGAGATCCTCACGGAGAAGCATTGTGAAGCCAGAAGAAATCAAGAAACTCGACGCCTATTTCAAGCGCACGTTCAACCCGCAGATCGTGGTAAAGGCCCGCCCGCGCAAGAACGATTCTGCGGAAGTCTATCTTGGCGAAGAGTTTCTGGGCGTCGTCTATATCGACGACGAAGACGGCGACCGCTCCTATAATTTCTCGATGGCCATCCTGGACGTCGATCTCTAATTCCCTCGGTCTCGTATAGTGATCGAATATCCAGGCCGTATTTCATTGAAATGCGGCCTTTTTCTTTGGTTGATGTCAATTTGATCATTCCGCTGCCGTTTTGATCTCAGGCAGCTTCTTCCGACGGAATGCCAATATTTTAAGCAAAGCCTGTGGTTGCAGGGCTTAAGATATATATTAGGAAAATCAGAATGATGCGGTGCATTCATTGCCGGTGACACCGCCCTGTCATTGGAAATGCAACCGAAAGGTGATATTGCGACGCACAAGACTACTTGACTAATTGTGCGTCGCATTTAACCTTTAGCCCTGTAAACCGGCCGCCGGCCGGCCAACAAGGGACGGAGAAGCATGTTCAATCTCGATGAAGCGAACAAGAAGGGCAAGGAAGCCATGGACACGGCGCTGAAGAGCTATTCCGATGTCACCAAGGGCTTTCAGGCGATTGCCGCCGAAGCCGCCGAATACTCCAAGAAGTCTTTCCAGGATGGCGTCTCACACTTCGAAACGCTCGCTGGCGTCAAGAGCTTTGAAGCTGCCTTCGAACTGCAGAGCAGCTATGTGAAGTCTTCCTACGAAAACTTCGTTGCCGAAGCCACCAAGCTCGGCGAAATGTATGCCGATCTCGCCAAGAACGCTTACAAGCCCTACGAAGCGCCTGTCGCCGCCGCGACGAAGGCTGCTAGCAAGGCTGCAGCAACGGCAACCGCCGCTTAAGCTTTCGATACGCCGTAAGGCAAAAATTTCTAAAAGGCCGGCTGCGCGATGCGTGGCCGGTCTTTTGCGTTTTCGCCTGCTCAACTAGGCTTGAAGATATGCAGCGACTTTTTTGATCGCAGCCCTCTTTGTCAGCGAATTGTGATTGCAGTGTCCCGCAAGGGGCTTAAAATCACGCCAATATGAACTAAGTTAGTGGTTCGGATATCCGGCCCGACCAAGTGAAGTAACCAACCCTAGTACCAAGTCGGAATGCGATAGCTTCTGCCGGATGATTTGAGGAATGAATGAAATGATCGCTGAGCCGATCCGGATGCAAAACAACAGCGAAAGGAACGGGGACAACGGAAACCGTGGGACCTCGGTCATCACACGTACCAAGCCCAAGACCAAAAAACCGAACCTGTACCGCGTGCTGCTTCTGAATGACGACTATACGCCCATGGACTTCGTGATCCATATCCTGGAGCGTTTCTTCCAAAAGGATCTAGAAGGTGCCACCCGTATCATGCTGCATGTCCACAACCATGGCGTGGGCGAGTGCGGGATATATACATATGAAGTAGCCGAAACGAAGGTGAGCCAGGTGATGGACTTTGCCCGGCAGCACCAGCATCCGCTGCAATGTGTTATGGAAAAGAAGTGAGGATCTGAACGTGCCAACATTTTCGCCTAGTCTTGAGAAGGCGCTGCATCAGGCACTGACCTACGCGAACGAGCGGCATCACGAGTATGCCACGCTGGAACATCTGCTTTTGGCGCTGGTAGACGACGCCGATGCCGCAGCTGTCATGGGCGCGTGCAATGTTGATCTCGACGCGCTCCGTAAGACTCTGACTGAATACGTCGATAATGAACTCTCCAACCTGGTCACGGGCTATGATGAGGACTCGAAGCCGACCTCCGGCTTCCAGCGGGTCATCCAGCGCGCCGTGATCCATGTACAATCTTCCGGCCGCGAGGAAGTGACGGGCGCCAACGTTCTCGTCGCGATTTTCGCCGAACGGGAAAGCCACGCCGCCTTCTTCCTGCAGGAGCAGGAAATGACCCGCTACGACGCGGTCAACTATATCTCGCACGGTATCGGCAAGCGCCCGGGTTCCTCCCAGACCCGCACGCCGCGCGGCGCCGAAGACACCGAGTCTGAAAGCAAGCCGACTGCTCGTGGCGAGCAGGAAGAGGGTAACAACAAGAAGCAGCAGGACGCGCTGAAGGCCTACTGCGTCAACCTCAACGAGAAGGCCAAGAACGGCAAGATCGATCCGTTGATCGGTCGTCACTCCGAGGTCAATCGCACCATCCAGGTGCTTTGCCGCCGCTCGAAGAACAACCCGCTTTACGTTGGCGATCCCGGCGTCGGCAAGACGGCGATTGCCGAAGGCCTTGCCAAGCGGATTGTCGAAGGCAAGGTCCCGGAAGCGCTGGCTGACGCCACGATCTTTTCGCTCGATATGGGCACGCTGCTTGCCGGCACCCGTTATCGCGGCGATTTCGAGGAACGCCTGAAGCAGGTCGTCAAGGAACTTGAAGAGTATCCCGGCGCCGTGCTGTTCATCGATGAGATCCACACCGTCATCGGCGCAGGCGCCACGTCCGGCGGCGCTATGGATGCGTCGAACCTGCTGAAGCCGGCTCTTTCCTCGGGTGCGATCCGTTGCATCGGGTCTACCACCTACAAGGAATATCGTCAGTTCTTCGAGAAGGACCGGGCACTCGTCCGTCGCTTCCAGAAGATCGACGTCAACGAGCCGAGCATCGAGGATGCCATCGAAATCATGAAGGGCCTGAAGCCCTATTTCGAAGAGTATCATCACCTGCGTTACTCGAACGACGCCATCAAGACGGCTGTCGAACTGTCGGCTCGCTATATCTCCGACCGCAAGCTGCCGGATAAGGCGATCGACGTGATCGACGAGACGGGTGCCGCCCAGATGCTGTTGCCACCGTCCAAGCGCCGCAAGCTGATCACCGAAAAGGAGATCGAAGCGACGATCGCGACCATGGCCCGCATTCCGCCGAAGACGGTTTCCAAGGATGACGAGATGGTTCTCGCCAACCTCGAACAGGAACTGCGTTCGGTCGTGTACGGCCAGGATACGGCGATCGAAGCGCTGTCGACCTCGATCAAGCTGGCTCGCGCCGGCCTGCGCGAGCCGAACAAGCCGATCGGCTGCTACGTCTTCTCCGGCCCCACCGGCGTCGGCAAGACCGAAGTCGCCAAGCAGCTTGCCTCGTCGCTCGGCGTCGAATTGCTGCGCTTCGACATGTCGGAATACATGGAGCGTCATACGGTTTCCCGGTTGCTCGGTGCACCTCCCGGCTATGTCGGTTTCGACCAGGGCGGCCTCCTGACCGATGGCGTCGATCAGCATCCGCATAGCGTGGTCCTGCTCGACGAAATCGAGAAGGCGCATCCGGATATCTTCAATATCCTGCTGCAGGTCATGGACCATGGCGCGCTGACCGACCACAACGGCAAAAAGATCGACTTCCGCAACGTCATTCTGATCATGACGACCAATGCGGGCGCTTCGGAAATGGCCAAGGCCGCCATCGGCTTCGGCTCGTCCAAGCGTACGGGCGAGGATGAAGAGGCGCTCAACCGCCTGTTCACGCCAGAATTCCGCAACCGTCTGGATGCGGTCATTCCGTTCGCACCGCTGCCGACCACGGTTATACATAAGGTCGTTCAGAAGTTCATCATGCAGCTGGAAGCGCAGCTTTCGGAACGCAACGTGACCTTCGACCTGCACGAGGACGCCATCGCCTGGCTGTCCGAGAAGGGCTACGACGACAAGATGGGCGCCCGTCCGTTGGCGCGCGTCATCCAGGAAAACATCAAGAAGCCGCTGGCCAACGAAATCCTCTTCGGCAAGCTGAAGAAGGGTGGCGTCGTCACCGTCACGGTCGGCAAGAAGGAAGACGGTTCGACCGGCATCCTGCTCGACGCGACCGCCGATACCGCTCCGATCCGGCCGAAGCCGGAAGCCGAGGTGGGCGAACCACATGTCGAGGCGGATGAGGATGACGGCGACACGACCGTCAAGGCCAGAAGCCGCGTCGGCAAGGCTGCAACGGCAGCGGATAGCCGCCGCTCGGCCAAGGCCTCTACTTCGGGCGAGAACGACGAGTCGGAAGGCAAGTCGCCGCGCAAGGGCGGCACGGTTCCGAAGGTTCCGCGCAAGTAATCGCCGACTGGTGATGTTAGGAAACGAAAGGCTGCATTGGAAACAATGCAGCCTTTTTATATGCGTATTTTAATTATCTAATGTAATGCTAGAGCTTTGTGTAATCGATTTCGAGAAAGGCCTCGACTTCAGGCGACCAGCGATCCCTGACAAAAGCGACATGGTCGGGGTGGATGTTATAAGCGTCGTAGCCCCCTTGATCATCGAACTCCATTGAGAAGCCGAAGGTAAAATCATTCTTCGGGCTGGTTTGCCGAAGCTGTTCGAAGTTCCGGACGCTCGGTATACCCTTGAGAATAAGGGCATCCTTGAGGAAGCTGGCCTCTTCAGCTGAGCCGGCGGCATGTTTCAGCCGAAAGGCGACGGTATGACGAATCATATGCGCCTCCCGCTCAAGCCAGCGCTTCGATGATCTTCCTGGCGTTCTCCGCCAGCACCGCGCCATCTTCCATCTTGCCCGAGTGCGGCTTCAGCGCGACGCCTTCGAGCCGCGGAATGACATGGAAATGCAGGTGGAACACGGTCTGGCCGGCGGACGGCTCGTTGAACTGGGCGATATAGACGCCGTCGGCGTCAAAGGCTTCCTGAACGGCGACGGCGATCTTCTGGACGACCGTAATCGCGTGCTGCAATGCAGCCGGATCGGCATCAAGGATATTGCGGGAAGGGGATTTCGGTAGCACCAGCGTATGGCCTGGCGATTGCGGCATCACGTCCATGAAGGCGACCGTGTGCTCATCCTCGTAGACGCGATAGGAAGGGATGTCGCCCTTCAGGATCTTCGCGAAGATATTGTTGTCGTCATAGGCGGGGCTGGTCATCCAGTGTCTCCTCGTCTTGCGTTTGCTGTTGTCCAGAATAGCTGGAGCAATTCCAGGAAAAGTGTATAGCGGTTTTCCGTCCGGAATTGCGTAAAAACAAAAAGATAGAGCGTTTTCGCGATTCGAAGAAAAGCGGAAAAGCCCTAGATATCCTGCCGTTCGCCTTTGCGGAAGGGGCTGTGCTCAGTGAGGATTTCGCTCATCTCCTCCACCTGTTCCCGCTCTTGTTTCAGGTAGTCGGCAACGGCGCGCCGCAGGCCCTGATGGCCGATATAATGTGCCGAATGCGTGATGACCGGAAGATAGCCGCGCGCCAGCTTGTGTTCGCCCTGTGCGCCGGCCTCCACCCGCTTCAGCCCCTTGTCGAGGGCAAAGTCGATCGCCTGATGATAGCAGACTTCGAAATGCAGGAAGGGATGATCCTCGATGCAGCCCCAGTGCCGGCCATATAGTGTTTCTCCGCCGATGAAGTTGATGGCGCCGGCGATATAGCGGCCCTCGCGTTTGGCCATGACGAGCAGGATGTCGTCAGGCATGCGCTCGCCGATCAGCGAATAGAATTTCCGGGTGAGGTAAGGGCGGCCCCATTTGCGGCTGCCGGTATCCATATAGAAGGCGAAGAATTGATCCCAGATGTTTTCGGTGAGATCGCTTCCTGTCAGCCAATCGATGCTGATCCCATGCTCGACCGCCGCGCGCCGCTCTTTCTTCAGTGCCTTGCGCTTGCGCGACGCCAGCGTCTCCAGAAAGGCGTCGTGATCAGCGTAGCCCTCGTTGATGAAGTGAAACTGCTGGTCGGTGCGGTGCAGATAGCCATCGCCTTCGAAGACGGACGCTTCCTCTTCCGGCAGGAAAGTGATGTGCGCGGAGGAAACGCCGAGCTGCCGTGTGACTTCCTTGAGGCTTTCGGCCAGCGCAGGCTGCAGTACGCTGCGATCCTGTCCCTCGGCGACGAGGAGCCGCGGTCCCGTGGCGGGCGTGAAGGGAATGGAGCATTGCAGCTTGGGATAGTACCGGCCACCGGCTCGCTCGAAAGCGTCGGCCCAGCCATGGTCGAAGACATATTCGCCCTGGCTGTGGCTCTTCAGATAGCCGATGACGGCACCGAGCAATTCGCCGCCGTCGTTTTCCAGCAGCAGGTGATTGCCAAGCCAGCCGGTCTTGTCGGTCGCGGAGCCGGACTCCTCAAGCGATGAGAGGAAGGCGTGCGAGACAAAGGGATTATATGGCAGCACGCTGCCGGTTCTGGATGCCCCGGCGAGCTTCGACCAGCTTCCCGGGGCGATATTCTTGAAGGATCGTTCGACTCGAATGGATAATTCGTCTGTCATCAAATTCTTGCGCTAAGAAGGAAGGGAGGGCTCTCACCGCTGCGCCATGCATCCAAGGGGACGCGCCACAGGCGCAGCGATAATTTGGGTTTGCGCAAAGCCTCGCCTTCAATCGATCCCGATTTACGAGACTATGCGCGGGTCAAAACCTTCGAAGGTCATCTGGTCTGCATTGGCAAATGTATGTTTGCGGGCCGCTTCGTCGCGCACGGTCCAGGTGATGACCGGAATACCGCGCTGGCGCTGCGCCGTGACAAAGGGGTTCGGCAGGTGGCCGTAGAAGTACGAGATGAAGTCTAGCCCAAGATGCATGGCTTCGTCATGCTGAAAAAATGTCTCGGGCTTGTTTCCTTCGGCTGTAAGCCCGACCGGGTAGGATGCTTCCAGGCTTTTGAGGTCCTTGAGCAACCAATGGTCGAAGCTCATGAGCGCCACATGTCCCTTGTAGCCTTCGAGCACTTCCAACACGGATTCCGCAAAGCCCTCGTCATCGCCTTCGCGTCCCTTCAGCTCCAGCACCAGCGGCACCTTGCCGTCGCAAAGCTGCAGAAGCTGCTTCAGCGTCGGGATCTTGTCCTTGGTGCCGCCGATCGACAGCAGGCCGAGTTCGGCCGAGGTACGCTCGCGCACTTCGCCAGGCAGGTTGCAGACGCGCTGCAGGTCGTCGTCATGGAAGACGACCGGAACGCCGTCCGAAGCGTAGTGCAGGTCGCACTCGATGGCGAAGCCTGCCTCGACGGCGCGGCTGAAGGCTGAGAGCGTGTTCTCCCAGACTTGCCTGTTCATGTCATGATAGCCGCGGTGAGCGACGGGACGCTCGGTCAACCAGGCAAGCTTGCTCATCAGGCAATTTCCAGAATGGCATCGATTTCGACGGCGGCGTTCAGCGGCAGGGCTGCCATACCGACGGCGGCGCGGGCGTGCTTGCCGGCTTCGCCGAGTACGTTTGCGAGAAGATTGGAAGCGCCGTTGATCACAAGGTGTTGTTCGACGAAATCAGGGGTCGAGGCGACAAAACCGTTCAGCTTGATCAGGCGCTTGATGCGGCCGAGATCGCCGCCGAGGGCAGCCTTCGCCTGGGCGAGAATGTTGATGGCGCAGAGTTCGGCAGCGCGCTGGCCGCCGGCAACGTCGACATTCTTGCCGAGATGACCCGTCACGGCGATCTTGCCGTTTTCCATCGGCAATTGGCCCGAGAGATAGAGAAGATTGCCGCTGATGACGTAGGGAACATAGTTGGCGGCCGGTGCCGCAGCCTGTGGCAGAACGATGCCGAGTTCCTTCAGGCGGCCCTCAATAGCGTCGGACATTTTCATCTCCCGTTTTGTTGTAAAAACTTCAAAAATCCGGCATCAAGACTAAATTCCGTCACTTAGGATCGGCAGCCTCGTTTCAGCCGAAAGCGTTCTTATAACATCGCGTGCGAGTCCAACAGGAGATAATGAATGTTCCGCTCGAGTCTTGCAGCCACCGTTGTTTCGGGGCTGGGCATTCTGTCACTGGGGACTTCGGCGGCCTATCCGGCCGGTCCGAGCGGGCTGATCGCGCATCGCGCCGTGTATGATCTCGAGCTCAAGGATGCCTCGGACCGCTCCGGCATTTCCGGCATGGTCGGCCGCATGGTCTATGAGTTCGACGGTTCCGACTGCACGGGTTTCACCACCAACTTCCGCTTCGTGACGAAGATCGATACCGGCGATTCCACCCGCGTCAGCGACCAGCAGACGACGACCTTCGAAGACCTCGGCAAGCGCCTGTTCCGCTTCGAGACCAAGTCCTATACGGACAACCAGCTCGACAAGGACGTGCGCGGTGCGGCAAGCGACGACCAGAAAGGCA
This sequence comes from Martinezella tropici, assembly GCA_000799755.1. GTDB lineage: Bacteria > Pseudomonadota > Alphaproteobacteria > Rhizobiales > Rhizobiaceae > Rhizobium > Rhizobium tropici_A. Next base: position 36,121 of record JUHI01000010.1, read on the forward strand.
TCAAGGTCGACCTCACGCAGCCGCACAACAAGCAGGTCCAGATCATCGAAAGCCGCTTCCCGACCGAGCATATGCTCGACATCATCCACAATGCGAAGCTCGGCAAGAATTTCTTCGAGGCGCAGGTCTTCGACGGTTCCGATGATGGCGACAAGCCGCTGATCGCGACCACCGTTGTCGGCAAGGAGCAGACACCGGGCAAGGACGATCCCGATGCCGATAAAGCCGGCGCCTTTGCGACGACGCCTTTCTGGCCCGTGACCGTCGCCTATTTCAACGAAAAGTCCACGGGCGATGCCACGCCAGTCTACCGCATGTCCTTCAAGCTCTACGAGAACGGCATAACGCGCGATCTCACCATGGACTATGGTGACTTTGTGCTGACCGGCAAGCTCACCAAGCTTGAAGTCCTCAATACCAAGGCGTGCCAATAGCCCCAGGACGGGCTGCGCCCAGGACGTAAAATCATCGTCATAAAACTGTGATCCAAGTTTCACTATGGTGTGAAAGGATCGGCACGTGTGGGTGAGTCTGTCTTTGCCCGCGCCGATCAGGAATTGTAGTGGGGCGCGCGGGGGAATGATCGTCTTGGGGGCGGTTGGTAATTTTTGCGGTCGGCTCCGTGTTCATGCACAGGAAAGCACGACTTATGAGCAATACCGATATCTCCGCCAGTTCCAGCAATAGCCTGCCTGTCGCCGTCGCCGATCCGGCGGAGATCGCTCGCATCGGCGACAGCATCGACCTGACCGACCGCGCCGGCATTTCCGTCTATGGCGACCGTGCCCAGCAGGCCGTTTCCGACTATTCCGACCGCATCCTGCGCGAGGTGCGCAATCGCGATCTCGGCGAAGTCGGCAAGCTTTTGACCGATATCATCGTCAAGTCGAAGAAGCTCGATCCGGCCTCGCTTAAGGACGAGGGTTTCCTGTCGCGGATGTTCTCCTCGTTCAGGGCGAAGCTGGAGCGTTTCAAGGAACAGTTCGAGGACGTGGCCGGCCAGATCGATCGCATCGGTCTCGAGCTTGATCGCCATAAGGATGTCCTGCGTCGTGATATCGCGCTTCTGGACGACCTGCATGAGGAAACCAAGCAGTCCATCGTGCAGCTCGATGCCTATGTGCAGGCCGGCAAGACGTTCGCCGAGCGCTTTCGCACGATCGAACTTCCCCGGTTGAAGAGCGCTGCCGATGCTGCCTCGGCCAATCCCGGCGGCGGCATGCTGGAGGCGCAGGTCTATCAGGATAGTCTGCAGGCGCTCGATCGGCTGGAAAAGCGGGTCTTCTACCTGCAGCAGGCTCGCCAGCTTGGCATCCAGCAATTGCCGCAGATCCGCATCGTCCAGGCGGGTGATGAAACCCTGATCGAGAACCTGCAGGCGACATCGGCGCTGACCGTGCCGGCATGGAAGCAGAAGATGGTTATCCTGCTCGGTCTCACCCAGCAGAAATCGGCGCTCGAGCTGCAAAAGACGGTCACCGACGCCACCAACGACATGATCCGCCAGGCTTCGAAGATGATGAAGGATCAGGCGATTGCCATAGAACAGCAATCGCAGCGCGGTATCGTGGATATCGACACGCTCGCCGCCGCCAATCGCGACCTGATCGACACGATCGGTGGCGTCCTGAAGGTGCAGGAGGATGGCCGCGCCAAGCGGGCCGAGGCGGAGCAGCGGATGCAGAAAATGACTATCGAGCTCAAGAAAGCAATGATCGAGGCGCGGTAATTCGCATGACAATCCGCACATTCGTTACCGGCCTGACGCTCGCGGCGGCTCTTGCGCTGAGCGGCTGCAACGTCGGCGGGCAAGGCCCGAAATTCTCGATTATCTCCGGCTCGGAAAACACGGTTCTTCAGCCGATCGTCGAGGAGTTCTGCAAGGAAAAGAAGGCGAGCTGCAGCTTCACCTACGAGGGCACCCTGGATATCGGCCTTGCTCTCCAGAGTGAGAAAGGCGTTGAGCAGGACGCAGTCTGGCCGGCGTCGGGCGTGTGGGTCGACATGTTCGATACCAAGCGCCGGGTGAAGTCGCTGACGTCCGTTGCGCAGATGCCCGTCATTCTCGGCGTGCGCAAATCCAAGGCCGAAGCGCTCGGCTGGGTCGGCAAGCCGGTCTATATGAAGGACATACTGGCGGCGGTGAAGAACGGCTCGCTGAAATTTCTCATGACATCGGCGACGCAATCCAATTCCGGCGCCAGCGCCTATCTCGCGATGCTGTCGAGCGCGCTCGGCAACAAGCCGGTCATCGAGCCGGGCGATCTCGACAAGCCCGACGTGCAGGGCGCGGTGCGCGCGCTGCTTGGCGGTGTCGAACGTTCCTCCGGCTCGTCGGGCTGGCTTGCGGATCTCTATACGGATTCTGCCGGCAAGGGCGTGCTCTACGACGCCATGTGGAATTACGAGGCGATCCTGAAGGAGACCAACGACAAGCTCACCGGCATGAGCAAGGAGCCGCTCTACGCGATTTACCCGGCCGATGGCGTCGTCGTTGCCGATTCGCCGATCGGCTTCGTCGATCATGGGCGAGGGCAGGAGGTCGAGACCTTCTTCAATCAGCTCGTCGACTATTTGCGCTCCGCTGCGGTGCAGAAGCGCATCGCCGATACGGGCCGCCGTATTCCCCTTTCCGATATCGCCGCCAAACCGGACCCAGCATGGAATTTCGATCCGACCCGGATCGTGACGGCGATCCGCATGCCGGAGCCCGCCATGATCCGCCAGGCGCTGGATCTCTATCAGGTGGCGCTGCGCAAGCCGTCGTTGACGGCTCTCTGCCTCGATTTTTCGGGCTCGATGGGGGGCAAGGGCGAAGAACAGCTGCAGGCGGCCATGCGGTTCCTGTTCAATCCGGATGAAACCGGCAAGGTGCTAGCGCAATGGACGCCGGCCGACCGCATCATGGTCATTCCCTTCGACGCCAACGTGCGCACCACCTACGAGGGCACCGGAAACCCGGCTCAGCAGAAATTGCTGGTCGACCGGGTCTCCCGCCAGCGTGCCGGCGGCGGTACGGATATGTATGCCTGCGCGAGCAGGGCGCTGGACTGGATGAAAAAGACGGGTGATCTGTCATCCTATCTCCCGGCGATCGTCATCATGACCGATGGAAAATCCGATGATGCCAATGGCGATTTTATGAGCCGATGGGCCTCCGTGAGCCCGCATGTGCCCGTATTCGGCATCACCTTCGGCGATGCGGACAAGCGGCAGCTCGATGCGCTCGCACAGGAAACCTCGGCGCGCGTCTTCGACGGCCGTGGCGATCTGGTCAGCGCATTCCGGGCGGTGCGCGGCTATAACTAGGACGATAATGCGCAATTGGTTCGGCAATGACTGGAACTGGATCGTGGCGGGGCTTGCCGCTGCGATCGTCGTTCCTGTGCTCAGCTTCCTTGCGGGGATGCCGATATGGATCGCCGCGATCATCGGTCTTCTGGTCTTCGTCGGCCTGATCTTCGTCCTTGCGCCCAAGCGCATGTTCGAGGGGCTGGATGCCAAGGCGATCGGCAGGGGACGTATGGAGTTTGCCCGCGATCTGTTGAGCACGGCGGCACCGGCCGCCGAGAGGCTCGAGGCATCGGCAAGACAGATCGGCAGCAAGGATGTGGCAAAACGGGTGCGGCATCTAGCGGAAATTGCCGCGGACGTCTTTGCCAAGGTGGAGGCCAATCCGGAAAGCGCAGGCACCGTCAGGCGGTTCCTCAGCTATTATTTGCCGAGGGCGGCTGAAGTCGCGGAAGGTTTCGCGGTGATCGAGGCGAAGCGCCAGCCGGATGCCGCGCGCCTGCAGGAGGTCGGCCTCGTTCTGACCAAGCTGGAAGACGCTTTCGTTCACTATTCCGACAGTCTGGTCGAAGACAGGCTCGATACGCTTGATACGGAGCTGCGCCTCATACAGGCCTCGCTCAAAGAGGATATAGGACGCTGATGGCCATTTCCCGCCGCGCTTTTGGAGTAGGGCTTCTTGCCGCCGGTGTCGCAGGAACCGGCGGCTATTTCGCCGTCAAGGACCGGCCGGAGCTGCAGGGGCTGCTCGGCAATCGCACGAAGCTGTTCGGCTTCATCGGCGGTGAGAAGGAGGCATTTCTCGCCGACAGCGACGTGATCTCGGCACTGCATAGCCATGGGCTCGAAATCAACAGCCGCGTCGCCGGCTCGGTCGAAATGGTGCGCGAGCAGGCGCTTTTGTCGCAGAATCCCGCATTTCTCTGGCCTTCCTCGTCGATCATGGTCGATATCGCGCGGCAGGGCGGCATCAAGATTCGCAACGATCGTGTCATTCTCAATACGCCCGTCGTCGTCTACTCCTGGCAGCCCGTGGTCGATGGGTTGACCAAGGCAGGACTCGTGACGACGACGCCGGAAGGGCAGCACCAGCTTGATCTGAAGGCATTGCTGGATGCCGTGCTCGCCGGCACGAACTGGTCGAAGCTCGGCGTTAACTCGCTCTATGGCCAAGCCAGAATCGTGTCGACCGATCCTAATCGCTCGAACTCCGGCTTCATGTTCTCCGGTCTGGTGCTAAGCCTCCTGAGCGGCAATGTGGCGAGCGCTGACGGTCTCGCGCAGTTCGGCGACAAGGCGCAAGCCATCTTCCGCAACATGGGCTTCAAGTCGTCGTCCTCGGGCAAGCTGTTCGAACAGTATCTCGCAGGCGGCATTGGTGGCGAACCGATGATCGTCGGTTATGAGAATCAGCTGGTGGAGTGGATCATCGCCGATCCGCAGCGTTGGAAGAGGGTTCAGGCGAGCAATAGCGCCAAGCCCGTCGTGCTCTATCCGCATCCGACCGTCTATTCGGCTCATCCCCTCATCGCCATCGACGAACAGGTCGATCGCATGATCGAGGCTCTCATCAGTCCACGATTGCAGGAGCTCGCCTGGACCAAGCACGGCTTCCGCGGGCCGCTCGGCACCGCGACAGGCAACGCCGACAGCGCGATTGCCGGCCTGTTGCCGGCCGAGATCGATGCCGTATTGCCGATGCCGGATGCCAATGTCATGCTGGCTCTGCTCGACAAACTCGCAAGCTGAGGGCAGGGCGAGGTAGCTTTTTGCTTCAAAAGCCTTGCATTCCAAGCGAATCGAATGTATGGGCACCCGCATTCCACACGTAAGGCATGGGATTGTCCGGGAGAAATCCGGATTTTTCCGCCCGGTGGCATTCTCGAAGAGGATGCTGTTCGCCTTGCGGAGGTTCAACCGGAAAAGGATACAAAGGCATGGCATTGCCCGATTTTTCTATGCGCCAGCTTCTCGAAGCAGGTGTTCACTTCGGCCACCAGACGCACCGCTGGAACCCGAAGATGAAGCCGTACATTTTCGGCGATCGTAACAACATCCACATCATCGACCTCGCTCAGACGGTTCCGATGCTGAGCCGCGCTCTGCAGGTTGTCAGCGACACCGTTGCCCGTGGCGGCCGCGTTCTGTTCGTCGGCACCAAGCGTCAGGCGTCCGAACTGATCGCCGACAGCGCAAAGCGCTCGGCTCAGTACTACGTCAACGCCCGCTGGCTCGGCGGCATGATGACCAACTGGAAGACGATCTCCAACTCGATCCAGCGTCTGCGCAAGCTCGACGAAATCCTCTCCGGCGAAGCCCAGGGCTTCACCAAGAAGGAGCGTCTGAACCTCGAGCGCGAACGCGAAAAGCTCGACAAGGCCCTCGGCGGTATCAAGGACATGGGCGGCACGCCGGACCTGATGTTCATCATCGACACCAACAAGGAAAAGATCGCGATCGACGAAGCCAAGCGCCTCGGCATCCCGGTTGTCGCCATCATCGACTCGAACTGCGATCCGGACCTGATCGATTATCCGATCCCGGGCAACGACGACGCCTCGCGCGCCATCGCTCTTTACTGCGACCTGATCTCGCGCGCTGCCATCGACGGTATCGCTCGCCAGCAGAGCGCATCGGGCCGTGACCTCGGCGCTTCCGAGGAAGCTCCGGTCGAGCCGACCCTGGCGGACGGCACCGAAGCCTGATCGCGCGTTGCGGCGGGCAATAAACTGTCCGCCCAATCGCAATGACATCCGGGATAAGGCCGTTTGCGACTTCAACAAGTTCGAGCGGCCTTATCGCGTTTTGGATAACGTTTTGCCTGGGCGGTAAATCCAGGCATGCTCCAAACAGAATTCCAGAGTATGACGCTGCTTCATAACGCTGTCATACTTACGGGTACATTTCGTCCCTCAAATCGGTGCCGCTCAAGCTCAAACCGCAGCCGCACCGTATGAACCGACAAGAGGAAGCTTATGACCGAGATTACGGCTGCACTGGTGAAGGAACTGCGCGAAAAGTCTGGCGCAGGCATGATGGACTGCAAGAAGGCGCTGACCGAAACCAACGGCGATATCGAAGCAGCGATCGACTGGCTGCGCGCCAAGGGCATCTCCAAGGCCGACAAGAAGTCCGGCCGCACCGCCGCCGAAGGCCTGATCGCCATTGCTGGCGCCGGTCACAAGGCTGTTGTCGTCGAGCTCAACTCTGAAACCGACTTCGTTGCCCGTAACGATGCCTTCCAGGACCTCGCTCGCGGCGTCGCCGAAGTTGCGCTGTCCACCGACGGCACCGTCGAAGCCATTTCGGCTGCGACCTATCCGGCATCCGGCAAGCCCGTTGTTGATACCATCAAGGACGCGATCGCAACCATCGGCGAAAACATGACGCTCCGTCGTGCCGCCAAGCTGGAAGTCGAGCACGGCGTCGTTGCGACCTACATCCACAACGCTGCCGGCGACGGCATCGGCAAGCTCGGCGTTCTGGTCGCCCTGAAGTCTGTCGGCGACAAGGCCGTTCTGACCTCGATCGGCCGCCAGGTTGCCATGCACATTGCTGCTACCAACCCGCTCGCTATCCGCGCCGAAGAAGTCGATGCCGCCGTCGCCGAGCGCGAGCGCAACGTCTTCATCGAGCAGTCCCGCGAATCCGGCAAGCCGGAAGCCATCATCGAGAAGATGGTCGAAGGCCGTATGCGCAAGTTCTTCGAGGAAGTCGCTCTTCTCTCGCAGGCTTTCGTCATCAACCCGGACCTGACGGTCGGTGCCGCCATCAAGGAAGCTGAAAAGACCGCCGGCGCCTCGATCGAAGTTGTCGGCATGGCCCGTCTGCTGCTCGGCGAAGGCGTCGAGAAGGAAGAAACCGACTTCGCTGCCGAAGTTGCCGCTGTCGCCAAGGGCTGATTGGCGAAAAGAAGACATATCCCGGTTTGGTGAAACCATATCAGGGAAAACGTATGGGCATCGCGTGACAACGCGGTGCCCTTCGTGTATCCGGCTTTCACATTCATTCCCCCGGTGATCACTTCAAGGAGCTACGATGTCCCAGCCGATCTACAAGCGCGTGTTGCTGAAGGCCTCCGGTGAAGCTCTAATGGGCAGTCAGGGCTTCGGTATCGACGTCACCGTCGCTGACCGGATTGCCGGCGATATCGCGCAGGCGCGCGCGATGGGGGTCGAGGTCGGCGTTGTCGTCGGCGGCGGCAATATTTTCCGCGGCGTTGCCGTGGCCTCCAAGGGCGGCGACCGCGTGACCGGCGACCATATGGGCATGCTCGGCACCGTCATCAATGCGCTGGCGCTCGCGACCTCGCTGCGCAAGCTCGATATCGATACCGTCGTGCTCTCGGCCATCTCCATGCCGGAAATCTGCGAAAGCTTCTCGCAGCGCGCCACGCTCTATCATCTTTCGCTCGGCCGCGTGGTGATCTTTGCCGGCGGCACCGGCAACCCGTTCTTCACGACCGATTCCGCCGCAGCGCTGCGCGCCGCCGAAATGGGCGCCGAGGCGATCTTCAAGGGCACCCAGGTCGACGGCATCTATTCCGCCGACCCGAAGAAGTTCCCCGATGCCGAGCGCTTTGACCATCTGACCCACAGTCAGGTGCTCGAAAAGGGGCTTGCTGTTATGGACGTTGCCGCCGTGGCGCTTGCACGCGAAAATTCCATTCCGATCGTCGTCTTCTCCATTCACGAGAAGGGCGGCTTCGCGGAAATCTTGACCGGCGGCGGCCGTAAGACCATCGTATCAGACAATTGACGTTCCTGTGGCGCCGGGTGTGCCCGGCGTCGCCTTATTTGACGGGAGTATAAACATGAGTGAAGGCACCGACCTCAAGGAACTGAAGCGCCGCATGGACGGCGCCATCGCGGCATTCAAGAGCGATATCGCCTCGCTGCGCACCGGCCGCGCATCCGCCAACATCCTCGATCCGGTCACGATCGAAGCCTATGGCTCGCGCATGCCGCTGAACCAGGTGGCGAACATCACCGTGCCGGAACCTCGCATGCTGACCGTGTCCGTCTGGGACAAGTCGATGGTCGGCGCCGTCGAGCGCTCGATTCGCGAATCCAATCTCGGTCTCAATCCGATCGTCGATGGTCAGAACCTGCGCATTCCGTTGCCGGAGCTCAATGAAGAGCGCCGCCGCTCGCTGGTGAAGGTTGCCCATGAATATGCCGAAAAGGCGAAGGTGGCGATTCGCCATGTCCGCCGCGACGGCATGGATGGCCTCAAAAAGGCCGAAAAAGATGGCGTAATCGGTCAAGATGAAAGCCGCTCTCTCTCCGAACGTGTGCAGAAGATGACGGATGAGACGATTTCGGAAATCGACCGCTTGCTAGCCGACAAAGAAAAGGAAATCATGCAGGTCTGATCGTATGCTGGGGAGTGTCGCGCTTTCGATTTTCGCAATATTGAAAGCGGCGGCTGCGCCCTAGATTACGAGGCCAGAGCATCTTTCCGCCGAACGAAACCGGACCCATATGTCAGCTCCTACGTTCTCTGTCGTACCCGAACACGTTGCCATCATCATGGATGGCAACGGTCGCTGGGCCAATGCGCGCGGACTGCCGCGCACCATGGGCCATCGCAAGGGCGTGGAGGCGGTTCGTGAGACGGTACGGGCGGCCGGCGATATCGGCATCAAATATCTGACGCTTTTTGCCTTTTCCTCGGAAAACTGGCGTCGCCCCGAGGCGGAGGTGAGCGATCTCCTCGGCCTCCTCAAGGCTTTCATCCGGCGGGATCTTGCCGAACTTCATCGCCAGAACGTGCGTATCCGCGTCATCGGCGATCGCACCGGCCTGCGCGGCGATATTCTGCCCTTGCTGATCGAGGCAGAGGAGACCACCAGGAACAATACGGCGCTGACTCTGGTCATCGCCTTCAATTACGGCTCGCGCGACGAGATCACGCGTGCCTTTGCAAGTCTGGCAAAGGATGTCGAGGCGGGGCGGCTGCGCCCGCAGGATATCACACCGGAGCTGGTCGACGCCCGACTGGATACGGCCGGTATTCCCGATCCGGATCTCATCATCCGTACGAGCGGCGAGGAGCGACTGTCGAATTTCCTGCTCTGGCAGGCCGCCTATTCGGAATTCATGTTCGTGCCGGACTACTGGCCCGATTTCAGCCGCGATTTATTTTTCGCAGCGCTTGAGAAATATGCAGCGCGCGACCGGCGCTTTGGCGGCCTTTCCGGTAAGCAGGCGGCGGCCGTGGGTTCCTGATGACTCGCGAACTCAGGCTGCGCATAGTCTCCGGCATCATTCTCGCCGTCATCGTTCTTGTGGCCACATGGCATGGCGGCTCGGTCTTTCGCCTGCTGGCGGCGGTGATCGGCTTGCTCGTCTATTATGAATGGTCGACGATAGCGGACCTGCATGGCCGTGATCCGCAGGGAAACGCGCTCGGCTGGCTCGGGGTCGTGCTGATAGCCGGCGCCACGGCTTTGAGCGAATCGGTCTATTCCATCGAGGTTATGGTCGCCTTCATCGCAGTCGCCGCAATCATGGTTGCGATACGCAACAAGGGCTGGTGGCTGCCGGGCGGCATACTCTATGCCGGATTGACGGCGATCGCCCTTGCCGAGATTCGCGACGACGATTTTCGCGGCTTCGTGCTGATGCTGTTCGTCTTTGCGACGGTCTGGGCGACGGACATTTTCGCCTATTTCGTCGGCCGCGCCATCGGTGGGCCGAAACTGGCGCCGCGCATATCGCCGGGCAAGACATGGTCAGGCGCGATCGGCGGCGCCATCGCGGCCGTCATCGCGGGAACGGCGGTGGTCTGGAGCTTCTTTTCCGCCGATGATTTGTGGATTCCTCTCCTCGCCCTGGTGCTTTCCATCTGCAGCCAGATCGGTGACCTTTTCGAGTCGTTTATAAAGCGCAAATTTGGCGTGAAAGACTCCAGCCACCTGATTCCCGGCCATGGCGGCGTCATGGATCGGGTCGATGGACTAATTTTTGCTTGTTTTGCAGCGTTTTTGTTGGCTATCGTAATATCGCTGACAATGAGCGGCGAGACCTTTTCATTGGGCGGCGTTCTGCTCGGGGTCTGATACTAACACGAACAGGATCGTTGCATGGGTAGCGCGGCTGGCTTCATCGGTTTCTTGACGAACAACGTCATCACTTTCGTCTTTGTGCTGTCGTTGCTCGTCTTTGTGCACGAAATGGGCCATTATCTGGTCGGCCGCTGGTCCGGCATTCGCATCATGGCCTTCTCGATCGGCTTCGGGCCGGAGATCGCCGGATTTACCGACAGGCACGGCACGCGCTGGAAGCTTTCCCTCATTCCGCTCGGCGGCTACGTGCGATTCTTCGGCGACGAAGATGCCTCCAGCAAGACCGACGTGGATCAGCTTGCTACGATGACGGAGGAGGAGCGCGCCCAATCTTTTGCCGGGGCCAAGCTCTGGAAGCGGGCGGCAACCGTCGCAGCCGGCCCCATCGCCAATTTCCTGCTCGCCATCGTGATTTTTGCCGTCCTCTTCAGCGTCTATGGCCGCACGGTTGCCGACCCTGTCGTGGCCATGGTGACACGCGACGGCGCTGCCGCGGAAGCCGGTATCGAGCCGGGCGACCGCCTGATTGCCGTCGACGGCAACAAAGTGACGACTTTCGATGAAGTGCAACGCTATGTCGGGCTGCGTCCGGGCCGCACTATCACTCTGACTGTCGACCGCGACGGTCAGAATCGCGATTTTCGTATCGTTCCGAAACTGGTCGAGGACACGGACCAATTCGGCAACAAGATGGAGATGGGCCGCATCGGCATCGCGCTTGTCGACCCTGTCGTAACGACTGTGGAGCCGTCCGGGCCCGCGGCAAAGGCCGGTGTGCAGGCAGGAGACCGCCTGATCGCGGTCGATGGCAACAATGCCGCCACCTATTACGATATCGGTCGCTACATCGCCGAGCATCCGGGCAAGAGCGTCGTGCTGACCATACAGCGCAATGGTGTAATCCGCGATTTCCCGATAGTGCCCGAGACATTGATGGATACCGATGCGTCCGGCAGCAAGAAGGATGTCGGCAGCATAGGCATTGCGCCGATTGATCCGCTTATCGCCTCGATAGGTTCCGACGGTCCTGCTCAGACAGCGGGTCTTGAAGTCGGCGACCGTATTCTTTCTGTGGATGGACGGGAAGTCGGCTCGATCGGCGAGGTACAGCGTTTTGCAGCGGCTCACGCCGACAAGCAGATAACGTTGGCGGTCAGACGCAACGGCCAGACGCGCGACGTGGCGGTGACGCCGAAAAAGTCGGAAGAAACGGATGTCTTCGGCGCTCGGACGGAGATTGCCACGATCGGCATCGGCGACGGTCAGAAGCCGATAAGGCTGCGTTACGAGGCCTATGGGCCGCTGCAGGCGCTTGCCGAAGGCGTAAAGCAGACCGGCAGCATCGTTTCCGGCACCTTCGAATATATCGGCAATGTCATCGGCGGATACATGAAGGCCGATCAGCTTGGAGGGCCGATCAGGGTTGCACAATTGTCTGGGCAGATGGCAACCTTGGGTTTTGCGGCGGTGCTCCAATTCGCCGCCATACTTTCTGTTTCAATAGGGTTATTAAATTTGATGCCGGTGCCGGTACTTGATGGCGGCCATCTGATGTTCTATGCGATTGAAGCCGTAAGGGGAAAACCCTTGGGTGCACGGGCACAGGATATCGCTTTCCGGATCGGATTTGCGATGGTGCTCTCACTCATGGTGTTTGCGACCTGGAACGATATCAGTTCCAGAATAGGCTAGTGGGACACGAGAGGAAATTACGATTTATTTACGATGTTTCAAAGCCGTAGTGGCGAATGGGCCACGCTTTGAAATGAAGTAAACAGAAATTAACGTGCTCCCTTGCTTGTATGTCAAAAGCGGGTAAAACGACACACGTGGCCGGAATCGGGTTCGCTCGAGGCTGGGGACGATTGAAAAAAGGTAAGAAGTGAAATGAAGGCTGGTTCAAAATTTTTGAACGCAGTGTCGGCGGTAGCGCTGTCTGCAGGTGTTGTTGCGTCGGGCGCTGGTGTGATCACCCTTGCCTCTGTTTCAGTCGCGGAAGCAGCTGTCATTCAGCGGGTCGATGTTCGCGGTGCTGGGCGTGTCGGCGAGACGGCTGTCCGGGACAATATCACTATTAAGCCCGGTAAGAGCTTCTCTCCCAGCGATATCGACGCTTCGGTGAAGCAGCTTTATGCCACCGGATATTTCTCCGATGTCCACATCACCGTATCGGGCAGCACGCTGGTCGTATCGGTTCAGGAAAACAAGCTCATCAATGCTGTCGTCTTCAACGGCAACCGCAAGATCAAGGATGACAAGCTTCAGGGCATCATCCAGACCCATGCGGCAGGCCCGTATAACGAGGCGACCGTCCAGGCTGACGTCAAGACCATCAAGGATGCCTATGCATCCATCGGTCGTAACGATGTCCAGGTAACGACGCAGACCGCCGAAGTCGCGCCGGGCCGCCTGAATGTGGCCTTCGTCGTCAACGAGGGCGATCGTACCAAGATCGACAAGATCAATTTCTCGGGCAACCAGGCTTACGGCAGCGGCCGTCTCGCTTCGGTCATCAGCACCAAGAAGAGCAATTTCCTGTCGTTCCTCACGCGTAAGGACGTCTATACGCCCGAGCGTCTGCAGAGCGACCAGGATCAGCTGCGCCAGTTCTACTACAACCATGGTTACGCCGATTTCCGCGTTATCAGCGCCGATGCGACGCTGAATGAGCAGAGCAATGAATACACGCTGAACTTCAATGTCGATGAAGGCCCGCGTTATACCTACGGCGACATCAATGTCATCTCGACGGTCGACGGCATCAATGCCGACGAACTGAAGGGTCTCGTCATCACCCACAAGGGCGATACCTATAGCGCCAAGGATATCCAGACTTCGATCGAGAACATTTCCAAGCGTGTCGCGGCTGCCGGCTATCCGTTCGCCCGCATCACGCCGCGTGGCAATCGTGATCTCACGGGTCATACCATCGGCATCGAATATCTCGTCGATCAGGGCGAGCGCGCCTATGTCGAGCGTATCGAAATCCGCGGCAATACCCGTACGCGTGATTACGTCATTCGCCGCGAGTTCGATCTCAACGAAGGTGATGCCTTCAACCAGGAAATGATCACCCGCGCCAAGCGTCGTCTTGATGCGCTGGGTTATTTCACCAAGGTCGATATCTCGACGGCACAGGGCAGCGCTCCGGACCGCGTCATCGTCATCGTCAACGTCGAAGACCAGCCGACCGGCTCGTTCGGTATCGGTGCCGGTTACGCCGTCGGCAACAATGGTGGTCTGCTGCTGGAGGCTTCGGTCGAAGAAAAGAACTTCCTCGGCCGCGGTCAGTACATCCGTCTTGCTGCAGGTGCCGGTACGGAAGGCAATCGTACCTACAACATCTCGTTCACCGAGCCTTACTTCCTCGGTTATCGTCTTGCTGCAGGTTTCGATATCTTTAAAAACCAGACGTCGAGCGCCGATTACTACGACTATTCGGAGGAAGGCTTCTCGCTGCGCGTCACCGCGCCGATCACCGAGAACCTGGCGACGACCCTGCGCTATAACTACAAGCGCCTGACCTATGACGGCACGAACGATTGGCAGGACAATCTTTCACGCGCCTATGTCAATCTCATTGAGAACGGCCCGTGGGTTCAGTCGACGGTTTCGCAGACCTTCACCTACAACACGCTGGATGACCAGAATCTGCCGCGTGAAGGTATCATCGCCAAGTTCACGCATGAATTTGCGGGTCTCGGCGGCGACTCCAACTTCTACAAGCTGAGCGGCAAGGCCCGTTACTACAAGATGATCAGCGACGAAGCCGATATCATCGGCTCGCTGACGATCGGTGCGGGTTACGTGATGCCGACGGATGGCAGCAAGCTGAACGTCTTTGACCAGTTCACGCTTGGTGGCCGTGAAATCCGCGGCTTCCAGAATGCCGGTATCGGTCCGCGCGTCGGCAATAACGACAACAACCCGCTCGGTGGCACGACCTACTTCACCGCTTCGGCTGAAGCCAGCATGCCGATGCCAGGCATACCGCAGGATATCGGTCTGCGTATCGCAGCATTCGCGGATGCGGGTACGCTCTATGGCAACAAGGCGAATTCCTTCGGCGATGCGGTTTACAACGACAGCTCGATCCGAGCCTCGCTCGGCGCGGGTCTGATTTGGTCGTCGCCGTTCGGTGTCATTCGCGTTGACTATGCTGTGCCGGTTCTCAAGCAGGATTACGACCAGGTTGAGAATTTCCGGTTTGGCATCGCCAACCAGTTCTGATATCGGCAGTCCAGAACTTCGGGCTTGAACACCGTTCTGGAGCTGGTGCTTATGGAACATACTGGTTTTTTTCCGCCCCATGGTGGCGTCAGCTTGAAACAGCTGGCCGAGCATCTTGGGGCGGAGCTTGCTGATGCGGCCTCTTCGGAGGTCGTCATCAGATCTATCGCTCCTGTCTATCGGGCAGGCGACGGCGACATCTGCTATATTCTTTCCCGAAAGAATCGGGCTGAGCTGGAGACGTGCAAGGCTTCGGCCATCATCTGCCTCCCTGCGCTGAAATCTTTCGTCCCCGATCATATTCCGGTGCTTCTGTCGAAGAAGCCGCATACCGATTTCGCTATTGCCGGTGCCTTGCTGCATCCGCAAGCCATGCGACCGGTCGCGTTTACTGCAAATCCGGGTGTGATTTCGCCTGCAGCCACGATTGATGCAACAGCCAAGCTGGAGACCAACGTTGGTGTGGAGCCGGGCGCGATCATCGGTCCGGGCGCGGAGATCGGCGAGGGGACTTATATCGGACCCAATGCCCTGATCGGACCGGGCGTCAAGATCGGGCGCAATTGCAGCATCGGCGGCGGGGCAAGCGTGCTCTGCGCCTATCTCGGCAACAGTGTCATCGTTCATAACGGCGCGCGTATCGGCCAGGACGGTTTCGGTTATGCGCCGGGGCCGCGCGGCATGGTCAAGATCGTGCAGATCGGCCGCGTCATCATTCAGGACAATGTCGAGATCGGCGCCAATACGACGATCGATCGCGGCACTATGGATGATACTGTGATCGGCGAGGGCACCAAGATCGACAATCAGGTTCAGATCGGACATAACGTCCGCATCGGTCGCCACTGTGCGATTGTCAGTCAGGTCGGCATTGCCGGCAGCACCGTAATCGGCGATGGCGTGCAGATCGGTGGCCAGGCGGGTCTGAACGGGCATATCCATATCGGCGACGGCGCGCAGATCGGTGCCAAGAGCGGCGTCATGAACAGCATCCCGGCGGGCGAGCGCTATGCGGGGCTTCCGGCGCGGCCGCTTTGGGATTTTCTAAGGGAATCGGCGGAGATCGCGAAGCGGTCAGGAGCCAGAGACAAGAAAGACGGGAGTGCGGAGCATGACTGAGTTAGCCAAGACGTCACTGTCGTCGGCCGATGTTCTTGAAATTATGAAGTTGTTGCCGCATCGCTATCCCTTCCTGATGGTCGACAAGATCATCGAGATCGATAGCGATAATTCCGCGATCGGCATCAAGAACGTAACGGCGAACGAACCGCAATTCACCGGGCATTTTCCGGAATCGCCGATCATGCCGGGTGTGCTGCTCATCGAGGGTATGGCGCAGACCGCAGGCGCGATCTGCGCCCGCAAGGACGGCATCGGCGGCAATCTCGTCTATTTCATGACGATCGACAATGCCCGCTTCCGCCGGCCGGTCGTTCCGGGCGACCGCGTCGAATTTCACGTCGTGAAGCAAAAGCAGCGCGGCACCATCTGGAAATTCCATTGCGATGCCAAGGTCGACGGCTCTCTGGTCGCTGAGGCCGATATCGGTGCGATGATCGTGAGGAAGGATCAGGAACAGGCATGAGCAGCATTGCAAAGAGCGCCCGCATCCATAAGCTGGCGGTCGTCGAGGATGGGGCTGTCATCGGCGAAGGCGTGACGATAGGACCGTTCTGCTATGTCGGTCCCAAAGTGGTGCTGCACGACAATATTCAACTGCTCAACAATGCCGTCGTGACCGGACGAACCAGCGTCGGCAAGGGAACGAAGATCTTTCCGATGGCCGTTGTCGGCGGCGATCCGCAGAGCGTTCACCACCACGGCGAGGAAACGACGCTCGATATCGGCGAGAATTGCACGATTCGCGAAGGCGTCACGATCAACACCGGCACGGCCGATTACGGCGGCAAGACCATCGTCGGCAACAATAACCTGTTCCTTGCCAACTCGCATGTCGCTCACGATTGCCGCGTCGGCAACAATATCGTCATGTCGAACAACGTCATGCTTGCCGGTCATGTCACGATCGAGGATCGCGCCATCCTCGGCGGCGGCTGCGCCGTGCATCAGTTCACCCGTATCGGTCGTCAGGCCTTCATCGGTGGTCTCACCGCCGCGAGCTACGACGTCATTCCCTACGGCATGCTGAACGGCAATCCGGGCGTACTGTCGGGGCTGAACATCGTCGGCATGTCGCGTGCGGGTATAGACCGTGCTGTCATTCATCGGGTCCGCCGCGCTTACAAGAGCATCTTCGAGAACGAGGGCTCGGTCCGCGATAACGCGGCGGCCATCCGCGAGGAATACGCTGATTGCAAGGAAGTGATGGAAATTCTCGATTTCATCGCTGCCGACAGCGACCGCGCACTCTCGTCGCCCAATCGCGGCAAGGCTTGAGGTGATTTCGGCCGGCCAAAACGAAAGGGGCAGGCTGGCGATCATCGCAGGCAGCGGTCTTTTGCCTGTTTATGTCGCCGATGCTGCCCGCCAGGCCGGCGAAAATCCAGTCATCATTGCTTTGACTGACGAGGCGGATCGCGACTGGTCCGCCTTCGATCACGCCAATCTCGGCGTGGGTAATTTCGCGGGTCTCGAAGCGATGTTCCGTCGTCATGGTGTGGATCGCGTGGTCATGTCGGGCGGCGTTGCGCGACGCCCTTCCTGGCGACAGGTGCGTCCGACCTGGCGCGTTATCAAGGAATTGCCCTCGACCATACGGACGCTCCTTTCGGGCGGTGATAACGCAGTTCTGCAGATGGTCATCCGATTGATCGAGGCTGGTGGCGTCCGTGTTGTCGGCGCTCATGAGATCGCGCCCGATCTGCTGGCGACGACAGGCCCGCTGGGGAAAATCTCGCCTGCGGAAGAGGATCTGCGTGACATAGGGCAAGGCGCCAAGGCCGCGGATGCGCTGGGGCTCCTGGATGTCGGGCAGGGCGCCGTCAGCGTCGGTGGTCGCGTCGTCGCGCTGGAAGGCGCCGAGGGCACGGACAAGATGATCGAACGGGTTGCCGAATTGCGTGCGGCTGGGCGCATATCGACCCGCCGGCGCGGTGTGCTCGTCAAGCTTTGCAAGCCTCAGCAGGACGTCCGCGCCGATCTGCCGTCGATCGGGGTCTCCACCGTGTTGAATGCCAAGAAGGCAGGGCTGGCCGGCGTCGCCGTCGAGGCCGGAAGAGCGCTCATCCTCGATCGCGAGGCCGTGATTACCGCAGCCGACGAGGCCGGCATCTTCGTCTGCGGCATCGACCGGGGCCTGAGCGCGGAGGGCTTCATGTGAGTGGTGTGCCGTTGAAGCTTGCCGTCGTTGCCGGAGAGGTCTCCGGCGATCTTTTGGGCGGCGATCTTGCTGCCGCCTTGAAGCGGCGATACGATGGCCCGGTCGAACTGGTAGGCGTTGGCGGCGAGGCGCTGGAGGCGCAGGGCCTGCATTCGCTCTTCGATTATTCCGAACTCTCCATCATGGGCTTCATCCAGGTCATCAAGCGGCTGCCAAAGCTGCTTGCCCGCATAAGGCAGACGGCCGATGCGATCATTGCCGCAAAGCCCGACGTGCTTCTGATCATCGACAGCCCCGATTTCACCCATCGCGTTGCCAAGCGGGTGCGCAAGGCTCTGCCAAATCTTCCGGTCGTCAATTACGTCTGCCCCAGCGTCTGGGCGTGGAAAGAATATCGCGCACAGCAGATGCTTGCCTATGTCGACCATGTGCTGGCCGTCTTGCCGTTCGAGCCTGGCGCCATGCAGCGCCTGGGTGGTCCGGCGACGACCTATGTCGGCCATCGGCTGACGGTGGACGCCAATCTCGTCGAGGCGCGTCGCCAGCGTGAATTGCGCGGGCTCCCCGACGCTGAAGCGCAGAAGACGATCCTGCTTCTACCCGGTTCGCGTGCATCGGAGATCAGGCATCTTCTTCCGGTTTTTGAGCAGGCTACCGAAGAACTGAGCCGGCGAAATAATAATATGCGGTTTGTACTGCCGACCGTACCGCGCCAGGAAGCGCTGGTTCGCTCCCTGACGGGACACTGGAAGATCAAGCCCGATATCCTCGTCGGCCAGGACGCCAAATGGAGCGCTTTTGCCCAGGCGGATGCGGCCATGGCGGCTTCAGGCACGGTGATCCTGGAACTGGGACTTGCAGGCGTCCCCGTGGTTTCGACCTACAAGACGGAATGGCTGGCAAAATTCGTGCTGTCGCGCATCAAGACTTGGACGGCCGCCTTGCCTAACCTGATCGCGGACTATGCCGTGCTGCCTGAACTCATCAACGACGTTCTGCGGCCGGGCCTGCTGGCGCGCTATATGGAGCGCCTATCGAGCGAAACGACGGAGCGCGCCGCGATGTTGGCGGGCTACGATGTCGTCTGGGAGCGGATGCAGACCGAGGAGCCGCCGGGCGATAAGGCGGCGCAGATTGTTCTGGACGTTCTATCCCATAAAAAAACCGGTCATCTCTGACCGGTTTTTTCGTTTCAGTACCAAAAGCTTAGCGCTTGGAAACAGGCACGTATTCGCGCAACGGAGCACCGGTGTAGAGCTGGCGCGGACGGCCGATACGCTGATGCGGGTCCTCGATCATTTCGTTCCACTGAGCGATCCAGCCGACGGTGCGGGCAAGAGCGAACAGCACGGTGAACATGGTCGTGGGGAAGCCGAGGGCCTTCAGCGTGATGCCGGAGTAGAAGTCGACGTTCGGGTAGAGCTTCTTCTCGATGAAATATTCATCAGTCAGAGCGATGCGTTCCAGTTCGATCGCGATGTCGAGCAGCGGATCGTCCTTGATGCCGAGTTCGCCGAGAACTTCGTGCGCCGTCTTCTGCATGATCTTGGCGCGCGGATCGTAGTTCTTGTAGACGCGGTGGCCAAAGCCCATCAGACGGAACGGATCGTTCTTGTCCTTGGCGCGGCCGATGAATTCCGGAATGCGGTCGACCGTGCCGATTTCGTTCAGCATGTTCAGCGCGGCTTCGTTGGCGCCGCCGTGAGCCGGGCCCCAGAGGCAGGCAATGCCTGCTGCGATACAGGCAAACGGATTGGCACCGGAAGAGCCGGCAAGGCGAACCGTCGAGGTCGAAGCGTTCTGCTCGTGGTCTGCGTGCAGGATGAAGATGCGGTCCATGGCGCGGGCGAGCACCGGATTGACGACATATTCTTCGCACGGAACGGCAAAGCACATGCGCAGGAAATTCGACGCATAGTCGAGGTCGTTCTTCGGATAAACGAAGGGCTGGCCGATATGGTACTTGTAGGCCATGGCGGCGAGCGTCGGCATCTTCGCGATCATGCGCAGGCTAGCGACCATGCGCTGGTGCGGATCGGTGATATCCGTGGAGTCGTGATAGAAGGCGGAGAGCGCGCCGACGCAGCCGCACATGACGGCCATCGGATGCGCGTCGCGGCGGAAGCCGGTGAAGAAGCGCGACATCTGCTCATGCACCATCGTGTGATGGGTGACGCGATGATCGAAGTCCTTCTTCTGGGCTGCCGTCGGCAGTTCGCCGTAGAGAAGGAGGTAGCACACTTCGAGGAAATCGCCGTGTTCGGCCAGCTGGTCGATCGGATAGCCGCGATGCAGCAGGACGCCTTCATCGCCATCAATATAGGTGATGCTGGACTCGCACGACGCAGTCGAGGTGAAGCCAGGATCGTAAGTGAAAGTGGAGGTGTTCTTATAAAGGGCACCAATATCAATGACACTTGGGCCGATGGTTCCGGTCTTGACCGGCAAATCCACCGTCTTTTCACCCCAAGTTAGTTTCGCGCTTTGTTCCGTCATGCTGATCCTCCAAGATTTGGCGGGATTGACGCCATAAAAAGCGCCAAAAGGTTAAGCGACTACCGACTAGCTATATGATCCAGAGCCTAATGCCAAGTTATCCTAATGCCGAATTGTGCAATGCAGTATCAACTTTTGGGCACTGCAGAAGCAGCTTTGATTATGCTACGCGGCGAAACCGGCTCAATTTAGCTCTGCCCATGCCGATTTCGGTTGAATTCACTGTGTGGTGACGGCAAAAATCGCGCGAAAGCTGTGGTTTTGCGTGGGGGCGGCAGCGCGTGCCTAATTTGGAGGCATCCGAGCAGCAAAAGGATGAAGGGGACGATGCTGCGCTCTCGCAGCCTCGCCCTGTTATTGCCACGATTGCCGATCGCACCGAGGCGCGGCGACACAGACGGACTCAAGATCAGACGCGGCTGACGGCCCGGTTGCTGCGACTGTCGAGTCGCATTCGGCTGGGCATCCTGACACTGATCGAAGAGGAGGCTGCCCACGGCCGCGCTATTCTGCTTGCGCCGATCTATATGGGCCTCGGCGCGATCATCTGGTTCAAGGCTGGAAGCGATCCGCCGCCGCAGGCCATTCTTGCGGGCCTGCTGATCTTCGCGGGTGCCCGTCTGCTCATGCGCGAGGCGGGCAGGCTGCTGCGCCACCTGCTTTTCGCCGGAACGCTTCTTTGCTTGGGCATGGCGTTGGCGCAATTCGAAAGCTGGCGGGTTTCCACCATCATGCTCGATTCGGCCGTGACGACGACCGTGATCGGTCAGGTCGAGCGACGGGAATCCTACGACAATGGCCGCTGGCGCTATGTCGTCCGCGTCGAGGCAACGGAAAAGCCGACCATTCGCCGAACGCCGGAGCGGGTGACGATCTTCGTGCGCAAGCAGGCGGAGCCGTTCGCGCTTGGCGATCGTATCCAGGGCAGGGCGCGGCTGACGCCTCCGGCCGGACCAGCCTTGCCCGGCCTCAACGATTTCGCCTTCAGTTCCTACTTCAACGGTATTGGCGCCAATGGTTTTGCCTATGGTACGCCCAAGCTGATATCTCCAGCCGGTGACAATACTGCGGGCTCGCTGATCGATACCGCCGATATCTGGCTTGCCGGCCTGCGCAACGGCATAGGCGACAGGATAAGGCAAACCTTGCCGGGAGATACCGGCGCCTTCGCAGCGGCGCTTGTCACCGATGAGAGACGCGCGATCTCCAAGGATACGACCGAGGCGCTGAGAATTGCCGGTCTGACCCACATCATTGCGATTTCCGGCCTGAACATGGCGCTGTCAGCCGGCATCTTCTACGTTGGCCTGCGCTACCTCTTCAGCCTGTTTCCGGGTGTAGCGCAGGCATGGCCGACCAAGAAATTTGCGGCCTTCGGCGCGCTCCTGACGGTGACGGCCTACTACCTTATCTCCGGTTTTGGCGTATCCGCCGAGCGCGCTTTCATCATGATGGCGATCATGCTCGTGGCCGTGCTCTTCGATCGGCCGTCCCTCAGTCTGCGCAATGTCGCGTTATCGGCGATCGTCATTCTTGTTCTCTCGCCGTCGCAGGTGCTCGGCCCGAGCTTCCAGATGTCCTATGCCGCGACGCTGGCGCTGGTGTCGGGCTACTCGCTGTGGAAGCGGCGGCGGCATCGCGAAAGCGTCCTGCCGAAGATCCGCGTGTTAAGCCCACTGCTGTTCGTCGCGCGTTTCTTCGGAGGGGTGATGTCGACCTCGTTTATCGGTGGCGCATCGACGGCCATCTTCTCGATCGAGCATTTTCACCGGTTGGCGACATATGGTCTTGCCGCCAATCTGGCGGCCATGCCAGTTGTCTCCTTCATCGTCATGCCATTCGGCATGGCGGCAATGATGCTCATGCCACTCGGTCTCGACGGACCTTTCTGGAAGGTGACCGGAGAGGGACTGGAACTCGTCATCGCGATCGCGAAAACCGTCGCCGGCTGGGGCGGCGATATCACCTTCGGCCGTCAGCCCGCCTGGTTGATGCCGACATTCATCGTCGGCTTCCTGGTCATGAGCATATTGCGGACGCGGCTTCGCCACCTTGGCTTCCTCTTGTTGCTTTCGTCCGTTGGTGTGGCAGCATTCGGGAGCGGCGTGCCGAAGCCGGACCTGATGATTTCCGAAGATGGCATGCTGGTGGCGCTGCGGCAGGACGACATTCTCGCTACCAATCGCGAGAGGCCGCAAGCATTCATCTTCGAGCAATGGCAAAAGGCATTGGCCGCGGCAGAGCATCAGCCGCCGACCATGCTTCCGGCCGACAGCAGGCTGCCGCAACTCAGCAAGGCAGATCGCGGCAGGAGGTTAAGCAGCGAAGAACAGAACGTCGTCCGCAAGGCAATGGAGGCAGCGCTCGACCGAACGATGCAGGGAAGCTTCGCCTGCCAGAAAGGCGCATGGTGCGTGGCCATGCTCGACAATGGCGCCTTCTTGATCACTATAGAGAATGCAGCCTATCTGCCGTCAGCCTGCGATACCGCAAACATTGTCGTGACACCAATCCGGTTGCGGCTGGATCGCTGCCGCTCCGGAGCGACGCTCATCACCGGCGCAACATTGCGGCGAACGGGATCGCTCGAAATGGCACTCGACGCAGATAAGCCCAATATCTCCACCGCCTTCGACAATCCGCAGAGACCATGGACCCGGCATCGAACTTACGACTGGCGCACTGGAAAATTCGACGCGCCAGTCATATCGGCATCACCGGTCAGTGATAGCGACGAATAAGGCCGACGAGCTTGCCCTGGACCTTGACGCGATCCGGCCCGAAGATGCGCGTTTCATAGGCGGGATTGGCGGCTTCCAGCGCGATCGAGGCGCCCTTGCGGCGGAAGCGCTTCAGCGTCGCCTCTTCGTCATCGACGAGCGCCACGACGATATCGCCGGGATTGGCCGTCGTCGAATTGCGGATAATGACCGTATCGCCGTCGAAAATTCCGGCATCGATCATCGAATCGCCGCGCACTTCAAGCGCATAATGCTCTCCCGAGCCGAGCATGTCGGCCGGAACGGTAATATCGTGCGTATTGTTCTGGATCGCGGAAATCGGCACGCCGGCGGCGATGCGACCCATGACCGGCACGGACGCCGAACCATTGTGATCGTCATTTGCCACTTTCGGCGGGGCGGGTGGAGCCACAGGCTGAGGCTTGCCGAGACTGCCTTCGATGACGCTCGGTGAAAAGCCACGGCGCGGCTGCAAGCTGGGATTATAGGCATCCGGCAGTTTGATGACTTCGAGCGCTCTCGCCCGGTTCGGCAGCCGGCGGATGAAGCCTCGCTCCTCCAGCGCCGTGATCAGACGGTGAATGCCGGATTTGGAGGCCAGATCCAGTGCGTCCTTCATCTCGTCGAAAGATGGCGGAACACCGGACTCCTTCATGCGTTCGTGAATGAAGAGAAGCAGTTCCTGCTGCTTGCGCGTCAACATCGTCTTGGAACCCCAGAATCAAGAAAAACGGTGAAACAAATCCAGAACGGACACTATATGTTCCATATGTGTTCCGCAAGTACTTAAATTTCGGTAAAGCCTTGTTGCGTCGATTAAATAATTACGACTTGCGAATGGACCGGCTGAAGGGATCAAAGCGTTATATCCACGCTAAACTATCGGAAAATATGGGAAATGCTGTTCTGTCAACTGGCAGCCTTTTGTAATGCGGCCGCTATGTTTAGGATACGAAGCAGTGACATGTGATACTGCTGAAGCTGGCTATGAGGCAGAATCAGTCCTCACGTTTGCGAGATCGTCTTCCGCTGGCGAAGTCCTGAAAAGCTTCGTGTGCCCATCTTGAATTGCGCTAGGGATCGGCGCAAATCTGCTGCCGCAGGCATACAGGAGGAGCCATGACTTCGTCCCCGCATCCGCTGGATCATCTCGTGCTGCCGGCCGTGAACATAGCGCTTGCGCGCGAGCGCCTCGGCAAGCTCGGTTTCACGGTGGCTCCGGAGGCGCGCCATCCTTTCGGCACCGAAAACGCCTGCGTCTTCCTTGCCGACAAGACCTATCTCGAGCCACTCGGCGTGGCGTCTCCGGAACAATGCGAGACGAGTATCGTCGACGGGAATGTCTTCGTCGCCCGTGACCAGGCCTACCGCTTCCGGGTTGGTCAGGATGGCTTCTCGGCTGTGGTGTTCGGCACGGATGATGCCGTTGCTGATGACGAGCGTTTCAGGGCGGCAGCCATTTCGGCGGGGCAAATGCTGGATTTTTCCCGACCTATGAAGATGCCGGACGGAACCGAAACGACGGCCGGCTTTCGTCTCGCTTTTGCTGCCGATCTGCGCGCGCCGGACTTCCTCGCCTTCTGCTGTCAGCGTATCAATGCCTTGCCGGCTGACCGCAGCGTGCTCGAACACCATAAGAATGGCGTGACAGGCATCGCGCGGGTAGCGCTTTGCGCGCCAAAGCCGGCGGCTTATCGCAGCTTCTTTGAAGAGGTTGCTGGCGGCCCGCGGATAATGGAGCATTCGTTCGGCTTGACGGTCAGGGTGGCCAATGCGGATCTGGAGATTTTGACGCCGGAGGGCATGGAGGTATTTTATGATTTGCCGTGTCGCACCAGCGATCCTGGGCTCAGGGCGCGCGCAATCCTTTTCAAAACGCGCGATCTTTCCGTGACATCGTCGCATTTCGCTGCTAACGGCGTCACCTACACGCGTAAGAACAATCGTCTATTGGCAAGGCTGGCGCCCGGTGAGGGCGCACTGTTCGCCTTCGAGGAGATAGTATGAGCACGAATTCCGAAGTGACCGTCGGCGAGGGCGCCTCCAAGGTCCTGTTCTCCAATAACGCCAAGCTTTCGCTGATTGCCGGCCCCTGCCAGATGGAGAGCCGCGACCATGCTTTCATGGTCGCCGGCGTCCTCAAGGAACTTTGCGGCAAACTCGGCATCGACCTCGTCTACAAGTCGTCCTATGATAAGGCCAACCGTACCTCGCTGTCGGGCAAGCGCGGGATCGGCCTCGAAAAATCCATGGAAGTCTTTGCCGATCTGAAAAAGGAATACGGCTTTCCGGTCCTGACTGATATCCACACGGAAGAGCAGTGCGCGATAGTCGCCAAGACGGTCGATATCCTGCAGATCCCGGCTTTCCTCTCGCGCCAGACCGACCTTTTGGTTGCCGCTGCCAAGACCGGCCGCGTCGTCAACGTCAAGAAGGGACAGTTCCTCGCGCCCTGGGACATGAAGAACGTGCTTGCCAAGCTGAACGAGAGCGGCAATCCGAACATTCTTCTTTGCGAGCGCGGCGCCTCCTTCGGCTATAACACGCTTGTTTCCGACATGCGCTCGCTGCCGATCATGGCGGCGATGGGCGCGCCGGTTGTTTTCGATGCGACCCATTCGGTGCAGCAACCCGGCGGCCAGGGCGGCTCAACCGGCGGCGATCGCCGATTCGTCGAGACGCTGGCGCGGGCTGCCGTTGCCGTCGGCGTCGCCGGCCTTTTCGTCGAGACGCATGAAGATCCGGACAATGCGCCGTCCGACGGCCCGAACATGGTTTATCTGAAGGACATGCCGCGGCTTCTGGAGAAGCTGCTCGCCTTCGACGCCATTGCCAAGGCCTGAAAAGTAGCCGGCGTTCAACAGGCTGACATGAACTTGCGTTACGGGCCTGAGGGAGCGCCAGATCGAGGTGCGGATCGCCATTGTAATTTCCGCGCCTTCGATTAAGACGATTTAAATCGATTTATAAACCAGCGAGCAGGAAGCTATCATGACCGCAATCACCGACATTATCGCCCGCGAGATTCTCGACAGCCGTGGCAATCCGACTGTCGAAGTCGATGTCTACCTCGAAGATGGCAGCATGGGCCGCGCGGCGGTTCCGTCGGGCGCGTCGACCGGCGCGCATGAAGCCGTCGAGCTTCGCGATGGTGGCAAGCGCTACCATGGCAAGGGTGTCGAGAAGGCTGTCGAAGCCGTCAATTCGGAAATCTTCGATGCCATCGGCGGCATGGATGCAGAAAACCAGATCCAGCTCGACAACATCATGATCGAGCTCGACGGCACGCCGAACAAGTCGCGTCTCGGCGCCAATGCCATCCTCGGCGTTTCGCTCGCCGTTGCCAAGGCCGCCGCGCAGAGCGCCAACCTGCCGCTCTACCGCTACGTCGGCGGCGCTCATGCCCGTCTTCTGCCGGTTCCGATGATGAACATCATCAACGGCGGCGCTCACGCCGACAACCCGATCGACTTCCAGGAATTCATGATCCTGCCGGTTGGCGCAGAATCCATCCGTGAAGCCGTCCGCATGGGCTCGGAAATCTTCCACGTTCTGAAGAAGGAACTGGCATCGCAGGGCCACAACACCAACGTCGGTGACGAAGGTGGCTTTGCACCGGGCCTGTCCAGCGCTCCCGCAGCTCTCGACTTCATCATGAAGTCGATCGAAAAGGCTGGCTACAAGCCGGGTGACGAAATCGCTCTCGGCCTCGATTGCGCTTCGACCGAATTCTTCAAGGACGGCAAGTACGTTCTCGAAGGCGAGGGACGCACGCTGGAATCCGGCGCGATGGCCGAATATCTCGCTGAACTCGCCGCCAAGTACCCGATCGTTTCGATCGAAGACGGTATGGCCGAAGACGACTGGGAAGGCTGGAAGACGCTGACCGATCTGATCGGCAAGAAGACCCAGCTCGTCGGCGACGACCTGTTCGTTACCAACTCCGCCCGCCTGCGCGACGGTATCCGCATGGGCGTTGCCAACTCGATCCTCGTCAAGGTCAACCAGATCGGTTCGCTGACCGAAACCCTCGACGCCGTCGAAACCGCGCACAAGGCCAACTACACGGCCGTCATGTCGCATCGCTCGGGTGAAACGGAAGATTCCACGATCGCCGATCTCGCCGTTGCCACGAACTGCGGCCAGATCAAGACCGGCTCGCTGTCGCGCTCGGATCGTCTTGCCAAGTACAACCAGCTCATCCGCATCGAGGAAGCGCTCGGCCCGCAGGCAAAGTACGCCGGCCGCTCCATCCTGCGCGGCTGATAGCATCCCGCCGGATCTCTTCTGATCCGCAACGATGATCTTCGTTGAAATCGAACCGCGCCTTCGGGCGCGGTTTTTTGTTGCGCCACTCAGTTAGAGTCAACGGACGGTTAATCTCTGCCGGTTAATTTAGCTCTAGGTGTTTGATTTGATGTGATCTTGTTCGAGGCGACATTGGCTTTGGGGGAGGTTGCGTAAAGCCAGGGCGTGACGAGCGAGTATGTGGACAAAATATCATAAGAAGAGAAGGTTCGGCCGTCTCATCCTTCCCGCCATCACCATCGCTTTTGTGAGCTACTTCGGTTATCATTGCATTCATGGCGATTACGGCCTGAAGGCGACCGAGGTTTTCGAGCAGCGTCGCATCGACCGCGCCAAGGAACTGGCTGATCTCGTGGCCAAGCGCGAACACCTTGAAAAGGAGGTCGCGCTGCTCAGCGACGGCTCTTTGGACAAGGATATGCTCGACCAGTACGCGCGCTATCAGCTGACTTATTCCAAGGCGAACGAAATCGTCATCTTCAATAAATAGCCACAATTAACCGGATTTCGGTTAATCGTATTTTTGTAAGCGATATCAATGGCTTGCAAAGAATACGAGCCATGCAATTATAGCATTGCTGTGGCGAACAATCTTGCCTATGTTACGCCTCATTATAAAACGAGGCTACTCACACAGGGAGGGTTGAATGGCGCCGCGAAAAAACGCGACCGTTTCCAGCCGTAAGACAGCATCAAGGCCAGCCAAGGAAACCAATGGCGGTCCGATCGCAGATTTCGATCGTGATGCGGAGCTCAAGGCTTATCGTGAGATGCTCCTGATCCGCCGCTTCGAGGAAAAGGCCGGCCAGCTTTACGGCATGGGCTTCATCGGCGGCTTCTGTCACCTTTACATCGGCCAGGAAGCCGTCGTCGTCGGCATGCAGCTGGCGCTGAAGGATGGCGACCAGGTCATTACCGGTTATCGCGACCACGGTCACATGCTGGCAACCGGCATGAACGCGCGCGGCGTCATGGCCGAGTTGACCGGACGCCAGGGCGGCTATTCCCGAGGGAAGGGCGGCTCCATGCACATGTTCTCCAAGGAAAAGAATTTCTACGGTGGTCACGGCATCGTCGGCGCGCAGGTCTCGCTCGGCACCGGTCTCGGCTTTGCCAACTGGTATCGCGGCAATGACAATGTCAGCGTCGCCTATTTCGGTGACGGCGCTGCCAACCAGGGTCAGGTCTACGAAAGCTTCAACATGGCGCAACTCTGGAAGCTGCCTGTGATCTTCGTGATCGAGAACAACCGCTACGCCATGGGCACCTCGACGGCTCGCGCCACCGCACAGGCCGATTTCTCCAAGCGCGGCGCTTCTTTCGGCATTCCCGGCATCCAGGTCGACGGCATGGACGTTCGCGCTGTCAAGGCTGCGGCTGACGAAGCCGTTGCGCATTGCCGCTCCGGCAAGGGCCCGATCATCCTGGAAATGCTGACCTACCGCTACCGTGGTCACTCCATGTCCGACCCGGCCAAGTACCGTTCCAAGGACGAAGTGCAGAAGATGCGCTCCGAGCATGACCCGATCGAGCAGGTTCGTGTTCGCCTTCTCGAAAAGGGCTGGGCGACCGAGGATGATCTGAAGGATATCGACAAGGATGTCCGCGACATCGTCGCCGACAGCGCCGATTTCGCCCAGAACGATCCGGAGCCGGATGCATCCGAGCTCTACACCGACATTCTGCTCTAAATCGGGGAGGGACACTATGCCCATCGACATTCTCATGCCCGCCCTTTCTCCGACCATGGAAGAGGGTACCCTTTCGAAATGGCTCAAGAAGGAAGGCGACAAGGTCGTTTCCGGTGATGTCATTGCCGAAATCGAAACCGACAAGGCCACCATGGAAGTGGAAGCCGTCGACGAAGGCATCATCGGCAAGCTGCTGGTCGACGCCGGTACCGAAGGCGTCAAGGTAAACGCCAAGATCGCGATCCTGCTGCAGGACGGTGAATCGGCCGATGCCATTTCGTCCGCAAAGGCAGCACCCGCTGCCGAGCCGGCTAAGTCCGAAGCTCCTGCCGCCGCTCCGGCTCCGGCAGCTGCACCGGTTCCCGCCCAGCCGAAGGTTGCCGCCGCTGCCGATCCGGAAATTCCGGCCGGTACCGAAATGGTATCGATGACGGTGCGTGAAGCGCTGCGCGACGCCATGGCCGAAGAAATGCGCGCCAATCCGGACGTTTTCGTCATGGGTGAGGAAGTGGCCGAATACCAGGGCGCCTACAAGGTGACCCAGGGTCTGCTGCAGGAATTCGGCGCACGCCGCGTCATCGACACCCCGATCACCGAGCACGGCTTTGCTGGTATCGGCGTCGGCGCCGCGATGGCCGGCCTCCGGCCGATCGTCGAGTTCATGACCTTCAACTTCGCCATGCAGGCGATCGACCAGATCATCAACTCCGCCGCCAAGACGCTCTATATGTCCGGCGGCCAGATGGGCGCTCCGATCGTCTTCCGCGGTCCGAACGGTGCCGCAGCTCGCGTCGGCGCCCAGCACAGCCAGGACTATGCGTCCTGGTACAGCCACATCCCGGGCCTCAAGGTCGTCATGCCCTACACGGCAGCTGACGCCAAGGGCCTGCTGAAGGCTGCGATCCGCGATCCGAACCCGGTCATCTTCCTCGAAAACGAAATCCTCTACGGTCAGCACTTCGATGTGCCGAAGCTGGATAATTTCGTTCTGCCGATCGGCAAGGCCCGCATCCACCGTCCGGGCAAGGACGTGACGGTCGTGTCGTTCGGCATCGGCATGACCTATGCCACGAAGGCTGTCGCCGAGCTGGAAGCCCAGGGCATCGATGTCGAGCTCATCGACCTGCGTACCATCCGCCCGATGGATCTTCCGACGATCATCGAATCGGTCAAGAAGACCGGCCGCCTGGTCACCGTCGAGGAAGGCTATCCGCAGTCCTCCGTCGGCACGGAAATTGCCACCCGCGTCATGCAGCAGGCCTTCGATTATCTCGATGCGCCGATCCTGACGATCGCTGGCAAGGACGTACCCATGCCCTACGCCGCCAACCTCGAAAAGCTGGCGCTCCCGAGCGTCGCTGAAGTGGTCGATGCGGTGAAGGCCGTTTGCTACAAGTAAGGGGAGGGCTCATCGATGCCTATCAACATCACTATGCCTGCCCTCTCGCCGACCATGGAAGAGGGTAACCTCGCCAAGTGGCTGGTCAAGGAAGGCGACAAGATCAAGTCCGGCGATGTCATCGCCGAGATCGAGACTGACAAGGCAACGATGGAAGTCGAGGCTGTCGATGAGGGCACGGTCGCCAAGATCGTCGTTCCCGCCGGCACCGAAGGCGTGAAGGTCAATGCCCTGATCGCCGTGCTCGCCGCCGATGGCGAGGATGTTGCGGCGGCGGCTTCCGGCGCTGGCGCCGGTGCTGCTCCGGCTGCCAAGGAAGCTCCGAAGGCAGAAGCGGCCCCTGCGGCCGCTCCCGCTGCAGCGCCTGCTCCGGCAAGCGTTTCGGCTCCTGCTGCACCTGCTCCGGTGGCATCCGCTCCTGCTGCAAACGACGGTCATCGTACCTTCGCATCTCCGCTCGCTCGCCGTCTTGCCAAGGAAGCCGGCATCGACGTATCGGCGGTTTCCGGCACCGGCCCGCATGGTCGCGTCATCAAGAAGGACGTGGAAGCTGCTGTTTCTGGCGGCATCGCCAAGGCTGCTCCGACAGCCGCACCGGCCGCACAGCCGGCTGCTGCTGCTCCGGCCGCACCGAAAGGCATGTCCGACGACGCCGTCCTCAAGCTGTTCGAGCAGGGTTCCTACGAACTCGTGCCGCATGACGGCATGCGCAAGACCATCGCCAAGCGCCTGCAGGAATCCAAGCAGACGATCCCGCACTTCTACGTCTCGGTCGATTGCGAACTCGACGCGCTGCTGGCTCTCCGCACGCAGCTCAACGATTCCGCTCCGAAGTCGAAGGATGGCGTTCCGGCCTACAAGCTCTCGGTCAACGACATGGTCATCAAGGCCCTGGCGCTGGCGCTGCGCGATGTTCCGGATGCCAACGTCTCCTGGACCGACAGCAACATGGTCAAGCACAAGCATGCCGATGTCGGCGTTGCCGTCTCCATTCCGGGCGGCCTGATCACGCCGATCATCCGCAGCGCCGAGCAGAAGACGCTCTCGACCATCTCCAACGAGATGAAGGACTACGGCAAGCGCGCCAAGGAGCGCAAGCTGAAGCCCGAGGAGTATCAGGG
The DNA here is from genome assembly GCA_000799755.1 of Martinezella tropici. GTDB lineage: Bacteria > Pseudomonadota > Alphaproteobacteria > Rhizobiales > Rhizobiaceae > Rhizobium > Rhizobium tropici_A. Next base: position 67,747 of record JUHI01000010.1, read on the forward strand.
CGGTACGACCGCTGTGTCGAACATGGGCATGATGGGCGTCAAGAACTTCGCCGCCGTCGTCAACCCGCCGCACGCGACCATTCTGGCCGTCGGCGCTGGCGAACAGCGCGTCATCGTCAAGAAGGGCGAAATGGTGATTGCCAACGTGATGACCGTCACGCTGTCGACCGACCATCGCGCCGTCGACGGTGCGCTCGGCGCCGAGCTTCTGGCAGCCTTCAAGGGCTACATCGAAAATCCGATGGGGATGCTCGTCTGAGCCTTGTTCTGACACGGAGGCATGAATGACCAAGACTGTTCTGTGTTACGGCGACTCGCTGACATGGGGCTACAGTGCCGAAACGGTCGGCCGTCATGCCTATGAAGATCGGTGGCCGAGCGTGCTGCAAAAGGCGCTCGGCGATCGGGTACGCGTCATCCCGGAAGGGCTGAACGGCCGGACGACTGCTTTCGACGATCATCTTGCCGATTGCGATCGCAACGGCGCGAGGATCTTGCCGACGATCCTGCAGAGCCACAATCCGCTCGATCTCGTCATCATCATGCTCGGCACCAACGACATGAAGCCGGTTGTCGCCGGTTCGGCCTTTGCCGCCCTGCAGGGCATCAGCCGCTTGGTCCAGCTGGTGCGCAATCATGCCTGGGGGTTCGACTACGAGGTGCCCGATATCCTGATCGTCGCCCCGCCGGCAATCACCGAAACGGCCAATGCCGCCTTTGCGGCCAGCTTTCTCGGTGCTGTCAAGGAATCGGGCAAGCTGCCGACGCTTTATGGCGATCTGGCAGATGAACTCGGATGCGGCTTCTTCGATGCCAATACGGTCGCCGTCACCACGCCGCTCGATGGCGTGCATCTCGATGCGGAAAACACCCGGGCGCTCGGTCGCGGCCTCGAGCCGATCGTGCGGATGATGCTCGGTCTCTGATAAATTCAAGGCGCCGGCTCTGACCCGCCGCCAGCAATAAGGCAGGAAACACATGGCTGAGAATTACGACGTCATTATCATCGGCTCCGGTCCCGGCGGTTATGTCGCCGCCGTGCGCGCCGGCCAGCTTGGTCTGAAGACCGCAATCGTCGAGCGCGAGCACCTGGGCGGCATATGCCTCAACTGGGGCTGCATTCCCACCAAGGCGCTGCTCCGTTCGGCTGAAATTCTCGATCATTCCAACCATCTGAGGGATTACGGCCTCGTTCTCGAAGGCAAGGTGAGCGCGGATGTGAAGGCGGTCGTCGCCCGTTCGCGCGGCGTTTCCGCCCGCTTGAACACCGGCGTCGGCTTTCTGATGAAGAAGAACAAGGTCGACGTGATCTGGGGCGAAGCCAAGATCACCAAGCCCGGCGAGATCGTCGTCGGCAAGTCGACCAAGCCCGTCGTCGAGCCGCAGCATCCGCTGCCGAAGAACGTCAAGGGCGAGGGCACCTATACCGCCAAGCACATCATCGTTGCGACCGGCGCCCGTCCGCGCGCGCTGCCCGGCATCGAGCCGGATGGCAAGCTGATCTGGACCTATTTCGAGGCGCTGAAGCCGGACTTCCTGCCGAAGTCGCTGCTCGTCATGGGCTCGGGCGCCATCGGCATCGAATTCGCGAGCTTCTATCGCTCGATGGGTGTCGACGTTACCGTCGTCGAAGTCATGCCGACCATCATGCCGGTCGAGGATGCCGAAATCTCCGGTATCGCCCGCAAGCAACTCGAAAAGCGCGGCCTGAAGATCTTCACCAAGGCGAAGGTCACGAAGGTCGACAAGGCTGCCAACTCGATCACCGCCCATGTCGAAACCGAGGACGGCAAGGTTCAGCAGATCGTTGCCGACCGCATGATCTCGGCCGTTGGCGTGCAGGGTAACATCGAAAACCTCGGTCTCGAGGCGCTTGGCGTGAAGACCGACCGCGGCTGCGTCGTCATCGACGGCTACGGCAAGACCAATGTTCCCGGCATCTATGCGATCGGCGACGTCGCCGGCCCTCCGATGCTGGCGCATAAGGCCGAACATGAAGGCGTTGTCTGCATCGAGAAGATCGCCGGACTGCCGAATGTTCACCCGACCGACAAGGGCAAGGTCCCGGGCTGCACCTATTGCCATCCGCAGGTCGCCTCCGTCGGCCTGACGGAAGCCAAGGCCAAGGAACTCGGCCGCGATATCCGCGTCGGCCGCTTCTCCTTCGCCTTCAACGGCAAGGCGATCGCGCTTGGCGAAGATCAGGGTCTCTGCAAGGTCATCTTCGACAAGAAGACCGGCGAACTCCTCGGCGCGCACATGGTCGGCGCCGAAGTCACGGAACTCATCCAGGGCTTCGTTGTCGCCATGAACCTGGAGACGACGGAAGAAGAACTGATGCACACGATCTTCCCGCATCCGACCGTTTCGGAAACGATGAAGGAAGCGGTGCTCGATGCCTATGGCCGGGTGCTGAACGCTTGATAATTTCCTGCCATGCCCTTTATCCAGGGGGTGGAAAACAGGAAAGGAAATCAACATGTCTATCGCAGCGGAAGGTTGGATCGTCTTTCTTCTTGTCGGCCTGGTGGCGGGTTTTCTCGCCAGCCTGATCGTCGGCGGTGGCGGCGGCTTGATCGGTTGCCTGGTGAGCGGCGTGATCGGCGCCTTCGTGGGTGGCTTCCTGTTCCATTATTTCGGGATTTCGCTCGGTATTCAGAATGCGTTGGTGGTGGAGGTTATCCATGCCACCGTCGGCGCGATCGTCGTGGTGCTGCTGGCGAGATTGATCGCCTAGAGCAACTCCAGGAAAAGTGCGTAGCGGTTTTCCGTCCGGAATTGCGCAAAGACAAAAGGATAGAGCATTTCCGTCACTTCAGTTGAAATGGAAATGCTCTGAGATCGGGGATGCGATGGAAAGTGTCGGTTGGCTGGGTCTGATCATCATCGGCGGTCTTGCGGGCTGGCTCGCGGGCAAGCTGATGGATGCGCGCTACGGCATCATCCTGAATATCATCCTCGGCATCGCCGGCTCGGTGGTCGCTGCAGGGCTGATGACAGCCCTACATGTCGGCATACCCGGCGGCCGGCTCGGCTTTTTCATCACTGGTTTCATCGGTGCATGCATTCTGATATTCCTCGCCAAATTCGCTCGGCGATGAAGGGCCGCATTTCAAGCGGCGGAAAGTAGACGTCTTATGGTCACCATTCTCGACACGATCAACCCCGAAGCCAAGCGCGTCCGGCATCCGGAGAAGGCGCACCGCCCGGATACGGAAGTCCTGCGCAAGCCGGACTGGATTCGTGTGAAGGCGCCGACATCGAAGGGCTATGCCGAAACCCGTTCGATCGTGAAGGAGCACAAGCTTGTCACGGTCTGCGAAGAGGCTGGCTGCCCGAATATCGGCGAATGCTGGGATAAGAAGCACGCCACTTTCATGATCATGGGCGAGATCTGCACGCGCGCCTGTTCCTTCTGCAACGTCGCGACAGGCAAGCCGAACGCTCTCGATATGGCCGAACCGGAAAATGTCGCCAAGGCCGTCAAGGAAATGGGCCTTAGCCATGTCGTCATCACCTCGGTCGACCGTGACGACTTGGCAGACGGCGGCGCCGAGCATTTCGAGAAGGTGATTTGGGCAATCCGCGCGGCCTCGCCAAACACCACCATTGAGATCCTGACGCCGGACTTCCTGAAGAAGCCGGGCGCGCTGGAGCGCGTTGTCGCCGCCAAGCCCGACGTTTTCAATCACAATCTGGAAACCGTGCCCGGCAACTATCTGACGGTTCGGCCCGGTGCCCGTTACTTCCACTCCGTTCGCCTGCTGCAGCGGGTCAAGGAACTGGACCCGACCATGTTTACCAAGTCGGGCATCATGGTGGGCCTCGGCGAAGAGCGCAACGAAGTGCTGCAGCTGATGGACGACCTGCGGACCGCCGATGTCGACTTCCTGACCATCGGCCAGTACCTGCAGCCGACGCGCAAGCATCATCAGGTGATGAGCTTCGTGACGCCGGAGGAATTCAAGTCCTACGAGACTGTGGCTTATACCAAGGGTTTCCTGATGGTCGCTTCCAGCCCGCTGACGCGCTCCTCGCATCATGCCGGTGACGATTTCGAGCGTCTGCGTGCGGCTCGCGAAAAGAAGCTGCTGCTGGCTGCCGAATAAGCGCACCGAGATTACATCCTGTCATCCGAACGAGCCGCGGCGATTGTGCCGCGGTTTTTGTTCGCGCTGTCATTTGCTTGTCATTAATGCGGCCTAGGGAACACGCCGCCGTTTGTTACCGGTTTCGGCGCTTTAGAATCGACTATGGAGCTGAACCGTGGAGCAAACTCTTGCGCCGCAGGCGCTTGTTCGTGCTGTCGACATAGATCAGGCGGCTCGCATCCTCGAAAAGGCAGATCGTGTTCTTGTCATCGGCTGTTCCGGCACCGGCAAGAGCACGCTCGCACAGGCGATCGCATCGCTGCGTGTGTTGACCTATGTTTCGATGGATCGCGATATTTTCTGGCTGCCCGGCTGGAAATCACGGCCGCGGCCGGAAGCCATTGCGCTGATCGAGCAGGCGGTTGCCGGACCACGCTGGATTATGGACGGCAACAGCCCCAGCACGTTACCGCTGCGGCTGCCGCGCACCGATATCGTCATATGGCGAAGGCCGCCGCGGTACGTGGCATTGAGAGGCGTCATTTCGCGCTGGCTGCGCTACAGGGGCCATTCCCGGCCCGAAATGGCACCGGGATGCCCCGAGCGGCTGGATTGGAAATTCCTGCGCTACATCTGGACGTTCGAACGCGACGAGGCGCCGCAGTTTGAGGGCATGCTGGCGCGGCACGGCGGAAATGTGCCCGTCGTGACGTTGAAATCCTATCGTGATGGCGAGGAACTGCTGTCGCTTCTCCGAAGCAAGATCTGAGAGGGTTGTCATGGATCAGGTTATGATGCCGTTGTTGCGTAATCTCGCCGAAGCAGCCGATCATATCCGCCGCGCAGATCGGATCATGGTCATGGGGTGCTCCGGCGGCGGCAAATCGACCCTGTCGCAGAAGATCGCTGCTCGCTTCGGCCTTACCTATGTCTCGATCGATCGCGACGTTCTCTGGCTGCCGGGCTGGGTCGAGCGCGCAAAGGACGAGCAGCGCGCCATCATTGCCTCCAAAGTTCAGGAACGGCGTTGGATCTTTGATGGCACGAACCCCTCGACATTCGATCTCCGCTTGCCGCGCACCGATCTTGTCATATGGGTGAGGGTACCCCGCCTCGTGTGCATCTGGGGCGCGGTCTCGCGCTGGATCAAATGGATGGGCCGTACGCGGCCGGAAATGGCGCCCGGCTGCATCGAGAAGGTCGATTGGGAGTTTCTGCGGTTCATCTGGACGTTCGAGGAGAAATTTGCGCCGAGAGTTCTGGCCGGCCTCGCACAACATGGTCCCGATGTCCCAGTCTTGCAGCTGAAATCCCGCGGCGAAATGCGTCAGCTTCTTGATCTTCTTGGCCGTCCTGCTTAATTGCGGCTCATGCCTCAGTTCGAAACCCATCGCCCCGTTCCGCATTCACCCGATCAGATGTTCGACCTCGTCGCCGACGTGGAACGTTACCCGGAGTTCCTGCCGCTGTGCGACGCGCTCACGATCCGCAGCCGCAAGGAGCGCGACGGTAAGATCCTGCTGATTGCCGATATGACCGTCGGCTACAAGGCGATCCGCGAGACCTTCACGACGCAGGTGCTGCTGAACAAGGCCGAACGAGCGATCGATGTGAAATATATCGACGGCCCGTTCAAATATCTCGACAATCGCTGGCGCTTTACGCCATCGGAAAACGGCGGCTGCGTCATCGATTTCTTCATCGACTATGAGTTCAAGAGCCGTATCCTCGGCGCCCTGATGGGGTCGATGTTCGATCGTGCCTTCCGCATGTTCACGGATGCCTTCGAGACACGCGCCAACAAGATCTATGCCTGAAGCCTCGCTGGTTATCGACCGAGCGTAACAAGCATCTCCAGCGCAGTGTTCAAGGTAGCGAGCCGAACCTTGTCGCGGCCGATATCGCCATAGCGCATTTCGTGATGGATGAGGCCGCCGCTCCGCGCCTTGGCGGCGAGATGGACGAGCCCGACAGGCTTTTCCGCAGAGCCGCCGCCAGGGCCGGCAACACCCGTTACCGCCACGGCGAAATCCGCCCGGGAACGGAAAAGGGCGCCATGCGCCATCTGTAGCGCCGTTTCCTTCGACACCGCGCCGAATTGCGCGAGCGTCTGCTCCTGAACGCCGAGCATCTCCATCTTGGCGGTGTTGGTGTAGGTGACGAAGCCGCGGTCGACGACGGCGGACGAGCCGGGAATTTCCGTCAGCGCGCCGGCGATCAGGCCGCCAGTGCAGGATTCGGCCGTCGCGACCATCCAGCCCTTAGCTGTGAAGTCGGTGACGATCTTCTGAGCGAGTGCGATAATCTCATCGGGAAAATGCATTATGCCTTGCCTCCGCGATAGACGACGGTCGCCGTCGCGATGGCTGCTATGCCTTCGCGGCGGCCGACGAAGCCGATTTTCTCGTTGGTGGTTGCCTTGACCGAGCAGCGATCGATGCTGATGCCCAGGAACTCCGAAAGCCTGGCGCGCATGACATCGCGATGCGGCCCGACCTTCGGCGCCTCTGCGATCAGGGACACATCGGCATTCATGATGGTGCCGCCGCGCTCGCGCACGATCTTGGCCGCATGTTCGATGAAGATCCGCGACGGCGCACCCTTCCATTGCGGATCGGAGGGCGGGAAATGATCGCCGATATCGCCTGCGCCGCATGTGGCGAGCAGGGCATCCGTCAGGGCATGCAGGGCTACATCGGCGTCCGAATGCCCCTTCAGCTTCTGGTCGTGCGGAATGAAGACGCCGCAAAGGGTCACGCCGTCGCCGGGCTCCAGCTGATGCACGTCATAGCCGTTGCCGGTGCGCACGTCGGGCAGTAGCGCCGCGCTGAGCTTTTCGTCGGCCATGGCAATATCCCTTTTGATGGTCAGTTTTACGTTGTCGGCGCTGCCGGTCACCAATGTCACCGGCAGGTTACACCATTCCGCGATCGCCGCATCGTCGGTAAAATCGCTTTTGTCGTCGGCTGCCGCTTTCTCATGCGCCGCGAGAATATCGTCGTAGCTGAAGGATTGCGGCGTCTGCGCGGCGTGAAGTCCGGCGCGGGGCACGGTCTCGACCACCAGGCCGTTTGCGTCACCACGCTTCAGCGTGTCGGTGACGGGCATGGCGGGCAGCACAGCCGGCGCGCCAGCTGCAAGCGCGGCTGCGACGCGATCCAGCAGATCATGGTCGAAGAAGGGTCGGACCGCGTCGTGGATCATGACATGCGTCACGCCGCTCGCCTTTAGCTGCCGCAGTCCGGCAAGTACGGATTGCTGGCGCGTTGCGCCGCCGAAGGCGATTTCGACCTCGGGCAGACCCGCAACTTGCTCCAGCGCCGAGCGAAGCAGCTTTTCATCGTCACGATGAATGACGACAACGATCTTCGACGCCTGCGGCCATGTCACGAATCTTTCAAGCGTATGCGCAATAACCGCTCTGCCGCCGATCGGGCGATATTGCTTGGGGCCTTCTTCGGGAGAACCCGCCCGTTCGCCGCGCCCGGCGGCAACGATTACGATTCCCACTGACAGCGGTTGCGTTGAATGCATTTGCGTCATAAACCCCCGAAAGATGAAAGGCTCGGTCTCCGGCATGGCTTTGAAAAGCGTAAGGCTTTTCTTTGTACAAGCACATGCTAAATAGATCGCCGAAACGGACCGTGCTGATGCAGGGTCTATCTCCTCAACTCAGAACTTTCCAGCATTTGCCCAAAAAATATCGGGGCTGTCCGAAACCCCTTGGCAAACTTTCAAAGCGTGTCTAAAAATAGTGCAGATGTATGGTGTGCCCGAAAGATAATCATTTGCTTTCTTCCAAGCTTGCAGCTCCATTTTCCATCGGTTCCGTATCCATCCGAAATCGCGTGATCCTGGCGCCGATGTCGGGCGTGACCGATCTGCCTTTCCGGCAGCTTGCCTTGCGTTACGGTGCCGGTCTGGTGGTTACGGAGATGGTGGCAAGCCGCGAGCTGGTGCAGGACACGGCGGAATCCTGGGCGCGTTTGAGAAGCGCCGGATTGAAGCCGCATATGGTGCAGCTTGCCGGCCGCGAGGCGCATTGGATGGCTGAGGCCGCCAAGATCGCTGCCGATAACGGAGCCGATATCATCGATATCAATATGGGTTGCCCGGCCAAGAAGGTCATAGGCGGCTATTCCGGCTCGGCGCTGATGCGTGATCCCGATCATGCGCTGACACTGATCGAAGCAACCGTCGGTGCCGTGAACATTCCCGTGACGCTGAAGATGCGGCTCGGCTGGGACGAGAATACGATCAACGCGCCGCATATTGCCCGGCGGGCCGAGGAGGCCGGTATCCAGCTCGTCACCATCCACGGCCGCACGCGCATGCAATTCTATGAGGGCAGGGCGGATTGGGATGCGATCCGCGCCGTCAGCGATGTCGTCTCCATTCCGCTCGTTGCCAATGGCGATGTCGAAACGATTGAGGATGCGGAGGAAATCCTGCGCCGTTCCGGTGCTGACGCCGTCATGATCGGTCGAGGCTGCCAGGGCCGTCCGTGGCATGCGGGCGTTCTCGCCGGTCATCGCGAGCCGGGCCGTGAGGAGATCGTCGAGATCGCACTCGAACATTACCGGATGATGCTGGAATTCTATGGCGAAGCCGTAGGCATCCGCCATGCCCGCAAGCATCTGGCCTGGTATCTCGATCGCTATGCGCCGGCGACGACGGGCGCCGACAAGGCAAAAATCATGACCTCGAAAGAGAGTGGCGAGGTGGCTGCATCCTTCCATGCCGCACTGCAGGCAGGCGCCGATCTCGCTCAATGCGTCCAGGAGGCTGCATGACTTCGAAACCCAGCTCCGGAGGCGGGGACAACACGGCCAATTCCGTGGCCATGGCCGTCCTCAACGCGATACAGAATCCCGTCGTCATGGTTGACGAAGCGGGCCTGATCGCCTTTGCCAACTGGGAGGCGGAAGCTTTCTTCGGGGCCAGCGCCTCGCACCTGTCACGCTACAAGATCTCCAGTTTCATCCCGTTCGGCAGCCCCTTGCTTGCCCTGATCGACCAGGTGCGTGAGCGCCGCGCGCCGGTCAACGAATACCGCGTCGATCTGAGCTCGCCGCGTCTCGGCCAGGACAAGCTGGTGGACCTCTATGTCGCCCCGGTTTCGAGCGATATCGGCTCGGTGGTGGTGGTGTTTCAGGAACGCTCGATGGCCGACAAGATCGACCGGCAACTGACGCATCGCGCCGCCGCCCGTTCCGTCACCGGCCTTGCCTCCATGCTCGCGCATGAGATCAAGAACCCGCTCTCGGGCATTCGCGGCGCCGCTCAGCTGCTCGAACAGTCCGTTGAGGACGACGACCGCGCCCTGACGCGCCTGATCTGCGACGAGACCGATCGCATCGTCTCGCTGGTCGACCGCATGGAGGTCTTCTCCGATGAACGGCCGGTCGATCGTGTACCTGTCAACATCCATTCCGTGCTCGATCATGTGAAGGCGGTTGCCAAGGCTGGTTTCGCCCGCAACATCAAGCTTTCCGAAAACTACGATCCCTCGCTGCCGGCGGTTTTCGCAAACCGGGATCAGCTCGTGCAGGTCTTTCTCAATCTGGTTAAGAATGCCGCTGAAGCGGTCGGAGACCGTCAGGACGGCGAGATCATGCTGACGACGGCCTATCGCCCCGGTATCCGGCTTTCTGTTGCCGGTACGCGCGAAAAGATCTCGCTGCCGCTGGAATTCTGCGTAATCGACAATGGTCCTGGCGTGCCCGCCGATCTCGTGCCGCATCTCTTCGATCCGTTCATCACCACCAAGACGAACGGAACTGGCCTCGGTCTCGCGCTGGTCGCCAAGATCATCGGCGATCATGGCGGCATCGTCGAATGCGACAGCCAGAACCATCGCACCACATTTCGTGTTCTGATGCCCGCCTCCAAGGGCATCACCCTAGAAGATGCCCCCTTTCCGAACTCTACAGGGACTACTCGATGACAGCCACGATCCTTGTCGCCGATGACGATGCGGCCATCCGCACCGTGCTCAACCAGGCCCTGAGCCGCGCGGGTTACGACGTACGCATCACGTCGAACGCCGCCACGCTCTGGCGTTGGGTATCGGCCGGCGAAGGCGACCTCGTTGTAACCGACGTCGTCATGCCCGACGAAAATGCCTTCGATCTGCTTCCGCGCATCAAGAAGGCGAGACCGGATCTGCCCGTTCTGGTCATGAGTGCGCAAAACACGTTCATGACGGCGATCAAGGCATCGGAGAAGGGCGCCTACGACTATCTGCCGAAGCCGTTCGACCTGACGGAACTGATCGCGATCGTTGGCCGCGCATTGTCGGAGCCGAAGCGCAAGCCGACCAAGATCGATGACGACATGCAGGATGGCATGCCGCTCGTCGGCCGCTCCGCCGCCATGCAGGAAATTTACCGCGTGCTTGCGCGCCTGATGCAGACCGACCTGACGCTGATGATCACAGGCGAGTCCGGTACCGGCAAGGAGCTGGTGGCGCGCGCGCTCCATGACTACGGCAAGCGCCGCAACGGGCCGTTCGTCGCCATCAACATGGCCGCGATCCCGCGCGACCTGATCGAATCCGAGCTCTTCGGCCACGAAAAGGGCGCTTTCACCGGCGCGCAGACCCGGTCGACGGGCCGCTTCGAACAGGCGGAAGGCGGCACGCTGTTCCTCGACGAAATTGGCGACATGCCGATGGATGCGCAGACGCGTCTGCTGCGCGTGCTGCAGCAGGGCGAATACACGACCGTCGGCGGTCGTACGCCGATCCGTACCGACGTTCGCATCGTTGCCGCCACCAACAAGGATCTGAAGCAGGCGATCAATCAGGGTCTGTTCCGCGAAGATCTCTACTACCGCCTCAACGTCGTGCCGCTGCGCTTGCCGCCGTTGCGTGACCGCGCCGAGGATATTCCCGATCTCGTGCGTCATTTCATCACTCAAGCTGAAAAGGAGGGCTTGGGTTCCAAGCGCTTCGATCAGGAAGCGCTCGAGCTGATGAAGGCCTATCCCTGGCCGGGCAATGTTCGCGAGTTGGAAAACCTGATCCGTCGGCTGATGGCGCTCTATCCTCAGGATGTCATCACCAAGGAGATTATCGATGCGGAACTGCGCGCCGATGTGCCCGACAGTCCGATCGAAAAGGGGCCGGTGCGCACGGGCACGATGAGCATCGCCCAAGCGGTGGAGGAGAATATGCGGACCTATTTCGCCGGCTTCGGCGAGAACCTGCCGCCACCCGGCCTCTACGACCGCGTGTTGACCGAAATGGAATACCCGCTGATTCTCGCCGCCCTGACCGCCACGCGCGGCAATCAGATCAAGGCAGCCGATCTTTTGGGCCTGAATCGCAATACGCTGCGCAAAAAGATCAGAGAACTGGGTGTTTCGGTTTACAGAAGCTCGCGCACGGCTTGACAAGCCAAGCCGATGCGTTGCATTTTCGCCACAATGCGTTGCTTAAAGGTCACGCAGCAGATTCGTCGTTTTTGCGGTGGCGATTCATCTGACCCATTCTCGTCAGAACGAGAGTCCGTCTGATTTTTCAACTTGTTGCAAAAGTGACGTGAAGTAAAGGTTTCGCTTCCGTGCGAAACCGGACGACAGTTCCCGCCTCTGCCTGTCGCTCGCACCGGTGCCTGATAATGGCCGTGCGATTCGAGCAGGGCGCCGACCGTCGCTCGGGCGTGGAGATTGATGGGAATGATGCAGGACGCGGTGTCGCCGGCGGCGAGCGACGAGGCGGTTGTCAAGGTGACGGACCGTCGTGCTTCCTTTGCCCTACCTGGCCTGATCCTGGCCGGCGGTGCGCTTCTGTGCGCCATCGCCACATTGCTGATGCTTCTCGGGCTGACGCCGATCGCTCCGACATCCTCTGTCGTCTTCACTTCCGTCGTCATCAACGGCCTGTTCGTGCTGGGACTGATTGCCTTGATCGCCCGCGAGGTCGCGCGGCTGGTCAAGGCGCGCAGCCGAGGTCGCGCCGCAGCGCGTCTGCACATCCGCATCGTCGTTCTTTTCTCGATCGTCGCGATCACGCCTGCCATTCTCGTCGCCATCGTTGCCAGCCTGACGCTCAATGTCGGCCTTGACCGCTGGTTCGGCGTGCGCACGCAGCAGATCATCAGCTCCTCGCAGAACGTCGCGCAGGCCTATCTGATGGAGAATGCGAGCTATCTGCAGGGGCAGACTGTCTCGATGGCGAACGATCTCGAGCGCAATCGCTCGCTCTTCAATCTCGATCGTACCGGTTTTGCCGATCTAATGACCCGTCAGGCTCGCGGTCGCGGCTTGCTGGGCGCCTTCCTCGTGCGCCGAGACGGCACCGCCATCGTCCAGGCCGAAATCAAGACGGAACGACCGCTGCCGGCCATTCCAAAAGATGCGCTCGATTCCTCGGCCAATGGCCAGCCGACGCTTATCCCGCCAGGCGTCACCAATCTCGTCGGCGCGGTCATCAAGCTCGATGAAATCCCCGGTTCGTTCCTTTACACCGTGCGCGCCGTCGACCCCCGCGTCATGAACGCAATGCGCATGGTCGAGGACAACACCGTCGAATACAAGGCGATGGAGGCGGGGCGCATGTCGCTTCAGATCGCCTTCGCCGTCCTCTATATCGGCTTCGCTCTGATCGTGCTTTTGGCGGCGATCTGGACCGCAATCGCGATTGCCGACCGCATCGTGCGGCCGATCCGCCTTCTCATCAGCGCAGCGGACAATGTCGCTTCGGGTAACATGAACGTGCTGGTGCCAGTCCGCTCGGCCGATGGCGACGTCGGCAGCCTGTCGCGCACCTTCAACAAGATGATCTCCGAAATCCGCACCCAGCGCGATGAAATCCTTGAGGCGAAGGACGAGGTGGACGACCGCCGCCGCTTCATCGAGGCCGTGCTGTCGGGCGTCACCGCGGCTGTGATCGGCGTCGAGCACGATCGGCGCATCACGATTGCCAACACCTCAGCCGAAGATCTCCTGACGCTGAAAAGCGAGGAGCTTATCGGCAAGAATTTGTCGGAAATCTCCCCCGAGGTCGATCAGGTCGTCACAGAAGCGACGACGCGTCATCGCAGCGATTTCCGCAAGCAGATCAGTCTGGTTCGCGGCGGAACGGTGCGCACGCTCAGCGTTCAGGTGACGCGCGAGGAATCGCGCGATGCCAACGAATCCTACGTGATCACGCTCGACGACATTACCGATCTGGTGATCGCGCAGCGCTCGACGGCCTGGGCCGACGTGGCGCGGCGCATCGCCCATGAAATCAAGAACCCGCTGACACCGATCCAGCTGTCGGCCGAGCGCATCCGCCGCCGTTTCGGCAAGAACATTGCCGATGCCGACCGTCCGGTCTTCGACCAGTGCACCGATACGATCATCCGGCAGGTGGGCGATATCGGCCGTATGGTCGACGAGTTTTCCTCATTCGCCCGCATGCCCAAGCCGACCATGGAGCCGGGCGATCTGCGCGACATTCTGCGCGACGCGGTTTTCCTGCGCGAGATGGGCAACAATCACGTCAAATTCCAACGCGAGCTGGGCGACGAGCGGCTGGAAGGCATGTTCGACACGCGAATGCTCGGCCAGGCCTTTGGCAATCTCATCAAGAATGCCGTCGAGGCGATCGAAGGCGTGCCGAGCGATGAGGCGCGCGAGCAACCGAAAATCCTGGTGCGTTCGTCCCTGGACCCAGATCGCGACCGCTTCACCGTCGATGTCATCGACAATGGCCGCGGCCTTCCGGTCGAGAACCGGCACAGCATTCTCGAACCATACATGACGATGCGCGAGAAGGGCACGGGCCTTGGCCTCGCCATCGTCAAGAAGATCATTGAAGACCATGGCGGGCAGATCGAACTCCACGACGCACCCGCCGATTTCGACCAGGGCAGGGGAGCCATGATCCGCGTGCATCTGCCGCGCCGTGAGCAGGCCGCCGTCGCCCAGACAGCAAGTGACAAGGAAAGCGTCTATGGCATCTGATATTCTCGTAGTGGATGACGAGGAAGACATTCGCGAAATCGTTTCGGGAATTCTTTCGGATGAAGGGCACGAAACCCGCACGGCCTATGACAGCGACAGTGCGCTCGCCGCTATCTCCGACCGGGCGCCGCGGCTGATCTTCCTCGATATCTGGATGCAGGGCAGCAAGCTCGATGGCCTTGCGCTGCTCGACGAGATCAAGACCCGCCATCCGGATCTGCCTGTAGTCATGATTTCCGGTCACGGCAATATCGAGACGGCCGTCTCCGCCATCAAGCGCGGCGCCTTCGATTTCATCGAAAAGCCGTTCAAGGCCGATCGCCTCATCCTGATTGCCGAGCGCGCGCTCGAAAATTCCAAGCTGAAGCGTGAGGTTTCCGAGCTGAAACGCCGCACCGGCGACGCGGTGGAATTGATCGGAACCTCGGTTGCGGTCTCGCAGCTTCGTCAGACGATCGACAAGGTGTCGCCCACCAATAGCCGCGTCATGATCTTCGGCCCCTCCGGTTCCGGCAAGGAACTGGTGGCGCGCATGATCCACAAGAAGTCGACGCGGGCGAACGGCCCGTTCGTGGCGCTGAATGCGGCAACCATCACGCCGGAGCGCATGGAAATCGCCTTGTTCGGCACCGAGGGCTCGCCGGGACAGGCGCGCAAGATCGGTGCCCTGGAAGAAGCCCATCGCGGCATCCTCTATCTCGACGAAGTCGGCGAGATGCCGCGCGAGACGCAGAACAAAATCCTGCGCGTTCTTGTCGACCAGCAGTTCGAGCGTGTCGGCGGTTCCAAGCGCGTCAAGGTGGATGTGCGCATCATCTCGTCCACGGCCTATAATCTCGAGAGCCGCATCGCCGAGAGCTTGTTTCGCGAAGACCTCTATCATCGCCTCGCCGTGGTGCCGGTGCGCGTGCCGGCACTTGCCGAACGCCGGGAAGATATTCCCTTCCTCGTCGATCAGCTGATGCGTCAGATTTCAGAGCAGGCCGGCATTCGCCCCCGCCGCATCGGCGATGACGCCATGGCCGTGCTGCAGGCGCATGACTGGCCCGGCAATATCCGCCAGCTGCGCAACAATATAGAGCGTCTGATGATTCTGGCGCGCTCGGATGGCGCGGAGACGCCGATCACGGCGGAAATGCTGCCGACCGACCTCGGAGACATGCTGCCGAAGGTTTCCGCCAAGAACGATTATCACATCATGACGTTGCCGCTGCGCGAGGCGCGCGAGATGTTCGAACGCGATTATCTCATCGCCCAGATCAACCGCTTCGGAGGCAATATTTCGCGCACTGCGGAATTTGTCGGCATGGAGCGCTCGGCACTGCATCGTAAGCTGAAGTCGTTGGGCGTCTGAGCGGCCGCCCGACATTTCAAACAATACAGAATTTCGCATCAGGGGCTTTCATGCCGAGAATAGCTTACGTCAACGGCCGCTACGTCAAGCACAGCGATGCCATGGTGCACATCGAGGATCGCGGTTATCAGTTCGCCGACGGTGTCTACGAGGTATGCGAGGTTCGTCATGGCGTGATCGTCGACATGACGCGCCATCTCGATCGCCTCAACCGTTCGCTCGGCGAACTGCGCATTGCCTGGCCGATGACCCGGCAGGCATTGGTCCTGGTGATTCGCGAGACGTTGCGCCGCAATCATGTCCGCAATGGCCTGTTCTACCTGCAGGTGACTCGTGGCGTTGCCCGGCGCGATCACGTCTTTCCACCTAATGGTACGCCGTCTTCGATCGTCGTGACCGCGAAAAGCACGGATCAGTCCGTAATCGCCAAGAAGAATGCCAATGGCATCAGGGCGATCACTGTCCGTGACAACCGTTGGGACCGTGTGGACATCAAGTCTGTCGGCCTCCTTCCGAATGCGATGGCCCGACAGCAGGCGAAGGAAGCCGGCGCGCAGGAAGCGATCTACATCGACCACAACGGCATGGTGAAGGAAGGAGCCGCCACCAACGTCTGGATTGTCGACCATGACGGAAATCTCGTCACCCGCCCCGCCGAGCACGGTATTCTGCGCGGCATCACGCGCACGACCTTGATGGACGTCGCGGCGAAGCTCGATGTGACCATTGTCGAGCGATTCTTCTCGGTCGAGGAGATGATGAAGGCTCGGGAGGTCTTCATCACGGCAGCCACAAGTATCTGTTTTCCGGTCGTTTCTATCGATGGAGAGACCATCGCCAACGGTCATCCGGGCAGCATGTCACAGAAAATTCGCGAAGCCTTTTTCGACGTTGCGGAAAAGACCGTGATTTGATACCAAGATTCGCTGGGGGGAGAGAATGAGGGTATCTCCCGTCCGGGACCTCTGAATATCATGACATTTAACCGACCTCGGTCGGCAAAAAAGAAAGAAGCGGCGCGATGGCGGAACGTTCTCAGAACTTGCAGGACTTATTTCTCAATACTGTTCGCAAGCAAAAGATTTCACTGACAATTTTCTTGATTAACGGCGTGAAGCTCACGGGTGTCGTGACCTCCTTCGACAATTTCTGTGTCTTGCTCCGCCGCGATGGCCATTCTCAGCTCGTCTACAAGCATGCGATCTCGACGATCATGCCGGGTCAGCCCATGCAGATGTTCGAGAGCGAAGAAGCCGCATCCTAACCAGGACTTCCTACTATCACGACACGCGATACCAAAAATGATTCCCTCATCCCGGAGACCATAAAGCACCGGGATGATATGCGCGCTGTTGTCGTTGTGCCCGTGCTGAAACAGGCACGCGCGGCGCGTTCCGCCCAGGCCGACAGTGCCATCTCCGTTTCGCGACTACCCGAAAGCCGTCTCGATGAGGCCAAAGGGCTCGCGCTCGCCATCGATCTCGACGTCGTCAACGGCTCCATCGTGCCTATCAACGATCCGCGACCGGCAACATTGCTCGGCACCGGCAAGATCGAGGAAATCCTTGCGCTGCTCGACGAGTTCAACGCCGGCCTCGTCATCGTCGACCATCCGCTGACGCCGGTACAGCAACGCAATCTCGAGAAGGCGTGGAACGCCAAGGTCATCGACCGTACCGGCCTCATTCTCGAAATCTTCGGCCGGCGCGCCTCCACCAAGGAAGGCACGCTGCAGGTCGAGCTTGCGCATCTGAACTATCAGAAGGGCCGGCTGGTTCGAAGCTGGACCCACCTTGAACGCCAGCGGGGCGGTGCCGGCTTCATGGGCGGTCCAGGCGAAACCCAGATCGAAGCCGACCGGCGCATGCTGCAGGAGCGGATCATACGGCTGGAGCGTGAATTGGAGCAGGTGGTTCGTACCCGCCAGCTTCATCGCGCCAAGCGCCGGAAGGTGCCGCATCCGATCGTCGCCCTCGTCGGCTATACCAATGCCGGCAAGTCGACACTGTTCAACCGTATCACCGGCGCCGGCGTGCTGGCGGAAGACATGCTGTTTGCGACGCTCGATCCGACGCTGCGCCGCATGAAGCTGCCGCATGGCCGCACCGTCATCCTCTCCGACACAGTCGGCTTCATTTCCGACCTGCCGACTCACTTGGTGGCCGCTTTCAGAGCGACGCTCGAGGAAGTGTTGGAAGCCGACCTGATCCTGCATGTGCGCGATCTCTCGGATGACGACAATCAGGTCCAGAGCGCCGACGTGATGCGCATTCTCGGCGACCTCGGCATCGGCGAGGCCGAGGGCGCGGATCGCATCCTTGAGGTCTGGAACAAGATCGATCGCCTGGAGCCGGAGGCGCATGATGCTATCGTACAGAAAGCATCGACCGCCGAGAACGTCATTGCCGTCTCGGCGAAAAGCGGTGAAGGCGTCGATCGCCTGATGGACGAAATCAGCAGGCGCCTTTCCGGCGTGCTGACCGAGACGGCGATCACGCTTCCGGTCGAAAAGCTGGCGCTGCTGCCTTGGCTCTACAATCATGCCATCGTCGACAACCGCGAAGACAACGAGGACGGCACCGTGACGCTCGAAGTCCGGTTGACCGAAACCGAGGCGGCTGAGCTGGAGCGGCGCATGGGCAATGGCCCCAAGCCGCAGCGCGAGGACTGGGAATAGGCGGCCTTTAAGCCGTCTTGATCCCCGCAAGCTGCCGCTCTATCGCTTTCGCTGATTGCCAGATCTCTTCCATCCGCTCCAGCGAGGCGCCTTCCAGCGTCTCGCCTTCAGCTTCGAGCGTCGTCTCGATGTGGTGGAAACGGCGGCGGAACTTCGTGTTGGTGCCGCGCAGGGCCTGCTCGGGGTCGGTGTTCACATGCCGGCCGATATTGACGACGGCGAAGATCAGGTCGCCGAGTTCGTCGCTGACTTTGGTCTTGTCGCCGCTCGCAAGCGCCGCTCGTAGTTCACCGATCTCCTCCTCGATCTTGTCGAGAATGGGTTCCGGTGCCGACCAGTCGAAGCCGACCTTGGCGGCGCGCTCCTGCAGCTTCAAAGCTTCCGTCAGGGCAGGGAAGGTCCGCTGCACAGAGCCCAGGAAGCCGGCCTTGAAATCCTCGGTAATCCCGCTTTTGGCGCGGCGCTCGGCGCGTTCTCGCTTCTCTTCGGCCTTGATCCGATCCCATTGCAACGTCACCGCATCCTCGGTCTTCGCATCCGAGACGGCGAAGACGTGGGGATGGCGGCGGATCATCTTGCGGGTGATGGCGTGGACGACATCACCGAAGGAAAACGCTCCCGCTTCCTCGGCGATCCGCGCGTGGAATACGACTTGCAGCAGCAGGTCGCCAAGCTCGTCGCAAAGATCGTCGTTATCCTTGCGCTCGATCGCATCCGCAACCTCATAGGCCTCTTCGATCGTATAGGGCTTGATGGTCTCGAAGGTCTGGACGATGTCCCAGGGGCAGCCGCTCTCGGGGTTTCGCAGCGCCGCCATGATATCGATCAGGCCGGAAATGTCTCGAGATGCTTCCATCATTGCCTCGGGTCTTGCTCTGTCAGTTCAAGGGGATGTCGTTGTCGCTCTTGGACGCCTGGTAGTTCTCGGACAATCCGGCATAGGCTTGCTTGATGCGCGCCGTCTGGTTCTTCAATTCGCCTTTGCGCGGATCTTCTTCCGTTTCCACCAGATCGGAGATGGCAAAGCTATTCCAGAATGCGTTTTGGCGGCGATAGCCACCCGGCTCCAGGCCGAAGACTTCCTTCAGGATCTTGAGGTCATGCGGGATCGCGAAAGCGTCGCGCGAATCCTCATGGCTGAAGAAATAATAGTAATTATCGAAACCGGCCCAGGTGATCGCCGACATACACATGGTGCAGGGTTCATGCGTGGACAGGAAGATTAGATCCTTGGTGATGGGCTTTTCGCCGAGCTCGTAGAAGCGCTTGAGAGCATGAACCTCACCATGCCAGAGCGGATTTTCCAACTCATTGTTGGTTTCCGCGATAACGAGCGAAAGGTCCGATTTGCGCAGGATGGCCGCGCCGAAAACCTTGTTGCCGGCAGCGACGCCCTGGCGGGTCAGGGGCAGGATGTCATGTTCGACGACGTTGAGGAGGCGTGCAGCGATGCTATTGTCAGACAAGGGTTTTCTCCAACGATTTTTGCTGCAGTCTACCGGGATTGCAAATGCGGCGGTATGCGTAAATAACTTAAGGACTATGTTTGCCACAAGCAATAAAGCATCTCGGCAATGAGGCTGAGTCGTAAAAATCTATAGATTTTATATGCTTATTGCAATCTGCTCGTCTGGTGAGTTTTGCTCAAATCCTTGGCATGTCGAGCAAAAGAATACGCGCATGCAAGGGCATTAGAATTTCTGTTTCTTCAATCTCCTGGCCGCAAGGGTGATATTCGGCAAATCTCGAAGTGGAATAACGATGCCTCCCAGGACTGAACAGCTTTCGGTGTTTCCCGCCTTCTTCCGTGTGGAAGGAAGGATTGCTGCTGTCTTTGGTAATGGCGACGAGGCATTTGCCAAGGTGCGGCTGCTTCTGAACACGCAGGCGAAGGTCGTCGCGTTTGTGCAGGCACCGGAGGCTGATTATCACGCCTTCCTCATCGCCAATCGTATCGAAGCCGTACGCGGTGATTTCTCACCAGATCAGGTCAAGGGCGCTACGCTTGTGTTTGCCGCCACCGGTGATGCCGAGGCCGATCGCGGGATCGTCGATGCGGCCCGCGCAGAGCGAATCCCGGCAAACGCCGTCGATCAGCCTGACTATTGCGATTTTTATACGCCGGCGCTGGTCAACCGCGCTCCCGTGGCCGTTGCCATCGGCACCGAGGGCGCCGGTCCCGTGCTGGCGCAGATGATCCGCGCTCAGATCGATCAGATGCTGTCGCCATCGCTTGGCAAGCTGGCTGAGCTCGCCACGCGCTTCCGCAAGCCGGTCGAGCACCTTGTGCCGCGCGGCGTTGCCCGCCGCATCTTCTGGCGGCAGTTCTTTTCGGGACCCGTCGCCGATGCCGTCAATGCCGGCCATGCCGCGCAGGCGGAGCAGGCAGCCGATCAGCTGCTGCGGTCGTCGCGCGAGGTCGAGGGCCGCGTCTGGCTCGTTGGCGCCGGTCCCGGCGCGGAAGATCTGCTGACCTTGCGGGCGCAGCGCGTGATGATGGAAGCCGATGTCATCGTTTATGATGCGCTGGTGCCGCAGGCGATCGTCGACATGGGCCGCCGCGATGCCGAGCGCCTCTCCGTCGGCAAGCGCAAGGGCTGCCACAGCAAGTCGCAGGAAGAAATCAACGATTTGCTGGTGCAGCTCGGTCGCGAACGCAAGCGCGTCGTGCGGCTGAAGTCGGGCGATCCGCTGGTCTACGGCCGCGCAGGCGAGGAAATGGCAGCCTTGCGTGCCGCCGGCATCGCGTACGAGATCGTTCCTGGCATCACCTCCGCCTTTGCTGCCGCCGCCGATTTCGAACTGCCGCTGACGCTGCGCGGCGTCGCTTCGTCGCTCGTCTTTACGACCGGTCACGATCTCACGGGCGATGTATTGCCCGATTGGGCGAGCCTTGCCGTATCCGGTGCGACGATCGCCGTCTACATGGGCCGCACGGTCGCTGCTTCGGTCGCCGGCCGTCTGATGCAGGCTGGTCTGCCGCCTGAGACCACAGTTGCTGTGATCGAAAATGCCAGCCGTCGCGATCGCCGGCTGATGCATGGCATATTGCGGGATCTGCCTGATCTCGAAAGCCGCGACGAATTGAGCGGACCGGTCATGGTCATTATCGGCGACGCCGTCGCCGGTGCGAATTTCGAACAATCCGAGCCGCTGGTCCGCCGCGAGACCGTTGCTCAAGACTATGCAAGGAGCTGATGGATGGTCGATAAGGTTTTGACCGCAAACCGGCTCACCGATGGCGTCGCCGTTTGGCTGAACGCGAATGGTGAGTGGACGACCTCGCTGCAGGAAGCGCTCGTCGCCCGCCATGCCGAGGCGGAAGCTGCTTTAGAAGCGATCGGCAAGCAGGCCTATGCCGACAACAAGGTCGTCGACGTCAATCTGGTCGACGTTCAGGAAACCGGCGGCAAGCTCTGGCCGCTGCGCCTGCGCGAGCGTATCCGCGCCGAAGGCCCCACCATGGAATACGCGCCCGGCTATGCCGCGGCCGATCCCGATTTCATTGCAGTCTGAGAAGCCCCGAGGAAATCATGTATCGTTACGATGAATTCGACCACGCCTTCGTTGCGGAACGGGTTGCCCAGTTTCGCGATCAGGTGGAGCGGCGCCTCTCGGGTGAGCTTTCGGAAGACGCTTTCAAGCCGCTACGCCTGATGAACGGTGTCTATCTCCAGCTGCATGCCTATATGCTGCGCATCGCGATTCCCTATGGCACGCTGAGCTCGCGCCAAATGCGCATGCTCGCCCATGTCGCGCGCACCTATGACCGCGGTTACGGCCACTTCACCACCCGCCAGAACCTGCAGTTCAACTGGCCGAAGCTCTCCGAAATGCCGGATGCGCTGGCCGATCTCGCCTCCGTCGAAATGCACGCCATTCAGACTTCGGGCAACTGCATTCGCAACGTGACGGCGGATCATTTCGCCGGCGCTGCGGCAGACGAGGTCGCCGATCCCAGGCCTTACGCCGAAATCCTGCGGCAATGGTCCTCCGTTCATCCGGAGTTCTCGTTCCTGCCGCGCAAGTTCAAGATCGCTGTTACCGGTGCCGAGCGCGACCGCGCCGCGATCCAGGTGCATGACATCGGCCTGCATCTGAAGAAGAACGACAAGGGCGAGATCGGCTTTGCCGTTTATGTCGGGGGCGGGCAGGGCCGTACGCCGCTCATTGCCAAGCTGATCCGCGACTTCCTGCCTGAAGAGGATCTCCTGTCCTACACGACGGCAATCATGCGCGTTTACAATCTGCATGGCCGCCGCGACAACAAGTACAAGGCGCGCATCAAGATCCTCGTGCATGAAACTGGCGCCGAGGAACTGGCCCGCCAGGTCGAGGTCGAGTTCGACAAGCTTCGGGATACCGAACTGAAGCTACCGGAGGCCGACGTCCAGGCGATTTCCGCCTATTTCGCACCGCCGGTTCTACCTGAGCGCGCCGAAGGCTGGGAAAGCCTGGCGCGCTGGAAGAAGGCCGATCCAGCCTTCGCGCGTTGGATGCAGCAGAATGTGCAGCCGCACAAGAACCCTGATTACGGTATGGTGACAATCTCGCTGAAGCCGATCGGCGGCATCCCGGGCGATGCAACGGATAGCCAGATGGAAGCGGTGGCCGACATCGCCGAGGAATATGCCTTCGACGAAATCCGCGTCAGCCACGAGCAGAACCTCATCCTGCCGCATGTGGCGCTGGCCGATCTCGAAGCCGTCTATCGCGGCCTCGTTGCCATCGGCCTCGAAACCGCGAATGCCGGCCTGATCACCGATATTATCGCCTGTCCTGGTCTCGATTATTGTGCGCTTGCCAATGCGCGCTCCATTCCCGTCGCGCAGGAGATTTCCACCCGGTTCGGTTCGCCCGAGCGCCAGGCGGAGATCGGTGAGTTGAAGATCAAGATTTCCGGCTGCATCAACGCCTGCGGTCATCACCATGTCGGCCATATCGGCCTGCTTGGTGTGGAGAAAAAGGGCGCGGAACTCTATCAGATCACGCTCGGTGGCTCTGGCGACGAAAATACGTCGATCGGCGAGATCATCGGTCGCGGCTTCGAGCCCGACAAGGTGACGGATGCCATCGAGACCATCGTCGACACCTATCTCGGCCTTCGCCTCGATCCTTCTGAAACCTTCCTCGTCGCCTATCGCCGCGTCGGGCCGCAGCCGTTCAAGACCGCGCTCTATGGCGCGTCCTCGTCGGCCGCTGAAGCAGCCTAAGGAGATCGACTATGACCAAGATCTGGCGGGAAACCGGCTTCGTCGACAATGATCGGTGGATTATCGAGACCGACGAGCTAAAGGCAACCGAAACGCAGAAGCCTTTGCTCGACCTCGATGCGCTGATCGCAAAGGCGGAAGAAAGCAACGATGTCGGCCTCGGCGTCGTCATCAAGCCGGCTGACGACGTGACCCGGCTGCAGCCCTATCTTGATCGTCTCGAGATCATCGCGGTTGCCTTTCCGGCCTTCAACGATGGTCGTGCCTTCAGCCATGCCTCGTTGCTGCGGCAACGCCTGGGTTACGGCAAAGAGCTGCGCGCCGTCGGCGACGTGCTGATCGACCAGATTCCACTGATGCTGCGCGTCGGCATCGACAGTTTCGCCGTGACCAATGAGACCGCGCTGAAGAGGTTGTCGGAAAACCGCCTGCCGGGTATTCCGCATTACTACCAGCCGACTGCGGGCCGCGCCGAGGGCGGACAGGCCTATAGCTGGCGTCGGTTGCCGGCAAAATCGGCCTGACGCCAAGAGGCAAGCTCTTGCGGCAATTCGACAGCGTTGGATTGCCGTATTCACGCCTCGCAAATTATGTAATGTCGGCGATCTGGAATCTTGACTGAAATATACATATTTCAGTCCTGTGGTGGCTGACGGAATGGAATGCCTTTCAATACGGGCTATATTATAATATCAGCATCGCGCAATGAGCCTGCCAGGAAAGACGTGTAAGACAAAAACGGGATTCGAGACAGAATGAACGCCCCCGCAAAGACAGATGAATTTGCTTCAGCAGTACCCGCCGGCGTCTTCGCCGAGAAAGTGCTGAGCGTCACGCATTATACCGACCGGCTCTTTCGCTTCACCATGACCCGGCCGCAAGGCTTCCGCTTCCGCTCCGGCGAATTCGCGATGATCGGCCTGATGGTCGATGGCAAACCGCTTTATCGTGCCTATTCGATCGCAAGCCCTGCCTGGGCCGACGAGCTGGAATTCTTCTCCATCAAGGTGCCGGACGGTCCGCTCACCTCGCACCTGCAGAACATCAAGCCCGGCGACGAAGTGCTGATGCGCAAGAAGCCGACTGGCACGCTGGTGCTGGATGCGCTGACGCCCGGTCGTCGCCTTTACATGTTCTCCACCGGCACCGGCATCGCACCGTTCGCGAGCCTGATCCGCGATCCGGAAACCTATGAGAAGTACGAGGAAGTCATCCTGACCCATACCACGCGCGATGTCGCCGAGCTGAAATACGGCTTCGACCTCGTCGAGGAAATCCGCAGCGATGAGATCCTGAGCGAAGTCGTTGGCGACAAGCTGCGCCATTATGCAACTGTGACCCGCGAAGACTTCCCCTTCACGGGCCGTATCACCGACCTCATCGACAACGGCAAGCTTTTCAGCGATCTCGGCGTGCCGCCGCTCGACCCCGCGATTGATCGCGGCATGATCTGCGGTTCTTCCGCCATGCTGAAGGACACCAAGAACCTGCTGGAAAAGGCTGGGCTGAACGAAGGCGCCAACAACAAGCCGGCAGAGTTCGTTATCGAACGCGCTTTCGTCGGCTGACCGAATTATCTCAATCTGGAATGAAAGGCGGTTTCGGCAGCGAAGCCGCCTTTTTCATGCGCCGTTGAGATAATCGATAAGCGCGGTCATGGCTGTCTCAGCAGCATTCGTATCGCCGTTTTGAATGGCTTCGATGGCTTGAACATGCATGGCGATCGCTCGATCCATGCGATCATGCGTTCCGGTTGCATACCATAGCCGGCGCGCATGCGTTTGCACGGGGGCGAGCGCGGCGGTGATGAAGTTGTTAGGGCAGGCGGCTTCGAGAACTTCGTCGAAGGTCTTGTCGGCTGCGAAGAAGCCGGGCAAGTCGCCGGTAACGGCGCACGCCGTCATCAGCCGCGCGCATTCCCGCAACTGCTTGCGCTGCTGCGGATCTGCATGGGCGGCGGCGAGTGCCGCCGCAATCGGCTCCAGTTCGCGCCTCACCTGCATGACATAGTGATGATCCTCCGGGCGGATTTCCGCGATCTGCAGCCCGACGCGCGGTCGAACATGAATCAAGCCTTGCCAGGCAAGCTTCTGGATGGCCTCGCGCACCGGCGTCCGCCCGTGCCCAGCCATCTCGATCAACTGCTTTTCGGTGACGAGCGCGCCCGGTTTCAGCTCAAGCGTCACGATCGCATATTCCAGCGCGAGATAGGCGAGGTGGCTAAGCGAATTCTGCATTCGAGCTGTGTCCGACGTTTGCTTGAGCGGCACAGAGTGTCATCTCGCATAATCGAAGGCAACCTATTGTGATATATCAATGCGATACACGGGCGCTGACATGTACTGCGCCGTGTATCGCTTGCGCGTTGCCATCGCTTCGAAGCGCGGCGATCTCGAGGTATCTTACGGGTCTGGCTGGAAGAGCCGCATCACTGACCGATTGCGGTCGCAAGCGTCGGCGGCCTTCGTTTGGCGGCCATGAGCAGGTCCAGTTCGGTGGACGAAGGACCGAACTTATAGAAGAGGCGCTTTGCCTCCGCATCGTCGAGGCGATATTTTCGCGCAAACTCCGCAATGCTATAGGCGCGACCGCGGACGACTTTGCGAGCGGTTGTCCGATTGGCGTTTTCCGTCATATTTCCAACCTCCTTTCGGTTCCAGTCTTGATAGATAGCGTCGATGTCGGGCTTGGGAAGGCCTTAAAAGCGCTCCCCATTTCATCCGGCCCACCAGGAGCTTGCTGCCTACCCGCGTTCAGGCGGCCAAATCGAGGCAACAAAAAAGGGAAGGCGGAACGAACCGCCTTCCCCTTTTCCTCTTCCCGATTGGGGTGTCTTGCCCGGTACGCCGCTAACGTCTGATCAGGCGACCGATGAAAATCAGGATGCAGGCGCCGATGAAACCCGTGATCAGGTAATTCAGCCATACATGGAACGGCAGCGCGATGCCGAGAGTACGGAACAGCCAGCTGGCAACGAGCGCGCCAACGATGCCCAGAATGATGTTCATGATGATGCCCGTATTGCTCTTCATGATCATCTCGGCGAACCAGCCAGCTAAGCCGCCGATGATAATTGCTGCAATCCAACCGACGTTTGCGTCTTCCATAAAAGAACCTCCTGAGGGCCCGACAGGTTGTTAACAATAACTGATATACACCAAAAACGATTCGCACCCCAACTGTTGCGGATGGCGAGCCGATCAATCCGTTCATTGCAATCCTGATTATTGAGGGAAATTGTTACGGTTGTTTAGGTCTTTGAGAATCAATTGCCTTGTCGAAGTTCGCCCGCTTATGACGCCGGACCTTCGATTTTCCCCGGTAAAGAGCAATTTCGTCGGTCCGATGCCGCCATTTCATCCCATCAAGGTGAGGAAAAGCATCTTCGGCCGCTAACAACCTCGATTTTATGGGTTGACCGCAATAGGGCGTCTGCATATGTTCCGCGCACTTCCAGCCGAGGCAGCATCTGCCTGCGGAGAGGGAGAGCGTAGCTCAGTCGGTAGAGCAACTGACTTTTAATCAGTAGGTCATGGGTTCGAATCCCATCGCTCTCACCAGAAACTTCATTATGTTTTCTAGAGAGATTCTTTTGGTTTTCCATCGCGAACGCGAGGAACCGAACTCCGGCATTGTGTTGTGAGGGAACTCTACCTTCCCCAAAATATCCCGCGAGCGGTGTTTCGCTCGATTTGTCCGTATTCCATCTATGAGGATATCCGTCGTCCCAGAGCCTTGTGCGGGTCGCGAGGGTCGCTTTTTTGCCAAGCGGTTCAGAATCAGGCATGGATTGCTATTCGCGCCGTGCAAGGGAGACACGCGAATCTGGATGTTCATTCGGTGCCGATGATCGACTAAACACGAGCGCTTGAATATTAAAGGATCAAGATGTCTGACCATCCGCGCTCGCTAGAGTCGACAAGGCATTGCATATCGGACCGGAAGCCCAAAGGGACGATTATTTACGTCGTGGTTGCCGCTGTTGCCGTAATTACCGGCTCGATGTCGGGACGCCATGAGAACGCTGCACCGCAGCCGCCGCATATTGCGAAGCTGCGCTAGCAGGGGCAGCGGACGCCTCGTCCAATCCTCGCGCTAGCGAGCAAGTCTGCGGAAAAATATGGCAGATTTTCAAATCTGGTTCCGAAGCGATCTTCGAATTCCGGATTTTCTCCTGAACGGAAGGCGGCCGAGCCGGTCGGCATCGCAAACATCGATATTTACATTTCGATCCTCTTGCGAATAAATGTGCGCCATGAGCACGCTATCAAAAAGCACGATCAATAATAACGGCCCCTCCGGGGTCGTGGATATCGTGTGCGCTTCGTAACGTAGCTCATTGATCACCACAGCCCTGCCGGTTTTCGGAAGGGCTTTTGGTTTTGGCTTCTCCGATCCGGTTTTCCGTTTTCAGGAGAAAGTCATGTCTCATACTTCACCTTCGACACGTTCCTTCGCCGCCGATCTGCCTTCACTCATTGGGCAGCGGGTCAAACTATGCGGGTTTGCCGAAACCATCCGCGACCAGAAACATATGCGATTCATTGTTCTTCGTGATCAGACCGGAAAGGTTCAACTCACGCAGACAAAGGGCGATGCCGGGCTTGCGGCCGCACTTGATATTCCGACGCCGGAGAGTTCGATCATTGTCACGGGGAGGGTGGATGTCGCTCCCAGCGTGAAGCTCGGTGGTCTGGAAGTTGTGATCGAGAACGCAGAAATCTGCGGTCTTGCGGAAGCTCGGCTTCCTATCGCCGAGGATTCCGGATTGGATAAATGGATAGATCATCGCCAGGTCAGCCTGCGGTATCCAGCTCAGCAACTCGTTTTCGCGGTGCAGACGACGCTTGAAGGGGCCATGCGCTCTTTCTGGGAACAACACGGCTTTCGCGAAATTCATTCGCCGAAGCTGATGGGCACTTTCAGTGAGTCTGGAGCGGAGGTGTTTGCCGTAAAATATTTCGGCATGACGGCATTCCTGGCGCAATCACCGCAATTCTACAAGCAAATGGCAATTGCCGGAGGCATGGAGAAGGTCTTCGAAATCGGGCCGGCCTTTCGCGCAGAACCGTCGTTTACGTCCCGTCATGAAACCGAGTTCACGTCGATCGACATGGAGATCGCATGGATTGAAGACCATTACGAGTTGATGGAGATTGAAGAGCGCTGGCTATCCCATGCGATAACTGCCGTTGCCGCGGCTCACGGGGCGGAAATCAGGCGGCTCTTTGGCGTCGATGTCGCGCCGCCAACGCTTCCATTCCCAAAGCTGGCATTCGAAGAGGCGCGCGAAACGCTCGAAAGCTTGGGACATCCGCTCCGAACGCGCTCTGATCTGGATAGCGAAGGCGAACGCATCCTTGCTGAACACATGGCAAAGACGACAGGCCACGAGTTCCTGTTCATCACAGATTATCCCGCAAGGCATCGGGCGTTCTACCACATGCGCCAAGATGATCGGCCTGATATGACAAAGGGCTTCGACCTCTTGTGGCGTGGGATGGAGATCACGACCGGAGCGCAGCGGGAGCATCGTTATGAACGCCTCGTGGCTCAGGCAACCGCGCGTGGCTATAAGTTGGATGCGCTTTCCGACTACCTCGACTTTTTCCGATATGGCTGCCCTCCGCACGGAGGCATGGGCGTCGGCCTGGGCCGCATTCTGATGCGGATGCTGAATGTCGCCAGCATCAGGGAGGTGACCTTGCTTAGCCGCACCCCCAAACGGCTGCGCCCCTAAATCGGGCGCGAAGGGTCCGAGAAAGCTGGCGGCACGTAGGAATTATGTGCCGCGGCCTTGGGCCAGTTTCCTGTAGTGGATCGACTGGAACCGGAGAGAAGCACCATCCAAAGCCGAATGGAAGTAACTACGGGGTACAAAAAGTCAGCCGTAGATTGTCGCGCGGCAAACGTTCAAAGCAGCACTGGAGTTTTGGCCCGTCATCGGTCTGAAGCCCGTAAAGACATCATAACGCACAGGTTGTTGATGGCATTCGTCGCAAATTTTCTGGTGAAAAATGTCGATTTGATAGTACGATAGCGTCATCAAAAAGATGGTTGGTGAAGACGACAGGCGAATGATGGAATTCGTGGCAGAGCTATCGTTGTGGGAAATATATGCAATCGTTTGCGGATTGCTGGGTTCCCTGGGACTTTTGTTCGGGTTGATCGCAGGCAGGAGGTTTTCGATAGCCCTGAGCGTGCTGCCGCTGATCGGTATCGCCATCACGACACCGGTGACGGAGCGATTGGTGATTCCCTACCTCACGGAGCGCTATCCTGTGGTTTTCGCCAACAAGGATTTGCCCAGAAAGGTCGATCAGAAGACCACGCTCACGAAGATAGACCTCACCGATCACATCTACAGCTATTTCTACGATCTTGATGACGACGATGATGATTTCGATCCGCCTCTCGTCAAATCGGCGCAGCTTACCGATCTCTGCGACTTCCTGCTGCCGAAATTCAGCTCGGGCGAGGCGTCTCTGGCGAATTACATCTATCAGCTGAAGGGTAGGGACTATTCATTTTCGGTTGATAGTACCGATTGCTCCTGATGTTTGAATAGCAACACATAAAGAGCGCTCTGATTCGAGATCAGCGATTGGGCTTGGCTCATCGACGCAGATTCTGCGGCCGGCACCTATGCGATTGCGGAGAGCGCGACGATCGCAACCGCTGTCAGACCGCCGAAGATCGGCAGCAATGTGAGCATAACGAGCCGAGCGAGTTTCTTCCTTTCGAACGACGTCATGGTTAGCTTCCTCAGATGGCAGCGAAACCTATATCTAAACGCATGAGATTCATGATTCGTTTCACGTCTATCGTCGTATTATAATATTAAGTGTCGCTAAAGGTATAGAGAGATGTGCCTTTGCCCGTTTCGGGCTGCCTCCATTTGTGATTCCGATAGCCCGCAACGAGATAGATCGTGTCATCCCTCGACGATCGCAGCTTGCCGATACCGTTTCCGCTGGAACCTAAGCCGATCGCACGAGTTCCTCTTCCAACAGAGAGGAGGTGCTTCTTGGCACAGGATCAGCAGCGAGAACCACGTGGCAGCCGCGACAAGAAGCAGGCGCTGGCGAAGATACAACACAGCAAGGCGCCCGAAGGCGAAGGGGTGGCAAAGGAGAAGAATAAGGCAGCGCTCGTCGCCGATCCCCGCAACAGGCTCGCGGATGGCAAGGTCGACCCCGCCACGAGGGAGCGCAAGCCGAAGGGAACCTGAGCAATATCCATCTGTTAGGCCGCTGCTCACGCGGACGATGTGCCGTTTCCATATGCATGAACGATACTGCCCAGCTTGACGAAGCAGGATTGACCGCTCGCCCATGGCGTGCATAACTTCGCGCGTCAGTTGGGGGATAAGTTTCATGAAAATCAGCGGGTTTGTCATCGTCGCCATTTCGGCGGCGTCGCTTGCATCCTGTGCCATCACGGTACCGGTGGCGGTGATCTCGGGCAAAGGCGACGTTATGCGGGGAACATCGACCGCAACGATGTCCGGTGGCAGCTTCCAGGTGGCGGGGAGACTGAAGGGCAAGACCGTCAAGTGTGCCGGCAGCTATGATTCGCTCGACACGTCCGTGACGATTTCCATGGCAGTCCACTGCTCGGATGGTCGCAAGGGCATCGTCATCGCGACGCGCCAAGCCAATGGTCTCGATGGCTCCGGCCGGGTTCGGCTGACCGACGGCACCGAAGCCGATTTCGTCTTCGGCAGGGCCGCCGCCGCGCTCTGACGATTGAACGCAGCAATGGCCGTTCCAGAAGTGACGGTCATGGTTTGCCCGGCAATTTGGTCATCACCGATTCATGAATGCAATGGCTGCGATGACGATCCATTCGCGCTGCTGTCGTTCAGCGCAATGGCCA
Source organism: Martinezella tropici (assembly GCA_000799755.1). Classification (GTDB taxonomy): domain Bacteria; phylum Pseudomonadota; class Alphaproteobacteria; order Rhizobiales; family Rhizobiaceae; genus Rhizobium; species Rhizobium tropici_A. The sequence goes on from JUHI01000010.1 coordinate 98,914, forward strand.
TGATCGCCAGGAGAACATATTCGCGCTTCCAACCTGATTTCATGGCAGCCTCGATGAGGCTCTCGATGGAAGGTTCCAACGCGAAAAGACAGGCCGTCAGATAGTTCGCGTGCGATGCTGCTTCTGAGGGGGGAGGGTTTATGGCTGGTCTCAACTTCCTGCTCCGTTCATTGATTCGATCGGACAGGACGGACTGTAATTTCAATGGGTTTCCGGGGTTTGTCTCGTTTGTTGCGCAACGTTGCCAGTGCTGCATGGCAAATCCTGCCAAACCACCCATCGCTTGGGACCTGCTGCTGATCGGTATCGACGGGTAGAGCATAAGCGCGCCGTGTCATCATCGATGGCACGGGCAGTTGATCGATCCATATCCGAAAGGGCCGAAGCAAAAACAATCAGACCTTGCGGTATCTGACGCCGCAGCCAGTCTTATCAATCGGAATGTTGCGCGGGGTAATCGAGGGAAGCGCGTTGATCAACTCTACCGCCAGCTGAACGGTAAAGTTGACCACGATTTTGGAATGAAATGCGCTTTTAGGCTTTGCCGCCGTTCTTCTTGCAGTCGCTTCGGAACTTGGCGCGCGCCTTTCCATGCAGACCCTTGGCGTCAGCCTGGGTGGAGCATGCCTTGGAGACGGCAGTCTGTGCCGGCTTCATTGCCTTCGGCTTCATCGTGGTCGTCGACGGGGTCGACGTCGTTGCGCTTGGGGTCGTCGTGGTGGTGCTGGGGGTGGTTGCCGTTTGTGCCATGGCACTTACGCTGAAGAGGGCGACAAAGGCTGCAGTCGTGAACATAGTAGCAATACGCATGGGGGCTTTTCCTCCGCTAAATAGCTTGGGTGGAATGTACGTTGTTCGACGAACATCAACAGCTTGGACCAATATTTTTGCAAAAGCAATTCGTTCATCAGACAGTTTTGCGACTGCTGGTCGCGCCCGCAAAACCCGGGTAAAACCTGGGTTTTGCGCCTTTCCGCGGGAACCTCAATTCCGTCAACTTTAAGGCAAGACTCGGTGTCCACTCGAAAAGGTGATTGGCCTTCCGGTGCCCGCATCGTTAGGAAGGGACCGGAATGACATAGCCGGAGTCCATCGTGTCGCTTGCCGATATTTCGCTTCTGAGTGCCTTGCTCGCCGGAGCGCTTTCGTTTCTTTCGCCCTGCGTGCTGCCGCTCGTGCCGCCCTATCTCTGCTACATGGCGGGCATCTCGGTGGAGCAGTTCCGTGGCGGCGGTGCGGCTGTCGCATCCGCACCGAGCGTACGCGGCAATGTGCTGCTGTCGGCGCTGTTCTTCACGCTGGGCTTTGCCACCGTCTTCGTGGCGCTCGGCGCCGGCGCCTCCTCCATCGGCATGTTGCTGCGCCAGCATCTCGATGTCCTCGCCAAGATCGGCGGCCTCATCATCGTCGTGATGGGCCTGAATTTCCTCGGTGTTTTCCGCATCGGCATTCTTGCCCGTGAAGCGCGTTTCCAGAGCGGCGGCAAGCCGGCGACGCTGACGGGCGCCTATGTCATGGGGCTTGCCTTTGCCTTTGGCTGGACGCCCTGCATCGGCCCGGTGCTCGGCGCCATCCTCGGCATCGCCGCCTCGCGCGAAACGGTCGGCGCCGGCGCCGGCCTGCTCGCCGTCTATTCCCTCGGGCTTGCCATTCCCTTCTGGATCGCCGCCGGCTTCTCCGGCGCCTTCATGAACTTTCTCTCCCGCTTCCGCCGCCATCTCGGCACGGTCGAGAAGGTCATGGGCGGGCTTTTGGTATTGACCGGCCTTGCCTTCATCTTCGGCTATGTCAGCGATATGGCGATCTGGTTTCAGCAAACCTTTCCCATCCTGATGAAAATCGGCTAAATCGGGCGATACTCTCGCCCCGATTTCCCCGGCAAAACGGAACATGCCCGATGGCCGACCCCCATGGCTGATATTGTCGGCCTGCTGCTGCCATTCTTCGCCCTGATTCTGATTGGCTACGTCGCCGCGCGAGTGACGAAGCAGCCGGTGGAGGCTCTCGGCTGGCTCAATACGTTCATCATCTATGCGGCATTGCCGGCGCTGCTCTTCAAGCTCGTTTCCCAAACGCCGATCGAGCAGTTGACGCGGGTCGATTTCATCGCAACCGACATAGCCGCGACCTATTCGGTTTTCTTGCTGCTGTTTCTGATCGGCCGCTTCCTGCGTCGCAATTCGCTTGCAGACAGCACGATCCAGGCCTTCTCGGGCGCCTATGGCAATATCGGCTATATGGGGCCGGGTTTGGCGCTGCTGGCGTTGGGTGAAAGGGCTGCCGTTCCCGTGGCGCTGATCGTCTGTTTCGAAAACGCGCTGCATTTCATCGTCGCGCCGGTGCTGATGGCGCTGGAAGGTGGGGACAGGCGCTCTCCGCCGCAGCTTGCTATGGATATCGTCCGGAAAGTGCTGCTGCATCCGTTCATCCTGTCTACGGCGCTGGGTTTCGTCGTGGCGGCATTTTCGCTTAAGCAGCCAGCAGCATTCGAGCAGTTTATCAATTATCTCGCGCAAGCCTCTGCACCATGTGCATTATTTGCCATGGGCGTGACCTTGGCTCTGCGGCCGCTGAAGCGCATTCCGGTCGAGATTGGCTATATCGTGCCGGCGAAGCTCATCCTGCACCCGCTCGTCGTCTACGCCGTTCTGCAGTCATTCGGGCACTTCGATCCCGTATGGATCGAGGCGGCGGTTTTGCTCGCGGCACTGCCGACGGCGACGAGTGTCTTCGTGATCGCCCAGCAATATGATGTGTGGCAGGAGCGGTCGTCCGCCACCATCCTGATCACCACGGCCTGCTCCGTGGCGACGGTTTCGGTTGTTCTCTACCTGATAAAGTCGGGCGCCTTACCGGCGCAGCTTTTCCCGTAGCATCGACGGAAAATTACGCAGGCCGCCGCCGGGTTCGATGCCTTCGCGCATGACGATATTACGCAGCGGAGCGATGGCGGAAAGCACATGCAGGCCGGCGGCGCGGAGCATCTGCACAGGCAGGAAGTCCGACAGCAGCGAACGATTGAGGAGATCGACGCTCGCGGTGCGGCTGATGATGTCGGCGCGTCTCTTGCGGTCGAAACTGTCGCCCGAGGTCGCCGGGATTGGCTGTTCCGGGCGGTCATTCAGAATTTCCGTCAGCACCAGAATATCGCGAAGGCTCAAATTGAGCCCTTGCGCGCCGATTGGCGGAAAGACATGGGCGGCTTCGCCGATCAGCGCGGCGCGTCCCCTGCCGAAGCGATGGGCCGTCATGCCGGAAAGCGGCCAGACCTGCACATTGTCCTCGATCGTCACCTGACCGAGCATCGATTGCATCCGTTCCTCAACAAGCCTGCCAAGCTCTTCGAGCGATGTCTCGGCATTGGCGGCCGCTTCTGCCGGCTTCTGCACCCAGACGAGACTGGAACGCCTGCCCGGCAGGGGGACCTGCGTAAACGGCCCGCTTTCCGTGTGAAATTCGGTGGAAATGTTCTGGTGCGGCAGGCTATGGGCAAAATTCAAAACCATCGCCGATTGCGGATAGGACCAGCCCTTGGTCTTGATGCCGAGCGTCTCGCGCACCTTCGAATTGCGGCCATCGGCGCCGACGACGAATGCGGCATCGATCGAATCGCCATTGTCGAGAGAAATCGACACGCCATCGTCGCCGAAGGTGATTTCGGATGCCGTGGCTTCGATCCGGGTGACATTGCCTTCCGCTTCGATGGCTTGGCTGAGACTGTCAAGCAACACGGCATTCGGAATATTGTAGCCGAAGGCTTCCAGCCCGATTTCGGACGACCGGAATGAGACTGTGGGAGCCCGTAGCAGCCGTGAAGTGCCGTCGATGATACGCATTGTGGTCAGCGCGGCTGCGGCGGGCGCTATTCTGTCCCAAAGTGTCAGGCGCTCCAGAAAGCGGATCGATTGATCCATCAGCGCCGTCGTCCGCTTGTCGGCCTTGTTATGCGGCGCCGCGACGAGTGCGACGGATCTTCCGCCGCGCGCGAGCGCGAATGCCGTGATCATGCCGGCCAGGCCACCGCCGATAACGGCCACTTCAATCTGCTTCATGTCGATGCCTCAATTGCCTTCGGTTCTGAAAATAAGCGCTTAGCCTGTTGAAATCCATGGGATGAAACATCGCAATGGGTGAAAATGACAGTAAGTCGCGCTAGCGTGCGGCGGTGAACGCTTTTGCGCTGGCGGTGTCGACCAAAGGATGCATATTAGCAAGAAAAACCGCCTGCCGGGGCAGGTGAATAAGCTGACGAATCGTGGGGCGGATGAAAATCTTCAATTACAAGCGGGTGCCTTATGCGGAGATGCGTGCTTTCTCCGTCCATATACTGACGGCATCCGGATCGTTTCTCGCCTTTCTCGGCGTCGTCGCGGCATCCGAACATCGCTTTGTCGATATGTTCTGGTGGCTTGGCCTGGCTCTGTTGGTCGATGGCATAGACGGCCCGATCGCCCGCAAGGTTCGCGTCAAGGAAGTGCTGCCCAACTGGTCGGGCGATACGCTCGACAATATCATCGACTACGTGACCTACGTGCTGCTGCCCGCCTTCGCACTCTATGAGAGCGGCATGATCGGCGAGCCATGGTCCTTTGTGGCGGCCGGCATGATCGTGGTCTCCAGTGCCATCTATTATGCCGATACCGGCATGAAGACGGACGAATATTTCTTCTCCGGTTTCCCGGTCGTCTGGAACATGGTGATCTTCACGCTGTTCGTCATCGACGCCAGCGCGACGACGGCCATGATTATTGTCGGCGTTTCCGTCGTTTTGACCTTCCTGCCGATTAATTTTCTGCATCCCGTGCGCGTCAAGCGCCTCCGGCCGCTGAACCTTGGCATATTCCTCTTCTGGTCGGCGCTCGGTATCTATTCGCTGCTGATGCATTTCGTCATGCCGCAATGGGCCGTTGTCCTCTTCATCATCAGTGGTATTTATCTTTATTGTATCGGCGCCGTGCTGCAATTTTTCCCGTCCCTCGGACGCCAATAAGGACGACGCGTCATGAAGAAGACCAAGGTTATCCGTATCCATGAAAATGGCGGTCCGGAGGTCATGAAGCTGGAGGAGGTAGATCTACCGCCTCCCGGCGCGGGCGAGGTGCAGCTTCGTCATGCGGCCATCGGCCTCAATTTCATCGATGTCTATTTCCGTTCCGGTCTCTACAAGGCTCCTCAGTTTCCGCTGCCGCTCGGCAAGGAAGCAGCAGGCACGATCACCGAAGTTGGCCCCGGCGTGACCGATTTTGACGTTGGCGATCGCGTCGCCTATGCCAGCAGCGACGGTGCCTACAGCGTCGAGCGCAACATCGAAACCCGCCATCTGGTCAAGGTGCCAGACGATATTCCGCTCGAAACCGCGGCATCGATGATGCTGAAGGGTATGACGGCCGAATATCTGTTGAATCGCACTTTCAAGGTCGGTCCGGGAACGACGCTGCTGTTTCACGCCGCCGCCGGCGGCGTCGGCCTGATTGCCGGCCAGTGGGCCAAGGCGCTCGGAGCGGGCACCGTTATCGGCACCGCCGGTTCCGCCGAAAAGGTCGAGCTGGCGCTGGCGCATGGCTATGACCACGTCATCGATTACAGCAAGGAGAACTTCGCCGAGCGTGTCCGCGAGATTACCGGCGGCAAGGGCGTCGATGTCGTCTACGACTCGGTCGGCAAGGATACTTTCCCGCATTCGCTCGATTGCCTGAAGCCGCGCGGCATGTGGGTCACCTTCGGCCAGTCCTCGGGTCCGATCGAGAACTTCAATCTCGCCATCCTCAACCAGAAGGGCTCGCTTTTCGCGACGCGTCCCAGTCTTTTTGCCTATGTCGGCACGCCTGAGGAGTTGCGAGCCAGCGCAAATGCGTTATTTGCTGTTGTGCAAAGCAGCAAAGTGCGTATCAATATTCATCAGACTTATCCGTTGGGCGATGCTGGGCGCGCGCACGCGGATCTGGAAGCCAGAAAAACGAGTGGAACTACACTACTGATCCCATAGATCCGTAAAGGACAGGTCGGTGGGAAGGAAATGAGGGGAACGTGTCGTCATCCAATATGCCGGCGGCCGAAGCATTGTTGTCGGTTCGCAAACTGACGAAGCTGTTCGGCAGTTTTACTGCGTGCAACGAAATCGATCTTGAAATCCAGCCGGGGGAAATTCACGCTCTCCTCGGGGAAAATGGTGCAGGCAAATCCACGCTGGTCAAGATGTTGTTCGGCGTGCTCGAGCCATCGCATGGGCAGATCGTCTGGCAGGGGCAGCCTGTGTCGATCGATGCGCCTGGTACTGCGCGCAAGCTCGGCATCGGCATGGTGTTTCAGCATTTTTGCCTGTTTGAGGCGCTGACCGTCGCGGAAAACATCGCGCTCTCGCTCGACAGCAATATCCCGCTGGCAAAAATTGCCGAGGAGGCTGCAAAGCTCTCGCGTGCCTATGGCCTGCCGCTCGATCCGAATGCGCATGTCGCAGACCTCTCGGTCGGGGAGCGGCAGCGTATCGAAATCCTTCGCGCGCTTTTGCAGAATCCGAAGTTGATCATTCTCGACGAGCCGACCGCCGTTCTCACGCCGCAGGAGGCCGATCGTCTGTTCGAGACGCTGTTCCAGCTGCGAGACGAGGGGCGATCGGTGCTTTACATCAGCCACCGGCTCGAAGAGGTGCAGCGTATCTGTTCGCGCGCCACGGTTCTTCGCCATGGCAAAGTAACGGGTGCTTGCGATCCACGGCAGGAAACGACGGGATCGCTCGCCCGTATGATGGTTGGCAGCGATGTCGCGAGCGTACAGCATGAAGGCATGGACAAGAAGGGCGACATCCTTCTGGAAATCGCCGGCCTTTCTGCGCCAGCGCGCACCCCCTTTGCAACGTCGCTCAAAGATCTCTCGTTGCGCGTGCGTGCCGGCGAGGTGCTGGCGATAGCCGGCGTTGCCGGAAACGGGCAGGGCGAGCTGTTCGATGTCATCTCGGGCGAATATGCCGTTGCGTCGGATGATCTGGTTCAGTTGCGTGGCGAGGGTGTTGGCACCAGGGGCATCAACGCCCGTCGATTGCTCGGCGCCGGTTTCGTACCCGAGGAGCGCCACGGCCATGCGGCGGTCTCCGCATTGAAGCTGTCTGATAACCTCGTGCTCGCCCGCAATCAGTCGGATCGCAGGGCATTCCTTGGCGGAGGCTTTCTCAACATCATCAGGCACGGCGCGGTCAAGCAGGCGACTAAGCGGATTTGCGAAGCAATGGATGTACGCAAGAGCGGCGAGGACCCGGCTGCGGGCGCTCTGTCCGGCGGCAATCTGCAGAAGTTCATCGTCGGCCGCGAACTGGATCGTCAGCCGAGCGTGCTCGTCGTCAACCAGCCGACCTGGGGCGTCGATGCGGGTGCCGCTAGCCGTATTCGTCAGGCCATGGTCGACCTCGCCCGCGACGGTTCGGCCGTGCTCGTCATCAGCCAGGATCTGGATGAGATCTTCGAGGTCGCGACCGATATCGCCGTCATTTCGGAGGGGCGCCTGTCGCCGTCCTATCCAGCCGGTGAACTGACCCGCGAAAAGATCGGCCTGTTGATGGGCGGTCTGCATGATTCCAAGACGCATTCGGAGCCTGCCCATGCGCATTGAACTCGAAAAGCGCCCGCAGGTCTCGAAGCTCTTCGGCCTCCTGTCGCCGCTGCTTGCGCTCGCATTGGCGCTGATCGCCGGCACCATCATGTTCGCCCTGATGGGCAAGGACCCCGTCGAAGCGCTCAATGCCTTCTTCGTCGAGCCTCTCTTGGAAGTCTGGTCGCTGCATGAACTGGCGATCAAGGCTGGGCCACTGATCCTGATCGCCGTCGGTCTTTGCCTTTGCTATCGATCCAATAATTGGAACATCGGTGCTGAAGGCCAGTTTACGATGGGGGCTGTCGCTGGCTCCTTTATCCCGATCATCTTCACCGATTGGCATTCGCCGATGGTTCTGCCGCTGATGCTGATCGCCGGTGCCATCGGCGGCGCGCTCTACGCTGCCATTCCGGCGCTTTTGAAGGCGCATTTCAACACGAACGAGATCCTGACCAGCCTGATGCTGGTCTATATCGCGCAGCTCTTCCTCGATTGGCTGTCGCGCGGGCCTTGGCGCGATCCACAGGGTCACAACTTCCCGCAGAGCATCGATTTCCCGCCGGAAGCCGTATTGCCGGCAATCTGGGAGGATTCCGGACGCGCGCATTGGGGCATCGTCTTTGCCGTCGTCGCCGCGGTTCTCGCCTGGTTCCTGATGAAATATACGCTGAAGGGATTCGAAATAAGCGTGCTCGGCCAGTCGGCGCGGGCAGGGCGCTTCGCCGGCTTCTCCTCGCGGAAAATGGTCTGGTTCGCTTTTCTCTTCTCAGGCGCACTCGCGGGATTGGCGGGCATATCCGAAGTTTCCGGTTCGATCGGCCACCTGCAGCCGGCAATCTCGCCGGGCTATGGCTTCACCGCTATCATCGTCGCTTTCCTTGCGCGCCTCAATCCACTCGGAGCGATCCTCTCCGGCCTGGTGCTCGCGTTGACCTATCTCGGCGGCGAAGCCGCGCAATTGTCGCCGGGCATATCGGCCAAGGCGGCAAGCGTCTTCCAGGGCCTGCTGCTGTTTTTCGTGCTCTCCTGCGACACCCTGATCTACTACAAGATCCGCCTGGTCTGGTCGCGGGTGCGGGGAGGTGCGGCATGAGCGTCTTTGAAGCCATCCTTCTCACCATCATCACGGCATCGACGCCGCTCGTTATCGCCGGCCTCGGCGAGCTCGTGGTGGAGCGCTCCGGCGTGCTTAATCTTGGCGTCGAAGGCATGATGATTATCGGCGCCGTTGCCGCTTTCGTCGGCGCGCAGATGAGCGGATCGCCCTATGTCGGCCTGCTGACAGGCATTGTCGCGGGCGCACTGTTCTCGCTGCTGTTCGGCTTCCTCACCCTCACGCTGGTCACGAACCAGGTCGCGACCGGCTTGGCCCTGACCATCCTCGGCCTCGGTCTTTCCGGCATGATCGGCGAGGGCTATGTCAGCGTGCCAGGCGTGCAATTGCACGAGATCGTCTTCCCGTTCCTGTCGGATATTCCGTTCCTCGGACCGGTGCTGTTCAAGCAGGATCTGACTTTTTACCTCTCGATTGCGCTGCTGATCGGGGTCAACTGGTTCCTCTTCCGCAGCCGCGCCGGCCTGAAACTGCGCGCTGTCGGCGATAGTCACGGCTCGGCCCATGCACTCGGCATCGATGTCATCCGCACGCGCTACCTTGCCGTCATGTTCGGTGGCGCCTGTGCCGGCCTTGCCGGCGCACAGCTCTCGCTCGTCTACACGCCGCAATGGGTCGAAAACATGTCGGCCGGCCGCGGCTGGGTGACGCTTGCCTTGGTGGTCTTTGCCTCCTGGCGGCCGATGCGCGTCATGGCCGGCGGCTATCTTTTCGGTGCCGTAACGATCCTGCAGTTTCATGCGCAGGGTTTTGGCGTTGGCATACCCTCGCAATTCCTGTCGATGCTGCCTTATGCGTCGACTATTGTGGTTCTCGTCATCATCTCTCAAAATCGTCGCGCGACCTTGATCAACACACCAGCGTCGCTCGGCAAGCCCTTCGTTCCGGAGCGCTGATCGCAACACCGGGCCGATTTCTGCAAAACATGTCAAACCAACAGGGGTAACCATGAAAAAACTAGCACTCGCCCTCACAACGACAGCTGCCGCCATCGTTGGTTTCGCTGCCGCCGCCGAAGCGGCTCCGACCAAGGTCTGCTTCGTCTATGTCGGCTCGCATACGGACGGCGGCTACTCGCAGGCGCATGATCTCGGCCGCCAGCAGATCCAGAAGGAATTTGGCGACAAGATCGAGACTCCTTATCTCGAAAACGTGCCGGAAGGCCCGGATGCTGAACGCGCCATCGAGCGTCTTGCACGTTCCGGCTGCTCGCTGATCTTCTCCACCTCGTTCGGCTTCATGGACGCGACTGTCAAGGTTGCCGCCAAGTTCCCGAAGGTGAAGTTCGAGCACGCGACGGGCTTCAAGAGCGGTCCGAACCTCGCAACCTACAACTCGCGTTTCTATGAAGGCCGCTACATCCTCGGCCAGATCGCGGCCAAGATGTCGAAGAACCACGGTGCCGCCTACATCGCCTCCTTCCCGATCCCGGAAGTCGTCATGGGTATCAACTCCTTCGAACAGGGCGCCCGCTCGATCGATCCGAGCTTCAAGCTCAAGGTCGTCTGGGTTAACACCTGGTTCGACCCCGGCAAGGAAGCCGACGCTGCCAAGGCCATGGTCGACCAGGGCGTCGATATCCTGACGCAGCATACCGACACGACGGCGCCAATGCAGGTTGCCCAGGAGCGCGGCATCCATGCTTTCGGTCAGGCATCCGACATGATCGCCGCTGGCCCGAAGGCACAGCTGACCGCGATCGTCGACACCTGGGGCAACTACTACTCCAAGCGTGTCCATGCGCTGCTCGACGGCAAGTGGAAGTCCGAGCAGAGCTGGGACGGCCTGAAGGACGGCATCCTGAAGATGGCGCCCTACACCAACATGCCCGACGACGTGAAAAAGATGGCTGAGGAAACCGAAGCCAAGATCAAGTCCGGCGAGCTTGCTCCCTTCACCGGCCCGATCAACAAGCAGGACGGCACGCCCTGGCTGAAGGCTGGCGAAAAGGCTGACGACGGCACGCTGCTCGGCATGAACTTCTACATTGAAGGCGTTGACGACAAGCTGCCGGCGTCGAAGTAAGCGCGGCGAAATGGTCGAAGTCGAGAAAGGGCGCCTCGGGCGCCCTTTTTGTATCCTTGGGTCGGCGCCCGCAGATGAGCTGGCGATCAGCCGCACGTCAGGAATTTCCGCGAACGTTAAAGGACAAGCCGTCGGACGGGAAAGCCTATGTGGCTGGCGGCCCGGTCCAGCTTTGTCGCCCGTCTATCCGGAATCGTTTTTTCGCTCTATACATTGCCGGATATTCGCTTGCCATGATCTGCGTCGAGTGCGGTGCGGTCGCTGACATGGCTGGAGGCGGAACACTGCTGATGGGAGGAGCAGGGTTCGTCGGAGGAACACTCATCGGAATTTTCGTACAGGGCTTGATTCTGACCTACATCACTTTCGGTGGAATGTTTTCCAGCTTTGGTGAACGAAGATATTGATCGGCTTATAGCTGTTCGCCTTTATTCTGATGCAGAAGAGCCCTCTGCCGATTTCCTGTCTTGAACGACAATATGTCTGAGGGAAGGACGGAGTGCTTGCGCGGCCGATTGCTTGATACGAGAAAATCCGAGGGGAAATCACGCACGAGCCATGCTCAGGTGGTTGATGAGTTGGGCAAGGGGATTGTCTCCGGTGCTTTTCCGATCGGCAGCATTCTTCCCGGCGACAGTGAACTCCTGCAGCGCTTCAAAGTATCCCGCACTGTCCTGCGCGAAAGCATGAAGACCTTGGCCGCAAAGGGGCTGGTCGTTCCGCGCGCCCGCGTCGGCACGCGAGTGACGGAGAGGATTCACTGGAACATGTTCGACAACGAGGTGCTCAGCTGGCACTTCGAGAGCGGGGTCAACAAGGATTTTCTGCTCCATCTCTATGATATACGCATGGCCTTCGAGCCCTTTGCAGCCAGCCTCGTGGCGGAACGGGCAAGCAGCGAGGACATCGATCTGCTTCGCGGTCTTGCCGCGTCCATGGCCGCCCCGCACCACACGCCTGATAGTCTCGCGGTTGCCGATCTGCATTTCCATCTGGCGATCACCGAAGTCTCGCAGAATCCGTTCATGCGATCGCTCGGCGGGCTCATCGAGGCCGCGCTCGTCGGCATGTTCCGCATGAGCGCGCCGCCCTCGAGCAACGGTTTCGGCAATATCGCCGATACGCATATGGCCATCGTGGACGCCATCGCAGCGCGTGATGTCGCTGCGGCGCACAAGGCCATGGAATTCGTGATTATCGATGGGCGCCAGCACGTTCTCGAAGCTTTCGAGATTCTTGCCGAAACGTGAACCTCGTCTTGAATTTCGCCATAGTTCAGCGCGCGACTTGTTGCTATGAGGGGACTCGCCCGGTCCCGGGCAACGCCTGACCGCATATTTCGGAGCTTGAAATGGAACGCAGCTGTCTCGCCATCATACTCGCCGCAGGCGACAGTACCCGCATGAAGTCGTCGATGTCGAAGGTCCTGCATCCGATCGCCAGCCGCCCGATGATCGCCCATGTCATGGAAGCGATTGCCAAGACCGATATTTCGGCGGCGGCTCTGGTCGTTGGGCGCAATGCGGATGAGGTCAGCGCGGCGGCATCGATCGGCGGCATCGCCGTCGAATCCTATCTGCAGAAGGAACGTCTCGGCACCGGCCACGCTGTGCTCGCCGCACGCGAGGCGATCGCCAGGGGCTACGATGATATCATTGTTGCCTATGGCGATGTGCCTCTGCTGACCGATACGCCACTGCGTGCCGCCCGCCAGGGACTGGCCGACGGCAACGATGTCGTCGTCATCGGTTTCCATACGGATCATCCGAACGCTTACGGCCGATTGCTGGTCAAGGACGGCGAGCTGATCGCCATTCGCGAGGCGAAGGACGCGACCGATGCCGAGCTGGCGATAAAGTGGTGCAATAGCGGGTTGATGGCGATCAACGGTCGCAAGGCACTGGATCTCCTTGATCGCATTGGCAACAACAACGCCAAGGGGGAATACTATCTCACCGATCTCGTCGAGATCGCCCGTTCGCTCGGCGGCCGTGCGGTTGCCGTCGATGCGCCTGAAGTCGAAATGACCGGCTGCAACAATCGCGCTGAACTCGCTTTCATCGAACGCCTCTGGCAGGAGCGCCGCCGGCATGAACTGATGTTGTCCGGCGTGACCATGATTGCGCCGGAAACCGTGTTCCTCGCCTATGACACCGTGATTGGCCAGGATGCGCTGATCGAACCGAACGTCGTCTTCGGTCCCGGCGCTATGATCGAGGGCGGTGCGGTTATCCATGCCTTCTCCCACATCGAAGGCGCCCATGTCAGCGCCGGTGCGACGGTCGGACCTTTTGCGCGGCTGCGTCCAGGCGCCGATCTTGCCGGCGGAGCGAAGGTCGGCAATTTCTGCGAAGTCAAGAATGGCAAGATCGGTGAGGGTGCCAAGGTCAACCATTTGGCCTATATCGGCGATGCGACGATCGGCGCTGGCAGCAACATCGGAGCAGGCACGATCACCTGCAACTATGATGGCGTCAACAAGCATGAGACGCACATCGGCGCCAATGCCTTCATCGGCTCCAATTCTTCGTTGGTGGCGCCTATTCGCATCGGCGACCGCGCATACGTAGCCTCCGGCAGCGTCATCACCGAGGATGTTCCCGCTGACGCGCTGGCCTTCGGTCGTGCGCGTCAGGAGGTGAAGCCGGAGCGGGCCAAGGTGATCCGCGAACGGGCTCTCGCCGTCAAAGCAGCGAAGAAGGGTGGCCACTAAACCCTCGTGCTCACGTAACGGTCCGAAATCGAAAGTGACCGTTGTGGCAATTGAGAAAATTGCAGGATTGATTAGGACTTGCCCTCACATCTGAGGCCAGACGGAGAGTTGTATGTGCGGTATTGTTGGGATCGTCGGAACGAAGCCGGTAGCGGATCGCTTGGTGGACGCGCTGCGTCGCCTCGAGTATCGCGGCTATGACTCGGCTGGCGTTGCGACCATTCATGATGGTGTGATGGATCGCCGCCGCGCGGAAGGCAAACTCTTCAATCTGGAGAAGCGGCTCGAGTCGGACCCGTTGCCCGGCACGACGGGCATTGCGCACACCCGCTGGGCGACGCATGGCGTTCCCAATGAAACCAACGCGCATCCGCATTTCGTCGAAGGCGTCGCTGTCGTCCACAACGGCATCATCGAGAATTTTTCCGAACTGCGGGAGGAGCTGAAGGCCGAGGGCAAGATCTTCGCTTCGCAGACCGACACCGAAGTCGTGGCGCACCTGCTTGCGCTTTATGTCCACGAAGGTCTCGATCCGCGCGCGGCGATGCTGAAGATGCTGAATCGCGTGACGGGCGCCTACGCACTGGCCGTAATGTTCGAGAACGATCCCGGCACGCTGATGGCGGCGCGCTCCGGCCCGCCGCTTGCCGTCGGCTACGGCAAGGGCGAGATGTTCCTCGGTTCGGATGCGATCGCGCTTGCGCCTTTTACCAACGAGATCACCTATCTCGTCGACGGCGATTGCGCCATCGTCACCCATGCCGGCGCGACCATTCTCGATTTCAATGGCAAGGAAGTGAAGAGGCCGCGGCAGATTTCCCAGGCGACTGCTTATGTCGTCGACAAAGGCAATCATCGCCACTTCATGGAAAAGGAAATCTACGAGCAGCCGGAAGTCATCTCCCACGCGCTCAGCCATTATGTGGATTTCGGCAGCCATCGCGTGCGTCCTGAAGTATCGGCAATCGACTTCGGACATGTCTCCGGTCTGGCGATTTCGGCCTGCGGCACAGCCTATCTCGCCGGCCTGGTCGGTAAATACTGGTTCGAGCGCTATGCGCGTCTTCCCGTCGAAATCGATGTTGCCTCCGAATTCCGTTATCGTGAAATGCCCTTGTCGCCTTCGCAGGCTGCGCTGTTCATTTCACAGTCCGGCGAAACGGCCGATACGCTGGCGTCCCTGCGCTATTGCCGGGACAATGGCTTGAAGATCGGCGCCGTCGTCAACGTTAAGGAATCGACCATCGCGCGCGAATCCGATGCCGTGTTTCCGATCATGGCCGGCCCGGAGATCGGCGTTGCCTCGACCAAGGCTTTCACTTGCCAGCTGGCCGTTCTCGCATCCCTGGCGATCGGCGCCGGCGTTGCTCGCGGCACTGTCAGCAGCGCGGACGAGAAGGAGTTGGTTCATCACCTCGTTGAGATGCCGCGTATCATGGCGCAGGTGCTGAATATCATTCAGCCGCAGATCGAAAGCCTCTCTCGCGAAATTTCGAAATACAAGGACGTGCTTTATCTCGGCCGTGGCACCAGCTTCCCGCTCGCCATGGAAGGTGCGCTCAAGCTGAAGGAAATCTCCTATATCCATGCCGAGGGCTATGCGGCTGGCGAATTGAAGCATGGGCCGATCGCTCTGATCGATGAGAACATGCCCGTCATCGTCATCGCCCCGCATGACCGGTTCTTCGACAAGACCGTCTCCAATATGCAGGAAGTGGCGGCGCGCGGCGGCCGGATCATCTTCATTACGGATGAGCTTGGCGCGGCCGCCTCGACCTTGCCGACCATGGCGACGATCACCTTGCCCGTCGTCGACGAGATCATCGCCCCGATCATCTTTTCGCTGCCGATTCAATTACTTGCCTACCATACGGCTGTCTTCATGGGTACCGATGTCGATCAGCCCCGCAATCTCGCCAAATCGGTCACCGTGGAATAGGGCAACTTCCGTCCCGCATTTGCTGTCACGTCGTCGTGAGCCGGACGTTTGTTCGGTACGGTGACGTGGCTGGCGGGTTGTATGCCGCGCCGATTTCTGGCACGATTCTCCTACGGAGTTGGTGGGGAGGATTTGCCGGTTAGAGGTAGCGGCGGAACGGAGTTGTCGAGCGGCGAATGACTGAAAAGCTCATCAAAATGTCCGTGACCACGCGGATCAGAAACAATTTCCTGGCCGGCCTGATCATCTGCGCTCCGATTGCCATCACCCTCTGGCTGACATGGTCCGTTGTCCATTGGGCTGACAGCTGGGTTCGTCCCTATATCCCCGCACGCTACGATCCCGAAAGCTATCTGAATTTCGCCGTTCCGGGCACCGGTCTGCTGATCGCGATGATCTTCATTACGATCGTTGGATTTCTCGCCAAGAACCTCATCGGTCAGAGCATCGTGCGTTTCGGCGAGTCGATCGTCAATCGCGTGCCACTGGTGCGCACCATCTACAAGAGCGTCAAGCAGATCTTCGAAACAGTGCTGAAGGAGCAGGGTACCTCGTTCAAGAAGGTTGGGCTGATCGAATATCCAAGCCCCGGCCTCTGGTCCATGGTGTTCATATCGACGGATGCCAAGGGCGAGATCGCCTCGAAATTCAACGCCATGGGGCAAGACATGGTGGCCGTCTTCCTGCCGCCGACGCCGGTGCCGACGGCCGGCTTTCTGGTCTTTGTTCCTCGCGAGAAGATCACGGTGCTCGACATGAGCCCGGAGGATGGTGCAAAGCTCCTGATATCGGGCGGCCTCGTTGCGCCAGACTATAAGGAACTGCTGCCGGCCAAGGAATTGCGGCAACCCGTTCCCATGAAATCCCTATCCTAGAATTACTCTTGTTCTTATAGTTGTCTCGATATCTTCGCGTGATGCGCGAACTGTCATGCCCCTATCATGTTGACGCCTTAGATCGTCATTGGGGACAGCAACCGAATGTATCTCGCCATTGAACGCCCGGAGCGTCGCGCCGGGTCGTAGCCTTTCGGCACGGCCCGAAAAGTGGGCCAGAGATGAATGCATCGTCTCCACAAAGGTTTTCATCAGGAGGATATTGTCTTGAATCATGTGCGTTCGAAGAGCCTGTCGCTGCTGTCGGCTGCGCTCGCTACATTCGTTTTCGCTGCGCCGCTCGCAGCACTCGCCGATAGTTCCGTGAGCGTCCAGGGCGTGACGCTCGTCAACAAGGGACGCGTCGCCATCGGTCGTATTCCGTCCAACCAGCGCGACAAGTTCGGCGAAACCTTCGGTTCCGGTTCGGGCATGTCGATCGATGCCAAGAGCTGGACCCGCAATGCCGACGGCACCTACAAGGGCTCGTTGTGGCTGCTGCCGGACCGCGGCTACAATGTTGCCGGCACGACGGATTATCGCGCGCGTCTCAACACCATCGATATCGTGCTGACGCCCGTCGCTCCGGGTGTAACGCCGCCGGCTGGCAAGGAACAGTCGGGTGTGGATGCAAAGCTCGCGGATACCCTGCTGTTGAAGGATAGCAAGGGTGCCGAAACCACTGGGCTAGATCCCGCCAACGGCGTTCGCCCGGCGGAAGGCGCTATGCCGCTCTTGCCGCAAGCACCGAATGGCAAGATCTCGCTCGACAACGAAGCCATTGTCCGTTTGCCCGATGGCTCAATGTTCATCAGCGACGAATACGGCCCCTATATCTACCGCTTCTCGCCTGACGGCCGGATGCTGGCTGCCACGGCACCGCCGGCTGCGCTTCTGCCGATGCGCAAGGGCGCAGTCAATTTCTCGTCGAACAATCCGGGCCCGGGCGAATCCGCTCCTGATCCGAAGGACCCGACCAGCGGCCGCCAGAACAATCAGGGCTTCGAGGGCATGTCGCTCACCCCGGACGGCAAGTTCCTGATCGCCGTGCTCCAGTCCGCCACGCGCCAGGATGGCGGCGATTCCAGTTCGACACGCCAGAACACGCGCGCCCTGGTTTACGATGCAGCCGATCTCGACCATCTGAAGCTGGTGCATGAATATGTCGTGCCTCTGCCGGTCTTCACCAACGACAAGGGTAAGACTGCCGTAGCCGCCCAGAGCGAAATCGTAGCGCTTTCGCCGACGAGCTTCCTGATGCTCGCACGCGACAGCAACAATGGCTACGGCCAGAAGGGCGACAAGTCGATCTATCGCAGCATCGTCGCTGTCGACGCATCCGCTGCCACCGACATTGCCGGCGGCAAGTTCGACGGCGACACGGCTGTCGCTCCGAAGGGCGTTCTCGATCCCTCGGTCAAGCCGGCTGTCCTCAGCCAGTTCATCGACATCAACGACAGCGCTGATCTTGCTCGCTTCGGCCTTCACAACGGCGCTCCGAACGATCGCAACAATCTCTCGGAAAAATGGGAAGCCATGTCGCTTGCCAGCGTTCAGGACCCGAAGCTGCCGGATGATTACTTCCTGTTCGTCGCCAACGACAACGACTTCATCACCCAGGATGGCTTCCAGGTCGGCGCCGCCTACAAGGATGATAGTGGTGCTGACGTCGATACCATGTTCCAGGTGTTCCAGGTCACCATTCCAGGCATCGCTATCAAGTGAGATCGTGACACAGGGATGGACGCGGCAAACGCGTCCATCTGCTCATCCCGCCCGCAGGAAGCGGATCGCCTCGTCGCGGCGGAAGAGATAGAGCAGGGTGCGCACCGCCGCACCACGTTCGCTTGTCAGCTCCGGATCTCGCTCGATCAGATAGGCGGCATCCTTGCGGGCGATTTCCAGAAGATCGGCATGGGCCTCGAGGCTGGCAATGCGGAAACCTGGCGTGCCGGACTGGCGCGTGCCCAAAAGCTCGCCTTCTCCGCGCAGCTTCAAATCCTCTTCGGCAATGCGAAAGCCATCCTCGGTGTCGCGCATGATGGACAGCCTAGCATGTCCGGTCTCTCCGAGCGGTCCCTTATAGAGCAGGATGCAGGTGGAGGCCTCGTCGCCGCGTCCGACGCGCCCGCGCAACTGATGCAGCTGCGCCAGGCCGAAGCGCTCGGCATGTTCAATGACCATGATCGTCGCGTCCGGCACGTCGACACCGACTTCCACCACCGTGGTGGCGACCAGCAGGCGGATCTCGCCATTCTTGAAGGCCATCATGACGGCGTCTTTTTCCTGCCCGCTCATCCGGCCGTGAATGAGGCCGATCCCTGGGCCGAGCGCCTTGGTCAGTGTTTCATGCCGCTCCTCGACGGACATTAAATCGGATTCTTCGGATTCCTCCACAAGTGGGCATATCCAATAGGCTTTCTTGCCTTCGGAAAGCGCACTCCTGAGGCGTGCGACGATATCTCCGGTTCGCTCGTTCGGGATGGTGATCGTCTGGATCGGCTTGCGGCCCGCCGGCTTCTCGGTGAGTTTTGAAACGTCCATGTCGCCGAATGCAGCCAGCACCAGCGTTCGCGGGATAGGCGTGGCAGTCATGACGAGCATATGCGGCGAGATACCCTTGGCGGTCAGGCGCAGGCGCTGGTGGACGCCGAAGCGATGCTGCTCGTCGACGACGGCCAGCATGAGGTTGGCATAGGCGACGCTATCCTGAAACAATGCGTGCGTGCCGATGACGATCTGTGCTTCGCCGGAGGCGATACGCTCCAGGATCGCATCCCGCTCACGTCCCTTCGTGCGGCCTGTTAGAACTTCGACGGAAAGGTTTGCACTTGCTGCGAATTTCGAGATCGTTGCATAATGTTGGCGTGCCAAAATTTCGGTCGGTGCCATCAGCACGGCCTGGCCGCCGCTTTCGATGACGGCGGCAATAGCCATCAAGGCAACAAGCGTCTTTCCCGCGCCGACATCGCCCTGCAGCAGCCGCAGCATGCGCTCCGTGCCGGCCATATCCTTGAGAATATCCGCAACCGCGTCGCGCTGACTGTTGGTCATGGAGAAGGGTAGGGATTCCAATATCTTGTTGCTGATTTCTCCAGTAGCATGCACGGGCTGCCCGGCAACTTTGCGCAGCCTTTGGCGCACGAGCGCGAGCGACAATTGCCCCGCGAGGAATTCATCATAGGCAAGCCGGCGGCGGGCCGGTGCCTGCGGGTCGATATCGGACGCGTCTCGTGGCGCATGCAGCATATGGAAGCTGTCGGAGATCGAGGGAAAGCCCTGCTTCTGGGCAAGTGCGATATCATCCCATTCAGGGAGTTGTGGGATGCGCGGCAGCGCCGCTTCGATGGTCTTGCGCAGAAACTTCGGCGTCAGACCCGCGGTCAGCGGATAGACCGGTTCGACCAGCGGCAGGTTCTCCGCCTCGCTCTCGCGCATGATATAGTCTGGATGCACCATAGACGGCCGGCCGTTGAACCAGTCGACCTTGCCGCTGACTGTGACGGTCTCGTCGATGGGCAGCTGCTTTTCCAGCCATTGCGCCTTGCCGCGAAAGAAGACCAGCGCCAGCTCGCCGGTTTCGTCATGCAGATAGACGCGGTAGGGCACGTTGCTGCGCGCATTGGGCGGCGGCTGGTGCCGGTCGACGCGGCCTGTAATGGTGACGATGGCCCCCTGCGGCGCTCTGGCGATGCCCGGCTGCTCGCGCCGGTCGATGATCGAATGCGGCGCGTGGAAGATGAGGTCGACGACGCGGCAGTCGTCGATCGTCTCGCGGTCGAGCAGCTTCACCAGCAACTCGGATACCTTCGGCCCGACGCCGGGCAGCGAAGAAATGGAGGCAAACAGCGGATCGAGGATGGCGGGACGCATTGTGGGCAAAATGCGACGGGCAGGGCGCATTTGGCAAGGGCCGGCGGAGAACTCGGCGACATCACGCGAAACACTCCCCGGAAAATTGCATCGCAGATGCTTTTTTCTGAAAAACCGGTTCCCACCTTACTGCGCTGGTTTTATAGAGACGCATCAACATAAAGGTGTTTTTGATGACTGGGCTGACCCTCAGCAGTGCCGATCTCGATCCTCGCCGCCGGCGCATCCTTTTCCGCTGTTGGCATCGCGGCATCCGCGAGATGGATCTCGTCTTCGGCCAGTTCGCCGACAATGAGTTGCCGAACCTTCCCGAGGCCGATCTCGACGAACTCGAGCGTATCATGGCCGAGGAGGACAATGATCTCCTAAAGTGGATTCTCGGCAGCGAGCCGACGCCGCAGCATCTGCAGACGCCACTCTTCGAGCGCCTGGCATCCTATAAGCCAGATTTCGAAGAGATCGCCGAAAGGTTTGGATTGACGAAATGACCCCCGGTTTCGACGCGAAGAAGGTGCTCGCCGCAAGCGAGCCGCTGACGGTCGGTCATGTTCCGGCCGGCATGGAGCCATTCCTGCTTGCCGATCTGGCGCGAGCCGGTCAGCCGGTCGCCTATGTCATGTCCGACGGCCAGCATATGGCCGATGTCGAACAGATGCTCGGCTTCATCGCGCCCGAAATACCGGTTCTCACTCTTCCCGCCTGGGATTGCCTTCCCTATGACCGCGTGTCGCCGAGTTCCGATACCTCGGCCCGTCGGCTGGCGGCGCTCTCCGGCCTGATCGCGCATCATCGCAAGCCACATGCGGCTATCGTGCTGGTCACCGTCAATGCCATGCTGCAGAAGGTCGCGCCGCAGGATGTGATTGAAAGCCTGGCGTTTTCGGCCCGTCCCGGCAATCAGGTGCGGATGGATGATATTGCCAGCCGCTTGGAGCGCAATGGTTTCGATCGCGTCGCGACCGTGCGCGAAGTCGGCGAATTCGCCGTTCGCGGCGGCATTCTCGATGTCTTCGTTCCGGGCACGGAGGAGCCGGTTCGTCTGGATTTCTTCGGCGATACGCTGGAAAGCATCCGCAGCTTCGATCCGGCCAGCCAGCGCACGACGGGGCAGGTGCGTTCGCTCGATCTCAATCCGATGAGCGAGGTGACGCTGACGCCGGATACGATCAGCCGCTTCCGCAAGAATTATCTTTCGGCCTTTGGCGCCGCCACGCGCGACGATGCGCTCTATGTCGCCGTGTCCGAAGGTCGCCGCTACGCCGGCATGGAACATTGGCTGCCGCTCTTCTACGAGAAGCTCGAAACGGTCTTCGATTACCTCAAGGGCTTCCGGCTGGTCACGGATCATACCGTCCGCGAGGCCGCCGAGGAGCGCTCTAAGCTCGTTTTCGACTATTACGATGCCCGCCTGAATTCGGGTCAGCAGGGCAAGGGCCAGATGGCACAGGGCACGCCCTATAAGCCTGTGACGCCGGGCCAGCTCTATCTCGACGGCAAGGCTTTCGGGAACACACTGGACGCCTTCAGCGCCATCCGCATATCGCCTTTCAACGAGCATGAGGGCGAGGCGCGCCGCGTTATCAGCCTCGAAGCCCGGCAGGGACCGCGCTGGGCGCGTTCCGCGACCGATAGCGCCGACAGCGAGCGCGTCAACGTCTTCGACGCCGTCGTCAAACATATTGCAGACAAGCGTACTGTGGGCGGTAAGGTGCTGATTTCGGCCTGGACCGAGGGGTCGCTTGACCGGCTGCTGCAGGTGCTGTCGGAGCATGGTCTGGCGCGTGTCAAGACGATCGAGGCCTTCAAGGATCTTGACGGCTTGGCCAAAGGCGAGGCGGCTGCCGCCGTGCTCAGCCTGGAAGCCGGCTTCGAGGCCGGCGATCTCATCGTCATCGGTGAGCAGGACATTCTCGGCGACCGCATGGTGCGCCGTTCGAAGCGCCGCAAGCGCGCCGCCGATTTCATCTCGGAAGTGGCGGGGCTTGATGAGGGTTCCATCGTCGTCCATGCCGAGCACGGCATCGGCCGTTTCGTCGGGCTGAGGACTATCGAGGCTGCCGGCGCGCCGCACGCCTGCCTTGAGCTACGCTACGCCGACGACGCCAAACTCTTTCTGCCAGTCGAAAATATCGATCTTCTCTCGCGCTATGGCGGCGAGGGCACTGAGGCGCAGCTCGACAAGCTGGGTGGCGGCGCCTGGCAGATGCGCAAGGCCAAGCTCAAGAAGCGCCTGCTCGATATGGCCGGCGCCTTGATCCGCGTCGCGGCCGAACGCTTGACCCGCCACGCGCCAGTGCTGAGCACACCGGATGGTCTCTACGACGAATTTGCCGCGCGCTTCCCCTATGACGAGACAGACGACCAGATGAACGCCATCGAGGCTGTGCGCGACGATCTCGGCGCGGGACGGCCGATGGACCGCCTCGTCTGCGGCGACGTCGGTTTCGGCAAGACGGAAGTGGCACTCCGCGCTGCCTTCGTCGCCGCCATGAACGGCGCTCAGGTCGCCGTGGTGGTGCCAACGACGCTGCTCGCCCGCCAGCACTTCAAGACCTTCTCCGAGCGTTTCCGTGGCCTTCCGATCCGTATACAGCA
The DNA here is from genome assembly GCA_000799755.1 of Martinezella tropici. Classification (GTDB taxonomy): domain Bacteria; phylum Pseudomonadota; class Alphaproteobacteria; order Rhizobiales; family Rhizobiaceae; genus Rhizobium; species Rhizobium tropici_A. Next base: position 121,632 of record JUHI01000010.1, read on the forward strand.
GGCATCCCGTCTGGTCGGCTCTAAGGAACTGGCGCTGACGAAGAAGGAAGTGGCCGATGGCAAGACCGATATCGTTGTCGGCACGCATGCGCTACTCGGCTCCGGTATCAGCTTCGCCAATCTCGGTCTGCTCATCATCGACGAGGAGCAGCATTTCGGCGTCAAGCACAAGGAGCGGCTGAAGGAGCTGAAGAGCGACGTGCATGTGCTGACGCTGTCGGCGACGCCGATCCCGCGCACGCTGCAGCTTGCCATGACCGGCGTGCGCGAGTTGTCGCTCATCACCACGCCACCGGTCGACCGCATGGCGGTGCGCACCTTCATCTCGCCCTTCGATTCTCTTGTCATCCGCGAAACGCTGATGCGCGAGCATTATCGCGGCGGCCAGAGCTTCTATGTCTGCCCGCGCCTTGCCGATCTCGCCGATATCCACGCCTTCCTGCAGTCGGATGTGCCGGAGCTGAAGGTAGCGGTCGCGCATGGTCAGATGCCGGCCGGCGAGCTGGAAGACATCATGAACGCCTTCTATGAGGGCCGCTACGATGTGCTGCTGTCGACGACCATTGTCGAATCCGGCCTCGACGTACCCACAGCCAACACGCTGATCGTCCACCGCGCCGACATGTTCGGCCTCGCCCAGCTCTATCAGTTGCGTGGCCGCGTCGGCCGCTCCAAGGTGCGCGCCTTCGCGCTGTTTACGTTGCCGGTCAACAAGGTTCTGACGACGACGGCCGAGCGCCGGCTCAAGGTGCTGCAGTCGCTCGATACGCTTGGCGCCGGCTTCCAGCTCGCCAGCCACGACCTCGATATCCGCGGCGCCGGCAATCTGCTCGGCGAGGAACAGTCCGGTCATATCAAGGAAGTCGGCTTCGAGCTTTACCAGCAGATGCTTGAGGAAGCTGTCGCCGAAGTGAAGGGCGTCGACGAGATCCAGGATACCGGCTGGTCGCCGCAGATTTCCGTCGGCACGCCGGTCATGATCCCCGACGACTACGTGCCCGATCTGCATCTGCGCATGGCGCTCTATCGCCGCCTCGGCGAGATAACCGAAATCAAGGAAATTGACGGTTTCGGGGCCGAAATGATCGATCGCTTCGGACCAATGCCGATCGAAGTCCAGCATCTGCTCAAGATCGTCTACATCAAATCGCTCTGCCGTATCGCCAATGTCGAGAAGCTGGATGCCGGTCCGAAGGGCGTCGTCGTGCAGTTCCGCAACAAGGAATTCCCGAACCCGGCCAACCTCGTCGGCTATATCGCCAAGCAGGGTACGATGGCGAAGATCCGTCCCGACCATAGCGTATTCTTGACGCGCGACCTACCGACGCCGGAAAAGCGGCTGCAGGGGGCGGCCGTTGTCATGACGCAACTGGCGGAGCTGGCGAAGTAGAGATGCGGGCTGTCAACGCTCTTTGCGGCTGATAAAAAGCCCGGTTTCCTTCTCGGTTTCAAGCACGCCGCCGCCAGCCTCGAACGCTTCGGCAATGGCCTTGCGAAATGCGGCTAGCTGCGTGTCATCGGCCTCATCGCCAGGAGGATAGGAGGTGAGGGCGAGGTACACGTCTTCCTGTTTGGTCACGCGCAGGAGGGCCGGGTGCTCGGTTATCCTCACATTGCCGAACTGGGTCTGCATCAGCCGTTCCGCTGCATCGAATCCGAAGGCCGAGCCGGCTGGGTCGTAAGGCGGGCTGCCGAAGGCAGTGGTCAGCTCATACAGCTTGCGCATGTTGTCGGCTCCGTTAGTCGTGACCGCGACGAAGCCGCCGGGCTTCAGAACCCGATACATCTCCGCGATGGCCTTGAACGGGTCCGGCAGGTGATAGAACATATGCATCGCAATGACGGCGTCAAAGGAGTCGTTTGCAAAAGGCAGGGTTGCGGCGTCGGCTTGCCGGCCGGTGACGCTACCAAAGGGCAAGGCCGTGCATCGCTCGACGGCTTCCTGGACCATGCCCTGAGAGAGATCAGCGAGCGTGAGGTCCAGATTGTCAGGCAGTGACGCGGCGGTTGCCGCCCAGAACCATCCGGGGCCGCAGCCGATATCCAGAACGCGATCGCCTGATTTCAAGGGAAGCTGCTGCGCTACCCACGGAAACCAGCCGATCTCGGCAATCATATATTCACTGTTGAGGCGGGCGCGTGCTGCCAGCTTGCTGCTGTCCGCATATTGCTTGTCACTGACGGAGGTTATCGACGACATGTCCGGCTCCTCCCGATCTAAAGTCGAAATCCAGAATTTGTTTCTTCTAGCGCCGTTCAACCAAGCGCCGGTCTTCAGCTTCGGGCCGATTTCGGGTGACAGCCTACAATGGAGAAGCGCTTGATGCCAACTCTCTTTATGGTTGGTCGCCCGCCTAGAGAGTTCCAGCCGAGGCCGCGGCAGCCAGCAACACGCCGGTCAGAATATTCGCCAGGAATAGTCGATAGTTGAGGTCTGGGCGCTCAAGGTCGAGGCGCCAGGTCTGCCATCCGAGATGCGCGGCGATGACGAGCATTCCTATGGCATAGGGAAAAGACATGCCGACCATCCAGCCTCCGATCGACCAGGCGGCAACGGTGACGGCGTAGAACAGACCGATACAAGCCTTGCCGTGCTCACCAAACAGGATTGCCGTCGATTTCAAGCCGAGTCTCCTATCGTCTCTCTCGTCGACATAGGCATAAACTGTGTCGTATCCGATCTGCCAGGCGATGGCTCCAAGCCACATGAGAAACGCACCGGCGGGAATTTTTCCCATGACCTCCGACCACGCCATCAGCATCCCCCAATTGAACGCAGCGCCGAGGACGGCCTGGGGCCAATGGGTGAAGCGCTTGCAGAACGGATAAACGAAGACGAGCGGCAGCACGCAGATTGCGACGAGACGCGTCAAGGGTGACAGGAAAAGCAGAAGCGAAGCGGCCAGCGCGAGTTCTGCCGCCAGAAACAGCGCCGCCTGCGGCACGCCGATCTGTCCGCTCGCCAATGGCCGAAAGCGCGTGCGTTCCACATGGCCGTCGAATTTCCGGTCGGCAATGTCGTTGGTGGTCGAGCCGGCGCTTCGCATCAGCAATGCGCCGAGGGAGAAGACGATCAACTGCAGGATACCGGGAAAGCCGTGCGAAGCCTGGATAAGCGCTGCCCAGCAAGGAAAGAGCGTGAGCCATATTCCGACCGGGCGGTCGAGTCGCGCAAGCCGCGTATAGGGACGCAATGCCGGGGGCAACCGACGATCCACCCAGTCTCCCAGCTTTATGTCGCTTAGATCGGGACGAGTGGGAGCGTTCATCATCGAAGTCCGGCGGCTAGATCAAGGAAGGAAGGTAGGCGTTTCGTCCATGCTGCAGCGGCATCGAGCGGGGCTACCCCAATTTGACCCGGTGGTCGCCAATAACAGTCAGCGGCGCTCGTTCAATTCATCCCGGCGCGCGCCTCAGCCTTCATCTTGGCGATATCGCGCAGCGCCTCGGCAAGCACGTCCGGCGTCTGGGCGCCGCTCACCGCATATTGCTGATCGAAGATGAAGAAGGGAACGCCGTTGACGCCGATCTTCTGGGCGGCGTCGATTTCGCCGACGATGAGATCGCGGTCCGCGTCGGAGGCAAGCAGCGTGGCGATGACGGAGCGGTCGAGGCCGGCCTTTTCAGCAATATCGAGCAGAACCGCGTGATCGCCGACATTGCGGCCCTCTTCGAAATTGGCCTTGAAGAGGGCGTCCACCATCTTGTCCTGCTTCTCGCGGCTTTCGGTGACGGCCCAGTGGATGAGGCGATGGGCGTCGAGCGTGTTCGGGCCGATCTTGATCGCGTCGAAATCGAATTTGATGCCCACTTCTCGGCCGAGATCGGTCAGCATCTTGTGCCCCTGCGCCACGCGCTCCGCGCCGCCAAGCTTCTGTTCCAGCGCCTTCTTCTGGTCGACGCCTTCGGGCGGATAGTCCGGGTTCAGGCGGTAGGGGCGCCAGTTGAGGTCGACGCCCACCGTGTCCTGCACTTCGGCAATGGCGAGCTCCAGTCGCGCCTTGCCGAGATAGCACCATGGGCAAACGACGTCCGAGACGATGTCGATCGTGATGCGTTCCATGGCTCTATCCTTTCGGTTTTGGGCTCTCCCACTCCATCTAGGCCTTTGCGGCGGCGGCTTCAACCAGTTACCGAAAGGGAACCATGGAGGCTACTGTACTGACGCGTCCCACCAGACCGGCAACTGATAACCATAGAGCGGCAGTATGTCGGGATGGGCGATATGGCTTCGCCGCGCCACCCATTGCTGCGCAATATGGTAGAGCGGCACGACGTAGTAACCCGAGAGCAGGATGCGATCGAAGGAACGCACGGCATCGCGGAAATCCTCGGCGGAATGTGCCGTCAGGAAGTGATTGATGAGGGTGTCGACATCCGGATCTTCGACGCCGGCAAAGTTGAGACTGCCCGGCGTCTTGGCGGCTGCGGAACTCCATCGTCCTACCTGTTCGATGCCTGGCGACAGCGATGAAGGGTAGGATTTGATGATGACGTCATAATCATAGTTTGTCGTTCGCAGCTGATATTGCGAATCGTCGACGGTGCGGATGGTGACAGCGATGCCGAGCAGCGCGAGAGAGCGGCGATAGGCGATGGCGATACGCTCCTGATCCGCATTCTGCGTCATGATCTCGAAGCTGAGTTGGCGGCCGGCACCGTCGACCATGCGCTCGCCCTTGATCGTGTAGCCGCCCTGCTTCAGGAAGTTGACGGCCTTGCGCAGGATCTTGCGGTCGCGACCAGTGCCATCGCTGACCGGCAGCTTGTAGGTGCCGTCAAGCAGGTCGGCGTCGATATGGTCCTTGATGGGGCCAAGCATCGCGAGTTCGTTGGCATCGGCGGGTACGCCGAAGGATGAAAGATCGGAGTTCTGCCAGTAGCTTTCGGTGCGCGTATAGGCGCTGGAGGCAAGGTTGCGGTTGAACCATTCGAAATCGAAGGCGAGCGCCAGTCCCTTGCGCACATTCTTGTCGGCGAAGATCGGCCGGCGCGTGTTGAAGACGAAACCCAGCATGCCGCTCGGTGTTTTCGGCGTGAACGTCTCCTTGACAACGGCGCCGGAGCTTACCGCCGGGAAATTGTAGGCCTGTTGCCAATGAGCCGGGCTGCCATCCTTATAGATGTCGATGTCGCCCTTCTTGAAGGATTCGAACACGGTCGTATCCTGCAGGAAGTAGTTCACCACGATCTGATCGTAATTGTCGACGCCGACCTTCGCCGGAATGTCCTTGCCCCAGTAATCGGGATTTCGTTCGAAGGTGATTCGTTGGCCGGGGTCCAGGCTTTTCACCCGATATGGGCCCGAGCCGATCGGGGTGCTGAGCGTCGTGCGGTCGAAGCTGTCAGGGTCGCTCGCATGTTTCGGCAGGATGGGCACGGACGACGCGATAATAAGCGGGGTTTCGCGATTGGCCTTGTCGTTGAAACGGACCATGACGCCGTGTTCGCCAACCTTTTCGATCGAAGCGATCGTATCGAGCCAGGAAGAAAAGGGAACGCGCCCCTTGTCGCGCAGAAGCTGGAAGGTGAAGATCACATCTTCGGCTGTCACCGGCTGTCCGTCGGACCATTTGGCGGCAGGATTGAGATTGAACTGGATATAACTCCGGCTGTCGTCCCATTCGACCGTTTGCGCCAGCAGCCCGTAAAGCGTGAAAGGCTCATCCTGAGAGCGCTGCATCAGCGGCTCATAGATGAGATTGCCGAATTCCGGGTCCCACATGCCGCGCGCCGTCGTGCGCATGCTCTTCAGAATGAAGGGATTGAGATTGTCGAACGTGCCGACCACGCCATAGCTGATACGGCCGCCCTTCTTCACATCCGGGTTGACATAGGGGAAATGCTTGAAGTCCGCCGGCAAGGCCGGATCTCCGTGCATGGCGATGCCATAAAGCGGTTGCGCCGCGGCGGCATTGCATAAGGTTGCGAAGAGCAGGAAGACAGCGATCCGGAGCGCTTGCATGGCATCCTTTCCGGTAAGGGCACGATTCGGCCGAACATTATCATGAGCGTGCCGAATTCAACACGCGACTGCGGAAATCTTAGGACTTGGCAGAAAAGACCAAAGAAAAGCTGGATATCCGTGCGAGTGCGATGTAACAGGGGTGCCGGGTTTCCCGGGTCATGTATTTGCCTTATTCATTCGACAGGTGAACGACGGATTGACCCGATTGCATGGGACGGCACGCTGTCGTCCCGAGGCGGATTTCAGGAGGCGGTTTCGCTATGATGTTCAAGACTGACAACAAAATGCGGGCAGGTCTCTCTGCTCTGGCTCTCATGATCGGCGCGGCCATGCCGGCAGCTGCCTTTGCTCAGGACGCATCCAATGCAGCTCCTGCCGACGGTGGTGGCGATCCCAACCAGCCGCGTCTCGGCTGGTACAAGACCTGCACCAAGCAGGACGATGCCGATATTTGCATCGTGCAGAACCTGATCATGGCAAACAACGGCCAGTTGGTAACGGCCGTCGGCCTCATCTCCGTAGACGGCAAGGTCAACCGTAAGATCCTGCAGATCTCGGTTCCGACTGCTCGCCTCATCCCGCCCGGCATCACCATGCAGGTCGATGGCGGCAAGGGCCAGAAGCTCGATTACGCCGTTTGCCTTCCGGACAAGTGCACCGCCGAAGTCCCGGTCACCGACGCGATGATCGCTTCGCTGAAGAAGGGCACCGACGTCACCTTCACCTCGGTAAACTTCCGCCGCGCTCCGAACCCGATCAAGATTTCGCTGACCGGCTTTGGCGCCGCCTTTGACGGCCCGGCAATCTCCGACTCCAAGCTTGCCGAAAGCCAGAAGAGCCTGCAGGACAGCATGCAGAAGAAGGCTGAGGAAGCCCGCAAGAAGCTGGAAGACGCGCAGAAGGCCGCCAAGCAGCAGTAAGCTGCGATACATCTCAAGAGATTGGTAAAGGCTTGGTCGAACAAGCTTTTCGAAGTCCAGACTACCGAACGCCGCTTGCATCGAATTGTTGCAGGCGGCGTTTTGTGTCAGAGCTTGCTTCCTGGCGGTCCGATCATCGTTGAATTTGTCCCGCAAGTCGCCCGAAGAGCCGGCGGCCCATTTCGTCGGCCTTTATGTTCGTGATATGTTCTCCGTCCGTTGGAGCTTTGGAGAATCTTTGAATGCGGAAGCCTCAAGTCGTGGTGAGTGACAATGTCACCGCCGAAATGACGCAATTGATCGGCGGCGGTTTGAATGACTTCAATGACGAAGTTACGGGTTATGCCGACCGCAAGCCGATTGCGGTCGTTGCCATTGACCCATCCACGGGCGCGGTTATAGGCGGCGCAACCGGCAGATCGTCATTGGGATTGCTTTTCCTTGAGCTTTTCTACCTTCCGCCCGAACATCGGGGCGCGGGTCTGGGAACAGAGATCCTGCATGCCTTCGAAGAGGAGGGGCGACGGCGTGGTTGTGTCGCGGCGGTGCTTTATACGATCAGCTTCCAAGCTCCCGGCTTCTACGAGCGGCACGGTTGGCGCCGATTTGGCGAGATCGGCTGTGAGCCGCCCGGTACAAGCAGGATCTTTTTTTCCAAACATCTTTGATTGAAGACAAAAAATCGAGACTTGTTGAGCAAAGAAAAAGGGAGACCGCAACAGCAATCTCCCTGAATTCCTCGATACACAACTGGCCCTAGTGGGCGAAGCTCATCTTGGGCTTGAGCTCTCCTGTCGGGGCGCGGTCAAAGACCTGGGCAATCTGCGGATTGCGCAAGGGAACACCGCTCTCGTCATTTACGAGGTTCTGTTCCGATACGTATGCGACATATTCCGTCTCGTCGTTTTCGGCGAGAAGGTGATAGAAGGGCTGGTCCTTTTCGGGCCGCACTTCCGCCGGAATGGAATTCCACCACTCCTCGGTGTTTGCGAATTCCGGATCGACATCGAAGATGACACCACGGAAGGGGAACATCCGGTGTCGAACCACGTCGCCAATATTGAATTTTGCGTTTCGTTGTTTCATGGCACGACTTCCTTTCAAGCAATCATGTGGTGACTTTCACCACTGATATCAAGGATTTTGCCCCCATTCCTTCATTGAACTGTCACATTCCGGCTTGGAACTCTCCAGTCGGCGGAGGTTCGAGGTCATTTGAGGGTTATCATCCCGCGGTACGCCTGCCCGACAAGCTCGTATGAAGAAGAAGCCCCGGTTTCCCGGGGCCTCTGAAGTTGTATCAGACCGAATAGTACATGTCATATTCGACCGGATGCGGCGTCATCTCGAAGCGCATGACTTCCTGCATCTTCAGTTCGATGAAGGCATCGATCTGGTCGTCGTCGAAGACGCCGCCGGCGGTCAGGAACTTGCGGTCCTTGTCGAGGCTTTCAAGCGCTTCGCGTAGCGAGCCGCAAACCGTCGGGATCTTCTTCAGTTCCTTCGGCGGCAGGTCGTAAAGATCCTTGTCCATGGCCTTGCCGGGATGGATCTTGTTCTTGATGCCGTCGAGACCGGCCATCAGCATGGCGGCGAAACCGAGATAGGGATTGGCGGTCGGGTCGGGGAAGCGGACTTCGACGCGCTTGGCCTTCGGGTTCGAGCCGAACGGGATGCGGCAGGAGGCGGAACGGTTGCGAGCCGAGTAGGCGAGCAGAACCGGAGCTTCATAACCCGGGACGAGACGCTTGTAGGAGTTCGTCGACGGATTGGTGAAGGCGTTGATCGCCTTGGCATGCTTGATGATGCCGCCGATGTAGTAGAGGCAGCTCTCGGACAGGCCTGCATATTCGTCGCCGGCGAAGGTCGGCTTGCCGCCCTTCCAGATCGACTGGTGAACGTGCATGCCAGAGCCGTTGTCGCCGAAGATCGGCTTCGGCATGAAGGTTGCCGTCTTGCCATAGGCATTGGCGACCTGGTGCACGACGTACTTGTAGATCTGCATGCCGTCGGCGCTGCGAACCAGCGTCTCGAACTTGATGCCGAGTTCGTGCTGTGCGGCGGCGACTTCGTGGTGATGCTTCTCGACCACGACGCCCATCTCGGTCAGTACCGTCAGCATCTCCGAGCGCATGTCCTGGCAGCTGTCGATCGGCGGAACCGGGAAGTAGCCGCCCTTGACGCGCGGACGGTGGCCGAGGTTGCCGGTCTCATAGTCGGTGTCGTCGTTGGACGGCAGTTCGCTGGAATCGAGCTTGAAGCCGGTATTGTAGGGATCGGCCTTGTACTTGACGTCGTCGAAGACGAAGAATTCGGCTTCCGGGCCGAAGAAGGCGGTGTCGCCGATGCCGGAGGCCTTGAGATAGGCTTCGGCCTTCTTGGCGGTGCCGCGCGGGTCGCGATTATAGGCTTCGCCGGAGACCGGATCGAGAATATCGCAGAGAATGACCATGGTGGACTGTGCGAAGAACGGGTCCATGTGGACCGTATCCGGATCGGGCATCAGCACCATGTCGGATTCGTTGATGGCCTTCCAACCCGCAATCGAGGAGCCGTCGAACATGACGCCGTCGGCGAACATGTCTTCGTCGACACAGACCACGTCCATGGTGAGGTGCTGCAGCTTGCCCTTGGGGTCGGTGAAGCGCAGATCGACGAACTTGACGTCGTTGTCCTTGATTTGCTTCAAAATTTCGCTTGCGGTCGTCATGAAATTACTTCCCTTGACATAGATGACGATTAAACGAGCCGCGGCCGGAAAGGGCCGGGCGGATTAGATGGCGTCGATGCCCGTTTCGCCGGTGCGGATTCGAATGACCTCTTCCACGTTGGAAACGAAAATCTTTCCGTCGCCGATACGGCCTGTTTGCGCAGCCTTGCGGATGGCCTCGATCACCGCCTCCGCATTTTCGTCCGCCAATACAACCTCGACCTTCACCTTCGGCAGGAAGTCGACGACGTATTCGGCGCCACGGTAAAGCTCCGTGTGGCCCTTCTGACGACCGAAGCCCTTCGCTTCCGTGACGGTGATGCCCTGCAGGCCGACTTCCTGAAGGGCTTCCTTCACTTCGTCGAGCTTGAAAGGCTTAATGATCGCTTCGATCTTTTTCATGAGAAAATGTCTCTCCGCTTCTCCTGATACAGCAGGACTACTCCCCGCTCGGCCAACGTAATGCACGTATCATGCCAGTTGAGAATGAGCTGCCGTAAAAAATCCCGGCAAATTTGCACCGAGACGATGAATTGATGAGGATTTTTCGGAAAAATGGAAGCGATTTCGCGCGGAAATGCGTGGGATAAGCAAAATTTCGCAAAAAGCAGCCATGCGTGGCATGTTTGTGCTTCGACAAGTCCTTGAATGCATTTGCATAATTATTATGCAAATGCATATTTATGGGTCAAATCCTCGGCCGGAATAGCGGTTGTTTTTGAGGCAGATTTCGCATCTATAATATCCGCCATGATGTTGCCGCTCGCCGATCTGCTCCTCACTCCCGACGATATGGCCGCCGTCGATCGCGCTGCTGCGCTATCCGGCATTGATTCCTATGGTCTTATGGAAAAGGCGGGACAGGCTGTCGCCGCTGCGGCACTCCGGCATTTCCCCGGGGCGCTTCGATATATCGTTCTTTGCGGACCGGGCAACAATGGCGGGGACGGGTATGTGGCGGCGGGCGCGCTGTGGCAGGCCGGGGCCAGTGTGCAACTCTTCCATCTGGGCGATCCGATGCGGCTCAAAGGGGATGCCGCCTGCGCTCTCGCCGATTGTCCTGTCGCAGGGGCAGCAGTTGGCGACTATGTCCCGAAAGCAGGAGATGTCGTGATCGACGCGATCTTCGGTGCGGGGCTCTCTCGTCCCATCCCGACTGAGGTGGCCGCCGTGATCGCGCGGATCGGGGAGGCGGGCATTCCCGTGATTGCCGTCGATCTGCCATCCGGCCTCGATGGGGGGAGTGGCCAGATCCTCGGCGCCGCCTTTCGTGCTGCGCGAACGGTGACGTTCATGACACGCAAGCCGGGTCATCTTCTCCTTCCAGGTCGCGACCTCTGCGGGGAAGTTGAGGTTTTCGATATCGGTATTCCCGGCCGCATCGTCCGCGCCCACGCCGACGGCCTGATCGCCGAAAACACGCCAGCGCAGTGGCAGGCAAAAATACCGTCCGAGGGCACCGAGACGCATAAATACAAGCGTGGCCATCTCGTCGTCTTTTCGGGCGGGCCGAATGCGACGGGGGCGGCCCGCATGTCGGCCATGGCCGGGTTGAAGGCCGGAGCGGGGCTCGTCACCATCGCCTCGCCGCCGGATGCGCTCAGCATCAATGCCGGCCTGCTGACGGCAATCATGCTGCATCCGGTCGATGATGAAGCCGCATTGCGGACATGGCTTGCCGATCAGCGGCTCTCGACCTTCATTCTCGGACCGGGTTTCGGTGCAGGCGAGCGTGCGCGGCAATTCTGCCTCGCGCTTGCGGATCGCCATCTCGTGCTCGATGCGGACGGCATCACTTCGTTTCGCGACAACCCGCAGCGATTGTTCGATGCTTTTGCCGAAGGACCGACCCGATTGGTGCTGACGCCGCACGAGGGAGAGTTTGGCCGCCTCTTTCCCGATATCGCCGCCGATGAGACTTTGAGCAAGATCGACAAGGCGAGGGCCGCGGCGGCAAGAGCCCATGCCGCCATCATCTACAAGGGCGCCGACAGCGTGATTGCCGCCCCTGATGGCAGGACACTAATCAATGCCAATGCGCCGCCCTGGCTTGCCACGGCCGGCTCCGGCGATGTGCTCGCCGGCATTGTCGGCGGGCTGATGGCGCAAGGGATGCCAGCCTTCGAGGCTGCAGCCGCAGGCGTCTGGCTGCATGGCTTGGCAGGCCAACATGCCGGCAAGGGTTTGACGGCCGAAGATCTCGTCGCGGCCGTCAAGCCACTTTAATGCTACTTGGCAACTTCCGCCTGCAATGCAATCGCGCCGGGTGGCGCATTCACCTTGCCCTCATGGATCATGAAGGCAAAGACATCGCGCGGCTCCGCCTTGACCTTGCGCTTGGCATCGATCAGCGGCAGATCATCGGGCAGATTGCCCGTGGCCCATGCTTTCAGCCGATCCGCCCAGGCTTTCAGATCCTTCGGCGGATAGCAGGTCTTGATATCGTCAGACCCTTTCTGCAGACGGGCATAGACGAAATCGGCCGTGACATCGGCAATCATCGGATAATCGAAATGTTCGGCACAGACCGGCGCGACATTGTATTTTTCGAGGAGTGCGACGAATTCGGGCACCTTGAAGGAATCGTGCCGGACCTCGACGACGTGTTTGAGCGCAAGGCCATCCTGCTTGGCCGGCAGCAGCTTCAGGAAAGACTCGAAATCATCCGGATCGAATTTCTTTGTCGGCGCGAACTGCCAAAGCAGCGGGCCTAGATGATCGCCGAGTTCGCTGATGCCCGACTCCAGAAATTTCTGCATGGATTCGCCGGCCTCGGAGAGAACGCGGCGATTGGTCACGAAACGCGTGGCCTTCAAAGAAAAAATGAAGCCGTCAGGTACATCGGCAGCCCATTTGGCGAAGACCTCGGGCTTCTGCGTACTGTAATAGGTGCCGTTGACCTCGATCACCCGCAGCTGACGGCTGGCGTAATTCAGTTCGTCCTTCTGCTTCAGCGTATCGGGATAAAAGGTCCCGCGCCAGGGTTCGAAAGTCCAGCCACCAATGCCTGTGCGGATTTCTCCCGCTTTGGTCATTCTCTCCTCCTTGGACGTCAGTCCGAGTAAACCTTACTCCGCCGCTGCAACCTTCTTCATCGGCCGCCGCTCCAGCAACTCCTTCAGGAATTGCCCCGTATAGGAGCGCTTCTCCTTGACGACCGCTTCCGGCGTGCCGACGGCGACGATCTCGCCACCGCCATCGCCGCCTTCGGGACCGAAATCGAGAATCCAGTCGGCGGTCTTGATGACTTCGAGATTGTGCTCGATGACCACGACGGAATTGCCCTGATTGACCAGCTCGTGCAGCATTTCCAGAAGCTTGGCGACATCATGGAAGTGCAGCCCGGTTGTGGGTTCGTCGAGAATATAGAGCGTGCGGCCCGTCGATCGCTTCGACAGTTCCTTGGCTAGCTTGACGCGCTGTGCTTCGCCACCCGAAAGCGTATTGGCCTGCTGCCCGACCTTGATATAGCCGAGGCCGACATCCTTCAGGCTCTGCAGCTTGTCGCGCACGGCGGGAACGGCGGCGAAGAAATCGACGCCTTCCTCGACCGTCATGTCGAGCACGTCGGCGATCGACTTGGTCTTGAAGGTGACATCGAGGGTTTCGCGATTGTAGCGTTTGCCGTGACAGACGTCGCAGGTGACGTAGACGTCAGGCAGGAAGTGCATCTCGATCTTGATGACGCCGTCGCCCTGGCACGCCTCGCAGCGGCCGCCCTTGACGTTGAAGGAGAAGCGGCCGGGCTGATAGCCGCGCGCCTTGGCCTCAGGCAATCCGGCAAACCAGTCGCGGATCGGCGTGAAGGCGCCGGTATAGGTCGCCGGGTTCGAACGCGGGGTGCGGCCGATCGGCGACTGATCAATATCGATCACCTTGTCGATATGCTCGAAACCGTCGATGCGGTCGTGGTCGGCTGGAATTTCGCGGGCACCCATGACGCGCCGCGCCGCCGATTTGTAGAGCGTCTCGATCAGGAAGGTGGACTTGCCACCGCCGGAAACGCCTGTGACAGCCGTGAAGACGCCGAGAGGGATGGAGGCCGTGACGTTCTTGAGGTTGTTGCCCCGTGCGCCGACGACCTTGATTTCCTTGCCCTTCTTCGGCTTGCGGCGCTCGTCCGGAACGGGCACGCCGAGTTCGCCGGAAAGATATTTACCGGTCAGTGACTTCGGGTTCGCCATGATGTCCTGCGGCGTGCCATGCGCCACCACCTGGCCGCCATGCACACCGGCCGCGGGGCCGATATCGACCACGTCGTCGGCCGTCAGGATCGCGTCCTCGTCATGCTCGACGACGATCACGGTGTTGCCGATGTCTCGCAGATGCTTCAGCGTCTCCAGAAGACGGGCATTGTCGCGCTGATGCAGGCCGATGGACGGTTCGTCGAGGACGTAGAGAACGCCCGTCAGGCCCGAGCCGATCTGCGACGCCAGCCTGATGCGCTGGCTTTCGCCGCCGGAGAGCGTGCCGGAATTGCGCGAAAGGCTGAGATACTCAAGCCCCACATCGTTGAGGAAGCGCAGGCGATCGCGGATTTCCTTGAGAATACGGACGGCAATCTCGTTCTGCTTGTCGGTAAAAGTTCCCGGCAGTGCATCGAACCAGTCGCGGGCGACGCGGATCGACATCTCGGCCACCTGGCTGATGTGCAGCTTGTCGATCTTGACCGCCAAAGCCTCTGGTTTCAGGCGATAGCCGTTGCAGGCCGGGCAGGGGGCTGCCGACATGAAACGCTCGATTTCTTCGCGCGCCCAGGCGGAATCCGTTTCTTTCCAGCGGCGTTCGAGGTTCGGCACGATGCCTTCGAAATTCTTGTGCGTGGTGTAGGAGCGCGCACCATCGGCATAATGGAATTCGATCTTGTCTTCAGTGCCGTTCAGGATCACGTCCTTGGCCTTGTCGGACAGCTCGTTCCAGCGGTTGCCGAGCTTGAAGCCGTAATGCTTGCCGAGTGCTTCCAGTGTCTGATTGTAATAGGGCGAGGTCGATTTGGCCCAAGGAGCGATGGCGCCGTCGCGCAGCGTGCGTTCCGGCTCCGGCACGATCAGCTCCGGATCGATCTTCTGCTGCGAGCCAAGGCCGTCGCAAGACGGGCAGGCGCCGAAGGGATTGTTGAAGGAGAACAGGCGCGGCTCGATTTCCGGAATGGTGAAGCCGGAAACTGGGCAGGCGAATTTCTCCGAGAACAGCACGCGCTCATGCGTCTCGTTCAGCGACTTATTGGCCGAACCGCCGGCGGCGGTTTCTTCCGGCGGCAGCGGCTTGTCGGCGAATTCCGCGACTGCAAGACCGTCGGCAAGGCGCAGCGAGGTTTCGAAGCTGTCGGCAAGGCGAGCGGCCATGTCGGGTCGGACGACGATACGGTCGACCACCACGTCGATGTCGTGCTTGTATTTCTTGTCGAGCGCCGGCACATCGGCGATCTCGTAGAACTGGCCGTCGACCTTGACGCGCTGGAAGCCCTTCTTCATGAGCTCCGCCAGTTCCTTCTTGTATTCGCCCTTACGGCCGCGAACGAGTGGCGCCAGAATATAGAGTCTGGTGCCTTCCTCGTAAGCGAGCACGCGGTCGACCATCTGGCTGACCGTCTGGCTCTCGATCGGCAGGCCCGTGACAGGCGAATAGGGCACGCCGACGCGGGCAAACAGCAGACGCATATAGTCGTAGATTTCGGTGACCGTGCCGACCGTCGAACGCGGATTGCGCGACGTGGTCTTCTGCTCAATCGAAATCGCCGGGGACAGGCCATCGATCTGGTCGACGTCAGGCTTCTGCATCATTTCGAGGAACTGGCGCGCATAGGCCGAAAGGCTTTCGACATAGCGGCGCTGGCCCTCGGCATAGATCGTATCAAAGGCGAGCGACGACTTGCCGGAGCCGGAGAGGCCCGTCATGACGATCAGCTTGTTGCGCGGCAGGTCGAGATCGATGCCCTTGAGATTGTGCTCACGCGCACCACGTATGGAAATAGTCTTCAGTTCGCTCATCGTCGTATGCAGGTCCCTTGGAGTCTGCCTTTATTTAGTGATGTCAGCCCGCGAGTCGAGGCTGAAATGATGGGTGGAGCCGGGTTTTCGATTCCGTTGACATCATCATAGGGATAAATTAGAACAAATAAAGAACAAAATTATCGCGGCGAATTCTTTGTGGATGAACGAAGCTCGGAAGGTCGCATAAATAGCACCCGACGCCCGCTATGGGTTAAGGTGCTTGGATGGAATTTCAAAGCCGTCGATGGGCGGCAAGCAGGGTGGTATCATGGCTGGTAGTGTGAACAAGGTAATTCTGATTGGAAATCTCGGGGCGGACCCGGAAATCCGTCGCACGCAGGACGGCCGGCCGATCGCCAATCTGAATATTGCGACATCGGAAACCTGGCGCGACCGCAATTCCGGCGAGCGCAAGGAAAAGACCGAATGGCATCGTGTCGTCATTTTCAACGAAGGTCTCTGCAAGGTCGCGGAACAATATTTGAAGAAGGGCGCCAAGGTCTATATCGAAGGCGCGCTGCAGACGCGCAAGTGGCAGGATCAGAACGGCCAGGACAAGTATTCGACCGAAATCGTGCTGCAGGGCTTCAATTCGACCCTGACAATGCTCGATGGTCGTGGCGAAGGCGGCGGCGGCTCCATGGAAGGCGGCAGCCGTGGCGGTCGCGGCGGCGGTGATTTTGGTGGCGGCTACGGCGGCGATTTCGGTGGTGACGACTACGGCCAATCGTCCTCGCAGGGCTCCTCCCGTGGCGGCGGTGGCAACCGTGGTGGTGGCAACCAGGGCGGTGGCGGCGGCAATTTCTCGCGCGATCTGGATGATGACATCCCGTTCTGAGATCGGCATACGCAGTTGATATTTGAAGGCCCGTCGCACTTGGCGGGCTTTTTCATGGAAGCTTCAATGCTGCCCTTGCCCCATCCACGACGAATTGCGCGGCAAGTGCCGCCAGGATGACCCCAAGCAGCCGCGTCAGGATGGCGCGGCCTGTCGCGCCGAGCATGCGGTCGAGCCTGTCGGAAATGGCAAGCGCCGCAAAGACGAGCGCGAGGTTGACGGCGATGACGCCGATTAGCTGCGCTCGATCAAGCGTCGTCTGCAGCGATCCCGCCAGAAGGATCGTCGCCGATATCGCGCCGGGGCCGGCGATCAGCGGCAAGGCGAGGGGGAAGACCGCGATATTGCGGATATGATCCTGTGTGATGGCGACCTCGGTGGTCTTTTCCTTCCTGTCCTGGCGCCGCTCAAACACCATCTCGAAGGCAATCCAGAAGAGCAGGAGGCCGCCGGCGATGCGGAAGGCGCCGATCGAGATGCCGAGCACGCCAAGCACGCTCGCGCCGAACAGGGCGAAGGCTGCCAGAATGAAGAAGGCGATGATCGAGCCGCGCAACGCCACCTGCTTGCGTTCGGAGCGGTTCATGCCGGCCGTGAGCCCGATGAAGAGGGGCGCGAGCCCCGGCGGATCGACGGTCACAAGCAGAGTCGTGAAGGCATTGATCAGCGTGTCCGCGCTCGCCATATAGTCCCCGAAGCTTGTTTTGTCGTTGTTGCCGGCCATTGTTATGCGAGGAATGGGCTTTCGCAAAGAGCAATGCTCCGCTATTGCCGGGTTACGCCACGGAAATGTTCGATTTCACGGCTTAAAGAGGCAAAAGTCTGTTCAAAAACATCGGCCCAAATTGGCGCTCGCGGAGCCTTTCCGCTATAAATTTCGCAGTGATTCTAAAAGAGATCGTGATCTGTTTTGACTGAGCAAACACCACCCGGCGGCGGGAAGCTCCCGCCAGGCATCGAGCCGATTTCCATCATGGAGGAAATGCAGCGGTCGTACCTCGATTACGCCATGAGCGTAATCGTCAGCCGCGCGCTTCCCGACGTTCGCGATGGTCTGAAGCCTGTTCATCGGCGCATCCTCTATGCGGCGCATCAGAGCGGCTATCACTGGAACCGCAAATATGTGAAGTCGGCCCGTCCGGTCGCCGACGTTATGGGTAGCTACCACCCGCATGGCGACGCCTCGATCTATGACGCCTTGGTCCGCATGGCGCAGGACTGGTCGATGCGCGTTCCCCTTATCGACGGGCAGGGCAATTTCGGTTCGATCGACGGCGATCCGCCGGCGGCGATGCGTTATACGGAATCGCGCCTGACGAAGGTCGCCCACGAGCTTCTTGAGGATATCGACAAGGAAACGGTCGATTTCCAGGAAAACTACGACGCGACCACGGAAGAGCCGAAGGTTCTGCCGGCGCGCTTCCCGAACCTGCTCGTCAACGGCTCCGGCGGTATCGCCGTCGGCATGGCGACGAACATTCCGCCGCACAATCTCTTGGAAGTGATCGACGGCTGTATCGCGCTGATCGACAATCCAGCGATCGAGCTGCCCGACATGATGCAGATCATCCCCGGTCCGGATTTCCCGACGGGCGCCAAGATCCTCGGTCGCGCCGGCATCCGTTCCGCCTACGAGACGGGCCGCGGTTCCGTCGTCATGCGCGGCGTTGCCACCATCGAGCCGATGCGCGGCGATCGCGAACAGATCATCATCACCGAAATCCCCTATCAGGTGAACAAGGCGTCGATGATCGAGAAGATGGCCGAACTCGTGCGCGAGAAGCGCATCGAGGGCATCTCGGATCTGCGCGACGAATCCGACCGTCAGGGCTATCGCGTCGTCGTCGAGCTGAAGCGCGACGCCAATGCAGATGTCATCCTGAACCAGCTTTATCGCTACACGCCGCTGCAGACCTCCTTCGGCTGCAACATGGTGGCGCTGAACGGCGGCAAGCCGGAGCAGATGAACCTGATGGACATGCTGCGCGCGTTCGTCGCATTCCGCGAAGAAGTCATCAGCCGCCGCACGAAGTATCTGCTGCGCAAGGCGCGTGATCGCGCCCACGTCTTGGTCGGCCTGGCTATTGCGGTTGCCAATATCGATGAAGTCATCCGCGTCATTCGCCAGGCACCGGACCCGCAATCGGCTCGCGAAGAGCTGATGACGCGGCGTTGGAACGCCGTGGACGTCGAATCGCTTATCCGGCTAATCGATGACCCTCGCCATCGCATCAATGAGGACGGCACCTACAACCTCTCGGAAGAGCAGGCGCGTGCGATCCTTGAGCTGCGTCTGGCGCGTCTGACTGCTCTCGGCCGCGATGAGATCGACGAAGAACTCAACCAGATCGGTGTGGAGATCAAGGACTATCTTGATATTCTGTCTTCGCGCGCACGTATCCAAACGATTGTAAAACAAGAGCTTGCTGCGGTTCGCGATGAATTCGGAACGCCGCGCCGTACCGAGATCGTCGATGGCGGTCTCGAGATGGACGATGAGGATCTGATCGCCCGCGAGGACATGGTCGTCACCGTTTCGCACCTTGGCTACATCAAGCGCGTGCCGCTGACCACCTATCGCGCGCAGCGCCGCGGCGGCAAGGGTCGCTCCGGAATGACGACCCGTGACGAAGACTTTGTTACCCGGCTATTCGTTCTCAATACCCATACGCCGGTTCTCTTCTTTTCCTCGCACGGTATCGTCTACAAGGAAAAGGTCTGGCGCCTGCCGATCGGCACGCCGACTTCACGCGGCAAGGCGCTGATCAATATGCTGCCGCTGGAGCCCGGCGAACGCATCACCACGATCATGCCACTGCCAGAGGACGAGGATAGCTGGGACAATCTCGACGTGATGTTCACAACGACGCGCGGAACCGTGCGCCGTAACAAGCTGTCGGATTTCGTTCAGGTGAACCGCAACGGCAAGATCGCCATGAAGCTCGAGGAGGAGGGTGATGAAATCCTCTCCGTCGAAACCTGCACCGAGCATGACGATGTGTTGATGACGACCGCGCTTGGCCAGTGCATCCGCTTCTCGGTCTCGGATGTGCGCGTCTTTGCCGGCCGCAACTCTATCGGCGTGCGCGGCATCACCCTCGCACCCGGCGATAGCATTATTTCGATGACGATCGTCCGGCATGTGGATGCGGAACCCTGGGAGCGCGCGGCCTATCTCAAGCGTTCCGTCAGCGAGCGTCGCTCGGCAACCGGAGACGATGAGGAAATCGCGCTGGTCGGCGAAGAGGTTGCCGAAGAGGGGCAGCTCGGCGACGAGCGTTACGAAGAGCTCAAGGCGTTGGAGCAGTTCATCTTGACGGTCTCTGAAAAGGGCTTCGGCAAGCGTTCATCCTCTTACGATTTCCGCATTTCCGGCCGCGGCGGCAAGGGCATCCGCGCCACCGACACCTCGAAGACGGGCGAGATCGGCGAACTCGTTGCCGCTTTCCCGGTCGAAGACGGCGACCAGATCATGCTCGTCTCGGATGGCGGTCAGTTGATCCGCGTCCCAGTCGGGGGCATCCGCGTCGCCAGCCGTGCGACCAAGGGCGTCACTATCTTCTCGACTGCAAAGGACGAGAAGGTCGTATCAGTCGAGCGCATCAGCGAGCCGGAAAGCGACGAGGAAGATGCCTCGTCAGCCGAGGATGATGCTGCTGCCGGCGAGGCAGGAAATGCAGGCGACGAGGGTGGCAGCGAAGAATAGAGGGCGCTGTCCTTGCCGGATAGGCCTTTGGCTGACCGGCCAACTCTCCGGAAGTGGAACGATTTCAATCGCATGGGCTTGGCAACAGGCCCATGCGATTGTTTTTTGGGCCAGCTCGCTTTCCGAGTTCACCGCCGATTGTCCAGTCGTTCTATTCCGCCTGCCTGTTGCTTGTGGAAAAGGGCGGCAAAACTTCCAGGCTTCCTCGATCCAGTTGGGCAAGAACCTCGTCATAGCCAAAGCGGAAATGCCATCCGAGGACGGAGCTTGCGGATTTCGATGCGTAGACGCGATCGATCCTTTGAGCCAATGGCCAGTTTCGTTGCGCAAATTTCGTAGCGAGGCCGGGCGCGCGCAGTTGGATGACAGACGCGGCGTCGACCGCCAGCATCTCGCAATCCTCCGGTTTGAATAGCGTTCCCGCAGAGATGATGTGCCGTTGAAAGTGATCGCCGCCGTTGGTCAAGCCGGCCGCATGGGCGTCGGCTACGTCTCGTATGTCGACGCCGCGATGCAATCTGTAGGTCGCTGCGATATTGGCAGGCTCCGGAAAACTGCGAGACATGCGCAAGACGCGCACCTGCAGATCCGGTCCGGCCATACTCTCAAGCATCCGTTCGGCTTCCAGCTTCGTGCGATGATAGATGCTCTTAGGCTGCGGAACGGTATCTTCGTCGACCCATATGCAGCCGCCTGGAACGACCGTATGGCCATAAAGGGCGGTAGTGCTGGTGAATATCAGCCGTTTCACGCCGGCAGCCATTGCCGTCTCGGCTAGCAGATATGTTCCCTCGACATTGATACGGCGAAATTCGGCGTCGGGAACGGTTCCGACATGAGGTGCATGAAGGGCCGCACAATGGACAATCGCATCGGCACCCTCGATCGCCTCGCGCAGAAGCGCGGTGTCGGCGAGATCGCCGACAAGATGTGTCGTCGAAAACGGCGAGCGATCGATCCCGACGACCGAATGTTCTCCCGCCAATCGATTGAAAATGGCGCGGCCAAGCCGCCCCGAGCTGCCTGTCAAAACAATGCGCATGTTGATCCCCGAACGAAGCTGGCTCGAGTATAGCGGGAGTTACGTTCGCTGTCTCGAAAGCAGCGCATCGGCGCAACATCTTGAAATTACGGCAATAAAAAACCGGACGCTGGCGGGGAGAGCGTCCGGTTCAGGGTCCATCCGAGCATATGGCGGGGGAGATGCTCGGTACGCGGAGATCAGAGCGTCTTGTGACGCTTATGCAGCCTCTTGCTCTCTTCGCTTTCGCGGTGGAGCGCCGAAATGGTGGATGCGACTGACACGATAAACATGATGCTGATGAAAAGCGTAAGCAGCGTCAAAATTGTGAACATGATCGCTCCCTCCTTTGGTGGGACTAGCGTTCAGATCCCTTAGTACTGGCTCGAGGCAACGAAGGGACGAGCCGAAGCAAAGGGACCATAGATCTTCGACTGGTCTGGTTTCTGATCGTAAAGCGCAACAGTTGCTGCGAGCATTCCCGAAATCATGGCCATCCAAACAAAGTTAATAAGGGTGATCTTGTCGGGCATACTCTTCTTCCTTCTTGCCGCAATGTGCAATCTGAGTTTCGAACTGTTAACGCGGCGTTTCCCAAATGGTTCCGCCGATATTGAGGGCTATCTAGCAATGCGCGTCTGAAGCCATCTTGAATGCCTTGTTCATCTGGCGTTCAGATTCGCGATGCGTTTTGCGCATGGCAGTGACGATTTCTTGGGCAAAATCGACGTTCTCGCCTCTTTCCGAGGCCGTTTCCCATTCGAGCTCGTAGTTGTCTGCGAAAAGATGAACGAGGTATTCGACGAAAAATGAACCGATGATGGCGCCGGCGATGATGAAGACGAGCATGGCGAGATTTCCCTGAAGCCGTAACCGGCGAGCCGTTGAACCAGGCCCGTTTCGATGTTGATGCCAGTAAAGCATTGCCGAGCTGAAACAGGCTTGAATGGCGTGTTCATCTACGGTTCAGAGGCGGTCCCTGGGTTGCAAATCACTTGCGATGCGGCGTCATCCGTGACAAAAGGCGTCGAAACAACGAGCCGGCTTGCTATGACGACAGCCTTCTATCCTGGGTCCTTCGACCCGATGACCAACGGACATCTGGATGTTCTTGTGCAGGCGTTGAACGTCGCCTCGAAGGTGATCGTTGGCATCGGCATCCATCCCGGCAAGAAGCCGCTTTTCTCTTTCGAGGAGCGGGCCGAACTGATCCGCCGATCGCTCGGCGAGGCCCTGCCGCAAAAGGCGGGCGATATTTCGGTCGTCGCCTTTGACAATCTCGTCGTCGACGCCGCCCGCACCCATGGCGCGAGCCTGCTCGTGCGCGGCCTGCGGGATGGCACGGATCTCGATTATGAAATGCAGATGGCCGGCATGAACAGGCAGATGGCGCCGGATATCCAGACGCTGTTTCTGCCAGCCGGCACGGCCTCGCGGCCCATAACCGCCACATTGGTGCGGCAGATCGCATCCATGGGCGGCGATGTCAGCGCCTTCGTTCCGTCAGCGGTTCTGCAAGCCCTGACCGGCAAACTCAAAAATATGGCCAGCGGCAACAGCTGAGCCTAAATCCAATCCCGAACGGAGTATCCATGAAACTCTTTCATATTGCATTGGCAGGATTCCTGAGCCTTGCCGCCTTCGCCGGCAGCGCGTTCTCGGCCGCGGCCGCGGATCTTCTGACCATCCAGCTCAAGGACGGCCCGGTGGTCATCCAGCTGATGCCGGAAGTTGCTCCGAAGCACGTCGCCCAGATCGAGGCGCTGGCGAAGAAGGGTGCCTACGACAACGTCGTCTTCCATCGAGTCATCGATGGCTTCATGGCTCAGACTGGTGACGTCCAGTACGGCAATACGACGAAGGGCTATGATGCAAACAAGGCCGGCACCGGCGGTTCCGACCTGCCGAACATTCCGGCGGAATTTTCCAAGGTTCCATTCCAGCGCGGCACTGTCGGCATGGCGCGTGCGCAGGACCCGAACTCCGCCAACTCGCAGTTCTTCATCATGTTCGCCAATGGTGATTTCCTGAATGGCCAGTACACGGTCGTCGGCAAGGTCATTTCGGGCATGGAGCTCGTCGACAAAATCAAGCGCGGCGAAGGCCAGAACGGCGAAGTGAGCAACCCTGACAAGATGATCAAGGTCACTGTCACCAAGAAGTGATTTTACGGGCGCGATCCCCGAAGGTGCCTATGCCTTCGGGAAGGGATCGTGCCGAGGCAAGTTGCATGAACCTGAAGACGTCAAGTCGTTCGGGACCGTGCAGAACCCAACAGAGAGAACAAGGAAACGAACATGGCTGAGATCAAGGACCCAGAAAACACCCTCATCCTGGAAACCACCAAGGGCCAGGTTGTCATTCAGCTTCTGCCGCAGGTCGCTCCCGAGCATGTCGCCCGCATCAAGGAACTGGCGCGCGAAAAGGCCTATGACGGCGTCGTCTTCCACCGCGTCATTGACGGCTTCATGGCTCAGACCGGCGACGTGCAGTTCGGCAAGCAGGGCAGCGAAACCTTCAACCCCGGCCGTGCCGGCATGGGCGGCTCCTCCAAGCCTGACCTGAAGGCCGAATTCTCCGCGACCTCGCATATTCGCGGCACCTGCTCGATGGCCCGTTCGCAGAACCCGAACTCGGCCAACTCGCAGTTCTTCATCTGCTTCGCGGACGCTCCCTGGCTGAACAAGCAGTACTCCGTCTGGGGCCAGGTTATCTCCGGCATGGATTTCGTCGACCAGATCAAGCGCGGCGAGCCGGTGAAGGAGCCGGATTCGATCGTATCCGCGCGGGTTGCCGCCGACGTCTGATCGTGATTACTCCTGAAACCCGCCTCTTGCGCCGTTGGCGTGAGGGGCGGGTTTCGCTTTGCCTGAATGAACTGCCTGGACCAAATGAATGCGTGTTGACCTTTTCGACTTCGATCTGCCGGATGAGCTGATAGCGCTCAGACCCGCCGAGCCGCGCGACAGCGCCCGTCTGCTCGTCGTCGACCCGAACAATGGCTCGAATACGCTGAGCGATCATCAGGTGCGGGATCTCCCATCCTTTCTGCGTCCCGGCGACGCCGTGGTCTTCAACGATACCAAGGTCATCCCGGCGCAGCTGGAGGGCATTCGCCATCGCGAGGGTGCGCCCGGCCAACAGGTTTCGGCGACCCTGCACATGCGCGTCGCACCCGATCGCTGGAAGGCCTTTGCCAAGCCCGGGAAGCGCATCAAGATCGGCGATCGCATCCAGTTCGGTCACGGCGAGAATGTCTGCGCACTTGGCGCGCTGGATGCCACGGTTGAAGAAAAGGGCGAGGGCGGCGAGATCACGTTGAAGTTCGATCTCTCCGGTCCCGCTCTCGACGAGGCGATTGCCAGCGTCGGGCATATTCCGCTGCCGCCCTATATCGCGGCGAAGCGCCCGGAAGACGATCGCGACCGCGCCGATTACCAGACGATCTATGCGCGCGAAGAGGGTGCCGTCGCGGCACCCACCGCCGGCCTGCATTTCACGCCGTCCCTATTTGCTGCTCTCGATACCCTCGGCGTCGAGCGGCATTTCGTGACGCTGCATGTCGGCGCCGGCACCTTCCTGCCGGTCAAGGCCGACGATACCGACGACCACAAGATGCATTTCGAGATCGGCTATGTCGATGCCGCCACCGCTGAAAGGCTCAATGCCGTCAAGGCAAGGGGCGGGCGCATTGTCTGTGTCGGCACCACCTCTCTGCGACTGATTGAAAGTGCTGCGGCAGATGACGGTACGATCCAGCCATGGCAAGGCGCCACGGGCATTTTCATCACGCCCGGCTATCGCTTCAAGGCCGTCGACATGCTGATGACCAATTTCCACCTGCCGCGCTCGACCCTGTTCATGCTCGTATCGGCCTTTGCCGGCCTCGATACGATGCGCGCGGCCTATACCCATGCTATCGAGACGGGCTATCGCTTTTATTCCTATGGCGATGGCAGCCTGCTCCACCAGAAAGACTAGAACGAAATGACCGAGAGCTTTCAGTTTCAATTGAAGAAGACCGATGGCGGCGCGCGCCTCGGCGAAGTCTCCATGCCGCGCGGCGCGATCCGCACGCCGGCGTTCATGCCCGTCGGCACGGTCGGCACCGTCAAGGCCATGTATCTCGACCAGGTGCGCGAGACGGGCGCCGATATTATTCTCGGCAATACCTATCATCTGATGCTGCGCCCGACGGCCGAGCGCGTCGCGCGTCTCGGCGGCCTGCACCAGTTGATCCGCTGGCCGCATCCGATCCTCACCGATTCCGGCGGCTTCCAGGTGATGTCGCTGTCCGGTCTGCGTAAGCTGGACGAGCAGGGCGTCACCTTCAAATCGCATGTCGACGGCAGCCTGCATCACATGTCGCCGGAGCGCTCGATCGAGATTCAAGGATTGCTGGGTTCCGATATCCAGATGCAGCTCGACGAATGCGTTGCACTGCCGGCAACGCCGAAGGACATCGAGCGCGCCATGGAAATGTCTCTGCGCTGGGCGGAGCGCTGCAAGGTGGCCTTCGGCGACCAGCCCGGCAAGGCGATGTTCGGCATCGTCCAGGGCGGCGATGTTCCGGAACTTCGCGTTCGCTCGGCGCAAGCGCTCAGCAGCATGGGCCTGAAGGGTTATGCAGTCGGCGGTCTCGCCGTCGGCGAGCCGCAGGAAGTCATGCTTCGAATGCTCGATATTACGCTTCCCGAGCTGCCGACCGAGAAGCCTCGTTACTTGATGGGTGTCGGCACGCCCGACGATATCCTGAAATCGGTCGCGCGCGGCATCGACATGTTCGATTGCGTGATGCCGACCCGCTCCGGCCGTCACGGTCTGGCCTTCACGCGTCGCGGCAAGGTAAACATCCGCAACGCCCGTCATGCTGAAGACATGCGTCCGCTCGACGAGCAGTCCAATTGCCCGGCCTCGCGCGATTATTCGCGCGCCTATCTGCACCACCTCGTCCGCGCCAACGAAGCGCTCGGCGGCATGCTGCTCTCCTGGCACAATCTCGCCTATTACCAGGAGCTGATGCAGGGCATCCGCCAGGCGATTGCCGAAGGCCGTTTTGCCGACTTCATGGCGGAAACGACGGAGAATTGGGCGAGGGGCGATCTCGAGCCGGTGTAATTCGGCGACTATCGGGGTGCCGGGACTGCTCTTGCTGCCCCCGAGATTTTGCGTTAGTTGACATCTGTCGAAAAAGGCAGGGTCGGTTTCGGTAGGCCCGACCCCTTCCACTGGGAAGCTCTGCTCCACGCCATTGGCGCGAGAGCCCGCGACGCGGAACTTGGCCATCGTGGCCGAGTATCCCGCGTTAGCGTGTGCCACGTCGACCGGCATACCTCCGCGGGAAACCCTGTGGAGCTGTCATGAGATTGAATCACCTGGATCTACACGTTCCCGATGTTGCCGCCACGCGAGATGTTCTTGTTTCCGCGTTCGGCCTGACCGAGGTCGGGACGCGCGGCGCGAACGGTCTTGCGATCCTGCGCGACGATGCCGGGCTTGAACTGGTCATCAGTCGGCCGGTGGAGAAGTTCGGTGGCGGCGATGCCGTATCGGTCGGCCTCAATACCTATCACATCGGTTTCATGCAGCCTTCTCGGGAGGCGGTCGACGCGCTGTTTGAGCGGGCAAAATCGGCAGGCTGCGAAATTTGGCAGCCGCCCGCCGCAAGACGCGGCGGGTGGTCGTTCTATTGTTTCGCACCCGGCCGAATCCTCATCGAGGTGGGCTGGCGCATGGAGCTCGCCTATTCGGTCAATCATTTATTATCAATTGATTGCTAACCTTAACAAACATTGTTGCAGGCCGATTGGAGCGCAGGCGTAAAGGTTTGTCGGGTGCTCCAGCCGTGCTTGCGATATGGCTTTGAAACAATAAAGCATTGGGAAAAATAGCGAATCGGAATAAACGGTCCATCCGCCATTGAAAAACGTCATTGGCTGATTTGATCGCGTGGCCGCTTGGAATTTGGAAAAAATCCGGCTAAAACGCTTTCTCTTGTCGATAAGGGCTGTACTACCGAAAATAGGAGGCACTTGCCGTTGAGGGCGCAACGCAAATTCGGGGCATGTTTTTCGGGGCTATTGGTTGTCGGCCTGGCCGCTACCAGCTGCACGACGACGCAGAAGACCGCACCGACCCCGCACAATACCACGAAGCCCATCCGTGGTGCGAAAGTTACCTATAATTACACCGCGAAGGACAAGGACTGTCTCGAACGCGCGATGTATTTCGAATCTCAGCGTTCCGACCCCGGCGGTTACATGGCCGTTGGAACTGTCGTGATGAACAGACTGACCTCCGGTGCCTATCCGCCCACGATCTGCGGCGTGGTCTCCCAGGAAAAGCAGTTCGCGCCCGGCGTGATGACCAAGGAAGTCAAGGATCAGGCGAAGCCCGATCTTGAGGTCGCTGCCTCTGCCATCCTGCGCGGCGAGCGGCATCCCCAGGTTAAGGATGCGATGTTCTTCCATACCGAAGGCCTGCGGTTCCCCTACGACAATATGCATTACGTCGCCTATGCTGGCGGTAACGCATTTTACGAGAAGCGCGGCCGGGATGGTGAGCTGCAGACAGCTGCGCCGCTTCCGGCCTATGAAGTTGCGATGAACTATGTGTCCACGCAGGGCGCGCAGCAATCTCCGTTCGTCCTGCCGGAAACCCAGCCAGCGCCGACGACTTCGGCCGTCGCAGCCTTTACGCCCGTCTCCAATCCGGTGGTGACGATGCCGCAGAGCGCCGTTCTCATCCCCGCCGCCGTTCCGATCCCGACGCCGTCACCGACGGACATGGCGATTTCGGGACCGCTTTCGAACGGCGAGACTATCTACACGAATACGCCGATGCCAGCATCGACGGTTGTCATTCCCCAGCCGCGCCCGGAATTCGATGGCAATAGCGTCGTCGGAAATTCCGTTAGAATTCGCGGCTAAAGCACCTGCCAAGCTTTGAAACAGCGCGTCTCTCTGGGAGGCGCGCTGTTTGCATTTGGGCGGCGCTATTTCCTAAATTAGATGCCCTCACTCGTCGCCTTGGAGAGGATCTGCACACCATTGATCTTGTAGCTGCCGTCGGGCTGCCGGGTGATCTGGTAGATCGCCGTCCAGTCCTTGTCGTCGGTGCCCGTAATCAGCACCTCCTGATAGACGACGGCACCATTATCGATCGCACGGCTTTTTCCGAAGGCGTAATTGCCGGGATGATAGACCGGCTGGTAGCTCTTCTTCACCATGGCGAAGAAGCTGTCCTTGTCCGGGAAAAGTGCCTTGATGCCGGGCGCTGCGAAGGAATAGGCGGTCGCCGCATCATCGTGCAGAAAAGCCTGGATCTGTTGTTCAATGAGATTCTGTGCCGTCTGCACCGGATCTTCCGCAAAGGCGGCCGTTGTGAAGGAAATGCAGCAGAGAAAGGCGGCTATGAAAAAAGCGCGCATGTCGAACCCCAGCCATTTGGGGAAGCATAGCGCGCTTTGATGTCAGGCAGAAGCGATTACTGCCAGCGGCGGAAGAGGGCGCTGGCGTTGACGCCGCCGAAACCAAAGCCGTTGGAGATCGCATATTCCATCGCCATCGGGCGTGCAGCGGTGCCGACGATGTCGATCCCCTCTGCAGCGGGGTCCGCATCCTGCAGATTGCGGGTCGGCGGCGCGATCTGGTCGCGCAGTGCCATGATGGTAAAAATCGCTTCCATACCGCCTGCAGCACCCAGAAGATGGCCGGTCGCGGATTTCGTGCCGCTGACGGCGATCGCGCCATCGCGCCCGAAGACCGTCTTAACGGCTTCCATCTCGCCGCGGTCGCCGACCTGGGTCGATGTCGCGTGCGCATTCAGGTGCTTGACCTCAGCCGGTGAAATCCGAGCCTGGGAGAGGGCGGCAAGCATGGCCCGGCGCGCGCCGTCGCCGTCGTCCGGTCCGGCGGTCATGTGATAGGCATCGGCGGCGGTGCCATAACCGACAAGCTCGGCAAGCGGCGTCGCACCGCGGGCAAGCGCATGCTCCAAGGTCTCGATGACAAGCATGCCGGCGCCTTCGCCCATGACGAAGCCGTCGCGGGCGCTGTCGAAGGGACGGGAGGCTTCTTCCGGTCTATTGCTGAAGCCCGTGGAGAGCGCGCGTGCTGCGGCAAAGCCGCCAAGGCTCACCGTATCGATGCAGGCTTCGGCGCCGCCGCAGATGGCGACATCGGCCTCGCCGGCGCGGATCAGCCGCGCCGCATCGCCAATCGCCTGGACGCTGGCGGCGCAGGCCGTGACCGGCGCCCCGAGCGGCCCCTTGTACCCGTAGCGGATGCTGACCTGTCCGGCCGCGAGATTGACGAGGAAGGAGGGGATGGTGAAGGGCGACAGCCGCCTGACGCCGCGTGTTTCGGCGGTTCGCACGGCATCGGCAATGGCAGGAAAGCCACCGACGCCCGAGGCGATGATCGTTGCCGTCCGCTCCAGTGCGCCAACATCAGCCGGCTGCCAGCCGGACTGCAGGATCGCTTCCTCAGCGGCCGCCATCGCAAGGAGAATGAAGCGATCCATCTTCTTCTGGTCCTTGACCGGCACGTATCGGTCGACATCGAAGCCGGCCTCGGCATCCTCCGTGATATCGGAGACAACGCCGCCAACCTTGGCAGCGAGATCGCCCACCATCTCGTCGGGAAGCAGTCTGAGGCCTGAGCGCCCCTCGACCAGTCGCTTCCAGCTTGCCGTAACACCCACGCCCAAGGGAGAAACCAGTCCCATCCCGGTGACGACGATACGATCCATGTCTTGCTCCTATTCGGTCAGGCGTCGAAGCCCAAAAACCATGCTTTCATCTGGGCAATGCGTTCATGAACGGTGTTGTCGGCCGCCGGCCCCGGCACGAGAATCGTGTCTTCGGGCTGAAAGGCACGGCCGGTGACGCGGTCGATGAGAAGCGGGTCGCGGTCCTCGCCGGTATTGGCGTCGACAAGGCGCATCGCGACTTCTTCGGCCGGCAGATGCTGATTGCCCCAGGTAAACAGCGCCATCAGCACGGGAAAGAAATCCCGCCCCTTGCTGGTCAGCACATATTCGTAGCGCGGGGGCCGCTCATTGTAGAGGCGGCGCTCGAACAAGCCTTCATCGGTCAAATGCTTGAGACGCCGTGTGAGGATATTCGGCGCAACGCCGAGGTTCTTCTGGAATTCGTCGAACCGGCTCAACCCCTGAAGCGCGTCACGCAGGATCAGAATGCTCCACCAGTCACCAACGCTTTCGAGCGCGCGGGCGGCGGGGCATTTGAAGGTGCTGAAGCTGGTTCTTTGCATGGGTGAGGCAGATAACATGAGTAACTATCATTATGCAAGTTACTATCATGATGTTACCCGGCTGACATGCACCCTCGCTCTCGATAGATTGGCGGTATGATGGAGAACCGTAATCTGGATACCGAGCGGTTACACCTGCGAGCGCTTCAGTCTACCGACAGCGCTTTCGTCGGAGAGTTGATTGCCCACGAAGAGGTGCGCCGCTTTCTCGGCGGACCTGTTCCGATCGCTCAACGCGAGGCGGTGATGGCAGGCTGTCTCGCATCCGCGGACGGGGAAATAGTGTGGCTGGTGGAAGCCAAGAATTCGCGACAACGCCTTGGTTTGATTTCCATTTCATATCATAGGGACGGTCAGGACCGCGAATTGTCGTATCAATTTCATCCCGGCGCCTGGGGTTTTGGCTATGCAACGGAAGCGGCAAGGCGCGTCCTTGATTATGCCTTGAAGGAGTTGCAGCTGGATAGACTGATAGCGGAAACCCAGTCCGCCAACGCCGCATCCCGCCGGCTGCTGGAACGAGTGGGGATGAGAGAAGCGGCGCGATTGCATCGGTTCGGAGCCGAGCAGCTCATCTATGTGAGCTAGTTGTTCATCGCAAAGGCACCCGTGAAGCAGAGAATCGGCGCCAAGACGAGATGCCCGGCGGCCGCTGCTCTTGTGTGCCGGGTTTTCAGTATGGAGGCGCCTTGCGGGCGCGCTGCTGTTTCGCTGCCTCGGTCCACCAGGCGAGATCGTCGGCAAAGCGGGGAAAAGCTCTCGCAAGGGCATCGCCTCCGCTGCCAATGGGCTTGTTGTCGGCATCCAATGTCGCCGAGATATTGGCGACGGCAAGCGTGCTGGAGATGACGATCATTCCCATCTCGGAGAGGGTGCCATGCCATGCGGTCGCCGCATGTGCGCCGGAAAGGCGGCCGCCAGAATAGCTGGCAATTGCCGCCGGCCGCCAAAACCATTCCTCGAGGTAATGATCGGTCATGTTTTTCAGACCGGGCTGCATGCCCCAATTGTATTCACCTGTAACGAAAACAAAGGCATCGGCTCCGCGAATTTTCGCGGCAAGCCTTTCCATTTCCGACGGAGCGGAACCTTTGGAGTACTCCTTGTACATGCGGTCGAGCATCGGCAGTCCCACGTCTTTCGCATCGATCAGTTCCGCATTGTCTCCGCGCTGACGAAGGCTGGCTACGAGATAATTCGCGAGGCGGATTCCGACGCGATCCGATCGGTAGGAACCGTAGAGAACCAGAATATTGTCGGTCATCGTTGACTATCTCCTCCACTGTGGACTTCGAAATGAAGCAGGCTCAAGTGGTGCGCACCCTCATGGCCGAAAGGCAACGCGCAACGTCCGATGAAAAGTGATATAGGATCAATGATGGATTTTGATAGCCGTCCCAATAAGGCGGCGTGATTCTTCAATTCGAATTGACGTCACGAAACCTATCGATCTGCTGAGCAGCAATCTGGGACAGCAAAGATGGATGAGAATGAGATTCGAAAAGCGCTCGATCGGCACTGGGCCGCCTCGGACGCAAATGATTTCGATGTCGAGCACGACATATACGAGGAAGATGCCGTGCTCGAGTACCCGCAATCGGGCGAACGCATCAGGGGGCGGAGCAACATTCAGGCCTCGCGCATCGCTCAACCTAATTCCAAGCGCTTCACCGTGCGGCGCATCGTTGGGGCGGGGAACCTCTGGATTACGGAGTTCGTCCTCACCTATGACGACAGCCCGTCCTATTCGGTGAGCATCATGGAATTCCGGGACGGCAGAGTGAGCCGTGAGACCCAATATTTCGGTGCTCCGTTTGCGCCGGGACCATCGCGGGCGCAATGGGTTGAGCGGATGGGATGAAATCGCCACCACTCGATTGGTCCAAAGTGCGTCGAGAGCCCAGAGATCCTTGGGGCCTGGCTTTGCAAGCCAAGCCCTAAGTCCGCGACTCCGCAGGCACCGCAGCGGAAACCTCTTCCTCCGGAATGTCGTCGAAGGACGCATAATTGAGGTTGTAGAGCTTCGAGTAGAGCTTGCGGTTGGCCATCAGCTGATTGTGGTTGCCGCTTTCTAGGAGCTGGCCGTTCTGCAGCACGAGGATGCGGTCGGCCTCACGGATGGTTGCCAGACGGTGGGCGATGACAAGGCCCGTGCGACCCTCGAGCAGCTTCACCAACGCCTTCTGGATCAGCATCTCGGTATAGCTATCGATATTCGCCGTGGCTTCGTCGAGCACGAGGATCTTGGCATCGGCGACAAGGGCGCGGGCGAAGCTGACGAGCTGGCGTTGACCGAGCGACAGACCGCCGCCGCGCTGACCGAGAACGTGGTCGTAGCCATCGGGCAGCCGCATGATGAATTCATGCGCGCCGACAGCCTTGGCGGCTTCGATGACCTCTTCGCGCGTCGCTTCCGTTTTGTTGTAGCGGATGTTCTCCAGCACCGTGCCGGTGAAGAGGAACGGCTCCTGCAGCACCATAGCGATCTGACGTCCGAGCGAATCTTGGGTGAGGGACCGCACGTCATGACCGCCGACCAGAACCTGACCCTGCTGCACATCGTAGAAACGATGGATGAGCGCCATCGAGCTGGACTTGCCGGAGCCCGTCGGCCCGATCAGCGCCACGGTCTCTCCCGGATTGACCCTGAAGCTGACATTCTTCAGCACCGGATGTTTGGGATTGTAGCCAAAGACGACGTCGCGGAACTCGACCGAGCCGTCCATATCGGGCGAAAGTTCCTTGGCGTCGGGTGCGTCCTTGATGTCGACCGGAACGTCGAGCACCTCGGTCAGCCGCTGGCCGGAGGCCATGGCGCGCTGCATCACGGAATACTGCATCGTCAGCGAGCGAATCGGGTCGAAGAATCGCTGAATATAAAACAGGAAGGCGACCATGATGCCGACATCGAGCTTGTGGTTCAGCACCATCGAACCGCCGACGATGATGACGATCGCCATCGCCATGCCGGTCAGCGTATCGACGATCGGCACCATGACCTGGGCATAGCGCGCCGCCGTCAGATGCGATTGCAGGTTTGTATGCGCCTTGTCGTCGAAAAGAGCGAAATTGACCGCCTGCCGATGCATGCCCTGGACCGCCCGCACGCCATGGATCGCTTCCGCCAGCGCACCATTGGTGACGGAATTGGTCTCATGGGCGTTCATGAAGGCGACACGCGCCTTCGGCAGCCAGAACAGCCGGACGACAAACAGGATCGGCATGACGGAAAGCGTCAGCAGGCCGAGCCGGAAATCGAGCGACAGCATGACGATGACGATGCCGAAAAGCAGGGCGATGTCGCCGACGGAAAGCACGGAAGTTTCTAGGAATTCCTGCATGGAGTTGACGTCGCCCTGCAGGCGCGACATCAGGCGTCCGACCTCGGTCTTGTCCATGAAGGATAGCGAGACGCGCTGCAGATGGGCAAACATCGCCCGGCGTATGTCGAACAAAACCTCTTCGGCCACCTCGCCGACATAGGTCTCCTGCACATAGCTCGCCCCGTAATTGACGAGGATTGCCGCCGTAAAAATCCCGAGAGACAGCCACAGCGCGGAATAGTCGATGGCGCCTGGTGCCATCGCACTGTCGATTGCATGGCGAATGACAAGCGGTATGACGATCTGGGAGCCGGTAAAGAGCAGAACAGCCGCGACGGAGATATAGATTTGCCGGCGATAGGGGCTGACGAAGGCCCAGATGCGGCGGATGATCTTGCTGTCGAAGACCTTGCCGAAGATCTCCTCTTCGACACGATGTGACCCGACGACCGCGCGGGGAGGGCGACGACCATCCTCGCGCACATCGTTGCGCTCGGTTTCGGTGATTTCCGACATGTCAAACCTCCCTTTTCGCTCTTTCGAGCGTGCCGCCGGATGTCTTGACGACATCATCCTCCGGGCGAACCTGCAGATCGTAAAGCGCCTTGTACCGCCCTCCAGCGGCCAGAAGCTGCTCGTGGGTGCCGCGCTCGACGATCTCACCATCCTCGATGAACAGGATCTGGTCGGCATGCATCAGCGAACTCAGCCGGTGCGCGACGATCAGCGTCACGCGGTCGCGGGCGAAACGCTTCATGGCGCTGCGGATACGCTGCTCCGTTGCAGCGTCGATCGCCGCGGTGGAATCGTCGAACACCATCACGGCCGGCTTCAGCATCAATGTCCGGGCGATCGTCAGGCGCTGACGCTGGCCGCCGGACAGCGACACGCCGCGTTCTCCGACGATTGTCGTGTAACCGGCCGGCAGGCCGAGAATGTAGTTGTGCAGCTGCGCCGACTCGGCGGCGCGCTCGATGCGAGGTTCTTTCGCCCAGGGGTCGCCGTAGGCGATATTGTTTTCGATGCTGGTGGTGAACAGGAAGGAATCCTGCTGGACGACGGCAACGTTCTGCCGCAGCGACTGCAGCGTCGCCTTGCGGATATCCTGGCCGTCGAGGGTAATGCTTCCCGCGGTGACGTCGTAAAAGCGCGGAATGAGATGGGCGATCGTGGACTTGCCGCTACCCGGCGGCCCAACGATGCCGATCGTCTGGCCACGCTTCGCCTCGAAACAGATATTCCTCAGCACCGGCCGCGTTTCCGAGCCAGGATAGCTGAAGTCGACATTCTCGAACCGCAGAGTGCCGTCGCTCACGACCAGCGGCTTGGCGTCCGGCGCATCCTTGATAGGGATATCCAGATCCAGCAGCTCGAACAATCGTGACCCACAGGTCGACGCGCGCGCAAAAGCATTGACCATCAGGCCGAGCTGGCGCACCGGCATCTGCAGGATGGTCATGAAGGTCAGGAACGACGCCAGCGTACCGACGCTGATCTGGCCGTCGATGACCTTCAGGCCGCCGAGCCAGAGCACGAGCCCCATTGACACGAAGAAGGAGAGGTTCATGGCGCTGGTGTTGATGACGCGGATGCCGACACGTTGATGAGCGAGGGAGAGCGCGTCATGCGAGGCGCGATCGAACTTCATCAGCTCGTGCGCCTGTGCGGCGAAGGCGCGGACGACGCGAATGCCGCCGAGATTTTCCTCCATCACACGCGTCAGCACCGAGAGGCGCTCCTGCAGATCAAGCCAGGTCGACCGCAGCCGCAGCTGCGTGACGGAAGAGCGCCATGCGACGAAGGGCACGAAACTCAGGGCCAGCAGACCGAGCACGACATCCGTCGACAACAGCATATAGGCGCCAACGCCGATCAGCATGGTCAGCAGCACCATGCGCACCAGCGCGGTCGAAAAATACATGCGCACGCCTTCGAGGTCGAGCAGGCCAACCGTGATGAGGTCGCCGGAATGAGCCTTGTCGTGGAAGCTGAAGGAGAGCTGCTGAATCTTCTCGTAACAGGCCAGCCGAAGCTCGTAGCCCATGTGATGGCCGACCGCTTCGCTGTAATAGTTCTGCACCATGGTGAACAGGCCGCGCAGAACGCTGATGACAAGCAGCAGCAAGGCGGTCGTCATCAAGGCGTTTTCGGCGATTTGCCCGGCGGCGCCGCCGCCAACCGCCGTTTGGGTCTGGTCGACGGCACGTCCCAGAAGGCGCGGGATCATCAACTGCAACGTTGCAGCCACGAAAGTCGCCCCGATTGCGAAGCTAGTCTGCCAGGGATGGCGCAGCGTCATATGGGTGATACGGACGATCGTCGACAGGCCTTGGCCCCAACCGACCGCATTGACATGCGCACGCGAAACCATTGGCTTCGGCGCGCTTCTTGATGAATCGCTGCTCACGCTTTTATCCAGGCATAATTAAACGAGGCGGGCCCGCAGACGGGTTCGTATCTCAGGAAAGAATATTGATAGGATGAATTTTGCCGATTCCGTGGCGACGTTCAAGAGTCAATCGGTCACAAGTCCCACGCGAACGTTAGATTATGTGTTCGAAAAATATTCGATGACATGTCGGGATCGAAATCGCGGGAACGTCCTTCGGGCACCATAACGGAAAAGGAGGATTTCATGCGCAAGATTATCTTAGCTACATTCATCAGTCTCGACGGCGTCATGCAGGCACCGGGCGGTCCCGATGAGGACCCGACAGGCGGCTTCAAGCATGGCGGTTGGGTGTTCCCTCACTCCGACGAAGGGACCGGCAAGGCGCTCTTCGAACTGTTCGAAAAGCCGTTCGCGCTGCTGCTGGGACGCAAGACCTATGACATTTTCTCAGCTTATTGGCCCCACATCGGCAGCGACAATCCGGTTGCCAATAAGTTCAACAGCGTTACCAAATATGTCGCGACGCGCGGCGATGCCGAGCTGAAATGGAACAGGAGCCAGTCCCTCGGCAAGGATGTCGTCGCCGCGCTCAAGGAGCTGAAAGCAGGCGAGGGACCGGATCTTCTCATCCAGGGCAGCGGCGATCTCATTCAGACCCTGTTGCGTCACGAACTGATCGACGAATTCAATCTGATGATCTTCCCGCTCGTGCTGGGCAGCGGCAAGAAGCTGTTTGCCGGCGGGGCAATTCCTTCCGCAATGAAACTGCTGCGTACCCAGTCGTCTCCGACCGGCGTCATCTTCGCGACCTATCAGCCGGACGGCCCGGTGAAGACAGGTTCCTTCGCCATGCAGGACCCATCAGAGGAGGAGATCGAGCGCCGCAAGCGGCTCGAATAGCTGGTATGATCGCGGCGAGACTCCAAATGGGCGTCGCGCCGCGATCAAGAGGCATGGTCGATCGCTGGAAATTCTCGAAGCGCTTTCATGATTTCGCGCAGGCCCTTTGTGAGATGCTTGTCTCGGCGCAACACCATGCCGAGTTGCCGAACGAGCCTCGGTTTGAGCGGCGAGGTGACAAGCAGATCAGACGTGTTTCGCCTCAGTGCCATGTCGGGGAGGATGGACCAGCCAAGGCCGGCGGCGACCAGCTCCTTGATGGCCTCAACGCTACCGAACTCCATGGCTGGCTCGGGGCGAACTCCGCCGGCCTCGAACCATTCATCTGCGGCGCGGCGCGTGTTGCCGCCTTCGTAGAGCAATAGCGTCTTGTTCCTCATGAATTCGACATCCGGTCCGCCGTCCGGCATCACACTTCCCTTTGGCGCTACGGCCAAAAGCTCGTCTTGGTGGAATGGTTCGACCTCGAGGGAACGACCGGCGGCGGGCAGGGCGACCACTGCGAGATCGAGCGCGTTGGACTCGAGATCGCGCAGGATTTCGGCGATATTGCCGACACGGACAATGATCTCGAGATCGGGCATCCGCTTCTTCGCCATGGCGATGGCGCGCGGAAGCAGATGGATGGAAGCGGTACCACCGCTGCCGATCCGCACGCGGCCGACCGATCCCTCGCGGAAAGGCGCCATCGCCTCCTCCGCCATGGAACAGGTCTCCACGATGCGCCGCGCGTGAGGAAGTAGCTCCAGGCCGGCCGGCGATGGCTGCGCCCGCCGTCCGACGCGCTCGATCAGCTTTACGCCGAGGCGCTGCTCCAGAAGCTTCACCTGTTGGCTGACCGCGGGTTGCGTGAGTCCCACCTTGTCGGCAGCCGCCGTGAAGCTGCCGAGATCGACGACACTGAGAAAGGTGGCCAGTTGATCGAGATTGAGCAACAAAAGAATTCCTTATGAATTGCATTAATAGCATAAGCTTCATTCATTGCGAATGCCAGCGCATCCTAGGGCCATGTTGATGCAAGCCCAGGGAGCATGAAGATGATGATCGATATCGATAGGCCGATGCTGGCGGCGAGAGGCAATGCCGAAAGCCTGCGAAAGCGCGGAATTCTACGTGTCGTGCTGACGAGATTTCTTGCCTATCTCGAAAAGCGTGAGACGAGATGGAGTCTGCGCGAACTGACCGAGGATGAGCTCCGCGATATCGGCATGACACCCGCCGAAGCGCGTAACGAGATCAACAAGTCATGGTTCTGGGATTGAGACGCGAAGGCGCGGAAACCATCGCGCGAACAGAACGGTCGAGGGAGTTGATGAGGCTCACCAGCGCCGCTTCGGCAATGAGATTTCGAGCCGCATCGGAGAGAACCAGCCCCTGAGGTTACATCGATCGAGATGGCGAGATCGGCATTTAGGCGAGGGTGGATGGCAAACAGTCTGGGGACTATTGTCGGGTTGTCTTTTTTTCATGGTTTCGTTCTTGTTTCCGCCATAGATTTACCCGATCCCTTCCGCTCGAAGACTAGCGGCGGGTTCTGCTCGTTCGCCCGCTGCTTTGCCAAAACACCAATATAAGAGATCGCAAAATCCATGCTTAAAACAACGTCCTTGCTCCTCGCCGCGACGATTTCGACTTTATCGCTCATCGGCGCAGCTTCGGTGGCCGAGGCCGGGCAGGCGAGCTATCTCGTGGATGCGCATAGCGGCCAGGTGCTGGAAGCATCGAATGAAAACGAGCTGAATTTTCCGGCATCGCTGACAAAGATGATGACGCTCTACCTCGCTTTTGAGGCGCTGCATGCAGGCCATCTGAAATGGGATCAGAAATTGACCATGTCGGAGAATGCCGAGAGCAAGGAGCCTTTCAAATTCGCGGTCGGCGCGGGCCGCAAGGTTAGCGTGCGCGAAGCTGTCGAGGGCATCATTGTTCTGTCGGCCAACGATGCGGCGGTTGCAATCGGCGAGCAGCTCGGCGGTTCCGAGGATAGTTTCGGCAAGCTGATGACTGCCAAGGCGCATCAGCTCGGCATGAACAACACGGTCTTCAAGAATCCGTCCGGCCTGCCAGATCCGGAACAGGTCACCACGGCGCATGACATGGCGGTGCTTGGCGTCGCGCTGATGCGGGACTTTCCGGAGGAGTTCAAGCTCTTCTCGATGCGTGGCATGAAGTTTCGCGGCATGAAGCTGCGCGGCCACAATAATCTGATGTATCGCTATGCCGGCGCCGACGGCATCAAGACGGGCTATACCGATGCCTCGGGCTACAATCTCGTGACGTCGGCGACGAAGAACGGCCGCCGCGTCGTCGGCGTGGTCATGGGCGAGAAGACCGCGGAAATCCGCGACGACAAGATGGCAGATCTTCTGGATACCCATGTGCCTGCGGCGTCAGCAGTCACCGGCTCGGCTACGACGGTCAAGCAGAGCACGACCAACTGATTGTCGCATCGAAGACTAGCGAAACCGGTCGACTTGGGCATCAGGGCGAAGACCATGCGGCCCGCGACGATTGCTGGAGCATGTCGCGCAAAAGTGCGCAGCGGTTTTGCGAGAACGACACGCGCAAAATCAAGAGCTTAAAGCGCAGGGAGCGAATCTGAGTGATCGCGATGCGCTTTAGAGCATGGGCGAGGGCGGTGCGCCCCGTCCCCCATTGCCTGGAGATCCAAGGCCGCTCATAATCATATCCAGATGGTTGGACAGGATACTACGATGCAGATGCAACGCCGTACTTTGCTTCAATTGGCTGCTTTGGCTGGCGGGCTCCCGGCATTTTCCCGAGTTGCCGGCGCAAAGATGGCGGCAAGCGGCGCCGGATTCCGGTATCCGGAGGAAACCGATCCGCATGAACGAACCTTCATGCAATGGCCGAATAACCGCAAGGTTTACGACGACCCGGATTTCCTGTTCGATCTTCAGGGAACGATCGCGAGGATTGCCAATGCGATCGTCGAGTTCGAGCCCGTTGTCATGATAGCCGCGGCCGAGCATCACAAGGCAATCCGCAAGCGCATCTCCGGCAAGGTCGAGCTCTGGGACATTCCGACGGATGACCTCTGGTGCCGGGATTCAGGCCCTTCCTTTGTCGTTGATGGCAAGGGAGGCATTGCGGTGACGCAGTTCAATTTCAACGGTTGGGGCAACAAGCAGATTCATGGCAATGACGGGCGGATCGCCCAACGCGTGGCTGAACGGCTAGGCCTGCGGGTTTTCGACTCGGGACTGGTCGGCGAGGCTGGCGGCGTAGAAACCGACGGCCACGGCACGCTGATCGCGCACGAAAGCAGCTTTGTGAATTCGAACCGCAACAAGGGCACCAAGGCTGAAATCGAGCAGATGCTGCTGGAAACCATGGGTGCGACGAAGGTGATCTGGGCGCCGGGGATCAAGGGTGCCGACATCACGGATTATCACATCGACGCTCTCGCGCGGTTTGTGAAGCCAGGCGTCGTCCTGATCCAGATGGGCGAGGCGGTCGACCCTGATGATCCCTGGTCGGTCTCGGCCTTCGAAACGCACGATATCCTTGCCAAGGCGACCGACGCCGAGGGCCGCAAGCTGGATCTCGTCGTCTTGCCGGAACCATCCGATATCCGGGTCGATGCGGATGATTTTGTCTCATCCTACGTCAATTATTACGTTTGCAATGGCGCTGTGATAGCGGCTCAGTTTGGCGACAAGAAAGCCGACGAAAAGGCCAGAGCGACCTTGGTCGATCTCTATCCCGGCCGCGAGATCGTGATGCTCGATATCGACAATGTGGGTGAGGTCGGCGGCGGCATTCACTGCGCAACGCATGAGCAGCCGAAGGTTTGAGCACGGGCGATCGCCCACCTAACGGCAAGCGATCGCCAATCCGCTTCCTGTCGCGGCGATCAGCGGTGGCGTTTCTTCGAGCAAAAGAACCCGATCAAATGCGGTCAGCGGCGCGACATACAGATAATTGGTCGCTCGGGCGGCGGAGGGCCGTTTCAAAACCTCCAAAGTGAAGCCATTGAAATCATTGGCATGTCGCACTTGGAAATAGAATATACCCCCCACATACAGACGTCAGATAAGATAGATTATGGAACTAAAAACGATCCCACACGATCGGCCGGCGCGCTCTCAACTTGCCTTGATGCGGATTACCTTTGCCGCGATCTTCTCGGCCAGCGTCTTCGGGTGGCAAGCAAAAATGCTGTCCGGGCGTCCGGCCGCACACCACACTTGATCATAAGCCAAAAGGCTCTCGTCCAAGAAAACAGGCAGCTCGACGAGATGGCCGATCGGTGCGACGCCGCCGATGGCAAAGCCAGTTTCGTCGCGAACGCGGTCGATGTCAGCGCGCTTCAATCTGACGCCGTAAGCCGTTGCAATATATGCGGTATCGGCA
This sequence comes from Martinezella tropici, assembly GCA_000799755.1. GTDB lineage: Bacteria > Pseudomonadota > Alphaproteobacteria > Rhizobiales > Rhizobiaceae > Rhizobium > Rhizobium tropici_A. Next base: position 163,055 of record JUHI01000010.1, read on the forward strand.
TTATGAGCGCCGGAAACCAGAAGCAGCGTCAGTTCCTGCGTGTCGGCATTGACGAAGACCAGCGATTTCACGATTTGGCCAACGGCGCATCCCGCAGCCTTGGCGGCTTCCTCGGCCGTCCGCGTCGATTGTTCCATGCGCTTGATCGAGATGTCGAGCCCCAGCGTGCGCGCGGCAAGCTCGACGCGCTCCAGGCTGGACAGCTTCTTGATATCTTCGCTCATAGATAGTCATCCTCCACGTCGAGTTCGATCTGCATCTGATCGTAGGCCGGCTCGACATGGTCGGGCGTTTCAGCCAGCACGGTCTCATAATCGAGCGGCGTATGCATGTGGGTCAAGATGGCATGTTTCGGCGCCAGGCGTTCGATCCATTCGAGCGATTCCGCCAGGGAAAGATGGCTGGGATGCGGCCGGTACTGCAGAGCATCTATGATCAGGATGTCGAGATTTTGAACTTTAGCGATAGATTCCGGCGGGAAGTCGCTGATATCGCTGCAATAAGCGAGCTTGCCGATGCGAAAGCCGAGCGAGTGGATATCGCCGTGGAGCTGCTTGTGCGGCCAGAAGCGGATCGGGCCGCCTGCCCCTTCGATCGTAAAGCTGTTCTCGAGATTTTCGATCAGCACCGGCCGCACGATCGGCGGATAGCTGCTGCCGGGCGGCGTTTCCAGGCAATAGCGGAAGCCTTCGCGGATGCGATCCATGGTCGGCGGATCGGCATAGATCGGGATGCGCTCGTTCGAAATATGGAAATAGCCGCGTAGATCGTCAATGCCGTGAATGTGATCGGCATGGGCGTGCGTATAGAGCACGGCATCGATGAAGCTGACGCCGGCATGGATCATTTGCTCGCGAAAATCCGGGCCCGTATCGATGACGACGGTGGTAATGCCGCCATCTGGCGCGATCTGCTCGATGAGAAAGGCTGCGCGCGTGCGCCGATTCCTCGCGTTCTTGGGATCGCAGGCACCCCAATCGCCGGTGATGCGCGGCACGCCCGGCGACGAGGAACAGCCCAAAATGGTGAAGCGCCGCCGATATGTCACGACGTCAAACCCTCGTCATCTTGGAGAAGCAGCGGAAGGCATTCGCCGTCGTGATTTCGGCAATCTCGTCCATGCTGACGCCGATCGTATCGGCCAGCACCTCGGCTGTGTTGACGACATAGGATGGTTCGTTGCGTTTACCGCGCCAGCGCTTCGGCGCGAGATATGGCGCATCGGTCTCGACCAGCAGCCTATCGTGCGGGATCGTCTTGGCGATGTCGCGCAGCTCTTCCGATTTCGGGAACGTCAGGATACCAGAGAAAGAGATGTAGCCGTCGAGCTCGACACCCGTGCGGGCAAGGGCAGGGCCAGCGGAGAAGCAGTGCAGGATGAAGGGGAAAGCCCCCTTCCCTGTTTCCTCGGTCAGGATATCGGCCATGTCCTCGTCGGCACTACGGCTGTGAATGACCAGCGGCAGCTTCGTCTCGCGCGCGGCCGCGATATGGCGCAGGAAGCCGGTCTTCTGGTCTTCCGGATTGACGGTATCGTAGAAATAGTCGAGACCCGCCTCGCCGATAGCAACGATCTTCTCGTGCTGGTTTGCCAGCCGCACGAGGTCTTCCGTCTGGATGTCCAGTTCCTGGTCGGCGCTGTTTGGATGCGTGCCGACCGAACAGAAAACCGACGGATAGCGATCGGTCAGCGCCAGCAACCCGTCGAGCTTTCTGACCTTGGTCGAGATGGTGACCATCTGTTTGACGCCGACCTCGTGAGCACGGGCGACGATCGTGTCGCGCTCCTCTTCGAAGTCGGCAAAATCCAGATGGCAATGCGTATCGATCAGCATGGAAAACCTTATTCGGCAGTCGGCGCGACATAGCGCGGGAAGACCGGTTTGGGGGCTTCCAGCGGCGTTCCGGCAACGAGGCGACCTGCCTCGCCGAGCGCCGCGAAATCACGCTTGTCGGCAGGGATGGCAATGAGATCCAAGAGCTTAGCCGAGGATTCCGGCATGAACGGCTGCAGCAGAATGCCGATCTGGCGCACGACGTCGGCCGTGACATAAAGCACGGTCGCCATGCGGGCCGGGTCGGTCTTCTTCAGCGCCCAGGGCTCCTGGCTGGCGAAATAGCGGTCCGTCTCGGACACAACGGCGATGATGGAAGCAAGAGCGCGGTGAATGAGCTGCTTGCCCATGTCGTCGCGCGTCGAGGCCAGCAAGCCATCGGCCTGCGCCAGAAGCGCCTTGTCCTCGTCGGTCAGCGCGCCGCATTCCGGGATCTGGCCGTCGCAGTTCTTGACGATCATCGACAGCGAGCGGCTGGCGAGGTTGCCGATGCCGTTGGCGAGATCGGAGTTGATGCGCGTGCCGATCGCCTCTTCGCTATAGCTGCCGTCCTGGCCGAAGGAGACTTCGCGCAGGAAGAAATAGCGCACCTGGTCGAGGCCGAAATGGTTCACAAGGTTGACCGGGTCGACGACGTTGCCGAGCGACTTCGACATCTTCTCGCCCTTGTTGAGCAGGAAGCCGTGGGCATAGACGCGCTTCGGCAGCGGCAGCTTCGCCGACATCAGGAAGGCCGGCCAATAGACCGCGTGGAAGCGGATGATGTCCTTGCCGATGATATGCAGATCGGCCGGCCAGTATTTCGCCCGAGGATTGTTCCGATCCTCAAGATAGCCTGTCGCGGTCAGATAGTTCGTCAGCGCATCGACCCAGACATACATGACGTGCGCCGGGTCGTTCGGCACCTTGATGCCCCAATCGAAGGTCGTGCGCGAAACCGACAGATCCTTCAGGCCCGATTTGACGAAGGAGATCACTTCGTTGCGGCGTTCGGCCGGGCCGATGAAATCCGGATTTTCCTCATAATGCTTCAGGAGACGGTCCTGGTATTCGGAGAGCTTGAAGAAATAGCTTGCCTCCTCCACCCACTCGACCGGCGTACCCTGCGGCCCGTAGCGCACGCCATCGGCGCGCAGCTCGGTTTCGTTTTCCTGGTAATAGGCTTCGTCGCGCACCGAATACCAGCCGGCGTAGGAATCCTTGTAGATGTCGCCGGCATCGGCCATCAGATTCCAGATGTTCTGCGAGGTCTCGTGGTGACGCGGCTGCGTCGTGCGGATGAAATCGTCGTTCGACGCGTTCAGCAGCTTGCCCATGGCCTGGAATTCGTCGGAATTGCGGTCTGCGAGCTGTTGCGGTTCCATGCCCTCTGCCCGCGCCGTCTGCTGCATCTTCTGGCCATGCTCGTCCGTGCCCGTCAGGAAGAAGACGTCGCGGCCATCGAGGCGCTGAAAGCGCGCCAGCGCATCGGTGGCGATCAGCTCGTAGGCATGGCCGATATGCGGCTTGCCGTTGGGATAGGCGATCGCGGTGGTGATGTAGAACGGAGTTTTTTCGGTCATGTCGGGCAGTGGTCCGCTTTTACTGTTACGTCGCTGTTATTCTTGCTCCGCTCGCTTTAGCGCATGTTTGCAGGGAGCGAAACACCAAGTTTCGCGACCGCAGCATTCAGAGCTTCGGGGTGGCGCTTTGCTTGACTCGACTCCGCCTCGCCTTTACGCCTTCGGGAGAGTGGAGCGCAGGACAGGCATGGTCGTGAATTTCATCAGTTTATGTATTGGCCTGCCCGACGGCTTCAAGAGGCCGTCAATTTGAGTTTCATCGATTCATTTCAACCGCTTTATTCCTTTTCCGGCTTTTTCGTCGGCATGTTGGTCGGCATAACCGGGGTGGGCGGCGGCTCGCTGATGACCCCCCTGCTCGTCCTTCTCTTCGGCGTCCATCCGGCGACTGCTGTCGGCACGGATCTGCTTTATGCGGCAATCACCAAGACGGCGGGAACCGCCGTCCACGGCATGCATGGGCGAGTCAATTGGAAGGTCGTCAGTCTTCTCGCGTCCGGCAGCGTCCCGGCGGCGCTCGCCATGCTCTGGATCATGGCCGGCGTCAATCGCGAAAGCCCCGCCGTCGCTCATACCATTACGCTGTCGCTCGGCTGTCTTCTGCTTCTGACGGCGCTGATGCTGATTTTCCGCGGCCAGATTCTGGAGGCCATTCGCAAATGGCGCGGCGAACGCGGAACGCTGTCGCCGCGCAGCATCGCCCTGCTGACGGTCATGCTCGGCCTGACGCTCGGTATTCTCGTCACCATGACATCCGTCGGCGCCGGCGCGCTCGGCGTCACGATGTTGTTGGTGCTCTATCCCCAGATGGACGTCCGCGAAATCGTCGGCTCCGACATTGTCCATGCCGTGCCGCTGACCCTGATCGGCGGCATGGGCTACTGGTTCATCGGCGAGATCAACTGGACGATGCTCTTCGCGCTGCTGGTGGGCTCTATTCCGGGCATCGTCGCCGGTAGCCTGCTGGCCCCCCGCCTGCACGAGCGATCCGTGCGGATCATTCTGGCCGTGACGCTGGCTGTCGTCGCCTGGAAGCTGATCTTTCCCTGAGGCTTTTCACTGGGATAGAGTGAGACCCGACAACCTGGTTTGGTTATCGGACGGAGCATTGCGCCAGACGCGGATGAATTGTGAATTTCCGCAGTGCCAATGCCGATGCTATGCAAGGGGACGCGCTTACCCTAAAAAGAATTCTCGACTGCAGTCAGGGATGTTACGCCGATGACCGTACCCACGACGCTCGCCGATTGGCTTTCTCCAAATCGAACCGCCTTGCTGGTGTATGACATGCAGATCGGTATCGCTCGGCAGGTCAAAGGCTCGGATGAAACGGTCCGGCGCATTGCAACGATCGTAGCTGCTGCCAGAAGTGCCGGCATCCGAGTGGCTTTCTGCCGCCATCTTTCATTGCCCAAGCCTTGGATGGGTTTGTTTGCTACCCGCATGGCGATGGCTTGGCAGCGCACCGATGACCCGCAAAAAGTGCATCCCTGGTTCCTCAGGGGTAGCGAGGCGGTCGAGATCGTGCCGGAGCTTCGTCCCCAGGAGCAGGACTTCGTCTTTGACAAGCTCGGCATGTCGGCTTTCGAAGGAACACCGTTGCAGCTGGCCATGCGCGATGCGGGACTTTCCTCGCTGGCAATTTGCGGCATCGCCACGGAAATCGGCATCGAACCGACGTGCAGGCATGCCGCCGATCTGGGCATTGTTCCCATCGTCATCGAAGATGCTTGCGGTCATGGAGACCAAGTAGCGGCCAACCGTACTTTCGATGCATTGCGTTTCCTCGGCGATACGATCGTGACGACCTCGAGCGAGTTTGTAGGTGCCATCTCCGGCACGCGATGAAGACCACCGGTTCACTGTATCGGTGAGCGGCCGCCATATGATCTGACAGAGCAACGCCGCCGTCTCATGGAGGATGGCAATCAGGCGATAGAGCGCTGGTTCCCTCGCCCGGCGACAATTTCCCGCTTCGCGCATCCAATTCGCTGTAGCTCGCCTTGTGGCCGGTGAGACTGTCCCCTGAGGCGGACGTCCACTGACGGTCAGGATGCGTCACATTTCTGCGGTCGAAAAATCGTAACGTCCGTCGAATGTTGGCGAATACGCTCCCTCGGGCGGCGAAGGCCGGAGCGTGCATTATAAAATCTCTAATTGATTTCAAAGGAGAAGGTTGTGGACGAATTGATTCATGCCGATGCTGCCGAAAAGCATGCCCATCTCCCAAATCTCAGTTCCATGCCTTACCTCGGCCAAGCCGATACGTTTTTCGAGCGTCATCTTATTTCCGACGCACTGGTCGAGCCGGCAACGGCCTATCAGCGACAGCGCTTCGAGGCCATGGCGCGTTCGGTTCGCGATATCCTGGCTGAACGCTGGATCAGGACGCAGCGCACCTACGACCAGGCAAATCCGAAGCGCGTCTATTATATGTCGATGGAATTCCTGATCGGCCGCTCCATGAGCAACAACGTCATGAACCTCGTGCTTGACCGGTTCATCGAAAATACCAGCCGCGAGGCGAACCTCGACTGGCTCGATCTTCTCGAGCAGGAGCCGGATGCCGGTCTTGGCAATGGTGGTCTCGGACGCCTGGCCGCCTGCTTCCTCGATTCCATGGCCAGCATGGAACTGCCGGCCATGGGTTACGGCCTGCGCTATGAATACGGCATGTTCCGCCAGGCGATCGAGGACGGCTGGCAGCACGAGCAGCCTGACAACTGGCTGCGTCGACAGGACCCGTGGGAAGTATCGCGCCGCGGCCAGTTCGTCGAGGTGAAGCTCGGATGCAGCTTCGAAATGCATCAGGGCGCGCTGACGATCATCGCCAACAAGCCTTCGACGCTCATCGGCGTTCCCTATGACCGGCCGATCGTCGGCTTCGGCGGAAAGACGATCAACAGCCTGCGTCTTTGGAGTGCTGCGGCGCCCGACTATTTCGATTTTCAGGAATTCAGCTCCGGCGATTTCGTCGGCGCGCTTGTCGGTAGCATCGCCGCCCAGACGCTGACACGGGTACTCTATCCCGATGATTCCACCGAGATGGGACAGAGCTTGCGCTTCGCGCAGGAATATTTCCTGGTCGCCTGCTCGCTTGCCGATCTGTTGCGCCGCTTCCGCCGCGACAATGACGATTGGAACGAGCTTCCGAACAAGGTCGCCATCCAAATGAACGACACCCATCCGGCGCTGACCGTACCGGAGCTGATGCGCATCCTTCTCGACGAGGTGCATCTTGAGTGGGACCATGCCTGGAACCTGACACAGCGTACGCTCGCCTACACCAACCACACCCTCCTGCCGGAGGCGCTCGAGAAGTGGCCGCTGCATTATTTCCGGCAGATGCTGCCGCGCCAGCTCGAAATCATCTATGAAATCAATCGCCGTTTTCTCGACGACGTGCGCGATCGCCATCCAGGAGACGACAAGCTCGTCGAGCGTGTCAGCCTCATCGAGGAAGGACACGAAGACAAGGTCCGCATGGCGCATGTCGCGATCGTCGGATCGCACAGCACCAATGGCGTCGCCGCCATCCATTCGGAGCTGCTGCGGACGACGACGGTACGCGACTTTGCTGAGTTGTTTCCGGAGCGTTTCAACAACAAGACCAATGGCGTGACTCCGCGTCGTTGGGTGCGCCTTACCAATCCGGAGCTGTCGAACGTTATCTCCGAGGCGATCGGCGACCATTGGGTGAGCGATTTCGACCAGATCGGTCAACTGAAGCCGCTCGCCGACGATGCGGCATTTCGCGACGCCTTCCTCGGCGCAAAGCGCCATGCCAAGGTGCGGTTTGCCAATTGGCTGAAGGAAAGCAGCGGGCAGATCGTCGATCCCGATAGTATATTTGACTGCCACATCAAGAGAATTCACGAGTATAAGCGGCAATTGCTGAACGCGTTGCGCGTCATCATTCTCTACAACCGTCTGCGCGCCAATCCCGGCATGACCATGGCCCCGCGCACCTTCTTCTTCGCGGGCAAGGCGGCACCGGCCTACAAGGTCGCCAAGCTCATCATCAAGTTCATCAACAATCTCGCGCTGACGATCGAAAAGGATCCGCTGGTCGCGGGCCGGATCAAGGTGGTCTTCCTTCCGGACTATTGCGTTTCGCTCGCCGAGCGTCTCATTCCGGCCGCCGATGTCTCGAACCAGATTTCGACGGCTGGATTCGAAGCCAGCGGCACCAGCAACATGAAATTCATGATGAATGGTGCGCTTACGCTCGGCACGCAGGACGGTGCGACGATCGAAATGGCCGAAGAGGCCGGCGAGGAAAACTTCTTCCTATTCGGTCTGACCGCCCAGGAAGTCGCTGACAGTCGCAGCTGGTATAATCCCCATTGGCACTACGAGAATGATCAGGAAACGCGCCACGCGCTCGATCTGATCGCCCAGAACTATTTCAGTGCCAACGAACCGGGCGCGTTTTCGGCCCTGCATGACGTGCTGTTGAAAAACGGCGACCGTTACATGCATCTGGCGGATCTCGTTTCTTACCTGGAAGCCGACGAAGCATTAAGCGCGCTTTATGGCGATCGCGGCGGATGGGCGCGCAAGGCGATCCTCAACGTCGCCGGTTCGGGCAAATTCTCGTCCGACCGCGCCATCTCGCAATATGCCGAAGAGATCTGGGGCATGAAGCCCTGCCCGGTTGCGTGAGGCAGGCGCGACCATAGCGAATACATATCGCTTGCGGCCTGAATGAAATCAGCTTCCGGCCGCAGACGACTGCTGTTCTCATCGCTCGTGATAGAGAAAAGTTCGTAGCAGCCTTCAGGCGGAGGCTGTGCGATGAAATTACGCCGAAAGCTGCTGCTTGAGCTCGCCAAGAATGGTGATGAGCGTCTGCTTGCGATCGAGATTATAGGCCTGCGAGACGTTCAGCCGCTCCGTGGTTTCCGAGTGCAGCCGGGCCAGTCTCTCGGCCGTTACAATGGAGCCGCCTAGTGCGGCAGCCCTGGCTCGCTCGATAATGTCGTCGCCGATATGCGACAGGAAGAAGCCGAAGATCGTATCGCTGTCCTTGCCGGAAAGTGCGTCGGCGAGCCGGTGCATGGCTTTGCGGGCGGCGGGCCCATCGGCCGAAAGTACCTGCCGATAGGCGTCGATGATCTCGCCGCCGCCATAGTTCAGCAGCTTGAGTGCCTCGCTGACACTGCCCTTGGCTGCGGTAAGCACGTCGCTCCCCTGCCCCGGCGGCACACCAAGATTTTCGAGCGCCCAGCGCAGGGGTTCGTTTTCGAGCGGCGCGAGCTTCAGGGGCAGGCAGCGCGAACGGATCGTTGGCAAGAGCCGGCCCGGTGCGTGCGACAGCACCAGGAACAAAGCGCGCTTCGGCGGTTCTTCAAGGATCTTGAGGATGGCGTTGGCTGCGCTGCGATTGAGATCGTCTGCGGGATCGATGATGACGATCCGCCAGTTGCCCGTGCCCGATGTCTGCGAGAAGAATTTCCCGGCGCGACGTACCTCGTCCACGGTAATCGCGGATTTCACTTTGCCGGTCTTGTCGTCGACCGGCCGGCTCAAATGCAGCAGATTGTGCGACGCACCGCCGGAAATCTGCCGGCTGACGACGGATGCCGGATCGGGATCGCCGATCGTCTCCGGCGCCGAAGCTGGATCGGGATTCGAGAGGACATGATTAGCAAAACGAAAGGCGAGCGTTGCCTTGCCGATGCCTTCGGGTCCCTCGATCAGCATGGCATGGTGGCCTTTGCCGGAACGATAGGACTGCGCAAGGAAGGCCTCCGCCTCCTCATGGCCGAAGAGCTTTACGTTGTCCTGCGGGGGGATTGCGCCATCGAGAACGCCAGGCCGTTCGTCGCTCATTGCGCAGCTTCCGATCGCGCGGCGATATCGGCTATACCGAGACGCTTGTCGATGATCCCGGCGATTTCCGCGGCGATCTCGTCTTCCGACTTTTGTGCATCGATGACATGGCAACGCTCCGGCTCGCGGGCGGCGATGTCGAGAAAGGCTTCGCGGCGCTTTTCATGCGTCTGCATCTCTTCCTTCTCGAAGCGGTCGGGCGAGGCCACGGTTGAGGCGCGCTTACGCGCGCGCTCCAGGCCCACCGCCGCCGGAATGTCGAGAATGAGCGTGCAGTCGGGAACGACGCCGTTGACCGCAACTCTTTGCAGGGCCTCGATATAGTCGGGCTCAAGATTGCCCGTCACGCCCTGATAGACGCGCGAGGAATCCATGAACCGATCGCAAAGGACGATGATGCTGCGCGCCAAAGCCGGGCGAATGACGTCCTCGACATGATCGTTTCGGGCGGCAGCAAAGAGAATGGCTTCCATGCGCGTGCCGAACATTTCCGCAGCGCCCGAAAGCAGGACATGCCGCACCGCCTCGGCGCCCGGCGAGCCGCCGGGTTCGCGCGTCACCAGAACCTCATGGCCACGCTCGCGCAACCGCTCGGCCAGGCGGCGGATCTGGGTGGATTTGCCTGCGCCCTCGCCGCCTTCGAAGCTTACGAATAATCCGTTTGCATCAGCCAATGATCATGTCCTGCACTTTTCGCGTGCCATTCCTTCGGCATGCGATACGCACCCTGTTTAACCCAAGACATGCCCCGGTGGAACCGTGCATGTCCCGGTGTCCGGCATTCTATATGGGGTGTGAACAAGGATTTCGCGAGCCATACGGGCCGCTCAGGTCGGCAAAGGCTTGTCCCACAGCCAGGAGAACAGCAGAGATTCGGTCAATTCCATAAAAGCATCGAAAGCACGTCGGCCCAAGGTGCCCTGCGCGACCGAATCCTTCGTATAAAGGGGCAGTTCGCGCACGAGGCGGGTCCCCAGGAATACGCGAAGGGTTCCGGCTTCATAACCTGCGGCAACCGGCGCCGTCAGGGGCCAGCGGTAGACGATACGCGCCGAGAGCCTGTCCGGCGTCTCCACAGGAACGTAGACGTCGACGGGTACCTTCGCCTGGAGGCCTACGGTGGAAGCGGCTCCACCATAGACGCTGGCATCGCCGATCACCTCGCCATCGGCGAAGATGCGCTGGCTCTTGAAATTGCTGAGACCCCATTCGAGGACGCGCCGCGTCTCCTCGATGCGATCCTTGTCGCTCTTCAAACCGCCAAGCGCCAGGAACAGCCTGCGGCCATCCCGCTGAATGGAGGTGACGATCGAAAAGCCCTCGCCGTCGGCAAAGCCCAGCCCCAGACCATCCACGCCGATATTGAGCAGAAGCATCGGGTTCTTGTTGCGCTGATAGATCTTGTTCCAGGTGAAATCGGCCTGCCCGAAATATTTGTAAAGGTCGGGATGCTTCTCCTGCAGGTCCTGCGCCAGCATCACCATCTCCCGCATGGAAACCTTGCCGCCGGCGTTGGGGTCGTTCGCATCCGGCAGACCGGTGGAATTGGTGAAGGTCGACCTGGACATGCCGATCTCCCTTGCGCGCGCCGTCATCCGCCTTGCGAATTCGCGCTCGCTGACGGACATGCCCTCCGCAAGAACGATGCAGCCGTCATTTGCCTGCTGCACGGCAACGCCCTGGATTAGATCTCCCACGCGTATGCGCGATTTCAATGCGGCGAACATCGTCGACGCCCGCGAAGGCGCACCGCCTGTCCGCCATGCGTTTTCCGAGACAGGATATTCGGTATCGGGGTTGATCTCCCCTCGCCCGATCGCATCGAAAACGACATCCAGCGTCATCAGCTTCGCAAGCGACGCCGGCGAAATCAGTTGATCCTCGTTTTTGGCAAGCAGGATGGTGCCGGTTGACGCCTCGATCATGAAGGCCTGCGCGGCCTTTGTGTCGAAGGCGCCTGGCGTGGCCGGCTGCGCAAGAGCCGCGACATTGCCGATACCGAGCAGGAAAAGGAACAAAAGAATCAAGCGCTTTGGCATATCGTCCCCTTCATCCAACCACCGGCACGATTATTTTAGTGACGGGTTAAGATTCAGGCAATGACGCCGATCAATCGACCTGCGTCGTGCCCTGATGCTGGCGGCGATAGGACGACAGGATCGATTCCTGTGTGAGCCCGTCATTGCGAACCATGACGGCATCGAAAGCGAGATCGACATAGACGGTCTTGACCGGTGCTTCCTGATAGCCGGCAACCATCGAACCCAGGGACTGGTTGTCGAGATTTGCCATACGAGGCGTAAAATCAGGTCGCTCGCGCGGGATCGGCCCGATCTGCGGCAGAACGATCATCACGGGCTCGGCGGACTCAACAGCAGGCATGGCGCCGCCGTTCCAGGTCATTGGCGGCGGATTGTTGCGCTTGTCGGCATTGTAAGCAGGCTTCGGCGCGTCAGCGAAGGCCGTTGCCGAATAAGGCGACTGGCGCGGCACGGGCGCGATCGCCGGCGTAGCATCAAAGCTGCGCACCTGACGGCTGACGCGCGTCGGTGTCGGCGTATACGAATCCGGCAGCTGATCCGCCGTCATGCGTCCGGCCGAAGCAACCATCACGCCGGTCGCAATCTGGCCGCCCGGATTGATGCCGGGCAGACGCGAGCCCTTCGGCGTGTAAGATGCCATCAGATAGGGTTCGTCATGACCGTCCATGCGGGCGCGGCCGACATACTGCACACGTACGTCGCCAGTGCCGCTGTGCTGGAGATCGAGGAGCTGCGCCGTCTTGTTGGAAAGGTCGATGATGCGGCCGGGATGGTAAGGACCGCGGTCGTTGACGCGCACGATGATCGATGAGCCGGTTTCGACATTGGTGACGCGCGCGTAGCTCGGCAACGGGAAAGTCGGATGCGCGGCGGTCAGCGATTGCTGGTCGTAGACTTCGCCGTTGGCGGTCAGGCGACCGTGAAACGCCGAGCCATACCAGGAGGCGATGCCGACCTTGTTATAGCCGAAATCTTCCTTGGGGTAATACCACTTGCCCTTCACCTGATAGGGATTGCCGACCATGAAGCGGCCGCCGCCCTTCGGCACGGGGCCGTTGTTGACGACGCGAGGGCTCGCCTTGACGCCATATTCCTTCTCGGAGAAATATTCCTTGCCGTGCTGGCGCGTCGAGGCGACCTTCTGAGTTGTGCCGCAGGCAGTGATGGTTGCGCACATCAGTGAGAGAGCAAACCAACGCATACCCGTTGCGTATGTCACTGCACGATTTTCGAATTTCATCTGTCCCAAGCCGCTACTCATTACTTTGACGGAGGTTTGCTACCGGATACGTCCCTCATTCCGGTATCCTGCTACGCTCCAATCACCTAACGGTGCTTTAATCATGATTGCAGTTTGTCCATTTTGCGATGCAAATTGAGCGCACCGAATAAATTCTGAAGATCATGGTTAATGCTCAGTAAAGCGTCGCCGGCCGCAAGTAGCGGCGATCGCCGGGTTCCCGCAAAGGTGCGGATCGACGTCGATCGTTCCGAACTGCGACAGCTGCAATCGTTTTGCCACTGCGATGGGATTGCGATGAACGGGTTTGGCGCAGTTCTTTCAGGCGTCTGTATCAAGACGCATCAGTATTTCGTCGTGATAGGTATCGCCGACCTTCAGCGCCTCGATATCGACGGCCCAGGCCTTGAAGCCAAGCGATTCATAAAGACGAATGGCGGCGGCATTGGACGAGACGACGGTAAGCCGGATCGAGCGGCAGGTGCGGCGTGCCTCGTCGAGCGCCGCGACCATCAGCAAGCGCGACAGGCCGGTGCCCCGCCCCTGCGGACGCACATACATGCCCCAGATCGTGGCGATGTGGCGCATCTTCACGCCTCTCGACCGAGCGACCGCGACGACGCCGACCAGAGCGCCATCATCAGCAAAGCCGCCAAACACGGCATTGCTCTCGATCCTGTCGCCAATCTGGGCAAGCGAATAAGCCTCTTCTTCCTCATGCGACGCACCGAAAGCTTCCGGATGACGGTTCAGGCCCTCCAGGCGGATCTCCCTGAACAGCGAAGTGTCGTCACGCTGAAGGCGGCGTATGCTGAAGTGCTGCATGCCCATCCTCTTTGCCAATGCGCCGCGCGGCGCGAAGAGGATGTCGGTTTCGCATCCCCTTCCTCACGCCGTCAACTGTCAATCTGGGATAGTGCCGATGATATGCTGCAGCTTGTCTGGATTGCGCGTGCAGTAGATGGCGACCACCTTGTCCTGTTCGATCTGCAGCGCGGTCGTCTGAACCACGTTACCGCCCTCTATCGTAACGAAGCCGGGCAAGCCGTCGATGACGGCATAGTGGATCAGCCGCGACGGTTGCGCGCGGAAAATTCGCGCCAATTGCTCATGAAGCAGCATGACGGCGGAAAGCCCGATATGTGGGCGCTGCGAGGTCGGCACCTTGCCGCCGCCATCGGCATAAACGACGATATCTTCGGAGAGCAGCGCCCGAAGAGACGCCATGTCTCCCGTTCTCGACGCCATGAAGAAGGCCGTCGCGAGCTTCAATCCCTGCTCCCTCCCCACAGCGAAGCGTGGTCGTGCCTCGGTGATATGGGCCCTTGCCCGGCTTGCAAGCTTGCGGCAGGTTGCAGCCTCGCGGCCGATCGCCGAGGAGACCTCATCGAAATCCATGCCGAAGACATCGTGCAGGAGAAAGGCGGCGCGCTCCAGAGGCGAAAGACGCTCCAGCGCCAACATCAGCGGCATGGTTATATCGTCGGCGGCGTCGTCCTCCTCCGGATCGAAGATCGGCTCCGGCAGCCAGGAGCCCACATAGGACTCTCGCCGACGACGGGCCGATTTCAGTTCATTGAGGCAGAGCCGGGTGACGATAGTCCGAAGAAATGCCGCCGGCTCGCGAACGGCGGCATGATCGCTTCCCCGCCAGCGCAGCCAGGCATTCTGCACGATGTCTTCGGCATCGGCGACCGACCCCAGCATCCGGTAGGCAAGCCGAACGAGGCGCGGGCGCAGCTCGGAGAAGATCGGGTCGGGAGGCGCGTCACTCATGGGTCGTGAGCTCTCGCGGAAACGCATTGACGTCGCGGCCGCGGGCAAATTGCAGCGTCGTCAGAGCCACTCGTCGACCGAGATGGCGCGCCGTGGCAAGATCGGCGGCAGGAGGTGCGGTGTCCGGGCCTTCATCCGTGTTCGCCTGCGCCGCTGCGCCGAGCCAGAATCCGAGACGGTTCATGTCTTCCTCCGAACCAGTCGAAGAGCAGTTCGCTGGCGGCAGATCGAGGCCGACCCAATGCATTCCGTGCTGGGCGGCGAAGATCACCATTTGCATCAGTGTCGAAAGCTTGTCACCGGATCGTGACCCGGAGGTGGTGAAGCCGGCTGCAATCTTGTCTTTCCAGAGATAGCCCCGGGCGAGAACCGCATTCGACGTCGCCTCCTGAAAGGCTTTGAACGGTGCGGAAACCGCGCCCATATAGGTGGGCGAGCCGAAGATGATCGCCTGTGCGGCATTGAGATCGCCCCAGTGGCGCTCTGCCTCGTCCACGGTCAATAGCATGGCTTCCACGCCGTCGATTTCGTCGATCCCTGCCCTGACGGCTTCGGCCTGCCGGCCCGTATGCCCATAGCCGCTATGATAGACGATTGCGATGTGCTGGCTGATCATTGTCATCTCCTTTGAAAATGGCGTTGCGAAGGACAAGACAAGGCAGAAATTTCCGATGTGACATGCTGCCGTCGGTTTTCTGCGTGACAAGCACAGGGTCGTTATTCTTGAATATTATGAATTAGTAATTATTGATAATAATAGGGTGATCTTGTAAGACTCCGGACGTTCAGTGAACCTGCTTGGGGCAGGTCATAAATGATGGTTAAGGGGGCGTAGCTGATGTCTGAAGTCTTCGAACCGTTCGTCGCTTGCGAGCGATTTGTCGGGCCGCACAGGTTCGATATTCATATTCTCGATGAACTCAGTCGGCAATGGTACGGCTACGCCGATCAATGGCAGAGCGAACGGCAGTGGTGGATCGACACCATCAAGCCGGGATCGACCGTTCTCGAATGCGGTGCCCATCAGGGCCTTACCACAGTTCTTCTGGCTCTATGCGCAGGACCGACTGGCCTGGTTCATGCCTGGGAAGCGTCTCCGGCCAATGCGGCTGTGATCGAGCGTAATGCAAAGCTGAACCGACTTGAAAACATCGTCGTCCATCCGCGCGCCGTTGGGGATCGGGAAGGTCTGCTGCCGGTTCTCGACAGCCAGGGTTCGCTTATGATGCTCGCGTCGGATCAGGATCCGAGACTGTCGACGAAGGTCCAAGTCGTCCGGCTCGACGATGATTACGACCATTCCAGAAAGGTCGATTTCCTGAAGATCGATGTCGATGGCGCCGATCTCGAAGTATTGCTCGGGGCGCCGAAGATCCTGTCTCAGCGACCCTACATCAATCTCGAACTGCACACCTACCTGTTCGACAACCCGGTAAAGACGGTTTCGACGATCATGGGAATCTTCCAGGATCTCAACTACAGCTTCAAGGTGGATGCCTATGACGGCAAGGACGTCGTCGACGTCGGTATGTCTCCGGATATCACCTGGCTGACAAGCTTCAAATTCGTCCAGCTTTTCTGCACGCCGGTTTAACGCCGGTCGCGAGATGACTCACGATAATTCCGGGCGGCATCGAAGCGGTGCCGCCTGTCCATTGAAAACGAGATTATTTTGCAAGGATATGGCGGAAGAGGTGGGATTCGAACCCACGGTACGGTTTCCCGCACGCCGGTTTTCAAGACCGGTTCCTTAAACCACTCGGACACTCTTCCATCTATTTGATATCAAGGTATTTTCTCCTCGACATCCAGTGTTGCGGCCGTGGTTCGCGACGCCTTGCAACGACTGCAGTTTCCGACTTGCGCTTATAGCGACTTGCGGAGCCGCGTCAACTTATTCGGTGGAGCTGCGGGCTGCGTTCCCGGCATAATACGCTCGTCGAAATGGTGGCCGTCGAACGGATCAAACATTCACCATGCTATGAGGAAGTGGCAGGCAAGCCAAGGATTGCGAAAGGCGGGCCCTGATAAAACAAAGGGGTCCGGCCAGCGGATGCGGCCGAACCCCCTTCGCCAGGTCAGGGGTCAAATCTGACTGAAGCAGGCTAATGATAAGAGAAGCTTATCTTTTGTCAATTATCGCCACGCAGAAGATCCGATCTCTTCCGTTTTGACAAATCAGGTCTGCGGGACGATATGCGCCGTCGTCCCCCCTGCTTGCCCGCTCAAACTATAGGTGGAGAAATCCTGTAGCCGGATCAATAGCTTGGATACCTTGAGCAAAACAGGCGACGGCGACCGATCTTGTCGACTACCGAAGTTGGATGCTCGGCCAACACACTCGTTCGAATTCGGCACGGTGAAAATCGACGGTATCGAGACCGGTTGCCTGCCATGTCTTCACGGAAATGTGTAGGAAAGGAATTTCCAAAGCGTCGCGCCTCTTTTAGGAAAGGTTGGCATCGACCACTTCGGATATCCCCTCGCCCATGACATTCAACGACGACTCTCAATCTCTCGGCCCCCGGCCCCTCGCCGGTCCTGCCCTTGCTGTCTTTTTCGGCAGGGACGCCGTCAAGGTCGCCGCCGAGTTGATCGGAGCGCGCCTGACGGTGGCGGGCATCGGAGGGCGTATCGTTGAAACCGAGGCCTATCGGCCCGACGATGCGGCGTCCCACGCCTACAACGGGCCGACGCCGCGCAACACGGCCATGTTCGGGCCGGTGGGACATGTCTATATCTACCGCTCCTACGGCATTCACTGGTGCCTGAACTTCGTCTGTACCGGTGCGAGCGCCGTGCTCATCCGGGCGCTGGAGCCGGAGAGCGGCATCGAGGAGATGATAAGGCGGCGCGGCCTTGCGGATGTCGTCTCGCTTTGCAACGGACCGGGAAAACTCTCGCAAGCCCTTGCGGTCGACATAGGGCTCAATGGTCGCTCCCTGGATGCAGCGCCGTTCTCGTTTTCGCTTGCCGAACCGGTGCCCGTAGTGGCGGACAAGCGCATTGGCATCACGAAGAATGTCGATCCCCTCTGGCGGTTCGGAGCCGCCGGTTCGCGCTTCGTCAGTCGCCGTTTTCCGTAACCGAAAAAATAGCCGCCGGGGTGGCGCCCGGCGGCCATCAGCCACGCAGTGAAACTGGAAAGACTGCGTGACTATTCCATTGCGACGCTGTGGTCGACGGCCGGTGGCGCCTTCGGTTTGCGCAAGAGCACCAGCAGCGGCATGGCACAGATCGACATCAGCATCAGCAGCTTGAAGTCGTCGATATAGGCGATGATGGTCGCCTGGTTCGTAATCATGCCGTCGAGCGTCGCCCTGCCGACAGCGGTGAAGGGGCTCACGCCTTGAGCGGCTGTCGCTTCGAAATAGCGGTTGTACGGCGTCACATAGGTGGCAATGTTGGCGTGATTGACCTGCGTATTCTCCGTGATCAGCATCGAAACGACCGAAATGCCGACACTGGAGCCGATGTTGCGCGAGAGGTTGTAAAGCCCGGTCCCTTCACCGCGCATCTGCGCGGGCAACGTGGCAAAGGCGATCGTCGTCAGCGGCACGAAGAGGAAGCCGAGGCCGGCACCCTGGACGAAGCCGACCGATATCAGGGTCCATTGCGAGACGTTCGGCGTCCAACCGGTCATGTCGTACATGGCCCAGGCCGTCAGCGCGAGGCCGATGAACAGCAGCCAGCGGGTGTCCACCTTGCCGATCAGGCGCCCGACGAGGAACATGCAGACCATGGTGCCGACGCCGCGAGGCCCCATGACGATGCCGGCGGTTACGACCGGATAGCCCATCAGCGTCTGCAGATAGGGCGTCATCAGCGCCAGCGAAGCCAGATAGGTTACGCCAACGATAAAGATGAACAGGATGCTGACGGCAAAGTTCTGGTCCATGAAGAGCCGCGGATTGACGAAACTTCGCTCCGCCGTGAACATGTGCACGAGGAAAAGATAGAAGGCGCTGACGCAGACGAGTGCCTCGATGATGATCTCGGTCGAATAGAACCAGTCGAGCTGCTCGCCACGATCGAGGAAGAGCTGCAGGCCGGCAATCGCGAGTGAGAGCATGCCGAAGCCGAACCAGTCGAGTTTGGCAAGCGCATCAAGCTTCGTTTCCGTTACGTAGACGACGATGCCGAAGAAGGCGAGCGCGCCGATCGGCACGTTAATGTAGAACACCCAGCGCCAGCTGATATTGTCGGTCAGCCAGCCGCCGATGACGGGTCCAAGCACCGGCCCGACCATGACCGAGACGCCGAACAGGGCCATGGCGCGGCCGCGCTCCTCGACATTGTAGATATCGAGCAGAATGCCCTGCGACAGCGGTACGAGCGATGCGCCGAACAGGCCCTGCAGCAGGCGGAAGCCAACGATCTGTATCAACGATTCCGACAGGCCGCACAGGACCGAGGCGGCTACGAAGCCGGCGATCGCTACCAGCAATACGCGCTTGCGGCCGAACTTCGCCGAGAGGAAGCCCGAGGGCGGCGTCATGATCGCCGCTGCGACGATATAAGAGGTCAGCACCCAGTTGATCTGGTCGGAACTGGCTGAGACGTCGCCCTGGATATGCGGCAGGGCGACGTTGGCGATGGTGGTATCAAGCGCCTGCATGATGACGGACAGAATGACGCAGGCGGTGATCGCGCCGCGATTGGCGACGGGCGCTGCGGGTGAAGCGGCGGTAGCGTTACTCATGGTCCTGACCGCGGGAGTGGCCCAGCAGGTTGGTAATGAAATCAGGCAGGCCGCGGGCATGGCCTGTGTCGACACCGGCAACGACGCTCATCCCGACGCGCAACGGAGGCTTGTTCGCCGTGTCGTCGATGGTGATGATCATCGGTATGCGCTGGACGACCTTGACCCAGTTGCCGGTCGTGTTCTGCGCCGGCAGAAGCGAGAAGCTGGAGCCGGATGCCGGCGCGATGCTGGCGACCGTTCCCTTCCAGACCACACCCGGATAGGCGTCGACGGAGATATCGACCTTCTGGCCGGGGCGAACATAGGTGAGCTCGGTTTCCTTCGGGCTGGCGTTGATCCACATGTGAGTGGTCGAAACCAGCGAGAAGCCGGGTTGGGAAGCTGTCAGATAGGCACCGACCTGCAGCGAGGGCACATTGGCGGTCACGCCGTCGAAGGGAGCCTTCACGACCGTATCGTCAAGTTCGCGCTGCGCATTGTCGACTGCGGCCTTGGCCTGCAGATAGAGCGGGTTCTGTTCGGGGGGCAGGTCGGCCGTCCCTTCGCCACCCAACTGCGCGAGAGTCGCAGCCGCCGTCGCCTTTGCGACCAATACCTTTTGCTGCGCGGCTTCGAGATTGTGTCTGGCCTGGTCGAGAGCTGCCTTGGATGCGACCGAGTTGGTGATCAGGTTCTGCTGGCGGTCGAATTCGGTCTGATAGTAAGGCAGGTCGGCCTGTGCCTGGGTGATTTCGGCCAGTGACTGCTGATAGCTCGCCTGCAGGTTCAGGATCTGGTTCCTGGCGTTGCCGAGCTGGGCCTTTGCGCCTTCGAGCGCGATCCGGAACGAATCGGGCTTCAGGCGGAACAGCACCTGCCCTTTCCTGACGGTTTCGTTTTCATGCACGTCGACCGAGATCACCGTGCCGGAGACGTCGGTGGAAACGCCCACCATGTCGGCCTGGATATAGGCATTGTCCGTGGACATGATCTGTCCGCCGGTGACGTAATAATAGCCGCCGACGACAAGCGCGATCGGCAGCAGGGCGAACATGACCGGTCGCGTCAGGCTGCGGCGCCTGCGCGGCGTCTCGGGAGGCGCCGCGGCTACGGGCGGAGCGGTCGTCGAAGGTTGCTGCGCCGGATTTGAGGACGGAGCCTCGGCGACGGGAGCTTGATTTTGTTCGGAGGAATTTACGTTCGCGGGTACGCGAAGTGAAGAAGATGCGTCAGCCATGTTGTAACTCTTTGTCGACTGCCTTCGAACGGCAGGCGCTAATCAGGTTCGACTTCATAAGGGTAAGCAGTTCATAGAGGCGTTCTTGATCTTCCGAAGAGGCGCCATCGAGCGCCTCCTGGCGGGTCTCCTCGCCTATACCGCGCATGGCATCCATCAACGGTCGTGCCTCTTCGCGCATGTAAAGGAGCCAGCTGCGCCGATCGTTGGGATGCTGGCGGCGTTCCACAAGGCCCCGTTCGCTCAACTTGTCCAGGATACGAACCAGGGTGATCGGCTCGATTTCCAGAATCTCTGCCAATCCGGCCTGATGGATACCTTCGTTGTTTGCGAGGTAGGCAAGCGTTTGCCATTGCGAGCGTGTCAGCCCCAAATCCTTCGCGCGCTGTTCGAATCGCTTCCGAAGAAGCCGCGCGACGTCATGGAGAAGGAAGCCGACTGTGGGCGACGAGGTCATGATATGGGGAGCCTGCTATTGATAAGCAACCTTATAATTACTGTTACGTATAGTAAGCGCCCATGTGATACAAGAGGGTGCGCGCTCAACAAATAGCGATGGTCAAGATGTCGCAGGGAGTGTCGCAAAGATGTCGCACCGGGCGGCGGCTATACGGCGCGCAGCGCTATTCGCAATGTATGCGTGCAGATATCGGTACTGATCGACAATTGAAAAGGCGCGGACCATTGATCCGCGCCTTTTCGGCAGTTTCGCAAATGGATGGGCACGTGGGGCTTGCGCCATCCCTGGGAGAGTTAAGCCTGTGGCTTAGCGTCGGCTAAGAAGACCGATGAGATAGCCGATGCCCGCTGCGGCGGCGACCATGAAGATCGGCTCCTCGCGAACTCTCTCACGCAACTGCTCCGTAATCTCCTGGGCCTCCTCGGCGACGACAGACTTTGCTCCCTGCCCCACGGCCGCAACGCTTTGCGACAGCTTTGCCAGATCCTCGCGCAATGCTGCGACCTGGGCGGCAAGATCCTCCATTGCCGTTTCCGTTTGTGCTCGCGCTGAAGACGACTGACTGGAAGCTGATTTCGTCTCTGCCATCGTGTGCTCCTTGTGTTTCCGTGTTGCTAAAACGCTGCCGTCCATCAAAGGTTCCGGCACATCCGCGCCTCGTCAAGCGATTTCCCGACTGGCTCTTCAATTCCGGTTCGGATTGCTCTAAGGAACTTCGATTGTTTCGCCTGCGGGCGAAGACTTGATGATGACGAGGTTTGCTTTCCGATGTTCGAAGTGCTGAGAAAAATCGCCCAGACCTGGGTTGCCAAGGGTTTGTTGCTTCTTCTTGCGGCAGCCTTCGGTGTGTGGGGCGTCGAGCGCTCCCTCATCTCCGGTGGCAATAGCACTACCGTTGTCACGGTCGGCGATCAGCACATCGATACCAACGAATTCCGCCTCGCCTATCGCCGCCAGATCCAGGCGATAAGCCAGCAACTGCGCATGCAAATCACGCCGGAGCAGGCACGCGCCTTTGGCATCGGGCAGCAGACGGTGGCGCAGCTCGTTGCCGGCGCATCGCTCGATCAGCTTGCCGCCGACATGAACCTCGGGCTTTCTCAGGACCGCCTCGCCAAGCTCATCGGCGACGATCCGGCCTTCAAGGCCGCGAACGGCGCCTTCGATCGCCAGAAATTCGATATGCTTCTGCGCAACAGCAGTATCTCTCCTGACGATTACATCAAGGAACGCAGCAAGGTCGCGATCCGCAGCCAGATCGTCGAGGCGGTATCGAACGGCTTTACCGCGCCGAAGGTTCTTGTCGATGCCGTCAAGCAGTATCACGACGAGACGCGCAGCATCGATTATCTGCTGCTGACCAACGCCAATATCGATCCCGTCAAGGCGCCGGCCGACGATGTCCTGCAGAAGTGGTTCGATGGCGTGAAGTCGAAATATCGCGCGCCCGAATATCGCAAGTTCGCCTATGTGAAGCTTCAGTCCGAGGATATCGCCGATACGGCAAGCGTTACGGATGACGAAGTGCGTGCCCAGTTCGACAAGCGCAAGGACAGCTTCACCACTCCGGGAACCCGCACGATCGAGCAGCTGACCTTCGCCAACAAGGATCTCGCCAACGCGGCCGCCGACGCCCTGAAGACGGGAACCACCTTCGATCAGCTCGTATCCGACCAGGGCAAGAAGCCGTCCGACGTGCTGCTCGGCACCTTCACTAAGGATCAGGTGCCGGACAAGACGGTTGCCGATGCTGCCTTTGCCGTCACCAAGGAAGGTGGCACCAGCCCCGTCGTCGAAGGTTCGTTCGGCCCGGTCATCCTGCGCGTAACCAACGTGAAGGCTGAAACGGCGAAGAACTTCGACGAGGTCAAGGAAGATATCCGCAAGCAGATTGCGCTCGGCAACGCTGCCAACGAAATCACCAGCGTCCATGACAAGTTCGAGGACCTGCGAGGCTCCGGCGCATCGCTGCAGGAAGCGGCGTCGCAGCTCAAGCTGAAACTCGTCACCATCGATGCGATCGATCAGGCCGGCCTCGATCAGAACGGCAACGAGATCAAGGATCTGCCCGCTCGCCAGCAGCTGATTTCGGAAGTCTTCAAGGCCGATCAGGGCGGCAACCCCGCACCGCTGACGGTCGGCAACGACGGCTACATCTGGTACGACGTCATGAACGTCACGCCCGACCATGATCGCCCGCTTGCCGAAGTCCGTGAAAAGGCGGTTGCCGATTGGACAGCCGAGCAGCAGAAGATCGCGCTCGCCGCCAAGGCGGCCGAGCTGAAGCAGGAAGCGCAAAAGGGCAAGTCGCTTGCCGATATCGCAGCGCCGCTTGGCATTGCCGTTGAAAGCAAGACCGGCGTCATGCGCTCGACGGACGATCCGGTTCTGGGCCGGGGCGGCATCGCCGCCGCCTTCTCCGGCCCGGTCGATACGGCTGCGAACGCCGTGGGTGCGGATGACACGACGCAGATCCTGCTCAAGGTCACCGATGTCAACGACAATCCGACGACCGATGCGCTGAGCAACGACGACCAGCAGGTCGCCCAGATTGCCAACGCCGCAGGCGACGACATCCTCGACCAGATAGTCGGCCAGCTGCAGTCCAAATACGCCGTAACGGTCAACCAGAATCTCGCCGAACAGGCGATGTCCCGCTAGGCCCGCTCGGGAGGATGGATCGTCAATGACCGAATTGAAGCCTTTCCTCGCCAAGGTCGCCAATCGTGAGGCGCTGACGCGGGACGAAGCCCGGCAGGCATTCGAAATCCTGATGTCGGGCGAAGCCACGCCATCGCAGATCGGGGCCTTTCTCATGGCGCTGCGCGTGCGCGGCGAGACGGTGGACGAAATCGTCGGCGCCGTAACCACGATGCGCGCCAAGATGCTGCCGGTGAAAGCGCCGGCGGATGCCATCGATATCGTCGGCACCGGCGGCGACGGCGTCGGCACCTACAATATCTCGACGCTGGCGGCGTTCATTGTTGCCGGCGCGGGCGTGCCCGTCGCCAAGCACGGCAATCGCGCTCAAAGCTCCAAGGCCGGCACTGCCGACACCCAGTCCGTGCTGGGCATCAAGCTCGACATCGGACCGGAAACGATCGCCCGCTGCATTCAGGAAGCCGGCATCGGCTTCATGTTTGCGCAGCTGCATCATTCCTCCATGCGCCATGTCGGCCCCTCACGCGTCGAGCTCGGCACGCGGACCATCTTCAATCTGCTTGGGCCTCTGTCCAATCCGGCCGGCGCCCGCCGCCAGCTGCTGGGCGTCTTCGCACCGCAATGGGTGTTGCCGCTGGCCGAAGTCCTCAGGGATCTCAATGCGGAGAGCGTCTGGGTCGTCCACGGCGACGGCCTCGATGAAATCACCACGACCGGAAAGACCTCCGTTGCAGCGCTTGAAAACGGCAAGATTCGCAGTTTCGAGCTGACGCCATCGGATTTCGGCCTGAAGCATGCCGATCTTGCTGACCTCAAGGGCGGTGATGGCGTTGCCAATGCTGCGGCCCTTCGTGCCGTGCTGGGTGGCGAAAAGAATGCCTATCGCGACATCGCCCTTGCCAATGCGGCTGCGTCGCTGGTCATTGCCGGCAAGGCGGAAACGCTTCATGATGGCATGAAGCTCGCTGCGCATTCGCTGGATAGCGGTGCCACCGCGGTTGCGTTGGAAAAGCTCGTCGCCATTTCCAACGAGGAAGGACAGGACTGAGACGTCATGACCGATATCCTTAAAGAGATCGAAGCCTACAAGCGCGAAGAAATCGCCGCCGCTAAAGCCAAGGTGCCGCTTGCCGATCTCAAGGCGATGCAGGCTGAGCAGTCCGCGCCGCGCGGCTTTCACAAGGCGCTGCTCGCCAAGCAGGATGCCGGTGTTTTCGGCCTGATCGCAGAGATCAAGAAGGCAAGCCCGTCCAAGGGCCTGATCCGTCCCGATTTCGACCCGCCTGCCCTTGCGAAGGCCTATGAAGCTGGCGGCGCGGCTTGCCTTTCGGTATTGACCGATACGCCGAGTTTCCAGGGCGCGCCCGAGTTCCTGACTGCTGCCCGCGCCGCCTGCGCGCTGCCGGCGCTACGCAAGGACTTCATGTTCGACACCTATCAAGTGCAGGAAGCCCGCGCCTGGGGTGCGGACTGCATCCTGCTCATCATGGCTTCGCTTTCCGATGACGATGCCGAGCGTCTTCAGGACGAAGCCTTCGGCCTCGGCATGGACGTTCTCGTCGAGGTTCACGATGCCGAGGAGATGGAGCGCGCTCTGAAGCTGTCGTCGCCGCTGATCGGCATCAACAACCGTAATCTGCGCACCTTCGAAGTCAGCCTTTCGGTCAGCGAGCAGCTGGCCCCAATGGTACCGGAGGACCGTCTGCTGGTCGGCGAGAGCGGCGTCTTCACCCATACCGATTGCAAGCGTCTCGAAGCCGTCGGCATCACCACCTTCCTCGTCGGCGAAAGCCTCATGCGCAAGGAAGACGTGACGGCGGCGACCCGGCTGCTGCTGAACGGTGAAGCCGGTATTCTGGCGGCCGAATGAGATGACGACATCGAAGGCTGGTCTCACGCACATCGACGCTTCGGGCGAAGCGCATATGGTCGATGTCGGAGACAAGGCCGAAACGGCGCGCAGTGCGACGGCGGCTGGCTATGTAAAAATGAAGCCGGAGACCCTGGCATTGATTCGCGAAGGCAACGCCAAGAAGGGCGATGTCATCGGCACGGCGCGGCTTGCCGGCATCATGGCGGCAAAGCAGACAAGCAATCTCATACCCCTGTGTCATCCGTTGATGCTGACGAAAGTTGCTGTCGATATCGCGGAGGATGCCAGCCTGCCCGGCTTGCGTGTCACCGCAACGGCAAAGCTGACCGGCCGCACCGGCGTCGAGATGGAAGCCCTTACGGCAGTTTCCGTCGCCTGCCTCACGATCTACGACATGGCGAAGGCCGCAGATCGGGGCATGGAGATCGGCGGAATCACATTATTGGAGAAATCCGGCGGCAAATCCGGAGATTTCCGCCACCCAGAGGCCTGACCTATGAGCCTATTGCCCGTTGCCGAAGCACAAGCACGCCTGCTGAACAGCGCTACGCCAATTCATCGTTTCGAAAGTGTTCCTCTCGACATGGCCGAGGGCCGCGTTCTGGCCAGGGATCTCACCGCTCGCCTGACGCAGCCGCCATTCGATGCCTCGGCAATGGATGGTTACGCGCTGCGTTTCGAGGATGCGGCCACGCCCGGTTCTGAACTGCAGCTCATCGGCGCCTCTGCCGCTGGCCATGCCTTTGAGGGAACTCTCGGCAAGGGCGAGACCGTTCGTATCTTTACCGGCGCCCCCGTTCCGGCCGGTGCCGATTCGGTGCTGCTGCAGGAAGATGCCGAACGCCTGGAGGGCGATCGTATCCGCACGACCTATCCCTTGCGCAAGGGGCAGCATATCCGCCCGCGCGGACAGGATTTCGCCGAGGGCGAAACGGTGCTTCCCGCCGGCACGGTCATGGATTTCTCGCGTCTCACCGTTGCCGCCGCGATGAACCATCCCGCATTGGATGTCTATCGCCGGCCGCTAGTCGCCATTCTGGCGACCGGTGACGAACTTGTTGCGCCGGGCAATGAACCGGGGCCATCGCAGATCATTGCATCGAACACCTTCGGTATTGCTGCACTCGCGCGCAATGCCGGCGCCCATGTGCTCGATCTCGGCATTGTTGCCGACGACCGCGACGAGATCACCGCAGCCATTGGCCGGGCGCAGGTGGCGAAAGCCGATATTATCGTTACGCTCGGCGGTGCCTCGGTCGGAGATCACGATCTGGTGCAGGCGACGATGATATCGGCCGGTATGCAGCTCGATTTCTGGCGAATCGCCATGCGACCCGGCAAGCCGTTGATGGTCGGCAGCCTCGGCGACATGCACGTCCTTGGCCTCCCCGGCAACCCGGTTTCAAGCCTCGTCTGCGGCCTGCTTTTTCTCGAACCGTTGATCCGCAAGCTCGCCTCCCTGCCGCCGATCAAGCGCGAGGGCATTGCTCGCGCCGGTGCCGTCTTTGCCGCGAATGATCAGCGCCAGGATTACGTGCGCGCGACGCTTGGGAAGGCCGATGACGGCGGCTGGCTCGCCGAACCCTTTTCCAAGCAGGATTCGTCGATGATGAAAGTCTTTTCGCGCGCCGATTGCCTGGTCGTGCGTCCGCCACATGCGCCGGAACTTGAAGTGGGCGCCCCCACTCCAGTCATATTCCTGCGTCCGGATCTGCTCGGCTAGAGTCGCCCGTTTGCTTCAAGACTTCTGAATTATCCCATCGTGATCGCCGCGATGTGATCCTGCGCGAAAAGCGGCTGCGCATCTTCCTGGAACTGCGGCAAACCGGACAAGGAAAAGCCGGGAGGTTTGACCCACCCGGCTCATATTCTCACTGATCGATATGGATCGATTACTTGCCCGGCTTCTCGTGATGGCCGCCGAAGCCGGCGCGCATGGCGGAGAGAACCTTGTTGGCGTAATCGTCGTTGCCGCGCGAGGCGAAACGGCCATAGAGCGCTGCGCTCAGCACCGGCGTCGGAACGCCTTCGTCGATTGCAGCCGAGATCGTCCAGCGGCCTTCGCCCGAATCGGAAACGCGGCCGGCATATTGCGAAAGCGCTGCGTCGCCGTGCAGGGCGTCGGCTGTCAGGTCGAGCAGCCAGGAGGTGATCACGCTGCCGCGGCGCCAGACTTCGGAGATTTCGGCGATATCGAGATCATACTGATAATACTGCGGATGCGAGAGCGGTGCGGTTTCCGCGTCCTTCTCGGCAGTCTGTTTGCCGATATTGGCATGGCGCAGCACGTTGAGGCCTTCGGCATAGGCGGCCATGAGGCCGTATTCGATGCCGTTATGGACCATCTTGACGAAATGGCCGGCGCCGGACGGGCCGCAATGCAGGTAGCCCTGCTCTGCCGTGCTGTTCTTGGCGGCTTCTTCGGAGCGCATTGCCGACGGCGCGACGTCACCGACGCCGGGAGCAAGCGTTGCGAAGATCGGCGACAGATGCTGCACGGTCTCCTTCTCGCCGCCGATCATCAGGCAATAGCCGCGCTCTAGGCCGAAAACGCCGCCGCTGGTGCCGACGTCGACATAGTGGATACCCTTCGGTTTCAGCTCTTCGGCGCGGCGGATGTCGTCGTGATAATAGGAATTGCCGCCGTCGATGACGATGTCGCCTTCTTCGAGCAGCGGAACGATCGTCGCCAGCTCTTGATCGACGATCGCGGCCGGCAGCATCAGCCAGACGACGCGCGGCTTCGCGAGTTTCGACACGAAATCCGCGAGAGACGTGCTGCCGGTGGCGCCGAGCTGCTCAAGCCCCGCGATGCTTTCCGGGCGCGCATCGAAAACAACCGCGCTGTGACCGCCCCTCATCAGGCGCTGCACCATGTTGTTGCCCATACGGCCGAGGCCAATCATTCCGATTTGCATGTTTCAGTCTCCTAGGACGGTTTCAATCGTTTGAATACTGCATAGAGATATTTCGCAATATTTTCCAATGAACAAATGACGGGCGAGCTATGCACGAGCCATGGAGCGAAGAAAAAGTCGCATGCTCACGCATCTGTGATATCGCCGGCCGAAACCTCTCGCATTTTGCCATGATCGCGCTTTGCCGGGTTCGAGGAAAGCTGTATTTTGCCTTCCATTCGCTTTGATAGATTTAGCATTCATCCCGCGATCTTTGCACAATTCTCTTTAGGCTGGCGTTCGGCTGAGACGTCAAATGGGGGCATATGGCTGTGTCTTGGAAACTGCCACTGGTTCCGGCTTCATTTTTCGGCATTGTCCTGGGGTTCTCAGGCCTCGCCAATGCTTGGCGGGTGGGCGCGCGGATATGGCATTTGCCCGCTTTGGTTGGCGAGGTGCTGACGTTTGTCAGTCTCGCCGTCTGGCTCCTGCTGATCGTGCTCTTTTTGTTGAAATGGACAATGGCTCGCGAGGAAGCCTTCAAGGAGGTCGCGCATCCCGTGCAGTGCTGCTTCCTCGGCCTGATCGGGGTTACGACCATGCTGATCGCCGGAGGAGTGCTGCCCTATTCACGCATCGGCGCTGAAACCATATTTCTCGCCGGTGCAGCCTATACGCTTGCCTTCACGGTATGGCGCACCGGTGGCCTGTGGCATGGCGAGCGTGATATTGCTGCAACGACCGCCGTGCTTTACCTCCCGAGCGGCGCCGGATGCTTCGTTACCGCGATCGTCGCTGCGGCGCTCGGTTTCCCCCAATGGGCGCAGCTTTTCTTTGGCGCCGGCTTCTTCAGCTGGCTCGCGATTGAATCCGCCTTGCTGCATCGTCTGCTGACGGGGCCGGCGCTTCCGCCGCCACTGCGGCCGACGCTCGGCATTCAGCTGGCGCCGCCCACCGTTGGCGCCATCGCCTATATGAGCGCGACGCCCGGACCGGCTGATACGCTTGTGCATGCCATGATCGGTTACGGTCTGCTGCAGGCGTTAATCCTGCTTCGCCTCCTGCCATGGCTCATGAAGGAAGGCTTCAACCCTGGCTACTGGGCATTCACCTTCGGTGCGACGGCGCTGGCGACCGCGCCAATGCGGTTAATCGAACGTGGAGACGGCGGTCCCGTCGCGCAGCTTGCCCCGATCCTCTTCGTCGCAGCCAACATCGTCGTTATTTTGGTCGCTGCGGCGACGATCCGGCTGATCGTCAGCCGCAGGCTGGTCATCGGCTGGTTTGAGCTCGCGGATCGCGACGCCGGCGCGATCCGGCGGGGATGATGGAGCGGATCGGAGCGCAATATGCTTGACCATGTGACGATCGGGGTTCGCGATATCGTGCGATCAAAGGCCTTTTACGATGCGGTACTGCGCCCTCTCGGCATAGAACGCCTCTATGCCGAGGGCGAAATTTTTGCCGGCTACGGCATCGCTCAAAAAGCCTTCTTCTGGATCGGTCAGCGCGATGCCGCGCAGACGGGCGCGCATGTGGCCTTTGCAGCCGAAAGCAGAGGACGCGTCGATGATTTTCACCGCGTCGCGATCGCCGCCGGCGGCATCGACAATGGCGCTCCCGGTCTTCGCCCGCACTATCATCAAAACTATTATGGCGCCTTCATTCTCGATCCCGACGGCCACAATATCGAAGCCGTTTGTCACTTGTCGGTGAGATGATATTACCGCACCGGCGGACCGACATAGCGCGCACGCGGCCGAATGAGTCGGCCACTTGTCGCCTGCTCCATGGCGTGTGCAAGCCAGCCGACCGTCCGCGCCAGTGCAAAGATGATGAGGGGCGCATCCTCCGGCAGATGATAGGCGTGGGTCATCGCCGTCAAGGCAAAGTCAACATTGACGCACTCTCCGACCAGTTGCTCGCCGACATCCCGTACCTGGGCAAAGAGCGGCGGCAATGTGAAACAACGAAGCAAAGCCTCACCACGGATATCGACATCCGGGTAAAGCTGATGGCCGAAAGCCGGCAATGGCCGCCCTTCTGAAAGATAGCTGCGGACTGCCTCATCCACGCCGATGGCAGCCGCCCGCGCAATCAGCGAGCGCACGCTCTGCCATGCACCGCCGTGCAGAGGTCCCGTCAGCGTCGACAGGCCGGAGAGCGCGGCGGCGGATAGCGTCGCGCCGGCAGACGCAGTGATCCGCGCGGTAAAGGTCGAGGCATTCAGCTCGTGATCGGCAAGCAATACCAGGCTGCGGCGGATCAGATCGCTTGCATCCGGGCGGTTCCAGGCACTGGCGAGACGCCGGTGCAGCGGTTGGTCCCATGCGCCGGGAGCCAAAGCATCGGCGACGGTTGCGAGGACACCCTCAGCTTCGTACTGCAAGGCCGGAAGCGAGCGTCCGAGCGATGGCAGGTCGTGCGTTACGCGCTCTGCCAGTGCGGAGAAAGCGGCATCCAGGGAAGGAAGCTTTTGCCTGGGCTCGCCCTGTTCGAGCCGCAACGGCCGTTTCATATCCCAAAGCAACAATGCGATGTCTTCGAAGCCCGCACTCTCGGCAAGCATGGCGGCATCTTCGCCGCGATAAAAAAGTCTGCCGTTCGAAACCGTCGATAGCGCCGACGGCAATACGGGATCGCCCCATTGGATGGCCTCGGCTGCCACCGATTCGGTCTTGCGCCTGCCGGCATGGCGGGTGGCCAATCTCTTGACATCATCGGCGAAATAGAGACTGCGCCGCGTGTCGGCGGGGTCGGCTTTCGCGCGAATCCGCCCACGGCTGACATTAGCATAAAGCGTCTGCGATTTGGTTCCCAGCAGGTCCAGCGCCTGCTCCGCCGTCAGCCAGCTCATCGGTCCTCATATTGATCAATTGCATCAAGATTGACGTCAATAGGAATAGATCCGATCTAATCGGATAGTCAAAGGAGAACAGTAATGAAAAGTGGTCTTGAAGATGTCATTGCCGCAGAAACCAAGCTATCGGACGTCGATGGCGCTGCCGGTCGTCTGATCATTCGGGGCGTGTCGCTGGATGATCTGGTGGCAACCAGCCGCTACGAAGATGTCGCCGCGCTTCTGCTCGATGGCCTGTTCGACGAACATATCGACGCAGCCTTGATCCGCAAACAGCTCGGCGCAGCCCGCGTCGCACTCTTTACGCATGTCGAAGCCGCTGACGCCGCCGTACTCGCGCTGCCGCCGGTGGACGCGGTGCGCGCCTTGCTGGCGCGCGTTGCAGACGGGGAGGATTTTGCCACCGCTCTCCGCCTGATGGCGGCGCCTGCCGTCTTCCTGCCGGCTGTACTGCGATTGCAAAAGGGCGAAACGCCGATCAAGCCGGATGCCTCGCTCTCGCAATCGGCCGATATTCTGCACATGCTCACCGGTCGCGCACCGACGGCAGAACAGACGGCAGGGCTCGACGCCTACCTCGTGACGATTTCCGATCACGGCCTGAATGCGTCGACTTTCGCGTCGCGCGTCATCGCCTCGACCCATGCCGGTCTGACCTCCTCCGTGCTTGCGGCAATCAGCGCCCTCAAAGGCCCGCTGCATGGCGGCGCCCCCGGCCCGGTTCTTGACATGCTTGATGCCGTCGGCAAGCCCGAGAATGCCCGTACCTGGCTGTCAAACGCGCTCGATCATGGCGAGCGGCTGATGGGCTTCGGCCATCGCATCTATCGCGTCCGCGATCCGCGCGCCGACGCCTTGAAGACGGCGTTGAAGCCGATCTTCGCAAGCGGACAGGCAGATGCCGGACGTATTGCCCTGGCGGAAGCCATCGAGGCGGCGGCCCTCGCCTTGCTCAAGGAGCGCAAGCCGGATCGCCCCCTCGACGTCAATGTCGAATATTACACCGCCCTGCTGCTCGATGCGCTCGGCTTCCCGCGCAGCTCCTTCACCGGCGTCTTCGCGATCGGCCGAACCGTCGGCTGGATCGCCCATGCGCGCGAACAGACGCTCGACGGGCGCCTGATCCGTCCGCAGTCGCGCTATGTCGGCCCGCTGCCGAAGGCGGCGTAGGCAGATCTGTCAGCAGATGGAATTCAGGCGGCCGCGGACTGGCGCGGCCGCATCATGCCTTCGCGGATGTGGAGGGCAAGCTCGAGCGCCTGCGGCGTTGCGCTACCCTTCGGCAGATGCAGGTTGATGGCAAAGACCGGCAGTTCGGGCAGGCCCTGCTCGACGGTGAGAATATCGAGATCGGCGGGAACGGTGGAGGCAAGCCAGGCGGTGACAGCCAGATCCGTGCGCACCGTCGCAGTCGTCGCCTCGATATTGCCGTTCTCGAATACCGTCCGCCAGCGCAGCCCATCCTTGCCGAGCGCTGCAAAGACAGACGATCGGAAGGCGCAGGTATCGGCGACCATCGAGATCGGCAGAGGCACCTTGCGATGGGCATTGCCGGCCTTCGCGCCGACCCAGACGAGCCGCTCGACAGCCAGGCATTCGCCTTGCGACGTGCCGTAAGGCTCCTCCACCACGCAGAGGTCGACGGTTCCGTTTCCCAACTCTTCGAGCAGTTCCGGCGACGATGCGCAGACCAGCGAAATCTCCACCTGCGGATGGCGCTCCGCATAGGATTTGAGGACGGGCGCCAGCGTCGCACCGACCAGATCATAGGGAACGCCGAGCCGGACGCTGCCGCGAACCGTCCTTTCCGTCATGTCGTTCCAGATCTCGTCATTCAAGACAAGCAGGCGGCGGGCATTGCCGAGCAGCCGTTCGCCGGTTTCGGTCAAACGCAATCCGCGCCTGTCACGCTCGAACAAGGTGCAGTCGAGCATGTCTTCCAGACGCTTAATCTGCTGGCTGATGGCGCCTTGGGTCATGTGCAGCATATTGGCGGCAATCGTCATGCTGCCCTGGTCGGCAACGGCGGCGAAGGTTCTGATGAGAGCGATGTCGAAGTTTCGGATCATGCCGGCATTATAATTGCTAATGCCTTGATCCTTCAATATTCGATTTCATGATGCAAAGGTGCCGTCTATGCCTTTTCTCGATATGGAGAAAAGCTGGATATGACGATCGAACCCCTGTTGCCACTGATCCTGTTCGCGTTGGTTTCCACCATAACGCCGGGCGGCGCGACGACGCTTGCGACCGCATCTGGCGCGCATTTCGGCTTTCGCCGGTCGATCCCCGTCATGGGTGGCTTTGCTTTTGGCCTGGGCTCCATGGCCTGTGCGGCGGCTGCCGGGCTTGGCGGCCTGTTGATGGCTCTGCCGATGTTGCAGATCGCCATGAAGACATTGGGTTCGCTCTATCTGATCTGGCTCGCCGTTCGGATCGGTAGAAGCGGAGAGCCGCGCGAGGCTGGTCAGATGGCAAGGCCGACAGGCTTTCTGGCCGGCGTCTGGATGCTCTGGCACAATCCCAAGGGTTGGGCCATGACGATGGGCGCCGCCGCCTCTTTCGCTGCGCTTGCGAACAGCCCACTGACGCTCGCCATCCTGCTCGGACTGACCTTCTGTGTGATGGCAGCACTCTCGCTGACGTTGTGGTGCGCACTGGGCCAGCTGTTCGCCCGTCTGTTGAGGGCGCCTTGGCAATGGCGCGCCCTCAATATCGTCCTCGCCTGCCTTCTCTTGCTCTCGATCATCCCGATGTGGCGCGATTGATCTCAGGAATGATTGATCTGCAGGTTGTCATATCCCCGCATCTTGTAAAGCACGGTCGAGATCAGCCAGCTCAAGATGAAAATGCCGACGACGGCGAAGCCGAAATTGGCAAGATTGCCGTTCATCTCGCCGATGAAACTCCAGAAGCCGCCTTGAAGGCCAAGCTTGTCGGCGATCAATCCCAACGCCTCGATGCCGCCGATGAAAATAGCGACGACGACCGATGCGGCTGTGATCGTCAGATTATACCAGAGCTTGCGCACCGGCTTGACGAAGGCCCAGCCATAGGCACCCGTCATCAGCGTGCTGTCGAGCGTATCCATCAGCGACATGCCCGCGGTGAACAGCGCCGGGAAGACGAGGATGGTCCAGAAAGACATGCCTTCAGCGGCTTGCGCGGCAGAGATGCCGAGAAGCCCGATTTCCGTTGCCGTGTCGAAGCCGAGACCGAAGAGGAAGCCGATCGGATACATGTGCCAGGAGCGGGTCACGACACTGAACATCGGACGGAAGATGCGCGCCAGAAAGCCGCCGCCGGCAAGCAGCGTGTCGAGATCTTCCTCCGCAATCCTTTCGCCCTTCTGTGCCCGCCTGAAAGCAGACCATACGCTCCTGAGGACGAAAAGATTGGCGATACCGATCAAAAGCAGAAACACGGCAGAAACCGTCGTGCCGATGACGCCGCCGATATCGTGGAAGGAATCGAGCTGGCTCTGCATGGCGGCCGCCGTCGCGGCAATCAGGATCGAGGCGATGACGACGATCGAGGAGTGGCCGAGCGAGAAGAAGAAGCCGACGGCATAGGGTTGCTTCTTTTCCTGCATGAGTTTGCGCACGACATTGTCGATCGCGGCGATATGATCGGCGTCGAAGGCGTGGCGAAGGCCGAACATGTAGGCAAGAAGCGCAATGCCCAGCAGCGAGGGCCGGTCGGCGAAAGCGACCCAAGCCCAGATCCAGGCGGCAATATTGAATGCGATCAGCAGCGCGAAAGTGAAAATGATCTTGGCTCCCGGCCTGTCGGCGCGATCGTCAAATGGATTGATGATCATACTTTTGTTCCCGTTATGCTTACTCGAACAGTGCCACGGAAACGGAGGCGGCGCGACAGTCAAATGACGTAAGTGCCGAAGTTTTTCGCAGTGTTGCAAAAATGGGCAAACCCGGCGAATGCCGGGTGTGCCCAATCGATCTCTCACCTTCTTTCGAACGGGTAGCCCTCATCAGCCCAGCCAGTGATGCCGCCGATCATGACCTTCACGCGCTTGCCGAGGCTGCCGAGGCGGAGTGCGGCCTTGTCCGTACCGTTGCAATGCGGGCCGGCGCAATAGACGACGAACAGCGTATCCTCAGGCCACTCCGCCATCTTCCGTGCGGTCATCTTGCCATGAGGTAGGTTGATCGCGCCCGGAATATGCTGATCCTGGAACATGGCCGGCCCGCGAACATCGAGCAGAACGAAATCCACATTGCCCGATATCATCGACTGATGGACGTCTGAGCAATCGGTCTCGAAAGCAAGCTTTTGGGCATAGTGCTCCGCGACGAGGCTCGGCGCTGCGGCGGGGATTTCACTGACTAGGGACATGGAACGCTCCTTGTTTGGTTCGGGGCATTCATGCCTCAGCGATCCCGCAGTTGAAATTGGCTGAAATGCCATATAGCGTCAAAATCATGCCAAACTCTGATAAATCCAATCTTCTCGGCCCTCATGTCGTTACGCTCGTCTATGACGGCCTTTGCACCTTCGAGTTCGGCGTTGCCTATGAAATCTTCGGCCTGCCACGCCCCGAAATGGGAGAGGATTGGTACCGCTTTTCTGCCTGTGCGATCGAGGACGGCCCGTTGCGTGCCGCCGGCGGACTGACCGTTCAGGTCGATCACGGTCTCGAAGTCATTGCCGAGGCCGACCTGATCGTCGTGCCCGGATGGCGTGGCATCGGAACGCCGGTCCCTGCCCCGCTGGTTGCCAAGCTACAGGCGGCCAGCCGCCGCGGCGTTCGCATCATGTCGCTATGTTCCGGCGTGGCTGTGCTCGCCGCGGCGGGACTGCTCGCCGGCCGCAAGGCGACGACGCATTGGCGCTATGTCGATTCCATTGCCGCACGCTACCCGGATATAGCAGTCGATGCCGATGTCCTCTATGTCGATGAAGACCGCGTGCTGACGGCCGCCGGCAGTGCCGCCGCGATCGATCTCTGCCTGCATGTCGTTCGCAGGGATTTCGGACCTGATATCGCCAATAGCGTCGCGCGTCGGCTGGTGGTGCCGCCGCATCGCGAGGGTGGCCAGGCGCAATATATCGAGACCCCGGTTCTAAGGCAGCACGAGGGTGCGCGCCTGGGGCCTTTGCTCGAATGGATGCGGGAACGTCTGCAGGAAGAACAACCCATTGCTACGCTTGCCGCGCGGGCCGGCATGAGCGTGCGGACATTTCAGCGCCGCTTCGAGTCGACAACCGGCATGGCGCCGGGCGAATGGCTGTTGAGCGAGCGGCTGCGGCGTGCCCGCGACCTGCTGGAGAAGCAGGCTGCCATCTCACTTGACGATGTGGCGGTGGCGAGCGGATTTGGATCGCTCGCCACCATGCGCCATCATTTTCGGGAGAAGCTTGCGGTCAGCCCGAGCGACTACCGCAAGCGGTTCGCTATTCTTAAACCAGCCGGCTCTGTTCCGTCGCTGCTTCGATGAAGCTCGAAAACAGCGGATGCGGCTCCAGCGGCCGGGACTTCAGCTCCGGGTGATACTGAACGCCGATGAACCACGGATGGTCAGCATATTCGATCGTCTCGGGCAGAACACCGTCCGGCGACATGCCAGAGAAGGTCAAGCCGCAATTTTCCAGTCTGTCCTTGTAATCGACGTTGACTTCGTAGCGGTGGCGATGGCGCTCCGAAATATCGGTGGAGCCGTAGATTTCGGAAATCTTCGTACCCTTCTTCAGAGCCGCCTTGTAGGCGCCGAGACGCATCGTCCCGCCGAGATCGCCAGAGGCCGTGCGCTTCTGCAGCTCGTTGCCCTTCAGCCATTCGGTCATCAGGCCGACCACCGGCTCCTTCGTCGGACCGAATTCGGTCGACGACGCGTTCTCGACGCCGGCCAGATTACGCGCCGCTTCAATGACGGCCATCTGCATGCCGAAGCAGATGCCGAAATACGGCACCTTGCGCTCGCGTGCGAAACGCGCTGCCAGAATCTTGCCTTCCGAACCGCGCTCGCCGAAGCCGCCGGGTACGAGAATGCCGTGGACCTTTTCGAGATAAGGCGCCGGATCTTCCTTTTCGAAGACTTCCGACTCGATCCATTCAAGCTTGACCTTCACCCGGTTGGCGATGCCGCCGTGATGCAGCGCTTCGATCAGCGACTTATAGGCATCCTTGAGGCCGGTATATTTGCCGACAATGGCAATCGTCACCTCGCCTTCCGGCGTGCGGATACGGTTGCAGACCTCTTCCCACTCTTCCAGGCGCGGCTTCGGAGCCGGTTCGATTCCGAAGGCGGCCAGCACTTCATTGTCCAGGCCTTCCTTGTGGTAGGCCATCGGCACGTCATAGATGTTGGCGACGTCGAGCGCCTGAATGACGGCAGATTCCCGCACGTTACAGAAGAGCGAAAGCTTGCGGCGTTCGGCTTCCGGGATCTCGCGATCGGCACGCACGAGCAGGATGTCGGGATGAATACCGAGTGCCTGCAGCTCCTTGACGGAATGCTGGGTCGGCTTGGTCTTGAGTTCGCCCGCGGCCGGAATATAGGGCATCAGCGTCAGATGGACGTAGACCGCAGTGCCGCGCGGCAGGTCATTGCCGAGCTGGCGGATCGCTTCCATGAACGGCATGGCTTCGATATCGCCGACCGTGCCGCCGATTTCGCAGATGACGAAATCATAGTCCTCATTGCCTTCCGTCACGAAATCCTTGATCTCGTTGGTGACATGCGGAATGACCTGAACGGTTGCGCCGAGATAGTCGCCACGGCGTTCCTTGTCGATGATGTTCTTGTAGATGCGACCGGTGGTGATGTTGTCGGTCTTGGTGGCCGAGCGGCCGGTGAAGCGCTCGTAGTGGCCGAGATCGAGGTCTGTTTCCGCACCGTCGTCGGTGACGAAGACCTCGCCGTGCTGGGTCGGGCTCATGGTGCCCGGGTCCACGTTCAGATAGGGGTCGAGTTTGCGCAGGCGGACTCGATAACCACGAGCCTGCAACAACGCTCCGAGAGCCGCAGCCGCAATTCCTTTTCCGAGGGAAGAAACCACGCCGCCTGTGATGAATACATATCGCGCCATGGGAGTCACCGGATACCTTTTCACAAATGATTCCGCTAGCCCTAAAATTCGTTTCCGGAATTTTGGCTACAGAACGCGGAATATGGACAAAACAAAACCGGCAGATCCGAGGACCTGCCGGGGATGATCTTCAGCGACCGGAATTACTTACCGGTCGGGACGCCGCCGTTATCGGCCGGCGCGGGAGTAGTCGTAGCCGGAGCGGTCTGCTGACCGGTCGCGGCCGGAGCCTGCTGTGCAGGTGCTGCAGCCGCCGGCTGATTGGTGGTTGCAGGGGCAGCCTGGTTCGTCGTGGCAGGCGGGGTTGCCTGCGACTGCGGAGCGACAGCACCACTGTTCGGAACACCGCTATTGTCAGCCGGCTTCGGCTGCGTGGTTGCGGGCGCTGCGCCATTCTGGCCGCCGAGCGAATCAAGGATGCCGTTGCCCTGGCCAGCCGTGCTCGGGATACGGTTGAGAATATCCGTCGGGCGGGCCTCGAAGCGCGACAGCACGTTCATGCCGAGTGCCAGCACGAAGAACAGCGTGGCCAGGATGGCCGTGGTGCGCGTCAGCGCATTGGCTGTACCGCGCGCAGACATGAAGCCCGATCCGCCGCCGATGCCGAGGCCGCCACCTTCGGAGCGCTGAATCAGCACCACGCCGATAAGGGCGACGACAACCATGAGATAGATGACAAGCAGTACGGTTTGCATAGATCCAGTCCTGCCCGGTGCGGGCATCAAAAATAAAAGCTCGCGGCTCTTTACATGAGGCTCTCGCCTATTCCAAGCCCTTTTAAGGCTGGAACTCCGGGCAAGTTGTTGCTTCAGGCGAACTGCCGTTCGAATGCGGCATAAATGGCAAGGAAGTCGGTCGCTTTCAAGCTCTGTCCGCCGACGAGCACGCCGTTGACATGCGGAATGTCGAGAAGATCGCGTGCATTGGCGCCGCTCACC
This sequence comes from Martinezella tropici, assembly GCA_000799755.1. Lineage (GTDB taxonomy): Bacteria > Pseudomonadota > Alphaproteobacteria > Rhizobiales > Rhizobiaceae > Rhizobium > Rhizobium tropici_A. The sequence goes on from JUHI01000010.1 coordinate 202,005, forward strand.
GACCCGCCGTAAAGGATTCGCATGTTTGCGCCCTCCTTGCCGAAGCGTTCGATAAGCTCTGCGCGCATGAAGGCATGCGCCTCCTCGACGTTTTCGCTGGTCGGGACCACGCCGGTACCGATCGCCCAGACCGGCTCGTAGGCGATTACGGTCGTCGCGGCCGTCGAGCCGTCGGGCACGGAGCCGATCAACTCCCGCTTCAAGACGTCGAGCGTCTGGCCGCTGTTGCGCTCGTAGGCGGTTTCGCCGATGCAGATGATGGCGATGAGACCGGCATCATGCGCTGCCTGGGCCTTGGCCCGCACCAGCATGTCGCTTTCCGCGTGATTTCTGCGGCGCTCGGAATGACCGACGATGACGTGGGTGCCGAAGCAATCGGCAATCATCTCGGCCGAGATGTCACCGGTATGCGCGCCACAGACCTGCTGATGGCAATCCTGGGCGCCGATGGCGAGCGGGCTGTCGTCGCAAAGTGCGGTCGCGACATAGAGCAAGGTCGCCGGGGGGCAGAGCAACGTATCGATTTTCTCGGACAACGGCGCCTTGACGCCATCCGCGATCGCCTTGATCTGGTCGAGGCTCGCACGCGTGCCGTTCATCTTCCAGTTTCCGGCCAGGAGCGGCCGTATGGTCTTCGTCATTCCGATGTCTCCCCCTATTTCATCCATCGGACTAACAAAAAGGAGGAGCAAAGGAAAGTTATCGGATGCGGCCGAAACCGGTTCAAATCGTTTGAAAAAATGCTTATCCGGAAAATATGCCGAATTGGGCGATATGTTTCAGGATGCCTGTGGATCGACAATCCAATTGAGCACCTTGCGCCAATCGGTCATGCGCACAGGCGTTCCATGATTCCCGGTCTCAAAAAGCGTAAAGCGCGAGGGATAATGCGCCTTGTAGAGTTTTTCGAATAGAGCCTGCTGATCCGCCGCGGCATAGACCGGGTCTCTGCTGCCATGGGTGAACCAGAGCGGCAGCTTCGCCTTGTAGAAGGCGCTCTTGGTGAAATCCGGATCGGTAACGCCGCTCAGGATCGCCATGCCCTTCAGGCGCTTGACGCTTTCGGCATCGCGGGTGATGCCCCAGCAAATGAAGCTGCCCATGGACGCGCATGTCAGGATGACAGGCTTGCCGCCAGACTGCTCGTAGGAATAACGGATCAGCGCCGCGATATCGGCAACGCCGTTGCTGTCGAAACCTCTGACGCTCGGCGCGTAGTAGGTGCCGCCGTTACGGTAAGCCAAATTCTTCAGCCGGTTGAAATTGCCGCCGAACGTATAATCGTTGGAGCCGAGCCGGCGGTCGCCGCCGCGCCCATGAATGAAGATGACGGTAAAGGCCTGCTTCGATGCCGGACCTATGCGGGTGACATCGACCTTGCGGTCGCCGAGCTGCAGCGTCTCGTCTTCCTGCGCCTTCCAGCGCACGCCGGTATCGACATAGGCCGGCTTGACACGCTTTTCCGGAATCTGGTCGCGGCCGTTGATATCTCGCATTTCCTGATAGTCGATCGTCTGGAAAGCGCCGTTGTCGTGGCTCTCGATGACCGTCTGATTGGAAAAGAGCTCATCCTTGAAAGGTTTCAGCATGTCGGCTGCCGCCCCTTGGACGGTCGCCAGAAGCAAAATGCCCGAGATTGCGGACAGGACGGGCAAATGAGCTGTGGACATTCGCATGCGGATACTTCCTCAAATCGGCCAACGGGCTTGCCATTCTTCACCCGGCAACGCAAATCTCATTCATGAATCTGCCCCGTCATGGGGCGCCATCGCTCTTCTGCGCCGTTTCTGGCAGAATCACGGTGATTCGCGAATACCGGCGACAAATGCGATAATAAAGGGGTCTGGCCCCACCAGAACAAATCTGAGCAGCTTGAAATTCTATGGATAACAGCAACGATCTCTTCTCCGGCCTCCCCCGCTCGCCGAAACCGGAAGCAGCGGAAAAGCCGGTCACCAAGGCAGAAAAGCCCGCCGTCGCGCCCGCACAACGCGCGGCCCCGACGACTTCGTCGTCGGAGGAATACGGTGCGAGCTCCATCCGCGTTCTCGAAGGGCTCGAGCCTGTTCGCATGCGCCCCGGCATGTATATCGGCGGCACGGACGAGAAGGCGCTGCACCATCTCTTCGCCGAAGTCATCGACAACTCCATGGACGAGGCAGTTGCCGGCCATGCCAATTTCATCGAGGTCTATCTCGATCGTCAGGGCTATCTGACCGTCACGGATAACGGCCGCGGCATTCCTGTCGAAAATCATCCGCAGGTCCCCGGCAAGTCGACGCTCGAAGTCATCATGACCAAGCTGCATGCCGGCGGCAAGTTCGACGGCAAGGCCTACGAGACCTCCGGCGGTCTGCACGGCGTCGGCGTGTCCGTCGTCAACGCGCTGTCGGACGATATGGAAGTCGAGGTTGCCCGCAATCGCAAGCTCTATCGCCAGCGCTTCTCGCGCGGCCTGCCGGTCGGCGGCATCGAAGAACTGGGCGATGTGCATAACCGGCGCGGCACGCGCGTCCGCTTCCACCCCGATCCGCAGATCTTCGGCGACCACGCCCGCTTCGAGCCGGCCCGCGTCTTCCGCATGGCCCGTTCCAAGGCCTATCTGTTCGGCGGTGTCGAGATCCGCTGGGTCTGCGATCCGGAGCTTGTGCCAGAAGGTGGTGATGTTCCGGAGAAGGCCGTCTTTCACTTCCCCGGCGGCCTGAAGGACTATCTCAAGGCGACGATGGGCAACGAGTTCACCGTCACCCGCGAGATCTTTGCCGGCAAGTCGGAAAAGGAAAGCGGTCACGGCTCGCTAGAATGGGCGATCACCTGGTACGGCGGCGACCCGCAGATCCATTCCTATTGCAACACGATCCCGACGCCCGAAGGCGGCACGCATGAGGCCGGCTTCCGAATTGCGCTCACCAAGGGCCTGAAGAACTATGCCGAGCTGACGCAAAACAAGCGTGCGGCCAATATCTCGACCGAAGACGTGATGATATCAGGCGTCGGCATGCTGTCGATCTTCATCCGCGAGCCCGAATTCGTGGGCCAGACGAAGGACAGGCTTGCGACGGTGGAGGCCCAGCGCCTGGTCGAAAATGCTCTGCGCGATCCCTTCGATCACTACCTTACCGACAATCCGGGCGAAGCCGAAAAGCTGCTGGAATGGGTGATCGAACGCTCCGAAGAGCGCATGCGTCGCCGCAAGGAGAAGGAAGTCAACCGCAAGACCGCCGTGCGCAAGCTGCGCCTGCCCGGCAAGCTGGCGGATTGCTCGCAAAGCGCCGCCGAAGGCGCCGAACTCTTCCTGGTCGAGGGCGATTCGGCAGGTGGCTCGGCCAAGCAGGCGCGCAACCGCACCAACCAGGCGATCCTGCCGCTGCGCGGCAAGATCCTCAACGTCGCCAGCGCCGGCCGCGAAAAACTGTCCGCCAATCAGCAGATCACTGATCTCGTCCAGGCGCTCGGTTGCGGCACGCGCACGAAATATCGCGAGGAGGATCTTCGCTATCAGCGCATCGTCGTGATGACCGATGCCGACGTCGACGGTGCCCATATCGCTTCGCTGCTGATCACCTTCTTCTATCAGGAAATGCCGGAGCTGATCCGCCAGGGCCATCTCTTCCTGGCCGTGCCGCCGCTCTACAAGATCACGCAGGGCTCGAAATCCATCTATGCCCGCGATGACGCCCATCGTCTGGAACTGATGCAGACGGAATTCAAGGGCAAAGCCAAGGTCGAGATCAGCCGCTTCAAGGGTCTCGGCGAAATGCTGCCGGCGCAGCTCAAGGAAACGACGATGGACCCGTCCAAGCGCACTTTGCTGCGCGTCGAGATCGACGAGGTCGATTTCGAGGGAACCCGCGACGCGGTCGACAATCTGATGGGCACCAAGGCCGAGGCCCGCTTCCGGTTCATCCAGGAACGGGCTGCATTCGCCGAGGATCTCGATATCTGACGCCCAATATTTGACGAAAGAGCAACCAAAAATTGCCGCGTCTGACGGATTCGCGAAATTTAATCAGATTGTCGGATATCCGTTACGCAGGCGTCACGGATGAATGTGTAGATGGCGGCATCGCTCTTGATGCCTCCATTTTACTGATCGGGTTGACGATTTCGCCATGTTGAAGCCATTTCTGACCACTGCCGCCATTCTCCTCTTTGGCCATTCGGCCTATGCGCTCGATATCGGAACGACGATCGACGTGCCCTGTCCCTTTGGCGACTGCAAGGCCGGTATCAGCCTCGCCTATCTCGGCAATCACGACATTCCCACCGGCTTCATGGAAAATGGCGTTGAGGTCGGCGGCCTGTCGGGCATCGATTTCGATCCCTCGACCGGCCGCTATATCGCAATCAGCGATGACCGTTCTGAGAAAGCGCCGGCGCGGTTCTATAATGTCGACATCGATGTCGACGCCAGCGGCCTGAAGGGTGTCGCCGTCGTCGATCACGTCACACTAAAGGACAAAGACGGCCAGCCTTTCGCAATCAAGAAGGTGGACGGCGAGGCCATTCGGCTCGGCAAGGACGGCATCTACTGGACCAGCGAAGGCGACGGCAAGGCGCTGCTGTCGCCCTTCGTGCGCGTCGCCAATCGCGACGGCAGCTTCCTTCGCGAATTCTCATTGCCCGACGGCTTTGCCCCAACCGCGGACAAAAGCGCGGGCATCCGCGACAATCTCGCGTTTGAAGGCTTGGCATTCCTTGCCGGCGGTGACGTGCTGGTGGCCACGGAATCGGCTCTCTATCAGGACGGGCCGATCACGAGTTTGACCAACGGCGCGCTTGCACGTCTCATCCGCTACGATGCGGCGACCGGCGCGCAGAAGGCGCAATATGTCTATCCGATCTCGCCCATTCCGCAGGCGCCTTCGACGGCGAGCGGCTGGAATGACTTCGGTCTGTCCGAGATCATGGCGCTGGACGATCACCGTCTCCTGTCGATCGAGCGCGGCTTCGCGCAAGGCATCGGCAATTCGGTCGTCATCAATATGTTCGATCTCGATGGCGCCACGGACGTCGCCCATATCCCGTCGCTTGCGAAGACAGATCAGCGCATCGTGCCCGTGCGCAAGACGCAAATCCTGGATCTGCGCGCGCTCGGTCTTGCACCCGACAATATCGAAGGCATCACCTTCGGCAAGTCAAAGGACGGCACCGATCTGCTGATCCTGGTGGCCGACAACAATTTCAATCCGATGCAGAAAACGCAGTTTTTCGCCTTCAAGATCATCAGACGCCCCTCCTGATATCTTGCGCCAGTCGTGTTAATGTCATGGCCGCATAATAAAGAGGCTTTGAAGCCGTTGCTCTTGAAACGGCCAAGATCATACCCCATAACCGGGTGATCTAGTAAAGAGGGGCAAAGTAAGTCCGGTGGGTGTATTTGAACGTCATAAGCCAAAGGAGCATCGGTGGCTGGGGCCGAGTGCGCATGCGCGCATGCCATTGATACCATCCATTTCCGCGGCGCGTTGGCTGCTGATTTTGATTGCCGTTGCCGGCATCTATTTCTTCTATGGCTTTCTCGTTCCGGTTCTGGCGGCAGCCGTGATCGGCTTTGCCACCTGGCCGCTCTATAGCGATATCGTACGCCGCACCGGCGGCAATACGACGCTTGCCGCCACCATCGCCATCGCCTTCATCGTGACGTTTCTTGTCCTGCCGATCGTGCTTTCAGCCCTTTATATGGCCAGCGAGGTGCGTGACTGGTTTGCCTGGGCCATCCATGTGAATCGCGAGGGGGCGCCGACGCCCGAATGGATATTGGCCCTGCCCGTCATCGGCTCCTGGCTCGGCGAGCAGTGGACGCAATATGTCGGCAGCCCGGGCTCGCTCGGCGAATTGGCTCAACTCGTAAGCGGCGCCCATATCGGCAACATCTACCGCGCGGTACTGGCCGCGGGCGGTGGCGCATTCCATGTCATGCTGACCTTGCTGTTCATGTTGATCGCGCTGTTCTTCATCTATCGCGACGGCTCGACATTCGTTCGCCAGGTCGATCTGCTTGGCGAACGTATCCTGCCCAATCGCTGGGAGCGGATTTCCCGCGTTGTGCCGGCGACGATCAGTTCGACGGTCATGGGCATGACGCTGATTGCCATCGGCGAGGGTATCGTTCTCGGCGTGGCCTATTGGATCGCCGGCGCTCCCTCCGCCATCACGCTCGGCGTTCTTACGGGCGTCATGGCTCTGGTGCCGGGCGGCGCGCCGCTTTCGATGTCCCTCGTCTCGATCTATCTCGTTGCCAGCGGTTCGCTTTGGGCCGGTATCGCCCTCTTCCTCTGGGGCACGATCGAGCTCTTCATCGTAGACAAGACGCTTCGCCCGAAGCTTGTCGGTGGGCCGATCAAGCTGCCGTTTCTTCCGACCTTCTTCGGTCTGGTCGGCGGCGTGAAGACGATGGGCTTCCTCGGCCTCTTCATCGGCCCGGTCCTGATGGCGATCATCGTCGCAATCTGGCGTGAATGGATTCGCGAGGCCGAATTGACGGAAGAGCAGCATGCGCAGGAGCCCGAACTCCAGTTGCATGTGCGGGACGCTTCCGAACGTTGATCCGCTGACTGGTTTAGGGCAGCCGTTTTTCCATGAACAGGCTGAGCGGGTCCGGCTGATAGCTGCCGAAAGCCGGGATTTCGAGATAGCCGAAGTTCCGGTAGAGGCCGATCGCTTCGGGTTGATATATGCCGGTCTCCAGCCGGATCGCTGAAAGGCTTCTTTCGAGCGCCGCCGTTTCGAGCGTCTCCATGAGCTTGCGCGCCACTCTACGGCCTCTGGCGGCAGGATCGACGAACATGCGCTTGAGCTCCGCCGTGCCGTCGCCGGCGTCCACCAATGCGCAACATCCGACGATCATATCCTCTAACCTCGCGACCCAGAACGTCACTTCTGTCTTCTCCAGCGAAGTCAGGTCAAGGATGTGGTTGCTCTCGGGCGGATAGAGCGACTCCGCATAGGCGCTCGACATGTCGAGAAGACGGATAACGCCTTCCTGACGTGGGGATTCGATAGCAATCGTCAGCGACAAGATAAACCTCGGAAAATAGAACGCCCGCTGGATATCACGCGGCAGCGAGTGTCGCCAGTGCAGCAAAGCTGCGCGCGGCCTGTCGCCGCTCGGCATTGGCAAGCTTCTCCACCATGTCGAGGAGCTGTGTCGTCGCCGCCGGAGCCGGCTCCGCAAGGCGGAATTTGCGCATCAGGCGCGAAGAAACGTCTTCCAGCAAAGCCGTGCCGTTCTTGCGTGAGGATTCACGCCAGATCATCGTAGCCTCGACGAAGACCCTGCTGATATCACGGGAAAGACCAGCGCTTTCGTAGAGCGCGCGGATGGCATGGAGCCGGCCCCTGGAGATGATCGAGCGCACGCGCCGCTCGTCGCAGCCGGAAAGGCTGGTGATCGCGCAGGCGAAGAAATCAACCTTGCCGGAGCACAATGCGTGCATCAGGAAAGCCGGCGTCAGCCAGCCATTCTGCCTCAAATGCTCGACCAAATCCGGCAGTTGCTCATGCTGCGTCGTTCCGGCGATCGCGACGGTCGCGGATTCGGTCGCCTCACGCGTCACCTGCTGCAGTCTGGTATTGCCGATAAAGGTTTGGACGAATGCCGATTCCGAAAGCGCGTCGCTAACCTTATCCATCAGCAGATGCCTGACATCGGAAGACAGCATGTCCCGCGACAGCAGCAAGCCGCGTATATCCGCGCAATCGCCCAGGCGCTCCGCGATGCGCTTGAGCGAGACCTGTGAAAGTTGAGCGCCGTCGTTTTCAAGCAGGCAAAGGATTTCGGTCTCTCCACCGATCTCGGCAAGCGCGGCGCAAACGGCGCAGGGCACCTGTCCGCGTGAAGCGATGAAAACCCGCGCCACGTCGCTGCCATGCAATACGAGATCGATAAGATCTCCATCGGTAAATACCGGCGAAAACAGGATGATCTGCCCTGCAATCTCAGGCTGATCTTCGGCAAGGGACAGGATGACGTTGCGCGGCGCGCCGGCCGAATGCGCGACGGCCTCGGCAAGCGCCAACCGCACGCGAGGGGATGGATCGTCGAGCAGATAGGTCATCGCCATCTTGGCGGCGTTCCGCTCTTCCTGCGGCATTTCCGACTGCAGATAGGCTCTGCCGAGCGCATTCGCCGCCCTGGCTCTGCTTTCTGCCTTAGCGGTCTCTGCCCACCGAAGAAATGCTTCTATGATCACGTAATGCCCCGATATCAACGAGGCGATTCTTGCCCCGTAAATTCATGTGGTTCACGCTATCGGGGAAAGGTTTACGGGACGTTTACCTTGCTTATTAACCTTTCGCATATCGATGCGGTCGGCGTGCCTCAGGGCGCCTTTGGTCTGATCATCTCGAAGACGTCGCTGCCCTCGCTATAATCCATGTAGCCCATGCGGGCGACGGGACGCGCAAGCGCCATGTCCAGCCTGCCGTTGCGAATGATCGTCTCATCGATATGGATGCCGACGACCTGGCCAATGACCATGATGTTTTCCGACGACTCGCCATCAAGGCCCTTCGGCTCCAGCACTTCCGTCACCCGGCATTCGAGAACCGCGAAGGCTTCGCCGACATAGGGTGCGTCCACCAGCTTGCCCGGTGTCGCCGTCAGGCCAGCCAGCTCGAATTCGTTGACGCCATAGGGCACGGCGATGGAGGAATGGTTCATCTTCTCGACGATATGGCGGCTGACGAGATTGGCGGTGAATACCCCTGTTTCCTCGACATTGCGCACGCTGTCTTTACGCCCAGCCGAAGAGAACATCACCAGCTTCGGCCGATCGCTGACCGCATTGAAAAAGGAATAGGGAGAGAGGTTCAGCGAACCATCCCTGCCCTTGCTGCCGATCCAGCCGATCGGCCGCGGCGCGACGATCGCCTTGAAGGGATCGTGCGCCAGGCCATGGCGATTGGTATCCGTCGTATAGAACATCACGCGTCCCCGCCGACCCAGGTGACGGTTTCCGATAGTTCCGGGCGCGGACGCTCGACCGGCGGAAAGCTCGTCGAGCCGATATGGATGAAGCCGGCGACCTTCTCGCCCGGCTTGACGCCGAGGAGCGGATAGGCACGCTCATCGAAGGCAAACCATTCTGTCAGCCAGTTGGAGACCCAGCCATGGGCATTGGCTGCGATCAGCAGGTTCAGGCAAAGCGCGCCGGCCGACATCAGCTGCTCCCACTCCGGAATCTTGAAATGCGGCGCGGCCGTGCTGACGACTGCGATGACGACAGGGGCACGCGTGAAGCGGGTACGCTCCACCTGGATCATTTCTTCCGACAGGTCGGGCTTGGCTTCCAGTGCGAGCTTCAGCAGTTCCTCGCTGATGCGCGCACGCTCCTCGCCGCGATAGACGACGAAGCGCCAGGGCGCGAGCTTGCCGTGATCCGGCACGCGTGAGGCCAGCCGGAGAATCTCCTCGATCTCCGCCTTGTCCGGCCCTGGCTCCGACATCTGGAACGCGGGGATCGATCGACGCACCGCGAGATAGTCGACCAGCTTGATATCGGTTTTCATTGAGGAACTGCCTTCATTTTGGCTTGTGGTAGGAAGTGGGTCTTGAATTTGCCACCGCATTGGTTTTGAAGTGGCGTGTGTTTTATCGGAAGTCAATCGGTTGGGTATCCATGTCAGGCATTTCATCCGCTCGCCGGTTGAGCGCGGTTTTCGCGATGCTTGCGGGCTTGAGCACTGCCGCCTCTGGCCAGGAGGCCTTCAAGGAGTTCAAGCAGCTTGACGGCAGCGTCAAGATGCCGAAGCTCAATGCCTTTGCAGCGCCGAATGGTGAGAATTCGGCCGCCCGGACATTGCGCGACGTTTCTCTCGAAGCCAAGCTGACGCCCCAGAGCAGCCCGCAGCAGCAGGGCCTTGCCTGGTATGTCTTCAGTCCGATAGCAGGCGCTGACGGCAAGCTGCCGCTGGTTGCCAGTTCGCGCGGAGGCTCCGCCTCCTTCCACCTTCTGCCCGGTGATTACTTCGTCAACGTCTCCTTCGGCCGTGCCGGCGTTACCAAGCGGCTGAGCGTGCCTGAAAGCGGCGATACCCAGAAGCAGACGATGGTTCTCGATGCTGGGGGCATGGTCTTGAACGCCGTATCCGGCCCCGATGTCCGTATCCCGCCCAAGGAGCTGAGCTTCTCGATCTATTCGAGTGAAGCGAAGGAAGACGGTGAACGCGGTCTGGTCATGGACGACGTCAAGCCGAACACACTGGTCGGCCTCAGCGCCGGCACCTACCATATCGTGTCCGAATATGGCGAGGTCAACGCCGTCATCCGCGCCGATATCCAGGTGGAAGCCGGCAAGGTGACGGAGGCAACCATCCAGCACAGGGCGGCAAAGATCACCTTCAAGCTGGTGTCCGATGCTGGTAGCGAGGCGATCGCCGATACCGCCTGGTCGATTCTGACATCGGCGGGCGATATTGTCGGGGAAAGCGTCAGCGCCTTTCCGACCATGGTGCTTGCCGAAGGGCGCTATACCGCCGTCGCCCGCAACAAGGACAAGATCTATCAGCGCGACTTCACCGTTGCCGCAGGCATGAACGCGGATGTGGAAGTGCTGATGAAGCAACAGCAGCCGCAGGACGCTGATGACGAACAGCCCGCCCGCCAGCTGCCGATCCAGATGCCGCCAATGCGCCAGAGCCAGACACCGCCGGCAACCACCAATCAGCAGCCCTTGCCGACCTACGAGCAATTGGCTCCCAACGCCGGCGGCGATGACGGCGATAGCATGGATTGACATCGGCGAGCCAAGTTGAAGTGATCTTGGCAGTCGCCGCCCGGTGATGAGAAGCTCGTCGCCCTTCCCGCTTATCCTGCCTTCCGTCGCAGCACTTTTCTCGGCGGAGCCATGGAGAAGACCGCGCCATAAAGCTTCGTCAGCAAATCCTTGCGGTCACTGCCCTCGCTGAGCGCTTCCCAGCTACGAAGAGCGCCGATATGGGCGGTGATCGTGCTGCCGGAAAGGCGTCGGAACTCGCGGATCAGCAGCGAAATGCGCAAGGTCATCGAGATCCGGCTCGCCAGATGAAACAGCCTGCCGTTCTGTCCCTCGAAATAGATGGGAATGACGCTCGCGCGCGCCGCCTGAATAAGCTTGGCGGGGAATATCTTCCAGGGCAGATCCTCCGCCCGGCCAAAGCCCTTCTTGGCCGTTGCAACACCGCCCGCGGGAAAGACGATAATGGTCGTGCCTTCCTTCAGCAGTCTGACTGCCTCATGCCGCGTCTTCATGTTGATCGCCATCGCTTCCTTAGTTTCCTCGAAGGAAACCGGCAGCGAATAGTCCAGCATCTCGGGTACTTTCAACAATTCGTTGTTGATGAGGACCTTGAAAGGACGTCCCAGTTGCTCGGCAAGCGCCAGTACCGCGATCCCGTCGCCGATGCCATAGGGATGATTGGCGACGATGACGATCGGCGCCTCGGGGATCTGGTTCGGAGGCCACTCGCCCTTGATCAGCAGGCGCACGTCGATGAGATCGAGCATCTTGCCGAAGACCCGCTCGCTCTTGCCGACGATATCGGTGCGCCAGATATCGTAGAGCCGAGCATAACGGTCGCGGCCGGAAAGCCCTTCGATGGAGCGAATGAACCAGCGCTTGATGCGCGTATCCCGTTCATTGGCGTAGGATAATTCTTTGAATTCCAAGTGCGCGACGGGGCTGCCCCGCTCCTTTGGTTCGGTTGCGTCACATGTTGCAGCCACAGCAACGCGTTGATTCATCAACTATATGAAAGCTGTATGTCAGTTCTCTGACGGCACCCTGAAGGTGCCGTCAGATATGGGTGGCCGTCAAGCGGCCTTGGCGCGCCGTGCTTCACGCTTGCGCAGAACGTCCGGCGGCGTTGCCTCGAGGGACAGCGACGCGATGGCTTCGTCGAGCGACATCGAGGTCTGTGACTGGCTGCCGAGGCGGCGGATGTTGACCGAGCGCTCTTCGGCTTCCTTCTTGCCGCAGACGATGATGACAGGAACCTTCGTCACCGAATGCTCGCGGATCTTGTAATTGATCTTCTCGTTGCGGAAGTCGGTCTCTACATCGAGGCCGGCATCGCGCAGCGCTTCCGCGACTTCCTCGCCGTAGGCGTCGGCTTCCGAGGTAATCGTCGCGACAACGACCTGCAGCGGCGAGACCCAGAGCGGCATGTGGCCGGCGAAGTTCTCGATCAGGATGCCGAGGAAACGCTCCATCGAGCCGCAGATGGCGCGATGGATCATGACCGGCTGGGTCTTTTCCGAATGCTGGTCGATGTAGAACGCACCGAAACGCTCCGGCAGGTTGAAGTCGACCTGCGTCGTGCCGCACTGCCACTCACGGCCGATGGCATCCTTGAGCGTATATTCGAACTTCGGGCCGTAGAACGCGCCCTCGCCCGGCAGAATACCGGTCTTGATGCGCCCTTCGGACTGCGCCTCGATCGTCTTCAGCACGTCCATCATCACGCTTTCGGCGCGATCCCAGAGCTCGTCCGAGCCGACGCGCTTTTCAGGGCGGGTCGAGAGCTTGACGACGATCTCCTTGAAGCCGAAGTCTTCATAGACCGACAGGATGAGGTCGTTGATCTTCAGGCACTCGGCCGCCATCTGCTCGTCGGTGCAGAAGATATGCGCATCGTCCTGCGTGAAGCCACGCACGCGCATCAGGCCATGCAACGCACCCGAGGGCTCGTAGCGATGGACCGCACCGAATTCCGCAAGCCGGATCGGCAGTTCGCGGTAAGACTTCAAACCGTGCTTGAAGATCTGGATATGGCCGGGGCAGTTCATCGGCTTCAGCGCGAAGACGCGATCGTCGTCGGTGTCGTCACCGGCGACGGTCACCTTGAACATGTTGTCGCGATACCAGCCCCAGTGTCCCGAGGTCTCCCAAAGAGACTTGTCGAGTACCTGCGGCGCGTTGACTTCCTGATAGTCGCCCTGCAGCCGCCGGCGCATATAGGACACCAACGTCTGGAACATGCGCCAGCCCTTGCCGTGCCAGAAGACGACGCCGGGGCCCTCTTCCTGGAAATGGAACAGGTCCATTTCGCGGCCGAGACGGCGATGGTCGCGCTTCTCGGCTTCGGCCAGGATGTGCAGATAGTTATCGAGATCCGCCTGCTCGGCGAATGCCGTGCCGTAGATGCGGGTCAGCATCGGATTGTTGCTGTCGCCACGCCAGTACGCGCCGGCAACCTTCATCAGCTTGAAGGCATTGCCGATCTGGCCCGTCGAGGCCATATGCGGACCGCGGCAGAGGTCGAACCAGTCACCCTGGTAATAGATCTTCAGATCCTGACCTTCGGGGATCGCGTCGACCAGCTCCACCTTGTAGCGCTCGCCCTTGGAGGCAAAGACTTCCTTCGCCTTCTCGCGCGACCAGATTTCCTTGGTGAACGGCTTGTTGCGCAGAATGATCTCGCGCATCCGCTTCTCGATGACAGGCAGGTCATCCGGCGTGAAGGGCTCGTTCTTGGCGAAGTCGTAATAGAAGCCGTTTTCGATGACCGGGCCGATCGTCACCTGCGTTCCCGGCCAAAGCTCCTGCACGGCTTCGGCGAGAACGTGCGCGGTGTCGTGGCGGATGAGTTCCAGCGCGCGGTCGTCCGAGCGGGTAATGATCTCTATCCTGCCGTCGGTGACCGGATCGGAAAGGTCGCGCACGGTGCCGTCGATGGCAATCGCGACAGCCTTCTTGGCCAGCGACTTGGAAATGGATTCGGCGACATCGCGACCGGTCGTGCCGGCAGCGAAGCTGCGCACGGAATCATCGGGAAATGTCAGGGAAATAGGTTGGGACATCGATATTCTCCTTGTCCAGTCCCGCCAACGAATGCGGGTGGTTTCAAAATGCGGACTAAGTAATCACTTACTTATATCCGCGCGCCTGATAGCTTTATTTCGCGATCTAGTAAAGAAAAAGCGATATTAGCGGCCGATCATCTCGGCCAAACCGCGCACGGTGTTCCAGTTTCGCATCGTTCCGACACCAAGCCTCTTCGTCGTCAGGGCCGGCAGCAGCTTCGTCTCGCTGGCCTTGAGACCAAAATCGATCCACAGATCACCATCAACGATCGCCATGCGCTCATCCTGCCGATATTTCCCAAGCGCATCGAGGGTTTGAGGTTCGAGCGGCTGGCGCATCACTCGCACAATGACCTCGCTGCCGATGCCGTCGAGGAAGGGATTGCCGCCAGCAAGCCTCAACCATGTATCGGCATCGCGCACGATGATATCGACCTGTTTGCCGAAGGTCGCAGCAAAGCCGGCTTCAAGCTGAGCCTCGATCGAGGCAATCGACCGTGGCTGGCATTCGAAAATCAGATTGCCGGTTGCAACAAGTGTTCGGGCGTTGCGGAAGCCAAGCCTCTCCGCCATCGCCTTGAGATCGGCCATAACGACCCTGCGGCCCGAGCCGAGAACGATGCTGTAGAGCAGCGCGACATAAACAGCCATATGGTCAGGCGGCCTTTTGTCCGAGCCGGAAATAGCGCCAGGGCGTCCACCAGTGATAGCGGCGCTCCAGTTCGTCGGGCACAGGATCGAGGCCGCTCGTGCCTCCCGGCCCGCAACGCGCAACGCGAAACAGCGTCATCCAGCCGCCGGCCCATAGACCATGCCGGGCAACGGCCTCGTAGCCATATTCCGAGCAGGTCGGGATATGGCGGCAGGAATTGCCGATGAAGCCGGAAAGCGTCAGCTGATAGAGGCGAATGAGGCCCATGCCGAAAAGCCGGTCGGGCGTCTTGCGGAAGGGGCCGGAATAATTGCGCGATTTCAGCGCATTGTCTCCGGACGGTGACGCATGGTGCCGCGCGCGCTTCGAAGGAGCCGCGCCGCCCTCGTCTTCATCGTCGTCCTGCATCAGACAGAATTGGCACATGGTCTGCGGCCCGTTTAGACAGCTGCGGCCGTTTTGGCGTTTCCGCCCTGGCGCGCCGCTTCGATCTGCCCGATCGCATCCACGACGGCGTCAAATGTCAGCATGGTCGAGGCATGACGGGCCTTGTAGTCCCTGACGGGCTTCAGATAGCGCATGTCCTCGAAACGGCCATCCGGCCCCTCGCCATCAGCCTTGAGCATGGCGAGCATGTCTTCGCGGGCCTTGCGCACTTCATCCGCTGAGGCGCCGACGACGTGGCGGGCCATGATCGACGACGACGCCTGGCCGAGCGCGCAGGCCTTGACGTCATGGGCAAAATCGGTCACCACATCGCCGTCCATTTTCAGCCAGATTTTTACGCGAGAACCGCACAGTCTGGAATGGGCCTGGGCACTGGCATCGGCGTCGGAAAGGCTACCGATGCGGCCGATATTGCCGGCAAACTCCAGGATTTTGCTGTTGTAGATGTCGTCCATCACAGATTTTGCTCCGATGCACCCGCTTTGCGTTTCGTAACAAAAAACACAGCGTGTCCGTTTAGGACACTTTCACAGGGACAATGTCATACTATATGTATGTCGTTCGAAGATCATCGAAATGCAATGGTCTTCTGTAAGTTTGATGGGAAACCGTGCAGGACGGCAGGCTTGTTCGCCAGCCAGAACGCCCCGGAGCCCGCCAAAGGTGGACAATCTCCGTATGTCGGGGAATACCAGTGGCGAGTCCGACAAGATGATATCCGCGCCGCGGATCAGGAGAACCACAGGTAATGGACGCCGTTGTAAAGAACTTTCCGCAATCCAATGATTCCGAACGCCCGTCGCAGAAGGAAGCCGAGGACGCAGTGCGCGTTCTGCTTCGCTGGGCCGGTGACGATCCGCAGCGTGAGGGCTTGCTCGATACGCCTGCGCGCGTGGCAAAGGCCTATCGCGAGCTATTCGGTGGCTACGAACTGAATCCCGAGGACGTACTTGGCCGCACTTTCGAAGAGGTTTCCGGCTACGACGACATCGTCCTTGAGCGTGATATCCCGTTCTTCTCGCATTGCGAGCATCACATGGTGCCGATCATCGGCAAGGCGCATGTCGCCTATCTGCCGAATGGCCGTGTTCTCGGCCTGTCAAAGATCGCCCGTGTCGTCGATATTTTCGCGCGCCGCCTGCAGACGCAGGAAGCCATGACCGCACAGATCGCCAATGCCATCGACGAGTCGCTTAGTCCGCGCGGCGTTGCCGTGTTCATCGATGCCGAACACATGTGCATGTCCATGCGTGGCATTAAGAAGCAGGGTGCCTCGACGCTGACGATGACGTTCACGGGTGCCTTCAAGGCCGATCCGGCCGAACAGGCCCGTTTCATGTCTTTGGTCCGGGGCCGCTGACCGGGCTTCAACGAAAGAGCCGGAGATGAACCTGATTTTCAATGCTCCTTCCGAAGATAAATCCGAGTTGGAGGATGCCGGCGATTTCACGCCGCGTTTCGACGATCGCGGCCTGATCACCGCGATCGTGACGGATGCGCATGACGGCGAACTGCTGATGGTCGCGCATATGAACGCCGAGGCGCTTGCGCTGACGATCAAGACGGGCACGGCGCATTATTTCAGCCGCTCGCGCGGAAAGATCTGGAAGAAGGGCGAGACATCCGGAAACCTGCAGTCGGTGAAGGAAATCCGCACGGACTGCGATCAGGATGCAATCTGGCTAAAAGTCCAGGTCGCCGGACATGATGCGACATGTCATACTGGCCGCCGCTCCTGTTTCTATCGTACGGTCGAGCTTGAAGATGGCAAGCCGGTGCTGAGCGTGGTTGACGACCACCTGCATTTCAATCCGGAAGATGTCTACAAGCAATAGATCTATCGGTGATGGTGTTTCAACAAGCCACAACCAGTATACGATTTAGAAACGAAAAAGGGACAGTATTTTAGCCGAGGCACACGGAGCCTCGGAGGAGGCGTCAAATGCTGAATTGGGGGTTGAATCGTCACATCGGCGGACAAAGCTCGACCGGTTCAGGCCTCTCTCAGGATACGTCCAACCCGCTTCTCCCTCCTGCCCCTCCCAAGAAAGTGAAGATCGCCCTGGCGCTCGGCGGCGGCGCCGCGCGAGGCTGGGCGCATATCGGCGTTCTGCGCGCTCTCGATGAGGCCGGCATCGAAGTCGGCATGATCGCCGGCACGTCGATCGGCGCTCTGGTCGGCGGCTGCTATCTCGCCGGCAAGCTGGACGAACTCGAGGCCTTCGCCCGGTCGCTGACGATGCGCCGCATTGCGAGCCTTCTTGACCTTACCATTGGTGGCAGCGGGCTCTTCGGCGGAATGCGCCTCACCAAACGCATGCAGGAGCATCTGGAAGGCCTTTCGATCGAGGATCTCGACCGTCCTTTCGTTGCGGTCGCTTCGGAGCTGAATACTGGACATGAAGTCTGGATCGCGAACGGCTGCCTCATCACGGCGCTGCGGGCGTCCTATGCCCTGCCCGGCATTTTCGAGCCGGTGCGCTCCAACGGCCGGACCCTGGTCGACGGCGCCCTGGTCAATCCCGTGCCGGTTTCTGTCTGCCGGACTTATGAACAGCCATTGGTGGTCGCGGTCAATCTGCACTACGATCTCTATGGCCGCTCCGCCGTGGTCAAGCACAATGTCAGCCCGCCGAACGGGGATCTCCTGCGCCGTGAGGATGTACCCGCCATGAAACTCGGCATGACCGGCGTCATGGTGCAGGCTTTCAACATTATACAGGATAGAATTGCGCGCGCCCGCCTCGCCGGCGACCCGCCCGATCTGGCGCTGCATCCGCGCCTCAGCGATGTCGGCCTTTCGGAATTTCACCGTGCCGGCGAAGCGATAGAGCGCGGCTACGAAGAAGCCTCGGCAAGATTGACCGAAATCCGGCGCATGCAGGAAGCGTATGCGCGTTAAGGCGGAAATCAAGCGTCGTTAGATCGCTTCGGACGGCTCCTCCGAGAATGGCGAGGCTCTGTCGATATGGTATGATCCGGCCATTCGCCTCGAACCGCAGCCATACGTCGCGGCAATCGACCTGTAAGGTCGATTGCTTCGGTCGCACCGAACAGCTTACGCTCTCACCCGGCGATATAGGCCTTGATCTGCTCGGCCTCGAGTTCGATCTCACGGATACGCCATTTGACCACGTCGCCGATGGAGATGATGCCGGAAAGCTTGCCTTTTTCCTCGACCGGAACGTGACGGAAGCGGCGCATCGTCATGAGTTCCATCAATTCGTCGGTCGTCGTATCTTCCTTGCAGCGATACACCTTGGCCGTCATCAGCGATGCGATCGGCTTTTCAAGGCATTCTTGGCCATTCTTGGCAACCGCGTTGACGACATCGCGCTCGGTGAAGATGCCGGAGATCTTGCCGCCCGGCCCGACGACGACGATGGCACCGATCTTATTCTCGTTGAGAATTTTCGCGGCCTCGGCAACAGTCGTGTTGCCGCCTGTCGTGATGACGTCGCGGCCCTTGGCTTCAAGTATGGCCTTTACGGAAACTGACATTCGATCCTCCCATCTCGAAAGCATGATGAACACTTGAAGCGTCCGATATGTTCCGAAACCACCCCCGGAGCTCAAACCGGCGCCTGCCCGTCGGTCGGTCGATCTCCTCATCCCACGACCGACGGATGCCAATCGTGCGCCTGCGTCAGCGAGAAAGCAACAGCTCATTCATCGCGTGGTAAAGCTTCCTCAATTTCAACTGGCGGCTGCCGGTCGAAGGGTGCAAAAAGCAGAAATCCGAAGAGGAATCCGCCGATATGCGCATCCCAGGCCACCGGCTGCGAACTGTCGCCCGCCAGGTTGATGCCGAAGGCGACGAGCGCATTGCCGGCCACCCACATGACGATATAGGCGACAACGGTGCGGCTTTTGAGCGACTCCAAGATGCTGAGGCGCGGGTTGAGATGCGCCTGGCGCATGGAGACCCGGCGACCGTCCATGGCGGGAAAGGCAAAGCGGCATGCCGCCCCCATGAGCGCCGATACGACCCCGGACGCACCGATCAGCAGCGTCTGGTCTCCCCAGTAGAGCGCGGCATGCATGAAGGCGGAGGCCGCAGACGAGAAAACCCAGAAAACGAAGTAGCGCAGAGCGCCGATACGCCGCGCCACGGGAGCGGCGAAGACCATCAGCCAAAGGCTGTTGAAGACAATATGCTCGATCCCGCCGTGCAGCAGCGAATAGGTGATGGGCGTCCAAAGCCATTCCAGCCCCTGCTGCGACAAGGGAAAGGCATAGCGGGCCGGAATGAAGCTGAAGGTAAAGTATATCCAGTTCAGCGTATCGTCCGACCACCACGGCAGGTTCATGACCGCGAAAACGACAATCAGGACGGCAAGACTCGCCAGAATGGCAGGTGGCAGGTTGAAGGCCGGAGTTCGCTGCTGCGGCCGCGGATTTTCCGGCTCTGGGCGCGGCAGCTGTTCATCGTCCATGTTTTTCTCGGTTCATCGATAGGATCATCGACACATAGCGCAGCGAAAATCAAAAAAAAAGCCGCCCGTGATATCGGGCGGCATGGTGGGCGCTCCTCTCCGGATTTGACCTCGAAGGCCAGCCCGGCACCCGAAAATTCGTGCTGTCGATCACTTGGTGAAGTGATGAACAAATTCCTACACCAACCATCCGGCGGAGCAATGCAAACCATTCATTAACCCTAACGACCCGGTTCTGGCACGGAATTCGCAAGGTAGAGATCGAAGGCAATGAATGCCTCTTATTTGCAATGAAATGGGACACGGACGCATTATGCGCCAGAAGACGAGCATAGATATATTTACCTATTGGGAACACATACGCGGCAACGCGGATGCGCCCATGCGCAATTTGATACAACCCTCGGCGGTGAGCCACATTCTTCCCGAGCTGTTCATCCTGGAAAACACCGTGGATGACAATCCGCGTTTCCGGCTTGCTGGCACGGCGATCTGCAACCTCATGGGGCGCGAGATCCGCGGCGAGAACTTCGCGGCACTCTGGGCCGGCAGCCAGCAGGACGATCCGGTGCGCATCGCCGCCGGCGTGATGACGCATGTGGTTCCCGCATCGGTCCATGCGACGGGCTATTGCATCAGCGGCCGCAGCATGACCTTCGAGATGATTTTGCTGCCGGTTCGCACCGCAAGCGACAGGTGCGACAGATTGCTGGGCTGTCTTACCCCCGGTGCCCAGACCACATGGCTCGACAACGAACGGCTGGAGTTTCTGGCGCTCGACCGCAGCCGTCTGCTTTATGAACGCCCTACCCGGCTCGCGGAGACGCCACCCCATCCCGATCCGACCGATCTTCTGCCGCTCCAGGGAAGCACTAACCTGGGCGAATGGATGCGTCGAAAGTTGATTCAAGCAAAAAATGGGCGCGATAGAACCCAAATTGATCCAGCGCGGAACAAAATCGGTGATCATCTCTGATCTGTGCATCAGCGAAGACAACCTTACTTTAAGAAGTTGCCGCTAATAGTTGGAAGAGATGCAATAGGGTTCAAGACGCTTCCATGCACTCTTTCCAGCCAGCCCCTGCGACGCGGTCCAATCAGATGACGGGCAAAGCCGTTCGCAATGATCAGAGAACCTTTCAGCGGGTTCCGATCAATATGCAGGGTCGCCTGATGCTGGCTAATTACGAGGAATTCGAGTGCCTGGTGACGGAAATGTCGCCCGGAGATCTTCATGTCACCTGCCTGGGACGTCCGCGGGCGGATGAGCGCGTCATTGCCTATATCGATCATCTTGGCCGCGTCGAAGGCAATGTCGTTGCCGTTGACGCCCGCGGCTTCACCATGTCGATCAACGCGACCGAGCGGAAGCGTGAAAAACTTGCCGCGCAATTGACCTGGCTTGCCAACAAGCATGAGCTTGGCCTGCCCGAAGACCGTCGCCACGATCGTCTGACGCCGCGCAATACCCGCTGTGACCTCACGCTCGAGGACGGCACACAATATGCCTGCCGTATCATGGACTTGTCCTTGTCCGGCGCGGCAGTTGACATCGAGGCACGCCCCGCGCTCGGGACGCCGGTGCGTCTCGGCAATATGCGCGGCCGCGTCGTGCGCCACTTCATGGAAGGTGTCGCGATCGAATTCCTCTCGCTGCAGTCACGCGAGACCTTGCGCGAATTTCTCTGATCCTGTCATCCTGCCGTCACATCGCGTCGCGAAATAGCGAGGCTTGGCTTTTCTCCTGAATCGTGACGGCAATGCTCTACCCTGACACAACGCCTTTCGACGAAGGCTTGCTTGACGTTGGCGACGGCCAGCGGATCTACTGGATGCAGTCCGGAAACCCGGAAGGTATGCCCGTCCTCGTCCTGCATGGCGGTCCGGGCTCGGGCAGCTCGACTGGAGCCCGGCGCTATTTCGACCCTCAACATTATCGGATCATTCAGTTCGACCAGCGCGGCTGCGGCGGCAGTCTGCCGCACGCATCGGAACCGGATATCGATCTCTCGATCAACACGACATGGCATACGATCGCAGATATCGAGCAACTGCGGTTGCGGCTCGGCGTGGAGCGCTGGATCGTCTTTGGCAATTCCTGGGGCTGCACGCTTGCGCTCGTCTATGCCGAAACCCATCCGCAACGGGTGGAAGGCTTGCTTCTCGTCGGTGTCACCATGACGAGACAATCGGAAATCGACTGGCTTTATCACGGCCTCGGCCGCTTCTTTCCCGGCGAATGGGCGCGTTTTCGGGCTTCGGTCCCCAACGAGGCTCGCGACAGCGATCTGGTCGCTGCCTATTACCGGCTCTTGTGCGATCCAGATCCCGCAATCCATGTGAAGGCGGCCAGAGACTGGCATGAATGGGAGGCCGCTTCGATCCTGATCGATCCGCGCGCAACCCTGTCTCAGCGCTGGTCCGACAACCGCTATCTGACGGCGCGCGCCCGCATCATCACTCATTACTTCCACCATCTGGCCTGGCTCGAGGACCGTCAGATCCTGCGCGACATTGGTCGGCTCGCCGCCATCCCCTGCACGATGATCCAGGGTCGCATGGATCTTGAAGCGCCGCTCGTCACCGCCTGGGAATTGTCGCAGGCATGGCCGGAGGCAAGGCTGGTGATTGTCGCCAATGCCGCTCATTCGTCGGATATTGCGGAGATGGCCGCTGCGATCGTCCACGCAACTGACGCGCTCCGTGGCAACATCAAGCGATAAAAATCAAAAATATTTTTCGGATCGCCTTTCTCGAAATGGGACAGGTTGTGGCTGATGTCCGCATTTCGAATAGCCTGACCGCGTCTCGTCGGGCCAGCGCTGTATCGTTATGACACGGGCATTCGTCGAAACCGCATCGCGCCGTTAAGAATTCCGTTTGTGGGAAACTATTCAAAAACAGCTTGATACGGGACTCGCCCGTCATGGCATCCGATACCGAGATCGTTAGAATTTTAATCGAATTTGCCGCAAACTTGAATCAAGTTTTCCGCGTGTTTTATGAAAGTTTGATCCAGATTTGAATAAACTAAGTCCTTAATTTGACTGTGTAATTTTGCGTCAGATAAAATCATGCGTGTCATTCTGATCCCAATAAAACAGGGACAGGGACATGAACTTTCAACTCGTACTTCGCGGCTTGGCCGCTCTGGCATTTTCCACTCTCGGCTTCTTCAGCGCCGCTCAGGCTGCGCCCGCCAACATGACGATCACCGGCGACGCCGCCCCTCCGATCGGCCACTATGAGTTCTGCAAGGAAAACCCGCGGGAATGCGCCTATTCCGGCGGCGATGCCGGCCCGGTCATCCTCAACCAGGATAACTGGAAGACGATCCTGAAGATCAACTACACCGTCAACACGACGATCAAGCCGATGACCGACATGGAACTCTACGGCGTCGAGGAAAAGTGGGCGATCCCGACCACCGCCGGCGACTGCGAAGACTTCGCTCTCCTGAAGCGCAAGCAGCTGATCGATGCCGGCTTCTCGCCTTCCGATCTCCTTATGACCGTCGTGCTGCAGCCGAACGGTGAAGGTCATGCCGTGCTGACCGTCCGTACCGATCGCGGTGACTTCATCCTCGACAACATGCGCAACAAGGTGAAGCTCTGGTCCGAGACTGAATATACCTTCCTCAAGCGTCAGTCCGCCGATCATCCGGCCCGCTGGGTCAAGATCCAGGACGGCCGGGCCGTCGCAGTCGGCAGCTTGAAATAGACGCTCTTCTCAAGGGATCATCGGCGACCTAGCGTCGATGGTCGAAGTCCGAGGCCCGGTCTCGTCCCCTGATTTCTGTCCAGGCCGGTGCCTCTGAGCCGTTCCCACTGTCCCGGGGAACGGCTCTTTTTCATTGCGCGGCTCGGCTCGAAGCTGATCCTGAAAACTCTTCGAGAATTATATGTGCCATTAGCATGGGTTACGACGCATATTTAACTGTCGGTTAACTATCGTGGCGCCAATCATCATTTCCAACGAGACTCAAAAAAGTCAGGTGCCGCGAGGTTTTACCATTGAAGATGGTGACCGGGCGGAAGGAAATGAAGGCAAGAGTATGGCTCCTCCTCTGTCATCCGCCGCAATGATCGAAGAAAGGCCGCTGATATCGAGCGGCTTTGTCTATCGGCTCACGGCCGGCGTTGCCGTTCTGGCCGCCCTCACCGTCGCCATATCCGTCGCCGGCCATTGGCTTGGCGAGAAAATTTCGCTGGCGGGCCACACGACAGATACCAGGCCGATCTCCGTCACGATCGGCGACGACACGATGCACCTTGCCGCAAACACCATTCGCTTTCCGAGCGAGCGCGCTGACGGGACCGCCGAGCGCGTCGATCTCTATCTGACCTGGCCGCAGATGCAGGGCTACAGCGAAGCCGATCGGATGCGCTTCGACGATATCTCGCAATCGTCCTCCTTAATCTTCCTGCAGATCAGCCAGAGCACGATGTCCCGCGACATGTCCGGCCGGCTGGAGCCGATCTATTCGCAACTGATGGATGGCGCCGCCTATGCCGGTCCTTTCGGCTTGACCGCGCATCGGCTTCGCGCGGATGCCGGCTACAACGACGAAATCCTTTTGACGGCGCCGCGACCCGGCGAGCCTGATTATGTCGTGCGCTGCCTCCTGCCCTCGTCGCCGGCATTGGCGACCAGCGGCGATTGTCAGCGGGACGTCAAGCTCGGCAAGGATCTGAGCGTTCTCTACCGGTTCTCCAGCAACCAGCTCGGCGACTGGCGCGCCATGGATACTGCCGTCCAGAGCTTCATCAAGGCGCGCCTTTCCGACACTGCCATACCTTTGGCAACGGCTGTGGATGGCCGCTAAAATGGCACAGAAACCTGAAACCACCTGTTCATCATAAACCGATTGGTAACGCTAAGCCTCTACTGTCGAACGGATTGGCCGTTCATGGAGGCGGCGGCCGGATAATCGAGAATGTAAATGCAAGCAGAGAGTGATTTAGTGTCCAGATCCATTCTTTCCGTTTCGTCGTCTCAAACCGGTAAGATTCTGGCGAGAGCGCTTCTTGGTTTTTCGATCGCGACGGCGACGATCACCGTGACCGTCGTGGATGCAAGCGCTGCCGGCCCGAAATATGCCGGCATCGTCATAGACGCCAATACCGGCAATGTTCTCTACAGCGAAAACGCAGATACGCTGCACTATCCTGCCTCGTTGACCAAGATGATGACTGTTTATCTGACCTTCGAAGCGCTCGAGGCCGGACGCATCACTCTCGATACTCCCGTCGTGTTTTCCAGGAATGCCGCCGGCCAGGCGCCGACCAAGCTCGGCATAGGTGCCGGCCGCTCCGTGACCGTTCGCGAGGCGATCCTCGGTATCGTCACCAAATCAGCCAATGATGCCGCCATGGCGCTTGGCGAAATGCTTGGCGGCTCGGAGGAAGGCTTCGCCCGCATGATGAATGACAAGGCGCGCGCGCTTGGCATGACGCGCACCACCTACCGCAATCCGAATGGCCTGCCGAACACCGCCCAGATGACCACGGCGCGCGATCAGGCTCGCCTCGGCATCGCCCTGCGCGAACATTTTCCGCAATATTACGGTTTCTTTTCCGAAACGAGTTTCCGCCTCGGCAATCGCGTCATCCCTGGCCACAATCATCTGGTGGGTTCGGTTCGCGGCGTCGACGGCATCAAGACGGGTTACACTCGCGCTGCGGGCTACAATCTTGCAACGTCGGTCAAGGTCGACGGCCGCTCTATCGTCGGGGTCGTGCTTGGTGGCGCCTCGACGCCTGCTCGCGACAACCAGATGCGCAAGCTGATTGCCGCCTATCTGCCCGCGGCGTCCACGAAGCATATTGCATCGAATGTCATCGCCGGAGCGTCGTCTGCTGCACCCAATGTCCAGGCGGCCAGCGCGCGCATGGCAGATATCAGCCGTGCGAAGATCAAGAATGACAATACGGTACAGGTTGCCGATGCGCGCCCGTCGAGCGCGGCGGCTTTCGTGGCGGTAACGCCGCAGTCGGATAATCCGCTGCTCGCAGCAAAGCCCGAACAGCGCTCCGCTTACGATGAAACAGCATCCGCCGGGTCCTCGGACGATGCCGATGAAGACGAAGTCGATACCATCACGACGGCTTCGACTTCGAAGAACGATACGAAGCTCGTCAAGCTGCAGCGCGCCGAAAAAACCGAGAAGGTCGCGAAGGCCGAAAAGGCTGAGCGCGGACCGACCGGCTGGGTCGTGCAGATCGGCATCTCCTCCAGCAAGGATGGTGCGACCGACTTGCTCGATACGGCGAAGAGCAAGGGCGGCAAAGCCTTGCGTTCGGCCAAGCCTTACGCGGTTGCTTTCGATGGCGGTTACCGCGCCCGCTTCGGCGGCTTTGAAGATCAGAGCCAGGCAGTCAATGCCTGCAAGGCGCTCAAGCGAGCCGGCGTGAAGTGCTGGGCCAGTGTGGAATAGAAATGCGGCGGCGTTTCCGCGCTGCCTGGTTTGAAGATTGCTCGGGCCTTCTACTAAGCCCGATCTTCCGGTTCCGAATGTCAAACGGACCGGCCCTGAGTTTGTAACGTGTACGGGGTTTGAAAATGGCAATGAACGAGAACTTTCCCGGTTTCTCGCTCGACGGCGGGGGCAAGATGAAACAGAAGAGCTTTGCTCTTCATCCGCTGCATGAGGCGGCGATGCGGTTGGCGGACCTCGGTCTCAGCCGTTCGCGTCCGCGCAACAAGACGAAGGATCTGATCGGCATCCTTCTTTGCCACGGCGCACGCGCCTGGCGCTACTCTCAGCCTGAAGCGCATATTCATCTGCATATCACGGCGCCGACCGGACGCGCGCCGATCATGATGCGGCTGCGTTGAAACGGTTTTGCGGAAAACTGCAGGTCGGTTTTCCGCACATGTCCGTTTGAAAACAACGAGATAGAGTGGTTCGCAAGCTTGCTGATAAGCTGCGTCGCTCTCGCCAGCCTAAAGCAAACCGAGTTCAGATAGTTCCCGCCGAAGATCGGCGGGCAGTTCAGCCGCAGCGCCCAGGCTATCGAGATCGCGCGGCACGTCGTCTTGCGGATAATAGCGCCAGCCCTGAAACGGCCGCTTCGGTTGACCCGTCGTCTCGACGACGCTCGGATCGAGGATCAGCCGGCAACGATGAATGCCTTCCGCATCGGTGAAAGTCTCGATACCGAGAAGCTTCTGCCTTGCCTGCACCTGCCCCTTGATAACCCAATAGAGCGAGCCGCCATCCAGCAGCTCCTCCACCCGCTTCGGCACCATCCGTGTCGTATGCGTCGTATGGGGCTCCAGTCCGGCCGCAATGGCGTTCATCGCCCGCTCGGAGACCCACTCGCGCAGATCCTCGATCGAATCCGCGCCGACGCACAATTTGATGAGATGCAAAGCCATAGTGCCGTTGAAGTCCTTTTGGCCGGCAGCGTCAAGCTTTTAGATCAGGCGTCCACACTCAGCATTCCACGACATTGACGGCGAGGCCGCCGGTCGAGGTTTCCTTGTATTTTTCGCTCATGTCGTAGCCGGTCTGGCGCATGGTCTCGATGCAGGCGTCGAGCGGCACGAAATGCTGGCCATCACCCTTGATTGCGAGCGAGGCGGCGGTAACAGCCTTGACCGCGCCGAGGGCATTGCGCTCGATGCACGGCACCTGAACGAGTCCGGCGATCGGATCGCAGGTCATGCCGAGATGATGTTCCAGCGCGATTTCGGCTGCATTCTCGATCTGCTCCGGCGAAGCGCCCATAACCGCAGCAAGCCCCGCAGCCGCCATCGCAGCCGCCGAACCTACCTCGCCCTGACAGCCGACTTCGGCGCCCGAGATCGAGGCATTGTGCTTGATGATGCCGCCGACGGCCGCCGCCGTCAGCAGATAGTTGCGGATGCCGTCCTGATCCCAATCTTCATGAAAATGCTGATAGTAGCGGATCGTCGCCGGAATAACCCCGGCCGCGCCATTGGTCGGCGCCGTGACCACGCGTCCGCCGGCTGCATTTTCCTCATTGACGGCCATGGCATAGACGCTGAGCCAGTCATTCGCGAGCACCGGATTGATGCGGTTGCTGCGCCACTCCTCCTGCAGCTTGTCATGAATGGCGCGCGCACGGCGGCGCACCTTCAGGCCGCCGGGCATGATGCCGTCGACCTTGAGGCCGCGATCGATGCAGCTGCTCATGGCCGCCCAGATGCGGTCGAGGCCGGCATCGAGGTCTTCGGCGCTCATGCGCGTCTCTTCATTGGCGCGCTTCATCTGTGCGATGGAAAGGCCGGAGCGCTCGGACATTTCCAGCATCTGCTTGGCGCTGGCAAAGGGAAACGGAACGCGCTCGCCCGCCGCAGCAGGCTTCTTGCGGTCAGCCTTCATCTGCTCCAGCTCCGTATCGGTGACGACGAAGCCGCCGCCGACGGAGTAGTAGATACGTTTGACAAGCAGACGCTCGTCCTTGTCGAAGGCGGAGAAGCTCATGCCGTTGGCGTGACCGGGCAGCGGCACCTTCTTATCAAAGATGAGATCTGTCTTCGGCTGGAAATGATAGGCCGGATGGTCAGGCGGCGTGATGCGCCCGCTGCGCTCGACCTCATCGATGATGGCATCCATATGGTCGGGATCGACATTGTCGGGCCGCTCGCCCATCAGGCCGAGAATGACCGCCCTGCCCGTGCCGTGGCCGATGCCCGTATGGGCAAGCGAGCCATGCAGGCTGACCTTGATCGAATCGACATGCACGTTCGAAGACGGGCGCGGCCACTCATTCGAAAGTACGAGGTCGAGGAAGCGATTCGCGGCCGACATCGGCCCCATCGTGTGTGAGCTGGACGGCCCTACACCGATCTTGAACACATCGAAAACTGAAAGAAACATGGACTTTTAGTGCCTCCCAGGCAAATCGATTTCTGGCAAGGCTACGCTATATCGGTAAGCTTGCACGGCGATTGGCCGACATCGGATTTCATGGCAGCGACATTACATATAGGCATTCGGGGACGCAAACAGAAGGCCATTGCGCGCTGCACGCGCTGAGCTACAGTCCACATCGGATTGATCTGGAGAATCTCCCTTTATGACGACTGCGGACTATGTCGCCCTCGCCCTTTTCATCTTTCTCTGGGTCGCGCTGAACTGGATCACCAGCAGCGCCAGCTTCTTCAATCGCACCAGCCTGACGCTGGCGATGAACGAGCGTCGGCGCGAATGGATCTACAATTCGCTGCGCCGCGACCTGAAGATGATCGACACGCAGATCCTCTCCGGCCTGCAGAACGGCACGGGCTTCTTCGCCTCCACATCGATCTTCGCCATCGGCAGCTGTTTCGCGCTTCTCGGCGCCACCGACAAGATCAATGCCTTCTTCTCCGACATGCCCTTCATCTTCAACAGCGGCCGCACCGCATTCGAAGTCAAGGTGGCCGGGCTTGCCTGTCTCTTCGGCTACGCCTTCTTCAAATTCGGCTGGGCCTACCGCCTGTTCAACTATTGCACCATCCTCTTCGGCGCGTTGCCGATGCGCGAGGAAGCCATTCTCGATCCGCTGGGCGCCGAACGGGCGGCCGAGCGCGTCGTGCGCATGAACATCATCGCGGCGCGCAGTTTCAACGCCGGCCTCAGGGCGATCTTCCTGTCCATCGGCTATCTCGGCTGGTTCCTGAGCCCCTATGTCTTCATGGCAACGACGATGTTCATCATCATCGTCCTGATCCGTCGGCAGTTTTTTTCGGATGCC
The DNA here is from genome assembly GCA_000799755.1 of Martinezella tropici. GTDB lineage: Bacteria > Pseudomonadota > Alphaproteobacteria > Rhizobiales > Rhizobiaceae > Rhizobium > Rhizobium tropici_A. Next base: position 231,033 of record JUHI01000010.1, read on the forward strand.
CGTCTGGCCATCATGGACAACGATATGCCATGACAAGCCCGCGCCGGCGCGAACCGACGCAAAATATCTGAATTCATGCCTGGAAGGACCCCCGTAATGGCCGCCATCGCCGAGAGCGCCGATGCTCCGCAAAAGACGCCTCGCATCGGCATTCTTGACACGGCGCGCGGCGTCGCGCTGCTGGCCATGGCGAGCTACCACTGCACCTGGGATTTCGAATTCTTCGGCTATCTCGATTCCGGCACGGCGGAAACCGGCTGGCTGAAGCTCTACGCCCGTGCCATCGCCGGCACCTTCCTGTTCCTGGCAGGCTTCAGCCTCGTCCTTGCCAATACGCCGGAGATTCGCTGGCGGTCCTACTGGCGGCGACTGGGCATGATCGTTGCGGCCGCCGCCGCGATCTCGATCGTCACCTTCATCGGAATGCGCGACGAATGGATATTCTTCGGCATCCTGCACAGTATCGCGGCAGCAAGCCTGATCGGACTGCTGTTCCTGCGCCTGCCCGCTTTCGCCACGCTCCTGATCGCGGCCTTGCTCGCGGTCGGCGTCGTCATCGACAATGTCGTTGCGCCGCTGTCGCTGCACTCGACGTTCTTTGACGCGCCCTGGCTATGGTGGGTCGGGCTTTCGGAAAACATCCAGCGCTCGAACGACTATGTGCCGCTCTTCCCATGGCTGACGCCGTTCCTCTTCGGCCTCGGCATCGCACAATTGGCGACCTCTCTCGGCTGGCTCAAGCATCTGGCGAAGTTCGGCCCCGGCCGCAATCTCATCGCCCGCGCCGGACGCCACAGCCTGATCTTCTATCTGGTTCACCAGCCCGTGCTGTTTGGCCTCGTCTATCTTCTGTCGCTGGTCGCGCCGGCCCCGCCGCAGGACCAGACGGTCGGCTATATCAGGCAATGCACTGCCTCGTGCACGAAGTCGGGCAGCGAAGCCATGTGTCGCAGCTTCTGCCAATGCACGCTCGACAAGTTGCAGGCCCAGAATCTCTTCAAGCCCCTGGAATCCGGGGCGATCAGAGCAGATAGCGATGAACGCGTCAGCCGAATCGCGATACAATGCACGGATGAAGCGCAATGACAGGGTTATTCTATGAATGCCTATCGTTCGAAGTCGCTGAGTTTTCCGTGGCCGCCGCTGCTCTATAGCCTTGCCGTCGTGGCGGCGCTCTATCTGCAACGGTGGTATCCGCTGACCTTGCCCTTCGTCTGGGCGCTCGTGGCGTGGCTTGTCGGTGCGTTCATGACCGCCTTTGCGGTGACGCTGAATGTCTGGGCGGTCAAAACGCTGCTGGAGCGCCGCACGACCGTACTAACGCAGCGCTGCACGGCCCATCTCGTGACCACAGGCCCCTTTCGCTTTACCCGCAATCCGACCTATCTCGGCTATACGCTGCTCACGGCCGGGCTTGGCCTGCTGATCGGCAATCTCTGGTTCCTGGCGATGGCCGCAGCGGCGGCAGCCTTGACGACGTTGCTCGTCATCCGCTGCGAGGAGATGCATCTCCTCTCGCGCTTCGGCTGCGAATTCGAATTTTACTGCAGGCGCACGCGGCGCTGGTTATGAGGCTGGACTATCTGGCGAGGTCTTCCGAGCTGTGAAAATTGAAGCTGTGAGTGATGAACGGGAGACCGTAGCCCGGCAGATTCTGGAGACATTACCCGAATGGTTTGGCCGAAGGCAGGCCCGTGAAAATTATGTTTCGGAAGCCAGACACCTGCCGATGTTCGCGATATTCGACAAGGACGCGAAGCCAATCGGCTTTCTATCCCTAAAGCAGCATGGCGATATCGCAGCGGAAGCCTTCGTGCTTGGCGTTCTGCCGGACAAACATCGTCAGGGAATCGGTCGTCGCTTGCTTGCGCATGCGGAAAACCATCTGGTCGCCAGCGGAATACGATATCTGACCGTCAAAACCGTCGCCGCCACGAATTCAGACCCCAATTACGCCAACACCCGGCAATTTTATGAGGCGATCGGCTTCGAGCCTCTCGAGGTTTTTCCGACATTGTGGGATTCCAGCACACCTTGTCTTTTCATGATCAAGCTCCTGAAATCCCTATAATATCGCTAGCCTATTCATGGATCGAAAGCGCTCCGCAGATTCACGCAAACTGCCACTCCTCGCTTTCAGAAGAGGATCAAAATACGACCGATACTCGCTCTCGTTCGATAGACCAGATCGTTCGTGAATGAAGCATCTTCGCCAGCGTAGAGTTCGAAGCGACGAGCTCTTTCTCCGCCGGCTGCACTTTCAAGTCTGGCAGATGTTCTGCCGTTTAGGAAAGAGCAGTCCGGTTCGCTGCACTGAATGCTGATTTCGCCCGATAGACGTTGGGTGGATTCGATGGTCACGCTCACTTCGACGTGGGTCTTCTGGTCATCGACCAGTTGGCAGCGAGAATGAATATGGCAAACCTGTTGGCCGTAGACCGGCTCCTTGCCGTCAATCAGAACGCCGTAGGCAACCGGCACATCAGGCTGCGCCTTGTCGCCGGCGGAACCGCAATCAGGACTTAAGAGGATAGTGACAGCGAGGACAGCAAAGACAGACGAGATTCGTGTTGCCACGTCACACCTCCAAGAGCGCTTCGTTCTTAGAAAGCGTTCTTGCCGGAACTATGGCTGCGATATTGTCCGTTCACACTATGATTGAGAGGGTCACGTTCCCACGCCGATTTCGGCCAGGCGGCCAAGACAGGCTTCCTCGACATTGTCGAGTTCGCTCAGCGTATCGTCGATATCCTTGCGCTTCTGGCGCAGCTCGTCGCGCTTTTCATCGACGCGCTTCATCAGCAGCTTCAGCTGGCCGATCTCGCCTGGAGGCTCCTTGTAGACCTGGATGATCTCGCGGATTTCGGCAATGGTAAAGCCGATGCGGCGACCGCGCAGAATTTCCATGATCAGGCGCCGGTCGGCTGCGCGGAACAGGCGCGTACGGCCTCTCCGTTCGGGGTGGATAAGGCCCTCGTCCTCATAAAACCTCAGCGTCCGGGTCGAAACCCCGAATTCCCGAGTGAGCTCCGTTATGCTATAGTATCCGTCGACCAAGAATCCGCCCCTATCTGCTAAGCTCCATAATATTGACTTTTACGTAATAGTCAATTTTCACGGGTTTGCAGTCAATTCCCGACCGCCTGTGCAGCACAAATCGTCGGGTCGCAAGGCGCAGTAGGCGAATTCCCAGCAAGATCGATGGCCTTGGTCAACGAAGCAGATCCGCCTCGCCCGCGTAATTTGCGAATCGGTAACGGTGGCGTTCGAACCGCCGCAGTACAACGATTGCGCCTTTGAGTGCTGTTAATGACAACCGGATTGTTCATTTAAAATGGTTAGAAAACAACGGGATAATTGAGAAATCTCTCAAAAAGCATCCAGCCATTTAGACTGTGGCAATGCCGCAATCTTCCCCTTATCCTGACCGCTCGATTGTATTCGTTCATCCGATAGAGAGTGCCGTGCCCGCCCTTCCCATTATCCGCTTTCCCGATCCGCGGCTGCGCACTGCCTGCGCGCCGGTGGCCGCCTTCGACGACGATCTGCACATACTTGCGAGCGATCTTCTGGATACGATGCGAGCTGCGCCCGGTGTCGGCATCACCGGCCCGCATATCGGCATTCTCAAGCGAGTCGTCGTGATCGAACTCAGCCGCGAGGACGGTGTGCGGACCTATATCAACCCGGAGGTCCTGTGGTCGTCGGAGGAGACGATGCGGCATATGGAAGGTAGCGTTTCCATGCCGGGAGCGACGGAGGAAGTCGTCAGGCCGAAATCTATCCGCTTTCGTTATCAGACGATCGATGGCGAACTGCGCGAAGAGGATGCGCATGATTTTCTGGCCAGCTGCATCCAGCACGAGATCGACCAACTAGACGGCATTTTCTGGCTGCAGCGGCTTTCCAAGCTGAAGCGCGACCGACTCGTGAAGAAATGGGAAAAGTTGCGCGCCTGACGTGTGCAAACAGAAACGGGCGCCCGAAGGCGCCCGTTCTGTAATCGCTCGTTGTGGCAATCAGCCCTTGAGCTTGGAGTTGCAAAGGCTGTAATAGCCGCCGCCCTTCTGTATCCACTTCAGGCCGCCGAGCGCATTCTTGGCCTTGGCGGCATTGTAGGCGTCGACGCAGGTATGGAAGCGGCCCTTGCCGGGCGTCTCGCTGGCATACTTGGTATCGACCTTTGCCGGGAAGGTTACGCCGGCGGGAGCTGCCGTCGTCGGCTTTGCCGGTTCGGCTGCCGGCGGCTTGGTGGCGTCGGGCTCGCTGGCGTCGACCTTGGCTGCCGCAGTCGTCTTCGCCGTCTTGGGCGTCGTCGTAGCGGCTGGTGCGGTGGCTGCCGGCGCGGTCGTCGTGGCGCTGGCATCGGCGCTGCACTGCGTTGCGCGGAAGTCGTTCCACTTCTGGCCGTTCAACGTACCAGCGGTTTTAGCGGCTTGATATTTGGCACTGCACTCTTTCATGGTTAGCGCAGAAGCCGAAGAAGCGAGGCCCATCGAGCCTACAACTGTGAGAGACGCAAGAGACATCAACAGGATGGCACGACTTGTCATTGGCATATCCTCCGCTCTATGACGAATGTCGAAACTATTAATCGTATCGTCCATATCGATTGTCAATCGACGCGCGATCTGGGGGCGACGGAAGACACCATATGCGGACGAACATGAACGCAAACTGTACAAAAATAACCATCAAAAAGAGTGGCTTGGCCTGATCGGCAATCTTTGATGGCGCTCCGCGAGCGCGCATAACTCAACCAAAGGCAGAAGAGGCCGCCGTGCCGGCCTGGCACATGGGTGGCCTCGATCCAGCTACTCGCAGGTCAGCGCGGCGCTCGGGCTACAATAGCATTCGTAGCGTGGCGCCGGACAGGTTGCGGTTGCAAGGCTGAAATCCTGGCAGCTGCATTGGACGCGGAACTGCTGATCCGCAGTCGCCGACGTCGCGCTATAGATCGAGAAGCCGGTGCCGACATCGGCCGGGCGAGAACCCACGCTGAAAGGATAATTCGAGCCGGCGCTCTGCGGCGTCTGGTTATTCTGCTGTGCCAGTGCCGCCAACGGAAGGCACAAGGTAGTGCAGATCACGATCAGCATTATTGATGCAGAATTGGCCATATCAATACCCGGTTTGCCTATTGGCACATCAGATAGGCGTGGGGAACACAGGTGCATGCATAAGACGGGGTCGGACATGTCAGGTCCTGCAAGGTCCGGTCGTCGCAATTGCATGTTACAAAGTAGGAAGAGTTGTTCGGCATTTTCAGAATGCTCGAGGTGGAATAGCCGCTGCCGAGATCCGCGCGCCGATAGCTGAAGCTCGAAGCCGAGTTCTGGCTATTTTGATTGTTATCGGCAGTCTGCGCCATGACCGGCAGCGCAGTGACTGCAACGAGAAACAGGGTCTGCCAGCCTGTCTTCCAATAACGGGTTATGCCAACGGCGGCTCTCATGTCCTTGCTCCATCCAACGAATTTCGTTCGGGAATGCTTCTAGTTTCGGAATGTTTCTTCCGTTTCTTTCTGTGTTGCAAAACGTTGCCACTCGGCAATTTTCGCGCGTGAGATGAACGGAACGTCGCCAGGCACCTCGCCTCGGCGTGATGGCGCGGAACCATCGGCATCTTCGCTGATCTCAGGGGCGACGGTATCACCGCCACGCCGGGGCCAAAAGGCATCGAGGACTTGCCGTCGATCACTGTTTCGCGAGGAATAAGAGCGATTGCACGCCCGATACAACCTATCGTCAGTTTGGGGCCTTGAACTGCTGTCGCATCGCCCTAGTTGCTTTCATGCAGTTCCCCTCTCTGTGCCCTGGATGCTCTCCCTTCCAGGGCATTTTTCTTTCCGTTTACTTTCTTGGCACGACGCAGCCGGTCAACTTGAGCGCCAAATGATTCGCCACAACTCCCAAATGAGCGTAGGGTGATTCTATCGTTGGTTACCGAACCCGTAGGCACCGACGGCTGAGAGAGACGAAGCGCTCTCGCCTGCAGAGGTCAAGGAGTTACCCGCATGACCTCGCATGACAATCATGACAATATACTCAGCGATCAGAAGCTGCATGATCTGCTCAAGGCAGAAGACAGGATAGATCTTTTGGAGAAATCGAAACGAGGCACGTTGGATGAGTCGATAGTGCCCGTCGTCGAGGATATCGAAGACCCCTCCCTGTAACCGGCAGCAGTTTTTCGCGGTCAATTGGACAGGTCGTACGGCCTGTCCCCTTCAGCGATGAAATTCAGCAGACAATCCTGCAGCGCGTGAATCCGATCACAGATCGGCCTCACGCGTCGTTGACCGTTTCGCCGAAAACCTGCTCGAAGGCGTCGCGAAGGCGGATATCGACATCCGTCATCATGACCGGCAGGCCGAGATCGACAAGGCTGGTGACGCCATAGGCGGAGATTCCGCACGGAACGATGCCGGTGAAGTGCCCGAGATCGGGATCGACGTTCAGCGAGAGACCATGAAACGTCACCCACTTGCGCACGCGGATGCCAAGCGCGGCAATCTTGTCCTCGGCGACCGTGCCGTCAGGCAGAACAGGCTTCTCCGGGCGCCTGACCCAGACGCCGACCCTATCCTCTCGCCGCTCGCCGCGCACATTCATCGAGTCGAGCGTGCGAATGATGACTTCCTCGAGCGCAGCGACGAAGGCACGGATATCCTGCCGCCGACACTTCAGGTCCAGCATCACGTAGGCCACGCGTTGCCCCGGCCCATGATAGGTATATTCGCCACCGCGGCCGGTCGCGAAGACAGGGAATCGATCCGGCTCGATGAGATCGGCGGCATTGGCGCTCGTACCGGCCGTATAAAGCGGCGGGTGTTCGACCAGCCAGACAAGCTCCGGCGCCCGCCCCTCGGCAATCGCGGCCACTTCCGCTTCCATGGTGGCAACGGCTTCCTCATAGGGCACGAGGCGATCGCTGATCCGCCAGCGGACGGGCGGCGTGCCTTGAACGGGAAACATCTGGTGAGAAAGTTCGGTGCGAAGCATATGGCAGTCCTTTGCGCGCCGCAGGCCGCGCCTGTGGAAATCCTGCGCGCCGACGAGTTGTCCACATATGGTGTTATTCGGACAGGAATTCAAACAAGTAAGGCGTTTCCACCCGGTCCGCGCGGACATGATCGGGGCAGCTGTGAAGGAATTTAAAAAAACTGACACATCGCTCTTGTGCCCCCCGAATGCTTTTGCTACATGCAGCCGCGCCGGAGCAATTCGGCCTACCACGATGCGGTCGTGGCGGAATTGGTAGACGCGCAGCGTTGAGGTCGCTGTGGGGCAACCCGTGGAAGTTCGAGTCTTCTCGACCGCACCAAGAACCCGGCTTAGGCCGGGTTTTTTGTTTTTAGAATTGGCGTATCCGCGAAGGTTTGCGCCGCGATGGAATTCCATGAGGTGCTTTCAGGCGAACGACGTGTAAGCTGGCAATCATTGAAATCATGGAGGTGGCTCATGCCCCGTTTCCTTGCCGTTTACACAATGAAGCCCGAAGACCTTGCATCCTTTCGAAGCCGACCCAAAGCCGAGCAGGATGCTGTCGATGCCACTGGCATCAGGCAGTGGGCGGCGTGGGAAGAGAGAAACGCAGCATCTATACTCGATCGCGGGGGCATGGTGGGAAAGACGACGCGCATCACCAGGAACGGCATCGCCGATGCGGTCAACCCATTTTGCGGCTACCTGGTGGTTGAGGCTGAAACTGCCGATGCCGCCGCAAGGCTTTTCCAGGACCATCCTCACATCACCGTCTTTCCCGGCGACGGCGTGGATATCATGCCCTTTTTGACCTGACCTGCTTGATTGACCCTTCAATCATCGCGACGGAGCGGAGCCCCGTCCACGTCTCGTCCAGTTCTTCCGGCTCGATTCGCAAAAGCAGGCGGTCTTCGATGATCCCTTGACTTCGCGCGCCTCTCTGGCACCGTGAAATCTCTTTAGAAATTGGAGCATGCATGACCCCTGAACGCTTTTCGGAATGCCTTTTGCACATCCGCTGGACGCCGATCAATCTGGCGAGCGCGCTGCAATGCGACCTGTCATGGGTGGAGGCGATGGAGGTCGGAAATGCCGAAGTGCCGGCCGGACTTGGAGAGTGGCTGGAAACGCTCGCTCAATGCCATGAAAAGGCCGGCGTTCCGACCACCTATCGCGGACGCGGACACGACTGAAGGAAACGGAGACGGCCTGACGGAGGAACGGCAGTCCGGAAACGGCGGATAATTCATTCAAACGGAGGGATTTGAAATGAATGATGATTTTCGCTTGAAGCTTATCAAAATCAGAGGCGAAAAGATCGCCCATCGCAACGAGCTGCTGGCGATGAAGATGCAGGGCGGAAGCACAAAAGCGGTTAGCGAAGCGATCGATCTCGACGGCATGATCGCCCGCGAACAGCTCGCGATCGACAATCTCGACGATACGATTGCCCGGCTGAGCTAGGGGCGCTCAATGGAAGGCTTGATCAGCATTTGGGAGATCCCTGCTCAAGAAGGTGAACAAGCACCTCATGCGCCATAAGCGTCAAAGGACGCCGCGCTCAGTGCGCCACGTCCTTGCCGAGATTGCGCAGCCTGATCTGATGGTCGAGCCGCTCGAGCTGGCTTGTCGTCGTTTCGATCAGCCGGCCGATCTCCTGGTAGGCCGTCCGCAGCCGCGAAAGCTCGTTTCGGACGGCTTCCAATGCGCGCTCGTCGCTGTCCTCTCCCGGCCCGTCACCCGAACCGGTCATCAGCCACGCCGGAGACACGTCGAAGAGAGCCGACATCTTGACCAGAGCGGACGGGTTGGGCTCGGCGCGGTCGGATTCCCACGCAAGCATCGTCTCCTCGCTGACGCCGAGCTGGCTCGATAGCGTCTCGATACTGATGCCCGCGGCATCGCGAGCCATGGACAAGCGGCCGCCAAGCGTATCGTCGCCTTCATCCGAAAAAACGGTCGTCTCTTGTTCTCGCTTGAACATCGGTGCGATCCCTTTCCTGGTCGCGCCGGCGGTTTTGTGCGGCGCATTCATGTTTTAGCCGTTTCCAAAGCTCCAGATAGGTCTAAGGGCGTCATCTCGCCATCACGATCTGTCCCAATTGGAAAAGTGTGACATTTTCCAGCGACCGCTCCTGAGCTTGCGGCAGGCACCCGATCGCGCCTTGATTGCATGCCCTTCCTGTGTTTGATGTTCGGGCATGTCCGTCTCCTCCGCCGTTTCCACGCAGCAGAACCCGCTTAGAGGCATGACGATCATGGCGAGCGCCATGATCCTGCTGCCGACGATGGATGCGATCGCCAAATACATGGCGAGTTTCGAAGGCATGTCGCCCGGACAGGTGACCTTCTATCGCTTTTTCTTTCAGCTCGTGTGCATGTTACCGCTGCTGGCGACCGAGGCAGGACGGTCGGCCTTCTCCGCGAAACGCCCGTGGATGAATTTGCTGCGCGGCGCTCTGCACGGGGCCGCCAGTCTGCTCTTCTTCGCCGCGGTCAAATACATGCCGCTGGCGGATGTCTTCGCGATCTATTTCGTCGAACCCTTCATGCTGACAGCACTTTCGGCCGTGTTTCTTGGCGACAGGGTCGGCTGGAAACGCTGGCTGGCGATTGCCATCGGTTTCGGTGGCGCGATGATCGTCATCCAGCCGAGCTTTGCCGTCTTCGGACTGAAGGCTTTGCTGCCGATCGCCTGCGCGTTCCTCTATGCGCTCTATCTCTTCATGAACCGCGCCGTCGGCGAGGCAGATTCGCCTCTGACGATGCAGATCATGGCGGGCGCCGGCGGTACGCTGTTCATGGCATTCGCTCTCCTTGCTGGCTCGTCGGCCGGCATAGCGGATTTCGAACCGTCCCTGCCCGGCTCCGCCCTTGGCCTTGTGCTGCTGCTGATCCTCGGTTCAATCTCAGGCTACGCGCACATGCTTGTTGTCAGAGCGTTCCGGCTGGCGCCGCTCTCGCTGCTTGCCCCGTTCCAATATTTCGAGATCATTTCCGCGACGGTTCTCGGCTATGGGATCTTCGGAGATTTTCCCAACTTTTCCAAATGGATCGGCATCGCCATCATCGTCGGTTCCGGTCTCTTCATCATCTGGCGGGAGCGCGTTCAGTCGCGATTGGAGAAAACGGCGTGAATGCAAACATCTTGCGCATGGACCGACGGCGTAATTTGTGGCTAAAACACTGACTGAATAGACTATTTGGGCGGAGATTGCATGTTCAAGAAAATCCTGATCGCCAATCGCGGCGAGATCGCTTGCCGCGTGATCAAGACGGCGCGCCGTATGGGTATCCTGACGGTCGCCGTCTATTCCGATGCCGATCGGGATGCCCTGCATGTGGAGATGGCCGATGAAGCCGTCCATATCGGCCCGGCACCGGCCGCCGAAAGCTATCTCGTCGCCGACAAGATCATCGCCGCCTGCAAGGAGACCGGCGCCGAGGCCGTTCATCCGGGATACGGCTTTCTCTCCGAGCGCGCCTCATTCTGCGCGGCGCTGGAGAAGGAAGGCATCATCTTTATCGGTCCGAAGCCGAAGGCGATCGAAGCCATGGGCGACAAGATCGAATCGAAGAAATTCGCCAATGCCGCCAAGGTATCCACCGTTCCGGGCCATCTCGGCATCATCGATGACGCCGATCATGCCGAGCGGATTGCCGGCGAAATCGGCTATCCCGTCATGATCAAGGCGTCTGCCGGTGGCGGCGGCAAGGGCATGCGCATCGCCTGGAGCAAGGACGAAGTGCGCGACGGCTTCGAGCGCGCCCGCTCCGAAGCGAAAAGCTCCTTTGGTGACGACCGCGTCTTCATCGAGAAGTTCGTCGTCGATCCCCGACATATCGAAATCCAGGTGCTGGCCGACGCCCACGGTAATGTCGTCTATCTCGGCGAACGTGAATGCTCCATCCAGCGCCGGAACCAGAAGGTCGTGGAAGAGGCGCCCTCGCCGTTCCTCGACGAGGCCACCCGCAAGGCCATGGGCGAACAATCCGTGGCGCTCGCCAAAGCCGTGGATTATCAAAGCGCCGGCACGGTCGAGTTCATCGTCGATCGCGACCGAAACTTCTATTTCCTCGAAATGAATACCCGCCTGCAGGTCGAGCATCCGGTGACGGAGCTCGTGACAGGCATCGATCTCGTCGAGCAGATGATCCGCGTCGCCGCCGGCGAAAAGCTGCCGTTCAGCCAAGCGGATATCAAGCTCAATGGCTGGGCGATCGAAAGCCGCCTCTACGCGGAAGACCCCTATCGCAATTTCCTGCCCTCGATCGGCCGCCTGACGCGCTATCGCCCGCCGCGTGAAGGCAGAACTGAGAAATCCGTCGTGCGCAACGACACCGGCGTCTTCGAAGGCGCCGAAATTTCGATGTATTATGATCCGATGATCGCCAAGCTCTGCACCTGGGCTCCGACGAGGCTGGAAGCGATCGAAGCGATGGGCGAAGCCCTGGATGGCTTCGTCGTCGACGGCATCGAGCACAACATGCCGTTCCTCTCCGCGCTGATGAAGCACCCGCGCTGGCGCGAAGGCCGTCTTTCGACCGGCTTCATTGCCGAGGAATATCCTGATGGTTTCGCACCCGTGACACCGGACGAGGAGCAGACAGCCCTGCTTTCTGCAATCGCCCTTTCCTGCAGCCTGATCGAATCCAACCGCCGGGAGCGCCATGCTGACCGCTTGCGCCCCGCATCAGGCACATTACAGGAGAACTGGATCGTCAAGATCGGTTCGGACTATATTCCGGTCGCACTCCCCGAAGGTGCCGTGACCATTCCGCTTGAAATGGACATGCAGATCGGCGGTCAGACCGTGACCTTGTCAACCGACTGGCGCCCCGGCGATGCCGTCTGGGTCGGCACGATTGGCGGCCGTAAGCTGACGGCCCAGATCCGCGCCGTGCTGAATGGCCTGCGCATCGACTGGCAGGGCATCTCCGTCAGGACGAAGGTCTTCACGCCGCGTCAGGCCGAACTCGACAAGCTGATGCCGCTCAAGCTGCCGCCGGATACGTCGAAGCTCCTGCTCTGCCCCATGCCTGGTCTCGTCGTCGCCATTGCCGTTGCCGAGGGGCAGGAAGTCAAGGCGGGCGAAACGCTCGCGATCGTTGAGGCGATGAAGATGGAAAACGTCCTGCGCGCAGAGCGTGATCTGGTCGTCGGCAAGATCAACGCCAAGCCGGGCGAAAGCCTCGCTGTCGATGCCGTGATCATGGAATTTGCCTGATCAAGATACGGACAATCGCCGCTCTTTCGCGAAAAGCCGCGCAGCGATTGCTCGGCTAAAACATGATAATTGCGACGCTAAGTGTCTGATTTTGGCTTGAGCTGCAATGGGCGGCCATGGCAATGTCGCGCCAACAAACCATAGCATGAAGGGATGAGACGATGGACGTAAGAGCAGCAGTCGCGGTTCAGGCTGGCAAGCCGCTTGAGGTGATGACGGTTCAGCTTGAGGGGCCTCGCGCTGGCGAAGTGCTGATCGAGGTCAAGGCGACCGGCATCTGCCACACCGATGATTTCACGCTCTCGGGTGCCGATCCGGAAGGCCTCTTCCCGGCCATCCTCGGCCATGAAGGTGCGGGCATCGTCGTCGATGTCGGTCCGGGCGTCACCTCGGTGAAGAAGGGCGATCACGTCATTCCGCTCTATACGCCCGAATGCCGCGAATGCCCCTCGTGCCTTTCCCGCAAGACCAACCTGTGCACGGCGATCCGCTCGACGCAAGGCCAAGGCCTGATGCCGGATGGCACCTCCCGCTTCTCGATCGGCAAGGACAAGATCCATCACTATATGGGCTGCTCCACCTTCGCCAATTACACCGTGCTGCCGGAGATTGCCGTCGCCAAGGTCAATCCCGACGCGCCCTTCGACAAGATCTGCTATATCGGCTGTGGCGTGACGACGGGCATCGGCGCCGTCATCAACACCGCCAAGGTGGAGATGGGCGCAACCGCGATCGTCTTCGGTCTCGGCGGCATCGGCCTCAATGTCATCCAGGGCTTGCGCCTTGCCGGTGCCGACATGATCATCGGCGTCGATCTCAACAATGACAAGAAGGCCTGGGGCGAGCGTTTTGGCATGACGCATTTCGTCAATCCGAAGGAGGTCGGCGACGATATCGTGCCCTATCTCGTCAACATGACGAAGCGCGGTGCCGACCAGATCGGTGGCGCCGACTACACCTTCGACTGCACCGGCAACACCAAGGTGATGCGCCAGGCGCTGGAAGCAAGCCATCGCGGCTGGGGCAAGTCCGTCGTCATCGGCGTTGCCGGCGCCGGCCAGGAGATTTCCACGCGTCCGTTCCAGCTGGTGACGGGCCGCTCGTGGATGGGCACGGCCTTCGGCGGCGCCCGTGGCCGCACCGACGTTCCGAAGATCGTCGACTGGTACATGGAGGGCAAGATCGAGATCGATCCGATGATCACCCACACCATGCCGCTCGAAGACATCAACAAGGGCTTCGACCTCATGCATTCCGGAAAGAGTGTCCGGGGCGTCGTGATCTATTGACGGCTTCAA
>JUHI01000011.1 GCA_000799755.1 Martinezella tropici
CTTCGACCAGCTATAATACAGGCTCTCGGCGATCCCTTCGCGGCGGCAGATCGCAGCGATGCTGTCTTCGCCACGCAGGCCTTCCAGCACGATGCGGATTTTATCCTCGGCTGAATGGTGCTTGCGCGTCGCCCGGCGGATATCCTTGATCGTCTTTTCGGCCGCCGATGTCTGCGGCCCGGTTTTCTGTCTCATCTTCGCTTCCTTTGATAGAGCTACGATGAGCCGAAAATCCTCTCTTCTCAATTAAACCAATTCTGTCTCAAGGGCGCTGATGTCGGACAGGACAGCGCCAGATCGGGGAATATCAAACCCAGATCAGCCAGTACCAGATCGTTCTGGAAGTCGACCCGAGAGAGTTTTCGCGCGTCGACGCCATCAACTCCTTGTATCTGAGATCAGAGACAACCGGCGACATGGTGCCGCTGGCGGCGGTGGTCAGGATCGAACCGCAGACGGCCGGTCCGGTGGTGATCAATCGAGCCAGCCTTTCTCCTTCGGCAACGATCTCCTTCAATCTATCGCCGGGAATGGCGCTTGGCGACGCGGTGTCGGCCATTAACCGGCTTCAGGAAGAGATCGGCATGCCGGAGACCGTTCGGGGCCGAACTCAAGGCTCAGCCCAGGCATTCGAGGAATCCCTGCGCACACAACCCTATCTCGTGTTGGCGGCGCTGATTTCCGTCTACATCATCCTCGGCGTTCTCTACGAGAGTTTCCTGACTCCGGTTGTCATTCTTTCTACATTGCCGTCTGTAGGACTTGGCGCACTGCTGATGCTGTGGCTGTGGGGTCTCGATTTCTCCATCATGGCATTGATCGGCATCATCCTGTTGATCGGCATCGTGAAGAAAAACGGCATCCTGATGGTGGACTTTGCGATGGATGCAGAGCGCCAAAGAGGGCTCTCACCCGAAGCCGCGATCTACGAAGCGGCGGTGGCACGCTTCCGGCCCATCATGATGACGACGATTGCAGCGCTTTTGGCGGCGATACCGCTGATGCTGGCGATCGGTGCTGGCGCAGAGCTGCGCGAACCATTGGGCGTTGCCGTCGTCGGTGGACTGATTGTCAGTCAGGTGCTCACGCTGTTCTCGACCCCGGTCGTCTATATCGCCGTGAAATCACTGAGCTCCATCTTCAAGCCGCGGCTCGCGGAACGGCTCGCTCATGGACAAGCCCGGTCCAGCCGTGCGGCGTGAAACCGGCCGCAACACCGCTGCAACTGAGATGCACTAGGCAAACATTTTCGCGGCTTGGCAACAGTTCGAAAGGCTCTTCAATGTCGTTCGCTTACGGAAAGATCCAGCCGGTATTTCGACTGTCCCGTCGCGGCCGCCTATTTGCTTGCGATGATCAGCGAGCCTGTTGTTGTCCGCAAATTTTGATTTCTATATCCATAAACCAAGGGGGAATTCGATGATGCTGGCACGCATGGCGTTTCTACTGTCAGTTCCGACGGCCATGGTGATGGTCGCAGCGACCATAAGCTCCGCGCCGGCTGAACAACATGGGCAAGCCGTCGCGCAACCCGAAGACAGACAGCGCTCGCTGCAGTATTTCGGCCGTATCGCGACGGTGATCGAGCATCCACGCTGCATGAACTGTCACACCTCTACTGATTTTCCTCGTCAGGGAGACGACGGACACCCTCATATCATGCAGGTTCGGCGAGGCTTGCACGATAGCGGCACACCGGCGCTGCAATGCAATACCTGCCATCAAAGGGAAAACTCGCCATCAGGTGTTCCCGGAAACGAAGTCTGGCACCTCGCCCCTCTGCGCATGGCATGGGAAGGGCTGAGCACCGGAGACATCTGCCGTTCGCTGACCGACCCTCAAAAGGGCGGTATGTCTTACGAGCAATTGATCCATCACATGGCGGAGGACAAGTTGGTCGCCTGGGCATGGGACCCCGGCGTCGATCTCTCCGGAAAGCCCCGTTCTATGCCGCCGGTTTCTCACAGCGACTTCGGGCAGCTGGTGCGCGATTGGGTGGCAACAGGTGCCGCCTGCCCATCCTGACACCGGGAGAGATACGTATTTCCGCGGCGATCTCGCCGAAGATTCAGGCAAGCGATCGGCGGACGCTCATCTATCCTAAGCGCCGCCGACCAGCTTGTGGTTCTTGAGCGGCAAGGACCTGATCCGCCTGCCGAGCGCCGAGGATACGGCGTTGAAGAGCGCGGGAGCCGCGACGACGACAGGTGGCTCACCGACACCGCCCCAGAAGCCGCCTGAGGGCATGACGATCGTTTCGATCGGCGGCATGTCGTTCATGCGAACAATGGCATAGCCGTCGAAATTCGTCTCCTGAATGGCTCCCTTATCCACCGTGCATTCGCCGAAGAGAGCCGCGGACAGGCCGAATGCAAGACCACCCTCCAATTGGCGCGAGATGAGCCCAGGATTGACGGCGATACCGCAATCGATGGCGCACACCATGCGATGGATCTTCAACGCGCCGTTGACAATGGAGACCTCTGCCGCGGCGGCGACGTAGCTTTCGGTCGCAAAGGCACCGGCAATGCCGTGATGGCGATTGGGCTGCGGATTCGACCAACCAATCCGCTCTGCGGCGGCTTCAAGCACTGCCAGCAGTTTTGGGTTGCGGCGGAGGAGCGGACGACGAAATTCGAGCGGGTCTCTTCCAGCCGCAAGGGCTAGCTCGTCGATGAAGCTTTCCACGTAGAAGACGTTCTGATTGACATGCACACCACGCCAGGCGCCCGGCATGATCGGCGGGTTTCGCATGGCGAGATCAACGAGCAGGTTTGGAATCGAATAGTTGAAGCTGTTCTGGTTCAGACCATTGAGCATATGGGGATCGCCATTGCCCTGAAGACGGCGTGGTGCATGGACTGCACGGATCGACTGTCCCGCAACACGAATATGGAAAGCAAGGAGATTGCCGTCCTTGTCCAATCCGCCGACAAGCTTTGCTCTCGTCGTCGGATGATAGAGATCGTGCGTCATATCCTCCTGACGCGACCAGATCATCTTGACCGGTACGCCTGGCCGCGCTTTGGCGATCAGAACGGCTAGATGCGCAAATTCAGAATAGAGCCTTCGTCCAAAGCCGCCGCCCAGAAAGGTCCGATGCACTTCACATCGCGATGCAGGCAGCCCGCTTGCATCGACAATGACGTCGAGCATGGCGCCGGCGTCCTGTGTCGATGCCCAAATCTCGCAGCGCTCCGGCGTCCAGACCGCGGTTGCATTGATGGGCTCCAGGGGCGCATGCGCCTGGTAGGGAAACGCATATTCCGCACTGATCGTCTTGACCGCAGCGCCAAGACCCTCGGTGACGTTGCCTGTGGTCATGCCGGTGAAAGGATCGTCGGTCTCCAGACCTTCTGAGAGCATCAGCGCGATGCTCGCACTCGACACATTGGCGCTCGGGCTCTCGTCCCAAATGACCGGCAAGTCTGCAATCGCAGTCTCGGCCTGCCACCATCCATCAGCTATGACCGCGATGGTTCTGGCATCAACCTGGAACACCTGACGCACGCCAGGTCGCGAGGAAATCGCCGCAGCCTCGAAACTTTTGACACTGCCGCCCGCATTCGGAGCCATTCGCACAGCCGCATGAAGCATACCCGGCAGGCTAACGTCGATGCCGAATGTGACCTTGGCGGTGACCTTTTCCAAAGCTTCTAGACGCGGGATGGACTTGCCGATGAGCCTCCAATGCTTGGGGTCTTTCAGTTCGACCGCCGTCGCCGGTTCGAAACCGGATGCGGCCTTTGCCAGCCTACCGAAGCTCGTGCTGCGCCCCGAGCCCCGATGCGACACGACGCCGTTCGATGCAGCGCATTCGCCTTTGTTCACCTTCCACGCTGCGGCAGCCGCCGATATCAGCATATCGCGAGCCGTTGCCCCGGCTTGTCGCATCGTTTGCTGGAGTTCCCGGATAGAGCCACTGCCGCCCGTTTGAAAATCGCCGTAGACATCGGCACGGGCCTGGCTGGCACCGGGAAGAACGAAATCTGTCTTGACCTTCGCCCAGTCGCAATCCAGCTCCTCGGCCAGCATCTGCGCCAGGCCAGTCATGGACCCCTGCCCCATCTCGGCGCGGGTGATGCGGATGAGGACGGTCTCGTCCGGCGATATCGTCAGCCACGCATTGATCTCGTCGGGCGATGTCGTCTGCGCCGTCGCGGGGGCTAGCCGAAAGCCAAGGGTGAACGCACCAAGCGTCGCGGAGGCGGCAATTATAAAATTGCGACGGGTGAGGTCGACGGTCATCCTCGCATCCTCACTTCCGGGCTTGGGTCATGATGTGGGCTGCCAGTTTGATCGCCTGCCGGATCTGATTGTAAGTACCGCAACGACAGAGATTTCCGGACATGGCCTCATCGATATCCTGGTCGGTGGGTTCGGGAATTTTCGAAAGAAGTGCCGCCGCCTGCATGATCTGCCCGGTCTGGCAATAACCACATTGTGCCACATCGAGCTCGATCCATGCGGTCTGAAGCGGGTGGAGCTTGGCATTCGGCTGGACCAGACCTTCGATGGTCGTGACCGATGCGCTCCCGATATCGCCGATTGGCGTCACGCAGGCGCGCCTCGCCTCACCATCGACATGGACCGTACAGCAACCGCACAAGGCTGCGCCGCAGCCATATTTTGAGCCGGTAAGCCCGAAATCCTCACGAAGAGCCCACAGCAAAGGGGTGGCGGGATCGCCATCATATCTATGGAGTTCACCGTTTATCGTGATTTCCAACATTCGGTCCCTACTCCCGGAACAGTATCGCTATGCCTTTCTAACCCAAGCTTTTCCCGGAACTTTGTCAGATGTGAGTGAAAGTGTGCCAACCGGCTCTGACAAGTTGACGATGGCTACGATGGCCGGCGGTTCAAACGTCGAAAACTGCCCGAGTTGGTCGCGGCGACAACTCCACGGGCTTCTCCGCGAATTTGGTCGATGTGATGCCGCTCTGCACACCCAGAAGATGGAATTCCGCAGGTATCATCATCGCGACCGGAAAGAGCCATGATCCATGGCATCTACCGTATTGTGCCGACGCGAAAATCGAGTAATAGTTGTAATTCCATGTCCACTCAGTCTACCGATGCGATCGGCGGGGACGTGGCGGGGGCTGGCAATGGATCAAGCACAGCAACATCATAATTTGACGGGCAGTTTTTCCGGTTTTCCGGCGCGCAAGAGGCCGTTGTTGCGACACAGCAGCTCGCGGCTGGCGCTTGTGGTCGCGCTGTCCGGCGTCTACATGACGGTCTCGATCGGCGATGCCCACGCCCAGAGCGCGCCGCTGCCGACAGGCGGCGCGGTGACGAGGGGCAGCGCGGCGATCTTGCGGCTGGGCACGGACATGACCGTCTTCCAGCTGTCGCGCAACGCCATCATCGGCTGGAACGGCTTCTCCGTCGGTTCGGGCTACCGGATGCATTTCGAGAACGGTTCGGGTGCGACGCTCAACCGAGTGACTGGCGGCCTGCCATCTAGCATCGACGGCCGCCTGACGGCGACCGGCTCGGTCTATCTGATCAATCCCGCCGGTGTCGCGGTCGGCTCCAACGGTATGGTGCGCACCGGCGGCTCCTTCGTGGCCTCGACGCAGGATATCGACGACACAAATTTCCTGAAGGGCGGCGACCTCACGCTGAAGGGATCGAGCCGGGCGACCGTCGTCAATCGCGGCACGATCGTCTCGGATCATGGCGACGTGGTGCTGACGGCGCGAAAGGTGGTCAACGAAGGCAGCATCGATGCCCCCAAGGGCAGCGTCGGGCTGCTCGCCGGCTACGAGGTGCTGCTCAGCGACATGTCGACGGCGGACGGCAAGTTCCAGGTCAAGGTCGGCGGCGCCGACACCGAGGTCGTCAACAAGGGCACTATCCGGGCGGCGGAGGCGGAACTGCGGGCCAATGGCGGTAGGGTCGAGGCGCTGGCCGGCAACACCAAGGCCATCGTCAAGGCGACCGGCGTCAAGCAGAGCGGCGGCCGGATTTTCCTGACAGCCGGCGACGGCGGCTCGGTCCAGGTCTCGCAGCGCCTGGTGGCGCGCCGCGCGGCAACCGAGGCGAAGCGCCGTCAGGTGGCCGCGCTTCCCGACTACGGTCCGATGCCGCGGAACCGGCCGGACTATACGGGCGGCGAGGTGACGATATCAGGCGGCACGATCGTGCTTCGGGGCGCTGTCATCGACGCCTCTGGCTCGACCGGCGGCGGCCAGGTGCTGATCGGCGGCGGCCCGCAGGGATCGGGCGACACATCGCATGCGCAAGCCGTCAGCATCGATGCGGCGAGCGTCATCGACGCCAGCGCAACGCGGCAGGGCGACGGCGGCAGCATCGTCGTCTGGTCGGATGGCGCAACATCGGTTGCCGCAACACTGACCGCCAGGGGCGCGGGTACGGGATCGGGCGGCGCGATCGAGACCTCGGGTAACGCGATCGACTTTACCGGCGTCAGCGTCGATGCATCTGCGCCGGGTGGCACGGCCGGGCAATGGCTGATTGGCACCGGGGGTTTGACGGTCGATGCGGCCAGTGCCGCGACCATCGCCGGTTCGCTTGGTGGCGACACGAACGTCACCTTGAAGACATCGGCGACGGCGGCCAATGGCGACATCACAATTGCCTCAGCGCTCGGCTGGTCAAGCGGAGCGGCGCTGACGCTCGACGCCTACCATTCGATCGCCATCGCCGCGCCGGTGACGATCGGCGGGGCAGGCAAGCTCAATCTCCTGTCCAACCAGGGCGGAACCGGCGGTACGATCACCTATGCCGGCGGTGTAACCTTCACCGGTGGGGCAGGCTCGGGCGCCGGACTGACGGTCAACGGCAATGCCTACACGCTGCTCTATTCGATGGCCGACGTGCAGGCCATCAATGCGTCGGACGCAGCACTTAGAGGTAACTACGCGCTGGCCACCTCGCTCGATGCCACCGGCCTTGCCGGCTGGATACCGATCGGCACCGATGGTCAGGGCAACATTCTCAACCCGGACAGGTTCAATCACAACGGCTTTACCGGCCAATTTACCGGCCTTGGCCATACGATCTCCAACCTGACGGTCGGCGTCGGCAATACAGGCTACGCCGGCCTGTTCGGATATGCCACGAATGCTACCATTTCCGATATCGGCCTGATCGGAGGTTCGGTTAGCGGAAACTATAATCTCGGCGGGCTCATCGGCCGGCTAGGTTTTGGCACGATCAGTCATGCCTATGCAACTGGCGCCGTTAACGGCGGCAACGGTGTTGGCGGACTCGTCGGTGTTCTGGAGGGCAGCACGATCAGTCAGTCCTATGCAACCGGTAATGTCAGCGGTAACGACGACGTCGGCGGGCTCGTCGGTTTTGCCATGGGCTATTATTATCCTCGGCCTATAGGCCTGATCAGCCAATCCTACGCCACCGGCACTGTGCACGGCAACTACTACGTCGGCGGGCTCGTCGGCGATCAGAGCGGCACGATCAGCCAATCCTATGCCACCGGCGCCGTCAGCGGCATCAACAGCGTCGGTGGACTCGCCGGTTGGCAGAGCGGCGGTCCGATCACTCAATCCTATGCGACCGGTGCCATCAGCGGCGGCAGCTATGTCGGCGGGCTCGTTGGCTTGATGACCGCTGATCTCGTGACGATCAACCAATCCTATGCCACCGGTGCCGTCAGCGGCGACAGCTATGTCGGCGGGCTCGTCGGTTCTTACGTCGGTACCTCTCATCCTCAGCTACTCTTGATCAGCCAATCCTACGCCACCGGCTCCGTCAGCGGCAACAACTATGTTGGCGGCCTCGTCGGCAGCTCGTACCTCGCCTCTCCTTATCCTCCGACTCTACTCTTGATAACCCAATCCTACGCCACCGGCGCCGTCAGCGGCAGCAGCGATGTCGGCGGCCT
The DNA here is from genome assembly GCA_000799755.1 of Martinezella tropici. Classification (GTDB taxonomy): domain Bacteria; phylum Pseudomonadota; class Alphaproteobacteria; order Rhizobiales; family Rhizobiaceae; genus Rhizobium; species Rhizobium tropici_A. The sequence goes on from JUHI01000011.1 coordinate 7,877, forward strand.
CATCGGTTATCAGGCTGGCGGCACGATCTCGTCCAGCTATTTCGACAGCTTCTCGACAGGGCAGGCAAACGGTGTCGGTTCTGGTTCGCAGGCTGGCGTCATGGCGGTCACCAGCGATCCGAGCCAGTCTGCCGCGGAGAATTATGCCTTTACGCAGAGTGCTTATTCCGGCTTCGACTGGACGATCTGGTCGCCGCCTGAGGCAGGTGCGGTCAATTATTATCCCAGGCTGCTGACGGTGCCCGGGGCGGACACCGTCGGCCAATGACATCATCGATCTTGGCGACCCGCGCAACGGCCGCAGCCCTGCGCGCCGGCATGACGCTTGCCGCGTTCATGGTCCTGCCGATGACGCAAGCTTATGCGCAGGCCATCGAACGCAACCTGCCGCCCCAGCCCGCACCCTCGGACCGCGCGGCACTCACCGTCGACCAGGCCGACTACGGCAAGGGCGACGACACCCCGCTCGGCGTCGATGTGACGGGTGTGCGCCTGATCGGCGCGGACGAAGGTTCCGAGGGTAAGGCGCCGGACGGCATCTCGCTCGGCAGGGTCGTAGCCGTTGAGAACGGCGCCCTTCAGGCAGCGCTCTCGCCCTATCTCGGCAAGCCTCTGACACGTGGCGCGATCGCCAGGATGCAAGCCACCGTCTCGGGCCTATGGCGCGATGCCGGCCACCCCTTCATGTCGGTGACCGTGCCACCGCAGGAGGTCACCTCGGGCGTGCTCAGGCTCAGGGTCGTCGAATTCCATGCCGGGACGATCAAGACCCAAAATGCCGGCACCGGCGCCATCGAGCGCAATCTCGCCCCACAGGTCAGGTTCGAGGCCGGAAAAGACATCGATGCAAGCGCGCTGGAAGAGGATCTCGATTGGCTCAACCGCAACCCGTTCCGCCATGTCGAGGGCGTCTTTGCCCCGGGCGCGGACACCGGCGCCAGCGACATGACCCTGACGGTGACGAATAGCAAGCCCTACTCCTTGTTTGCCTCCTATGCCGATACCGGTTCGCTAGCTACCGGCCGCGACCGCTGGTCGACCGGCTTCGGCCTCTGGCTTCCCGAACTCAACGACATGACGCTCGCCTACCGCTTCACCGGCTCCGACCAGGCCTTTGCCTTGGATGGAGACGGGCCACTCAGGCTGCAGTCCGGCAAGCCCGGCTATCTCAGCCACGCCGCCAGCATCACCCTGCCGACCTTTTCGCGCCAGACGCTGTCTATCGCGCCCAACTATGTCGAAACCGAACAGACGATTGCCGGCACCCCCTTTTCCTTTCGCAACCGGACCTTCGAGCTGCCGATCCTCTATCGCAGCGCCATCTCCAACATTCTGCCCGGCCGCTACTGGGGCGACGTTTATTTCGGGGTGGAGCCGAAATGGGTCAGGCGCGCCACCGCGTTCGACGGCATCGAGGTCGCCACCGGCCGCGCCGGCCTGTTCAATCTCGTTCTCGGATGGGCCGACGATGTCTCCGACCGCTATGGCAGAACCGCCGTCGACGTTCGCCTCAAGGTCAACCCCGGCGGCATCGTCAGCGGCAATACCGCCGCCGACTGGACAGCCTTCACCGGCGGCCGTGTCACCGACAACACCTATGTCACCGCCGGCCTCGACATCAGCCGGACGACGGTGCTGCCCGCTGGCTTTGCCTGGAGCAGCCAGCTGTCCGGTCTGATCGCCAACCAGGCGCTGCCGGACACGGAACGTCTCGGGCTCGGCGGCTTCTACGCCGTGCGCGGCTACGACAACGACGATGGGGCAGGCGATGCCGGTCTTGTCTGGCGCAACGAGCTCAGGCTGCCCGCCCTCTCCCCGCTCGCCAAGCTCGGTGCTCCCGACACGCTTTCGCCCTTCCTGTTCGTCGATCTCGGCTACGGCCACGATTTCGCCGCCCGCGCCAATTCCACCCTCGCCTCTGCCGGTCTCGGCCTCGACTATGCCATCGCCACCAATCTCTCGGCAAACTTCACCACCGCCACCGCCCTCAAGGATGCAACGCTCACCCGAGCCGGCGACTGGACCTTCTACGCAACAATCAGGGTCGCATATTGATGGAAGAAAGTTCGACCGCGATACGGTCCAGCGGATCATCAACTGCCATGGATCGAAGGATGCGGTGTCGTTGGCAACGCCATCTCCCCACCGCACGAAATGGGCGACACGCCACCGGTAGCGCGGCTGCCAGCGCGGGAAAGCGAGGCCGTCAGCAGGAAATCCCTTTTCGACAAACTATCAATTCTAATTAGTAAATCATGATATTGACATTCAACCTAAGCAGGCAAATTATACACAAAGAATCTACCGAGAAAGTCCATGCAAACGGAGCGATACGAAGCACTGGATAGCTGGCGTGGCCTATGTGCCTGCATGGTCGCTCTGTTTCATTTCAACGTCTTCAGCCACATCCAGTTCACGCAGATCGTTCTGAACGCCTATCTGTTCGTGGACTTCTTCTTTGTGCTCAGCGGATTCGTGATCGCGGCAAACTATCAAACGCGGTTGCTGCAGGGTTTCGGCATCAGTCGCTTCCTGTTTCTGCGCTTCGGCCGAATCTATCCGCTGCATATTCTGACGATGCTTCTCTTCATCCCTATCGACATTGCCAAGGATGGATTTCCGGGTAACCTTCCCCGGGCCGTTACGACCAATGTGCTTCTATTCCATGGTGCCGGGATCAACGACGGCCTTTGGCTCAATTTTCCCAGTTGGAGCATCAGCGCCGAATTTTTTGCCTATCTCGCCTTTGCCCTGATCACGATTGAGCTGGGGAAACGGATATTTCCATGGGCCATTCTTGCACTGTTTGGCTTTGCGACTCTCCTGTTCTTTAGCCCTCACAGAATGGATTCCACCTATGATTACGGGCTGATTCGATGCCTCTATGGTTTCGCGCTCGGAGTGATTTGCTTCCGCGTGCGCGAATGCTGTGCGTGGCTTCGCGTGCCCTTGGGAACAGCTGCCGATACGACGATCGAAGGCATGGCCGTCGTTGTGCTCTGCGTTTGCTTGAGCACGGTCGATGGACATGGGTACTTCGCGGTCGCCACCCCGCTTCTCTTCGCCGGTCTGGTGCTGCTGTTCGCTCGCGAGCAGGGCCATATCAGTGGAGCGTTGAAGATCAGGCCGCTGCTGCTGATCGGCACACTGTCCTACTCGATCTACATGGTGCATGCCTTGGTGCGAGCCTTGGGCCGAGCACTTGCCATCATTCTTCAAAAGACGACCGGCATGTCGTTCTTCGTCGACTATCCTGTCGCGGTGAATGACGAAGTCCCGCATCTATTGTCGATCGAGCGATCCCTTTGGTTGGGCGATCTTCTTCATATATCCATGCTTTTCGCGACCATTGCCCTGGCTATGCTGACTTATCGCTATGTGGAGGAGCCGGGCCGACTTTGGAGCAGAAGCTATGCCAGCCAGCGCCGATTGCAACAGTCCGCTGCAGAAGCGTAAATACTTGCTGGTTGTTGATTACCTCTCAGGGCTGCCCCATGTTTGAGCCTTCCCTTGCATGTTTTCAGCAAGGGCTCCGGGTGATCGAGATGGCGCTGCCCAGCGTGAAGCGAGATTGTGGAGTGGGTCAGGCGCGAGTAGCGGGTCGACCACTGATCTTCTGAGGCCGTCCTGTTGATGGCGGATATGATGCGACCGATAGAGCGCTTCGATGAGTCCGCAAGTCATCTGGCTTGCCGCTTAGATCGATCGCCGGATGGCGCCCGGCTAATTTCTCGGTTAGATCAACATGTTGAGCCTAGCGGGGAGGACTGACCTCGTTTCGGATGTGATGAAACATCGGCATCACACCATCGAAACTCGCTTTGGTAGCAGTACAGACGACCGTCGTCCGGCCCCTGGGAGTTTCAAGCACAGACATCATCAACCGTACGTTTTCGTGATCAGGACCGACTTTAGGGATGCCCGTGAACTCTACCCCAGTGATGCCATCGATATGGAAGGCATTCGCAGTCTCCAGCGTTATGTTGGCCGACAGCGTTCTGCGGGTCCTGCAGGTTCCATTCTTCCCCCATGGTCATCTCATTAATCTGATCCTGAGTGAACTCGGTATTCTGCGGGGCGGCACGAAACGTCACGCCGCAGAGGTACCTTGAGGTTCCCACGTGAGGCGGCTGACCGGACGCAGGGTCGATCCCGAAAAAGACATCATATGCCGGGTCCTTTGTGGGATCGCGCTTAACCACGAAATCGCTGCCAAGGCTGATCTTCAGCCCTGTAGCCGGGTCTTCGACCCCGTACGCAGGGAACGACACGCAGATCGCGGCAACAAATGGCGACAGCAGCAACAGATTGACCCGGGCCCAGATAGAGCGTTTCCATGACGCTTCAAAAACCATGCACTGGCCTCTATAACCTATGCACTGAGAGTTATGGCGAGGAAGTTGGGAGTCAACTAATCGTCAAAGCGATGGTCTTTGCATGCGCCCGCTCACCAGAACCATCGCGTTGCAAGGTGGCGTTCCTGGTCTGCATGTTGAGTTCATCAATCCCGGTCAGGATTTCCGTGCAATGTCCAGGCCTGTTGATTTTCCAGGTCACGCGCACGTATCTCATGGATCATCCCCGCGTAGTGGGTATCTAAAGCTCTTGGTGGGATCAGAACCGGTAATCCGGAGCTTCAGGCACCAACAAACCCACTACGCGTTCAAGATATTACGCTCTGGATGAGGCCACTCGAACTGGCTGTCCCAAACGACAGAATAAATGGGTGGTATCCGCAGGATTTGGGGTCGCCTGTGGGTCTCCTCCGAGCGCTCTTGGATGCCAGCTCAGGCCTCGAGCGGCCTTGCCCTGATGGTATCTTTCTCTTCAAGAAGTGGAGCAGTCGCCGACATCTCCCTATCCACGCCGGGACCTCGTCAGTCTGCGCACGCTTCCGGTTGACCTGGCGATCAATGGAGGCAAGCCTCTCGGCTTGTTTTGGGACACTCGATAAGCGCCTCGACGCGCGCCGAACGTCATCCGGCAAAACTAAATTTTTTTTAAGAAAACATGCGTGGCGCTTTGATCTCGGTCGATGTATTTTTAGTTAGCTGGAGTCAAAATCTTCGGCAAGTCCCAAGCCCTTCTCGAGAACGCTGAGCCCCTCGTAAACGCAGCTCCCCGTGCCTCGCTGATCACCTCCTTTTGATCTCTTTGGATAACTACGTGTCTATAGTCAGCGAAAGCCGGGCTTTCATTAGCATCGGCGTATCTTGCCAAACCGCTCAACAGTTGCAGCGACATGCGGAGTTTCTTTCCTTGCTCGTAGATGATGAGCTGCGCGCACGGTCCGGATTCTTCAATTGGGTATTTGTCAGCGCATCAGATATCGCAAGAGTTGCGGACCGCCTGGTCGCTGCGCCGATCACCCCCAAATCCCTGTACGTCCCCACCCACGCTCGCGAAGCTCTGCGTTTGGAGGATTTCAAAGTCTGGTTCTGGCACGAGAAATTCAGCGATGAGGTAAACCAGGACGACGTCCAGAGAATTGCGACGAAATATGAGCGTCTTCGCAACAATTTCCTGAAAATGCTTGAAAAGCCAGTCCGCTATATCGTCCTCAGCAATACGCAAAACAATTTGGAGAACTTCTATCCCTACAAGAATCAGGGAATGAGTATCTCTCTTAATGCTGACATCGTCTCCGAGATTGCCGACGCGCCGTGGGCAACCAACCAATATGGCAGCGCCCAAATGATAGCGCTGAGTTATCCCCGCCGATGGACGGGCAAACCGCATAGGTCAGTTTCGTACTTGCAAGAAGACGATACCGAATGGGAAGGTAGCGTGACATCCTGGGACCAGGCGTTACCGCAACATCTGATCTCCGACCTCACGCCAGGAAAATGCAAACCCAACAACACTTGCGATCGTGGCAACGGCCTTCACATCAAGCCTTAGCGACTAAGATAAGCTTGAGAATAACTGGAGGCCACGCGGCGGGGCCGAGCCTTGCCTGTTTGAGCCGCCCGTTGGCTGTCAATCGGTACGGGGGATAGCGGTAAGCCTGCACCAGCACGATCGCTGCAGAAGCACAAGAACTTGGCTGGCGCTTAAGCGAGCGTCTTTGCAGACGTTATCATGTTATCTCACGATGCCTGTTTACAGCTGAAATCGAAAGCCAGCTCAACGAACGGCAGATGTTCCAGACGATCGCAAGCCATGCAATTATGATTGCTGCAACCAAAAAGAGTGCACCCCTCAAATTCCCTAAGGGCTCGTTGAAACCCGCGACAATGTCGACCGTATCGGAGGATCTTACTCTTGCCACAGCCGATGCCATTCTGGCTATTAAGCGACCAAGCAAACTAGATCTCTTAAAGTATCTCCGCGTCGCTACTACGGCATCAAGCAAAAGACTGACCGTGATGTCAGCAAGCCGTATCTCACTATGAGTGACCATGCGTATCGCCGATAGCCTCGCTCAGATCAGCGCTCATTGTCCGGTTCGGATGATTTTACAAAGGCGAGGATTTTTGCCCGCAACCGCTTGTCTTCGATCCCCGATAAGGCTGTTCGCGAACGGCTCTGTGATGCCGCGCAAGTCGAAACCTAGCGGGCGTCTCCCTTGAAGAAGAGATGTCGTCCGACGTACTTTCAAAGAAAAACATGGCCGGGACACCGAGGATTTCTGAAATACGCAGAAGACGGCTGGCGCTGATTTTCTCAAAGCCGCACTCGACCTTCCCTAGCTGGCGGGGGCTTATACAAAGCCTCTCGGCCAATTCAGCCTGCGAAATTGACAACTCTTCTCGGCGTAGTCGGATACGCGATCCAACTTCAACATCGATTGCATCGGGTCTTTTGTCCATGAGGAAGCCGCCAGGAGAGAGATTGCGTTCATGCTTGCAGGATTCTCTCGACGCCACAATCCTTTAGCAAGACATCGATGTGGCGCACATTTGAAAAGTCGCTGCGTAGCAAAGAGCGTTACACTCCATTTGAAAACTATCCTAACGGGGCCAATCTGAACAGCCATTGATCTTGCCGCTCCGCAGGCGTCATTTCAAAAATAGAAGCATTTCGCACCTATAAAATGTAGGGGTTTTCGTATTGCGCGAGGTATCAAGCCATCTGGCGCGCCGTTGTTGTGCATCCCCCTCGACGCCCCAGGGATGAGGTCGCCACCCGTAATGTTCCGATAATCTCGCCCTCCGACCGTCGCTGGACATACATCCAGCAAGTGCGGAATCCTTATGAAGAACATTTTGGCGATGGCCTGCGTTGCCGCGGCAATGACGCTAGGCGGGTGCTCCTCCGTCCCTTTGACTGAAACAGGGGCAATCTCGTCCTATAGCGGCCTTGGGCCAACTTCCGGAACATTCGGAAAGTGGCGCTCATATGTGAGGGGCGAGGTTCTCGAGGCCCGGACCATCAAGATCATCCCGACAAGAATGACGCCGCAAGCTCGAGCGGTCTTGAAAGTGGCGTCCGATCAAAAACTAGTGACAAATGCCGTCGATCGTTCCCTGTGCCTTGCATTGAGCGATCGCTTCGTCGTCGTCCCGGAAAGCGCGCCGGCAGATCTGACGGTTCAAGCCACCGTCTCCACCATCGTTCCCACCGGTAGCGTCGCGGCGGGCGTTTCCAAGGTGATGACCCTCGGCACCGCCGCGGTGCTTCCGGTTGGTGTCCCTCGTCTTCCAATCGGCCTCGGGGGGATTGCGGTAGAAGCCGAAGCGACGAATGCCAGCGGCACGCAGGTTGCGGCCATCACTTGGGCGAGAGGGGCGAACTCGCTGACGAGCAACGCCAGAGTATCCGAGATTGGCGATGCCTATGGCCTTGCCAGTTCCTTCGGCAATCAGTTTGGACGAATGGTGGTATCTGGCAAGGACAACCCCGGCATCGCCCTGCCATCGGCCCGCAGGATAGGTTCAGCAGCGGGGCTTCCTCCCAAATATCGGGCCTGCGATGCATTCGGACGGTCCTCAGGCCTTGCCGGATTGGCCGGCAGCGTTGTTGGCGCACCGCCATCATGGACTGATAACGGTGCAGACCCATGACTGCCGATCGGCCGGCTCCCATCCGGCTTGCTCTGCACTCACAGCGGCTGAGCGATATTCCTATGGCCGAGGGGCCAGACCTCGAAGGCTTCTCTCGCGACGCGTCCAGAACCGATGTGGCAAGCATGATCCCATGCAGCATCGGTTGCGGGAGCCGCAAGGCGAACCGCGCCAAAACCAACCGCAATATCGGTGGTTCCGACACCAGTGAAGGACGTGATATTCTTCCGCGGCACCCCGCCTCTCGGACACCGACAGGCCCGCGGCAGAGAGGCCCGGATACGGATGCAACAGCTTTGCGTATCCGGGCGTTTCCCTGAACTCAACAACCCCGCGCTTTTACTTTGATGCGGGACGGTATATCTCAGCACCTGTCGACGTAGCGACGGCCATAGCGGTCGCGATAATAGCACTTGTTGGGTTCATTTGTGCGGCCGATTATTGCCCCGGCGGCGCCTCCGGCGGCAGCGCCAACCGCGGCTCCACGCCAGTCATTCGATACAATGCCGCCTATGACGGCGCCGGAGACCGCGCCAATGGCGGCTGATTTCTCCGTGCGGGAGCAGGCCGCCAACATCGACACAGCGGCAATGGCAAGTATGATCTTCTTCACAAATATTCCTTTCTGTTGAGGACGACACGATCGAAACTACTGATCGAGTCCGATCAGATAAGTCAGCCGCCTCTTGGAATGTTGAGTGGAGATTGCGAAAACATTACGCAGGTTGGCTGATCATGGCGGAAGCAGCGCATCTGGGCATTGCCGAGCGACCACAAATGTTTCCGGCACGTATTTGAACAGTAATTGTGGACAGATCAGCGCGGGCATAATGTTGAGGTAATGAAGCGCGAGCCGAACTGCCATCGATAGGTAAGGAGCCCTGTATGCGCCTGCTGCTGGTAGAAGACGAAATGGAAATGGCATCGGCACTGATGGAGGCTCTCGTTCAGCGAGGCAATATCGTCGATCACGTAGCCACGATCGAACTTGCGCGTGAGGCCCTCCTATGGAAGGTGCATGAGGCAGTCCTGCTCGACCGCCAGCTTCCGGACGGAGAAGGCTTGCATCTGCTCGCCGAAATTCGCGAGAGGGGTATCCATATTCCGGTCATCATTCTGACCGCGCATAACGAGCCGTCTGATCGCGTCCAAGGATTGGACGAAGGGGCGGATGACTATATCGGAAAGCCCTTCCTGGCTGATGAACTCATGGCCCGCTTGCGCGCTGCCAGTCGGCGGGCATCGACCTATGCTAGCAACCTCTTGAGTGAGGGCAACGTCTCAATCGACCTGACCTCCATGCAGGTCGAGATCGACGGAAATCCGCTGCAGCTTCCCCGGCGCGAAGTCCTTGTCCTCAAGGCACTTCTGAAGCGTTCGGGAAAGGCGGTCTTGAGACGCTCGCTCGAGGAAGCGCTCTATGGCTACGAGGACGAAATTCAGTCCAACGCCCTCGACAGCCACGTGTCAAAACTTCGAAAGAAGTTGGTCGATGCCAAAGCCAGCGTCACAATCGAGAGCATCCGCGGCCTCGGTTACATTCTCAAGGCTGTCTGAATTGAACTATCTCTTCAAAACCAGATCGCTGAAATGGCGCCTCGTTTCGCAATTTGCCATTCTTCTCGGGTTGTTGATGCTCGTCATCAATATCGGCTTCGTGATTTGGATCATTTCGATGGCACCGAATGTCAACGGAGCAGATGAAGCTGTCCAAGCGGTCATCATGAAATCCATCGTACCTGGCGAGAACGGCCCACGCGTTGAGCCGACGACGGAGTTGGACAATATCTCCAAGGCGTTCCCTACATTTTGGTTCGTTGCAGCTTCACCGAACGGAGCCACTGTCGGCTACGGCCACGTTCCTGGCGAGCTGCAACCATTGATCCCACGGATCAAGGACCTTGAGAGCTTCGCCGTCCTTCAAGACGAAGGCTCGCCTCTGACCGCCGGCTTCGCGAAACTCGAAACCTCCGCAGGCCCGGTGAAGATCGTTTACGGAGGAAAATCGACACCGGGCTCATTCCTGGGGAATCTTCTCTGGGGATTGAAAGTCCTTTATCTGCCGACTACCCTCATTCCTCTCCTTCTCGTCTTCCTGGCCATGCCGTTCATCGTAAACCGGGCCTTCTCCGGAATCAGAAGAACAACCCGGGAGGCAAGCTTGATCGACGTGAACTTTCCCGGCCGACGGCTGCGCCGGGAAGATGTCGTCGAGGAGCTGGACCCATTGGTCAATGCGATCAACACCGCACTGGCCCGCATCGATGCCGATATTGGAACCCGTCAACGCTTCCTGGCTGCGGCAGCACATGAACTCAGGACTCCCATTGCAATCCTGCAAACACGCATCGAAACCCTCGGCGAAGGCGAGCACAAGAGCAAGCTGTTGAAGGATATAGGGAGACTTGCCGCCGTCGCCGAGCAACTCCTCGACATGCAGCGGTTTGCCTTCGTGCAATCGTGGTCAGACGTCGATCTCGTCGAACTATGTGAAACAATCGCTGCAGATCTGGTGCCGCTTGCGATCGCGGGTGGATATGCGCTCGAACTGGAGACACAAGTGAAGTCGATCATAGTGCATGGCGACAGGACATCCATGGAAAGAGCTGTCACAAACCTTGTGAAGAATGCCATCGAGCATGCCGGAGGTCACGGAAGGATAGTTGTCGCGATCAAGACCGACGGTGCAATAGAGGTCTCCGACGATGGTGTGGGCATTGCTGCCTCGGAACGAGAAAAGATCTTCGAACCATTTTACCGCACGACGCCCAAGTCAACCGGCGCAGGGCTTGGGTTGAGCCTGGTCAGGCAGATAGCTCAGCTCCACGGAGGCTCTGTCGCCGCCTTGCCTCAGCAAGTCGGAGCCAAGTTCGCCCTCCGCCTCAGCGGGCCTATCCGCACGATCTTCGGAGATCTTGAGACGCCTCGCATCCCTTCAGAGCACGAAACGCCGGCACACTGCTCGGCGAGAGATGACGATGCGTCGAAGTAATTTAAAATACCACGCTGGAGACGTCGATACCGAATTCTCTCAAGGCGCGCCGGGAGCATTGACGCCTTGAGCTGTTGACCATGGGATGGCTCGCCCTTGCGAGGACATCAACAACGAAGGCCTGATCACGTCCATAGTGCAAGCCATCAAGCAGCCCAAGCGGCACATGATAATCTCAAGGCCAGCAACGCATCGATGGGAGATGAGCTCCGGCCTCGGCGCCGCGTCGATCGCGTTTAACTTCTAACTGCTCGTTTCCGTCTGTGCACGACGGTTAGCACCGCAACCTCGATCGCAATGATCACCATGAGGGCCCAGAAGCCGATCCGGGCTATGTCGCCTCCGCTATGGCGCAGGGCATAACCCAGGCACAGGAACGGCCCATTCCACATCAAACAACCAAGTGCAGTCGCGGCCAGGAAGGTCCAGGGATCGAGCCGCAAAGCGCCGGCCGGCAGCGCCAGATAAATCCTGACGGCCGGAATGACCTGACCTGACAATGTCACCCAGAAATGGTTGCGCCGGTACGCGTCCGTCAGACTGTCGTAAAACGCCAGTCTCAACAGAACGCACCCGCCGTAACGCGCGACAGTGCGGCGCACCCTTTGCGGTCCGAACAACCAGCCGACTGCATACCAACCGAAGCCGCCCACAACCGAACCGGCCGTTACCGCCGCAACGGAAAGAGCAAGCGTAAGAGAATCGGGGAGCATCAACCCGAGCAGCATTAAGAGGATATAAGATGGAAAGAGCGGAACAAATTTCTCGGCGATTGCAAGGCAGAAAATCCCCGCCAGCCCAAAGCTCATGAACGATGTGATCGTGCTCGGCACCTCGGCCGCCAATTCCTGCGCCGTCATGCGACTGGTAGTCCGGCAGACTGGGAACCGCTTGCGATTATGCAGTCCTCCCTCCTGGATATCCGGTAGACGGAAGCGGGCGGCAAGTTCCATATCGTTTGACCGATCCGCACTTCCGCGAGCTTCAAGAGATCCAGAACCTGACTCGGGACCGGGCAGCGAGGTCCGTAAGTAATCTGATGAAACGCACCACCAGATCTGAGATTTTTGAAGGCCCCGCTCAGAATTGCGCGGATCTCCAGCGGCCGCATGGCCCGAAAGCCCAACCCACTCACGACCGCACCGAACGAAACGTCGGCGAAGACATTTGCCTGCTCGATCCGCATTGCGTCGAGGCATAGGACGCGCGCCTTGGGAAAACGACGACGCAGGAGGGCGGCGAAGTCGGCACTTAGCTCGACAAGCGTCAGATCCTCTTCGCGAACGCCGCGTTGGAGAAGCGAATAGGTGAAGACCCCGGTGCCGGGGCCTAATTCCATAACCGGACCCGTGGCCGGTCCGATGCCCTGCGTCATCAATGCCGATACGCGAGAGCCCGAAGGGGTTACAGCCGAAATGGTCCGCGGGTTGCGAAGCCAGGCAAGAAAGAACGAGGCGGCATCAGTGATGAGCATGGAAACCATCCTCAATGATACAGCGTCGCTTGGCCGTGAGGCCGTTGGGGTCAATGGTCATCGGGTTCGTCCCTTCAAGATGAGAGAGCAAGGTCTCACACACCCAGATTGAGAAAACCTGTCACGCCGATACCCCGAGGACGGCCGCGCATGCTCCGCGACGATCACGAACGTCAATCGACCTTTGCAAGGTTATCTCAATGCAGCGATGCTAGAATCTTGAAACCCTGCAGATGCCGGCGAAGGATGGAGCTCACTGAATGCGCGTGCTTTTGGTCGAAGACGAGCGACCCATGGCCGTCGTCCTGCGCGACGGATTGGTTCGCCATGGCATGGTCGTGGACGAGGTGGCGAGGCTGTCGGAGGCCGAGGCTGCGCTTCACAGCGACATATACGACGCCGTCGTTTTAGACCGCCGCCTGCCTGATGGCGATGGTCTTTCGCTGATCAAGTGGCTGCGAGCCAAAGGCGATGTCGTGCCGGTCCTAGTACTGACGGCAAAGGGCGACCTGATCGACAGGGTCGCGGGGCTCAACAGCGGCGCTGACGATTATCTCGGCAAGCCCTTTGCTTTCGAAGAGCTTCTGGCCCGTTTGCGGGCAATCTTGCGCCGCCCGGTCCACATGCAACCAGACGTCGTCAGCCTCGGTCGCATGTCGTTCGATTTCACCCATCGCGAGGTGCATATAGATGGCGTTCACCTGCGCATGCCACGCCGGGAACTGCTCGTACTTGAAGCCCTGATGCGACGCATGGGACGAATGGTTCTGCGCGAAACCTTGATGGAGGCGGTATTCGGCATGAACGACGAAATCGAGTCAAACGCGCTCGATACGCATATCTCGCGTGTTCGTCGCAAGCTCGCGGATACCGAGGCCGGCATCACCATCAGTGGTATCCGTGGCGTCGGCTATCTTCTGCGCGAGATCTCATGATGCGCCGACCTTCACTAAAATGGCTGCTTGTCAGCAGGCTGGTGGCGCTACAGGCAACCATGCTCGCCGTCGTTCTGCTCATTGCCATGGCGACGATATGGGCTACCGGTTATCTGCTTGACGACTACGAAGGCGGCAGTCTCGATGTGCTGGCAGACGCTACGGAGCGCGATGCCGCGGGTGAATTGGTGTTGCGAGCCACGCCGGACCTCGTTCGCCTGCGCGCCAAGACACCGGAACTATGGTTCTCGATCCGCGACACATTGGGACAGCGGCTGCAGGAGGGCAATATTCCGGCCGCGTATCTGCCGGCGGTCGCAGTACTCGGCCAACTCAGCGATGCGCGATTGAGCGATCAGCCCGAACTGGAGGGGAAACCCGACGCCGTAATCAAATGGGTCGAAAGCCCGGCGGGAAGGGTCCAGATCTTCACCGGAACACATGGGCAAATGTCGGCGCAGCGATTTGCCAAGGGCATTTCCGGCGGCTTCATCTCGGTGATCCTGCCCGTCATCGTACTGATGGCGCTGGCAACCTCGCTTGTCACTCCGCTGGTGGTACGTCGTGCACTGGCAGGTCTCGGCCGGACCGTAACGCAAGCCACACACATTGAATTCGACAAGCGCGGCGCCCAACTGGAGGTAAGCGGCGTGCCAATTGAGATCAGGGCACTGGTCACTGCGATCAACGATGCTCTACGCCGGTTGGACGCGGGCTATGAGAGACACCAGCACTTTCTCGCCCAGGCGGCCCATGAATTACGCACACCGATCGCCATCTTGAACGCCCGCGTCTCCGTGCTGCCCGCCAGCGCAGACAAACGCGACCTTTTGGAAGACGCGGCGCGACTGACGACACTTGCCGGACAGCTGCTCGATCTTCAACGCCTCGGCCAGAAGCACAACGATTTCCTGCCGGTCGATCTGGTCGCCATGGCCAAGCAGGTGCTGTTCGAGCTGGGGCCACTGGCGCTGGCCGCCGGTTACGACGTATCCTTCGAACCCGCCTGCGACCAGGTATGGGTGACCGGTGATCAGACGTCTTTGGAACGCGCGCTGACCAATCTGGTCCAGAATGCCATCGATCACGGCGGGCGCCAGGGAACGATCACCGTGCGCGTCGGCAAAGGCGGCTTTGTCGAGGTTTGTGACGAGGGTAACGGCATTCCGCTCGATGAACGCGAGCAAATCTTCGAACCCTTCAATCGCGTGGGCGCCGACGGTCGGGGCGCGGGACTGGGACTCAATCTGGTTCGGGAAATCATGCAGCTCCATGGCGGTTCCATCGCCGTGGTCAACACCACTTCGAAAGGCGCCTGTCTGAGAATGTCCTTTCTAGGAGACGGAGCTGCCAGGTGCGACGTGCGGACGAGCTGAAGGTTGGTCAGCGGTGGGTTATCATTCTCCGCAAGGGTGAGGCGTTGAGTGGAATGATGTTCGAATATTATATTTTATCGCATTAATTCAATAATTTATCAAAATATCTTGACGCGACGCATTTGCTATTGTTGCTCGAAATACCACGGAAATTGAATTGGAGACAGTTCACAGCCGCGTAACCGGGCCTTCCCGCATTGAGGCCGAATTCAGCATCTCCGCCGGAGTAGACTTTCCAGATCCTGGGGGACCTGCAATCGCGGTGATTAGCGTTTAGCCCCCGCTAACATTGGAAGTTCGCTTCATAAGCTGCTCTTCAGATAGAGTATTCACGTTCTGAACCTTTTAAATCTCAGATGCAAGCCAACGGATCATGTTGGCCATCAACAGATCATATCCCTGCCAAGCCATGAAATCGGCCGACAACCAGTGCGGCCCAATGTCGGTCATCCAGGCGAGCGTGCGTCCGGCACCATATTTCCGGGCAGCCAAAAGTGGCATCGAGATCCCTCGGGTCGTACACTCCACCAGAGTCTGCGTCATCGTGTCCGGCCGTGCGACGACGCGGTTCATTCCCAGGATGTACGGCATGCGAGACGCGACCCCTCTCAGCACAGGGTGTTCAGCATCCACAATAGTAGGATCGAGCCCTTCCGGCGCTTCGAGCCCGTCTGGGCTTGAATGGATCAAGACAGGCAAACACTCTTCAACTGGAGTGCCATGAAACATCGCCGATCCATCCATTCCCTGAAAGCTGGTATAGCCTCCAGCCATCATTAGAGCGCCCCCTCTTTCTACCCAAAGGCGGAGAAGTTCCAGCCGATTGATCGAACGTTGGCCCGCCCGTGTTTCAGACGTGTATAACAACGATAGCGCTCCGACATCCGAAAGCACTACCACCGAGTATGCGGAAAGAGCCTCCAGCGATTTCGGAAACTCATCTTCGCAGCGTTCACCACCAATCTGAATTAAATCGATATTTTGGTTGGCAAGTGCTTGGATGAAGCGTGTCGCCCCATTCGAATAACGCGACGATGCGCCAACCTCCAGACCCTTGGAAGCGAAGGAGGTCACATGGAAAGTCTCACCAGCGAGCAGCACTTGTTTCATGAAAATTCCTTGATGAGGGTGGGCAACGCCAATGACGTTGCCCAAAGCGCGTCAGAATTTGAACTCTTCGACATTGGCCGGGGTGACGATCTTGGCAGGTCCAAGCAACACCTCACCCTTTGCTCCGATCTTGTAATCCCCGAGACGACCAGCTTTGAAGGTTTCCCCCTCCTTGCCCGTCACCTTGCACGAAGCCACGGCTTGCGCGGCGTAATAGGTGAGATAGCCAAGATCCTTCACATTCCACCAGATGTCCTGTACCGAGCCATTCTGGATATATTTCTTGATCAATGTTGCCGGGGCCAAACCGGTCAATTTGATCTTGCCGAGAAGACCGGCCTGATCCATCGCACGAGCAGCCGCTGGTAGACCAATACCAGCCGGAATGATAATGCCCTTCAGGTTCGGGAAGGCTTGGGCAAGGCCAAGCGCCTGTTGCTGATTGACCTGCTCGCTTTCTTGGCCATAGGCAACCTGGACCAATTTCATTTTTGCGTACTTCTTGTCGTCTGCCATCTTCTTCTTCATGAAGTCGATCCAGGCGTTCTGATTGGTCGCTGTGGGCGTCGACGACAAGATGGCGAAATCGCCCTCATAGTTGATCAGTTGCCCCATCGATTCCAACATCATTTCAGCCAAGCTGTCTCCTGCCGCCTGGTTCAGAAAGACCGTACGCGCTGCGGTCGAGACGTCAGAGTCGTAGGATACAACTTTGACACCTTGCTTTTCAGCACGTCGCAGAGCAGGTGCGACAGCGTTGGCATCATTTGCGGAGATGGCGATAACGCCAACCTTCTGGGACACAAGGTTATTAATGAAGTCGATCTGCGCTTCGGCAGTTGCCTGTGAGGGAGCCTGCTTGATCGCTTTGCCGCCAATCTCGCCTGCCGCCTCCTCCGCACCAGTTTGGGCGACCTGGAAGTAGGGGTCTGTGTCGAGCTTTGGCAGAAAACCCACAGTGACGGGAGCCTTGGCACACTCCTCCGCACTCGCCGTCATTACGCTCGCGAGAAGACTGCTCGCCATAAGTATCGATTTAAGAACGGTTGATTTCATTGAGATCTCTCCTCCAAGATTCCGGCTTCGATGAACAAACGAGCCGCCGGTCGCTACTCGTCTATTTTGGGTGGGAAGTAACGCAGTCTGACGCCAGCGAAGATGCGCTCAGCCGCGTTGCTCACGAGCAGTGACACAATTAAGAGAAGCCCAATGACGGTTCCCTGTGCATCGCCGCCGATTTGCAAAAGGCCAAGTACGTTTCGGAGTGTCGCAAACAACAGCAGAGCCCAGAGAACACCTGTCAGCCTGCCTTTTCCCCCAAAGACACTGACGCCTCCAAGCAGCGCAATGGTGATCACGTCAAGCTCAATGCCGACTGCATTGTTTGCACGTGCATTGGCCAAACGTGCAGCATAAACCATCCCCGCTGCGGCACAGATGACACCGGATGTGATGAATAGTCCAAGGACTGTCCGCGCCAGCTGAATTCCGGAGTATCGGGCCGCCTCGGGGCTCCCTCCGATTGCGTATATCCGGCGTCCCAGGGGCATCCGTTGGAGGGCGACAGCAAAGATCGGCGCAAGCACGATGAAGGGCACGATCGTCCACGGTACGGGACTGTCGCCGACGGTGTTTATGCCAAGATCAAGGAAGCTATCAGGGAAATCGTTGATCGATCCCGAACCAAGAAGGATGTAGCCGACGCCACGGTATAAGGCCATCGTGCCGAGCGTGACGACGAGGGACGGAAGACCTAACTTCGTCACCAATACCCCGTTGAACGCTCCACATACTGCACCTGCCAAAAGGGTAAGCGATACCGACAGGAAAAGCGGGAAATTTGCCTGCACCAACAATCCAAATATGACACTCGTAAGCGCTAGAATGCTTCCGACAGAAAGGTCAATCTCTCTCGCGATGATCAAGAAAACCATCGGCAGAACGATAAGTGCTCGCTCTGAAATCCCGGCAACCGCTTGGGAAATATTGAAGGTCGACGCGAAGTTCGGTACCTCAAAGATCGCATAAATGATTACGAGAATCGTGATGGCGGCAAGGAAATTATCCCAGTTGCCAATTCGAGCAACAAAATCGGATCCGTGCTTTGGATTGGCGGTCATGGCCTTGCTCCCCCGGCAGATGCTCTTCGCGCGACGTAGGCGTCGATCGCAATGGCGGCAAGAATGACGAGGCCGTAGATCCCCTGAAGCCAGAGTGGGTCAATGCGCACAAGCGTCAAACCATTGTTGATCACAAGAAGCAAAAGCGACCCTGCCGCAACGCCGAGAATGGTGCCTGAACCGCCGCGCACCGCGACGCCACCAACAACCACGGCCGCAATGACCGTCAGCTCGAAACCGTAAGCGACCCGTGCATCGACTGTGGCATAGCGCGAGGCCCAAAGCGCACCATCGAATCCTGCCAGTAAGCCTGCCGCAGCAAAGGCCAATAGGATTCGTGGCCTAGCTGGGATTCCGATCAGCCGAGCGCCATCGGGATTTGATCCGATAGCGTAGAGTTCACGACCAAGTGTCGTGTATCGAAGCACATATCCGGCGGCCAGAAGCGTCGCGATTGCAATGAGGATAATTGCTGGGACACCAAGAATGTTAGCGCTCGTCAAGTCGAGCCATGATTGCGGAACCTGATCCGCGCTTACCTGAGTACCCCCGGCCCAAAGACTGTTTAGACCTCGAAATACGGACATTGTCCCGAGCGTTACCACAATGGCCGGAACTCTCCCGTAAGTGATCACCAGCCCATTCACGACCCCCGCGGCGAGACCTATGCCACAGGCCAACAACACTCCGCCAAGGACCCCGATTTCCGGGTGAGAATGGAGCGTCGAAGCTGCGCCATATGCGGCCAAACCAATGACGGCCGCAACCGATAGATCAATGTTGCGAGTGATTAGAACAAGCATCTGAGCGATGGCGACGATCATCAACAGTCCGGCGTCCATCGCCAGGGCCGAGAGATTTGAACCACTCAGCATGCGAAAATTTACAATCGAGATTGGAACGATCACTGCGAGCATCGCGGCAACCAATCCGAACTCACGCCGTGCGAATATTTGCTTCAGCAGGCCTTGCTCTGGCACTCGCTCGACGCGCTCGCTGTTTGGATGCGCCGACTTTGCAACAAGCTCTCCCTCAACCTTTTGAGCGATCGCATCGGTTGCCGCCTCTATGATTTTCTCTTGCGTTGCTTCCTCACGGCCGAAATTGCCGGAGATACGTCCTTCGCGAAGCACAATCATTCGGTCGGACATTCCCAGTAGCTCTGGAAGCTCTGACGAGATCAGAATGATCGCCATCCCTTGGCTAGCAAGATTAGCCATCATCTCGTGGACACCTGCTTTGGACTGCACATCGATCCCTTGCGTCGGCTCATCGAGAATGAGAACCCGGGGATTTGTCGCCAGCCATTTTGAGAGGACGACTTTTTGCTGATTGCCACCCGATAGTGAACTGACCGGTTGATCATAAGAACTGAAGCGAAGACGCAGCCGATCGAGGAATGGCTCTGCCAAGCCAAGCTCCTTCGATCGAGACATGAGTCCGCCACGAGTGGCCTCGTCAAGCACTGTGAGGGAGGCGTTGTTCAGGATGGAGAAATCCATAATCAGGCTCTGGCCAAGTCGGTCCTCAGACACGTAGGCAATGCCCTGCTTCATCGCCTCGCGTGGTGAAGAGAGGTCGACACTCTTGCCGTCGATGGCGATAGTTCCATTGGTGGGCTGATCGATGCCGAACAAAACGCGGGCAATCTCCGTGCGCCCACTGCCGACCAGGCCGCCGAAGCCAAGAATTTCTCCGCCGCGCAACTGGAAAGAAATGTCCTTGAAGACACCATCGAGAGAGAGGTTCTGGACTTCCAGAACAACATCCCCAGGGACGGCAGCATGATGCGGATAGAGATTATCGAGGGCGCGACCAACCATCATCTGGATCGCCCGCTCGCGCGACAATTCAATCGTCAGTTCTGTACCAACGAGACGACCGTCGCGAAGTACCGTAATTCTATCGGCGACACGATAAATTTCATCCATGCGATGGCCGACGAACATCATAGCCACGCCTTGTTTCTTCAGGTCCTCCACAACAGCAAAGAGCCGTTCAACCTCCCTTTGTGAAAGCGCAGCGGTGGGTTCGTCCATGATCAGAACCCGCGCATTGAGAGAAAGTGCTCGCGCCACCTCGACAAGCTGCTGCTCGGAAGTCCGCAACTTTCGTAGCGGCAGCGTCGCGTCCGCGTTCAAACCGACGATCTTGAGGAGGCGCTTAGCCTCCGCTTGCATGCCGTTATGATCAAGCTTCCACTGTGTTCCCGTCTGTCCGATGAACATGTTTTCCGCGATACTGAGGTCGGGGAAGAGACCTGGATGCTGGTGCATGACGGCAACACCTGCTCGCTGCGCCTCCAGTGGCGATGACAAGTGCATCGATTGACCACCAATGACGACCGCTCCGGCGTCCGGTCGATGGACGCCAGCGAGAAGCTTTACGCAGGTGCTCTTTCCAGCACCATTCTCCCCAAGAAGCGCAAGAACCTCTCCCGCTCTCAATTCTATTGTGACATCTGAGACCGCAACCGTTCCGCCGAATCTTTTCGTTACGCCTGCAAGTGACGCAACAATGTTGGTATCGACTTGAGTCTGACTGCCGACGGGCAACGAGATCGCGTCATTCATCTCTGACACCAAACTCGATTTCATTCCGCACCGAGAAGCGGCACTTGGCAGATGTCATTTCGGCCTCCTCACCCAATAAAAGAAACTGATTTTCTCAGCCTTTATTTATTAAAGCAGTTTACTATAATTATTGTTGCGGTTCGTCAAGCGTCGTCGTAGAGGTGCTTTTGACAATCGGCAGGCTGCGCGTAAAAGAGCGAGAAGGGTTGAACAGGCAGGGGAACGGAGCGAAGAAATGGCTGGCAAGGGTAGCAACTCTGTTCAATTGCGTCACTACAATGAGCGAGTGGTGCTTGATGCGGTCCGGCGCTTCGGGGATGCGTCCAAGGCCGAGATCGCTCGATTCGCACACCTCACTCCTCCTGCAGTTGCGGGAATTGTCGATTCGCTTGTTGCTGCTGGTTATCTGGTCGAGAACGGGAAACGTTTTGGTGAGCGGGGCCAACCCTCAGCAATGTATCGGCTCTCTGTAGATGGCGCGTATTCGATCGGGCTCCACATTGGTCGACGTGCAATGGACGCCATTTTGATAAATTTTGCTGGCGAGGCCGTCGCGTTCGAAACACACGAATACGACCACCCTGATCCAGCAAACATTCGGAAGCTTGGGGAAGAAGCAATAAGTCGCTTCAGAAATGAACTTGGAAAAGAAAGGCAATCTCGACTGATCGGAATTGGGATCTCGGCTCCCTACTTCATCGGTGGGTGGGATGAGGAACTTGGGTTTCCTTCTGACGTTCAGTTGGCTTGGCGTTCCTTTGATCTTAGATCACATTTTGCTCAATCGGAGTCCCTCACCGTGCTCATCGAGAATGACGCGTCGGCGGCTGCCGTAGCGGAACTGGTCTACGGCCTTGGGCGACAATACTCGGATTTCCTCCATATTTCGCTGAGCACTTTCGTGGGTGCAGGCCTTGTCCTCGATGGGACGCTGCAAACAGGCCCAAATGGAAACACTGCAGCATTCGGCCCGTTTCCGGTGACGCCATCGACACTCAATTCCGTGCCAAAACCGGCGGGACGGTTTGAGGTTCTGTTACATCGCGCTTCCATCTACACGCTTGTACAGCATCTGCGACACAATGGCTTTCACATCACAAGGGTACGCGATCTCGACCCAATGCCGGAAGCTGCACGGAAGCTGGTATCAGAATGGCAGGTTGATTGCGCAGATGCACTAGCTCAAGCAATCATTGGCAGCATCGCTGTGGTTGACTTGGAAGCCGTGGTAATCGACGGGCTCCTACCTCAATCGCTCCTACATGACACGGTCGAACTTATCCGGCAAAGCTTCACCGAAATGTTGCCGCCAGGTCTTATCCCGCCCGTTATTGCTGCTGGAGCGCTCGGATCTCGCGGTTCAGCACATGGCGCTAGCTTACTGCCCATTTATTCGATGTTTGGCCCAGATACCGGCGTACTCATGAAAAAGGGCCTGGACAAAAAGCCACTCATGATCGGCTCTGAATATTATCGTCGAGGCTCGTAACGCATCTCCCTCACGAGTGTAGCTTGATGAAGTCGAAGCCATACCGGAAAAAAGATCGAACCTCCCGTATCGCTACCAAGCGATGCAAAGCCGGTACCGGCAGCCATTGCGGCACCCGATCGGCGGGGATGACGCTTCGCAAAAACGCCCGCGGTCAGCTGCAGCTTTCCGAGAAGAACGCCGACGGTCTCAGCCAGACGCCTGACCATAGTTGCATCGGAATTCGATTCGCGTGAATGGGCATGGCCACAATCCCGACAATGCCGGTGGTGTCGAAGACATCCTTCAGCGTGATGAGAATGCCGTGCAAGGGGCCACGGCAACGTCCGTTTGCGATCTCGGCTTTGGCCCGATGCGCTTACCCCGGGGCAATTTCCGGCGTCACCGTGTGTAGGCTCGCAATTCTGGGACGAGCCGCGGCCGATTGATGAGGAGATCAATTTTGCAGCCGTTGCCGCCAGTACAGCTGATGTGCCAAGCGGCTGAGAGCAATACGAATTATACGCGCGCAATCGACCTCATATTTGCAAGCCGACGTAAAAAGAACTATCGGGCTATAGTGTCAGGCCCCCAAATTTGAGATGGAGATCGGCATGCTATCGCAGCCGCACCCGTTATACGAACAGGTCAAGTTGCATGTTCTGGAACGAATTGCCGATGGAACATACCGTCCGGGATCCAAGATCCCGAGCGAGAATCAGCTAGCCGCAGAGCTGGGCGTATCCCGCCTTACCGCGCATCGGGCGCTGCGCGAGCTAACTGTCAGCGGCGCCCTGCAACGCATCAATGGAGTCGGGACGTTCGTCGCCCAGCCCAAAGCTTCCTCGACCTTTGTTCTTCTGCACAATATCGCCGATGATATCCGCAATCGCGGTCAGGTACTTTCCATTCAGGTCCATACTCTCGAGCGTAAGAACGCAACGCCCGAAGTCGCGGAGCGCATGGGAATACGTTCACGCGAGCCGGTCTTTCGCAGCTTGATCGTCTACAGCGCAAACGGCAGCCCGCTGCAGCTCGAGGATCGCTACGTATCGCCCAAATTCGCGCCTGCCTACCTCAGCCAGGATTTCGCCAAGCAGTCGACAACGGACTATCTGCAACGGATCGCATTACCCACCCGCATGGAACACGAAATCCAAGCCGTCCTTCCGACCGCAGCAGAAGCTGGCTTTCTCGATCTTCGCGAAAGCGATCCTTGTCTTGTCGTCTCGCGCAAGACCTGGGTCGGGCCGATGGTGACAACCTTTACCCGCTTTGTGCACCCCGGCATGCGGCATAGCTTTGTCACCCAGGAAACGATCGACGAGCGCCATTAGCACTCACTTTGTTTCACGGACAGACCGGCAATTCCGCGCAGCTATATTTCAAGCCGCTTCCCTCGAATGCTCTTCAACCTCCTGTTAGACCGCTGAATCCGCTCAATTAATAGGCATACAGGAAGCAGGATGAAAATTCTTGCTCCTCCTGTTGCGTCGTCCGCTGATTCATGTAACCTATATATACAGGTACATATAGGTACATATAGGTTGGTGAGAGACGTTGATCACTTTCGAGAATGTGACGAAGCGCTATCATGGTGATGTTGTTGCGGTGAAGGAACTGTCGTTCACGGCGCCGACGGGCAAATTGACGGTGCTTGTCGGCCCTTCGGGATGCGGCAAGACTACCTCGCTGCGTATGATCAATCGCCTCGTTCGCCCGACCTCGGGCACCATCAAACTTGGTGACGAGCCGACATCGAATATGGACGAGGCGATACTTCGCCGCCGCATCGGCTATGTCATTCAACATGCCGGGCTCTTCCCCCATCGAACCGTCGTCGACAATGTCGCCACGACCGCCCGCCTGAACGGCACGCCGAAGAAGCAGGCGCGGACAATCGCCATGGAATTGCTCGAACGGGTCGGCCTTTCCGAGGCTTTCGCGCAACGTTACCCCTGGCAACTCTCCGGTGGCCAGCAGCAGCGCGTCGGCGTGGCGCGCGCCCTGGCATCCAATCCAAAATTCATGCTGATGGACGAGCCCTTCAGCGCCGTCGATCCGATCGTCCGCACGCAACTACAAGACGAATTTCTCCGCCTGCAGCGGGAAATGAGCAAGACCATCATCATGGTCACGCACGATATCGACGAGGCACTGAAGCTCGGCGACCAGGTTGCAGTGCTGCGGGTTGGTGGAGAACTTGCCCAGATCGCGACGCCGCAGGAGTTGCTGACCAGGCCGGCGGATGGATTCGTTGCCGATTTCGTTGGCCGCGACCGCGGCTATCGCTTCCTGGGATTTGTCGGAGCTGACGGGCGCCTGGCCATAAGAGCCGAACCGACCGCCCGCCTCGGCGACACACCTGAAACTGCGCGCAACGCCGCCAGGGATCGATGGCTGCTCGTAATCGACGATCAAGGCAAGCCGCTCGGCTGGACCGAGCCGGCGAGCCTGCGCGGCCCGATCCGGACCGGCGACCTCAACCTCAGCAGTACCTTTGCCACCGAAAACGATTCCCTGCGACAGCTCCTCGATGCAGCCCTTAGTTCACCCAGCCGGCGCGGTGTCGTCATCGACGGCAAGGGCCAGTTGATGGGCTGCGTGGCGGTCACCGATCTGGCCGCGCTGCTCGACAGGTCGCCAGAACCCGCAACTGCGAGAACGGGAGTGGGCCATGCGGTTTGACTGGCTGCTGCGTGAATCCGGCAATATCGTCAATCTGTTCTGGTGGCATGTCGGCCTGTCCGCCATTCCGGTGATCGCCGCCCTTCTTATCTCACTGCCGCTCGGATGGCTGGCGCATAGAAGCGGCCTGTTCAAATCGGTCATTCTCGGAGCGGCCGGCCTGCTTTACACCATTCCGTCGCTGGCACTCTTCGTGCTCATGCCGCTGGTTCTGCAAACGAAGATCCTCGACCCGTTGAACGTGATCGTGGCCCTCACGGTCTATTCCATGGCGCTGCTTGTCAGAACCGTCAGCGACGGCCTTGATGCCGTGCCGCCCGACACGCTGCAGGCTGCCACCGCCATCGGATATCGGGCCGCTGGTCGATTCTTTCTGGTCGAGCTTCCGATCGCGGTACCGGTTATTGCCGCCGGCCTGCGTGTGGCACTCGTTTCCAATGTCAGCGTCGTCTCGGTTGCCGCCCTCGTCGGAACGCCGCAGCTCGGATTGCTGTTCACGCAAGGACTGCAGCTTCGTTTCGTAACGCCGCTGATCGCCGGCATCGTGCTCTGCCTGCTGCTTGCCATCGTCCTCGACGGGATGGTGATCCTGCTCAGCCGCTGGCTCACGCCATGGCGCCCGAGAAAGGCGTGACCCCATGATCGACTGGTTTCTCAATCCGACACAGTGGCATGGTTCAGGCGGCATCCCGACCCTGCTTGCCCAGCATCTTCAATATAGCTTTATCGCGCTGCTGATCGCCTTGATCATTGCCCTGCCGATCGGCTTTTATGTCGGACACACTGGCAAGGGAACCTTCCTGATTGCGGGTGCCGCCAATGCGACGCGCGCATTGCCGAGCCTTGGCCTTATCGTGCTGCTCGTCATTCTCGTCGGCCCCTATTTCAAATCGGATCTAGCCTTTCTGGTGCCGAGCATCGCCGTCCTCGTGCTGATCGCCGTGCCGCCGATCATGATGGGTGCCTATTCCGGTATTGCTTCCGTGGATCCGGCTGCCGTCGATGCCGCCAGAGGCATGGGCTATCGCCCACTCGCCCTTCTCTTCAGCGTCGAATTGCCCTGCGCCCTGCCGCTGATCTTCTCCGGTTTCCGCAGCGCCGCCCTTCAGGTGATATCGACGGCAACGATCGCCGCTTACGTCTCCCTTGGTGGCCTTGGCCGGCTCATCATCGATGGCCGCGCTCAAAACGACTACATGCAGATGGCCGCTGGCGCCGTTCTCGTGGGTGTACTTGCCCTGATCGTCGACCTCATTTTCGGCCTTGCATCCAGGATCGCAGTCTCGCCCGGCTTGACGCGCCGGACTGCGAGGGGTGCCGGCATTCGGCACCTTCTTGCCCAACGAAAACAACGGAACAGCTAGAGAGAACGAAGATGTTGAAGCGAAACATGTTTGCAATCGGCGCCATAGCCATTTCGGCGCTGCTTTCGGTCACGCCACTCGCGCACGCCGGAGATCCCCTTTCCACCAGCACGCCGCGATCGAATTCCGACACGATCGTCGTCGGCTCGGCGGACTTCCCGGAAAGCCAGCTGCTGGCAAAGATCTACGCTTTGGCGCTTGGCGCCAAGGGCATGAAGGTCGACACAAAACTCAATATCGGCAGCCGCGAAGTCTATATGCCGGCATTGCTTGATGGTTCGATCGACCTCATCCCGGAATATGCCGGCGCGACCTTGAGCTATCTCGACAAGAGCGCGACCGCGCACGCGCCGCAGGATGTCATCGATGCGCTGGCCAAGGTTCTCCCGAAGGGCATTTCCATGCTCAAGGCATCCGATGCGCAGGATTCCGACGTGCTGGCGGTGACAGAGGACACGGCAAAGAAATACTCGCTGACATCGATCGAGGATCTGAAGCCTGTTGCCGGCCAGCTGGTCCTTGGCGGGCCGCCGGAATGGAAGACGCGCAAGGAAGGCGTCGTCGGCTTGCGAGAAGTCTATGGCCTGGAGTTCAAGGATTTCAAAACCCTTGATGTGGCTGGTCCGCTGACGCTTTCAGCGCTCACAAACGGCCAGGTTGACGCAGCCGACATGACCTCGACCGATCCCGCGATGAAGGGAAACAAGCTGGTCGCGCTGAAGGACACGAAGAATCTGTTCCCGGCCCAGAACATCGTACCGATCATTGCCGCCGCCAAGGTCGACGACAAGGTCACCGCAGTCCTGAATGCCGTTTCTGCCGCCCTGACGACCGAGGATCTGATCGAGATGAACGGCCGCCTCGCCAACCAGGAAAGCTTCGATACGGTTGCCGGCGATTGGCTGGCCAAGAACAAACTGAACTAATCAGCAATCCAATCCGGCGGTCGTCTGAACCTCTGGCGGCCGCCGCTATCTGGAAAATACAAAAGTCGAGAGACCGCCTTCGCCCCCGCTGTGAAGCCGGTATCCGTCCAAGGGAGGCGGACATGGAAAAGATCGAACAGGCGCAACACCAGCCGGCAACCGTGATACTCGGCACGTCGCCGACAGGGATTGCGGAGATTGCCGCGATAGCCGCCGGAGCAAAGGTTGCGCTGTGCCCCGATGCCATCGAGAGCATGGGCAAGGTTCAGCACCATCTGCTGAAAGCCATCGAGGAGAGACGGCCGATCTACGGGCTCACCACCGGCGTCGGCGATCTCTATACCGTCAAGCTCAAGCCCGAGGACATTTCCCGAGCGCAGCTCAACATGCTGCGCAGCCACGCCAGTGGCATGGGCGCGCCGCTGGATGTGCCGGCCGTGCGCGCAATCATGGCGACGATGATCAAGGCCTTGTTGCAGGGTCATAGCGGCGTCAGCGCCGGGCTCGTGCAGACCATGACCGAAATGCTCAATCGCGGCGTGACACCTTGGTCGCCAGCAAAGGGATCAGTCGGTTATCTGATCGCCACCTCCCATATCGGCCTGGTCATCTTCGGTGAGGGCAAGGCCTGGTACCAGGGCGAACTGCTTCCGGGGCGCGAGGCAATGACCCGCGCGGGTATCGACATCATTGCGCCCGGTCCGCGCGAAGGCCACGCGCTGATCAGCGGCACCTATGAGATTACCGGCATCGGCGCGCTCGCCATCCACCAGGCCGAAGAACTGGTTCTGCTCGCCGATGTTGCCGGCGCCATGAGCCTGGAAGCGCTGAAGGGCAACAGCCGGGGCTACGATGCTCGCCTGCAGCAGATGCGTCCGCATCCAGGCCAAATCGCAACGGCCGAACGGCTGAGAGCGCTCGTGCAGGATAGCACAGTGCTTACGGCGCATCGCGATCACCGCCTTCAAGATGCGCTGAGCCTGCGCTGCATTCCGCAGGTACATGGCGGCGTGCGCGATGCGATCGCCTATTGCCGCGATGTTTTGACGGTCGAAATCAACTCCGTCACCGACAACCCCGTTTTCGTCATCGAGGACGATGAGCTCGTGCCGCTGCCCGGCGGCAACGGGCATGGCGCTCCAACGGCGCTGGCGCTCGATGTACTGGCCGTCGCGATAGCCCATGTGAGCACCATGTCGCAGGCACGCTCGGACCGGTTGACCAACGGCCATATCAGCGAGCTGCCATCTTTCCTGATCGATGAGGGCGGCGCCAATTCCGGCTTCATGATCCCGCCCTATGCGGCCGCGGCGATCGCGGGCGACAATCGCAGCCTCGCCGCGCCGGCTTCGGTCCACACAGTGACGACCTGCGCCAGCCAGGAGGATCACGTCAGCATGGGTGTATCGGCGGCGATCAAGGCGCGCAGCGCGGCGGACAATCTCGCCGATATCCTCGCCATCGAGCTGATCTGCGCCGCGCAAGGGCTGGAATTCCACCGGCCGCTTCGGCCGGGAAGAGGAACGAGCGCTGCCTATGATGCCATCCGCAATGTGGTTCCACACCGCGACAGCGACCGCGCCATGTATCCGGAGTTACAGGCCATCCGCGACCTCATCGATGCAGGCACGATTACCAGTGCCGTCGAGCGCGCCCTGGCCGACAAAAATTGAAAGTTGGGAGACATTCCGTGACTGAAGAAATGCAAGCCCCACGTCCGCTCGACGGGATCAAAGTGTTGGATCTGGCCCGCGTTCTTGCCGGCCCTCTGTGTTCGGCCATGCTGGGCGATCTCGGTGCTGCGGTCACAAAGATCGAAATTCCCGAGCACGGTGACGATTCCCGTCATTTTTCGCCTCATGTCGGCGGCGAAAGCAGCTACTTCTTGCTGGTCAATCGCGGCAAGAAAAGCGTTACGCTCGATTTGAAATCGGATGAGGGCCGAGACATCCTTTTGCGACTGATCAAGCAGTCCGACATACTGGTCGAGAATTTCCGGCCCGGCGTCACGACACGGCTGGGCATCGACTACGAAACCGTCAAGGCGCTGAACCCGCGGCTGATCTACGTCAGCATCTCCGGCTATGGTCAGGACGGGCCACTTGCCCACCGCGCCGCTTACGATCATGTGGTTCAGGCAATCGGAGGCATCATGACGGTCACCGGCTGGCCCGATGGTCCGCCGACACGAGTGGGCGATGCCATTGGCGACGTCACGGCCGGAATATATGGTTCCTGGGGTGCTCTTGCGGCCCTCATTCAGCGGGAGCGCACCGGCAAGGGCCAGCATGTCGATGTCGCGATGCTCGATTCCATCATCTCGCTGCAGATGGTTTCACTTTCCCAGATTGCCGGCGGCAAAGAACCACCCGGTCGGGTCGGTAACGCCCATCCGATCAGTGCGCCGATGGATTCCTACCAGGCGGCGGACGGGCATGTGGTCATCGCCGTTGCCAATGATGCTCTCTTCGTTCGACTGGCACGCGCACTCGGTAAGCCTAGTTTGAGCGAAGACGCTCGCTTCAAGACGGACCCGCAGCGACAGAGCCACCAACAGGAACTGCGCACAATCATTGAAGAATGGACCAGGGAACGTTCGACGGAGGAGATAACCCAATTGCTCGATGAAGCGGGCGTGCCGGCCGCGCCGATCTACAATCTCGCCGAGGCACTGGCAACGCCGCACGCCAAGCACCGTCGATTGCTGCACACCGTCCGTCATTCCAGTGCTGGCGAGTTCCAGGTCATGCCGCAGCCTGTCCGCTTTAGCGGCGTCTCGCCCGAGGGCGATTATGCCGCGCCAACGCTTGGCCAGCACACCGATGCGGTATTGCGCAGTGATCTTGGGCTCGATCCTGTCGACATCGAAAAGCTGCGGTCGCGGGGGATCGTCTGATCATGGCGAAAAACGACAAGGTTTTAGGGCAATTCCGCCCGAAGGTCGCCATTCTCGGTGCAGGCACCATGGGGGCAGGCATTGCCGGCGTATTTGCCGCAAAGGGCTATACCGTTTCCGTCTATTCACGGAGCGAAGCAACCCTTGAAAAGGCAAAAGGTCGAATTGCCGCAATCGCCGGCGACGAAGTGGCGGTCGACTATACGACATCGCTCAAAGAGTGTGTCGTCGGGGCCGATATCATCAGCGAGAACCTGGCAGAAGACGTTGCGCTGAAACAGCGCGTCTTTGCCGAGATTGAAATTGCGGCACCGCTCGACTGCCTTCTGACGACGAATACGTCCAGCGTTCCAATCACGCAGATCGCCTCCGGCCTCAGCCGGCCGCAACGAGTTGTCGGCATTCACTGGTTCAATCCGCCGGCCGTCATGCCGCTTGTCGAAATCGTCCGCGGCGAGAAAACGTCGGACGAAGTCGTTGAGCGGGCCCGCTCGCTCTCCGCCGATATCGGCAAGGAAGTGATCGAGGTGAAGACCGACATAGCGGGCTTCGTCGTCAACCGGTTGCAATATGCGATCCTGCGTGAAGCGCTCCATCTCGTCGAGACCGGCGCCGCCTCGATCGAGGATGTCGATCGCGCGGTCGAAACGACGCTTGCCCCGCGCTGGTCGGCAGCGGGCCCGCTGCGACTGATGGACCTTGCCGGCCTCGACACGGTCGAAAAGGTCTCGAGCATCCTCATGCCGGCGCTGGATCGCGGCGAGAATGTGCCTGCTCTCGTGCGCAGCCTTTGCAGCGAGGGAGCATTCGGGACGAAGAGTGGGCGCGGCTTCTATCAATGGACGGACGAGACGATCGCCAACGTAGTTGCACAGCGCGACGAGACAGTCCGCCTGCTGACGGAAAGGCGCAAGCCATGACGAATTCTCTTGTCAGAACCGAAAAGCAGCGCGGGGTCGCCCACGTCATTCTCGACCGGCCGGCCAAGCGCAATGCGCTGAATGCCGAGATGCTGACCGAACTCGTCAGCACCCTGCGTGACTGCCAGGCGGATCCTTCCGTGCGGGCGATCGTCATCAGCGGCAGCGAACGGGGTTTTGCGGCCGGCGCCGATATCGGGACATTGGCGTCCGCCAATCCGATCGAGCTTTACACTAGCGGCTTCAGCGAAAAATGGGATGAAGTTGCGGCAATTTCCAAGCCATTGATCGCCGCCATCTCAAGTTATGCGCTTGGCGGCGGCCTCGAACTTGCCCTCATCTGCGACATCGTCGTTGCCGACGAGACGGCACTGTTCGGCATGCCCGAAGCGACGATCGGCATCATACCCGGCGCGGGAGGAACGCAGCGCCTTGTGCGCGCCATCGGCAAGTCGATGGCCATGGAAATGATCCTGGCCGGGCGTCGACTTGACGCCAGGGAAGCCAAGGCTTGTGGCCTGATCAGCAGTATCGCCGCCGACGGCCGGCCTATCGCAGATCACGCCCTGGAGATTGCCGAGCGCATCGCGCAGGCAGCACCCCTGGCGGTCACCATGGCGAAGGCGGCAATTCTCGAAAGCTTCGAGGCCCCTCTTTCGGCTGGCATCCGCTTCGAGCGCTCCCTGTCAGCGTTGATCACGGCAAGCGACGACCGGGCGGAAGGAATGCGAGCATTCGCAGCCAAGGAACCACCTCTGTTTACGGGGCAATGAGCTGAGACAGAAGCGCCCATATGATGATGGCTCGGTGATGGACGGGATGCTTTCGGATACCTTGCCGCGCTACAAAAACATCAAGCGGATGATCCTGGCGCGCATTCGCAGCGGCGAATGGCCCCCAGACCATCGCATACCCTCAGAAAATCAGCTGATGGCAACCTATGGCGTCAGCAAAATGACGGCGGAGCGTGCCTTATGCGAACTGGCCCGCGAAGGTGAACTGGTCAGGTTCCCTCGAATAGGTTCATTTGTCGCCAGAACAAGGCGTTGTCAGATCTCCTTGGAGTTCACCGAGCTTGCCGACGTCATTCGCACACGTGGCAATGTCTACAGCGCCCGCATCGTCCACCTTGCTCAGGTGCCGGTCCCCTTAGCATTTGCCGACGAGCTTGGTCTCGGCCTCGGCTCGACTGTCTATCACTCGATCGTTGTTCATAATGAAGACGGCGTTCCAGTGCAGCTTGAGGATCGCTTCGTCCTGCCCGCGGTGGCTCCCGGCTACTTGACGCAGGACTTTTCTGCACAAACGCCCCACGCCTGTCTCCTGCGAGAGATCTGCACGCCCGACACCACCTATTCCGTTCAGGCCGTCGTCCCCCAACCGTGGGAGCGCACTCTCCTCGCGTTATTGCCCGCTGAGCCTTGCCTATCGATCGAGCAGCGCATTCTAATGGACAGCGCAGTCATGTCCGTGGCACGCTACGTGTTTTCCAGCAGCCGCCACCGGATGCGCGGGTCGGCAGACTATCGAAATTGAATCGGTTGAAGCGCCTGCATCCAGTGCTCGACTTGCATTCTTGCAAATGCGGGAACCAGATGGCGTCTATAGTGAAATTAACGGTTTCAATCGATCAAGTACCCTGAGTATTCGACCTGACGCTAAGACCAAAGCCCGAAAGTTCGCTATCCCAAATGTGGTAGAGGAGTGATCGGGACGAGCCGTGTCGACGACATGCTTGGCGGCAAGCTTTGCGCTTCACCTGCCCAATTTTCACCTTCAGGATGTGGAACAAGACCGCATCAGGATACCGCCATGATCGGAATCTGGAGGATGAGGACAACTGGAAATGCATTAATAAGTCGACGCAATATATTGATATCATATCATAATTAATGACAACAGAGCATCATGGACTAGCTCCGATTTATCCCTGATCCGAATGGGCGGCTCGCCTGCCCGATGAAGGCGGCATCGAGCCGCCTTTTCGACGGTGAACGAGACAATAGTCTCGAAACCATATACTTAGGTGTCCCATGCAATCCAATCCTTGGCTCATTCTCGCCGCGGTCATTGCCGCATTCGTTCCGGTCGTCGTCGACATGACGATCCTTCATATCGCCATCCCCTCGTTGACCGTCGCGCTCGGAGCATCGGGAAACCAGGTCCTTTGGATTATCGACATATATCCGCTTGTGATGGCCGGCCTTCTCGTTCCTATGGGCACGCTTGCCGATCGCATCGGCTACCGAAAAATGCTGCTTCTTGGCCTTGGTATCTTCACCCTGGCTTCGATCGCCGCTGCATTTTCGCCGACGGCCCCGGCGCTGATTGCTGCACGCGCGGCTCTCGGCATCGGATCGTCGATGATCATGCCCTGTGTGCTTGCGCTTGTCAGGCAAGCCTTCGAGGATGACGCCGAACGGGCAACCGCGCTCGGCATCTGGAGCGTGGTCGGCACGGCAGGCGCCGCGATTGGCCCGCTGATCGGCGGCCTGCTTCTGGAGCGCTTCTGGTGGGGCTCGGTCTTCCTTGTCAACGTACCGGTGATGGCGATCGTCATCCCGATGGTCTGGATCCTGGTGCCGGCGCTGCCGGGCGATCGCCAGACCGCGTGGAATCCGTGGCAAGCTCTGGTCCTGGTCGCCGGCCTGATCCTGACCGTCTTCGGCATCAAATCCGGCGTCAAGGACGGGCTCCACGCATCATCGACGGCCGCGCTCCTCGGCGGCGTCGCGATACTCGGCTGGTTCGGACGGATGCAGGTGTCGTCCAAAAGCCCGATCCTAGATCTGTCACTGCTGAGGAAGCCGGCGATCGCCGTCGGCCTGCTGATGGCCTTTGTGGCGAGCGGATCGCTTGCCGGCTTCGAGCTTGTGCTGGCGCAGGAGCTCCAGTTCGTTCTCGACAAGACGCCGCTCGAGGCTGGCATCTTCATGCTGCCGCTCGTTGGTGCCGCTGCTGTCGGCGGTCCGCTCGGCGGCCGGCTGGCGACCCGCTTCGGTCTTCGCGTGGTGGCGTCGTTGTCGATGGCGGCGGCAGCCGCGTCACTCTTCGCAATTTCCTTTACGGACTTCGCAAGACACGACTATCTCGTCGCCCTGCTTCTGGCCGTTCTCGGATTTGCGCTCGGCGTCGGCCTTCTGGCATCCTCGATCGCGATCATGGGAAGCGCACCAAAGGAGAGCGCGGGTGCGGCGGGTGCGCTAGAGAGTACGGGCTACGAGCTTGGTGGCGGGCTCGGCGTCACCCTGTTCGGCGTTCTCGTAAACTCCATCTACCGGTCCTCCTTCTCGGGCCCGGCGGGTACGCCGGATGGAGCGATGCATTCGATCGGCGAGGCCATGGCCGCAGCGCGTAACCTCGGTGGCGATATGGGCGGGGCGATCGCGGGTGCGGCCAAGACGGCCTTCCTGCAGGCGCACGGTTCCGTATTGATCCTGGTGGCCGCGATGATTGCGATCCTCGCGCTCGTCGTCTTCATCGCACTTCGAGGAGCGCCGACCGGTCAGCACTAGTCAAAATCGCAGCCTTGTGCGGGACTACGACTACAAGGACGGCTTTCCCCGCAGTTGGGGACGGAGCCGTCATGCCATTCTGGCTCGCCGCTGACGCCAGACGATCAGCAGCAGTATGATCGCCAAGCCAACGGCTGCGGCCACAGCGATACCGATGCGCGCCAGAAGCAGAAGCGAAGACGAAGGGCCACCGGCCCGAACCTCGGCAACATCGGCGGGTGTGACCGGCGCGCCGGGCCGACCATAATGTTCGATGACATAGTTCGCCAGCGTCGCGACCTGGCCGTCATCCAGAGCATTGATGTCATTCGCCTTGCCGCCGAAACCAGGCATGAAGGCCTGGCCATTCGGCGTGGTCCGATTGACGCCGTTCAGGATCGTGGCAATCAGATTGTCGCGATTGGCCGAACCTGTTGCCGAATTGTGAAACAGGCTCGGATAATAAGTATCCTTGCTGCCCTGGCCGAGAGGCTGATGGCAGGAGGCACAGTTGCCGTAAAACAGGACCGCACCGCTCGCCTGGGCATCCGTATCGGAACGAATAGGGTTTGTACCCCGCAAGCTTGCAAGTTCTGAGAATGGCTTGCCATAGTCGAACCGCGACTGCTCGTCGGAAGCGTCATGCAAAGGCGGCACGGTTTTAATATAGGTTGCGATCGCCGCTATATCTTCCTGCGTGAGCTGGGAAAAACTGTGCTCGACGGCCTCGCCCATGCTGCCGGCGGCCTGCGCTTTGCCTGGCAGCGAGCCGGTCGACAAATAGCGAGCCAGTTCGTCCTTGCTCCAGCTCCCGATGCCGCTGGTGGCATCCGAGGTGATATTGGGCGCATACCATGGGCCGACTTGGGCGCCGCCCAGATAGGAGCCGGTGAGTTCCTGCATCAGGAAGCCGCGCGGCGTATGGCAGGTGCTGCAATGCGCCGGTCCGTCGACAAGATACTTGCCGCGATTCCATTCGGCTGATTGCGTGGTATCGGTGAGGTTGTCGCCGCTGCCGACGAATAGAAGGTTCCACGCCATCATCGACAGACGAACATTCATCGGAAATGGCAGCGCCGTGCGTGTCGGCATCGCATCAACAGGTTCGACCCCGTGCTGAAAATAGGTATAGAGGTCATGGATATCGGCGTCCGTCAGCACGTTGTACGACGTGTAGGGCATTGCCGGGTAGAGGTTGGCGCCATCGCCGCGAATACCGCGCCGCACGGCACGGGCAAACTGTTCCTCGCTATATTGCCCGATGCCCGCAGTTGCAGAAGGTGTGATGTTGGTCGAATAAATCGTGCCTACCGGGGAGACGATCGGCAATCCTCCAGCGAAAGGCTTGCCACCTGGCGCTGTGTGGCAGGCGGAACAATCCGATGCGATGGCGATATAGGCGCCACGCTTGATCGAAGCGGCTTGCGCGTCGTCACCGGCCGCGAGGGCCGCCGAGCTTGCCGACATCAGACAGATTGCAGCGCCCACAAACCTGAAGAGAATGTCCACGTTCAGCCTCGCTTCAACTGGTCGACGATGGCATCACTGGCTTTCATGGCCAAGGCGGCCATTGTGATGGTGCTGTTGCCACATCCTCCTGATGTCATCGCCGCTCCGCCCGGCAAGAAGAGATTGTGATGATCATGCGCGCGACAGTCGACATCGACGACGGAGTCGGTGGGATCGGTGCCCATGATGCAGCTCCCCATCATGTGATCGCTGTTGGTAAAAGTCGTGGCAATCTGGCTCTCGACGGCGCCGAGCTCCGCAATCAACTTTTTCAATAGCGGCAGGGTGTATTCCTGGTGGCCGCGGCGGACATAGTCACCGACATCATAGTAGATGTTCGGCTTGTTAAGACCGAGCCAGTCCTTCTTGTCCGACAAAGTCAGCCGGTTGTTGGGGTCCGATAGGATCTCGTGCTCGATCGTCAGTCGCGCGGTGCAGGCCGATAGTCTACGGATCTCGGTATCCAGCGCCTTGCCGACCAGTCCTTTCGCAAGTGCGGCCAGACCGCCCGCCGCGCTGAGAGCGGCATTTTCACAACGAAGCATTGCGCCTGCATGCTGGCTTCGGAAATCGCCCTGCCCCGTCATCATGATGCTGCTACCCTGCACGGGGCCGACGCCTGTCCACATCGGCTCGGCCAGCAGCAGCTGCGCGGTGATCTTGGGCTGATCCATCAAATTGCGCCCGACCTGATCGGAGCGATTGGCAACGCCATTCGGGTTGCGCTCGTCCTTGGACATCAGCAGCAGCTTCGGCGTTTCTATCGCATTGCAGGCAATGACGAAAAGCTTGCCGACAACCCTTTGCGTTTCTTTGTTGGGATTGAAGAAATGGACGGCTTGGATGTTTTGCTTTGCATCCGTTTCCACCCGATAGACGACAGCATTCGCAAGGATCTTGCCGCCTTTTGACTCGATCCTAGGCAGGGCCGATGCCGCATCATACTTCGCGGAGATCGGACAGACCGGAAAACAGTTGTTGTTGCCACAGCAAGGCGGTCGCCCATCGTATGAAACGCCGCTGTTGCGTGCCTGAGGCGCCGGAAGATTGGTGATGCCAACCCGTGCCGCAGCCTCCGTAAAGCGCTGCTCGCCCTGGCCGAAAGGAATACGGCCCATTGGGTAGGGCTTGGAGCGTGGCAGTGGCGGCCATTGCAGTTCGACCTCCGATGGCCCGCACACACCAAGCGCGTATTCCGCACGAGTGTAATATGGTTCCAGCGTGTTGTAGTCAAACGCCCAGTCCCGGCCGACGCCGTAAAGGCTTTTCAAGCGCATATCATCGGGGTGGAGGCGCCAACAGATGCCTGCCCAATGCCAGGTGGCGCCGCCGGCATAGCGCACATAACCCTGCCGGTATGCGCGTCCGTTCGGCCCTTCCAACTGCAGGTAATCGGTCGTGGCATCCGGCAGCTCGGATTCAATATGCGGTGCCCACGGCTTTGCCGGATAGGGGGCGTTCCAATTCTGCTTGAACCGCGGGGGCACGTTTCGATAATTTTCGACGATCTGCCAGCGCTCCACGCGGGGGCCTGCTTCCAGCATGAGAACGGACAGGCCTGCGTCCAGCGCCTGCTCGGCGACGATGCAACCTATGACGCCGGTCCCAACGACAATAACATCGGCACTATAGTCGTTTGCCATCCTATCAATCCCAAATATCCAAAGACTAGGCTAGGCACGTCAAAAACCGCTACGAGCCATCTCCTGATAAAATCCTTCTCAGGAGGTTTTCTTGCTTTGCCTGGGAGCCACCGTCACCGTGCGTTCGCAGAAGCGCGGTTCTCGTCAGAATGCCGGCATATTGCCGAGAGGCGGGGCCTGCGCGTTCCATCCGTTCGGACCGGATATCGCGTAGGTCGGGATTGTCATGACGTCATGGGTCGGCTGGTACATAAGCGCGGTTTCGAAAGCGAAGACCTCGGCAGTGCTGGAATTTTCGACAACACCTGTGTACCAGGCGGAAATGATGGCCAGGGCCGTATCCTTGAGGTTCCCCTCAGGAATATCGGCAAAGAAATCCTCGACGATCCTGGCGTTCTTCTTCTTCGCAATCTCAATGATTGCGCCGATGTCCTGTGCGAGCGTCGGATGTAGCCTCAACATGGCAGCCGCCATGCGCGATCCGATCTGCGCATCCAAGTGGTGATCGATGAGGAGAGACGACACCTCCATGAAGCTTGTCGAGACCTCCGGCGCGGCGGCGCCTAAGGTTTGTGCCGACACTTCCGGAGACAACAACACGCCTCCGACGAACAACGCGCCACCCACCATCAACTTGCGGCGTGTAAGACTGAACTCCTCGGGACAGTCATCGCGAGATGGGTGAGCCATGTCCATCAAAATTCCTCGTCAACCGTTTTCGTTATATTTTAACGCAGGCGCACATTAGGAATACTGCAGAAATCTATGCACGGCACACACTAGAGTCAATCTACCAGTTTTATATGACACATATCAGCAGAAGACATGTGCCGCATCGGGATCGAACTCCAGATGCACATTGTCGCCGCGGCTGAGGCCCGAGATTGCTTCATGGCCGAAGGGCAGGCGCACGGACAGGGTTTCGCCAGCGGCGATCCGCGTCGTCACATGCACATTGTTGCCAAGGAAAGTAATATCGTTGACCGTTGCGTTGAGGCCCTTGCTTGCACCTCCTTGCCGCCCGAGCCGGATACGCTCCGGCCGCAACATCAATGCCGCTTTGCTACCCGATGACGGCCGGCCATGAACCGGAATGCTGTCGAAGACGGTCTTGTCGCCGAGCGAGATCGTCGCCTGGCCATTGTCCGAAGACAGCAGGTGACAGGAAATGAAATCACTGTCGCCGATGAATTCGGCGACGAAGCGGGTCTTGGGATTGGCGTAGAGTTCCGGCCCCGTACCGATCTGATCGATGACGCCCTTGGAGAAGACGGCGATACGATCGGACAAGCGCAGCGCCTCCTCCTGATCGTGGGTCACATAGAGGATCGTCACTTCCGTCTGCTGGTGGATGCGCCGGATCTCGTGTTGGATCTCCTCACGCAGCTTCTTGTCGAGCGCCGATAATGGCTCGTCCATCAGAAGCACCGGCGGATCATAGGCAAGGGCTCTTGCAAGGGCCACGCGTTGCTGCTGGCCGCCCGACATCTGCGCGGGCTTGCGATCCTCGAAGCCTTCGAGCCGAACGAGACGCAGCATTTCCCTGACCCGGCTGTCGACCTCGGCCTTGGATTTGCGGCGAACCTTCAGCGGGAAGGCAATGTTCTCTCCAACGGTCAGATGCGGAAACAGCGTATAGCGCTGGAACACCATGCCGATATTGCGCTTGTGCGAGGGAGTCGACAGCAACGTCTCGCCGTTCAGCAGGATATCCCCTTTGGTTGGGTTCTCGAAACCGGCGAGGATATAGAGCGTCGTGCTCTTGCCCGAGCCGGAGGGGCCGAGAAAGGTCAGGAACTCACCGCGCTTGACCTCGAGATTGACATCGTGGACAGCGACGACAGGGCCGTATTCCTTGCGGATACCTTTGATCTTCAGGAAGGATTCGCTCATGATTTCAGAACCTTACGTACGATCGCGGCCAGTGTCATCAACATGACCGTCAACAGAATGAGAAGAGTGGAGGCAGCAGCGACGACCGGGGTCAGGTCCTGCCTGAGCGTCGCCCAGACCTTGACCGGCAGGGTCTGCAATGTCGGGCTCGCCATGAAGATCGCCACGACCACCTCATCCCAGGATGTCAGGAACGAGAAGACGGCGGCCGAGAACAATCCGTGGCTGATGGCCGGCAGCGTCACCCTGATCTTTGCCTCGAGCGGAGAGGCGCCGCAAAGCACGGCCGCATCCTCGATCGACTTATCGAAGCCCTCGAGCGCGCCGGAGATCGACAGGATGGAAAAAGGCAGCGCCAACACAAGGTGGGACACCACGAAGCCGATCAAGGTGCCGCCAAGGCCAATTCGCAGGAAGAATGCATAAAGAGCAACTGCGAAGACGACGACGGGCAAGATCATCGGTGTGAGGAACAGCGCCTTCAGCGCATCGCGAAACATGAACTTTCCGCGCACGAGGCCGAAAGAAGTCACGAGGCCGAGCAGCACCGAAAGCACGGTAACGATCGATGCGATCTTGAAGCTCGTCCAGGCGGAGGCCAGCCATTGCGGATCGGAAAGCAGCTCCGCATACCAGCGCCACGTCCAGCCCGGCGGCGGAAAGATTAGCCATTGCGACGAGCCGAACGACAGGGCCGCGA
The DNA here is from genome assembly GCA_000799755.1 of Martinezella tropici. GTDB lineage: Bacteria > Pseudomonadota > Alphaproteobacteria > Rhizobiales > Rhizobiaceae > Rhizobium > Rhizobium tropici_A. The sequence goes on from JUHI01000011.1 coordinate 47,964, forward strand.
TAAAGAGGATCGGCATCAGAAGAAAAGCCGCGGTCAGGACCGTGATGACGAGCAGCACATATTTCCACCAGCCGAGGCGATCGAAATTCAACAGCATCTCAGCGCCCTCCCGTATTCTGCACGCCGAAGAGGCGCAGCTGCACGGCATAGAGCGTCAGCGTGACAACGAGCAGGACGAAAGCCGCCGCCCCGCCCATGCCCCAATTGACCAGGGATTGTACGAACTGGGCGATGAGTTCGGCGAGCATCATGTTCGCCGTGCCGCCGAGCAGCGACGGGGTCACATAGTAGCCGAGCGACATGACGAACACCATCAGGGCGCCCGCCATCATGCCGGGAGCGGCAAGCGGCAGCAGCACCCGGGTCAGGCATTGCCAGCGGCTGGCACCGCAGAGCGCTGCCGCCTGCAGCACGGCAGGATCGATCTTCCTGATGACACCATAGAGCGGCAGGATGATGAAGGGCAACATGATATAGGTCATGCCAATCGTCACGCCTGTGAGATTGTTGACGAGAGCGAGCGGTTTGTCGATCAATCCTGCGCCGATCAGCATCTTGTTGATCAGTCCCGTGCGCTGCAAGAGCACCATCCAGGCATAGGTGCGCGCCAGCAGATTGGTCCACATCGATAGAAGCAGGATCGCAAAGATCACCGAGGCCCATCGCGATGGCATGATCGCCAATGTCCACGCGACTGGAAAGCCGATCAGGAGGGATATGATGGTGACAAGGCCCGACACGATGAAGGTGTTGGCAAAGATCTTGATATAGGTCGCGGAGCCCAACAGCTCGGCATAGTTGCCAAGGCCGAAGGCCGGCTCCAGCACGCTGCGCAGGAGCAGCGCGATGACCGGAAATATGAAGAAGATCGCCACAAAAGCGAAAGCCGGCGCGACCTGCGCAAACCCCGTGGGCCTTGCCGCCTTGCGCGCCGGTGCGGCCTCGTCCGCAATGTCCATATATGTCGACATGGCAATTCCTTCCCATCGGGGTCTGACGGACAGCCATGGCTGCCGATAGGCCCACTCCTCGCATTGCCGCACCGCAGGCAATGGCCTGCGGTGACTTAGTCATCCTAAAAGCTTACTTTGCCTGCCAGGCGTACCATCTCTTGCCGATCTCATCGCGGTTTGCTGCCCAGTAATTCATATCGGCGTTGACCTGGCTTGCCGTTTGCTGGTCCGGCAGGGTCTTGGCTGTTTCAGGGTCCATCAGCTTCGCCGAGTCAACATTGATCGGCGCATATCCGGTCGCCTTCGCCATGTCGGCTTGCGCCTGTGCCGAGGTCGCGAGCGCGATGAATTTCATCGCCGTTTCCATGTTCGGGGCACCCTTCGGGATGACGAGGGAATCCGCAGCCGTGATATTCTGGCTCCAGGACGTCTCCGTCTTGACGCCGCTATTGGCCAGCGCCGTCATACGGCCGTTCCAGAGGCTGCCGAAGGGCGCCTCGGCCGACGCCAGCAGTTGCTGCGACTGCGCGCCGCTCGACCACCAGACGATATCGGACTTGATCGTATCGAGCTTCTTGAAGGCGCGGTCGAGATCGAGCGGGTAGAGCTTGTCGGCGGGAACGCCGTCGGCAAGCAGTGCGGCTTCGATCACGCCCGGGGCGGACCATTTGTAGAAGGTGCGCTTGCCGGGGAACTTCTTCGTGTCGAAAAGATCGGCCCAGGTCTTCGGGCAGGCGCTGACGGCATCGGCATTGCATCCGATGACGAAGGAATAATAGAAGCTTCCGACCGAATAGTCACTGACGAAGCGTGGATCGAGCTTCGACTTGTCAATGACGGAAAAGTCGAGCTTTTCGAGCAGGCCCGCCTTGCCGGCCTGCGCGGCATAATCACCCTCGACGTCGACGACATCCCAGCTGACCTGACCGGCCTCGACCATGGCTTTCAGCTTGCCGTAGTCCGTCGGACCGTCCTGCATGACGCCGATATTGGTCTTTGCGGTAAACTGGTTGGCCCAGGCGACCTTCTGCGCATCCTGCGTCGTTCCTCCCCAGCTCGTGAAGACCATGGTATCGGCCTTGGCGGGCACCGATGCGGCCATTATTGCGGCAAAGGCCGCGAGTGCAATTTTTGCTTTCATGTTCCCTTGTCCTTGTTTTTCAGTTCTTGATGCATGCCTTATGCGGCCACCCGTTCACCCCAAGGGGGAGAAAGCGGCAGGCTTCATAATCTTGTTTTCCGCGACTTCGATCAGGTCGCGGATCTTCGGCAGGAAGGCCTGCCACTTGGGGTCGGCCGCCAGCTGCCCGCGCCGCGCTTCGCGGTCGTCGAGGTTTGCATACGCCCAGATATGCACGATCTCGTTGATCACCCCGATCTCCGAATGGAAGTAGCCGACGAGGTTGCCGAGATGCGTCTTCTGGATGGCAATTCCTTCCTCCTCCACGACCTTCAGATATTGCGGGATCGTGCCGTTCTTCAGCCGGTAGGTGCGGATCTCGTAAAACATCGGCCTCACCTCATGATAAAGGGATCGGGGATCGGATCATCCGACGTCCGCAGCCAGATGGTCTTGGTGCGGGTATAGTCGAGAGCTGCCGCAAGGCCGCCTTCCCTGCCGTGGCCGGAAAGGCCGAAACCGCCGAAGGGCGCGATTGGTGACACCGCGCGATAGGTGTTGACCCAGACGACCCCGGCGCGGATGCCCTTCATCAGACGATGGGCGCGCGTCAGGTTCTGGGTGAAGACGCCGGATGCCAGACCATAGCGGGTGTCGTTTGCCAATCTGAGGGCTTCGGCCTCCGTCTCGAAGGAGACGACTGAGAGAACCGGCCCGAAAAATTCCTCGGCGAGCGACGGCGAATTGACGCCATCGCAATCCAGGATCGTCGGCGGGAAATAGTAGCCGGCGCCGTCGGGCCTTTGTCCGCCGGTGACGAGCCGCGCGCCGCTCTGAATGGATTTCTCGACGAGTGCCGCGACATGGCCCTGCTGCCTCTTCGTGGCAAGGGGACCGACCTCGGTTTCCATGTCGAGCGGCGATCCGATGCGGATCGCCTCAGCCTTGCGCTTGAGGATCGACAGGAAGCTGTCTTTGATGCTGGCTTCGACGATCAGGCGGGAGCCGGCAACACAGCTCTGGCCGGTTGCCGCAAAAATTCCGGCAACCTGCGCATTGGCGGCACTTTCGAGATCGGCGTCGGCAAAGACGATGAAGGGCGATTTGCCGCCCAGTTCCAGTGATGTCGAGGCAAGGTTCTCGGCCGAATTGCGCACGACATGACGCGCCGTCTCCGGCCCGCCGGTAAAGGCGATATGCGCGACCTTCGGATGGCGCCCCAGCGTGGCGCCGCAGGAAGGGCCGAACCCAGTGATGATATTGATGACGCCAGCCGGAAAACCGGCTTCATGGACCAGGCGCGCAAATTCCAGGAGCGGCGCCGGCCCGTCTTCCGATGCCTTGACGACCATGGTGCAGCCTGCCGCAAGCGCAGGGCCGATCTTGACGGCGGACAGGAAGAGCTGGCTGTTCCAGGGCACGACCATGGCGACGACGCCGACCGGCTCGCGACGCAGCCAGACGTCCATGTCAGGCTTGTCGATCGGCAGATAGGAGCCTTCGATCTTGTCGGCGATGCCGGCATAGTAGCGATAATAGTCGGCGACATAGGCGATCTGCGCCGAGGTCTCGCGGATGACCTTGCCGGTGTCGCGCGTCTCCAGTTCGGCGAGCTTCTGCGCATTGGCCGCAACCAGATCGGCGAGCTTGTAGAGAAGCTTGCCGCGCTGCGTCGCCGTCATCTTCGCCCACGGGCCTTCATAGAGGGCTTTCTCGGCGGCAGTGACGGCGCGGTCGACATCGATCTCGCGCGCTTCCGGCATCTCCGCCCAGACGTCGCCGGTCGCGGGGTCGATACTCTGGAAGAGGCCTTCCCCGTCCAGAAACTCACCGTCGATAAAATACTGGAAGCGCTGCATGGCGTTTACTCCGCAAATGCCGGCATGACCTCGGCGATGAACCGTTCGAGGGAAGCTTTCTTGCGCGCGAACGACATGCCGGTGTCGATCCAGAAGGAATATTCGTCGTAGCCCATCGCCTCATAGGTCTTTAGCCGGGCAATCACGGTCGAGGCATCGCCGACGACATTGTTGCTGCGCATGACCGCATCGGACAGCATGGCGTTGGCGCGAATATCTTCTTCGGGGATGCGCTCGATCAGGCCCTGATGGATCGGCTTCTCGTTCTTGAACCAGGCGAAGAAGTAATTGTAGTAGACGCTGAGCTCATGCGCGGCCCGTGCGATGTCGTCCTCTGTGGAGCCGACATAAGTATGGCGCAGGAGCATGATCTTCGGCCGCTCGATGCCGGGGTTTTTCGCGCAGGCATCGTTGAAGCGGCCCATCAGCGCCTCGACCTCGTCATCGCCCTGCCAGAGCGGCGTCACCTGGACATTGCAGTTGTTGGCGACGGCAAATTCATGCGAATTCGGGTCGCGCGCTGCAACCCAGATCGGTGGATTGGGCTGCTGCAGCGGCTTTGGCGCAGAAGTGGTCGCCGGAAATTTGAAGAACTCGCCGTCATGAGCGTAATCCCCCTGCCAGATCCCTTTGACAGCCGGGATCAGCTCGCGCATGCGCTGGCCGGCTCCCCAGGCGTCGAGACCCGGCAGCAACCGTTCATATTCGAAAGAGTAGGCGCCGCGGGCAATGCCGATATCGAGCCTGCCGTCGCAGATGATGTCGGCCATGGCGGCTTCGCCGGCAAGCTTGATCGGATGCCAGAAGGGCGCGATCACCGTTCCCGTACCCAATCTCGCCCGCGACGTGCGCCGCGCCAGATCGGCAATCGTCACGAAGGGATTGGGCGCGATGGTGAAATCCATCCCGTGGTGCTCGCCTGTCCAGATCGCGTGCATGCCGCCCTTGTCGGCGATCTCGCAGAGCGCGACGAACTCCTCATAGAGGCTCTTATGGGTCTGGCTCGCGTCGAGGCGTTCCATGTGAACGAAGAGGGAGAACTTCATGCTTGCACCGCCTTAGCCGAGACTGCCCGCACCATGCCGGAGGTCTCGTCGCCAAAATAGACCCCGAAATTGCCGATCTGGCTTTCCATTGCAAAGCGAGCGACGATATCGGCCGTCGAACTGGTCTTGAAGTGCGCCGCCTTCAAGGCATCCGGCTTCATGAACCTGCCTTCGCGCGGCTCGCCTTGCGAGGCAAACGCACGATAGACGATGTGATGCTTCCCATCGCTCTTGCCTTCATAGACCGAATAGAGAAAGCCGACTGTTATCGTCAGGCCCGTCAACGCAGTCAGATACTGGCCAAGAATGTCGGCGGGGCTTCCCTCCCTGCCCTCGCAATTCGGAAGAGCAAACACGTCCATGCCAAGAAGCAGGATTTCGCCATCGCGTTCGACGACCGCGCCGAGCTCGATATTGCCCTCCGCAGCGGCGGAAACCGCCTTGCTTGCCAGGATCGGCGTGAAATAGCCGCCCCGCGCATAGCCGAGGCCATTGCGGCCGCTATTGTCGAAGGAGACGATGCGCCCCATCAAGACGACGTGGTCGCCGGCTTCGATCACCTGTTCCGTGGCGCATTCGAACCAGGCGGCGACATCGGCAAGGATCGGACAGCCATCAGCACCCGAGCTCCATTCGACGGCGGCGAACCGATCTTCGACGGGCCGCGCGAATGTGTTGGAGACGGCCTTCTGCGTTTCCGACAGCACATTGATCGCAAAGTGGTTGGCGCTCGTCATAGCCGTGAAATTGCGCGAGGTCTTTGCCAGGCAGACGAGGAGAAGCGGCGGATCGAGAGAGACCGACGTGAAGGAATTTGCCGTAAAGCCGAGCGGCAGGCCGTCCTGATCGCGTGCGGTCACGACCGTAACGCCGGTCGGAAATGCACCGAAGGCGTCACGCAACGCCCTTGGATCGAAATCTTGCGTCGTCATCTTGCGTCCTCCCCGCATGAAAGCCACTCGGCGAGCAGCTCATTGACGATGTCCGGTGCCGTCAGGTTCACCATATGGCGGTGCCCCTCGACGATCCGCGCCCAGCCTCTGGGTGCAGCAGTAGCCATCTGTTCGGCCATCAGCGGCGTCGAATTCGGATCGTCCGAGCCTGTCAGGAACAAAGCAGGTGCGCGGACATCGGGCCAGCGATCGGCGTAGGTTTCATCACCGCCGGCGAAAGCAGCATAGGCCGTGGCATAGCCGCGCGGGTCGACGAGGCTCAGCCAGTTGCGCGTGAGCTCGCGCGCCACCGCGCTTTGGGCATCATCGCCAAACCAGCGCAGCAGCGGGCCTTCCTTGTCGACGCCTGTCAACGGTATTGCCGCTGCACGCGCAAGGACGGCCGCCTTGGCCTCGGGATCGCGACGATAGACGCCGTTGAGATAGGCGATCCGCTTGATCCGCTCATCGAAGGTGGCAGCAGCCCCTCCGGCAACGAGCGCACCCATCGAATGGCCGGCAACATTGACCTTGCCAAGTTCCATCTCGTGAAGGAAACCACCGAACCAGGCGACAAAGGCTTCCAGTGGACTTCCGGCAGGCAGGGCGACGCTTTCACCGTGCCCCGGCATATCGACGGCGATGACGCGATGGCTGCGGGAGAAGGCCTCAATCTGCGGCGACCAGGCTTCAAGCCGCATGCCGACGCCATGGATGAAAACAAGCGGCTCACCCTTGCCCACCTCGTGATAGGCAGTGCCGCCTGCCGTATGCTTGCGGCGCAAAGCTCCGGCATTCAGATGATCGGGCTCGTTCTGGTCCATGGTTTCCATCGTCGACATCCAGGCTCCGATCCCCTACACGCCCGCCGGATTGGAGACGTCCTGCCCCAGATCCTTGAGGTCCTGATAGCGATCGCCGATGCGATGATGCGGCCGGCCGCCGACGGACGCGCCAAGCGCCACGACAATCTCATCGGCGGCAGGCGCATCGGGGACCGACGTCTGGATCGTCAGATAATGCGAGCGACGGCCTTCGTCGTTCTTGTCCATGAGCGGAATCATGATCGGCGCGTTGGCCGGTCCGCGCGTATTGCAGAAGGCCAGATAGGACTTGGCGCCGACGGCGTGGCGATAGTGATTACCGAACCGGAGCGTGTGGATCAGGGCGGAAGCATGTTCGATCTCGCCGTCCAGCCCGACGACCGCCGCCTTGCCATAGGCCTCGACTGCCTCGCCCGATCCGACCGCATCGATGATCATTTTGGTCAGCAATTCGCCGAGGATGGGAGCAACGGCGTGAATCTCGGGCTTTAGATCCTCGACAAAGCCGCGACCAGCCCAGGGATTTTTAACGATCGCGCAGGCTGAGAAAAGTTTCAACGGCGCGGCTGCCGCTCTCCCCCCTTCGACAAGCGTCGTTTCGATCTGCAGGACGGTTTTTCGGATCTGAAGGCTCATGGCTCGCTCTCATCTGATGTTGTGTATGATGGTATGCCATAATACACAACTGTCAAGCCGCTTTGCGCGACCGGACTTAAAAACCCGGCCGAATGCCGAAAAGAGACAGTTATGACAATGCCTTATCGATAGGCAGCAATAAGCACTCGCGAAAGCGAGCTTGCCCGTCGCTTATCTTCAGCTGTCGGTGTTCCGCTTTTGTATTAGTTATTATGGTATACCGTCACATCGAAGACATGAGGGAGTCAACCCGCCTCACCGGCCAAACGGCAATTTGATGAGTCATGACATCAATCGGCATCATCCGGCGTCACGCGAACCAGCCCACCATCATGGACAGCGAAAATTCCGCTGGCCCTATCCCTGGCGGACGATAGCGCCGATCGCATTGACGACGATGCGCGCCGCGGTGACGGCAGACAGGCCGCCGATGTCGGCCGGAGGATAAAGCTCCACCAGATCAAAGCCCGCAATGTCGGCCCGCCTGCCAAGGCCGGCGATCAGGTCGATCACCTGCGTATAGGTCAGCCCGCCGGGTGTGCGCGCCGCGACACCTGGCATAATTCCGGGATCGATGCTGTCGCAATCCAGCGTGACGACAACCCTCACGCCCTCCGGAATATGGCGAAGAGCCGCCTCGACCCCTTGGGCGTGGATCTCACGGGCAGTGACAAAGCGGCTGCCATAACGCTGTGCCGCCCCGACGTCAGAAGCGCGAGCGCTCCCAACACTTCGCAAACCGACCTGCACCATTCCGGCGACATGGGGCATCTCGCTTGCTCGCCGCATCGGGCTCGAATACCCGTGGTGTTCGCCATGCAACTCGTCGCGCCAGTCGATATGGGCGTCAATCTGCAAGACCCAGACCGGCCCCTCGTCGGCAAAACCGGCGATGAAGGGGATCGTGACGGAACAGTCGCCGCCAAGAAGGATCGGCACGGCCTGCAGAGCCAGCACCTCGCGCGTCCTCGCCTCGATCCGGCCCCGGTTGCCGGCATTGTCGTGCATGACGGTCTCAATGTTTCCAGTGTCGATGCAGCAGGGTGGCTTGCCGTCGAATAACGGGCCGCCGAGATCGAAATCCCAATGCTCGATAAGCCCGGCATCACCCTGGCTGGCGGCCCGGATCGCGCCCGCGGACAAGGCATAGCCGCTGCTGTCCTTGCCGGGATAGGTACTGCCGTGGCCGGCTCCGAAAATCACCACACGCGGCAGGCGACCATCGTCAAGGCGATCCGGAAAGCCTAGAAAGGGAGGGGAAACGGTCATGCTTGCTGGCCTTGACGATGGTTTTGTTGAGAGATCCTAAAATCAATCGATCGGCTGCCGCCCTGAAAGCACGGCCTGGGCGATGGCGCTGGCGCTTGTGACATGATCCATCGCCGCCTGATAGGCGCCGTCGCCGTCACCGCGCCGGATGGCATCGACGATGCGGGCCATCTGCGCCGGTCCCTGAACATCGCGATTTTGCGTCTTGATCGTCATGGAGCGCAGGTGATTGATGCGCACGGTCAAAAGATTGACGACGCCCCAGGCCACATGGCGGTCAACCATGCTGAACAGCGTCTGATAGAAGGACGATGTATGGGCGAGCACGCCCGGCATGTCCTTCTCACGGTAACTGTGCCTTATATCTTCCAGCGACTTGTCGAGGGCATCGGCAATCGCGGGATTGTTCTGCTCGGCGCAAAGCCGCGCCGCCATTCCTTCGAGTGCCGCACGGATCTCGTAGATCTGCTTGGCCTCGTCATGATTGAGTTGCGCGACGATCGGCCCCTTGTTCGGCAGGTTGGCAACCAGACCTTCGGATTCGAGATGGCGCAGGACCTCACGCACGATCGTGCGGCTGACACCGAGCTGGGCGCAGAGATCGCGCTCGACCAGGCGGTCGCCCGGGCGGAAATAGCCGTTGATGATGGCCTCTCGCACCTTGTCGAGAGCAAGCTCACGCAACGTCTTGGCTGGACGCTCCACGCGAATTGCGGCGCCATGTGCATCATCATTCATTTCCGCACCCTCGATCTTCGGATACCATAATATGGCCTACCAAAATCATCCATTGTCGAAATGAAGTCAATGCGGCAGAGCGCTGGTCAGAGCAAGGCCCGTTCCTGAATGCCGAAATGCTCATTTAGCACTTTCCAGCCTTTCGGCGTCACGTCAACGGCCCGAGACGAGGGCGACCGCCGCAGGCAACCCTCGGCAAAGAAGAGATTGGTAAGATGAACGCCAAGTGGCCCGGCCAGATGATGTTGACGTTCCGTCCAGTCGAGACATTGCCGGGCCAGCCCATAACGCGTGGGTCTGATCCCGGCCGTGTTCATGCCCATGCGGTCGAACCACTTGGTCCCCGCAGGCGTGAGTTCGAACCGCTTCTTGTCGGCCGCGACGATAAATCCTTTCTCCAATAGTCCATGGGTCACGGCGACGCCGACGCGGCCGGCCAAGTGATCATAGCAGCAGCGAGCGAACCGAAGCTTTTGCGCTTCGCGGGTCAACGGCTTTCTTCGCACGGGCTCCCCCGGTCCGATCGAGGCGAGCGTCTCAAGCGCGAGTGCGACGTGGGGGCCGGCGAGACGATAGTAACGGTGCCGACCCTCGGTTTCGACAGTCACCAGTCCGCCATCCAGAAGCTTGCCCAGATGGGAGCTGGCCGTCTGCGCCGTCACGCCTGCGGCATAGGCGAGTTCCCCGGCCGGTCGCGCCCGACCGTCGAGCAATGCCGACAGCATGGCGGCGCGCGCGGGATCGGCGATCAGAAAGGCGACTGCTGCTATATTCGGCTGCGGTATCATCTTTCGGCCTCCTTCTATCTAGGCGCATCTTAGCACCGAAACAGTTCGCATGTTTCGACACGTATCGAAGCATTTCGACGCGCTATCGCCGTAGGCTGGGGCATAAGCAATTGCCATGGAACCGGGCTATGACGAAGACGACCCTTGCATTTCTCACCGACACTCACCTCGGCCAACGACTGGTCGCAAAGGGCGAAATCGCCGGCGACAAAATGGGCTATCAGGAAACACTGGGAGAACACGAACATCACCTGCGCGTCGTCCTCGACGATATCGCCCGCAAGGACATCTCCAGGATCGTCTTCGGCGGTGATATCGGCGCGGCCCAATCGGTCGGCCGCTTTTTCGAGCTTCTGCGTGGCTATGCCTTCGACATGTCGCTCATCCTCGGCAACCACGACAGCTATGGTAATGTCACACAACATTACGATCTGGGCGAAAGCATCGTCGCGGGCAAGCTGTGCTTCTCCCAGCATGACCCGTATCTGAAACGCATCTTTCTCGATACGTCCGATAATGCCGTTGGCGACAACCAGCGCAAATGGCTGGTACGCGAACTCGCGGGCGTGAAGAAGGCGGCAATCTTCCTGCATCACCCGATCCTGCCGCTCGACACATCAGTGGATCGAACCGGCGCGGCTCTGCGCGACCGAGATGACGTCAGGTCGCTTCTGATCGACACCGATTGCCAGATATCGCTGTTCTGCGGCCACTATCACATGATCGACGAAGCCCGGGAGGCAAATATCAGGCAGTATGTCACGCCGGCGGTTTCCTATCAGCTCGTCAAGCAATCCGAACATCTCAAAGCGGATATGAAGACGTTCGGCTACCGTATTCTCGAGCTGGACGAAGACGAGATCAGAACGCAGATCGTCTTGTTTTCGAAGGCTTAGACGGCGCAGACGTCTTGCCAGGCCATATGGCAACAACAAGAAGCAAAAGTACTTTCACTTCAAGGTTATGACATTATATCTTATCGAGATATTGCGGAATCGCCAATCGATTTGAAGGATATGACAATGAGCGTGCTTCTTTCTCCCGAACTCACGGTTTGTGGCATTGAGGAGCTACCCGATCAGCGCACTCGAAACGTCACCCATGTGCTTTCCCTCCTCGATCCGGAATATCCCGAACTCGATGTGTTTCATTCCTATGCCACGCATCATCGCACGACGCTGCGCTTTCACGACATCATCGCGACGGCTCCAGGTAGGGTAATGCCGCAGCCGGAGCACGTCGACGCGATCCTGACATTCGGCTCTCGGTTTCGAGCCCAACAAGATCCTGAGGCTCCGAGCCATCTGCTGGTTCATTGCCATATGGGCGTATCCCGCTCGACGGCGGCCATGCTCTCGTTGATGGCGCAGGCCAATCCGGACGAATCCGGCGAGAGCCTGTTTGCCCGTCTGGTCGCCATCCGCCCGCAGGCATGGCCAAACTCTCAAATGATCGGCTTTGCCGACGAACAACTTGGCAGGAAGGGTGATCTGAAGGCTGCACTGGCCCGACATTATGCCCGACAGATCAAGGAACGGCCCGATTTCGTCGAATGGATGACGCGTCTCGGACGCCAGGCGGAACTCGAAATGGCAGCGCCGGAATAACAAAGCGCGTCTATCACCTAAAGACGACCCGCCCTCATGAAGGCGGCTCCTTTCCCATCTTCTTCCGCCGTGACAGTTCTCTGACAGGAATCAATGTCACCTTCTCTGCAATCTGTAGAGGACAGAGACGGCCGGCATCTGAAGCCGGCCGGCCATGGGGAGGAGATATTATGAAAATCGCGCCTAGCCGCGACTAGCGCCTGCCATCCGGCAATCGGCGCCGGCCATCATCAGCCAAGCACATCTCATTCAGCGGCTATCCGTCAGGGAGTGCCGCGCCGTTTGCGCATGTCCTCAATTCAGGGATGCGGACGGCAGTCAAAACCATGCAGCAGTCAACCGGGAGGGAACAAATGTCACTGCTATTCAAAAAACTCAGCATCGCAGCCGCGATCGCCATCGGCGTCAACGGCGCAGCCTTTGCGGCGAGCGAGGAACTCGTTGCCGCCGCCAAGAAGGAAGGCGTGATCGCCATCTATGCCGCGACCGACTTGAGCCAGGCACAGGCGCTGCTCGATGCCTTCACCAAGAAATATACAGGCATTCGCATCGACTACAACGATATCGGCACCAACGGCGTCTACAACCGCATTATCTCCGAAGCTGCGGCCGGCCAGGTCGGCGGAGATCTCGTCTGGACATCGGCAATGGACCAGACCGTGAAGCTTGCGGCCGACGGCTATCTCGCCTCCTATGCCTCGACTGAAATCGGCGCGCTGCCAAGCTGGGCCGTCTACGACAAGACCGTCTACGCCACGACGCTCGAGCCGATCGGCATGATCTACAACAAGGTCGCTCTGAAGGAAGACGAGGTTCCGCGCACGCGGGCCGCGCTGATCGAGTTCCTCGGCAAGAAAGATGTCGCAGGCAAGATCGCGACCTTCGATCCGGAAAAGTCCGGCGTCGGCTTCATGATCCAGACGAACGACTCCAAACAGCGCAGCGATTATTGGGATCTGGTTTCGGCCTTCGGCACCGCCAAGGGCAAGACCTATTCCTCGACCGGCTCCATGCGCGAGACGGTGGTTTCCGGTGAGAATGTGATTGCCTTCAACCTCATCGGCTCCTATGCGCTCGATTGGGTGAAGAGCGCCTCCAATCTCGGCGTCGCCTTCGGCAAGGATTATACGCCGGCCTTCTCGCGTGTCGCCGCCATCATCAAGAACGCGCCGCATCCCAATGCCTCGCAGCTCTTCCTCGATTTCATGCTGTCTCAGGAAGGCCAGAACGCAATCGCGTCGAAGGGCATGCCGTCCCTGCGCACCGATGTCGACCAGGGATACAATCTCAACACCATCAACGAGCTGGTCGGCGGCAACCTCAAGCCTATCGCGCTCGACGACTCGCGCCTGGAATTTATGGACCCTGCAAAGCGCCTTGATTTCCTCAAGAAGTGGCGCGGATCGGTCAAGGGCTGACGCCGCGTCAGATCCCTTAAGAGCATTTCCCGGAAAGCCGCGCTGCGGCTTTCCATGAGGAGTGCCCGTAAAAACAAGAAGATAGAGCATTTCCGCGACGTGAAGAAAGCGAAAGTGCTTGGGAACAACAACCATCGAGAAGGAGGCACGCCGATGTCGGCACCGTCGACAACAGTATCGACCCTGTCTCACGCCGCGCAGCCGGCGGGTCATGCGAGCCCAACATTCACATCGATCCCGCAGCCGGCCAATGCCCTCGGCTTCAGGCGCATCGTCATCGGCCTCCTGGCCGTCGTCGTGCTGGCGCCGATCGTCCTCATCATCTACCAAAGCCTGCTCGACGGACCGTTCTTCGCGCCGAAGAGCAAGCTGTCCATCGAGGCCTATCGCTATATCCTGACCGACGAGATGTTCTACGACGCGCTCTGGAATACGGTCATCATGGCGGTCGGCATGGTGGCGATCGCGGTACCGCTCGGCGCCGCGCTCTCCTTCCTGCTGACGCGGACTGATGTCAAGTTCCGCAAGGCGCTTGAAGTCGTCGTCCTCGTGCCGATGTTCATTTCGGCGATCGTGCTTGCCTTCGGCTATACGGTCTCGGTCGGCCCTGCCGGCTTCCTCACCATGCTGTCGCGCGATCTCTTCGGCTCGGCGCCCTGGAACCTGTACTCGCTGACCGGGATCGTCATCGTCACGGGGCTCGCCCATGTGCCGCATGTCTATCTCTATGTGTCGGCCGCCATGCGCAACCTGCCTTCCGATCTGGAAGAGGCTGCGCGCTCGATGGGCTCGCCGATCTGGCGGGTCTGCCTGGATGTGACGCTGCCCATGGTCCTGCCGGCGCTCGTCTTTGCGACCGCCCTTAATCTGCTAATCGGTTTCGAGATGTTCGGCGTTCCCTATGTTCTGGGCGATCCGAGCGGCATCATCGTTCTCACAACCTATGTCTACAAGCTCACGACGCTGTTCGGCGTGCCGACCTATCAGCTGATGGCCGTCGTCGTCGTTCTCCTCGTCCTGCTCACATTGCCGCTCGTCTGGTATCAGCGCCGCCTGCTGCGCCATAGCCGCCGCTATGCCGCCCTCGGAGGCAAGGGGCCGCGAACGACCGTGATGCGGCTGGGGCCTACCGGCCAGATCATCTCTCTGTCCTTCATCGGCTTCTGGCTCTTCGTCTCGGTTGTACTGCCGATCGGCGGCATCGTGCTGCGTGCCTTCGTCGATGCTTGGGGCCAGGGCGTCAATCCGCTGGCGCATCTGACCGTCGCGCATTTCGCCACACTTCTGGAAGTGCCGACGCTTTTTCGTGGCATCGTCAACACGGTCGTTCTTTCGGTCGTGGGCGGGGCGGCAGCCGTGGCGATCTATCTTGTGATCGGGCTTGCCGGACATCGCCACAGAGGCATGTCCAACACCGTGCTCGACTATATGGTACTACTGCCGCGCGCCATGCCCAGCCTCATCATCGGTCTCGCCTTCTTCTGGCTGTTCCTGTTCGTACCCTTCCTCATTCCGCTGAGGACGACGCTGATCAGTCTATTCGCAGCCTATGTCATCGTCGGCCTTTCCTATGGGTTGCGCCTTCTGCAGGGCACGCTTATCCAGGTCAGCCCCGAGCTGGAAGAAGCGGCGCGCACCACGGGGGCGACCATCGGTCGGAGCTGGCGCGACATCGTCATCCCGATCATCCGGCCGGGTCTCGTCGGCGCCTGGGCGCTCATCATGATCGTGTTCCTGCGCGACTACGCCACCGGCATCTATCTGATGAGCGCCGGCACCGAGGTCATCGGTTCCCTTATGATGGCGCAGCTCCAGTCCGGCGCCATGGACACCATCGCTGCCCTCGCCTTTGTCAGCATCCTTCTTACCGGCGGCGGCCTTGCCCTCGCCCTTCGTCTCGGAGCCAAGATCCATGACTGATCTCATCGTTGAAAACGTGCATAAATATCTCGGTGGCCTGCATATCCTTCAGGGCGCTTCGTTTACCGCCAATCGCGGATCGATCGTTTCGCTGCTCGGGGCATCCGGCAGCGGCAAAACGACCCTCTTGCGCTGCATTGCCGGTCTCGAGCAGCCCGAAGTTGGCCAGATCAAGATCGGCGGCTCGGTTGTTTTCGATGGTGACAAGCGGGTCACCGTCGCGCCCGAAAAACGCAATATCGGGCTGGTTTTCCAGTCCTATGCCTTGTGGCCGCACCGCTCTGTCGCGGAAAATGTCGCCTATGGCCTGAAGCTCAGGGGCGTCAACAAGGCTGATGCGGAAAAGCGCGTCCTCGACACGCTCGGCAAGATCGGTCTCGGCCACCTTGCCGAACGCTATCCGGATCAGCTTTCCGGCGGCCAGCAGCAGCGCGTCGCCATCTGCCGCGCGCTCGTCTACGAGCCGAAGATCCTGCTCATGGACGAGCCCCTCTCCAATCTGGATGCGAAACTGCGCGAAGAAGCCCGCTACTGGATTCGCAAGCTCGTTCTCGATCTCGGCATTTGCGGCGTCCTTGTCACCCATGATCAGGCCGAAGCGTTGGCGGCTTCGGACAATATCCTGCTTCTGCGCAATGGAAAGGTTGCGCAGGAAGGCCCGCCGCAGGATATCTATTCGAAGCCTTCGAGCTTCTACGTCGCCGATTTTCTCGGTGCGAACAATGTTGCCGCAGGTCGCATCAAACGCGATGGCCCTGCAGCCAGCATCCATGGTAGCAACTGGCAGCTCGATGGCGTGATGATGGGGGATGGGGCGGAAAGCGAAGGCAAGGCCGTCATTCGCGTCGAACAGGTCGCTGTTCACGATCAGCCGGCACCGGGCCGCATCGAGATGCAGCTGGAGGCATGCCTGTTCCTCGGCGATCGCTGGGAGTATCGCCTGTCCTACGGCGATTTTAAAGCCAAGGCGTTTGGCCCGAAGCTGATGGCGGCGGGCACGGTTTGGACGGAGATCCCACGCGAGAGCGTCTGGCTCTATCCGGAAGCCGCCTAAAAGCAATAGAAAAGCGGTTCGGAGCTCCGCGAAGAACCGAGCCGCTTTGGAAAGGGAGGAACTTTGCGTCTGGAACCCATGAGGATCGGACAAGACGGTCGCCATGCGCATCCTGCTCGTTGAAGATACGCAGGATGTCGGCGAGGCCATTTGCCGTCGTTTCCAGGCTGTCGGCCATACGGTCGATTGGCAGGTGAACGGCCGCGCAGCGGCCGAGATCCTGGCCTTCACGGACTATGATCTCGTCATCCTCGATGTCATGCTGCCCGAGCTCGACGGCTTCGAAATCCTGAAGGGTTTGAGACGTGCCCGCGTCACGACGCCGGTCCTTATGCTGACGGCACGCTCTGAGGTCGACGATCGCGTCGGTGCCCTCGACCTCGGCGCGGACGACTACCTTGTCAAGCCGTTCGACTTTCGCGAGCTTGAAGCGCGGGCCCGGGTGCTGCTACGAAGGCGCAGCGGCGACGCCACCAACCTCGTCACCTGCGGCGACATCGTGCTCGATCGTACCAGCCGCTCGGTCAAAGTCGGCAAGCGTGAGGTTCAGTTGAAGCGCAGGGAGATGACGCTACTGGAAATCTTTGCTTCCCGGCCCGGGCGCGTATTCAGCAAGCAGGAGCTGCTCGACCAGCTCTATGGGTTCGACGAGGCCGTCAGCGCCAATGCGATCGAGCTCTATGTGGGACGACTGCGCAAGAAGCTCGAGGGAGCGAAGGCCCGCATCGTCACGCTTCACGGCATCGGCTACCAGTTGGTCTCCGATGACGCTTGAACGCTCGCTCTTTGGCCGCCTGGCGGTCGTCATGTCGGTTCTCCTGACTGCCGGGGCAGCCGTGCTCATCACCGCAAGCTGGTATTCCGCCCGCACGGCGGCCGACGATGCTTATGATCGCGTGCTGGTCGGCGCAGCGCTCCAGATTGCCGATGGCCTGGCCGTCCAGGAAGGCGCCCTGATTGTCGATCTCAGGGCCTCGGCATTCGAAATGCTGGGGCTCGCCGACCGCGATCGCATCTTCTATCGCATCGTCGATCCCACAGGAAAGACGCTCACCGGCCACCGGGACCTGGAGACGAACATCGACCTTGCCACCGTGCATCGAGAGCCGGTCTTGAGCTCCGGCCTCTATAAGGGGGAAGCGGTGCGGATCGCGGTCGTCGGGCGGGCGCTCTCGGACCCAGCCGCCTCGGGCTGGGCGCATGTGATCCTCGCCCAGACCGTAGAGGCGCGCCGGGGGCTGACGCATGAGCTGACGCTCGGCGCCGCGATCACCATCGTCATCATGTGCTTCCTGGCGCTGGTTGTCATGATCCTCTCCATCCGTCAGGCGCTGCGGCCGGTCAATCAATTGGGCGGCGCGCTTCGGCGCAGAGATCCGCAGGATCTGACACCGCTTTCCGTATCGGTGCCGCGCGAGCTGCGACCCTTCGTCGGCTCTATCAATCATTTCATGGGCCGCCTCAACGAGCGTGTCGTGCTGCTGCAGCGCTTCATCGCGGATGCGGCACACCAGATACGGACGCCGCTCACTGCGCTCACGGCCCAGCTCGACCTATTGAACAGCGGCGAGCTCGATGAGACGGACAGGCAGCATCTCAGCCGCGTGCAGCAGCGCGCCGACGAGCTGGCGCGACTGACCAACCAGCTGCTGAGCCATGCCATGGTCATTCATCGCGCCGAATCCGTGCAGCTGGAGCCCGTCGATCTCAACGAGATCGCACGGCGCGCCTTTCGCGTCGCGGTGCCGATCACCGTGGACCCCGATATCGTGGTATCCTTTGAGGAAGCGGATGCCGAACTTACAGTCCTCGGCGATCCCGTCAGCCTGCGCGAGGCGATCGTCAACGTCATTGACAATGCGCTGAGGCATGGCACCCTTTCCAGGCTCGAGGTGCGGGTGCGCGATGCCGGCCCCTTTGCTCATGTCGAGGTGGAGGACGACGGTCCGGGTATTCCATCGGAAGAATGGCCGCGCGTTACGCAGCGTTTTCAGACGTCAAAAGCCGGCGAAGGAAGTGCCGGACTTGGCTTTGCCATCGCCTCGGAGGTTGCGGCCGCGCATGGCGGCGCGCTGCAATTTCGCGCCAAGGGCGCGGATGCCCACGGCTTCACCGTCATTCTCGCTCTTCCGCGCATTCACAGGGAGGGAAAATGAAATCTCGGCACCTCGTCGCCTTCTCGCTGGGCATTGCGGCTTTTGCCCTTGTGCCGACGCTCGCAACAGCCGTCGAAGGCACGACAAGGCTCTTCCCGGCGATCAGTAGCGAAGCGGCTCGCCTGTCGATCCATGGCGCGGCCGATCTTGAAGCCATGGCGCCATTGATCCGGGATTTTCAGGAGATGGCGCCGGATATTGCCATCGAGTATTCCGACTATGTCACGAACGATCTGCATCAGAAGGCCAGTGCGGCCTGCGAGCAGAATACCCCCCTTGGCGATCTGTGGCTCTCCTCCTCACTCGACCAGTTGGTCAGCCTTGCCAATAATGGCTGTGCCTCGGCTTACAACTCATCGGAAACCGCCCAGGTGCCGAAATGGGCCAATTGGCGTGACGAGGTCTTCGGCTTCACCTTCGAACCGGCGGTCTTTGTCTACAACATGCGCTACGTGCCTGCTGGCGATGTGCCGCGCACCCGCGCCGAGCTTGCCGATCTCCTCAGGCGTCGGCTCGATTATTATGAAAGGCGGGTGGGAACCTACGACATCAGGACCTCCGGGGTCGGCTACCTCCTTGCCTTCAGCGATGCGCGCCAGGCGACGGCGACCTATGGCCGCCTTCTCGAAAGCATGAGCCGCGCCGACGTGAAGGTCAGCTGCTGCACAGGGTCCATCCTGCAGGAGATTGCAAGCGGACGCCTCTATCTCGCCTACAATATGATCGGGTCCTATTCCTACGCGGCGGCCAAGGCCAACCCCGACCTGAAGGTCGTCATTCCGCGCGACTATACACTGATCCTCAGCCGCGGCGTGCTGATACCGAAAACCTCGCAGCGACCGGACCTCGCCCGGCGCTTTCTCGATTATCTGCTCTCCAAGCGCGGTCAGGACGTGGCGCGCCGCAAGGCCTTCTTCTTTGCAGAAAAGGGCGATATTCCCGAAGGGGTCGACGGCCCACCGACCCTCGGCGAATTAAGTTTCGTCCAGCCGATCCGCATCGGCCCCGCATTGCTCGCCGCGCAAGACGAAGCGCAGCGGCGGCGCTTCATCGACGACTGGAGCCACTCGATGCTGAGCCAGCCGGCATCGTCACCCTGACCGTGGAGACGATGCCATGCGCCTGCCCGCTCACGTAAATGATATCGGGCACCGTGCAAATTCCCGTTGAAGCGGGTCACGTTTGATTGTACCTGTCAGCCCATGGGTAAAGCCTATCGAATCGCACTGAGCAAGCTGCTCCTTCTTGTGCGGCTGGCGATCATCGTATCGCTGGCGGGCTATACGTTGTCCAATGCCAACGCAGCCATGCATGGCTCGGCATTTCCGGAATTCCGTGCCGAAAAGCTCGTGGATCATGGCGATCATCATGCCATGCAGACTGACGCCACCGGCAAGCATCACGACGATGCGTCCGGATTGGCAAAGGCCAAGATCGCCAAGCAGGAATGCTGCAAGGATTTCTGTGTCGGCTTCGGTATTGTCTGCAACGGCTATGATGCCGGCGGCCCTGCCGTATCCTCCATCCGCCAGTTCATCGACGATCGGCACGCGCCCGGCGAACGGCCCAATCTCGATCGCCCCCCGAATATCTGAATAGGTCCTACCCGCATGTGACGGGTTCGCATGGCTTTTGCCGGAATTTTTCCCGCGAATGCCATTGGCAATCTCCTATTCGGATTTCTAAAGATGAGACCTTCCATAATCGTGGTGGGGCTGCCCCTTTTCGTGGGCGGCTGCGCATCCACCTTCCCTCCTGACGTCGTCGCGTCATCGGATTTCGAACAGACGCATTCTGTCGTGCCTCTGCAATTCAGTTCCCCTGTCTCGGGTTATGTCCCGCGCATGCCGGTCGATCCAAGACCCTGGCGCCAGCAGAACGACCAGCAATCTCCGGCCAAGGGAGATGCGCAATGAGTTCAATTCGCACGCTTGCGGTGGTCACCGCATTTCCAATTTTTCTCGGCGGCTGCGTCAGCGGCGCCAACTATGCCGGAAAGGAAGCCGGCTTTTCTACCGTGTCGACGACGACCCGATCCGTCATCGCAAAGGATGCCGTCTGGGTACAAAACCAGGAACAGGCCAAGGCACTGTCGGCGCGAACCAAAGCGCTTCTGTCCCGCGAGAAAGTCCTTGATGCCGAAACCGCGGTCCAGATCGCGCTCCTCAACAACAAGGGCCTTCAGGCTAGCTATGCCGATCTCGGAGATAGTGCTGCCGATGCGTGGCAGACGACCATGCTGCTCAATCCGACCGCCTCCGTCGGGTTGAATGGCATCGGCACGCCCGAGCTTGAAGCATTCCGGACGATCGAGGGCGCGCTCACGGCGAACATCCTGGCGCTGATGACCAAGAAGCGCGATGTCGCATTGGCCGATACGCGGTTCCGGCAGGCGCAACTCAATGCCGCGATCGAGACGCTAAGTCTCGCTGCCGATGCGCGCCGCGCCTGGATCACCGCCGTTGCCGCCGACGAGAATGTGGCCGGACTGCAACGTGCGCAGGCGGCAGCGGATGCGGCATCGGAACTGGCGGAGAAGCTCGGGGAAACCGGAGCAATGGCGAAAGGTCCGCAGGCTCGCGAGCATGCGTTTTCCGCCGAACTCGCCGCAGAAACCGCCAAGGCGCGACTGACCGCCCGTCTCGCCAAGGAGGAGCTGACCCGACGGCTCGGACTTTGGGGTTCGGACATGAGCTACCGGCTGCCGAACCGCCTGCCGTCTTTGCCGAAAACGATAGCCAAACGCGACCGTATCGAGGCGGACGCCCTTGGGAATCGCATCGACCTGAAGGCTGCAAGGCTGGAACTTGCAGCCTCCGCACAATCCTACGGCCTGACGGAAGCGACCCGCTACGTCACGGATCTGGAGCTCATGACCGGTCTTGAGGCCGAGCGCAGCCGCGAGGATGGGACGAAGAAGGTCGAATTCGCGGGATCGGCTGAAATCGGCTTTGCCATTCCGATCTTCGACAGCGGCAAGGCACGCATGCGAAAGGCGGAACTCGCCTATATGCGCGCGGCCAACCGGCTGGCGGAAAAGGCCGTCAATGTGCGCTCGGAGGCACGATCGGCCTATGAGGCCTATCGCTCCAGCCTCGATATCGCGCGTCACTATCGCAACAATGTCGTGCCCCTGCGCACCAAGGTCGAGGAGCAATCGCTGCTCACCTACAACGGCATGATCACCAACACCTTCGAGCTGCTCACCGACACGCGCGAGAAGATCGACGCCCTCGTGCAGTCCGTCAACGCCAAACGCGACTTCTGGCTCGCCGAGGCCAATCTCGCACCCGCCATCTA
Source organism: Martinezella tropici (assembly GCA_000799755.1). Classification (GTDB taxonomy): domain Bacteria; phylum Pseudomonadota; class Alphaproteobacteria; order Rhizobiales; family Rhizobiaceae; genus Rhizobium; species Rhizobium tropici_A. The sequence goes on from JUHI01000011.1 coordinate 69,584, forward strand.
TGGCGGCGGCTCCTCCAGTGCCTCGGAAACCGCGGCCGCCGGCTCCGGTGAGTAGAAAGGATATTTCGATGTTCAACAGAAGACAGTTCTTCGGCGCGGGCGCCGTCATGCTTGCGGCTGGCGCCTGGAGCAAGACGTCGGCCATGGGATTGCCCGAGGCACCCTCCATGGCCTCGGCCGACATGCAGCCGCCCGTTCAGCCATCATCAGGGCCGGATTACCAGCCGGTCGTCACCCTCAACGGCTGGACCCTACCGCACCGAATGAACAATGGCGTCAAGGAATTCCATCTCGTCGCCGAGCCCGTCGAGCGCGAGATGGCGAACGGCATGACGGCCTATCTCTGGGGCTACAATGGCCAGTCACCCGGCCCGACGATCGAAGCGGTAGAGGGCGATCGGGTGCGCATTTTCGTCACCAACAAGCTGCCCGAGCACACGACCGTCCACTGGCACGGCATGATCCTGCCATCGGGCATGGACGGTGTCGGCGGTCTGTCACAGCCGCACATCCCCGTCGGCAAGACTTTTGTCTACGAGTTCGATCTCGTGAAGTCGGGGACCTTCATGTACCACCCGCATTCGGACGAGATGGTGCAGATGGCAATGGGCATGATGGGCTTCTTCGTCGTCCATCCGAAGGACCCGAAATTCATGCGGGTCGACCGCGACTTCGTCTTCCTCCTCAATGCCTACGACATCGATCCCGGCTCCTATGTGCCGCGCGTCATGGAAATGACCGACTTCAACATGTGGTGCTGGAACAGCCGCGTCTTTCCCGACATCACACCGCTCGTCGTCTCGAAGAACGATCGCGTGCGCGTGCGCGTCGGCAACCTGACGATGACCAACCATCCGATCCATATGCATGGCTACGACTTCGAGGTGACCTGCACCGACGGCGGCTGGGTGCGGCCCGAGGCGCGCTGGCCGGAAGTCAGCATCGACATCCCGGTCGGCGCCATGCGGGCCTATGAGTTCGATGCCAAGTATGAGGGCGACTGGGCGATCCATTGCCACAAGTCGCATCACACGATGAACGCCATGGGACACGACATCCCGACCTTCATCGGCGCTGATAAGTCCAAACTCGCCGCCAAGATCCGGAAGCTTCAGCCCGACTATATGCCCATGGGCACCAAGGGCATGGCCGATATGGGCGAAATGGAAATGCCCATACCCGAAAACACCGTGCCGATGATGACTGGCTGGGGTCCGCACGGCCCCATCGAGATGGGTGGCATGTTCTCGGTCGTGAAAGTCCGCCAGGGCATCTCCGCGGACGATTACGCCGATCCCGGCTGGTACCAGAACCCACCGGGAACGCAGGCCTTCGAATGGACCGGCGAGTTGCCGGATCAGGCGAGAGCCAAGAATGCGGAAACTCGCATTACCCCGAAGTCGAACAATCAATGATGCCCAAACATCCCCAACTGCAAAGGAACTCAAAGTGAAGCAACTCGTAATCGCAATGCTCATTGCAACCCTTGCCGGTCCCGCTTTTGCCTCCGGAAACCATGCCGGCGGCCATGACGACAAACTCGCGGTCGGCGAACCCGGCGACAAGAGCAAAGTCACGCAGACGATCCGCGTGACCATGAAGGAAACCGAAGACGGCCGGATGCTGTTCCAACCGGCCGTCATGAAGGTGCGCAAGGGGCAGACCGTAAAGATCGTGCTCAACAATGCCGGCCAAACCGACCATGAATTCGTGCTCGATCAGGAAGACAAGATCCTCGAGCACAAGGCTGTCATGGCGAAGTTCCCCGAGATGGAGCATGCCGACGCCAATTCGATCCGCCTTGCCGCGGGCGAATCCGGCGAGATCGTCTGGAAATTCACCAATGACGGTGACTTCAAATTCGCCTGCCTCATCCCCGGACACTACGAAGCGGGCATGCATGGCGACGTGTCTGTCACTACCAAATGAACTCTTGAACATCTGGAGAAAGCAACATGAAAAATCTCGCTGGAATTGCCCTTGCAACTGCCCTGGCCATCGGCGCTGCCGCAAGCGCCCATGCGCAGGAATTCACCAAGGGCGTGATCAACAAGATCGATGCCAAGACGAACAAGGTCACGATCAAGCATGAGGAATTGAAGAACCTGGACATGCCGGCGATGACGATGGTGTTCCGCGTCGAAGATCCCGCCATCCGCGCCAAACTGAAGGAGGGCTCGGCAATCGAGTTCATCGCCGAGCGCGTGAACGGCAAGCTGACCGTTACGCAGATAAAGTAAGCAAAAGCGGCGGTCGGGCTCCGAGCGGGGCCCGACCAAACGACGATTTTCGAGTTCTCGGATCCGCCGCTGATCACGCCACGAATGGACATTCCCTTGCTTACTCGCGATTGCCGTCGTCGGTGTCCCATTTTTCGGCAAGGTCGGCCATCGACTCCCCTCGACTGCTAACTTCTCTCCTGCACTGTATTATTAGGTTTAGATTTTTTAGTTGATGCGAATCTTAACCCATGCTCTTTAGGCGAGCGATCCATCGGCTGGAAGTGCTGGTGAAGTTGGGGGGACCGATGCGCCATATCACGAATCGAGGTTCGAAAACCGCTTCCGTCTCGCTCAAAGCAGCACTCGTCTTGGGAACGAGCCTCGTCGCGCCGGAGATAGCCCAGGCTGCATGCAGCCGCTTCACGCCAGCAAGCGGCCAGACGGCGACCTGCGATGCGACATCGCCCAACCCGGTTACCACGGGCATCTATGGAGCGGCGGGAAGCTCCAACGTCACGATCGACATTCTCGGAGGCGCGATCGTCACCGTCACTCGCTCGCCGACCGCCAATGCCGGCGCTCGCGTCGCCGATTCCAGCACCATCGTCAACAATGGCAGCATCTCTCTCACCGGTTCCGGCAGTACTGGCACCAACCGCGGCGCGGGGCTGGTCGGCACCGGCAGCAATAACTCGATCACCAACAACGGCTCGATCAGCAATACCGGCCAATACAATGACGGCATGGCTGCCGACGGCAGCGGCAACACCCTCATCAACAACGGCTCGATCACGACGACGGGACCAAACGCCTATGGCATGACCGCGAGCTGGGGCCAGGTCGGCGGCGGCTTCCCGAACAACACCATCATCAACAACGGCTCGGTCGCAACAAGTGGCAGCAACGCACGCGCAGCATCAATCCTCGGCTCGAACGGTACAATCACCAACACGGGAACACTGACCACGAGCGGAAACAGCGCGCCGGCAGTCTATATCCAGGGCATCAACGGCCGTCTGGTGAACAGCGGCACCATTCACGCTAGCGGCGGCGCAGCTTCGGGCAGCCCGCCGTCGGACGGCGTGTTCTCCAATACGGTCGGCTCGGGGTTCAATGCGACGATCATCAACCTTGCCGGCGGTCAGATCATCAGCGACCAGGGGCCCGCGATCCGCACGCTCAACGGCCAGACAGCCATCACCAATGCCGGCCTTCTGAGTGGTGGCAACGGCTTTGCCATCAGCGGCGGCAACGGCAATATTTCCCTGACCCTGCAAACCGGATCGAAAATGATCGGCACGGCCAATGGCGGCAACGGCAGCAACACCGTCACGCTACAGGGCGAAGGCGTGATCGATAACGCGTTCACCAATTTCCAGACGCTCTACATGACAGGCACAGACTGGACCTGGGCCGGCACCGGCGACTTTCGCGACAGCTTCATTCAGAACGGCACCTTTCAGCTGCAAACAAACCTGACAGGCAATGTGACGGTGTCGTCCGGCGCTAGCCTGCTTGCCGGCGGCGGCTTCAATCCCTCGATCACCCCCTATCCAGGCGGCCCGGCCATCACACTTACCAATTCAGGCGTGATCGACCTGACCAATGGCGGCTCTCAAACCACAAACAGCCTCACCGTCGCCGGCAATTATGTCGGCTCTGGCGGTAGCCTGCTCCTCAATACCGTACTTGGCGACGATGCCTCCGCCTCCGACAAGCTGGTGATCAATGGCGGAACGGCGTCGGGTTCGACCGCCATCACCGTCAACAACATCGGTGGAGGCGGCGCGGCCACCATGCTGAACGGCATCAATGTCGTCGAGGCGACCAACGGCGCCACCGCCAGCAGCAGCGCCTTTTCCCTGAACGGCCGGGTCGCGGCGGGCGCCTATGAATACTACCTTTTCAAGGGTGGCGTCAGCGCGGGAACGAGCAACAACTGGTATCTGCGCTCGGCCTATGTCGCGCCCGTTCCGACGCCGACCGACCCTGACCCAGAAGGCCCCATTTTGACCCCGCCTCCGGGCGGAACCACGGAGATTCAGCCGCCGCTGGTGACTCCAGACAACCCGACGCCAACACCGCCCAATCCAGGCGCGACACCGATCTCTCCCGAGATCATGAATATCGGCGGCGTTGACGTGGAGGTCATCCCGCTGATCCGCCCCGAGGTCGCGACCTACACGGCTATCCCGCCGGCAGCTCAAGTCGCGACACTCGCCACGCTCGGAACGTTTCATGAGCGACGCGGGGAGCAAAGCGTGGTGACCTCGGGCAATGTTGCTTCCGCGGTCTGGGGACGAGGCTTCGGAGAGCATGTCGACCAGGGCTGGTCGGGCTCGGTATCGCCGTCGATCGACGGCTCGCTCTGGGGTCTGCAGACCGGCATCGACATTCTTCGCCACGAGAGCGACAATGGCCATCGCGATATTGCGGGCCTGTTCTTCGGCTATGCCGATCTGCGCGCCGACGTGACGGGGCAGGCAGTCGGCTGGAACAATGTCAAAACCGGCAAGATCAATCTCGATGCCACAAGCGTCGGCGCCCATTGGACCCATATCGGCCCCACAGGCTGGTATCTCGATGGCGTGCTGATGGGCACCTGGTTCGGCGGCGACGCCAACTCGATCGGCGGCACCGGGATCGATGTCGGCGGCAGCGGCTTCACCGCGTCTCTCGAAGGCGGTTATCCAATCGCGCTCGGCGGTGAGTGGTCGCTGGAACCGCAGGCGCAGTTGATCTGGCAGGATATATCGCTCGACGACAAGCGTGATGCCTTCTCCGCCGTTTCCTTCGGTTCCGATACCAGCTGGACCGGGCGCGTCGGTGCCCGGCTGCAGGGCAATTTCCAAACATCGGCAGGTTTGCTTCAACCCTATCTGAAGACCGACATCTGGCATAATTTCGACAGTACGGACACGGTCCGCTTCGATTCAGATGCGATGAACACCTCAATGAAGGGTACCTCGATGCAGGTCGGCGGCGGCGTGGTCTATGCCTTCAACACGTCGCTGAGTGCCTTTGCGACAGCCGACTACAGGTTCGACGTCAGCGGTGAGCATGAACGTGTGTTTCAGGGCAATGTCGGGCTGCGTGTGAAATGGTAGTTCGAGCAAGGCGCCTGGTTCCGGCCAGGGTGCCGTGTGCCACGAGTGTCGGCAGCAAGCTCTTGCGTTGACTATGACGGCGGCGGGATCAGAAGCTGGACACGCCCTTGGCCTTCAGCTTCGCCCTGGCAACCGTGACATAGAAATAGTTCTTCAGTTCGGCCAGGCACGCCTTCACATGGCCTTCGACAACTATGCGGTCGCCGGTCCCAGGTGCAATTTTCTCATCATGCAGCCGCATCAATTCATCGATGTTCCGGTCGCAATTGGTCATGCGTTCCTGCAAGCCATCGGCCTTGCGCGGCGTGTCGATCGGCCATCCATAAAATGCGCCGCTGGCGAGCATCACCACGCATATGCCAGCTGCGACCATTTTTAGAATACGAACCATCATTCCTCGCGGGAGCCGGGGTAAAACTGCTAGTACCGGGCGGCTATGATAGCACAATCTGGGCAATTTAAGGGTTGGTGCTGTGCACCGACAGCTGCGGTGCGATCAGCTTGTGCGGATCGCAGCTCGGCAGACAAACTACTCTTTCAGCATCGATATTCGCTTCAGCTCGTCGTCGATCTTTCGCGACGGTCAGCCTGACAAACGGTACGCAGCTCGTCAATGGCCTGCTGCACCTGCTCGGCATCGACGGGCTTGTGGAGCAGGAGATGGCCGCTTTCGGTGACCTGCTTCAGGCGAGCCGGCGACGTGTCTCCGGTCAAGATGATAGCTGGCAGGCGGCCCCCTGCATGGATGCGCATCTCCTCGATCGCTTCGAGACCAGTCGTGCCGGCCTCCAGCCGGTAGTCTGTGATGATGATGTCGATCCGTGCGGCGCCATCCCGCGATGCTTCATCACGGGCGCGGCGGGCCTCGGCCGCCGAGCGTCCGGCATAGACGCGGTGGCCAAGGGTGTTCAACAACAGGCTGATTGCATCGAGCGCATCGCGCTCGTCGTCGATCACCGCCACGCCGAGCGCGCCATCAGATGCGCTTTCTCTACCGGCGACGCCGAACTTGCGACTGTCCGGAGCGGCGATCGGAACCATCAGGGCGAACATCGAACCCTTCCCTTGCTTGGATACAAGCCTGAGCGGATGATCGAGCAGGCCCGCGCTTCGTCGGACGATCGCAAGGCCGAGGCCAAGTCCCTGTGTTCGGTCGCGCGCCGGATTGTGCAACTGCACGAACTCCTCGAATATCAGCTTCTGCTGATCGGTGGGAATGCCCGTACCGGTATCCCAGATCTGGATCTCGACCGACGTGCCGCGTCGGCGGCAACCAAGGAGGACGCGGCCCTTTTCCGTATAAAGCAGCGCATTGGAAATCAGATTATCGAGTATTCGCTTGAGCAAGACGGGATCGCTGTCGACCCAGAGGCTACTGTCGACGACACGCCATTCGATGCCGCGGCTGGCAGCGGCACCGGCGAATTCGTCTTCAAGCCCGGAAAAGAGCCTTGCCAGCGAGATCGGCTCTCTTGCGACAGTGACCACGCCGGCATCGAGCCGGGAAATATCGAGTAGCCTGTTCAGGAGGTCACTGAGATTGCCGACGATCGATTTCGCCTTGTCTGCAAGTTCGCGCGCAGCTTGGGATGCGACATTGCCGCGCTGCCCGAGAATGCCGAGCGTAGAAATGAGGAGGCTGAGCGCATGGGTCGGCTGGCGCAGGTCGTGGCTTGCCGCGGCAAGAAAGCGTGTTTTCGCGCGATCGGCCGTCTGCGCGCGATCACGTTCCTCCTGCAGACTAACGACCAGCTCCTCATTGCGCAGGCGCAGCGCCACCGTTTCCCGGAGCATGCCGTATGTGATGCGGCAATAATAGATATTGATGACGACCAGGGAGGCCAGCAGAAACAGGAAAGCCCCGGATATCGCGCTATCGTTGAGAATGCATTTCAGGGCAATCGGTATGACCGTGATGATGATCGAGCCGACAAGCGCCGGCGGAAAGGCCGATAGAGACGGCACCGTGCCGCAGACGAGTCCGGTCAGCACGATCACGGTAAAGGAAAGCACGACCGGGTTTTCTGGCAGGAAACCGACCCAGCCGACCGTCCCCCAAAGAAGCCCCGATACCCAGGAGAAGGCCGCGGCGAGCCACGCCCACAGCATGAAGGTTTCCGGCTTACGCCCGCTGCCGAAGAATCGGCGGGAGGCAAGAACGCGGGAGGCCGTCAGAAGATAGAGCGCACCAAGCCAGCCGAGAAGCCAGGTCAGCGAAACGACCTCACGCAGAATGTAGACAGCCGCCGAAGAGGTGACGATGTTCGAAATGACCACGCCATAGGAATTGCGATACAACAGCTCGACGAGTGCCTGGCGTACCTTGTCGTCCTGCATGAATACCTTCCGGTTGTCGGTTGAGCCGGCGTCATCGGCCGGGTTGATTTATCGGTAACCTGTCTCACATAGATTGCAGACTATAGATTCGTTACCATACACCCACAGGTCGCATACGCATGAATCGCCCGCTGACTGTCATCATCGCCGACGACCATGCCATCGTCCGCGAGGGATTGAAGCTCCTGATCTCCGCCATGACGGACGTTTCCATCCTTGCGGAGGCGGCCAACGGCGAAGCGCTGCTCGATATCGTGCGCGACACGCGCGCAGACCTCCTGACCCTCGATCTCGGCATGCCCGGTGTCGCCGGAATCCAGTTCATCGCCGAAATCCGGACGCTGGCGCCCCGCATGCGCATCCTGGTGCTGACGGCGAATGTCGAACCGCGCACGGTACGAGCCGCGCTGGAGGCCGGCGCTAACGGCTACCTCACCAAGGACGGCGATCCCGAGGAACTCGACCAGGCGATCGCGGCCTTGAAAAGCGGCAGGACCTATCTGGCGAAATCGATCCGGTTCGCGGTTGAGCGGCCGGAGCGGCCGGGCAAGGTGCCAGTCACGGGAGAAATCGTTTCGCCCATTCCCCTGACGCTGCGGGAGCGCCAGATCCTGCTTCTGTCGGCGCAGGGCCTGACGGCGAAGCTCATGGCGGAGCGGCTCGGCATCAGTCCGCTGACGGCCCGCAAGCATCGGGAAAACCTGATGCGCAAGCTTAGTCTTCACAGCACTGCCGAAGTGACGGCCTATGCGGTCCGGCTTGGATTGCCGGTTGGCTGAAGCATGCATCCACGCCTCCTGAAATCGCTGCATGCGAGGATTCGCGTGCCATTCGGCGCAGAATAGGCGATCCCACCTCCATGCCGAAATACGACAGGCGTCGTATATGAGGCAGCACGTATAAGGCGTAGCTCTCCCGGCGAGCGACAGCCCATCGGGAATCTGCCGCTCCGGGTCGCTCCAGTGGGGAGAGCAACCTCGAAAGAGTGGAGGATACGCCGTGATCTCATTCGAACACTGGACGTCGTTCGTCCTTGCGACACTTGTCTTTGCCTGCATGCCGGGTCCGGCCATCATCTACATGACCGCCCAGACATTAGCACATGGCAGTCGTGAGGGATTGAAGGCAGCGCTCGGGGTCCATCTTGGATGCTATGTTCACATTGCCGCCGCAACGATCGGCCTTGCGGCTCTGCTCGAACAGGCGCCGTCGGTCTACGCGGTCATGAAGCTTGCCGGTGCCGCCTATCTGGTCTGGCTGGGGGTTACGATGTTCCTCGGCTGGCGCGAGCATGGCAGCGAAACCGCCGACTTAAAGCCTGGCGTCCTGCGCGACAGCATCATCGTCGAGATTCTCAATCCGAAGACCGCGCTGTTCTTCGTGACGTTCCTGCCGCAATTCGTCGATCCCGCCGCCGCGATGCCCGTCTGGGCCCAGTTCCTTGTCCTTGGCACGGTCGTCAACATCATTTTCTCTATGGCCGACGTCAGCGCCGTCGGCCTTGCCTCGCTGACACTCGGGCGGTTTGCCCGCGGCAACCGAGGCAAGCTGGTTCCGCGGACTTGCGGCTCTCTCCTGATCGCCCTCGGCGTCATCCTCGTGCAGCGGCATGGCTGACGCGAACCGAACCGGAGAAAGAAACATGCCTGCCTTGAGCCTTGCGGCATCATGGGCAGGCACGCTTCAGCCCGATCGCAACGGCCTCAACCGCCGGCTCACTCAATGTGCGGGAGCCGGCTCCGTCTCGGTTTCGGACGCATCCTTCTTGTGATGATCGGCTGCGAGCAGCATGTAGACCGCCGGCACGACGAAGAGCGTAAAGAGCGTGCCGATGGCAAGCCCGGTCGCGATCACCAGGCCCATGTTGAAGCGGGCGGCGGCACCGGCACCGGTTGCGAGAATGAGCGGCACGACGCCCAGCACCATGGCGCCCGTCGTCATCAGGATCGGACGCAAGCGGATGCCGCAGGCGCCTTCGATCGCCTCGCGCTTGGTTTTCCCCTCGGCCTGCAAGGTGTTCGCCACTTCGACGATCAGGATGCCGTGCTTGCTGATCAGTCCCATCAGCGTCACCAGGCCGACCTGGGTATAGATGTTCATCGTCGCGCCGCCGATGCCGAGGCTAATGAAGGCAAGCGCGCCTGCGATCGACATCGGCACGGAGACGAGGATGATGAACGGGTCTCGGAAGCTGTTGAACTGTGCCGAAAGCGCCAGGAAGACGATAATCAGAGCAAGCGCGAACGTGGTCGCCATGCCGCTCGTTTCCTGCACGTATTGACGCGACTGTCCGCCGTAATCGACCGAATAGCCCTGGGGCAATGTCCGGGCCGCGATCGATTTGAGGGTATTCAGCGCATCGCCGACGGCAACGCCCGGCGCCGGCACGCCGGAGATGGTGGCCGAGTTCAATTGCTGGAAGTGCGCGACCGAACGCGGCGTGGCCTCAAGCGTCGCGGTCGCAATCGCCGAGAGGGGTATCTTGCTGCCGTTCACGTTCGCGATCGGATAATTCATGATCTGATCGATGGTCTGCCGCGAGCGCTGTTCCACCTGCGGGATGACTTGATACGAGCGATTGTCGATACTGAAATAGTTGACGTAGCCACCGCCCAGCATGGAGGCGAGCGCCGAACCGACATTGTTCATGGACAGACCGAGAGCAGAGGCCTTGCTGCGGTCGATCTTGATCGAGTATTGCGGATTATCGACGTAGAGATCCTTTGTGATGAAGATAAACTGGCCGGATTTCTGCGCTTCCTGCAAGAAGGTGTTCGACACTTCGTTGAGCTGTTCGAAACCGCTGGTGCTGCCGATGGCGAATTGGACCGGCAGACCGCTGGCGCCAGGCAGCGGCGGTATCTGGAAGACCACGGCCTGTCCACCGGCGATCTTTGCCAGGTCGGCCTGCACCAGGGGCTGCAGCTGATCCGCAGTTCTCGTCCGCTGGTCCCAGGGCTTCAGCACCATGCCCTCGAAGGAGGTACCCGGCACCTCGACCTGCAGGGTCTTGTCGGTTTCGGGGAAACTGTGGAAGATCTTGGTGACCTGGTCGGAACTGAGCAGCTTTTGCTGAAGCGTTGCGTTGGGCGGGTTCGTCACCTGTGCCGCGAGGAAGCCTTGGTCTTCATTGGGCGCCAGTTCGGTCTTGGCGCTAGTGTAGAGGAAATAGATGCTACCGAGCACGATCACGGCAAAGACCAACGCCACCGGTATAGTGTTCAGGCTGCCGTGCAGCATGCGCACATAGGGCCGATGGATTTCCGAGAAGCGACGATCGATGAAATCGGAGATCCGCTCCTCCCAACCGCTGCGATCGATGAGATGCGGTTTCAGGATGCGCGAGCACATCATCGGCGTCAGCGTCAACGCAATGATCATGGACACGGTGACGGCGCCGACCAGCGTGAACGCAAATTCGGTAAACAAGGCGCCCGTCAGGCCACCCTGGAAGCCGATCGGCACGTAGACGGCAATCAGCACGACCGTCATGGCGAGGATCGGCCCGACCAGTTCATGTGCAGCATCGAGCGCCGCCCTCATGGGCGTCGCGCCCTCTTCTATATGACGGTTGACGTTCTCCACCACGATGATGGCATCGTCGACGACGAGACCGATCGCCAGCACCAGGGCAAGCAGTGTCAGAAGATTGATCGAGAAGCCGAAGATCAGCATCATCGCGAAGGTGCCGACCAGCGATAGCGGTATGGCGACGACCGGAATGGCGACCGATCGCGGTGAGCCCAGAAAGGCGAAGACCACGAAAATAACGATCACCAGCGCTTCGACAAGGCTCTTCACGACCTCATCGATCGACGTAGTCACGAAGGTGCTGGAATCATAGACGATGTAGCCCTCAAGCCCTTGCGGCAACTGCTCCTGGATGCCTGGAAACACCGCACGCACGCCGGCGATCACATCGAGCAGGTTGGCGGTTGGCGCGATCTGAATCCCCATGAACACGCCGTCCTGTCCGTCGAAGCCGATCTGGACATCGGGATTTTGAGATCCGAGCGCAACGGTCGCGACATCCTTCAGCCGCACGATCGAGCTGCCGATCTGCTTGACCACCATCTCATTGAACTCGTCCGCAGAATGCAGGTCGGTCTGCGCCGTCAGCACCGTCTGTGTCATCTGGCCGCGCGTCGTGCCGATGCCGGAAATGTAGTTGTTGGTCGAAAGCGCGGTATACACGTCACCGGCGGTCAACCCATAGGCAGCAAGCTTGTCCGGCTGCAACCAGGCTCTCAACGCAAAGGTTCGCGCACCGAGGATTTCGGCTGTCTGAACGCCATTGACCGCCTGCAATTTAGGCTGAACGACGCGCGTCAGGTAGTCGGTAATCTGGTTGCTGGCGAGAACATCGCTGCGGAAGCCGATGTACATTGCGTCGATCGACTGGCCGATGGAGACCGTCATGATCGGCTGCTGCGTACCTGTCGGCAGCTGATTGAGAACGGAGGACACCTTGGCGTTGATTTCGGTCATCGCCGAATCGGCGCTGTAGTTGAGCCGAAGGTTGACGGTGATGGTCGACGTGCCGCTGGTGCTCGTCGAGGTCATATAATCGATACCATTGGCCTGGGCGATCGCGTTTTCGAGCGGCGTCGTGATGAAGCCGGCGATAACGTCAGGTGCCGCACCCGGATAGGTGGTCGTCACGGTGACGACCGCGTTCTGCGTCTGCGGATACTGGCGCACGGTGAGCGAGCGGAACGACTGGTAGCCGATGACGATAATCAACGCGCTGACCACGAGAGCGAGCACAGGGCGCTTGATGAAGATATCGGTGATATTCATCGTCACACCTCAGTTCGGGTTTGCCGGGTTCGCGTTGGGATCGTTCGACGGCTGCACCGCGTTGTTGATGATGACAGGCGTGCCGTTGTTGAGTTTCAGCTGGCCGGACGTCACCACCACTTCGCCCGCGTTGAGGCCCTTCGTCACCGAGATTTGGTCGCCGCGGGCCTGCCCTGTGCTGACGAATTTCTGATTGGCGACGAGCTGCGGCTTTCCATCCGCCCCATTACCCTTGTCGGTTATGACATAGACGACATTGCCATAGGGGTTGATGGTAACGGCGGCCTGCGGCAGGGAGATATATTCCTTCGGTTCACCGACCACGACCGTTATGTTGCCGAACATCCCGGGTAGCAGCTTGCGGTCGGTATTTGGGAAGGTCGCGCGTATGGTCAGATTGCGGCTTTGAGTATCGACGAGCGGGCTGATGGCGGTGATCTTACCCTCGAAGCTCTGGCTTCCGTAGGTATCGACCGTCGCTGTTACCGCCTGCCCGACTTTCAATTGCGAGAGAGCCTGCTGTGGCAGCGAAAAATCGAACTGGATCGGATCGAGCGACTGCAAGGTGACGACAGCGGTCCCCGCCGGCAGATACTGGCCGAGGCTCACCAGCCGGATGCCGAGATGCCCGTCGAAAGGCGCACGAATCGAGTATTGATCGATCAATGCCTGTTGTGAAGCAACCTGCGCCTGCGCGGCCTTCCAGTTCGCCAGATCGCTGTCGACCTGGCTTTGCGCAATCGTGTTCGCCTTGATCAGCTTGGAGTCGCGATCATAGGCAATTTGCGCGTTCGCCATCGTCGCCTTGTACTGGTCGAGCGTCGCGATCTGCTGATCGGCAAGCAGCTGCACGATGAGATCGCCTTTCTTGACGTCCTGGCCATCCTGGAAACCGATCGTCTGTACGATCCCCGAGACCTGTGCCGAAAGACTGGCGCCCTCAACCGCATTGAAGCTGCCGATCGATTGCAGCGTCGTCTGCCACGGGCTCGCCGCCGCGGTAATCGTCGACACCGTCTGCGGTGGCGACTTGAGGTTAGCCAGATAAGCCGCAATCATGCGGTTCTTGAATGCCTGGAAGCCGAAGATCCCGCCAAGGATCAGGCCTATGACGATCAGCATGATGATCATGCGTTTTATCATGAGTGGTCACTCTACTCTTCGCTAACAGGTCGATAGGAGTTGTTATGATGTGGGTGCCGCCGGATCTCATGGCAACCCTTCGGCACCACAGGGGCCACACGCATAGCCTGGCTTACAGGCGGCAGATGCGCAGTAACCGATCATCGACAGAATTGGTAAGATTAAACGGGTAAACTGCCGGCGCAGAAAATTCATCGCCGAATAGCGTTCCGCGTTCATTGAAGGCGGTCTCAAGTTGCAATGAATGGAACTGGCGGCGTTCCGTGCGGCCATCCTATGCAAACCTCACCAGTCAAACGCCATTGGACTGCCTCAATTTTGATCGAGCATAAGTTGTTATTGCTCGATCGACAACAGCCGATTTTCCATGCCTAGTTCATATTTAATAGAGTCTTGAACAAAAGCAATGAGGGCACCACTGCGACAGATATGCTCAATTAGCATAGCCAGAGCATTGGCTAACTCGATAGCAAAGCACATCTCTCAACCGCGTCGAGCGGCTTCTATCGCTGCAACGTCGATCTTCTGCATCGTCATCATCGCATCGAAAGCACGCTTTGCCGGATCGCCACCCGCGCGAAGCGCTTCCATCAGAATGCGCGGTGTAATCTGCCAGGACACGCCCCATTTGTCCTTGCACCAACCGCACTCGCTTTCCTGACCGCCATTGCCGACGATGGCGTTCCAATAGCGATCGGTTTCCTGCTGATCTTCGGTGTAGATCTGAAATGAAAAGGCTTCATCGTGTTTGAACGCCGGACCGCCGTTCAGGCCAACGCAGGCAACCCCCGCAACGGTAAACTCGACGACCAGCACATCTCCCTGCTTGCCCTCGGGATAGTGCCCAGGCGCTCTTATGACGGCGTTGACAGCGCTGTCTGGAAAGGTCTGGGCATAGAAATTGGCCGCCGCTTCGGCATCCTTATCATACCAGAGGCAAATCGCGTTCTTTGCCATCGCTTTGGTCCTTTCGCGCTCCGTTTTCTCTCTTCTTTCACAAGATAGGCGCAGGATTGCACTTCTCCACCCCCGGCGGCATCATTTCGCAAAGGCATGATCGCATCGGCACCGGGCGTCCGAGATCCGGCTGGTCAACAAGGCTTTACCTGGATCAGGCCGAAGCAGATTATGGCTGACCCTGAAAACGGACTTCTTTACGAGCTACAACATACGATTGGAGCACACGATGCTGATCAACATAAGCGGATGGCCGGGCGTTGGTAAGCTGACGACCGGGCGCGAATTGCGCGCGATCATGGGCGGCAGGCTCCTCGACAACCACACGATCTTGAATGTGGGATATGCTTTGGCCGAGGGCGGAACTTCTGAATATTATGAGCTGGTCCGCGCCGTCAGATCTGCGGCCTTCACGACGATTCTAAAACTGCCCTCGACCCTGCCCGTCATCTTGACGAGCGTCGTTGCCCGTGGAGGAACAAGCGGCTTTCTCGAGGAAAATTGGCAGGCGATCATTGATCTGGCGCGAGCGCGAAACTGCCCGCTCTTTTCCGTTACCCTGATGTGCTCTCCCGCCGAGAATACTCGTCGCATCGTCAGTGAAGATCGCGGCAACCGTGGAAAAAGCCGAAAAGCAGAAATTCTAGATCGGCTCGTTGCCGAGCGTTCGCTTTTCGACGATGGGGCAACGCATCGGACGACCATCGACAATACGAATTCCTCTGCCCAGGAAACGGCGCAACATATTCAAGATTGGATTGAGACTTTTTCATAAGGCTCATAGGTTGTAGACCACTACATGCCGACGAGCGAACTCGGCCCGCATGCGCCGGCAACCGCACCGGAGGATGGAGGGCGGTCCGCATGACGAATGAGCCGAAGTGAAGCGCGAAGGTTACTCCCATGGTTTTCTGGATAGCAAATGTGGCCGGATTGATCATCGCCTATCTCATCGGTTCCACACCCACGGGCTACCTCGTGGGGAAGCTGCTTGCGGGGATCGATATCCGCGAACACGGCTCCAAATCCACCGGAGCGACGAACGTGTTGCGTACCTTGGGCAAATGGCCGGCGCTGGCGGTTCTTACGATCGATTTGCTGAAAGGTGCCGTAGCGATCATCTTTGCTCGCTGGTTCTATCCCTGGCTCCCTGCATTGCCATCGATCACGGCGCCGACAGGGTTTGATCTGCAAGTCTGGGGAGAGTGGGTCACTTGCCTGACCGGGCTTGCCGTGTTGTTAGGACATGGGCGTTCGATTTGGCTGCGCTTTACCGGCGGCAAGTCTGCGGCAACAGGACTGGGCGTCCTGCTGGCACTATCCTGGCCGATCGGCTTGGGTGCGGCCGCAATCTTCGGCATCGTCCTGGCAACGTCCAGAATTGTTTCCTTGAGCTCAATGCTTGCCGCATTGGCGGCAATGGCTCTCGTCCTCGCTCTGGAGCAACCATTGCCCTATCGGTTGTTGGTAATAGCAGGCGGCGTCTATGTCATCGCGCGCCACCGCGCCAATATTCAGCGGCTGCTGTCCGGACAGGAACCGCGTTTGGGGCAAAGCGTCCCAAAACCCAAGGCGCCCTTCGATATCTCAGCATAGAGGTCGACGACCTCTTCGGCCATACCTGAAATCTTCATTGGCAGAATCACATGAAGAACCTCGGATCTCAGATCGAAACACCGCGCCTGTTACTGCGCCCCTCACGCCTGTCGGATATCCCCGCTCTGTTCGAATTCCTTGGGGATAAGGAGGCCATGTGCTACACCCATGTGGACGAGACAATCGCCGCCTGTCGCCGCAGAATTGCCGCTTACGAATGGCGGCGTCGACGCGACGGATATGCGCCATGGACTGTTGTCAGAAGGGATGACGCAAAAATAATCGGCTGGGGCGGCTTGTACGACGATCCGTTTGAACCGGGCTGGGGCTGCGAAATCGGATACTTTTTCCGTCGGGACACCTGGGGACGCGGATATGCATCGGAGCTGGTCGCGGCAGCTCTACATCGGGCCGACAATGGGCTACAGCTTCGGGAAGTCCGGGCATTTGCCCATCTCGAAAATGCCGGCTCCAGGAAGATCTTGGAAGCGGCAGGCTTTGGGATCGTTCGCTTCGTTCCTGAGATGAACCGACTGCTCTTTTCCAGATCTCGTCCCGAGAACGGTACGACCCTTTAAAGGCGCATGGCAGACGCAGCGGTGTCGAGCCCAGAAGAATCCACGACCCGCAACACGCGTTGCGGGTCGTGTGCGATTTACCGCTTGCACGCCTTCGGCGAGAGCAAGCCTAATGGCGGTCGTGACCGTGGCCGTGGCCGTGACCGTGGCTATGACTAGACGGCGTGGCTGATGACGTGAACAGGCCAACATTGCCGTCGCCAGATGCGGTGGGGTCAAGCAATGCATCGACTCGATTGAGATCACCCTCGCATTGTCCCTCCTGCCGATTGCGATGGGCGTCGACCGCAGCAGAATAAAGTCCCATGGCCTCGCTCTTTGGTTGACCCATCGGAGCAACACGCAACTCCGTTCCGGTCAGTTGAAGACTTTCCGCGCAGCTTAGCGCAGCGAAGCTCGGAGCGGATGACGTCACAAGAGCGGCAAAGCTTGCCCCCAAGATGGCGAACACGATCGTCGGTTTGGGCATTTTCAACATTGCAACCTCCATCAGGAGCAATTGCCGGTTCTGCCGAACAGGCGGATTTTGAGTTTGCGAAAGCACGGCGATCTTGAGGAGCGCCGACATGTTGCAGTCTGAGCCGCTTCGCATCTCCCCGATATGATCTGGATCAATGCGTTCAACCCCACAGCTGTGCAGACCCCAGCGAAGATTACTTTCGATTGAGTTTTCCGCCGACCGTCCCAAAAGCCATGATTGGCCACCAAAGCCATAATCCGTCACCTCGTGTTACCATCGATGACGAGGCAGCCGCCGGCTTAACTCCTTATTCTCCATAGAAATTTCATCTAGCTGATTATCTGGGCGAGACCCGGAGAGACGCGATCAGCCTCTCATATCGGCCGGCTATTTTCTCCGCACTCGCCTGCCGCAGCGCCAGCGTTGAACGAATATCACGACTGTTTCACTAAGAAGTGCTCAGCTCGTGATACCACCGACCTTCCATGCGGAAACTTCTAATTCATTGTAACATTTGAGGAAATATTCAAATCACCCCGGGAAAGCACACATCTTCTCTCACCGATCATTAATTCGAGTTAAGTTTTCGAAGACTGCTCTCCATTATAATATTCTCGGCAAGGGAGGGGGTATCGATCTCAAACCCTGAAGGCATCTTTTTATGCCGCATGATCTGCTTGTGCTTAATGGCAAATTGAGCCGCCCTTCCAGCTCGACAAGCCGGAATGTGCATCTTTCACCCTTTCATATGCCAGGCTTTTCTCTGGGCAAGGAAGCGCTGAATGCACTTGTCACCCGCAAGCGCATCTACATGAAGGGATGCGATATTATTCATGAGGACAGACAGGCTAGAAGTGCCTATTT
Organism: Martinezella tropici; assembly: GCA_000799755.1. Lineage (GTDB taxonomy): Bacteria > Pseudomonadota > Alphaproteobacteria > Rhizobiales > Rhizobiaceae > Rhizobium > Rhizobium tropici_A. The sequence continues at coordinate 87,648 of JUHI01000011.1, forward strand.
GATCTATACTGGTTGGGCATGTTCCTATCGACTCCTGCGTAATGGAACCAGACAGATTATCAACTTCCATGTTCAGGGCGATCTTCTGGGTGCGCGGCGGCTTCTATCTCCAGATTGCGATGACAATCTCAGCGCGATAACGTGTGTCGAAGTCGGAGAGATAGACATTGATAACCTTTTAGCGGCATTCTTTTCCGACAACCATCTGGCCATGTCCATTCTGTGGTCCACATTTCGTGACGAATCTATAGTGACACAGCACCTGGTCGATATCGGGCGACTCAGGCCGATCAACAGGACTGCTCACTTCTTTCTCGAGCTTGGTGCCAGATTGAATCTTGCGGGTGTCGGCACAGGAACGACCTATCAATGTCCGTTAACGCAGTCGTTGATTGCCGATGCGCTAGGTCTGACCACCGTCCACTTTAATCGCGTTCTCAGACAATTGCGCGAGTTGAACACCATGATATTTCATGAAGGACAGGTCGAACTTCTCGATAGCGCAAGGCTGGAACGCCTAGCCGATTTCGACTCATCCTATCTGCGATAATCGATACCGGAATGCCGCCTGTAACCATCGCTTGCTGAGACATGAGCTTGGTGGTCGCGCAGTAAGCAGGCGGCTCTGCCCGGCGTCGGCTAGACTTTCCCGAGCTTTCGATAGTGTATCCCGTTTGCCGCGAATTGCTCCCGAAGCCATTTTGCCGCCGGGCCTGACGAGCGTTGCTTGTGCCAGACAAGCTCGAGCGCGACTGGATGCGCACCTTCGTCGAATTGCAGCACCGGCGTTGCCAGGTTAGGGGCGAGCGGCGAGTTTTCGAGAATGTGGGCTGGGATCAGCGCCCATCCGATCCCCTGCTGCAGAATCTGTAAAATGACCCAATGGCTTTCAACCCACCACACTTCCGCGGCGACGCGCAAACGGTGGGTTTCCATGCCGTCGCTCCGCTTCGTCACCATGATCTGTCGATGACGTTTTAGCTCCTCCCAGGTGACGGGGAACTGTGCCAGAGGATGGTTGCGGCCGCAGACCAGGATGAGAGGAACCCAGCCGATCGTATGAAAGCCGAGCGTGGGCGGGAGATTCTCTTGCCGCCACATCACGCCGAGATCGGCCTTGCCGTCCAGAACCAGCCCCACGACATCCTTGGTCGGGGGAAACCGCAGCTCCAGCTCGACATGCGGGAAGCGATCGGCAAAGGCGGCAAACAGCGCACCGGTCGACGACTCGGGATACAGTTCGTCGATCGCAACGACAAGCCGCGTCTCGACATGTTCCTCGAAGCTCCTTGCGATGCCGATCAGATGTTCGCGGCGGTCTAGAAGCAGCTTCGCCTCCGGCAGCAGCCGTCGCCCCGCCGCTGTTAATGTCGGGTTTCTTGTCGCCCTGCTGAAGAGCTTAACGCCGAGATCGTCCTCCAGCGTCGAGACGAGCAAGCTTACCGCCGACTGCGCCTTGCGCAGGTGTCGGGCCGCGGCTGAAAACGAGCCTGCTTCGACGGCGGTTACGAAAGCCTCCAATTGCTCAAGTGAAACAGTCATCCATCAGAAATCCAGATAGTAGCTAACTTTACCTATGAGAAATATCATATAGAAGCACCATCATCAACAACAGAGGATTTTGAAATGCGTAGCTTCAAAGACCGCGTCCGACATGCGGTCATGTTCGAACTCATCGGCTTGGCGATCTTTACGCCCGGCGCCGCTTTGTTGTTCGATCAGCCCGTTGAACATATGGGGATTGTCGGCATCATCTCCGCCACGGCGGCGACGGTGTGGAATTTCATCTATAATCTCGGCTTCGACCGGGCGATGATGCGCATCAGGGGCAGCGTGCAGAAGACCATCCCGATCCGGATCGCCCACACGGCCTTGTTCGAGGCAGGCCTGATCATCGTGCTCATTCCCTTCATCGCCTGGTATCTGGGGATCAGCCTGATGGCGGCGCTGGCAATGGATATTGCGATCGTGGCCTTTTACCTGGTCTATGCCTTTTTCTTCAACATCGCTTATGACCGCGTGTTTCCCATTGGAATGCAGCCGATGCCGCAGGCGTCGTGAGACGCCATCTCCCGCGATGACCGGGGATGACGCGCTTTGCTAGCGCGTCGTCCAACCGCCATCCAGAACGAGGTTGGCCCCCGCCATGAAGCTCGATTCTTCACTGGCGAGGAAAAGCGCGGCGTCCGCACACTCGTCCGGCGTGCCCAGACGGTTCAGCACCATGCGCTGCTCGAAACTGCGGCGCATCCGTTCGGGATCGTCGCTTGCCAGGAACACCTCCTCCAGCAACTTTGTCGAGACCGGTCCGGGGCAAAGACAATTGACGCGTATGCCTTCGGGTCCGTGATCGATCGCCATAGCTTTGCTCAACATGACAACGCCACCCTTGGAGGCGCAATAAGCCGCCACGTTCGCCTCTCCGACCAGACCCAATTCGGAGGCGACATTGACGATGACCCCGCCCGATGGCCGCATCGCTGGGATCGCCGCCTTCGAGCACAAGAAGACGCCCTTGAGGTTGACCCTCATCAGCCGATCCCACTCGTCCTCGGTCGTCGTTGTCACAGGCTTGTAGAATTCGATACCGGCATTGTTGACGAGAATGTCGATCCGTCCATGTTCTGCAACGACGGCGTCGACCATGCTTTTGACATCGCGCTCGGACCCGACATCAGTTTTGATGAAACGGGCTTCATTTGCGCCTATCGCAGAAAGCGAAGCTGCTTCCTCTGCTGCATTGCCGATATCTGCAATGGTCACATGAGCGCCTTCGCGCGTGAACTTCCTGGCGATGGCAAAGCCTATCCCCCTTTGCCCGCCGGTGACGACGGCGACCTTATCCCGCAATCTCATCAGAATACTCCCAAATGCAGCATAGATGACACGGTGCTAACATGATGGGACAATACCCCTCAAGGAGATGATGACGGGTGGAAGTTGGGGGTGCGGGTGTATCGACGGCTGTTCTGAGCGACAGCTCCCCCGGTTCAGATCTGTCTGCCGCCTAAATTGCCGAAGAAATAAGGGATCGGCATCGACGCGGGAAAGACGGGACGATAGATTCGACGCATTTTCCGCGATAGTCTCTTGCAGTGGAACACGGTAATCCGAGGGAACAGATGACGGACAGGCTCAAAGGTAAGATTGCCATCATTTCAGGCGGCGCCACCGGCATGGGAGGTGCCGCGTCGCGTCTGTTTGCCGCCGAAGGGGCAACAGTCGCGATCATCGACAGAAACGGCGATGCGGCGGCGCAGACCGTGCGTGAAATTCGCGATGCCGGTGGTACCGCCGATCATTGGGTTGCTGATGTCTCGGACGAAGCAGCCGTCAACGCCGCAGTGAAGGATATCGAGGGCCGTTTCGGTGCCGTGACCGTCCTTTTCAATCACGCCGGCACCATCGTCATCAAGCCGTTTCTCGAAACGACGCTGGAGGAATGGGAATGGCTGCATGGCGTCAACGTGCGCTCGATGTTCCTGATGACCAAGGCCGTGCTGCCGGGCATGATCACCGCCGGCGGCGGCTCCATCGTCTGCACCTCGTCGATCTCAGCAGTCGCCGCAACCCCGATGGAGGTGCTCTACGACACCACGAAAGGGGCGGTGCATATGTTTGCTCGCGCGATCGCCGTCGAGTTCCGCGATCGCAATATCCGCTGCAACGCCGTCTGCCCCGGCTTCATCCGCACACCGCACGGGCTGCGCGAGGTGGCCGAATTGCAAGCTCTTGGCGTCGACGTCTCCGATGCGGCGATCGCGGCACAGCAGGGCCGGATCGGCGAGCCCGAGGATGTGGCCCGCGCGGCCCTCTATCTTGCGTCTGACGAATCCAACTTCGTCAACGGCATCCATCTCTTCGTCGACAATGGCTTCACCGCCATCTGATCGGAATGCAACAGCGCGCACTTATCCGAGCAAAGCGATATTTTTCAATGGGATATGGCTGTTAATTTCGCAACACCGATGGTAAGGGAGCTTTACAAATAATTTCATCGCCCCGGGTGTCCTTTGAGTACAGCTTGGCAACAGACCGGAATTGACGCGCCACCGCTGACGGAAAGCGCGCGGGCGGTACTGCGAACGATTGCGAGCAGTGGACCTGCGACAAGACCACAATTGAGCGCGGCGCTCATGTTTTCCAAGCCCACCATGTCGGCAGCCGTCAGCGAGCTTGAGCGGTACGACCTGCTTGCACCGGCCGGCATCAATCGCGGCTCGGTCGGACGAACCTCAGTCACATACGGGCTCGGCCAAAAGGCAGGCTTCGTCATCGGTGTCGATTGCGGCACGACCCATATCAACGCGGTCGCGCGAGGCCTCGACGGTGCGACTCTCGCAACCGCAGAATTGCCACTCATCGACAAATCCGCCGATGAACGGTTCCTGCTGATCGAAGACGTCGTCGCCCGATTGTTTTCTGAGTTCGAGGCGCGGTCGGCACCATTACGCGCAATCGCGATCGCCCTGCCCAACATCATCTCCGCATCGCTGGAAAGGTTGTCGGGGCGAGAGACGCTGATACCCGTACTGGAGCGGCTGCGGGCCGCCTATGGCGCACCGGCATTGCTTGAAAACAACGTCAATTGCGCGGCCCTTGCCGAGTATCACGAAGGCTCGGCAAAACAGTATTCCTTTACGATCTACATGCAGATCGGGGTGAAGACCGGCATGGGCATCGTCTTGGATGGCCGGCTTTTCCGCGGTTTCAAGGGCGGCGCGGGCGAAATCGGCCACCTGCCCTTTCCATGGTCGGAGCACGAGCGACCGAAATGGCAGCAGGTGGAAACTTATATGGGCTCCGCGGCCCTTCTCGAGCGTGCAGCTGGAAGATGGTCCGAAAATGAGGGCGCGCCACCAAAGAGCGCCAGCGAACTCTTTGCCCGCACCCACCAATCCGCGACAGCACGTGCCATTGTCGAGCAACATGCCCGCGATATCGGCAACCTCGCAGCGGCCTGCGTCAGCGTGCTCGATCCGCAGTTGATCGTGCTTGGCGGCGGCGTCGGACAGAACCCGCAATTGCTGCCCGGCGTGAGGAGCGTCGTGAACGAATTGTGCTGGCCGGTGGAAGTGGTCAATGGCCAGCTGTCGAACCAGGCGACGGTCCTTGGTGCCGTTCGCCTCGCCATCGACTTTGCCATGGCGAGACTTCTGGGCGAAGAAGGCAAGACTGCCTTCCTCTATCCGACCGCACTGACTGCGGATCAGCTCGGTAACTGAGGAAGGCTCAGATATCGCGCTTGGTATCGGTCTGGCGGTAGCGGAATTCGCAGACCGGCAGACCCGCATCCTCCGAAAGAGTCGCAATCAGCAACTGTGCCGGAATGGCCTGCAAAATGGCATCGCCAATGCCTTCCGAGAAGGCCGGCACATGAATGACGACGAGATTATCGCCATCCGCGATATCGGTCCGCGCAGTGACGAGAACCGACGGAATGCCGAAACCGGCCAGATCTTGCGCCAGCTTGACCTCACGGCCATTGCCGAAGAGCAGGACGCCGCTACCCCTGTCGTTCGGCTCCATCGGTCCATGCAGGAAGTTCAGCGTATCCCAATCCTGGGCAGCGACGCGAGCTGCTTCGCGTATCAGGAGCGCCGCGTAGCCGGCGGTGCCGAGAGCAGTGCCTGCACCCACGCAATCAATCGACTTTTTTCCGGCGAGAAGCTTGGCTGCCTTATCGGCCTGAGCACGCGTCTGCTTCAGCACAATCTCTGCGCGTCCCGAAATCTGTCCCCAGTTCGTCCCCGACGAGCGCCCGGCCTTATCGATGAGCAGGGCCGCGCTCAGCAGGGACCCAAGATAGCTCGTCGTATTCGGGCCGCTGTCGACGCCGCTCTCGGTTGCGATCATATGCCTGACGACGCGCGAGATCGGTGTGCCGTCCGCCTTGGCGATACCATAGGAATGAGCGGTTGGCCGAAGTTCCATCGCGCGCGCTGGTTCTTCGCTGCGGCCGGAAGCCGAAAAGGCGATATAAGCCTCGCCGGCATCGACTGACGCATCATAGAGATCGGTGCCAGGCAAGGCGAAGGCGCGAAGGCCCTGAGCGCGCATCTGCGCCGCGGCAACGACAGCTGCATACAGGCTGGCGCCGATGCCAACGAGAACCGTCGGCCCGCGCCTCACCGGCTCAAGATCGAGCATTTCCAGCCGCTTAGAGACGGCGTTGAAGCAGGTGTCGAGGGCAGCAGGCTGCAATGCGATCGCTTCGCGGAAGGGCACTCTGTCTGTCATGGTCATTTCCATATGTTCGAAGGAGGGGCGGCCGAGCAATCGCGGCCGCCGGAGGACAGGCGGATCTCAGTCCAGTTTCATGTAGTCGGCAAAGCGCGCGGCATCGTTGATGGTGACCTTGTCGAGCTTGTTCTCGCCAAGGCCCCATTTTTCGAAGATCTTGGCATAGGAGCCGTCGTCGATCATCGACTGCATGGCGGCAGCCAGCGCGTCGCGCAGCTGCGGATCATCCTTGCCGACGAGCATTGCCTGGTAGCCGACCGCATATTGGGCGCCGGTCACAAGCTCCAGCTTCTTGTTGCCTGGCGGCTGATGCTGGAGGCTGTAGGCCGCAACACCCGTCGTATCCATGGAAAGGTCGACACGGCCGCTCTGCAGGGCGATCTTGATCTGATCGTTCGACGGGAACTGCATGACATTGAGCGGCTTGTCTGCCGGGCAAAGCGTCTTCTGCTTGTCGAGGAGCTGAAGCGGGATCGAACCCTGGACCGCGCCGGCATTGAGGCCGCAAGCGTCCTTCAGCTTGTGGACACCCTTCGGATTGCCCTCAAGCACGATGATGCTGGTGCCTTCAAGCATATAGTTGACGACATCTACGATCTTTTCGCGTTCGGCGAAATCGCCGAACGCGGACATGCCCATGTCGAAACGGCCTGCTTGGATGCCCGGAATGATGCTGGCGAATTGTGCCGGCACATCGGTAAACTTCACGCCAAGCCGGGTGCCCATCTCATCGCGCAACTCGCGTTCGAGGCCGATGATCGTCTTATTGTCTTCGCCGTAGAAATCGTAAGGCGGCGTCTGCGGCTCGGTGCCGACCTTGATCTCGCCGGATGACTGGATCTTTTCGGGCAGCATGGCGTGCAGCTTCTGGTCGACACCAGCCGCCCAAGCGGTGGAGCTTGCGAGCAAGGCTGCCGCGAACATGATGGTGAATCTGGTCTTCCCTGTCATTGTCATTCCCCTTTTTTGCTGGTGCACGTGAAGGACGTGCGGCCTCATTCGGGTGCCTGCCTGCCAGTCAGTGCATCCGTCTCAAAAACGCCTGGGTTCTTTCTTGCTTGGGATTGTCGAGCACTTCGCGCGCCGGCCCTTCCTCCACCACGACACCCCGATCCATGAACACGATCCGGTCGGCGACCTCGCGGGCGAAGGAGAGCTCATGTGTCACCACGATCATCGTCATGCCGTCGGCTGCGAGCTTGCGCATGACATTCAGCACCTCGCCGACAAGTTCGGGATCGAGGGCGGATGTGGGCTCGTCGAACAGCATGAGTTTCGGGTTCATGGCCAGCGCCCGGGCGATCGCCACGCGTTGTTGCTGACCGCCGGAGAGCTGATAGGGATAGGCGCTGCCGCGGCCCTCGAGATCCACCATCTTCAAAAGCTCGCGCGCGCGTGCGACGGCTTCGTCACGCGATTTTCCGCGATTGAGGACCGGGGGCTGCGAAATATTCGTCAGCACGTCCTGATGGGCAAAGAGATTGAAGCGCTGAAACACCATACCGATATCGCGGCGCTGCACAGCAAGCTCCTTGCCGCTCATCTCGTGCAAGGTATCGCCGCGCTCGTGATAACCGATCAACTGGCCGTCGACGAGAATCCGGCCAGCCGTCATCCGCTCCAGATGATTGATGCATCTGAGGAAGGTGGACTTCCCACTTCCCGATGGGCCGAGCAGGCAGACGACCTCGCCCTTGCCGACGGTGAGATTGATGCCCTTCAGCACCTCGAGCGAGCCGAAGGATTTGTGGACGTCGATCGCCTCGACGATAGGCTTTGCTGCCGACGCTATCATCGAAGTATTCATCCGTTTCTCCCCTCGGCGCGCATGAGGCGCAGCGCGCCTTGCAGAAGCCCGGGCGCCTGGTTGGTGGATTTTCCAAGCCGGCTTTCAATGACGAGTTGGATGGCGGACGCAACGGTGGTCATCACGAGGTACCAGATGCTGGCGACAATCAGCAGCTCGATGATCAGGAAGTTCCGGGCGTAGATATTCTGCGCACGCGTCAGCAGATCTTGAGCCGCCACGACGGAGACGAGCGAGGTCGTCTTCAGCATCGAGATCGTCTGGTTGCCGATCGGCGGGATGATGACTCGCAGCGCCTGGGGAAAGATGATGCGCAGCATGGATTGAACCGGCGTGTAGCCGAGTGCCTTGGCTGCCTCCTGCTGACCGTTGTCGACGGCGAGCAAACCGCCACGAATGATTTCCGCCATATAGGCCGCCTCGTTGAGGCTGAGAGCGAGAAGGGCTGCAACAAAAGCCGTGACGATCGAATTGGTGTCGATATGGATGGAGCCGATATCGATGCTTGGAATAAAAAGCTGGATGTTAAACCAGAAGATGATCTGGACGAGCAGCGGCGTGCCGCGGAAGAACCAGATATAGAGGCTTGCAAAGCCGGACAGCACCGGATTGGACGCAAGCCGCATCGTGGCAAGGATGGCGCCGGCGACAACGCTGATGACCATCGACAAAATGGTGAACAGGATCGTCAGCCTGATCCCATCCAGGATCGTATCGTCGAGGATATATTGCGGTACGGCCGACCAGTTGATGTGGCGGCTTGTCCCGACCATGAAGACAAGCAGCGCAACGACCGCGATCAAAAGGGCCGCGATCACGCGCTGTCCCCAGTTTCGAGCGGGAATGATCTTCTTTGAGGTCATGCGGCTCTCCAATCACCGGCCGTTCTCAATTCACCGTCGATATGCGGCAGGGGCAGTGTCGCCGGCAGGTCGCCGAGGCTCAGCTTGCGCGCCAACACCATCGCCCCGGCCACGGGCGGTTCGTCGAGAAGGGTCAGCGTGAGATCCGGAAGGCGTTCATTGAGGGCAGATTTGAAGGCCGCAAGAAGCCGCGGCTGGCGGGCAATGACGCCGCCGCCGGTCACGACATCGCCGCGCGGCGCTCCGCGCTGGATCAATTGCGCTGTGAGCACGGCAAGCGAGGCACCCGCCTCAGTGATGACCTTATCCGCATGGCGCGAACCTGCCTCGGCTGCCTCGAACACCAGCGGTGCGAGCCGGCCTATGCCGGCTGCCGATCCGATTTCGCCGAGCGCACGGCCGATCTCGATCGGCGAGGAGACGGCAAGAGCTGCCATGACGCTGCGGCCGAGCGGATCGAGCGCCTCGCCCTGGTCGAGCGCAAAGCGAATGGTACGCGCCGCTTCCCGCACCAGGCCGCTGGCACTTCCCTCGTCGCCGAGATACCAACCCCAGCCGCCCGATGCGATCATCCGGCGCGCAGCATCGCGCGAGACTGCAATCGAACCGGTGCCGCTTATGACGGAAATACCGCTCGTCTTACCCGCTGCCGGTAACAGCAATTCGGAATCGTTGAGGACCAGAACCGTGCCGCGCAAATGCCGGGCAAGTCTTGCCTGCAAGGCAAGCCGATCATCGTCGCTATCGCATCCGTGCGCGCCGATCACGATAATCTCAGGCATTGTATCGGCCGTTGCGACAAGCAGCGAAACGAGCGCCTGCGCGTCGGCATCGTGATCGATACGCGCCCGCCATTCGGCTGTGTGCACGATCCGCTCACCGACCATCTTGCCGCGGGCCTCAACGACGAACTGTGTCTTGGTTCCACCAATATCTATGCCAGCAATCATGTGCCCTATCCATTTATTAGGTAACTTACCTAATTATAAAGGCCACGCAAGAGCTATTTTCTCTATGCCGCGTTCTTGCGGCTCTGAACGTGATTGCCGGAGAGCGTAGCCGCCGATGGGAAGATATGAATTTGGAGGCAAATCCGCCGTTGAGCGCCAGACCTCAGAACCAAGAAGCCCGCCATCAGGCGGGCTCCGACGGGAAACTCCAACGCGTGTCAGACTTGCTGCCTCAAGCAGGCCTCATCCTCTCGCCTTCTTGACGGCGATCTTCATTTCCTTGAACGGCCGGCGAAAGGTCGGCACGCGCTCCGCAACCTCGGGGAATGCACCGAATGGCTTGTGCGGCTCGGCCTGGTACCAGAAGGCGACCGAGGAAATATCGTCGGAACGACGGTTGGCATGGCCGTGTTCGATCGTCACGCGAATGTGCTTCTGGAAGATCGCCGGGTCCTCGATGTGCCAGCGGTACAGCGTCACCGGCTCGGTCCAGTTCGGACCACCCGCCGAGATGATGCCGTGATAGGGGCCACTGTATTCCTGGGTCGGACACCATGCGGTATTGAAATAGTCCTCCGTGCCGGTGCCGTGCAGCGTCGGCGGCCAGGCATCGTTGGCGCCGGGTGCGGATTCCAGGCGGGGATCGATAAGCGCCGCCTTCGGACCGATGCGCGGATCGGGCTTGCGCACGGTATCCGGCACGCAAAGCCCCTGTTCGCCATCGATGAAGATCATGTCATCGCCTTCGCCGTACCAGTCCCAGACATCGGAGCGGCGGCGCGAATAGACGCTATAGAGAACGCCGACATAGTGGCCGCGGCCCTCGGCCTCGAGGATCGTATAGTTTTCCTTGCCGTCGACATTCTCGCCGCCGAAAAGATATTCCTCGTTGGTAAGACCCGCGTCGTTCATGCCTTCCGGACGCGATTGGCGATATTGCGCGTGGAAACGGCCCATGCCCTGTTCGAGGGTCTGGTGCAGTTCGAGATCGACATAGTAGTAGAAGAGCAGGTCGTGCTCGGCCTCGTTCGTCACCGTCAGCTTCATGTGCGAGCCGAATGGCATAGGGAAATAGCAGTTGAACGCCTTGCCGTCCTCCGGACTCGCCTGCATCGGCAGGCTGGCGTAGTTTGCGGTGCGGCCGTGGCCCATGCCGAAGAAATCGCCGATTGGCACCTCGATGCTCGGCTCATCTTCTCCGTCCCAGTAAGCGCGCAACACGATCTTACGCAGGAAGTTATCGCTTTCGCAGGCAAGCGTCGCCCAGATATGAGTGATGATGCCGGCGCCCGAATGCTCGGCAATGATCTCGGTCTTGCCCGGTTCGATATGGAAGCGGTCGTCATTGCCGCCGGTGCGGTCGTAACTCGAGAAGCGCCGCGTTTTTGCTTCGCGCAGCTTGGCAAGCCCGCGCAAGGGTGAAAGGCCGAGATTACTCATGGAAGTCTCCTGTCTTGAATGAAGACGGCTATTTCAGACCGCTGATCTTCAGCGAATCCATGATCTGCCGCTGGAAAATCACGAAGAGAACGAGGGTGGGGATGGCGACGATGGTGGAGGCGGCCATCATGTAGTTCCAAGACGCCGAATATTGGCTTTTGAAGTTGGCGATGCCGACCTGCACCATCCAGAGGTTCGGATTGGAGGTGATAGTGAGCGGCCAAAGGAAGGAATTCCAGTTGGCGAGAAAGAACAGGATGGCGAGCGCCGACATCATCGGCCGACTCAAGGGCAGGATGATGCTCCAGTAGATACGCCAGTAGCCGGCGCCATCGATAACGGCGGCCTCCTCGATCTCACGCGGCAGCGAAAGATAATATTGTCGCAGCAGGAAGATGCCGAAGGCATTGAAGATCGCCGGCACGATCAGACCCGTATAGGAGTTGATCATGCCCATCGCCTTGACGATGATGAAGAGCGGCACGATGACGACGGGCAGTGAGACAAGAAAAGTGGAGAATATCGCCAGAAAGATGATCTCGCGTCCAGGAAAGCGCAACCGCGCCAATGCGTAGCCGGCCATTGTGTGGAAGAAAAGCGCCACGATCGTCACCGTCGCCGACACGAAGAAGCTATTGAGCATGTAGCGGATGAAGGGCACGCCCGTCAGCGCATAGATGAAATTGTCGAATGTTGGTGATTCCGGTATCAGCGACGACGAGAAGGATTCAGCTGCCGGCTTGAAGGCGATCGATACCATCCAGAGCAAGGGGAAAAGCGTCATCAACGCCAGCATGCCGGCAATCAGCATCCACAGGCAACGCACCATCGTTACCTGCGATCGCGAAAAGTAGGCGTTGGAAGCATTATTCCGCATGATCGAAACGTCCTCCGCGCGTGACGGCAAAGAAAATTGCGGTGACGATCATCAGCGCGACGACCAGGATCGATGACATCGCGGCTGCGTAGCCGAAAGCACCGAAGGAGAAGGCTTGTTGGTAGATGTAGACGATCAGTACCGACGTCGAATTGGCGGGGCCGCCTTTGGTCATGACATAGATGATATCGAAAGCCTGCGCGCCGGCAACGGCAGCTACCATCGATACCATGAGAACGAAGAAGCTTGTCGGCTTCAGAAGCGGCAGCGTGACGTATCGAAAGCGCTTGATAGGTCCTGCGCCGTCAATCATCGCCGCCTCGTAATATTCCTTTGGAATATCCTGCAGGCCACCCAGGAAGATCAGCATATAGAAGCCCATCAGGAACCAGACGCTGACGAGGACGACGGTGATCAATGCAAAGTTCGGATCTCCGAGGAAGGAAATCGAGGGAAGACCGAGACCGGCCATGGCTTGGCTGACGACGCCGATCTTGTCGATGACCATGAATTGCCAGACAAGGGCGACGACAACGAGGCTCACCATGTTCGGAGCGAAAAACATCGAGCGCATGATCGCGTTGAAGCGATTGGTCTGCTGCACGAGAAGCGCCAGACCCAGGCCAGTCACATAAAGCGAAGGCACGAGCATGACGGCGTAGAGAGCAGTTACTCTTGCGCCCTTCCAGAACAACGGATCATGCCAGATGCGGATATAGTTCTTGGCACCGACGAAATTGTAACCGCCAAAGCCGTTGACCTCGTAGACGCTCAGCACGAGCGACAGAAGCATCGGTACGCCGAGAAAAACGAAAAGGCCGAGCACATCGGGCAATACGAAGAGATAGCCCGCAATCCATTCGCGATGCCGGGCGGAAAGGCCCTTCCGGGTGCTGTTTGCACCGCTTGTCGTCACATCAGCAATTGTCGTCATGATCTCGTCCCGAAAAGAGAGACGGCCGCCAGAGCTGGCTACTGCAGCGGCCGGCGGTTCTTCCTAGAGAATGGGTGCGCCACTATAGGACGAAAGGAACGCGTCGAGCTGCTGCGAGGCCGATGTCGCCGTCGCTTGCGGGTCGGCACCGCCGAGTTGGGCCTGCTGGATGGCATCGGAAATGATCTTGTAGACCTCCGGCGGCAGGCGCGGCTCGCCACGCGCTCCAGGATAGACGTCTGTGGCAAACTTGCCGATCATGCCGGTTTTGAAGGCTTCGCCGCCAGCGGCAAGCGCACTTTCGCGCGGCGGCATGTCCGATTTGCCCTTGGTGCACCAGTCAGCGACGCGCTGGACGGAGCCTTTATCCTTCGAGGCCAGCGCCCAGGCGCAGAATTGTGCCGCCGCATCCGGGTTCTTCCCCTTGGCATTGGCGACGAAGGCCCAGCCGCCGCCAACGGTCACATATTTGCCGTTTGGCGGCGTCGGCAGGCGAAAGACTCCATATTCGAAATCCTTGGCGTTGCTCTGCAATTGCGAGATGCCCCAGATGCCGACATTCTGGATGGCGCAATAGCCCGAGGCGAGGTTGGCAACCGTGTCGTTCGCACCACTTCCCATGACCTGGCGCGGCGCCACACCGGAATTGATGGCATCCTGCCAGAACTTCAAAGCCTGAACCGCGGCGGGTGAATCGAAGGCGCTCTTGCCGTCTTTGGTCTGGAATTCGCCGCCGCCCTGCCAAAAGAAGGGATACCAGGTGAAGTTCTGATAGTAGCCCGGCTGGGTCTCAAACAGCACGCCGAAGCGCTTCGGCGTCGTGAGCTTCTTGGCGAGCTCCAGCAAATCGTCCCACGTCTTCGGAACGTCGTTCTCGTTCAGCTTCGCCTCTTCGAAGGCCTTGACCGAATAGTACATCGCCATCGGCTCGACTTCCATCGGGATGCCATAGATCTTGCCGTCGACCATCCGGCTCGCGATGACGCTCTCCGGAAAATCTTCCTTCGCATCGATGTGAGGCGTCAGATCCTGCAGGACGCCGCCGTTGTAGTAGCGCAGGAAGTCGCCGGGCGAGATCAGAAAGATGTCCGGCCCTTCGCCCGAGGCAAAGGCCGTCGCAAGCTTCGGCCCGTTGATGTATTCGGCGTTCGGGACATATTCCAGTTCCACCTTCTGCGGGTGGCTGTCATTCCAGGCGGCAACGGCTTTTTCGAACCAGTCGACCTGGCTTGGCACCGTGCCGCCTGGCGCGTAGAATTGCCAGAATTTCAGCGGTGCGCCCTGCGCCCGCACGGCCATGCGCGATACATAGGGAAAACCGCTCAATCCGGCAGCAGCACCGGCGGCAATGATTGCCCCGCCCTTGAGTACGCTCCGACGGGTTGCAGCGGTGATGAGCTTGTCCTTACCAGTCATGACTTCCTCCCTCTTTGCTTTGCCGTCACCACACTCCTCCCGGGTGACGGAGCCTCATTTCATGCGGTATCGTAAGCGTGGAGATTGCAGGGGATCACCTCCGAGCGTGCCGGTCCCGTATAGGCGCCCGAAAGCCTCTCCAGCAGCATTTCAGTTGCGCGATGAGCAAGCAGCGACGGCGTATTGCCGACCCTCGTAATGCGTGGCCTGACATATTCGAGCTGCGGCTGATCGCCGAAGACGGCAATGCCGATATCCTTGGGAACGCTGATACCGCGATCGAAGAACCCCGCGAGCGCGCCGGCCGCCATCAGGTAGTTTCCGAAGAAAATCACTGAGGGTAGGTTGTCGCCATGGTTCGTCAAAAGCCAATCGACGGCCTCCTCCCCCGAGGGGCCGAGATAGCTTCCTTCTCGGCGCAACTCGTCAATCGGCTCGACCCCGTTGTCGCGCAGACCCTGTTCGAAGCCGGCAGCACGCGCCATGGCTTCGGCAAAGAAGGACGGCCCGGTCAGGTGCGCGATCCGGCGATGGCCCTTCTTGGCAAGATAGGCTCCCATCTGATGACCTCCGCCGAAATCGTCGATCTTGACGCTATCGACCGCCTTGTTCGGCAGGTCGCCGATGAACACTGTGGGAAGATCGATTTCGAGCAACGTGTCATGCATGCCATGCAGCGCGAAATCCCCGACGATGAGGCCGTCGATGCGCCGACTGCGGATCTGGCGGAGATAATGCTGCCCGTGTTCCTGTGAATGGCCACCCGGGACATCGGTGTTGAAGACCAAAAGATCGACCCCGATCGCCTCGAGATCGGACTGCGCCGCCTGCACCATTTCCGGGTAGAAGGGGTTGCGAATATCCGGGATCAGCATGGCAACGAGATTGGTACGGCCAGTCCTGAGGCTTTGAGCGAGCGGGTTCGGAACATAGCCAAGCTCGGCGATCGCCTCATGGACGCGCTTGCGCAAGTCCGCCGACACGCGGTCGGCGTGATTGAGCACATGCGACACAGTGGTCGGCGACACTCCGGCACGCTTGGCAACTTTTGCGATTGTGGTCATAGGATCAGGCTACGGCATTGTAAATCGATTTGCAAATGCTTTTGCAAATCGATTTACTTGTCCATTTTCTAGCTCTGTCAACACATAATTCCTGCGCTCGCGCACTACCCGCCCTTGTCGTATCAACCAACTGATCCAAATAGAGATTGCCGCCTGTTTCCTTCAGGTGCCGGCGGCCAATGCCACCACCCGATCGCATCACGCAATGAACCAATCGGCTATCAGCAAAGCGAACAAGGCACTCTATACGCGGATCATCGCCGGTCTCGGCGGCCTTCTCGCGGGCGCGCTATCGCTCGGGCTCTCGATCTATGAAACCCGCACGGGAACGGAGGTGGCACAGGTCAAACCCGGCAAGCCCGTCGATGCCGGTCAGTGGATGGTGACCCTCAATTCCAGCGGCATCGCCACCGAGACACCGGACGGACGACGCGTTCCCGATGGCAAGAAGGCGCTAACGCTCGATTTGACACTTGAAAACATGACGGCGGAAAGCTCGAACTTGTATCGCGATGCGCTGAAGCTCGAAAATGTCGCAAACCCTCCGGTTCCACAATTCTATCTCGTCCGGGACAGTGATTTGCTTTGGGACCTTCAGCCGATGATGCCGGAAAAAGTGAAGGTCGTCTGGCAATTGCCAGCAACACAGGCGCTTCCCAAAGCACTGAGCGTTGTGATCGTCGGGACCACCTATAAGCCCAAGGACAATCTCTATGCCGCGCCGGGCTGGTTCAACCCGAGTGACGTCGCGCGCATCAGCCTGCCGCTTTCAGTGAGCCAGGGAGCCGGTCCTTGATACGGCTTCTGCTTTCCCTGTTGTTCGGCGGCGTGACCGCTCTGCTTTTGGCTTTTCTGCAATCGACGACCCCGAGCTATGCGATCCTGACTGGCCCCATCGAAACCGCCGGGCTGCAGAAGGACACCGTGTCGAGCAGGACGTTCAGCGTCAAGGTCGCCAAGGTTCTGCGCACAAAGACGATCGCATTTGCCCCTTATGGCAAGTCGATCGAGCGGCAGACCGAAGGGGTCTGGCTCATCGTCAGTGTCGAGCTGCAGTCGAATTATGACACTATGACCATTCAGGCCGCGGCAATTGAGGGCGCGTCCGGTCGCCTTTACCGTCAAAGCCATCGCGCCGACGGCGCTCCGCGCCTCATGCCATCCAAGGATTTGCAGCCAGGCCTACCGACGACGGGCATCTTCATCTTCGAACTGCCGGAAGGCGAAACCAGCGACATGACGCTGGTGCTTTCCAGACAGCCCTCCCCTCAACTGGACTCGGAAATTCGTGTCAAGCTCGACGGCGCAAGCGTCGAGACACGTGACCGCGTGGAGATCGGTGCCAATGGCGTCTAGGCGGGAAAGACGGTTCTGGTGGGCATCCCTGGCAAGCCTGCCCGTCCTGCTGGCGGCCAATTACGCCATTGATGCATGGCGCAATGCCGAAGATTACGTCGGGCGAAACGAGTTGCGCGTCAGTGGCAGCGTCGATGGACAGACCTATGCCAAGGCGTCCTGGACACTCAACCAGGCAAGATTGATCGGCGATGGACGTGACGGGAAAATCACCTTTCCCGGTCAGATGCGCCTGGTCGTGGTCAGGCTGGCGGCAAAGGCCGAAGACGATGTCGGGCAATCCTGGACACAATGCAGTCTCACCCTGACGGACCCGAAGGGGCGGCGCTGGCAGCCCCTCAACTTCATTCTTTCCAACGATCTCAGCCGCGACCTCGATCCGAAGGCTACCCCCATAGACGGCTGCGATGCCATATCCCGCCAGCCGCCGGCCAAGGGTGCAAGCACAATCATGGAGGAGAAATTCGTCGTGCCGGCCGATGCGGTTCCCTCCTTATCCGCACAGCTGAGTTTCGCCTCGACAAGGCCGGACGCCATATCCTTCCCACTGCGGCTGAACTGAAGCCAAGGAAGTCCCGGAGAGATGCTGACGGACGCCAGACGTCAGTCCACGCCGCGGCGCCATTGCCGTCCCTGCGCGAAACCGATTTCCAGAGCCGCGGCCAGCAGGCATATCTTGATCGGCATCACGAGGACGCCGTCGCCCGGCGCACTGGGACTGCCTAGGAAAAGCGATATTGCCTGGGCAAGCATGTGCCATAGAGGCAGATCGTGGACGCCGATCAGCCTCGATGTGCCGTACCAGGCCCAGGCTGCGCCCCAATCCAGCAGCCGGTATAGTAGAATGACCGCCAGCAGCAGCCCAAGACCGGACCCCAGGGTGAGGCCGACGCCTTCGGCCAAGGCACGGTAGCGTTTCGCCGTCCCCGCGATGAAATGCGAAACGAAGTCGCGGATCGCCTTCGGCAGCGACTGCCAGCGAGAGACCGCGCGCGCCAGCCGACCTTCCGTCAGCGGGCGTTCGCCATTGATGTCATAGCCATAGACCAAGGCGGCAAGCGTCAACCAGACGACCGGGTAAAGAGCATAGAGGAACAGGCCACGCATTTGCCTGGAAAGGGAAAGGGAAGCGTCCTCCGCCGTCGGCGGAAAGAGGGTTGCCGCCGCCGCATTGCCAACCGGATTGAGAAAGCCGAAGAAATGCCCGACCGTTTCGGGAAGCTTGGCGATCCAGGAACGGATGTCGCCTTGCCAAGTCGAAATGACGAAGAGACCGATGAATGCCCAGTTCGCCTCGCAAACGACGATGATAACAGCCCAAATGGGCGCTTTCGATCGCGTATGCATGAATTTGGCGAAACGCCTGACCACCCAAGCGACGGCGACCGATACGAGGAGCCAGGCGCTACTGCCGAATTTCAAGGGATTATAGTCCTCGCCGAACAGCATCAGGTCGAGCGACAGCCTGGAATAGTCCCTGACCGTATCACCGAGAAACCCCCAGGCGGCGTAATAGGCGAAGAACGGCACAAGCGTCAGCGCGAGGATCGATGTGAAGCTTGGCGCCACGGAACCGGCGGTGGCATCGATTTCCGGCCGGGCAGCCGCAGCGCGCGAGGCGGCATCAAGCGACGGCAATCCGGGCCGCACGGTCTCGAACAATGCGACGATGATGACGAGTTTCAGGAGTACGACGAGAGCGAGGGTGGAAAGTCCCGCAAAGGCATTTAGCCGGCCGATCATGACGGCAAGTTCGTTAAGAAGCGAATTGCCGATCAGCCCCAGGAGCCACAGCGCCATTAGCTGTGGCCAGAAACGCCACAGCAGTTGCAGGGTGAGTGATGGCAGCCGGAACAGGAACCGGATCGGCGGCGGGTTGGTGTCCTGGGAGAGAACCGTCATGGTGCGCATAGTAGCAATCGAACCATCGATCGCCAAGATGTCGCTACAAGCCGGCAAGCGGACGGGATATCCCGTGGTCATTCAATCCACCGGCCTTGTGATCGAGCACTCGCGCTGGCCCCAGTCATGCGAGCATTCAGCTGGGGAATCTTCACAATCATAGATTACATGTCTGCGAATGATTTGCATGTGCATTCGCACCTGCGACATTGAAGTCAAATATATGTAATATCAAGATAATTTTAGCACGATTCTGCACGCCTCCTGGTTGACGCCGGAGCAAGGAGTCACTAGATCCGACCGGTATCGGGGAGTAGCCACCGCCCATCGGGCGGGAACGTTTCAACAGGCTCGTGCCATCGCACGTGGGACGTTCAGCCGGTCCGTCGGCTCGGCAAGACCGTGGCAGATCCCGCCTGGTTCGGACAGGGCGGAGGATGCCCGGTTTGCGCGTCCGCGAGGCTTTTCAAATGTCGTTCTTTGCAATCATCGTCCTGGCATTCAGCATGTCGATGGATGCCTTCGCCGTGTCGGTCGGTCGTGGCGCGGCCATGGGCCGCCCTCGCCTTTCCGAAACGATCAGAACCGGTGTCGTCTTCGGCGTCGTCGAGGCAATTACCCCCGTCATCGGCTGGGGTGCTGGCGTGGCTGCCGCCAACTTCGTCAGTGCGGTCGACCATTGGATCGCATTCAGCCTGCTCGCGGCCGTCGGCGCCAATATGCTCCATGCCGCCATCCGCAACAGGCCGGAGGAGAAGGAGGTGCGCCCCACCATGTCATTTGCGGTGCTGATGGCAACCGCAATCGGAACGAGCCTCGACGCCATGGCTGTCGGCGTGTCATTGGCATTTCTGCAGGTCAACATTCTTGTCATCGCCACGGCGATCGGCGCCGCGACATTCCTGATGTCATCGGGTGGCATGCTGGTCGGGCGACTGATCGGGGAGCGCTTCGGCAGGATTGCCGAAGGAGTTGCAGGCGTTGCCCTGATCGGGCTTGGCGGCTCGATCCTCTACGAGCACCTGCTGGCCTGACGAAGCAAGGCGCAGCAAAGGAACGGCAGCGGGACCATCAGGTTTTCCGCGCCTTGCGCCCCGCCTTGACGCCGCCAGGCGGGGCAACGGAGGCACGCTTGACCAGCGAGCATTCGAGTTTGGTGATCTGATAGCGTCGCTCGCGCGGCAGGACTGCCGTTTCGAGATGCTCGATCGCCCATTGGCCCATGGCCATGTGCGGCAGGATCGAGGTCGTCAAGGGCGGCACAAGATGGCGGCAGATGTCTTCGTCGTCGTAGCCCATGACCGACATGTCCTCCGGTATGTGGAGCCCAGCTTCCTTCAGCGCTTCGTAGCAACCGATGGCGGTGCGGTCGTTCTGGCAGAAGATTGCGGTCGGACGCTCGGGAAGCGAAAGCAGCTTCATGGTGCCGGAATAGCCGGCGCTCGCCGACCAATCGCCTTCTATGACAAGTTCGGGATCGAATGGAATGTCGGCCGTTGCCAGCGCCCGGCGATAGCCGGTCAGCCGATCCTGAGCCGCCTGCATCCATGGTTCGCCGGTGATTGTCGCGATCCGATGATGGCCGTGCGAGATCAGATGCCGGGTCGCAGTCTGGCCGCCGGCTATCTCGCTTGGAACAACGGCGGGAAAGGCATAATCGGACGTGTAGCAATTCAGAAGAACGATCGGGATATTGAGATCGTAGAGATAGTCCGGCGCCTCCACCTCGCGGGTGAATATCGTCATGTAGATGAGCGCCGAGATGCCGCTGCTGCTGAGCGCCTTGATCGCTCTCGGTTCCATGACGGGATCGCTCATGGTCTGCGCGACGAGCAGGACGTTTCCAGCGTTCCACGACGCCTGGCGCGCGCCCTCGATCGCAACGACGGCCTCCGGGCTCGTCGCGAGCTGGTCGACAGCAAAACCGATGATGCCATCTAGCTTCGAAGGCGAGAGGAGCGCGGGCGGCGTGGCAAGCACCGGCGCGACATAGCCGAGCTGACGGGCGGCCTCGATCACCTTCTCGCGGGTCTGCTGGGACAGGCGCATGCCGGGCGTATTGTTGAGGACGAAGGATACTGCGCTCTGTGAACATCCTGCCGCCTTGGCAATGTCGGTCATCGTGACCCTGCTGCCGGGACGGCGGCCGTTTCGTCTTGATAGCCCGCTGTCGTCGGCCAGCTGATCGCCATTTGCGGCCGATATTTTTTTCATAACTCTGTCTTATCTCCCGTAAAGCGAAACCGGCGGCAATCCCCATCGCCGTCTCCGCGCGCTAATATTTATTATCATCATTTGAGCGATCTCGGCAACCACCACGGATGTGAATGCAATCTCTGCCAGCACTTTCGAGCCCAAGAATGCTGATAATTGAAGTAACTAGCGAGAATCACAGCATTCCGAAGCTTCGCCCCCACGAAATTGTATTACTAATTCTATTTACTAATCGAAATTAGTCGTATACCGTCGCGATCGTGGCTGGACGTGCCGTATCTCGCTTGACGAGAACCCTAGGAGGGGGTGTCGGAGCGGTCTGCCGCGAGTTGCAACTAGACCCCGATAGCGGGTCTATGGGAGGATGATCATGAAGTACCTAACACGGGGCGCTGCCGCCTTTGCGGCAGGGCTGATGCTGAGCTATGCGACGGCGACCTACGCCGCCGACAAGCCGACACTCGCATTTGTGGTCAACGGCGCATCCGACTTCTGGAAGGCGGCCGAAGCCGGCGTCAAGAAGGCCCAGGCGGAGCTGCCGGACTTCAATATGGAGCTGAAATATCCCGAACAGTCGTCGGTCGCAATCCAGCAGCGACTGATGGAAGACCTGGTCTCAGCCGGCGTCAAAGGCATCATGGTCTCTGCTGTCGACCCCAAGACCTCGACGGACGGGCTGAACAAGATCGGCTCGGAAACCGCGCTGTTCACCACCGATAGCGATGCACCGGATACCAACCGCGTCGCCTATATCGGCTCCTCGAACGTCGATGCCGGCAAACAGGCCGCCGAAATCGCCAAGAAAGCCATGCCGAACGGGGGCAAGTGCATCGGCTTCGTGGGGCTTTTGGGCGCCGACAATGCCAAGGAGCGTATCCAGGGCATGAAGGACGGCATAGCCGGCACCAAGATCGAACTGGTCGACGTCCGCGGCGACGATATCGATCAGACAAGAGCAAAGAAGAACGTCGAAGACGCGCTTGTCGCAAGTCCCGACGTGACCTGCATGGTCGGCTTCTACTCCTATAACACGCCACGTATCTACGAAGCTCTGCGCGAAGCCGGCAAGCTCGGCCAGATCACCGTCGTCGGCTTCGATGATGATCCGATCACGCTCGGCGGCGTCAAGGAAGGAACCATTGCCGGTACCGTCGTGCAGCAGCCCTATCTCTGGGCCTATCAGGGCATGAAGCTGATGGCCGCCTATCTGAAGGGCGACAAATCGGGAATTCCAGCCAACAAGCTGATCATCATCCCGACGAAGATCATCGGCAAGGATGATGTCGACGCCTACGCGGCTAACCTGAAGGCTATGGCCGGCAACTAAGGCCAGCCCGCAGCAGCGCCGGTTGCGAGGATCGGCGCTGCTCGAATGCAATTGCTCACGTCGCCGCGGCCTTCGAGGCCTCATCGCACAGGCATGATATTCGTTATGAACCAACGCTCGGACACATCGCTATCGACTGAGGCCGCAGCGCCCTTTCTCAGCCTTTCGGGAATCGGCAAGACCTATCCCGGCGTCGTGGCGCTCGACAATTTCTCGATGGAGGTCAACCCCGGCGAGGTGATCGGTCTCGTCGGCGAGAACGGCGCTGGCAAATCGACGCTCATGAAGATCCTTGGCGGTGTCGTCAAACCGGATCGTGGCAACATTCGGCTCGACGGTGCCGAGCATGCGGCGTTCACCGTCGAAAGCAGCATCGCCTCGGGGATCGCCTTTGTCCATCAGGAGCTGAATCTGTTCGAGAATCTCGATGTCGCCGCCAATATCTTCCTTGGCCGCGAACCGCTGCGCGGCGGCGCGCTGAAGCTGGTCGACCGCGCCCGTCTGCGCGAAATGGTCGCCCCTCTTTTGAAGCGTGTCGGTGCCAATTTCTCGCCGGATACCCCGGTGGCGTCGCTATCGCTTGCCCAGCAGCAGATGGTCGAAATCGCCAAGGCATTATCCATCAACGCCCGGCTCGTCATTCTCGACGAGCCAACCTCTAGCCTGCCGCTTGCCGAAACCGAAAAGCTGCTGGCCGTCATATCCTCGCTGAAAGCCGACGGCATCAGCGTCATCTTCATCTCGCACCGCCTGCATGAGGTCGAGCGCGTCGCAGATCGCGTCATCGTCCTGCGTGACGGTACGCTCGTCGGAACATTGCCGAAGGATGCGATCGACCACGACCGAATGGTGAAGCTGATGATCGGTCGAGCGCTGGCTGCGCGATCCGTGGAAGCGGCGCATCCGCCGGGAGACGTCGCACTCAAGATTACCGCGGTTCGAACCGCCGCCTATCCAACACAGCCTGTCAGCCTCGACATTCGCTATGGCGAAATCCTTGGCCTTGCCGGTCTCGTCGGCTCGGGGCGGACGGAGCTTGCCCGCGTTCTCTTCGGCGTCGACCATAGCTACGGCGGCGGCATCAGCCTTGGTGGCCAGGAGCTGAAACTGCGATCGGCGAGAGACGCCGTCGCCAACGGCATTTTTCTGGTGCCGGAGGACCGCAAGCTGAACGGCATTCTGCTCGACCTGCCGATTTCGCAAAACATATCCCTGCCCAACCTTCCGGCCTTCGCGCGGCGCTCCATGGTATCGCCGGAGCGGGAAAATGCCATCGCGGAAACACAACGCAGACAGCTCGCCATCAAGACGCCGTCGGTCTCGACTCGCACGGGCACGCTTTCGGGGGGCAATCAGCAGAAGGTCGTGCTCGCCAAATGGCTGGCGATGCATCCGAAGGTGTTGATCTTCGACGAGCCCACACGCGGCATCGATATCGGTGCGAAGAGCGAAATCTACAGCCTCATGCGCAAGCTTGCCGATGCAGGCGTCGCGATCTTGATGATATCGAGCGACATGGAGGAGGTAATCGGCGTCTCTGACCGTATCGCCGTCATGCATGAGGGTCGGATCTCCGGCATTCTCGACAAGGATCAGTTCAGTCAGGAAAACGTGCTTTTGCTGGCCGTCGGCAAGAGATTACACTAGGGCAGTTCAGTTCTTCGCGGACAGCTGAACCACTCTATCTCATTGTTCTTACGCAATTACAGGAAAGCCGCTGTGCACTTTCCAGGAATTGCTCAAACGGCTGCGGCCAATGGGAATTGATATCGATGAGTAAGAAAGATCTTGGCCTGCTTCTCTTGATCATCGTCGTCGGCATTGTCGTGACGATCATCAATCCGCGCTTCCTTTTGCCGATCAACCTCGCCAATACGTCAAATCTCATCGGTCTTTTCGGAATACTGTCGATCGGCCAGGCCTTCGTCATCATTACCGGCGGTATCGAGCTGTCCGTTGGTTCGCTCGTTGCCCTACTCGGCGTGCTGTTCATCGATTTCATCGCCGTCCAGAACATGCCCTGGGCGATCGCACTGCCGCTGATCTTGGTCCTTGGCGGCGTACTTGGCGCAGTCCATGGCTGGTTGATTACGCGGCTCAATCTTCAGCCTTTCGTCGTCACACTCTGCGGCCTGCTGATCTATCGGGGCGCGGCGCGCTTTTATACCGCCGACGGTACGGCAGGCTTTGCCTTCGGACAGAATTTCCCGGCCCTTGAATTTTTGACCGCCGGCCGTTTCTACGGTGTGCCGAACACCTTCATCGCACTTGTGATCATTGCTGCCGTCATGTGGATCGTCCTGCATCGCTCCGTCTACGGCCGCTATCTCTATGCGATCGGCAAGAATGAGGAAGCAGCGAAATATTCCGGCATCCGCACCACGAAGATGGTGACGGTCGCCTACATCATCTGCGGCGTGCTGACGGCGCTTTCGGCAATCTATTTCGCCATGTACACGCGCTCGATCTCGCCGGCGAGCCACGGTCAGTTCTATGAACTCTATGCGATTGCCGCAGCTGTCCTCGGCGGCTTTTCGCTGCGCGGCGGCGAAGGTTCCCTGATCGGCGTCGTGCTCGGCACGATCCTGCTGCAGGAGCTGCAGAACCTCGTCAATCTGCTCGGCATCCCCTCCTCGCTGAACTTCGCCGTCATGGGCGGCGTCATCCTGCTCGGCGTTCTGATCGATCAGCAATGGAGCGCGATCCGGGCTCAACGACGGCTGGTATCGGCTGCACGCCAAGCGGAGACGCGCCAGCCCGCCGAACAGCCGCAGTCGTGATGTCGAAGCAAGCCGGAACCGACCGCCAAATAGATTGTCAGGCGGCATAAAAATGCCGCCTGACTGGTGGCCAATCGATGATATTTCAAAGGGATGCATATCGCTCCGATGCGATCAAAGGTAACGTCGCCCGGGACCGGCCTGCCGAAATAATTTCAAATTTCTATGGACAGTTCCTGTCTATCACCCTAAAACCCGTGCCTAGAAGTCGAGGCATAAATCGATCCTGCGCCTGTCGGGAGAGTTTATTTCTCTTATGCTTTTTCGCCGTCTTTCGCGCCTTTTTGGCCTGTCGATCGACAAAACGATACTTCCGTTTGCCGGCTCAGTGATCGTCGAATCGGGAACTTGAAGACAGCGTTCTGATCTGTGGATTTCAGCTGTCGTCACCGAAGAATAATTAAAACAAGGAGCATGCCTGGACTATCGAGTCGCAGGCCTAGGATTTTATGACATTTGCAACTGAAAATGACGCGCCGGTCCATCCGGCTTCGACCAAAATCAGTCTCAAGAACATTTACAAGATCTTCGGCGAACGCCCTTCAAGGGCCATGGATCTGATCCGCGCCGGCAAGTCGAAATCGGAAATTCACGCCACGACCGGCTGTTCGGTTGGGGTCAACAATGCAAGCTTCGACATCAAGGCCGGCGAGATCTTCGTCATCATGGGCCTTTCAGGATCGGGCAAATCCACCCTGCTTCGTCTGCTCAACCGGCTGATCGAACCGACCGCCGGCTCCATCGAAATCGACGGCAAGGATATCACCCGCATGCCGCGCCGGGAGCTTATCGCGCTGCGCCGACGCGAAATCAGCATGGTCTTCCAGTCTTTCGCACTACTGCCGAACCGCTCGGTGTTGAACAATGTCGCTTTCGGTCTCGAAGTGGCCGGCATCGGCGAAGCGGAGCGCAGCCAAAGGGCCATGGCGGCGCTTGAGGCCGTCAGCCTCGACGGCTATGCCAACAGCCATCCCGATCAGCTGTCCGGCGGCATGAAGCAGCGCGTCGGCCTGGCGCGCGCGCTTGCCAACGAGCCGACCGTCCTGCTGATGGACGAGGCCTTTTCGGCGCTTGATCCGCTGATCCGCACGGAGATGCAGGACGAGCTCGTGCGCCTGCAGGCGCAGCACAGCCGAACGATCGTCTTCGTCAGTCACGATATTGACGAAGCGATGCGGATCGGCGATCGCATCTGCATCATGCAGAACGGCAATGTCATCCAGGTGGGCACGCCCGACGAGATCGTCATGAGCCCCGCCAACGACTATGTCCGCTCCTTCTTCCGCAATGTCGATGTTTCCCAGGTGTTCAGGGCCGGTGACGTCGCGCGCAAGACCCAGGTGACGATCATCGAGCGCCAGGGTGTTTCGGCTGCGGCCGCGCTGGAGCGGATGAAAAACTTCGACCGGGAATATGCAATCATTCTCGGCCGCGACAAGACCTATCACGGCATGGTCAGCCATGCGTCGCTTGTCGAAAATCTAAGGGCAAATGCTGCCGATCCCTACCGCAGCGCCTTTCTTCCCGAAATAGAGCCCATACCCGCCGCCGAGCCGCTTTCCGGCGTTCTCGGCAAGGTCGCGGCCAGCCCTTGGCCCGTGCCAGTCGTCGATGACGGCAATCGCTATCTCGGCTCCATCAGCAAATCGGCGCTGCTCGAAACGCTCGACCGCGCCAGCTGACCTCAAATCAAATCGGAAAATCCCATGACCTTCGATATCGGCGACGGCATCGACAGTGCCGTCAATTACATTCTCGACAATTTTTCGCCCGCGCTCGACACCATTGCCGCAATCATCGGCTTCGTTACCGGCTCCATCCAGAGCGCATTGGTCGCAATACCGATGCCGGTCGGCATTGCCATCTTTATCTTCCTGTCCCTATGGCGGGTCGGATTTGCCTTTGCCGTCTTCACCGGCGTCTCGCTTTTCCTGGTCAATCACATGGGCCTGTGGGGCGCGATGATGGAGACACTGTCGCTCGTGATTGCCTCCACGCTCATGGCAATGATCCTCGGCCTGCCGCTCGGCATCGCCATGGCAAGCCGCAATGCGATCGCCGCCGCAGTTCGCCCGATCCTCGACCTGATGCAGACGATGCCTGCCTTCGTCTATCTGATCCCGGCTGCCATGTTCTTCGGTCTCGGCGCCGTGCCGGGCGCGATCGCGACGGTGATCTTCTCGATGCCGCCAGTGGTGCGCCTGACCAATCTCGGCATTCGCCAGGTCCATCCCGAATTCGTCGAGGCCGGCAATGCCTTCGGCTGCACGTCGGCGCAGCTGCTGTTCAAGGTGCAGCTGCCGAACGCCATGCCGTCAATCATGGCCGGCATCAATCAGACGATCATGCTGTCGCTCTCCATGGTCGTCATCGCCTCGATGATCGGCGCGGGTGGCATTGGCAACACGGTCCTGACGGGCATCCAGCGTCTCGATGTCGGCACCGGCTTCGAAGGAGGACTGGCAGTCGTCATCCTTGCCGTCATTCTCGACCGTATTACCCAGAGCCTTGGCTCCCGCCGGCTCACCCTGCTGCAATCGCTCTTCCGAAGGAGTGAAAGCGAGCCCCTGGTGACGGCTACGGCCTGAACTTTTCACCTGAGAGCAAGGCGGCCTCTGCCGCCAACTGCGACCCTTCCAGAAAGGAGCAACAACCATGTTCAAGATACTCGCAACATTGGGTCTTGCCGCCACGCTTTGCAGCGGTATGACCGCAGCCGCAATGGCGGAAGATAGCAAGCCGGTGAAGATCGGCTGGGCCGCCTGGTCAGACGCCGAGTTCGTCACGAAGCTCGCCGCCAAGTTGATCACGGACAAGTTTGGCCAAAAGGTTGAATTGGTGCAGACCGATGTCGCGCCACTTTACCAGGGCGTAAGCCGCGGCAATCTCGACGCCATGATGATGGCCTGGCTGCCACAGACACATGCCGACTACTACGCCAAGGTCAAGAACCGAGTGGAGACGCTCGGCACGGTCTATGACGGTGCAAAGCTTGGCTGGGTGGTGCCTGCCTATATTCCGCAAGACCAGATCGGCTCGATCGAAGATCTGAAAAAACCGGAGATCCAGGAAAAGCTGTCCGGCACCGTGCAGGGTATCGATCCCGGCGCCGGTCTGACACGCCTTTCCGAGAAGGCGCTCAAGGACTATGGCCTCGACAAATACAAGCTTCAGGTCTCGAGCGAAGCGGGCATGCTGACCACGGTCGACCGCGACATGCGCAGCGAGAAATGGTTTGTGGCCACGTCCTGGAGCCCGCACTGGATGTTCGGCAAATACAAGCTTCGCTACATTGCCGATCCGAAGAAATCGCTTGGCGAGGCGGAGCACGTGGATGTGCTCGCCAGGAAAGGCTTCGCAAGTGAGAACCCGAAGGTTGCCGGTTTCCTGTCACGCATGAAGTTGCCGATCTCCGACCTGGAGGCAGCAATGTTTGATGCGCAGACGACCTCCTACGATCAGGCAGTCGACAAGTACATCAAGGACCATCCCGAACAGGTAAGGGCCTGGGTCGGCAACGAAGGCTGACATCGCCATTGCAGCCTCGCCGCGTCGCGGCGGGGCTTCCTTCCCACATCGAGGTGACATGAATGTGCAATCAGACCCCAGACTGGACGCTTGCAGCCGACGACACGCTCGGAGGTCGCATGTCACTGGCGCGCGATGCCTGCGGGCTCTCCGCAGAGGATGCCGCTTTGCTGGTAGCCGTATCGAAGCAGATGTGGCTAGCCTGGGAAAATGACCGAGACGAGCCCGATCCGGCCTACCTTGAGGAGATTGCGGACTCGCTTCATATCAGCCTGGCCTGGCTTTTGAGCGGTCGAGGCATCGGCCCAATCTGGAGGAACAGCGAACCATCCGTCGCAATGTCCGAAACTCTCTAATGCAGGCGGTGGGCGCAGCTGAGCTCTTTCAAGCGGGCCCACCGCTTCGCGCGCCGTGACCGGTGTCGCGAACAGGCTGCCGTTTCAGACCGTCGGCGATTTTCTCGGCAATCATGATCGTCGGCACATTCGTGTTCGCACAGGGGATGGTCGGCATGAGCGATGCATCGCAGACGTAGAGGCTCTCAAGGCCCCTCACCTTTCCTCTGCTGTCGGTGACCGCCAGCCTGTCGCTGGCCGCACCCATGCGGCACGTGCCGGATGGGTGCCATACACCCCCGACGATCTCGGCAATATAGGCCTCGAGATCGGCACGGTTGCCCGCCAGTCGTTTCGGATCGTCGTAATTCGACAGCATGAAGGGAAAAACCCTTTCACGCAGACTGCCGATCGCGTCGAGCCCAACGGCGCCAATGGCGGTGATGACCGCTCCCAGTCTGGAAGGTTTTGAAAAGCGCTTGCCGATCTCCGACATGCCGCCGGCATAGACGCCTGACACGACGGCGCCAAGACTTGGATCGGAGGTCAATCGCACCGCACGCTCGAAAGCATCGGCAAGGCGCACGAGATCGCGGCGATCGGAAAGCATGCGAAAGTCGATGCGGGGCGGTCCGTCTGGTGCAGCCGGGTCCAGAAGCAGCTGGCCACGCGAGTAGGACTTGTTGACCCAGAAGAAGACTGAACCGAGCTGGCGTCCCACGGAATGCCACGCGGCGCGTGTCACGAAATTCATGTGCATGTCGCCTTCGGGACAACCCTCAAGACCGGACGAAAAGCGGTAGCCGATCGGGATGTGATAGTCGGGCACACCCTTTTGCCGGGCCGAGGGTTTAAGATAAGGGACAAGGCCGGCGGAGGGATGCTCCATCAGGTTCTGCCCGATGCCGGGCAGATCGCAGACGACATTGATGCCGCAATCGACGAGGTGGGTCGCCGGCCCGACGCCCGAGCGCATGAGGATAGCAGGTGTTGCCAGCGCGCCGGACGACAGGACGACCCGAGCCGCCGAGAGTGCCTCGCGCACGTTGCCGCGCACCGCGACCACACCTGTCGCCCGACCTGCCTCGATGAGAATGCGTGAGACAGTCGTCTCCGTGCGAATTTCCAGGTTCGGTCGCCTGCGGACATCCGGCGTCAAATAGGCCCATGCCGTGCTGACACGCCTGGCCCTTTCATCCATGTTGACCGCCATTTCGAAAACGCCCTCCTGCCAGGCGCCGTTCTGGTCCGGCAGGAAGGGAATTCCCCTCGTTTCGCAGATTGCCAGCATCGCCCGGGTGAACGGCGTCCAGAGCACCTCGCCTCGCCGGCGGATCGGGAACGGGCCGGTCTTTCCATGAAGCTCGTTGTCGATGTCGAGATCACGTTCGAGCTTTTTGAAATAGAGGAGGCATTCGGCCCATGACCAGCCTTCGACACCCATCTCGCCCCATTCATCATAATCGTGAGGCCCACCACGATTGGCACCTATACCGTTGATCGCCGAGCCGCCGCCAAGCACCTTGGCCTGCTCATAGCGGGCCGCCTTCGCCTCGGGTCGGTTCGAGCCGGTATAGGGAAACGATGCCTTCAGCCCCGACCAGGTATATGTCGGATTGGAATAAGCGACACCGGGATAGGGATTGGCGAGATCCGGAAATTGCTCCGGCGTCGGAGCATCGATGCCGGCCTCCAGCAGGATCACGCGAACGGAAGGATCTTCGGTCAATCGTGACGCGAGAACGCAACCTGCGGAACCGCCGCCGACGATAATGTAGTCCACGCAA
Organism: Martinezella tropici; assembly: GCA_000799755.1. Lineage (GTDB taxonomy): Bacteria > Pseudomonadota > Alphaproteobacteria > Rhizobiales > Rhizobiaceae > Rhizobium > Rhizobium tropici_A. The sequence continues at coordinate 118,471 of JUHI01000011.1, forward strand.
TTGGTAGTCACTGCATTCATGGCGATAATTCCTGGATGGCCGGAGAAGGTTGAATTGAATGGCACCCGCCTCAGAGTGCCATTCCAGCAAAGCGATTGATGGCTGCTCGGTCGTGCTTCGGCGGCTGACAAGGCCCGCGCAACCGACCGGCGGTTCCCACAGCCTTTGCGAATGGCAGCTTTCGGCCACCGAGGCAGCGTCCCCTGCTTATCCCATGCCGGTTGGTGGCCATCGATGCTCCCTCGTCCTGATGCCAAGCCAATGTTTGGCGGAACCTTTTTATCGGGTGATGTCGATTGTCATCGTTTTGAGGTCACACATCTCGACAAGAGTATGCCGACCGCCGGTGCGGCCAAGGCCACTTTCCGTGCCTGCAGCACCGCCGGCAGGGATATGCGGCTCCCAATAGCAACTCTTCTCGTTGACGTTGACGATGCCGCAGCGCAGGCTTTCGGTATAGAAGAACGCCTTCTTGATCGAGTTGGTGAAGACGGAGGCGTTCAGCCCGTAGGGGCTGGAAGCCGCAAGCTCAAGCGCCTCTTCGTCCGTCTCGAAGGTCAGGACAGGCGCAACCGGTCCGAAGGACTCCTCGCGATTGAGCAGACTGTCCCGTGTCAGGCCGGTCACGACGGTGGGTTCGAAGTAAAGATTGGTCGGCAGGCCGGCGGCGATATTGCCGCCCTTGACGATGCTTGCCTTGCGCTCAGCCGCATCGGCCATATGGCTCAGCATCTTGTCGAGCGCCGTCGCATTGTTGATCGGGCCCATCGTCGTTGCCGGATCGAAGGGATCGCCCATGCGGACTTTTTCCGCGGCCTTTATCAGCCCTTCGACGAAACGGTCGTGAACAGACTTGTGCACCAGGACCCGTTCGGTCGCCGTGCAGATCTGACCGGCATTGGCGAAGCAGCCGGCGCCGACAAGCTCGGCGGCCATGTCGACATCGGCATCGGCAAGCACGATCGTTGGACCATTGCCGCCCATTTCAAGCAGCAGCGGCTTGCCGGCACCACGCCGGGCGATCGTTGCACCGGTGGCCGAGCTGCCAGTGAAGCCGACGGCGTGAGTACCGGGATGGATAACCGCCTCGTCACCGACTTCAGCGCCGTCGCCAAGCACAAGGTTGATGTATCCATCGGGCAAGCCAGCCTCGATCATGCATTCCATGAGCGCCACGGCAATCAGCGAGGTCGTCGGCGCGGGCACCCAGACGACCGTATTGCCTGTCGCGATCGCCGGACCGAGATAGTAGAGGCAAGGCAGACCCAGCGGGAAGTTCCAGGGCGTGATGATCGCAAGCACGCCTTTCGGCTGCAAGAAGCTGAAGGCGCGCTTGTTGGCATCGGCGACGGGGAACGCGGCCGTTTCGAGCCACTTCATCTGCTCCGCAGCATTGCGAAAGCCGAGCGACGCGGCACCGACCTCAGCCTTGGCCTCCGTGTGAAAGGGCTTGCCCTGTTCGAGGCAGAGAAGACGCGCCAGTTCGTCGGTGCGGCGGTCTATCGCGTCGGCGATGTTCATGCAAAGTGCGGCACGCTGGAAGACACCCATTTTCCGCAGGCTCTCGCGCGAGGCATCGGCGGCCGCCACGGCACGGCCAACATCATCACGCGTCGACAAAGCGAGGTAGCCGAGCTCTTCGCCGGTCGACGGGCTGTCGATGCGAAGATATTTGCCCGAGCTGCCCGGAACCCATTTAGAGCCGATGCGGTTCGTGCCGATCCGCAGCCCTTCCGTCGGCTGTGCGACGATCGGCATGCCGCGCAGATGGGGGCCGTTGATCGAAGATCTAAATTGGACCGTCATGCGATGCTCCTTTGACCATATTCAGACTGAATTTTGAGAATGGTTTGACGGCTGCGCCGTACAGCTTCGACGAAGAGCTGCTCGCCGGCTTCCGCCGATGCCTCCGACGGCGTGCCGATGACGCCGTTTTCGCGGATCGCCTCAAACGGCCGCCAGACGCTGACCGCAGGGCCGGCATAAAGATGCGGGTCGGGCCAGGACGGCGGCGTCGCACCATCCGGGATCAGGTTCTGTCGGACGCTTGCCGGCAAAACATGCATCATCAGGGAGGTCTCAAGCGCACAGGCGTGCCCGGTGCCACCGGCGTGATCGGGCAGCACCCTCGCTGCGACATCCGCGATGAGATCGAAATAGGAAAAGCCTGCGGAAACGACGCCCTGAGATCCAAGCGTGGTGATTGCCACCTGGATCGCCGCGCGATTGCCGCCGTGACCATTGATGATGACAGGCAGAAAGCCGTCCTGCCACAAGCAGCTGCAGAGATCGACGAGAACCGCAATGAAGGTCTGCGGGCTGAGGCTCATCGTGCCGGCAAAGGCGCGGTGATGGGCCGACGACCCGTAGGCAAAGGGCTCGCAGACGCGAATGCCGTTCTCGCCCGCAGCCGCAGCGGCAGCAACTGCGGATGCAAGCCAGATATCGAGGCCCATCGGCAGATGAGGACCGTGCTGCTCAACAGCGCCCGTCGGAAGCAACGCAATGGGTCTCTTCTCGCCGTTGCCGGCAAGCCGGGCTGCGTCCTCGGTCGTCATCCACGCGAAGGCCGATGATCCACGGACGACGAAATTGGTATCACGGCTGATCATCGCACTGGCTCCAACAATCGGGCCTTGGCGTAGGTCATCGACGTATCCGCCAGAAGCGCGGCCATGATGATCGCGCCCTTGTAGAAATCGAGGCTCGACGGATCGGTCCCGAAAATCCGCAGCGCGGTCGTCAGAAGGCTGACGATCAGGGCGCCGACCACCGTGCCCCAGACGGTGCCGCGTCCGCCAAAGATGCTCGTCCCGCCAAGCACGGCCGCAGCAATCGCATCGAGCAGCAGGGAGGTGCCGCCGATGTTCGGCGTGACGACCGGCACGCGGCTGATCATCACCACTGACGTCAGGAAAACGAAGATACCGGATGCGCCATAGACAAGAATCGTGTGCCGCTTGACCGGTATGCCGGCAAGCTCGGCTGCGCTCGCATCCGAGCCGAGCGCATAAGTGCGCAGGCCAAACCGGGTCATGCGCATCAGGACTGCCGCTGCAAGAATGATGATCAGCGTTGCGAAAATGATGTTCGGTAAGCCGAAGGAACGGGTGATGCCGACGAAGCGAAGGACCGGATCTTTCAGCATCAGGACGCCCTTCGAGGCGACCGCCAGGGTCGCGCCCTGCAGCACCACCATGGTCGCAAGCGTCGTCACGAAGGGTGGGATCTTCAGAAGCGCGATGATAGCGCCATTGACCAGCCCGACGATCAGCATGATCGCAAGTCCAATCGCCAGTGCCGCCCAAAGACCCGTTCCTGCATCAATCAGGCTCGCGATCAGGACGGCGCAAAACGCGACACCCACACCCGCTGCCAAGTCGATGCCACCGGTCAGCAGGACGATAAGGGCGCCGAGCGCGAGAACGGCAATCGGCGTTGCCTGCGAAACGATGTTGATCAAGCTCTGGCCAGCGATCACACGGGGATCGATCGCCGAGAAGACGATCACCAGGATCACGAGCAGGATCAGCGGCGAAAGGTCGAGAACTCGCCTGAGGAGGATATTGCGTGAGGAAATCATCTCAATCCTTCCTTTCCACGGTGAAGACGGTCTGATGGTAGGCCAGGTTCATCGCGCATTTGCTCCAAGAGGGACATTTGCCGCCGTAGCAGAAAGTGTGCGTGCCGGTGATATGCTTGCCGTTCGCGACGCCTCGCCGAAAGCCAGAGCCATGACCTCTTCCTCGGTTGCGCCGCGCGGCAGTTCGCCAACGGAACGACCCTCGCGCATGACGACGATCCGGTCCGCGACCCCCAGCACTTCCGGCAATTCGCTCGATACCATCAGGATCGCCGCACCCTTTTGCTTCAGCCCTGCAATCAGGTGATGCAGATCGGACTTTGCGCCAACGTCGACACCCCGTGTCGGCTCGTCGAGCAGGATGATCCGTGGTCTGGTGGCGAGCCATTTGCCGATGACGACCTTCTGCTGGTTGCCGCCGGAAAGCTCGAGCGTCATCTTGCCCGGCTGCGCTGGCCGAACGCCGAGCGAGGCGATGAGCTCGCGCGCCAGGGCACCGATCTTGCGCATCGGCAGAATGCCAAAGCGGCTGTTGCCCCTGATCCAGGCGAGCGAGAGGTTGTCACGGATCGACATAGGCCCGACGAAGCCCTCCAGGTGCCGGTCTTCGGGAACATAGACGATGCCGGCCCTGTTCGCGGCCTTGATGCTGCCGCCGGCCTGCCGTTCCCCGAAGACGTCGATACTGCCGGCATGCAGTGTCTCCAGGCCGGCGATCAGGCGAAGCACTTCGGACCGACCGCTGCCCATCAGTCCGGCAAGCGCGACGATCTCGCCACAGCGCACGGAAAGCGAAGCGGATGTCAGCAGCCTGCCGTTTGAAACATCCTTCACTTCGATTGCCGTTGCTCCGATCTCGGCTGCGAGATGCGGGAAGATGTCATCGACCTCGCGACCGACCATCATGGAGACGATCTCCACCTCCGTGGTTTCTACCGTCTTGCGCTCGCCGATGAACTTGCCGTCGCGCAGGACGACGACGCGATCGCATTGGGTGAAGATCTCCTCCATCTTGTGCGAGATGTAGAGAATTCCGGCGCCACGGGCGCGCAGCCTGGCGATCAGCGAATAGAGTTGGTCGCGCTCACGGTTGGAGAGTGCGCTCGTCGGTTCGTCCATGACCATGAACCATGCATCGGACAACACGGCACGGGCGATCTCGACCATTTGCCGGCGACCGACCGACAGCGCGCGCAACTCGATGTCGACATCGATGTCGAGCGAAAGTTCTTCGAGGATCGCCTTGGCTTCGCGGCGCATTCTGCGACGGTCGAGCAGGCCGAATGCATTGCGTGGCTCACGCCCGACGAACATGTTTTCAGCGACGGTAAGATCGGGGGAAAGGCTGAAGTGCTGATGGATGACGCTGATGCCCTTTGCATCATTGGGGGAACTGAAGCTCACCGGCATGCCGTCTATGACCAGCTGGCCTTCGTCGGGCCGGTAGACGCCGGAGATGCATTTTACCAACGTGGATTTGCCCGCACCGTTTTCACCGGCAAGCGCCACGACTTCACCGGATGAAACCGTGAAGGACACACCGTCGAGCGCCTTGACGCCCGGGAAGATCTTGCCGATCCCGACCAGCGAGATCGAATGCGCCGCATCGTCTGCCGCCACCGCGCTTGTCGCCGGGGCGACCGATATCGTTCGACGGCGTGCCGAACGAACGAGGCCCCTAATCGCTTCTGGCTGGCTGGAGAGAACGGCAACGAGGATGAGCGCACCGGTGACATAGTAGATGATGATCTGCGGAACCTGCAGAAAGGACAGCCCGGTATTGATGACGCCGAGCAGCAGCGCGCCAACGGCCGTTCCCCAGATCGAGCCTTGACCACCCGACAGCTTTGTTCCGCCGATGATAGCGGCGGTGATGGCGGTGAACTCGAGACCCGTCCCGGCCAATGGCTGGGCCGAGCCGAGACGGCCGACGGTCAGGATCGCGCCCAATCCTGCCGTTGCGCCGGAGATGAGGTAGACGGAGATGCGAACCAGGTTCACCGGCACCATGGAGACGCGCGCGGCTTCGGCGTTGCCGCCGATCGCGTAGATCCAGCGTCCGTAGACCGTTCGCCGCAGCACGAACCACCACAGGCAAAGCACGATCGCTGCGATAATGACCGATACCGGGATCAGACCAAAGGTGGCGCGGCCGGCATAGAGGATGATCGGATCGGTGATTTCGAGGCTGGAGGCATGCGAAAGGCTGAGCGACAATCCGCGCGCAAATGCCATGGTGGCAAGCGTCGCAATGAAGGGCGAGATGCCGCCGAAGCCGATTAGCAAGCCATTGAGCAGGCCGATCGCAGCCCCGCTGGCGATGGCGGCAAGTAATGTCGCAGTTGCCGAGCCCGTCGCCGAAAACACGAGGCCGGCAGCCACGCCGGCAAAGGCGAGTGCGCTGCCGATCGAAATGTCTATGCCGCGGGCGATGATGACCGCCGTCATGGCGAATGCCGCCAAGGCTATGACCGCACTTTGCTGCGTGATACTGACGAAATTGCCTGCCGTCAGGAAGCGGGGATCGATCCAGCCGAACACGGCGATGGCGATCGCCAGAACGACAATCAACACCGGTTCGTTACGGCGGAAGAAGGATGTGATCGGGGACTGGGACATCGTGCCCTCTCTCGAACAATGGGTTCCTGACACGCAGCAACAGGATTGCGGGGCGTGCTGCAAATGAGGCCGGCGGCAGGACGAGCCGCCACCGGCCGGGAGCCGGTTATTTGCCGACCGTCATTTGCGAAGCGGAAACCTTCGGGCCGAGCTGTTCGGTATAGTTCTTGGCCTCGACGGCTTCCTTGTCCGTATTGATGTGGTCGAAGGTCAGGCCGGCCGCCTTCAGTTTCTCTGCCGTTGCGTCGGAGCTCACGAAGTAGGTCGGCATGTAGAGATCTTTCGGCAGTTTCTCGCCATTGGCAAGACGTGCAGCCACCGCGACATTCCAATAGCCGACACGATAGGCGCCGGTGAGCACGTCAACCACCATCTTGCCGCTGTCGATCAGCTCCTTCATCTCGGCGTCACCGTCATAGCCGCCATAGATGAGGTTCGAGCCCATGCTGCTTGCAACGGAATCGGCCGCCAGGCAGAGGCTGTCGGAGATGCAGGCAACGGCCTTCAGATCAGGATAGGTCGTCAGCCAGGTCTGGGCGGCATTGGTTGCCTTGGCTGCATCCCAGCCGGTCGGCTCGACGCCAACGATCTTGATGTCCGGAAACTCCTTCTTTATCGTATCGACAAAGCCCTTTTCGCGGGTGTCGGACACGAAATTGCCGCGGGAGCCGACAAGCAGAGCGATTTCGCCTTTGCCATCCAGGGACTTGCCGATAGCGCGGGCGACCATGGCCATATTGTCGTAGTCCGGATAAAGCGTCGAATAGTTTTCACCCGCCTCGACCTTGTTGCCCATGGTGATGACCGGAATGCCGGCCGCTTCGGCCTTCTTGATCGCAGGGATGACGGCATTCTTATCGATCGGGTCGATCAGGATGGCGCTGACGTGCTGGTTGACGAAATTCTCGATGATGCCGACCTGCTTTTCCAGGCTGCCTTCGGCGCTCTGCCAGGTGGATTTGACGCCGTAGTCCTTCGCGGCAACGTCGCCGGCCTCCTTCATGCGGACGTAAAACGAGTTTTGTAGATCGATCGCGGCAACGCCGAGGACCTTTTCGGCCGCCAGCGACGGTGTGGCAAGCGCAAGTGCAATAAGGGCGATGGATACCTTCAAAATAATACGCATTTTTGTTCTCCTCTGCCATCAGCAGTTTTTGATGGGTGGCATTTGGGCGTTTTCCGCCTCTTCTCACTCTTGACCGACATCCCGCCGTAATGGTCGGCGATATCGGTAATTGCCCGCCGCTTGGAAGCGGCGGCACAGTTTTCGATCAGTTCGACAAGCCGTCAGTGCCCGCACCGCAGACAAGGCCCGCAACTCTCTCCCCAGACTTTGGCTTGATGGCTCCCGCCATCAGCGCGGCAAGCGAGGCTGCACCGCTCAAATCCGCAGCAATGCCGAATTCGAACCACAGAAGCTCAGCCGCCCGCTGCATGTCGTCGTCCTCGATCAGGACGATGTCGTCGACGTGACGCCGCGCACTCTCGTAGATGCTCTCGTCGGTGCGCCCGCATGCCATGGTCGCGACACGTGTCGTCACCTCCGGCAGCCTGACGACCGCGCCTGCCGCAAAGGACGCATGCAGCGTCGGCGAGCCCGCCGGCTCCACGCCAATGATCCGCGCCTCAGGATTGACCGCCTTGATGATCTCGGACATTCCCGTAATCAGGCCGCCGCCGCCGATTGCCACGATGTAGAGATCGACGTCGGGGATCTGCTCCAGCATCTCGATGGCAACGGTGCCCTGCCCCGCAACGATCGCCTCGTCGGCGAAGGGATGCATGTAGAAGGCGCCATGCTCCCTTGCGAAGGAAAGGGCAGCGTTATGCGCCTCGTCCCAGACCGATCCGGCGTAGCGCACCTCGGCGCCCAGCTTCTTGAGCTTCTGCTCCTTTAGCGGGCTGGCATTGGCCGGCAGGAAGATGGTGGCCGGTACACCGGACTGGCGCGCCATATAGGCGCTTGCAAGTCCGTGATTGCCGCCTGAAGCGGCAACGAGACCGTTTGCCAGTTGCGCCGGAGTCAGCGATTTCACACGATTGACGGCGCCGCGGATCTTGAAGGAGCCGCTGACCTGCAGGCATTCGAGCTTGAGATGAAAATCCGCGGGCAGCTCCGCTCCGATGCAATGCTCGAGCTTCAGCACCGGCGTCCTACGGATGAAGGGCTTCACGCGCGCGGCGGCCGTCCTGATGTCTTCCACACTCATCGGATCGGCTCCTCGCTTGCGAGCGCTTCCGGGTATTCGTTGGCGAGCACGAAGCAACAATTGCCGGGTCTCACCCGTCCGGGCTGACGCTTGGCAAAAACGATGCCGTCGATCGGGTGATAGAGCGTCACCGGTTCGCGTTGCGGCGTGCGCAAAAAATGAATCCGGCCGGCTATCTCCCCCTTCGCCACGACGGCGCCGAGCAGGCTGATGGGCTCGAACACACCGTCCTCGTCGGAAATGATATAACCCTCGCTGCCCGGAACCTTCAAAACCCGCCTATTGGCGTCGGCCGGCCTGTCGATCTCGCCCTTCAGGATTCCCGCATGCTTGAGCACGTTGCGGATGCCACGACGGCAGATATCCAGCGCATCCGGACTGACCAGACCACCGCCCGCCATCTCGCTACCGATCACGATCAACCCCTGCAGATTGGCGGCAGCCGTCGATGTGCGGGTCTCGCCGAGGTTGTCGACCATGACCACGGTCGGGGCACCGAAAGCCAAGGTTGCCTTGATGTTCAGACGATGTCCTTCGGGCGTTGGGGACGGTTCGATGATGGCGCTTGGGAGGATCATCAGCGACGAACCGCCGGAATGCAGATCGAGGAAGTAATCGGCAATCGGGAACAGGCAGTCATGCACATAGGCGGAAATTTGGCTGGTCAGCGTGCCATTGAAATCGCCCGGAAAGGTGCGATTGAAATTCAGGCCGTCGACGGGAGAGGTGCGAGTGCCGGCTTCAACGGCGCGCACGTTGATGGCGGGGATGGCGATGATACGGCCATTGATATCCTTCGGGTCGATCTCGCGCAGAAGTTCGCCAAGGGCAATCGGCCCCTCATATTCGTCGCCATGATTTCCGGCCTCGATCAGGATCGTCGGACCGGCACCATTCTTGACCACGGCGAGCGGCACCTGGACCGTTCCCCATGCGTCATCATGAGGGGACTGCGGCACATGAAAATATCCGATCTGCTTTCCGTCGCGATCGAAATCGATAGCGGTGAAGACGCTGTTGCGCCGCGGAGAAATTGCGTTGCGCTTCTTATCGTGGTCGGTCGCGACTGCCTGCTTGTTCATTTCCACTCACTCATTGCTCGTCTCTAATGTCAGCATGACAGTTTCATATATGATGTCAAGTTTCTATATGAAACAAATGGCAATGCAGATCCAAGTTCATTATGGTCGCCGCCAAGGAAGGAATCGCTTTATGAGCAACACCGAAAACGATGGCGGCAAACCCGCCTATGCAGCGCCCGCCTTGACAAAGGGCCTCGAGGTGATGGAGCTGCTTGCCGAAGCCCGTCATGCCTTGACAATGAAGGAGATCGCCGACGGTCTGGGTCGCTCCAAGAGCGAGATCTTCCGGATGCTCGTCGCGCTCCAGGAACGGGGATACATTGATCGCGATCCCGAGACAGACGCATATTCCCTGACGGATCGGCTGTTCAAGCTGGGGCTCCACACGCCGAATGCCCAAGACCTGATGAGCGCCGCCATGCCCGAACTCACGAAGATTGCAAACGACAGTCAGCAATCCGCCCATCTGGTGGTCATCAACCATGGTCTGACCGTGGTAACCGCGGCAGTTCCGGGAGGGGAAGATATGTCATTCACCCTTCGGCTGGGCTATGGGCGCATCGCAGCGGATGCCACGTCGGGCCAGGTCATCATGGCCTTTCAATCGCCGGAGGCCGCAAGCCGGATCATCGATGCCTGCGACATCCACAGCGGAGTGGCAAGCGATCGCGAGACGATCGCCGCGCATCTGGCTGAAATCAGATCGAAGGGGTACGAGCTTCGGCCGAGCCGAGACTTTGTCGGTATCACCGATATTTGCTGCCCGGTGCTCGGCGCTGATGGCAATGCCGTTGCCGCTGTCATCATCGCCTATATCAACCGTCACACTCGTGAAAGCCGTCACGAACATACGGCAGAGATATTGCGGTCCGCTTGCGGTCGAATATCGGCCAAGCTGTCCAATCGTGTGAGATCGCCGGTCGAGCATGACTATGGAGCGATGCAAGACCAGCTGAAATCATGATGCGGATGAACATGCCACCTGCCACCAGGGCTGCGTGGGCCGGTCATTTCCGTGGAAAGCGATCCAATCAAACGCTGTGATAGCAGTCGAATGGCAAGCCTCGAAGCAAACTACCTGGCGAAGCGTTCGGGCCGGAAGGCGGTAAGTAGCGGATGGCGCTTGCCAGTGGCAATCTCGTCGGCAAGCAGCTCGCCGGCGATCAGGCCCAGAGTTGCCCCGCTGTGGCTGAACGCAACGAAATAGCCGGGGATCGCCTGCAATTCGCCGAAGACCGGCTCACCATCACCGGGAATGGGCTTGGGACCGACACCGTAATCGCCAATTTCGAGCTGCGGGTTTCCTTCCAGTACCTTTGAGGCTTCCCGTAGCAAGCCGGTAAGGGTTGAGGTCTTGATCTCGTAGCTGCCATCGGCGTTCACGATCACCTCTTCTTCCGACCATGCCGAATCCAGGGCAAAGGCCCCGTCGGGGGTCGGCCGGATGGCGACGCGTGGCGTGTTCAGTACAGCCTTTAGCGGATGATGGATCGGCTTCGTGCGGACCAGAAGCGCGATTGGGGTATCATCGCCGATATGTTGACCGGCCTTGGCAACGATTGCCGGCACATCACCCCCGGCGGCCAGCAACACGGCATCCGCCGGCCAATGGGCGCCATTGGCGGTCGTGACGCCCCTCATGCGGCCTTCCTCCACATTGACCGTCGCCCGGCCGGCATCGGTGACGATCTCACCACCCAGCGCCTGGAACTCTTCGGCAAGAATACCGATCAAGGATGGCAGATCGACCCAACCTTCTCCCGGATTGAAGATAGCGCCCTGCCGCGTCACGGAATGGGGATCGATGCCCGGCGTCACGTTCGCAATCCGATCCGGCGTCAACAATTGGGCATGATAGCCAAGGTCCCGCTCGTAATCGAAGACCGCAGCAATGTCGTTGCTGGCATCGTCGGCATCCCAGGTCAGGCCGCCGTCGAAGCGCAGCCAGGCGGCATCGGGATATCTGGCTGATAGAGTGCGATAGCGGTCGAGGCCAGCCAGACGCAGACGATGATAGGCGTCCGAGCGACGTCTCGCCGAATTGAGCCAGGCAAGCGAGCGGCTCGATGCGCCGTTGGCGAGAGGACCATCATTGATCACCGTTGTCTGAACCCCAAGCCGCACCAGATGAACGGCGGTGGAAACCCCGAAGATACCGCCGCCGACGACAACGACTTTCGAGGGACGAGTGGAAGCATGCATGTTGGAAAACCTTGTCAGTAGTGGATGTTGCGATCAACGAGCCGCCGGAGATGCCGCCGGCCCTGTCTGTCAGAGAACCTCGGCGAGGAAGCGCTTCAGTCGTTCGCTTTGTGGATTGTCGAAGATCTGTTGCGGGGGGCCTGCTTCGACGATGCGGCCCTCGTCCATGAAGATCACCTGATCGGCGACCTTGCGGGCAAATCCCATTTCGTGGGTAACGACCGCCATGGTCATGCCCTGGCGCCCGAGATTGGCCATCAGATCGAGCACGCCCTTCACCAATTCCGGATCGAGCGCGCTCGTGACTTCGTCAAAGAGGACGACTTCCGGATCCATGGCGAGCGCGCGGGCGATGGCGACGCGCTGCTGCTGTCCACCGGAAAGGCCGGCCGGGCGGTGATCCCTTCGCCCGGCAAGACCCACCTCCGCAAGGCGGGTCTCGGCAATCCGCCGCGCTTCGGCTTTCGGCATCTTCTTGATCTTCGTCAGCGACAGCATGACGTTTTCAAGCGCGGTGTGATCCGGAAAGAGATTGAAATGCTGGAACACCATGCCGACACGGCGACGCAGGCTTTCCGGTTTCATGGACAGAATGCTCTCGCCATCGAGCTGGATGTCGCCACGCTTCGGTTCGACCAACCGGTTGAGGCATCTGAGCAATGTCGACTTGCCCGAGCCGGACGGGCCGATGATGCAGGTCACGGTGCCACGAGCAATATTGAGATCGATGCCTTTCAGCACCTCAAGATCGCCATAGGCCATGCTGAGATCGCGGATGCTGAGGGCGCCGCCCTTGAAGCGGGCAACAATATCGCGCCGCGCTTGCGTGCCCGACGCCGCTTCCAACTCACCGACCTCGACAAGGCCGCTCGTCGCACCGGAACTGCGACCCTGACGTCCAAGGCGCAGGCGGGCATCGATGTAGTTGACGAGATGCGTCAGCGGCACGGTGATGACCAGATAGAAGACGCCGGCGAGCAAGAGGGGCGAGAGATTGCCGGTGACGACAGCCTGATCCTGGCCAACGCGAAAGATCTCCCGCTCCGAGACGAGCAGCCCGAGAAAATAGACCAGGCTCGAATCCTTGACGTTTCCGATGAACTGATTGACGAGCGCCGGCAGGACCCGCCGCACCCCCTGCGGGATGACGATCAGCCGCATCCCCTGCCCGTAGCTCATGCTGAGCGCGCGGCAAGCCTCCATCTGGCCGCGCTCGACACTTTGAATGCCGGATCGGAAGATCTCACCGATATAGGCGCCTGCAATCAGGCTGAGCGCGATGATCCCAAGCGGAAAGGGTGACGGGCCGAAGAGTTCGCGGCCGATGCGGGCAAAGCCTTGGCCAATGATGAGGATCGTCACGATCGCCGGCAAGCCGCGGAAGATATCGGTATAGATGCGCGCCGGCAGGCGCAGCCAACGCGACTGCGAGATGCCCATCACCGCCAGCACCATGCCGATGATCACGCCGAGCACGGTGGAGGCTGCCGCCAGGATCAGTGTGTTCTTCAGTCCGACCGTGATCATGCTCGGCAGGACTTCGGCCATGGCATCCCAGTCAAGGAAGCTGCGGCGGAGGTTTTCAAGCCAATCCATTCAATTCCCCATGAAACTCTAAAGGCAAGCCAATGCCGCCGCCCGGCGAGCCGGACGGCGGCGCGGCCTTACTTCTTGGGAAGATATTGATCGGGCATTGGCGAACCAGGGAACCACTTCTCATAGAGCGTCTTCCAGGTGCCATCCTGCATCGCTTCATGCAGCGCCTTGTTCAGCGCCAAGCGGAAGGCGTCGTTACCCTTATGAACGACGAATCCCGCGGGTGCGTCGAAGGATGGAATGTTCACCGCGATCTTCAGAGCCGGATAGCGCTCGCCATACTGCTTGGCGGCTTCATAATCGAGGAAATGCGCGTCGATGGTGCCGTTGTTCAGCGCGGCGACGGCCGAATTATTGTCCGGAAATTTGACGAGATCGGTGCCGGTAAAGTTCTTGGTGGCATAGACCTCCTGCAGCGTGCCCTGCACGACGCCGAGGCGCTTGCCCTTGAGGCCGCTTGCATCCTTGATCGAGGCATCGGACGTCAGAACCGAGAGATAGCCGGCGAGATAACCATCCGAGAAATCGACCGTCTTCTTGCGCCCCTCGGTCGTTCCGATGGCCGCAACGGCGACATCGAAACGCTGATTGGCGACCGACGGCAGAAGAGCCGAAAATTCCTGGCCGGTAAATGTCACCTTGTCCTTGGGAAAACCCATGCGGGAGGCGACGTTGAGGAAGAGTTCGATGTCGAAGCCGGTGAACTGACCATCGGCCGTCGTGAAGGTGTAGGGTTTGGAATCTCCCATCGTGCCAACGCTGATGACGCCCGGATCGATGAGATTGTAGGGATTGTCGGCGGCGGCGGCGGGGCCGACGCTTGCTGCTACGAGATAGGCCAGCACGCCGGCGCGCAGGGGCGCGGCCATGGCCGAGATTATGCGGGATATTTTCATGTTCGTTCTCCGCTCTGAAGGATGCTCTTATCGGCATTCATGCATGCGCGTCTGCTTCTCCTCCCATAGATCGGCAAGAGATTATCTGGACAAGAGACCGGTATCATATATAAAGAGACCGGTCTCAATTGATATTTGTTAACTTGAGATTGACCGTCCGTCAACAACTCTTGTAGTCGTCATCGAATGGAAGAACCCCTCACCTCGAAACGCTCCGTCACCGTCGCCGATGTTGCCAGGGCAGCGAATGTCTCGAAGGCCACTGCCGCGCGCGTGCTCGGCGGTTATGGCGTCGTCAGTGACAAGGTTCGCGAGCAGGTGCTTGCTGCTGCAGCAGCACTCGAATATCGGCCGAACGAACTGGCGCGTAGCATGACGACAGGCAAATCCGGCATTATCGGGGTTGTCGTCGGCGATATCGAGAACGCCTTCTTCAGCCTCGCCGTCAGGGGCATCAGCGACGTCGCGCGCATGGCCGGCTTCAACGTCATCATCGCCAATTCCGGCGAAGAGCTCGATGCGGAAAAATCGGCAGTCGACCTGCTGATCGGCAAGCGCGTCGATGGATTGATCGTAACACCCGCGCGCTGCGACCGGACGCAGCATCTTCAGGACATACGCCGCGTCGGCGTACCGCTCGTTCTCTTCGACCGAAGCATCCCCGAGCTCGGCGTCGATGCCGTCACGGGCGATGATTTCGACGCCGCGATGATCGCCACCCGCCACCTTCTCGAGATGGGGCATCGCCGCATCGCCTATGTATCCGCCATGGATACCGAGAGCGAATTCCCTGGCGACAGCCGCAGCATTACCAATTCGGCGGTGCGCGAACGCGTGGATGGCGTATTGAAGGAGCAGGCGAATGCCGGCATCGAAAGGGCGCAATATTACGTGCGGCTTGGCGCAGCCGACCAGCCGAGGACGGACGGCGTCGTAAAGAGCCTGCTGCAGGATGACGCGCCGCCGACCGCTCTCATCACCTCTGACAGCCTTGTCGGGCTTCGGGTCTTCAAGAGCTTGCAGGCAATGGGATTGTCCGTCCCGCGGGATATCTCGATGATATCGTTCTTGGATGCCGACTGGACGACGGTCACGACGCCACCGATCACCGTCATCGACCAGCCGGTCTACGAGATGGGCAAAAAGGCGGCCGAGCGGCTGATATCGCGGTTGAACGGCAAGGATCTTCCGGCCGAGAGGACTGCCATCAAAACGTGCCTGATCAAGCGCGGATCTGTCACCTCGCCACCTCGCGGCAACAGCCGATAATACCTTGCGTCGCCGTACTCTCTATACAGTCCTCGAACATCTTGAAACCTTGATTGAGCTGCGTGACCTGCCCCGAAAGGCATCGGCCACTCAGGTCATCCATTTGCGATGTTCGACGAAGCGCTCTGCCAAAAGGTCGATGAACAATCGCACCTTAGTCGGCAGATGGCTGCGATTCGGATAAATCGCACTTATCGTGAATTCCACTGCCCGATAATCGGGCATGGCGCGCACCAGGCGGCCCGCGGCGACATCCTCGAAAACGATGAAGCTGGGGGCAAGGAAGATGCCTTGGCCGCTTGCCAGCAGAAAGCGCAGTGTCTCGGCGCTGTTCGAGACGACATTGCCCGAAATCTTGACGCCAACCTGCTTGCCGTCGGCATCCTCGAAACGCCATTCGTCGCCATACGGATAATAGGTGTATTGCAGGCAATTGTGCTCCACGAGATCGGCCGGCACCTTGGGCATTGGATGCGTGTCGCGGTAGTCTGGTGAGCACACGAGCATATGCCGCCAGGGCGCCAGCTTGCGCGCCACGAGTGTCGAGTCCGGTGCCGGCAAGGTTCGGATCATGAGGTCATACCCCTCCTCGACCATGTCGATCGACCGTTCGCCGACGTTGAAATCGAGCGAGATCGCGGGGTATTGCGTCATGAACTCATCGATGACGGGGAGCAGGAAGCGGACGATGGCGCCGCTGGTATAGATCTTCAGCGTGCCGCGCGGCATCGTGCTAAGCGCGCCAGCAGCCCGGTCGGCCTCCTCAAGATCGGCAAGGATCTGCGAGGAGCGCTCATAATAATATTTACCGGTTTCCGTCAGGCTGACCCGGCGCGTCGTGCGGTTCAGAAGCCGCACACCGAGCCGGTCTTCCAGGGATTGCACATGGTTGCCCACCATGGTGACGGACATGTTGAGCCGGCGGGCAGCAGCCGAAAATCCGCCACATTCCACCACCCGGCCAAAGACTGCGAGGCTGGTCAACCGATCCATATTGTCCTCGGATTATCCACTGTGACTTGATGATCCTTCCAAATTTGAGGAGATTATCAGAAGGACCGTTCGGACGCATCTTCATCGCATCAAAAAAGGCCCCGTGCAAAGGGGTGGCGCATTGAAGGAAACGGACGATGGTCGAACTACCCCGTAACGAAGCGTTCAAAAACGCAAGCCAAGCTGACGCTGCTCCGGTCGGCGAGATAGCGAAGTCTCCAGGTGCCGAGACTGTGCCGGGTGCGGCTGTCGAAGCGCCTGTTACCGCCGCCGCACCCAAGGCAGGCGGAAAGCTCATCAAGCGCGGCCTGCTGATTGCGGCGCTGGTCGCCGGCGTCGCTTTCGGTGCAGATTTCGGCTACCATTACTGGACTGTCGGACGCTTCATCGAATCCACCGACGATGCCTATGTGAAGGCCGATTACACCACGATCGCGCCGAAAGTCGCCGGCTACATCAAGGAAGTGCTGGTCAACGATAATGACAAGGTCAAGGCCGGCCAGGTGCTCGCCCGTATCGACGACCGCGATTTCCAGGCAGCACTTTCCCAGGTGAAAGCCGATCTCAAGGCTGCGGATGCCGCAATTTCCAACATCGATGCACAGATCCAGCTGCAACAATCGCTGATCGCGCAGGCGAAGGCGACGGCTGACTCTTCGCAAGCCTCGTTGAATTGGGCAGTGTCGGACGCGGCCCGTGCGGCTCGCCTGACGACCAACGGCGTCGGCAGCCAATCGCAGGCCGAACAGACGCAATCGGCCCGCGATCAAGCCGTTGCCGCGCTCCAGCGCGACCAGGCCGCAGTCGTTGCCGCGCAGAACAAAGTGCCGGTGCTGCAGACCCAACGTGACCAGGCGGTGGCCCAGCGCGACCGCGCCGCCGCCGCCGTCCAGCAGGCCGAACTCAATCTTTCCTATACCGATATCGTTGCCGCCATCGACGGAACGGTCGGCGCCCGCTCTCTCCGCGTCGGACAATATGTCACGTCCGGCACGCAGCTCATGGCTGTCGTGCCACTCCATTCGGTCTATGTCGTTGCAAATTTCAAGGAAACGCAGTTGTCCTATGTGCGCCCCGGCCAGCCGGTCGAGATCAAGGTCGACAGCTTCCCGGACGTTACAATAAAGGGTCATGTCGATAGCCTCTCGCCGGCAAGCGGGCTCGAATTCTCGCTGTTACCGCCCGACAACGCGACCGGCAACTTCACCAAGATCGTCCAGCGCATCCCGGTGAAGATCGTCATCGACGACGATAATCTCGCCGGCCTCTTGCGCTCCGGCATGTCCGTCGAGCCGGAAATCGACACGAAGGCCGCACAAACCTCGACGGTGGCTGCGCAGGGATTATCCAGCCACGCTGGATGATCCTTCCTAATCTTCGTCGATTATCACCTCAATACCGTCATGAGACTATTCTGGCAAAAGCCGGAAGGAGAAGCGCCGTGGCCACTCTTCAGATTGCCGCAAACAACAACTCTGCCGCGCCCGCGAGCACTGCAAACGCAGCGGCCGCCCGGCCCGCAATGACCCCACTGCGCATGTGGACCGCCGTGATCGGTTCCACGCTTGGGGCTTTCATGGCCGTTCTGAACATTCAGATCGTCAACGCTTCGCTTGCCGACATTCAGGGCGCGATTGGCGCCGGCACTGATGACGGCGGCTGGATCTCGACCTCCTATCTCATCGCCGAGATCGTCGTCATCCCGCTCAGCGCCTGGCTTGCCCGCGTCTTTTCCGTGCGCATCTACCTGCTGACCAACGCGATCCTCTTCCTCGTCTTCTCGGTCGCTTGCGCCTTTGCAGCGAACCTGCAGCAGATGATCATCCTGCGCGCCATACAGGGTTTCTCCGGCGGCGTGCTGATCCCGATGGCCTTTACGATCATCATCACCCTGCTGCCGAAACCCAAGCAGCCGATGGGCCTTGCGCTCTTTGCCCTTTCCGCGACCTTCGCACCGGCAATCGGCCCGACCATCGGCGGCTATCTCACCGAAAACTGGGGTTGGGAATATATTTTCTACGTCAACCTCGTGCCCGGCGTTCTCATGGTCGGCATGCTCTGGGCCTCGCTTGATCGCTCACCGATGAATCTTTCACTGCTGGCCAAGGGCGACTGGCCCGGAATAATCACCATGGCGATCGGCCTTGCCGCGCTGCAGACCGTGCTCGAGGAAGGCAACAAGGACGACTGGTTCGGTTCACCCTTTATCGTCCGGCTTTCCGTCATCGCTGCCGTGTCTCTGACGCTCTTTCTTATCATCGAGCTTCGCGCCGCCCATCCGCTTCTCAACCTGCGCTTGCTGATGCGCCGCAATTTCGGCTTTGGCATCGTCGCCAACTTCCTGCTCGGCATTGCGCTCTACGGCTCGGTCTTCATCCTGCCGATCTATCTGACACGCATTCAGGGTTATAATTCCGAACAGATCGGCATGGTGCTCGCCTGGACCGGCATTCCGCAGTTGATCCTGATCCCGCTTGTGCCGCGGCTGATGAAGCGCTTCGATGCCCGTCTGCTGATCGTCGTCGGCTTTGCGCTCTTTGCGGCTTCGAACTTCATGAACGTCTACATGACGGGCGACTACGCCAGCGACCAGCTTTTCTGGCCGAACATCGTCCGTGCCGTCGGCCAGGCGCTCGCATTCACGCCGCTGACCGCAATCGCGACTGCCGGTATCGAACAGGAAAACGCCGGCTCCGCCTCGGCGCTGTTCAACATGATGCGCAACCTCGGCGGTGCGGTCGGCATCGCGGCACTTCAGACCTTCCTCACCAAACGCGAGCAGTTCCACTCGAACATTCTCACCAATTCGGTCTCCATGTTCGAAGAGGCGACGCGTGCGCGCATCGCCAACCTCACCAACTACTTCATGAACCATGGCGTCAGCGATCAGGCGCTTGCCACCCACAAGGCCATTGTCGCCATCGCTTCCGATCTGCGCACGCAGGCCAATATCATGGCCTTCAGCGACACCTTCTACCTGCTCGGCGTCGCGCTGGTCGTCGCCCTGATCGCCAGCCTGCTTTTAAAGAAACCCGGTCACCTCTCGGGCGGCGCGGCACATTGAGCCGCGTCGCAAGGAGGAGGAGATAGCCATGACCTTGCTGCACGATATGCCGAAGACGGCACCCGTAAGCTCCAGAGTGACGCATAGCGGCGTCAACACTGCGACAACCCTGAACCTCATCGAATGGCTGACGGGCGACGAATGCCATGCTCTTGATGATGCGGGCCTCGTCGGTGGGCTCGGGCGGCGCCTCCAGGCGCTTGGCCTTCCCATCGACCGGCTGACGCTGCACCTGGCGACGCTCCACCCTGAATTCGTCGGCCGCACCTTTGCCTGGGCACCGGGCGAGCCGGTCGAGATCCACGAACGGGAGCACGGCTCGCGGCTCGCGCTGGCCAATACGCCGCTCATAAAGGCACAGGAGATGCGCGAGACGCTCGTCGTCGGCCCGGGCGAGAGCCCGCATGGGCGATGGCAGCATATCGACATCTTCTCCGGCCGTGGGCTCGTCCAGTTGATCGTGGCTCCGCTCTGTAATGCCGACGGGCCCATCAGCAGCGCTGTCTTCGCCACCCGGCGAGCAGGCGGCTTCGCGCCCGGCGAGCAGGATCTGATCGAGCGCATCCTGCCGGCGTTGCGTAACACTTGCGAGTTGCGCGTCCTCAGACAATGCGAACTCAGCCTTCTCGACACCTATATCGGGCCGATGACGGCGAGCCGCATTCTGGCAGGGCACATCCGTCGCGGCGAAATCGAATCAATGGAGGCAGCACTTCTCCTTTGTGACCTGCGCGGCTTCACCGAACTTTCGAATCGGGTGCCCGGCGGCACGGTGCTGGGGCTGCTGAACGCCTATTTCGATAAGGTCGTACCGGCGATCACCCTTGAAGGCGGCGAAATATTGAAATTCATGGGCGATGCGGTTCTCGCATTCTTTCCCGGCGCCGATGCGAACGGAGCCTGCAACGCCGCGTTGACCGCGGCAAAGACGATCCTCGATGCAATAGCGCGCTTCGACTACGACGGAATCCGCATCAAGGTTGGCATCGCGCTGCATTACGGCGAGGTGAGCTACGGCAATGTCGGCTCGGGCAACCGCCTGGATTTCACCTTGATCGGTCCTGACGTGAATATCGTCAGCCGTATCCAAAATGTCTGCAGCGAAGGCGGCGAAGCGCTGCTGATGTCGGGGGCGTTCCAGCAACAGGCCGATATCCCGGATGCGATCTCGATCGGACGGCGGCAGTTGAAGGGTTTTGCCGAGCCCATCGAGCTTCTTACGATCGCCGAGTGAAGGCATCCGTTGGATGCCGGCGATGCCGCATCAGAGGATATTCAATCGCAACGCCGATTGCGTCGAGCAACACCTCTTTCTCATGCGCTCACGCCAAAAATGTGTTGCATTAAATCAACAGCTATTTTTTCCATTTCTGAATGTTGCTGCAACGGATTTACAAACAACCTGAATGTATATAGGTCTGTCGTCAGGATCTGGTTAGCTTGCGATCTGGTGGGGTTGTTGTTTCAGCCGCCAGCTAACGAGGTTCCATAGGGGTGGGGATAATACCGGCAGTCTATTGCAGATGCAGTGCCTGGTTTTGCTTTCTGTTTGCAAGAGAGCGTTTCCAGGGTAGCCTATTGTACTCGCTCCTCGGGATATGTACGACTAGTTACAACCAGGAGTTAAAAATGAACATCAAGAGCCTTCTTCTCGGCTCCGCTGCTGCGCTGGCAGCAGTATCCGGCGCCCATGCAGCCGACGCTATCGTTGCTGCTGAGCCCGAGCCGCTGGAATACGTTCGCATCTGCGACGCATACGGTGCAGGCTACTTCTTCATTCCGGGCACCGAAACCTGCCTCAAGGTCGGCGGCATGGTCCGTACCGAAGGCAAGTGGTACGATGCCTACAATGCAAACAGCCGTAACGGCACTCTCTGGCACACCCGCGCTCAGCTGGCGCTCGACACGGCAACTGACACCGAATACGGCCCGCTGAAGACCAACACGGTCATCCGTTGGGATTGGCAGGAAGGCAACACCACCAGCACCAAGCTGCTGTGGGCCAACATCAGCCTCGGCGGTTTCCTCGTCGGTAAGGCCGACTCGCAGTTCAACTACTACATGGGCTACGCCGGCGACGTCATGAACGACGACGTGATCTATGACGGCCCGTACGAACTGAACCAGTTGACCTACAACTACGACGCAGGCAACGGCTTCACGGCTGTCGTCTCGCTCGAAGACAGCAATTCCAGCGGTTCGGGCGCCGGCTACGGCGCAAGCTGGGCATCGGACGACAAGGCCAACCACTACGCTCCTGACGTTGTTGCCGGTGCTGGCTTCAAGTCCGGCGCATGGGGCTTCAAGGTCGTTGGCGGTTACGACTCGATCAAGTCGGAAGGCGCCATCAAGGCTCGTGTTGATGCAGACTTCGGCGTATTCTCTGCCTTCTTGATGGGTGGCTGGAACACGGACGGCGACAACCTCAACAAGTACGCCGGCACCAACCTGGCTCGTTCTTCTTGCCCGGTTAACGATGCATCGAAGTGCGGCTGGGGTGACTGGGCTGTTTGGGGCGGCGTTGGCGTTCCGATCAACGAAAAGCTGAAGTGGAACCTCCAGCTCGCCTACACCGACTCGAAGATCTTCGCAGCGACCACGAACCTCCGGTTCAACCCGGTCAAAAACCTGCAGATCACGCCGGAAGTATCCTACACCAACTTCGATTCTGTGAACCAGGATCAGTGGGCTGGTATCCTGCGCTTCCAGCGTAGCTTCTAATAGCCAAGTTACCTGGTCTACCTGGGACCAGGTGCGAGAAGCCTGATGTACCGATCCATCAGGCTTCTCAAAATGATCGGTTGACCTCCGATCAAAGCCGGAAGGATCCGGTTTCCCTCCGGGTCCTTCTTATTGTTCGAGCGAGACCGATGATCTCGCGTTCGCCGCTGGCGAAATAGCATCAGTCCCGTCCGTAAAGCCCCGCCTGATGGGCTGCCCGGTCCAGTTCCTCGCGGAAATCGGGATGAGCAAGCCCGATCAGCGCCTTTGCCCGTTCGGCTACAGATTTACCCTTGAGATTGGCCCAGCCATATTCCGTGACGACGATGTGAATATCGTTGCGCGACGTCGTCACCGGGCCTGTCAGCGTTGGAACGATCCGCGAAAGCGTTCCCTTGGCCGCCGTCGCGTGACAGGCGATGATCGAGCGGCCGCCACGCGAAGCATAGGCGCCACGCACGAAATCCACCTGACCGCCCGATCCGCTGAACTGCCTTCCATTGACGAATTCAGAATTGCAGGCCCCATTGAGATCGATTTGCATCGTCGCATTGACCGACACCATCCGGTCGTTCTGCGCGATGACGAACGGATTGTTCACATAGTCGACGGGATGCGCTTCGACATCCGGATTGTTGTTCAGGAAATCGTAGAGCGGCTTGTCACCCAGCGCAAAGGTGAAGATCGTTCGTCCGACATGGATCTGCTTGCGGCTGTTGTCGACCACGCCTGCCCTGACCAGAGCGGCAAGCCCCGATGTCATCATTTCGGTATGGATGCCGACATGGCGATGCTGGGAAAGGCCGGCGCAAACCGCATCGGGCAGCGCACCGATGCCCATCTGCAGGCAATCACCATCATCCACGAGCCCTGCAATGATCGCGCCGATGGTATCGTCTACTTCCGAACGGGGCGCGGCAGGAAGCGCCGGGAGGCTTGCGTCATTCTCGACAAGGGCCGCGACATTCGACACGGGGATCATGCAATTGCCGCGCACGTAGGGCATGCTGGGATTGACCTCGAGGATCAGCCGGGCTCCCGGCTTGCGGGCAACTGCAAGCGCATAATCCGTACTGGCGCCGAGGCTGAAATTACCCTCCGCATCCATGGGCGAAACAGTCGCGACCAACGTATCGACGCCGACATGCTCGACAAGCGAGCGCGGCACCTGGCTGAAATGACAGGGGACAAGTTCGCCGGCGGGCAACATTTCCGCCATGCGCTTCTTGTCGAGTGCGCGGTCCACCCCTCCATGAAAATAGCTCATCGGGATGATGCGGTCGCGCAGCTCGAACTCAAATACGCTGGAGCCGGCTACACCCGTACACAACAGATAATAGAGCCGGACGTCTTCCACTGCCCCGGCCCGGGCACGATCGGCCAATGCAGCAAGGATGGCAGGCGGCTGACCGGCGGCGATCGGCATCGCGACCTTCGCACCCGACGGTATCAAGGCAACGGCCTCATGTGCGGGACGCACGCGTTCGCGATACTGCGTCTGATAATTGTCGGCCATCGAATCCTCCCCTTGAATGCCACTGCCAGCACAAATCGGCATCCACTGCGGGATCGCAGCTGCCCTCCTCCGAGGCGGCTGCGAACACTTTCGCTGCAGTAGAACGCGCTTACATAAAAGCGCGTAACCTGCTGCCTGCGCAAGAGCCGAACATCAGGCTCGCGCAGGCAAAAGTGAAATCGGCCCCATTCCTAAGCATCGCGGCATGCTTGCGGCGACATTCGAAAAGAGCATGACCATCATCGCTATCCCAGATGATCCAAATTCGCCGGATAGCCGGCCTCTTCCAGCACTTTGCGAAGGGCAGCGCCTGTCGCGGTCGTGTCGACCTTGACCGTGCGGGTAGCGGGATCGGCCTCGACCCTGGCTGCGGGATCGACGGACTGGATCGCCTTGGTGACCGATCTGGCACAGCCGCCGCAGGTCATGTTTTCGATTTTGAGGTCCATGAGAAATCTCCTTGGTTTTGATCTCACGGCGTTCAAAGTGGGGTTTCCAACCATGGGAAGGTCAAGTGCCACACGACGAAAAAAATGCTATTGACCTTCCCATGGTTGGAAGCTCCATCTTCAATCCGAACTCGAATTTCGGAATAGGATTAAGGAGGCGGCTATGAATGCCCCCGTTCGAAAGACAGATCTATCTGCTGCAATAACCCTCCCCATCGAGGGCATGAGCTGCGCATCTTGCGTCGGCCGCGTCGAGAAAGCCTTAAAGGCTGTACCCGGCGTCGAGACCGTGTCGGTCAATCTCGCCACCGAGCGGGCAAGCCTCACAACGAGCGGCACGGTCGACCATGCCAAGCTTGTCGAAGCCGTTGAAGATGTCGGTTATTCGGTGCCCACGAAGCCAGCCTCATCCACCAGCTTCATCGAGCTCCTGGTAGAAGGAATGACCTGCGCATCCTGCGTCGGCCGGGTGGAACGCGCCCTGAGGGCTGTGCCCGGCGTCACGCAAGCCGCCGTCAATCTCGCGACGGAACGGGCGACGATCAAGGGATCTGCCGATGTCACCAACCTGATCGCGGCAATCGAAGACGCCGGCTACGAGGCGAAGGCGATCGGCGCCACCGCACCCGGCGAGATCGAAGACGACGAAGCCGGACGTGCGAAAAGGAAAGAAGCCGAACGTCGGGAACTCACCCGCGATTTTGCCATCGCCGCAATATTGACGGCACCGGTCTTTCTGCTGGAAATGGGATCGCACCTCATCCCCGGCGTCCACGGTCTGATCGCGGAAACGATCGGGATGCAGTGGAGCTGGTATATTCAGCTTGCGCTAACAACGCTCGTCCTCTTCGTGCCCGGCATCCGCTTTTATCAAAAGGGGCTTCCAGCTCTCCTTCACCTTGCACCAGACATGAACTCGCTGGTTGCGGTCGGCTCGCTGGCGGCTTACGGCTATTCGCTGGTCGCGACCTTCGCACCCGGCCTGCTGCCGTCTGGCACGATCAACGTCTATTTCGAAGCCGCCGCCGTCATCGTCACGCTGATCCTGCTCGGGCGGTTGCTCGAAGCCAGGGCCAAGGGGCGCACGTCCGAAGCGATCAAGCGCTTGGTCAATCTTCAGGCCAAGACGGCGCGTGTTCGCCGCGACGGCAAGGCGATCGATCTGCCGATCGACTCAGTCGTCTCCGGCGACATCGTCGAGGTCCGCCCCGGCGAGCGGGTCCCGGTCGACGGAGAACTGATCGAGGGTGAAAGTTATGTCGACGAATCGATGATAACAGGCGAGCCCATCCCGGTCCTGAAGACGGCAGGTAGCGAAGTCGTCAGCGGCACGGTCAACCAGAAAGGCGCCTTTGCCCTCCGCGCCACCGCCGTCGGCGGCGATACGGTGCTGTCGCAGATCATCCGCATGGTCGAGGAAGCCCAAGGGTCAAAGCTGCCGATCCAGGCTATGGTCGACAAGGTGACCATGTGGTTCGTGCCGGCCGTGATGGTCGTGGCTACCGCGACCTTTGCCGCCTGGTTCTATTTTGGCCCCTCGCCCGCCCTCACCTTCGCGCTGGTCAATGCGGTTGCCGTCCTCATCATCGCCTGCCCATGCGCCATGGGGCTTGCCACCCCCACCTCGATCATGGTCGGCACCGGTCGCGGAGCGGAGCTGGGCGTGCTGTTCCGCAAGGGCGAAGCCTTGCAGCTGCTCAAGGATGCGAGCGTCGTCGCCGTCGACAAGACGGGCACGCTGACCGAAGGCAAACCGGCGCTGACCGATCTGGAACTGGCAGCGGGTTTCGACCGCTCCGACGTGTTGAGCCTGGTTGCGACAGTGGAGGCCAAGTCGGAACATCCTATCGCCCGGGCGATCGTCGAAGCAGCCGCTTCGGAAAATCTGGTGCTGCCGGACGTGTCGAACTTTGAATCGGTGACGGGCTTCGGCGTCCGGGCACAGGCCGGCGGCAAGCGCATCGAGATCGGCGCCGACCGTTTCATGGCCGAGCTTGGGCTTGACGTTGCATGCTTTTCCGCCACTGCCGAACGCCTCGGCAACCAGGGCAAGTCGCCGCTCTATGTGGCAATCGACGGCAGGCTCGCGGCGATCATTGCGGTCGCCGATCCGATCAAGGAGACGACGCCGGCAGCGATCAAGGCAATGCACGATCTCGGCCTGAAGGTCGCTATGATCACCGGCGACAATGCCCGCACCGCCAAGGCAATCGCCGCACGGCTCGGCATCGATGAGGTCGTGGCCGAAGTACTGCCCGACGGCAAGGTGGAGGCGGTTCGTCGGTTGAAGCGCCAGTACGGCAAGGTGGCCTTCGTCGGCGATGGCATCAACGATGCGCCGGCTCTGGCCGAGGCCGACGTCGGCCTTGCCATCGGCACAGGCACGGATATCGCCATTGAGGCGGCCGATGTCGTCCTGATGTCGGGAAGCCTGCAGGGCGTGCCTAACGCCATCTCCTTGTCCAAGGCGACGATCGGCAACATCAGGCAGAACCTGTTCTGGGCCTTCGCCTATAATACGGCTCTGATCCCGGTCGCCGCCGGCGCGCTCTATCCGGCCTTCGGCATCCTGCTCTCGCCGGTCTTTGCCGCCGGCGCCATGGCCCTGTCGAGTGTTTTCGTGCTCGGCAATGCGCTGCGGCTGCGCCGTTTCAAGGTCGTAGACTAACAACCGTCTGCAGCCGGGCCTTTCGGGCCGGCTGCTCCATGTCAGGAGAGCATTCATGAATATCGGACAGGCAGCCAAGGCATCGGGCGTTTCGGCCAAGATGATCCGCTACTACGAAGAAACCGGCCTCATTCCGGCCGCCGGCAGAACCGCATCGGGCTATCGCGACTACTCCGATACCGACGTCCACATGCTGCGCTTCATCCGCCGGGCGCGCGATCTCGGCTTTGCGGTCGCCGAAATCAGCGAACTCCTTGAACTCTGGCGCGACGAAACCCGCCAGAGCGCCGAGGTCAAGCGCCTGGCGCAAGGCCATATCGAAGCGCTGAAGAAGAAGATCGCCGACCTGCAGGACATGGAGCATACGTTGACCATGCTCGTCAATTCCTGCCACGGCGACCATCGTCCGCATTGCCCGATCCTGCAACGGCTCGAGACGGATCGCGAGGACGAAAACCTGTCGATCCAGCCTCGAACTGGCGCGATCGCGCGTCCTCTGCAATGAGGATCACGCCGACAATACCATGACGACGACAGGCAACCGCGTTGCCGAACGGCAACAGACGCCTAAAAACATGAGGATTTTAGTATAGATAAATACTCGATTAAAATAGAGCAAATCGAATGAAAGCAAGGACTTATTCCCTCATGTCAGGTTTAGCCCCATATCGGCGTCCTCAACTTTAGAAACGCTCTAAAATATTGAGATTGCAAGGATTTTATCGATCACCTACTGCCGAGTGATGGGCTTTACCCGCTCCTAGTCCGGACGCAGTTGATGAATGCCAAGACCATAGACATTGCCGGCTTGTATACGTCGGAACAGGGGCGATTGCGTCGGCTTGTCAGACGCCTTGTCGGCAGCAGGACGACAACGGAAGACCTTGTCCATCAAACCTTCGTCAAATTACTGGCAGCCGTAGACGGCGGCAATATCGACAATTGCCCGGCCTATCTGAGAGCGACGGCGCGCAATCTCGCGCTCAATCACCTGCGTGATCTCAAGCGGCACAACGAGGTCGGGGTTTCGGACGCCGAACTCCACGCCATACCGGACCTGCAGCCCTCTCCCGAAATGACGGTGGTCTATCGCTGCGAGCTACGCCGGGTGCTTCAGGCCGTCGCCTCTCTTCCACCCAAAAGGCGGGAAGCCTTTGTCCTCAATAAATTCGAAGGCATGAGCTACGACGAGATCGCGGTACGCCTTGGCATTTCCCGTAATACCGTCATTTCGCACATCGTTATTGCGCTGGCCGATCTCGATCGGAAAATCGGCGGCAAATAATCTGGCCCTCGGTTCATTAGATTGCGCTGTAGGAGTGTCATGAAGATTAAGAGCAATGGCACATCGAGCGGGAAACCTCTCGGTTTTGGAGCGATATGAGCGAGGACGCGACCGATCCGATCGTCATGGAAGCCTTGGAATGGTTCGTACGCATGCGCGACGAAAAGGTCACGGCCGCCGATCGGCAGGCGTTCGAGGCCTGGCTCGCGGCCGATGACGCACACGCCGCCGCCTGGAAGCATGCAAAGGCTCTCTGGGCCCGTTTCGATATCATGCAGCCGGAGTTCGACCGGCTGCGCCGCGGCCGATCGCTGCTATCACGACGCAACGTCATGCTGGGCACAATCGCGCTCATTGGTGGAGCGGGCAGCCTTTATGCCCTGAGCCAGCCGGGTCTCTTTGCCGAATATACGACGGACATCGGCGAACGCCGGACGATCCGCCTGCAAGACGGCAGCTCCATCGAGCTCGGCAGCTATTCGGCGCTCTCGACCTTCTTCACCGGGACCGAACGGCGCATCGAGCTTTACCGCGGCGAAGGATTCTTTGACGTTTCCCCAGATCCGAAACGCGCCTTTCTCGTACAGGCCGGTGGCGGGACGACACGGGCGCTGGGAACGAAATTCGATCTGAAGTTCGTCGAGGATATCGTCACCGTCGCAGTCAGCGAACATGCCGTCCAGGTGCAGACGGAGAGCCTTGCCAATCTGCAGCTGGAAGAAGGATGGCAGGTCAGTTATGGCGGTGGCAGGCTCGGCGAGCCGATCCAGGCGAGCCTCGATACCGTGGAGGCATGGCGCAGCGATCGCATCGTCTTCCAGGACGTTCCCTTGAGGCGCGTGTTGGCCGAGCTGGAGCGCTATCGGCGTGGCCGCATTATCCTCATGAGCGAGAGCATCGGAGACACACCCGTAACCGCGATCTTCGAAACAAAGCACACTGAAAGCGCCCTGCAGACGATCGCCGACACGCTTGGCATTCGCCTCCTCAATGCCGCCAACTATGTCACGCTGGTCTATCGCGCCGGCTAACATTGCAAAAACATGAATTTTTTTCTCAACTCATTCATTAGCTCCGGCCCTCCTGGTGTCTAAGGTTTCGAGGGAAGCAATCCGTGACCCTCTCGAACAGAAATCCCGCGATGGGCGGGAAGCAGGATGCAGGTGGGGCGATGCGGTACCGCGTTAACGGAAATCAGGAATCAGGACAGGACAACACTGCGGGCAGCTTGCGGCAAAGCCGCTCGCTGGCGATTGTACTCATGGTATCAACCGCGCTCTGCACCGTTGCTTTCGTGCCGACCCCGTCATTTGCCCAGGCCGCGGAAAAGACCGGTCGCGTTTCATACGACATCGCGCCGCAGCCGTTATCCCAGGCCCTCGTTCAATTCTCCAAGGTCACGGGCGTCCAGCTGTTCTTCAGCGCCGACCTTGCACGTGGAATAAGCTCCAAGGGTGCCCAGGGATCTCTTACCAGAACGGAAGCGTTGCAAAAGATCCTGGCGGGATCGGGTCTCATCTACCATTTCACCAACGCGTCGACGGTGACGATTTCCAAGCCGACAGGCACGGCTACCGGTTCTGGGGCCGCCGATGGGGCGACGGCGCTTGCTCCCATTGTCGTGCAGGCGGGCAAGGAGAACGGCTTTATCTCCACCAACGGCAGCGTCGCATCGAAGACGGATATTCCGCTGCTGGAAACGCCGCAATCCGTGCAGGTGGTGACCAAAGCGCAACTCGAAGTTCAAAAGCCGCAGACCGTTCGTCAGGCCATCGCCTACTCCGCTGGCATCACCACGCCGGATAGCCCGGACAACCGGCTGGACAACTTTCTCATTCGCGGCTTCCAGGTCGATCAATATTACAACGGCCTCAAGCTGCAGCAGGGAACCTGGAGCGCGCCGAAGGTCGACCCCTTCTTCCTCGACAGTATCGAAGTCCTGCAGGGCCCATCTTCCGTTCTTTATGGTCAGGGTTCGCCTGGCGGCATTCTCAATCTGGTCGGCAAGAAGCCGACCGATGAGCCGCTTCACGAAATCCAGCTGCAAAGCGGCAGCTACAACCGTGCCCAGGCTGCCTTCGATTTCAGCGGACCGGTAAACGACGACGGCACGCTGCTCTATCGCCTGACGGGGCTGGGACGCACGACAGGTACGCAGGTCGAAAACCAGCGCGAAGAGCGCATCGAGATCGCGCCCGCCGTCACGATCAAGCCGGATGAAGACACCAAGCTTACCATCCTCGGCGACTACCTCAACGATCCGAAGGGCGGTTTCTGGAGCCGTCTGCCGACGACGGGAACACTCGTTCCGACAAGCCTCGGCACCTATTTCCCGACCGACCTCTTCACAGGGGACAAGGATTTCGATCACATGCGCCGCCAGCAGGAGAGCATCGGCTACGAGTTCGAACATCGTTTCGACGATGTCTGGACCGTCAGGCAGAACCTGCGTTTCCAGCATATGAGCGTCGACTATGCGGAATTGCAGCCTGCATCGCTCGCCGCCAACGGCCACACGTTGAACCGGACGGCCTACACTGCACAGGAACAGCTCAACACGCTTGGGATCGACAACCAGGCCGAGGCGGATTTCGACACCGGAGCCGTCGCGCACAAAGCCCTGTTCGGTCTCGATTATCAGTACAAGAACTGGAACAATTTCACCCGCTATGGCGCCGGACCATCGCTCGATCTCGACAATCCCGACTATACCCAACCGGTCACGACGCCGCCGGTGTTCCAGAATGCGAAGCAGAGGCAAAGCCAATTCGGTCTCTACGCACAGGACCAGCTCAAGTTCGACAAATGGGCACTCCTGCTTTCCGCCCGCCAGGATTGGGCAGCGACCGATAGCAATAATTACCTGAACGGCACCAGCACGAGCCAGAACGATCACGCCTTTACCTGGCGAGCCGGGCTCACCTACCTCTTCGACAATGGCTTCGCGCCCTATGTGAGCTATGCCACCTCCTTCAGCCCAACGATCGGTGTCGGCCCGACCGGCGACCCCTTCAAGCCGACCACAGGCAAGCAATATGAAGTCGGCTTCAAATATCAGCCGACGGGCTTCGATAGCTTCATAACCGCTTCACTCTATGATCTGACGCAGCAGAATTACGTGACCCAGACGTTGACGGCGCCGGTCGTCCAGACGCAGGTCGGCGAAATCAGAAGCCGAGGCGCGCAGGTTTCCGCCGTCGCAAGCCTCACGGACGAGCTCAACGTCACGGCTTCCTACGCCTATCTGGATAACGAGATCTTGAAGGCGAGCGACGGGACGGCAGGCAACCGGATTGCTAACCTGCCGGCAAACACCGCCTCGTTGTGGGCTGATTACAAATTCCAGGACGGTGCGGTCGACGGGCTTGGCCTCGGGTTCGGCGCCCGCTACATCGGCAGCCGCTATACGACCAATGCCAATACCGCGAAGATACCGGACCATATAGTATTCGACGCGGCGCTGAACTACGATCTCGGGAAACTCTCGAACGAGATGCGCGGAGCCACATTCGCCTTGAACGTATCCAATCTGTTCGACAAGAAGTTCGTCAGCGATTGCACCGCGATCGGCTGCGTCTACGGCATGCGCCGCACCGTCTTTGCAACGCTCGGGTATAAATGGTGAGGGGATTCGCAAGGGCGCCGATGGCCGGCATCAGCCGTCGCGCGCTATTGGCTGGCATTGCAGCCTCTTGGGCAGGCGGCTTCCCCCTGAAAGCTGCCGCCTTACCCGGTCCATCGGCTGGCCCCGTCTCTCGCATTGCTGCGCTGGATTGGGGGATCGCCGCAACGCTCGTCAGTCTCGGCGTCGTTCCGGTGGGCGTGCCGGCTCCCGCCTGGTATGCCCGCTACGTGGTTGATCCCGTTCTTCCGGATTCCGTGGTCGATGTGGGTCTGCTGTTTACCCCGAATTTCGAGCTTCTCCAGGCGCTTGCTCCGCAGCTCATCGTCGCAACGCCAATGCTACAACAGGCCGCGCCTATGCTGCAGCGTATCGCGCCCGTCTACGGCACCACCCTCTTTCAGCCCGCGCCGGACGTGCTGGAAATAGCCGAGAAGGCCACGCTCGGGCTCGCAGACAGGATCGGCGCTGCCGATGCGGGCAAGCGTCTGGTAGACGCTACCCGAGGCGAGCTGGCCGCCACGACCGAACGCCTCTCCGGCCAAGCGAGCATACCTCTGCTCGTCGCAAGCCCGCTGGATAACAGGCATGTGAGCCTCTTCGGTCCCGACAGCCTCTATGGCGGCGTGCTGCGGCGATGCGGGCTGACCAATGCCGACACGACGATCCGAGGAGAATTCAACATTGTCGGGCTGGAAAAACTCGGAGCCTATGGCGACGCCACCATGATCCTACTCGATAGTCCGGTCATGCCTGGAATGGCAGCTCGGCTGACGGAAAACCGCCTGTGGCGGACCTTTCCCTTCGTTCGCGAAAGACGGCTGCACCTCCTGCCGGCCGTACTCGGCTCTGGCGGTCTGCCATCCGCAATGCGCTTCTCACGCCTTCTGACCTCGGCCCTGGGTGAAAAGGGTGATGCGCCATGATCTCGACGCAAGACAGGCTTCGCCCGGGCCCGGCCATTATCGTCGCCGTGCTCTTTGCAGCCGCCATCGTTTCGGCGGCGGCGCGGATTTCCGGCCTGCTACCCTTCCAGGACTGGTGGCAAGTGCTCGCCAGCCCGGATCTCAATTCCTATACGCAGGTTCTCGTTCACGACAGCGTCCTGCCACGCTTCGTCATCGCCCTCGTCGCGGGCGGTGTGCTCGGCCTGTCCGGCGTGATCTTTCAGCAGGTGTTGCGCACGCCGCTCGCCGACCCCTCGACGCTCGGCGTCTCGGCGGGCGCCTATCTTGCCCTAGCGGTTGCCGGCCTCTGGGCGCCAGCACTCGCATCGTCTGCGCGCGAGCTGATTGCCCTTGCCGGCGGCTTGTCGGCTTTTGCGCTCGTCTTCTTGATTGCATGGCCGCATCGCCTTGCGCCGATATCGCTGATCCTCGCAGGTCTCGTCATCACCTTCGTCTGCGGCGCGATTTCCGCCGCCGTCAGCCTCTCCTACAGCATGGGAATGAGCGGACTGTTTGTCTGGGCCAGCGGCTCGCTGACCCAGAACGACTGGTCGGCCGTTTCTCGCCTTGCCCCTTGCGCGGTCGCCGGCGTCCTCGGCGCGGCACTTCTCGCGCGGCCGCTGAATCTATTGTCGTTGAACGACGAAGGAGCGAGATCGCTTGGCCTGTCGCTTTCCTCCGTGCGCCTGCTGTCGATCGTGCTTGCCGTCATGCTCGCCGCCTTCACGGTCAGCGCAGTCGGCGTCATCGGCTTCGTCGGTTTTGCAGCACCGTTTATCGCCCGTGCGAGCGGGGCTCGCAGACTGCCGCAGCGGATGATCGCAAGCACCATCATCGGCGCGATCCTGTTGCTTGCTGCCGACGAGGCCCTGCAGCAAGCCGCTAACTTCATGCGGGAGATACCTGCCGGTGCCGCGACCGGACTTTTCGGCGCTCCCCTCATCGCCATCTTCCTGGGACGGCTGCGCATCGTGGAAACACCTGCGCCGCCGCCCACGGAACGGCGCAATCAGCGTCCCCTTCTCTATCTGGCGCTCACCGCTGCCCTATTGGCGTTGCTAATCTGGATTTCGCTCTCTCTCGGCCCCTCGCTTTCCGGATGGAGCTTCGCGTCCCCCGCGAAGATGCAATCGCTGCTGGTTTGGCGCTTGCCTCGCCTGGCCGCCGCGGCCGCAGCCGGCATCCTCTTCGCCCTCTCGGGAACGATCATCCAGCGCATGACCGGCAATCCGATGGCAAGCCCCGAAGTCATCGGCGTCAGCACCGGCGCTGCCGTCGGTATCCTCCTGCTCGTTCTCTTGGCGCCGGCCTTCACGCCGCTGACGCAATTGGGAGCAGCCGCTGCCGGTGCCGTCGTCAGCCTCATCACGGTTCTGCTGATGGCGCGGCGCAGCCGTTACAATCCGGACCATGTGCTTCTCTTCGGCATCGCGATCAATACGGCGTTTGCGGCGCTGATTGCCGTGCTGCTCGGCACCGGCCTGCCGAAAGTCTACGGCGTCTTGCAGTGGATGGCGGGCTCCACATACAGCACCACTCCGATGCAGGCCGAAATCGCCGTCACCGTCGCAATCATCGCGCTCCTGATCGCGCCGTTCTTTAGCCGTTGGCTCGATCTATTGCCGCTGGGCGCTCCATCCTCGAAAGCCCTCGGTCTCAACATATCCGTCAGCCGGACCGCACTCCTGCTCCTGTCCGCCATTACGGCTGCTGCGGCAACGCTGTTGATCGGCCCGCTCAGTTTCGTCGGCCTGATGGCGCCACACATCGCACGCACACTCGGCTTCCAACGCGCGCTTGCGCACATGATCGCCGCGGCAATGGCCGGTGCCGCACTTACGATCCTTGCCGACTTCATCGGGCGTGTCGCGTTGTTTCCGAACCAGTTGCCGGTCGGTATCGTCGCTACCCTGATCGGCGGCCCTTATTTCCTCTGGCTGATGCGAAAACAAGTGCACTAAACTCAAGAATAATTGTAGCGAGCAGGACCAATCTCTTGCTAGGACGCATACGCAGCCATCTGCGGCCGAATGCGGCGAAGTGATAAAGGACGATAAGATGATGACGACTGCCTCTGAAGCACCGCGGCTAGCTCCGGCAGGCGTTTCGACATTGAATGGCGAGGCGCTCTTCCAGCTCGATGCCGTCTCCTTTGCTATATCGGGGCGCACGCTGCTGCAGCCGCTGAGCCTGTCGCTTGCCCCGCGGCGCACGGTCGGCCTCATCGGCCACAATGGTTCTGGAAAGTCGACGCTGCTGAAACTGCTGGCACGCCAGCAGCCTCCGGCAAGCGGCTCCATCCGCTTCGAAGGTAAGCCCTTGGCCGATTGGGGCGATCGCGCTTTTGCCCGCAAGGTCGCCTATCTGCCGCAGGCGACACCAGCGGCGGCCGGCATGCTGGTGCGCGAACTCGTGGCGCTCGGGCGTTATCCCTGGCACGGGGCGCTCGGCCGTTTCGGCCAGACCGATCGTGACAAGGTCGAAGAGGCCATGCAGCTCACCGACATCACCGGCATGGCCGATCGCCTCGTCGACACGCTTTCCGGCGGCGAGCGCCAGCGCGTCTGGCTTGCCATGCTTGTCGCGCAGGATGCCGAATGCCTGCTGCTCGACGAGCCCATCTCCGCCCTCGACATCGCGCATCAGATCGAGGTGCTGTCACTGGTCCAGAGCCTCAGCCATGCCAAGGGTCTCGGCGTCGTCGTCGTCTTGCACGACGTCAATATGGCGGCTCGCTTCTGCGACCACATCATTGCCCTACATTCAGGCAGGATCATCGCCGATGGCCCACCGGAGGATATCCTTACCTCCGAGAAGCTGCGGGCGATCTACGGCCTCGATATGGATATCGTCCAGCATCCGGCATCCGGGCACCCGATAGCGATACCGGTCTAATCGACAGGTTCGCCGACATATTGGCCGGAGATCTGCCTCTGCCGGCAGATTGCGTTCGTTGGGCATCCCAGCGAACGGTGCGCCTGGAGAAACTCCACCATACAAAGTTTGCCGTGTCTGCAGGGCCTAAAGCCTTCTGGCGCGCCATCCTGGGATGGCGCCAAATACCCGGTCTCTTCGTTTCGTCCTTATTAAGCTTTTTCTAAAAGTCTTTCTTGACAGCAATGCAACCCTTGCTTCTAATCCGACCATATCGACGAGACTTGGAAGACGGGGGAACAGATGACGTTTCTAGGGTCTATTTTTCACCAAGCTCCCGAGATCGCTCTCTTTCTTTCCCTGGCGATCGGATATTGGATCGGCAAGTTCCAGTTCGGCAAGTTCCAGCTTGGCGGTGTAGCAGGATCACTTCTGGTTGCCGTCGTCCTCAGCCAGATCGGCATCACCATCGACAACGGCATCAAGACAGTGCTGTTTGCCCTCTTCATCTATGCCGTCGGTTTCGAGAGCGGGCCGCAATTCTTCCGCTCGCTGGGGCGCCAGTCGATCCGCGAGATCTTGATGGCTGCCGTGCTTGCGATCAGCGGCCTTCTGACCGTCATCGTGCTTTCCAAAATGTTCGGGCTCGACAAGGGGCTCGCAGCGGGCGTGGCGGCCGGCGGACTGACGCAATCGGCCATCATCGGCACGGCAAGTTCGGCGATCGGCAAACTCGGCCTGGCCGCCGATGAGGCGCAGCGCCTGCAGGCGAATGTCGCCATCGGCTATGCCGTAACCTATATTTTCGGCTCGTTCGGCGCGATCATCGTCTGCGTCAACATCCTTCCCTGGTTCATGGGTCGCGGCATCCGCGACGACGCGGTCAAGGCCGAGGCGGCCCTTCTGGCCGGAGCCAAGCTTTACGGCACCGGTGAGGCTGCCGCCTTGCCTGACCTTGTGGGGCGCCTTTTCCAGGTCCGGGAAGCCGCCGGTCGCTCGATCGCCGAAATCGAGACGGGCGCAGGCGCAGGCTCCACCATCGCCATCGAAAGGGTCAAACGCGCCGGAACGATCATCGGCGTCGAACCGGATCTGAAGCTGCAGGCCGACGATATCGTGCTCGTGGTCGGGCGGCGCGCCGGGGTCGTCGAAATGGCGGCAGCGATCGGACCGGAGCTGCAATCGTCCGAAGGGATGGACATGGTGGTGACGACCCAGGATGTCGTGATCGCCAACAAGGACTTTGCCGGCCATACGGTGGCCGAAATCATCGAAGCGACGAAGGACTTGCGTCACGGTGTCTTCGTCCTGCAGGTCAAACGCGGCGGAAGTCCGCTCAATTTGCTCGCTGACACCCGCATCGCCGCCGGCGACGTGGTAACTATCCACGGGCTTCGTGAGGATCTGCAGCGCATCGCCAAGCAGGTCGGCACGGTCATCGTTCCGAGCGACAAGACGGATTTCGTGTTTCACGGACTTGGGATCGTGGTCGGCCTGCTCGTCGGGCTTCTGGTTCTGCGCATCGGCTCGATCCCGTTGACGCTCGGCAGCGGCGGCGGCGCATTGCTCGCAGGCCTCGTCTTCGGCTGGTATCGCAGCCGCAACATGGCGATCGGCAACATGCCGACGGGAGCTTCCACATTGCTGCGCGATCTCGGCCTTGCCGGCTTCGTCGCTGTTGTCGGGCTGCAATCCGGGCAACAGGCGGTGAGCACGATCGCGCAAAGCGGAATTTCGCTGTTCCTGATCGGCGTGGTCGTCACCATCCTGCCACTCATCATCACCATGCTCTTCGGGCGCTACGTGCTGCGCTATGACAACACGGCGATCTTTGCCGGTGCCCTTTCGGGCTCGCGCAGCGCCAACCCGGCCTTCGGCGAAATTCTCGACAAGGCCGGCAACAGCGTTCCCACCACGCCCTTCGCTATAACCTATGCGCTGGCCAATGTCTTCCTGACGCTGCTTGGCCCCCTCGTCGTCGCCTTCGTCTGACATGCTCCACCGAGCAAGGAGAGAACCATGACCGACTACAGCAAGTTTGCGAAACTGAGCCCCTTCGAGCTCAAGGACGAGCTTATTAAACTGGCTTCGGCCAGAGAAAATCGCACCATGCTGAACGCCGGTCGCGGCAATCCGAACTTCATGGCGACACTGCCGCGCCGTGCCTTCTTTCGCCTCGGGCTCTTTGCCGCCGCGGAGGCCGAGCTTTCCTATTCCTATATGCAGAAATGGATCGGCGGCCTGCCCAATATCGATGGCATCGAGGCGCGCTTCGAGCGCTTCACCAGCGAAAACCGCGATCAGGCGGGGGTCGCCTTCCTGCAGCGTGCGTTGAGCTATGTCCGCGACCAGCTGGGCCTCTCCGGCTCGCAATTTCTGCATGAGATGGTCGAAGGCATCCTCGGCTGCAACTATCCGGTGCCGCCGCGCATGCTGAAGATCAGCGAGCAGATCGTCCGGGAATATATCGTCAAGGAAATGATCGGCGGCTCGCTGACGGGCGACAGTATCGATCTATTCGCGGTCGAAGGCGGCACGGCCGCCATGACCTATATCTTCAACACGCTGAAGCAGAACGGCATCGTCAGCAAGGGCGACAAGGTGGCGATCGGTCTGCCGGTATTCACCCCCTATATCGAAATCCCTGAACTCGACGAATACGGCCTCACGGAGGTGGCGATCAACGCCGATCCGAAGAACGGCTGGCAATACAGCGATGAGGAACTCGACAAGCTGAAGGATCCGGCGATCAAGATCTTCTTCTGCATCAATCCGAGCAACCCGCCTTCGGTAAAGCTCGACGACCGCAGCCTCGACAGGATCGCTGACATCGTCAAGAACCACAGGCAGGATCTGATCATTCTGACGGATGATGTCTACGGCACCTTCGCCGACGATTTCCGCTCGCTGTTTGCGACCTGCCCCAACAACACGATCCTCGTCTATTCCTTCTCGAAATATTTCGGCGCCACCGGCTGGCGTCTCGGCGTCGTCGCAACCCATCAGAAGAATGTTCTGGACGACAGGCTGCGCGCCTTGCCGAAGGCAACGAAGACGGCGCTCGACCGCCGCTACGGCTCGCTGCTGCCTGACGTCAGCAAGCTGAAATTCATCGACCGTCTGGTCGCCGACAGCCGCACCGTCGCGCTGAACCACACCGCCGGCCTTTCGACGCCGCAGCAGGTCCAGCTGGT
This sequence comes from Martinezella tropici, assembly GCA_000799755.1. GTDB lineage: Bacteria > Pseudomonadota > Alphaproteobacteria > Rhizobiales > Rhizobiaceae > Rhizobium > Rhizobium tropici_A. The sequence continues at coordinate 157,261 of JUHI01000011.1, forward strand.
GTTCTTCTCGCTGTTTGCGCTGATGGACGAGAACGATGTCTATAAATCGACCCTCAAGAAGGTCATTCGCAAGCGCGAGGCCACTCTTTACCGCGAGCTCGGCATCCCGGTGACCGACAATCCGAACTCGGTCGACTATTACACGCTTCTCGATCTGGAGGACATTGCGCTAAAACTCTATGGCGCCGACTTCGCCAAATGGGTGAAGAAGAAGTTCTCCGCCAACGAGCTTCTGTTCCGCATCGCCGACGAAACAGGTATCGTGCTCCTGCCCGGCCGCGGCTTCGGCACTCAGCAGCCTTCCGGCCGTGCTTCGCTGGCCAATCTCAATGAATACGAATATGCGGCGATCGGCCGGTCGCTTCGCAAGATGGCGGACGAGTATCATGCGGAATTCAAGAAAAAGCCGTCGAAGTGAGGCTCTGAATGGGCATTGTGCCCATTCAACCCCTTAGCGCTCGCCCGGCGCACGGGTCGTCAATATGTCGCCGACAGCCGGGCCGTGTTCGATCGCACCGTCCTCGCCCCGTCGATATTTGACGCCGACCTTGCATGCGTGGGGAGCCATCTTCCAGACCCAGCCTTTAAGTTGGCGGTCGGTGTCGGGAGGCGAGTAGAGCGGCATGTTGAAGCGCAAGCCATCCTCTTCGCCGAGATCGAGCGTGCACATGACCGTGCCTTCGCCGTCGTCTTCTTCATCGAGGTCCGGCTCCTCCACATGCGTGATAGTGGGACGAAGCGGCTCGACATGAACCAGTACCTGCAGGACGCGTGGAAGATCGGCAAAGGGCGGCGCCGGCAGGCTGTCGTCCGATTCCTCAGGGAAAGCCTCATCCAGCGTGATCCGGCGGAAATAATATTCGCTACGCCCCATTTCGTCCCAGCCGCCGATCGCCGTCGCGATATGGTCCAGATCGTGGATACGCAGGAGGAAGCTGGCTCCGCCCGAATGCATCACCACGAGGCGGTCGTCATTGTCGTCCCCACCCGAAGAACCGGCGCGCAGGATGATGTCGAGCTCAACGATCTCGTCCCCTTCGGCGTTGCGGGAGATTTCGTACGTCCCGGTGTAGAAACGCACGTCGACGCGTTCCAAGCTCCGATAATGGATGCGCCAGAACAGCAGGCTGTAACGACCGTCCGGACGAAGCGCCAGCAGCCTGTGCCAGTCGCTGTAGGAAGACAGGTATAAGCCGGCTAAGTCCTGTCCGTCCGCGATATTCTCGAATGTCGAGCGATGCTCGACCGGCAGGGCGTCAGCCACGGTCGTCGGCTTCTCGGCTGTCGGCCTCGGCGGATCGACGGCATCGCGAAGGCGTCGGTGCATCTCGAAAGCATCGACCTTTGCGATCCGCAGCATCTGCATCGAAAACAGCATCTGGTCGATTTCGTAAACTTCGCCGGATGAGAGCGCTCCGCACTCCTCCCGTGCCGACCGCAGCAATGCCGGAGAAATAAGCGATTCAAGCGATTGTTCATCGCAAAGGAACCGATTGAAGAACTCATCTAGGCTCCAGGCCAGGTCGCTCGTTCTCTTCGAGACAGGGTCGATGAAGGCGACATCCTCATCGGTTGCCGTCAGCTTGCGGTAATAGAGAAGGACGCCGAAGGGCGTCAGCACGATCGGGATGCGCCGCACGTCATCGGACGGCGAAACGATCCATCGGTTGAGTACAGACTGCCAAGGCCGCGGGTCGATTAGGGCGAGTTGCCTATCGCCATAGAATCCAAGCCCCTTCCGGCGCCACAATTCGAGAAGGCTGTCGGGAAGAATGCCTTCATAGGCAGCGATAAGCTCACCGTCAGCGCGGGAAACCTGGCGCGACGGCGGATGGACTGCGACGAAGCGCTGAAGAGCGGGGCGGCGAAACGGAAGGACAAGACGATCAAACATGGGTTGTATATGGACGGCGGTGGGCATCGGGCAAGATGCCCGATCGCTCAGGCATGCGCTTTCGCGGTTTGCTTGATCGCGACAACACGCTCAGGCTTCTGCATCGAGGAATTGCTGGAGGCGCGGCACGACGAAATCGAGGAAGACGCGCACGCGCTGCGGCATACGCGCGCCGCCCAGGAAGACCGCGTGGATCTGTTCCTCGTCGGGCTCGACGACATCGGCAAGCACTTCAACAAGTCGGCCAGCCTCTATATCGGCGCGCACGTGATAGTCGCCCATGCGCGCAAGCCCCACGCCCGCCAGCGCCATGCGGCGCACGGTTTCGCCGTTATTGGCAAGCAGTGAGCTCGTCATCATACGGTCGACGATGCGGCCGCTTTCTCTTACCGGCCAGACGGGCGCGACGCGACGGAAATTGAACCCGAGGCAATTATGTCGGGAGAGATCGTCGACCGAGCACGGTATCCCGTATCGATCGAGGTAGTCCGGTGCCGCCACGATCTTGCGGCGGGCAATGCCGATGCGCCTTGCAATCATGCCTGAATCGGGCAGCGGCCCCACCCGGAAAGCAATGTCGGTACGGTCGAGATAGAGGTCGACGATTTCGTCCGATAGTGAAAGGTCGACCACGACATTGGGATAGGTCCGCCAGAACTCCGGCAATAGCGGCTCCAGGCCGAGCACACCCAGGGCAACGGAGATGTTGACCCGAACCGTGCCGCCCGTCGTGGTCGCGCCCTGCGCCAGCTCCTGCTCGACCTCGTCGAGATCGTGCAGCAGGGCCTGACTGCGCTCATAGTAGATTCGGCCTTCTAAGGTCAGCGACAGCCGCCGTGTCGAGCGCTCGACCAGACGCACGCCGAGCCTAGCCTCGATGCGCGAGATCAGCTTGCTGACAGTCGATGGCGTCATGCGCAAAAGGCGTGCCGCCTCCGAGAAGCTGCCGGCCTCCACGACACGAAGAAACACCTGCATTTCGCCCGCGCGATTATCCATGGGACTCACATCTTTGATTTCATTTCATAGATAATGTGAAAACTCGCCTGATTATCAAGTCTGAACATGTCCCTTATTTCATAGCCCAAGGAAATCGAACGCCATGGCGGCGCTCGATCCATCCAAAGCGGCGAAGCCGCAGGATATATTCGCAAGGAGTTTCAATGCTAAGCGTTACCGCCCATGGCGCAACCATTCCCGCCCTCGGCTTCGGTGTCTTCCGCATGTCGGACGCAGAAGTGGAGCGTGTCATCCCGGCCGCATTGGAGGCCGGCTTTCGTCATTTCGACACCGCACAGATCTATCAGAACGAGGCGGCACTTGGGCGAGCCCTAGAGGCAGCTGGCACGCAACGCGACGACCTGTTCCTGACCACCAAGGTCTGGGTGGACAACTATAGCGTCGACAAGTTCGCCGCCTCGGTCGATGAAAGCCTCGACAAGCTCAAGACCGGGCACGTCGATCTGTTGCTGCTGCACTGGCCGGCGGACAAGGTGTCGATTGCCGACCAGATCGAGATGCTGAACACGGTGAAGGCGGCGGGCAAGACCCGCTTCGTCGGCGTCAGCAACCAGAATATCGCGCAGATGCGCGAATCGGCCAGGCTTTCCAGCACGCCGATCGTGACAAATCAGGTCGAGATCCATCCCTATCTACCCCAGCACGCGCTCGTTGCCGCCGCCAAGGCAAGCGGCGTTCCGATCACCGCCTACTACGGCATGGCCGATGGTGCGGTGCCGAAGGATCAGTTGCTGCAGCAGATCGGCGCCAAATACGGCAAGAACGCCGCGCAGGTCGGGCTGCGCTGGTTGATTGAACAGGGCCACATCGCGCTCTCCAAGACGGCCAATCCAGAGCGCGTCAAGGAGAACATCGCGATCTTCGACTTCAACCTCGACGAGGCGGATATGGCCGCCATCGCCAGTCTCGCACGTCCGGATGGCCGGATCGTCAGCCCGCCGGGCCTCGCTCCGGAATGGGACGTCTAAGGAGATTTCAACATGAACGCCCAGATTTCGACGGCCGAAAAGGCCCAAACATCCTCTCATGCGCAATGGGCACTTCTCGCTCTTGCGATCGGTGCCTTCGGCATCGGCACGACCGAGTTTTCACCGATGGGGCTTCTCCCGGTGATTGCCAAAGGAGTTGATGTCTCGATCCCGACCGCCGGCCTCCTGATCAGCGCCTATGCGATCGGCGTCATGGTCGGCGCTCCCTTCATGACGCTCGCCTTCAGCCGTTTCGGCAAACGCACTGCGCTGATCCTGCTGATGAGCATCTTTACCATCGGCAATCTTATGTCGGCCATGGCGCCCGGCTACTTCACACTGTTGCTTGCCCGGCTCGTCACCAGTCTCAATCATGGCGCCTTCTTTGGTCTCGGCGCCGTCGTGGCGGCAAGCGTGGTGCCGAAGGAAAAGCAGGCAAGCGCCGTCGCCGCCATGTTCATGGGGCTGACGATCGCCAATATCGGCGGCGTGCCGGCTGCCACCTGGGTTGGCCAGGCAATCGGCTGGCGCATGGCTTTCGCCGGAACAGCGCTGATCGGCATCGCAGCCATCGCTGCCTTGTGGTTTGCCCTGCCGAAAGGCGAGCGTGGTGCAATGCCCAACGTGAGACGGGAGCTTGCCGTCCTCACCCATCCGACAGTGCTGCTTGCCATGGCGACGACAGTCATGGGTGCAGGCGCGATGTTCGCGCTCTATACCTACGTTGCCCCGGCGCTGACCGAGCTCACCGGTGCATCCAACAGCTTCGTAACCCTCGGACTGATGTTGATCGGTGTCGGCTTCACGATCGGCAACTGGCTGGGCGGCCGCCTGGCCGACTGGTCGCTTGATGGCGCCACCAAGATCTTCCTTGGCCTGCTTGCGGCTATCATGTTCGTCCTGCCGTTGGCCATGACCAGCCATATCGGCGCGGCAATCGGCCTTCTCGTCTGGGGTGGCGCAGCATTCGCCATTGTCCCGCCAGTGCAGATGCGGGTCATGGAAGCAGCGGCGGAAGCGCCGGGGCTTGCCTCCTCCATCAATGTCGGAGCCTTCAATCTCGGCAATGCTCTGGGAGCGGCCACCGGTGCCGCCGTCATTAGCCTCGGCTTCGGCTATGCCGCCGTCGCGATTGCCGGTGGCCTGCTGGCGGCAGTCGGCCTGGTGCTGGTGTTGATCGGCACGCGCAGATCGTCGTCACTGGCGGCAAATTGCAGCGCTTGACAAGCGCGCGTACCATCATGGGCCATACATCAGGCGCGGAGTATCAAAGCTTCTCGATGTTTGGCCACCAATAACATGCCGCCCGCAGCCTGGTACTACCACCTGCGGGCGGCTTGATGTGATCGCACTCGTGCGTCTCAAGGCAACTTGATCTCGAGCGTGATCATGTAATTGCTGTAGTTGGGAATAGCCGGCGGATTGGCGATCGAATAGGAGGTTATGCGCGGCGGCGTCGACGGCGGCTTCACGTCCGGTCTCCAGGAGGCCTTGATCGTGATCTTGTCGTTAGGGTGATAGGAGAGATCGAGTTGACGGTCCCGGCTTGCTCCATTCCTGGAGCGCTTGCCCGCCAACGACCATTTGTCCCAGGCCGCTTCCACCGTCTCTATGGTCTGGGTACCCTTGCGCTCATAGCCGGCTCCAAGCGAAGCCTTGCCATCTTTGGCGGCCAGCGTGAAAGCCTGATCCTGAACCTTGCCGTCGAAATCGGTCGTGACCGTCGCGCCGCCCTCAAGCGAGCGCTTGCTGCCATCCGTAAGGCGGGCATGCACATCGAAAATGATCGTCTTGTTGCCGACATAGACGCCGACATTCGGATTGAGCCCATTCGTCTTGAAACCGATATCGCTCTTGGCCTTGGTGTCGAGAACAATCGGACGCTCGGGCGACTGAAAATGCTTTCCGAGCCAATCCTGCTGGGACTTGGTCGGCGCAACGGGCTTGCCTGCCGGATCGAACGCACCCATGACCATGCAACGACGGCCGCTCACCCAGCTGTTGACGGCAAAGATCAGATCGCCGTCATTGCCGAGTGCGGCAACACCCTGATGCAGGCTGTTCCTCAGACTGTAGCGACCACAGCAGGACAGGGAATTGTCGCTTGACGCTTCAAACGACCGACCGGAGAAAAGCACGCCCGATGGCAGTCCCGATGCAGTGTCGCCCCCCAGAACAGGGCAGCCGGAAAGTGGTATCAGCCTGTAACTGTCCAAATCCGTTTGCGGCGTCTGGCCCATCGGCCTGGTGAGAGGTGCTAATCCCATATCTGATCTACCGTTTCATTTCGTTGACGAAGGATGAAGATGGAATCTCGCCCGCCGGTAAAGCGTGGAGAGCGATGCGATCTTTGCGTGTCCGACCCGGGGAGTTAGGTCGGCAAACTCATTTGTCCAGTCGGTAGATTGTGCTTCCGACCTATATCGCGAGCTCGATAAATCGGCAGGCAACCTAATTTGTCTGATGATTTGAAGATGCCGGTATTGCCAGCACTGGTTGCTTTCGGATAGACCCTTTCCATCTCACTCGTGCCCAGATTCTCCGGAGCGTGGAAATGCGTCTTGAACCGCAGCAGCGAATTTATGTCTGCTTCTTTCTCTTTGCGGTCTCGATGGGCGCGTTGCTGTCGCGCCTTCCCGATCTCCAGGACGCCTTGCAGATCAACAAATCCGAGCTTGGCCTGACGCTGATCGGTGCTGCGATCGGCGCGCTGATATCGCTCACCTTCGCGCCCCCGATCGTCGCCCGCCTTGGCGCCCGCAAGACGGCCTTCATCACCGTGCTCGGCACGTCGGCATCCCTGGCGCTCGTGCCATGGATGGGCGCAGCTCCCCTTGTTTTCGCAGTCCTCTTCTGTGAGGGGCTGTTGGCAGGCGCGCTCGAAATCAACCTTAATGTCGAGATCGACCGCATTGAGGCGCAGCTCGGCCGCGGCGTCATGAGCCGAGCCCACGGTTTCTGGAGCCTCGGCTTCTTCGTGACGGCCCTGGTATCATCCGTGATACGGCAGGCGGGCGTGACGATGCACCTGCATCTGGGCCTGACATTCGTCCTCGTCCTCGTCATCGGCTCCATCACTATTGCCGGCATGCGCAACGCGCCGGCGCGTCCGACGCAGGATCATGTCGAGACCCACCACATAGCGTTGCCGACGCTTGGTTTGTTGCCACTCTGCGTCATAGGCATCGGGGCGTTCCTGGTCGAGGGTGCAGGCATCGACTGGTCGGCGATCTACATGCGCGACGTGTTCCAAGTCGAGCCGTTCGTTGGCGGCCTCGGCCTGACGCTGTTCACCTTCTTCATGGCACTGGCGCGGCTGTTTGCCGACCGGTTCGTCGATCGCTACGGTTCCCGCTCGGTTGCGCTTTCTCTGCTGTTGCTTGCAACCGCCGGGCTTTGTGCCGTCTGGCTGGCACCGCATCCGAATGTAGCGCTCGTCGGCTTTGCCTTCATGGGCGCGGGCTGCAGCGCGGTCTATCCGCTCGTGGTATCCGCTGCCGCACAACGTACCGACCGCCCGGCCCACATCAACGTCGCAGCCCTCGGACAAATGTCTTTCGTCGTCTTCTTCCTGGCGCCGCCATTGCTTGGATTCGTCGCCGAGCACGCGGGCATTCGCACCGCCTATCTGGTGTGCATCCCAGTCATCCTGGCCGCATTGATGGGCATCGGATCGCTTTCGACGCGCCGCAGCGCCTTTGCATGAGGATTACCCGACCTCCCCTTCCCGCGAGAAAGAGGAGCGAAACAGCCTCGGCGTCGTTCCCGTTCGCCGCTTGAAAATATCGTAAAACCGGCTGCTGGAACCGAAGCCGCAATCATAGGCGATCTGCAGGATTGGCGTGTCCGTCTCGGCGAGCTGCTGCATCGCGCGCGCCAGGCGATAACGCGTGAGATATTCGTTGACCGGAATGCCAAGTACGCTGCGGAAAATCTTGTTGGCTGTGCTTGGATGCATTCCGGCAAGCCCCGCCAGCATCGGCAGGCTGACCGGCTCGGAATAATGGCTATGGATCAGATCGGCCAGCGTTTCGGCCCGACCCACGGCAATGCCGGCGCCGGATGCCTGGGACTGGCGAGATATCGGGCGATCGCCGATCGGAATATCGAGGATGAAGCGCCTAATCCTGAGCTTGATCTCATCGCGGATCAATTGACGCCGGGCGGCATCGCCGCATTGCCACTCCTCCACCCATTGAGGCAGGAGAATAGCATCCGTGGCATGGGCACGCGCATCCGCTGAAAAGCGTCCCTGCATGATCGACTGCCTGACGTTGCGATCGATCGGCAGACCGAGGAAATCAGTTAGCGGAAGGTAGATGCACACGAGCGGCGCGTCTGGCGTCACGGCAATCGTCCTATGAGGGATGGCAGCCCAGAAAAGCACCAGACGCCCCGCCTCCACGCGTTCCTGCCTTCCATTGAAGATGTAAGCCATCTCGCCTTCGAGCAGAAAGTTCAGCTCGACGTGATCATGCCAATGCGCCGCATTCATCGCATCGGCGATATGCTGCTCGATCAGAAAATTACCTTCCGATGCGAGCAGGGCTCCCCGCTCGGCGGATATGCGAAGTCGTGACACGGTTGCCTGCTTTCTGGCGCGAATCCGGGAATAATTTCTTTACTAGCAGGAGGAAATCCCAGTTTAAATGCTGCATCTAACTCCGCAGACATCTCTTGTGGAGAGTTCCCATGCCAAAGATCTGCCTGATCGGTGCCGGCAGCACCGTTTTCGCCCAGAATATTCTAGGCGACGTCCTTTCCAGCAAAAGCGGTGGCGATTACGTCATCAGCCTCTTCGACATCGACCCTGAACGCCTGAAGACTTCCGAGATAGTGGCGCAGCGCATCTGCGAGGCGCTTCATCTCGACAAGGTACGCGTCGAGGCGACGCTCGATCGCCGAAAAGCACTGCAGGGTTCGGATTTCGTCATCCTGATGATGCAGGTGGGCGGCTACAAGCCGGCGACCGTGACCGATTTCGAAGTTCCGAAACGGCATGGGCTACGGCAGACCATCGCCGATACGCTCGGGATCGGTGGGATCTTCCGCGGGCTGCGCACAATTCCCGTGCTGGAAGCGATCTGCCGTGACGTGGAAGAGGTCTGCCCTAACGCGCTCCTGATGCAATATGTCAACCCGATGGCGATCAATTGCTGGGCGATCAAGGAAATTGCCCCGAGCATTCGCACCGTCGGCCTTTGCCACAGCGTGCAGCACACCGCCGCCCATCTTGCCGATTGCCTCGGTGAGGATATTGCCGATATCAACTATCTCTCGGCCGGCATCAACCATGTCGCCTTCTTCCTCAAATATGAAAAGCTGCGGGCCGATGGCAGCCGCGAGGATCTCTATCCGCGCCTGCGCGCACTGACCGAGGAAGGGCGCGTTCCTTCCGGCGACCGCGTCCGTTTCGACGTTTTGAAACGGCTTGGCCACTTCGTCACGGAATCGAGCGAGCATTTTTCGGAATATACGTCCTGGTACATCAAGGAAGGCCGCAATGATCTGATCGCGCAGCTCAACATTCCGCTGGATGAGTATATCCGCCGCTGCGAGGTCCAGATCGCCGAATGGCACGAGCTGCGCCGCGATCTTGAAGGCGGCAAGCCGATCGATGTTTGCCGCAGCAATGAATATGCAGCCGGCATCATTCATGCCGCCGTCAGCGGCCAGCCTGCGCTGATCTACGGAAACGTCCCGAACAATGGCCTCATCCAGAACCTGCCCGACGAATGCATCGTCGAGGTGCCCTGTCATGTCGATCACAACGGCATTCAGCCGATCCGCATCGGGCGCATACCTTCGCAGCTCGCTGCCGTCATGCGCTTGAGCGTTTCCGTACAGGAACTGACGGTCGAGGCGGCACTGACGAAAAGGCGGGATCGCATCTACCAGGCAGCGCTTCTCGATCCCCATACGTCGGCGGAGCTGTCACCGGATCAGATCTGGAAGATGGTGGATGACATGATCGAGCGGCACGGCAGTCTTCTGCCCGCCTATCACTAGCCATATTCGGCATCGGGCCGTCACGCGCAAGCGCGGTTTCCTCGCGAAAGGAAGCCGCGCCTTGTTGTTTATGGGACCTGACAAACTTCAAATTAGATCATAAAAGATCAGAATTATGATTGACATTGATCTTATTGGGTGGAAATCTGAGCGAAATAGAAATGATAATGGAAGAGGAACCTTCGTTGAGCCAGGCCGGGGGAGTCAAAGTCGATCGTCTCGACGCCATTCGCAGCCATCTGTATGCGAACGGATTTTCGACCATCCAGGCGCTTGCGGACGCCATCGGTGCTTCCCTGGCAACGGTGCGCAGAGATCTGCAGGTTCTCGAAAGAGAGGGGGCGATCGATCGGGTGCATGGTGGCGCGCGCATTGCCGAGGGCTCGTCGGTGGAGCTTGCTTTTCAGGAGCGAGCCAAGCGGCACTTGTCGGCCAAGCGCGCCATCGCAACGGCAGCCTATGACCTGCTGACGCCGCGCACCGCCATCTTCCTCGATGCCGGCACCACGGTGCTGCAGCTTGCCCGCCTCATCCGCCTGAACCCGATGCCGCTTCGCATCTTCACCAACGGCCTGACGGTTGCGCAGGAATTCCTCAATATCCCCAATCTGGAAGTCGTGTTGCTCGGCGGGCAGCTTCGCAGCGAAAACGCGTCGCTCGTCGGGCCGCAGGCCGAAGCCATGCTGGAGAGCATCTGGTTCGACCAGCTCTTCCTCGGCGCAAGCGCCATCAGCCCCGACGGCGCGATCTATAGCGTCGATAGCGCCGAAGCGAGCCTCAACAAATGCATGCTCACCCGTTCCGCGCATCGTTTCGTCCTCGCAGACTCCTCGAAGTTCGGTACGATGACGACCTATAAGGTTGCCCCCTTAAGCGCTGCGAAGGTCATCACCGATGCCGGTCTTTCCGCGCATTGGCGCAGCGAACTTATCAATCTCGGCATCGAGGCGACGATCGCGGATCTCGGAGCGCCGGAATGAGCAGCGACCTCATCCTCGGCATCGATGGCGGCGGCAGCAAGGTGCTGGTCGCGCTCGCCGATCGTGCCGGCAACGTGCTGCGGATGTCGCGTAGCGGCGGCGTCAACCCGATGGATAATCCGAACTGGCGGCGCGAACTGGATCTTGCGCTGCGCCCCTTCCTGGAACAGGAACGACTGGCGGCCGTCGCCGCAGCCCTGCCCGCCTATGGCGAGGTGGCCCGGCTGTCCGAACAGCAGCGCGAAGCGATCGAAAGCAGCTTTCCCAAGCCACGGCAGCTTATTCTCAACGATGTCGACGCAGCCCATCTCGGCGCCTTTGCCGGCGAACCCGGCATTCTGATCCTGTCCGGCACGGGTTCGATGGCCTGGGCGCGCAACGGCGCCGGCCTGTCCGCGCGCGTCGGCGGCTGGGGCGACGTCATCGGCGACGAGGGCAGCAGCTATTGGATCGGGCGGGCGGCCCTCAGTCTCGTCAGCCAGAGCCTCGATGGGCGTGCAGCCCCGACTGCGCTTGCGAAAGCCATATTCGAATTCCTGAATCTCGACAGTATCGACCCGGTGAACGCTCTCGGAGGATGGGTCAGCGAACTTGAAAACCCGCGTGCCGAGATCGCCGCCCTTTCTATTCTCGTCGATCGCGTCGCTCGTGCCGGTGATGGCGCGGCAAAGCAACTGATCGACCAGGCGGCATTGGAACTCGCAAAGCATGTCGAAGCCATAGCGCCGCATTGCGATGCTGTGGCCGATTGGACCTATGCCGGGGGAACATTTGCAAGCCGCACCCTGCTTGCGGCACTCGAGCGGCGCATCGGCCGGCCAGCCGCAAGCCCGAAGCTTCCTCCCATCGGCGGCGCCCTCTTGGCGGCCGCCCGTCTCCTCGACTGGCCGGTGGATGACGGCTGGGTCACGCAAATCGCCGCCACGGCAAAGACTGCGGTGGTGCATTCCAGTGAAGCAGACCTCAATAACAAGGAAAGAAGGGAACATGCGTAAATATACTTTGCCATTCGTCGCCTTAGCGGCGCTCGTTGCCGCCGTTCCGGCTCTCGCTCAGGATGCGAAACCGCTCGCCGGCCAATCGATCACGGTCCTAATGCCTTCGCCGCAGGCGCCGAACATTCCCGGCGATTTCGAAGCCGAGACCGGCATCCACGTCAACATGCAGACGCTGTCGTGGGATGATATCCGCCCGAAGCTCGTCACCTCGCTGATCGCAGGCACCGCGCCAGCTGACGTTACTGAATTCGACTGGTCGTGGACCGGCCAGTTCAGCGCCGCCGACTGGTATCTGCCGCTCAATGATGTGATCGATGCTGATACCGTCAAGGATATCGGCGTCTCCAAGATCTTCACCGTCAACGGCAATCTGCTCGGCGTGCCCTATACCAACGACTTCCGCGTCATGCTGATCAACAAGAAGCATTTCGCCGATGCGGGCATCACCACGATGCCGAAGACGCTCGACGAACTGGTCGCCGCGGCCAAGCAGATCAAGGCAAAGAAGATCACGACCTATCCGATCGGGCTGCCGCTTTCAGCGACCGAAGGTGCGTCGACCAGCTGGTATCTGCTGACGAAAGCCTTCGGCGGCGAACTGTTCGACAAGGATTTCAAGCCGCTTTTCGTCTCGAAGGATTCGGCCGGCTACAAGGCGCTCGCCTTCGAGCTGATGCTGCTGAAGGAAGGTCTGGTCGATCCGGCCTCCACCGGTCTCAAGGACAGCCAGATCAACGAAAGCATGTTTGCCCAGGGCGTGACCAGCATCATGATCTCGGGCGAGCCGGGCAGGATCGGTCAAATGAACGATCCGAAGCAATCTAAGGTCGCCGGCCAGGTCGAGGCGATCCTGGTTCCGACGGCCAGCGGCGAAACTCGCAGCTTCGGCCTTCCCGAAGCGCTTGCCATCCCGCGCGTCTCGCAGAACAAGGAGGCCGCGATCGCCTTCGTCAAATGGTTCACCAGCAAGGAGTTCCAGAAGAAGAACGCGGCCAACGGCGCATTGCCGACGCGCACTTCCGCATTGTCCGAGCTCAATGCTGCCGGCCAGTTGCTGAGCGGCGACACGCTTGTGGCGCAATCGAAGACCGTCGAGCCGCTGTTCCCGCAGGGCACGCCCCCCTGGTATCCGGAATTCTCAAGCGCGGTGAACACGGCCATCAATAGCGCCGCAAAGGGCCAGGTCACCGTTGATCAGGCCATGCAGAATATCGCCGAAGCTGCAAAGCAGGCATCGGCGCAATGACAATCGCAATCTCTGCCGGTGGCAGGACAAAGCGTGGTGTCGGCATCAAGACCGACACCACGCTTGGGGTCCTGCTCGTTTTGCCGATCCTGATCACGATGGCGGCGCTTGTCTTCTACCCGATCGCAAGAACCGTCTGGGACAGCCTGCACAGGGTCAATCCGATGCAGGCGGGCACGCCCTTTGTCGGGCTGGAAAACTACACCCGCATGTTTTCCGACGCGCCGCTTGGTACGACGTGGATCAATACGTTCATCTACGTCGTGCTGGCAGTCGCGGCCGAAACGGTGTTCGGCGTGCTTGCCGCAGCGCTCATCAATCAGGTCAAGGTTGGCCGTCGCTGGCTGCTTGCCGCCGTCGTGCTGCCCTGGGCGCTGCCCGGTGTCGTCAATGCGGTGATCTGGCTCTGGATCTATCAGCCCGGTGCGGGCTTGCTGAACGGCATTCTTTCGGCCGTCGGCCTGCCTTTCGACAACCATGTCTGGTTCAACGATCGCACCAGCGCCATCATCGCGGTCACGGTGGTTCACGTCTGGCGCATGATGCCCCTGACCGTCGTTATCGTGCTTGCCGCCATGCAGAGCATCCCAGCGCATCTTTATGAGGCGGCGCGGATCGACGGCGCCACGCGCACGCAGATGTTTACCCTCGTCACGCTTCCGCTGGTGCGCAGTGCCATTGCAGTTGCCATGACCAATGCGACTGTCAACGCATTCAACCTCTTCGATGAGGCATGGGTCCTGGCTGGCTCAAGTCTCGAAACCCGGCCGGTTCTCGTCCAGATCTATCTCGAGACCTTCCAGAACCTGCGCTTCTCCTACGGCATGGCGCTGTCGCTTGTGATCACTTTGGTCTCGCTGCTGGTCTCGCTCGTCTATGTCCTGCGCGTCTATCGCAACACCCGGTTTGACTGATGAAACAGAGCCTTTCATATCGTTTGCTGATCTGGGCCGGTGTCGCGGTTCTCCTGATCTGGTCGCTCGGACCGATCTATTGGACGCTCGCAAGCTCGATCACCCCGACCGAGGATTTCTCGGCGCGACCCATCCATTTCTTTCCCCAGCATTTCACGCTGGATCATTTCTCGCGTCTGTTCGGCATCGATATCGCGAGAATCGGCGGGGTCCAGGTCTGGTCGCAATTTCGCGCCGCGCTCATCAACAGCATCGTGACTTCGATGGCTGCAACGCTCCTTTGCGTCGCGATCTCAGCACTCGGCGCCTACGCGTTCACGCGTATCCAGTTTCCTGGACGAGGCTTCCTGTTTGCAGCCGTCGTCGCGACCCTTGCAATTCCCGGCTATGCTGTGCTGATCCCGCTTTACCGGATCATGATCGGCCTGCACCTGGTCGATACCTATGTCGGCATCGCCCTGATCTACGTCTCGGCCTACCTGCCCCTGTCGCTCTGGTTATTGCGCAGCGTCTTCGAAGCGCTGCCGATCGCGCTGGAAGAGGCTGCGCAGCTCGATGGCGCCGGCAGGCTCTACATCTTCTTCAACATCGTTCTGCCGCTCGCCGGTCCGGGGCTTACGGCAGCGGCGATCCTGACCTTTCTTGGCGCATGGGGACAGTATCTCGTGCCGCTCATCTTCTCGCCGCAGGCGACGAAGCCTTTGACGGTGCTGATCCCTGAATTCGTCACCAAGAACTTCATCGACTATGGGCTGATCACTGCAAGCGGATCGATTGCCATCATCATCCCCGCCCTGGTCGTCATCTTTCTCAATCGATACCTCGTCAGCGGTCTGCTGGCCGGATCGGTCAAGTAAATCGGAGCTAGCATGAATACGACGGAAAAGGTGATCTTCGAGCAATTCCCCTATTGGGAAAAGGCGATCGGATCGGTCTCCGCCCCGCACGATGCCGAATTGACGGTCTTTCTGGGCTGCGGCACATCCTATAATCTCGCCCTGTCGCTTGCGACCCATGCCAACCTTGCCGGTTATCCGGCGATTGCAGCACCGGGCGCGGAATGGCTTAACCGGCCGGCCGCCTTCTGGCCGCGCTGGCAGAAGGTTCATCTTGTGGCCCTTTCGCGCAGCGGGGAGACGACGGAAACAGTTGCCGCCGCCAAGGCAAGCCGCAAAGCCGGCGTTTTCGTCACCGCTATTACGGTCGAGCCGGAAAGCTCGCTTGCCAAGAATTGCGACCGGCTGATCGAGGCGGCAACCCATGGCGACGAAGGCATCGTCATGACAGTCTCTGCGAGCCTGATGCTGCTTCTGGGCATGCAGATGGTCGGTGTGGAGATCCCGCCGTCGATCGTTCGATCTGCACAGGATCTCGCAGCCCAGCTCGACAAAGCTCTCCCCGGCATCATTGAGGGGCGGTCGCATTTCGTCTTCCTTGGCAGCGGATCGCTCTACGGCATCGCTCTCGAAGGCGCATTGAAGCTGATGGAAATGAGCCAGATTGTGACGCAAGGTTTCCACCCGCTGGAATATCGACACGGACCGATCAGCCTCGTCGACGAAGGCACCGCGGTCGTCATGCTCTACAGTGCCGACCAGAAGACCGCCGAGACGCTGCTGGTGGATGAGCTGCAGCAAAAGGGTGCGACCGTCATCGGCTTCGGCGGCCCGGGCGATCTGGAACTGACTGTCGATTGCGATCCAGCACTTGCGGGCCTCTGCGTGCTACCAGCGCTGCAGGTTCTTGGCGAGCGTGCCGCCCAGGCCAAGGGTGTCGATACGGTCTCGCCCCGCCATCTGACAAAGGTCGTGATGCTCGGATGACCGCGTCCATCGAACGTAACCGGCACGTCGCGCTGAAAAAACTTCTCGGCGACCGCGTCGAAGCCTTGCCCCGCGGGATCACGTCGGTCTGCTCGGCGCATCCGCTTGTCATCGAGGCGGCGCTAAAGCGTGCTGCTTCTGATAAGGTGGTCGCGCTCATCGAAGCGACCTGCAATCAGGTCAATCAGGATGGTGGCTACACCGGGATGACGCCGGGCGATTTTCGACGTTTCGTCGAAAGCATCGCCGCCGCAGTCGGCTTTCCCGCCAATCGCATCATCCTCGGAGGCGATCATCTCGGGCCGAACCCGTGGAGAAAGCTGCCGGCGGAAGAAGCGATGGCGAAGGCCGAGGCGATGATGGCGGCCTATATCGAGGCAGGCTTCGAAAAGATCCATCTCGATACATCAATGGGCTGCGCCGGCGAGCCCGTGGCCCTGGCCGACGAGCTGACGGCGGAGCGCGCCGCACGGCTTGCCCGCGTGGCGGAAGAGGCTGCCCTTCGCTCCGGCAGCCGGCCACCCGTCTATATTATTGGAACCGAGGTCCCGCCGCCCGGCGGCGCCACCCATGCGCTCGACGAGCTTGAGATCACGCGACCCGAAGCGGCGATGAACACATTGGCAGTGCATCGCACGGCCTTTGCGAAGGCCGGTATCGGGAAAATCCTGGAGCGGGTGGTCGCCATCGTCGTTCAGCCCGGTGTCGAATTCGGCAATGCCAATGTCGCCCTCTACAGGCCGGATCGGGCAGGTGGCTTGGTTGGCGCTCTGGAGCAAATGCCCGGCATGCTCTTCGAGGCCCATTCCACGGACTACCAACCAACAGGAGCGCTTACGGCCCTCGTCGATGGCGGCTTCGCCATCCTCAAGGTCGGTCCGGGCCTGACCTTTGCCATGCGAGAGGCGCTTTATGGCCTCGACGCCATCGCATCGGTTCTCGCCGGAAGGGCTTTGCCCGATACGCTCCACGCGACCATGGAGGCCGTCATGCTCGGAAATCCGGCTCACTGGAATTCCCATTACAGTGGCTCGGCCGAGGAACAGCGCCTGCAGCGGCACTTCAGCTATAGCGATCGCATCCGCTACTATTGGCCGGACGACAAGGCGGCTGCGGCAGTCGAGACCCTGCTGTCGCGCTTCGATGGCGATATTCCGGAAACGCTGATCAGCCAGTATCTCGGCCGGGTCTATCCGGCAGTGGTCGCCAAAAAGGTTCTGCCCCGCGCGCGCGATCTCTGCATTGCGGCGATCGATGCGGCGCTGGAACCTTATTCTGCAGCAACGATCGCATGGCCTGCGTCGGCGATCAGCAACACGCCTTTCTAATTGGAGATCAATATGGCATCGGTCAGCGTGACGAATGTGCGCAAGAGCTACGGTCACTTCGAAGTTCTGCATGGGGTGGATATCGACATAACCGACGGCGAATTCGTCATTCTGGTTGGGCCGTCGGGCTGCGGCAAGTCGACTCTCCTTCGCATGATAGCCGGCCTTGAAGAGATCAGCGGCGGTGATGTCGCCATCGGTGGCAAGGTGGTCAATGATGTCGAGCCCAAGAGCCGCGATATCGCAATGGTCTTTCAATCCTATGCGCTCTATCCGCACATGACCGTCGAGGCGAATATGGGCTTTTCGCTCCGCCTGGCCAAGGCGCCAAAGGAGGAGATAAAGCGGCGCGTGCGCGATGCAGCGCAAATTCTGGGTCTTGAAAATCTGCTCGACCGCTATCCGCGCAACCTCTCCGGTGGCCAGCGCCAGCGCGTCGCCATGGGGCGCGCGATCGTGCGCCAGCCGCAGGTGTTTCTGTTCGATGAGCCATTGTCGAACCTGGATGCCAAGTTACGCGTGCAAATGCGCTCCGAAATCAAGCAGTTGCACCAGCGCCTGCGCACGACCACCATCTACGTCACGCACGACCAGATCGAGGCCATGACGATGGCGGACCGGATCGTCGTCATGCGCGACGGCTATGTCGAGCAGATCGGCTCCCCTCTCGAACTCTATGACCAGCCGGCCAACCTGTTTGTCGCGGGCTTCATCGGCTCTCCCGGCATGAATCTCATCCGCGGCAAGGTCAGCGCAGACGGCCCGGTCGAGTTCATCGCCGATGGCGGTGCTCGCCTGCCGCTGCCTGAAGGATTTGATCTCGCGCGCGGCGCCGAGGTGGTCTACGGCGTTCGGCCGGAAAACATCGCGATTGGCAAAGACGGTATCGCTGCGGAAGTCGTCGTCGTCGAGCCCACCGGCGCGGAAACGCTTATTGTTTCCAGCGTCGGGTCGGACAATCTGGTCATAGCCCTGCGCGAGCGCATCGGGTCACGGGCCGGCGACCACATTTCCCTGAAACCCGATATCGGAAAGTTGCACCTCTTTGACGGAGCGACAGGTCGACGGCTTCGATGCAAGGGCAATTGAGCCCATTGCACTCAAAGTGCCCTTCCACTCCTGAATACACAATCTGAAGCCGAATTTACGGAAAGTTAACCATAAATGCCGTTTCTACAACTGTGCAACATCACGTTGTAGGAAGCTTTTTTCAATGCTGGCTGCTGCGCGCGCCGCCTTGCGCATATCGACCTTTCTCGTTCCGATTTCGGCCTGCCTTACCTCGGCAGCAGCCGTCGCAGCGCCGTTGTCGTGGACGGGCGCGGTCGATAGCAACTGGAACAATGCGGGCAACTGGTCGGCCGTATCCGTCCCGAGTTCGCTCAATTCGGTCATCATCGACGGCGGCAATTTTCCCGCCGAGATCCTAGCCGGCAGTTCGGCTGCGACGAGCGATCTGACCGTCGGCCTCGACAGTGACGGGACCCTCACCGTTCTGGGCAAACTTCAAAGCTCTTCCGCCTCGATCGGCTCGCAGGCTGCGGCGCACGGCACCTTCGACCTGACTGGCGCCGCCGCGGACTGGCAAAATGGCGGATCGCTTCTGGTCGGCGATCAGGGAAGCGGCGCGTTCACGATCAGCGCCGGTGGCCAATATCAAGGCGGGGGACCCGCCTACATTGGCTCCGCGGCGGGAAGCAGTGGCAGCATCACCGTCAGCGGCCAATCGTCCTTCACGCTTTCGGGCGGCCAATCACTCTTCGTCGGCTATGACGGGCAAGGCTCTTTCGACCTGATGGACGGCGCCACCGCCAGCACTGGTGATGCGACGCTTGGTTACGGCGTCGGCAGTTCAGGCTCCATATCGGTTTCCGGCTCGGGAACGAGTTGGTTGATCGACGGAGATCTGGTCGTCGGTCAGGACGGCACCGGGACGATGGTGGTGGCGACCGGCGCAACCGTTTCGAACAGCAATGCAACGATCGGGCTTGCAAGCGGCGGGAGTGGCAGCTCTCTCGCGATTTCCGGGCTGGGCTCTCAATGGACCACCAGCGGGCTCCTGACTATCGGTTCCAGCGGGACCGGCACGCTTTCGATCTATTCCGGTGCAGCCGTGTCGAGTAGCTCGGCCATCATCGGCCGCTTCGCCAGCGGTTCCGTCACGGTCGGCGGGACAGGCTCGCTGTGGGATACCGGCGCACTATTGGTCGGTGGCGATAGCACCGATGCCGACAGCTCGGGCGCCAATGGCAGGCTCGATATCAGTACCGGCGGCGCAGTGACCAGCAGTTCGGTCGTCGTTGCCGACGGCAAGAATTCGGTCGGTACCGTGACCGTCGATGGTGCCGGCTCGCATTGGGATATCAATGCCGACCTGACCGTTGGCAATGAAGGCTCCGGCTCCCTCACGATCTCTGGATCGGCAAGTGCGAAGGCTGCGACGGCGACGCTCGGCAAGGAAGCCTCGTCGAGCGGTACGCTCATTGTCGTCGGCAATGGCAGCCATTTCGACATGAGCGGCGAACTGCAGGATGGCGCGGCCGGGAGCGGATCGGTGCAGGTCCTGGCAGGCGCTGCACTGTCAACGGGCAACGCCGCGCTCGGCACCGACGCCGGCGGCAACGGCCATGCGCTCGTCAGCGGCGCTGGCAGTCACTGGGCGATCGACGGCGAGCTTGATGCCGGTAGCAGCAACGGTGGTACGGGGAGCCTTGCGGTGTCGTCGCAAGGCTCGCTGACAAGCCAGAGCGCCAGCATCGGCAAGGCCGCAGGTGCCACCGGCGCTGTGACCGTGACCGGCACAGGCTCCGATTGGACCAACCAGGGCAACCTGACTGTCGGCGACGCCGGAAGCGGCACGCTGGATGTCATCCAGGGCGGGACCGTCAACACCGCAAATGCCACCATAGGCAACGCGGCAGGCAGCAGCGGCGCAGTCACGGTCACAGGAGAAGGGTCCGTCCTTTCGGTCGACAACAAGCTGACTGTCGGAAATGCGGGCGATACCAGCCTTACCTTGAGCGGCGGCTCGACCCTTTCCGCGTCAAGCCTGACGATCGCGGCTGAGGCCGGTTCGACGGCGTCGGTCAATATCGGGTCAGCGCTTGGCCAGACCGCGACGGGCGCGGCGACCCTCGATGTCGACGCCATTCACTTCGGCAGCGGCGACGGCTCCCTCGTCTTCAATTTCGGCGGCGCGCCGCAGACTTTGGGTGCGACGATAGACGGCAAGGGTTCGCTCTATGTTGCGGCAGGCGCCGTGACGTTGACCGGCAACTCCAGCGCCTTCAGTGGCGTGACCTCGATCTCCGGCGGCAGTCTCATCGTCGACGGCACACTTGGTGGGTCGATCAACCTCAGCGGCTATGGCCTGCTCGGCGGAACCGGCTCGGTCGGCTCGACGGTCGTCGGCGCCGGCGCGACGCTTTCCCCCGGCGACAATGGCATCGGCACGCTGACCATCAACGGCAATCTGACCACCCAAGGCGGCTCCACCGTGCTCGTGGAAAGCAACGGCACATCGACCGATCGCATCGATGTCACCGGGACAGTCAGCTTGAACGGCGGAACGCTCTCGCTGGCCGGCAACGGCCTCAAGGCCTTTACGGACTATACAATTCTCTCCGCTGCCGGCGGAGTTTCCGGCGGCTTCGACACCATTCAGTCGAACTACGCTTTCGTCACACCTGTCCTCGACTATTCGGGCGGCACGATCGATCTCACCCTGGAGCGCAACAACACCTCCTTCGCCGCCGCAGGCACAAACGCAAATCAGCGTTCGGCAGCTCGCGGCATCGAAAGTCTGGGGGCATCGAATAGTCTGTACGGCGCCGTCGCTGTCCTGAGTATGAATGAAGCATCCGGAGCGCTGCAGCAACTTGCCGGCGAAATTCATACGACCCTGTTAGGGACGTCTTTCGACAATGGCCGCTTCGTCCGCGACGCCGCCATCGATCGGCTTCGCGACATGCAGGGCGGCGTTGCCGCCGGCAACAAGCAGGCACGGATAGCAAGCAATGCCGGTCTTGCCTATGCAAGCGACGACCGGCACCAGGCAACGGCGTCGGAAAAAGCCATCGACGGGGTTCTCGCCGATCCGGTCAATGGCCTGGCATCTTTCTGGAGCACGCCTTATGGCGGCTGGACCTCCTCGGACAACGGCAGTACCAGCACCGGCGGCATCCTCTTCGGCTTCGATACCGCGCTCAACGATACGGGTTGGCGCATCGGAGCACTTGCGGGCTACGGCCGCAGCCGGTTCAGCCAATCCGATGTCTCCGCCCATGCCGATACGGACAACTACGATGTCGGGCTTTATGCCGGCAAGACATGGGGCGCTCTGGCGCTTCGGCTTGGCGCCAGCTACGGCCTGCAATCCGTCTCCACCCTCCGCGACATCGATTTCTCTGGCTATTCCGATGCGCTGCGTGCCGACTACAATGCCTATACGGCACAGGCGTTTGGCGAACTGGCCTATGATGTTTCCCTTGGCGACGCGCGCCTTGAGCCCTATGCCAATGTGACCTTTACGGACGTGCGAAGCAGCGCCTTTTCGGAGGGCGGAGGAGCTGCGGCTCTCAGCGGCAGCGCCGATCGATCGGCCGTCACCTTTGCCACCTTCGGCATTCGGGCCGAACAAAACGTCGCCTTGGCAGACATGCCGGCCAAACTTTACGGCGCACTCGGCTGGCAACACGCATTCGGCGATCTCGACATCAGCTCGCGGATGGCCTTCGCCGGTGGAGACATGTTCACCGAAAGCGGAACCGTCGTCGACCGGGACTCGCTTGTCGTCAACGCAGGCTTCGATATCGCACTCAATGAGCAGATTTCGCTTGCGCTTGATTACAACGGCAACTTCGGTGCAGAGAACCGCGCTCACCTCTTCCGGTTGCTCTTGCAGGCGCGGTATTGATCGCGGACCGCTGCCGCAGCAGGCTCCCGGCATGTCGTCATATCAAGCTCTCATTCGTGTCCGCGTCGCGATTAGTGCGCGTAAGCGCGAAGGCAATTGCGAAACTTCAATGATAACAGTCGATATTGAAGCACCACGCGCGATATGATCGAACACGTTTGACGATAGTAGGCGATTAAATCGACCTTTGCAGAGAGCGCTAACTTGCAACGCGCGGCAGGCGGACGATGATTGATCTGTTCGCCAGCGAAGTTGAAACCTGAGAACCAAGGATATCCTAATGAAATCAGCTACTTTTGCGGGATGGGCTGTGGTTGCGATCCTCAGCTGCGCGACCATGCCGGCCTGGGCTGACGATGCGTCTACCGGGGCGCAATCCACGACAGCGACGCAGGATGTCAAAGATATCTCTCACTACCTGCAGTCCCTCGCAACGGTCCGCAGCGCCTGTGCGGATGCAGCCTGGACGCTGTGGCAGTCCAACAACTACGATAGTTGGCGCCATCGCCGCACCTCTGTTCTGGCGATGAACTACAATGTCCAGACACTCAGCACCTTGCCGCAAGCGCCCACCTCTCTGCCGGCCGATCTCCAGCAGCGTCTAAACGCCGCGATGCAGAAGGCCAACGACACGGTCAAGGCGAGCTTTCCCGTCTTCAAGGACCTGGCGAACTACATCAACGCCGAGGACTACAAGTCCGACAAGTTCAAGAAGGGTGACGAGCTGGACGCCCGGCTGATCGATTTCGGCAAGACATGCCACACCGCATCGAACGATCTGCGTGCGCTTTATGTCGAGGCCGCCAGCGCTGCCATCGACAAGGGCTTGCCGGGAGCGCCCCGCGCGGATGTCGCTCGCACCATGCTGGCCGACTGGCAGCAGGCCTACGCCCTGTCGCAGGAACTGGGCAAAGGCGGCTCAATTGACCTCAAGAAGATCGATGCCGATGTGAGTGCCATTTCCGCGCTTGCCGACAAGCGCCGCACGGAATTCGCCGATGATATCGCAAAGGACGGTAGTCCGGTTGCCAATTTCTACGATCGCGATCTCAACGAGAACGTTGCGGTGCCGCTGCGCAAGGCCCTGCGGGACATGAAGGGCAAGCCGGCCGAATTGAAGGAAGCCGCGGCCGATCGTCCCCGCGCCGACTTCCTGATCATCCGCCAGCAGATCGATCTCACCATGCTTGCGGACATTCTTCGATTTGTCGGCGGCTGACGAACGGCGGGATGCCGGTTATTTTGCGCCCGATCGGTCTAACCGACGAAGCCGGCGTAGTTTTCTTCGGTAATTCTGCGCATGATAGCCGAATAAGCTTCGTGATTCTGATCGTCTGCCAGGACGCGCCCCAGTGACGGCTGCGCAAAAGCCGACATCGGCAGGAGAGCGAGTGGCGTCGAGACGGGTGTAAGATGCGAGCCCTGCCCGGCGCGCAATGTCGTCAGCAGGCCGAACATCTCACCGGTAATGCTCGGCCTCGACAAGATCGCCATGCGATACTGCCCGGACGAATTCGTCACCAGGTAGATATGCCCCGAAAGATGCGGCACCGACACGGAGCCTTGCTGCGAAAACGAAGCGTCGCTGCGCTCGCGTTCCTGGAAGCTCAGACAGGTTCGCTCCCCATCCCAGGCGATCTCGGTGCAATAGGCAAAGATCGCCTTCGCATCGCCGAAGGACGGACGAAGCGTCAGATAGGTGCCTTCCAGCCATGACACCGAAGCGCGAGAATAGGCGCCGAACTCTTCGGCGGCATGGCCGGGCCTGTCGTTGACAACAGGCATTTGCGTTCCGACCGGCTCCCGCAGGATGACACCCATCGCCTGTTCCAGCCGAATGAGCGTCGCAAGTGTGAAGGGCCGATGCCCCGAAAGAGCCTTCTCCAAGGTCGAGAGGCTGATGCGTGCATCGTTGGCAAGGCGCTGCCTGGAAATGCGCCGTCGGGCGATCTCCTCACGAACCCGCACCGCCACGGCGCTGTTCTGGCTGTCGGACAGATAGGGGTCGCCCTGGACCATTCGCTCTTTTCCTGTTTGCGTAATTTTCTTCACAATTCCACACATGCTAGCCACCGGCAAGACCGTTTGCGGCAAGATGCGGACGAAACAGGGCAAAGCTTACGCTGGCGAGAAAATAGCCTTTGTTCACAATAACTTCAGTTATTCAACGGTGAACAAGGAGCCTGCTGTGTCAGCCTCGCCAAACATTTCGCGTTACCGGAAGCGGCAAAATTTCCTCATTAAGTTCGGCCTGTTCCTCTGGTTCAGCAACGCCATCCTGCTGCCGGTGCTCGCCGTAATTTTCGCACTGCTACACCCCCTGGAATCGCATGGGCAACCGCCAGCCTTCGTCACGACGAACGAAAGGGGCGCAGGCAGCCTTCTTCCTCAGACGGCGCAAGACAGCAAGCAAGTCGAGGCGGCCGCCTCACGATGAAAGCTAAGGATTGCCAGTTTCCTCGGGTGAAACCAGCCATCGCGATGCTTTTGCCGCGAGGACAGAACCTTTCGCCTGACGCGAGGGGCTTTCTCTCGCTTTAGTCTCGCCGCGGACGGCGTAGGGTGAAACTTTCGAACGGTGCGATCTGACCATCGGGGCCGACCACGTCGTAATAGGTCACGGTGATCGTCGTAAGATCTCCCGGATGCCCGCCGGGATCGAGGTCGAAAGCGGCAAAGCCATAAGCGTGAGCAGCATTTCGCACGGCCGCCCATGGGGCCTCTTCCACGACATAAACCGGCGGGCGCTTGTGCGTGTCAGGGTTTAGATCGCCGACCCGCATGATGACGCGACAGCAGGGCGGGTTGAAGAACAGTTCGTTCGAGGGCACGGAAGTACCGCCGCCGCCAATCACCATATGCACCGTGCCCTTGGTGGTATCGATCACGTCGGTGGCGGTTCCAACGGGGATCGGCGTCAGCGTTTCATTATTCTGCTGGCCACGGATGGGGTGAGAACGTTCGTAATGATGCTCATGACCGCACACCACCAGGTCCACGCCGTATTTGTCGAACAGCGGCAGCCATTCCTGGCGGATACCGAGATCGGCGCCATTGAACTTGTCGGCGGTGGAAATTGCGACCTGATGCATGCAGACTACCAGCCAATCGATCGCCTTATCCGCGCGGGCGGCGGCCAGCTCCTTTTCGAGCCAAGCCTTCTGGGCGCCGCCTGAATAGCCGCGCACATAGGAATCGCCGCCGTCTTGATAGACCACATCGTCATTGGCGATGGCAACCACGCGCACCGAGCCGGCAGTGAAGCTGTACCAAAGGCCATGCGTCACATCGGTCTGGCCATCGGCGGCCGGCAAGGAAAAATACGTCTGGTAAGCCTTATAGCCGATAGGGCCATTTCCGAGCTCATTCTCGTGATTGCCGGGAGACGGCATCCAGGGGCGGTTGCGGGCGCTGCGGGTGTTGTTGTTCCAAAAATCCCACCATGTGCGCACGCGGTCATGGGCCAGATTGGCGTAGCACAAGTCCCCATTGAAGAGATGAAAGAGTGGACGCAACCGCTCTACGCCCAGCGTGGTGTCGCCAGCGGCGGGCGAGCCGAGGTTGTCATTGATATAGGTGGTGCTTTGCAGCGTCACACCGGCCGGCGGGTCGAAGACCCTGCCGAGGGTTGGCGTACCCTGGTCGCCGAAGCTGGTAAAGCGAAGAGCGTGCCGCCCGCGTGGAGACGTGCGGAACGTGCCGAATTGCGGCTCTGCTCCTTCATGGATCGCCGCGTAGAGATAGGACGCATCCGCATCCAGGCCGCCGACCTTGGCATGATAGGCATAGACGGTCTGATTGGACTTGGCGTCGACATAGCTCGCTTCGTCGGCCGCTACCGTCTGCTCGAGCTTGCCGTCGAGGCGGCCGATGAGCACGCGCGGCTGCTTTACCGGTTGCAACGTGTGCCAGGACACGACCATTTCAGCAGAAGCATCAGCGCCGAACTGAAGATGGAGCCCCGCCACCGGTGGCGTCGCCACAGGGTTCGTCGAACCGGCGGCGGTCGGTGCCGGCGCTTTCTCCTCAGCGCTGGCAAACGAGGCTGTCATCAGCACGCCCGTACCAATGCCGGCGGCGGCAAGGAGTCTGCGGCGGCTGATGTCGAAGTTCTTATCGCTATCCGGTGTTGTCATGGCGGGGCGCTCTAGCAGGTGGGGTGGGGGTTCTTCTTGCTAGCGCGAGACTGTGAATATGGCGCGACAATCCGGCCGTGGCTGCAATTGCAGAGCGGCAACCAATGGAAATATCCCGGCCCGATTGCCGCCTGCATTCATGGGCATCAATCCATTGCTCCTTCATTAACGCCCGTCCAGACTAAGCACCCAGTTGGAGTTGCCCCACACTCCCGTCCTGGCCGCTCATCCAATAGGATCGACCCTACCCGTTAGATGCGGGTAGAAGCTTCCGAATAGCGTGCGTCCATCGGCGAGAGGCCATTGGCGTTGGGCTGGGCCAAGATACCATATAGCTCCGGGCGGCGGCCTCTTATCCAGCGCTGGCCCGTGCACTTGTCGAGCAGGGCAAGATCGATTTCGGCGCTCACCCGCGCATCGGCAGCTGCCCAGGTCTCGACAAGGATACGCCCGTAGGGATCGAGGATCATGGCATTGCCGGTGCGCACCTCGTCTTCATCCTGTCCGACGCCATTGCTGAAAACGAGGAACATTCCATTGTCGTGGGCGCGCGACGGCAGCCAGCGCATGAACCACTCCCGACCGTTCGGACCGCGAAACTCCGCCTCGATCGCCTCGGGATCTTTATGGCGATTGGCCCATTTCTCGACCGGTATGCGCTTCAGCCCGTGCGGACTTACCGAGTGACCACCACCTGCCTGGTGCGGCGCGATCAGCAATTCGGCGCCAAGCAGCGCTGTCGCGCGCGCATTCTCGACCAGATTATTGTCCCAGCAGATCAAGATGCCGGCACGAATTCCCCAGGGCGTGTCGAAGACCGTGAAGCTATCGCCGCTGGAGATGAGGCGATGCTCCCAGGCATGCAGTTTGCGATGGCAATGAGTGTGCCCATCCGGCATACAGACCGCATAGCTGTTATAGAGCTTCCCGTCCTCGCCTAACTCCAGGAAGCCGGCGCCGATGGCAATGCCCTTTTCCCGCGCCAAGGCCGCCACGCGGCTGATCGACGGACCCGAAAGCGGCTCCGCCAGCGCCTGCAGCGCAGGACCATCGAGTTTGGGAACATGCCAGTATCCGCAGATGCACATCTCGGGAAACACGACGAATTGGTTGCCGGCTTGAACGGCTTCCTCCGTGAAGTGCACGATGCGCGAGAGATTGTAAGCCTTGTCATTGGCCCGATGCTGAAACTGCACGGATGAAATCTTGAGTGCCATTTTCATTGCTCCTTTGTCCTGAAGCCATTTGACCACGCGACATCTCTTTCGTAAAATGACTTTATCGATTAAAATTATTCGTAAATAGAATGGAAATAAAGCTTCTCCGCTCCTTCATCCAGCTGATCGACACCGGCCACTATGGCAAGGCATCGGCAAAGCTGTTCGTCACCCAATCGACCCTGACGAAGCAGATCCAGACCCTGGAAACGGCAATCGGCGGACCGTTGTTCGAGCGCGGTCGCCATGGTGCGAGACTGACGCCGCTCGGAGAACTCCTGCAGCGCGAAGCGCGCCCGCTGCTCCGATTGAACGACGATATCGACCGGAAGATGCATCGCGCCATGGCCGGGCTTACCGGCTACCTCGATATTGGATTTGGACTGTCGACCCTTGTCGTCGCGCCGCAACTGATTGCCGGCTTTCGAGCCGCGACACCGGATTGCAGGATCACGCTAAACGACCTACCGTCGCGGGAACAGCATCAGCGCCTGCTCGACGGCAGGCTCGATATCGGCTTTTGCCGGGCGCCGGAGGAAAATAGCGGGTTGGCTTTCATGCCCGTCATCGAAGAACAGCTGGCGCTGGTTCTTCCGCGTGGAGCGACAATGCCCGCCCAGGACCAGTTGATGGAGTTGAACCGGCTCGGCTTCGTCGCACTTTCACCAATGCGCGGACCGGGATTGGACGATCAGATCAGGCGTTGGTGCTCGCTGGCCGGCTTCGAGCCGCGTATCGTACAATATGCCGATGATATCCTGACCGTCCACTCCATCGTTTCCGCCGGGCTCGGCGCGGCGTTCCTGCCCTGGCGCGGAGTGCAGGCATTGACAGGCTCCAGCGACAAACATCAGCTCTCCGGATCTGAATCGACCTGGCCGGTTGGAATTTGCTGGCACGACAAGCACACGAGCCCGCTGCTGGCCCGTTTTGTCGATCACGTTTCGAAGAACCTTGAATTCGGCCATGCGCCGGCGGGCAGCTGCCACGATAAAGCCTGACCGCTTCGGCCACTTATTGGCGGTGCGATGGCGCGCGCTACCGACAATGGGGTCATGCATTCCAACCCCATTGTCCGAAAGGCACTCAATAGCCGCCGACACGACATCATCGGCCGAGCGGCTCAGCACCTCAATGGTCAAAACGAACCATGCAGCCAAAGCATGGTCGGCGTGCCGAGGACTGCCACTGCAATCACCACCGAAGCCGCCATCTTGATCACTTTGATACGGCGTGTCCTGACGCCGGTCCAATCATAACTCAAAATCACTAACCCTCACAAATCATTAATGATTCGCAAACTAGAGCTGGTTCGCCTTTCGGCAAGGCAAGCCAGTGATTCGTCCACAGCGGATATTTTGAACACGCGCCTTGCAGACCTCCTCGCCTTCTCTCGATATCAAACGAACCGCCGCCGAATGCGACGAACGGATCTGTTTCCGTCGTATGATCTTCGCGCTGGCCTGCCATAAGGGATCTTTGATTGTCGATTGTCTTAACGAAATATCGAGTTCTCTCGCCTTTATTTGTGCTTGTTGCTGCAGGGTTGTCGCTATTGAATACATCCTGGGCCTGCACGCGCATGATGAAGACACGATGCAATGTGGCAAGAACTTCGATTACGGCGATATGTCCGCTTCTGCGATCTCGCCTTGGGGGAAAAGCAGATGTCGGGAAATGGACCCTGGAGACATGGACCAGGATCGAAGCTGATGAAGGCATTTGGCTGGAAGCCAACCATCCGCACCAGTCTGATCATCCTTGTGCTGGCATGCATCGTGCCCGCGGCACTGGCCGGAACGGGCCTCGCTTATTACTCGTTCAAGGCGGAACGACAGCAGCTTCTCGACAACACATTGGCCAGGGCACGCGCGCTCACGGCGGCACTTGACCACGAAATGATCGAAGCCGAAGGAGCGATACGCGCTCTCGGCACCTCTCCCTCCCTTACATCCGGCGACTTTCAGGGCTTCTATCAGCAGGCAATCGAGGTACAGGCTCAACAGGAGGCCGACAACGTCGTCTTGAGTGAGCCGTCGGGACAGCAGATCATCAACACCCTTCTCCCCTACGGTGCCAAACTTCCGTTCAGCCGCTCACCGCATTTCGAAAAACTCCTTGAAGCGGATCACCCGATGGTGACCGATCTCTTTGTGGGTGCCGTGAGCAAGCAACCGCATTTTTCCATCCAGATTCCGATCCGGCGGGACGATCATGTCATGTACACGCTGACGATCGGCATGTTCCCAAAGCGCATCGATCAAATACTTCCACAGGAAAACGCGCCGTCAGGCCAAGTCGCAGGCGTTCTCGACAGCAGCGGCGTCATCGTCGCTCGCACCAAGGGAAAGGTCGATCTCGTGGGCCAGAAAATTCCTGCCGAAATTCAAGCTCAGATGGCAAACCGGAGCGAAGGCTATTTCCCGACGAAAACGGCCGACGGAACGCCGGCCATTCTGCTTTTCAGCAGATCGCAAACCAGCCATTGGGTCACCTATCTGACAATTCCGGAAGCCTTCTTTACCCAGAAGCTTTGGGATTCGCTGAAATGGGTCGTCTCCATTCCATTGCTCCTTGCGGCACTCGTGCTAACCTTTGTCTGGCGTGTCGGGGGCGCAATTGCAAAGTCGATCACAGATCTGACTGCGCCTGCTCTGGCGCTCGGATATGGTCAGGAGATCAATGTCGGCCCACTCTATCTGCGGGAAGCCGACGAGGTAGGACAAGCTTTGGTCGAGGCGTCCTACCTTCTCAAAGCGGCGCAGTACGAGGCGCGTCACGACAAGCTCACCGGTCTTGCCAACCGCGCCCTCTTCAACGAAGCGGTCCAGGGGCAGATGCTGCTATGCAAGCAGATGAAAGCCACCATGGCCGTTCTCTACATCGATCTCGATGGCTTCAAGGCAGTTAACGACACGCATGGTCACAGCGCCGGCGACGAATTGCTATGTTCCGTCGCCTCGCGCCTTTCTGCCAGCGTTGGATCTTCCGGTGTCGTTGCGAGATTGGGAGGTGACGAGTTCGCAATCCTGCTTGCCAACAGCGGCAACGACGACGCTCGCGTGTTGGCCGAGACGCTTATCGAGAATGTCTCGGCACCCCATGCAATGGGTCATCTGAGCATCTCGATTTCCGCCAGTATTGGAATTGCGCTCTTGACGGAAGCTTCACAGACACCGCATTCCCTACTTAGAGCGGCTGACGAGGCCATGTACCGGGCAAAGCGTGCCGGAAGGCAGAGATATGTGGTGGCCGACCCCTCGCTGGCGGCTTGATTATCGTTCGCGCGATACGGATCCTCGCGCAACGCAGCACACCAATGAGGTGGTATTGATTCCAACAAGCTCCGCAGATTGGAAACGCCGGCGACAGGGACGCTGCAGCAAAAGACATCGAGTGAATGTCCCGCCCCGGAATGAGAGGGCATCATCGATCAACCGATGGTTTCGATATCCATTCGACGGAATTCATCATCGCCCGCACGGATCGCCGCCGGATAGTATTTCGCGCGTGCAGGATGAGGGTAGTCGCCGGGATCTAGCCCCGGCGAGCGATATGCTGGCGGTTTGCGGCGGAAAGAGCAAGCCGCGTGGCTTCGTCTTAAGGGGCCTCGTGAAGTCCCGTGCCTTTCATCAGCCGCCTTCCGGGGTGATCCATAGCCCCCTATTCCAAGAGATGTACGCTAGAATTGCGATCTTAAAGCTCTTGTCCTTGCGGCAAGACAAGGAACGCCACACTGCTTGAGCAACGCTCTTGCCCCCAGCTTCTCGAGCCGGCCCGAGTTTCCTCTTGCGTTGACGGGTGGATGGTCGCTAAGTCTTCGCGCCCCATCGTCAAGCCTCCGTGAGCTCACGGTATCCTTGGCCCAGTCGAATTCGAAAACCGAAGGAAATTTAATGACCGGACAGCTTTCTCTTCCTCGCGATCGGATTTCCGTGCTCCTACTGGAAGGCATTAGCCAGAGCGCTGTCGACTACTTTGTGTCGTCCGGCTACGTCAATCTCGTCCATTTGCCGAAGGCTCTGGATGACAAGGATCTCAAAAATCATATCGCGGAAGCACATATCGTCGGCATTCGCTCTCGTACGCAGCTGACGGAGGAAGTTTTCAGCGCCGCCAAGAAGCTCATCACCGTCGGCTGCTTTTCTGTCGGAACTAATCAGGTAGACCTAGATGCCGCCCGCCGCCGCGGGATTCCCGTGTTCAACGCTCCCTATTCGAACACTCGCTCGGTCGCAGAGCTTGTGATCGGAGAAATCATCATGCTGACCCGGCAGATTTTCCCGCGCTCGGCCTCTGCCCATAAAGGCGGATGGGAAAAATCGGCTGTCGGCAGCCGCGAGGTGCGCGGCAAGACGCTGGGTATCGTCGGCTACGGCAATATCGGTTCGCAGCTTAGCGTTCTTGCGGAAAGCATGGGCATGAACGTGCGCTATTTCGATCTTTCGGACAAGTTGCGTCAGGGCAACTCCGACTCGATGGCAACGCTTGGCGAGCTTCTCGAAATCTCGGACTATGTGACGATGCATGTTCCCGAGACCAGTTCGACGCAGAATATGATCACCGAGACCGAACTGCGCAGGATGAAGAAGGGCGCCATTTTCATCAATAATTCGCGCGGAACCGTGGTGGATCTCGATGCGCTTGCCAAGGTCCTGAAGGAAGGACATCTCGCAGGTGCTGCAGTGGACGTGTTTCCGAAAGAGCCGGCATCAAACAACGAGCGCTTCGAAACACCGCTGCAAGGATTGGATAACGTAATCCTCACGCCCCACATCGGCGGATCGACGGAGGAGGCCCAAGAGCGCATTGGAAGGGAAGTCGCAAGGAAGCTTGTCGAATATTCCGATGTCGGCTCGACGTTGGGTGCCGTCAATTTTCCGCAAGTGCAGTTGCCCCCGCGTCCAAACGGCACGCGCTTCATGCATGTTCACGAGAATCGCCCGGGCATCCTGAACAGTCTGAACACGATCTTTTCGTCGCGTGGCCTCAATATCGTCGGTGAATTCCTGCAGACATATGGCGACACCGGCTACGTGGTCATCGAAGCGGAAGGCATTGGCCAGAAGGCGGATGAGATCCACGATGAACTCCGCCAGATCCCTGGAACGATACGAACTCGGTTGCTTTACTGACACCGGCTTCCTTCATGGAGGCGGACTGGCTGCGTCCCCCGAATTCATCGGCGAGATGCACCTTGTTGCCGATCGCACCATGAGGCCGTTCGTCGCTGCAATCTCGGTGCCAGAGCGGTTGGTATCTCATTGGCCTCGAGCGGCGTTCGAAAATCAGCCGAACGGTGTGTCAGTCATCGTCTAGGGCGCAAGCGGCTCCAACACAGGACCACGACGACAAGTTTCGCCTTCGCAGCGTCAATAGAATATCCCATTGCCGCCATGATCCCGGGCCGCCTACTGGAACCTAAAGGCTTCGCCCCTATCGATTTGCACGGGCAAATACTTCTTCGGCCATTGTGAAAACATTTCGAATTTCGGAAGCGTCCTCGTCCGTAAGAGGGTCTTCGACAAGAAATGTGCGCAACCCCATCTTTAGATAGCCTACCAGTTCGCTTGCAACATCTTCGCGTGCGCCAATCAGGAACGGACAAGACGCCTGGCCATTGCTATACGGCCCCAACCAATACGGATGGCCTTCAGGAACGACCACTTCCGAGCCCAATTCCTTGACCCATACGGAATCGGATACTCGAGTGTAATATTGCCGCACCTCTCTCCCCAGCTCATCATCGGGATAGCGATTCCGCGCAACCGCCCATGCTTCCTCCGTTGATTGGCGGGAAATGATGCCAAGCCGCGTTCCGTATTCAACCCCCTCCGGCCGGCTTATGCCATTATAGTGATGCACTGGCCGAAGATATTCTATTGCGCGCGCCTTTAGACGTTTGGCAACGGCCATGCCCGCGGCCGACGATCCGGAGACTGTAAAAATGGAAGCGCAATCGGATTTCATGCCTGCAGCAATTTGCAGATGAAGCCCATCAACCTGGTAGTAGTGGCCACGATAGGTTAGCGGCCGCTTTGTACTTAGCAGACTTCGGACAATCTCCCCGTATTCTCCTACACGATCATACCGCTGATCGTGAGCAACCGTATCGCAAAATGCTTCCAGGTCATGGGGAAACCCACCAGAGATGAAATTCAAATGCACCGGTCGATCATGAATCAACGACAGAGATGCGACTGATTTTGCAACCGTGAATGGATGCATATACAGTGGCTGCACGGCAATGAGCGGCGAGATTTTCTTTGTAAAGCTCATGAGGTAGTTTGCCGCCAACCAGGGGTCGAATTGCTGATGGTCGGAGTAAACAAGCATCGCCGAAAAGCCGTAGCGCTCCGAGCGGGTGGCGGAGGTTTTGATTTTCTCCAAATACTCGATACCAGTCATATCATCGCCAAAGGACGGACATGCGCCGATTACT
This sequence comes from Martinezella tropici, assembly GCA_000799755.1. Classification (GTDB taxonomy): domain Bacteria; phylum Pseudomonadota; class Alphaproteobacteria; order Rhizobiales; family Rhizobiaceae; genus Rhizobium; species Rhizobium tropici_A. Next base: position 191,151 of record JUHI01000011.1, read on the forward strand.
GTGATCTCGGATGACGTCATTTATCTTTCTCCATAAGGCTGCCGGTATAGATCCCCACCAGCAGATCGAGCCGTATGTATGTGTGGTTTTCGGCGACTTCTCCGGGGCATCGAAGTCCACCCACCACTCTTGAGAACATCAAGAAAATTACGAGCCATCAGATGTGGGTGATATGTGCTTTCGCAATACCTCCGAAATCCGCCAGCCAAGAATACGTCTGTTTTCCGGCTCGGTTATCATAGTCCAATGGTCACCAGGAAGTGCATACGTCTTCAAGAGAGATGCGGGCACAATATCTCGCCACCGCATAAGCGATAATTCAGGTGCAACATCTGTAGCATCGACATTACGGCTCGCGTTGAATTGATGAACGACGAAAGGCAAAGTCGGTACCGAATAAGACTGCACAAGTTCCTCAAAATACCTGCGCTGATCCCATATTATCATCTCAGCAGAAGCATCAAGTTCGGTGCTGGCGATGCCAAGCTTTCGACCTTCCAGTATCAGTTCCGTAGCAGAGAGATCGTCGAAACGATCATAAAGTAAGGAAATATCACGATAGCCGAGCTGCATAGCCATCGTTTGAAGCCAGCTAAGTATCATGTGCTTTGTTGACTTCGGAATCGAGTCCGTCGTCGAGGGCAGTAAGACATCGATTAGTCCGATGAACGAAACGGTCTCGCCACGTTCAAGCATGAGACGCGCCATTGCATAGGCAAGTAAACCGCCGGCCGAGTACCCAATCAGGCGATATGGCCCCTTTGGCTGGACCGCCCGAACCATTGATAACGCTCGTGCAGCCATTGTTTCTAGCGTGTAGACAAATGGTTCATTCGCGGAAGGCCAAGGCAAAGCGTAGATCGGGAAGTCGGCGCTAACTTCTCGTCCCAATTCAAAGGCATAGGAATAGTCACCCAAACCGGAAGGGACGAAAAAGATAGGCGATTCACTTCCGTCTCGGCGAACCGGAACGGCCTTTGGATGATCCTCCTCCGGGAAGACGCCGCGGCCTTTGTGAGCAAGATCCTTTAACACCGGATGTTGAAAGAGATCTTTCATGGTTAAAGTAAGTCCAAGCCGGCGCAGCCGCTCCAGAAGTCTCACGGCCAGCAGCGAATGACCGCCCAGCTCGAAGAAGCTGTCGTGACGGCCGACACGCTCCACACCCAGAAGCTCGACCCACAGCCCGGCTAGCAGCCTCTCCACATCCCCCTCGGGCGCCTCATACGCCTGACGCGCATAGGCCTCTCCCTCGGGCGCAGGCAATCCGCGACGATCCAGCTTGCCGTTCGCCGTCAGCGGCAAGGCATCAAGCCCAACATACGCCGCCGGCACCATGTAATCCGGCAGCACACCGCCAAGATACCCACGCAGCAGACCGGCAAGGCCCGCGCCTGCCGCGCCTGCCGCCCCACCA
>JUHI01000012.1 GCA_000799755.1 Martinezella tropici
TCGTCAAGCAGCAGGACCTGAGGCTTGACGGCGATGGCGCGGGCGAGCGCGACGCGCTGCTGCTGGCCGCCGGACATCTGATACGGATAGCGGGCGGCAAGATGATCGAGCTTGATGAGAGCAAGCATCTCCTTCACGCGCTTGTCGATGTCGGGCTTTGCCATGCCGGCAACCTTGAGGCCGAAGGCGACGTTGTCATGCACCGTCATGTTCGGAAACAGTGCATAGGCCTGGAAGACCATGCCGATATTGCGCTGGTTCGGCTTCAGCGCCCGCTGATCCTTGCCGTTGATCGACAGATTGCCGGCGGTCGGGGTTTCGAAACCGGCGATCATGCGCAGCACGGTCGTCTTGCCGCAACCCGACGGTCCGAGGAAGGAGATGAACTCTCCCTTCTCGATGTTCATGTTGAAATCGTGAACGACGTGGACGTCGCCGAAGGACTTCTTGATGTGGGTGAGTTCGAGAAAAGCCATGGTGAGGAGCCTTACGCCTTAATCGGAGCCATTTTGGAGAAGCGGGAAACGAGCTGCAGGAAGCCCATGCTGAGCCAGGTAACTGCAAGCGCGATGATGGCCAGTGCCGAGGATTGATAAGCCTGGTTGGCGCCGACGAGCTGCATGTAGGGGCCGAAAGCCGGCCGGTTGAGCAACGATGCCATTGTGAATTCGCCCATGACAATCGCCAGCGTGATGAAGGCGCCGGAAAGGACACCGCTCATGACATTGGGGAAAATGCAGCGGAACATGATGGTCGTCCACTTCGCGCCAAGGCTTTCCGCCGCTTCCGTCAGGGTGCCGACATCGATCGTGCGCATCGCCGTATCGACCGAACGATACATATAGGGGAGCGACAAGACAATATAGGAGCAGACGAGAAGGAAGTTCGTCGTCTGTTCGAAGCCCGTCAGAGGCAGGATCGATGACGAATTATAGAGGCGCAGATAGCCGAAGACGATGACGATTGCGGGGATGACGAGCGGCATCAGGGTGATGAATTCGACGATCGGCCGGATCTGCGGCAGGCGAAGCCGGACCCAATAGGCCGTCGGCACGACGAGCAGCATGCCGACGATGATGGTCAGCACCGCCATCAGCATCGAATAGCCGAACGCGTAAAGGAAGCGCGAGTCGGAAAAGACCGACGCATAGGCGTCGAAACTATAGGCATTGCGGCGCATGCGCAGCGAGAATTCCAGCGTGCCGATGAGCGGAACGATGAAATAGATGGCGCCGATGACGACCGCGATCCAGGCAAGGAATTTTTGCAGCTTCATTTCTGCCACCGTTCTGCGCGCATGCGCATGATGATGTAGATGATGTTCGATATGCCGGTGATGACGATCATGCCGAGCGCCATCGCGTAGCCGAGGTTGGCGTTGTGCAGAACGTCGCCGCGGATCTGCGCATAGAGCTGGATCGGGATGATGTTCAGCGAGCTGCCCGTCAGCGCGATGGCCGTTGCGATGGCGCCGAAGGCGTTGGCAAACAGCAGCAGCGTCGTGCCAAGCAGGCTCGGCCAGAGGATGGGCAGGGCGACCATCAGCCAATATTGCTTGTTGGTCGCTCCGAGAATGGAGGCGGCTTCACGCCATTCCTTCTTCATACCGTCCAGGGCGGGAGTGATGATCAGCACCATCAGTGGAATCTGGAAATACATGTATGTGAGGGTCAAGCCGACAAAGCTATAGAGATTGAAGCCCTTCTGAAAAATGTCGATGCCAAGCCAGTTCTTCACCAGCAGCGTGACGAGGCCCAGGCGACCTATCGTGGCGATGAATGCAAAGGCCAGAGGTACACCGGCGAAATTCGAAGCAACGCCGGAAAAGGTCAGGAACGCATGGCGTATCCAGGTCGGAAGTCCACCCATGACCAAGGCCCAGGCCAGATAGAAGCCGATCAGCGCGCCGCCAACGGCGGAGGCGACCGATACTTTTATGCTGATCCAATAGGAGTCCATAATGGATTTGGTGAAGAGATCCCCGATGTTCTTCAGCGTCAGGCTGCCATCCGGCGTCAGAAAGGCGCCGGCAATCAGATAGATCGTTGGGAGAATCAGAAACAGCAGCGCGAAGAGCAGGAAGGGCGCGATGCCCAGCCAGTCGACAACCACGCGCTTGTTGATCATGGGAGTGGAACTGACTGTCGATGTTGTGACGATGCTCATGATTGGCCCAATCCGCGGCGTCAAAAAAACGGAAAACCTCCCCGTCGAAACGGGGAGGTCATGCTAGGTCGGATTACTGTACGTTCGAACCGACGACAGAATCCCACTTGGTGGTGATCGCAGCCTTGCCGGCATCCTGCTCGTCGAGCGTCGGGAACACGGCCTTTTCATAGGCGGCAGCCGGCGGCAGCTTGTCGAGAAGTTCCTGCGGAACCTTCTTGTTCTTCGCCAGGTCGTTGAAGCGGATCGGGTGGCAATAGCCCTTCAGCCAGCCGATCTGGCCTTCGTCCGAATAGAGGAACTCCATCCAGAGCTTGGCAGCGTTCGGGTGCGGAGCGTAGGCCGAGATCGCCTGCACGTAGACGCCAGCGATGACGCCCGAAGCCGGAACGGTGACGTCAACCGGCGGGTTGCCGTTCAGGCTGTCGCGCCAGGAAAGACCGTTATAGTCCCATGCGACGACGATCGGGGTAGCACCCTGAGCGAGCGAGGCGGACTTGCCGATAACCGGAACGAAGTTGCCAGCCTTGTTGAGCTTGGCGAAGTAGTCGAGGCCAGCGGCGCCGACCTTGGTGGCGTCCTTCTCGCCGGCAGCGAGGCCAGCGGCGTAGACGGCCTGAACGGCCTGGTTCGACGTGCGCGGGTCGCCGGCGAGCGAAACGGTGTTGGCATATTCCGGCTTCAGGAGGTCAGCCCAGTCCTTCGGCGGGTTCTTCACGACGTCCTTGTTGGTGACGAAGGAGAGAACGCCATAATAGTCGCCGTACCAGTAGCCTTCGGCATCCTTGGCGCTGTCCGGAATGGAATCCCAGGTGGAGACCTTGTACGGCTGCAGCAGGCCTTCCTTCTTGGCGGTCGGGCCGAAGGAGAGACCGACGTCGATCACGTCGGGAGCCTGCGGGCCGGTGTTGCCCTTGTTGGCGCGGATTGCTTCGACTTCATCGCCCGAACCGGCATCCGGGTTCAGTTCGTTGACTTCAATGCCGTACTTTGCCTTGAATGCAGCGATCAGATCGCCATAACCGCACCAGTTGTGGGGCAGAGCGATGGTGGTCAGCGTGCCTTCCTTCTTGGCGGCAGCGATGAGGTCGGCGCTCGGCTCTGCGGCGGCGATTGCGCTCGAAGCGACGAGCATCGCTGTGGAGATGGTCAGAAGACGATGAATTTTCGCGATCACTGTATTTCCTCCTTTTGGGTTTTCAGTGTCTGGCGTTGCTGTTAATGACGTTACATGAAGGTTGTGTGACGGCTGCAAGGCGTTGCGTTTGCTGAAAACGCAGTTGATTTTGCTTCTAGTCGACAAGTGTGACAGTCGCTGCATTTCATACCGCTTCATGACACGTTATTTTATGTTTCGGTTCCCTTCAGCTCAGCTTGCGAAACAATTTGGTCTGCTCGAAAAGGCCTTCCAGCGTTTTCATGCGCTCGCTCGTCTCGTCCCATGTTGAGCTTTGCACGGCTTCGATGAGGGCTTCGACGATGAAGAGTGTGACGACCGATGAGTCCCAGGCTGAGGGCGCCTCGATCTGCACGCGGAAGGTGTGTTTGGCGTGCTTGGCGGCGGGCGTCGCCCACTGGTCGGTGAAGACGATGATTTCGGCGCCGCGCCGGCGGGCGGCGGCGGCCAGATTGACCATCTCCTGCTCGTATCGCCTGATATCGAATATGATGAGCAGGTCGCCCGGATTCATGTTCAGGACATATTGCGGCCAGGCGCTCGAATTGGAAGAAAGCAGCGTCGTATTGGGCCGGATGACCTGCATGTGCGTGAAGAAATACTCGGCAAGTGCTCCCGTGATGCGGCCACCCACGAAATAAAGCCCGCGTTTTCTTTCCGACAGCAGCGCGGCAACGCTATCGAAGGTCGCCACGTCGATATCCGATAGCGTCTGTCGCAGATTGCCTGTGATGGCGTCGGCGAAACGATTGAGGATATGCGTGCCGGGTGCGTTCGATGCCCAACGATCGTGCTTCGTCAGCGGGTTGGAGATCGTTGCCTCGACTTCCTGATGAAGATGGGCCTGGAAGTCCGGATACCCCTTGTATCCGAGCTTCTGTACCATGCGCGCGACCGTCGGGGTCGAGACGCGCGCATTTTCGGCAACCGTTGTAATGCTGCCCAACCCGGAAACGGGATAGTTGTCGAGCAGGCTCTTGGCGAGCTGCTTTTCGGCGCGCGTCAGCGTGTCAAAGCGCGCGTTGATCACGTCCGAAACTGTCTTCGACGTATTGCTCACTCGATTTTTGCTCCCCGGAACGGTCTGATGCCGCTTTCCTCTCAGGATATAACAACGCTGTCACATTTCGAGTCAATGTCACAAATGAAGAAATAATTTCAGTTTTCAGTTGACAGTGACAGAAACCTGAAGAATTCTTTTCTTATAAACATTTTATTAATCGGCAACGGGGCGTCTCCGATGCTTGCACAGCAAGGCATTTTGACGAAGGCGGACGGCGATTGCGTTGCAGTCGAAAGGCCGGATGGAAACAGTGCGGTTCTGCTCATCTGTGAGCATGCTTCCCGCGCGCTTCCGGAGCGGTTCGGCGATCTTGGTCTTTCCGCCGAGGCGCTTTCGAGCCACATCGCCTGGGACCCAGGGGCACTCGCGGTTGCAAGAGGAATATCTGCCGGCTTGAATGCCACTTTGGTTTTTCAGCGCTTCTCGCGCCTGATCTATGATTGCAACCGGCCGCCCGAAAGCTCAGGCGCCATGCCCGAGACAAGCGAGATCTACGCTATTCCGGGCAACCGACATCTGGGCGAGGCGGATCGGCAGGCGCGCACGGAAGGGCTTTATATACCGTTTCACGATCGAATCCGGGCACTCCTGAAAGAGCGGGCGGCACGCGGACAAAAAACCGTGATCGTGACAATCCACAGCTTCACGCCGGTCTATAACGGCAAAGCGCGGGCGGTGGAGCTTGGCATTCTGCATGACGAAGACCGTTGGCTGGCCGATCGCATGCTGAACGCGGCGGCCGAAGCGCCGCTCTATCAGACCGAGCGCAACCAGCCCTACGGGCCTGAAGACGGCGTCACCCATACGCTGAAGCTGCATGGGATCGACAACGGCCTGCATAACGTAATGATCGAGGTCCGCAACGACCTCATTCAAGATGACGTCGGCCAAGGGGTCATGGCCGATTATCTGACAGGGCTTCTCCAGAACAGTCTGGAAGCCTGAGTACAAAAAGAAAAAGACCCCGGGGAGCAGTTCAACTGCGATCAGGCCGCACGGCAAAATGCCGGCGGCTCATGCGACACATGGTACTCCGCAATCCCGCGGACGACCGGGTTTAAGGGGGAATGACATGGCTGAGTATACAGAGTCAGACAAAAAGCAGGATGTTCATATCCTGCACTCCATGGGCTATGCCCAGGAGTTGGAACGGCGCATGAGTTCGTTTTCTAATTTCGCCATTTCCTTCTCCATCATTTGCATTCTATCCGGCGGTATCAACTCGCTTGCACAGGCGACATCGGGCGCCGGCGGTGCCGCGATCGGTATCGGCTGGCCGCTCGGCTGCCTGATTTCAGGTGTTTTCGCGCTGTCGATGGCACAGATTTCCTCGGCCTATCCCACGGCCGGCGGCCTTTATCACTGGGGCTCGATCCTTGGCAACCGCTTTACGGGCTGGCTGACGGCTTGGCTCAATCTTCTCGGCCTGATCACCGTGCTTGGCGCGATCAATGTCGGGACCTGGGGTTTCTTCAGCGGCTCCATCGCCGGCTGGTTCGGCATTGCCGTCGATACCAATACCTCGGCAGGTTTCGCCAATCAGATCATTTTCGTCGCCGTCATCACCGGTCTGCAGGCCCTAATCAACCACTTCGGCATCAAGCTCACCGCAAAGCTGACCGACATGTCCGGCTACCTGATCTTCGCTGCGGCGATCGCGCTGACCATCGTCTGCCTGATCGGCGTGAAGAGCTGGGATATCAGCCGCATCTGGACCTTCACCAACTATTCCGGCACGCCGGAGGGTGATTCCTCGGTTTGGCCGAAGATGGACAATATCTGGTACGTCTTTGCCCTCGGTCTCTTGCTGCCGATCTACACGATCACGGGGTATGACGCTTCGGCGCATACGTCGGAAGAGACCGTCAAGGCCTCAAGCTCCGTGCCGCGCGGCATGGTCTCTTCGGTCTGGTGGTCGTCGCTGTTCGGCTACATCATGCTGCTGGCCTTCCTCCTGGCCATCCCGGACATGAACGAAGCGTCGAAACAGGGCTGGAACGTCTTCTTCTGGACGATCAACAGCATCACCAATCCTGTCGTCGCTAACATACTTTACGTCGCGATCTTCATCTCGCAGCTCCTGTGCGGCTTGGCGACAGTCACATCGGCGTCGCGCATGATCTATGCCTTCTCGCGCGATGGCGGTCTGCCATTCTCGAAATCGCTTGCCGGCGTCAGCCCGAAGTTCCGCACGCCCGCCGTCGCCATCTGGACGGCCGCGATCCTAGCGGTCCTGTTCGTCTGGGGTGCTTCGCTCGTCACGATCGCCGGCTCTTCGGCCTATACCATCGTGGTATCGTGCACGGTCATCTTCCTGTTCCTCTCCTTCACCGTGCCGATCGTGCTCGGTATCAAGGCGATCGGAACTGCGAAATGGCCGAAGATGGGGCCGTGGAACATGGGTATCGGCACTTACAAGCTGGTCTCGGTTCTTGTGGTCGTTGCCATGGCGATCATCTTCATCATCGGCGTGCAGCCGCCGAATGAATGGGCGCTCTACATCACCATCGGCTTCCTGGTGCTGACGGCAATCGTCTGGTTCGCCTTCGAGAAGCGTCGTTTCCAGGGCCCGCCGATCGGTGACATGATCGCCAAGCGTCAGGCCGATATCGCCGCTGCCGAACGGGCCGTTGGCGAGGTGTGATCCTCCTCCATCCTCTATCCGGCGGGGCCGCAGCCGCGGCCCCATCCAACTTGACGCGCGGCTTCGGGCAACAGATCCGGCAGCGCCGCCGTTCGATCACTCTTCTATCTTCTAGGCGGACCAAATTATGAGCAGCAGCTATACGTTCGACGACCTCAAAAAGGATGTAGCCGAGGGGCGCATCGATACGGTTCTGGCATGCCAGGTTGACATGCAGGGCAGGTTGATGGGCAAGCGTTTCCAGGCGGAATTCTTCATCGAGAGCGCCTGGAAGGAAACGCATAGCTGCAACTACCTGCAGGCGACCGACATCGAGATGGAGACCGTCTCCGGCTATAAGTCGACCAGCTGGGAGAAGGGCTACGGCGACTACACGATGAAGCCTGACCTCGCCACGCTGCGCCGCATTCCCTGGCTGGAAGGCACGGCATTGGTTCTCTGCGACGTTCTCGATCATCATACGCATGAGGAAGTCGCGCATTCGCCGCGCGCCATCCTCAAGAAGCAGGTCAAGCGTCTCGAAGCGATGGGCATAAAGGCCTACATGGCCTCGGAGCTCGAATTCTTCCTGTTCGACCAGAGCTATGACAGTGCCCGCGAATCCGGCTATCGCAACCTCAATCTCGTCAGCGGCTACAACGAGGATTACCACATCTTCCAGACCACGAAGGAAGAGGATGTGATGCGGGCGATCCGCAAGGGACTGCAGGGTGCCGAGATCCCGGTTGAAAACTCCAAGGGCGAGGCCTCCGCCGGTCAGGAGGAGATCAACGTCCGCTATGCTGATGCCCTCACCATGGCCGACCGCCATGCCATCATCAAGAATGGCTGCAAGGAGATTGCCTGGGCGAAGGGCAAGGCGATCACGTTCCTGGCGAAGTGGAACTACAGCGCTGCCGGCAGCTCCTCTCATATTCATCAGTCGCTCTGGAGCGCCGATGGCAAGACGCCGTTGTTCTTCGACAAGGAAAAAGAACACGGCATGACGCCGATGATGAAGCACTATGTCGCCGGCCTTCTGACCCATGCCAGCGAAATTACCTATTTCCTTGCGCCCTATATCAACTCCTACAAGCGCTTTGTTGCCGGCACCTTCGCACCCACCAAGGCTATCTGGAGCACCGACAATCGCACGGCCGGCTATCGCCTATGCGGTGCGGACACGAAGAGCATTCGCATCGAATGCCGCGTCGGCGGCTCCGACCTCAATCCCTACCTCGCTTTCGCGGCCCTGATCGCAGCCGGTATCGACGGTATCGAGAACAAGCTCGAGCTTGAAGCGCCCTTCGTCGGCGACGCCTACGGCGCACGCGAGGTTCGCGAAATTCCACGCACGCTGCGTGGCGCGACCGAGGCCCTGGCCAATTCGAAAATGCTGCGCGCTGCTTTCGGCGATGACGTTATCGATCACTATACTCGTGCTGCCGAATGGGAGCAGGAGGAGTACGATCGTCGCATTACCGATTGGGAAGTGGCGCGTGGATTCGAAAGAGCGTAAGGCTTTTTACGATCTGCCTCTTGCCCGATTTTCATTCTATCATCGGGCAGGGGTGCCGGGATGTTTTTCCTGTTTGCCGTTTCCCCTTTCAATGCGGCTGCAGGTTGTGCAACATCCGGCAATCAATGGATGACCAAGAAAACAGGAAATCGATCATGACGATGATCACATGCGTCTCCCCGGTGAACGGAGAGGTTTATGCCGAGCGTCCGGCGCTGTCGCTGGATGCCGCCAAGGAAGTCGTGGCACGCGCCCGCAAGGCGCAGAAGGATTGGGCGCGCCGCCCGCTGGAAGATCGCGTCCAGCTCGTGCTGAGGGGCGTTGCCCGGCTCAATGAGATGGCCGATGTGGTCGTACCCGAGCTTGCATGGCAGATGGGGCGGCCGATCAAGTATGGTGGCGAATATCGCGGCTTCAACGAGCGCTCGAACTATGTCGCCTCGATCGCCGCCGATGCGCTTGCGCCCCTGGTGGTCGAAGACAGCGCCAATTTTGCCCGCCGTATCGAGCGCGAGCCGCATGGCGTCGTCTTCGTCATCGCGCCGTGGAATTATCCCTATATGACGGCGATCAACACGATCGCCCCAGCGCTGATGGCTGGCAACACCGTCATCCTCAAGCACGCCAGCCAGACGCTGCTGGTTGGCGAGCGGCTCGTTCAGGCCTTCGTCGAAGCCGGTGTTCCTGCCGACGTCTTCCAGAATGTCTTTCTCGATCACGAAACGACTTCCGCACTGATTGCGGCCGGAAGCTTCAACTTCGTCAATTTCACCGGTTCAGTCGAAGGCGGCCGGTCGATCGAGCGCGCCGCTGCCGGCACCTTTACCAGCCTCGGGCTGGAGCTTGGCGGCAAGGACCCGGGGTATGTCATGGAAGACGCCGATCTCGACGCTGCCGTCGACACGCTGATGGATGGCGCCACCTTCAATTCCGGCCAATGCTGCTGCGGCATCGAGCGCATCTATGTGCATGAATCGCTCTACGACAGCTTCGTCGAGAAGTCGGTCGCCTGGGTGTCGAATTACAAGCTCGGCAATCCTCTTGATCCCGAGACCTCGCTTGGGCCGATGGCACACAAGCGCTTTGCCAAGGTTGTGCGCGAACAGATCGCCGATGCCGTTGCCAAGGGCGCCAAGGCGCTGGTCGATCCCAAGCTGTTTCCGGCCGATGACGGTGGCGCCTATCTCGCGCCGCAGATCCTCGTCAATGTCGATCATTCCATGACTTTCATGCGCGAGGAAACCTTTGGCCCGGCCGTTGGCATCATGAAGGTGAAGAGCGATGCGGAAGCGCTGGAGCTGATGAACGACAGCCCCTACGGCCTGACGGCTTCGCTCTGGACCAAGGATGTCGAGCGCGCTTCGCGCATCGGCCGCGAGATCGAAACCGGGACTGTCTTCATGAACCGCGCCGATTATCTCGATCCGGCACTGTGCTGGACCGGCGTCAAGGAAACCGGCCGTGGCGGCTCGCTTTCCATTATCGGTTTCCACAACTTGACGCGTCCGAAATCCTATCACCTGAAGAAAGTAACAGCATGAGCAATATCTCAGCCAATTGGAGCTATCCGAACGCCTTCAAGCTCGGCCGTGGCCGTATCAAGGAACTCGCGGACGCCTGCAAGAGCCTGGGCATGAAGAAGCCGCTTCTGGTCACTGATCGGGGACTTGCCTCGATGGCGATCACGGCGACGGCGCTGGACATTCTGGAGGATGCAGGCCTCGGCCGTGCGATCTTCGCTGACGTCGATCCGAATCCGAACGAGAAAAACCTCGAAGCAGGTGTGAAGGCGTTCAAGGATGGCGGTCATGACGGCGTTGTCGCCTTCGGTGGTGGCTCCGGCCTCGATCTCGGCAAGTGCGTTGCCTTCATGGCCGGCCAGACGCGGCCGGTCTGGGACTTCGAAGATATCGGCGATTGGTGGACCCGCGCCAGCCTCGAAGGCATCGCGCCGATCGTCGCAGTGCCGACGACGGCCGGTACCGGCTCGGAGGTCGGCCGCGCCAGCGTCATCACCAATTCCGCAACGCATGTGAAGAAGATCATCTTCCATCCGAAGTTCCTGCCGGGCGTCGTTATCGCCGATCCGGAACTGACCGTGGGAATGCCGAAGGTCATCACGGCCGGCACCGGCATGGACGCGTTTGCCCATTGCCTGGAAGCCTATTCCTCGCCCTTCTATCACCCGATGTCGGCCGGTATCGCGCTCGAAGGCATGCGGCTCGTCAAGGAGTTCCTGCCGCGCGCCTATCGCGAGGGAACCGATCTCGAAGCGCGTGCCAACATGATGAGCGCGGCCGCCATGGGTGCCGTCGCCTTCCAGAAGGGTCTTGGAGCGATCCACGCGCTCTCGCATCCGATTGGTGCCGTCTACAATACGCATCACGGCATGACCAACGCCGTCGTCATGCCGGCGGTCCTGCGTTTCAACCGCAAGGCTATCGAGGACAAGATTGCCCGCGCTGCAGCCTATCTCGGCATTTCGGGCGGTTTCGACGGTTTCTATGATTATGTGCTGAAGCTGCGCTCTGAGCTTGGCGTGCCGGAAAGCCTTTCGGCCATGGGCATTACCCCCGACCGGATCGACGAGCTTTCGGCCATGGCGATCGAAGATCCGAGCGCCGGCGGCAATCCGGTGCCGATGACCCTTGAAAACACCAAGGCTCTCTTCCGGGATTGCTTCTGATCCCGCCGATCAACTGCTGATGCGCGGGACGAATTAGGCTGCGTATCGGGTCAAACAAAAAAGCCGCCGGGCGATCCGGCGGCTTCTTTATCGATGTCATATTTCCCGATCAATCGACGAATTCGACGACCACGCCCGGCTTGACCATCTTGGCAAGCTCCGTCGCATCCCAGTTGGTGAGGCGCACGCAACCATGGCTCTGCGTCTTGCCGATCCTTGAAGGGTCTGGCGTGCCGTGGATACCGTAGGTCGGCTTCGACAGGGCCATCCAGACAGTACCGACCGGGCCGTTCGGGCCTGGCGGAATGTTGAGAACCTTGTCGTTTCCGGCTTGCTGGAAGTTGATCTTCGGATTGTAGGTGTAGCCCGGATTGAAGGCGACGCGCTCGACCGTGACCGTGCCTGACGGCGAGGGCGTGTCGGCCGAACCGATGCTGGCCGGGTAGGCGGCGATCAGCGTGTTGTTGGCGTCATAGGCGAAAACCTGCTTGCGGCCCTTGTCGGCAAGGATCTTGGCGACCGTGCCCGTCTTGCCCGGGCCGGTGTTGACGACCTTGATGGTGCTGCCCGGCACGGTGAAATCGACGCCGGGGTTGAGCGCCTTCAGATAGCCCTCATCCATATGGAAGCGTTCCGCCAGCATTTCCGTCGTCGAGGTGTAGCCGAGCGAGGGCATCTGGGCCTTGGCCGCATAGTCCTCGGGGATCGAGGCGACGTAGGGGCCAGCGGCATCGGCTGCCGTGATCGTATAGTTGACGATCGGCATGCCGCCGGACATGCGCAGCTGTTCCAGAATCCAATCCGTATTGTTGGGATCGAGCGTCTGGCCGGTCATCTGCTGATAGGCGTAGATCGCCTTGGTGACGTTCGCGCCCATGCGTCCGTCGATGGCGCCTGGCGAAATGCCCTGCCGCGCGAGGAAGACCTCCAGCGCGGTGATCTCCATCTTCGACTTGCCCTTGAGCGTGATGACGGGTTCGGCCGTCGGCCTGTTGATGATGTCGGGCGTGTTCTGCTGCGGATCGATCGATGCGTAGTCGCTGCCGTTCGGGGTCGTCTGGCCCTGGCTTTTTCCCGGTAGCGGCTGATTGTCGAGCGGCTGACGCTGGATATCGCCATCGCGCGGAATGCCGCCGGTGACCACACCACGATCCTGCTGATCGTAACCATTGTCAGGGGCGCCGTCGTAGTTTCCGTAGCTGTCGGTGCGATACTGACGATAGTCCTGATAGTTGCCGTTGTTCGAAAGCTGCGTATCGCCATAGCGGCCGCCGTTATCACCGTAGCCGTCACGGGCAGGGGCGCGGGGATAATAGGTGCTGGCCTTCATTTCAGTAGCAACGACATTGCCGTAGGCATCGATCAGAACGCGCCGTCCACGTCCATCACGGGCCATGGAATATCCGCCGCCGTAAGGATATTGATCAAGAATTCTGCCGTCCGGAGTGACTAGAACCGTATTGCCATTGCCGGCACGGTAGTATTGTGCCTGTGCATCCGTGAGCGCGAGCACAGAGACGGCGGCAGTCGCTGCCAAGGTTAAACTCAATTTTACGAACCGGTTCACGTCTGTCGAATCCTTGGGATAGTCGTTCGGCTGACACACACATGGCAATTTTGACGCCAGTATGGAAATTTAGATTATCATGCTGAATAAAATATAAAAATTTGCGTGATCAAGCCTTCAAGTTAACGATCGGTAAGTTAAACCACCATTTATTTGCTCCGCGTTTCATGATGGGACAACGTCTGCGCGCGGAGCCAGTCAGGAGGATTTTGTGGAATGATGGATTTTGCCGCGGCCAAGGGGCCGAAGCTGATGCTGGATGAAACCTCCGTTCTGGACATCGGTGCCTGCATCGTCGATGGGAACAATCTCGCGCCCGGACGCGCTATTCCCGATGATGGCGATCCCCGCATCGACCATTCGCTGGAGGGGTTCCTCTTCACCTGCGGGCCGGATCATATCCGTCATCCGCAGCCGATGACGGGTGCTTTCGACGGGCGGCGCTACCCTCTGCATGGTTCCTTCTCTTCTCATCCAGCCAACATTCTCTGGACGAAGTTCGAGGATGGCAATGCGGAATGCCGCGCCGATATCGATGTCGTCACCGCCGAGGGACGTACGGCGCGGTTGGAGCGTCTTTGGCGGATCGATGGTGCGACGGGCGAGGTTTCTCTTGCGGATCGCATCGTCAATACGAGCGCCGAGGCGATGCCGGTTTTTCTGATGTATCACATGAATGTCGGCGGCAAGTGGTTCGACAACGGCACACGCCTTGCCGGGCAGATGCTGGAGCGTGGCGGATTTCCCTGGACTTTTGGCGAGCCGGAAGGGGATATCTTCTGCGTGCCAGCCGTTGAGAAGGGAAATGACTGGGCCGAGATCAACCTCGGCCCGATCGCGGCTATCGACAATAAGACGTTGAGGGTCCGTTTCGGCACCGATACGCTGCCCTTCCTGCAGGTTTGGCGCAATCAGCGCGCACCCGCGCATGTGCTCGGCATCGAGCCGGTTTCGCATCGCTGGGTGTCCCGCGCCGAACTGGAGGAGGCGGGTGAATTCAATATTCTCCAGCCAGGCGAAGCCCGCAATTTCATGCTCAACTTTGCCTTCGTTTGAGAGCCTGCCGCGGTTGACGCTCGCCCTATGGCGGCGTAGATCAAGGCCACGGTTTTAGAGAGGACATGAACCATGGATATCCGCCCGATCGACGATGAATACTCGGTATCCGGCCAGATTGCCGTAGATGATCTCGATGAGATCAAGGCACTCGGTTTCAAGTCCATCGTCTGCCATCGCCCCGATGGCGAAAGCCCGGATCAGACGCCGTTCGGCGTTATCGAAGCCCGCGCCAAGGAACTCGGCCTTGAGATTACCCATGTGCCCGTTGGACCGATGGGCGTGACCGAAGAGGCCGTGCAGGGCATGGTCGATGCGCTGGATGAGTTTCCGCGACCGATGCTCGGCTATTGCCGCTCGGGTGCGCGTTCCACGGCGATCTATCAGAAGACGCATCACATTCGCGGTTAAGTGGGTTATCGGCCCGGCTTTTCATCGCAGGGCAGGCCATGGGCCGCGCCCTGTTTACCTGTCGAAAAACAACATCAGGAGAAGACCATGAGCATCAAGCGCATCGACGTTGGCGCCCGCATGAGCGGCGCTGTCATTCACGGCAACACCGTTTATCTCGCCGGCCAGGTTGGCGAAGGCGAAAGCGTCACCGATCAATGCAAGTCGGCCCTGGCTGAAGTCGATCGTCTGCTCGCTGCAGCCGGTTCCAGCAAGTCGAAGGTCCTGCAGACGCTGATCTATCTCTCCGACATCTCCTACTTCGCGGAAATGAACGCTGCTTGGGAAGCCTGGGTCGATCCGGCCAACACGCCGGCACGCGCTACCAGCGAAGCCAAGCTCGCAGCGCCGAAGTACAAGGTCGAATTCATCGTGACCGCGGCGATCGACTAAGTCGGTTCAGCGTGATTTTTGAAAGGCCGGTGGGCTTGCGCTCACCGGCCTTTTGTTTGGGCGATTTCCGTCAGGGTGCGGGAGGGTGTGATCGCTTCGGGATCAAGTGCGATCTCGATGATTGCCGGCTTGCCGCTGGCGCGCGCCCGCTCGAAGGCCGGGCCGAATTCCTCCGTCGCCTTCACCGTTTCGCCATGGCCGCCATAGGCGCGCGCAAGGGCCGCAAAATCCGGATTGTCGAGCGCCGTGGCGCTGACGCGGCCGGGATATTCCCGCTCCTGATGCATGCGGATGGTGCCGTACATGCCGTTATTGATGACGAGAGCGATCAGCGGCAGGCCGTACTGGACGGCGGTTGCAAATTCCTGCCCGTGCATCATGAAACAGCCGTCGCCGGCAAAGCAGATCACCTCGCGCTCCGGAAAGAGTTGTTTGGCGGCGACCGCTGCCGGCAGGCCATAGCCCATCGAACCCGATGTCGGTGCTGACTGCGTATTGAAGCGGCGGAAGCGATGGAAACGGTGCAGCCAGGTCGCATAGTTGCCGGCGCCGTTGGTAAAGATCGCATCGTCAGCGGTATTGGCTTCGATCCAATCCATGATGCGGCCCATGTGGACTGCGCCGGGGCTTTTTTCCGGCGTTGTCGACCAGGCAAGATAGGCTGCGTGCATGCGCTCGGTGCGCTCGGTGCGCTCGGCCCAGCGCGTTTCGTTTGGTGCTTCGAGGTCTGCCAGAGCCGCGACGAAATCCGCCGGGCTGGCGCAGATCGCTAGGTCAGGGCGATAGACGCGCCCAAGCTCAGACGGGTCGGGGTGGATGTGAACCAGCTTTTGCTGCGGGTAGGGGATATCGACCAGCGTATAGCCGGAGGACGGCATTTCGGAGAGGCGCCCGCCAAGCAGGACCAGCAGGTCCGCTTCCTTGATTTCCTTTGCCAGTGCCGGATTGATGCCGATGCCGACATCGCCGGCATAGTTCGGATGCAGATGGTCGAACAGCATCTGCCGGCGGAAGGAGCAGCCGACCGGCAGCTTGAAACGCTCCGCGAACTGCCTGATGCCGGCAACCGCTTCCTCGCTCCAGCGCGTGCCGCCGAGGATGACCATTGGCCGCTCCGCAGCAACGAGACGCTGATGAAGGTCAGCAAGCTGATTGCGGCCCGGATGAGCGGCAACAGGGACATAGGGCAGGGCTTCCGGCGCCTCGACCTCGTCGCGCAGCATGTCCTCGGGCAGAGTCAGCACGACCGGGCCGGGACGTCCAGACGTCGCGACGGCAAAGGCGCGCGTAACGAATTCGGGAATGCGGGCGGCATCGTCGATCTCGCCGACCCATTTGGCGAATTCGGTGAAGGCGCGGCGGAACTCCACCTCCTGGAAAGCCTCGCGCTCGCGGGCATCGCGCTGGACCTGGCCGATGAACAGGATCATCGGCATCGAATCCTGCCGCGCGATGTGAAGGCCGGCAGACGCGTTGGTGGCGCCGGGACCACGGGTGACCATGCAGATGCCCGGTTCGCCGGTCAATTGGCCCCAGGTGTCCGCCATCATCGCCGCGCCGCCCTCCTGGCGGCAGACGAGCACCTTGATATCGCTGTCATGCAGTGCATCGAGCACCGCAAGAAAGCTCTCGCCCGGCACGCAGGAAATGCGCTTGACGCCATTTGCCTTCAAAGCTTCGACAATGAGTTGGCCGCCCGTTCGTTTCATGTCCTCGCCTTCCCCTCCAGTTCCGCCAATTCGGCGAGAACCTCCTCCTGATGCTCCCCAAGGCGCGGGCTCGGCCGCGTATAGGTCAATGGTGTCTTCGACAGCACGATCGGCGTGCGTACGCTCGGAATCATCGTGCCTGCACCGTCTTCAAGGTCGATCCTCAAGCCTCGCGCCTTGATCTGCGGGTCAGCGAACATATCCTCGATCGTATTGATGGCGCCGGCCGGAACGGCGTTGGCCTCGCAGGCCTTCAGCAGGTCCGCCTTGTTCCACTTCAGCGTTTCCGCCGAGATGAAAGCCCGCACCTCGTTGCGGTTGGCGACGCGCGCCTTGTTGGTCGCATAGCGCTCGTCGTCGGCCTGGGTAGCGAGGCCGAGAATGGTGCAGAGGCGGCGGAACTGTCCGTCGTTGCCGACCGCTAGAATGAGATAGCCGTCTGCGGTCGGAACGACTTCGTAGGGCGAGATATTGGGGTGAGCATTGCCGAGCCGCACGGGCGGCTTGCCTGAGATCAGATAATTCATGTTCTGGTTGGCAAGCACGGCCGATTGAACGTCGAGCAGCGCCATATCGACAAGCTGTCCCTCGCCGGATTTGAGCGCATGGATCAGCGCTGCCTCTATCGCCGAGACAGCATAGATACCGGTGAAGATATCGGCGATCGCGACGCCCGCCTTTACGGGTTGGCCGTCCGGTTCGCCTGTGATCGACATGAAGCCAGACATGCCCTGGACGATATAGTCGTAGCCTGCGAGGTTGGCATAGGGGCCTGTCTGCCCGAAGCCGGTGATGGAGCAATAGACGATGCGGGGATTGATCTTCTTCAGGCTTTCGTAGTCCAGCCCATATTTGACAAGGCCGCCCAGCTTGAAGTTCTCGATCACCACGTCTGCCGTTTTCACAAGGCGGCGGACCAGTTCCTGACCTTCCTCGGTCTTGAGGTCGGCGGTGATCGAGCGCTTGCCGCGATTGGCTGAATGGTAATAGGCGGCGGAGAGATTCTCACCGTCCTTGCCTTCGACGAAGGGAGGACCCCATTGGCGCGTGTCGTCGCCGCCATCCGGATTTTCCACCTTGATGACATCAGCGCCGAGATCGGCCAGCATTTGCCCGGCCCAGGGACCGGCGAGCACACGGGCAAGCTCGATGACGCGAATGCCGGAAAGCGGAGGTTTCTTGGTCTTTTGTTCTGTCATGTCGGTCCGCTCTCCCGCTTACGGCGTGAACGCTGCTTCAGATGTATCGGATACCGGCCTGGAAGCAAAGCGTCGCTCGCGCCAGAGGATATAGAGGCCGGAGCCGATGATGATGAGAATGCCAAGCCATTTGATCGCATCCGGGAAGTTGTCGAAAACCAACCAGCCGAAGATGGTCGCGGAGACGATCTCGAAATATTGCAGAGGTGCGAGCGTCGAGGCTGGCACCGCGCGATAGGCGTGGACCGTCAGAATGCCGGTGACGGCTGCACTAACGCCGACGCCAAGCAGGTAGAGCATGGCAGTGAGGTCCGGCATCACGAGATCAAGGATTGCAATTCCCGTTGCCCGGCCGATTGCGAGCAGGATCAGGCTGAGGCCGATGCCCCATATGCCCGTCTGGAACTGCATCGACCAGGCATCCTCGCTATGGGAGACGACGCGCGTAATCATCACGTAAACGGCAATGCAAAGGGCGGTGACGACGGGCAGTAGCGCGATGAAGCCGACTTCCTGAAAGCTCGGCTGGATGATGAGCATCGCGCCGAAGAAGCCGACGGCGCAGGCGGTGTAGCGTCGCCATCCGATGGTTTCCTTAAGGAAGATGCTGCTCAGGATCGTCAGCATCATCGGCTCGACGAAGAAGATGGCGATGGCGTCGGCAACTTCCATGACCTGCAGCGTGGTCACGAAGGACACCATGGACAGTGTGAGCACGGCAGCACGGATGGCATGAATACCGCTGCGCCGCCATGTCCACAGACCCCATTGTCCGCGCATAACCATCATCGGCAGTGCGAAGAGCGATTGGAAGATGAAGCGCGCGGCAGTGACTTCTCCCGGCGGAATGGTTGTTGCCGCGAGCTTGGAGAAGATGTCGATGATCGGCGAGAGGACGACGGATAGAAACATCATCAACAGGCCGAAGGTCAGCTCCGATTGCGGCAATCGGACTGAGGAGCCGCTGGAGGTGTTCATTACAGAATTTCCTTGAGAATCAGTTCTTTGCCGTCATCTTCTTGCACCAATCGGCAAAGTCGGAAATGGCTTGCTCGGCGCCGATGTCGTTGAGCGTCTCGTGCCGCATGTCTGGATAGATCTCAGTGGTGATATGAGCGAGGCCAGCACCTTTCAAATGATTTGCCAGCCAGGAAATTGCCTTCGCGTTGTCGGTTGCCGGGTCCTTGCCACCGCCGACGAGATGGATCGGCATGTCGCGAGAGAGACGGTCGAGATAGGTCCTTTGTGGCGCTCGGAAGGTGAGTTCGAATATGTCGAGCCAGAGCGAGACGGAGGCATCGAAGCCGCACAGCGGATCGGCGACGTACTTGTCGACCTGCGCCGGGATGCGGGAGAGCCAGTCGAAGTCCGTGCGTCGGTTCGGAATAGATCGCGCCCAGGTGCCGAAGGTCAATTTCGGCAGCGGTCCGCTTGGCACATCCGATCCCTTGAACATCCGCTCGGTCCTGAGAATGAGTTGGGCGGCGCGGCCGGCAATGCCTGGATTGAAATTCGAGTTCCACACGGTGACGGCATCGAATTTGTCGGGATAGGTGACGGCCGCGTTCAGGCTGATTAGACCGCCCATGGAATGACCGAACAGGATGATCGGCAGGCCGGGATGGGTGCTTGCGGCGAGCTCACGCATGGCAAGGACATCGGCGATGACCTGCTCGACACCATCTCTTCGGGCGAAGCGCCCGATCGGCGCATCGTAGGCAACGGTCTCGCCATGCCCGCGATGGTCATGGGCATAGACATGAAATCCTTGGGCGGCCATCGCGTTCGCGAAGGTTTCATAGCGACGGGAGTGCTCGGCGAGGCCGTGCGAGATCAGAAGGACGCCGCGAGCATCGATCGCCGTCGGCAAATGATGATAGGCAAGGGTCGCGCCCGTCGGACTGTTCAGGCGCTGTGTCTCGGCGAACATGCTTCATTCCTCCCGGATTGAACGAAAGGTTATCATCCGCCCGATTGCAATGGATAGGTGGTGAAGCTCACAGAAATAAATCTTTCCGAGCGCCGCGATTCAGGATTGCGCACACTCGAGCAACCTGCTTATTTGTTCCCATAATGTTCCAGTTGGAGGCGGGGAATGAAGCATTGGCTTCGGGTATTTGCGGTTGCAATCCTTTCGGTCGGCATTGTGACCGGCGCCATGGCGCAGGACCATAGCCGCGGGCGGACGCGCTTTATCCTGGCGGCAAGCTGGGAGCCGACATTTTGCCAAACGAACCAGAAGAAGGCGGAGTGCCGGAACCAGTCGTCGGACAATCATGACGCCACGAATTTTTCGTTGCACGGCCTCTGGCCGATGCGGCAGCAATATTGTGATGTCTCCGATGATCTGAAGCAGGCAGATCGCAGCAGCGACTGGAAGGACCTGCCGGCGGTACAGCTGTCGCAAGACGTGAAGACCAAGCTCGACAAGGTGATGCCGGGCACGCAATCCGGGCTCGAGCGGCACGAGTGGATCAAGCACGGCACCTGCACGAAGCTCAGCGCCGACCAATATTTCTCCATCGCCGCCGGCCTGATTACCGAACTCAATGCATCGACGGTGCGCGATCTCTTCGCCCAGAACATCGGCAAGGAGCTCGACGCCGAAAGCATCAAGGCAGCCTTCGACCAGAGCTTCGGCGAGGGGGCCAATGCCCGCATCAAGATGAGCTGCCGCCGCGTCGGCAATGTCAGGATGATTTCTGAGTTGACCATAGGTCTCTCGGAAGATGCGATCGATCCGCCGCAGGGTAACGAGCCTCGGCTTGCGAAGCTCATCCAGGGGGCGGGCAGCACTTCCTTCGGCTGTGACCGCGGCGTGGTGGACGCGGCCGGTTTCTAGCCTAATCCGGTCTTTGCGACGCGGATAAATGCCCTCGGACAAGGTTTCGCCGTTGCCCGAGGGCCGGGTTTCGCCTACATAGCGGCACAATTCGCAATGTTATCCGCCCGTGGAGTAACCCAAGCTATGGCACGTCAGTTTATTTATCATATGGCCGGACTGAATAAGTCCTATGGCGCCAAGAAGATCCTCGAGAACATCCATCTCTCCTTCTACCCCGACGCCAAGATCGGTATTCTCGGCCCGAACGGTGCGGGTAAGTCGACGGTGCTGCGCATCATGGCCGGCCTCGACAAGGAATATACCGGCGAAGCCTGGTTGGCCGAAGGCGCCACCATCGGTTACCTCGCGCAGGAGCCTCAGCTCGATCCGAACAAGACGGTTTTCGAAAACGTCATGGAAGGCGTTGCCAAGAAAACCGAAATCCTCAATCGCTACAACGAATTGATGATGAACTATTCCGACGAGACTGCGGAAGAGGGCGCCAAGCTCCAGGACATCATCGACAGCCAGAATCTCTGGGATCTGGAAAGCCAGGTCGAGATGGCAATGGAAGCGTTGTGCTGCCCGCCGCGCGATGCCGAAGTCACTAGCCTTTCCGGCGGTGAGCGCCGCCGTATCGCGCTTTGCCGCCTGCTTCTCTCGCAGCCGGACCTGCTGCTGCTCGACGAACCGACCAACCATCTCGACGCCGAGACCATCGCCTGGCTGGAAAAGCATCTGCGCGACTATCCGGGTGCCGTGATGATGATCACCCACGATCGCTACTTCCTCGACAATGTCACAGGCTGGATCCTCGAACTCGACCGCGGCCGCGGCATTCCCTACGAAGGCAACTATTCCGCCTATCTGCGGGCCAAGGCCAAGCGCATGCAGCAGGAAGCCCGCGAAGAAGCTGGCCGTCAGAAGGCGATCAGCCGCGAACAGGAATGGATTGCCTCCAGCCCCAAGGCCCGTCAGGCCAAGTCCAAGGCGCGTATCAACGCTTACGAACAGTTGGTCGATGCTGCCGAAAATCAGCGTCCCGGCGATGCGCAGATCATCATTCCGGTCAGCGAGCGTCTCGGTCAGGTGGTGGTCGAGATGGAGGGCATCACCAAGGGTTTCGAAGGCCGCACGCTGATCAACGATCTGTCGATCAAGCTGCCGCCGGGCGGCATCGTCGGCATCATCGGCCCGAACGGCGCCGGCAAGACGACCCTGTTCAAGATGATCACCGGTCAGGAAAAGCCGGATGCCGGCTCGGTCCGCATCGGCGAGACGGTGCATCTCAGCTACGTCGACCAGAGCCGCGACGCGCTTGATGGCAATAAGACGGTATGGGAGGAAATCTCCGGCGGCGCCGAAGTCATCAAGCTCGGCAAGTTCGACATGAACTCGCGCGCCTATTGCGGCGCCTTCAACTTCAAGGGCGGCGACCAGCAGCAAAAGGTCGGCAATCTCTCCGGCGGTCAGCGCAACCGCGTTCACCTGGCCAAGATGCTGAAGGCTGGCGGCAACGTGCTTCTGCTCGACGAACCCACCAACGACCTCGATACGGAAACGCTGGGAGCGCTGGAAAGCGCGCTTGAAAACTTCGCCGGCTGCGCCATCATCATCAGCCACGATCGTATGTTCCTCGACCGTCTGGCCACGCATATCCTAGCCTTTGAAGGCGAAGGCCATGTCGAATGGTTCGAAGGCAATTTCGAAGATTACGAGCAGGACAAGATCCGCCGCCTCGGCCCCGATGCCCTCAATCCAGGCAGCCAGGCGCACAAGCGACTGACGCGCTAAGCTATCGGTCTCACTCATCGAAAACCCCGGCTTGTCCGGGGTTTTTGTTTGCACTTCGGCGTAAGCGGGTATTCCGTTTTCGTCAGAAACTAACAGATTTCCGACGTCGAATTAACGTCGCGAGCGATTGGCTCTTGCAGATCGTGCTCAAATCACATAAAGATATCTTTATATCTTGATTGGGTGTCGAATGACGGATCTGGTTAAACTCGGCTTGGATGACGTGGTGGATGTGCTGAAGGCGGTCGGCGAGCCGACGCGGCTGCGTCTTCTCGCGCTGCTCGCAGCCGGGGACCTCACGGTCACCGATCTTACCGAAATTCTCGGCCAATCACAGCCGCGCATTTCCCGACACTTGAAGTTGCTCGGCGAAGCCGGCCTGATCGATCGCTATCAGGAAGGCGCGTGGGCCTATTTCCGCCTGAAGCAGGAAGGCAAGGCGGTGACGCTGGCGCGCGCGCTGCTGCGCCACACCGCCGAGAAGGATACGGTGCTGCTGCGCGATGGCGAGCGCCTTTCTTCTGTGAAGCGCGTTCGCGCCGAGCGCGCCCAGGCCTATTTCAGCCGCAATGCTGCCGAATGGGATGAGCTGCGGCGTCTCCATGTCGCTGATGAGGATGTCGACAAGGCGCTGATCGATCTGATCGGCCCGCAGCCGATCGACTCCTTTCTCGATCTTGGCACAGGCACGGGCCGCATGTTGCAGCTTCTGACCGGCCACTACCGTCGGGCCGTCGGCATAGATGCCAGCCGCGACATGCTGGCCGTTGCTCGCGCCAATCTCGACCGGGCCAACATCACGAGCGCCTCTGTGCGCCATGGCGATATCTTCAACCTGCCGCTCGAACAGCAGGATTTCGACCTCATCACCATCCATCAGGTGCTGCATTTCCTCGATCAGCCGGAAATCGCCATTAACGAGGCGGCGCGAATGCTGCGGCCCGGCGGCCGGCTTGTGATCATCGATCTTGCGCCGCACGGGCTCGAATATCTGCGTGACGATCATGCGCATCTGCGTCTCGGCTTCTCGCATCAGACCATGTCGGATTGGCTGAAGCTGGCGGGGCTGGATGTCGAGCGTGTGCAGGACCTTCATTCGGGAAAGGAAGGCGGTCAGGCGCTGACAGTCACCATCTGGCTGGCGCGCGACCCGCGGTTGCTGATTGCGGCCGACCAAGACCTCCAATCGTCCCCCATTCTTGCCGGGAGAGTTTGACATGTCTTCGAGATCCGAAAGCCGTGATGACGGTATCCGCATTTCCTTCGAGTTCTTTCCGCCGAAATCGGAAGAGGCGGAGCAGCAGCTCTGGAACACTGTCGAGGAACTAAGCGATTGGGAGCCCGAGTTCGTCTCGGTCACCTATGGGGCCGGCGGCTCGACCAAGGCGCCGACCTTGTCTGCCGTGCGCAAGATGATCCATGAGACGCCGTTCACGACGGCGTCGCATCTGACCTGCGTCGGGGCGACGCGCGAGGACACGCATCGGGTCATCGACGAGTTCTTGGCTGCCGGCGTTCGCCGTTTCGTCGCCCTGCGCGGCGATCCGCCTGGTGGTGTCGGTTCGGCCTATCAGCCGCATCCGGGTGGTTATGCCAATGCGGCGGAACTGGTTGGGGCTTTGCGCGAGCGCGGCGATTTCGACATCTCCGTCTCGGCCTATCCTGAAAAGCATCCGGAAAGCCGCGATACGGCTGCAGATATCGACATGCTGAAGCGCAAGGCGGAGAATGGCGCCGACCGGGCGCTGACCCAGTTCTTCTTCGATAATGACGCTTTCGAGCGCTATCACGACAGTGTCCGCGCCGCTGGCATCGAGATTCCGGTCGTGCCAGGGATCATGCCGATCCAGAACCTGACGCAGCTGAAGCGCTTTGCCGGCGCCTGCGGCACGAACATTCCGTCCTGGCTCGACGAGCGTTTCGCCGGTCTGGACGAAAACACCGAGGAGCGTGCCAGGGTTGCCGCCGAAGTGGCTGCCGAGCAGATCCAGGATCTGATGCGCCGCGGCATCCATGAGTTTCACCTCTATACGATGAACCGTTCGGCGCTGGTTTCGGCCGTGCTTGAACGGTTAGGCCTGCAGCGCAAGGTGGATGCGCGGGCCGGTGCCGCCGCCTGAGCACTTCACGGGAGCCGATAAAAAAGCGCATGTCCGGTCGGGACATGCGCTTTTCTAATGAAACAGGGGTTTTGTTAGCTTTTCGGAGTTTGGTCGTCTGCGAATTTCACCAAAGCCGTCAGATGAAAAGCATCGTCACGACGAAAGCAAAGGCCGCACCGACCACTAGGACGTTGATGGATCGTGTTAATCCCATGTCTTCCTCCTCAGTCAGCCGTTAAATTTTATGTCGAAAATGTGTCTTTTGGAAAGAACATTCGATGCTGCGGCGCGGTAGCCGCCTGTTGCTTTGATTCAAGTTTTCGCCCTAGCGAGTTGAACTGGCTTTACAATTTTCGGTCGAACAAGATCGGTTCAGTTGTGTATAAACCGCGTGGCGTCAGGCCACATCGGGGCGCAAACTGCTTTTGACCCACGCGTAGAGCCTTCCATCCAGGATAAGCAGCCCCGTCGCGATCAGCAGCATACCGGCGATTTCCGCGGACCCCATGCGCTCCCCGAGGAAAAGAAAGCCGAGCAGCAGGGCGCTTGGTGGCACGAGCAAGGTGACGAGAGACGTATTGGTGGCGCCGGCAAGCTCGATGATCCGAAAGAAGAGGATGTAGGCAAAGGCGGTGGACAGAAGCGCCAGGCCGAGAATGGCAGCAATTGCCATCAACGGTGGAGCGGCGAGTGTCCAAGGCTGATCGATCGACAGGGCGACCGGCAGCATGATGAGCGAAGAGCCGGTCAGCTGGCCCGCTGCCACAACCGGCGGCGCAATGCCTTTGAAGCGTTTGGCATAGATGGCGGCAAAGCCATAGGAGATCGCCGCCAGGATCGGCAGCGATAGCGCCCAGAAGGGAACTGAGCCGCTGCTAGTAACGCTCGGTCCGAGCAGCACCGCGGTTCCAAGCAATCCTGTGAGGCATCCGGCGAGCTTGGCGGATGTCAGGCGCTCGTCCGTTGTGAGCTGATTGCCGATCAGCACGGTCCACATCGGTGTCGTTGCATTCAGGATGGAGGCGAGGCCGGCGCCCATCTGCGTCTGACCACAGAAGAGCAAGGTGTGCGGTATGGCGTTATTGATCAGTCCCAGCAGCAGAAATTGCCGCCAATGGCGCCGCAGTGACTGATAGATATCGAGGCGGCCAGCGAGATAGACATGCAGCGCCGCTGCTGCCAGCGACAGGCGCAGAAGGACGAGCGTAAAGGGCGGGACGTGGTGAACCGCGATCCGCGCGAAGAAGAACGATCCGCCCCAGATTAATCCCAGCAACAGCAGCAGGCCCCAGGTCGAGGCACTCATTCGGTTCTCGCCATTCATGTCGATCTCTCCTCTTTCGATCCATCTAAACTGGAAGAGGGGCGATGCACCACCCGTTTCCTGCGCCGGGGATTGTCGGCGCCTGGAGGTGGCAGGGGAGATACAAAAAAGGCGGCTCGAAGTCGCCTTTTCGATCTGATAATCAGGAAAAATCAGAGCGCGTTGAGCAACGCCGTCGTCGCCCAGCCGTCGGCCGGCATGCCCAAGCGGAACTGTTCCTTCTGGATGGCGACACGCGTGCCGGAGCCCAGAATGCCATCGATCTTGCCAACATCGTAGCCGCGGGCCACGAGCTTGGTCTGAAGCGCCTTCATGTCGACATCGTTCAGGCCCGGCTCGGGGTTGCCCTTGTTATAGGGCGGAGCACCGGCGAAGCGGGTGGCGAAATAGGCGGCCGAGGTCGTGTAGATGAACGACTGGTTCCAGCCGAGATAGGTGTTGTAGTTCGGATAGGTCAGGAAGGCTGGGCCTTTGCGGCCCTGCGGCAGGATGAGGGCGGCCGGCAGCGAAGCGAAATTCGTATTGCCGTCGCGCGGCTTGACGCCGAGCTTGAACCAATCACCAGCCGTCAGCGTGCCGCCAATGCCGGATTTTTCCCAAGGGAGATTATCCGGTACGGCGACTTCCTGCAGCCAGGGTTGATCGCGAATGAAGCCGAGATGCTGGAGAAAGCGCGCAGTGGTCAGGATGACGTCGGGCGCACTGGTCTTCAGATTGACATGACCGTCGCCATCGCCATCCGTGCCGTAGGCAATGATGTCAGGCGGTAGCATCTGCGTCTGGCCGATTTCACCAGCCCATGCACCCGTCGTCGTTGCCGGGTCGACGTCACCGCGCTGGACGAGTTCGATCAGCGCGATCAGGCGCGGGCGGAAGAAATCCGGACGGCGGCAGTCATGGGAAAGGGTGACCAGCGCATTGCGGGTGTTGAAATTGCCCTGAACGGCGCCGAAATCGGTTTCCATCGCCCAGAAGGCGGTGATGACGCCCGGAGGTACGCCATAGTCCTTTTCGGCCTTGGCGAAAACATCGGCATATTGCTTCATCTTCTGGCGGCCGATGTCGAGGCGGCCCTGGCTGACGGTGCGTTGGGAGAATTCGAGGAAAGTCTGGCGGAAGACGCCCTGGCTGCGGTCCATCGCGAGGACTTTCGGGTCGATCTGCGCGCCGGCGAACGTCTTGTCAGCGGCTGCGGCATCCGCGCCATCGGCAATAGCCTCTGCCTTCACGCCGGCGAGAAAGGCCGCCAGATCGCCGCCGCAGGCTACTTTCGGCGTTGCGTCGCTGCTCGCGGGCGGCACGGCGGCTGGTGCCGCGCTCTGCGCCATCGCCGTACCGGTCATGGTTGAGGCGAGGAGCAACGCAAGAGCGCTGCGTCGAATGGTGTGACGGTCCATGAGCGATCCTTTCCAGTGATAGAATAGGGTCGCTTTCACAGAAGATTGTGACATAAGCAAGAGTGAAGTGGAGTCGGCCTTAAGAATTTCCCTGCTTCTCTACTGCCTTTACCCAGTTTTGCCAGTTCTGCTCGGAGCCGGCAAAAACATTGATATCCGTCGGGCCCTTGATGCCGGGAATGACGCCTGTTGAGGTATATTGCCAGAAGGCCCAGTTGCGATCCGCATAGGTCTCCTTCGGATGCTTGGCGACCGAGCGGACCCAGAAGTGATAGTCCTTGAAGTAACCGACAAGATTTTCACGATGGAAATCGACCGATGTATAGATGATCGGGCGCTTGCCGTAATAGGCTTCGAGGCGATCCATGAACCGCTTGATTTCCGTTCGCACCGTTTCGGCGGGCGGTCTGGTGCGGCAGGTCGGAGAGCCGGGATTCCACTCGACATCGACGACGGGCGGGAGCGCCATGGCATCCTTCGGCACATTGCGGATGAACCAATCGGCCTGCTCGTCCGCGGTCGAGCAGAAATAGAAGAAATGATAGGGCGCGTGCAGAAGTCCCGCAGCGCTCGCTTCATTCCAATATTCGGTGAAACGCGGATCGATCCGATCCTTGCCTTCCGTCGCCTTGATGAAGACGAAAGCGACACCGGAGCCCTTGACGGCCTTCCAATCGATATCGCCCTGCCATTTGGAAATGTCGATCCCGTGGATGGGGTGGCGCTCGGGATGATCGCGGCCGAAATCCTGCGGTTTGGTATCGGCGAACCGGGTCTTGGGGAGAGCCGTTGTCGAAAGTGCGTCATAGCCGGTCGTGCAGCCATTCAAGAAAAAGGCGAGCGGCAATAGGCATGCCAGAAGCCGACGCATGGATATCCTGTTGTGGCGCGAGTGATCTTGTTGCCCCAAGGCCTGGCTTCCGTAATATGGTCCCCGAGAATCCAAAAGAGCGGCGGACCGGCCATTGCTAGCCGATCTTGCCACTTTATTCACCATATCAACGTAAAAAATGCGTTATCTTCAAGCGGATTCTTATGCTTGGCTCGTTGCCGAAGCGGAATCTCGATCGGTGGATATGGCCGGTCAGGCGCCGTGCCGTGTTGCGACGGCCCGCCAGGCATAGCCGCGACCGATCCTTTCGGTCTTCAGGGACATGCCTCGCGCTTGCGCTTTTTCTTCAAGCACGGTCAGAAGATCGGGGCGTGGGGCGACGTGGAATTTCTTCAGCCAGCCCTTGAGCATGGCGCGGAACCAGCCCGGCAATCCTTCCTGTTGGCCGAAATCGACGATGTGAAGCTCGCCGCCCGGCGCCACCGCATCGAGCGAGGCATCGATAGCGCTTTTCCAGTCGGGGATCATCGAAAGCGCGTAGGAGATCATGACACGATCGAAGCCGTCCACACTGAAATCGGCAGGCGAAAAGGCGGTGGCATCGGCAACACGGAAATCCGGCATCTGCTTCAGGCCGCGGAAATTGCTGCGCGCCGAGATCAGCATTTCCTGCGAGATGTCGAGGCCGTAGAGACGGGCGGACGGGAAGCGGCGGTGGGCCAGCAGCATATTGCGGCCCGTGCCGCAGCCGACTTCCAGAAGCGAGCCGCCGATAGGCACATTCAGTTGCTCGATCGTTCGATCACGACCGAACAGATAATATTTGCGGGTCAGGTCATAGATATGGCGCTGATAGCGGTACATGCCATCCATCAGCCTGGCGTGGTTATTCGCGCTGGGTTCTATGCCGGTATCCGCCTGGCTCACGCTTTTTTCCCGTAGATATGGAAGCCGCCGTAGATGGCCGAGCGATCAAGGGCGTTGAGTTCCTGCGAGCGCTCTTCAAAATAGACCCACTGGTCGCGGATCGCCGGAGAAAGGCGGCCCTCGATAATGCTCCTTTCGGCGGCCGTGCGGAAGATGACGCGAGCGCCTTCACGCGCTGTGCGCGTGATCTCGGCCCAGAGGCCATTGAGCTGCTCGTCCGTCATCCAGTCCTGCGCATCGAGGAGGATATAGCGATCACGGGACGCCGCCGGCTTGGAAGCAAGAAGCTCGGTGAAATTGGCGTGATGCACGTCGACGCGGTCGGCGTTGGCGCGGATCGCGGCATAGTGCTCCGGCTTGAGATAGGTGGGCAGGGGGCCCTGATGCTGGGCGGCATAGCGGCGAGAGAACGCCTGCCAGGCGAAGTAGTTGTCGCGCATCGGGAAATGGCAGGCGAGCTTTTCGAGGCGATGCTTCAGCACCGCGGAAATGGAGTCGTCGCCCGCGAGGCTTGCGAGCTCGTCATATTGCTGCGGCGGGATGCCGAGGCCGAAGAGCGAGCTCTTGCGGCCGAGCAGCCAGCGAACCGCACGCTTGTCGAAGATCGGAGCGATTTCTTCTTCGAAGAACTGACGCTGCTCGCGCATGGTGCGGGCTTCCGTCATTCTGTCGAGGCGAACGCCGTGAAGGCGCGCCAGAACATGGGCCGCGCCGATAAAGCGACCAAGAAGGCCGGTCTTGTAGATATTGCGATTGAATACGGTGATGCGGCGGCGGCCGTAGAGATCGCGGCCAGCCCAGTAGTCGGCGGTTGCGGTATCAAGCCGCGGTGCGATGAACTGGTCGTAAGCCTGGCTGTTTGCCGCAATGTCGGGCGTCCCGAAGAAGCGTACCAGATCGGTATGGCCGGGCAGCAGGCGGAAAGCCGAGAGTTTCAGCTTGTTCAGAGCAACATGGTGGCGATTGAGATCGACAACATCGATGGAAGCGGGATTTTGCGAGAGATAGGCGAGCATGTTGCAGCCGCCCGAACCGATTGTCACGATGCGGTGATGCGGCTGCAGTTCCATCGCCGCCATATCGACATCCGGATCTTCCCATATCTGCGGATAGACAAGGCCGGAAAACAGCATTCCGAACAGGCGTTCGGAAAGGCCTGCCTTGGACAGTGCCTTGTGTTGTAGAAGCGCGTCCTTGAGTTTCCGGTTCTTCTGGAGACCGGCATCCGGGGCGAATTCCGTCATCTGAGTCTTGTCACCGATTTGTGAAGTTCAGGGCGTTTAACCCGGCAATGCTACAGTCTGATGACGCGGGCTGTTGGCAGATCGGGCATAAAAGTAACCTTGCACATATTTAAGGAACCCTGACCATCATAGGTCTTTCATCTCGCAGCGTTTCCTGATTGTCTCCGCCTACCTTTCTGGAGGGTATGCAATATGCGTTTGATATCGAGAGTGATCGGGGCTCTGGTTGTTCTGCTGCTGATCATTGTCGCCGGCGGGGCCGTCTGGCTTTCCGTTTATCCGCCGGAACTGCTCAAGGTTGGCGATGGCTATGCGGCAAAGATCGTCTGCTCCAATACGTTCGTGGCCAAACGGGACCCGGACAAGGTGCTGGAGGAGGACGTGCAGGCTCCGGGCAATCCCGCGCTCAAGTTCATTCGGGTCTCCGTCGATCGAGAGGAAGGGGTGGTTACTGCCCGCTTCCTCGGAATGTTTGCGCCGAACCGTGCGCTCTATCGCGGCGCGCTCGGCTGTGCGCTCGTGCCGGATGGAGATATGCAGGCGGCTCGCAGCGCAGTCTTTCTCAACAAGGTCAAGGCGCCGAAGAGCGATGCCTTGTGGCCCGACGGCGATACGGTAGACATCGGGCAGGGCGACCTGGGGGCGAAGCTTGCCAATATCGTGTCGAACTCCGATCTCGCCGGGCCTGCCATGCGCGCGATCGTTGTCGTCAAGGATGGACGCATCGTCGCCGAGTCCTATGGCGACGGCTTCGGCAAAGGGACGCCTCTTATTGGCTGGTCGATGACGAAAACGGTCAATGCCGCCATCATCGGCCGCCTCATGCTGGCCGGACGCATGTCTTTCGACGATCAGAATCTTCTCCCGCAATGGAGCGCGGACTCACGCAAGGATATCAAGCTCAGTGATCTCCTTGCCATGGAGAGCGGCCTTGCTTTCAACGAGTCCTACGGCAGCGTATCGGATGTGACGCGCATGCTCTATCTTGATCCGGATGTGACCAGTATCGCCGCCAATGGACGTCAGTTGGCGGCGCCAGGGGAGCGCTTCAGCTATTCCAGCGGTACGGCGACCCTGCTTTCCCGCATCTGGATGAACCGGCTACCCAATCTGAGCACAGCCGTTTCCTATCCGCGCGAAGCGCTCTTCGGGCCGCTCGGCATGTACAGTGCGGTTTTTGAGGCCGATGAGCGTGGCACCTTCGTCGGCAGCTCCTATCTCTATGCCAACGCTCGTGACTGGGCGCGCTTCGGCCTGTTTCTGCTGCAGGATGGGATCTGGAACGGGCGCCGCCTGTTGCCGGAGGGGTTTGTCGGTGCCATGCGCACGCCGACGAAGGCTTCCGAGGGCGTCTATTCGCAGGTTCAGGCTTGGCTTGCCGGCCCCGGCGGCTCGAATGCGCAATTTGGCCTGCCTGCAGATACGTTCTGGATGACCGGTCACGACGGTCAGACGGTCGCGATCGTACCGTCCGTCAATCTCGTCGTCGTGCGGATGGGACTGACGCCGACTTGGGCGGACTATCGGCCGCAAATCCTGGTGAAGCGGATCGTGGACGCAATAAAGCCGGCCTTGAATTGAGGCCGGCTTTCAAAATATCCCGATAGATCAGTAATTGCCGTTGGCGACGTCTGTCAGGCCCTTGCGCTTGGCATCGTAGTAATAGCCACGCGCGTAGAGCTGGACAGCATTGGCTTCCTTGTTCTGAGCCTTGCTGTCGGCCGTCATCCACGCGCCGCGCAGATATTTGGCGGCATATTTGATGTTGGTTTCGGCATCGAGAAGGCCGGATGCCGGGCCTTCGTAGCCCATGGACTTCGCCGTATTGTACTTGATCTGCATCAAGCCGAAATATCCGGCGCGATTATAAGCCTTTGGATTGTAGCGGCTCTCGCGGTGGACGACACGATGGATCAGAGATTCCGGAATTTCGTAGAGCTTGGCGTATTTCTGGATGAGCTTCGATACGTAGCTCTTTTCAGCAGCCGGCACATCGGAATCGTAATTCGGTGTCGTGACCATCACCGCCGGGACAACCGTCGGCCCGCTGCTGTCAAAATTGAAGTCGTAACGCATGCGGTTGTCAGCGTAGCGCAGAAGTCCGATCTGTGCCGGCGCGGCGAAGGCGACTTCTGCCTGCGCCATTGAATCCGGACGCGGGGTCGGCACGGCAACCTGAATGGCGGCAACATCCGACGTCATCGGAATGGTCGGCTCGCTTTGGGCCACAGCGGCGGACACCGGCGTCAGCGCGGCGTCACCCGGACGAGCCGGATTGGGCATAGGGATTGCTACGACGGAAGGCACCAAAGGCACGTCGGAAGCGGCATAGGCGGCAGCCGTCGACGTCCCTGTAGCAGGGGCGCCCGTTGCTGCTGCGATTGCAGCGGTTCCCTGATTGGCAGCGTTTGCCACCGGTGCGCCGAAGCGCCCCTGTGCCGCGGCCATCTGCTGCTGGCTTATGCTGCCGGAGGCAACATTTGGCGCGCCCGGCACGATACGTCCGGACTTTACCATTGCCATCTGTTGCGGCTGCTGCGGGCCGATGAAGCCCGGCGCTGCTGCGGTCATTGCGACGCTGCCTGCAGGCGCGGCTGCGCCAGTTGAGGTGAGGGTCGTATTCGGATGCGGCACGTTGGCGTGTGCCGACGGGAGTTCTGCCTGAGACGTCTGCTGCTGCTGAGTGCTTGCGCACCCGGCCAGAGCGCCACACATCACTGCCGATATGGCAGCGCTGCGCTTCAGGCTGGGAAATCCGATCGTTACCATTCTGTCACTTTCGAAAAAACCAAACCTAATTTCGATGCAATTCGGCCACAGGACCGCCAAATTCGGTCACAGGATCGATAAAATTATGAATCCCCATTAACCTATCCGTGATCGCGCCGCAACCCTGCACCGCCTCAGGCGGCCATCCGGCGGTATCCGGCGGTCACTGCACCGGCTGCAATCAACAGGGTTCCGCCCGTTCTGTTAACGGCGCGTTGCACGCTTGCCTTGCGGATGAAGCCGCGTGCCATGTCGGCGACGAACACGTAAATCAGTGAGTTCAGGGCCGCTAAAGTGAGGAAAGTTGCCTCCAAAATAAGCGTTTGCTCAAGAAATGGCTTCGACATGTCGAGAAATTGCGGAACGAACGCGACGAAGAACACGATGCTCTTCGGGTTGAGAGCTGTTACAACATAGGCGTGTAAGAGAATTTTTAACGGTTTTTCCTCTGGAAGATTGTCATTGTCGCCCATCGGGCCCGTCACGATGGGGGCTCTCCAGAGCTTGATTCCGAGGAAAACGAGATAGGCTGCGCCGATCAGCTTAAGAATCGTGAATAGTGTCGCTGATGTGGCAAGGAGGGCGCCGAGACCTGCGAGCGAGGCGGTCATGGCGGTGAAGTCGCCAAGCGTGACGCCGGTCACCGTCGCCAAGGCCGTCTTGCGGCCGTGGCCAAGCGCATAGGATATGACAAGGAGAATGGTCGGACCGGGTATGGCCAGCATGATGCAGGACGTGGCGGCGAAAGCGAGCCAGGTTTCTATGGACATGGAATCCTCCCCTAATTCCTATATTCGCCGCCAGCAAAGACATCGGATTCGCCATCCGTCAATCCGATTGATCACCGATCAGTCAGATCTGTGTGCATTTCAGGCCTGGGCGTATTTCTGCCCGATATGGTCCATGACTTCGACGAACCAGGGAGCGGAAATGTCGAAGGCCTTGCCGCCCTTGATGCGCGGGAATTCGATGACACGCAACTTGCCGCCCTGACCCTCATCATGTCCGGTGACGCCAGATACTTTATGGAGCGCACTTTCCACCGCCAGATCAACCATGCCCTGGATCAGGCGGAGGTCTTCGCCGTTCGCTGGCGCGGAGCGGGCGAAATAGCCGGACTTCTGCACCATGGAGCGTTCGGCGCCGATGATTGCGGCAAACTGCTTCTGGAACCAGCCACCGACATTGATGGTGTCGATCTTCACATGGCCGAAGGCGTCGCGCTTGACGGTTTCGCCTGAGGCTTCGCGCTCGGCGACGATGGCGT
Organism: Martinezella tropici; assembly: GCA_000799755.1. Lineage (GTDB taxonomy): Bacteria > Pseudomonadota > Alphaproteobacteria > Rhizobiales > Rhizobiaceae > Rhizobium > Rhizobium tropici_A. Next base: position 34,089 of record JUHI01000012.1, read on the forward strand.
CAAGGCCGGCGCCTTCAGACACGAACAGCGTCACCTGGCCGGTCTTTTCCATGATGTTGCGCAGCCGCTCACCTTCCGCCTCGATATCGAATGCCATCTCGGGCAGATAAAGGCCGTCAATGCCCTTCAGTTCGGCGTTCATCATGAAGCCGTCGACATATTCGTTGGCGCTGGTCTTCTGGATGTAAGCGCGCGCAGTCGCGGCCGTCAGCCAGCCACAGTGACGGCCCATCACTTCATGGATGACGAGGGTTTTCGGTGCGGCGGTCTGTTCGTTGCTGACATTATCAAAGAAGTCAGCGCCGACTTCGGCAGCCGTCCACGCGCCGAGAGACTGACGGATCGGCACGACGTCGTTATCGACGGTCTTCGGCAGGCCGACGACGGTCAGATCATAGCCATTGGCACCGAGATAGGCGGCGAGGTCGGCCGCGGTCGTATTGGTATCGTCGCCGCCGATGGTGTGGAGAATGGTGATGCCGTCGGAGGCAAGCCGTTCTGCCGCAACGCGCAGCGGGTTTTCGCCTTCCTTGACCAGGCCGCGCTTGACGCAATCGGCGATGTTGGTGAGCTTGACGCGGCTGTTGCCGATCGGCGAGCCGCCATAGCGGTGGAGCAAATAGGCGCGCTCACGCATGGCCGGCGTTACCTCGATGCTGTCGCCGAGCAGAACTCCCTGGTAGCCGGAACGATAGGCTATGATGTCGAGATCGGGCGCAACGTCGCTGTAGCGCTGGATCAGCCCGCCAACGGCGGAAGAGAGACAGGGCGCCAATCCACCGGCAGTGAGCATTGCGACTTTCTGTTTGGCCATGGAGATCCTCCTTGCAGTCAGGCTGCTTCATTTCAATGGTTGCGGTGGGAATGGATGCGACAGGCGGACATAGGTGTAAAGTAAAGAATTTAAGAACCCCGCGGTTTGTTTTACCGTTGTGGGTAGGCGCATGTCCGATTGGGGAATGTCTTGCAGTGCAGCATCATTACCAAATCGTGAAAAGTGTTTTCGGGCTTGCGACGAATGGACTGCTTGCATTGACAGGCATTATTTGATCAAGGTGTTCTACTGTTTCAGTAGGATATCGGGACCGGCATGTCGTTCTGGGAAAAATTGCTGAATGCTATCGGTAGCACCGCCGGCAATGCCCTGTCGGCCGTGGTCGAGGCTATTCGCACCGTCTTTGAAGGCGATCCAGAAACGCGCCGCAAAGTGGCGTTTTCAGTCGCCATAATCGCCCTGTCGGCCAAGATGGCGAAGGCAGACGGCGTGGTGACGGAAAACGAGGTCAACGCGTTTCGCGAGATCTTCGAGTTCCCGCCCGATCAGGCAAGAAATGTTGCCCGCCTCTATAATCTCGCGCGTCAGGATGTCGCCGGTTATGAAGCCTACGCGGAACGGCTTTCCTCTCTTTGCGAGACTTGCACCAAGGATTGCCCGGTTCTGGAAGACGTGCTGGATGGGCTGTTCCATATCGCCAAGGCAGACGGTCTGATCCATGAGAAGGAAATGGCCTTCCTTCAGCATGTGGCCGAGATTTTCCACATGAGCGAGGAGCGGTTCGAGCAGATCATGGCGCGCCATGTCAACGTCGGCGGCCGCGATCCTTACAAGGTGCTGGGCGTCTCGCGCCAGGACGATTTCCCGACGATCCGTCGCCGCTATCACGGCCTCGTCTACGAGAACCACCCGGATCGCCTCGTTTCGCGTGGGGTGCCGGAAGAGTTCCACGCCATCGCCAACGAGCGCATGGCAGCTCTGAATGCGGCTTATGCCGAGATCGAGAAAGAACGCCGCGCAGCATGAGTGCATTCAAGGCGGATTTCAGTCGCGCCCATGTGCAGCCCTCGCCGAACCATGGCGAGAGGCGGAATGGGCGTCGGCCCGATATCATCCTCCTGCATTATACGGGCATGGGTACGGCCGAGGGAGCGCTCGATTGGCTCTGTCGGCCCGAGAGCCAGGTGTCCAGTCATTACTTCGTCTTCGAGGACGGCCGCGTCATGCAGCTTGTCCCCGAAGAGCGTCGCGCCTGGCATGCGGGCAAGAGTTCCTGGCATGGCGAGACCGACATCAATTCATCGTCGATCGGTATCGAGATCGCCAATGCCGGGCACCCCGGCGGATTGCCAGAATTCCCGGATGCGCAGGTCGAAGCAGTCATCGAACTGTGTCGCGATTGCGGCCAACGCTGGGCAATCGCCCCCGAACGGGTGCTTGGACACTCCGATGTCGCGCCTGTGCGCAAGGTCGATCCGGGCGAAAAATTTCCCTGGGCGCGGCTTGGAGCAGCGGGTGTCGGGCACTGGGTTGAGCCGGCTTCGATCACCGGCGGGCGGTTCTTCCAGAAGGGTGATGTGGGCCAGCCGATCGAGGCCTTGCAGTCCATGCTTTCGCTCTACGGTTACGGCACTGAAATAAATGGCGAATTCACGGAAAAGCTGAAGGGCGACGTCGAGGCGTTCCAGCGCCATTTCCGGCAGGAGCGCGTCGACGGTATCGCTGACTTTTCGACGATCGATACGCTTCATCGCCTGCTGTCGGCGCTGCCGCATTATTCCTGATATCGTTCGATCCTGTCGTCTGCATTTATAGCCGGCTATTGATGGCAAAGCGCGCAACACCCTGTAGCGCCACAGCTTTTCCCTATTATCTCCGCATTGGATTGGTCTAACGGCGCTCGCTGAACGACGGTCGCGCCGTCTGGGTTTGTGTGTCGCGCGACCGTAGACGACTAATGGGGACTGTGCATTCCGGCGGCTTTTTTTGCCTCCAGCCGGACGTGACAGCTTGTGCTGTCCGCGGTCCCATCCTGGAGACAAAAGACTACATGAAAAATTTGATTGTTGCGGCTGTGGCATGCGTCGGCGTGCTGCTGGTGGGATATGATTGCGCCCTTGCGGGCCAGCGCCACGCAAAGCATAAGACGGTTCCTCTCAAGAGCGTCAGTCGTACCACCGGCTTCCCGGTTCCCAATGTTCCCTCCGAATTGCGCAATGCTGAATCCTCCTTTGCACGGCAGACCCGCTATTCCGCGCTCATTGCCAAATATGCCAAGCAGAACGGTGTCGCAGTCGAACTTGCCACCGCCGTCATCCAGATCGAAAGCAATTTCAATCCTAAAATTCGCGGCAGCGCAGGCGAAATCGGCCTGATGCAGATCAAGCCGGCCACGGCCCGCCTGATGGGGTACACGGGTCGGACGAAGGGGCTCTACGATCCCGAGACCAACATCAAGTTCGGCATGAAGTATCTCGCCATGGCGCAGAACCTTGGCGGCGGCCCGACCTGCAACACCATCCTGAAGTACAATGCCGGTCATGGTGCGACGCGCATGAATCCGATCTCGAAGCGCTATTGCGGCAAGGTGCTGGCACTTCTCGACTGAGATCCATCCGCAGGCGGATTCGAGTAGGGCGGAATCGCTTTCCGTGCTATCGAAATCGCGATTATGCGTGAGGGTTAGAGCATGGCAGCGGATTTCAGGTTCATCGTCGTTGGCCGGGGCATGATGGGAGCAGCGGCTGCCCGTCACCTGGCAAACCAAACGGACGGCATCGCCGTCATCGGGCCGGATGAACCTGAAGATCGCGCCAATCATCAAGGCGTTTTCGGCAGTCATTATGACGAAGGCCGCATTACCCGCACGATCGACCCGGATACGGACTGGGCTCGCTTGGCAAACCGTTCGATCAGCCGCTATGCGGATATCGAACGGGACAGCGGTATCCAGTTCTACTCGGCGGTCGGTTGTCTCGTCACCGGGCCGAAGAGAGGCGGTGAAATCAGCTATGTCGACGATGTCGTCGGGGCCGCTGGTCGGCTGGGGGTTCAAACCGAACTTCTCGACGATGCCGGGCTCAAGGCGAAGTTTCCCTTCTTCGCTTTCGCTTCGGGAAGCGAAGGGGTTTTCGAACCGAAGGGCGCTGGTCACATCAGCCCGCGTCGCCTGGTGAAGGCGCAATCGCTGCTCGCGGAAAAAGCCGGCGCGCGTGTCATCAAGCAGACGGCGCTGTCGATCCGCGACGAGGGCGGCCTTGCCATCGTCAGGACGGCGGAAGGCGAGACATTCAGCGCTGAAAAGATCCTGTTGGCCACCGGCGGTTTCTCCATTGCCGAGAATCTCTTGCAGCGACCTGTTGAGATGAAGGTTTATGGACGTACTGTCACCTTCTTCGAGGTCAGCGAGGCGGAGGCAGAGGCGCTTTCCGGCATGCCGTCATTGATTTCGGTGGCGCCTGAAGACGTGGACAGCATCTATATGCTGCCGCCGATCCGCTATCCGGACGGCAGATATTACATCAAGATCGGCGGCGATCCCGACGACTTGCAATTCGAGAGCGAAGCGGAATTGCGTGCCTGGTTCCGGACTCCGGGCCGCGACAAGGCGCGCGATCATCTGGTGCGGATCTTCCATGAGCTCGTTCCCGGCGTGAAGCGGCCGCCGTCTTTTACCAATTCCTGTGCCGTCTCCTATTCGCCGACCGGCTATCCGATGATCGGTTATACGTCTTCCTCGCGGGTCGCGGTCGTGATGGGCTGCAACGGCACTTCCGCCAAGAGTTCCGATGAAATCGGCCGGCTGGGAGCGGAGCTGCTGCTCGCAGGTCGAATCAAGGACGAGGGCTACGCCACGGATTTCTCAGCGCATTTCCGCAACTGACATCCTGCCTGGGCAAAGCCGCATATTTAGGTGGCAATTACGGACGGTCTCGGTTAATGAGCCTGTGCCAGTTGGCCGGGCAGCCGCGCTTCATCAATGCCGAAAGGCGATGAGGTGAGGAAAGTCCGGGCTCCACGGAAACACGGTGCCGGATAACGTCCGGCGAGGGCAACCTCAGGGAAAGTGCCACAGAAAGCAAACCGCCCGATCCTTGGATCGGGTAAGGGTGAAAGGGTGGGGTAAGAGCCCACCGCGTCTCTGGAAACAGCGACGGCACGGAAAACCCCACCGGGAGCAAAACCGAATAGGGATGACGCGGGGCGCGCAAGCGCTCCAGCCCGTTTCCGGGCCGGTCATCCGGGTGGGTTGCAAGAGGCGTCGCGCAAGCGCCGTCCCAGATGAATGGCTGCCACGTTCCGGCCTTGGCCGGAGCCATACAGAACCCGGCTTACAGGCCAACTGGCAAATCATCACGCCATCTTGGGAAGGTGTATCCCGTACCCCTGAGAAATAATTTCGGGAGTTGCTGAATCCCCTGAATCTCAGGGATTCCGGACTTTGGCGGGCGCGGGTTTTCGCCTGTGAAAACAATCCGTTTCGGGACGTCTCCTGAAGCCTGTCCTAACCTTTCGTTAAACTTAACGGCTTATGAATATTCAGGCTGCGGCCACGTCTGACGTGGCTTCATCCCATTGACGCCCATATGGTCCCATGGTATCCCAAACGAACACTGCACAAGGGCAAATCAGAGCCCAATCATCGCAAAGCCATGATTGCTCCCGTTCTGGGGGTGTCGGAAGGGTGTCTATCCTTTCGGCTTGCGAAGCTGTGTCCGATTTTGGCTGTGCCTGTAAGCGAGTAGCGGCTTGCGGGTCATGGGGGACGGGTGTTTCGCGTCATGAACCGCTTCCTGTCAAATGCGACCAACCGGATCGATTCCAAGGGGCGGGTTTCCGTGCCTGCTGCGTTTCGTTCCGTGCTGGCGGAGCGCGATATCCAGGAGCTGTACTGCTTTCAGGATTTTGTGTTTCCGGCGATCAGCGTCGGCGGTCTGGATCTGCTCGATCGCTTCGAGCGGCAGATTGCGGCGGACGATCCGTTTTCGCCGGCGGCGAACCAGATGTCGCTCCTCATTCACGGGGGCGGGGTCTTCATGAAGCTCGATGCGGAAGGGCGGTTGATGGTCACGGATTTTATTCGCGACTTCACCGGAATTGCAGGCGAAGTAACCTTCGTCGGTCGGGCGGATCATTTTCAATTATGGCGACCGGAGGCCTTTCTGGCCTTGCAGGCGCAGGCACGAGAGGAGCGCAGGCTGGCGGGCAGGCGCTCGGAATAGAACGGGGAAACGGAATGGCGGCGAATTCAGGCGGAGGTTCTTCTGATGCCGGTGGCGGACCAGCTCGTCACATTCCGGTTCTTCTTTCCGAGGTGATCGAGGCGCTGGCTCCGGCGCCCGGCAAGGTCATTCTCGACGGAACATTCGGGGCTGGCGGCTATACGTCGGCCATTCTTGCCGCCGGTGCCAACGTGACCGCGCTCGATCGCGATCCGACGGCGATCGTCGCAGGGCAGGCGCTCGTTTCAGCCCATGCCGGTCATCTCAATCTCATTCAATCGCAGTTTTCCGAGTTGGCCGATCATGCGCCTGCGGGTGGTCTTGACGGTATTGTGCTCGATATCGGCGTCTCCTCCATGCAGATCGACGAGGCCGAGCGCGGTTTTTCCTTCAGTAAAAATGGTCCGCTCGATATGCGGATGTCGGCAAGCGGTGTGTCGGCGGCCGATGTGGTCAATCGCGCCAAGCTTGCTGATCTCATCCGCATCTTCGTGTTTCTCGGCGAGGAAAAGCAGGCGCCGCGCATCGCGCACGCGATCGAAAAGCGTCGCGCTGAGGCTCCTTTCGTGACCACCCGCGATCTGGCCGGGCTGATCGAGGTCGTGACGCCGCGAAAGGCCAAGGACAAGATTCATCCGGCGACGCGGGTCTTTCAGGCCTTGCGCATTTTCGTCAATGACGAGCTGGGCGAACTGGCCCAGGCATTGTTTGCGGCAGAGCGCGCGCTCAAGCCGGGTGGGCGCCTTGTCGTCGTGACCTTCCATTCGCTGGAGGATCGCATCGTCAAAAAATTCTTTGCCGATCGCTCGGGTCGCGCCGCCGGGTCGCGTCACATGCCGATCGTGAATGAGCGGCCTGCCACCTTCGAGCCGGTTGGCAAGTCGATGATTTCTGCGAGTGACGCGGAGGCGGAAGCCAATCCGCGTGCTCGCTCAGCCAAATTGCGTGCGGGGGTTCGCACTTTGGCTCCGGCGGAGGCGGCAGATCTCTCGATCTTCGATCTGCCCAATCTCGCCAGTCTTGGAAAGCTTGGGGGCTGAAATGCTGAAGACTTTTGACATCGTGCTGATCGGCGTCATGACGGCCATGGCCAGCGTGACCTATACGATCAAGCATCGTGCCGAGCTGAAGCTGGAAGAGGTGCGTCGCCTCGAATCCGAAATCAAGCTTGAAAGGGATACGATCGATCTGCTGAAGGCGGACTGGGCGCTGGTATCTCAGCCAAACCGGCTCGAGCGCCTCGTCAACAATTATAACAGCGAACTTCAGCTGCAGCCGACGATTTCGACGGCAATCGTTCAGCCGAGCGAACTGCCGATGCTGCGCTCGCAGCTTCCGCCGCCACCGGTAACGGCTTCGAACGATCCGAAAAGCGGCGGCAAGTCTCCTGGCAATCCCAAGAAGGGGACATCGCTCGCCTCCACAAGCGGCGATTCAACGGATGCCGAGATCCGGAAAGCCATTGCCGATGTGGCCGCAGCGCCTGCGCCGCGACCGAAACCTCCGGCTCTTGCCAAGCGCAAGAAGCCTGAAATTGACAACATCGCAACGGGATCGGTGAGGGAATAATGTCTTTTCTTTCTCGCATCATGGTCCTGAAGAGCAAGGCCCACTTCTCCACCGACGGCAACAATCGCCCAAGCGACGGTCTCTTCGGCTCGCGGTTCGAAGGCGCGCGCAAGCGCAAATCCAATCAGGCAAAGAGCCGCGTCGTACTCCTGGTTGCGAGCTTCATCGCAATCTACTGCGTGATCGGCGGCCGGCTTGCACAGTTCGCGATGACCCTGCCGGATACGACGTCGAGCATTTTGCCGCCGGACCGTCTGATGGCGTCGCGCCCTGACATCGTCGACCGCAACGGCGCCCTGCTTGCAACCGACATCCGCACGGTCTCGCTGTTTGCCGAACCGAACAAGATCATCGATGCCGACGAGGCAGTCGAGGAGCTGCGCAAGGTTCTGCCGGATCTCGACAGCAAATCCACCTACAGGAAGCTCTCCGCGAAGTCCTCCCACTTTGCCTGGCTCCGCCGACAGCTGACGCCGAAGCAACAGAGCCAGATTCTGGCGCTCGGCATTCCGGGCATCGGCTTCCGCCCCGAGAAGCGCCGCTTCTATCCGGGCGGCACCACCGCCCCGCATATTCTCGGCTACGTCAACATCGACAATCGCGGTGTTGCCGGGATGGAGAAATATATCGACGATCAGGGCCTTGCCGATCTGGCCGCTGCCGGCATGACCAACGATCAGCCGCTGCAGCCGGTCAAGCTTTCGATCGACCTGCGCGTGCAGGGTATCGTCCGCGACGCGGTCGTCAACGCGGTGAAGAATTTTCAGGCAAAGGGTGCCGGTGCTGCGATCCTCGACGTTCACACCGGCGAGGTGCTGGGCATGGCCTCGGCCCCCGATTTCGATCCCAATTATCCGAGCGAGGGCGCCAGCGAAGGGTGGCTCAACCGCATGACGAACGGCACGTTCGAAATGGGGTCGACCTTCAAGACCTTCACCATGGCGATGGCGCTCGATTCCGGCAAGGTGACGTTGCGTGATGCCTTCGATGCGACGAACCCGATCCGGATCGGCGGCTTTACCATCCACGACTTCCACGGCCAGCGCCGCGTTCTGAGCGTGCCGGAAATCTTCCAGTATTCTTCCAACATCGGCACCGCAAAGATCGCCGATCTTGTCGGCATCGACGGGCACAAGGAATTCCTGACCCGTTTGGGTCTGCTGACCAAGATGGATACCGAGCTGCCGGAAGTGAAGACGCCGAGCCAGCCGCGCGTCTGGAAGAAGATCAACTCGATCACCATCTCATTCGGCCATGGCGTGTCGACCACGGCGCTACAGACAGCGGTTGCCGCATCTGCGCTCGTCAACGGCGGCAAGCTCATCGAACCCACTTTCCTGCCGCGCACGCGCGATCAGGCCGATGCCATCGCCAAGATGGTCATCAAGAAGAGCACCAGTGACGACGTCCGCTTCCTGCTCGAGTTCAACGGCACCAGGGGCTCCGGCCGCAATGCGCGCGTTCCCGGCTACAATGTCGGTAGCAAGACCGGCACGGCCGACAAGGTTGTCAACGGCCGCTACGCGCACAACTTGAACTTCAACAGCTTCCTGGCCGCCTTCCCGATCGACAACCCGCAATACATCGTCATGACCTTCATCGACGAGCCGAAGAGCGGCGAGCGTGGTGGTGGGACGATCTCGGCCTTTACGGCCTTGCCGATCGCCCGCGACATCATCGCCCGCGCGGCGCCGATTCTCGGGGTGCAACCCAGCTTTGGAAAAGATGACGCGGCCTTGCTGGCGTCTTATTAAGCGTGAAAGAATACACACGTCGATTCGCGAGGGGCGGACTGATCGAGAAGGCGAAAAGTACATTCGATGAACTTGCGGGATATTGCCGGAAATGCGTTTCCGGAACTCAACACACAAATTGGCGGCGCGCTTGGCGATCTTGAAATAGGCGGGATCACTGCCGACAGCCGTAAGGTATTGCCGGGCATGGCCTTCGTCGCCGTCGCCGGCACGAAGGCCGATGGTGCAAGCTTCATCGCCGATGCCGTCGCGCGCGGGGCCTCCATCGTGGTCGCGGGCCATAAGGTCGATGCCGGCAATGTGCCCCTGTTGCAGGTTTCCGAGCCGCGCCGATTCCTCTCTGTCGCTGCCGCGCGTTTCTACGGACGGCAGCCGCAAACGATGGTTGCGGTGACGGGAACCGCCGGCAAAACCTCGGTAGCGTCCTTCACACGGCAGATATGGGCTTTCGCGTGTCATCCGGCGGCCATGATCGGCACGACCGGTGTCGTTTCGCCGACCCGCAACGAATATGGTGCGCTGACGACACCCGATCCGGTGTCGCTGCATAAGCTGTTGGCCGAACTTGCCGATGAAGGCGTTACACATGCGGCCATGGAAGCATCCAGCCACGGCCTCGATCAGTTCCGACTCGATGGCGTGAAACTTGCCGCCGCCGCCTTTACCAATCTCGGCCGAGACCACATGGACTATCATCCGACGGTCGAGGATTATATGGCTGCCAAGATGCGGCTGTTCCGGGATTTGTTGCCGAAGGGTTCGCCGGCAGTCATTTTTGCCGACGACGCGTGGTCTCCGCAGGCAATCGCTGCTGCCCGCGATGCCGGGCAGGATGTCCGCACCGTCGGCCGCAAGGGCGATTTCCTGACGCTGAAGCGCGTCGAGCACTTCCGCCACAAGCAGATCGCTGAGGTTCACATCGGCGACGATATATTCGAGGTCCATATTCCGCTCGCCGGCGATTTCCAGATCGCCAATGCGCTGGTTGCGGCCGGTCTCGCCATTTCCACTGGCGTTGCCGCGCCGGTCGCGATGGCTGCCCTCGAAAAGCTCATCGGCGCTTCGGGCCGGCTGGAGCTCGTCGGTCACACTCATGATGGCGCGCTTGCCTATGTCGATTATGCCCATAAGCCGGATGCGCTTGAAAATGTCCTGAATTCGGTGCGGCCGTTCACCACGGGCCGCGTCGTCGTCGTCTTCGGCTGTGGCGGAGACCGCGATCGCGGCAAGCGTCCGATCATGGGCGAGATCGCCTGCCGTCTTGCTGATGTCGTCGTCGTCACCGACGATAATCCGCGCTCGGAAGATTCGGCGACGATTCGCGCGGAAATCATGACTGCTGCCGCCTGCGCGACGGAGATCGGCGATCGTGCCGAGGCGATCCGAACGGCGGTCGGTTTGCTGAAATCCGGCGACACGCTGATCGTCGCCGGCAAGGGGCATGAGGAAGGTCAGACGATCGGCGGGGTGACGCTGCCGTTCTCCGATCATGCCGAATTGCGCAAAGCATTGGAGGAACTGAAGTCTTGAGCTGGCTATGGACAACTGAGGATCTGATCGCTGCAATTTCGGGCCGCTTCGTCGGATCGCTGCCCGCTGGCATCACAGGCATTTCCATAGACAGTCGTTCCATCCAGCCGGGCGAGGCATTTTTCGCCATCAAGGGCGATCGCGTCGACGGTCACGACTATGCCAATATTGCGATGGCGAACGGCGCCGCCTTCATTGTGATCAGTGAGGCGCGGCTGCCTGCAATGGGCAGTTTGACCGTGCCGAAGGTCATCGTGGATGACGTCCTGGCGGCGCTGGCACGGCTTGGCGTAGCCGCCCGCAAGCGCACGCAGGCCAAGATCATCGCCGTCACGGGTTCGGTCGGCAAGACGACGACGAAGGAGATGCTGCGGCGCGCGCTGACGCCTTCTGGCAAGGTGCATGCCTCGATTGCCTCCTTCAACAATCATTGGGGTGTTCCGCTCACTCTCGCGCGCATGCCCGAAGACACCGATTTCGGCGTTTTCGAAATCGGCATGAATCATCCCGAAGAAATCAGGCCACTCGTCAAGATGGTGCAGCCGCACGTGGCGATCATCACGACGATCGCGCCGGCTCATCTCGGCAATTTCAATAGCATCAGCGAAATTGCGGCGGCAAAGGCGGAGATTTTCGACGGCGTCGTGCCGGGCGGTCATGCCATCCTCAATCACGACAACGATCAGTTCGAGATGCTGGAGAAAGCTGCCGCGGCGGCCGGCATCGAGCATGTCCATAGCTTCGGCCAGCATGCAAAAGCGGATGTCCGCCTTGCCGAATTCAATGCCTCGGAAGAAAATTCGACCCTTTGGCTGACGATTGGCGGCGAGACCATGGAAGTGGCGCTCGGTGCGCCCGGTCGCCATATCGCGGAGAATGCGCTTGCCGTGCTCGGCGCGGTCATGCTGATGGAGGCCGATCTCGATCAGGCCGTCGATGCCTTGGCGGACCTGAAGCCGGAAAAGGGCAGGGGACAACGCCACAAGCGCGCGATCGGCCACGGCTATTTCACGCTGATCGACGAAAGCTACAACGCAAATCCCGCATCGATGCGTGCGGCGATCGCGCTGCTGGCGACGACATCGCCGCAGGCGGGGCCGGGCGGACGGACGGGCAGGCGCATCGCCGTGCTCGGCGATATGTTGGAAATGGGGGATTATGCCCAGCGGTTGCATGCCAACCTTGCCGGACCGCTCTTGGCGTCCGGCATCGAGCATGTCTGGCTGGCTGGTCCGGAGATGGCGGCTTTGAGGGATGAGCTGCCGGAAAGTGTTCATGTCGAATATCGCGAGACGACGGAGGAACTCTCGGAATTCGCGCTCAATTCTGTCGCCGCAGGCGACGTCTTGATGGTGAAATCGTCGCTGGGAATGGGGTTTGGAAAGATCGTTGCGGGCTTGCTTGACAAGTTTCCCGCATTTTCCGACACGGGCCCTCACACCCATCAGGGGCTTTAGAAAGGGCTCTTATGCTGATCTGGCTTGCCGAACTGTCGGACCATATTCATTTTTTCAGTACTCACTTCAGATTTCTCAATCTGTTCAGATACATCACGTTCCGTACCGGCGGCGCCCTGTTCACCTCAGCGTTGATCGTCTTTCTCTTCGGGCCGCGAATCATCTCCTCCCTGCGCGTGCGTCAGGGCAAGGGGCAGCCGATCCGTGCCGATGGTCCGCAGACGCATTTCAAGAAGGCCGGCACGCCGACCATGGGCGGCCTGATGATCCTGGCCGGCATCGTCGTCTCGTCGCTGCTTTGGGCTGATCTTGCCAATGTCTATGTCGTTGCCACGCTGCTCGTGACGCTCGGCTTCGGCGCCATCGGCTTCTACGATGACTATCTCAAGGTCACCAAGCAGAGTGATAAAGGCTTCTCCGGTCGCGCGCGCCTTGGTATCGAGTTCGTCATCGCTGCGATTGCCGTCTATTTCATGATGACGACGGCCCTGTCCTCCGGTCCCGCGGGCTCGACCTTCGGTTCGTCGGTCGCCTTCCCCTTCTTCAAGAGCCTGCTGCTCAACCTCGGCATGTTCTTCGTGCTGTTCGGCGCTTTCGTCATCGTTGCCGCCGGCAATGCCGTCAACCTGACTGATGGTCTCGACGGTCTTGCCATCGTGCCCGTCATGATCGCGGCCGCCTCCTTCGGGATCATCTCTTACCTCGCCGGCAACTTCGTGTTTGCCGACTATCTCGCTATCAATTTTGTGCCGGGTACGGGTGAACTCGCCGTCGTTCTCGGTGCGGTCATTGGCGCCGGTCTTGGTTTCCTCTGGTTCAACGCGCCGCCGGCTGCAATCTTCATGGGCGATACCGGCTCGCTGGCTCTTGGCGGGATGATCGGTTCGGTCGCCGTCGCCACCAAGCACGAAATCGTCATGGCGATTATCGGCGGCCTCTTCGTGCTCGAGGCGCTTTCCGTCATCATCCAGGTCGGCTTCTTCAAGATGACCAAACGGCGCGTCTTCCTGATGGCGCCGATCCACCATCACTTCGAGAAGAAAGGCTGGACGGAAAGTCAGGTCGTTGTGCGTTTCTGGATCGTCGCCGTTATCCTGGCGATGGTCGGCCTCTCCACCCTGAAGCTGCGGTGAGGCAACGATGATCCCCATCACCACGCTGAACGGAAAGAAGGTCGCTCTCTTCGGCCTCGGCGGCTCAGGCTTTGCCACGGCGCGCGCGCTGGTTGCCGGTGGTGCCGATGTCACGGCTTGGGACGACAATCCGGACAGCGTGGCCAAGGCGGCGGCCGAGGGGATCGCGGTTGCTGATCTCAGGACGATCGATTGGAACGGCCTTTCGGTGTTCGTTCTATCGCCCGGCGTGCCGCTGACGCATCCGAAGCCGCACTGGACCGTCGATCTCGCTCACGCCGCCGGCGTGGAGATCATCGGCGATGTCGAGCTTTTTGTCAGAGAACGGCGGGCGTTTGCGCCGGATTGCCCGTTCATCGCCATTACCGGAACAAATGGCAAATCGACGACGACGGCATTGATCGCCCATATCCTGCAATCGAGCGGTCGCGACACGCAGCTTGGCGGCAATATCGGTACGGCCGTGCTGACGCTCGACCCACCGAAAGCCGGCCGTTTTTATGTCGTCGAATGCTCTTCTTATCAAATCGATCTGGCACCGACGCTCAATCCTTCGGCCGGTATCCTGCTGAACCTCACGCCCGATCATCTCGATCGCCATGGTACGATGCAGCACTATGCCGACATCAAGGAGCGGCTTGTTGCGGGAAGCGATGTCGCCGTCGTCGGCGTCGATGACAGCTACTCCTCCTTGATCGCCGATCGGATCGAGCGGGCAGGTATCAAGGTGATGCGGATTTCGCGCCGGCATCCGTTGGCGAACGGCCTTTATGCAGAGGGCAGCCGTATCATTCAGGCATCGAACGCAGCGGCAGCCGAGATCGCCGATCTCGACGGCATCCAGACCTTACGTGGCGGCCATAACGCACAGAACGCGGCGGCTGCGATTGCAGCCTGCCTTGCAGTCGGCGTTTCCGCCGAGGAGATCAGGGCAGGGCTGAAATCCTTCCCGGGCCTCAAGCATCGCATGCAGCCTGTGGGGAAGCGCGGCCGGGTCGTCTTCGTCAACGACTCCAAGGCGACGAATGCAGATGCAGCAGCGCCGGCGCTTTCGAGCTATGAGAATATCTACTGGATCGCAGGCGGCCTGCCGAAAGAGGGCGGGATCACGAGTCTCGCGCCGCTCTTCCCGCGTATTTCCAAGGCCTATCTGATCGGCGAGGCAGCGCCCGCCTTTGCCGCGACGCTCGGCGATCAGGTGCCCTACGAGATTTCCGGCACGCTGGAGCGCGCCGTCGCACATGCTGCCGCGGATGCGGACAGGGACGAACACGAGTCCGCTGCGGTGATGCTGTCACCGGCTTGCGCAAGCTTCGATCAGTACAAGAATTTCGAGGTCAGGGGCGACGCCTTCGTCAGCCATGTCGCTGCGATCGATGGCGTCACCATGCTGATCGGTTCAGCAGCTGGAGGCAAATGATATGGTAAGCCGCGTTGAACGTGGGGCCTTGGCCGAGTGGTTCTGGACCATCGACCGCGTATTTCTCGCCCTTTTCATCCTCTTGATCGGCATCGGCTTCATGTTGTCCTTCGCTGCGTCGCCTGCGGTGGCGGAGCGCATCGGGCTCGAGCCGTTCCACTTCGTCAAGCGCCACGCACTGTTCCTCATCCCGGCGATCGCCGCGATGATCGGCATTTCCTTCATGACGCCGAGGCAGGTGCGAAGAACAGCCGTGATCCTGCTGATCGTGGCGCTGGCGATGATGCTGTTTGCGCTTTTCTTCGGCGTCGAAGTCAAGGGCTCGCGGCGTTGGGTCAATATCGCGTCTCTATCGATCCAGCCTTCGGAATTCATGAAGCCCGCTTTCGTCGTCGTCTGCGCATGGTTGTTTTCCGAACATGCGCGCCAGCCCGAAATCCCCGGCAATCTCTTCGCCATCATCCTCTTCGGCATCGTCGTCGCATTGCTCGTCGCACAGCCTGACCTTGGCCAGACCATTCTGACGACGGCCGTCTGGGGCGGCATGTTCTTCATGGCTGGCATGCCCTGGCTTTGGATCATCGTGCTCGGCGGTCTCGGTGCGGGCGGCTTTGTCACCGCCTATTACGCCTTCGATCACGTGGCGCAGCGTGTGAACAAGTTCCTGACGGGCGAGGGCGATACGTTCCAGGTGGACACCGCCAAGGAAGCAATCGTTCACGGCACCTGGTTCGGCGTCGGCCCGGGCGAAGGCACCGTCAAACGCATCATTCCGGACGCCCATACCGACTTCATTTTCTCGGTCGCGGCCGAGGAGTTCGGCGCCATCTTCTGCATGGTGCTCGTATTGATCTTCGCCTTCCTCGTGCTGCGCGGCCTGTCGCATGCCTACAAGGAAAAGAACGATTTCAACCGTTTTGCCGTCGCAGGCCTGGTGCTGCAGATCGGCATCCAGTCGATCATCAACATCGGCGTGAACCTGCAGCTGCTGCCCGCCAAGGGTATGACGCTGCCGCTGATTTCCTATGGCGGCTCGTCGATGACGGCAATCTGCGTGACGGCGGGCTTCATCCTGGCGCTGACGCGTCACAGGCCGGAAAAGCGTGCGCAGGACCGTACCATGTTCCGCGTGACGCATGGATTGCCGGCGGAGTGATCGTCTTGAAACCGCCGGCCGATTGCTCTTCCTATCTCCTGCGTGGTCTTCATTCTCCGGTCGCTTTTCACGAAGCGCCGGTCTATGAGGGGGGCTTGGCCCGCGCCGATGACGCGGTCGGGGCGACTTCCTATATTAGGGAGATGCCCCGAGTAGTGGGGTATTCGCGGGAGCGAAAATTATGAGTAAAGGCATTGTCCTTCTTGCCGCCGGCGGCACCGGCGGCCACGTATTTCCGGCCGAAGCACTGGCCTATAAGCTGAAGGAGCGCGGCTATTCCGTGCACCTCGTCACCGACAGCCGTGCCGAACGCTATGCCGGCAAGTTTCCGGCCGACGAAATTCATGTCGTGCCCTCGGCAACGATCGGTTCGAAGAACCCGTTGAAAGTTGCTGGCGCTCTTTGGACGCTGTGGTCCGGCGTGCGCGCCGCTCGCAAACTGATCAAGCGCATCAAGCCTGTCTGCGTCGTCGGTTTTGGCGGCTATCCGACCGTTCCACCGCTTCTGGCGGCCACACGCATGGGCGTGCCGTCGATGCTGCATGAGCAGAATGCGGTCATGGGCCGTGCCAACAAGATGCTGGCGCCGCGCGTACGCGCGATTGCCGGCGGCTTCCTCACGGAAGACGGCGCGTTTGGCGAGAAGACGGTGACGACGGGCAATCCCGTGCGTCCGGCCGTTATCGAAGCCGCGAAGCGCCCTTACGTGCCGTCCGGGCCGGATGATCCGTTCAATCTGGTCGTCTTCGGCGGCAGCCAGGGCGCGCAGTATTTCTCCAAAGCCGTGCCGACGGCAATCAGTCTGCTCGAAGAGCCGTTGCGCAAGCGCCTGCGGATCACGCAGCAGGTGCGACCCGAGGATATGGAGACGGTCAACAGCTGCACGAGAAAACTTGACATGGGCGCCGATGTCGCGCCGTTCTTCAACGACATGGCGGAGCGGATCGGTGCGGCGCATCTGGTTCTCTGCCGTTCCGGTGCTTCCACGGTCTCCGAGCTTGCCGTCATCGGTCGCCCGGCGATCCTGGTTCCCTATCCGCATGCGCTCGATCATGATCAGGCGGCCAATGCCGCGGCGCTGGCGGCGACGGGTGGCGTCAAGGTGATTGCACAATCCGAGCTGACGCCGGAGAAGCTCTCTACAATCCTGCGCGGTTCGATGACCATGCCGGAAAAACTCGCAAAGATGGCTGCGGCCGCCAAACAGGCGGGCAAGCCGGATGCGGCAAATTTGCTTGCCGACATGGTTGAAGCTATTGCCGCAGGACGTTCAATTCAGCAATTCAAGGGGGCAGGCGTATGAAGCTGCCGAAGGCAATCGGCCTAGTGCATTTTATCGGTATAGGCGGTATCGGGATGAGCGGCATCGCCGAGGTTTTGCACAACCTCGGTCATCGCGTGCAGGGTTCCGACCAATCGGAAAGTGCCAATGTGCAGCGGCTGCGCGACAAGGGCATTCCGGTCCATATCGGACACAAGGCTGAAAACCTCGGCGATGCCGAAGTCGTCGTCGTTTCCACCGCCATCAAGAAGAGCAATCCGGAACTGGTCGCGGCGCGCGAAAAGCTGTTGCCGGTGGTGCGTCGTGCTGAAATGCTCGCCGAACTGATGCGGTTCCGTAGCGCCATCGCCATCGGCGGCACGCATGGCAAGACCACGACGACCTCGCTCGTCGCGACGCTCCTGGAAGCGGGCGGGCTCGACCCCACCGTCATCAATGGCGGCATCATCAATGCCTACGGCACGAATGCGCGCATGGGTGCTGGTGAGTGGATGGTGGTCGAGGCCGACGAATCGGACGGCACCTTCCTGAAGCTGCCGGCCGATGTCGCCGTCGTCACCAACATCGATCCGGAACACCTGGATCACTACGGCAATTTCGATGCCGTCCGCGCGGCCTTCCGGCAGTTCGTCGAGAATGTGCCGTTCTATGGCTTCGGCGTCATGTGCATCGACCATCCGGAAGTGCAGTCGCTTGTCGGTCGCATCGAAGACCGCAAGGTCATCACCTATGGCGAGAACCCGCAAGCCGATGTGCGTTTCTCGAACGTGCGGATCGACGGCACTCGCTCGTTGTTCGATGTGGAAATTCGCAGGCGCCGCACGGGCAAGGTGATCCATATCAAGGATCTCGTCATGCCGATGCCGGGCCGCCACAACATTTCCAATGCGACTGCCGCCGTTGCTGTCGCCAACCGGCTCGGGATTTCCAGCGAGGCGATCGCAAAGGGATTGGCGTCCTTCGGCGGGGTCAAGCGCCGCTTCACGCTGACCGGCGAATGGAACGGGGTCAAGGTTTTCGACGATTACGGTCATCACCCCGTCGAGATCAAGGCGGTGTTGAAGGCCGCGCGCGAAGCCTGCAACGGCCGCGTTATCGCGGTCCATCAGCCGCATCGCTACACACGCCTGTCGAGCCTTTTCGAAGAATTCGCCGCGTGCTTCAACGATGCCGACAGTATTTTCCTAGCGCCTGTTTACGCCGCTGGTGAAGATCCCATCGAAGGCGCGGATTCTCAGTCGCTTGTCTCACGCATCAAGGCCGGTGGTCATCGCGATGCGCGCTACCTGCCGTCACAGGAAAGTCTTGCCGCCATGGTTGCAGAGATTGCGCGACCGGGTGATTTTGTGGTTTTGTTGGGGGCTGGCAGCATCACATATTGGGCAGCATCATTGCCAAAGGAATTGGAAGGCCTCTCGGGTAAGTCCGCATGAAACAGGTAAATGGGGAAAAGCTTCTGGCGTCGCTCGGCGACGGTGTAAAGGATATCAGGGGCCGGCTGACGCCGGATGCCCCGATGGATCGTGTCACATGGTTCCGCGCCGGCGGGTTGGCGGAGCTGATGTTCCAGCCACACGATACGGATGATCTCATCGCGTTTCTGAAGATTCTGCCGGAGGACGTGCCGCTGACCGTTGTCGGCGTGGGATCGAACATATTGGTGCGCGACGGCGGCATTCCCGGTGTCGTTCTCAGGCTTTCGGCCAAGGGCTTTGGCTCGGTCGAGCTTGCCGGCGAAAACCGCATCCTGGCCGGCGCCATCTGCCCGGACAAGCATGTCGCCGCCATGGCGATGGACAACAGCATCGGCGGTTTCCATTTCTATTACGGCATTCCGGGCAGCATCGGCGGCGCTGCGCGGATGAATGCGGGCGCCAATGGCGCCGAGACCCGCGAGCGCGTTGTCGAAGTGCATGCTATCGACCGCAAGGGCGACAAGCATGTCCTGACCAATGCCGAGATGGGCTACAGCTACCGTCATTCGGATGCGTCCGAGGATCTGATTTTCACGCATGTCCTTTTTGAGGGCTACCCGGAAGATCGCACCAAGATCCGGGCCGAGATGGATGCCGTGCGGGCGCATCGCGAAACCGTGCAGCCGATCCGGGAAAAGACGGGTGGTTCGACCTTCAAGAACCCGGAGGGTCTTTCCGCCTGGAAGCTGATCGATGAAGCGGGTTGCCGCGGTCTGGTCATCGGCGGCGCGCAGATGTCGTCGCTGCATTGCAACTTCATGATCAACATGGAGCAGGCGACCGGCTACGATCTGGAATATCTCGGCGAACAGGTGCGCCGTGAGGTTTTCGAAAAATCCGGCGTCAAGCTGGAATGGGAAATCAAGCGCCTCGGCCACTTCATGCCCGGCCGGGAAGTCCGCCCGTTCCAAGGGGTCACGACCGAGTAATTCGGGGCCGCAATCGGCTCGAACTTCATAAAGTGATTCAATAAAAGGGCCGGGTTTTCACCCGGCCTTTTCAATTGCCTATGTTTGTTTGTTCAGACTTCGTCATTGCCCGAGAGCAGGATGCCGATCAGCGAGAGCACTGCGGCGGCCGCCAGATAATAACCGACATAGACGAGGCCGTAGTTGGTTGCGAGCCATGTGGCGATGTAGGGCGCCAGCGACGCGCCGACGATGCCCCCGAGATTGAAGGTCATGGACGCGCCGGTGTAGCGCACGGTGGTCGGGAAGGGTGCTGCCAGAGCAGCGCCGATCGGACCATAGGTGAAGCCCATCAGGGCGAGACCGATGATCGAGCAGGCAAAGGCGCCCGCTAGGCCAGCCGTCAGCAGCGACGAGTAGAACAGGCCGAAGATGAGGATGCCGATCGTCGTCAGGATCAGAACCAGACGGCGCGAATACCGATCCGACAGCAGGCCGGAAATCGGGATCATCAGACCGAAGAAGACGACGCCGACGAGCTGGACGACGAGGAACTGGCCTTGCGAATAGCCGAGACCGGCCGGCAATGGGCCTGTGCCCGGAGGCCGGGTGCCCCAGCTCAGCGTGAAGGCCGTCATCAGGTAGAACAACACGAAGGTTGCGACCGCTATGATGGTGCCGAGGATCAGGCTACGGAAATGCGAACGGAAAATGACCGCGATCGGAACGGAAACGCGTTCTTCCTTTTCGATCGCACGCTGGAATTCCGGCGTTTCGGTGATCTTCAGGCGAACATAGAGACCGACGGCAACGAGCACGATGCTGATCAGGAAGGGGACACGCCAGCCGTAGCTCAGGAAGTCCGCATCGGTCATGGTTTCGCGCAGGATCAGGAAAAGGCCGGCAGACAGGATGAAGCCGATGGGAGCGCCGAGCTGCGGGAACATCGCGTACCAACTGCGCTTGCCTTCCGGTGCGTTCTCGGTTGCAAGCAGGACCGCGCCACCCCATTCGCCGCCGAGACCGAGACCCTGACCGAGGCGGCAGAGCGCCAGCAATATCGGCGCAAGGACGCCGATCGATGCGTAGGTCGGCAGCAAGCCGATCACCACGGTCGAAAGACCCATGGTCATCAGAGCCGCAACAAGCGTCGCCTTGCGGCCGATTCTATCGCCGAAGTGGCCGAAGATCATCGCGCCGATCGGGCGCGCGAAGAAGGCGATGGAGAAGGTTGCGAAGGATTGCAGAGTTGCCGACGTCGGGTCGCTTGCCGGGAAGAACAACTTCGGGAAGACGATGACCGCCGCCGTTGCATAAACATAGAAATCGAAGAATTCGATCGTTGTGCCGATAAGGCTCGCAATCAGAACACGTGCAGGGGAATTCGCAACAGCATTGTTCGATGACGAGGGGGTCGGCGACAGAGGAGATATCGCGTCAGTCATGATCCCACCAGTTCATGTGATGCTAAGGGGCGCTTAGCGGATAAAAATTGTCATTAGCGTAATTTTTGTTCAGCGCAAACGCCAACTGCGCAAGAAATCAACGATAGCGTGCTATTATTTTGCCGTAATTGTTGATTCGTGGGCAATTAGGCGGGCGTTTGCTGTTAGGTGGGCGTAATCCGGCGTGTTCTTGCCGGAATCATTTTCACCAGGAGCCGATTCTCGTCTGGATTGCGGGCTGAGGAGAAGGGTTTCATGCAGAAAAAACTCATTGCTGAGTTTCTTGGGACGTTTTGGCTCGTATTCGGCGGCTGCGGCAGCGCGATCTTCGCGGCGGCATTTCCGAGCCTTGGTATCGGTTTTCTAGGTGTTGCCTTTGCGTTCGGTCTGACCGTGCTGACCATGGCGTTTGCCGTTGGCGGCATATCGGGAGGGCACTTCAATCCGGCTGTTTCCGTCGGCCTGACCGTGGCTGGCCGCTTTCCCGGCGGGCAGCTCATTCCCTATATTATCGCGCAGGTAATCGGTGCGATCGTCGCGGCGGCGGTGCTCTATCTGATTGCAAGCGGCAAGGCTGACTTCCAGCTCGGCGGCTTTGCCGCGAACGGCTACGGAGAGCATTCTCCCGGCGGCTATTCCATGGTGTCGGCACTGGTGGCGGAGATCGTGCTCACTCTGTTCTTCCTCGTTGTGATTCTCGGCGCGACGAGCAGCAAGGTGCCGGCCGGCTTTGCACCGATCGCCATCGGCCTGGCATTGACGCTGATTCATCTGATCTCGATCCCGATCACCAACACGTCGGTCAATCCGGCCCGCTCGACAGGGCAGGCGCTGTTCGTCGGCGGTTGGGCTCTGCAGCAGCTTTGGCTGTTCTGGGTCGCGCCCATCGTCGGCGGAGCGCTGGGCGGATTGGTCTGGAAACTGGTCGACGACAGCGAGTGATATCGCCGTCATTTTAAAGTCTTGAGCCCCGCATCGAACCATCGATGCGGGGCTCATTGTTTAAAAAAATCTAAATGTAGCGATTTCAAAAGTAGCAACTCCATGATTCCAATGGCAGAATTCTTTAAGTCGGTTTGATTCGAACCATTCGGCCATCGCCGGGACGGCGGAAAGTTAACGAAAGTAAACGCTTCATTAACCTTAATGTCGTTCTAATCGACCTATTGAAAGCGGGGCGAGAATCGCGGTTAGGCGTGGCCCGGCAAAAGCAGAGTTAGAGACCGTGAAGTCGGGGGTATTGATGGGTGGCAAGCATGTGGCTGTCCTTTTGGGCGGATTTTCCTCGGAGAGGCCCGTCAGCCTTTCCTCGGGAAAGGCATGCGCCGATGCCTTGGAAGCCGAAGGCTTTCGAGTTACCCGCGTCGACGTCGATCACGATGTCGCCAGCCGTCTGGCGGAGCTGAAGCCTGACGTCGTCTTCAATGCGCTTCATGGCCCTTTCGGCGAGGATGGCACCATCCAGGGCATTCTCGAATATCTGCAGATTCCCTATACGCACTCCGGCGTGCTTGCCTCGGCTCTCGCCATGGATAAGTCCCGTGCGAAAACGGTTGCGGCGGCGGCCGGCGTTCCTGTTGCCGGCTCGATCGTCATGGATCGCTTCAATATTGTCGGCGAACATCCGATGAAGCCGCCTTACGTCGTTAAGCCGGTGCGCGAGGGCTCGAGCTTCGGCGTCGTGATCGTCAAGGAAGATCAGGCGCATCCGCCGCAGATCGTTACGTCTTCAGAATGGCGCTATGGCGACGAGGTGTTGGTCGAGCGCTATATCCATGGTCGGGAGCTGACCTGCGGCGTGATGGACGGCAAGGTTCTCGGCGTTACCGAGATCGTGCCGCTCGGCCACAGCTTCTATGATTACGATGCCAAGTACGCCAAGGGTGGATCAAAACATGTCCTGCCGGCGGAAATTTCACCGAATCTTTACCAAAACATACAAACATTATCGTTAAGGGCGCATGAAGCTATCGGCTGCCGCGGCGTTAGTCGATCTGACTTCCGTTTTGACGATCGCTTTTCCGAAGAGGGCGAACTTGTCTGGTTGGAGATCAATACCCAGCCCGGCATGACTCCTACCTCCCTGGTGCCTGAAATGGCCGCTCATGCCGGCTACTCTTTTGGTGAATTTCTCCGGTGGATGGTGGAGGACGCGTCTTGTTTGCGCTGACGGTCAAAAATATGAGGCGGTCCCGTCATCGCGTCCCGCTCGCCATCGATGACGTCGAAGACGCATTCGTCCTGCCGCGTCCGCTGCGCCGCGCCGTGCGCTTCCTGGTCAGCCTTGGCTCGGGTCGTATCAACATTCCCAACCACACGGGTACGGTTTCGGCCTTCGTTCTCCTTGCTGCGACGGGCCTTTACGGCATGTCTGTCGGCGGTCACACCCAGGCGGTTGCGGAAGCGACGACCTCCGCCGCAGGCTTTGCGATCGAGGATGTAAAGGTCTCCGGCAACGACGAGACTTCCGAAATCGAAATCCTGCAGCTGCTCGGCCTCGATGGTACGACTTCTCTCGTCGCGCTCAATGCCGATGCGGCCCGCCAGAAGATCGCGAACCTGCCCTGGGTCCAGAATGTCGAGGTTCGCAAGGTCTATCCGCGGACCGTCGAAGTGAAGCTGAAGGAGCGTAAGGCCTATGCCATCTGGCAGCATGGCTCGGAGCTTTCGCTGATCCAGAAAGACGGCAGCGTGATTGCGCCGCTGCGCGATAACAAATTTGCGAAGCTGCCGCTCTTCGTCGGTCGTGATGCGGAAACCGCTGCCGCTTCTATCGATGACCTGTTTGCAAAGTGGCCGGATGTCCGCAGCCATGTGAAGGCTTTCGTGCGGGTCGCCGGCCGCCGTTGGGATCTCTATCTCGACAATGGTGTGATCATCAAATTGCCGGAAGACAATATCGATGGCGCGCTCGCCCGGCTTACCAAGCTGGATAAGGATGAAAGCCTTCTGCAGCGCGATATCGCCGCCGTCGATCTTCGTCTCGATGATCGTACCGCGATCGAATTAACTCCGGATGCCACAACTCGTCGCCAGGCCGCAGTCGATGCAAGAAACAAGGCTTTGAAGAAAGCAGGTCAGGATACATGAGCTTATTCGGTTCGTCCCATTTCGGCCTGCCTCGGTTGAAGCCGCTCTCTTCGAAGCGGTCGCATATCGTGTCTGTCCTCGACATCGGCTCGACCAAGGTCGTCTGCATGATCGGCCGGCTGACGCCGCGCGAGGAAAGCCAGGTTCTTCCGAACCGCACGCACAATATCGAGATCATCGGTATCGGCCATCAGCGCTCCCGTGGCATCAAGACCGGCGTGATTGCCGATCTGGATGCGCTGGAAGGCGTTATCCGGCTCGCAGTCGATGCCGCCGAGCGGATGGCCGGCCTGACGGTCGACAGCCTGATCGTCAATGTCTCGGCTGGTCGCCTTGGCAGCGATATCTACACCGCGACCATCGATCTCGGCGGCCAGGAAGTGGAAGCCAACGATCTCAAAAAGGTTCTTGCAGCCGCGTGCCAGCAGTCGGTGCGCCAGGAGCGGGCCGTGCTGCATTCGCTGGCGACTGGCTACTCGCTGGACGGCGAGCGCGGCATCCGCGATCCGCTGGCAATGTTCGGCGATGCGCTTGGTGTCGACATGCATGTGGTGACCGCCGAGCGTGCGGCGCTTCGCAATCTCGAGCTCTGCATCAACCGCGCGCATCTTTCGGTCGAGGGCATGGTGGCGACGCCTTATGCCAGCGGTCTTGCCGCTCTCGTCGACGACGAAGTCGAGCTCGGCTGCGCCGCGATCGACATGGGCGGCGGCACGACGACGATTTCGGTCTTTGCCGAGGGTAAGCTGGTACATACCGATGCCGTCAGCCTTGGCGGCCATCATGTCACCACCGACCTTGCACGAGGCCTATCGACCCGCATCGAGGATGCCGAACGACTTAAGGTCGTTCATGCCTCGGCGCTCGCGAACTCTTCGGAGGAGCGCGAACTGATTTCCATCCCGCCGATCGGCGAAGACGAGCGTGACCAGCCGACGCAGGTGCCGAAGGCGCTTGTGTCGCGCATCGTCAAGGCTCGCATCGAGGAAACCCTCGAGCTCATTCGCGATCGCATCCAGCGTTCGGGCTTCAGCCCGATCGTCGGCAAGCGCGTCGTCCTGACGGGCGGCGCCAGCCAGCTGACCGGTCTGCCCGACGTGGCGCGCCGGGTTCTTGCCCGCAATGTCCGCATCGGCCGGCCGATGGGCGTGTCCGGTCTGCCAACGGCAGCCAAGGGGCCGGCTTTTTCGACGGCGGTCGGTCTGATGATCTATCCGCAGGTCGCAGACATGGAAACGCATGCGCCGAGCAGCGGTCTGCTCTCGTCGCTCGGGGGTAATAACAGCCGGATCGGCCGTGTCGGCCAATGGTTGAAAGAGAGTTTTTGAATGCCTGATCCCGGTAAATTCTTCCGGGGTAAGCGTCAGGCAAGTGAAATCAGTGAATTGGCCGGCGTGGCGATGCGGCCATAAAGAGAAGGAACGGGTACAATGACTATCAAGCTGCATAAGCCAGATATCACCGAGCTTAAGCCGCGAATCACCGTGTTCGGCGTTGGCGGCGGCGGCGGCAATGCCGTCAACAACATGATCACGGCAGGCTTGCAGGGCGTCGATTTCGTCGTCGCCAACACCGATGCACAGGCTCTCACCATGACGAAGGCGGAGCGGATCATCCAGCTCGGCGTCAACGTCACGGAAGGTCTCGGCGCCGGCTCGCAGCCGGAAGTCGGCCGTGCAGCTGCCGAAGAGTGCATCGATGAAATCATCGATCATCTCAATGGCACGCACATGTGCTTCGTTACCGCCGGCATGGGCGGCGGCACGGGTACGGGTGCTGCACCGGTCGTCGCACAGGCCGCTCGCAACAAGGGCATCCTGACCGTCGGCGTTGTCACCAAGCCGTTCCACTTCGAAGGCGGCCGCCGCATGCGCCTCGCCGAAATGGGCATTCAGGAACTGCAGAAGTCGGTCGACACGCTGATCGTCATTCCGAACCAGAACCTCTTCCGCATCGCCAACGACAAGACGACTTTCGCCGACGCGTTCTCGATGGCCGACCAGGTTCTCTATTCGGGTGTTGCCTGCATCACCGACCTGATGGTGAAGGAAGGTCTCATCAACCTCGACTTCGCCGACGTCCGTTCGGTCATGCGCGAAATGGG
Organism: Martinezella tropici; assembly: GCA_000799755.1. Taxonomy (GTDB): domain Bacteria; phylum Pseudomonadota; class Alphaproteobacteria; order Rhizobiales; family Rhizobiaceae; genus Rhizobium; species Rhizobium tropici_A. The sequence continues at coordinate 60,409 of JUHI01000012.1, forward strand.
CCGCGCCATGATGGGCACGGGCGAGGCTTCCGGCCAGGGCCGTGCAATGCAGGCTGCAGAAGCCGCCATTGCCAACCCGCTGCTCGACGAAACCTCGATGAAGGGCGCGCAGGGCCTGCTGATCTCGATCACCGGCGGCCGTGACCTGACCCTGTTCGAAGTCGACGAAGCCGCAACCCGCATCCGCGAAGAAGTCGATCCCGACGCCAACATCATCCTCGGCGCCACCTTCGACGAATCGCTCGAAGGCATCATCCGCGTTTCCGTCGTCGCAACCGGCATCGACCGCGCGATGAACGAAGCAGCCGACCGTGGCATGGAATTCCGCCCGGCCGCGAAGCCGGCTATGCGTCCCTCCGCGGCCGCCGCTCCGGTAGCGGCCGCAGCTCAGCCTGTCCATGTCGCGCAGGCCCATACCGCACAGGCTGCTGCTCCGGCTCCCCGCACCGTGGACCCGGTCGCCCAGACCATCCGTACGGCAGAGGCCGATCTCGAGCGCGAGCTGGAATTCCAGATGAGCCGTCAGGCACATGTCCAGCAACAGCCGGTGATGTCGCAGGCAGCAGCGCCGGAAGACAACTTCCGTCCGCAGAGCCGCATCTTCGCAGCCGCTCCCGAAGCTCAGCCGGTCCGTCAGGCCCCGGTTCAGCCGCAGCAGCCGGCACCGGTCATGCATCAGCAGCCGATCATCCGTCAGGCTCCTGAGCAGGTCCGCATGCCGAAGGTCGAGGATTTCCCGCCGGTCGTTAAGGCCGAGATGGAACACCGCGCCCAGCCGGCAGCCACCCAGGCTACCGAAGAGCGCGGCCCGATGGGTCTGCTGAAGCGAATCACCAATTCGCTCGGCCGCCGCGAAGAAGATCCGGCTTTCGACGAGATGATGGCTCCGACGAACAATGCTGCTCCGCAGCAGCGTCGCGCTCCGTCGCCGGAAGCCAGCCTCTACGCTCCGCGTCGCGGCAATCTCGACGATCACGGCCGTCAGGCTCCGCAGGCCCGCATGGCAAGCCATGAGGACGATCAGCTCGAGATTCCGGCCTTCCTGCGCCGCCAGTCGAACTGACCCGTACTGGACAGTATTTTAATAGGTTGCTAACCATCACGATGAAATCCGGGGCCGCAAGACCCCGGATTTCCTTATTTCAGACCAGTTCCTGTATCTGAAATTATCCAATGAATTCAATTGGCTGCTTTCGTAACAAAACGAAAGAAACAGTGATTTGGAATGCGGTGCCTCGGCGCGTATGTAGTTACCAAGCAAGCCCGCTGAATCACATTCGATGACGAATGTATGTGAGGTGCGAGGCATAGTTAACAGACTGAACCGGCAATAAGGGTAAGCGTCCGAAGATGACCGCCCGGCCTGGATCAGACAGACGAAGGCAGAATTACATGGCAATCGGATTGCTTGGTTTTCAGACCACCATTGCAAACCCAGTGACACTTTCCGGTATTGGCGTTCATTCCGGTGCTAACGTGTCGATCACCTTTTATCCCGCCGAAGCCGGCACCGGCGTTGTTTTCCAGCGCCTGCACGACAATGGCGATGTGACCGAACTGCGCGCTGTTTCCTCGCAGGTTGGCAATACGGATCTTTGCACCGTTCTCGGCTTTTCTCCGGCGCGCTCGGTCGCGACGGTCGAGCATGTGATGGCCGCGATCTATGCGATCGGTCTCGATAACGTTATCGTCGAGGTTTCCGGCGCCGAAATGCCGATCATGGACGGCAGCTCGTATCCTTTCATTGAAGCGATCGAACAGGCGGGCATCGTCTCGCTCGGCGTCAAGCGTCGCTACATCCGCGTTATCAAGCCGGTGCGCATCGAAGCCGGTGGCTCATGGTGCGAGTTCCGCCCCTATGACGGCACGCGCTTCGAGGTCGAGATCGATTTCGAATGCCCGCTGATCGGCCGCCAGAAGTGGGAAGGCGATCTGACCGCCGCGACCTTCAAGACGGAACTGTCGCGCGCCCGCACCTTCGGCTTCATGCGCGACGTCGAGCCGCTCTGGGCTTCCGGTCATGCGCTGGGTTCGTCGTTGGAAAATTCCGTCGTCATCTCTGACGACAATACTGTTATCAACGTCGAGGGTCTGCGTTATGCCAAGGACGAATTCGTGCGTCACAAGACGCTCGATGCCGTCGGCGATCTGGCTCTGGCCGGCGCGCAGTTCATCGGCTGCTACCGTTCCTATCGCGGCGGCCATCGCATGAATGCAAATGCCCTGAAGGCATTGCTGAGTGATCCCTCTGCCTATGAGGTCGTCGAAACCTCGGCTCCGCGTCAGCGCGGTCACGGTCGCGAATTCATCGCGGTTAACGCCCCCGAATTCGCTCCCTGGTCGGCGTGATCCTTTCGGGACTGGAATGAAAAAAAGCGGCCGCTCTGATGAAGGGCGGCTCTTTTTTTGACGGACGACTCACGGGGTTTGTCTTTGGGCGCCGGCCGGAACCGGGACGAGGCGGACCGATTTGAGAAATCCCTGTCAAAACAGTGATTAAAGGCTGCGGATATGCGGCCTTTGCCACAAAAATGCGTTAATGCATCATCAATGCGTTGCTCTGATGGTGTTTTTGCGGCTAGAAACGCCAGCGAGAGAACGCCGTCTCCGCAACGACGGCTATGGGACAGTCATCCGATGGGTTTTGCAAGGTCTGAACGCATGAATATCACAGCACGGGCTTTGCTCGTATCGCTCCTTCTGGCCGGTACCGGTGCGGTGGTGACAGGGTGTAATACGAAAAAGGACATCGACATCACCAAGCTCGGTGTCGATACGGATCCGCCGGAGATGCTCTACAATCAGGGCCTCGCCAATATCAAGGCAGGCAACCTGACGGAAGCCGGCAAGAAGTTCGATGCGATCAACCAGCAGCAGCCCTTCTCGGAATGGGCGCGCAAGGCACTCGTCATGAGCACCTTCGTGAAGTATCGCACAGGTCGCTATGACGAAGCAGTGCAGACCGGCAATGCCTATCTCAAGCAATATCCGGCCTCGGAAGATGCCGACTATGTGCAGTACCTGGTCGGTTCGTCCTTTGCCAAGCAGATCGTGGACGTGACGCAGGACCAGCGCGCGGCACAGCAGACGATCGAGGCGATGACTAAGCTCGTCAACACCTATCCGAAGTCGCAGTATGTCAGCGACGCGCAGGAAAAGATCCGCTTCGCCCGCGACCAGCTCGCCGGCAAGGAAATGCAGATCGGCCGCTACTATCTGGAACGCAAGGACTACCTTGCTGCGATCTCCCGCTTCCGCGTGGTCGTGGAACAGTATCCGACGACGAACCAGATCGAAGAAGCCCTGGCGCGACTCGTCGAAGCCTACTATGCAATGGGTATCGTGCCCGAGGCGCAGACGGCAGCCGCCGTTCTTGGTCACAACTATCCGGACAGCCGCTGGTATAAGGATTCCTATCAGCTGCTGCAGAAGGGTGGCGTAGAGCCGAGCGAAAACTCCGGTTCGTGGATTTCCAGGGCGGGCAAGAAACTTCTTCTTGGGACGTGAGATTGAGCGCAGATGCTGATCCAGCTTTCGATCCGCGATATCGTTCTGATCGAGCGGCTGGATCTTGCCTTCGAGTCCGGGCTTTCGGTGTTGACCGGCGAAACGGGTGCGGGCAAATCCATCCTGCTTGACAGTCTGTCGCTGGCCCTTGGCGGGCGCGGCGATGGCGGGCTTGTGCGTCATGGCGAGGACCGCGGTCAGGTGACTGCGGTTTTCGATGTCGGCACGCAGCATCCGGCTCGCAAGCTCCTGCGCGAAAATGACATCGATGACGACGGCGACCTGATTTTCCGACGCGTCCAGTCGGCCGATGGCCGGACCAAGGCCTTCGTCAACGATCAGGCGCTCAGCGTTCAGCTCATGCGTCAGATCGGGCAGCTTCTTGTCGAGATTCATGGCCAGCATGACGATCGTGCACTTGTCGATACGGACGCGCATCGCATTCTTCTCGATGCATTTGCCGGCCTTGCGGATGAGGCGCAGGAGGTCGGCAGGCTTCACAAGATCTGGCGCGATACCGATCGTACCCTGAAGAAGCACAGAGAGCAGGTAGAGCGAGCCGCCCGCGAGGCGGACTATCTGCGTGCGTCCGTCGAGGAGCTGGAAAAGCTCTCGCCGCAAGATGGCGAAGAGGATGAGCTGGCTGAAAAGCGCTCGCGGATGATGAAGGCCGAGCGCATTGCCGGCGACATTGCCGAAGCTTCGGAATTCTTGAACGGCAACGCATCGCCCGTGCCGCATATCGCCTCGCTGGTGCGTCGTCTCGAGCGCAAGAGCCACGAAGCACCAGGCCTTTTGGAAGATACCGTCGCGCTGCTCGATGCGGCTCTTGACCAGCTTTCCAATGCGCAGATGGAAGTCGAGACGGCGCTGCGTAAGACGGAATATGACCCAAGGGAGCTGGAACGGGTCGAGGAGCGGCTGTTTGGGCTGCGGGCCGCTTCGCGCAAATATTCCGTGCCGGTCACGGAGCTGCCGGCACTGGCGCAGCGTATGATCTCGGATCTTGCCGATGTCGATGCCGGTGAAGAGCGGCTGGCGCGGCTTGGTGGAGAGCTTGCCGCCGCCAAGGCGGATTACGATGCTGCCGCGCGCAGCCTGTCGGAAAAGCGCCGTCATGCCGGCGAGGCCCTTGCTGGCGCCGTAATGGCCGAGCTGCCGGCCCTGAAGCTCGAGCGGGCGCGTTTCATGGTGGAGATCACCAGCGATCCTGAAGCCGGGACCGCCGATGGCATCGACGTGGTCGAATTCCATGTGCAGACCAATCCGGGCACGCGTCCAGGACCGATCACCAAGGTCGCTTCTGGCGGCGAGCTGTCACGTTTCCTGCTGGCGTTGAAGGTGGCGCTTGCCGATCGCGGCTCGGCGCCGACCCTCGTCTTCGACGAAATCGACACAGGTGTCGGCGGTGCCGTGGCGGATGCGATTGGCCAGCGGCTGAAGCGCCTGTCCGATCGGGTGCAGGTGCTATCCGTCACGCACGCACCACAAGTCGCCGCGCGCGCCGCCACCCATCTCCTGATCTCCAAGGGGCCTGTGGCGGACGGCTCGGAAAAAATTTCCACGCGTGTTGCGACGATGGAGCCGAAGGATCGCACCGAGGAAATCGCTCGCATGCTTGCCGGCGCTTCGGTGACCGAAGAGGCGAGGGCTGCCGCCAAACGGTTGCTCGCCGGCAACGGCTGATCGCCTCCTTTAACCGTCGGAAAGCGGACGGTGGGGATGTGGACCGCAGGATTTCATCACCGGCTTCTCTCCCAGCTTTTTGATGGTCCCTCGTCATATACCCTTCATCGTCCCCGGTTAGGCAGGCCGGAATCCGGAGACTGTCCATGCACTCGACTACGCAACCAAATCGGCCGAAAATCGCGGAAACCGTTATCCACGCGACGGCGAATATCAGAGATTCAAGCATCGGCAGATGCTGCGAGATCCTGGCGGACACGTCCTTACATGGCGTCCAACTCGGGGATTTCTCCTATCTGGGGCAGCGCTGCATCGTCGGCGATGCCGTGATCGGGAAGTTTTGCGCCATTGCAGCGGAGGTCAGGATCGGTGCCCCCAATCACCCGATGGATCGCCCGTCCATGCACCGCTTCACCTATTGCCCGGAATATTATTCGGCCGAAGCCGTGCGCGACCACGCCTTCTTCGACGAGCGGAAGGCGGATCGTGCGATCGTTGGCAATGACGTTTGGATCGGCCACGGGGTCATTGTCTTGCCGGGCGTGAAGATCGGCGATGGTGCCGTGCTCGCAGCCGGCGCAGTCGTCACCAAGGACGTCGAACCCTATACTGTTGTCGGTGGTGTGCCTGCCAAGTTCATTCGCGAGCGGTTCACCCGCGCCGTCGCCGGGAAGCTTGTGTCAATCGCCTGGTGGGATTGGCCATTCGAGACCATCATGGAGCGGCTCGCCGATTTTCAGTCGAGCGATATCGACGCCTTTTGCGAGCGCTGGTCCTGATCAGCTTCCTGCAGCTTTGCGATTGGCATTTGGCCCGGTTATTTTGTGGAGAAGGATGAGGCAGGTCGGCAATGAGCGACGAAAGACAACAGTATAACGCGGCGTGTCACTGCGGTTCAGTCAGGTTCCGGGTCCGGCTGGCGGACGAGTTCAATACGATCCGCCGCTGTTCGTGCTCCTATTGCCGGATGCGGGGCGCCGTTGTGGTCTCGGCGCAACTCTCGGATATCGAATTTGTCGAAGGCGAAGGCAATCTGACGCTTTATCAATTCAATACCCGGACGGCGAAGCACTATTTCTGCAAGACCTGCGGCATCTATACCCATCATCAACGCCGCTCGAATCCGAGCCTGTTTGGGGTCAACGTCGCCTGCATCGAGGGCATTAGCCCTTTCGGTTTTCCCGAGATTCAGGTTATGGATGGTGTTAACCACCCTTCGGATTCCGGCTCCGGGCCCAGGGTTGCCGGGATATTGCGGTTCGAACCGAAGACTTGAGACGATGCCTTGCTGGGCGCGATCTTGAGGTTATCAATCTAAGGTTGAGTAAAAGCAAAAGGATGGAGCGCCTTCGCGATTCAAAGAAAAGCGGAAAGGGTTCAGAGCTCGCACTTGGGATCAATCATATCCTCTGCGGAGCCGCGGGATTTGTGGGCTTCGTTTATTCGCGCCAGAATGTAGAAGCCATGCCGTCCGTCCGGCAACTTTGAGCCGAAGACGCCAACCACCACGTTTTCCATATTTGAACGAGCGCCGTCGACGCCATCCGCTACGAGCTTCAGCGGATTTAGATCCGAGAGGTCGTTTGCGGCGTCGAGCGTTGCCCACCAACCGGCTTTGGTCTTCAGGTTTGTGAACCGGCCGCTTTGGATTTCTGCGGCATGGGCCTTCAATAGGGCGTGAAAGCGAGGTGTCTCGCATCCCATATGGATATGGAGCCGGTCCTGCGTGCGCCAGCTTGCGGCGTTTATGGCCAGCGCGAAATCCTCGGGCGCGGCCTTCCATCGGTGCAGGCCGATCGCGGATAGCTCTCTCCACGCCGCATCAAAATAGTTTGGCGCTCCGGCAGCCAGAAGGCGCGGGTCTTCGATCCCTGGCACGTTGGCCAGCGGCGCAAGAATGGTGCGCTCCTTGTCGGCCGGCTCACGAAGGACGGCATAGGACGACAAAGGGTCCTGCGCCTGGACTATTTTCAGGCATGGATACGGCGATCCCGTCAGATTGGAGTTGAGCTCGCATGCGCCAACGACCAGCCCCAGAGCGGAGCGGCTGGCGAATGAACTCATGATCACGACTGCAATAACGAGTGAAATAGAGAGAACGGCAAGACGATGCTTCATGCGTGATTTCGAGTTTCTTCTGACGACCCAATCATTTCCGGAGACCTGGCTCTCTTGATAGCCTATCTTAAATCCCTTGCAATAGACGCGAAATTGCGGCGGCTTGCGAACTGGATGGGGATTTCCATCGCGACCGTCCGGATGCTGCGTTTCCGGTCTTCTTGCCAGGTTCTAACACCAAGGATGATCGCTCGTGGCATAAAGTTGTCGTGAGCGCCGCCGCCATGTTCGTCTGCAATCGAATTCCGGATTTTGCTTTTGTTTTTTGAATGCTCCCAATGGAAAACCGCTTCGCACTTTTCGCGGAAGTGCTCTAAAACATCTCCGAAATCGGGGAGTGTAGATTCATGAGCACCGAACAGAAGCCCGTCGAAGATCTGAGCGAAGAGGAAGCGGCCGCAGCGCTTGCCTATCTGGCCGCTGAGATCGCGCGCAACGACGCGCTTTATCACGGCAAGGACGCGCCGGAGATTTCGGATGCGGACTACGATGCGCTGAAGCGGCGCAACGATGCCATCGAGGCCCGGTTCCCGGCTTTGATTCGCGCCGACAGCCCATCGCGGCGAGTTGGCGCGGCACCGTCCGAAACCTTCGCGCCTGTCGTTCACGCAAGACCGATGCTGTCGCTCGACAATACCTTCTCGCAGGAAGACGTCGAGGATTTCGTCGCCAGCGTCTATCGCTTCCTCGGCCGCCTTCCGGATAACTCGATCGCCTTTACCGCCGAGCCGAAGATCGACGGCCTTTCCATGTCGATCCGCTACGAGAATGGCCGCTTGGTGAGCGCCGCAACGCGCGGCGACGGCACGACCGGCGAAAATGTCACCGCCAATATCAGAACCATCAAGGAAATCCCCCAAACCCTGCCGGCAGGCGCCCCTGACGTCGTCGAGGTGCGCGGCGAGGTCTATATGGCCAAGAGCGACTTCCTGGCGCTCAACGCGCAGATGGAAGCCGAGGGCAAGCAGACCTATGTCAATCCGCGCAACACCGCAGCGGGCTCGCTGCGACAGCTCGACGCGAAAGTGACGGCAAGCCGCAAACTGAAATTTTTCGCTTATGCCTGGGGCGAAATGTCGGACATGCCGGCTGATACGCAATACGGCATGGTGCAGGTCTTCAAATCCTGGGGCTTTCCGGTCAATCCGCTGATGGCACGACTGAATTCGGTGGCCGATATTCTCGGCCATTACGAGGAAATCGGGCTGCAGCGGCCGGATCTCGATTATGATATCGATGGTGTCGTCTACAAGGTCGACAGCCTGGAATTACAAGCTCGTCTTGGCTTCCGCTCGCGCTCGCCGCGCTGGGCGACGGCGCATAAATTCCCGGCGGAGCAGGCCTTCACGCATCTGGTTGGCATCGATATCCAGGTCGGCCGCACGGGGGCGCTGACGCCGGTCGCGCGGCTCGAGCCGATCACGGTCGGCGGCGTCGTCGTGACCAATGCGACGCTGCACAATGCCGACTACATCAAGGGCATCGGCAACAAGGGCGAGCCGATCCGCGACGGCCGCGATATCCGTGTCGGCGACATGGTGATCGTGCAGCGGGCAGGCGACGTCATCCCGCAGATCGTCGATATCGTCATGGAGAAGCGCGAGCCGTCGAGCGCGCCTTACGAGTTTCCGAAGGTGTGCCCGGTCTGTGGCAGCCATGCGGTGCGCGATATCAACGAGAAGACCGGCAAGGTCGATGCCGTCACGCGCTGCACGGGCGGCTTCATCTGCCGGGCGCAGGCGACCGAACATCTCAAGCATTTTGTCTCGCGCAATGCCTATGACATCGAGGGGCTGGGCTCGAAGCAGATCGATTTCTTCTTTGAGAGCGATGACCCGGCGCTGCAGATCAGGACCGCGCCTGATATCTTCACCTTGGAAAAGCGCCAGCAGGGCTCCCTTGCGAAGCTGGAGAACATCGATGGCTTCGGCAAGGTCAGCGTTGGCAAGCTCTATGCCGCTATCAACGAGCGGCGGCAGATTGCACTGCATCGCTTCATCTTCGCGCTCGGCATCCGCCATGTGGGCGAGACGACAGCCAAGCTGCTTGCACGCTCCTACGGTACCTACGCCGCCTTTGAAGCCGGCATGAAGGAGGCGGCACCGCTTGCCGGAGATGCCTGGAATGACCTCAACAATATCGAAGGCATCGGCGAGGTGGTGGCGCGGGCCATCGTCGAATTCTATAAGGAGCCACGCAATACAGACGTGATCGCGCAGCTCCTCAAGGAGGTGCAGCCTCAGGAGGCCGAGCAGCCGGTGACCTCGGGCAGCCCCGTCGCCGGCAAGACGGTCGTCTTCACCGGCTCGCTGGAAAAGTTCACTCGTGACGAGGCCAAGGCGAAGGCCGAGAGCCTCGGCGCCAAGGTTTCCGGCTCCGTGTCGAAGAAGACCGACATCGTCGTGGCGGGGCCGGGCGCAGGCTCGAAGCTCGACAAGGCACGCGAGTTCAATGTCCAGGTCATGACCGAGGACGAGTGGCTGGATTTGATTGGTTGATGGCAGGCGGCGGAACTGCAATCCGCCGCCTCTTGCTTCTTTATGGCTCAGAATCTCAGCCGCGCCATCGTCAGCGCATCCACATATTCGCCATTGCGAAAACCGAAGGCGCGCAAACATCCTTCGGTTTCGAACCCGAATTTCTCGTAGAGCCCGATCGCCGGCGCATTGTCGGCATAGACGGTCAGCTCCAGCCGCTTGATCGCTAGCCAGTTGTCGGCGGTATCGACAAGAGCGGCCATAAGGGCGGAGCCGATGCCACAGCCGGTGAAATCGTCGTGCACGCCCATGCCGATGTTGCCGCTGTGAATCCGCCGACCGGCAAGGCGCTGCATGCCGGCATTGCCGACGATCTGCCCGTCAAGTACGGCAACGAGCCTGGTAGCGCTGGGGTCATGCTTATCCAGCCAGCGCTGCGTTTCCTCTATGCTCTGAAAGGGCAGCCGCAGCGTGCCGGCGCGGAAGCCGGGCAGGTTGGCGATCGCGGCAATCCCTTCGGCATCCGAGGGACGCGTTGCTCGAATCTCGATCGGGCCGACACGTTTGCGTCGTCGCTCGTCTGGTTCTTGCTCTTCGGAATTCATGGGCTCTCCTTTGATGTGATGGGAGGAGAGCAAGGAGGTTTCAACCCTGCTCGCCTCGGCAGGGTTGAGATGGATCGCGGTCAGCTCAGCGCAACACAGCTTCCACTCGCCCTGCAAGGGGAGAGATGGTGTGAAGGTGCATCACGATGGTGCGGTTTGCGATCATGGGTGGATGATCCGCTGTGATACGAAGCTTGTCAATCGCTCGTTGCATAAATCCTTTGATCGGGCGCCCGTCCTCAAGGGCGCGAGATTGTCTTGTGTCACATACTGCTTGACATGAAACCATTTGGTTGCCTATAAAATGGAAAAGGCAACCAAATGGTTTCGTATCTGTGAATGATGACCTAGTCTTCAAGGCTTTGGCGGATGCCAGCCGGCGGCAGTTGCTCGACAGGCTTTACGAGCGGAACGGGCAGACCCTGAGCGCACTTTGCGAGGATCTGGATATGAGCCGGCAGGCGGTCGCCAAGCATCTCGCCATTCTGGAGGAGGCCAATCTGGTCTCCTCGGAGAAGCATGGGCGCGAGAAACTGCATTTCATCAATGCGGTCCCGATCAACGGCATTGCCGAACGCTGGATCAACAAATTCGAACGCCGGCATCTGAGTGCGCTTTCGGCCTTGAAGAAGGCGCTGGAAGACGAAGGCGGCGATTGAGCCGGATAACCAAGGCCAAACAGGGAGAAAAGACATGGCTGGCAGCAAATTCGTCTACGTCACCTTCATCCGCACGACGCCGGAAAAGCTCTGGGCGGCGCTCATCACGCCCGAGTTCATCAAGCAATATTGGTTCGACATGGTCCACGAGACCGACTGGAAAGTCGGTTCTCCCTGGAAGATGCTCTTTCCGGATGGCCGGGTCGCCGATACGGGGGAGATTGCCGAGTTCGACCCGCCGCGGCGGCTTGCCATCAAATGGCGCAATGAATGGCGCCCGGAGCTGAAGGCCGAAGGCTGGTCATGCTGCGTGATGGAGCTGGAGCCGGCGGATGGCGTCGTAAAGCTGACCGTTACTCACGCGATCGAGGTGGAAAACTCCAAGCTCATCGAGGCAGTTTCTGGTGGCTGGCCGAAAATATTGTCCAACCTCAAATCGTTGCTGGAAACCGGAACGGTGGCAATCAGCCAGAAATGAGCTCCGGTCCTCGGTGCGTTTGCCGAGACGGCATGGCCGTGGCGACGGTATCCATACTGTCGTCATCAGTCGTGAATGTCTCGGCTCGCAGATGAGCTCCTCCATCTTGCATCGTTCATAGGCCATCTTACTTTAGCCGTGCCGCTCTTGCTCCCGGCGGCTGTTATTGGAGGATGATCGATGCGTTCAGCGAAGTTCCTTGGCGCCATTGCTGCTTCTTTTCTGGCCGTGGCGCCCGTTTCCGCGTCCGCCGAAGTTGTCGGCAAGGTCGGTGTGGACTGGACGGGCAATGATATTCTGGTCGATGCCGTGCCAGATCCGGAGGTCTCTGGCGTCACCTGCCATGTCACGTATTTCGATCGCAGCGTCATCGACCGGCTGCGCAAGGGCAACTGGTTCGAAGATCCTTCCAACAATTCCATTGCCTGCCGCCAGACCGGGCCGATCGAGATCGGCGATATCAATCTGTCCCAGAGTGGCGAGGAAGTGTTTCGCGCCGGCTTGTCGCTGATCTGGAAGAAGCTGGTCGTCACCCGCATCTACGACAAGAAGAACGACACGCTCGTCTATCTCATCCACTCGCGGCAACTGACGGATGGTTCCGCCAAGATGGCTATTTCGACGATCCCGTTGTTCGGCCAACAGGTCAACTGGAAGAACGGTAAGCCGAAATGATGGTATCTTGATACCTCTCCCGTAACTCGCAGAAAGATAATACCAAAAAAAGTCATACTCTTGGGTTGTCGAATTCCTTCTGGTTGCTTTCGGTTTGCACCTTTTTGATGCAATTTCGAAAACGAACAGGGAGGCGACTCTTGCCCCTGTTCACGGCCTGCAAGACCGTGTTTCTGGCTACACCCCTGCCAAAACCGGTTCCATAAAAGCGATCGCCCTGGAGTTCGGCTCCAGGGCGATCTTCTTTTATGGGCTAACTGATTGAAATCAGGCCGCTTGTGCCAGCTGGTCCGCGATGACCGTATCGAGATTGAGGAAACAGACCATGGTCTTTTCCAGCGCCACGATGCCGCGGCAGAAGGCGCGCTGGGCTTCGGGGATGATTTCCGGGGCCGGCTGCAGATCTTCGCTTTTGATCGACATCATATCCGACACCTGCTCGACCAGCAGCCCGACCAGCTTGCCGGCGATATCGGTGACGATGATTGCCGAGCGCTCGGAAGGTTCCGTCATCTTCATGCCGAGGCGGCAGGCCATGTCGATGACCGGGATCACCGCGCCGCGCAGGTTGATGAGGCCGAGAACGTAAGGCGGTGTGTGCGGCATCGGCGTCACGGGCGCCCAGCCGCGGATTTCGCGGATGGCCATGATGTCGATGCAGAATTCCTGATCGCCGAGGTGAAAGGAGACGATTTCCAGATAGGCGCCCGATTGCTTGATGGCGTTCGTCATGTTCGAGAACTTCCCGTTTGGCATCGCCGCAAGCGACGCTCGCGATTGAAAAGAGAGATCGGCTGGAGCGGCTTGGGCAGCGGCAGCGTCCGGAGCTTCGGCGAAAGACGTGCCTGGCATTCCGGCGGGCGTCATGCCCTTCTGGGATATAGAGGTTTGCCGCGCTTTCGGGCGGCGGGCGAAATGGAATTCGACCTTTGCTGCAGATGTTGGCGCGGACTGGTTAGGATTGGTTTAACATGATTGCAGATTTTGCCCCGGGGAAGCGGAGAGGCGCCGAAAAGCGGGGCGATTTCGGCTCGAAGCCTCCCGAACCCCATGCTGCGACGATTTCGGCTACTTCTGAACATCTTCTTGAATTGCGTCCTCCACTTCCAGCGGTTACATCGGCTAGGAGGTCGATCGCGTACCGCTTTGTGGGCGCGATCATCCATATTGGTGAGGAATGGCATCCATGAGAAGCGTGCGGATTGCAATTTGGGTGGTCGTGTTGATCGTGGCCGGAATATTGGGCTGGTTCAGTTTTGGAGGCGGCAAGTCGCCTGAAGTGGCGGCATCCGGACCCTATGGCGTGCCCTTTACCCTCGTTTCGCAGAGCGGCCAGCCGATCAGCGATCAGGCATTTCGCGGTAAGCCGTCGGCCGTTTTCTTCGGCTATACGCATTGCCCCGATGTCTGCCCGACGACGCTGTTCGAGCTGAACGCATGGTTGCAAAAAGTCGATCCCGATGGCACCAAGCTCAATGCCTATTTCGTGACCGTCGATCCCGAGCGCGATACGCCGGGTATCATGGACCAATATGTCTCCAACGTCTCGAAGCGTATTACGGGCATTTCCGGCGACCCCGCCAAGGTGATGGATATGGTCAAGGGGTTCCGCGTCTATGCGAAGAAGGTGCCCGTGGATGACAAGCAGCCCAATGGCGACTACACGATGGATCACACCGCTTCCGTTTTCCTGCTGGATTCTGCCGGCCGGTTTGCCGGAACAATCGCTTATGAAGAGGACCCGGATGTGGCGGTGAAGAAGCTGGAGAATCTGGTCAAGAAGGGATAGGCCCGCATGGGCGAGGGGATTGGCGGAGAGGGAAAGTCCAGATCCATTCTGATCGCAGGGGCGGGGCCGGTCGGTCTTGTCGCCGCTCTCGAGCTTGCCCGCCACGGTTTTGCACCGCGCATCGTGGATGACGGCGCCGGCCCAACGCCCATGGAGGAGAGCCGCGCTCTTGGTGTCAACGCCCGCACGCTGACGCTGTTGTCTCCTTCCGGCGTTGCCGAGCGCATTGTCGCGGCCGCGCAGCCGATCGAGCAATTTCGTGTCCGATCGACGGAGAAAACCCTCATCCAGCTGGATACTCGGCAAGTGCGCGGCCGCTTCAGCGCGCTTCGTGCCTTGGCTCAGGGCAGTACCGAGCGACTGCTGATCGCCGCGCTTTCGGCCTATAACATCGTGCCGGAATGGCAGACTACGGTTGTCGTTGATGCCATATCTGATTTTCAGAGACCGGAAGTCACGCTGCACCGCGCCGACGGCACATCGGAAAGGGTGCGGCCGGACATACTGATCGGCGCCGATGGAGCCCATTCGGTCATTCGCAAGGCGCTCGGCGCCGGTTTCCCGGGCGAGGCGCTGGAGGCTTACTTCTATCTTGCCGATTTCCGCTATGCAGATCCCGTCGACACCCGTTACGGCGAGGTATCGCTATTCGACCCGGGTATGGTCGCGCGCCTGCCGGTGGCGGCCGACATCATCCGCTATATCTCGACGCTTGAGGATTTCGAGAACCGCATCGTGCATCCGGCGGCGGTTGCGGAAAAGACTTGGACCTCGCAGTTTCGCATCAACTTTCGTCATGTCGAGCCGATGGCCAAGGGGAATGTCTTCCTCGCCGGCGATGCCGCGCATATCCATTCGCCGGCCGGCGCGCGGGGTATGAACCTCGGCATCGAAGATGCCTGCTGGCTGGCCTGGCTCATTGCGGAAGGCCGCGAACAGGAGTATTCGGCCTTGAGAATTCCCGCCGTGAAGCAGGTATTGAAAGAGACCTACGGCCTGACGCGACTGGTGACCATGCAAAATCCGCTGGCGACTGCCGCGCGCAATCTGTTTGCGCCGCTATTCCTCCGCTTCGGGCCGGCTCGCCGGGCATTGCTGCAGAATATCGCCGGCTATGACACGGCAAGACCGCCCTGGATCGACTGGGCCGAATAAGAACGAGAAAGAGCGACGAGTTGAGTGAAATCCGCCTCTATGTGACGACGACCGAGAAGAAGGCCGGGCAGATCCTTGATCTGATGACGCCTGTGTTCGAGGACGAGGAGCTTCCGATCGCGACGACTGAGATCGACGAGAAGAACGATATCTGGGAAGCTTCGATCTATCTGTATGCGGCTGACGAAGATGAGGTCCGCGATCGTTTCGAGAGGCTTTTAAAGCCCACATTCGCCGAACTTGCCGTTCAAAAGGAAGTGCTGCCTGACATCGACTGGATCGCCAAGTCGCTTGAAGGGCTGAAGCCGGTGCGCGCCGGCCGCTTCCTCGTTCACGGCTCGCACGACCGCGACAAGGTCGGCCCGAGCGATATCGCCATCGAGATCGAAGCCGGGCAGGCCTTCGGCACCGGTCATCACGGGACGACGGCCGGTTGCCTCGAGACGATCGAGAAGGTTGTTGCCAGCCGACGGGTGCGCAATGCGCTCGATCTCGGCACCGGTAGCGGTGTACTGGCGATTGCGGTGCGCAAGTTGCGAAATATTCCGGTTCTGGCGACCGATATCGATCCGATCGCGGTCCGTGTTGCCCGCGATAACGTCCGCAGCAACGGCATCGCTTCAGGCGTCGCTTTGGAGACGGCGCCGGGCTTTCATTCGACGGCCTTCTCCCGTCACGGGCCATTCGACCTGATCATCGCCAATATTCTGGCGCGCCCGCTGATCAAGATGGCGCCGCAGCTGGTTGCACACCTGGCGCCGGGCGGTTCGGTCATTCTTTCGGGTATTCTGGCCGAGCAGCGCTGGAAAGTTCTGGCCGCCTATAATGGCGCGAAGCTGCGGCATGTGCGCACCATCTGGCGCAATGGCTGGGTCACCATCCATCTCGACCGTCCTTGAAGTCCTTCACCAGGTAGTGCGGGGAGAATGTCGCTTGGCGCAATCGAGCAGAGTAAGATTGCGGCAGGAGGGCTTCTCCGAACCAGCGGCACTTGCGTAGCATGCCGTCCTTTGCTCCTAACCCTCTGTCCTGTGGGCGAGGGAACTTTGCGCTGTGGCTGAAAACAAAAAAGGCGGTGCCGAAGCACCGCCTTGAGATCGGCTTTCGCCGATCTTGCCCGCGAGCGTGTGTGGAGGAGTGCTCAAGCGGGCTCTAAGCGTTCTGATCGCGATCCGTGAGGGAGGAGGAGAATCGGACTGCGATGGAGTTAGAACGCGTAGATCGTAAACTTGTTAGCGGCGATCGCCGCGGCTGGCGCCGATTGCCTTTGCGGTTTCGACTTCGAGCTGACGAAGCGAACCGACGGAGTGGCGTACGGTGCGACGCTCGCCAGCCAGCGCCGGGCTAACATATGCGGAGCGAGAGATAGGCATTGTCTTTAGTCCTTAGTTTGAGCTGGTTCTTCGTGAACCCCGTTTGATGCGCTGGATATAACGATTCGATCTTCGGTTTGGCAGGGGGGAGGCTTCATGGGAGCTATGCGTGAAGTGCATATTGCGTGCCGTGAAGATGTCATATTTGGGCGGCGATGCTCATGAAATGGGCGGATTCGTTAACGGCTGAAGACGGGAAGGGGCGCTCCCGGAGGAGCTGATATCGCAGTCACCACGCATTACATGGCGATGATCGAAAATCACGTCGCACTTCGTGCCGTCATGCTCTAACATACTGGCACCATTCGGTTTCACGGATTCTCCACCAGTCTTGGATCAGCTCATGTTTCAGTCTTTCGATGTCACTTCCACCCCGCAATTCGGCCGTGAACGCGTGGCTGGCTTGCGGGCGGCCTTCGGCGATCTCGGCATTGACGGCTTCCTCGTGCCGCGTGCCGACGAGTACCAGGGCGAGTATGTGCCCAAATGCTCGGAGCGTCTCGCGTGGCTGACCGGCTTCACTGGATCAGCGGGTGTTGCGCTTGTGACACACTCCCAGGCCGTGGTGTTCGTCGATGGCCGTTATGTGACGCAGCTTGCCGAGCAGGTGGATCGTGGCGTCTTCACCGGCGGTGACCTTGTGAACGAGCCGCCGCATGTCTGGCTGCCGCGCCATGCGAAAGAGGGCTTCCGGCTCGGCATCGATCCCTGGCTGCATACGGGCGCCGAAGTGCGCCGGCTGGAAAAGGCTCTGGCCGAGATCGATGGCAAGCTCGTCTTTCTTCCGCACAATCCGCTCGACAAGCTATGGACGGACCGGCCGTCTGAACCGCTGGGCAATGTTATCATTCAGGACATCGCTCAGGCGGGCATTCTGGCCAAGGACAAGCTTGCGGCGATTGCGAACGGCCTCAAGGAGAAGAATCTAAAGGCGGTGCTGATTACCGATCCGTCTTCGGTTGCCTGGATCTTCAATATCCGCGGCAGCGATGTGCCGCACACGCCGCACCCGCTGGCCCGCGCCATCATCCATGCGGAAGGTGCCGCCGAGCTCTTCCTCGACAAGCGCAAGACCAAGGTTGAGGCGGAAGCCTATCTCGCGCAGATCTGCAAGCAGCTGCCGCCATCCGAACTCGTCAAGCGGCTGGGAGCAGCTGCCGCAAATGGTGGGCGCATCCTGGTCGATCCGGATCTTGCCTCCTATGCCTTGACCGACATTATCCGCCAGCAGGGTGGGGAGGTCATCGAGGGGAATGATCCCGCCAAGCTGGCGCGCGCCTGCAAGAATGCCGCCGAAATCAATGGCTCTGCCGCCGCCCATCTGCAGGATGGCGCCGCCATGGTCGAATTCCTCTATTGGCTGGAGACGAGCAAGCCGGGAACGGTAACGGAAATCGCTGCGGCGAAGCGGCTGGAGGCATGCCGCGCCCGCGTCGGCGAAAGCATGCAGAATCCGCTGAAGGACATCTCCTTCGACACGATCTCCGGTGCCGGCGAGCACGCGGCCATCATGCACTATCGCGTGACCACGGAGAGCGACCGGCTGATCCAGGCGGGCGAGCTGTTTCTGATCGATTCAGGCGCGCAATATATCAACGGCACGACGGATATCACCCGCACCGTCGGCATCGGCGCCGTCTCCGAAGAACACAAGCGCCTGTTCACGCTCGTCCTGAAGGGAATGATTGCCATCAGCACGGCACGTTTCCCGAAGGGGACGCGCGGCTGTGATCTCGATCCGTTGGCGCGCATCGCGCTCTGGAAGGCGGGCGTCGATTTCGCCCATGGTACGGGGCACGGCGTCGGCTCCTATCTCTCCGTCCATGAAGGGCCGCAGCGTATCGCCCGGCTTGCGGTGCAGGAGCTGCTTCCCGGCATGATCCTTTCCAACGAGCCCGGCTATTATCGTCCGGGTCATTTCGGCATCCGCATCGAGAACCTCATCTATATTCGCGACCCGGAGGAGATCGAGGGCGGCGATATGCCGATGCTGGGCTTCGAGACTTTGACCTTCTGCCCGATTGATCGCAGCCTGGTCCTCGTGGAATTGCTGACGCATGAGGAGTTGCATTGGCTCAACGAATATCATGTGCGGACGCGCGAGGCTCTGATGCCGCTGATCCATGACCGCGACATCCGGGCATGGCTGGAAAATGCCACGCTCGCGCTCAGCCATTGAGATATGCGGACCTCATCCCGTTTCGAAGACGGGATGAGGTCTTTTAATGCCTCAAGCGCCTATGGAACGGCGCCATGCCATGACGACGATCCACCCGGCGACCAGCATATAGGTCGAGGGATAGCGCAGGCCGACCAAGAGGGCAGCAAGCATGGCCACCCTGGTATCCCAGCCGCCGATGAAGAAGGCGGGTGCGACGAGGGTTGTGAGGACTGCGGCGGGCACGGCGTTCAGCGCTGCTTCGACGCGCGGCGGAATGCGGGTCATCTTGACGATGAGAATGTAGCCGCCGATGCGCGTCAGAAAAGTTACCACGGCGGCGGCTGCAATCAGCATGACCATATGCGGATCGAAATCGAACATGGTCAGACCTCGTGGTTTTCGTGCGCGATATCAGGTTTGCGGTTCGCTTTCACCGGCGGCAATATCGCTGCAAGAGCGACGCCGGCGAGCGCGCCGATGCTGACATGCCAGGGCGAACCGACATAACGATACGCGATGGCCGATGCCACGGCGCTGGCCGCCACGACAGGTAGGAAATTATCGCGCGTGCGAAAGCCCATGACGATGCCGAGGAAATAGATCGGCAGGAGGATATCGAGGCCGATGGCTTTCGGATCGCCGATCAGGCTGCCGAGCAGGCCGCCGATCAGGCTGATCACCACCCAGGGAATATAGACCATTGCGGCAAAGCCCATATACCAGGCGAAGGTGACGGACCTGCCGCTCTCATGGCGCTTGATCGTTTCGGCAAATTGCGGATCGACCAGCAGGAAGAAGGTAAAGAACTTCTCCACCACCGAAAAATGCCTGATGTAGCGCGCGATCGCAGCCGAATAGAGTACGTGCCGGAAGTTCACCGCCAGAATCGACAGTACGATGAGCCAAGCCTGGACGTTGTGGCCGAAGAGATCGAGCCCGACCATCTGGCTGGCGCCGGCATAGACGGTGCCGCTCATCAGGGTGAGTTCGCCGAGCGACATGCCCTGATCGCGCGCCAGCGCGCCGAAGAGGGCACCGAAAGGCGCTGCAGCCAGGCCGACGGGAATGCCGCCCTTCAGGCCCTCGAGAAATTCCGCGCGACTCATGGTCCGCTCTGTCCTTCGTGGAAAATCCGGCTTTGTCCCGGATACCTTGTCGAGGCGCGGATCATGCGTGGAAAACAACGATGGTTGCACCCCTTGCGCATTTGCTGCCGCGCTGTTCAATGGCGGGAGGTGTAAGCCGTGCCCGTGGAACCAGCAATTGAATTTCCTTGATGGGTCAATTGATTTCCTTGATCCAGGTATGGGAGACGCTTGCGAAATGGGAGGTGGAGAAGATGAAGAAGATTACCTTTGCCAAGGAGGAGAAGGCGGCCATGGTCGCTCGCCTCCAGCGCTATTTCTCCGAAGAGCTCGACCAGACGCTCGGCACTTTGCCCGCTGAATTCCTGCTCGATTTCTTCACCGCCGAGATCGGACCCTACTACTACAATCAGGGCCTGCGCGATGCTCATGCCGCATTGGTGAGCAAAATGGAGGATTTCGGAGAGGCGATCTATCTCTTGGAGAAGGAGCCCACCAAGGACTGATGGAGCCTCATTTCTTCGGCTGAAACGTGTGTTCCAGAGCCGGGAAGCTGCGAGCCCTTACCTCTTCGGCATAGGCTTCGGCCGCCTTCGAGACGATGGGTGCCAATTGCGCGAAATGCTTGACGAAGCGCGGCTTGAAATCGTTGAACAGGCCGAGCATGTCATCGGAAACAAGGATTTGCCCGTCGCAGGCAGCAGATGCGCCGATCCCGATGGTAGGAATGGCGACGGCGGCGGTGATCTCGCGGGCGAGCGGCTCGATCGTGCCTTCGATCACCATGGCGAAGGCGCCGGCGTCGGAAATCGCCCTGGCGTCGCGCCGGATCTTGTCGGCTTCCTTCTCTGAGCGACCAAGCGACCGGTAGCCGCCGGTCGTGTTCACCAACTGCGGCATCAGTCCGACATGGCCGAAGACCGGAATACCGCGGGAGGTGAGGAAGGAAACGGTTTCCGCCATTTCTTCGCCGCCTTCCAGTTTCACGCCGTCGCAGCCTGTTTCCTTCAGGATGCGGACGGCGTTGCGGAAGGCCTGTTCCTTCGATTCCTGATAGGAGCCGAAGGGGAGATCGACGATGACGCAGGCATGCTTCGCGCCGCGCATGACGGCCTGGCCATGGGCGATCATCATCTCCATCGTGACGCCGCCGGTCGTCTCCATGCCGTAGAGCACCATGCCGAGGGAATCACCGACCAGAAGCAGGTCGCAATGCGGATCGAGCAGGCGCGCAATCGGCGTCGTATAGGCCGTCAGGCTGACGATCGGGCGCGTGCCTTTCATCGTCTCGATGGCGGCGGGTGTCGTGCGCTTGGTATGTCCGACGGTGCTCATCTCAGGCGGTCCTTTCGCTTGCGGGCGGTCTGCGCCCGATGACCCGGTTGTCGAGAAGCCGGGTGGTGCCGATGCGGACGAACAATGCAATGAGGATCGGTTGCCCCTGCAATGTCTTCAACGGCTCGAGTGTGTCGGGATGAAGAACGGCGGCGACCTCAGCGGTTGCCAGCGGTTCCCCTTCCATAAAGGCATGCAGCGCCGCTTCGAGGGTTGCAGGATCATTTGCGCCGAGATCGTAAAGTCTCTCGGCTTCCGCCAGCGTCTTCGGGACGATAACCGCCGCTGCGCGCTCCTTCGTCGACAGATAGACGTTGCGTGAGGAAAGCGCCAAGCCATCCGCGTCACGAATGGTCGGCACCGGCACGACGCGAACGGGCTGCGCCAGATCCTCGACCATACGGCGGATGATCGCCACCTGCTGGTAGTCCTTTTCGCCGAAATAGGCGCTGTCGGGCTGGACGATGTTGAAGAGCTTGGTGACGACGGTGGCGACACCGGCGAAATGGCCCGGGCGAACCGCGCCCTCCAGTTCCGCGCCGAGCTTCGGCACATCGACAACGGTTTCCATCGGGCGCGGATACATATCGGTGACGCTGGGCGCGAAGAGATAATCGACGCCGGCATCGCGTAGCATGGCGCTGTCGCGCTCGAGGTCGCGGGGATACTTGGTCAGGTCTTCATTGGCGCCGAACTGCAGCGGATTGACGAAGATCGAAGTGACGACGACATCGTTCTCAGCCTTGGCGCGGGAAACCAGCTCCATATGACCGGCATGCAGATAGCCCATTGTGGGAACCAGGCCGATTCGTCTTCCGGCCTTGCGATGCTCGCCGAGCCGTTCGCGCAGGGCGGCTATCGTGTTGACGATCTCCATGGTCGCACTCCTCCGCAAGCAACGCCACTATTCCGCGCGACTTGCTTCCATCCCTCGAATTGGCGGCGACTTCTAACGTGTGCAGTGCAAAAAAGCAATTCAAGGGCGCTCGGCTTTGCTGCATGCGCGGAATTCGGCGCTGCTGCGCAATGCAGCCTTTGCGCGTCTACCGGACCTGTTGAGGCTGCGCGATTTCCAGCCATGAATCGCACGTGTAAAGTATACTTGACATCCATCGTGCGATAGATATATGTAAAGCATACTTTACAGGAGGTCGAAGTGGCACGATATCGTTATCTGGTGGAACTGGGCGCCGGTATGGTCGCCTACGGCGTCGTATTGATGATCTCGATCCGGCTCATCAGTCACGGCGCCATCGAAAATCCCGTCTGGAAGACGGTGATATCGCTGGCGCCGATGCTGCCGGCGCTTTTCGTTGCCGTATCGGTGTTGCGTCAGCTCCGCCGCATCGATGAATTGCAGCGCAAGATTCAGTTGGAGGCATTTTCACTCGCTTTTGCCGGCACGGCGCTGATTACCTTCAGCTATGGTTTCCTTGAAAATGTCGGCTATCCGAAACTGTCGATGTTCGCCGTCTGGCCATTGATGTCGGTATTGTGGATTGCCGGCGGCGTCATTAGCCATCGGCGCTATCGATGAAGAACCGGCTCAAGGTGCTGCGCGTCGCGCGCGGCTGGTCGCAGGGCGATCTCGCTGCGATGCTCAACGTCTCCCGGCAGACGGTCAATGCGATCGAGAATGAGCGATATGATCCCAGCCTGCCGCTTGCCTTCATCATTGCGAGGGTTTTTGCCCTGCCGATCGAGCAGATTTTCGAGGAATGAAGGGACGTCCGGCTCGCGGATAGGCCGGACACCGGATTGTCCACATCCACTGCCGTAATTGTCCCAGTGGAGTTAGCGCTTTCCTCAATCTTTTGCTGTTAGCTGCCGGCATGGCGAAGATCGTGGCATTGGCTGCATATTTCTATCAGGCGGCGGTGGCCTTCGGGCTGCTGATCGCTGTTGCGCATCTGCTGGCTCCGGCGGATTATGCGGCCTATTCGCTGTTCATCTCCATCAGCCAGTTCGCGGCGATCTTCTGTTTCGAATGGGTCCGTTTTGCCTGCAGCCGGTTCTATCCGGGGCAGGGGCCTGGAAGCGAGGCGCTGGAACGCAAGGCGTTGACCGTCGAATTTGCGGCGTGCTCGGCGATCTGCCTGATCGCTGCCTCCGCCTCCATCTTCTTTTCGGTCTCCGCGGAGATTGCCGTGCTTGGCGGTCTGGTCGCGATTTTCCAGGGCGGTAGCGACCTGCATCTGACCATGCTCCGCTTCCGGCAGGAGTTTCGCGTCTTCTCGCGACTACAGGGCTCGCGTGCCACGATTCTCGCAATCGGCACGCTTGTGGGCGCTGCCGTCACCCCGAATTTCACATGCACCGTTATCGGCTTGATGGCCGGCTATCTCGCCTATGGCCTGCTTGCCGCATTTCTGACCCGCAACAGTCTGCACGAGGCAGCGCCTTTCCAGCCGACGCTGGTGCGCAAGCATTTCGTCTATGGCAGCGTGGCCGCCAGCGCCTCCGTAATCGGCATGCTGACACCGCTGGGATTGAAATCCATACTCACAGCCATGCTGGGGGCGGGAGGTGCAGCCGGTGCTCTCCTGGCGCTCGATCTGCTGCAGCGACCTTTCGTGCTGATCGTCTCGGCCCTGCAGGCCATTCAGTATCCCGATGTCGTCGCGACCTATGATCGCGGCGGGGTGACGCCGGCCTTTGCGAAGCAGCTCGGGCAATATTATTCACTGCTGACCGGCCTGACGCTGATGACCGCCGCCGGTATTTTCGCGCTGCTGCAACCGGTCGGGCAATTGGTGATCGCAGCCGGCTTGCGCAATGAATTTCTTTCCGTGGCTCCCTTCGTCATCGGCCTTGCAACCTGCCGGGCGCTGACGGCCAACATGATGCCGACGCCTGCGCATCTGCAGCATCGACTCATGACGATCTTCCTGCTCGCGGCGCTCGATTGTGTATTGCTGAACGCGGGGACACTGATGGGTGGCTATCTCGGCTCTTTCAGCGATGCCGCCCTCATGGCAGGAGGCATGATCGGCGCGATTTGCACCATGGCGATCGGCGTCAGGGTCATGCTGTCCCTCTCATTCGACTTCGTCTGGCCGCCTGTCATCCTATCCGCCATTGGATTGACCGTTCCGGTGCTGGCGACGGCCGGTTTCGGCTATTCGTTGTGGATATCGGTGGCGGTGGGCGTGGTCGGCGGCGCGCTTTTCTGCCTGCTCGGCCTCTATAGCTATTTCATCACCATGTTCCGGCCGCAGGCCCGGTCCTGAAATCTCTCAAAGATCTTCGAGAATGGACAGCACGCGGTCGGCACTGCCGTCCCAGGAGAAGCGCGTGACGTTCTCGTGGCCCCGTCGGCGCAGGTCTTGGCGCAGCGCATCATCGGTCGCGATCCTTCGCATCGCGGAAACGAGCTCATCCTGCCGGAACGGATCGAAATAGAGCGCGGCGTCGCCCGACGCCTCGCGCACGGCCGGAATATCGGCTGCAAGCACCGGACAGCCCTGCGTCATCGCCTCCAGCGGCGGGATGCCGAAACCTTCATAGAGGCTCGGGAAGACGAAGGCCGTGGCGTGACGCTCCAAGGCAGCGATCTCGGCATCGCTGAGGCGGCCGGGGAAAAGCAGCTTGTCGTTCGACTGCTGGTCATCCGATTTGAAGACGGTCGGCGCGGACCCGCCGACGACCACGAGCTTCTGATCGTCATCCTTCAGCGTCTCGAAGGCGCGAATGGCGAAGTCGAGGTTCTTGTTCGGCTTCATAGTGCCGACGAGCAGGAAGAAGCCATTCGTCTTCAGGCCGAGCCGCTCGATGACGGCTTCATCTGGTTCGATGGCTGCGTAGTGATCGACCGCGTTGTAGACGACGTCGATACCGGCTGTAGGCACCCGGAACACGGAAGCAAGCTCGCGCCGCGAAAATTCGGAGACGGTGCCGATTTTTGCTGTGCGGGTCAGCACCGTGCCGAGCGCCCCGTGCAGCAGGCGGTAGCTGCGCCTGAAGGATTGCGGATGGCGGAAGATCGTCACGTCATGGATGACGACGGCCTGGCGGCGGTGCAGAAGCGGGCCGCTGCCGCCGAAGCCGATGAGCCGGCTGCCGCGCGAATGAGACAGCAGCGACGTCTGCTCCCAGACATGGCCCGGGCCGGAGCCGAAACTATCGATTTCGATAGCGGAAAGCCTGAGGTCGATCGGTGTGTTGCGCGGAACGGCGAGACGCCAGCGGGCACCTTTCAATGAGGCGGGCAGGGCACCGGAGGAGATCTTGCGGTCGAGCGCCAGAGTGAGTTCGCGCGCGAAGCGCTGCACACCTGATAAGGGCTGGCCAAGGAAACGCCCGTTGATGACAATCGACTGCACGCCAGAGATCCCGATAACTTATTGACGGGACATAGCTTGCACCATTTTGTTTAGGGAAGGTTTACCTTGGCCCGCGCGATTTTAGGCAAGCGCTTCCTTGCTGTCGATGATGGCGACACCATGGGTGCGCATATCGTCGATCGCCGCCAGAACGCCGACCGGATCGATGCCGCGACTGGCATCCTCGATGAAGCGGACTGTGACATCGGGCAGCATTTCGACGGCATCAAGCGCCGAGAATTTTACGCAATAGTCCGTGGCCAGTCCGCAGAGATCGATTTCGGTAACATCCCTGTTGCGCAGATAGGCAGCCAGTCCGGTAAGGGCTGCTTGATCGTTGTCACGAAAGGCGGAATAGCTGTCGACTGCTGGGTTCTGGCCCTTTTGCTGGATGAAGTCGATTGCGTCCACATGGAGGCCCGGGTGAAATTCGGCGTCTTTGCTGTTCTGGACGCAATGGTCGGGCCACATCATTTGCGGCTTGCCAGAAAGCGTACCCATTTCGAACGGTTTCTTGCCGGCATGGGAGGAAGCGAAACTGCCGTGGCCGGCCGGATGCCAGTCCTGCGACGCGACGATCAGATCGTATTTGCCGCTGTCGATGAGCTGGTTGGCGACGGATACCACCTGATCTCCCTCCGGCACGGGCAGATTTCCGCCGGGGCAGAAGCCGTTCTGAATGTCGATGAGCAGCAATGCTTTCATGGGGCCTTCCTTCCGTCTTGTTGCGCTGCACGATGCCAAGCAGCGCGGTTCGGATCAAGCCCTTTGCGCCCCGCCAGTCGATCGGCGAGGCGCAAAGCTTATGTCAGGCCTCAAGCAGGCTTGTGGCCCTTGAGCCCGTAGAAGGCGATGTAGAGGTAGCAGATGATCGGCATCAGGAAGGCGAGATGGATGCCGATCGTATCGGCAAGGCCGCCCTGAATGACCGGCAGAATCGCGCCACCGACGATGGCAAGGCACAGAATGCCCGAGCCCTGGCTCGTATATTTGCCGAGGCCGTGCAGCGCCAGGCTGAAGATCGTCGGGAACATGATGGAGTTGAACAGGCCGATCGCCAGCACCGACCACATGGCGACATGACCGGTCGTGAGCACGGTCACCAGCAGAAGAATGATCGCAATAGCGGCATTGAAGGCGAGCGCCTTGCCATCATCGATGTGGCGCATGATTGCCGAGCCGACGAAGCGCCCGATCATGGCGCCACCCCAGAAATAGGAGACGTAGTGGGCCGCGTCGGCCTCGGAGAGATGGGCGATATCGGGCTGGCTCAGGAAGTTGACGAGGAAGCTGCCAACGCTGACTTCGGCGCCGACATAAACGAAAATGCCGACGGCACCGAGCACGAGGTGGCGATATTGCCAGGCGGAACCGCCGCCGCGCATCGGTTCGACGGTTTCCTCGTCTTCGACTTCAGGAAGCTTGAGGGCTGCGAAGACGGCGGCGAGCACCAGAAAGGCCGCAGCGAGAAGCAGATAGGGGAACTTGACCGCACCGGCTTCGGCAAGGCGCATGGCGTCGATCTGTTCGGGAGTGGCGTTGGCGGCGGCAACGGTCGCTGCGGACAGGATCAGCATCGCTCCGAAGTAAGGCGCAATCGTCGTGCCGAGCGAATTGAAGGCCTGCGTCAGGTTCAGGCGGCTGGCGGCGGTATCGGGTGGTCCCAATACAGTGACATAGGGATTGGCCGCGACCTGCAGGATCGTGATACCGGTGGCGAGCACGAAAAGAGCGCCTAGGAAAAGGCCATAGACGCGGTAGCTGGCGGCCGGGATGAATAAGGCACAGCCGATTGCCGCGATCGCCAGGCCGACGACGATGCCCCACTTGTAGGTGATGCGCTTCACCAGCGCTCCGGCTGGCAGCGATACGATAAAGTATGCGCCGAAGAAGCAGAGCTGAATAAGCATCGCTTGCGTGTAGTTGAGCTGAAAGACGCTCTTCAGGTGCGGAACGAGAATGTCGTTCAGGCAGGTGATGAAGCCCCACATGAAAAAGAGTGAGGTGAGTGCGATAAGCGCGAATTGGTAATTGCCCTGGCCATGGTGTGCGGATGCACGGGCGCTGGTGGGCGCAGAGCTTGTTGCTGAGCCAGCCACTTTTTTATCCTCGGTTCTTGTTGCTGCCAGGCTTCGAGATTCGACCCGGGCGAAAGCCCCGAACGGGCCGAAAGAAAGGATGGCAGCGGCTTGCCGAGATGCCCGCAGGAGGCGCGGAATCCCGAAGCCGCTTAAATCGATATAATCGATTAGGCTCATATTGGTAGCTTGCTAGTGATGCGGATTTTGCAATGCTGCAATGCAATCACTTGCAAACATGGAATAGCGGGACACTCTCTCTGACTTTGGATAATGCGCCTGTTGTGAATCTCAGCCTTGAGTGCCGAGATAGCCGAGCACAGCGCGCTTTACGCGCTGCGCCAGCTGGGCTTTATCCTCATCGCCATGTTCTCCGGCGGCATCGACCATTCCCTTGATGATGGCAACCACATCGCGGCTTGCGACATCGATATCGGCCTGCGGCGGCAGGTCCGGTCGCTGGAGCGTTACGCGCGTGAGCTCGAAGAAACGCATCTTCACCTGTTCAGTGGCGGTATCGAGCGGCAGGCGCGCTTCTTCGAAATCGAGCAGGCGGGCGAGGGCAGGGCGACGAAGCTGCTGTTCGACGCAGGGCAGGATGAGCGCCGATAGAGCTTCGCTGGCGGTCGCTTGTTCGGCCGCTCGTTCCGCCTCTTCGACGAGGCGGCTCGTTTCTCGAAAAATCAACGCTCCGATCAAGGCGTCCTTGCGCGGAAAATATTGATAGAGCGAGCCGACGCTGACGCCGGCCTTCTCCGCGACGGCATTGGTGGAAAAGGCTTCATGGCCGCGTTCCTCCAAAATACGAGCTGCAGCCTCCACGATCGCTCCGACGGTTGCGAGCGAACGGGCTTGTTTTGGCGCTTTTCTCGGCGCGGGACGGCTCTTCAGAGGGCTCTCGGACATGTTCCTGGAATGCGAGTAGTAAAAAGCGAATTATCGCTCATATTACAGGTCAGAGCCCAACGACACAAGCGTTCCAGCGACATCCGGGGATTGAGTTCCCCGGCGTGTTCGAGAGCGCCCGCGTGCGCGATGTTTGCCGTTGGGGACGGAAAGGCAAAGGAGAGAATACATGTCCAGCGAAATCAAAACCGCAATCGTCACCGGCGCATCGAAGGGTATCGGGGCTGCCATTGCGAAACAACTGGCCACCGATGGCTTTCAGATCATCGTCAATTACGCATCGAGTGCCGGAGAGGCTGAGGATGTCGTTGGCGGCATCGAGTTAGCGGGCGGCCGCGCGATTGCCGTCCGTGCGGACGTCGCCGACGCTCTCGCCGTGGCGGCATTGTTCGATCGTGCCGAAGCCGAATTCGGAAAGGTCGATGTGCTCGTCAACAATGCAGGGATCAGCAAATTCTCGCCCTTGGCTCGGGTAAGCGATGAGGATTTTCAACAGCAGATCGCCGTCAATCTTACGGGCACCTTCAATGGAATGCGCGAGGGTGCAAGGCGGGTGCGCGACGGCGGCCGCATCATTAACCTGTCCACCAGCATCATCGGCCATTATTCTCCAGGCAACGGCGTCTATGCGGCGACGAAGGCGGCGGTGGAAGCCATGACGCATACGCTCGCCAAGGAGCTCGGCCCGCGCAGCGTGACGGTCAATGCGGTGGCACCCGGGCCTATAGCAACGGCGTTGCTTTTTAAGGGGCGCTCTGAGGAACTGATCCAGCGGCTGATCAACGACATTCCACTCGGCCGTCTCGGGCTGCCGGAAGAGATCGCTGAGATCGTGTCGTTTCTCGCGAGTGCTCAAAGCGGCTGGATCAACGGCCAGATCATCCGGGCGAATGGCGGGCGCAATTGAGGTTGGCGATGCGTCCTGAAAATCCGAGACAACCTCGGGGCGGTGAAGCGGATTATCCGGTTTGATCGCTGCTTCCCCGCCCTTCGTCGCCGGCGGGGAAGCGCCTGACATGCTCGATCAGCGCTCGAAGCTTCGGAGCAGTGTTTCGCCGGCTTGGATAATAGAGATAGAAGCCCGCAAAATAGGGGCTGTATTCTTCCAGAACCGGCAGCAGTTCTCCACGGCCGATAAAGGGGCGAAAGCTCTCCTCCATGCCGAAGGAGATGCCGGCGCCGGCCACGGCAAGCTTGATCATCAGGCCCATGTCGTTGGTGGTGATGGTCGAAGGCACGGCGACGCTGAATTCCCTGCCCGCGTCAGCGAACTCCCAGCGATACGGCGCGGATTTCGGGGAGGGGCGCCAGCCGATGCAGGCGTGGTTCGCAAGCTCCGCCGGGTGCGATGGTGCCCCGAAACGTTCGCGGTAGGACGGGGCGCAGACGGCCAGCTGCCGCTCGGCGCCGGCGATCGGCACGGCAATCATATCCTGCGCGATGACCTCACCCAGCCGGACGCCCGCATCATAGCCTTCGGCGACGATGTCGAATTCATCGTCCGTGACGGTAATATCCAGCTCCACCTCGGAATATTGGTGAACGAAGGCAGCGAGGAGCGGTCCGGCCAGAAAACGTTCGGCGATTGAGGAGACCGCAAGCCGCAGGCGGCCGCGCGGAAGCTCCGTCAGCGCTTCGGTCTTTTCCAACGCCGTGCGCATTTCCTCGACTGCCGGTGCGACCCTTTCATAAAGCCGCTCGCCGGCTTCGGTGAGGCTGACGCTGCGTGTTGTGCGCAACACAAGCGCGATCCCGAGGTTTTCTTCCAGGCGACGGATCGTCTGGCTGACGGCGGAGCGCGTCACTCCGAGCCGTGTCGCCGCAGCCCGGAAGCTTCGCTCTTCCGCAACGAGCGCAAAGACTGCGAGCGCATTTAGATCTGGCTCCATTGGTTATTTTTTCTTTCCAATCTGGCAAGGAAGTGATGGCTTATCGAAACAATAGCCGATCCGTACAGTCAAGGCCTCACAACATGGACCACGAAAGGAAGAGGTCATGCCGATGGATAAAGTCATTCTGATCACGGGTGCTTCAAGCGGGATTGGGGAGGGCATTGCCCGCGAACTTGCCGCCGCTGGCGCGAAAGTGGCGCTGGGGGCAAGGCGCGTAGAGCGCCTGGAGGCGCTGGCCGCCGAATTGAACGCGGCGGGCGGTGCGGTGCTTGCTCATCCCCTCGACGTGACGGATCGTCAGAGCTTCGATGCCTTCGTGAATGCCGCCCGCGAAAAGTGGGGCCGCGTCGACGTTATCGTCAACAATGCCGGCGTGATGCCGCTGTCGCTGATGGCGTCGCTGAAGGTCGAGGAATGGGACCGGATGGTCGATGTGAACATCAAGGGCGTGCTTTACGGCATTGCCGCGGTTCTGCCCGAGATGATCACGCGCAATTCCGGCCAGATCATCAACATCGCCTCGATAGGAGCGCTCGCGGTCTCACCGACCGCTGCGGTCTACTGCGCCACCAAATATGCAGTGCGGGCAATCTCGGACGGATTGCGCCAGGAGCACAAGACGCTGCGCGTGACCTGCATCCATCCCGGCGTTGTCGAAAGCGAGCTTGCTCATACGATCACCGATCCGGTCGCCGTGGAAGCCATGAAGACCTATCGCGCCATCGCCTTGAAGCCGGATGCCATCGCCCGCGCCGTGCGCTTCGCCATCGAGCAGCCCGGGGACGTCGACGTCAACGAGATCGTCGTACGCCCGACGGCCAACACCTAAGCGGTGGTGGAGATGGTCGTGCCAATCCAGAGTTTCGCTCTGGCTCTCGCCGCCTGCGCCATATTCATCGCCACATCAGAGGTCTACGCCACCATGAACAGCAAACTCAATGCATCCGCGACCATCCAGCAGAACCATCCCTATG
Organism: Martinezella tropici; assembly: GCA_000799755.1. Taxonomy (GTDB): domain Bacteria; phylum Pseudomonadota; class Alphaproteobacteria; order Rhizobiales; family Rhizobiaceae; genus Rhizobium; species Rhizobium tropici_A. Next base: position 91,684 of record JUHI01000012.1, read on the forward strand.
CCGGCATGTGGGTTACAGCCGATGGCTATGTGCGCCACAATCTGCTGCCGAACGGCCGCTATGACGAAGCGCGCGGCCGGCGCGAAAGCGCCTATCAGGGACGCTATGAAGTTCGCGGCAACCATATCGACTACTGGGACGATACCGGCTTCACCGCCGATGGAGATTTCATCGATGACGTACTCCACCACGGCGGCATGATCCTCTATCGCCAGAAGTAGCGTTTGCTGAAGGACGCCACCGCGAGACTGGGAATATCTCGCGGTGGCCTTCTTCTTGTTATCGGCTGCCGCGCTCAATCGAATGCCAATCCTTCCTCCACGATGGATTTACGCACCGCCGCGCGCTGTCTCATGCGGATGTACCAGACCCTGAGATGATCGAGCTCATCGAAGTGGATGCCTGCCTTGTAGTAGGATTTGAGCCATGCCGCCTGGCCCCATCCCGTCAGTGCAAACAGATAGGCATCGGCCACCGAAAAGCTCTCGCCCATCAGAAACGGACGGTCGGCGAGATGCGCGTCGATCCATTGATACCGCTTTTCGAGCTTCGGCCTTGCCGTCTCGACATAATTTCCCGCCAGCCGCGCATAGAGAAGCGGGATGAAGCCCTTGTGGATTTCGGTCGACAGGAAGCCGAGCATCTCCTGCAGCTTGTAGCGCGCCATCGTGCCGGCGGCCGGCGCCAGTCCGGCCTCGGGCTTCAGGTCGGCCAGATACTGGACGATCGCCGGCCCCTCCCTGAGAAGATTGCCGTCGTCAAGCTCGAGAAGGGGGACATAGCCGTGCGGATTGATGTCGTAGAAATCCAGTCCCGTCTCGGTCTTATGGCTGGTGTGATCGACCTTGATCAGTTCCACGTCAAGACCGAGTTCGTTGATGACGATATGGGGCGAAAGCGAACAGCTCGCGGGCAGATAATACAGTTTCACGAGGGGTCTCCATGGTGTTTTCCAATGCCAGCCTTCCCTTGGAAAGACGGTCACCGAACCATGTAGTCCCATTGGTATGGAATCGTAAGAACAGAAAAGTTTGACATCTAGGTACAAAAATTATACCGCGTCAGGCATGAGGTATGGCTGATGAAAAAGACCGTGACTGGATGCTCTGTCGAGGAGGCGATGCATTTGCTGGGAGGCCGCTGGCGGTTGCTGATCGTGTCCTATCTGGTCGATGGTCCCCAGCGCTTCAACGAATTGCGACGGCTGATGCCGGGTATCTCCCAGAGAATGCTGACGCTGGACCTGCGCGCGCTGGAGGAGGCGGGCCTTATCCTGCGCACGGTCTATCCGACGGTTCCCGTGAAGGTTGAATATTCGCTGACCGAGGATGGGACCCGACTGGAGAAGGTAGTGGCCGTGGTCAAGGAGTTCGGGCTGTGGCTCAAGGACCGGGATGCGCAAGCGGTTGAGGAGCGCCAGGCTTCACCAGAGTTCGTAGTATAAGTCCCGCCAATCGGGATTGGCTTTTTCGATCAGCTCGATTTTCCATTGGCGATACCAGCGTTTCAAGGATTTCTCCCGCTGTATGGCTGAAACGATGTCGGCGTGGTCCTCATACCAGACGAGCCGCGTGCAGCCGTATTTCCACGCGAAGCCGGGTGTCAGGCCCTCGCGATGCGCGTAGATGCGGCGCTCGATATCGGCCGTGACGCCGATGTAGAGCGTTCCTCGTTTATGGTTGGTGATGATGTAAGTACATCCACCCATGCGTGTATTGTGCTAGTTGGGATGGTGGTCGTCAAGAGTTGGAAGTCAGTTGATCGTGAAGCCGAGAGCGTAGCTGGTGCTCAGGTATGCCACCGCAGCATACCTCACACGCCGTCATCCTCGGGCTTGACCCGAGGATCCAAGCACAGGCCTCGCTATTTGCCTAGTTGAGATTGCCGTGTCAGACGACTTTGTCGCCACCAAGGACGCCGCACTCTCGTTCGCGCCTCAAATGGAAAGCATGAATTTGACGGAAAGCTTGTGCATGGGTCCTCGGGTCAAGCCCGAGGATGACGGAGTGTATGAGAGGCGATGAGCCCTATGGCGTTCCTAGTACCCCGCAGCCCGTATCAGTATGCGACCCTCGGTCCCAAAACCAGATGGCCGACCTTGCCGATCAAACCCGCTCCACAAACCCGTCCAGCACTCTTTTCTGTCCGGCGCGATCAAACTCAATCGTCAGCTTGTTGCCTTCGATCTCGGACACATTCCCGTTGCCGAACTTGATGTGGAAGACGCGGTCGCCGACCATGAATTTTGAGGGTTCGGCGGAGGTGGATTTGGCCACCAGCTCGCCATCGATGGTGCGTACCTTCGGGCCGCTTTCGCCGTAGCCGATGCGTTCGACGGCATGGCCGGAGCGGCTGCCCCAATTGTCGCGCGTCGCATCGTTGCGGTTGGCCTGAGCACGTTTCCAGCCGGGGGTGGAATAGGAATTGGCGAAGGGTTCGGCCTTGTCGAAGCGTGACTGGCCGTAGCCGCCGCGGCCGTATCCGCCATAGGACTGTTCGACTTCGGCGACCTGAACATGCGTTTCCGGCAGCTCGTCGAGGAAGCGGGAGGGGATTGTCGATTGCCAGAGGCCGTGGATGCGGCGATTGGAGACGAACCAGATGTGGCAGCGGCGCTTGGCGCGGGTGATGCCGACATAGGCGAGGCGGCGCTCTTCCTCCAGACCGGCGCGGCCGCTTTCGTCCAGCGAGCGCTGATGCGGAAACAAGCCTTCCTCCCAACCGGGCAGGAACACCGTGTCGAATTCCAGGCCCTTGGCGGAGTGCAGCGTCATGATGGAGACGGCGTCGAGATTCTCGTTCTGCTCGGCGTCCATGACCAGCGACACGTGCTCGAGGAAGCCGCGCATGGATTCGAAACTATCCATCGAACGGATGAGTTCCTTGAGGTTTTCCAGGCGTCCCGGCGCTTCCGCCGATTTGTCGTTCTTCCACATGTCCGTATAGCCGGACTCTTCAAGGATCTGCTCGGCAAGCTCGGTATGCGGCGTGTTTTCGAGCAGTCCCTGCCAACGGCGGAAAGACTGCACGACGTCGAACAGCGCCTTGCGCGCCTTCGGCTTCATTTCGTCCGTCTCGATGATATCGGCCGCCGCCGTCAGCATCGGGATGTCGCGGGCGCGGGCATAGTCATGCAGGGTGCGCACGGTGGTGTCGCCGAGGCCGCGCTTCGGCGTGTTGATGATGCGCTCGAAGGCGAGATCGTCGGCCGGCTGGCAGACGAGGCGGAAATAGGCCATGGCATCGCGGATTTCGAGGCGCTCGTAGAAGCGAGGGCCGCCGACGACGCGGTAGTTCAGGCCGAGGGTGACGAAGCGGTCTTCGAATTCGCGCATCTGGAAGGAGGCGCGCACGAGGATCGAAATATCATTGAGATTGTGCTTGTTGCGCTGCAGCTGCTCGATCTCTTCGCCGATCGCGCGCGCTTCTTCCTCGGAATCCCAGGAGGCGTGTACCTGCACCTTGATATCGTCGGGATCGGAGCGGTCGGTGAACAGCGTCTTGCCGAGCCGGCCCTCATTATGGGCGATCAAGTGTGCTGCAGCACCGAGAATATGCTCGGTGGAGCGGTAGTTGCGCTCGAGCTTGATGACCTTGGCGCCGGGAAAATCTTTCTCGAAGCGCAGGATATTGTCCACCTCTGCGCCGCGCCAACCATAGATCGACTGGTCGTCGTCGCCGACGCAGCAGACGTTCTGCGGTTCGCCCTTCTGCCGCTGCGCCAACAGGCGCAGCCACATGTACTGCGCCGTGTTGGTGTCCTGATACTCGTCGACCAGAATATAGCGGAAGCGCTGATGGTAATCCTTCAGAATATCCGGGTTCTGCCGGAACATATTGATCGGATGCAACAGGAGATCGCCGAAGTCACAGGCGTTCAGCGTCTTCAGTCGGTTCTGATAGGCGGTATAGAGTTCGCGTCCCTTGCCATTGGCGAAGGCGCGGGCGTCGCCTTCCGGAATATCGGCGGGGCTGAGGCCCTTGTTCTTCCAGGTGTCGATCATGCCGGCGAATTGCTTGGCCGGCCAGCGCTTGTCGTCGAGGCCCTCCGCCTGGATCAGCTGCTTGATTAGGCGGATGACGTCGTCGGTATCGAGAATGGTGAAGCTGGAGGTGAGGCCGACCAGCTCGGCATGACGGCGCAACAGCTTGACACCGATCGAGTGGAAGGTGCCGAGCCAGGGCATGCCTTCGACCGCACCGCCGACGAGCAGCGCGATGCGCTCCTTCATCTCGCGTGCTGCCTTGTTGGTGAACGTCACGGCGAGTATTTGGCTGGGGAAGGCGCGGTTGGTGGAGAGGATATGGGCGATGCGGGTGGTCAGCACGCGCGTCTTGCCGGTGCCGGCGCCCGCAAGCACCAGAACAGGACCGTCGAGCGTTTCCACGGCTTCGGCCTGCTCGGCATTGAGACCGGAGAGATAGTCCGGCCGGCGGCCGCTATCGCGCGCTGCCATCGCGCGGGCCGCTATGCCGCCGCCACTCCTGCCTGCAGCCGGCTCGGGACGGCGCGGCGCGATGTGCTCCGGCTCCTCGTCAAAGAAGGGAATATCGTCATGTCCAATGGTCATGCCGCCCAATGTAATGATTCTACCCCGAAAGGCAAAAGAAACGGGCCGAAACTAGAACAAAAAGTGCACATTCACAGTGCATAATGCGCGTCGAAGGGTCGCTTTTCATGGTGGAGTGGATGTGCGCGACGCGTCGATGAAACGTACCGTTGTCCACGCCGAGATTACAACTTTGTCATAATCTGTGGCAAAACTTGTCGCATATGCTCAAAAACACGATATTGCAGCAAATCGGGCACAATCTTGCTTTATAGAGCCGCCTGATCCGAATTTGGCCCTGGTAAGTGCGCTGGGTGTGTAAGGGCCGTACAGAAAACCAACGACGCGATTTCATCGCCTCTGACAACGAGCCGGAGACGTGCATGACCGCCTGGAAGCAGCTTTCCTTGTCTTTTTTCCTGTTGGCAGCCGGCATTGCCGCTGTCGTGGCCTTCGTGCCGAGTGCGGCGGGCCTGCTGCAGAAGGTAGGTGTCCCCGAGACTGTCGTGGCTTGGATCGCACCGCGCGATGGTGCCGCGGACGGAAAGGCAGAGACGGCGGCTGGCTCCGCTGGACGACGTGGCCAAAACATACCGCTTGTCGTGACGGAGCCGGTGGTCAGCGGCATCGTCAACGATCGCTTGAGCGCGATCGGTACCGGTGACGCGATCCGTTCGGTCGTCGTCATGCCGCAGGCAGCCGGGACGATCCGGGAAATTCTCATCAAGTCCGGCGACAGGGTGAAGCAAGGCCAGGTGCTGGCGCGTCTCGACGACGACGAGCAGATCATCGCGCGTGGACAGGCTGAGGTCGCGCTGAAGAGCGCCGTCGAGAAATCCCAGCTCTACCGCAATATCAAATCCACCGTCTCGCGCATGGATGTGTTCGATGCCGAGATCGTCGAACAGGGTGCAAAGCTGGCGCTGCAATCGGCGGAGCTGGCGCTGAAGCGACGCGATATCGTTGCGCCGATTGACGGTATCGTCGGCATCGTGCCCGTGGTCGTCGGCGACAATGTGACGACGGCGACCAGTATCGTCATGCTGGACGACCGCTCGGAAATCCTTGTCGATTACTGGGTGCCGGAACGCTTTGCCAACACGGTCAAGGTTGACCAGCTGGTGGAAGCCACATCCGTGGCGCTGCCGGGGCGTGCGTTTTCCGGGGCTGTCGAAGCAGTGGACAACCGTGTCGATGGCGCGAGCCGGACGTTGCGCGTGCGCGCCCGCATCGACAACGCCTCCGATGAATTGCGTGCCGGCATGTCCTTCAATGTCGGCATGAGGTTTGCCGGCGAGTCCTACCCCTCAGTCGATCCACTCGCGGTGCAATGGGATGGGGCTGGCGCGCATGTCTGGCGTGTCGTCGACGGCAAGTCCTCGAAGGTGCGGGTCAGCATCGTGCAGCGCAATCCGGATGCCGTTCTTGTCAGGGGCGATCTCCGCAATGGCGATCTCATCGTCATCGAAGGATTGCAGCGCGTGACCGAAGGGGGCCAGGTTCGCTTTGCCCGCGATGTTGCCGAGGCCAAGGAGGTCATCATCCGATGATGGCCGGTGGCGATGACATGACGGATGCCGGTTCGGCCGCGGCCAAGCAATCCTTTACCGCGCTGTTCGTGCGCCGGCCGATCCTGGCGCTGGTCTTCAATACGCTGATGGTCGTTGCCGGCCTTGCCGCCTATTTCGGTGTCGAGGTCCGCGAACTGCCTGATGTCGACCGTCCTGTTGTCACGGTCAGAACCGTGTTCGATGGCGCATCGCCGCAGACGGTCGATCAGGAGTTGACGAAGATCATCGAAGGGGCGGTCGCCCGCGTCAGCGGCCTGAAGTCGGTCTCCTCCAACTCGTCCTTCGGGCAGAGCAGGGTGACGCTGGAATTTTCCGACGCGACCGATCTTTCGGTCGCCGCCAACGATGTCCGCGATGCCATCGGCCGGATCACCGAACAGTTGCCGGATCAGGCGGATGCGCCGCAAATCGTCAAGGCGGATTCGGATTCGCAGCCGATCATGCGCCTTGCCGTCACGTCGAGTACGATGACGATGGACGACCTGACGCAGCTCGTCGACAAGGAAATCAAGGACCGGCTTGCGGCTGTCGAGGGCGTTGCCGATGTCGAGCTCTATGGCGATCAGGAGAAGGTCTTCCGCATCGATGTCGATCAGGCCGCCCTTGCCGGACGTGGCCTGACGATCGGCGATCTGACGACGGCGCTTGCGACCGCCGCGCTCGATGTGCCGGCCGGATCGTTGAAGAGCGCGCGCCAGGATATCGTCGTGCGCGCGACGGCGGCGTTGCAGACGCCGGAGGATTTCTCCCGGTTGATCATCAAAGACCGCGTGCGGCTCTCCGATGTCGCGACCGTGACGCTCGGGCCTCGCGACGGTACGACCGCGCTCCGTTCGAACGGCGTGCAGGGTGTCGGCCTCGGCGTCATCCGCCAGGCGCAGTCGAACACGCTGAACATTTCCGAAGGCGTGAAGGCCGTCGTTGCCCAGTTGTCGAAATCGCTGCCGGAGGGCACGCGCATCGTCGTTACCAGCGATGACGCCCTGTTCATTGAGGGCGCGATCCATGAGGTGGTGCTGGCGCTCGTCCTGTCGGCGTTGATCGTCACCGCGGTCATCTATCTTTTCCTGCGCGACTGGCGGGCAACCCTGATCCCGGTCGTCACCATGCCAGTGGCGCTGATCGGTACGCTGGCCGCTCTCTATATGGTTGGCTTCTCGGTCAATATCCTGACGCTGCTGGCGATCGTGCTTGCAACAGGCCTCGTGGTCGACGACGCGATCGTCGTACTGGAGAATATCGTACGGCGCAGGGCGGAGAAGATCGGACCGCGCGCCGCTGCCGTGCTCGGCACCCGCGAGGTCTTCTTCGCCGTCATCGCCACCACCGCAACGCTTGCCGCTGTGTTCGTTCCGCTCTCCTTCCTGCCGGGGCAGGTAGGTGGCCTGTTCCGTGAATTCGGTTTCGTGCTTGCCTTCTCGGTAGGCCTGTCGTCGATCGTGGCGCTGACGCTCTGCCCCATGCTTGCTTCACGGATGCTGACCAAAGAGATGCGCGAGGAGCATGGGATGCTTGGCCGTTTCGGCGAGCGTTTTGCCGGCGTCTATCGCCGGACGCTCCGGGCCTGTCTTAACGCGCCGTTTGTCGTCATCGTCTTCTGCGCGGTGTTTGCGGCCGCCGCAGTTCTGGCCTTCATGAACGTCAAGAGCGAGCTGACGCCAAGCGAGGACCGTGCCATGGTCATGCTGCGCCTTACCACGCCGCAGGGCGCCGGCCTCGACTACACGAAGGATCAGCTGCAGCGCGTCGAGGAGCGGCTGCAGCCGCTGATGGATAGCGGCGATATAAGAAATATCTACGCGATATCGGGCCTGAACAGCCAGAAGAACAGCGGCTTCATGGTGCTGACGCTGGCGCCCTGGAGCGAGCGCCATCGCACGCAGCAGGAGATCGTTTCCGACATCAACCGCGCCATGGCCGGCGTGCCGGCCCTGCGCGGCAATGTCATTCAGGCCAACAGCCTGAAAATCCGTGGTGCCGGCAGTGGCGTGCAGATGGCTCTCATCGGCAGCAATCACCAGGCGCTGACCGAGGCGGCGTTGAAGCTGGTGCAGGAGCTTGACAAGACGGGGAAGTTCGACACGCCGCGGCTCAACAACGAGCCGACGCAAGCGCAGGTTTCGGTCACCTTCGATCGGGAGCGAGCCTCCGATCTCGGGATCGACATATCCGGGCTTTCGATCGCGCTGCAGTCGCTGCTCGAAGGGCGTTCCGTGGTCGACGTATTCGTCGCCGGCGAATCCTATCCGGTGCTGCTGACGTCCACGATGCGGCCGATCGACGATCCCACGGATCTCGAAAACGTCTTCTTGAAGACCGGCGACGGCAAGATCGTGCCGATGTCGGTCATCGCATCATTGAAGGAGAATGCCGTCGCGCCGCAATTGACCCGCGAGCAACAGCTGGCTTCGGTTGCGATCACCGCCGGCCTCAAGAACGGGATGTCGCTCGGACAGGCCGTCGAGGAAGTCACGCGGATCGCAACACCGCTCCTGCCGCCCGGCGCGAGATTGATGCCGCTGGCGGAAGCGGCGACGCTGGAAGAAAATTCCAGCGGCATGGCGCTCACGTTCGGCTTTGCCATCGTCATCATCTTCCTGGTGCTGGCTGCGCAGTTCGAAAGCGTGCTGTCGTCTTTGATCATCATGTCCACGGTGCCGCTGGGCCTTGCCTGCGCTGTCTTTGCGCTCGTCATCACCGGTTCAAGCCTCAATATCTACAGCCAGATCGGCCTGGTGCTGCTTGTCGGCGTCATGGCCAAGAACGGCATTCTGATCGTGGAGTTCGCCAACCAGCTTCGTGACAAGGGCGAGGGCGTTCGTGAAGCGATCGAAAAGGCATGCGCGCTGCGGCTGCGCCCTGTGATGATGACGATGATCGCCACCATTCTTGGCGGCGTACCGCTGGTCTTTGCCGAAGGGGCAGGGGCGGAGGCGCGCATCGCGCTCGGCTGGGTCATCGTCGGCGGTCTGGGTTTTGCCACCCTGGTCACGCTTTACATAACACCGGTCGCCTATCTGTTGATTGCCCGCTTTGCGAAGCCGCAGACGCATGAGGAACAGCGCCTGCATGACGAGATGTCCGATGCGGCGCTGCGCGCCAAGCTCGTCAATCTCAGGGCCGCCGAATAGGATGGGCACGGGTGAGTTGCACCCGTTGCCGTTATTGCGCTGATTTATGGTGAATCAAGCGTATCCTTTAGCGCTTTTTTAAGCATGTTTGCTAATCATGGCGGCATGTAACCGCCGGAGCGCAGGCGTCGTTTTGCCTCGGTCCCCGTTCGCCGACACGCTCGGCCCGCGCGCATGAGTGAGCGCGGCAAGGTTCCAATGTTTCCTTGTATTTGTTGCGTATCGTTGCGTTCGGAGTTCATGTGCCGTGAGTATTTTTTCGACCTTCATCAGGGTCAGTCCCTCTGTGAATACAGCGCTGGAAGTGCTGAGGGACACCCAGACCAAATTGACCAACGCAGAGCGGCAGATGTCGTCGGGCCTACGGATACAGACGGCCAAGGACAATGCTACCTACTGGAAAATCTCGACGCTGACTCGTACCGACATCGGCGCGATTTCGTCGGTTCAAGATGCGCTCGGTCTTGCCGCCTCGACCGTCAGTACTGCCTCCACGGGCGTCAGCAGCGCGATCGACGTCGTGACCGAGATCAGAACAAAACTCGTCAGCGCCTACGAAACCAGCGTCGACAAGACGAAGCTCAACGACGAGATCACGGAACTCAAGCAGCAGTTGCGTAGCGTAGGGGAGTCGGCGACATTCAATGGCGTTAACTGGATCGTGTTGCGTGACGGCGCCGACCCGACCGATCCGCACGAAGTTCCGGGCTCGCTGATCCGGGGCAGCAACGGGACTGTCTCGATCGGCATGTTGAGCTATGCGGGCGTGAGTTCGACGAGCGGCCCGATCACCTCGGTCGATGCGCGCTACCTGATCGATGACCAGTCGAGCGGCGCCGGCGGATATGGCGTGTTGACCTCGACGGCCTTCGCGACGGAGGCGGGGGCTGCCAAGAATTATGTGCTTATCGGCAGCCAGAACGGCAATATGAGCGGCCAGGTGGAAATCGCGCTCGATGCCAACACAAGCCGGGGCGCCATCGTCGACATGGTCAACACGGTGACGGGAATGCTGAACCAGCTCAAGACGATCGGGTCCGCCTTCGGCTCTCTCGAATCGCGCATCAGCCTTCAGACCGAATTTGCCAAGAATCTCAGCGATTCGCTGACCAGCGGCGTCGGTAAACTTGTGGATACCGATATGGAACAGCAGTCGAGCAAGGTTCTGGCGCTGCAGGCCCAGCAGCAGCTCGGGCTGCAATCCCTCGCGATCGCCAATGCGAGCTACAACACGGTTCTGCAACTCTTCCAGAATCACTGATTGACGGTGGGCGCGGTCGGGGGCGTTGGGCGCGGAAAATGTCGGCCTTTACGCATCTGGATAAGCCGGCTTTGCCAAAAAGCTTCGCCGACAGTCTATGCACAGGGGACAAAGCTCCGGAGAAGATTTCTCTTCATGATATTGCCGTAATGCTTCATATCTGCTGCGGCCATCGAACCGGAGAGCGACGATTCTATGATCAAGAAAATTGCCATGCTTGCCCTAGCGGCAGCCTTTTTGAACGCATGCACCACGACTGACCCCTATACGGGTGAGCAAAAGGTATCCAATACCGCGGGCGGTGCAGCGATCGGTGCCGGTGTCGGCGCCGTTGCCGGTCTTCTGATCGGCCATTCGCCGGCCTCGCGCCGCAATGCCGCGCTGATCGGCGCCGGCGTCGGTGCGCTTGCGGGTGCTGGCATCGGCAATTATATGGACCAGCAGGAATCCGAGCTGCGTGCGCAGCTGCAGGGTACCGGCGTGTCGGTCACCCGCGTCGGCGACCGCATCATCCTGAACATGCCGTCGGCGATCACCTTCGACATCGATCGCGATGCGATCAAGCCTGAATTCTTCGCGACGCTCAATTCTGTGGCGATCGTGCTGCGCAAGTTCAACCGCACCCTGATCGACGTCAACGGCTACACGGACTCGACGGGTAGCCTGCAGCATAACCAGGATCTGTCCGAACGCCGCGCCGGCTCGGTTGCTTCTTACCTCGGCAGCCAGGGCATCGACCAGCGCCGCATGTCCGCCATCGGCTTCGGCCCGTCGCAGCCGGTCGCGACCAATGCGAACGAAGCCGGCCGCGCCCAGAATCGTCGCGTCGAGATCCAGATCGCGCCGATCAAGCAGGACGGCTAAGCCCTTTCAGCAGAGACGGCCGGGTCGCATGATCCGGCCGCTTTCCCTCCTCGACCGATCACGTATGCATTTTCGCGCCCTTGGTGATCTTGTCGACGATTTTCTTGTCCGCGCGTAACGCGATGCCGACGACTTTGGCGTCTTCGGGCGCGAATTCGGAGAAGACGGCGCGATTGGCTACATCGTGGCCGGTCGAAAACATTTCCTCGATGAAGACGGAAGAGGTGACACCGCGCTCCAGCGAGCGACGGTGGATGGCGGCGATGTTTTCATTATCGGCCGAGAGCACGATAATCGGCTGGATCGATAGAGCATTGTAGACGTTACCTGTCCGATCGCGATAGGGTTCGCCGATGATATCGGGATGTTGCCCGGCTATGCCTGTGGACAGGAACGCAGTTACATTCAGTTTCTGCCAGGATTGAAGGTCGCTTCGCAGAACGATCGCGATTTTGGTATCGAACATCGATGGTCACTTTCATGCAGTCTGGAAATGAGACGTTACGCGACGATGTAGCCGGACAGATCTTCGAGGGTCTTGAACGTTTGTGCGTGACGCCGGAGACCAACCGCATCCTGTCCGCGCCGGCCTATCCGGGCATCGAGCGCATCCAGGCACAGTTTCGGGGAGATGCCTTCGAGCTGCATCGGCACGATACCTATGCGCTCGGCGTCACCATGCGGGGCGTACAGACGTTTCGTTATCGCGGCGAGCAGCGCTATAGCCTGCCGGGACGGGTGATCATTCTTCATCCCGATGAGCTGCACGACGGCGGAGCTGCGACGGAGGATGGGCTTGTCTACCGGATGCTCTATCTGGAACCTTCGGTGCTGTTTCAGTGCCTGGAGGCTGCGCGTATCGGTCTGCCTTTCGTCGACGATCCGGTGGTGGACGATGGCCGGCTTGCCGGTCTGTTGCTGGCAGCGCTCGGCGAACTCGATCGCGAGCTGGACGAGCTTTTCGTCGATGATTTCGTTTCCCGTCTGGCCGATGGGCTTGTGGAGCACGCCCGTTTGCCGCTGCGGCCGTTGGGTAGCATCGCCTGGGGGCAGGCGAAGGCTGCCCGTGATTACCTCGAAGCGCATGTCATGCGCGGCGTGCGCTCACAGGAACTGGAGCGCATTACCGGGCTCGACCGCTTTGCGCTTGCCCGGCATTTTCGCGCCGCCTTTGCCACCAGTCCGCATCGCTTCCTGCTGATGCGGCGGCTGCAGCAGGCAAAGGCGATGATCGGCGGTGGCGAGTCGATTGCCGACGTGGCGGCCGCCACCGGATTTGCCGACCAGAGCCATTTGACCCGGCATTTCAAGAAAGCCTTCGGTATTCCGCCGGGCGCTTGGAGCAACATGCTGCGCGGCTCGGAAGCGGGCCGCTGAGGCTTGAAGGCAGACGGTACGGCTTGCCGAACGTATCGTGTCTGCCGTTGCCCCGGGTGGGGTCGGTTTCGGCCTTTTCTTGACTGGACAGCGCCGCGCCGATGTCCCATAGAACCGACAAAAGGGTTAACGCCCTTCGATGATCGCGATGGGAGATTCGGGCCATGGTTCTGGCTGATGCGAAGGCGGGAACACGCAACGAGGCGGGGATTTCGGCCGTTCTCGGTATTCTGAAGCAGGCTTTCGGCGAGCGCTTCCAGACCGGTGAAAGCTTTCGTGCCCAGCACGCCCATACGACGACCTATATTCCGCCGCAGCTTCCCGACGGTGTGGTCTTTGTCGAAACGAGTGCGGATGTTCAAACTGTAGTCAAGGCTTGCGCCGAACACCGGGTTCCCGTCATTCCCTTCGGTACCGGGTCTTCGCTCGAGGGGCAGGTGAACGCGCCGCAAGGCGGCATTTCCATCGATTTCAGCCGCATGAACCGCGTGCTCGAAGTTAACGCCGAGGACTTGGATTGCACGGTCGAGCCGGGCGTGACGCGCGAGCAGCTCAACACCTATCTTCGTGACACCGGTCTGTTCTTTCCGATCGATCCGGGCGCCAACGCTTCTATCGGCGGCATGGCATCGACGCGCGCCTCAGGCACGAACGCGGTGCGCTACGGCACGATGAAGGACAATGTGCTGTCCGTGACTGTTGTCACCGCCAATGGCGAGGAAATCCGCACCGCACGGCGCGCCAGGAAATCGTCTGCCGGCTACGATCTGACGCGGCTCTTCGTCGGCGCGGAGGGTACGCTCGGCGTGCTGACCTCGATCACGCTGCGCCTGCAGGGCATTCCGCAGAAGATCGCTGGCGGCGCTTGCGCCTTTCCGGATATCAAATCGGCCTGCGATGCCGTCATTATGACGATCCAGATGGGCGTTCCCGTTGCGCGCATCGAGCTGTTGGATGCCGTGCAGATGCGGGCCTGCAATCGCTATTCCGGCCTGACCTATGACGAGAAGCCGACGCTTTTCCTCGAATTTCATGGGACGGAGGAGACTGTCGCCCTGCAGTCGGCGCAGTTTGCCGAGATCGCGGCCGAATGCGGTGGCGGCGAGTTCCTATGGACCAGCAATGCGGAAGAGCGCAACAAGCTCTGGAAGGCCCGCCACGATGCCTATTGGGCTTGCCGTGCGCTGGCTCCGGAACTGTCGAGCCTCTCGACGGATGTCTGCGTGCCGATCTCGCGTCTGGCGGAATGTGTCGCGGAGACCCAGGCCGATATCGCGGCGCATGGCCTTTTGGCGCCGATCGTCGGCCACGCCGGCGACGGCAATTTTCACGTGCTCGTCCTGTTCGATGACAAGACCCCGGAAGGCATCGCCGTCGTCGAGGATTTCGTTGCACGCCTCAATGAGCGCGCGCTCGCCATGGACGGTACTTGCACGGGCGAACACGGGATCGGGCAGGGCAAGATGGCGTTTCTGGAGCAGGAACTCGGCGATGCCGTCTATCTGATGCGTCAGATCAAGGAGTCGCTTGATCCGGACGCCATCTTCAATCCCGGGAAAATATTCCGCGGGCACTGAAAGATGGAATATTTTCATGATCTTGGCTTGCTACGTGCGCGAATGGCGCTAGGCTGCAGCCGCTCCTTTCCGGTTTTTGTGCTGAGAAGCCACATGGATGCGCTAGTTGGGTGGCATACCTCTTAAAAAGGGCTGCTGTGACAGGCAGGGATCGGGTAGAACTGTGCATATTCTAGGTTATGTCGTGTATGCGCTCTGACAAGCGGCGGCTTGGCATAGGTTGGGAATGAAGATTGGAGACGATACGCGTTGTTAGGTAGGGTCCTGGTTTTTCTGGGTGGGTTGCTCGTGGTGGTGCTGTTCGTGGCGCTGCTCGCTCCGCTCTTCATAGACTGGACCGATTTTCGCAAGAATTTCGAGGATCAGGCGAGCCGCATCATCGGCAAAAAGGTGACGGTTCACGGCACCGTCGATGCCCGCCTCCTGCCGTTCCCTTCGGTGACGCTGCACGATGTCCGCGTCGGTCAGGAAGCCGACGGCACGCCGCTGGTGCAGATTGCCGAATTCTCCATGGATGCGGAACTTGCGCCTTTCCTTTCCGGCGAAGCGCTGATCTTCGACATGCGGGTGTCTCAGCCGAAGGTTCGTCTGCGGCTGCTGAAAGACGGAACGCTCGACTGGATGCGCGGCAGCCAGCCGGAAATTCCCGCCAAGTCCGTGGTGCTCGAAAGCGTTCACGTCGAAGACGGCGATATCCTCTTCATCGACGAGCAGACGGGCAGGACCCGGCATGTGACTGGCTTGAACGCCCAGATGTCGGCAAGATCGCTCGCCGGCCCATGGCGCATCGAGGGCGATGCGGCGCTCGACAACGAGCATGGCAACTTCACGATTTCCAGCAGCCAGCCCGATGACAACGGCGTCTTGCGCGTCCGCACGCGGCTGATGCCGGATCGGCATCCCCTGAATGTCGACCTCGACGGCGAGTTGAAGCTCGTCAACAGCAAGCCCGACTACATGGGTTCCTTCACCGCCGGGGTCAACGACAAACAGGCGCGCGATGCCGCCGATCAGAAGGCGCAGCCACGCATCAAGGGCCGTTTCGAACTGACGAATGATCGCATTCGCATTCCCGAATACCGCCTTGAAGTCGGCGCCGATGATGACCCCTATGTCGTGACCGGCGAGGCGACGCTCGATACCGGCTCCAAGCCGGAATTCCTGCTGACCGCCGATGGACAGCAGATCGACGTCAACCGCCTCGGCAACAACAAGGGCACCAACGGCAAGACAAACCGGAATCCGGCGATCTCAGCGCGTCAGCGGCTGAACAGCCTGATTGCAATCGCTGCCGAAATCCCCGTGCCGCAGGTCCCGGGCAAGGCCACCTTCCGGCTGCCGGCGATTGTTGCGGGAGATACGACGATCCGCGACGTGCAGCTCGATCTCGAGCCGGCGGGAACGGGATGGAAGATCGATCATGCGGTCGGCACGCTGCCGGGGCGCACGCAGGCCGAGGCGCGCGGCAATCTGATGCTGCAGGGCGAGCCGAACTTCATCGGCAATCTTGTCGTCGCATCCAACCAGCCCTCCGGACTGGCATCCTGGCTGGTCGGCTCCGTCGATCCCGCGATCCGCCAGTTGCGTCAGGCCGGCTTCTCTGCCGATGTCAGTCTGCGGCATGAGGAACAGCGCTTCGACAATCTGGAGATCGCAATCGGTCCGGCGATCCTCAAGGGTAGGCTCGATCGCCAGAGCGGCACGGATAAGGCGCCGCCGAAACTTGCCGTCGACCTCAACGGCGATACGCTCGATCTCGATGCCCTCAGAGCGCTGACTGGGCTCTTTACGGGCCAGGACACCGGCGAATCTCTTTTCGATCACCGGATTAGCGCGCATCTGCAGGCCGGAAAATTCATGGCTTTCGGTGTGCCGGCCGATAATGTCGACACGTCCTTCTCGGTTGCCGACGGGGCTCTGACGCTCGACAAGCTGTCCGTGCGGAATGTCGCCGGCGCCGAAATCACCGCGACCGGCCGCGCCGACGGCTCGCCTTCCGATTACAAGGGATCGGGCGAAATTACCTTCAAGGCCGCCGATCCCGGCCCGTTCTTCGAAATGCTGCGCCAGCATCTGCCGCACCACCCCGTCATGGATCGGCTGGTGCGCAATGCCGCCTGGTACGGAAACACGGCTCTTCGCGGTGCCGTGACGCTCGGCGGCGATCAGGACAATGCGCTGACGGTCACGCTCGCCGGCGTTTCCAACGGCAGCCGTGTCAATTTCGATTACCGCATGTCCGATCTCTCGGCGTTCACGGGCAAGGGCACCACGACGCTGGAAGGAACGCTGGAAAACTCGGTGACGTCGATCCTCTTTGGTCAGGCCGGCCTTGACCCCCTGCCTGTTGAAGCCGACGCCAATGGCCGCCTGACGCTGAAGGTATCGGCAAATGGCACCGATCCGGCCGACGCCGCGCTGACCTTTGCGACCGACAAGACGTCGTTTACCGCGAACGGCAAGGTCGATGTGCGGCCCGCGACCTTCCTCAACGGCACCATAGCGCTATCGCTCGAAAGCGCCGACATCGATCCTTATTTCGTCATGAACGGCATCGGTATTCCGCAGATGGGCACTGGCTTGCCGGTCAAACTCCAGGCGAATGCCGCGTTGGACCCGGACAGAATCGTATTTTCGGGCATGAAGGGGCTGTTTGCCGACAACAATATGTCCGGCACGCTGACCATTGACCGCAAGGCGCCGGGCCTCAAGGCGTCGGGCGAATTGGCTGTCGACAAGATGGATTTCGATTGGCTGGCGGAAGGCATTTACGGGCCGATGAGAGATCCGAAAACAGGTGCTCTCAACAGGGACAAGCTCGGCCTGCCTGCGTTCAGCGGGATGGATATCGGCGTCAAGCTTTCCGCGAAGCAGGTGTGGCCGGGCATATTCGGCCCTATTTCGAACTTCACCGCCAATGCCGCCTATAAGGGCGAGGAACTGCGGCTGAACGATCTGGCGGGTGGCTGGAACGGCGGCACGCTGAACGGCAGCCTGATGCTCGCCAATTCCGATGGCACCGGCCTGATGCAGACGAAGCTCAATCTCGTCAATGGCGATCTTGCGGCTGTCGCATGGCAGCGGGATGGAGCGCCGCTTGCCACCGGTCGCTTCGGCCTTGCGATGAATGCCGAAGCAAGCGGCAAGAGCATTGCCGACCTTGCCGCCAATGCCAGCGGCTCGGGTGAAATCAAGCTCGGCGAGACGCATGTGCGCGGCCTCAATCTGTCGATCCTGCCGCCGCTGCTTTCTGCGACAGATCAGATCCAGGGGGATATCACCGTCGCCAAGGTGTTGCCGATCATGCAAACGCTGCTCAACAACGGCGAAGCGGTCCTGCCGGCAACGAGTATCCCCTTCAACATTTCTACGGGCGTGGCGCGGGCTACCAATATTACCGCTGGCAACGATCTGGCGAAGCTTTCCGGCAATGCCGAAATCAGCCTGCCGGACGAGCGTATGCGCGGATCTCTTGGCATCGATTTCAACGCCGGCACCGAAGCGCAGAGCGGGGCCGAGCCGGCGTTACGCCTTGATTTTGCCGGATCGCTGGCAGCGCCTGGCCGGACGATGGACGTCACGGACGTCACCAGTTTCCTGTCGGTTCGCGCATTCGAGCGCGAGCGGCGGCGTGTCGAGCGCCTGCAGGCCAATGTGCTTGAAAAGCAACGGCTGCGGCGCGAGGTGGCGCTCTATAAATATGTGGCGGGCGTGCGCGAGGCGCAGCGTCAGCGCGATGCCGCCATCGAGCAGCAACGGCGTGCGGAAGAGCAACGCCTGCGCGATCTAGCTCGGCAGGCGGCCGAACAAAAGCAGGCAGAAGAAGACGCACGCGCCAAGCAGGCAGCAGAGGAGGCGGCCAAAGCCAAGGCGGCGGCGGACGCACGCGCCAAGGTGGAGGCGCAACGTCCGCCGCCGCCCAACAACCCGGCCCCGCAAACGACGTCGCCTTTGAACTTCAATGAACTGCCGGGAGTCGCCCAATAAAGCGGTTCAGCTTTCACGGAATCTCTGAACCGCTCTATCTCTTTGTTATCTAGCAATTCCGGGAAACCCGCTGTGCGCTTTTCCCGAAATTGCTTTAGGCCAGGCGGCCGCGACCCGACCGGGATCGGGTAAAAGCAGCTCATCAGATCGTGGTGAACTCACACGCAATTGCTCAGTTGCGATCCTTCAGCCATTTGAGGACATAGAGGCGGAGCGCAGAGGAGAGATTGCTGCCGGCCTCGCGCCCGTCGTCGATCTCGGAGATCAGGGCTGCGAGCGAGGTGCCACGCGCATTGGCGATAGCCTTCAGTTCTGTCCAGAAGGCATCCTCAAGGGAAAAGCTCGTGCGATGGCCATGCAGCGTCGCGGAATGTTTACGGATCATCGGCGGATCGATCAAAAATCGGAAATGGTGGGATATTTCTGAAAGTGATTCAAAATGCGGAAGTAAGCAACTGATTTCTGAAGTTTTTTGTCTTGAAGGCCGAAACTAGTCTTCGGTCTTCGTGGTTTCAATTCGGCCGGCTTCGTGCGCCTTTGCCGACTTTTCGTTGAGCGTCGTCGTCAGGTTCTTCTCGGCCTTGGTTCGCCCGAAGGTGATGCGATTCTGCTCCGCCTGTTTTTCCTTGTCCGACCGGGCCTGTTTCTTGCGAAACTGGCGCAGATTGACGATTTCGGCGCTCATCGATCTCTTCCCGTTGCCGATATGAAAAAGGGGAAGCGGATGCTTCCCCCGATATTCCTATTGTTTTTTGCGGAATGCGTCGAGGGAGACGACAGATCCCGGCTTCTTTTCCTCGCCTTCCTTGGCGGCAGCGGCAGGTGCTTCCTCGCCTTCGGCTGGCACCGGATAGGCGGTGATTTCGCTCACGGCGGTCTCTTCTTCGTCATCCGCCAGCGGTACGTCGAATTCCAGCTCGAAATTGACGGAGGGGTCATAGAAACCGCGGATGGCGTTGAAGGGGACTACCAGCTTTTCCGGAACGTCGGAGAAGGAGAGGCCGATCTCGAACAGGCTCTCGGTGATCTTCAGATCCCAGAACTGATGCTGTATGACGATGGTCATCTGCTCCGGATACTTCGCCTTCAGGTGCTGCGAGATGCGCACGCCGGGAGCGCCGGTCAGAAAGGTGATGAAAAAATGATGATCACCAGGCAGGCGGCCCGTGGCGCCGACCTCGGTCAACACCTTGCGGATCACTCCACGCAGGGCGTCCTGAGCCAAAATGTCGTAGCGGATATGATCCTGCCCCATGCTTTCCTGTCTTTCGTTGGCCATGTTTTTATAAGGCTTATGCCACGCTGAACGCTGCCAGAAAAGCCCCATGGCGAGTCACTGCTGGTCGTCCATAATATAGCACTGGAGGAGAAGGTGAAGGCTTCTGTTGCCAGGTGCCTTCGAACCCCGCCTAAGAGTGCGACCCCTTAGGACTTTATTTGAAGTGTCACACCGCGATTAAGCAGCGAGACGAGCTTCCGCATAGTTGTCGTTTGCAACTACAATTTTAGCCCGATAACGGTGGTACAATGCCGAGCGAAAAGTCGATCTTTACACCCTTGTCGATCCTGTTTCGCCCCCATCAAAAGCCGGTCTGTCGCCAGCTTGGCCGGCCGGTTTTTGGTGGAGGCGCCGGGTACCGCCCCCGGGTCCAATAGGTTTATTACACCGCTCATTTATCGCCATAGCCGGCCCGAAGACCGGCATGGGTGATATAGTGTTTTCCGCGAGCGAAGGGAAGGGCAATTGTCACAAATGCTTCGCCGAAACGTCGGTTTGCCATGCATGACCTGACAGATTTGCCTGAATAACTTTCGGCGCGGTTGGTTTCGCGCCTGCTTGCCATTAGAGTCGCGCAAAAGGAATCGGCCGGGTATCCGGCGGCGGCTGACCGTCTGCGGCATCCGTATTGTCCGTGAAATTCAAGCGATGTCGGAGCGGAAGATGGCTCGTCACCCGGAGTATCAATATCTCGACCTGATGGCGCACCTGCTTGAGCACGGTGATCGCCGCATCGATCGTACAGGCGTCGGCACCTTGAGCGGCCTCGGCGCGATGATGCGCTTTGACCTTTCCAAGGGGCAGATCCCGATCTTCACGACGAAGCGCGTCTACTGGAAGCTTGCCGTCAAGGAAATGCTCTGGTTTCTGACCGGCGACACCAACATCCGCAACCTGCTGAAGGAAAATGTGCGGATCTGGACCGATTGGCCGCTCGCGAAATATCGCAAGGCGACGGGTGAGGATATCGATCAGCTTGCCTTCGAGAAGCGGGTTCTCGAGGATGAGGCCTTCGCTCTCAAATGGGGCGATCTTGGACCGGTCTACGGCAAGCAGTGGCGGCAATGGCGCGATGCCGAGGGTCGGGTGCATGACCAGCTCGCTGCTGTCATCAAGGACCTCAAGACCAATCCGAGCAGCCGCCGGATGATTTTTCACGCCTGGAATGTTGGCGAGCTTGCCGACATGGCGCTGCATCCCTGCCATATGGTCTATCAGTTCCATGTATCGAACATCTCGGCCGAGGGCGGTAAGCGACCGCGGCTCAGCCTGATGGTCTTCCAGCGCTCCTGCGATCTTTTCCTTGGTAATCCCTTCAACATCTGCCAGCAGGCGGCCTTGCTAGCCATGGTTGCGCAGCAGGTCGATATGGATCTGGGAGAGGTGGTCTGGTCGGGCGGCGACGTCCATCTCTATCTCAACCATCTGGATGCGATCCGAGAGCAGCTCAGCCGCGATCCGAAGCCGTTCCCGACCTTGCGCCTGCTGCGCCGGCCCGACAGCATCGATGACTATCGCATCGAGGATTTCGAGATTCTGGGTTATGAGCCGCATGCCGCGATCGCGGCCGAAGTCGCTGTTTAGGCGTTTCGGCCGGCGACAAGCACGGCTCCGCTGACGAGCAGCAGTGCTCCGACAAGCTGAGATAGGCTGAAGCCTGCCATCGTCTTTCCGGAGATGGCGGCATCGAACGCCAAGCCGGCCAGCAATTGGCTGGCGACGAGGACTGCGATGGTGGGAGCCGCGCCGAGACGCTGATATCCCATTATGCCTGCAAAGACGAAGAACGAGCCGAGCAGGCCCGGCAGCACCGCCCACGGCCTGATGGCGCCGGCGACTTCGGCAAGGCCGGCGAGGCCGTTGCGGGAAATCAGGATCAAAAGCAGCGCGGTCAACCCGACAGACGAGTTGATGACGAGCGTGACGATGACGGTCGACACCGATTGAGTGATCCGCACCATCAGCACGTTCTGCAGAACCAACGATATGCCGGCGAGAATGAGTGTTGCTACCGTCATCGGCATGATGTTCGTGCCTTAGGGGGTGGGCTTGCTGTCGGGATCGGTGCGCTGATCGAGAAGCAGTTGCAGGAAGGCCAGATCGAGCCACCGCCCGAATTTGGTGCCGACTTGCGGGAGGAGGCCGACCTGCTCGAAGCCGAGCTTCTCATGCAGGCGGATCGAGGCTTCATTGCCAGCTTCGATGCCCGCGACCATCGCGTGTTTGCCGATCGCCCTGGCGCGCTCGATGAGCTCTATCATCAGCGCCTTGCCTATGCCGCCGCGATATTGATCGTTGCGGACATAGACCGAGTGCTCGACCGTGTGACGATAGCCGTCGAAGGCCCGCCAGTCGCCGAACGAGGCATAGCCGATGACGTCGCCATGATCGTTGGTCGCCACCAGGACGGGATAGCCGAGCTTATGCCGGTCCTGCAGCCATTGCCGGCGATTGGCGATGTCGACCTGCGTTTCGTTCCAGATCGCGGCAGTGTTGGCGACCGCGTCATTGTAGATCGCGGTTATCCCCGCGAGATCCTCGTCTCTCGCATCGCGAATTTGCATTGGCTGGCTCCGTAGGGCTATCCACTAAATTGGATGGATATGTGTTTTGCTGCTGTATTCTGTCATACACCGATTTCCACGTCTGTCCACTATATTATTACGAAAATTCGAGAAGAAAAAAATGCCGCCAGTGGCTTGCATCTCGGTGGCTGCAGCGAAATATGCAGAATTTTCAATAGGTAGCTTATGTTTCTGAATAAGGCTGCGCCTCTCTTTCGCACTGTTGAGGCTTGTGTAGGACGATCTTTCGGAGATGCGCGGCATCGATTGTCAAACCCGCTGAAGTCCACTATAGTAAACGCATGTCTCAACTTGATGATATCGACAGGCGCATCGGCGCACGCATCCGCATCGAGCGGGAGAGCCGAGGCTGGTCGCTGACGGAGCTCGCAGAGCGCTCGACCGTTTCACGCGCGATGATCCACAAGATCGAGCGCGGCGAAAGCAGCCCGACGGCAACACTGCTCGGCAAGCTTTCCGGCGCCTTCAGCCTGAGCATGTCGACCTTGATGGCGCGTGCGGAGATGCAGCAGGGTCGTTTTCTCCGGAGGCAAGAGCAACCGATCTGGGTCGATCCGCAGACGGGCTACGAGCGGCGGCATGTCTCTCCGAAGTCGGATCTGCCGCTCGATCTCGTCCGCATCGAATTGCCCGCGGGGACGGAAGTCCCGATGCCTGCATCGGCCTACGCCTTCATGCGGCAGCTTATCTGGGTGCTGGAGGGGCGGCTGACCTTTCTTGAAGGAGATGCCAGGCACTCGATGTCGGCAGGCGACTGCCTCGAACTTGGGCCGCCGACAGATTGCGTCTTCAAGAATGAAAGCAAGGAGCCCTGCATCTATGCCGTCCTCGTGCTTCGCAACGCTTGACGAGCGGCGCTAAACTTAACGTTACCGCGTGGCATTGCGCTCGTCCGGCTGCCCGATAGGCGATATGGTGCCGTCTTCCTGTGCTGAGAAGGAGATTGGCCGTGGAGATCGCAGTCATCGGAGCCGGTGCGATGGGGGGCGCCATCGCGAGGCGTTTGGTCGAAAACGGGGCGAGGGTGGTTACCTATCTGGAGGGGCGTTCGGCTTCCACAATCGAGCGGGCGAAGGCCGCCGGCATGGAGCCCGTCGGAATGGACGTGGTTGCGGCGTCGCGTCTTGTTCTTTCTATCGTTCCGCCGGCCGAGGCAGTGGCCGTGGCCAAGCAAGTCGCAGCAGAGCTACGTCGGAGTGGCGGCAAAACGACGTTTATGGATTGCAACGCAATTTCGCCGAAGACCATGGAAGAGGTCGCGGCGATCTTCGGCGGCGACTGCGGCACGGTTCTTGACGGCTCCATTATCGGCGGTCCGCCGAAACCCGGCCAGAAGGGGCCTCAGCTTTATATAAGCGGAGACGCCGCGAACGACAGCGGTGTGCTTGGCGACCTTGGCCTTCAGGTCCGACGCATGGATGGGCCGATCGGCGCGGCCTCGGCATTGAAGATGTGTTATGCCGGCATCAATAAAGGCGTAACCGGTCTCGGCACCGCCATGCTGCTTGCCGCGATCCGTTCAGGCGCGGATGGGGCGCTGAAGCGCGAGCTTCAGGAAAGCCTGCCGAATCTCGATGCGAAATTCGTGCATGGCATTCCCGACATGTATCCGAAGGCCTATCGCTGGGTTGCGGAGATGGAGGAGATTTCGGAGTTTCTCGGCGAGGACGATCCCGCTGCCTTGATTTTCAAGGGCATGGCCGGGCTCTATCGAAAGATGGCCAGGGATCGGCAAGAGGGGGGTGTGCTGGCCGCCGAGCTCGACAAGCTCAATAGCGGCGCCTGATCCCAAGATCCATTGCGGCGCGTCCCATCCCATCTCCCGTTGCTGCGATCATGATATAAAATCATCAGGCCGACTCGCATTGACGTTGGCGACCTGGACCGAGGGAGACGCATGACACAGCCGATCAAGACCATCGTCGTTGCCGTATCGCGCAACGGCATCATCGGGCGCGAAGGCGACATGCCCTGGCGGTTGTCATCCGATCTGAAGCGTTTCAAGGCGATGACGCTTGGCAAGCCTGTGATCATGGGACGCAAGACGTTCCAATCGATCGGCAAGCCGTTGCCTGGCCGGTCCAATGTCGTCATCACCCGTGACGCCGGGTTCTCTGCGGAGGGCGTAACGGTGGCGCATTCGCTCGACGAGGCTATAGATGCTGCGACGCGGCTCGCCGAGGAAAGCCATGCCGAGGAAATCTGCATCCTCGGCGGCGGCGAAATCTATCGACAGGCGATTGGTCTGTCCGACCGCTTGCTGATAACCCACGTGGAGGCCGATGTGGAAGGTGATACCGCCTTTCCGGCGATCGATCCCGGGATCTGGCAGGCTGACGGCGAGCTTGCCGTGCCGGCAGGAGAAAAGGATACATATCCGACGCGGTTCGTCACCTATTTCAGGCGAAAAGCATAAAAGCCACCCGCAAAAATCAAATATTTTCCAATGAATCCGACGAACTTCCTGAAGTCGCGTTGAAAGCAGGTGCTTCGATACCTATAACGGGAAACAATCGCCGCCACCCACGTATTCCGTGGGTTTGGTGCGATATCGGGAGTCAACAAACAAAGAGGTTTTGATGCCTTGGAGCAATCAGAATGGCGGCGGCGGTGGCCCATGGGGCGGCGGCGGCGGCGGTGGAAATAATCAGGGACCTTGGGGCCAAGGACCGAACCGGCCGCGCGGTGGCGGCAACGGAGGGCCTCCGGATCTTGAGGATATCATTCGCCGCGGCCAGGACCGATTGAAGGGCTTCGTACCCGGCGGATTCAATGCAGGCGTCGTCCTCATCATCGTCGCGGTGATCGCCGTTTTCTGGCTGATCCAGTGCATCTACACCGTGCAGCCAGACGAACGAGGCGTGGAACTGCGCTTCGGCAAGCCGCGCGAGGAAGTCTCGATGCCCGGCCTGCACTTCCATCTCTGGCCGATGGATCGCGTCGAATTCGTCAAAGTCACCGAGCAGCAGCGCAATATCGGCGGCCGCTCGACGGCCGGTTCGACGGCCGGCCTGATGCTGACGGGCGACCAGAACATCGTCAACGTGCAGTTCTCGATCCTCTATACCGTGACCAATCCGCAATCCTATCTGTTCAATCTCGAGACCCCCGACGAGACTTTGCAGCAGGTTGCCGAAAGCGCGATGCGCGAGGTCGTCGGTCGCCGTCCGGCTCAGGACATCTATCGCGACAAGCGTCAGGAAATCGCGACCGAGGTGAGAAACATCATCCAGGACACGATTGATCGCTATGCCACCGGCATTTCCATCAATGCCGTGCCGATCGAGGATGTTTCGCCGCCGCGCGAAGTGGCCGATGCGTTCGACGAAGTGCAGCGCGCCGAGCAGAACGAAGACCAGCAGGTGGAAGAGGCCAATCAATACGCCAACCAGCAGCTCGGTCAGGCCCGTGGTCGCGCCGCACAGATCCGCGAAGAAGCGGCTGCCTACAAGGACCGCGTCGTCAAGGAAGCGCAGGGTGAGGCACAGCGCTTCATCTCGATCTACGACGAATACGTCAAGGCACCGGAAGTGACCCGCAAGCGTCTCTTCCTCGAAACCATGGAGTCCGTCATCGGCAATTCCAACAGCATCATCATCGACGACCAGCAGGGCGTCGTGCCTTACCTGCCGCTGAACGAAATCGGCAAGCAATCCACGACACAGCCGGGCAGACCCGGTGCTGCAACTCAGCCGGAGGCCAAATAATGACGTCCAGCCGTTTGCCAGCCATTCTCATCGCGCTTGCGGTGCTGCTGCTGCTCATCTACTCGTCGGTGTTCGTGGTCAATGCCAAGGAGCAGGCGATCGTCCTGCGCTTCGGCCAGATCCGCGCAGTCAAGACTGAGCCGGGCCTCTACTTCAAGCTGCCCTTCGCCTTCATGGATGCCGACCGCGTTCAGTACATTCAGCGGCAGGAACTTCGCTTCGATCTGGACAATATCCGCGTCCAGGTTTCCGGCGGCAAGTTCTATGAGGTCGACGCCTTTGTCGTCTACAAGATCACGGATGCGCGCAGGTTCCGCGAGACGGTATCGGGAGATCGCGACGCCGCGGAATCGCGCCTGAGAACCCGCCTCGATGCTGCTCTTCGTCGTGTTTACGGTCTGCGCAACTTCGAAGCCGCGCTTTCCAATGAACGCGCTTCGATGATGACCGAAGTGCGTGACGATCTGCATCGCGATGCCGAAACACTCGGTCTCAACATCGAGGACGTCCGCATCCGCCGCACCGATCTGACGCAGGAAGTCTCGCAGCAGACCTACGACCGCATGAAGGCCGAGCGTCTGGCGGAAGCCGAATTGATCCGCGCTCGCGGTAACGAAGAGGGCCAGCGCCGCCGGGCGGTCGCAGACCGTCAGGTCGTCGAAATCGTTGCTGACGCGCAGAAGGATTCGGAAGTACTGCGCGGTGAAGGCGAAGCCGAGCGAAACGGCATCTTCGCCGATGCCTCTTCCCGCGACCCGAACTTCTACGAGTTCTATCGCTCGATGGCCGCCTATAACAGGGCGTTGGCAACGGGCGGGAAGACGCTCGTGCTGCCGCCGAACAAGTCGGACTTCTTCAAGTATTTCGACAGTCCTGCGGGTAAGGCGGCTGCTTCGGGCGCTCCGGCGCTCGCCAATCCGACGCCACCTGCGAACTGAGGCGTCGATCTTAGTCACAGGGAAGGGCTGCCTCCGGGCAGCCCTTTTCTTTATGGCGGATTGCATCACTTTCGACCTGCAAGCATCGGCAGCGCGGAGCTCCGGGGATTTCGCAAAAAGGTGATTTCACGCTTCATCATTCCGCCTTATGTTGATGCTTATACAAGTTTTCCCTTTTTCGATGAGGATGCCTGATGGCTTCGACCAATCGCCTGCTTTTCAGCCGTTCGTTTGCCTTGCTTGCGAGCATCGCGCTGATTGCCGGCCCCGTTGTGGGCGTTACCGAACAGGCCTATGCGCAGACGCAAAACAGCGGCGCGGCCGCGGGCGCCCAAGCGCCGGCAACGACAAACACTCAGACGCCGCCGGCAGCATCCCCCACGATCACGACGAACCCGGCCATGAATGCCGGGCCGGCATCCGTTGCCGATCTCGCGTCCGGATTGCTCGACGCGGTCGTCAACATTTCCACATCGCAGAAGGTCAAGGACGAGGGCAACGGCCCCGCCACGCCGAAGGTGCCGGACAACTCGCCCTATCAGGACGAATTCAACGATTTCTTCAACAACAAGAAAGACGACGACAGCAATCGCAAGGTGAGCTCGCTCGGCTCCGGCTTCGTCATCGACCCCACCGGCTACATCGTCACCAACAATCACGTCATCGAAGGCGCCGACGATATCGAGGTGATCTTTCCGAATGGCACCAAGCTGAAGGCCAAGCTGATCGGAACGGATACGAAGACCGATCTTTCCGTCCTCAAGGTCGAGCCGAAGCGTCCGCTGACGGCGGTCAAATTCGGCGATTCCTCGAAGATGCGGATCGGCGACTGGGTGATGGCGATCGGCAATCCCTTCGGTCTCGGCGGCTCTGTGACCATCGGTATCGTCTCGGCGCGGGGCCGCAATATCAATGCCGGCCCCTATGACAATTTCATCCAGACGGATGCGGCGATCAACAAGGGTAATTCCGGCGGGCCACTCTTCAACATGAAGGGCGAGGTGATCGGCATCAATACGGCCATCATCTCTCCGAGTGGCGGTTCGATCGGTATCGGCTTTGCCGTGCCGTCGGAACTGGCGGAAGGTGTCGTCAATCAGCTCCGTGACTTCGGCGAGACGCGTCGCGGCTGGCTCGGCGTGCGCATTCAGCCTGTCACGGACGATGTCGCCAACAGCCTTGGCCTTTCGGAGGCCAAGGGCGCACTGGTGGCTGGTGTCATCAAGGGCGGTCCGGTCGACAACGGCTCGATCAAGGCGGGCGACGTCATCCTGAAATTCGACGGCAAGGATGTCGACGAGATGCGCGATCTGCCGCGCGTTGTCGCCGAAAGTCCTGTCGGCAAGGCGGTGGATGTCGTCATCTATCGCGACGGCAAGCAGCAGACCGTGAAGGTGACGCTCGGCCGGTTGGAAGACAGCGATCAGGCGGCGGCGGCAAGTGCTGACAAGGGTAAGAAACCACAGCTTGCACCCGGCGACAATGGCAACAGCGATGGCGTCATCAATCCCGATCAGGGAGACGACGGTGACGACGACGGCATGGATGGTCAGGATCAGGGCGGCGACCCGCAGCAATCGCCGCAGGCTCAGTCGCCGGCGCCGGCGACCTCGAATATTCTCGGCATGAAGCTCTCGACGTTGACGGCGGAAACCCGCAAGAGCTTCGGTATTGCCGACAGCGTCGATGGCGTCGTCATTACTGAGGTGACGCCCGGTTCGGCCGCCGCTGAAAAGGGGTTGAAGCCCGGCGACGTCGTCGTTGAGGTCGCGCAGGAATTCGTCCAGACTCCCAGCGCCGCGTCGGACAAGGTCGCTTCGCTGAAGCGTGAGGGACGGCGCAATGCACAGATGATGATCGCATCTCCGAATGGTGACTTGCGCTTCATCGCCGTCGCGCTGGAGTAGCGCTCAGCTCTCGATGTGTCTTGCCTGCTGCGCCCGCCATTCGGCGGCGCGCAGCCGATAGACCACATGTCGCTTCAGATGCGGATGCGTCTCGGGAATTTGCGGATGATCGAAATCACTGAACGGATGGGGCTGCATTCCGATCTTGCGCATGACTGAGAGCACGCGCCTGTTGTCATGCACGGCGATCGAAAGGATCTCCTTCAGGCTCAAGACTGTGAACGCCTGACGTATCAGGGCTGCGCCGGCTTCCGTTGCGTAGCCGTTTCCCCAATGGCGTGCCGAGAGCCGCCAGCCGATCTCCACGGCATCGCGAGGCAAGTGAGGTTCGAGCTGCACTCTGGACAGCCCCGAGAAGCCGATCGCCTCGCCGCTATGCTTCAAAACCGCGACCAGAAAATCGAAGCCGGGTTCGGGCGTGATTTTCCCGATCATGGAGAAGATGGCGTCGGCATCTTTGCGGCTGCGGCTGAAGGGAAAGAACTCAAGAACGGCGGGATCGGAACTCAGCTCGTAGAATAGCTCGCGATCCTCTTCCCGACATGGCCGCAGGATCAGCCGGGATGTTTCGATCGTCGTCATTGCCGGGCGCGCCACTCGGCTGCGGTGAGGCGATAGAGAACATGGCGCTGCAGGTCGGGGTGGGTGTCGGGAACGTTGGGGTGATCGAAATCGCCACCCTCGACGCGGTGCATGCCGATCCGCTCCATCACCGCGGTCGATCTGACATTGTTGTACACGGCGAAGGAAACGATCTGGTCCAGGCCGAGTTTGCCGAAGCCGTAAGCGAGAAGCGTGCGCGCGGCCTCGCTGACCAGCCCCTTGCCCCAGTGCCGCGCCACCAGCCGCCAACCGATCTCGACAGTTCCGATCGCGACGAAGGGTTCCAGATGATCCGTTCGTACCAGCCCGCAATAGCCGATCGCCTCGCCGCTTTCCTTCAGTTCCAGCACATAGAGGCCGATGCCGGTCTCCGTGATCATCGACTGCACACGATCGAAGAAAGCGTCCGCTTCGGCGCGATTGCGGCGAAATGGAAAGAACTCCATGACGGCTTCGTCGGAATTGATCTCGTAAGCCAGGTCGCGATCCGTTTCGCGCCAGTTGCGGATGATGAGGCGGTCGGTTTCGGTGATGATCATCTGTGGCCTCCGGTATCGGCGCTTTGCGCCGCCTACGGTTTGACGAAGTCCGTCTTGCGATAGCCCTGGATGTAGAGCAGGGCCGTGAGATCGCCGTGGTCGATGCGCATCTTCGCCTGCGCGGAGACAGTCGGCTTGGCGTGGAGCGCGACGCC
This sequence comes from Martinezella tropici, assembly GCA_000799755.1. GTDB lineage: Bacteria > Pseudomonadota > Alphaproteobacteria > Rhizobiales > Rhizobiaceae > Rhizobium > Rhizobium tropici_A. The sequence continues at coordinate 121,715 of JUHI01000012.1, forward strand.
GGCGCCGGCGAGCTTCAGCATGCCGAGATCGTTGGCGCCGTCGCCGACGGCCATGGCGTCATCGGTGGAAATACCGAGCGTTTCGGCGATATCGATGAGCGCATCCACCTTGGCCTGCATACCGAGGATCGGCTCCTCGACGAGGCCGGTCAGTATGTTGTTCTCTTCCAGCAGGATGTTGGCCCGGTTCTCGTCGAAGCCGAGGGTCGCACCGATGCGGCTGGTGAATACGGTGAAACCGCCGGAGACGAGGGCGGTATAATAGCCTTTAGCCTTCATGGTCGCGATCAGTTCGGGGCCGCCCGGCGTCAGCGTAATGTGCTTGGCGATGACATCGTCGACAACGGAGAGCGGCAACCCCTTCAAGAGAGCCACGCGCTCGCGCAGGGCCGGCTCGAAGGCAATCTCGCCGTTCATGGCGCGGGCGGTGATGTCGGCGACCTTCTCCTTGAGGCCGACTTCGGCGGCGAGTTCGTCGATGCATTCCTGGCCGATCATGGTGGAGTCCATATCGGCAATCAGCAGCTTTTTGCGGCGGGTTTCCGTTTCCTGGACGATGAGATCGATCGGCGCGCTGCCGATTGCCGCCAGAATATCGGCTTCCGCGGCCCGCAGATCCGTATCGTCGCGCAGCGCGATATCGCAGGCAACGCCGTCGGCCAGCCAGTAGAGCCCGGACGCCTTGACGGTATCTGCCGCCTTTTCTGCGATGGCCGGAACAAGAACGGGGTTTGACGGATTGGCAATAAGCGTGGCAACGAAGGCCATGAGCAGAAACCCTATGAGCAATATCGACGCGATCCTGATAACCGGGCCGACCGCCAGCGGCAAGTCCGCGCTGGCAGTAGAATTGGCCCGTTTGCATGATGGCGTCGTCATCAATGCCGACAGTATGCAGGTCTATGACACCCTGCGCGTGCTGACCGCACGGCCCGACGAGGCCGATATGGGCGGCGTTCCGCATCATCTTTACGGTCATGTGCCGGCAGGCCAGGTCTATTCCACCGGTATCTGGCTGCGCGAGGCCAGCACCCTGGTCGAAAGTCTGCGCGGCGAGGGCAGAATGCCTGTCTTCGTTGGCGGTACGGGCCTCTATTTCAAGGCGTTGACCGGCGGCCTTTCCGACATGCCGGAGATTCCGCCAGATATCCGCGATCGGCTTCGCGGTCGATTGCTGGCGGAGGGAGCGGAAGCGCTACATGGCGAGCTTATGGAGCGTGACAATGCCGTTGCCGAAACGCTGAAGTCTCAGGATGGACAGCGTATCGTTCGAGCCCTGGAGGTGATCGAAGCGACAGGCCAATCCATAGCCTCCTTTCAGGGGAAGACCGGGCCTGTTGTCATCGATCCCGATCGTGCGCGAAAGATCGTGGTTCTGCCCGAGCGCACCGTGCTGCACGAACGTATCAACAGCCGTTTCGAGACGATGCTGGCAATGGGCGCCGAAGATGAAGTGCGGGCTCTGCTGGCGCTGGATCTGCCCTCGGAAATGCCTGTGATGAAAGCGATCGGTGTCGCGCAGATCGCCGCGATGCTGACGGGGGAGATGACGCGCGCCGAGGTTATCGAAACCGGTTCGGCGGCGACGCGGCAATATGCCAAGCGGCAGATGACCTGGTTCCGCAATCAGATGGATGAGAGCTGGGAGCGTTTGAGCCCGTAGGTTCGGGCATCACTCCTTGTCGTAGAGACTGCTCAGGGGCTTTTTCAGAATGCTGTCTCGCAAGGACAGGCCGGATTCCCGCCGCAGGGTGGGAGCTGGTTCTCGCGTCGGCATCGGGCGTGCGCCTCCATCGTCGCTACGGAATTCGCGGCGCAATTCCGCAAGCCTGCCGTCGATCGATGTTGGCGGAACCGCTGTAGGTTGCGGCGTGGCGGTGCGCGGCAGCATGTCGGGACGATAGGGCTCTATCGATGGCGTATCCGATCCCGCTTGGGGCTGGATCGGCACTTCGTCGAGGTCATCGCCGATGTCGGTCATGGGCACGGTATTATAATTCGACTGCAGAGCGCTGATATCAGGAGCCGAAATCGACCGCATGCGGCCGATGATCGTGCGCAGATCGACCGTGTCCGGCGAGTCGTCGCTGACTTTTGCCGCGCTACCGCTGGCTTTCGGCAGCAAATGCCGTTCAACCTGAGAAAAGCGCATGCGCATCGGGACAGCGATGGCCTCGCCGAAGGCGATGGCTTCGCCGTTACCGATCGATGACAGGAAGCTCGTTGTCGAGATCGAGGAGTTCGGGATGGCCGAACGGATGATTTCCTGGTCGCGATCATTGGCGAGACGCATGGCAAAGAGCGTCGAGCACTGCGAGAGGATGGTCTGATCGAGTTCGCCGGGCCGCTGCGTGATGATGCCGAGGGATACGCCGTATTTGCGGCCTTCCTTGGCGATACGGGCGATGGCCTGCCGCGTCGGGAAGAAGCCGAGAGTCGGGTCGGCGGGAATATAACGGTGCGCTTCCTCGCAGACGACGAGCATATGGATCGCACCGTCGCTCCAGAGCGCCAGTTCGAAGGCCATTCGGCAAAGCACAGAGGCGACGGAATTGATGACTTCCGAGGGAATGCCGGCGAGCTGGAAGGTGCAGATCGGCTTGCCATCGCCCGGAATGCGGAAGATCTTGGCGATGGTCTCCATGATCGTGTCGGTGATCGTATTGTTGGAGAACATGAAGTGATAACGGGGATCGTTGATCGCCGAGGTGATGCGCATCTTCAGCGAACGCAGATGCGGCTTCTCCTGTCGGCCTTCGAGGCGGCCGATGCGCTCGTCGATCAGGGCAAGCAGATCGGCCATGCGGTACGGGACCGGCGTATCAGCCGTAACGGAGGATTTTTCCGTTTGACGGCGCATGAAGGTTGAATCGGTGCCGCGGAAGGCGCGTCTCGCTTCGGGAATGAGATCGCGCAACGCATCGAGCTCTTCCGGCACCGCGGGGCGGCCGCGAAAGACGACTTCGCTGAATTCGTCCAGTCGCATCAACCAGAAAGGCAGATCGAGCGTATCGGTGTCGATGACGACGGCGTGCTTCGGAAAGGCAGCCGCGAACTCGTTGTGTGGATCGAGGATCAGCACGCGCAATTTCGGATCAGCGCTGATCGCCTTGTGCAGCAGCAGCGAGACGGCGGTCGACTTGCCGACGCCTGTCGAGCCGACGACGGCGAAATGCTTCGACAACATCGAGGGAATATGAATAGCGGCGTCGATGCTTTCGTCCTGCGTCAGCTTGCCGATGACGCAGCTGCTGCCTTTGCCGGCATCGAAGATGCGCATGAGGTCGGCCGCGCGGATGCGATGCGCGATGGCGCCGAGATAGGGATAGGCCGATATGCCGCTCGAAAACTCCTCGCGGCCATCCGGCTCGACGCGAACTTCGCCCAGCAATTCGACTTCGATGCGAAAGAGATTGTCCTGGCCTTCGCCCCAGCCGACGCTTTGGGTGTTCATCGCATAGACGAGGGCGGCCACGCGGTTCGATCCGACGCTGATGGAAATCAGCCTGCCGACCGACCAGAGCTCGGTCAGATCCGTGCCGCCGGCTTCCGCGACGGCGGCGATCGTCGCTCGCGAGCCGTTGCACGCGACGACGCGGCCGAGGAAGCGATTTCCCGGCTTCAGTCTGTCGCGACGATCAAAATCTCCAGCTTTGCCGGACGTCTGCAGATCATTATTCAGCAAACAGCTACCCCAACCATTAGAGGTCGGAGCATAGAGATGCTGGCTTAACAAAACCCTGTCTGGCACCCATGCTTTTTATAGGGTTATAGTAGGGTCGCGATTTTTTATTGCTTCACGCGTTGACGCTTCGAAATTTTCTGTCTATCACTTCGCCCCATGAAAAACTCGATCGTTCTTATCGTGGTGGGAAGGCGCATGGGCAGGATGGTGTAACCATCCGGCGATAGCCACCCATGCGCTAGATGACAGGCTCCCTAAGGGGCCTTTTTTTATGCCCGAAATCGAGATTTCATCTTTCCAAACCTCCAGCAGACAAGCGGAACAAACGTATGACCGGCACAGATAATCAGGCGAGCGGCAATCGAATGACAGGCGCGGAGATCGTGTTGCAGGCGCTCAGGGACAATGGCGTCGAACACATCTTCGGTTATCCGGGCGGCGCTGTGCTTCCGATCTATGACGAGATCTTCCAGCAGGAGGATATCCAGCACATTCTCGTCCGCCACGAGCAGGGCGCCGGCCACGCGGCCGAAGGCTATGCCCGCTCCACCGGCAAGGTCGGCGTCATGCTGGTTACCTCCGGTCCGGGCGCGACCAATGCGGTCACGCCGCTGCAGGATGCGTTGATGGATTCGATCCCGCTTGTTTGTCTCAGCGGCCAGGTTCCGACCACGCTGATCGGTTCCGACGCCTTCCAGGAATGCGACACCGTCGGCATTACGCGGCCCTGCACCAAACACAACTGGCTGGTCAAGGATGTCAACGAGTTGGCGGCCGTCATTCATGAGGCCTTCCGCATCGCGCAGACGGGCCGTCCCGGTCCCGTCGTCGTCGATATCCCGAAGGACATCCAGTTTGCGACCGGCACCTATACGCCGCCGGAAGCGCATCATGTCCAGAAGAGCTACCAGCCGAAGATCCAGGGCGATCTCAACAAGATCACCCAGGCGATCGAGCTGATGAAGAATGCCCGACGCCCGGTCATCTATTCCGGCGGCGGCGTCGTCAATTCCGGTCCGGAAGCCTGCAAGCTGCTGCGCGAGCTGGTCGAGCTGACCGACTTCCCGATCACCTCGACACTGATGGGTCTCGGCGCCTATCCGGCATCCGGCAAGAACTGGCTCGGCATGCTCGGCATGCATGGTTCCTACGAAGCCAACATGGCGATGCATGATTGCGACGTCATGGTCTGCATCGGCGCGCGTTTCGACGACCGTATTACGGGCCGCCTGAACGCCTTCTCGCCGAATTCGAAGAAGATCCATATCGATATCGATCCGTCCTCGATCAACAAGAACGTCCGCGTCGATGTCGGCATTCTCGGCGATGTCGGCAATGTTCTGGAAGACATGGTTCGCCTGTGGCGCGCGCTGCCGCAGAAGCCTGCTGCGGAGCGTCTGGGCGACTGGTGGGCGGATGTCACGCGTTGGCGTGCACGCAATTCCTTCGCCTACAAGCCGAGCGACGACGTCATCATGCCGCAATACGCGATCCAGCGTCTTTATGAGCTGACGAAGCATCGCGATACCTACATCACGACCGAAGTCGGTCAGCATCAGATGTGGGCGGCGCAGTTCTACGGCTTCGAACAGCCGAACCGCTGGATGACCTCTGGTGGCCTCGGCACCATGGGCTACGGTCTGCCGGCGGCGCTCGGCGTGCAGATCGCGCATCCGGAAAGCCTGGTCATCGACATCGCCGGCGACGCTTCGATCCAGATGTGCATTCAGGAAATGTCGGCTGCGATCCAGCACAATGCGCCGATCAAGATCTTTATCCTCAACAACCAATACATGGGCATGGTTCGCCAGTGGCAGCAGCTGCTGCATGGCAACCGCCTGTCCAATTCCTACACGGAAGCGATGCCTGATTTCGTCAAGCTGGCGGAAGCCTATGGCGCCGTCGGCCTGCGCTGCGAAAAGCCCGGCGATCTCGATGCAATGATCCAGGAGATGATCGATGTCGACAAGCCGGTCATCTTCGATTGCCGCGTCGCCAATCTCGCCAACTGCTTCCCGATGATCCCCTCGGGCAAGGCGCACAACGAAATGCTGCTGCCTGATGAAGCGACTGACGAGGCCGTCGCCAACGCGATCGACGCCAAGGGTCGCCAGCTGGTTTGATCGATAGCCGGGGCGAGGCGGAAGCTGCGCCCCGGCCGGTCTCGCTGGCATATCGAACAAGAACCGAGGAAACGGAACAAGGATAATGAACGCACACCTTCAACCCACGGGCTCAGCTTATTTCATTTCGCCCGAAACCGCGGCGGCGGAAAGCCATACGCTTTCGGTGCTCGTCGACAACGAGCCCGGCGTTCTCGCCCGCGTCATCGGCCTCTTCTCCGGCCGGGGCTACAACATCGAAAGCCTCACGGTTTCGGAGACGGAGCATCAGGCGCATCTGTCGCGCATCACCGTCGTCACGCGCGGCACGCCGCAGGTGCTGGAGCAGATCAAGGCGCAGCTTGAGCGCATCGTGCCCGTTCACCGCGTCGTCGATCTGACGGTGCGCGCCCGCGAACTCGGTCAGGAACGACCGATCGAGCGCGAAGTGGCGCTGCTGAAGGTGACTGGAAGCGGCGAGACACGCGCCGAAACGCTGCGTCTGGCTGACGCCTTCCACGCCAAGGTGGTGGATGCAACCGTCGAGCACTTCATTCTCGAGATCACCGGCAAGTCGTCGAAGATCGACCAGTTCATCGCCATCATCAAGCCGCTCGGCCTCATCGAAGTCTGCCGCACCGGCATCGCCGCGATGAACCGCGGCTCGCAGGGAATGTAAGAGCCTGCGGCGTTGACCGGTTCGCCGTTTGGAATTGTATGAAAAATCAGAGCGGTTCAGTGCTTTCGCGAAACGCTGAACCGCTCTATCTTTACGGCGCTTGGCCTTGGCCGATGTTTCATTTGTAGCGGGGGAAGAAGGTGGCCGTCCTTGCCGGCGAGACTTTGCCAGAGATCGGTGAGAAGCCGTGGCACCCGCCCGCGGACATGCGCCTCGGCGCAGCCTTCTTCGTCCGTGGCGACTTTCCCTGGCTCAGCCATTATTTCGGTTCACGGAAGCTGGCGTCGGTGTTGTCGCCCGGCATCGGTGGTATCGTTTCCTGGGGTGGTCGTGCGCCGGCCAAGATAGCGGCGCGGATTGCGCGGTTTCGCCAATTGCGTCATTGGCATCTGGAAGACGGTTTCCTGCGATCGATGGGGCTCGGCAAATCCGGTGCCGTTCCTCTCTCGATTGTCATCGACGATCTCGGCTTGCCGGTCGATGCAATCAGGCCATCGCGTCTTGAGCGGTTGATTGAAAGTGCGGGCGAGGCGAGCGAGCACGGCCGCGCTATCCGCGAGCAGATCGTTCTCAACAAGCTTTCCAAATACAATCACCTTCCTCATCGCCCGCCGAACATCGGGCACACGACAAAGCGCCGTATCCTGATGGTCGATCAGGTCGTTGGTGACGTCTCGGTTGGCAGGGCGCTCGGCTCCAAAGCCTCGTTTGAGACGATGCTTGCCGATGGGCTGGCGAGCGGCGCGCAGTGTGTCATCCGCACCCATCCCGACGTCATGGCCGGACTTCGTAAGGGCTATCTTACGGATGGCGTTGCCAGGGGCGATGCGGTGCTGCTCGACGATGCCGTGTCTGTGGCCTCCATCCTCGACGTTGTCGACGAGGTCTGGACCGTCTCCAGCCAATTTGGTTTCGATGCGCTGCTGCGCGGCATTCCGGTTCGCTGCTATGCCGCACCCTTTTATGCCGGCTGGGGTGTTACCGAGGATCGTTTCGGCGTCTACACCAAGGCCGCACTCGCCGGCCGTCGAACGAAGCTGCGGACAGTCGATCAGATCGCCGCCGCCGCCTTTTCATTCTACCCGACCTATCGCGATCCCACCGATTGGCGGGAGATCGACGTCTTTCGGGCGATCGAGCTGATCGTCGCGCAGCAGAAGGCTGCTGCGTAGACCTACAACATATCCAACGGCTTCTTTCGCGACGGCGGCGGAAAGGCAGCATCTAGGACGGCCCAATCCTCGTCGGTCATGTCGATATCTATCGAGTCGCGGTTTTCCTCGACGCGCTGCGAGTTCGCGGATTTCGGAATTGCCATCACGCCGTCGCGCTCCAGCAGGAAGGCGAGAGCGATCTGCGCGGGTGTCGCCTGATAGGTCTTGGCGACGCGGATCAGCTCTGGGTGATGCAGGAGACGGCCTTGCTCGATCGGCGAATAGGCCATGATCGGAATGCTGCGCTCCTGGCACCAGGGCAGCAGATCGTATTCGATGCCGCGCCGGGAGAGATTGTAGAGCACCTGATTGACCGCGACATTGCCGCCATTCGGCACGGAAAGCAGCTCATCCATGTCATCGATATCGAAATTCGAGACGCCCCAGGCCTCGATCTTGCCTGCCGCCTTCAGGCCTTCGAAGGCTTCGACGGTCTCTTCCAGCGGGTAGTTGCCGCGCCAATGCAGCAGATAGAGATCGATGCGATCGGTGTGCAGGCGCCGCAGGCTGCGTTCACAGGCTTCGACCGCGCCTTTGCGGCTTGCATTGGCGGGATAGACCTTGCTGACGAGAAAAACCTCGTCACGCCGGCCCTCGATCGCCTTGCCGACAAGCTCCTCGGAGCCGCCATCGGCATACATTTCTGCTGTATCGATCAGCGTCATGCCGAGATCGAGCCCGGTCTTGATGCTGGCAATCTCGTCTCTGGCGGTCGCGGCATTCTCGCCCATGTTCCATGTGCCCTGACCGAGTGCGGGAACGGCGATACCCGAAGGAAGGGTGACTGTGGGGATGGGGTCGCGCATGGTCAGTCCTCGCTGCAGGAAATCGAAGGATAGGGACATTGAACCGGATTTCAATCGGCGTCCGTCATGTCACGGTGACAATCACCCTATGGCTTTCGTATGGCCGGCGAACTAATGTCGCAGCGACGCGTATTGTCACATTCCGCACGCATGAACGAGAATTTGGATGCCGCCCTTTGTCGTGGCCGGTGTCCTAGGAGGCATTATGGCGCTGGATACATTTCTGGCTCTCTTACTTTTCGCATTCACGACCTCGATCACACCGGGGCCGAACAACATGATGCTGTTTGCTTCGGGCGTGAACTTCGGCTTCCGGCGCACCATTCCGCACATGCTCGGCATCGGCGTCGGCTTCCTGTCACTGCTGCTCGGCGTCGGCCTCGGTCTGGGTGCCGTGCTGCATACGGTGCCGATGCTCTATACCGTGCTGAAATTTGCCGGCGGTGCCTATCTCGTCTGGATCGCCTGGAAGATCGGCACGTCGCGCAGCCTCAGCGAAAGCGAGGGCTCCGCGCAGCCGATGAGCTTCATGAGCGCTGCCGCATTCCAGTGGGTCAATCCGAAAGCCTGGGTCATGGCTGTAACCGCCATGGCGACCTATACCAATGAGCAGCTCTACCTCGTGACCGTGCTTCTCGTCGGGTTGGCATTTGCCGCTGTTAATCTGCCGAGCGTGTCAACCTGGGCGGGATTTGGCTCGGCGCTGCGCGATTGGCTCTCCGATCCGGTTCGGCTCAAATGGTTCAACATAACCATGGCCGTGCTGCTGGTGCTCAGTCTCTGGCCGATGTTAAAGTAGTCGGGACAAGACGGGAGACGGCTATGTCCCACGAGCATACGCACGATGACGACGATCATCACCACCACGACAATCACTATTCCGACATGCAGGCGCGGGTGAAGGCGCTTGAGACGCTGCTGACGGAAAAGGGTTTGATCGACCCGGCGGCGATCGACCGTATCGTCGAGACCTATGAGACGAAGGTTGGGCCGCGCAACGGCGCGCAGGTGGTGGCGAAGGCGTGGAGCGATCCCGATTTTGCCGATTGGCTGCGGCGTGACGCGACGGCGGCGATCGCAAGCCTCGGCTTTACCGGCCGTCAGGGTGAGCATATGCGCGCTGTGTTCAACACGCCGGAAACGCATAACCTGATCGTCTGCACGCTTTGCTCCTGCTATCCTTGGGCCGTGCTCGGGCTGCCGCCGGTCTGGTACAAGGCGCCGGCCTATCGCTCGCGCGCGGTGATCGATCCGCGCGGCGTGCTCGCCGAATTCGGCCTGACGCTGCCGCGGGAGACGAAGATCCGCGTCTGGGATTCGACCGCCGAACTTCGCTATCTGGTGATCCCGGAGCGGCCGGCCGGCTCCGAAGGCATGGACGAGGTGGCACTGGCGGATCTTGTCAGTCGCGACGCCATGATCGGAACGGCAATCGCCAGAACGCCGGAGGCCGCACTATGAACGGCCCGCACGATCTCGGCGGCCAGATGGGCTTCGGCCCGGTCGCGCCGGAACCGAACGAACCCTATTTCCATGCCGAATGGGAAAAGCGCGCGCTCGGCATAACGCTTTCCTGCGGTGCCTTCGGTGCCTGGAATATCGATGAGAGCCGGCACGCCCGCGAAAACATTCCGCCGGCGAGCTATCTCGGCGCTAGCTACTACGAGATCTGGACTCGCGCCGTCGATACGTTGCTGGAGCGGCATGGCTTTGCCACGGCCAAGGAGCTGCGCACGGGTCACGCGATCGAACAGGGCAGAGCGCCGAAGCGCGTGTTGAAGGCTGACATGGTCGATGGCGTCCTGGCCAAGGGCGGACCTTGCGATCGGCCGGTCGATACCGCGCCGCTTTTCGTCGTGGGCGATCACGTGCGGACGAAGAATTTCAATCCGACGGGCCATACGAGATTGCCGCGCTATGCCCGGGCCAAGGCGGGTGTCGTCGAGGCTGTGCAGGGCTCTTTCGTCTTCCCGGACGACAACGCCCATGGCCGCGGCGAAAATCCGCAATGGGTCTATACGGTGGTCTTCGATGGCGGCGAGATCTGGGGCGAGGGTGCAGACCCCTCTCTGACGGTCTCGATCGATGCCTGGGAGAGCTATCTTGAGCGCGTGTGAGGTCGGTTCACCTCTGGCGCAATCGCCTGGAATGCCGAAGTCAGCCGATGGCGAGCCGGTCTTTCCCGAACCCTGGGCAGCGGATGCTTTCGCGATGACGGTGCATCTGCACGAGAGGGGCCTGTTTGCCTGGAGCGAATGGGCGGAACGGCTGTCGGCAGAACTGCACAAGCCTGGCCGCGCGGTTGACGGCAGCGACTATTTCGATTGCTGGGTATCTGCTCTGTCAGGGCTGCTCGTCGCCAAGGGCATCGCCGACGCCGATGTGATCCTCGCGTTACAACAAAGCTGGCAACGTGCGGCTGAGGCAACACCGCACGGTAGGCCGATCGCGCTGGAGAATGATCCGCAGCGTTAAAGAACAGGCTCATTGGGGCCATCCTCGTCCTTCGAGGCTACGGTCTGCGACCTCCGCGCCTCAGGATGAGGATGGAGCCGGTGCCGCATTCGGCAAAGCCGATTCTATTCACACGGAAAGAGATTAGCCCTCATGGTGAGGAGGCCCAAATGGGCCGTCTCGAACTACGAGGGCGGGTGGCCTGTCCCCAATCTACATGTCCTATGCGCGGGTCCCGTCGGCGTCAGGAAGAGAACTGCTTGTAGCACTCGTCTGCCACTTGGCGCAGCATGTCGCGCGAGATTTCGCCGGTGACGGCATAGCCTAGATCGCCGTCGATCCAGTAAAAGGTTTCGACGGCGTTGTCGCTGGCGAAACGAAAACTGGTCGTGGTGTTGCCACTGTTACGCCCCACCAGCACTGTCAGGCGCTGGCCGCTCGCGTTTTCATACATGAACAGGGCGCCGGGCGTGCCGTTGATCGGCAGCAGCCGGCCGCCGACGAGCTGGAAGCCCAGTCTCTGCAGGGTCGGCACCTTGAGGCCGGCGACATTCATGCGTTTGCCGAGCCAGGTGGCGAGATGCGCTTCCTGATCCGCGCCGACTTCGACGGGATGGCGGACATCGCTGGCATAGACGATGAAGGCCGAATGCGCCTGCTGCGGCAGGGCTTCGATCGACGTCACCTGCAATTCGGGCTTGGCAAAAAGATCGGGGCCGAAGTGGCCGGCTGCAGCACCGGCGATGAAGAGCGCCAGCGAGGCGGCGAGCAGCGTCAGCGTGTGACTCCGTCGCGGCTGTATCGCCTTGGCAGAAGATGTGCGTCCGTTTTTCGAAACTAGATCGGCGTCGTGGTCTTTCGACACCGTGTAGGCAGAGAACATCGCGCGGATTTCGTCGTTCTGAGACTGCCATGTTACAATGGCGGCGGCATCCTCGGGATTTTCGGCGAGCCATGCCTGCAATTCCGCCTGCCTTTCCGGCGGCAGGAGGCCATCGGCAAAGGCATGGAGGTCCGCGTCGGTCACGATCGGTTTGTTTTCGTTCATCTTGGTCTCCGAAGCGTGACAACATTGTCTGCACTCAGCAGGCTGGTCATCTTCTGGCGGGCGCGCGACAGGCGCGACATCACGGTGCCGATCGGGATATCGAGCATGTCCGCGACATCCTGATAGCTGTAGCCTTCGACGACAATGAGCATCAGCACCGCGCGCTGCTCTTCGCCGAGGCGGTTCAGGGCCGCCCCCAGACGAGACCGCTGCAGCGGGTCATTGTTCTCCTCGGCTGCTGGCAGATGGCTGTTATCATCGATATCGACGAAACTGCGGCCGCCTTGCTGGCGCCGCCCGTTGCGGTAAAGATTGGTCATGATGGTCAGGACCCAACCGCGCAGGTTCAGCCCACGCCATTGGCTGCGCCGGATTAAAACCTTCTCGACACAATCCTGAAGCAGGTCCTCGCCATCGGCATCCGAGCGGGTGAGGCTGCGCGAATAACGCCGCAGCGAGGGGAGGAGCGCCAGCACCTCCGCCTCGAAGCTATCTGGCGCGGGGGAGGTTCCCGCCGCGCCCCTTTCGTTCTCATCAGGGCTTCGCGACATCCCAGACGCCCTTGAAGCCGTCGCCGGCGACATCACCGGACTTTGCGTCCTTGACGAAGAAGTAGAGCGGCATGCCGTCCTTTGCCCACTGTTTCATCCCGTCCTTGCGGGTAATGATCGAATATGCACCCTCGGCCTTGGCTTTGTCATCGGCCATGAGCGGCGGCCAGGCTTTCGCACAATCGCCGTTGCAATTGGATTCGCCTGATTTGTCGTTCTTGAAGGTGTAGAGCGTCTTGCCGTTTTCACCAGCGAGCACCTTGCCCTTGGCGCTGTCGACCGTCTTGACGGGGGCTGCGGCGAAGGCGGCGGTGGCAAAGGCCGATGCCGCAGCGAGCGCGGCCAGGAAACTCAGGGTCTTCATGATGTCTCTCCTCGGGTGGGTGAACGATGGTCGTCCAGGCCTCGCATTCTGCGTTGCCGGACGTGAGACACGGTTGCCTCCGATTTTATTCCCAGCTCGCCGGGTATTTTTTACTGCTTGCGTCCATTGGCCGAATCCTGCCATTTCGGCGCATGCAATTCGCGCCGCAACAAGATGAAGCGCTCAAGGCCGTCGCCAACTGGCTGAAGGAGGGGCGCTCACCGTTGTTCCGCCTGTTCGGCTATGCCGGCACGGGCAAGACGACGCTTGCGCGGCATTTTGCCGAGCACGTGGATGGCGAGGTGCTGTTCGCAGCCTTTACCGGCAAGGCGGCGCAGGTGCTGCGCTCGCGCGGTGCTTCCAACGCCAAGACCATCCATTCGTTGATCTATCGGCCGCGCGGCGAAGAGGCAGTCGAGGACGAGGAGACGGGCAAGACGTCGATCGCGCCGATGTTCACCATCAATCGCCAGAGCCCGGTCGCCAAGGCCGCGCTCATCATCGTCGACGAATGTTCGATGGTGGACGAGGCGCTCGGCAAGGATCTGATGAGTTTCGGCACGCCCATTCTGGTGCTCGGCGATCCCGGCCAGCTGCCGCCGGTTTCCGGCGGCGGCTTCTTCACGAATGAGGAGCCGGACTATCTGCTGACGGACATTCACCGTCAGGCCCGCGACAACCCGATCATCCAGCTTGCCATGCAGGTGCGCGAGGGCAAGGAGATCATGCATGGCGACTATGGCACCGCGCAGGTGATCTCGAAAAACGAGGTCACGCAGCCGCTGGTGATGGAGGCCGATCAGGTTCTGGTCGGCACTAACAGGACGCGGCGGCGCTACAATCAGCGCCTGCGCGAGCTCAAAGGTTTTACGGCCGAGTATCCGCAATCCGGCGACAAGCTGGTCTGCCTGCGCAACGATCCCGCCAAGGGACTGCTGAACGGTTCGCTCTGGCAGGTCATGACCTCTTCCAGGGAAACGACGAAGCCGGGGATCAATCTTCTCATCCGCCCGGAAGACGACGACATGGATCGCGGCGCGGCGAAGATCAAGCTGCTGAAGCAGGCATTCGAGGATGTCGAAGGCGAAATCCCGTGGTCGACCCGCAAGCGCTACGACGAGTTCGACTACGGCTATGCGCTGACTGTCCACAAGGCGCAGGGTTCGCAGTGGAACAATGTCGTGCTGTTCGACGAGAGCTGGGCGTTTCGCGATACGCGCGAGCGTTGGCTCTATACGGCGATCACCCGCGCCGCCGAGACATTGACGATCGTTCGCTGACGCCTCGTTTTGAGCTAGCCCTAGAGATGTCGCGGCTTGGTGACATGGCTCTATGGCGCCCATCAAAGTTTTGCATGGGTTGATGTCGGAATCTCGTTGGTTTTGCTGGGCATAATGGCATAGAACGGCTGCTATCGTTCGCTTTGAAAATCAGGGATTTCGATCATGCCCGCCAAGCTTTCCGTGAACCTCAACGCCATCGCGATGCTGCGCAATCGGCGTGATCTTCCCTGGCCGAGCGTCACGGGCTTGGGACGCATCGCGCTCGCCGCCGGTGCCAGCGGTCTGACGGTTCATCCGCGCCCCGATCAGCGGCATGTCCGCTTTTCCGATCTGCCTGATATCCGCGCCTTGATCGATGATGAGTTTCCGGAGGCGGAATTCAATATCGAGGGCTATCCGAGCGACGAGTTCTTCGATCTCTGCGCTTCCGCTGAGCCGGAGCAGGTGACGCTGGTGCCCGACGACCCCACGCAGGCAACCTCGGATCACGGCTGGGATTTTCGTAGGAATCGCGAACTGCTGGTCGAAGTCGTCGCCAAATACAAGAAGATCGGCTGCCGCGTGTCGCTGTTTGCCGATGGTGACGGCGATGCCGACGCGGCGAAGATCGCCAGGGACGTCGGTGCCGACCGCATCGAGCTTTATACCGGCCCCTATGGCGGCTGCTATGACGATCCGCAGAAGGCTGCCGTCATTCTCGAAGCGCTCGGCAAAACAGCCGATGCAGCCTTCGCCAACGGCCTTGACGTCAATGCCGGCCACGACCTGACGGTCGCCAACCTGCCTGATCTCATCAAGCGCATTCCCAAGCTTGCCGAGACTTCGATCGGCCACGGGTTGACCGCCGATGCGCTGGAATACGGCATGGCCGAAACGGTGCGCCGCTTCCGCCGGGCTTGCGGTCAGGTGGTCTAATCAGCGGCTAAACACCAGGATTGCATATCCATCAAAGCTGACGAGCGTCGTAATGGAGGCGATTGTCTTCGATTTCTCCACGATGCGCGGCCGCCCAATCGGCGAGATGTCGCGCGGTTTCCGATAGGGAATGTCCGAGCGGCGTTAACGTGTATTCGACCTGCGGCGGGGTGTTGTGGCGAACGGTGCGTTCGACCATGCCGTCGCGTTCCAGCGTTTTAAGCGTCCTCGTCAGCATCTGCTGCGAAATGCCGCCCACACGCCGCTTGATTCCGTTGAAACGCTGCGAACCGGCGCGAAGCGTGACGACCACCTGGATTGTCCACTTGTCGCCGACGCGGCTGAGGATTTCGCTAACACCCTTGCAGTCTGCTCCTGCGGGCTTGGTGGTCACATCCATCTGACCAGCTCCTAAAAATATGCTTTTGACGGCTATTTCTTGGTCCCATAAATGGCTGTGGTCAACATTGTAGACCTTGTCTTCGACCCAAAAATGTCGAGATGGGTCCAGCCACGGAGACCACTATGAACCTCTTCTATTATCCCGCCGCCTGCAGCTTGGCCGATCACATAGCGCTCATCGAGGTCGGGCTTCCCTACAAGCTCCTCAGTATCGATCGCGAAAAGAAGACCGAAGACGGCCGTGACTTTCTGTTGATCAATCCGAAGGGCTATATCCCGACCCTCGAGATGGACGACGGAACCATCCTCACCGAGAATCAGACTATCCTCGCCTTCATTGCAGAACAGAGTGGCAAACTCCTGCCTGATGGTGGGATTCTCAGATGGCGGACGTTTGAGGCGCTCGCCTTCATGTCCTCCGAAATCCACGGAAGCTATACCCCGTTCTTCAGGGGTTTCCCCGAGCCAGAGAAGGAGCGCGCCCGCGAGAAGCTCATGAAGGCTTTCGCCATTCTTGCCGATCAGATGGGCGACAAGGCATTCCTGGTGAGTGATGAGATGACGATCGCCGATTGTTATCTTTTCTGGGTCCTGATGGTCGCTCCGAAAAGCGGCGTCGAACTGCCGGGTAATCTGCAGAACTGCCTGGATCGCATGAAGGCGATGCCTTCCGTGATCCAAGCGCTCAAAGAGGAAGGATTGAGCTGACAGGGCGGGAGTTCGACCGAGCCGAGCATTCCCCGGCCATGTGTACCGTGATAGCGGAGCGTTTGGCTGGAAGGGCCGCGAACAGCGAATGACCGCAAATGGGCCAGACGGTCATCACGACCGCCGCGAAACGGTTGGTTGTATTTGTTGTATAATACCGCACCGGTTCTCTGACGCGGCGCGGTGAGAATTTACTTATAAGGCGTGAAAACTCCCTCTCCCCGCATTGCGGGGAGAGGGTTGGGGTGAGGGACCAGGTGCAGAAGTGTCGCAATGACAGACCTGCTTGGCCGCTCGAAACTCAGCCGGCTAATGCAGCCTTATGTTCCTCGAAGAAGCTGCGCAGCGTCTGCGGCTCCTTGCCGGTCAGCTTGTTGAAGTCGTTCGTAAGGATGTCGAATTTGCCGGCGCGGGTGTTGGCGTCGGCGGAGACGAGCATGTCGACCACGAAGGGCGGCAGGCCGGCGCCGGTAAGGCCTGCAGCGAACTGTTCGTCATTGACATCGACGACCTCAAGCGGACGGCCAGTGATCCTGCTGACGACGCTTGCAACATCCGCGATGGTGACGGCAGTCGAGCCCGTCAGCGTGTAGGTCGCGTTTTCCGTCGTGTCGGATGCCAGGGCGGCGGCGATCGCGATCGCGCAATCTTCGCGGCTGATGTTGCTGACGCGGCCGCCGCCGGTTGCCGTGTACCACTTGCCGATTTCGAGGCTGTGCGGCAGGCCATGCAGGAAGTTGTCGAAATACCAGGCGTCGCGCAGGATCGTATAGCCGATGCCGCTCGCCTTGATGGCGTTTTCCGTGCCGAGATGGTCAGGCGCGAAGCTCACCAGCGAACCTTCGGGCGCTGGCATCGACGTGTAGAGAATATGCTTCACGCCGGCCTTCTTGGCGGCCTCGACGGCAGCGGTCTGCTGCTTCAGGCGCTGGCCGGGAACGGCAAGGGCGTCCGTGCTGATGATGAGCAGGCGATCGACGCCGGCGAAAGCGGCGGACAGGCCGGCGGCATCGTCAAAATCGGCCTTGCGGGTGACGACGCCCTTGGCGGCGAGGTCGGCGAGCTTTTCCGGGCTGCGCGTGGCGGCGATGATGCGGCCGGGAGCGACCTTGTATGTCTCCAGCAGGTGATGGATGACGCGCTGGCCAAGCTGACCGGCGGCGCCGGTGACGAGAAGAGTGCTGCTCATGTCTTTATCCTTGTTTGACCGCCGCGGATTTGCAGGGGTTGGTTGCTCTCAAAAAGAGACTAGCACTACATTGGTGTTTGACTCCGACCTGTAAAGGAGGCAGTTTTTTCGCTCTACGTTACCAAAAGGGAACCGCCTTGAGCAGCAGCACCGTCGTCAATCTTCGCAACACGAAGCCGCAATTGCGCGCCGTCGATATCAGTAAGGTCACGTTTACGGATTGTCCGGTGCGGGATCTGGTCTCGCAGATCGGCGGCAAATGGTCGGTGCTGTTGCTGGAGGCTCTGGCGCAAAAGCCCTATCGTTTCGGCGAGCTGCGCCGCATGGTGCCCGATATTTCCCAGCGCATGTTGACTCAGACGCTGCGCGAACTCCAGCGCGATGGCTATATCGGCCGCGAGGTCTTCCCGACCAAGCCGCCGAGCGTCGAATACCGTATGACCGATCTTGGCTATTCGCTCTATGAGCCGCTGGCGCAGCTCTTGAACTGGGCAGAAGCCAATCACGAGGCCGTTCGGACCGCGCGCGCCCGTTTCGATCAATCGCCGGACTGAGCCTTGCAGTGAAGCCTCTGAAAATCGCCATTGTCGGTGCCGGCCCCGCCGGTCTTGCCGCCTCTCTTCTTCTCACCCGCGCTGGTCATGCGACCGATATTATCGAACGTTTCGATAGCCCGGCCCCCGTCGGCTCCGCTCTGATGCTGCAGCCGACCGGATTGACCGTGCTGGAGGCGCTCGGGCTCGGTCCCGCCATTCATGCCGCCGGCAACCGCATCGATCGCCTGTTTGGCACGGAAACCGCCCGGGGCCGCATCGTCCTTGATGTGCGCTACAATGCGCTGCCGGGCGGGCGCTACGGGCTCGGCGTCCATCGTGCCGCCCTGTTCGACACGCTTTATGATGAAGTCTCGGGGCGGAGACATCCTATTTATACCGGTCAGCGCGTCCTTGGCGTGGTGGAGGAGGGCGATGGTAGCTATCTTTCCATCGAAGGCGGCGAGCGTCTCGGGCCCTATGATCTCGTCATCGATGCCAGTGGTGCGCGCTCGGAACTGGTTGCCGCGTCACCCGTCGCGCCGCGAACGCGCGACCTCGCTTACGGCGCCTTTTGGGCGACGCTCGATTGTCCGGATGGATTGGTGGATCAGGCAGCGTTGACGCAGCGCTATGACAAAGCAAGCGTGATGATCGGCGTTTTGCCGGTTGGCAGCAGAAGGCCCCATCTGCCAAAGCAGGCGGCCCTGTTCTGGAGTCTGAAGGTCGCGGATGCTGATGAGGTGCGCAGGCGCGGCCTTGAGCGCTGGAAGCAGACGATCCGAGGTTATTGGCCGGAATGCGAGCCGCTGCTCGAGCAGATCGTCGATTGGGATCAGCTGACGCTGGCGCGCTACGCTCATCGTACGATGATGACGCCCTATAGCAGGCGGACCGTTTTCGTCGGCGATGCGGCTCATTCGACCAGCCCGCAGCTCGGACAGGGCGCGAACATGGCGCTCCTCGACGTGGCGGCGCTGGCGCATGCGCTTGCCGGTCATGAAACCATCGAGGCCGCGTTCTCCGCCTATGCTAGGGCGAGGCGGATGCATGTTCGGTTGTTCCAGCTGCTGTCGCTGGCATTCACGCCCTTCTACCAATCGGATTCGGCGGCGCTGGCCTGGATCAGGGACCGGCTGGTCGCCACCATCGCCAAAGTGCCTCCGGCGCCGCAGATCCTGGCGGGCATCGTTTCCGGCACGCTGGTCGATCCGTTCAACGGCGCGGGCCTGCGGGAATGCGACTGGCTGCGGCTGACCGTGCCGCAGCCGTCGTGATCACTTCTCGCGTTCGGTGAGGAATGCGAGCAAGGCGATGACCGGGAAGGCGACGCCGATCCAGGAAGCCAAATTCCAGCCGCCGGTGGCATAGGCCCAGCCGCCGAGGGCGGAGCCGAGAGCGCCGCCGCCAAAGAAGGTCGCCATATAGAGGCCGTTCAGACGGCTGCGATGTTCGGCGCTGAGCGCGAAGATCGAGCGTTGACCAAGCACGAGATTCGTCTGCACGCCGAAGTCGAGCATGATGCCGGACAGTGTCAACGTGATCAGCGCCAGCAAGGAACCGCTGCCGGAAAAATGGCCGATGAGGAAGGCGACGATGGCGAGGATCAGGGCAAAGGCAGTTGCAAGCTTCGTCCACCCGCGGTCGGCAACGCGTCCGGCGATCGGCGAGGCGATCGCGCCTGCGGCTCCGGCAAGCGCGAAGAGGGCGATGCCGTTCTGCGTCAGGCCGAAGGCAGGGCTTGCCAGAAGAAGCGGCGTCGTCGTCCAGAACAGGCTGAACGCGCCGAACATGCAAGCCTGATAGAGCGCGCGCCGCTGCAGTACCGGCGTATGCAAGGCAAGATGGCCCATGGAGGACAAGAGCTGTCCATAGCGCAGCTTGGTATGCGGCACGCGCGTCGGCAGAACGAGGCGCAGGATGACGATCAGCCCGATCATGATGCCGGCGGAGATGATGTAGACGGCGTGCCACGACAGTAGCTGGGAGAGGAAGCTTGCGGCCGGGCGGGCCAGCATGATGCCGCAGAGCAGGCCGCTCATGACATTGCCGACGACGGCGCCGCGGCTAGCATCCGGCGCCATATGGGCGGCAAAGGGGACGAGGACTTGTACGGCGACGGAAGCAAGGCCGATGCAGAGCGAAGCCAAGAGGAACAGCGACGGCGACCACGCGAAGGCCGCACCGACCAGTGCGACGGCGGAAAGCGCCACCAGCGTCAGAACCAGCCTGCGGTTTTCCAAAAGGTCGCCGAGCGGCACGATCAGCAAGAGACCAAGACCATAGCCGATCTGCGTCAGCGTGACGATGAGGCCGGTTGCGGCCGGCGTGAAGCCGAGCGACTGGCTGATGGGGCCGGCCAGCGGCTGGCCATAGTAGAGATTGGCTGCCACCAGCCCGCATGCGGCGGCGAACATGAAGGTCAAGAGTGGCGAAATGGTCTTTTCAGGGAGCGGTGTGCTCTCCCGTCGGGCGGCGGCAGTTGCGGGCATGTTTCGTCCTCGATGCGGGCAGGGGCGTGCCCCCGCAATTCGGTCAAAAATCAGTTGAGCAATTTCATGGCCGTCTCGGCGACGGCGAGCATATGTTCGGTCTTGCGGCCGGTCTTGCCGATCACGCGCATGCCTTTGGTCAAGGCAAGCAGGGCGCAGGCCGTGTCTTCAGGATCGACATGCTTCGCTACGGAACCATCGGAATGACCCAGGCGAATGAGATCCAGAATGCGTTTCTCGTCGAAATCGAAGGCCACGCCGACGCGATTTGCGATCTCCTCGTCGAACAACGCAAGCTCGGTCGCGCTGCCGACAACGAGGCACCCTCTGCGGCCGAGTTCGCCGCATGAAGCCTCGGCGAAGAATGTGACGAGCGCGCGCAGCTTTTCATATCCGTTCGGCGCCTTGGCAAGGGTCGCGTCGATCAGCTGTTGGCGTACCTGGCGATAGCGGCCGAAAGCAGCAACGAACACGCCACGCTTGTCGCCGAAGGCCTTGTAGACGCTACCCGCAGTCAGGCCCATTGCCTCGGTCAATTCGCTGATCGAGGCGGCATAGTAGCCGCGCTCGGAAAAGACGCGTAACGCCTCGTCGAGCGCGGAATCCATGTCGAATTCTCGCGGGCGTCCACGAAGCCTGGGGGCGATGTCGAGAGTGCCTGTCGTCATGCGACTCTTTTAGGAAATGATCGTTTCCAAATCAAGTGAATTTTTGCAATGCAATAAGGTTGCCGGCAAACCCGCTGATCGCCGATTGGCTATTCCTGGAATAGTGCCATGTAGATAGCATCAAGGTAGCGTCCGTCGATGCGAACGGATTTGCGGGCAAAGCCCTCGCGGACGAAACCGACCTTCTCATAAAGCGCTATGGCTCTGTCATTGTCGGCATGCACGCTAAGCTCGACGCGTTCTATTCCCACATTGCGCGCTGCTTGTAGCGTTGCACCTATCAAGCGACGTCCCAGTCCCTGGCCGCGATAGGCGGGGATGATGCCCATACCAAGCCTGCCGGTGTGGGCATGAGACGGAAACGTATGGCGGCTGATATCGCACCAGCCGACTACCTTGCCATCGGCCAGCGCGACGAATTGCGGATTGCCCTTTTCGATCATGCCGAGGACGAAAGCGCGCGTGTCTTCCAGCGGCGGGGCTTCGAGCAGTGATAAATATTTCCACTCCCGCGCGACGGTATCGAGCGCTGCGCGGAAGCCCTCGATATGCTCGTCGGCGATGGGCTCTATCTGGATTTCGATGCTTGCGGTCATGGTCGATATCTCGATGCAAATCAGGGGTGCATGGAGAATAGGAGTGAAGCCGCAGCGTGTCCATGCAGCTGATGGCTGGCCTGTTCAGAGATCAAGCTCCCAGGTCTGGCCGTTCAGTTCCGGGCCGAACATGCGATGCTTTTCCTCCGCCACGAGCCTGAACCCGGCTTTGATATAAATGCCACGCGCTGCGTCGAGGATATCGTTGGTCCAAAGTGAAAGCTTGTTGTAGCCCTTCTCACGCGAGAAGCGGATGCATTCGTCGACCAGAAGCTTGCCGAGGCCAAGGCCGCGCGCGGCTTTGTCGACATAGAGCAGTCGAAGCTTCGCGATGCCGTCGCCGCCATCGGCGATCATGGCGGAGCCGACATTCACGCCACCTCGCTCGGCAATCCAGCATCGGTCCTTCTCAGGATTGAAATTGGACAGAAACTTGCCGGCGACTTCCGCGACGAGTCCTTCGAAGCGGTGGTCCCAGCCGAACTCCTCGCTGTAGAAGCGGCCCTGGCTCTCTACGATCCAGCCGATGTCGCCGATGCGGTAGTTGCGGATGATGGCGGGCAGTGCGGCGGTTTCGTCGGCGCCGAGCGTATCCTGGATCGTCCGCATCGCCGCCACGACGCGTTCCGGTTCGCCGATCGCCAGCTTTTCGAAGTATCCGGCGATTTGTGCGCGCGAGCGGCGGACGAATTCCTCGAACTGCTCTTGTCCCTTTGTGGTGACTTTTATGACCTGGCTGCGCGCATCGCTTGGGTCGGGCGTCGTCTCGATCAGCCCATCCTCGCGGAAACGCTTGACGATACGGCTGAGATAGGCGGGGTCGAGATGGAGGTCGCGCGTCAGGGACGAGGCGGCGACACCGCCACGGAAGCCGACTTCGAACAGCACGCGCACATCCGTGAGAGTGTAGGGGCTGTCGAGATAGGCCTTGTTCAGGACGCCGAGAAAATTCGTATAGAAGCGGTTGAAGTCGCGGACAGCATCGATAGTCGCGAATTCGGCAGCAGGGGTCATGACATCGTCTCCTCAGATATAAGAGACGATGTCCATCATTTATTGGACTCAGTCAAGTAAATTGATTGAGGTCAGGCGGCACAGCTGCTGCGAGCCTTTTCGTCGGCGAGGGCAAAGTCGACGGCGGCTTCCGCGTGGATCGTCGTCGTATCGAAGCCGGGCAAGATGAGCGCCTTCGGATCGAGGATGAGGCAGATTTCGGTGCAGCCGAGAATGACGCTATCGGCGCCTTCTGCCTTGGCGCGCTCGATGATGCCGTTCAGCTTGCGCCGCGACTCGTCCTTGATGATGCCGGCGCAGAGCTCGTTGAAGATGATGTCATGCGTGACGGTGCGATCCTCGGGGCCAGGAACCATGATGGAGACGCCATTTTCAGCCATGCGCTCGGCATAGAAGCCGTGTTCCATCGTATAGCGGGTTGCCAGAAGGAGCGGCTTGACGCGGCCGGCTGCCTTCAGTGCCGCGGCGGTTTCATCGATGATGTGGATGAGCGGAGCTGAAACGCGTTCGGCAACCTGGGGCGCGATCAGGTGCATGGTATTGGTGCAAATGAGCACGCATTCGGCGCCGGCCGACTGTAGGCGCTGTGCGGCATCGGCGAGCCGATCGGCGGCATCGTTCCAGCGGCCTGCCTTCTGCAGGGCGACGATCTCTTCGAAATTGACGGAGTACATCACCATTTCTGCCGAGGAGAGGCCGCCCAGCCGTTCGCGGACCATTTCGTTGATCAGGCGGTAGTAGACGACCGAACTCTCGAAACTCATGCCGCCGATCAGGCCAATGGTGCGCATAATGCTGTTCTCCGCTCCCTAGATGTGAATGGAGCAATAGTGCTGCGATTCATCCGCCATGTGTTTGCGTTTTTCGAAGCTTATCAGGATTTATCTGCAAGAGTTTGCGCATTTTTCGATTTATGTGCAAAATAAGGGCGCATAGACAGGGATTACCGCACATGCTGGACGAGCGCGACCGAAAGATTCTCGAATTTTTGCAGGCGGATGCGGGCATATCCGTCACCGAACTTGCCGATCGCGTCGCCCTGTCGGTTTCGGCCTGCTCGCGTCGCATTCAGCGACTGGAGGAAAGCGGCCATATCGCCCGGCGCATCGTCGTGCTCGACCGCGAAAAGATGGGGGTGCCGACGACGGTCTATGCGATGATCAAGACGGCACATCACGCCGACGAATGGATCGAAGCTTTTCGCAAGGCGATCGGCGATATCCCGGAGATTGTCGAGGCGCACCGGCTGACAGGCAATTACGATTATATCCTGAAGATCGTCCTGCCGCGCGTCGAGCATTATGACGTCATCTACAAGATGCTCGTGCGCAAGATCGAGCTATTCGATGTCTCGGCGTCGATTTCGATGGAAGAGCTGAAAAGCGGCGCTTTCGTGCCTGTCGACTATGCAAAGTAAGTAGAACGGCGGGTGGCTGCTGCACAGGTGCCATGCATAAAAGACGGTTGCTGCTTATTCTTCTCAACCATACGTTTTCTGCGAACATAATCATGAGGTGTTGCCATGCAGGATCATCACGTTGTTGTCGTCGGAGGCGGTTTCGGTGGGGTGCAGTGCGCCAACGATCTGAAAGGCGCTCCCGTCCGCATCACGATGCTCGACCGGCGCAATCACCACCTGTTTCAGCCGCTTCTCTATCAGGTCGCGACCACCTTGCTTGCGACGTCCGAAATCGCCTGGCCGATCCGTAACTTCTTCAGGGACAGGCCCGAAGTGACGACGCTGCTTGCCGAAGTCGTCGGAGTCGACAGCGCCGCCCATGAGGTGCTGCTGAAGAATGGCCAGAAGATCCATTACGACACGCTGGTACTGGCAACCGGGGCCACCCATGCCTATTTCGGCCATGACGAATGGGAGCCGGTCGCGCCAGGATTGAAGACGCTGGAAGACGCCACGACCATTCGCCGTCGCGTGCTCCTCGCCTTCGAACAGGCGGAGCTGGAAACCGACCCAGCCGTCCGCGAGGCACTGCTGACATTCGTGATCGTCGGTGCCGGTCCGACGGGCGTCGAGCTTGCCGGCATCATCTCGGAACTGGCACGGACGACATTGCCGAAAGAATTCCGCAATATCGACACCCGCAAGGCGAAGATCATCCTCGTGGAGGCCGGCCCGCGCGTGCTCTCGGCTTTTGCCAAGGACCTGTCCGACTATGCGCAGAAGGAGCTGGAGCTGCTTGGCGTCGAACTCCACTTCGGCAAGCCCGTCACCTCCTGCACGGCGGAAGGGGTCATGATCGGCGACAGCTTCGTTCCGTGCCGCACCATCGTCTGGGCGGCGGGCGTCGAGGCATCGCCGGCGGCGAAATGGCTTGGCATCCCCGCCGATCGCGCCGGCCGCGCTATCGTTGACAAAGATCTGAGAGCGCCGGGCCAGGAGGATATCTTCATCATAGGAGATACCGCCGCCGTGATGCGTGACGACGGCAGTCCCGTGCCGGGGATCGCGCCGGCAGCAAAACAACAGGGCGCCTATGTCGCCAAGGTCATCAAGGCAAAACTGGCCGGCCGGCCCGCGCCGGGACCGTTCCGCTATCGCCATCAAGGCAGTCTGGCGACGATCGGCAAGAGTGCCGCGATCATCGATTTCGGCTGGCTGAAGCTCAAGGGATGGCTCGCCTGGTGGGTATGGGGCCTGGCCCATATCTACTTCCTGATCGGCGTACGATGGCGCATCGCGGTCGCCTGGAGCTGGCTATGGATCTACATCAGCCGGCAGCACAGCGCCCGGCTGATCACGCAAAGGGAAAGCATTCGCGAGGATTAACGAGGAGCGGCGTCCGAAGTGGACGCCGCTCCTTTCGGCTTATGCCAGCGAGGCGATGTCGATGACGAAGCGGTAGCGAACGTCGCTCTTGAGAACGCGCTCATAGGCTTCGTTGATCTGCTGAATGTTGATCTTTTCGATCTCGGAGACGATGTTGTGCTCGCCACAGAAGTCGAGCATTTCCTGGGTTTCCTTGATCGAGCCGATCATGGAGCCGGAAAGGCTGCGGCGGCCGGGGATCAGCGAAAAGGCATGAACCGGGACGGCATGTTCGGGAACACCGAGCAACACCATGCTGCCGTCATACTTCAGCAGGTTCAGGTAGGCATTCCAGTCGATGGCGGTGCCGACCGTATTGAGGATAAGGTCGAAGCTGCCGGCGAGCTTGGTGAATGTTTCGGCATCGCTCGTCGCGTAATAGTGGTCGGCGCCGAGCTTGAGACCGTCTTCCTTCTTCGACAGCGTCTGGCTGAGAACAGTCACTTCAGCGCCCATGGCATGCGCCAGCTTGACGCCCATGTGGCCGAGGCCGCCCATGCCGACGATCGCGACTTTCTTGCCGGGGCCGGCCTTCCAGTGGCGCAGCGGCGAATAGAGCGTGATGCCGGCGCAAAGCAGCGGTGCGCCTGCGTCGAGCGGGATATTGTCGGGGAACGAGAGGACATAGCCTTCCTTGACGACGATCGAGTCGGAATAGCCGCCGAAGGTCGGCGTCTTGCCGTCGGCTTCGACGTCGTTATAGGTCTGGACCAGACCCGGCATGTAGTGTTCATAGTCCGGGTCGCGCGTGGCGCAGGTCGTGCAGGAATCGACGAAGCAGCCGACGCCGACGCGGTCGCCGACCTTGAACTTCGAGACCTTCGAACCGACGGCGGTTACAACGCCGGCAACTTCATGACCAGGCACCATCGGGTATTTCGAGAAGCCCCATTCGTTGCGGGCCTGGTGGATGTCGGAATGGCAGACGCCGCAGTACTGAACCGATATGACGACATCGTCCTCATTCGGGTCGCGGCGCTCGAAGGTAAATGGGATGAGCGGTTTGGACGCGTCGGTGGCGGCATAACCCTTTGCGATAGGCATGGGAGTTTCCTTGATCTTGGGAGGGTTGGGAGTGGAATTGAGACGCTGCACTATGCACCGGGATGAAGCGATAGCGTTAGAGCGATCCTGCAAGCTTTGTGTACGATCCTGCGAATCTAAATCTCCGGTCTCTCTTTTCCCGGCGGATGCGGTTACCTAGATAAGGGTCGACAATCCCTCAAAAACAGTCGGTTGCGCATGACACTGCCTTTCAACCCCAATCAGGAGCTTGCGTCCATCGTTGCCCGTTTCGCCACGGGGGATGGAGAGCATCGTACCGCCATAGAAGGTCTCAACCTCTACCGACAGTCGGCCGTGACCGTATGGCAGCATGGCGCCTATCGGCCCTCCTATGCGGTCGTCGTCCAGGGGCGCAAAAGCCTGACTGTCGGCGCCGATACGTACCATTACGGTGTCGGCGAGTATATTCTGACCGCGCTCGATCTGCCGGTATCGACACAGGTCACCAATGTTCGCAGCGAGACTCCCTATCTCTGTTTCTCGATGGTGCTCGAAAGCGAGCGATTGAATGAGCTGCTGTCGCGCGTCAATATTCCGCGCCAGGCGATGACGGCGGAACCGATGCGCGGGCTTGCCGTCAATGCCGCATCTCCCGAACTGCTCGATGCTTCCCTGCGGCTGCTCAGGCTGCTCGACCGGCCGGAAGACATTCCGGCGATGGCGCCATTGATCGAGCAGGAGATTCTTTATCGCCTGCTGACCGGTCCGAACGGCCCGCGGCTGCTGCAGGTGGCCATGGCCGAGAGCCAGAGCAACAGGGTGGCGCGCGCCGTCGCCTGGATACGCGGCAACTTCACCCACCCGCTGCGCATCGAGGATCTGGCCGAGCGCGTCGGCATGAGCGTTTCGTCGCTGCATCATCATTTCAAGGCGGTGACCGCGATGTCGCCGATGCAATATCAGAAGCAGCTTCGGTTGCATGAGGCGCGGCGGCTGATGATTGTCGAGCAGCTTGACGTCGGATCGGCCGGCCATCGCGTCGGCTATCAGAGCCCTTCGCAGTTTAGCCGCGAATATAGCCGTCTCTACGGGCTTCCGCCGTTGAGGGATGTCGAGGCGATGCGCAACAATGCGGTGGCGGCAGAATAGGCGATATTCCCGACCGGTCTTTCGCGTCCAGCTTTCCCGATCAACTGATCGGGGCGTTGCAGTTACCGCCGTTCCAGGTGTAGCTGGGAAGGGAGCCATGTGGTCCCCACAGACCGTCGAAGTGCGTGTAGCCGGGATCGAACTGGACCGACAGCGCTCCGGTTCCATATTTGTCGAACCATAGCAGCACCCGCTTCGTACCGGGCGCCACTCCGATTTCCGACAGGGTACCGATCGTCTTCGTTCCATCGTCGTCGAAGCGGTACGTTCCGGAGACATGCCCTTCCATGTCGACATGCAGCGACGTCTCGACGTCCACCAACAATCCGTTTGAGTAAAGTTTGCCGCAATAATGTCCGGCCGGTCCGGCGAGCGGCCTCGCTTCCGAAAGGCTTGATGCCAGCACGGAAAGCAGGCTGGCTGTTAGACAGACCCCAATAGCGCCGGCAAGCATCCGCCCTTTGCCTGTGACGGAGCGATATCCGATTGCAGTCAAGAAGAGCAACGTTTTGGAAAGATGCATGGGGCGATTCTCATCAAGGCGATGCTGATCAGGAAGCAGGTGGGCTAGTAAGATCTAGCTATCTCAAGGCCGCCCTGACAAGCTCTCTCTTTTTGGCGCAGTGCAGCAACGAATTCCGCTTGACGCCTGCATTGGCTTACTGCATAAAGCGCCACGAACCGTACCGTACGGTACGCATTTGGGAGTAGCCATCGTGCTGAGCGAAGTAGGACAGTCGAGCGAGTTTTCGCCGCGCCAGAACGCGGTTCTGGAACAGGCGCTGCGTCTCCTCGTCGACGGCGGCGAGAAGGCGCTGACGACCTCTGGCGTTGCCCGCGCCGCCAATTGTTCCAAGGAAAGCCTTTACAAGTGGTTCGGCGATCGCGACGGCCTGCTCTCGGCGATGATCACCTATCAGGCCAGCAAGGTCCGCACCTTCGAGCGCAATGGCGAGCGGCTGAACACGGCAAGCCTGCACGACCATCTGGTGATTTTCGCCCGCGATCTGCTCGAGGTTCTGGCAGGCGACGTCTCTCTCGCATTGAACCGCCTGGCGATCGGCCAGTCGAACCGCGACGGCTCCAAGCTCGGCAAGCTCTTGCTGGAGCGCGGGCGCCGGCAGATTGACCGCCGCGCCATCGGTCTCATCGATGCCGGCAAGCGGGCAGGGCTATTGCGGTTTGCCGATGCCGACGAGGCATATCACACGCTTTACGGGCTCATCGTCTCCGATCTGCATGTGCGCATGTTGCTCGGCGAGCCCGGTTTGAAGGATACGAGCCGTCAGGCGGAGAAGGCGGTTACCGCCTTCCTCCGGCTTTACGGCACGGAAAAAGTACTGGCGGAAGCGGCAGCGACCGTCTGACAATTCGATATCTGCACCCAGACAAGCAAAGGGAAGGACAAACAATGCGCGTCTATTACGATCGTGATGCCGATCTCAACCTCATCAAGTCGAAGAAGGTCGCCGTCATCGGCTACGGTTCTCAGGGCCGCGCGCACGCGCTGAACCTGAAGGACAGCGGCGCACAGAACGTCGTGATCGCGCTGAAGGCCGGCTCTCCAACTGTCAAGAAGGCCGAAGCCGATGGCTTCAAGGTCATGACCGTTGCCGAAGCTGCTGCCTGGGCCGACCTGATGATGATGGCGACCCCGGACGAACTGCAGGCCGACATCTACAAGGCCGATATTGCTCCGAATATCCGTGACGGCGCTGCAATCGCCTTCGCGCACGGCCTCAACGTTCACTTCGGCCTCATCGAGCCGAAGGCTTCGGTCGACGTCGTCATGATCGCTCCGAAGGGCCCGGGCCACACGGTTCGCGGCGAATACCAGAAGGGCGGCGGCGTTCCCTGCCTCGTTGCCGTTCATCAGAACGCTTCGGGCAACGCTCTTGAACTCGCTCTCTCCTACGCTTGCGGCGTTGGCGGCGGCCGTTCGGGCATCATCGAAACCAACTTCCGCGAAGAGTGCGAAACCGACCTCTTCGGCGAACAGGTCGTTCTCTGCGGCGGTCTCGTCGAGCTCATCCGCGCCGGCTTCGAAACGCTGGTTGAAGCCGGCTACGCTCCGGAAATGGCCTATTTCGAGTGCCTGCACGAAGTGAAGCTCATCGTCGACCTGATCTATGAAGGCGGCATCGCCAACATGAACTACTCGATCTCGAACACGGCCGAGTGGGGCGAATACGTCACCGGTCCGCGCATCATCACCGAAGAAACCAAGGCTGAGATGAAGCGCGTCCTCAAGGACATCCAGACCGGCAAGTTCACCTCCGAGTGGATGCAGGAATACCGTTCGGGCGCCGCCCGCTTCAAGGGTATCCGCCGCAACAACGACAGCCACCAGATCGAAGAAGTCGGCGCCAAGCTGCGCGGCATGATGCCCTGGATCGGCAAGAACAAGCTGGTCGATAAGTCGGTCAACTAAGCTTTCGGCGAGAGCCGGAATGGAGGGCCGGGGCGAAAGCTCCGGCCTTTCTATTTTCGGGCCGTCACATAGAGCCATCGTGTCGGCTCGCCGTCGAAGCCGCCGCCATCGGCTTCGGTCATGGTGACGATCCTCCATCCTGCGGCGCTCAGCTTGTCCTCAAGCCATGTGGCGGAGGGATAGTTGTAGTAGCGCCCGAATTTGTCGTGTCCCTCTGATTCCCCCGCCTTAAAGCTGGCATGGAAGATGCCGCCGGTCTTCAGAGCCTGCAGAATGCGACTGAAGACATCTGGCAAACTCGAGCGCGGCACATGCAGAAGGCTCGCTTCCGCCCAGATGCCGTTGAAAGCGTCGCGGGCATTCAATGTTTCAAAGCGCATGACGCGAACGGGCTTGCCGATGTGTTTCTCGGCCTCGCTTGCGAGTTCGGCGGAACCGTCGGTGGGTGTGACGTCGAAACCGCACGAGAGCATGTAGGCCGCATCCTGGCCGGCGCCGCAACCCAGTTCGAGAATGGAAGCACCGGCGGGCAGGGCCTCCAAGAAGGCATCCAGCCGCCTCCTTGGCAGGTTGCGGTCACGCGCGGCGTAGAGGGCTGCGTTGTCGCTGTAGAAGGACGATGTCGGGTCGGTACTCATGCTTGCTTCAGCTCACTTTTTTCGATCGAGATGCCTAGTGCTATCACGAAAGATAGCGAATATCCGGCATGTCGAAAACAAAATAGGTCAGCATTGTTGACTTATCTTTTGTTGCGTGATCTTGTGCCAGAAAGATCAAAAATTACGAGGAAACCCCATGTTGAATTGGGAAAATATCTTTGCGACGCGCTCGAGCCGTATGCGCGCCTCCGAAATCCGCGAATTGCTGAAGCTGCTGGAACGGCCTGATATCATCTCTTTTGCCGGCGGCATTCCCGATCCCGCATTGTTTCCGGATGCCGAATTCAAGCAGGCCTATGCCGACATCTTTTCCGGCCCGACGGTCAATGCAGCGCTGCAATATTCGGTCAGCGAGGGCTACAAGCCCTTGCGTGAATGGCTCGTCGGCCAGATGGCGGCGCTCGGCATTCCCTGCGAACTCGAAAACGTCTTCATCGTTTCCGGTTCTCAGCAGGGGCTCGATTATCTCGGCAAGCTCTTCCTGTCGCCGAAGGATACCGCGCTGGTGACTGCTCCGACCTATCTCGGCGCGCTGCAGGCCTTCAATGCCTATGAGCCGACCTATGACCAGTTGACGCCCAACGGCAACCGCACGCCGGAGTCCTATCGCGCTGCCGCTTCACAGGCGGGCGGCAGGGTGAAGTTCGCCTATCTCTCGGCCGATTTCGCCAACCCAACGGGCGAGACAGTTGATCTGGCAGGTCGCGAGAAGCTGCTCGATCTGGCTGAAGAACTCGATATTGCCGTCATCGAAGATGCCGCCTATCAGTCGCTGCGTTACGACGGCGAGCCGGTTGCGCCGATTCTCGCGCTGGAAATCGCGCGCAAGGGCAACATCAATGACACGCGCACGATCTATTGCGGCAGCTTCTCCAAGACGCTGGCGCCCGGCCTTCGCGTCGGCTTCGTCGTCGCCAATGCGCCTGTCATCCGCAAGCTTGTGTTGATGAAGCAGGCCGCCGACCTGCACTCCTCGACGATCAACCAGATCGCCATCCATCAGGTCGCCGAGCGCGGTTTCGAGGCGCAGGTCGCCAAAGTCCGCAAGACCTACAGCCATCGCCGCGACTGCATGCTGGCAGCGCTTGCGAAGTACATGCCAGAGGGTACGAGCTGGACGAAGCCGCAAGGCGGCATGTTCGTCTGGGTCACGTTGCCGAAGGGGATGGACGGCGCCAAGCTGCTCGCGCGATCGCTGGAAACGGCGAAGGTCGCCTTCGTGCCCGGTCAGGCCTTCTTTGCAGATGGCACTGGTGCGAACACCTTCCGCGTCAGCTTCTCCTGCGCCAACGACGAGATGATCGAAGAAGGCATCTCGCGGCTTGGCAAGTTGATCGCGAGCGAGATCGGGGCGATGGCGGCCTAAGCCGCCGCCCGGTTTTGTCACTTTGCCTGATGCGGGCCGATCGGCGAAAGGTCGGCCTCGCTCATGGCACTTAGCGACTTTCCAGCTTTTGAGGCAAAGTCAGCCAGAAATTTTGCTTATCCCGGCCACTCAAGTTTTCCGGAGGATCCTGTTCCCGCTGGCCTTGTAATCTTGTTCTGCTTTCCATTTGCGGTTACCCTCTTCAGCGAGGTGTTGTCTCAGGTTGCTGAATCGCCAGTTTCACCAGCAAGGTGATAAATTGTAATCTATTGGTAGCGCCCTAATATTTGGGGGTCGAGGATTAAGTCATCTTGGGGGATTGATGCTTTACGTTTGGGGATCAGGCACGAAAACCGTGGTCGCGGCGCAGGACATCGGGGTTCAACGCTGTGAGATATGTCATAACGACCAGACCTACCGTGCGATGCTGACCTACCGCTATCGCCACTTCTGGTATTTGATCCGCTTTGTGACCTCCCGCAAATACGCTGCCTATTGCAATCGTTGTAACAATGGTCACGTCATTGAACGTGCTGCTATTGCCGACAAGCTCACATCCGATCCCGTACCCTTTATGGACCGGCGCGGGTGGATGGTCGGTTTAGGCGCCATCGCCGCGCTTGTCGGTCTGGTGGTGGTGGTTGGCATCCAGCATGATGGCGAGGTCGCAAAGATGTTGGCCGAACCCAAGATCGGCGATATCTATGAGGCCGAGATCTCGCAAATATCCTCGGGTTTCACCAATCCGCATGTTTATGGCCTTTTGCGAATTGTCGGAATTGCCGATGGCAAGGCTACCTTCGAGATTGCCCACAATGGTTATGACAAGAAGAGAAGCGCTTCAAAGGATTATAGTGAGGCCGCCTATAAGGTTGCCGGCTATTTCGACGCGGATGACACAGCGACTTATTCGACCGATGAATTGAAGGCGCTTTATGACAAACGCCTCATCTACGATATTGACCGTCCCTGATTGCCGGCGAGGTCGGGGCAATGGCGGCCTAAGCCGCCACGCGGCTTTCCTTACTTATCCAAGTGCGGGCCGATCAGTGAGAGATCGGCCTCGCTCAGCCGGTCGCTCGCTGTATTGCGCTGATGCCAATAAGGATACATCAGCGGCGGCAGGCTGACATCGTCAAGTCGCTTGCGCTCCTCGTCCGTCAGCTTCAAATCCGCACTGGCAAGATTATCCTTGAACTGCGCCTTGTTGCGGCCGCCGACGATGACCGAAGTCACGCCCTTGCGGCCGATGAGCCACGCAAGCGCAACTTGAGCCGCCGAAACGCCGCGACCATCGGCAACCTCCGCCAACGCATCAACGATATTCCACAGGCGGTTTTCGTCGCGGATCGGCGGCTCCGTCCAGCCTGCGAACTGGCGCGTACCCTCGGGCGTCGCCTGGTTGCGGCGATGCTTGCCGGACAGCAGGCCGGCAGCGAGCGGGCTCCAGACGAGGATGCCGAGGCCCTGGTCGATGCTAACAGGCACCAACTCGTTTTCCGCGTCACGGGCCTCAAGCGTGTAGTGGATCTGCTGGCTGACGAAACGCTCGCGTTTGTCGCGCTCGCTGACGCCGAGCGCCTTCATGATGTGCCAGCCGGAAAAATTCGAGCAGCCGATGTAGCGGACCTTGCCCTGTCGGACCAAGGTGTCGAGCGCTTCCATCGTTTCTTCGAGAGGGGTCTGTCCGTCCCACTCATGCAGCTGATAGAGATCGATGACATCGGTCTTCATGCGCTTCAGGCTGGCTTCGCAGGCCTGGATGAGATGCTGGCGGGAGGAGCCGACATCGTTGACACCTGGACCCATCGGGAAACGGGCCTTGGTGG
Source organism: Martinezella tropici (assembly GCA_000799755.1). GTDB lineage: Bacteria > Pseudomonadota > Alphaproteobacteria > Rhizobiales > Rhizobiaceae > Rhizobium > Rhizobium tropici_A. The sequence continues at coordinate 155,681 of JUHI01000012.1, forward strand.
CGATCAGCACGCCATCCTTGCGCTGGCCGCCGATAATCTCGCCGAGGATCTCTTCCGATACACCTTGCGAATAGACGTCAGCCGTGTCGAGCAGGTTGACGCCGGCATCCACGCACATGTCCACGAGCTTCTTTGCTTCCTTGACGCCAAGGTCGCCGGCGGCCTTGGCCCAGCCGACTCCGCCGAAGGTCATGGTGCCCATGGTGATGGTGGAAACTTTGAGGCCGGAGCGGCCAAGCAGGCGATATTCCATAGATCTTTCCTCCTCGATCCCGTCTGAAATACGTGCGTCAGGAAATAGCGGTTGATGGCGCTGGTCAAGATTCAATCATCATACCAACGGCAATCTATACAAATTCAACTGTCACAATCATGTTAAGCCGCGCGTCTACAGAACCTTCCTGCAACCTAGCCGAGGACGTTTTTCATGAAGACCTTTATTTCCGCCTTTGCTGGCCTTTTGGCCGTCGCTCTTTTCTCAAGTGCAGCTTATTCCGCCGATCTCGTCCTCTACACCAGCCAGCCGAATGCCGATGCGCAGGCGACCGTCGATGGCTTCATGGCCGCCAATCCCGGCGTCAAGGTCGATTGGGTTCGTGACGGCACGCCGCAGATCATTGCCAAGCTGCAGGCTGAAATGCAGGCCGGTGCCCCGGTTGCCGACGTCCTGCTGATCGCCGACACCGTAACGCTGGAGCGCCTGAAGGAAGCCGGCAAGCTGCTCGCCTACAAGTCGCCGGAAGCCGCAAACTACGACGCATCGCTTTATGATGCCGACGGCTATTACTACTCCACCAAGCTGATCACGACCGGCATCGTCTACAACACCGCTGCTGCGATGAAGCCGGCAAGCTGGCAGGATCTGGTCAAGCCGGAAGCCAAGGGCCTCGTCGCCATGCCGAGCCCGCTTGCTTCGGGCGCCGCTCTCATCCACGCGCAGACGCTTGCCGGCGTCGGCAGCCTTGGCTGGGACTACTACAAGAACCTCGCCGAGAATGGCGCAATCGCCTCGGGCGGTAACGGCGCGGTGCTGAAGTCCGTCGCTTCCGGCGAGAAGGCCTATGGCATGATCGTCGACTACATGCCGATCCGGGAAAAGGCCAAGGGCGCCCCGCTGGAATTCGTCTTCCCGAAGGAAGGCGTTTCGGCCGTCACCGAGCCGGTCGGCATTCTCGCCGGCACGCAGCATGCCGATGCCGCCAAGAAGTTCGTCGATTACGTTCTCTCCGAAAAGGGCCAGGAAGGCTTCCTGAAGCTCGGCTATATCCCGGCTCGCAACGGCACGCCGCTGCCGGAAGGCTTCCCGGCACGTGACAGCATCAAGGTTTTGCCGTTGAATGCCGCGGTTGCTCTCAAGAACACGGATCAGGACCTGAAGACCTTCTCCACCTACTTCAAGTCGAAGTAATCCGACCCGGATTTTAGATGTACGGATATGTGCGTAGGGGAAACAGCCAGCCGGCCTGGCTGTTTCCTTTTGTTGTTGCCGTCGTGCTCTTGCTCAGCGTCCTGCCGCTGGCGCGGCTGGCGTTCGTCGGCATCGAGGCGCTGCTGAGAGGCGGCACCTATGATCTCATCACCGATCCGGCACTCTGGCGTTCGGCCTGGTACACGATCGAAACGGCCGTGCTCGGCACCATCGTTTCCGTCTTGCTCGGCTGCCTCTTTGCATTTCTGCTGACATTGACCGATCTTTCGGGCAGGGGCTTGCTCGGCTTCCTCTTCGTGCTGCCGATGATGATCCCGCCGCAGGTGACGGCGCTTGCCTGGGTGCAGATGTCCGGGCCATCGAGCCCCTTGCTGAAAGCGCTGCACATCGCACCGCCGCTCGGCTCGCCGCAGCCGCTTTATTCCATCGGCGGCATTGCATTACTTTACGGCGTACAGCATGCGCCGCTCGTCTATCTCGCCCTGCGCGCCGGTCTGATGGCGCTGCCGCGCGATGGCGTCGAGGCGGCAAGGCTTTCCGGCGCGTCCGGTTTGCGCGTTTTCCGCGATATCATCCTGCCCTTGTCTCTGCCCGGCGTCATCGCGGGTGCGGCCATCGCTTTCGTCTCCTCAATCGGCAATTTCGGCATTCCCGCGATCCTCGGCATTCCCGCCTCGATCTACACGCTCTCGACGCTGATCTTCACCAAGTTCTCCAGTTTCGGGCCACGCACATTCGGCGATATCGCCGTGCTGTCGACGATGATCGCCGTCATTGCCGTCGCCGGTCTTGCCGTACAGGGCAGGGCCTTGAAGGGGCGTGACTATCGCGTCATCGGTATTTCCGGCGCGACGGCGGCCTTTTCGCTCGGCCGCTGGCGCTACCTGGCGCTGCCGATGCTCTACGCCATCCTGTTCGTCATGCTTGTCGCGCCCTTCCTGGCGCTGGTTGCCGGCGCGCTGGTGCCGACCTATGGCGTTCCGCTCACCTTAAAGACGGCATCGCTGAACGCCTTCACGGAAATCCTGTTTCGGCAGAGCATAACGCGCGTCGCCTTTTCCAACTCGCTGTTTCTGGCGGGGATGACGGCGCTGGGTCTCCTTCTGGTGACGGTGCTTGCGGCCTATGCGCTGACGCGGCGGAAGGACATGCTGAGCCGCATCGTCGGCGGCATGATCGAGATTCCCTATTCGCTTCCGGGCATCATCATCGCCGTCTGCTTCATTCTGGTGTTCGCGGCGCCGCTTCCGATCTTGAATGTCACGCTCTACGGGACGATCTGGATCATCCTGCTTGCCTACTTCTCCGCCTATTTCGCCGTCAGTCTGAAGCCGGTCATGAGCGCCTTCCTGCAGCTCGATCCGGCATTGGAGGAGGCGGCGCGTCTCTCCGGTGCGGGATTCTTCCGCCGCCTGACCGATATCATCGTGCCGCTGATCGCGCCGGCTGCGGGGGCATCGGTGATCCTCGTCTTCCTGATCGCCTGCAACGAACTGACCGTCTCGGCGCTACTCTGGTCGGCCGGCACGCAGACGCTCGGCGTCGTCATCTACAATCTTGACGATGGCGGCAGCGCCGATCTTGCCTCGGCCATGTCGGTCATCGTCATCGCCATGGTCGTTATCATGATGGTGCTTCTTGAAATCATGGCCAAGCGCCTGCCGAAGGGAGTTGTGCCTTGGCGAAGCTGATCCTCAATCACATCAGCAAGGATTTCGGCACGGGCGGCCGCGCCGCGGTCAACGCCTTGTCGCTTGATGTTCGCGAGGGCGGTTTCCTGGCCCTGCTCGGTCCCTCCGGCTGCGGCAAGACGACCGTGCTCAGAATGATCGCCGGTTTCGAGCAGCCAACGGATGGCTCCATCCATCTCGGCGAGCGGCTGCTGGCCGATGCCGCGAACATGCTGCCGCCGGAGCGGCGCAACATGGCGATGGTGTTCCAGTCCTACGCGCTCTGGCCGCATATGAACGTATCAGACAATGTCGGCTATCCCTTGAAGGTGCGCGGCATTACGGGCGAGCGCTATCGTGAAAAGGTGCGAGAGGCATTGGCGACCGTGCGACTTGGCGATTACGCCGAACGCAGGCCCGCCGATCTCTCCGGCGGTCAGCGGCAGCGCGTGGCGCTTGCTCGCTGCCTGGTGACATCGCCCGATGTCGTCCTGCTTGACGAGCCGCTCGCCAACCTCGACCGTCATCTGAAGAAGGAGATGGAGGAGACTTTCCGCGAGTTCCACCAGCGCTCCGGAGCTACCATGGTCTATGTCACGCATGACCAGAGCGAGGCGATGGCGCTTGCGACCGACGTCGCCGTCATGTCCGAAGGGCGGCTGCTGCAGATGGCGCCACCGGCGGAGATCTATGCGCGTCCTGAAGGCAGAATGGTCGGCGGCCTTGTCGGGCAGGGCGCCATCCTGGCGCTCGCTTTTCCCGATGGCGGGCCACGACGCATCGACTGGTCGTCTTTCCAGGGTCTTTGGGAGAGCCGGGCAGGCGGTTCGGCGGTTGCGGATATCCTCGTGCGGCCTGAGGATGTGCTTGCCGATGCGGAGGGCATTTGCTGCCGGGTCGATTCGGTTCTCTATGAGGGCGAGCGCTACGCGATGAGGCTGTCGATGCCGGATGGGCAGACGCTGCGTGCCTATAGCCGCGAGGCGGTCGCTACGGGTGATGACTATCGGGTGGCCATCCGTTCGGCCTGGCGGCTTTGATCGGACTGGGGACAAGGTGGTTGTTCCCCGTCGCCTCCTATGCTTGATTTGCTCGACGTCACGAATGGGAGTCGCTCATGTCCGATCATAGCTTTCCGATTTTCGATCTCGGCGCTTTCGAAGCAGCCGGTCATGAGGAGAAGAAGCGGCTCGGCGCGGAGGTGGATCGGATATGCCGCTCGACCGGCTTCCTGGCGATTGCCAACCACGGCGTCGCCGATGCCGTGATCGCCGGCGTATGGAAGAAGACACACGCGTTCTTCGACCTGCCCCCCGAGGTGAAGCAACATGCCAAGACGCTCTATCCGGGCTATCCCTATGGCTATCTCGGGCCTGGGACCGAGGCGTTGGCGAAATCGCGCAATGTCGACACGCCGCCGGATCTGAAAGAGAGTTTCAATGGCGGACCGCTTTCCGTTCCCGCAGGGATGACCGACCCGGAAGCGCTCGGCTTCTGCTACGCCGCGACCATCTGGCCGGAAGGACCAGAAGGCTTTGTCGAAGCATGGAAGGCCTATTATGGGGCGATGGAGGATCTGGCGGCGCGCATCATGCGTGTCTTCGCAACCGCGCTCGGCCTCGACGAGCATTTCTTCGATTCTTATGTGGATGCGCCGATCAGCGCGCTGCGGGCGTTGAATTATCCGGAGCAGCACGTGCCGCCGCAGCCGGGCCAGCTTCGCGCCGGCGCGCATACCGATTACGGCAGCCTGACGATCCTCCTGGCGCAGCCCGGCTCCAAAGGACTCGAGATCATCGCTCCTGATGGCAATTGGACACCGGTGCCGCCGGTGGAGGGAGCCTTCGTCATCAATATCGGCGACCTCATGGCGCTCTGGACCAATGATCGCTGGGTTTCGACCGTCCACCGCGTCGTCAATCCGCCGCCGGAAGAGGGCGGCATGCAGCGCCGGCAGTCCCTTGCCTTCTTCCATCAGCCGAACTGGTTTGCCGAGATCGCCTGCCTGCCCTCATGCCTGAAGGAAGGTGAGGCGCCGAAATATGCGCCTGTTCTTTCCGGCCCGTATCTGATGGGCAAGTTCAAATCGACAGTCACCGCCAAGGCGGGATGATACCGGCTTAGTGAGCCGGCTCATATTCTTCATAAACTGGAATGCTTCATGTCCCTGCGCCTCGCTACCTTCAATGTCGAAAACCTTCTGACCCGCTTCGATTACACCGGTTTTCGCAACCAGCTGCGCCAGGATCGTGTGCTGCAGCTCTTCGATGTCCGCAACGAGGAAGTCTATCAGCAGCTGGAGGCGGCGCGCGTGGTTGCCGCGACTGACGACACCAGGCAGATGACCGCGCTTGCGATCGCGGATGCCGATGCCGACATCATCTGCCTGCAGGAAGTGGACAACATGGCGGCACTGCAGGCCTTCGAATACGGCTATCTCTACCGCATGGTTGGCAACGGCTATCGCCAGAAGTACCTGATCGAAGGCAATGACAGCCGCGGTATCGATGTTGCCGTGATGATGCGCGAGGAGACGCGTGACGGCCAGCCGATCGTGCTCAATGACATCAAGAGTCACGCCATGGTGACCTATGGCGATTTCGGGCTCTTCAACGACGAACTGGCGGAACTTGGCCACCATGCCGAAGACAAGATCTTCAAGCGCGATTGCCTGGAGCTGCATCTTCATATCGGCGGCGTGCCGTTCTCGCTCTATGTCACCCACCTGAAATCGATGGGGCCGGCACGTGAGGGCATGGATGGACGGCATGCGACCATGCCGATCCGTCGCGCCGAGACGATGGCGGTGCGTCGCATCATCGAAGATCGGTTTGGCGCAGGTCATACGGCAACAAAGAATTTCGCCATCTGCGGCGACATGAACGACTATCAGGAATGGGTCGATGTCATCGGCACGCGCCGCACCGGCTATCGTTTCGAGCCGCGAAATGAGGAGAAGGGCAGCGCGCTCGATGTCTTCAGCCATGATGGTTTCGTTGAAAACATCATGCACCGGCGCGACGAACTCGATCGTTGGACGCTCTATCATGCGCGCGGGCCGCAGGAGCAGCGGCTTTGCCAGCTCGACTATATCTGGCTGTCGCCGGCTCTTGCGCGTGCCAATGCCTCGCGCATTCCGGACATCGTGCGGTCCGGCCAGCCTTTCCGCACCATATTTCCGCCGGGGCAGGAGGTGGAGCGCTATCCGCGGGTCGGCTGGGACAGGCCGAAAGCCTCGGACCATTGCCCCGTCGTTATGACATTGGATCTGATATGACCGTTTCACAAGAGAATGACATGGCCGGCTGGCCGCCGGAAAATACCGTATTCCCTGTCTCCAGCATCGATCTTGCCGTGCTTCCTGGCGAGCATCCGTTCCATATTCAGGAGCTGGAAGCCGCGCGGGAGAACTGGGAGAGGGAAATTGCCGCCAATCCGGCGCTTTACGACGGCCGCATGATCTTTCAACGCCGGCTTTCGCTTGCAGACGGCGTGGTGAAAGGGGAAGCTTATGTAACGCCTTTTTCCACCTTCCTCTGGTGGCGGAAGCAAAGGGAGCGGCAGGGCGGCTCCCATCTTTTCGCATTTCCGGTGGCTATATCGTCCGATGGCGCGATGATTGCCATCCGGATGGCGTCGCATACTGCCAATGCCGGCCAGGTCTATTGCGCAGCCGGGTCGGTGGATGAGAATGATATCGTCGACGGCCATGCCGATGTTGAAGGCAACATGCGCCGCGAGGTGTTGGAGGAAATCGGCCTGGATCTGAACGAAGCGGCTGCTGATCCCGGATATTACGCCACGCATCTCAACCGTTCAGTCACGCTTCTCCGCGTCTTTCGTTTTCCATGGACGGCGGAGGATATGCTGCGACGGATCGAGGCTCACATATTGGTTTCCGAAGAGGATGAGGTCGATGGCGTGGTCGCCATTCGCTCGGCCGATCCCACAGCGCATCGCTATAATGTCGCGATGCTGCCGATCCTTGCCTGGTTCTTCGGCGGGGAGAAATAGCTTGGGCTTGCGCTGGAGTCGCTTGCCGTTATGAATAATTGAGTCTGGAAGCATGGATGGAGGCCGGATTGGCGCGCAGCTATAGTGTCTATGATGTGTTCACTGACAGCAAACTGGCGGGCAATCCCCTCGCGATCATCTTCGACGCCGAGGGGTTGAGCGACGCGGCGATGCAGGCGATCGCCAGGGAGATGAACCTTTCCGAGACGGTATTCGTGCTGCCGCCGCAAAATCCGGCGCATACCGCGAATCTGCGTATTTTCACGCCCGGCCGTGAGCTGCCCTTTGCCGGTCATCCGACTGTCGGCACGGCGATCGCCTTGGCCGAGAAAGCCCATGCGAGCCATGGCGGCGATCTTGATCTCGTTTCCGTCCTCGACGAGCGCGTCGGGCCGGTGCGCTGCGCCATCAAGCTGCGGCAGAACAAGGCGAGCTTTGCCGAGTTCGATCTGCCAAGGAAATCGCAGCAGATCCTGTTGCCGCTCGACAAGGCCGATATCGCCAATGCACTCAGCCTGAAGATTACCGAGATCGGCTTCGAGAATCACGTTCCCTCCATCTGGAGCGCCGGCGTGCCGTTCCTTCTGGTGCCCGTGCATGATGTCGGTGCGGCTGAGCGACTGGAATTCGATCTGCAGCTCTGGGAAAAGACGGTGCCGTTCGTCGATGGCGCGCTTGCCTCGGCCTTCATCTATTGCCGCGGCGGCGTCAATCATATCGCCAAGTTTCATGCGCGCATGTTTCCGGTGGGAATGGGTATTGTCGAGGACCCGGCGACGGGTTCCGCGGTAGCGGCGCTGTCGGGCGCGATCAACCAGTTTGACGCGCTGCCGGATGGGCATCATCCTGTTATCATCGAGCAGGGCATAGAGATGGGACGGCCGTCGCTGATTCATCTTCACCTTGACGTCGATGGCGGTCAGATCGCCAATGCCCGTATCGGCGGCCAAGCTGTGCGTATTGCGTCGGGAATTCTTGAGCTTTGATTTTATTGAGTTTTCGGCGGCCTCTGAAATTTTTTTGACAAAAAAACAAAGAAAATTCATCTGGCCGCTGGACAATCAAACCGATCCTATTTATATGCCCGATCACGCCGCCAGCAAGCGGTGCGGGTGATTAGCTCAGTTGGTAGAGCAGCTGACTCTTAATCAGCGGGTCGTAGGTTCGAGCCCTACATCACCCACCAAAAACCTCTTGATAACGCTAGATAATTCGAAACGTCTCAAGGGTTTTCGGCTGCGCGGTTTTCTGCAAATTGCAAACCGTTTCCCATTCATTTTCCGTTCTTCTACCAGTTCCATTGCGTTCGTCGCCGATGCGAATATCAGGCGCCGACCAGCTTCGAATGGAAGTGGCCCCGTTGCACGCAGCAATGTCGGATAAGGGCGGCCTGAGCCGCCCCTCAATTGCTGCAGGAATCGTCTTATGACGATCTTCCATACGGGTTGGATTTGCTTTGGGTTCCGAAGCCGTTGTTCCTGTTCTGGCCTTTTACCAGCTCAATGGATTGCTTGGTCTTGACGGCAGCTTCTCTAAGCGGCGCAGATGGCAAGGCAGCGAATGCCGGTGCTGCAAAGGCGATCGACGCTAGAGCGGCAATGACAAGTTTCATGGCTATTCTCCTGGGTTCGAACCACGCGCAACAGGCGCGCGAACCTCGGCGTAAGCGCATAGGCATTGCGGAGACATACGACACCTGTCGTATTTCGATGCGGGAACGGAAGGCGAATTCGAGATCTGGTTACGAAACGATTGACGCCTCCAACAGGCCAACACCGTCACCTGAACGACGGGCTCAGCTGTGATGTGCCGCCCATTGGGTTACAGGTGGCTGCCATCTCGCTTACGAGAGGTTGGATCAGTCCGAAAGCTTGCCCAGGAGAAGGCCGGCAAACACCCCGAGGAGAGCCGTCACGACCAGGACGGAACCGGTGGCCGTCGGGTTTTCCCTTGCTGCCTGGACGACGTTGCGGCCTTCCGAGCGGGCATGGTCCGCAATGCTTGCAACCTTTGTTCTTGCTGAAGAAAGGGCCTCGTCGGCTCGTTCCGAAGCGCTGTCGATTCGCTTTGCCAGCTCGGTAGAGAGCTTGTCGATCTGACTGCGGAGTTCGTCGATCTGAGCGTTAATATCCTTGTCCAGCGAGGCGTCGGCCATCGTGTTCTCCTTTGTAATGGAAAGCGCCCTTAGGAACGACCGGCGGCCAGCTTTGGTTCCCCATCGCAGCAGAATGGTCCGGGATGCTCAAATGGGGATCGCGGGATTCCGCCTCGCGATGGAGCTCTCCGCAAAGCGATTTGGGCCCGTTCCATCAACGGGAAAGCCACGCCTGCTCAGCGGAGGTGCAATAGGAACATGGTTGGCGCAGTGACGGACATTGTGAAAAGCAGGAAAGAAAGCCCATATTTCAGCCGTCGCATCCGGCGCGTCTTGATGCCATCCCAATCGTAACCCATAAGTATATCCGCCTCTCTTGGTGATTATTCTCAATTCAAGGGAGTATCTTTGAGATTGTTTGTGCGAGGCTTGCGGAACAGTTGCGTTACTCGGCGTTGAGAGTGAATGCAATTTCCTGCAATCCTATGCTGAAATATCTGCGTTCCACTTTCATCTTCGGCCGTCTGACTCCTTTCACTTTCGGGATAGTATGTGGCGTTGCACCATGCTCTGGATTGCTGGAATGATGGCGTCGTTTCTCCTCACAAGCTCGGGCTCGGAGCCCCTGCTTAAGCGCCTGCAAACGAGCGGTTTTGCAGCTATGGTCGCATGATGGCGATGGACGGTTCGAAGCGGTTGGCAATGACGGAAGTTCCGGTAGAGGCCCGGACGGCCTTGGTCATTGCCAAAAATATCTTCGGAGATCATCTTCGAGGTGTATATCTGCACGGATCGGCGGTTTCGGGCGGGTTGCAGTCGCAGAGCGATGTGGATGTTCTGGCTGTCATCGATCATCCCATGACCGGCTCTATGCGCAGGCGACTGCTTTCTTGTCTGCTGGAGGTTTCCGGTCGTCATCCGATCAAATCCGGCGCTCCCCGCTGCATCGAACTTATGGTGTTTCTGCAGGATCATCTCGCTGCGCCGGCCTTTCCGGCGTGCAGCGAGTTCGTCTATGGCGAATGGTTGCGCGACAGTTTCGAGGCCGGCGAAGTTCCCGAGCCTCTTTGCGATCCTGAAATCACGCTTGGTCTGGCTCAGGCGCGGCAGCAGTCCCAGCCGCTGTTCGGGCCGGATCTTGACGATCTTCTGGCTGAAATTCCGCTGCGGGACATAGGGCGCGCCATGCGGGAGGCATTGCCAGCCTTGCTTGCCAATTTGCACGGAGATGAGCGGAATGTCCTGCTGACACTTGCGCGCATGTGGAGAACGGCTGAGACAGGAGAATTTGTCACCAAGGACGCGGCTGCCGATTGGGTCATATCGCGTTTGCCTGAACATTCGACGCGAGCGCTGTTAGAGCTTGCTCGGAATGCCTATCGGGGCGAGGCGCGCGACGCGGCAACCTATCTGCATCGGCAGATTTTACGATTGCTATAGGCGACTACGCCCACGTACATTCGCTCCGGCCGCATTGGCGGATTTGTCGCGCATTTCAAACGGCGCCCAGCATGTTCGCGTGACGCAAATAATCATTCTTTCGACAGCGTGCTGTCAGTGCTTTTTATGTCCGCCTTCCATGACGCTGAACACAAAGATGGCGGCCAGAATCAGCATCAGCGCATAGTCGAAGGCGGTGAGCAGACGAAGCAGTTCCATGAAGTTTCTCCTCCCACAGAGAACACGAACCAGAACAACCGCTAGTATGTTCCTCCAAAAGGCGTATGCCAAGTTTTTTACATCCTGCGGTGCAAAAACAATGTTGTGCGAGGCACAAACAACCGCTTGTTTGCAAAGGCATATCAGCGTCGTGTCGGCCGCTTGCGGATTGTGAAGGAAGCCGGCGCGGTCTGCGATCGTGTTGTCAATAAATTTTATAGAGTATATCATCATCGCTAATGATAATTGCGGTTGCTCAAGGTTCGCGGAGCTTGCGTGGCGATCGATCAGGAGGGAGTTGGCTATTGACCGTTGGCTCGGACCATCAAGCGCATGATCTGCCTGTCATCGTCATTGTCGGTGGGGGCGTTTCCGGGACGGCGGTTGCCTTCCATCTGCTGCAGAGACGGTCTTTACGGGTCGGCCAACTCTTCATATTCGAGCCACGGGAGCGTCTGGGGGCAGGGCTTGCCTATGACACGCAGGATCCCGCTCACCGCATCAATGTGCCGGCGGCGAAGATGAGCCTGCTGCCAGAAGACCTCGAACATTTTCAACGCTGGCTGCTGGCGAAGGATGCGCTCGCCGACGATGAGGCGGCGGTTGCCGCCAATGGCAGCCTCTTTCCGCGGCGCTCCGTTTTTGGAAATTACATCAACAGCATGATCCGGCCTTCCATCGAGGACGGGCGGCTCGTGCATATCAGGCAAAATGTCGGGCGCATTGAGAGGATGGGCAATCGCTGGGTTGTCACCGGTGCGGCAGGGCAGCGCGTGGATGCGGATATTCTCGTCATTGCTACCAGCCATCCGTCGCCTGTGCCGCCGCAGTCGTTGCAGGATGCGCTTGCCGGGCATCAGCGCTTCGTTGCCGATCCGACCGGGCCGGACGCGCTTGCGGTCATCCGCGCCGAGGATCGTGTTCTTGTCGTCGGCAACGGCCTGACCTCGGCCGACGTTATCGCCTCGCTCGAACTCAGGGGGCACAAGGGACCGGTCACAGCAATATCCCGACGCGGCCAGCGCTCGCGCGGTCACGCGGCGGTAAAGCAGGAGTTGTTTGGCGATTTCGCCAGTCAGCCGTCGACGACGGCGCTAGGCTTGCTGCATCGCGTGCGCGCCGCTATTCGTCAGGCTGAAGGAGAGGGCCGCAGCTGGCATGCGGTTATCGATCAGGTAAGGGCGCAAGGTGGCCATATCTGGCGTGCGTTGTCGGTCGCGGAACGTCGCCGCCTTGTCAGGCATTTGCGACCGTTCTGGGATGTGCACCGGTTTCGCATCGCGCCGCAGGTCGAGGCCGTCAGCGAACGGGCGCTTGCGGCCGGTCGGCTTGAGGTGCTGGCGGCTTCGGTCGCGACGATCGGCGTTGCCGATGGTGTCATCGATTGCACGCTGCGGCTCAGCCGCTCCGAACGTTCGGTAGCAAGGCAATATGATGCGGTCGTCGTCACAACCGGTCCAGGGCATCGCGGCATTCTCACATCACAGCGCTGGATTGAGGAAATGTCGAAGGCTGGGCATCTTGCGATGGACCCTGCGCGGTTAGGATTTTTCTGCGACATGCAATCGCGGGCTCTTGCGGTCGACGGAACGATCGTCCCGTCGCTGTTTATCTCGGGGCCGCTTGCCCGTGGCACCTTTGGCGAATTGATGGGATTGCCTGAAGTGATCGAGCATGCGGTTCTGGTGGCCGATCAGCTGACGGTCGCGATTACAGACCATTGTCGTGGTCAAGGGAAGGCGTATTTGGACAGTAGCGCCGCCTAAATCCAAGAAAAGCCGCAAATTCGTTGCTTAGACGATACAATTGCCTAAATTTACTCATATAAACTATACAATTTGTGAGTTACTGTCTTGTTCGTAGGGGGCTGCGGGGTTACTTCCGCAACTCATGCTGACAGGACCGGCCGGTTGAGTCTCTTTCGAGCCACGCCGGGTTTTCAACAATCGACTTTGCAGTAAAGCGGACGGCGATGCTTACGAAAAAAGGAAAGTATGGACTGAAGGCGTTGGTGGATCTCGCACGCCTCGGCCCGGGGGAAACCGCGTTCATCAACGATATCGCGTTGCGCAACAATATTCCGAAGAAGTTTCTCGATACTATCCTGCTCGAATTGCGAAATGCCGGCGTTCTGCGTTCGAAGAAGGGGCCGGGTGGCGGTTATTCGCTGTCGCGCCCCGCATCGGAGATCCGCATCGGCCATGTCATTCGCACTCTGGACGGCCCATTGGCGCCGATCCGCTGCGCCAGCCGCACGGCCTATGAGGCCTGTGACGACTGTTCCGATCCGGAGCGCTGTCAGGTGCGGCGCTCCATGACCGAGGTGCGCGACGCGATTGCCGAGATTCTCGACAACATGTCGCTGGAACAGTTCGTTTCCGGTGGCGCCGATCTCGAAGGTCCAGAACGGGAAGACCTGCGCACTTCGCACACTGCCTGATCTTTTCCAGACTCCGACCCCATCAGGGCAATGAGCTCTTCGGTGGCTTTACACCATTAAGGTGATAGTTGCCGACGATGTGGAAATTACCACGGGCGGGCTCGTGCAGCGTATGGATGCGGGCGTTGCGCCAGTGGCGGTCGAGGTTGAGCCCGATGCGCGCCGAAGCCGCGCCGGCAAGTTCGAAGAGCGTGTCGGCTGCTTCCATCGCAATATCAGCCGTAATCGTCTGCGCCGCCGCAACGGCGAGCACGGCATCGATGACGTGATCTTCGGTGCGATTGATCTGCGCGGCGTCGATCTTGCCGCCGGCACGCTCGACCATGGCTGTCGCGGCTTCGATGCGAATGGCAACCTCGCCAATCCTTGTGACGATCAGCGGATCACTCTGAGTTCGCGTCTCGCTGTCATTGTCTGTCGAGTGGGAGCGAGCTCGCACGAATTCCATGGTCGCCGTCAGCGCGGCGCGGGCAATGCCGAGATTGATCCCGGCGCGCGTGAGCTGGTCCACACAGCCGATCACTGTGGGTTCGGCCAGCCTCTCGCGGTGCAGGAGCACGGTTTCGGTGTTGAGATAGAGATTATGCAGAATGGCCGTGCCGTTTCCGGACGTTCTCTGACCAAAACCATCCCAGTCATCAATGAGCTGGATGCCCTCGGTATTCCTGGACACGACGGCCGCCATCAGTCCCTTTCGTTTGTCGGGGACGAACAACGCGATCCAGTCGGAAAATAGAATACTGGCGGAAGGCAAGCTCCGGCCGTTGAGGCGAAAGCCGAGCCCGTCCGCGGCCAGATGCAAGGAATCCTGATCCGCGCCGTTCCCTGCGGGCGGGGAAAGAACGCTGCCGAAACGATCGCCAGTGATGGCGCGTTCGAAGAGGGACGCCCGCTGATCCTCGCCGCCGCCGATCCTGATCGCTTCCAGCGCATGAAAATGCGTCTGCAGTATCTGAGCGATGGAAGGATCGGCTTCGGCGAGGATGGCAATGACTTCGGCCAGAACACAGTTCGAAATATCGATGCCGCCGTGTTCCGAAGGCACGGAAATCCCGAGCAGGCCCGACTGGGAGAGGGCTTCGACCTCGTCATAGGGCAGGATGCGGTTGATATCGCGATCGCTTGCCTGCTGTACGAAACCCAAGGCGAGCGACCGCGCGATATCGAGCGCTTCCTCCTCGCTTTGAACGCGATGCGCGGGCGGCCTGATGCGTTCGTGCAGCTGCGAAACAGTCCCCATTGACTACTCCTCGGCCAGCGCCAGATGCGTTTCTCAGGCACGGCAAATCGCTGCGATCTTAATTTCTATAAATGGGGCGCACAATCGATTTTCCTGGCAGCTCGCGTGCCGCCTTTCGTCCTGGCGGGGGGGCGGCTGAAAGCGCAAGCTCCAAATCCGACATGGCCCGCATCGGGAGAGGGAATCTCACGACCTCTCCTTGGTCGTCCTTCAATGCGGGAAGCGGTTCTGCAGGCTGGCCCCAGGGCTAGGATTTGTTTTCCCTTTTTCATCGGCAGAAGCGAGCGCGGAGGGCCGGGAGGTAGCCGATAGTCCGGCATCTGTCGCGACGCGACGTCATCGATCGGGTTTCGTCCCGCCAAGAAAGCACTTGCTAGCGGCGCGTTTTCGCGCTTTCATATACGACTAAATAAGTAGACAATGGCAATAATCCTGCCGCCGGATGGCTTTTGAAGAGTAATCATCGGCGGCCGATTGCAGGCATCTGGTGTTGGATCGGAGTTGGACCTGCCTGTCGCATCTTTGATTGCGGAAGAGGATTCCGGATTGAAGACACGCGGCGAAGATTGAGAACTGAAGCCGCTTTCATGCATTCTGCCGGCCGCGGTTCCGAGATTGCCGAGTCCCAGAAATCGGAGTTTGTGTTTCTGGGCCCGTAGAGTGAGCAAGCCCCAAGAAAGGCATGATCGACCACCTCTTGACTCAGGAGTTGATATGACGGTTCAGGGATTCTTTTCCGCGAGGACGAACGCGACGGCGCAGCCCTATGCGATGCCGCGCATCGCCGTGATCGGTCGTGGTTTTTCCGGCATGATGATGGCCATCGCCCTGATGAAGACGGTGCGCTTTCCCTTCCATCTGCAGCTTTTCGACCCCAATTCCAGCGTCAGTGGTGGTCAGGCACTGGCCTCCGGTCATAGCAGCGAAATCTTGAACAGCCGCGTTCGCGATCTTTCCGTCTCCGCCGGCGATCCCGACGACTTCAATCAATGGCTTTCCAGCAACGCGCCTTTCCGTAGTGCCGTTCCGGCGGCAATACCCGGCTTCCTGCAGATCTTCGTGCCTAAGAGCATTTTCAGCGACTATGTCTACCAGCGCTTTTCGGAAGCCTTCTCCTCGCGGCGTGATGTTGCCGTGCAGGTCAGCAGCGAGACGGTTTTCGCACTCCGACGTGTTCGCGGTGGCCGCTTCGTCGTGGAAAGCGATGGCGCCGCCAATGCGCCATTCGATATGGTGGTGCTGGCGACCGGCTACGGCGTTGCCGATCAGGAAACGCAGGCAAGCGATCTTGTGACCGTTCCGACGGCCGTGCGCGCTCGTCGTCTCGTGTCACGACCGCATACGATCCTGCTCGGAAGCGGACTGCGCGTCGTCGACCGGCTGCTGCAGATGCGAGAGAGCGGCTATACGGGGCAGATCACCATCGTTTCGCGGCGAGGGTTCCTGCCGCAGAGCCACACGCGCAGCAATGCCGACCCGGTCTTCCCCGCCGACGAGATGCCCGGAAAGCTCAGCGAAATCGTTCGCTTCATCCGAAAGGCTTGTGCGGAGGCGGAGGCGAGCGGCCAGAGCTGGCAATCCGTCATGAATGGTTTGCGCAAGCATGCGCGATCGCTGTGGCGCTCCTTGCCGGCCGGCCAGAAGCAGCAGTTCAACCGCCATCTTCGGGCGCTTTACGACAGCCATCGCAACCGGTTGCCCGAAGCGCTGCATGTTCGTCTGAATCAGGAGATGGCCGAGGGCAACACGCAATTACGGCGTGGTCATCTCATTCGGCGGACGCCGACCGGACTGGTTTTGCGGCCCGCAGGGCGGCAGGAGACCGAGCAGCTCTATGCCGACGATGTGATCGACTGTCGATGCCAGGCGCCCGATCTGAATGCGCCTTTGCTGCGCAGCCTTATCGATGCCGGCCTTGCGGTGCCGGACGAATTGGGTCTTGGTCTCGCCGTCGATGCGACAGGCGGACTCGAGGTCAATGGCTACGCGACGGAGGGCCTCTTTGCCATCGGTCCTCTGGGGCTTGGAAGCCTCCCTGACATCGATCTCGTACCGGAGATCGTAACGCAGGCCTATGCCGCGGCCGAGGATGTGGCGGAGCGCTTCCATCCGCATTGCAAGGCGATGTAGCCGCTCCGCAACGTCTTCTCTCCAAGATCAAGGCCGCGACGCGCTTCGCCTTGCAGCGGAGATGGCGCGTGGGCGCAAATTTTTCTTGTCTTCCGTTATGTAATAACGTAACGGAAACCTATTGCCCAACCGGACCTCAGGACAAACGACATCACTTATGACATCGCCGTTGCCCACCCCTGTTTTCTATGAGATGAATAGCCCCGATGGTGCCGCCTGCGGATCGATCCCGATGGCGGCTGAAAAGGGAACACGGTGCGGATTACCCATCAGGGGCCAAGACCGTGGCTGCCCCCGCAACTGTAAGCGGAGAGCGCGTTCGCAGCACGCCACTGGCTTTATGCCGGGAAGGCGCGAACGGGCTGTGACCCGTAAGCCAGGAGACCTGCCATCGAGGATATCAACTGCAACGGACGGGGTGTTCCGATGGAAAATCAGTGGTTGGGCGAAGGCGCCGTTGTGCGCGCCGGCCCTCTATTGACTGTGCCTCCGGCGAAATCTCCGGGAGGCATCTCATGGACAAAGCAAAAGAGGCGATGCATCGGATCACCGTATGCACGAATTGCCGCCACGTCGACAGGCCGTGCCGGCCCGGCCTCGATCTCTTGAAACACCTGCAAGCGGCCATGTCCGAGGCAGGCGAAGCACTTTCCGACGATTTCAGCCTCTCGGGCAGTGTCTGCATGGCAGGCTGCGAGCGGCCATGCACGGTCGCCTTTCAGGCGAGGGCGAAAGCGACCTATCTCTTCGGCGACATCGAGGACGCGACCGATATCGGCGCCCTCGTTGCCTTCGCTCGGCTTTATCAGGATCGACCCGACGGGCTCACGCGCGAAAGCGAACGCCCAAGCGCGCTCGGCGGCAAGACGCTTGCGCGCATCCCCGCCGCCATCGTTGCGGCCGAATACCAGCCGTCGCCGTTGCAATAGGAGCCGACGATGTCCGTACGAAGCGCGCGATTGGACGCCGATGGCGTCACCTGGGGAGCCCAGAAGGGCATGCCCATCATCAGCGGCATCACATTGTCCGTCGAAGCCGGCGCCCGGCTGGCTATCATCGGTCCGAACGGGGCGGGTAAATCAACCTTGCTCCGCTGCCTTTATCGCGGTCTCAAGCCGCAGCGCGGTTCGGTGCGCCTCGACGGCGTCGATCTTTGGTCCATCGGCCCGCGAGAGGTCGCGCAGCGCATCGCCGTCGTACCGCAGGAAACACCTGACAGCTTTCCGTTCAGCGTCCGCGATGTGGTGCTGATGGGGCGCATCCCGCATCGCAAGGGCATGGCGCGCTGGAACGATCGCGACCATGACGTGACGACCGGGGCCCTGGCGCGGCTGGAGCTGGAATCTCTGGCGCTGAGGCAATTCGCGTCACTCTCAGGCGGCGAAAAGCAGCGGGCATTGATCGCACGCGCCTTAGCCCAGGAGCCGGAACTCATCATCCTCGACGAGCCGACCAATCACCTCGATATCCGGCACCAGCTCGAAATTCTGGAACTGCTCAAGGGGCTGGGGCCGACGATCGTCACGACGCTGCACGACATCAACCTTGCAGCAGACTTCGCGACACAGGTCGCCGTTATGGATTGCGGCCGGCTCACGGGGCAGGGCGAACCGGCCGAAGTCCTGACCGTCGAGCACGTATCGAACGCATTCCGTGTCGGCGCCCGCCTGCATCGCACCGATAACGGCCCGCAACGATTTTCATTCTCTCTTCGATAGTTAGATCATTGGAGTCATTCATGTTTTCTCGCATATCCTCTTCTGCAGCAGTCTTGCTTCTCGGAAGCTTGCTCGCGGGCGCGGCGCTGGCCGAACCCGTCACGGTGCGCAGCTGCAATCGCGACGTGACTTTCGACAAGGCGCCCGAGCGCGCCATCTCGAATGATGTCAACCTCACGGAAATGATGCTGGCGCTGAAGCTTCAGGATCGTATGGTCGGCTATACCGGCGTTTCCGGCTGGAAGACGCTGGACGAGAAGCTGCGCGAAGGCGTGAAAGAGCTGCCGGAGCTGTCGCCGAAATATCCGAGCAAGGAGGTGCTGCTCGGTGCCAATGCGGATTTCTTCTTTGCCGGCTGGAATTACGGCATGAAGGTGGGTGGCGAGGTGACGCCGGAAACCCTGGCTCCCCTCGGCATCAAGGTCTATGAGCTGACGGAATCCTGCATCTTCGTCATGCAGAAGAACAAGCCGACCATGGACGATATGTTCGTGGATCTCCTCAACCTCGGCAAGATTTTCCGCGTTGAGGACAGGGCGGAAGCGCTCGTTTCCGGCTATCGCAAGCAGCTTGCCGAGATTCAGGCGAAGATCGGCCATGTCGACAAGCCAACCCGCGTCTTCGTTTATGATTCCGGCGAGGAAAAGCCGTTCACTTCGGGCCGCTACGGCATTCCGACCGCGATGATAGAGGCGGCAGGCGGCGTCAACGTCATGGATGACGTCGAGAAGAGCTGGACGGAAGTCTCCTGGGAGCCGGTCATCGAGAAGAACCCGGAAGTGATCGTTATCGTCGATTATGGCCAGGTGACCGCTGCGCAGAAAATCGCCTTTCTCAAGGGCAATCCGGCCTTCAAGAACATCGATGCGGTGAAGAACGACCGTTTCGTCGTGCTGCCTTATGTCGAGGCGACGCCGGGGCCGCGTAATATCGAGGCCATCGCCACGCTGGCCAAGGCGTTTCATCCGAGCGCGCTGTAAATGTCGGCAATGCAGATCCGTCCGGTCGATCATCGGGCGGATCTCTTCCTCAAGATCCAAATATGCGCCTCAACCTCTCCATTCTGATCCTCCTGCTTGCCGCGGGCTTCATCCTGTCGATTACCGCCGGGGTGTCGTTCGGCTCGGCCTCCATTCCATTTTCCACCGTCTGGTCGATCGTCGGCAACAAGCTGCATGCAGGCAGCTTTCCGGTCACGTGGTCCAGCGGCCAGGAAAGCATCGTCTGGGATGTCCGCTTCCCGCGCGTCGTGCTGGCGGCGCTCGTCGGGGCGGGGCTTGCCATCACTGGTGCCGTCCTGCAGGCGCTGACGCGAAACCCATTGGCGGACCCGCATCTTCTTGGCGTATCCTCCGGGGCGGCGTTCGGCGCCATTCTGGCGCTATTGCATACCGGGTTGATCCTCGGTCTGCTGACGGTGCCGTTGTTCGCCTTCACGGGCGCGTTGCTCGCGACCGCGGCCGTGGGGTTGACGACGCGCCTGACACGATCGCATTCGGCCGATCGGCTCGTCCTGTCGGGCGTGGCGGTCGCCTTCGTCTTCACCGCACTCGGTAACCTCCTGATCTTTCTGGGCGATCCGAGAGCGGCCAATACCGTTGTCTTCTGGATGCTGGGCGGGTTGGGACTGGCGCAGTGGCAGCACCTGATCTATCCAGCCGGCATTCTGCTGCTTTGCCTCGCCTTGCTTCTGCCGAAGACGAGGGAACTCAATGCGCTTGCGATGGGCGATGAAACGGCTGTCACGCTTGGAATTCCCGTCGTGCGGTTCCGTCTGCTGCTGTTCGTCGTCACGGCATTGCTGACGGGCGTCATGGTCGCGTTTTCGGGCGCCATCGGTTTCGTCGGATTGATGGTTCCGCATTTCGTGCGGCTGATCGTCGGCGGCGACAATGTGCGCGTCGTGCCGCTGAGTGCCGCTTTCGGCGCGCTGGCGCTGATTTGGGCCGATATCGTCGCGCGGCTGATCATGGCGCCGGAGGACATGCCGATCGGCGTCGTCACCGGGTTGGTCGGGGGGATAGCGTTCATCCTGATCCTGCGAAGCGGGCGCGCATAGATCCACCCATTGCCAAGGCGTCTTCCTGGCCTATTTCCGGGCGGGCAATGACCGGTCCTACATGTCGTCTTCGGGTGAGGGCGAGCGATGCCCGGTTTCGCGTAAGGTTTGAGACCGGATAAGCAGTTAGAATGCCTTTGTGTCGCCTTTCTTTGTCTTACAAGGCTTACGCGTAAAGACTATGGAATTCGCAATCACACTATAGGACGACTCGGCTCTCCATTTTGCGGCGATTTCGGTCATCCACTGCCTGCGACTTTACGTGCAACGAGGAGCTTTGCTTGCGCCCGCTGAAATCTCGTCTTCTTCTGCTGCCCCTTTTGCTGCTGGCATTGGGTATTTTTGCGGCCGTTAATCCGCTGGCGGGCGGGCATGCCTTTGCGCAGGATCAGCAGCCGGCCCAGGCTTCACAGCAAACCGATCAGCAGCCCACGCAGCTGGCAAACGGGCTGCTGGACGCGGCCGTTGCCGATCTCGGCAAGGCGAAGAAGGCCTATACGTCGCTACGGGACGCAGCCAAGCAGGCGACATTGGATGATGAAACGCTTGTGGCGCTATCCGGCCAGGTCGATGATCTCAACCGGACGGTTGCTGCAATTTCCGCGCGCCTGAAACCCCGTACCACCGAGATCGATGCGCGCCTGACGCAGCTCGGCGCGGCCCCCAAGGAAGGCCAGCCGCCAGAGGCTCCGATCGTCACGCAGGAGCGCGATAGGCTCAATGCCGAGCGCTCGCAGATCAGCGCTGTCATCCTCGATGCGGACAATCTGACGGCGGAGACCAATCGATTGTCGATGCAGTTCATCGAGGCGCGCCGAAAGCTGTTTACCGAGACGCTGTTCAAGCGGACGGAAATTTCCGCCACGACATTCGACGATGCGGGGGCGGCCCTCCTCGACGAAGGCGTCAAGTTCAGCAGTGCGGTGACGAGCTGGATCGGCTTCGTATTGAAAGCCAAGCTTGCATCGCTCCTGGCTGCCGTCTGCCTGTCGATCGGAGCGGCGCTGATATTTCTCTCCGGTGGGTATCGGCTCTTCCGCCGCTACTATGTGCAGGACGAGGCCGTCGAAGATCCGCCCTATATCAGCCGGCTCTCCGTCGCCTTCTGGTCGACCTTGATCCGGACGCTGTCATTGGCGGCTTTTCTCGTCACATCCTTCTTCTTCCTCTCCAATTTCAACGTGCTGCGGCCCGACATCGCGCCGATATTGGCGGCGCTCTTCGGTTTCATCGGCCTCGTCTATTTCGTCGGCCGCCTCAGCAACGCCGTCTTCGCGCCGTTCCGGCCGCATTGGCGCCTGGTCAAGCTGTCGAACAAGGGGGCGCATTCGCTGACCTGGTGCCTACAGGCCATGGCCGTGGTCAACGGCTTGGACTATGTTTTCGACCGCATCAGCGAGTCCATGGGCTCGCCGATTGTCGTGACCGTGGCGAAGAGCTTTCTCGCGGCGCTGTTGATCGGCTTCATTCTGATTGCAGCTTCCTTCGGTTCGCCGATGCTGGCCAAGAATGGCGATCCGGATGCGCCGGGCCGGCGGTGGCCGCATGGCATGGCGATCATTCTTCGCATTCTCGGCATATCGGTGATCTTCATCTCGTTCATCGGCTACGTCGGACTTGCGCGCTTCATGGCAACGCAGATGATCGTGACGAGCGCGGTCGTGGCGACCATGTATCTCGGCTTCCAGCTCGGCAAGGCCGTATCCAAGCAAGGGGTTTTTGCCGAGACGATCATCGGGCGGTTTCTGGAAAATCGCTTCCAGCTCGGCGAGGTCGCCCTTGACCAGGGTGGGCTTGCAGCGGGGCTTGCGACCTATGCCGTCGCCCTCCTGACGGGCATTCCCCTGATCCTGTTGTCCTGGGGATTCCATATTCAGGATCTGGAACTGATCGCCTACAGGCTGTTTACCGAAATCAAGATCGGCAACATATCGATCTCGCTGCTCGGCATCTGCGTCGGCATTCTGCTCTTTGCCGGCGGCTATCTGGTGACGCGCTGGTTCCAGCGCTGGCTCGACAGCAATGTCATGGCGCGCGGCCAGGTGGATCTCGGCGTCCGCAACTCGGTGAAGACGGGTATCGGCTATCTCGGTATTGCGGTCGCGTCGATCATCGCCATCTCGGCCGCGGGCATCGATTTGTCGAGCCTGGCGCTTGTCGCCAGCGCCTTGTCGGTCGGTATCGGTTTCGGCCTGCAGAATATCGTATCGAACTTCGTGTCCGGCCTGATCCTTCTGGTCGAGCGGCCGTTCAAGGTTGGTGACTGGATCGTGTCGGGCACGTCGGAAGGCATCGTCAAGCGCATCTCGGTGCGCGCGACCGAGATCGAGACCTTCCGCAAGCAGTCGATCATCGTACCGAATTCGGAGCTCATCAACGCTTCGGTCGGTAACTGGACGCATCGCAACAGGCTTGCCCGTTCCGAGATCCCGGTTTCCGTCAGCTACGATGCCGATCCGCGCAAGGTCATGGATATCCTGTTGGAGTTGGTGCGCTCGATCCCGAAAGTTCTCAGAAATCCGGAGCCGCATGTCGAATTCCTACGCTTCGGCCCGTCCTCGCTCGATTTTGAAATGCGCTTCTATCTGTCCGATCTTTCCGACGGTATGGAAATCCGCAACAGTCTTCGCATCGAAATCCTGAAGCGCTTCAAGGAAGAGGGCATCTCCATTCCCTATCCGCATCAGGAACTGCATATCGTTCGCGATGGCAGAAGGGGCAGGGCATCGGATATTGCCGCCGATGCATTGACGGATTCCGCCGACGGGCCTGAAGTTGAGGATGACATGACGGAAGCTCGTGCCCTGCCGACAGAGGACAAGGCGCCGGAGCCAAAGACGCTCGGCCGCCGTCGCGGCAGGACCGCTGCGGAGTAACGATCCGCGGCTGAGCCGGCTGAAGCACGGCGCATCCGGAAAGGCGCAGTTCACGCGATTTTCTTCATCTCCGGGAAACCAGCCGGCTTAACAAATACGCAAAGGCTTTGTTCTAAAAAAATACAGAGGGGATCATTTTCAAAAACAGGTTTCAATTATGCCATTTCTGGGTGTTTCGGGGATGCAATACTCCGGTGCGTCTCTTGCCGGCTCGCGTATTCTTCTCGTAGAGGATTCCAATCTTTTCACCTCGATGGTTCGGGCGAAGCTGAAAGAGCTTCTGGATATCGACGTCGAGATCTGCCGCAGTTTCGATGAGTTGCAGCTCGCTTACGACAAATCCTCGGAGCCCATTAAGCTCGCAATCTCGAACATGAACCTGCCGGGGGCCGAAAAAGGTGAAGCCCTGGCCTATCTTCTCGACCTCAGCATTCCGACGATCGCCTTCACCGGCACCTTTCTCGAGGGTACGCGCGACGAGCTGATCGCCAAGGATGTGGTCGACTACATTCTCAAGGACAATGTATTTGCCGTGGATATGCTGGCGGAATCGATCTGCCGGTTTCTCACAAACCACCGTCACCACGTTCTCATCGTCGACGACAGCGCGACGGCGCGCGCTTTGCTGTCAAGCCGGCTGAAACGCTACAATTTCCGCGTCAGCGTTGCGGAGAATGGTGCCAAGGCACTCGAAATCCTGAAGACCAGCCCGGATATCGGCCTTATGGTCACGGACTACAACATGCCGGACATGGATGGCTTCGAGCTGACGCGGCGTATCCGTTCGACGACCGGGTCGCATCAGTTGCGTATCATCGGCGTTTCCTCATCCAATAACCGGCTGCTTTCGGCGCGCTTCCTGAAAGCCGGAGGCAATGATTTCATCCTGCGGCCGTTCATCGACGAGGAATTCTACTGCCGCGTAAATCAAAACCTCGACACGTTGTTGCAGATCCAGTCAGCTCGACCAATCGGCTAAAAGCTGTCGTCGGCGTACGATCGTGCATGGCAATCCCGGAAAAATGTGAGGGAAAATCATTTTTATGTAAATCTCCGCAATCAGCGGTTCCAATTTTTTCACGAATCCTGTTCAGGATAACAAAGAAGACGGTTGGCAGACCTGCGATTGACTGAAATTCGTGCGCCTGACGGTGTGGAAGGAATTGAAGGGAAATGGTACTGCATGTGGGATCTCTCAGCGGCGGCGTCGGCCATCGCAATGGCAACCAGAAAATACTTCTGGTCGAGGATTCTCGCATGTTTTCGGCCGTGCTATCGCATCGGTTCGAAACCGAGCTCGGACTTGCCGTCACCCATTGCTCCTCGCTGAAAATGCTGAATGAGGCGCTGGCGGATGCCGGGCGCGGCTTCACCCTGGCGGTGATCGACCTTAACCTTCCCGATGCCGCGCATGGCGAAGCCTTGGATGTTGCTGTCGCTCACGACATTCCCACCATCGTCTTTACGGCATCGTTCGATATGGCGACGCGCAATCGCATCATGGAGCGCAGCGTCGTCGATTATGTGCTGAAGGATGGCGAGTTCGCGCTCGACAATCTCGTCTCTTCCGTCAGGCGCGCCATTGCCAATCGCTCGACGCGCGTTCTGGTTGTGGATGATGTGCCTTCGGCTCGAAAGATGCTGACGGATCTGTTGCATGCCCAGCAGTTTAAGGTCGCCGAAGCCGGCACGGGTATCGAAGCTCTGGCGATGCTCGAGACATTCGACGATATCGAGATCGTCGTCACCGACTACAATATGCCCGACATGAACGGCCATGAGCTGACTCGTCGCATTCGGCATCGCTACGGCTCCGATCGGATGCGAATTATCGGCATTTCGTCTTCGAACGATCGTTTGCTGTCTGCGACATTCCTGAAAGCGGGAGCCAGCGATTTCATTTATCGCCCCTTCGTTCCGGAGGAGCTGCAGTGCCGCATCGCATTGAATGTCGAGACATTGTCGCAGCTGAAACAATTGCGGGCGGCAGCGGCAAGCGACTATCTGACCGGGCTTTATAACCGGCGCTACTTTTTCGATCATGGTCCGCGTCTGGTCAACGAGTGCCTGCGCCGTCAGCGGCCGAGCTCGGTCGCCATTCTCGATATCGATCACTTCAAGAACCTGAACGACACCTATGGGCACGAGATCGGCGATCATGTGCTGAAGGCTGTCGCTGGCAGGCTGCATGGGCTACTGGAAGGCACCGACAACCTGCTTTCCCGGCTTGGCGGGGAGGAATTCGCTATTCTTTTTGCTGAGATGAACTCGCGTGCTGCGACTGCGCTTTGCGATGAGGTCCGCCTCAGCCTTGCCAGCCTGAAGGTTCATGCCGACGATGAGGAGCTGTCGGTGACCGTTTCCATCGGCGTGGCGGAGATCGTCGGATATGAATCCTTCGACAATTACCTCAACGCCGCCGACCAGTTCCTCTACATGGCCAAGCACAATGGCCGCAATCAGGTCTATTCCGATTTCAAGATGACGCAAGAGGCGGCCCAGTAGGCCGCCTGTAATGCTCTATCCGTCTTGATTTCCGACGCTCTCAGACGACGATGCCGGTGCGGTTGGTCGACATGGTCAGCTTGCGCTCGGCGCGTTCCTGCTGCGGCGAACGATTGTAGAGTTCGCGATAACACTTGGAGAAATGCGAGGCGGAGACGAAGCCGCAGGCGACAGCCACTTCCACCACCGGCATGGAGGATTGCACCAGCAGATGCCGGGCGCGGTCCAGACGGATTTCGAGGTAATAGCGGGCGGGGGAGCGGCCCATTTCCTGCCGGAACAGGCGCTCGATCTGCCGGCGCGACAGGCCGGCATCGTCGGCGATTTCCAGCAGCGACAGCGGCTCGGCGAGGTTGCTTTCCATCAGCTCGATGATCGACAGGACCTTGGAGTTCTGCACGCCGAGACGGGCGCGCAGCGGCAGGCGCTGGCGGTCATGCGGGCTGCGAACGCGGTCGGTCAGCTGCTGCTCGCAGACGCGGTTGACGAGGTTTTCGCCAAAGTCCTGGCCGATCAGGTTCAGCATCATGTCGAGCGAGGCGGTGCCGCCGGCGCAGGTGTAGAGATTGCTGTCGACCTCGTAGAGATCGGCATAGACTTCCGCCTGCGGGAAGGTTTCCGAGAAGCCCGGCAGGTTCTCCCAGTGGATCGCACAGCGCTTGCCATTCAGCAATCCTGCCTGGGCAAGCACATGCGCGCCCGTACAGAGGCTGCCGACAGCGACGCCGCGATTGTAGGTCTCGCGCAGCCAGGCATTGACGGACTTGTTGTGGAACTCTTCGACATAGATGCCGGAACAGACCAGCACCATGTTCGGGCGGTTCTCGCCGCCAAGATAGCGGCGCTCGTCGGTGAGGGACGAGTTGACCTCCAACCCGATGCCGCTGGAGGAGTAGACTTTCTGCCCGTCCGTCGAGGCAAGCCGCCATGTGTAGGCGGGGTAGCCGAGCATGCGGTTGGCAATCCGCAGCGTCTCGATCGCGGCGGAAAACGGCAGCATGGTGAAATGCGGAACAAGGAAGAAAACCAGGGAACGCGTCTTGATCGGAATCTTGCTCATATTGTGAAAATCCATGCTCCAGGGCCGTTACGTATTCCTTGCGTCAAATACGTCGGCTCGATGGTCTATTAGCGACATTGGCATGGATAATCGCGGCCGCAAAGGGATATTTGCGCTGACCATAAAAAATGTGGCTCTGGAGAAGGGAAGCGGAGGAGCGGCGAGCAATAGGCTCAAGCAGCTAAATATATATGGAGATAATTCTCAAGATTATAGGCAATGCATGTCAGGATGAGAAATGTTCAAAAGGCGACACACGCTGAGATTGAGTGTCGCCTTCAGTTTTTATGGTCACTGGCTATCATCGGGTAGCCTTCGGATTCTTGATTTCGTTCGCGGCCGGCCAACCCAGATCCTTGCGCATGTCGTCGGACAGAGATTCAAGCTCGCGAAGCGAACGCCACTGCTGCCAGCGATGGGCAAGGCGAGAAAAGAAGGGCATGTAGCTGCTGCCGGACGGAAACGGGTTCCGCGTGCCGGATTGTCTATAACTGATCGTCGTCATTTTCAGTTCCTTTCCGTGTCAAGCGTTCAAAATGTCACGTCTATTGAGTGTAAATATGGACCCCGGCGGCTCATCAATCAAACGAATAGATCTTATAGTTGCCATTAGTATTCTTGAACGAAAGCAGCTTGCCAGGCTTTCGTTCATGTGCGGACAGGGTGTCCGCGCCAATTAAATGAAACTCGGAAACCCAGAGAAAACGACTTTATCTCGACCTTATTGCGACTTTAGAATCGACAATTTTCTGAGCTGCCAGGAATTTCAGCAACATCGCGAGCGTTTTGAATTGGTCGCGCAATTCGCTTTCGACGATGTCTCGACCCAGAAATTTGGGACTTCAAACAAGAGAACGCGACTTCGAATTGCGAGTTCTGAAGCGAAGGGCAAACGCAAAGTCCGGCTAGATATGGTCGAGTGGACTTCAGAACCAAGTGGGCCGCATTACTCGCCTTGTTTTTGGACTGACCGATTGCGCACCATCACACTCTCCAGCTTGTTGAGCCGAAAGTCATCACCAACTGCGTTATTGTTGATGAGCCCCCAACCGGCTCCGTTGCTCGGTGGGAGAAACTCGATGCCGCTGTTCTGATAGAATTTCTGCAGTTCGACCGCAGAATTCAGCACCCCCGCGCGTCCTCGCTCGACCCGTTGGATGGTCGATCGTGAAACGTGGGTATGGGCCTCTACCTCATCCTGTCCGTCGTCGAATGATTTGAGACTTTTTGGGCTCTGGAAGAATGGAGTTTCCGGCTCAGTTTGCGGGTTGATTTAAGCCGCTTTGGCCTGGTGGTTCAAGCGGCGCTGTCGGATAGTGTCTCGTTTGATCCTTTCACGTTCGAGCAGGATGGTCTGGCCGCGTCCGAAGTAGACGTCGGCCGGAGTGAGATTGTCGAGGCTCTCGTGGTATCGGCGATGATTGTAGTGCTCGACGAAGGCCGCGATCTGGGCTTCGAGGTCTTCCTGGAAGAAGTAGTTTTCCAAGAGGATGCGGTTCTTCAGCGTTTGGTGCCAACGCTCGATCTTGCCCT
>JUHI01000013.1 GCA_000799755.1 Martinezella tropici
CCCACAAGCTTCGCCGCCCACGTTTCTCTTTCTTCTCATCTTCAATTGTCAAATAACAGACCGGTCAAACCAGTCAAAAACAGCGTCCCCTCAATCCCAAGCCTAAAGCCCAGAACCACCAATCAGCATCGCAGCCAATCAAGGAAACACCAGAGCGAAGGACTTCGTCGCCAGCAGCGCCGCCGCCCTCGTCAGTGATCGGGCTTATAGACCCCCCAACCCGACATAGTCAACACCGCCGCTGTAAAAATTCTGACATTTTTCTAAGCCACTGTTTTTAAACAACTATTACAACCGTCAACCAAAATACAGAAGAAACTTACTCAAACGGGGGCGGTTTCCGGATTCATTTTACGCCCTTTGCCGGAATCGCCCGGATGACTGCTTGCAAAAGCCACCGCGAGGCCCCTCGACTAAGGTCTCATTGCCAGCCACACGCCCAGCACCTAATAGACATCGAACGAATGAAGGAAGCGAAGCATGTTGCTTCTTGATGAAAAGCGAACGCGGATGGCATTGCGCTGGCATCAATTGACCGGGGTTAAGGCCCTCACTCTTGGGTGCAGCCTCATACCAGCCCGGCATCACAGCGACAGCGCAATACGGAGCCGGCGGGCGTGACATATAGAGTACCTCCATTGCCGGAGCTGCCGGTCTCGCATGTGCTTGCCGATATCGGCACGGCGCTTATCGATCATCGCCGGGCCGTGCTTTCCGCGCCGCCCGGCGCTGGCAAGACGACGCTGGTGCCGCTTTATCTTCTTGGTCAGACCTGGCGCGGCGACGGCAGGATCATTCTCTTGGAGCCGCGCCGGCTGGCGGCAAGGGCTGCGGCCGCCCGCATGGCGTCGCTGCTTAATGAACAGGTGGGCGACACTGTCGGCTACCGCATGCGGCTCGACAACCGTATTTCCTCCAAGACCCGCGTCGAGGTGGTGACTGAAGGCGTGTTCGCGCGGATGATCCTCGACGATCCCGAACTTTCGGGCATCTCCACCGTCATCTTCGACGAATTCCACGAGCGCTCGCTGGATGCGGATTTCGGCCTGGCGCTGGCGCTCGACGTGCAATCGGCACTGCGCGAGGATCTGCGTATCCTCGTGATGTCCGCGACGCTGGACGTGGGGCGCATCGCAGCACTCCTCGACCATCCGCCTGTGATCGAAAGCATGGGCCGGAGCTTTCCCATCGATATTCGCCATCAGGATAGACCAGCAGGAGAGCGG
Organism: Martinezella tropici; assembly: GCA_000799755.1. GTDB lineage: Bacteria > Pseudomonadota > Alphaproteobacteria > Rhizobiales > Rhizobiaceae > Rhizobium > Rhizobium tropici_A. The sequence goes on from JUHI01000013.1 coordinate 1,227, forward strand.
ATCGAGGATACGGTGACGCGGGCGATCCTGGATGCGCATGCGAGCGAACAGGGCTCGATCCTTGCCTTTCTGCCCGGACAGGCAGAGATCAGCCGGACGGCGGAGCGGCTCGAAGGCCGGCTCGGACCGGAGACGATGATCGCCCCGCTTTATGGCAATCTCGGCCAGAGAGAACAGGATGCCGCAATCCAACCAGCCCCCAAGGGCACGCGCAAGATCGTGTTGGCCACCTCGATCGCCGAAACCTCCATCACCATCGACGGCGTACGGATCGTGATCGACAGCGGTCTGCAGCGCCTGCCCGTCTTCGAGGCTTCGACCGGCATCACGCGGCTGGAGACGGTGCGCGTGTCGCGCGCATCGGCCGACCAACGGGCCGGCCGCGCCGGGCGAACCGAGCCGGGCATCGCCATCCGGCTGTGGCATCCGGGGCAGACGGCGGCGCTGCCCGCCTTTACGCCGCCGCAGATCCTTTCGAGCGACCTTTCGGGCCTTGCACTCGATTTGGCCCATTGGGGCGTACAGGACCCGTCGACCCTTGCCTTCGTCGACCAGCCGCCGGCGATAACGCTTGCCGAGGCTCGGACCTTGCTGCGGCAGCTCGGAGCGCTCGACGCGGAAAACGCGCTGACCGCGCGGGGCCGGCTGATGCGCGAGCTCGCCTTGCCCCCACGGCTGGCGGCCATGGTGATTTCGGCTGGCGAATTCGGCCAGGGGCGCGAAGCCGCGCTGCTTGCGGTGCTGCTGACGGAACAGGGGCTCGGCGGACAAAGCATCGACCTGGAAGAAAGGCTGCGGCGCTTCAAGACGGAGAAGGGCGAGCGGGCGGAGGCGGCACGCCGGTTGGCCGGTCGTCTTGCACAGGCAGCCGGCGAAAGCGGCAACTCCGGTTCCGCCGTGCCGCAGCTTGCCGGAGCATTGCTGCTGCACGCCTTTCCAGATCGGATCGCCCTGCAACGCGGCGGTCGCGGACGCTTCGTCATGGCCAATGGGCGAGGTGCTGAGCTGCCCGAGACCGAGCGGCTGGCAGGCTCGCAGATGCTCGTGATCGCCGATCTCACAGGCCGGGCGGCGCAGGCGCGCATTCTCGCGGCGGCGGAGATTTCCCGCGCCGATGTCGAAGAGCATCTGCCGGGCGAGATCCGCACGGAGGATCAGAGCTTTTTCGACAGAGCGAGCCGGCAAGTGCGGGCGCGGCGGGCGACACGGCTCGGCGCCATCATCTTCGAGGAAACGCCCCTGCCGCGCCCCAGCGGCGAACAGGCGGCCAAGGCGCTGGCAGAAGGCATTCGCGAACTCGGGATCGGCGTCCTGCCCTTCTCCAAGGAGGCGGCGCAGCTGCGCGACAGGATCGGCTTCTTATATAGGACGATCGGCGATCCCTGGCCCGATATGAGTGACGATGCCTTGGCAGCCCGGCTCGACGACTGGTTCACACCGTTTCAGACCGATGCGCGCGGCCTTTCCGACATCTCGGCCGGCGGGCTTTCCAACGGGCTGATGTCGTTGGTGCCGCATGAACTGCAGCGCGATCTCGCCCGGATGGCGCCGACGCATTTCGAAGCGCCGACCGGCCAGCGCCATCCCATACAATATGATGGCGAGGAGCCGCTGCTCACCATTCGCGTCCAGGAGCTCTTCGGGTTGAAACAGCACCCGGCGATCGGTGGCGGCAGATTGCCGCTGGTGCTGGAGTTGACATCACCGGCGCACCGGCCGATCCAGACGACGCGCGATCTGCCGGGCTTCTGGGCCGGATCCTGGAAGGACGTGCGCGCCGATATGCGCGGGCGCTACCCGAGACATCCCTGGCCGGAGGACCCGGCCGAGGCCTTGCCGACGACACGCGCCAAGCCAAGGGGGACCTGACGATGGCACGCTTCTTCCGGGGACTGGAAAAACTCTCCGAAGCCGAGCTGAAGGCACAGGAGGGCCATCACACCAGCCGGCGGCTGCGGCTGCAGACGCTGGTGCGCCTGCGCTGGCTTGCGGTCGGCGGCCAGACGGTGACTGTCATGATCGTCGCCTTCTGGCTGAAATTTCCAATGCCGCTCCTGCCCTGCTGCGTGCTGATCGCCTGCCTTGCCTGGATCAACTTCTTCCTGACGCTGCGCTATCCGCCGACGCACCGACTGGAGCCGCCTGCGGCCTTCGCCCTGCTCAGCCTCGACCTTTTGCAGCTTTGCGGATTGCTGCTGATCACCGGCGGGCTTGCCAATCCCTTCTCGGCCCTGGTCTGCGTGCCCGTCATCATCTCCTTCGCCTCGCAGCCTATCCGATACAGCATGCCGCTGATCCTGCTTGCGATGATCTGTATCACCGGTCTTGCCTTCTCGCCCTTTCCCCTCCCCTGGTACGAAGGCGTCACCATCAGTGTGCATAGCGTGATGCAGCTCGGCGTCTGGTGCTCCATCGCCTCCACCATGGCCTTCGCCGCCTTCTATGCCTATCGCGTCTCCATGGAAGCCTCGCAGCTTGCCGACGCGCTCTCGGCAACGGAGCTGGTGCTGCAGCGGGAAAAGCACCTTTCGCAGCTCGATGGCCTGGCGGCGGCGGCCGCACACGAACTCGGCACGCCGCTTGCGACCATCAGCGTGGTCGCCAAGGAGATGGAACGCGAACTCAAGGAGGACGACCGTTTCCGCGAAGACGTGGCGCTGCTGCGCAGCCAAAGCGAGCGCTGCCGCGATATTCTCAGGCGGCTGACGACGCTTTCCTCCGAGGACGAGGCGCATATGCGGCGGCTGACGCTATCCTCGATGATGGAGGAGATCATCGCGCCGCATCGCGAGTTCGGCATCGCGCTGGAGCTGATTGAAAGGAGCCCACGCTCCGGCGAGCCAGTGCTGTCACGCAATGCCGGCATCATGTACGGCCTCGGCAACCTGATTGAAAACGCGGTCGACTACGCCCGCAAGACCGTGACCGTCACCGTGGAATACACGGCCGATATCCTGACCATCGTCATCGAAGACGATGGCAGCGGCTATTCGCCGGAAATATTGGCGCGGATCGGCGAACCCTACGTCACCTCGCGCCAGCGCGACGACACCGCGGGCGGCCTCGGCCTCGGCCTCTTCATTGCCAAGACGCTGCTTGAACGCTCCGGTGCCGCGCTTTCCTTCGGCAATCGCGATTCGGAGACGCCGGGCGCTCGCATCCGCGTCGAATGGCCGCGAATGTTAATCGACAGTAATTCGACAAAATGATTTTCACAGCTTAAAACAGCCTTCGTTACAATCGGTAGAATATGCAGGCGGATGATCGCCGGGATAGAAGATAGAATGACTGATAAAGAGAGCAGTGCCCCGCTGGCCGGGGCCAATGATGCCGCGGCCCACATAGGCCCGGATGCGACATTGCTGATCGTCGATGACGACGGTCCTTTTCTGCGCCGGCTGGCGCGCGCCATGGAAACGCGCGGCTTTGCCGTTGAGACGGCGGAATCCGTGGCGGAAGGCGTTGCGAAATCGAAGGCCAACCCGCCGAAACATGCCGTGGTCGACCTTCGCCTCGGCGACGGCAACGGACTTGATGTGATCGAGGCAATCCGCCAACGACGCGACGATACGCGCATCGTGGTCCTGACGGGCTACGGCAACATCGCGACGGCGGTGACCGCGGTCAAGCTCGGCGCGGTCGACTATCTCGCCAAGCCCGCCGATGCCGACGACGTTTATGCCGCGCTGACGCAGCGCCCGGGCGAGAAGGCGGAAGTGCCCGAGAACCCGATGTCGGCGGACCGCGTCCGTTGGGAACATATCCAGCGCGTCTATGAGATGTGCGAGCGCAACGTTTCCGAAACGGCCCGCCGCCTCAACATGCATCGTCGCACGCTGCAGCGCATTCTTGCCAAGCGCGCGCCGAAATAGAGCAATTCCAGGGAAGTGCGAAGCGGTTTTCCGTCCGGAATCGCGCTGGAGAGCAAGCTAACCTATTCGGAAGCGAAAGACTTGCCCGTCGCCCATTCGGCCAATAGCAGGCGCTCGGCGGCGGCGCGCGAGAAATTGAGCGTGACCGACTTGCGCGTCGCGGGCGACAGGCGATGCTCCGGCGCTTCGCGGAGCATGTGGGCGCCATAGCCGTCGGACAGAAACAGTCCGCAATCCTCCGGAAATATATCCAGCGGCACATCCTTGTGCGTGGCGAAGAACATCCTGTCGCAATGCTGCCGGTATTCCGGCCATTTGCGGTCGACGCGGAAATCCTCGATCGAGGTCTTGATCTCGATGATCCAGATCTCGCCCTTTTCCGAAAGACTTATGAGATCGGCGCGGCGGCCGCTGGCAAGCGGTAGCTCCGGTAGTACGGCGTGGCGCATATCGTGCAGTAATAGTTGCACGCCCTTGCGTACAAGCATGGCCCGTTCCGACTGACGGCCATCTATTAACGGATTGTTATTGTAAACGTTCAAAATGGTCATGAATTGTCTCGCGGACAGGCCCGGCGTTGTTGCAAAAAAACCATGTCCTTCTAATTTGCGCGCCGGCGCTATTTTTGTAGGGCCAGAGCAGCTTGCAAAGCCAAGTTTAATGGAAAATAAACTTTAGACAAAGATGGTTGATAGCCATCCGTTTCCCGCCACGAAAATTCAAGAGACTTCCATGCGCATCCGTAATGCTATGACCGCACTCGGCCTTGTCGCAATGCTCGCATCGGCTGGCTATGCCACCACTGCCGCAGCAGCGCCGGCCGCAACCGCAAATTCGGCCACTGAGACCATCAAGACGTTCGATGGCGACTACGGTGTCACGAGTGACAACGGCTTCCAGCTGCCGGCAATCCCGATCCAGAAGGTGAAGCCGCAGTTCCGCCGTCAGATCGTCGAATACAAGTCCGACGAGGCTGAAGGCACGATCATCGTCAACACGCGCGAGCGTCATCTCTATTACATCCTCGGCAATGGCGAAGCGATGCGCTACGGCATCGGCGTCGGCAAGCAGGGCTTCTCCTGGTCCGGGACCGCCTATGTCGCCTGGAAGCAGGAATGGCCGAACTGGCACCCGCCGAAGGAAATGGCTGTTCGCCGTCCGGAAATCGCCAAGTATGTCGATGGCGGCATGAACCCGGGCCTGTCGAACCCGCTCGGTGCGCGCGCCATGTATCTCTACAATGAAAAGGGCCAGGACACGCTGTTCCGCCTGCACGGCACGCCGGAATGGGCCTCGATCGGCACTGCCGCGTCCTCCGGCTGCATCCGCCTGATCAACCAGGACGTGATCGATCTCTACAGCCGCGTTCTTCCGGGCCGCAGTACCAAGGTCATCGTTATCCAGTAATCACTGCGCATTCGGATTGAAAAGGCCGCCGGATATCGATCCGGCGGCCTTTTTGTTTGAGGAACTCGGGATCGATCCTAACCGCCCCACCTGCCCTCGTCCTTCGAGGCTCCGCCCCCTTCGACAAGCTCAGGGCCTGCGCACCTCAGGATGAGGCTGATCTTCTCTCCTGGCCGAGGGCTCTCTCCACCTCATCCTGAGGAGCCTTGCCGTCGAAGCGTCAGCGCAGACAGCAAGGCCTCGAAGGGTCGAGGTGGCCTCCGATGGAGAGACGGATCACTTCGCCTGCTTTGCCTTCAGTTCGATGCGGCGGCGATGCAGGACCGGTTCGGTATAGCCGTTCGGCTGCTCGCGGCCCTTGAGCACGAGATCAAGCGCTGCCTGGAAGGCGACCGAGCCATCGAAATTACCAGACATCGCGATGTAGTGGGGATCGTCGGCGTTCTGCTGGTCGACCACGGCCGCCATGCGCTTCATCGTTTCCAGAATCTGCGCTTCGGTAATGACCTTGTGATGCAGCCAGTTCGCCATGTGCTGCGCCGAGATGCGCAGGGTGGCGCGGTCTTCCATCAGGCCGACATTGTTGATGTCCGGAACCTTGGAGCAGCCGACGCCCTGGTCGACCCAGCGCACGACATAGCCGAGGATGCCCTGGCTGTTGTTGTCGATCTCGCGCTGGATTTCCTCCGGCGTCCAGTTGGGCCGCGAGGCGACCGGCACGGAGAGGATATCGGAGAGCTTGGCGCGGGCGCGGCTCTTCAGGCTCTTCTGGACGTCGGCAACGTTGACCCGGTGATAATGGGTGGCATGCAGCGTCGCGGCCGTCGGAGACGGTACCCAGGCGGTGTTGGCGCCGGCCTTGGGATGGGCGATCTTCTGCTCGAGCATGGCCGCCATCAGGTCGGGCATGGCCCACATGCCCTTGCCGATCTGGGCATGACCGGACAGGCCGCATTCCAGGCCGATATCGACGTTCCAGTTCTCATAAGCGCCGATCCAGGCCGCCTGCTTCATGTCGCCCTTGCGGATCATCGGGCCGGCTTCCATCGAAGTATGGATTTCATCGCCGGTGCGATCAAGGAAGCCCGTGTTGATGAAGACGACGCGCTCGCGGGCGGCGCGGATCGCTTCCTTGAGGTTGACCGTGGTGCGGCGCTCCTCGTCCATGATGCCCATTTTCATGGTATTTCTGGGCATGCCGAGCAGGTCCTCGACGCGCGTGAAGATATCGACCGCGAAGGCGACTTCTTCAGGACCGTGCATCTTCGGCTTGACGACATACATGGAGCCCGTGCGCGAGTTCTTGCGGCGGCCGTTGGGGCCGATGTCGTAGAGCGCGATCAGGCCGGTGATGACGGCATCCATAACGCCTTCTGGCACCTCGTTGCCATCCCGGTCGAGGATCGCCGGATTGGTCATCAGGTGGCCGACATTGCGCACCAGCATCAGCGAGCGGCAATGCAGGTCGAAGGTGCTGCCATCCGGCGCGGTATAGGCGACATCGGGGTTGAGCCGGCGCGTAAACGTCTTGCCGCCCTTGGCGACTTCCTCGGTCAGGTCGCCCGTCATCAGGCCGAGCCAGTTGCGATAGACCTCGGCCTTGTCTTCGGCATCGACGGCCGCGATGGAATCCTCGCAGTCCATGATGGTCGTGATCGCCGATTCCAGGCGGACATCGGAAATGCCGGCCGGGTCGGTCTTGCCGATCGCGGTTGTAGGATCGATGACGATTTCGATATGGATGCCGTTCTGCTTCAAGAGGATATGCGTCGGGGTGGCGGTATCGCCGAGATAACCGGCGAAATGGCTGGCATCGGCGAGCTTTGCCGTGCCGCCCTTGGTCGCGATCGACAACGCGCCATCCTTGACCGCAAGGCCAGCGACATCCTTCCAGCTTGCGCCATCGAGCGGCACGGTGGAATCGAGGAAATCGCGAACCCAGCCGATAACCTTCTCACCGCGCTTGGGGTTGTATCCCCTGCCCTTCTCGGCGCCATCGGTCTCGGGGATGGCATCGGTGCCGTAGAGCGCGTCGTAGAGCGATCCCCAGCGGGCATTGGCGGCATTCAGCGCGTAGCGGGCATTCATGACGGGAACGACGAGCTGCGGGCCGGCGATCGAAGAAATTTCGGGATCGACATTGGCGGTCGAAACGGCAAAGGCCGGACCTTCGGGCACTATATAGCCGATCTCGCGAAGGAAGGCTTCGTAAGCGGCGAGATCGATGGGCGCGCCGTTCTTGCGATACCAGTCATCGAGAGCTTCCTGCATGCGGTCACGCTTGGCAAGCAGCTCGCGATTCCTCGGCGCGAGATCGTGGATGATCCTGGAGAAACCGGCAAAGAAGGCATCGGCATCCACGCCCGAACCCGGTAACGCCTCCTTGACGAGGAAATCGTAAAGGACCGGTTCGATCTGAAGCCCGTGTTTCTCAATGCGGCTCATGCCATATACTCCTCAAGGCCGTTCTACGGCTCAATTTTTACATGTTGCCACTTTGCTGACGCTTTCACTTCTGTCAATTTGGCAATAGTTCGAAAGATTTATGCCTTTAGGGAAATAATCAGTCCGCAGCGATTCGCGGGCGACCGCTGGCGGTGGCGATGAACCGCGCCTCGATCAGCTTACGATTGCCCTCGACCTCCGGCGCATCAACTTGTTCGTCCACAGCCACGACGAGATCGACCGCACCATTCAGCTTTGCTTGCGCCATCGCGGCTTCGACGGCCCGCGAGCGGGCATCCGCAAAGCTTCTGCCTTCGTCGGTGAAGCGCAGGCTCTCGCCGGCGCCGTTCAAGATATAGATGCCGTCTTCGGGCATGGTGACGAAGACGATGGCGCTGGCCCGCACCTGTCCGACCACGGCGCCGACGGCATTGGCGACATCCGAATCACCCGGAATGTCGCTCTCGGTCGCCAGCATCCCGGCGATCGCAGGATAATAGACCGGAGCGGAAGCACCGAGCCCGACCAGAGGACGATCGAGCGAGATGGCGAAACGGGCAATCCCCGAAGCGCGGCGAAGCGCACGATCGATGGAGATGGATTTGGCGGGATCGAGATCGGCAACGCCGTCCTCGGCCAGGCAGGCAGCAAGAATGACATCGGCCGACTGGCGGGTGAGGCGATCGACGATCTTCTGCGCGAGTTCCTCGACTGATGCCGCGATGGGGCGGCCGGAACCATCCTTCAGCCGCATCGCGAGCGCCAATCCGAGGCGAGCCGCTTCGGCATTCCATTGGCTCTGCCTGCCGAGCACATGCATGGCATCGGAAGGCGTCAGACCACTCAGATGCACGAGGCCGCGCGCGACCAGCCGGTCCAAAGTCGCCTTCTGCGACGTCATCGTCAGGAGCTTGTCGAGCGCAACGGGAGCGGCGCCGATGCGATCGAACAACGCTTGTTCGGGTCCTGTGAGACCGCTTGCCAGATGATCCGGTACGCCGGTGCGGAGCGCAAAACGGCCGGCATTGCGGGCGAGATGCGGCGCTCGAAGCTGCTGCTCCAAGACATCAAGTACCGCCCCGCCGTGCATATGGGCAGCGAGGCTCAGCGGCAGCAGGCGGCGCGGACCGAGTTCGAAAGCGGCGACAAGGCCGCGGTCGTTGATCTTCACTTCGGAATCGCCGCCGAGGCCGTAAGTGCGCATGGCGACGGCCTCGACCATGGTGCGATAGCCGCCGATCACGGCGCCATCGGCATCCAGCCGCGGCCGGCCATCCTCCATGACGGCAACGTCGGTGGTCGTGCCGCCGATATCGGAAACAACGGCATTGTCGAGGCCGGTGAGATAGCGCGCGCCGACGAGACTTGCGGCGGGACCCGACAGGATAGTCTCGATCGGCCTGAGCTTGGCTTCGTCAGCCGAAATCAGGGCGCCGTCGCCGCGCACCACCATCATCGGCGCGGAAATGCCGCGCGTGGTCAGAAATCCTTCGCAGGCGCCGACGAGGCGGTCGATCATCGAGACAAGGCGGGCATTGAGCAGCGTCGTCAAGGCGCGGCGCGGGCCGCCCAACTTGGAAGAGAGTTCATGGCTGCAGGTGACGGGCAGATGCGAGATCTCGCGGATGCAGTCGCGCACTCTGATTTCATGAGCCGGATTCCGCACGGCGAAATAGCCGGCGACGGCGAAGGACGATACCGATTTGGCCAGTTCCGGCAGCGCGTCGCGCAGCGCCGTCAGATCGAGCGGGTTTTCATTGCCGTGAACATTGTGGCCGCCGGGAAGATAGATCACCGGATCGGACCCCAGCGCATCCGCCAAACCATCGCGCTTGAGATCCTCCGGCCCGAAACCGATCATGACTAGTCCGGCCCGGCCGCCCTGCCCTTCGACAAGCGCATTGGTGGCAAGCGTCGTCGACAGCGATACGAGGCCGATCGCCGAAACCGGAATATCGGCCTTGGCGATCACGGCATCGACGGCGCCGGCAATGCCGACGGCCAGATCATGCCGCGTGGTCAGCGATTTCGCCTTGGCGATCACGCCATCGGTTTCATGAAAGAGAACGGCATCGGTGTAGGTTCCACCCGTGTCGATGCCAAGCAGGAAGTGAGACGTCACGACAATATCCGGCCCTTGAACGCACTGTGATGCCGTTATTGCACCCTTCCGGGCCGAGCCGCTAGCTGGCAAGCGGCAAAAACAGTTCTACCGCCTCGTGACCCGCATCGGCAAACCGCCGCGTGGCTGGGTGGTGAGCTTCTGCACCGGCCAGGGATCGGTATCTTCGGTAAGATCGAAGCGGAAGCGGCGCATCATCACGGCAAGGGCAATGACGGCCTCCTGTAGCGCAAAGGTGGCGCCGATGCAGACGCGCGGGCCGGCGCCAAAGGGCAGATACTGGAAGCGATTGATCTTGCCCCGGTTCTCCGGAAGAAAGCGCTCCGGCATGAAGGCGCGCGGCTTTTCCCAGTAGAGCTCGTGGCGATGCAGCGTCCATGGCATGATCAGGACGGTGATCCCCTTTTCCATCGTCACCCGCTCGCCCTTGGCGCTCGTCCATTCGTCATCGGCGATCGCGGCACGATTGATCGACGGTGCCGGTGGATAAAGGCGCATGGCCTCCTCGAAGGCAGCGCGGACATGCGGCATCAGGTCGAGCCAGGCGACCGGCTCCGCATCGGATGCGAGCACTCGGTCGATTTCCTCTTCCATCGCGTCGCGAATATGCGGGCTGTTGGCGACACAATAGAGCGTCCAGGCAAGCGCACGGGCTGTCGTCTCGTGGCCGGCGCCGATGAAGGTGAGGATATTGTCCTCGATCTCCTCCATCGTCAGGCCATCCGGACCTGCCTTTTCCAGCAGCAGCGTCAGAAAATCATCCGGCGCGCTGGCGCGATCCCTACGCATCTTTTCCAGGCGCAAGTCCATCGTGTTGCGGACGATGCCGCGGAACTTGTCGAGCATGCGCTGGCCGCCAATGCGGGTGACGCGCGGCACCCAGCCTGGCGCGCGCAGGAGATCCATGGGATCGACGCGACCCATACGGTGCAGCAGCTCATTGACGTCGTCGGAAAAACTCGTGCTTTCGGTGACGATCTCGCCGGAGAACAGGGTTTCGGCCAGAATGACGAAGGTCAGCTCAGTCATGTCGGCCGCGATATCGAATACCGCGCCTTCGCCGCCAATCTCTTCATACTTCTGCAGATAGTCCAGGCTCTGGCTCAGCATCTGCCCGGCAAAACCCTGGGCATGGCGCGGCGTGAACACTGGTGCCACCGCCTTGCGCGAACGCTTCCAGACCTGCCCTTCCGCCGTCAGTAGACCGTCCCGCAGGATCGGCCGCAGCACGAGCTGGCGGATATCGGCCATGCGGTAGTTGGCGGCGTTATCGACCAGAACATGCTTGATCAGGCCGGGATCGTTGACGATCAGCGTCCGCTCGTTGAAGAACTTGGTCTTGATCCAGGGCAGCGTGTAGGAAGGCTCTCCCCAGAGTTCGAGCGGATTGCGCAGGATGGTCTTGATGATCGTCCATCGTGACGGAGGGATCGTGCGTGGGATCGGCGCCGGCGGGCAGAAGGCTTCCGGAATCATGTCCATGCGGTCCATTCTCCTCGAAAACCGGCCCATTGCCCGATCGATGCCACTCGAACGGCGCACCCATCCGATATGGGGAACGCCGCCCGCAAAATCCAGACGATAAAACGTCGCGCAGAGCCGCTTATAGAAGCGACTTCAGATCACTCAGCTTGTTGTTGATGAGCCAGCCATAGTAGTTCTCTTCCGGCCAGACCGGCTGCGAAGAGCCGCGATTCCTGGCCGCAAGGGCGGCGGCGCGCTTGCGGGAATTGCCGAGATTATAAAGCGTCGCGGTAATGCCGGGATTGCCTGAGATATCCATGCCGGCAATCGAACGGTAGTCATCGATCGACTTGCGGATTGCCGCAGCCACGAAAGCCAGCGACAGATCCGGGTCCATAATCGCCTTGTAGACGCCGCCGGCATCCTTTTCGTTGAGCTTCGGGATGCCCGAGGTGCGGCTGACGAGATCCGACAGCTCAAGGGCCGTCAGCGGATTGACCTGACCGAGGCCGAAGGTCTGGCCGGCATAGAAGGGCTGGAAGAAGACCGCGCTGAAGCGATTGTCGGGATAGGACTTGCCGCCGACCGTCTTGCCGCGGAAATCGTCTTCCCAGATATCCTCGCGGCAGGTCCAGAGACTGTAGGAATCGCCCTTGCCCTTGCAGGCATCGAATTGCGGCCGGGCGACGAAATCATCGACGTTTTCACCATTATAGGCGAAGCGGAAGCTTTGACCGGCGTAGGATGCGGCCTTCACGTAATAGGACTGCAGGCCGTCATAGGCATCGACATTATAGGTGTGCTCGCCGACAAGCGCCCCGATGATATGGATCGGATCGATACCGTAGGCCCGCGCCGTCGACTTGATCTTCGACATCAGCTTCTTGTCGGTTGCCAGCAGCTCCCGCACCTTCTGGTATTTGCGATCGAAAGTGGAGCTGGTGCCGCGCGTGCGCCGCACGGACGCGCCGGGAACCGGCGGTTGCTCGGCATTGCGGTTGCCTGGAGGCACCGAGGTCGCCGCGTCCGCATAGGCGGGAATCCAGGAGAGGCTGACAACCGCCAGAAGAAGAGTGATCAGTATACGTCGCAAGATGGCCGTCCTGTCGAAGTTTCAACCGATGTTTCCATGCGCGTCCCTGACGGATAATCTTGGCCGAATAAGGCCTTGTCACACAAAGAAACGGGCCCCTAACTAAAAAGTTAACGGCCCGTTGTCGAGTGTTTACTGTTTTAGATCGCCTTCACGCGCCCCATTACAGGATGAAGCGGGAGAGGTCGGTGTTGGTTGCGAGGTCGCCGACATGCTCGCGGACATAGGCGGCATCGATGGTCACCGATACGCCGGCGCGATCCGAGGCATTGTAGGAGATCTCGTCCAGCACCCGCTCCATGACCGTCTGCAGACGACGGGCGCCGATATTCTCGACGGTGGAGTTGAGATGCACGGCGACATCGGCAAGCGCATCGATCGCATCGTCGGTGAAATCGAGCTTCAGGTCTTCCGTTTCCATGAGCGCCTTGTACTGGCGGATAAGGCTTGCCTGCGGCTCGGTCAGGATGCGCCGGAAGTCCTCCTTCGTCAGCGGACGGAGCTCGACGCGGATCGGCAAGCGGCCCTGCAATTCCGGCAGCAGATCCGACGGCTTCGACACATGGAAGGCGCCCGACGCGATGAAGAGGATATGGTCGGTCTTGACCGGGCCATATTTCGTCGAAACCGTCGTGCCTTCGACCAGCGGCAGCAAGTCGCGCTGAACGCCTTCACGGGAGACGCCGGCACCCATGCCGCCGTCGCGTGCAGCGATCTTGTCGATTTCGTCGAGGAAGACGATGCCGTCATTTTCGGCGGATTGCACGGCTTCGCGCTGGATCGCTTCGTTATCGATCAGCTTGTCGGATTCGTCACGCACCAGTTCCTTGTAGGAATCCTTGACCGTGGTGCGCACCTTCTTGGTACGGCCGCCCATGGCCTTGCCGAACATTTCCGACAGGTTGAGAACACCGATATTGGCACCAGGCATGCCGGGGATTTCGAAACCGCCGGGCATGCCGGAACCGGTGTCAGCAACTTCGATATCGATTTCCTTGTCGTCGAGCTGACCGTCGCGCAGCTTCTTGCGGAAGCTATCGCGCGTTGCCGGCGACGCGGTAGCGCCGACCAGCGCATCGAGCACGCGCTCTTCAGCGCTCATATGTGCCTTGGCCTGTACCTCGGCGCGCTTCTTTTCACGCACCAGGCCGATGCCGACTTCGACGAGGTCGCGGACGATCTGTTCGACGTCACGGCCGACATAGCCGACTTCGGTGAACTTCGTGGCTTCGACCTTGATGAAGGGAGCGCCAGCGAGCTTGGCGAGGCGGCGGGAGATTTCCGTCTTGCCGACGCCGGTCGGGCCAATCATCAGGATGTTCTTGGGCATGACTTCGTCGCGCAGCTCAGGCTCGAGCTGCTGGCGGCGCCAACGATTGCGCAATGCGATCGCCACGGCGCGCTTGGCCTCATGCTGGCCGACAATATAGCGGTCGAGTTCGGAAACGATCTCGCGGGGGGAAAAAGTGGTCATTTCGCGTGTTCCCTGTCAGGGCTAGAAACTATCAAGAGAGGAACTTAGGCTTCGGCATCGAGCGTTTCGACAACCACATTGTGGTTGGTGTAGACGCAAATGTCGGCAGCGATATCGAGGGCACGGCGGGCGACATCCTCGGCTGATTTGTCGCTATCCATCAGCGCACGCGCGGCGGCGAGCGCGTAATTGCCGCCGGAGCCGATTGCGAGAGCGCCATGTTCCGGCTCAAGCACATCGCCGTTGCCGGTGATGGCGAGCGTTATATTCTTGTCGGCAACCAGCATCATGGCTTCGAGGTTGCGCAGATATTTGTCGGTGCGCCAGTCCTTGGCGAGTTCGACGGCGGCACGCATCAGCTGACCGGGATATTGTTCGAGCTTCTTCTCGAGGCGTTCGAGCAGGGTAAAGGCATCGGCGGTTGCGCCGGCGAAACCGGCGATGACATCGCCCTTGCCGATACGGCGAACCTTGCGCGCATTGCCCTTCATGACAGTCTGGCCAAGGCTCACCTGGCCATCACCAGCCATCACGACCTTGCCGTTCTTGCGAATAGTCACGATTGTCGTCATTTATCACCTGTTTGCCCCCATTTCGGCGGGCTTTCTGCCGGGCCGCGTATCGGCCCCGTCAGCACCTATGTAAGAGGGGTTTTGGCGATTGCAAATGGCGACCACGCGCGAATGATGGCGGCAAGCCGGCTAAACGCGAAGCCCCGCGCGTAACTTCTGGATATTTCCCGATACGCCTGATAAGGAACGGCCGTATTCGGATGGAGCATCCCATGGCAGAGACCGCAGCGAGCCGCACGGCAAGCGTTTCCCGCAAGACCAACGAGACCTCGGTCTCCGTTTCCGTCAACATCGACGGCAGCGGAAAATCGACGATTTCGACGGGGGTCGGCTTCTTCGACCATATGCTGGAACAGCTGTCGCGACATTCGCTGATCGACATGGAGATCGACACCAAGGGCGACCTGCATGTCGACGATCATCATGCCGTCGAGGATACCGGTATCGCGATCGGACAGGCGATTGCCAAGGCGCTCGGCGACCGGCGCGGCATCACCCGCTATGCCTCGATCGACCTTGCCATGGACGAGACGATGACGAAAGCGGCCGTCGATCTATCGGGCAGGCCCTTCCTCGTCTGGAATGTTTCGTTCAGTGCGCCGAAGATCGGCACCTTCGATACCGAGCTGGTGCGCGAGTTCTTCCAGGCCTTAGCGCAGAATGCCGGCATCACACTGCATATCCTCAACCATTATGGCGCCAACAATCACCATATAGCCGAGACATGCTTCAAGGCCGTTGCGCGCGCATTGCGCACCGCAACCGAGATCGATCCGCGGCAGGCAGGCCGAGTGCCTTCGACGAAAGGCACGCTCGCCTGAGCCCCAAAATGGGGAATTGAGGAAATGGCAAGCTTTCTGATTTTGTCTCCCCCCGGAGCGCCCAATCGATCCGCAGTATCGGATCGGTATCGCGACGAGACGCGATTCATCCGTGACGGCTTTTCGTGGAAGGCGTTTC
Organism: Martinezella tropici; assembly: GCA_000799755.1. Classification (GTDB taxonomy): domain Bacteria; phylum Pseudomonadota; class Alphaproteobacteria; order Rhizobiales; family Rhizobiaceae; genus Rhizobium; species Rhizobium tropici_A. The sequence goes on from JUHI01000013.1 coordinate 16,636, forward strand.
TGTTTCCAGCGTTCTGGATGCTGTTCAATCGCCTCTGGTTGCACGCCGTCGCCGCAATCCTGTTGCAGGGCTTTGCCTTGGAACTGACGCGCCAGCCGGGATTTTTCATCGCCGGAGCAGCCATTTGGCTGGGCGTTCATATTCTGGCGGGACTTGAGGGGCCGGATGCGGTGGGACAGCGGCTGATCAACCGCGGCTGGAAGATCGAAAACCTCGTTTCCGCGCGGGATCTGGCCACGGCGGAAGAGATTCACTTCTCCCAAGTCGAGCAGGAGTCGCAAAGGGATATCCATCCAAGGAATTGGGATATTCCTGCCACCAATACCAATACCAGCCGCCCAGGCCCGAGCTTCGGCCTTCCCGGCTATGACGGAGGACGCTGACCATGCGCGTCGCGATTATCGACTATGGCTCCGGCAATCTGCGCTCGGCCACCAAGGCTTTCGAACGGGCCGCACGTGAGGCGGGTATCGACGCGCAGATCGACCTGACCGATGACGCCGAGCGCGTCGCCACGGCAGACCGCATCGTGCTTCCCGGCGTTGGCGCCTATGCAGATTGCCGGCGTGGCCTCGATGCCGTTTCCGGCATGGCGGAAGCCGTGATCGAGGTCGTGGAACACAAGGCCCGCCCCTTCCTCGGCATCTGCGTCGGCATGCAGCTGATGTCGTCGCGCGGGCTGGAGAAGACGATCACGCAAGGGTTTGGCTGGATCAAGGGCGACGTTAAGGAAATGACCCCGAGCGATCCCAGCCTGAAAATCCCGCAGATCGGCTGGAATACGCTGGAGATCCGGCATCCGCACGCCCTGTTCGACGGGATTGCGACCGGACCGGATGGGCTGCACGCCTATTTCGTCCATTCCTACCATCTGGCGGCGGACCATAGCGAGGATGTGATCGCGACGACGAGTTACGGCGGGCCGATGACCGCCTTCGTCGGCCGCGACAACATCGCCGGCGCGCAGTTCCATCCGGAAAAGAGCCAGAAGCTCGGCCTTGCCCTCATCGCCAATTTCCTGCGCTGGAAGCCGTAACGCCTAGCGCTCCAAGGACAGACATCATGATTCTTTTTCCCGCTATCGACCTGAAAGACGGCCAGTGCGTGCGCCTCAAGCTCGGCGACATGGAGCAGGCGACCGTCTACAACCCCGATCCCGGCGCCCAGGCGAAAGCCTTTGAAGACCAAGGCTTTGAGTGGCTGCATGTGGTCGATCTCAACGGCGCTTTCGCCGGCGAGACCGTCAACGGCGCAGCCGTCGACGCCATTCTCAAGGCAACCAAGAACCCGGTTCAGCTCGGCGGCGGCATTCGCACGCTCGAGCATATGGAAAACTGGCTGTCGCGCGGCCTCGCCCGCGTCATTCTCGGCACGGTGGCCGTGCGCGATCCGGCGCTCGTCGTCGAAGCCTGCCGCCGGTATCCGGGCCATATCGCCGTCGGCATCGATGCCAAGGGTGGCAAGGTGGCGGTCGAAGGCTGGGCAGAAGCCTCCGAACTCGGCGTCGTCGAACTCGCCAAGAAATTCGAGGGCGTCGGCGTTGCCGCGATCATCTATACCGACATCGACCGCGACGGCATTCTCACGGGCATCAACTGGGACTCGACGCTGGAACTGGCCGAGGTCGTTTCCATTCCGGTCATCGCCTCCGGCGGCCTTGCTTCGCTCGACGACATCCGCCGCATGACGCAGCCGGACGCCCGCAAACTGGAAGGTGCGATTTCCGGCCGCGCGCTTTATGATGGCCGGATCGATCCGAAAGAGGCGCTGGCCCTGATCAAGCAGGCCAAGGAGGCTGTGCAATGACCCTGAAAGCCCGCGTCATCCCCTGCCTCGACGTCAAGGACGGCCGCGTCGTCAAGGGCGTCAACTTTCTCAATCTTGTCGATGCCGGCGATCCGGTCGAAGCCGCCAAGGCCTATGACGCCGCCGGTGCCGACGAGCTCTGCTTCCTCGATATCACCGCCTCCTCCGACAATCGCGACACCATCTTCGACGTTGTGGCACGTACGGCGGAACAATGCTTCATGCCTGTTACCGTCGGCGGCGGCGTGCGCGCTATCGCCGATATCCGCAAGCTGCTGCTCTGCGGCGCCGACAAGGTCTCGATCAACTCGGCGGCGGTCAACAATCCGGATTTCGTGGCCGAAGCGGCCGACAAGTTCGGCAACCAGTGCATCGTCGTTTCCATCGATGCGAAACGGCGGCGCACCGAGGCACTCGGCGGCGACAATATGAGCGCCTGGGAGATCTATACCCATGGCGGCCGCAACGCGACGGGCATCGATGCCGTCGATTTTGCCCGCAAGATGGTCGAGCGCGGCGCCGGCGAGCTGCTCGTCACCTCCATGGACCGCGACGGCACCAAGGTCGGCTACGATCTGGAACTGACACGGGCGATTGCCGATGCGGTGCGCGTTCCCGTCATCGCGTCCGGCGGCGTCGGCGATCTCGACGATCTCGTTGCCGGCGTCAAAGAAGGTCATGCGACGGCCGTGCTTGCGGCATCGATCTTCCACTTCGGCACCTATTCGGTGGGCGAGGCAAAGCGCTACATGGCCGAGCGCGGCATTCCGATGCGGCTGGATTAGGAGGCAGCGAGCGATGAGCGGATTTACCCTTTCCGACCTCGAAAAAATCGTCGAGGAACGCTCCAAGGCCTCGCCGGACCAATCCTGGACGGCGAAGCTCTTTGCGGCCGGGCAGCCGAAAGCCGCCAAGAAACTCGGCGAGGAGGCAATCGAGGCCGTGATGGCCGCTGTTGTCAACGATCGAGACAACCTCACCTATGAGGCCGCCGATCTGCTATATCATCTTTTGGTCGTATTGAAGATTGCGGGCATTCCGTTAGAGAATGTCATGGGTGAGCTCGAAAGGCGCACCTCACAATCCGGCCTTCAGGAAAAGGCCAGCCGGTAAGAACGCGATGACGATAGCGACCAAGAGCGAGCCCGCGCCCGAAACTCTCGATATTTTTGAGGCGAAAGCCTATTCGCCCTATTATTTCTTCTCTTCGGAAGAATGGGCGAAATTCCGGGCGGACACGCCGCTAACGCTGACATCTGACGAAGTGAAGCGGTTGCGCTCGATGGGCGACCCGATTGATCTTGACGAGGTCCGGCGCATCTATCTGTCGCTGTCGCGACTTCTGTCCTCGCATGTGGAATCCTCGCAGATCCTGTTCGAGCAGCGCAATCGCTTCCTCAGCCTCTCCGATGTCGCGAAGACGCCCTTCGTCATCGGCATTGCCGGTTCGGTCGCGGTCGGAAAATCCACCACGGCCCGTATCCTGAAGGAGTTGCTGGGTCGCTGGCCATCGAGCCCGAAGGTCGATCTGGTCACGACGGACGGCTTTCTCTATCCGAACGCCGAATTGCAGCGCCGCAACCTGATGCAGCGCAAGGGCTTTCCGGAAAGCTACGATACGGCCGCGCTGCTGCGCTTCCTCTCGGCGATCAAAGCCGGCCAGCCCAATGTGCAGGCGCCCTCTTACTCGCATCTTGTCTATGACGTGCTGCCGAACGAGTTCAAGACGGTCGACCGCCCGGACATCCTGATCTTCGAAGGCATCAACGTACTGCAGTCGCGCCATTTGCCGGCCGACGGCAAGATCGTGCCGATGGTCTCGGATTTCTTCGATTTCTCGATCTATATCGATGCCGAGGAACAGCAGATCCATAACTGGTACGTCGCCCGCTTCATGCGGCTGCGCGAGACCGCCTTCCGCGACCCCAACTCCTTCTTCCACCGTTACGCGTCGATCAGCGAGGAGGAAGCGCTGGCGATTGCCGAGGGGCTCTGGAAGAACATCAACCTGAAGAACCTGCGCCAGAACATCCTGCCGACGCGCCCGCGCGCCGACCTCATCCTGCAGAAGGGCAAGAACCATCTGATCGAACAGGTTGCGCTCAGAAAGCTCTGAGGATCAGGGCTGGACACGCCGGAGGGTCAGATTGATCCGCCCGCCGTTCTTCAGCAATGTCGAAGTTGTCGGATAGATGCGGTCGACGCCATGGAAGCACAGCCTGCCCTCGCCGCCGAGAACGACGATATCGCCGCTCGCAAGCTTGAAAGATAGCGTGCGATCATTGCGGTTGAGGCCGCCGACGCGAAAGAGGCAGGTGTTCCCGAGCGAGACCGATAACACAGGTGCGTTGAGATCCTGCTCGTCGCGATCCTGATGCAGGCCCATGCGGGCATCGTCGCCATAAAAATTGACGAGACAGGCTTCGGGCGGTTTTTCATAGCCCGCTATATCGCGCCAGAAATCGAGCAATTGCTTCGGCATGGCCGGCCATGGGCGGCCGGTGACGGGATGCGTCGGCTGGTAACGATAGCCACGCTGTTTGTCCGTGACCCAGCCGAGCGAGCCGCAATTGGTCATCCGCACCGACATTTCCTTACCGGTGCCGGGCATGACCGGCGTGAACAGCGGCGCGTCGGCCACGACGGCGCGGATCGCCTCGAAGAGCGCCTCCTGCGCGGGGCGATCGAGATAACCGGGCAGATGGCGAATTCCGTTCGGGAGCTGCATTTTTGTTTCCTGATGGTGCGGGTCAGAGGGGGATGCCGTCGCCGCGCTTTGGTAAATGGCCCCTCACCCCAACCCTCTCCCTGCTCGCGGGGCGAGGGAGTCTAATCTGCCTCTAACCAGCCACTCAAGAGCGTCTGTGTTTCACGCTGTCGTCCCTTCTCCCCGCTCGCGGGGAGAAGGCTAGGATGAGGGGCCACGCAGATAGCATCCACGAAATCGAACTCGCCTGACCATCATCAACCTCGCCCAATCGAACCAAAGCCGCCACCCGAAAAGCGAGTTTAGTCGCCGCCGACCTTGCCGCGCATCTTCTTGACTTCGGAACGCCCGGATTTCTCCTTCAGCCGGCGCTCGATCGAGCCCTTTGTCGGCTTGGTCTTTCTGCGCGGCGGCGGCGGCGGGGCGGCAGCTTCAAGGATCAGCTCTTTCAGCCGCTCGCGTGCATCCTCGCGGTTGCGGTCCTGGCTGCGAAAGCGGCTGGCCTCGATCAGCAGCACACCTTCCTTGGAGACGCGGCGGCCGGCAAGTCTGATGGCGTTGGCCTTGACACGCTCCGTCAGCGATGGGGAATTCTGGACATTGAAGAATAGCTGGACCGCAGTTGCGACCTTGTTGACGTTCTGACCGCCCGGGCCGCCCGCCAGAACGAACTGTTCCGTCAGCTCCCAGCCGGCGATCGTAATCCGGTCGTTGATGTAAAGCGCTTCGCTGGCCATGATCTTCTCCGCGCCTGTCGAGGTCGGTGAACATCCGGCTGAAGCCGCGTCGCCGCTCTATCGTCAGTCTAGGCAATTCCAAGCGGAAAACCGCCGAGCACTTTTCCTGAAATCGCTCTATTCCACATTGCATTGCGCTTGAAAACATCCCGTGGAACGAAAAACCCGGCGGATTGGCCGCCGGGTTTCACGTGAGTCATTGCTGTTGCGAAAAATCTACTCCGCAGCGACCGGCATGCCTGGGGCCGCATCGCGGACGTTACCGTCCACATGATCCTCGAATTTCGCGAAGTTGGTGACGAACATCTGTACCAGCTTCTTGGCCTGCGCATCGTAGGCGTCGCCATCGGCCCAGGTGGAGCGCGGGTCGAGGATGGCCGTATCGACGCCTTCGACCGCGACCGGAACCGCAAAGCCGAAATTCGCGTCCGTGCGGAACTCGACATTATCGAGATCGCCCTTGAGAGCGGCTGCGAGCAGCGCGCGCGTCGCCTTGATCGGCATGCGGCTTCCCTTGCCGTAGGCGCCGCCGGTCCAGCCGGTGTTGACCAGCCAGCAACGGGCGCCGTGACGGGCAATCAGCTCCTTGAGCAGGTTGCCGTATTCCGTCGGATGACGCGGCATGAAGGGAGCGCCGAAGCAGGTCGAGAAGGTTGCTTCCGGCTCGACGACGCCCTTTTCCGTGCCGGCGACCTTGGCGGTGTAGCCGGACAGGAAGTGGTACATCGCCTGATCCGGCGTCAGCTTCGCAATCGGCGGCATGACGCCGAAGGCATCGGCCGTCAGCATGATGATCGTTTCGGGATGGCCCGTGATGCCGGATTCCGACGCATTCGGGATGAAATGCAGCGGGTAGGCGCTGCGGGTGTTTTCCGTCAGCGAACCGTCGTCGAGATCCGGCCGGCCATGCTCGTCGAGCACGACGTTTTCCAGCACGGTGCCGAAACGGCGGGTCGTCTCGTAGATTTCCGGCTCGGCCTCGGCCGATAGGCGGATGGTCTTGGCGTAGCAGCCGCCTTCGAAATTGAAGATGCCGTTTTCGCCCCAGCCATGCTCGTCGTCGCCGATGAGCGTGCGGGTCGGATCGGCCGAGAGCGTCGTCTTGCCGGTGCCCGACAGGCCGAAGAAGATCGCCGCATCGCCTTCGGGGCCGACGTTTGCCGAGCAGTGCATCGGCATGACGCCGCGCTCCGGCAGCATGTAGTTCAGCGCCGTGAACACGGATTTCTTCATTTCGCCGGCATAGGAGGTACCGCCGATTAGGACGATGCCGTTGACGAAGTCGCAGGCGATCACCGTTTCCGTGCGGCAGCCATAGCGCTCGGGATCGGCGCGGAAGCTCGGCAGGTCGATGATCGTCAGCTTCGGCACGAAGCCTTCGAGCGTCGAGCGCTCAGGGCGGATCAGCAGATTGCGGATGAACAGGGAGTGCCAGGCGAATTCGGTGATGACGCGCGTCGGCAGCGCATATTCGGCATCGGCGCCGCCGATCAGGTCTTGAACGAACAGGTCCTTGCCACGAGCATGCGCCAGCATGTCTTCATGCAGCAGCGCAAAATGCTCCGGCGACATCGGCTTGTTGTTGTCCCACCAGATCTGGTCCTCGGTGGTAGCGTCGCGCACGACGAACTTGTCTTTCGGGGAACGGCCGGTGTGCTGTCCAGTGATGGCTCTCAGCGCGCCATCGGCGGTCAGATCGGCCTCACGACGGCGAATCGCCTCCTCATAAAGATGGGCTGCCATCAGGTTGTAACGCACACTGGCGGCGGCTCCCAGGCCGATCGATCCCAGTTCGGTTGCGGGATTGCGAACGCCGAATTGCTCCATCACTTTTTCCTCTACAAAGGGGCTTGGCCGTTAGAACTGTCTAAAGCGTAGAGGGCTCCTTTTAAAAGCACAAGAGCGAGAAGCAAAAAATGTTTAATGATATCAGGTATTTAATCGATTTAAATAAATTTCGATAATTTTAAATCGTTTGAATGGAGGAAGGCGAGACGTTTCGTCGCACAACTAATGCGCAAGGGTTTTGCGCCGCGACAATCCTCCCCTTTATCTTTGCCACAATTTGTTCCACCTTTATCCCCATAAGCGCGCCAGGTTACCGCCGACCGAGCTGGCAGACCGCCTGGGCTGGATTCCAAATCCGGGAGACGCGCACTGATGACGGAGACGAATACCATGTTGACAATCGCGCTCGTTGACGACGACCGCAATATCCTGACTTCCGTATCGATTGCCTTGGAAGCAGAGGGATATAAGGTAGAGACCTATACGGACGGAGCCTCGGCGCTGGACGGCCTGCTTGCCCGGCCGCCGCAACTGGCGATCTTCGATATCAAGATGCCCCGCATGGACGGCATGGAGCTCTTGCGCCGCCTGCGCCAGAAATCCGATATACCGGTGATCTTCCTGACCTCGAAGGATGAGGAAATCGACGAACTCTTTGGCCTGAAGATGGGTGCCGACGACTTCATCACCAAGCCGTTCTCGCAGCGTTTGCTCGTCGAGCGCGTCAAGGCGGTGCTCCGCCGCGCCTCGGCTCGCGAAGCCGCGAATGCCGCTGGCGGCGCCAATGCCGCTGCAAAGCCGGGCGCCACGCAGCAGGCCCGCTCGCTGGAGCGCGGTCAACTCGTCATGGACCAGGAACGCCACACCTGCACCTGGAAGGGCGAACCGGTAACGCTGACCGTCACCGAATTCCTCATCCTGCATTCGCTGGCGCAGCGCCCCGGCGTGGTCAAGAGCCGCGACGCCCTGATGGACGCGGCCTACGACGAGCAGGTCTATGTCGACGACCGCACGATCGACAGCCACATCAAGCGGCTGCGCAAGAAATTCAAGATGGTCGACCTCGATTTTGATATGATCGAGACGCTGTATGGCGTCGGCTATCGCTTCCGCGAGGCTGCCTAGAGCCGGATGATCTTGGGTCTGGCCGACCCAAGATCTCAATCCGCTCCGGTGGCAAATTGAGAGCATGATGTCGTCCGAAGGCCCCTCATACTTTCGGCATCATGCTCGAATAGTTAACTGGACCATGCGGCTGAGAATGGAATAAGAGCATGCGAACGGGGTCGCGGAGCCCGTTCTTCGAAAGGGCCGTTGGCTTGGCACAGCTGGTGCAGGACAGAGACATAGACGACTCGGAAAGCCCGAGCGGCGCTCGACCCGCGCGCCGCCGCTGGACTCATCCGTTCGTTCTGATCCGCCGCATCTTCGGCAATGCCGTCTTTTCGAGCCTGACGCGGCGCATCCTGTTCTTCAATCTTGCCGCCCTCGTCGTGCTTGTCGGCGGCATTCTCTATCTTAACCAGTTCCGCGAGGGCCTGATCGATGCCCGCGTCGAGAGCCTGCTGACGCAGGGCGAGATCATCGCCGGCGCCGTTTCCGCTTCGGCATCGGTCGACACGAACTCCATCACCATCGATCCCCAGAAGCTCCTGGAGCTGCAGGCCGGCCAGAGCATCACACCCGTTCCGAACGACGAGGATCTCGAGTTCCCGATCGATCCGGAAAAGGTGGCGCCCGTCTTGACGCGGCTGATCTCGCCGACGCGGACCCGCGCCCGCATCTTCGACGCCGATGCCAACCTTTTGCTCGACAGCCGCCACCTCTATTCCCGCGGCCAGGTGCTGCGCTACGACCTGCCCCCCGTCGACGACGAGAAGCAGAGCTGGTCCGACTGGTTCAGTGGGTTGCTCAACAAGATGCTGCAGCCGGGCAACCTGCCTGTTTACAAGGAAGCGCCCGGAGGTGACGGCTCGATCTATCCGGAAGTCATGAACGCGCTGACCGGCGTGCGCGGCGCGGTCGTCCGCACCACCGAAAAAGGCGAGCTGATCGTTTCCGTCGCGGTGCCCATCCAACGCTTCCGCGCCGTTCTCGGCGTCCTGCTGCTCTCGACCCAAGCCGGCGACATCGACAAGATCGTCCATGCCGAGCGCCTGGCGATCATGCGCGTCTTCGGCGTCGCGACGCTCGTCAACGTCGTGCTGTCGCTGCTTTTGTCCTCCACGATCGCCAACCCGCTACGCCGGCTCTCGGCCGCCGCCATCCGGGTGCGCCGCGGCGGGGCGAAGGAACGCGAGGAAATCCCGGACTTTTCCGCCCGCCAGGACGAGATCGGCAACCTTTCGATTGCCCTGCGCGACATGACCTCTGCACTCTATGACCGCATCGATGCGATCGAAAGTTTCGCGGCCGATGTCAGCCACGAGCTGAAAAACCCGCTGACATCGCTGCGCAGCGCCGTCGAGACGCTACCGCTTGCCAAAAGCGACGATTCGAAGAAGCGGCTGATGGACGTGATCCAGCACGATGTTCGCCGCCTCGACCGCCTGATCAGCGATATCTCCGACGCATCGCGCCTCGATGCCGAGCTTGCCCGCTCCGATGCCAGGTCGCTGGATATGGAAGTGCTGCTGCGCGACATGATCGAGATTTCGAGACAGGTCGGACACAGCAAGAAAGCGGTCGAGATCGAATATATCGTCGACCGCAAACAGGGCAACAAGGCGAAGTTCACGGTCGACGGCCATGATCTCCGTATCGGCCAGATCGTCACCAATCTCATCGAGAACGCCCGCTCCTTCGTTGCGAAGGAAACCGGCAAGATCACCGTACGGCTGACGCGGACGCGGACACGCTGCGTCATCTATATCGAGGACAATGGTCCCGGCATCCAGGCCGAGAACATCGACCGCATCTTCGAGCGCTTCTATACCGACCGACCGGAATCCGAAGGGTTCGGACAGAATTCCGGCCTTGGCCTTTCGATCAGCCGGCAGATCGCCGAGGCGCATGGCGGGTCGCTGCGCGCCGAAAACATCATCGACGGCGATGGCGCGACGCTGCTTGGCGCCCGCTTCATCCTGTCGCTGCCGGCCAAGACGCCGGCGTGAGCGGCCGCATGACCGGCGAAACAACCAACATTCATGCAACTGCGATCGTCATCGGCAAGACGGGCCTTTTGTTTCTCGGCCCTTCGGGCAGCGGCAAATCCGCCCTCGCCTTCTCCTGTCTGGCGGCGGCAAGACCGCTCGGTCTCGCCGCGAAGCTGATTGCGGACGATCGCGTGCTGATTTCCAGGCACGATGGCTCGGTGATTGCCGAATGCCCGCCGTCCATCGCTGGCCTGATGGAAATCCGCTACACGGGAATCGTTCGCCTGCCTTATGCTTCGCGGGGCGAAATGCACTTCGCCATTCGCCCTGTCGACCCGACAACGGCGGAGAGAATGCCACCCGAAGACGAGTGGATCGATATTACCGCATCCGCAAGGTTGCCGTTGATCCGCTTGTCCGCAACCTCGGCGAATCCGCTCGCCATAATAATGGCGAAAATCGGCGCGAGTTTCGATGAATCGGCCATTTAGGCCCGCACAGGCACGCAAATCCTATATTTTAAGCTTGCACTTCGTCTTTTCATCGCCAAGATGTCCCCCCACTGGTGGACGACATTGCTGCATTGCGATATGGGCCACCTGTTTGCGGATGCGATGGGAGCAGTAATATCATGATTGGACTTGTGCTTGTCACTCATGGCAAGCTGGCTGAAGAGTTTCGGCATGCTGTCGAGCATGTCGTTGGTCCGCAGAAGTTCATAGAAACGGTATGCATTGGTCCCGAAGACGACATGGACAAGCGCCGGCAGGACATTCTGCAGGCCGTTGCCGGTGCCGACGACGGGCACGGCGTCATCATCCTGACCGACATGTTCGGCGGCACTCCCTCCAACCTCGCCATCTCCGTCATGAATAGCGGCCACACCGAGGTCATCGCCGGCGTCAATCTGCCGATGCTCATCAAGCTTGCGGGCGTGCGCGGCGACAACAACATGGAAAGAGCCCTGGTGGAAGCATCAGAGGCCGGGCGTAAATATATCAACGTGGCGAGCCGCGTGCTCAGCGGCAAATAACGAGGCAAGCACCGCCCCCATGAATGAGCTTTCCCGGGAACTCCTGATTATCAACAAGCGGGGCCTGCATGCCCGTGCTTCGGCGAAATTCGTGCAGACCGTCGAAGCCTATGACGCGGCAATCACCGTTTCCAAGGACGGCACGACGGTGGGCGGCACGTCGATCATGGGTCTGATGATGCTGGCGGCCAGCCCCGGTTGCAGCGTGCTGGTGACGGCGAGCGGCAATCAGGCCGCCGAAGCGCTCGAGGCGCTCGACCAGCTGGTCGCCAACAAGTTCGGCGAGGAAATCTAAGCTTTTGCCTGCAGTCGCCAACTGGATATAAAGATATAAAGACTTCTTTATATCTTCATTGATTTCCCTCCTGAAGCCTGATACACGGCATCATCCACACGCTGTCAGCGTGCAATTTTTGTTGCATTCGGTCGAGGCGTCTGCCCGCGGCGCGACTGCATCGTTCAGGCTGGAGACCCATTGATGAGCACTGAAAAGGACTACATCGTCGCCGATATCGGCCTTGCCGACTTCGGCCGCAAGGAAATCACGATCGCCGAAACCGAAATGCCGGGTCTGATGGCCTGCCGCGCCGAATTCGGCGAAGCGCAGCCGCTGAAGGGCGCGCGCATCACCGGTTCGCTGCACATGACGATCCAGACGGCCGTCCTCATCGAGACGCTGGTCGCGCTCGGCGCTCAGGTGCGCTGGGCATCGTGCAACATCTTCTCGACGCAGGACCACGCCGCCGCCGCGATCGCCGCTTCCGGCGTTCCGGTCTTCGCCATCAAGGGCGAGAGCCTCGAAGACTACTGGACCTACACCGACAAGATCTTCCAGTGGACCGATGGCGGCGTTTCCAACATGATCCTCGACGATGGCGGCGACGCCACGATGTACATCCTGCTCGGCGCCCGCGCCGAAGCCGGCGAGGACGTGCTCTCTCATCCGCATTCGGAAGAAGAGGAAATCCTCTTCGCACAGATCAAGAAGCGCCTGCAGGCTTCTCCGGGCTGGTTCACCAAGCAGCGCGACGCCATCAAGGGCGTGACCGAAGAGACCACCACCGGCGTCAACCGCCTCTACCAGCTCAGCCAGAAGGGCCTGCTGCCCTTCCCGGCCATCAACGTCAACGACAGCGTCACCAAGTCGAAGTTCGACAACAAGTACGGCTGCAAGGAATCGCTGGTTGACGGCATCCGCCGCGCCACCGACGTCATGATGGCCGGCAAGGTCGCCGTCGTCTGCGGTTATGGCGACGTCGGCAAGGGTTCCGCCGCCTCGCTTTCCGGCGCCGGCGCCCGCGTCAAGGTGACCGAAGTCGACCCGATCTGCGCGCTGCAGGCCGCCATGGACGGCTATGAAGTCGTTCAGCTCGAGGACGTCGTTTCCTCGGCCGACATCTTCATCACCACGACCGGCAACAAGGACGTCATCCGCATCGACCACATGCGTGCGATGAAGGACATGGCGATCGTCGGCAACATCGGTCACTTCGACAACGAAATCCAGGTTGCCGCTCTGCGGAACCAGAAGTGGACGAACATCAAGCCGCAGGTCGACATGGTCGAGTTCTCCAAGGGCAACCGCATCATCCTGCTGTCGGAAGGCCGCCTCTTGAACCTCGGCAACGCCACCGGCCATCCGTCCTTCGTGATGTCGGCGTCCTTCACCAACCAGACGTTGGCCCAGATCGAGCTCTTCACCAAGCCCGGCCACTACAAGAACGAAGTCTATGTGCTGCCGAAGCATCTCGACGAGAAGGTCGCCCGTCTGCACCTTGCCAAGCTCGGCGTGAAGCTGACGGAGCTTTCCGAAGAGCAGGCTTCGTATATCGGCGTGACGCCAAAGGGTCCGTTCAAGTCCGACCACTACAGATACTGATTACCGAAACAGTATCCACAACATCTTGTGGCCCTGGCATTGACAAATGCCGGGGCTTATTTTTTAGCCAGCTCCCTTCCCGCAGATTCCCTTAGGCAGTATTGTTTTTACACTTGATTCGTGACGAACCGGGCGTGCCCGGAGCCATGAAAATGGGATGTCTTGTCAGGATGCGGCACAGTAGAGCCAGATGATTGAAGGTCTGTTCGGCCTAAAATCTGAATTCGCTCTACAATCAAATAAGTAGAGCATGATGTCATCCGAAAACCGCTTGCACTTTTCGGCATCATGCTCTGAAGGACGGAGACAGACCTCTTATGTTTGAAGGGGAAGACAACCTGCATCGACCAGCGCTACGCCAAGTGGCGACGCAGTTGCGGCAGGGCAGTGCATACCAGCTTTCGGCGAGAGCGAAGCGCGGCAAGAGCCGGCTGGCCTCCTTCAGCCGCCTGTTGCGGCTCAGTGTTTTTGGTGGTCTCGTGACCGGTCTGGCCGGACCTGTTCTTGCGCAGAGCAGCAATGCCGCCCAGTCGAGTATGCGTCTCTTCACCTCGTCGGAAATGGCCGTCTTCTCCGTCATCATCGGCGTCATCTCCGCTGCACTCCTCTCGACCATGTGGATGGTCCGGCAGCGCGGCAACATGGAAAGCGAAAGCCGCGAGATCCGCACGGCTCTTTCCGACGCCAACCAGCGCATTTCGCAATATCAGGCGCTGATCGCCGACAAGAACCGCCGGATCGTCATCTGGGATGGCCAGAATGCCAGGCCGGAACTGCTCGGCCAGCTTCCGGTCGAAACCGGTGCCCCGCAGGACAATGAATTCCTCGCCTTTGGCCGCTGGCTGAAATCATGGTCGGCCGGCGAACTCGACAAGGCGATCGACAAGCTGCGCGGCAGCGGCCAGAGCTTCGACATGGTGGTCGAGACCAACCGCGACGAGATCCTCGAAGCGCAGGGCCGCATTTCCGGCGGGCGCGCCTTCGTTCGCTTCATCGCACTCAACAATCTGCGCGCGGAACTCGCCGAGCTGAAGATCGAGCGCGACCGGTTGATGACGTCGATCTCCACCTTCCAGAACCTGCTCGACGCCATCGACCTGCCGGTCTGGCAGCGCGATGCGGAAGGTGTGCTTACCTGGGTCAACCAGGCCTATGGCGAGGCCGTCGAAGCGGTTTCGACCGAAGAGGCCGTGCGCGAGGGACGGGAATTCCTGACCACCGTGACCCGCGAGCGCATTCGCGCCGCGACCACGCCGGAATCACCATTTCACGACAAAATTTCGACCGTCGTGCATGGCAACCGCACCTTTTTCGATGTCGTCGACGTCAAAGCCCCGAACGGTTCGGCCGGCATCGCCATCGACGTATCGGAGGCAGAATCGGTGCGAGCAGAGTTGGCGCGCACGCTGAAGAGCCACGCCGAAACCCTCGATCATCTGGCGACACCCGTTGCGATCTTCGACGGCGACAGGCGACTGCAATTCTATAATCAGGCTTTCGTCCAGCTCTGGGAACTCGACATCGCGTTTCTGGAAAAGCGGCCCGACAATAGCGAGCTTCTGGACAGACTGCGCAGCGCCAAAAAGCTGCCCGAGCAGCTGAGCTGGAAGACATGGAAGGACGGCGTCCTTTCGGTCTATCGCGCGCTCGATACGCAGACCGATCTCTGGCACCTGCCGAACGGCCAGATCCTCCGGGTTTTTGCCACCGCGCATCCGCAGGGCGGTGCCACCTGGGTATTCGAGAACCTGACCGAGCAGGTCGATCTCGAAACGCGCTACAACACGCTGGTCAAGGTGCAGGGCGAAACCATCGACCACCTTTCCGAAGGCGTCGCCGTTTTCGGTCCGGATGGCCGCATCCGCCTGTCCAACCCGGCCTTCCGCATTCTCTGGAACATCACGGAGGTGCAAGCGAAACCCGGCACGCATATTCAGGCGCTGGCCGAGGCCTGCGCTCCCTCTTATGATCGGCCTGACGGCTGGAAGCGCTTTGCCGAGCAGATCACCAGCTTCGACGACGAGCGGCCGTCCTCGCAGGGGACGCTGGAGCTCTATTCCAATCTCGTGCTCGACTACGCCGTCATTCCGCTGCCGAACGCGCAGACCATGCTGACCTTCGTCAACATGACCGACAGCGTGCGCGCCGAACGCGCCCTCACGGAAAAGAACGAGGCACTGCTAAAGGCGGACGAGCTGAAGAACGATTTCGTCCAGCATGTGTCCTATGAGCTGCGCTCGCCGCTGACCAACATCATCGGTTTCACCGATCTCCTGAAGACGCCGGGCATCGGCTCGCTGAACGAGCGGCAGGCCGAATATATCGACCATATCTCGACCTCGTCTTCCGTGCTGCTGACGCTGGTCAACGACATTCTCGATCTGGCGACCGTCGATGCCGGTATCATGCGGTTGAATTATTCCGAGATCGTGCTTTCCGACCTGCTCGACGAAGTCTCCATGCAGATCGCCGACCGGCTGCAGGAAAGCGGCGTGACACTCGAAATCACCGTGCCGGCCCACCTCGGCTCCATCGTCGCCGATCAGCAACGATTGAAGCAGATCCTGCTCAAGCTTCTGACCAATGCTGCCAATTTCGCGCCCGAGGGATCAACGATCGCGCTGAAATGCGGGCGCGAAGGCGCAGACTTCGTGTTCTCGGTCTCCGACAAGGGTCCGGGCATACCGGAAGAGTTGCTTCACAGCGTCTTCAACCGCTTCGCCTCGGGTGGCAAGGCTGGCAAGCGCAGCGGCGCGGGCCTCGGTCTATCCATCGTCGAAAGCTTCGTCAGCCTGCATGACGGCGAGGTTTCCATCGAAAGCCAGCCGGGCAAGGGCACGACTGTCACCTGCCGGATTCCTTCGGCCGAACTGCCCCATTCCGTCGCCGCAGAATGACAGCCTCGAACAGCAGCATTTCCCTCTTCCTCGCAGACGACGCGGCCACGGCTCAGCTTGGCGAGGATCTGGCACTGGCCTTGAAGGTCGGCGACTGTCTCGCACTATCAGGCGATCTCGGCGCCGGCAAATCTTCGCTCGCGCGCGCGCTGCTGCGCGCCATGGCCGACGATGCGGAACTCGATGTCCCGAGCCCGACCTTTACGCTCGTTCAATCCTACGAGTTGCGTATCCCTGTCTCGCATTTCGATCTCTACCGCCTCGGCGATCCCAGCGAGTTGGCGGAACTCGGCTTCGACGAGGCCTTGCAAATCGGCATCTGCCTTGTCGAATGGCCCGAAATGGCCGAAGGCGAGCTGCCGAAGGAACGCATCGACCTCAAGCTCACGCATGAGGGCGAAGGACGACGGGTAGCGGTCACGGCACCGGTCAAACAGATGGCACGCATCGAGCGTGTCCTTGCTATCCGCGCCTTTCTCGATACGCACGGCTATCGCGGCGCGCATAGGCGCTTCCTGACCGGCGATGCCTCGCTGCGGGCTTACGAATCCATCTATCCCAAGGATGGTGGCCGTGTAATCCTTATGGATTGGCCCGGCCTGCCGGAAGGGCCGCCCGTGCTCGACGGCAAGCCCTATCCCAAAGTCGCGCATCTTGCCTGGGATACCTATCCTTTCGTGGCGATCGCCAATATCCTCCGCGAGAACGGCTTTGCCGCTCCGGAAATCTTCTGTGCCGATTACGACCAGGGCATTCTTCTGATCGAGGATCTCGGCACCGATGGCGTGCTCGACGCCGAGGGCAAACCGATTGCCGAGCGCTATCGCCAAAGCGTTGCCTTCCTCGCGCATCTGCACGGTCTCTCTATTCCGCACGATATTCCGGTGACGCCGGATCATGTCCACCACATTCCGGATTTCGACCGAACCGCGATGAAGATGGAAGCGCGGTTGCTTCTCGACTGGCATCTGCCCTGGAAGCGCGGCACGCCGGCGAGCGACGAGGAGCGCGCCGACTATCTGGCGATCTGGGACAGGCTGATCGATCAGCTCGAGGATGCTGAAACGAACCTGCTGCTGCGCGACATGCATTCGCCCAACATCATCTGGCAGGCGCATCAACAGGGCATCAAGCGCGTCGGCATCATCGATTTCCAGGATGCGATGATCGGGCCGACCTCCTACGACGTGGCTTCACTGGTGCAGGATGCGCGGGTGACGATCGAGCGCGATCTGCACGACCAGCTGATGTCAGACTATCTTGCCCTTCGGCACGCCCAAGGCGGCTTCGACGAGGCGAAATTCCTGAAAAGCTGGGCAATCATGTCGGCGCAGCGTAATTGCAAGCTCGCCGGCCTCTGGGTGCGGCTGCTCCAGCGCGACGGCAAGCCGGGATATCTGAAGCACATGCCGCGCACGCTCGCCTATCTCGCCATCGCCTTCGAGCACGAAGCGCTCGCGCCCTTGCGCGAATGGTGCGAGAAGGCCGGGATAGGTCGGGCATAGCGGACCAAGACCCGCGACGGCTTTCCGGCCCTGTGCTATGGAAATCAGATAGCGAATCGGAAATTCGAGACGAAATGACCATCAAGCAAGCCATGGTATTGGCCGCGGGGCTCGGAACCCGCATGCGGCCGATCACCGACACCATCCCGAAGCCGCTGGTGAAGATCGCCGGCAAGCCGATGATCGATTATGTACTGGATGCGTTGGTGCAGGCAGGTGTCGAACGGGCCGTCGTCAACGTCCATCATCACGCCGACCAGATGGAGGCGCATCTGCGCTGTTATCGCGGTCTCGAAATCCTGATTTCCGACGAGCGGGACGCGCTGATGAACAATGGTGGCGGCATCGTCAAAGGCTTGAAGCTGTTGAGCCGTGATCCGATTTTCGTCATGAATGCCGACCTGTTCTGGATCGGAGAGAAGCCCGGCCATCCGAGCAATCTCGATCATTTAGCCGGATTCTGGGACGAACAGCATATGGACATGGCCATGCTCTGCGTCGAGCTGGAACGGACCACGGGCCATAACGGCAAGAATGATTTCTCTATGGCCGACGACGGACGGCTCACGCGTTATCGCGACAACCCACATAACGGTGTCGTCTATGCCGGTGCCTTCGCCATGAAGCCATCTTTCCTTGACGATGCGCCTGATGATGCCTTCAACATCAACATCTATTTCGACAAGGCCATCGCCAAGAACCGGCTCTACGGCACCATGCTCGACGGCCACTGGCTGACGGTGGGCACGCCTGAAGCGGTCGGCGAGGCGGAGGAAGCGATCCGGAACTTCCGGGCGTTTGCGTGAGCCCATGGCAGGCGGACACCGGCAGCGTATCCTGACGATTCCGGCGGGCCTGCCCTTCCTGAAGACCCTTGCGGCGGCGCTCTGCGACGGACGGCTGACCGAGCATTTCCGTCATGATCCGGACGACCCGCTGTCGCTTGCTAAAGTCAGTATCTTCCTGCCGACGCGGCGCGCCGCGCGCGTGCTGCGCTCAGAATTCGTGGAGCTGCTCGGCGGCCGTTCCGCCATCCTGCCGGTCATTCGCCCGCTCGGCGAGACCGATGACGATAGCGGCTATTTCGAGGAAGCCCTGCCCGAAACTGCCGATCTGGCGCAGCCGCTTGCCAATACCGCCCGGCTCTTGGAACTGGCGCGACTGATCCTCGCCTGGCGCAACAAGCTGCCGCAGATCGTGCGCGACATTCACTCCGATTCGCCGCTGGTCGCACCGGCAAGCCCCGCTGATGCCATTTGGCTCGCTCGCAACCTCGCCGAACTCATCGATTCCCTTGAAACCGAGGATCGCGAGTGGAGCGAGCTTGCCAATCTCAGCGCTGAAGACCACGCGCTCTGGTGGCAGCTGACGGCGGAATTTCTGCGGATCGCCAGCGCCTTCTGGCCGGCGCGCCTCGAAGAGCTCGGCAAATCGTCGCCGGCCCGTAACCGTAACGCCGTTCTTCGCGCCGAAGTGCAGCGGATCTCCACCATGCGGCACGCCGGGCCCGTCATCATCGCAGGCTCGACCGGCTCGGTGCCGGCAACCGCAGAACTGATTGCCGCCGTCGCCTCGCTGCCGCAGGGCGTGATTGTGCTACCAGGCCTCGATCTTTCGATGCCGGACGAAGACTGGCAGCTCGTGACGCCGGAAACGGCCGCCGGCGAGCGATCCGACCCCACCACCCGCAGCCATTCGCAATATGGCCTGTCGCTGCTGCTCAAGCGCCTGCACGTCACCCGGCGTGATGTCGAAACCGTCGCCGAAGCGCCAGACACCATGCGGATGCGGGCAGAAATCCTGTCGCGCGCGCTGGCGCCGGCAAAAGCGACGAGCGGCTGGGGAAGCTGGCGCAAGACGCTTGCCTCCAACGCCATCGCGGACGCCTTCGCAGACGTGTCTCTGATAGAGGCATCGAACGAGCGCGAGGAAGCGACGGCAATCGCCATTGCATTGCGGCTGGCACTGGATAAGCCCGGGCGCAACGGCAACGAGAGCCAGGCCGCCCTGATCACCCCGGACCGCAATCTCGCGCGGCGCGTCACCGCCGAGCTTGCCCGCTTCGGCATCACCGCCGACGATTCGGCCGGCACGCCGCTGAATGCCACGCCGCAGGGCACGCTGCTGCAATTGCTGCTGGAGGCGTCCCTTCGCCCCGGCGATCCCGTCGCCGTCGTGGCGCTGCTGAAACATCCCCTCGCCTTATTCGGCCTGCCGGCGGAAACCCACCAGCCGGGCGTCGACGCGCTGGAGATCCTGGCGCTCAGGGGCGGCGTCGCCAACATCGACATCGGCAGGCTGGAAGCCCTGCTCGATGAGCGCGTCGTCGAGCAGGCCAATGATCGCCATGCGCCGCAGTGGCGCAAATCACTGCCGCCTGGGGCTATCGAACATGCGCGGGTGCTAGCCCAACGTGTGACCACCGCCTGCGAGCCGCTGATGTCGGTTCTTTCCCTGCCAGCGTCAGAGGGGCTGCCGACCCTTTCGGACTGGGCCGAGCGCACGGGCCGTGCCCTCGAAGCCGCAGCGGTCGACGAGCGTGGCAGCCTGGTGGGCCTCTGGTCGGGCGAGGCCGGGGATACGCTTGCCAGCCTGCTCAGGGAGATCATCGATACCGACGGCCAGCTTGAAGCCGACGGCGTGCAGTGGATCGATATCACGACGGCGCTCTGTGTGGGCCAGGCAGTGAAACCGCGCGCGCTCAGCCATCCCCGCCTCTTCATCTTCGGTACGCTGGAAGCGCGCCTGCAGAGCGTCGACACGCTGATCCTCGGCGGCTTGAACGAAGGGTCTTGGCCGGGGCAGACGGCGAACAATCCCTTCATTTCCCGCAGCATGAAGACGGAGATCGGCCTGGAGCCGCCGGAGCGCCGCATCGGCCAGCTCGCACACGACTTCGAAATGGCGAACGGCACGCGCGACCTGATCTATTCCCGCGCCCTGCGCCAGGGTTCGACCCCGACGGTCGCCTCGCGCTGGCTGCAGCGGCTGATCGCGCTCGGCAGCGAAGAGCTGGAGGACGCCATGAAGGCGCGCGGCGACCAGTATCGCCATTGGGCCGCAATGATCGACGAGGGCGAAAACCAGGCGCCGGCGCTGCGCCCCGCCCCAAAGCCGCCCGTGGAATTGCAGCCGAAGAGCTATTCCTTCAGCGAAGTGGGCCGGCTGCGGCGCGATCCCTACTCCATCTATGCCCGGCGTGTGCTGCGGCTCGATCCGGTCGATCCGTTCAACCGCGATCCCGGACCGGCCGAGCGCGGCACGCTCTACCACAAGATCATCGACCGTTTCGTCCGCGAGGGGCATGTGGCCGGCACGCCGGATGCTACACTGGCGATGGATCGGATCATCGCCGACCTCTTCGACGCCGAGCGGCTGCCCGTGTATATCGACAGCGTCTGGCGGCCGCGTTTCCGCGAAGTGGCCCGTGCGTTCCTCGATTGGGAAGCGCAACGACGCCCCGAGGTGCGCCAAACGGCGACGGAAGTGCCTGCCGGCGTCGAGATCGAGCCGATCGGCATTCGCCTCACGGGCGTTGCCGACCGTATCGACGTCAAGAGCGACAAAGCAGCCGATCTCATCGACTACAAGACCGGCTACAATCCCTCGCCGGCGCAGGCCCGCGCACTGCTCGACCCGCAGCTGGCGCTCGAAGCCTATGCGCTGAGGTCCGGCGCATTCCGCAATATCGGTGCGCTGGTGCCCGAAAACCTGCTTTACGTCCGGCTGCGGCCGGGCGATCGCTTCAAGGTCGACCAGGTCAACAACGAGCATTCGAGCCGCGGCGGCAAGACGGAAACGAAGTCGGCTATGGATCTCGCACAGGAATCGATGGACCAGCTGGTGAAATTCGTCTCGCTGCTGCAGTCGGGCGAGAAGGGTTTTTCCTCGCGGCTGATCCCGGCGCAGCAATTCGAATATGGTGGCGATTACGATCACCTCGCCCGCGTCTCGGAATGGTCGACGGCGGAAACCGAGCAGGAAGGAGGCGGCGATGAGTGAGCTTTCCATCGATGACACCGCCACCCTGCCGGAAAGCGATGATCCCGGTGTCTGGATCGGCTGGACGACGATCCAGCAATCGATCGCGTCGGACCCCGAACGCTCGGCCTGGGTTTCGGCCAATGCCGGCTCCGGCAAAACGCATGTGCTGACGCAGCGCGTTATCCGCCTGCTTCTTGCGGGCGCGCGTCCCTCTGCCATTCTCTGCCTCACCTATACCAAGGCTGCGGCGTCCGAAATGTCGAACCGCGTCTTCGACCGGCTAGCGGCCTGGGCGACGATGCCGGACGAGGAGCTGAAGAGGCGCATCGCCGATATCGAGGGCAAGGAGCCGGATCTCTTCAAGCTTGCCGAGGCACGGCGGCTCTTTGCCAAGGCGCTGGAAACGCCCGGCGGACTGAAGATCCAGACCATCCACGCCTTTTGCGAGGCACTGCTGCATCAATTCCCGCTCGAGGCCAACGTCGCCGGGCACTTCTCCGTTCTCGACGACCGGGCGGCGGCAACCTTGCTCGACGATGCCCGGCGCGCGCTGCTGTCATCCGCAACGCCGCATGGCGATGCCGAATTGGCGGATGCTTTTGCCTATGTGCTCGATCTCGGCGACGAATCGGGTCTGGAAACGCTGCTTGGCGATATCGTCGCCAATCGAAACGCCATTCGCCGCTTCACAGAGCCGGCAGAGCGTCAAGGCGGCGTTGAAGCGGCGCTCTTGGCAAGGCTCGACCTCTCTGCCGGCGATACGGAAGGCGGCATCGCGGGGCAATATTGGCCCCTTCCCGGCCTCTCCGGCGCAACGCTTGAGCTCTATCTGACGCTTGCCGACCAGAAGGGTGGCGCCAAGGCGCAGGAGATCGCTTATGCGCTGCGACTCGCCAAGCGCGAGACAGATCCGATCGCGCGCGCCGAAATCCTAGAAAGGACCATGCTGACCGCCAAAGGCGAGCCGAAGTCCGACAGCCAGTTCTTCGTCAAGGCGATGCTGGCGGATGCCCCTGCCCTGGCAGAGGCCATCTCCGAAGCGCGCGCCCATGTCGTTGCCTGCCGCGACCGGTTGAAGCTGATGCGGATGTACCGCGCGACGCGGGCCGCCCTCATTCTCGCCGACCGGCTGAACCGCGACTACGAAGAGCTGAAGAAGCGACGCAGCCAGCTCGATTTCGAAGACCTCATCACCCGCACGGCCGATCTTCTGACCAAGAAGGATGTCGGCCCCTGGATTCACTACAAGCTGGATCAGGGCATCGATCACATTCTCGTGGACGAGGCGCAGGATACGAGCCCGATCCAGTGGAGCGTCATCCAATCGCTGGCGGAGGATTTCTTCTCCGGTGACAGCGCCCGGCCGACATTGCGCACCATCTTTGCCGTCGGCGACGAGAAGCAGTCGATCTATTCGTTCCAGGGCGCCCGGCCCGAGCGCTTTTCCGAGGAGAGCGACCGGACGCGGCGGCGCGTGGCGGCGAGCGGCCAGCAATTTTCGTCGATCCGCCTGCCCCTCTCTTTCCGCTCGACTGCCGACGTGCTCGGCGCCGTCGATCACGTCTTCACCAGCCCGGAGAATGCCCGCGGGCTCAGCGCCGTCGACGAACCCGTGGTGCATCGCTCCAGCCGCATCGGCCATCCCGGCGCCGTCGATCTCTGGGAGATGATCGCGCCGGAGCCGGCCGCAAAGGAGGAAGACTGGACCGCGCCTTTCGATTCGACGCCGGAAAGTGCGCCCGCCGCTATCCTTGCGCGGCGGATGGCGCACACGATCGGCAATCTGGTCGGCCGGGACAAGATCATCGAGAAGGGCAAGGCCCGCTTCATCGAAGCAGGCGACATTCTCGTCCTCGTGCGCAAGCGCGACAGCTTCGTCAACGCGCTGACCCGCGCTTTGAAACGACGCGGCAATATTCCCGTCGCCGGCGCCGATCGTCTGGTGCTGACCAGCCATATCGCCATTCAGGATCTCCTCGCGCTTGGCCGCTTCCTGCTGCTGCCGGAGGACGATCTTTCGCTTTCTGCCCTGCTGAAAAGCCCCTTGTTCGATCTCAGCGAGGAAGACGTCTTCGCCGTCGCCGCCTATCGCGATGAAGAGGAAAGCGTCTGGAGCCATCTGCAAAGATTTGCCGACGATGGACATGAACGCTTCAGGCAAGCAGTCGAACGACTGAGAACCTTCCTTGCCTTATCGAAAAGCCTTCCCGTGCATGATTTTTATGCGCGCGTACTCGGCAGCTTCGGCGGCCGGCGCAAATTTCTGGCGCGGCTCGGCACCGAGGTCAGCGATATCCTCGACGAATTCCTCACCTTCGCGCTCGATCACGAGACCAGCGGCCTGCCCGGCCTGCAGTCCTTCATCTCGACGCTGGAGCTGGAAGCGCCGACGGTGAAACGCGAGCAGGACAAGGGCCGCAACGAGGTGCGGATCATGACCGTGCACGCCTCGAAGGGGCTGGAAGCGCCGATCGTTTTCCTCGTCGATGGCGGCGGCAAGGCATTCACCCACACGCATCTGCCGAAGATGCGGCTGATCGAGACCGGCAGGGACCAGATCCCGCTGCCGGTCTGGGTTCCGGTCTCGGCCCTTGCCAATTCGCTGACGCAGGCTGATACCGCGCGGCTGCAGTCGTTGGCGGAGGAGGAATATCGCCGCCTGCTCTATGTCGGCATGACCCGCGCCGCCGACCGGCTGGTCATCTGCGGCTATCGCGGCATCCGAGAAAATGCCGATACCTGGCACGCCATGATTTCGGCCGCCCTGCGCGGGGATGAGCTGCACAGCACACAGAAGACCTTCTCCGGACCCGATGGTGACTGGGAAGGGTTGAGCTGGCGGGTTGCTCAGGTCCAGCTCGAATTCCAGACCACAAGAGAGCAGGAGAAGCGCTCTGACCGTGTTGGCCTGCCTGAGGGCCTCAACCGGCCGCTGCCGCCGCAGAAGAGCCTCCCACGGCCGCTGAGCCCCTCCGGCGTCGGCACCGTCATCGACGAGGAAGCCGACGATCTGCTGGTGACGTCGGCGCTT
Source organism: Martinezella tropici (assembly GCA_000799755.1). Taxonomy (GTDB): domain Bacteria; phylum Pseudomonadota; class Alphaproteobacteria; order Rhizobiales; family Rhizobiaceae; genus Rhizobium; species Rhizobium tropici_A. The sequence continues at coordinate 41,098 of JUHI01000013.1, forward strand.
TTCGGCGAAAGGGCCAAGTCCGACCGCGCATTGCAAAAGGGCCGCTTCATCCACCGGATGCTACAGACCTTGCCCGAGATCGCGCCCGAGGAGCGCGCCGCCGCCGCGCGGCGCTATGCGGAGCGAGCCGCCCGCTTCTGGCCGCAGGCCGAGCGGGACGCGCTGGTGAACTCCGTCATCGCGCTCCTGTCGCATCCGGATCTGCAGGGCACGTTCGGCACCCACGCACAGGCGGAAGTCTCGATCATGGGCACGCTGAAGCTCGGCGGCCAGTCCTACGCCGTCTCCGGCCGCATCGATCGGCTGGCTGATCTGGACGATCGCGTCGTCATTCTCGACTACAAGACGAACCGCGTGCCGCCCGGCGAGGAAAGCAGCATTCCGTTTGCGCATCGTGCCCAGCTCGCGATCTACCGCGAGATCCTTTCGCCGCTCTATCCGGGAAAGCGTGTCGATTGCATGCTGGTCTACACCGAAAATGCCTCGATCTACACGCTGTCCGACAGCACCCTTGCATTGGCGCTTGCGGAGCTCCAAACAAAGTGAAATACCAAATATTGAAATTTGGGCGTCGTACCATCACATATCTAGCAACCCCAAATCCTGGTTAAGGAGCAGCCTATGGCTACCGTTAAAGTCGATACCTCCAACTTCGCCGCCGAAGTGCTGCAGTCCGCAGAGCCTGTCGTCGTTGATTTCTGGGCCGAATGGTGCGGTCCGTGCAAGATGATCGCCCCGGCTCTCGAGGAGCTTGCCGTGCAGTTCGAAGGCAAGGTCAAGGTTGCCAAGCTCAACATCGACGAAAACCCGGAACTGGCCGCCCAGTTCGGCGTTCGCTCGATCCCGACGCTTGCCATGTTCAAGGGTGGCGAAGTCGCTGACATCAAGGTCGGCGCTGCTCCGAAGACAGCCCTGCAGAACTGGATCTCCAGCGCATCCTGATCGGTATCGATCGCATGAAACAAAAGCCCCGCTTCGACGGGGCTTTTTTGTTGTGCGGAGAACACAGGCCATCCTCGCCCTTCGAGGCTTTGCGCCTCAGCAACCGTGTCGTGTTTGCGCTTGCCACATAGGCCGCCCCGATCCTTCGACGGGCTCAGGATGAGGGCCGAGCAAGTTGCGAGCCAGATAAGGGAGTAGCCCTCATGGTGAGGAGGCCCGCAGGGCCGTCTCGAACCACGAGGGCGCGTGGTGAATAGCGACTGCCAGGACTACCGTGGCGGCGTGCCGTTGTCGGCGAGGACGTCGCCGACGAGATAAAGCGAACCGCCGATCAGGATACGCGGCGCGGGTGAATTCGGCACAGCCAGAGCCTTGATCGCATCCAGCGCCTCAACAACGCTGGACATCGGCTCGGCGATGAGGCCGGCATCATAGGCGGCATTCGCCAGGATGACCGGGTCGATCATGGCTTCGCTGCCGCGGATCGGCACGCAATAGACCTTCTCCGCAAGACCGGCGAAAGCCTTGAAATAGCCGATCGGGTCCTTGGTGTTGATCATGCCGATGATCAGAAACAAAGGCCGCGGCTGGCGCTCCTCGAAATTGGCCATGGCCTCGGCGATGACTTCGCCGGCGCCGGGATTATGGCCGCCATCGACCCAGATCTCGGCGCGCTCGGGCGCATGCGCCATAAGCTCGCCTTCCGTTAGCCGTTGCAGGCGCCCCGGCCACTCAACCGAGGCCATCGCCTGTTCCATCATCGCGTCGGTAACGGCGAGGCCGGCGGCCTTGACGGCGCGGATCGCGGCAGCGGCATTGCCATATTGATGACGGCCCGGCAGGCGCGGCAGCGGCAAGTCGGCAAGACCGAACTCGTCCTGATAGACCAGCTTGCCATATTCCTCGTGCGCCGAAAAATCCTGGCCGAAAACGGCGGTCGGGCAACGCAAACGCTCGGCCGTCGAGATCAGCACGTCGAGCGCCGCGTCATATTCCTGATGGCCGATGACGACGGGATGGCCGGATTTCATGATGCCGGCCTTCTCCGCAGCGATCAACTCGACGCGATCACCGAGATAGGGCTGGTGATCGAGCGAAATCGGCATGATGACGGAAACGGCGGGATCGGAAATGACATTGGTGGCATCAAAACGGCCGCCAAGACCGACCTCGATCACGGCGACATCGGCCGGATGCTCGGCAAAGAGAAGGAAGGTCGCCGCCGTCAGAATCTCGAAAACGGTAATCTTCTGCCCGTCATTCGCCTTGGCTATGCGCCGGAGCACATCGGCGAACACGGCGTCGTCGACAAGCTGGCCGCGACCACCCTTGACGCCGATGCGATAGCGCTCATGCCAGTTGACGAGGTGCGGCGAGGTGTGGACATGCACGCTGTAGCCGCCTGCCTCGAGCAGGGCGCGGCAGAAGGCCGTCACAGATCCCTTGCCGTTGGTGCCGGCGACATGAATCACCGGCGGCAATTTCTGATGAGGATTGCCGAGGACGTCGAGCAGACGGGTTATTCTCTCCAGAGAAAGATCGAAGCCCTTGGGGTGCAACCCCATGAGCTTCTCGATCTCCCGTGCTGCCTCGCTCATTGCGGACTGGTCCATAGACGTCATCGCGCACCTCCGCCCGTCGGCAATCGATAATGTCAGGCGCTCGCTGCTACCGGCAGCGCAGCACCGTTCTTGCTCTTGGCCGGCACATCGTTCGCCGGCACCTTCGTCAGGATCTTCAAAAGCGTCGCCAGCGTGTCCGGAATGTCGTGACGCTTGACGACCATGTCCACCATGCCGTGCTCCAACAGGTATTCCGAGGTCTGGAAGCCTTCAGGAAGCTTTTCGCGCAGCGTCTGTTCGATCACCCGCTTGCCGGCAAAGCCGATTTCAGCGCCGGGTTCGGCCAGATGAATATCGCCCAGCATGGCGTAGGAAGCCGTGACACCGCCGGTGGTCGGGTTGGTCAGAACCACGACATAGGGCTGGCCCGCTTCCTTCAGCATGTCAACGGCAACCGTCGTGCGCGGCAGCTGCATCAGCGACAGGATGCCCTCCTGCATACGCGCACCGCCGGAGGCCGGGAACATGACCAGCGGACATTTTTCGGCAATGGCACGCTCGAAAGCCTTCACGATGGCTTCGCCGGCGGCCATGCCGAGCGAACCGCCGATGAAGTTGAATTCATGCACGACCGCCACAAGCTTGAGGCCGCGAACCTTGCCGATGCCGGAAAGGATCGTATCCTCCTGCTCGGTCTTGATACGGCTGTCCTTGAGGCGATCGATGTACTTCTTCGAGTCGCGGAACTTCAACGGATCCTGCGCGACCTTCGGCTGCGGCAAGGCTTCATATTCGCCGTTGTCGAAAAGGTCGGCAAGGCGAGCCTTGGCCGGCATCTTCATATGGAAACCGGAAGCTGGGATGACCCACTTGTTGCCTTCCAGATCCTTGTGGAAGACCATCTCGCCCGTTTCCGGGCACTTGATCCAGAGATTCTCCGGAACCTCGCGACGGCCCAGCATGGAATTGATCCGCGGGCGGACGTAGTTCGTGATCCAGTTCAATTCGAAACTCCTAATCGACCGAATTAATCGATATCCTAGTCGTCACCAAATGCCCATAGGCCTCTTCCTTCAATCCGCAGGGATTGATCGAAGGCCTATATGGGGAAACTATTCGGCGGCAACAAGGCGGGCGGAACGCGTTCCAGTGGACAAACCGCGCACCAGGGTCGCAACCGCCTGGATGGTATCGGCCGTCGCCTTGCCGTCCTTGCTGAGGCTGGTGGCGATCTGGTTGACGATGGCTGTGCCGACGACGACGCCATCAGCGGCAGCGCCGATCAGCTTGGCGTGCTCGGCGGTCTTGACGCCGAAGCCGACGCAAACCGGCAGCTCCGTGTGCTGCTTGATGCGCTTGACGGCACCCGAAACCAGCGACGGGTCCGGCAGGGCCGAACCGGTGATGCCGTTCATCGAGACGTAGTAGACGAAGCCCGTCGTGTTCTTCAGCACGGTCGGCAGGCGCTTGTCATCAGTGGTCGGTGTCGCCAGGCGGATGAAATTGATGCCCTTGCGGATCGCCGGGATGCAGAGTTCGTCATCCATTTCCGGCGGCAGGTCGACGACGATCAGGCCGTCGATGCCGGCGGCAATCGCATCGTCGAGGAACTTTTCAACGCCGTAGATATAGATCGGATTGTAGTAGCCCATCATCACGATCGGCGTATCGGCATCGACTTTACGAAAATCGGCTGCGAGCTGCAGCGTCTTCTTCAGCGTCTGGCCGGCCTTCAGGGCGCGCTGGCCGGCAAGCTGGATCGCCGGGCCGTCGGCCATGGGATCGGAAAAGGGCATGCCGAGTTCGATGACGTCGGCGCCGGCTTCGGGCAGCGCCTTCATGATGCCGAGCGAGGTCTCGTAATCGGGATCGCCGCCCATGAAATAGGTGACGAGTGCGGGGCGGCCTTCAGCCTTCAGAGCGGCGAAGCGTTTGTCCATACGTGCGGTCATGGCGTCTAACTCACATTCCCAGAATCTTGCCGACGGTGAAGATGTCCTTGTCGCCGCGGCCGGAGAGGTTCATCAGGATGATCTCGTCCTTGCCCATCTTCGGGGCACGCTTGATCACCTCGGCGAGCGCATGGCTCGGCTCGAGCGCCGGGATGATGCCTTCGAGGCGCGTCAGCGTCTGGAAGGCATCCAATGCCTCATGGTCCATGATCGGCACATATTCGGCGCGGCCAATATCGTTCAGCCAGGAATGCTCCGGGCCGATGCCGGGGTAGTCGAGGCCAGCAGAAATCGAATGACCTTCCTTAATCTGGCCGTCGCCGTCCTGCAGCAGATAGGTGCGGTTGCCGTGCAGCACGCCGGGCGAGCCGGCGGTGATGGAGGCGCAATGCTCGTCGCCCTCAAGGCCCTTACCGCCGGCTTCGACGCCGACGATCTTGACGCTTTCGTCATCGAGGAAGGGATGGAAGATGCCGATCGCGTTCGAACCGCCGCCGACGGCAGCGATGACCAGATCCGGCAGACGGCCTTCGGCCTCCAGGATCTGCGCGCGAGCTTCCGTGCCGATCACGGCCTGGAAATCCCGGACCATTTCCGGATAGGGATGCGGACCGGCAGCCGTGCCGATCAGATAATAGGTGTCCTCGACATTGGTGACCCAATCACGAAGGGCCTCGTTCATCGCGTCCTTCAGCGTACCGCTGCCGGCGGTGACCGGGATAACCTCGGCTCCCAGGAGCTTCATGCGGAAGACGTTCGGCGCCTGACGCTCGACATCGGTCGCGCCCATATAGACGACGCAGGGCAGGCCGAAGCGGGCTGCAACGGTCGCAGACGCGACACCATGCTGGCCGGCGCCGGTTTCAGCGATGATGCGGGTCTTGCCCATGCGCTTGGCGAGCAGGATCTGGCCGATGCAGTTGTTGATCTTGTGCGAACCGGTGTGGTTCAGCTCTTCGCGCTTGAAATAGATCTTCGCGCCACCGAGCTCGGCCGTCAGGCGCTCGGCGAAATACAGCGGGCTCGGGCGGCCGATATAATGCGTGCCGAGCGACTTCAATTCCGCCTGGAAGGCCGGATCGTCCTTCGCCTTCGCCCATTCCTCCTGCAGATCCAGGATCAGCGGCATGAGCGTTTCGGCAACGAAACGACCGCCGTAAATACCGAAGCGGCCGTCCTCATCAGGGCCGGCACGGAAGGAATTGAGTTTAGGCGTCTGGTTCACTTTCTACTCCCTGCTGCCGGTTCCGGCAGACATGCTTCTGCAAAAGCGTCGAAAAACTGGTCGATCTTCCCGAGATCCTTCACGCCCGGCGCGCTTTCGAGCGCGGAGGAAAGATCGATGCCGCTGGCATTGGTCGAGGCCAACGCCTCGGCGACGTTGTCCTTGTTGACGCCACCCGAGAGCATGTAATCCACGCTATCGTCGAGCCAGCTCATCAGGCTCCAGTCGAAGGACACGCCGTTTCCACCCGGCAACACCGAGCCCGCAGGCGGCTTGGCATCGAAGAGGAAGCGGTCGGCAATGCCAATATAGGATTCGACCCGCTTCAGATCATCGGCCTCGCGCACCGACATGGCCTTCATGACGGGGACATTATAGACCGCTTTGATGGTCAGCACACGCTCCGGGCTTTCATTGCCATGGAGCTGCAGCATGTCCGGCTTCACCAGCGACATGATCTCGTCGAGATCGTCATTGGTGGGATTGACCGTGACGGCAACGACCTTGGCCTTGCCGCGGGCGCGCTCGGCCAGCTGGCCGGCGAGATCGGGCTCGATATAGCGCGGGCTCTTTTCAAAGAAGATGAAGCCGATATGGGTAGCGCCGCGCTCCAGAGCACGATCCACCGCTTCCGGCGTCTTCAGACCACAAATTTTGATATCGGGGTTCATGGCAGCGGAGTGGCATGAAAATTCGAAAGAGTCGAGCCTAAAGGCGACGTTGGCGGGATTTTTGAGTGGCTCCGAGGCCATCGCATATCAAATAAAAGTGCCCCTCACCCCAGCCCTCTCCCCGTTTTGACGGGGAGAGGGAGCGACAACGCCAAACTCCTTCGCCCCGCGTGCGGGGAGAAGGTGGACTCGAACGGTTGAGCGAAGCGAAACTGTGAGAGGACGGATGAGGGGCTAATCTGCCCATATGCAATTGCAAGCAATCACTCTGGGCGCATTCCAGCTTGCACCGGCAGAATGCACTCAATCGAAATCGATCGCGTGCAGATGGCTGCCGTGGCGCTTCAGCCAGGCTTTGGCCTCGTCCATGTCGGGGCAGAGCTTGCGGCAGAGCGCCCAGAAGCGCGGGCCGTGGTTCATTTCCCTGAGATGCGCGACTTCGTGGGCGGCGAGGTAATCGATAACAAGCGGCGGCGCCATGACGATGCGCCAGGAAAAGCTCAGGTTCCCCTGCGAGGAACAGGAGCCCCAGCGGCTGCGGGTATCCTTCATGGTGATGGACGTGACGGTGGCGCGGATGGTCTTGGCGTGCACCGCCACATATCGTTCCAGATCTGCGCGCGCCTCCTTCTTGAGGAAGGTGGCGATGCGGCGGCCGGCATGTTCCGGCATACCGCTGACGCGCAACACTGGAGCGCCCTCGACGACGATGGCTTCGGTGAGGCCGCGCAGGGTGCCGGTATGCTCGATGCGATGGCGCACGCCGCGCAGAAGGATTTCGCTGCCGCCGCGCAGGCTGTTGTCGACGGAAAATTTCGCGAGCTTGGTCAGCAGCCAGCCCTGGTGCCGGTCGAGAAAGGCATTCACCTCACGGGCGGCGAGGCCGCGCGGAATGGTCATCTTTAGAGATCGCCCGCCCGGCTCGATCCTGAGCGTGATGCGGGTCGCGCGCTCGTGCTGACGGATCGTCAGCGGCATCAGCCGGCCGGCGACATCGAGGGTGCGCGTTTCCGGCGCGGGCGGCTTGGCCGGCGTTTTGCGGGATCTGGAGAGCAGCGGAAACATGAAGGCAGTTTTATATGATTCGCTGGAGGATCTGGCAAAGAAAAACCGGCATCATCCGATGCCGGCTTCGACTATATGATGCAGCTGCTCTCACAGCCCATCACGGCGTCTGGAATTCGGTCGGCGAGCCGCCATTGTCATTGCGCTTGACGTTGTTGCGTTCGCGCATGAAACGGTCGAACTCCTCCTGGTCCTTGGCGCGGCGCAGCTCGCGGGCGTAGGCGTCGAACTCGGCGCGCATTTCGTCTAGCTTGCGGCGTTCCTGCTCGAGGCGCTCAAGCTCTGCCCGGCGCCAGTCGTCGAAGGCGACGTTGCCTGTGGCGGAGAAGGAATGGCGATGACGATTGCGATAGCGTCCGCAGCCAGCAAACATGCCGTCGGTCCTTTCGTTTACATCCCGTTTGAAATCCCGCAGACGTTCTCCGAAGAGAATATAGGCGAGCATGGCAAAGCCAAGCGGCCAGAAGACCACGAAGCCTAGCACCATGAGGGCAATAGTAGCCGGAGTCCAATCCGGGCGAAGCAATGCAGATTGGTTCATTGTCAGGTATCCTCGCACGGCGCATCGCCCCTCGACCGACACCGGTCAATGGTAAGGCTTCTGCGCGGTTTTTAAAGCTCTACCTGCATCTCAGCGCGTTCCAAGGGCGCGCGGCGCGGTAAACGGCCCGATCTTTGCGGTACCGCTGGAATCGAGATGGTAACCTCTTCGTGAGGCTTCAATGGGATCGCCTGATGGAATCGGACAAGTGTTTGAATCCGCCCGATTAATTCAACAAAAGCTAATAGTTTGCGCTGATGAAGCGGTTCCTCGCCTCATCTGATGCCGGAACCGCTCCATCTATTTGATTTTGAACGCTATCAGGCGGACTTGCCGCCCTTGATGACCCGCTTGACCACCGAGCGGCCGGTGCGGGCATGTTCGCGCGTGAAGGCCAGGATGCGCGGGGCGATCTCTCGGCGGAAGCGAGAACCGTTAAAGACGCCGTAATGACCGACATCCGGCTGCAAGTAGTGCATGCGCATGTGGTCGGGGATGTTGGTGCAGATGGTCTGCGCCGCATGGGTCTGGCCGACGCCCGAGATATCGTCGTTTTCGCCCTCGACGGTCAAAAGCGCGACGTTGCGAATGGCCGAGGGATCGACGCACTGGCCGCGATGCATGAGCTCGCCCTTGGGCAGCGCGTGCTTGATGAACACCTGGTCGACCGTCTGCAGATAGAATTCCGCCGTCAGATCCATGACAGCAAGGTATTCGTCGTAGAAATCGCGATGCTTCTCGGCTGGCTCGCCGTCATTCTTGACGAGATGGACGAAGAAATCCTTGTGGGCAATCATGTGACGGTCGAGGTTCATCGACATGAAGCCGGAAAGCTGCAGGAAGCCGGGATAGACGGGCCGCATGAAGCCCGGCTGCGGCCAGGGCACGTTCATGACGACATTGTCGGCAAACCATTCCAGCGGCTTTTCCTTGGCGAGCTGGTTGACAGCGGTCGGATTGATGCGGGTGTCGATCGGGCCGCCCATCAGCGTCATCGACGAGGGCGCCAGGCGATCGCCCGCCGCTTCCATCACAGCCGCGGCGGCAAGCACCGGCACGGACGGCTGGCAGACGGCGACGACATGCGTATCCGGGCCGAGGTGATGCAGCATCTCGATGACGTAATCGATGTAATCCTCAAGATCGAAGGTGCCGTCGGTCATCGGCACCATGCGCGCATCGATCCAGTCGGTGATGTAGACGTCGGCGCCGGGCAGTAGCGCTTCCACCGTGCCACGCAGCAGCGTCGCATAGTGTCCCGACATCGGCGCAACGATCAGGATGCGCGGATCGGCGCTATGGCCGGCGGGCAGGCTGCGCTCGAAATGGATCAAATTGCAGAAAGGCTTCTTCCAGACGATCTTTTCATGCACCGAGACGGATTTGCCTTCGATCTGCGTCTGATGGAGGCCGAATTCCGGCTTGCCGTAGCGTCTGGTCGTGCGCTCGAAAACCTCGAGGCTGGCCGTCAGGGTGCGGCCGAACACCGTATGCGAAAGGGGATTAAGCGGATTGGCATAGGCCAGGCGCATCATGTCTGCCGCGGCGCGAAAAGGGGCGAGAGCGGCATGATTGAGTTCGTAAAACTGATAAAACATGGGGGCTTTACCTCTTGTGATGCGGGTATGCGACCACGCAAATCACCTAAATCATTAAAACGCACGCGCCTTACGTGTCGCTGTCTTCGCTGCGGCGCTTCTCCACTCGCGCCCTGCAGCAGGATGATCGCAGCTCCTCTGCACACCTCATCCTTTAAGCTCTTACTATCTAACCTAGCAGTTTTTGCTGCAGGGCAACATAACCAGAATTGGTTCTTATCTATAAAAAACGCCGGAGAATCGCTTCTCCGGCATCAAGAATGATCTCAAAAGGTTAAAGTTCCTGAGCTTCGCACGCCTTACGCGTCAGCGAGGAAAGTCTGCTTCTGGGTGCCCAGGCCTTCCATGCCCAGTTCGACGACATCGCCCGGCTTCAGATACTGCGGCGGCTTCATGCCCATGCCGACGCCAGGAGGCGTGCCGGTGGAGATGACGTCGCCCGGATGCAGCGACATGAACTGGCTGAGATAGGAGACGAGGAAGGCGACGCCATAGACCATGGTCTTGGTCGAGCCGTTCTGCATCATCTTGCCGTTGACCTTCAGCCACATGCCGAGATTCTGCGGGTCGGCGATCTCGTCCTTGGTAACGAGCCAGGGGCCGATCGGGCCAAAGGTGTCGCAGGACTTCCCCTTGGTCCACTGACCCGAGCGTTCCGTCTGAAAAGCGCGTTCGGAGACGTCGTGCGAGACGCAGTAACCGGCGACATAATCGAGAGCGTCGGCTTCGCTGACATATTTCGCCGTCTTGCCGATGACGACGCCGAGTTCGACTTCCCAGTCGGTCTTTTCAGAGCCGCGCGGGATCAGCACGTTGTCGTTCGGGCCGACGATGGCCGAGCTTGCCTTCATGAAGATGATCGGCTCCGGCGGCACGGTGGCGCCGGTTTCGGCAGCATGATCGGAGAAGTTCAGGCCGATGCAGATGAACTTGCCCGTACCGGCAACGCAAGCGCCAAGGCGGCCTTCCGCCAGTTCCGGCAGGCTCTTCGGATCGAGAGCCGCAATCTTTGCCAGGCCCGCGGGCGAAATGGCCTCGCCGCCGATATCGGCGACATGGGCGGAGAGATCGCGGATCTTGCCATCGCTATCCAGAAGCGCCGGCTTTTCCTTGCCGACTTCGCCAACGCGCAAAAGTTTCATGGATTTTCCTTCCCTGCATTTTCAAAGACGAAATTGATGGCACCATATATGAACGAATTATTCACCAGTGTCACCAATCGATTTCGGAGAGCCTAGCATGGCTCGGCTCTCCGCGCCGGAAAAACAGCCCAACCAGTCTAGGATAATGATCTGGCGATTTCGACGATGACGTCGAAAGCCGTATCGATATCCTCGGCCGTCGCCTCGAACTGACCGGCCTGGAAACGAATGACCAGACGACCGGAAACACGGGTCTGCGTCAGATAGATGCGGCCATCATTGTTGATGGCATTGAGAAGCCGCTGGGTGTGGCTTTCCTGATCCACGCCCTCGGGTGCCCTGTGATCGAAGGAAAACAGCGACAGGAACGGCTCGGTGACGATTTCGAAATCCGGTTCGGCGGCAAGGCGCTTCGCCAGATTCTGCGACCAGGAGACATGGTTGCGGATCATCGTCCGCAGGCCTTCGAGGCCGTGATAGCGCAGCAGGAACCAGAGCTTCAGCGCGCGGAAGCGGCGGCCGAGCGGCACCGACCATTCCGAATAGTTGATGATGCCGTCATGGCCATGGGTGCGCAGATATTCGGGCTGGATCGCCAGCGTGCGGACCAGCGTTTCCGGCTCGCGCACGAACTGGACGGAGCAATCGAACTGCGCGCCGAGCCATTTATGCGGATTGAAGACGATGGAATCGGCGCGTTCGACGCCCTGCCACAGGTCACGGAATTCCGGGCAGATCATCGCCGAGCCCGCCCAGGCGGCATCGACATGCACATAGAGCCCATGTGCATGCGCCACTTCAACAACGGCGGCGATATCATCGCAGGCGCCGACGCTGGTGCCGCCGACGCAGGCGATGACGCCGGCCGGCAGCAGCCCGGCCGCGCGATCGCGCTCGATTGCGGCGGCAAGCGCCTTCGGGTCCATGGCCTTGCTGGGCCCCCCCGAGGGAATGCGCACCAGATTTTCCTCACCGACGCCGGCAATCCAGATGGCGCGGTCGATCGAGGTGTGAACCTGATCGGTGGAGTAGATGCGGACCGCCTTGTTTCCGGCAAGCCCGCTCGCATTGCCCTGCCAGTTCAGCGCTCTCTCGCGCATGACCAGAACGGCGGCAAGGGTTGCGGTCGAGGCAGAATCCTGAATGACGCCGGTGAAGGTTTCCGGCAGGCCGAGCGCCTGGCGCAGCCAATCGACCACTTTCGTTTCAAGTTCCGTCGCGGATGGCGATGTCTGCCAGAGCATGCATTGGGCGGCGATGGCGCTGACCAGATATTCGGCGATCACCGAAACGGGGGCCGCATTGGCGGGGAAATAGGCAAAGAAGCGCGGATGCTGCCAATGCGTCATGCCGGGAACGAGGATATCCTCGAAATCCTTGAAGATATCCTCCATGGCTTCGCCTGTTACCGGCGGGGAATCAGCGATATGCGCGGCGATCTCCCCCGGTGCCGTCTTCGCCCGTACCGGCCGGTCCCGAAGCGACGCGCGATAATCCGCTCCCCAATTCGCCGCTTTCTCCGACCACTGCCGGAACTCCTCCCAATTCATGACGGTCCTCCCTTTTCCATCAAAGCGAGGCGGACCTTAGACGGCTTTTCCGAGGCAGTCGAGTATCAGAACAGCTCGTCCAGCGCCGGCCCGAGCGGCACGATTCCAGTCGGATTGAGAGACGCGATCGAATAATATCCGCGCTTGATATGATCGAAATTCACAGTCTCGGCAATGCCGGACCAATCGAGCATACGGCGGCAGAAAGACTGGAGGTTGGCGTAATCCGACAGCCGGCGCAGATTGCATTTGAACAGGCCATGATAGGCGACGTCGAAACGGACGAGGGTGACGAACAGCCGGATGTCACTTTCCGTGGGGTGGTCGGCGAAAAGGAAGTCCCTGCCCTCCAGCTCCGTCTCGACCTGGTCAAGGCAATTGAACACCTCGTTGAAGGCCTCTTCATAAGCGATCTGCGTCGTGGCGAAGCCTGCGCGATAGACGCCATTGTTGAGAACGGGATAGATCCGGGCATTGAAGCTATCGATGTCTTCCCGCTTGCCGACCGGATAAAGATCGATGTTGTTGCGAGCGAGATCACCGAAGCCGTCGTTCATCATGCGCAGGATATCGGCCGATTCGTTGTTGACGATCGTGCCCGTGTTCTTGTCCCAAAGGACCGGAACGGTGGCGCGGCCGGTAAAGACCGGATCAGCCTTGGTATAGATCTCGTGCATGTAGGTGGCGCCGTTGACCGGATCGTTCGTGGCGCCCGGATAATCGCCAAATCGCCAACCCTGCTTGCTAAGCACGGGTTCGACCACGGAAACGGAAATGGCGTCCTCCAGGCCCTTCAGCTTGCGGCCGATCAGGGTGCGCGAGGCCCAGGGGCAGATCAGCGCGACGTAAAGATGATAGCGGCCGACTTCCGCCGCAAAGCTACCCTTGCCCGTCGGTCCCGGACGGCCATCGGGCGTGACCCAGTTGCGGAAGCTGGAAATCTGGCGAACGAAACCGCCCTTCTCGTCCTTGGCCTGGACCGGCTGCCAATCTTCAGTCCATTTTCCATCTACCAGCAAGACCTGTCTCCACCCGCGCGTTTTTCCTCAGCGCAGCATAGCGGAACAGAATTTCACTGGAATAACGCAAACTTGAAACAGACTGTCTACCTGGCGAATGCTGATGCCTCTATGTATGAAATCGTGCGTTTCGCGATCAGGCTTATTGGAGCAATCCCATGGCGACATCAGTTTCCAACGTTAAGACCGACCATGCCAGCCGCTATCTGCAGCAGCTCTGCAAGCATTGGAGCCATCGCTTCAGCGTGGAATTCGATGCCGCTGCCGGCAAGATACCGTTCAGCCCGGAAAACTCTCTCGACTTGGTGGCCGAGCCCGGCAACCTCGTCATGACACTGACGGTGGAGAAGCCCGAAGACCTCGAGCGTATGCAGGGCGTCGTTGCCGATCACCTCAAGCGCTTCGCTTTTCGCGAAGAACTCGACGTGACCTGGGCGGCCTGAATTTAAGTTCTCATCCTCTGTTTGTAACCAGCCAACGGTCGGTCTCAACGGCCAGCGGCCGACCATCTTCAACGAAAGAAGCCTCATGACCTCAAGCAATAGCCGCGAATCCCAATATCCGATCGACAAGCTCTTCCTCGACCGCTGGTCGCCCCGCGCCTACTCCAACGAGACCATGCCGGAGCAAGACCTGCTGACCATTCTGGAAGCGGCGCATTGGGCACCCTCCGCCTCGAACCTGCAGCCTTGGCGCTTCCTCTATGCTCTGCGCGGTTCTGAGCACTGGGAGCGGTTTTTGAGTGTGCTGGTCGACTTCAACCAGGGTTGGGTAAAATCCGCATCCGCGCTGCTTTTCGTCATTTCCCGCACTCACAGCGGCGAGCTCGGTTCGTCGGAACAGAAGCCGAGCTACAGCCACTCGTTCGATGCGGGCACTGCCTGGGGTTTCCTGGCGATCCAGGCACATTTAGCTGGCTACGAAGCGCATGGCATGACCGGCTTCCATGTCGAAAAGTCCTATGAAGTTCTCGGCATTCCCGAAGGCTTCCGCGTAGAGGCTGCAGTTGCCATCGGCAAGATCGGCGACAAGAGCCAGCTGCCGGAAAAGCTGCGCGAGCGCGAAGTACCGAGCCAGCGCAATCCGCTCTCCGGGCTCGCATTCAACGGGACCTTCGCCGCCAGGTAATTGATAAAAGAGAGAAAGCCCGCCAAGAGTGTCCTGGCGGGCTTTTTTGTGTCTGGATTAAACGATCAGATGTCGAGATTGGCGACGTTCAGCGCGTTGTCCTGGATGAATTCGCGCCGCGGTTCGACCTCGTCGCCCATGAGCCGGGCAAAGAGCCCGTCGGCATCGGTCGCGTCCGTGACCTTCACCTGCAGCAGCGTGCGGACGTTCGGATCGAGCGTCGTTTCCCAAAGCTGCTCGGCATTCATCTCGCCAAGGCCCTTGTAACGCTGCAGGGTCAAGCCCTTGCGGCCGCCCGCGAAGATCGTATCCAGCAGCATGCGCGGTCCGGAAATCTCCGTCTCACCATCGCGTCGGGTGAGCTTCGGCGGAGTCTGGTAGACTTCCTTCAGCCGCGTCCCGAGCTGGTCGATGAGGCGGGCATCCTGCGAGCCGATGAGCGCCATGTCGAGGAACACGACCTCCTTGACGCCGCGCACCGTGCGTTCGAAACGCAGCCCACCCTCGCCGGTCACGGCGCCGGTCCAGCCGCGCTCGGTTTCCTCGGCAATGACGTCAAGCCGCTTGGCGACTTCGTTTGCCAGCGTTTCCGCACGAGCTGGATCGCTCACCGTTTCGGCGTTGAGAGCACCGGCGATCGCCGCCTGCTCGACGGCGGAACGATTGTAGCGGGAATGCAGATTGTCGATCAGGGTGCGCAGACGCAGCGCGTCGTAGATCGCCTCGCGCAAATCCTGGCCGACGCGCACTTCGCCATTGCCGAGGCGCAGGCTCGCATCGTCGGTACCCTGGCCGATCAGATATTCTTCCAGCGCCTTTTCATCCTTCACATACTGCACCGACTTGCCGCGCGTCACCTTATAGAGCGGCGGCTGGGCGATATAGAGGTGGCCGCGTTCGATGAGATCGGGCATCTGGCGGAAGAAGAAGGTCAAAAGCAGCGTACGAATATGAGCGCCGTCGACGTCTGCGTCCGTCATGATGATGATTTTGTGGTAACGCAGCTTATCGGCGTTGAACTCGTCCTTGCCGATGCCGGTGCCGAGCGCGGTGATCAGCGTACCGATTTCCTGGCTCGACAGCATCTTGTCGAAACGGGCGCGCTCGACGTTGAGGATCTTGCCGCGCAACGGCAGGATGGCCTGATTTTCACGCGAGCGGCCCTGCTTGGCCGAACCGCCTGCCGAGTCACCCTCGACGAGGAAGACTTCGGACTTGGCGGGATCGCGTTCGGAGCAATCAGCGAGCTTGCCGGGCAGCGAGGCAATATCCAGCGCACCCTTGCGACGGGTCAGTTCGCGCGCCTTACGGGCGGCCTCACGGGCGGCGGCGGCCTCAACCACCTTGCCGACCAGAACCTTGGCATCGGACGGATGTTCTTCGAGCCACGTCCCAAGCGCCTCGTTGACAAGGCTTTCGACAACTGGACGCACTTCGGATGAGACGAGCTTGTCCTTGGTCTGTGACGAGAATTTCGGATCGGGAACCTTGACCGACAGAACGGCGGTCAGGCCTTCGCGGCAGTCGTCGCCGGTCAGCGTTACCTTTTCCTTCTTGGTGATACCGGACGTATCGGCATAGGAGGTGATCTGGCGCGTCAGGGCGGCACGGAAGCCGGCCATATGCGTGCCGCCGTCGCGCTGCGGGATGTTGTTGGTGAAGCAGAGCACGTTTTCGTGGTAGCTGTCGTTCCACCACATCGCCACTTCGACGGTGATGCCATCCTTTTCGCTGCGGATCGAAACCGGCTTTTGAACGAGCGGCTTCTTGGCGCGGTCGAGATAGGAGACGAAGGCTTCCAGGCCGCCGTCGTAAAGCATCTCTTCCTGCTTGACGTCGGAATGACGCTTGTCGGTCAGGAGAATGCGGACGCCGGAATTCAGGAAGGCGAGCTCGCGCAGACGGTGCTCAAGCGTACCGTAGTCGAACTCGATCATGGTGAAGGTTTCGGAGCTCGGCATGAAGCTGACCTCCGTGCCGGTGAGATTGCCGGCATCACCCGTTTCCTTCAGCGGTGCGTCAGCGACACCATGGGTAAAGCTCATTTCATGGATCTTGCCCTGGCGGCGGATCTTCAGGCGCAGCCAGACGGAAAGCGCATTGACGACCGAGACGCCGACACCGTGCAAGCCGCCGGAAACCTTATAGGAATTCTGGTCGAACTTACCGCCGGCGTGAAGCTGGGTCATGATAACCTCAGCCGCCGAAACACCTTCACCGCTGTGAATGTCCGTCGGGATGCCGCGGCCATTGTCGGTGACCGTGACCGAACCATCCGGATTGAGGGTTACGGTTACGATATCAGCATGACCGGCCAGGGCTTCATCGATGGCGTTGTCGACGACTTCGTAGACCATGTGATGCAGGCCCGAGCCGTCATCCGTGTCGCCGATATACATGCCCGGACGCTTGCGCACGGCATCGAGGCCCTTGAGAACCTTGATGCTGTCTGCGCCATATTCGGCATTGCCGCCGTTATCGGTTATATCGGTCATTTTATTGAAGTCTTTCCAGTGTTTAGAGAATCTCGCCGATTGCTGACGAATCAGCGGTTTTTCCTAGCCTGAATATAGGATGTTTCACCCTGAAGTTCCAAACGGAAGGCCCCGAAATCAGGTATAAAACAGGGGATTAAGGCGGTTTTCAGCCGGTTTTTCCGGCATTTTCCAGAACCCGGGATAGCTCGCGGATGGTTCCTGCGTCAAGGTTGCGAATCTTGCCGGCCAAGTGGTTGACGAAGGCCGTATATTCCGGCGAAAGCCCGGAGGTATCGACGACGACGCGCGGGTCGGAAAATCGCGCCAGCAGGAACAGTTCCTCGGCTTCGTCCCAGATGATGTTGAAATATCCGGCAATGCGCTGCAGCAGATCGAAGGTCGGCAGGCCGCGCTTTCCATGTTCTAAGGCGGATAAGTAAGCCGGCGTCACGTTGAGCGCCGCCGCCATCTGCTTTTGCGAGACGCCCTTGCGCAGCCTTAATTTGCGCACCGCTTCGCCGAATGGGGTCAAAGCTTCTCCCCCTTCATGCGCGACAGGCGGATATAGAGCGCGCCCTCGCCGCCGTGATGTTGCGCCGCCGTCTCGTAGGAGGAGATCAAGAACCGGAATTCCGGCTTGGAGAACCAGAGCGGCACGGCACGCTTCAGCGCTCCCTCGCTGCCCATGGAGCTGCCCTTGCCCGTTATGACGAGCACATGGCGAAGGCCGCGGCTATGGGCCCGCAGGAGAAAATCCAGAAGCATGCCGTGCGCCTCGCTCTGGATGAGGCCGTGAAGATCGATCCTTGCTTCGAGCGCCAGATGGCCTCTCGCGATCTTGCGCTTGACGGGACGTTCTAGCGGATGGTGGCGACCGGCCGGCTGCTTGACAGGCGCCGGAGCTTCCTGGGTTTCCATCGATATGGGCGCCGGTTTCGCCTTCGCGGCACGGGCACTTTCCTCACTCTCGGCTTCGGCTTGCAACGCCGCTTCGAAAGCGTCGATATCGGTCATGCGGCCCGGCATGGGGCGCGTGCTTTTGGCGACCTTGCCCCAGAGGATACGATCCTCCGCGCTGAGCTTTCGTTCTTTGTCCTTCCGTTCCGGGGCCATCAGCCGAACCTCTGCGCCGCCGCCTTCGGAATGAGTATATAAAAATCGGCGTCGTTGCGCACGGTGCCGGCGAGCTCGCCTGCATCGTAGCCGGAGCCGGTAAAGATATCGCCACGCGCCGGTCCGACGATCGCCGAGCCTGTGTCGAGCGCCAGCATCAACCGCGCGAAGGGCTTGCCGTCGTCGAGGTGTGTGAGGCTTTCCGAACGGATGAAGAAGGGAAAGCCGAAGGTGTGGATCAGCCGATCAACCGCAAGGGAACGGCCTGATACCAGCGGCACCTTGGCCGCCGCGATCGGCCCGAGAGCGGGATCGCTGACATCGGCTTCGCGGAAGAAGATATAGGATCGATTGTGCCAGAGAACTTCATCGACCTCGTCCGGATGCGCATAGAGCCAGTCGCGGATCGTCTGCATGGAGATCGTCGCACGATCCAGCAGGCCACGGTCTATGAGCAGGCGCCCGACGGCGGAGAAGGGATGGCCGGCCTTGGCGGCATAGGTGATGCGGCCGAGACGCCCATCCGGATAGCGCAGACGCGCCGCACCCTGGACATGCACGAAGAAGACATCGACCTTGGATTTCGCCCAGGCGATCTCCAGGCCCTTGCCGTCGAGATAGCCGCGATCGATTTCGCCACGATCTGGATAGGCGGAAATTGCGTCGCCCTGAAGCCTGCCGAACATGTAGGAGCGATCGAGTTCCGCAGGCCGATTGCCATCGTCGAGATCGATCAGATCGTCCGGTCGGCGATAGAAGGGATAGCGATAGGTTTCGTCCAACGTTGCCGAAACTTCGATCTCCGGCTCGAAGAAGGCGGTCACAAATCCGCTTGCGCCGCCTTCCTTGCGAACGAAGAAGGGCTGGCAGTGCTCCTCGAAAAGGGCTCGTGCTTCGGCTGCGTTACCCGGCTCTTCCCCTTCTGCCGCATCGAGAAGTATCAGGAGATCGTCGGCTGTCAGCCCGGCGACGCCGGTGCGATAGGGCTTCACATTGCGGATATGCGCCCGACAGTCCTTCATTGCGCGAAAAAGGCTGGAAGGATCATCGTCCTTCCAGCCCTTCAGATCGGCGAAGGTTGCCGGCTCCAGCCTGAATTCCTGCGATGGGCTCGTCATTGTTCCGATTCGGTCGCCACGAGTTTCCAGTTCGGATCGCGCGAGCGCGTGTCGCGGGCGAAGGTCCAGAGATCGCTGACTTCGGCCACGGCTTCGGCATCGCCATCGATCAGCGTATCGGCCTTGTCGTAGGTCGCGGAGATCATCTGGCTGACGACGCGCATGGTGACGAAGGCTTCGGTTCCCTTCATCTCGGCGGTGACGATATCGGCCTTGTCGATGCCGACGAAGGTGGATTTCACCTTCTCGCCCTTTGCCTCGCGGTCAGCGATGGCGGCATCGAAGCCGTCATAGACCTCGCGCGACAGCAGTCCCTTCAGCGACTTGCGGTCGCCATCGGCAAAGGCCATGACGATCATCTCGTAGGCCATGCGGGCGCCGTTGACGAATTCCTTCGGATTGAACGAGGGGTCGGCCTTGTTCACTTCGCGCAGCGAATCATTGAGCGGCGTGCCGGCCGGGGTGAAGGCATCGATGGCAGCAAAACGGTCTTCCTCATCGGTTCCGTCGCGCCGCGGCAGCGTCACCACCTTGCCGGCGTCCGGTGCAGTCTGGCTATTTGCCGGATCTGCAGAACCATAGAGATCGCGCGGCGGCTTCTCATTCCCCGTGCGGCGGCCAAGAACGCTGCGCAACTGGAAGAAGATCAGCACCGCCGCCACCAGGAAAAAGATCGTCACAAAGTCGTTTGCACCCATCTCGTATCGGAACCACCGTTAAAATTAAAAGATCAATCCCCATATAGTCCGCATCGATCTATCATTCAAATAGCGGACCAGTTTCTTTATTATATGCGAGAAACCAACGCTTACGCGAAGAAACCCGCTTTCAGGACCACCTTAACATGCGCCTTTCATTTCTTCCTATCTTCGTTTTTCTGATGCCTCTGGCCGAAATTGCCGGATTCATCGTCGTCGGAAAGATGATCGGCGTCTGGGCGACATTGGGGCTCGTTGTCCTCAGTGTGTTGCTCGGTGCCGCTCTCTTGAGAATTCAGGGCATCGGCATCCTTCAGCGCATCTCGGCCGAAAGCCGCAACGGCGGCGATCCCGGTCGCGAGATGGTGCATGGCGCCATGATCGTCGTTGCCGCCTTCTTCCTGATGCTGCCCGGCTTCATCTCCGATATTATCGGCCTGCTGCTGTTCATCCCCGCCGTGCGCGACCTCGCCTGGAAGGTGCTGCGCAAACGCATCGTCGTCGTTGGCAATTCGCGCGCCTTCCGCCGTGGGCAGGGTCCCGGCGCTGGACCACAAGGTCGGCCGAACAAACCCGGAAACGTCGTTGATCTCGACGAAAGCGATTTCCATCGCGAACCGAACAGGAAGTCGCCCTGGTCGGACCAAAAGCGGCTGGAAGACTGACATAACGGCCTCGGAAGCGCCGGAGCCATAAGGGTTGTAAGCCCCTTTTCTAAATGCTAGATGGCGACACCCATCGAGACGTGAGAGGACACCCCCATGGCGAACGAAACCAACGGCAACGGCGCAGCCACCCCGAGCCTCAGCATCCTTGCTCAATACACCAAGGATCTTTCCTTCGAAAATCCGGGTGCTCCGCGCTCGCTCCAGGCCCGGGAAAACGCTCCCGACATCAATATCAACGTCAACGTCAATGCCAACCCGCTGTCGGACTCCGATTTCGACGTGGTGCTGACGCTGAGCGCCGAAGCCAAGGATGGCGAGCGCGTTCTCTTCCACACCGAGTTGGTTTATGGCGGCGTCTTCCGCGTTACCGGCTTCCCGCAGGAACACATGCTGCCGCTGCTCTTCATCGAATGCCCGCGCCTGCTGTTTCCGTTTGCCCGCCAGATCATCGCCGACGTCACCCGCAATGGCGGCTTCCCGCCGCTGATGATCGACCCGATCGATTTCGCGCAGATGTTCACGCAGCGCATGGCTGAAGAACAGGCCCGCGCCCAGGTTTCGGCCGTTCCGAACTAAGCCTGCATTTCTCCATATTGAAAATGAAAATGCCCGGACATCGATCCGGGCATTTTCATTCGGGTCTTGCTCGATAAAACAGCTTACTCGGATGTCCGGTATTTGGACCAGATGCCCTTCACGCCGAGCTTGGCGACGAGTGCGGCATGCGCCGAAAGTTCTTCCTCGCTCACCCGGCTGGGCAACGGATTGGGTCGAGCAAGGACATCGGCGACAGCATCCTCCGCATCATCACTCTGGCGCGACCGCGCGGACGAACCATTGCTGCTGCCGAGACCAAGCGCGGTCTGCCGGCCACCGATCATCTCGATATAGACTTCGGCGAGCAGTTCGGAGTCGAGCAAGGCGCCGTGTTGCGTGCGGTGCGAATTGTCGATGCCGTATCGACGGCAGAGCGCATCGAGCGAATTCGGACCCATCGGATGCTTGCGCCGGGCCATGGCGAGCGTATCGATCACCATGTCCGGCAGGATCGGCGGTCGGCCGAGCCTTGCGAATTCCGCGTTAACGAAGCCCATGTCGAAAGTTGCGTTGTGCGCGATCCACTTGGCACCCTCGAAGAATTCGAGGATCTGGTCGGCGACCTCTTCGAAGGGCGGCTTGTCCTTCAGCGATTCATCGGTGATGCCGTGAACGGCAAGCGCGTCCGGGTGGACCTTGCGATCGCCGGGATTGATGAAAAGATGCAGTGTCTTGCCTGTCGGGAAATGATTGATGAGCTCGATGCCGCCGATTTCGATGATGCGGTCGGCTTTGTTGTCGAGGCCGGTGGTTTCCGTATCGAAAATGATTTCGCGCATATCGGGACTTCGCTTTCCTATTTCTCTATCTGCCGCTTGCGCCGCAGATCCGCAATGATTTCTCTCACCTGTTCGCCGGCCGCCTCGATGCTTCCGCCCGTATCGATAACGTAATCGGCGCGTGCCCGCTTTTCCGCATCGGGCGTCTGGCGGGAAAGAATCATGTTGAATTTTTCCTCCGTCATGCCTGGCCGGGCAAGCACCCTCTCCCTCTGAATCTGTGGATCGCAGCTGACGACGACGATCTTATCCACTCTCGTGTCGGCTCCGGTCTCAAACAGCAGCGGGATATCCAGCACCACCATCTCGGCGCCGGCCTGGCGGCAACGCTCCAAAAACAGGCGCTCTCGCTTTCGCACCAAAGGATGGACGATCGCTTCCAAACGCTTGAAGCCGGAAGGATCGGCCGCCAGCTTGCGGCTGAGCTCCTGACGGTCGACCTTGCCGTCTGAAGTCGTGCCCGCGAACGCTGCCTCGACCAGAGGAACGGCTTCACCGCTATAGAGATCATGCACGACCGCATCCGAATCGTTCACCGGGATTCCAGCTTCGGCGAATAGCTTCGCCGAGGTCGACTTTCCCATGCCGATCGATCCGGTGAGCCCGATCCTGATCATATCAGTGCTTGTCCATGTCCGCGATGATCAACGCTCTCAAGGTTTCATCGACCGCCGGCCGCGTCCCGAACCATTTTTCGAAGCCAGGGACGGCCTGATGCAGCAACATGCCGAGGCCGTCAACAATGGCAAAACCCTGTTCTTCGGCCTGGGTGAGAAGCGGCGTCTTCAGCGGTATATAGACAATGTCGGTAACAACAGCCGCTTCTGCAAGAGGCGAGAAGTCGATCCGCGGCGCCGCTTCACCATCCATGCCGAGCGACGTCGTATTGATAAAGAGACCGGCGCCTGAGATGACTTCGCCAAGCGCTGCCATCGGATGGGCATGAACCCGCTCGCCAAACCGATTCGCCAATTCCTGCGCCCGCTCGACCGTGCGGTTGACGACATGAATTTCCTTAAAACCACGATCGCGAACCGCCTGGATGATGGCACGGCTTGCACCCCCTGCCCCGAGGATCACGGCGCGGTCGCTTTGGTCCCAGCTCGGATGACGTTCGTCGAGGTTGGCCGTGAAACCGCGGCCGTCGGTATTTGTGGCATGGAGCAAGCCATCCTGAAGCCAAAGGGTGTTGGAAGCACCGAGCTCTCTCGAAAGCTCGTCCGGCCGATCGGAGAGTTTGAAGGCCAGCTCCTTATGAGGGATGGTGACATTGCCGCCGACGAAGCCGCTTTCGCCGTCCTTCAGTGATGAGATAAAGGCAGCAAATTCCTCGACGGGCACTTCATGGGCACGATAGCTGCCGGCCAGACCGAGCTGCTTTAGCCAGTAACCATGGATCAGCGGCGAGCGCGAATGCCTGATCGGATAACCCGTTACGAAAGCGTTTACGCCGTGTGTTTCACGTGAATCATCCATCGATCGTCCCCAACTCTCGCAGTTTTTCCAGAAGCGGCAGCATCGGCAATCCGACGATGGTGAAATAGTCGCCGTCGATTTTCGAGAAGAGCTGAATGCCCTCGCCCTCGAGCTGATAGGCGCCGACGCTCGAGAGTGCCTTTTCGCCGACACAGCTCAGATGGCGATGAATGAAATCGGCCGGCAGCTCCCGCATCGTCAGATCGGCGTGGGACACATGCTCCCATATGATATCCCCATTGCGCGCGAGGGCTATCGCGCTGTTCAGCCGATGGGTCTTGCCCGAGAGTGTCCGCAGATGGTTTTCCGCATCGGCCATCGATTTCGGTTTGTGAAAGACCTCTGCCCCAAGCGACATGGTCTGATCCGAACCGATAATGAGGGAACCGGGAAAACGATCGCTCACCTCTTTCGCCTTTGCCTTTGCCAGCACGAGCGCAACGGCATCCGGACCCGCACCGTTCCGCTCCAGCGGTGCCTCAATCGCCCGCTCGTCGATATCGGCGGCAATGGCTTGAAAATGCAGCCCGGCATTTTCCATCAGCATTCGCCGGAACGGGCTGGAGGATGCAAGGATAAGGGGCGAGGTCATGACGGCTGCCTCCGAGATAATGATGTGCAGCGCTTAGCGCAGCTTGGGGCGCAGGGCAACAATGGCGGCGGCCGTCTCTTCGATCGAGCGGCGGGTGACATCGATGACCGGCCAGTTGTGCCGCGCGCAGAGCGAACGTGCATATTTCAGTTCTTCGGAGATCGCAGCCCGATCCGTATAATCGCCGCGATCGAAGCCCGGAGTTGCGCCGAGAATGCGATTTTCGCGGACCTGCGTGATCCGGTCCGTGGTCGCGACCAGTCCGACGATCAATGGTTTCGTCGCCCTGCTCAGGCTTTCGGGCAGGGGGACGCCGTGGACGATTGGAATGTTTGCGGTCTTGATGCCGCGGTTCGCCAAATAGATGCTGGTCGGCGTTTTCGATGTGCGGCTGATGCCGATGATGACGACATCGGCATCGTCATAGTCGTCGGGCATCTGGCCGTCGTCATGATCCATGGTGAAGTTCAACGCTTCGATGCGGGCGAAATAATCCGCATTCATAACATGCTGGGCACCGACGCGACGGCGCGACGCCGTGCCGAGATAGGTTTGGAAAACATTCATGACCGGCTCGAGAACATTGACTGATGGTACTCCCATCTCGCGGCAACGCTCGGCGATGAAATCGGCAAGCTCGCGATCGACGATCGTATAAAGCACAATACCGGGACTGTGATCGATCGCCTCCAACACAGGCAGAAGCTGCTTGCGATTCCGAATCAGCGGATAGACGTGCTCGATCGGCTGGCTGGCATGGAATTGCACGGAAGCGGCGCGGCCGGCGGAGATGAGAGTCTCGCCGGTTGAGTCAGAAATCAGGTGCAGATGAAAGAAGCTTGTCCGGTTTTCCACGCTACTTTCCATCACCTGTTGATATCTCGGGAGAAAAGAGAGGTACGGGAAGGGGGGCGTCATGGGCAAGTGGAAAACGGCCGAGTTTTCCACATTTGGAATTTTCGAGAAGCGGCTTTCGCGCAGGCTGTGGGCAATGTGGACAAGGTGAAAAGCATCGCGACAATCCCCGCTTTGTCCCCAGAAGGGGATAGAGCAAATTTCTCTGCAAGCTGCTCAAAAGATTGAAAGATCGTCTTCGTTTTCCACATATCGACTCCTCGCCTTCGATTTTCTGCAAATTTCCGGGTGAGGCGCGACAAATTGGACAGGCAAGGGATGAACTTTAATCCTTGCTACTCACCGACTCTAAGAAATAGAAACCTTTCAATATATGTTTGATTTTATATAGGACGACGTCTGTGATCGATGAACGCCGGAAGATCATGCGGGTCTTGAGCGGAGAAGCGCTGACCCCTCCCCCGCTCTGGCTGATGAGACAGGCAGGCCGTTATCTACCGGAGTATCGCGAGACGCGCGCGAAAGCCGGAAGTTTCCTCGATCTCTGTTATACGCCAGACCATGCGGTCGAAGTGACGCTGCAGCCGATCCGGCGTTATGGCTTCGATGCCGCCATTCTCTTTTCCGACATTCTGGTGATACCGGACGCGCTGAAGCGCAACGTTCGCTTCACCGAAGGGCACGGGCCGGAAATGGACCCGATCGACGAGGCCGGCATCCTGGCTTTGAAACCGGAAGGGGTGATAGCGCACCTGGAGCCTGTCATGGAGACGGTGCGGCGGCTGCGGTGGGAGTTGCCCGCGGAGACGACGCTCCTTGGCTTCTGTGGGGCTCCCTGGACCGTTGCGACCTATATGATCGCCGGACATGGCACGCCCGATCAGGCCCCTGCCCGGCTCTTTGCCTATCGTTATCCGAAGGCGTTCGAACATCTCCTGATGCTGCTTGCGGAGATTTCCGCCGATTACCTGGTGGCGCAGATCGATGCTGGCGCCGATGCCGTGCAGATTTTCGATTCCTGGGCCGGTGTGCTCGGCGAGAAAGAATTCGAAGCCTTTGCCGCCAGGCCGGTTGCGAAGATGATTGCGTCGGTCAAAGCGCGGCGACCACAGGCCCGCATCATCGCTTTTGCTAAGGGTGCCGGATACCAACTCAAGACTTACAGGCAGAAGACAGGCGCCGATGCGATCGGTCTCGATTGGTCGGTGCCTTTGGCCTTTGCCCGGGAGCTGCAGAAGGAAGGCCCCGTGCAGGGAAATCTCGATCCCATGCGGGTCGTTGCCGGCGGCAGGGCGCTGGAAGAAGGGATCGACGAGATCTTGCAGCAGCTCGCGCACGGACCGCTGATTTTCAATCTGGGGCACGGGATAACGCCGCAGGCGGATCCCGCCAATGTCACGGCGCTTGTCGAACGCGTGCGGGGATGGAGGAACTGATGACGGTGGAAAAGCAGACGGATTCCGCTCCGGGCCAAAGAGCCGGACGGCGCGCCTATTTCATGATCCTGATTTTTGCGGTTTTGGCGATCGGGCTCTTCGCCTGGCATCCGGCCGATCTCTATCTCTGGATCAAGGCTCTGCATATCATCGCGGTCATCTCATGGATGGCCGGCATGTTCTATCTGCCACGGCTTTTCGTGTATCACGTGGACGCCGAGCCGGGTTCGCAGCAATCCGAGACTTTCAAGGTGATGGAGCAGCGTTTGCTGCGCTACATCATCACCCCGGCGATGATCCTCACCTGGATCTTCGGGCTTTATCTTGCCTGGTCGGTTTATGATTTCCACGGCGGCTGGCTGCACGCCAAGATCGGGCTCGTCGTGATTCTTTCGGGTATTCACGGCCATTTCAGCAGTGCGGCGCGTGCCTTTGCCAGGGATGAAAACAAGCATTCGGCGCGGTACTGGCGGATGATGAACGAGGCGCCGACACTGCTGATGATCGCGATCGTCATTCTGGTGGTCGTCAAGCCGTTTGCGTGAGGCCATTTGGGTAAGGAGGGGCTGTATTAGGGGCGACGTTAAATTTCCTTCATTTTGCGCGCCCCCCTTGCGGTTCAGAAAGTGAGTCGCTATTTTCCCGCCATCTTCTCTTCGTGGCATGTATCCATTCTGTCGCCCGCGAGCGCCCCTGTCGCGGTTCTGAATACGAACAACATTGCCTTTCCCCTCCTAAAAAATGAGTACTTCCCTTCATGGCTGAAATGAAGCTTCAGGAACTGAAAAATAAATCCCCGACCGATCTGCTGGCCTTTGCCGAATCGCTCGAGGTGGAAAACGCCAGCACGATGCGCAAACAGGAACTGATGTTTGCGATCCTCAAGGTGCTGGCGAGCCAGGATGTAGAAATCATCGGCGAGGGCGTCGTCGAGGTTCTGCAGGATGGCTTCGGTTTCTTGCGTTCCGCTAACGCAAATTATCTTCCCGGTCCGGACGACATCTATATCTCTCCCTCCCAGATCCGCCGCTTCTCACTGAAGACGGGCGACACGGTCGAGGGACCGATCCGCGGACCGAAGGAAGGCGAGCGCTATTTCGCGCTGCTGAAAGTCAACACCATCAATTTCGACGATCCGGAAAAGATTCGTCATAAGGTTCACTTCGACAATCTGACGCCGCTCTATCCGAACGAGCGCTTCCGCATGGAACTCGATGTTCCCACCTCGAAGGATCTTTCTCCCCGCGTCATCGATCTCGTGGCCCCGCTCGGCAAGGGCCAGCGCGGTCTGATCGTTGCTCCGCCCCGTACCGGTAAGACCGTTCTCCTGCAGAACATTGCCCATTCCATTACGGCAAACCATCCCGATTGCTATCTGATCGTTCTTCTGATCGACGAACGTCCGGAAGAAGTGACCGACATGCAGCGCTCCGTGCGCGGCGAAGTCATCTCGTCGACCTTCGATGAGCCGGCGGTTCGCCACGTGCAGGTTGCCGAAATGGTCATCGAGAAGGCCAAGCGTCTGGTCGAACATGGCCGCGACGTCGTCATCCTGCTCGATTCGATCACCCGTCTCGGCCGCGCCTACAACACCGTCGTTCCCTCCTCCGGTAAGGTTCTGACCGGTGGTGTCGACGCCAACGCCCTGCAGCGCCCGAAGCGCTTCTTCGGTGCTGCCCGTAACATCGAAGAAGGCGGTTCGCTGACGATCATCGCGACCGCGCTGATCGATACCGGTAGCCGTATGGACGAAGTCATCTTTGAAGAATTCAAAGGTACGGGCAACTCGGAAATCGTTCTCGACCGTAAGGTTGCTGACAAGCGTATCTTCCCGGCAATGGATATCCTCAAGTCCGGCACGCGTAAGGAAGACCTGCTGGTGCCGCGCCAGGATCTCCAGAAGATCTTCGTTCTGCGCCGCATCCTGGCTCCGATGGGTACGACGGACGCAATCGAATTCCTGATCGACAAGCTCAAGCAGACGAAGAACAATCCGGATTTCTTCGAATCGATGAACACCTAATCCCAGGCCGGGATATCTCGTGCGGCTCGGCCGCGCTGATATAGGAAATGGTGCTACGATCGGGCCGCATTTTGCGGCCCGCTTTTGTTTGTTGGATCGGTAGTCTTTCGGCAATCGATTCGGATGCGGATCAATCTCATGCTGACGAAGAATGAAACAATCTATGCGCTGTCAAGCGGGTCTGTACCCTCTGGAGTTGCGGTTATCCGAATTAGTGGTGCGATGGCTTTCGTTCTCGCGAGATCTCTTGCCGGAACATTGCCAGCTCCCCGCCAAGCCGCGCTTAAAACGATTCGGACTCGTAACGGTCTGATGATCGACCGCGGCCTTGTCCTGATTTTCCCAGGGCCTGCCTCTTTTACGGGTGAGGATTGCGCCGAGATTCATGTTCACGGCGGCAAGGCTGTGGTGAAGGCGCTTCTTGATGAACTCTCGACCTTCGAGAGTTGCCGTTTAGCCGAGCACGGAGAGTTCTCGCGGCGAGCTCTTGAGAATGGCAAGATGGATCTCGTCGAGGTGGAGGGCCTTGCTGACCTCATCAGCGCGGAAACGGAGATGCAGCGGCGGCTCGCCTTGGAGCATGCCGCTGGCGGGCTGTCGGTCCTTTATAATGGCTGGGCCGACAGACTGACGCGCGCACGGGCTCTGATCGAGGCGGAGTTGGACTTTGCCGATGAGGATGATGTGCCGGGTTCCGTATCGGACATGGTATGGACTGATATGCAGCATCTGCGCGCGGAACTTGCCGATCATCTGGCTGGTGCTGATCTTGGCGAGATCATTCGCGACGGTCTGAAGGTGGTGATTGTCGGAGCGCCTAACGCTGGCAAGTCCAGTCTCATGAATGCACTGGCAAAGCGCGAAGTGGCGATCGTTACGGATATCGCGGGAACAACCCGCGATGTGCTGCATGTCGATCTGAATATCGAGGGATATGCGGTCAGGCTCTACGATACCGCAGGCTTGCGGGAGACCGACGAGATTGTCGAACGTGAGGGTATTCGTCGTGCGCTGCGAACGGTGGCTGATGCGGATCTTGTTCTGTCTCTTGCCGAGATTGGCGATGAGGCGCAGCGGGACTTTCCGGGTTTCACCGGTAAAGTGCTGACACTCGGGACGAAGTCTGATATTCACCCCGGGACTCATGACAGATATGATGTGTTGATTTCGTCAGCCACGGGCTCTGGATTGGCGGGCTTGCACGAGCTTCTTCGTCAAGATCTGCAGCTGCGTTCAGGGATGCTGTCTCTGGCTTTGCCAAGCCGACTGCGCCATCGCAAATTGCTGACAGAGAGTCTCAGTGCTGTCGAAGCCGCACTCGGCGCAGAAAATCAGGGTCTGGATATCAGGGCTGAATACTTGCGTCAGGCAGCGACCAGCCTTGGGCGCATTACCGGGCGTGTCGACGTGGAAGATCTACTGGATGTGATCTTCTCGGAATTCTGTATTGGAAAATGATTCACGTGAAACAGGGCGTCACGCGGCTCCTGGTTGACGTTTCACGTGAAACCTTCTTGACTCCTGAAATTGGTGTGCCAAACAAACGGCACGACCGAGGACGTGATGATGTTCGATGACGTGTATGATGTGATCGTTGTGGGTGGTGGCCACGCAGGCAGCGAGGCTGCCGCTGCGGCTGCGCGCCTCGGCGCGCGTACGGCGTTGGTGACGCATAGGCGTGACACCATCGGGGTTATGTCCTGCAATCCGGCGATTGGCGGTCTCGGCAAAGGCCATCTGGTTCGGGAAATTGATGCTCTGGACGGCTTGATGGGCCGCGTCGCCGATGCAGCCGGTATCCAGTTCCGAATGCTGAATCGCAAGAAGGGTCCCGCCGTGCGTGGCCCGCGTACACAGGCGGACCGTAAGCTCTACCGCTTGGCGATGCAGGCCGGGATTGGCGCCATCGACAACCTCGATGTTATCGAGGGTGATGCGTTCGATCTTGCTTTTGAGCACGGCCGGGTGTCGGCAGTTGTCCTGAAGGATGGCCGTAGCATTCAATGTGGTGCCGTCGTGTTGACCACCGGCACTTTCCTCCGTGGCCTTATCCATATTGGCGACAAGAAGATACCGGCTGGCCGGGTCGGCGAAGAGCCGTCCGTCGGGCTTTCCAGCACGCTGCTTCGACACGGCCTCGCGCTCGGACGGCTGAAGACCGGAACCCCTGCCCGCCTCGATGGTGCGACCATTGATTGGGATTCGGTCGGACGACAGGGCGCGGACGAAGATCCGACGCCCTTCTCCTTCATGACCGATTCCATCGTGAATCCACAAATCGAATGCGGCGTCACCCGGACGACGCCGGAAACGCATAGGATTATTGCCGAGAACTTGAAGCGTTCGGCGATGTATTCCGGCCAGATCGAAGGTGTGGGGCCGCGTTACTGCCCGTCGATTGAAGACAAGATTGTCAAATTTGGTGAGCGGGACGGCCATCAAATCTTCCTTGAACCGGAGGGTCTCGATGACACGACTGTCTACCCCAATGGCATATCGACCTCGCTTCCCGAGGAAGTCCAGGACGAATTCATAAGAACCATTCCGGGTCTGGAACGAGTCCGCATTCTTCAGCATGCTTATGCCATCGAGTATGATCATGTCGATCCACGGGAACTGAAGCTGTCGTTGGAAGTGGAGAAAATTCCCGGCCTTTTCCTGGCGGGCCAAATCAATGGCACGACGGGATATGAAGAGGCTGGCGCTCAAGGCCTCGTTGCTGGGTTAAACGCCGCGCGGCTTGCGTCTGGTGCCAAGCCGATCGAGTTCAGCCGCACGGATTCCTATATCGGCGTCATGATTGACGATCTGACATCGCGCGGCGTTGCCGAGCCA
This sequence comes from Martinezella tropici, assembly GCA_000799755.1. Classification (GTDB taxonomy): domain Bacteria; phylum Pseudomonadota; class Alphaproteobacteria; order Rhizobiales; family Rhizobiaceae; genus Rhizobium; species Rhizobium tropici_A. Next base: position 72,160 of record JUHI01000013.1, read on the forward strand.
TATCGCATGTTCACGTCGCGCGCAGAATACCGCCTGTCGCTTCGCGCCGACAATGCAGACGTCCGTCTGACTCCTGCTGGTCTCTCCATCGGCTGTGTCGGTTCTGCCCGCGCTTCGCGTTTCGATCGATATATAAAGAGCCTCGAGCAGGCCCGCGAACGATTGAAAGGTCTAACGGTAACGCCGAACGAGGCAGAGAAGGTCGGAATGCATCTTAATAAGGATGGTCAGCGACGCTCCGCCTATGAACTTCTCTCGCATCCTGGTCAGTCCGTCGGAAATCTCTCGCGCCTTTGGCCAGAATTGCAGTCGATCGAGCGCAAGGTTGTCGAGGCTATCGAGATTGAAGCGGCCTACGCCGTTTACATGGATCGACAGACTGCTGATATTGTCCAGGCTCGGCGGGAAGAAGAGCGCGCTATTCCGCCGGAGTTCGACTTCTCCGTCTTGTCCGGTTTGTCCAATGAGCTGAAACAAAAGCTCGAGATGGCACGCCCGAAGAACATTGCGCAGGCCTCGCGGATAGACGGCATGACGCCAGCTGCAATCTCTCTGCTGTTGGCATATTTACGGAAAACGGGCGCCGCGGAACAACAGCAGCTTGTTTCCTGATACTGCAAGGTTAGAGAGTCCATAGAATGGAATTGAACGGTGTACGTGTTTCACGTGAAACACAGGAGCGGCTGCAGCATTTTGCCGAGCTTTTTCAGAAGTGGGCGAAGACGATTAATCTCGTTGCACCGTCTACGATTGATGATCTTTGGCGCCGCCATATCGCTGATAGTGCGCAGATCTTCCAGCTGCACCCCTCAACCGATCACTGGGTCGACCTGGGTAGTGGTGGCGGGTTTCCAGGGGTGATAACGGCGATCCTGTTGGCCGAACGAGGCGCAGGACATGTCGATCTGGTTGAAAGCAATCAGAAGAAGGCTGCTTTTCTGCGCGTTTGCCTGCGCGAATGCGATGCACGCGGCGCGGTTCATGCAATTCGAATCGAGGAAGCACCTGCGGTTATCGGAAATTGTGATGTGATTTCCGCGCGGGCGCTCGCCGAGCTCGAGATGCTGCTGGATTACGCAGCTCCCTGGCTTGAGCGCAATGAAAATCTGCGCCTGCTGTTGCATAAAGGCCGGGATTACGAGCGGGAGCTCAAGAAAGCCCGTGGTCGTTGGGAATTCGATCTGGTAAAACATGAGAGTGTCGTCGAGCGAGATTCCGTCATTCTGGAGCTAAGTCGCCTTCGACGCTTGATTTAACCATAATTGGATATGCGGCAGATGATCGGCGAGCGAAACCGGATTATTACCATCGCAAATCAAAAGGGCGGCGTCGGAAAAACCACGACTGCGATCAACCTGGCGACAGCCCTTGCCGCCATCGGTGAGCGCGTCCTGATTGTCGACCTCGACCCTCAGGGCAATGCCAGCACGGGTCTGGGCATCGAGCGACGTGATCGCAAGCTGTCCTCCTATGATCTGATGGTAGGAAGTCATGGTATCAAGGATACGGTTCAGGAAACGGCCGTGCCCAATCTCTTCATCGTGCCATCGACTATGGATCTGCTTGGCATCGAGATGGAGATCGCGCAGCAATCGGATCGCGTTTTCAAGCTTCGTCGCGCGCTGAATGCGTCGGACGCCCTCGCCTTCTCCTATATTCTGGTGGATTGCCCGCCTTCCTTTAATCTGCTGACGATGAACGCCATGGCGGCGGCACATTCCGTTCTGGTACCGTTACAGTGCGAATTTTTCGCCCTGGAGGGCCTCAGTCAGCTTCTGGAAACGGTCGACCAGGTCCGTCGGACAGTCAATCCCTCCCTTGATATTCAGGGAATCGTCTTGACCATGTTCGATTCTCGCAACAATCTGGCGCAGCAGGTTGTCAGCGATGTCCGCACGCATTTGGGCGAGAAGGTCTACCATACGTTGATTCCGCGCAACGTTCGCGTGTCCGAGGCGCCGTCCTATGGCAAGCCGGCCATTCTTTATGATCTGAAGTGCGCGGGCAGCCAGGCCTATCTGCAGCTGGCGTCTGAAGTGATCCAGAGAGAGCGGCAGCGAAAGGCTGCCGCCTAATGACGTAATATTTGTTCCAGAGTGAGTATCGGCGATGAATGATGATCTTTCGAAGCGGCGTCTCGGGCGCGGATTGGCGGCTCTCATCGGGGAGATGGATCAGCCGGTGCCCGTGGATGCCGGTAGACCGGCCGTCAATCCCGATCGCCTGATCCCGATCGAATTCATCAGCCGCAACCCGCGCAATCCTCGTCGCTACTTCGATGAGACCGAACTGCACGATCTCGCTAGTTCCATTCGTCAGCATGGCATCGTCCAGCCGGTAGTGGTCCGCACTGTTTCCACTGACCGGTTCGAGATTATCGCCGGTGAAAGACGCTGGCGGGCGGCGCAGCTTGCCGGTCTGATCGAAATCCCGGTCATCGTTCGAGATGTCGATGACAAGACCGCGCTTGAGATTGCTATCGTCGAAAACGTCCAGCGCGCCGATCTCAATCCGCTGGAAGAGGCGTTGGGCTATGAGCAGCTGATTGCCGAGCACGGCTATACGCAGAACGATCTCGGCGAGATCATCGGTAAGAGCCGCAGCCACGTCGCCAATTCTCTGCGTCTGTTGAAGCTTCCCGATCCGGTGCGCGATATGCTCGCTGCGGGCTCGCTGTCTGCCGGCCATGCCCGCGCTCTCGTTTCGACGTCCGATCCGACGGCGCTGGCGCGCACCGTCGTTTCAAAGGGGATGTCGGTTCGCGATGCCGAGCGACTGGCTCAGAACGATATCAAGGCGCAGAATGACCCTCGCCCCGCCGGGGCGCGCAGGGACGAGAAGGATTCCGATACGCTCGCGCTGGAGCGCACGCTCTCCGATACGCTCGGTCTGGATGTCTCGATCAACCACCGCGGCAATGGCGGCCAAGTCAAGATCAGCTACAAGACGCTGGAGCAGTTGGAAGAGATCTGCCGGCTGCTGGAACGCCGCTAGAGCCGGATGATTTTTGGGTATGTTCGATCTAAAATCTGAATCCGCCCTAGAATCAAAGAAGTAGAGCATGGTGTCGTCCGAAAGCCGCTCACACTTTTCGGCATCATGCTCTAGAAGCTCTATAGTAGTTTAAAAACAAATAGATAGCGTCACCTACAGATTGCCGCGCGATAGGCGCGTGACGTGTTTCTTGTGAAACATTAGCCCTTGCGGGCCGACTGCAGAGTGGTTGCCAGCAGGGTCTGTGTTGCGATCGTGTCTTCAAGGCTTGCACGCTGCCGCGTCTGCAGAATGGCGGATTGAAGCCTGTTCATTTCACGGGCGATGGCGGCCGCAGACCACGTTTTGAGAGCCTGTTCGATGATTGGCTTGCGTCTGAAATGCAGGTGGCGTCCATGCGTCTGCATGACTTGCGTGGCCGCAATCCGCTTCTCATCCATCTCTGCCCGCATGGTGTCGAGCATCTGAAACTGTCGGAGGCATCCCTGCAGCACGAGAAACATCGGGGTCTTGGAAGATGCTATCTTCTGCATGGCGTGTAGAAATGCTTCCGAATCGCCCTTCAGGATGGCATCGACGGCATCGTCGGTGGAAATCGCACTGGCGTCGCCGATGATTTCATTCACATGGTTTTCTTCAATGGTCCCCTGCCCTCGGCAGTAAAGCGCCAGCTTGCGAACCTCGTTGCGCGAGGCGATGCGGTCGCCGCCAAGAAGCTCGAGCAAGGCCTGACGGGCAGACGGCGCAATGCGTAGCCCCTCACTTGCCAGTTCGGTGTCGATCAGACCATTGAGAGCTCTGGCATCGTCGGCATAGCAGGGGATCGCTGCGACGGAGCGCGCCGGCTCCGCTACTTTCCGCAAGCCTGAGCCCTTCTTGAGATCTCCGGCTTCGATGATGACGAAACTGGCATCCGGCGGGCTTTCAGCAATGATTTGCAGGGAGTCGACCAGCGACTTCTCGTTAGCGGCGCCGCGAATCCATACGAGTTTCTCGCCGCCGAACAGGCCGATGGCGTTGACTTCATCAAGCAGGCGTCCGGCATCGTTCTGCAGATCGCCAACGTCGAGCTTGATAAGGGAAAAGGCGTCGTTCAGATCGACGCCGGTCTTGCCGGCGATCAACGTGGCACGCTCGGAAACCAACCCGCGATCGGGGCCGTAGATCACGAAGACCCGGTAGTTGCGCGCGGCATTTTGGAGGAATCCATCGAATTCGTGAGATTTGACTTCCGCCATGCCGCGCCCTTGATCAGCGGCTGAGCGCAGCGGCGATGTCGGCCGCTACCATCTCGGCAACTTCCCTGGCGGCGCGGTCTTCCGAATCGCGAATTGCGCGCTGCTTGGCGAATTCCTGCGTCGGGAAGTCGACGAGCGATGTCACCGCGCGGCTACCGGACTTGATGACTTTGCCAGTGCTGATTTCCTTCAAGGTAAAGGAGGCTGTTACGGTCGTGCGACCTGCGCCGGACGTGTCCGAAGATGGAAGATAGAGCACGCCGCCAGTACCGGAGCTGACGCTCAGATCGACATTATATTTCGGCGTCTTGGTCTCGCCCGCGCCTCGTCCAGCGATGAAGATCAGCTGATTGCGGACTTCCTGGCTGACGCGCGTACCGACTTGGGAGAAGGAAACCTCCGAGAGCTTCTGCGTGACACCCGTGCTGACGGCATAGAGCGGCCGTACCTGGCAGGCCGACAGAAGGCCAGCAACAGCCACCAGAGACGCAACGCCGGCGATGCGGGCGAACTTGAAAAGAGTATCAGACGACAATGTTTACGATCCTCTGTGGAACGACGATGATCTTCTTTGGCGCCTGACCGTTCAATGCGCTCGTAACGGCATCCAGGGCGAGCACGGCCTGTTGCACGGCATTCTGATCTGCATCGCGCGCGATTGTCAATTCGGCGCGCTTCTTGCCGTTGATCTGAACGGGATAGATGATCTCGTTCTCGATGACGAGCGTGTCGTCGTAAACGGGCCATGGGCTGGTTGCGACCATGTTGACGTTGCCGAGCGCCGCCGAACATTCTTCAGCCAGATGCGGTGTGATCGGCGCGACCAGCGCAATCAGAATTTCGACGGCCTCGCGAGCGGCAGAGCGATAAGCGTTATCCGCCTGGCCGGCCGCGACCTTGTTGAGCGGTGCCGCCAGTGCATTGACGAATTCATAGATGCGCGCCACGGCCTTGTTGAAGGCGAGCTTGTCGTAATCGCCCTGAACCGCTTTCAGCGTGCGATGGGCGATCTGCGATATAGCCAGCGCTTCGCCTTCCTTAGCCGGAGCCGATTCGACGGCTTTCAGGGCATCGGCGGCTTCGGAGATCAAGCGCCACATGCGCTGGGTGAAGCGATGCGCACCTTCGACGCCGGCTTCCGACCAGATGACATCGCGATCTGGCGGGGAATCGGACAGTACGAAGAAGCGCGCGGTATCGGCGCCATAGGAAGCGATGATGTCGTCGGGGTCGACGACATTCTTCTTCGACTTCGACATCTTCTCGATCGAGCCGATGGTAATGTCTTCGCCACTCGACAGCAAAGTGGCTCGGCGCTGGCCGTCCACTTCCACGATGTTGATGTCGGCCGGAGAGACCCACTCGCGCGTCAGGCCATTGCCGCGGCTATAGGTTTCATGCACGACCATCCCTTGCGTGAACAGGCCCTTGAAGGGTTCCTTGACATCGAGATGGCCGGTTTCGCGCATGGCGCGGGTGAAGAAGCGCGAATAGAGCAGGTGCAGGATCGCGTGCTCGATGCCACCGATATACTGATCGACAGGTAGCCAATGGTTCGCGGCAACCGGGTCCGTCGGCTGGTTTTTCCAGGGAGCGGTGAAGCGGGCGAAATACCAGCTCGAATCGACGAACGTATCCATCGTATCGGTTTCACGGCGAGCATCCTTGCCGCATTGCGGGCAGGCGACATGACGCCAGGTGGCGTGCCGGTCGAGCGGATTGCCCGGCTGGTCAAAAGTCACGTCGTCGGGCAGCCTGACGGGCAGATCCTTCTTCGGCACCGGCAGCACACCGCAATCGTCGCAATGGATGACCGGGATCGGGCAGCCCCAATAGCGCTGGCGCGAAATACCCCAGTCGCGCAGGCGGAAATTCACCTTGCGCTCGGCCTGCGGCGCGTTGCCGAGGCTCGTTTCCGAGAGCTTCGTCGCCACTGTCTGGAAGGCGTCCTCGGTGCTCATGCCGTCGAGGAAGCGCGAGTTGATCATCACGCCGTCGCCGTCATAGGCGGTATCACCGATGCTGAAGCTTGCCGCATCGGCATCCGCAGGCATGACGACGGGCACGACGGGCAGGCCGTATTTGCGGGCGAAATCGAGGTCGCGCTGGTCGCCGGACGGGCAGCCGAAAATAGCGCCGGTGCCGTAGTCCATCAGCACGAAATTGGCGATGTAGACGGGGAGTTCCCAGGATGGGTCGAAGGGATGGCGAACGCGGATGCCGGTATCCATGCCCTTTTTCTCGGCGGTTTCGAGCGCGGCCAGCGAGGTGCCGGCGCGGCGGCATTCCTCACAGAAGGCCTCGATCGCCGGGTCCTTGGCAGCAGCTTCCTTGGCCAGCGGATGGTCGGCCGAGATCGCCAGGAAGGAGGCGCCGAACAGCGTATCGGGACGGGTTGTATAAACCGAGATCTCGCGATCGCTATTGGGAGCGGTTTCCGGCACGATCTCCCAGCGAACGGTCAGGCCCTCGGAGCGGCCGATCCAGTTCTTCTGCATCAGCCGCACTTTTTCCGGCCAATGATCGAGCGTATCCAGGGCATCCAGCAGCTCCTGGCTGAATTCGGTGATCTTGAAGAACCACTGCGTCAGCTCGCGCTGCTCGACGAGCGCGCCGGAGCGCCAGCCGCGGCCGTCGATGACCTGTTCGTTGGCGAGAACGGTGTTGTCGACCGGGTCCCAGTTGACCTTGGACTTCTTGCGATAGACCAGATCCTTTTCCATCATGTCGATGAAGAGCATCTGTTGGCGATGGTAGTAGTCGACGTCACAGGTTGCGAATTCGCGGCTCCAATCCAGCGACAGGCCCATAGCCTTCAGCTGGGTGCGCATCGAGGCGATGTTCTGGTAGGTCCATTCCTTCGGATGCACCTTGTTGTCGCGCGCGGCGTTTTCGGCCGGCATACCGAAGGCGTCCCAGCCCATGGGATGGAGAACGTTGTAGCCGCGGGCGCGCTTGTAGCGGGCAACGACATCGCCCATGGCGTAGTTGCGTACATGGCCCATGTGGATGCGGCCCGACGGATAGGGAAACATTTCTAGAACGTAGTATTTCTCACGCGGATCGGCATTATCTGTCACGAAGACCTTTTCTTCGTTCCATTTTTCCTGCCAGCGGGGCTCGGCGTCGCGCGGATTATAACGTTCGATAGACATCTGATCTTGTATTCCGGAAAATCATGGGGAGTAAGGCGTGACCTTCACCACGAAACCACCCAAGCGTCAAGTTTAGCAGGTGCAGCAAGTGCCTTATCTTGCAAAGCAAAGCCGGATTCCGGCCCATTCGCCCTTGGCAAAGCCGACCAGCCTCATTACTGCAGGGATTGAGAAGCAAACGAAATATCGAGGCGAAAATATGGAACTTCAAGAGCGCCTGAACGAAGTTCGTTCCCATATCGAGGCTGCCGAGCGCCAGGCCGGCCGGGCGGCTGGCTCCGTGCAGCTCGTCGCCGTTTCGAAGACATTCAACGCCGATCAGATCCGTCCGGCAATTTCGGCCGGCCAGCGGGTGTTCGGCGAGAACCGGGTACAGGAAAGCCAGGGCAAGTGGCCGGAGCTGAAGGCGGAAACGGCCGGGATCGAGCTGCACCTGATCGGGCCGCTGCAATCGAACAAGGCGGACGATGCCGTGGCGCTGTTCGACGTCATCGAAACCATAGATCGGGAAAAGATCGCACGGGCCGTCGCCGATGAAATGAAGCGGCAGGGCAAGGCCATGAGGCTCTATGTGCAGGTCAATACCGGGCTGGAGCCGCAGAAAGCGGGCATCGCGCCTGACGATACAGCTGCTTTCGTCGAGCTCTGCCGCAAGGAGCTCGGGCTTTCGATCGAAGGTCTGATGTGCATTCCGCCGGCCGAGGAAAATCCGGGGCCGCATTTTGCCCTGCTCGCAAAACTTGCCAGGGAGGCCGGCGTCGAAAAACTCTCAATGGGCATGTCGAGCGACTATGAAACCGCCATCGCCTTCGGCGCGACCAGCGTTCGCGTCGGCTCGGCGATTTTCGGCGCGCGGTAGATTTGGTCGAAACAAAAGGCCAGGCGACCCGCCCTCGTGGTTCGAGGCTTCGGCCCCTTCGACAAGTTCAGGAACCTACGCACCTCATCATGAGGGCTGATTTCCTGTGCAAGCCTCTGTATTGAACTGATCTCAGGCTACAGGAACTGGCTTTATGCCACGGAGTTTTCTCCATCCTCACCCTGAGGAGCGCAGCCTCGAAGGGCGAGGATGGCCCGGTCCTTCCGGCTAACAAGAACCAACAAAAAAGCCCCGGTCGAAAACCGGGGCTTTGGGAAATCCCTATCGTTGGATCTTAGAACTGATCGTCGTCTTCGTCGTCGCGGCTGGTCGACTTCAGCGACTTCAGCTTGGCGAAAACGGCGTCGGCGTCGATTTCCTTTTCCTTGGGCTCGTCGCGCTCGTAGCTGAAGCCGAGCTTCTCGGTTTCCTGCGCCGGCTGCAGCGTCGCGCCAAGTTCGGCGGCGGTCGGCAGCGGGCGACCCTTGGCGGCCTTTTCGACTTCCATGTCGAGGTCGATCTGGCTGCACAGGCCGAGCGTTACCGGGTCCATCGGCGCCAGGTTGGCGGAATTCCAGTGGGTGCGGTCACGGATCTGTTCGATGGTCGACTTGGTGGTGCCGACGAGGCGGGAAATCTGCGCATCCTTCAGTTCCGGATGGTTGCGCACCAGCCAGAGAATGGCGTTCGGGCGGTCCTGACGCTTGGAGACCGGCGTGTAGCGCGGGCCGCGGCGCTTGGATTCCGGCACGCGGACCTTGGGCTCGGAAAGCTTCAGCTTGTGGTTCGGATTGCCTTCCGCGCGGGCGATTTCATCGCGGGTCAACTGGCCGGTCGAGATGGGGTCGAGGCCCTTGATGCCCTGCGCAGCTTCTCCATCGGCAATAGCCTTCACTTCGAGCGGATGCAGCCTGCAGAACTGCGCGATCTGGTCGAATGACAAGGCCGTATTGTCGACAAGCCAGATGGCGGTTGCCTTCGGCATGAGCAATTGTTGAGCCATGGATATAGTCCTTCTGTCAGTCCGCGCCGGTGTCGCGGTCCGGGGTGTAACACCACAATGTCCGGGAAATACGGCCCTATATAACGATAGTGTCGCGGAATTGCAATTCTTTGCGCATGAAATGCACTTTGTCCAATTGCTGTCGTAGTTTGACCTGCTATTTATTGCGCGGAAAGAGCACTCGCAGTTGCAAATCGGAGTGCGAGGATTTGAGGAGGAAACAATGTCGGAAAAGATCCATCCTGTGACGAAGCCGGTCAAGGCGCACGCCCTGATCGACAAGGCGAAGTACCAGAAATGGTATGAGCAGAGCGTCCAGGAGCCCGACAAGTTCTGGGGCAAGCATGGCAAGCGCATCGACTGGTTCAAGCCCTATACCAAGGTCAAGAACACGTCCTTTACCGGCAAGGTTTCGATTAAGTGGTTCGAGGATGGCGTCACCAACGTTTCCTATAATTGCATCGACCGGCATCTGAAGAAGCACGGCGATCAGGTCGCTTTCATCTGGGAAGGCGACAATCCCTATATCGACAAGAAGATCACCTACAACGAGCTTTACGAGCAGGTCTGCCGGCTGGCGAATGTGCTGAAGAAGCACGGCGTCAAGAAGGGCGACCGCGTCACCATCTACATGCCGATGATCCCGGAAGCTGCCTATGCGATGCTCGCCTGCGCCCGCATCGGCGCGGTGCATTCGGTCGTCTTCGGCGGCTTCTCGCCGGAAGCGCTTGCCGGCCGTATCGTCGACTGCCAGTCGACCTTCGTCATCACCTGCGATGAAGGCGTCCGCGGCGGCAAGCCCATTCCGCTGAAGGAAAACACGGATACGGCCATCCATATCGCCGCACGCCAGCATGTTGTGGTCAACAATGTTCTCGTCGTTCGCCGCACCGGCGGCAAGACGGGCTGGGCTCCGGGCCGCGACAGCTGGTACCACGAGGAAATCGCCAAGGTGAAGGCGGATTGCCCACCCGCGAAGATGAAGGCTGAAGACCCGCTGTTCATCCTTTATACATCGGGTTCAACCGGCAAGCCGAAAGGCGTGCTGCACACGACGGCCGGCTATCTCGTCTATGCGGCGATGACGCACGAATATACGTTCGACTACCATCCCGGCGATATCTACTGGTGTACGGCCGATGTGGGCTGGGTGACCGGCCACTCCTATATCGTCTATGGGCCGCTCGCCAATGCCGCGACCTCGCTGATGTTCGAAGGCGTGCCGAACTATCCCGACCAGGGCCGCTTCTGGGATGTCATCGACAAGCACAAGGTCAATATTTTCTACACCGCGCCGACGGCGATCCGCTCGCTGATGGGCGCCGGCGACCAGTTCGTCAAGCGCGCCTCGCGCTCCAGCCTGCGCCTGCTCGGTACGGTCGGCGAACCCATCAATCCTGAGGCATGGGAATGGTACTACAAGGTGGTCGGCGACAGCCGCTGCCCGATCGTCGATACCTGGTGGCAGACTGAAACCGGCGGCCACATGATCACCCCGCTTCCGGGCGCGACCGATCTGAAGCCCGGCTCGGCCACCCTGCCCTTCTTCGGCGTGCAGCCGCAGCTGGTCGACAATGAAGGCAACGTGCTGGAAGGGGCAGCCGACGGCAATCTCGTCATCGCCGACAGCTGGCCGGGCCAGATGCGCACCGTCTATGGCGATCACGAGCGCTTCATCCAGACCTACTTCGCCACCTACAAGGGCAAGTATTTCACCGGCGACGGCTGCCGCCGCGACGAGGACGGCTATTACTGGATTACCGGCCGCGTCGACGATGTGCTGAACGTCTCGGGCCATCGTCTCGGCACGGCGGAAGTGGAATCGGCGCTGGTGTCGCACAAGCATGTGTCGGAAGCGGCCGTCGTCGGCTATCCGCATGCGATCAAGGGCCAGGGCATCTATTGCTACGTGACGCTGATGGTCGGCCAGGAAGGCTCGGATGCGCTGCGGCAGGAATTGGTGAAGCATGTTCGCGCCGAAATCGGTCCAATTGCCTCGCCGGACAAGATCCAGTTCACCCCCGGCCTGCCGAAAACCCGCTCCGGCAAGATCATGCGCCGCATCCTGCGCAAGATCGCCGAGGATGATTTCGGCGCGCTCGGCGATACCTCGACGCTCGCCGATCCCGCCGTCGTCGATGATCTGATCGCCAACAGGCAGAACAAGTCGGACGCGGCTTGATCTGAGCTACGGCGCCGAGCCTTGCTACCTTGGGCGAGAGCTAGCCTCTCGCCTAAATTCCATTTTCATGTCGCAGCGCTGAAAAAACTAATCGCGATCTGAGCAACATGGTCATGCACGTGTTCTCGCACCAAACCTTCGACGTCGGTAAAGACGTCTGGCGCTGCTCTCAAGCCCTGTGGTGTGGGCTCCGGTAAAAACGCATAGTGGCCGACCCCGCCCTTCAGGATGTCCAGAGAGCTGGTTTGCACGTTCTCACGGAGCCAGGAGCAGCACTCTGCCGCTGGAGCTATGACATCGGCGTCGCCACCGATAATGTGAATGGGCACGGTTATTTGTTCGAGGCTTTGCTTTGCAAACCCAAGGACCGAGCGACCTGGCGCGATCGCCAAAGCGGCTTTTACTCTGTCGTCCTTGAAGCTGTCTCGTCGTCGATTCCACGATTCCAAAAACATTCTGTCTTGGAGAAGTGACGGGATGTGATCTGCCAAGTCAGGGAATTCTCTCGGGCCGCGTATGGGGCTCTTTTGCGGATTGTCCGGCTCGAACTGGGAATAGGCAACACGTGCGCCGACAAGCAGCATAGCCGTATAGGCGCCCGCTGAGAAACCCGCGACATAGGCATGGTTCTCGACGGCCCCGCCCAAAACCTCTCTCCAGTCATCGCTATCAAGCAAGGCAGTCAGGTCGGCGGCTCGTTCCCAGAGACAGAGGAACCCCTCGGCTCTATACGGTTCCGACCCTGTATGGCCATGATGGTCGATGCCCAGCGCGACAAAGCCGGCCTGCGCCAAGCGATGTCCGAGCCATTCCAATCCGATGGCAAGGCCGCCCGACCCGTGGGACAGCAGTACCAGAGGGTGCGGATCGGAAGACTTCCTCAACGGCGCGTTGGGCGCGACCGGCTTTTGCTTGAACCAAGATGGCGAAGGTACAATTTCGGCTGCATCATCATCGGCCGGATACCATGCGCACCAAGCCAAAGGGCGATGGTCCGTATCGCTCCAGTTTGTGCGCTTCCTGTCAAAGGACAGACCTTGAGAGAAACCTACGGGCATAATTCTCTCATCGAATGATGGCTAATCTAAACTTATCTCAAAAATCGATCGCCCGGCCGTTGATTTCCCAGTCACCAAATCGGGCGGGGTCGGCGCCGCCGCGGCCGCCGATTTCGGGGGGGAGTTCGGTCTGTGCTTGAGCTTCCTGTGCCTTGCGGCGCTCCTCGGCTTCTGCAAGCGCGCGTTTGGCCGCAGGCGATAGTGGCTTGCGAGTGATTTCACCGGTTTCGGCGTCGAGTTTGTTGTCGTTATCGGCTGTCTGCATGATCTGATCGGTCCGGAACCGTTGAATTAAGCGGAGGAATAGCCAAATCATAGTGCGTCCGGCCGCAAAGAAAAAGGTTTGGACGACAGATGTGTTGGAGGCCTTTCGATGAATCTCATGCGTACTGCCATGCTGCTTGCCTTCATGACCGCGTTGTTCATGGGCGTCGGCTATCTGATCGGCGGTCAATCGGGCATGCTGATCGCATTTGTCGTCGCAGCCGGCATGAATTTCTTTTCCTACTGGAATTCGGACCGCATGGTACTATCAACCTACGGTGCGCAGGAGGTGGATGAGCGCAACGCGCCGGAATTCTACCGGATCGTTCGCGATCTCGCCCGCAATGCTGGCCTGCCGATGCCTAAGGTTTATCTCTATGACAGCCCGCAGCCGAATGCGTTTGCGACAGGCCGCAATCCGGAAAATGCCGCCGTTGCCGCCTCCACGGGCCTGTTGCACGCGCTAACTCCGGAAGAAGTGGCCGGTGTGATGGCGCACGAGCTTGCCCACGTCCAAAACCGCGACACGCTGACCATGACGATTACGGCGACGCTTGCCGGCGCTATTTCCATGCTCGGCAACTTCGCCTTCTTCTTTGGCGGCCGCCGCGACAACAACAATCCCCTTGGCATGATCGGCGTTCTCGCGGCGATGATCGTTGCGCCTCTGGCCGCCATGCTGGTGCAGATGGCGATCAGCCGGACGCGCGAATATTCGGCCGACCGCCGCGGCGCTGAGATCTGCGGCAATCCGCTATGGCTCGCCTCGGCACTTGGCAAGGTCGCCCGTGGTGCGGCGCATATTCCGAATGAGGAAGCCGAGGGACATCCGGCAACGGCGCATATGTTCATCATCAATCCGCTCTCCGGCGAGCGCATGGACAACCTGTTTTCCACCCATCCGAACACGGAAAACCGCATCGCCGCGCTGCATGACATGGCCCGTTACGGCGGCGGTAGTGCCTCGCCGATGACACCCTCTTCAGGCCCATCTTCGGGCTTTGGCTCGACGGGGCCGGTTCTGACTGCTAATCCGGAGCGCAAATCGCGCTCCGTGCCGAATACGGGTCGCGGTGGTTCGCAACCGCCGAAGGGTCCCTGGTCTTGAGTTCTGACACGAAAAACAACGCTTCCAACAAAGACGGAAAACGATCGGGAAAGCGGCCGCAACAGTCGCGGCCGGCCGATTCGTCTCCGCCAAAGCCCGGCCTTGCGGCCCGCGCGGCGGCGTCGAAGATCCTGGGAGCGGTGCTGGACCGCAAGACGCCGCTCGACGGCATGCTCGACGCCGAAGGCGGCAGCGCTGCCTATACGACACTCAGCGATGGCGATCGTGCGCTGGTACGCGCCATCTTGAACAGCGCGCTGCGGCACCTGCCGCGCATCGAGGCGGCAATATCGTCGCTGCTCGATTCGCCGCTGCCCGAGGGTGCCCGCGCCCTGCATCACGTGCTCGTCGTCGGCGCGACGCAGATCCTCTATCTCGACGTGCCGGATCATTCCGCCGTCGATCTCGCTGTCGAGCAGGCCAACCGCGATCCCCGCAACCGCCGCTTCGCCAAGCTGGTCAACGCCATCCTCCGCCGCATCGGCCGTGAGAAGCAGGAGATTCTCGAGCGTGTCGCGAAGGTGCCGGCCATGCCGGACTGGTTCCTGTCTCGCCTCGAAGCTGCCTATGGCGCGCCAGCCGCGTTTAAAATTTCCGACACGCAGCTTGAGCCGGCCGCGATCGATCTCACCGTGAAATCCGATCCCGAAGGCTGGGCGAAGCGGTTGAACGGCACCGTGTTGCCGACCGGCGGCGTGCGGCTTGCTGCATTCGAGGGGTCCATTCCCTCGCTGGAAGGCTTCGACGAGGGCGAGTGGTGGGTTCAGGATGCCGCCGCCAGCATTCCGGCCAAGCTTTTCGGCCCCTTGACCGGCAAGCGGGTGGTCGACCTCTGTGCGGCACCAGGCGGCAAGACGGCCCAGCTTATTCTCGCAGGCGCCCACGTCACGGCTCTCGATCAGTCCGCCAACCGGCTGAAGCGGCTGTCAGGCAATCTGGCACGCCTCGGCCTGGAGGCCGAGACTGTCGTTGCCGATATGAGCAAGTATCAGCCCGACGAACTTTTCGACGCCGCTCTGCTCGACGCTCCCTGTTCTTCGACGGGAACGACGCGCCGCCATCCCGACGTGCTGTGGACCAAGGGGCCGGAGGATATCGCCAAGCTCGCCGGCCTGCAGGCGCGTCTGCTTCGCCATGCCCTGACACTGGTCAAACCCGCCGGCGTGGTGGTCTTTTCCAACTGCTCGCTCGATCCCGAAGAGGGCGAGGATCTCGTCGCGCGGCTGCTTGCCGAGAAGGACGATGTCGAGCGCGTGCCGATCGACGCGGAGGATTGGCCGGGCCTGGAGGCGGCGATTTCGCCGCTTGGTGCCTTCCGCACCACGCCGGATATGCTGCCGCTTGCCGATGGTTTTGCCTCCGGCCTCGACGGCTTTTTCGCGGTCGTGCTTCGACGCACGCGCTAGCTTTCGTTCGGCTCGTCACCCACCAAGCGGTTAAAAAGCCGGTAATATGTCCTTAATTGGTATATCTGTAACCTCTTTTTAACCACGGGTAATGAGAGTAAGCAGAAGCAAATATGCAGATCTGCGGCAGGGTTTTGTGAGTTCATACATGCGGGAAGCATGGCGGCGGATGTCGCGCCGCGCGGCGTTGACGCGATTGCGTCTCACCCGCCACACGATGCGTGTGCCGGAACGATTAATCGTGGCGCCGACCGACCTTCGCAGCGTCGATCCTTTTTTCGTCGAAGAGCTTCTGAACGGTCGCATCCTGCTGGCCGGACGCGTTCTCGAAACGCAGGGTGCTTCGCCCTTTTCGCTTGAATTGCCGTCGCTCGCCTTTGCCGCGCGGCTGCATAATTTCCGCTGGCTGCGGCATTTACGGGCGGAAAAGAGCGATCAGGCCTCGGCCATGGCGCGCTCGATCCTCACCGATTGGATCGCGGTTCACGGCCGCCGACTGCATGGCCTTGCCTGGTCGCCCGATATAGCGGCGCAGCGGCTGGTCGCGCTCCTCTCGCATTCGCCTGTGCTCCTGCAGGGCACCGATAGCGGCTTTTACCGCCGTTTCATGCGCATGCTCGTCTTCCATGTGCGCTTTCTGCGGCGGATCGTGGCCTCGTCGCCCGATGGCGTTACCCGGTTCCGCGTGCGCATCGCGCTTGCTATGGCCTCCGTTGCCATGCCGAGCAGTTCGCTGACGCTGAAACGGGCCGGTCAGGCGCTCGACCGCGAGATCGACCGGCAGATTCTGCAGGATGGCGGCCATATCTCCCGCAATCCGCGGGCGTCGCTGGAGCTGCTCCTCGATCTGCTGCCGCTGCGCCAGACCTACGTCAATCTCGGCCATGATGTGCCGGTGCGGTTGATCCCCGGCATCGACCGCATGTACCCGGCGCTGCGCTTTTTCCGCCATCAGGATGGCGATCTGGCGTTGTTTAACGGGGCGACATCGACGCTCGCCAACGAACTGATGTCGGTGCTGCGCTACGACGAGACGGCGGGACAGGCCTTCAAGGCGCTGCCGCATACAAAATATCACCGGCTGGCGGCCGGTCAGGCCGTCGTCATTGTCGATGCCGGCGCTGCGGCCTCGACCGATCTCAGCCGGACGGCGCATGCGGGTTGCCTCTCCTTCGAGATGTCCTCGGGCAAGACGCGCTTCATCATCAACTCCGGCGCGCCGGAGTTCGCGGGCGATCGCTTCATGCAGGCGGCGCGAGCGACGGCTGCGCATTCGACCGTCACGCTCAACGACACCTCGTCCTGCCAGTTTTCCAAGTCGAAATCGCTGGGGCCGATCATGGTCGGCGGCGTCAAGAAGGTCATCGTCGAGCGCGCCGAGACAGAAGACGGGCGCGATTATGTCCGCGCGGCCCATGATGGCTACCTCTCCGCCTTCGGTTACGTCCACGAGCGCGAGATAAGCCTCAACGCCAGCGGCACCATCGTCGCCGGCCGTGACCGGTTCTTTACGCCAGAAGGCAAGAAGCATCAGCCGAAGGGCGAAGGCATCGCTTCGGCCCGTTTCCACATCCATCCCTCCATCAGCCTGCTGCAGACCGAGACGGATGCGGCACTGCTGATTGCGCCGGACGGAGAGACCTGGGTCTTCTCCTCGCCCGGTAACGAGGTGCTGGTGGCGGAGGATATCTTCTTTGCCGATCCCTCGGGGATGCGCTCCTCCGATCAGCTCGAGATCGTTTTCAAGATCACCGAAAAGCCGGAAATCCGCTGGTTTTTATCCCATCGGCCATAGGCTAAGCGCGTCAGCTATGCTAACGGGGCGGCATTCCCGTCCCGCGCTATTTCTGCCGGACCTGTTGTCTCCCTATGCCAGAGCGCTTCCGCTCTGTTTTTTTGTTATCGCAACTCCGGACGGAAAACCGCCATACACTTTTCCTGGAGTTGCTCTAGATCGGAGAAAGCCCATGGCCGTCGTTTCCAAGAAAATTCCCGCTCCCGACAAGGTGAAGGTGAAAACCGCGCTTCTGTCCGTCTTCGACAAGACCGGCATCGTCGAGCTGGCGCGTGCGCTCAGCGAACAGGGCGTACGGCTGCTGTCGACCGGCGGCACGCACAAGGCGATCGCCGCGGCCGGCCTTGCCGTGACCGACGTGTCGGAAGTAACGAATTTTCCGGAGATCATGGACGGCCGTGTCAAGACGCTGCATCCGAAGGTGCATGGCGGCCTGCTCGCCATCCGCGACGATGCCGAGCATCAGGCTGCGATGAAGGAGCACGGCATCGAGGGCATCGATCTTGCCGTCATCAACCTCTATCCCTTCGAAGACGTTCGCAAGGCCGGTGGCGATTATCCCACAACGGTGGAGAATATCGATATCGGCGGCCCGGCGATGATCCGCGCTTCGGCCAAGAACCACGCCTATGTGACGACGCTCACCGATCCCGCCGACTATACCGAGCTACTGGCCCAGCTCTCCGCAGATGCCGGCCAGACGACCTATGATTTCCGCAAGCGCATGGCTGCCAAGGCTTTTGCCCGCACCGCTGCTTACGACGCGATGATTTCCAACTGGTTTGCCGAAGCGCTCGATATCGCCACGCCGCGCCACCGCGTCATCGGTGGCGTTCTGCGCGAGGAAATGCGCTACGGTGAAAACCCGCACCAGAAGGCGGCTTTCTACCTGACCGGCGAAAACCGCCCCGGTGTTTCCACGGCAACGCTCCTCCAGGGCAAGCAGCTTTCCTACAACAACATCAACGACACCGATGCGGCCTATGAGCTCGTTGCCGAATTCCTGCCGGAAAACGGTGCGGCCTGCGCGATCATCAAGCATGCCAATCCCTGCGGCGTCGCCACCGGCCCGAGCCTCGTGGAAGCCTACAAGCGCGCGCTTGCCTGCGATTCCACCTCGGCCTTCGGCGGCATCATCGCGCTGAACAGCCTGCTCGACGCCGAAACGGCGGAAGAGATCGTCAAGCTTTTCACCGAGGTCATCATCGCGCCCGATGTTACCGAGGAAGCCAAGGCGATCATCGCCCGCAAGCCGAACCTCCGTCTGCTTTCGGTTGGTGCCCTGCCCGATCCGCGTGTCGCCGGCCTGACCGCAAAGACCGTCTCCGGCGGCCTGCTGGTGCAGAACCGCGACAATGCCTTGGTCGAAGACATGGAGCTCAAGGTCGTCACCAAGCGCGCGCCGACGGCGCAGGAGCTTGGCGACATGAAGTTCGCCTTCCGCGTCGCCAAGCATGTGAAGTCGAATGCCGTCGTTTACGCCAAGGATGGCCAGACGGCCGGCATCGGCGCGGGACAGATGAGCCGTGTCGATTCCGCCCGCATCGCTGCCATCAAAGCAGAAGAAGCCGCCAAGGCCATGGGGCTCGCCGAGCCGCTGACGCAGGGCTCCGCCGTTGCCTCGGAAGCCTTCCTGCCGTTTGCCGACGGCCTGCTCTCGGCGATCGCCGCCGGCGCCACCGCCGTCATCCAGCCGGGCGGCTCGATGCGTGACCAGGAAGTCATCGACGCGGCCAATGAGCATAATGTCGCGATGGTCTTTACCGGCATCCGCCATTTCCGCCATTAATCGTCGGATATACCCGATCGAAAAATTTTATATCCCGGCAGGCAAACCTGTCGGGATTTTCTTTGCCTACTTCGTCTTGTCGGCCGGATAGGGCGTCGGCAGCAGAAGCAGGAGGCCGCCGGCAAGGAAGATGACGAGTGTCGCCATGCCGAGGCGGGCCGAGCCGCTCCAATAGGTTACCAGCGAAAAGAACAGCGTCGCCATGAAGCTGGTGGCGCGGCCGGAGAGGGCATAGATGCCGAAGTAACGGCCGGCTTCCGAGAGGCTGACGCTGCGGGCGAGATAGGAGCGCGAGGAAGCCTGTACGGGGCCGAAGGCGATGCCGATCAGCAGGCCGTAGCCGATATAGGCCTTTTCTGCTGCCGTGCCGAAAAGGCCGCCGGAGCTGACCGTGGAGAGCGGAACGAAGCCGAAGAGCGTGAAGCCGGGACCGGTCGAGAGAATGCCGAAGGTGGCGATGAGAAGCAGCGTCAGGCTGATGATAACCGTCGTCTTCGAGCCGAGCCAGCGATCGACATAGCCGGCGGCAAAGCAGCCGAAGATGGCGATGACGTTGAGGATGATGCCGTAGATGCCGATCTCGATCGTCGCCCAGCCGAACATGCCGGCCGCGAATGTGCCGCCGAGGATAAGCAGGCCGTTGACCCCGTCCTGATAGACCATGCGGGCGATGAGGAAGAAGCTGATGCCGCGCCGGCGCTTCAGCTCGCCGAGGGTCGTCGAGAGTTCGCGCAGGCCCGAGCGGACGGCGGTGCGAAGCGGCAGGCCACGGGCGGCGTCCGGCGTGAACAGGAACATCGGCAGGATGAAGATCAGATACCAGACGGCCGAGATCGGCCCGGTGATGCGCGCATCCTCGCCGAGCGTGGCATCGAGGCCGAAGAGCGGCGTCAGGCCGAGGATGGTCCTGCCGGTCTGCGGATTACCGGCCAGCAGCGCGACGACGGTGATCAGCACGATCATGCCGCCGAGATAGCCGAGGCCCCAGGCGGCGTTCGACAGCCTGCCGACATCGTTCTTGCTGACCAGCCGCGGCATCATCGAATCGTTGAAGACGATCGAGAATTCGGCCGAGATCGAGGCCAGGATCATGAAGATGACAGGGTAGATGACAGGCGATCCGGGGGCTGCACCCCAGAGACAGAAGAGGCTTGCGATCTTGATGACGGCGAAGAAGGCGATCCAGGGCTTTCTGGCGCCAGACTGATCGGCGATGGAGCCGAGGACCGGGGAGAGAATGGCGATGATCACCGAGGAGATCGTCGCCATATTGCTCCATGTCGTCTGCGCGGAGACGGGATCGGCCGTCAGCCGCGCAACGAAATAGGGGCCGAAGATGAAGGTGGTGACGACGGTGAAGAACGGCTGAGCCGCCCAGTCGAAGAACATCCATCCCCAGATGCCGCGTGCCGGCACTTTGGCCGGCACGTCATTGTCAATTTCGGTTGCCACCAATCCCGCCCCTCAATCCCTTACCCGTATGCCGGGTCTGGGCGGACTGTGTCACCTTGCCCGGCCGTTCGCAAGGTCGCTGAGCAGGCCGGCGGCAACGGTGATGCGGGCGAGATTCGGATCGCCGCTTTCGCTGAGGCCGCCGAGCTCTTCGGCGATGCGATTGATGCGGATACGGTCTTCGGCATGCCATGCCTGAACCGGCTGCTTGTCCTTCGGATGATTGGACAGTGCCGAGATGACAATATCGCGGCGGGCGCCGGCGATCTGGTCGAGGCTGCGCGCAAGCGCGAGGCTCTCATAGTGATCACCTGTCACGATGCGGCTACCGGCAAGCAGCAGGCGACCGACACGGAAGGTTTGCGACACCGTGAAGTAGCTTTCGGCGGCACGGTTCAGCGTGTCGCCGGTGCGCTCGGCGATCTGCATGATCTCCGGCACGAGAACGAGCGCATAGATTATCGCGATCTCCGAAGCCAGCTTTTCCGGCAGGCCGGCGGCCTGATATTCGGCTTCGCGGGCCGCGATCTCGGCTGCGAAATCCGCCGGGATGTGGGTGAGGAAGACGGGTCGCAGCTTCTTCAGTGCTGCGCGAAGCCGGCTAACGGTTTCCTCGATTTCGCCCTTGGCCGCGCCGGTCTTCAAGAGCAGGCGGGTCAGCACGGTATAGACCTCGGTGATCTCGCCGTAGACGCGGTTCTGCATCTGGCCGCCAACCTTGCCATCGAGCGCGTCCGTCTCATTCCAGAGCCGGTCGAGATCGAACCCGTCGCGGGCGATGACTGCGGCCTTGACCACTTCGGCAGCCGATGCCGCCGTCGCATCCATCATGCTCACAGCAAAGCCCGGGCCACCGCGGTTGATTGCTTCGTTGGCAAGCGCCGTGGCAATGATCTCACGGCGCAGGCGATGGCTTTCGATATCGGTTGAATTCGAGCGCTGCATCTTGGCCGGGAAATAGCGGCTGAGCGTTGCGGCGAAGTAAGGATCGTCGGGCAGGTCGCTGGCAACAAGCGCGTCGAAGAGGACGATCTTTGCATAGGAGAGCAGCACGCCGATTTCGGGGCGAGTCAGCGGACGGCCATTGGCGTAACGCTCGGCGAAGGTCTGGTCATCGGGCAGGGTCTCGACCTTGCGGTTGAGCTGCTTGGCCGCTTCCAGCACGCTCATGAAGCGGCTGAGTTCCAGTCCGTTGCCGGTGCCCTTGCGCTCCGTCAGCGAGATCGCCAGGGATTGCAGGTAGTTGTTGCGCAGGACGAGCGCGCCGACTTCGTCGGTCATCGATGCCAGCAGGATATCGCGCTTGGCCCGCGTCAGCCGGTCATCGAACATGGCGTTCGCGAGCGCGATCTTGATGTTGACCTCGACGTCGGAGGTGTTGACGCCGGCGGAGTTGTCGATGGCGTCGGAGTTGCATCGGCCGCCCTTGAGGCCATAGGCGATGCGGCCCTTCTGCGTCACACCGAGATTGGCACCCTCGCCGATCACCCTGGCGCGGACTTCCTCGGCCGTGATGCGGATCGGATCGTTGGCGCGATCGCCGACTTCCGAATCCGTTTCGGACGGCGCCTTGACGTAGGTGCCGATGCCGCCGAACCACAGGAGGTCAACGGGAGCCTTGAGGATCGCCGTCATGATCTCGAAGGGCGTTGCGACCGACTTGTCGATGCCGATGGCAGCGACCGCTTCCGGCGTTAGCGTCACTGATTTGGCCGAGCGGGAGATGATCATGGCGCCCTTCGACAGGACGGACTTGTCGAAATCCTGCCAGCTGGAGCGCGGCAGGTCGAAGAGGCGCTGGCGCTCTGCTAGCGTCTTTGCCATGTCCGGATCGGGATCGATGAAGATGTCGCGATGGTCGAAGGCGGCGAGCAACCGGATCTTCGGGGAGAGCAGCATGCCGTTGCCGAAAACGTCGCCGGACATGTCGCCGACGCCGACAACGTTGAAGGGCGTCGTCTGGATATCGATGTCCATTTCGCGGAAATGCCGCTTCACGGTTTCCCAGGCGCCGCGGGCGGTGATGCCCATCTTCTTGTGGTCATAGCCGGCCGAGCCGCCGGAGGCGAAGGCATCGTCCAGCCAGAAGCCGGCTTCCTGCGCCAGCGCATTGGCGGTGTCGGAGAAGGTGGCGGTGCCCTTGTCGGCGGCGACGACGAAATAGGGATCGTCGCCATCGAGGCGCACCGTATCGGCCGGCGGAATGATATCGGCGCCGGAGATGTTGTCGGTGATCGACAGCAGCGTGCGGATATAGGTCTTGTAGGCCTCGCGGCCGGTGTTGAAGATCTCGTCGCGGCTGCCGCCGACCGGAAGCTTCTTCGGATAGAAGCCGCCCTTGGCGCCGACGGGCACGATGACGGCGTTCTTGACCTGCTGTGCCTTCACGAGGCCGAGCACTTCCGTACGATAGTCTTCAGCGCGGTCCGACCAGCGCAGGCCACCACGGGCCACCTTGCCGAAGCGCAGGTGAACGCCTTCGACTTCGACGCCGTAGACGAAGATTTCGCGGAAGGGGCGCGGCTCGGGCAGGCCGTCCAACAGCTTCGGATCGAGCTTGAAGGCGAGCATGGCCTTGGGGCTACCGTCCGCATTTTTCTGGAAGTAGTTGGTGCGCAGCGTCGCATCGATGGCATTGACGTAACGGCGCAGGATGCGGTCGTCGTCGAGGCTAGGCACATCGGCAAGCTCGGTTTCGATCGCGGCATGGAGATCGGAAAGCTTCTTAGTGCGGCTCTTGTCGCTGAGCTTCGGATCGAGCGTATCGTGGAAGAGGCGGAAGAGCGATGCGGCGATGCGCGGATACTTATCCAGCGTCGAGGAGATGTAATCCTGCGAATAGGCAATGCCGGCCTGGCGCAAATAGCGGGAATAGGCGCGCAAGACGTTCGTCTCGCGGGCGGAAAGATCGGCGGAAACGATCAACCGGTTGAAGGCGTCATTGTCGATCGTGCCGCCGAAGGCAGCGAGGAAAGCTTCTTCCAGCGCGGCGCCATGACGGGCGAGATCGATCGTCAGGCCGCCACGGGCTTCCAGCTCCATGTCGTGCAGCACGACATGGCCGGTGGAGCCGTCCTTGGCGGTGACGTAGATATCGAAGGTGCGTTCGCTGATGACGTTGAAGCCGAGATTTTCGAGGAGCGGCACGCGGCGCGACAGCGCCAGGTTGCCCTGCCCGTGGAAGATCTTCAGCGAGAGGATGTCGCCTGCCTCGTCCTTGCGGATATAGAAGCCGATGCGGATCGGCTCGGCGC
This sequence comes from Martinezella tropici, assembly GCA_000799755.1. Lineage (GTDB taxonomy): Bacteria > Pseudomonadota > Alphaproteobacteria > Rhizobiales > Rhizobiaceae > Rhizobium > Rhizobium tropici_A. The sequence goes on from JUHI01000013.1 coordinate 95,717, forward strand.
CGGACGTGGCGACGATATCAGGCAGATCGGCAAAGGCGTCTTCCGGCGAGAAGGCTTCCTGGAAGGCCTGGCTGACGGAGATGCTGGGCGCCTTCGGGCCGGCCAGCATAAGGAAGCGTTCGTCCCACCGGGCGGTGATGGCGCGGATTGCCTCTTCAAGCTTCGCCTGGGGAACATGCGGTGTCTTGTCGGCGCTGCGGCCGATGATGAAGTGCACACGCGCCACGCCGCCTTCGGGGAAGGCCGGGTAATAGGCGGAGACACGGCCGTCATAGACCGTTTTCAGGTAATTGCCGATCTTCTCGCGGACGACGGAATCATATTCCTCGCGCGGAACATAGACGATGACGGAGACGAAGCGGTCGAAATGGTCGATGCGCGGCAGAGCTCGCACGCGCGGCCGGTCGGTCAGGTCATTGATCTGCTCGGCGAAGCTTGCGAGCAGGGTCGTATCGATCTGGAAGAGGTCGTCGCGGGGATAGGATTCCAGCGTGTTTTCGAGCATGCGGCCGGAGTGGCTGGTGGGGTCGAAGCCGAAGTGATCCTTGACCTTTTGCACCTTCGAGCGCAGCAGCGGCACTTCCGCCGCGGCGCTGGTATAGGCCGTCGAGGTGAAGAGGCCGACGATGCGCAGCTCGCCCGTCACATTGCCATCGGCATCGAAGCGCTTGACGCCGACATAATCCATATAGGCGCGGCGATGGACGATCGACTTGACGTTCGCCTTGGTGACGATCAGGAAATCCGGGCCGTCGAGGAAGGCGAGGATTTCCGGTGTCGTGGTGACGGCGTCCTTGCCCTGGCGGAGAACGCGCACGTCCGGATTGGAGAGGATGCCGAGGCCGGCACCGCGATCGCGCTCGACCTTGGCGTCGGCACCCTTGCCGGAATAGACATATTCGCGCATGCCGAGGAAGGTGAAGTTACCATCCCTTAGCCAGGCAAGGAAGGCGAGCGCTTCGTCGCGGTCGTTCTTGCGGCGGCCGGCCGCTTCATAGGTCGACAATTCCGATATCACGGTGTCGAGGCGCGCCAGCATCGGCTTCCAGTCGGAAACGGCAAGATGCGTCTGGTCGAGCACGGTCTGGACCCGCTTGGTCAGATCCGTTGTCTGCGCCGTCGTCAGGGGCGAGAGATGCAGCTGGATATGGCTGACGCGGTGGGCCGGATCGCTCGGCTGATCGGCGGAATAAAGGCTCGGCTGCTTGCCGGCTTCGACGACCAGGATCGGATGCACCGCCATATAGAGATCGCGGTAGCTGCTGGTCACCTCGCCCATGATCGATTCGTAGAGGAAGGGCATGTTGTGATCGGTGATCGACAGGATCGACACGGCAACGCCATCGGGCTCGATATTGGCAACCTGTTCGATGCTGACGCGGGGAGAGGTGCCGCTCCAGGCCGCCAGTTCCTTGGCCGCGTGCGCTGCGGCAAGCGCCAACATTTCCGGGCTGTAACGCTCCATGTCGTCATTGCTTGCCCGGCCGAACAGGATCTCGGGGTCGAGATGCGTCTCGCCCGTCGCCGCCGCTATTTTGCGTGCCGCTTCGATCTGCTTTTCCCGTTTCGGATTGGTTTTGGGCGCCATGGAATTCCTCCCGATTTTCGAATTTTGACGACAGTAGCAGAAGGTTTAGCGAAAAAACTGGCAAAAAGAATGCGAATTTGGTTGCTTTCGGACTGATTTTGGCCGGTTTTTTTAAAAATCTTGCCGGAATGCGCGATCCTGATGAAAAGCGGATATCATCCGCGTGAAATCGGCGGGAATCAGCCCGTCAACAGAGGTTTTCATGACTCTGTGAAGTGCGGTTGACAGAGTGCGGTCAAAGGGATCATCAACGGCGCCATTGCAGTTTGAAGCCCTGAACTTGAAAGCTAGCATCATGTCGCAAGTGTCGGCCGGCGCCGTTATCGTCATCTCCAGCCATGTCGTCAGAGGGTCCGTCGGCAATCGCGCTGCCGTTTTCGCGCTGGAAACGCTCGGCCATCCCGTCTGGGCGCTGCCGACTATCGTTCTGCCCTGGCATCCGGGTCATGGCCGCTCGACGCGGCTGACCTTCAACGAGGCAGATTTCGAACACGCCATCGACGATCTCATCGCCGCGCCCTGGCTTTCCGAGGTCAAGGCGGTGCTGTCGGGATATTTCGGCAATGCTGCTCAGGCGCTTTCTGTTGCAAAGCTGGTGACGGCTCTGCGGGAAAAGAACCCGGATCTCATCTATGCCTGCGATCCCGTCATCGGCGATGCCGGCGGGCTTTACGTGCCCGAGGCGACGGCGGAAGCGATCCGAGACCACCTGATCCCCCTGGCGTCGCTTGCAACGCCGAACCGCTACGAACTCGCGTGGCTGGCTGGCGCCCCTCTTGAGGATAACAACGCCATCATGGAGGCGGCTCTCGCGCTCGGGCCGTCGCGCATGCTGGTGACGTCGGCGGTGCCGATGATGGCAGGCGGCATCGGCAATCTCTATCTCAGCGGCCGAAATGCGCTGCTTGCCGAACATCGCAGCGTCGAGGGCGCACCGAACGGGCTTGGCGATCTGTTGTCCGCCGTCTTCCTGTCGCGCCTGCTGTCGGGCATGGACGAGGAGCGTGCCTTGCAGCTGACGACGGCCAGTGTCTTTGAAGTGCTGGCGCGTGCCGTCAAGCGCGGCAGCAACGAGCTGACGCTCGCCGTCGATTCCACGAGCCTGTCGACGCCGATGGCTATGGTGCAGCTGAGGCACCTCGTCCACCCGGCGCAGCGGAAGAAAAAATAGCGCCCGCGAGGGCGAAAGCTTTTTGCAGCGCAACAGTTGCCATCGGCCACAGCGCGCTGTAATCCAATATCCATGCAAAGCTTTCCCGACACCCTTCTGAACGGCTATCGCAATTTCATGAGCGGGCGTTACGTCGATGAGCGCGAACGCTATCGCACTCTGGCGGAGCTCGGCCAAAACCCGTCGACGCTCGTGATTGCCTGTAGTGACTCCCGCTCGGCGCCGGAGATCATCTTCGATGCAGGACCGGGAGAGCTGTTCGTCATCCGAAACGTTGCCAATATGGTGCCGCCCTATGAGCCGGACAGCAATTTCCATGCGACCTCGGCAGCGCTCGAATTCGCGGTTTTGTCGCTGAAAGTTTCCGACATCGTCGTGATGGGTCACGGCCGTTGCGGCGGTATCCGCGCAGCACTCGATCCGAATGCGGAACCGCTGTCGCCGGGCGACTTCATCGGCCGATGGATGGCGCTGCTGAAGCCTGCCGCCGAGCAGATCCAGAGCAACGACATCATGACGCAGACCGAGCGCCAGACGGCGCTGGAGCGTATTTCGATCCGCAATTCGCTGAACAATCTTCGCAGTTTCCCGGAAATCAAGGCGCGCGAGGAAGAGGGCAAGTTGAACCTGCACGGTGCGTGGTTCGATATTTCGACCGGCGAACTATGGGTCATGGACCCGAATACCAAGGATTTCATCCGACCGGAGATCTAAGGTCGCCTCCACATCCAGTGGATGGAGTTGGACCAAACGAAAAGGCGCTGCAGACCAACGGGTCGCAGCGCCTTTTTTATTCATGAGATCAGGTTACCTGCCGTCGATCTGCTGACCGATATAGGCGATTGCCTGCTGATAGACCTTTGCATCGTTCCAGCCGGCGATGGCGGCGAAATTCGGTTCGCCCGGCTGATAGCCGGCGCCCGGCTGCCAACCATGGCCGCGCAGGAAGTTGGCCGTCGAAGCCAGCGCGTCTGCGCGCGATCCCACAAGATCGACCCGGCCGTTGCCATCTTCATCGACGCCGTAGAGGACGACGTTCTTGGGCATGAACTGCGTCTGGCCGATTTCACCATGGGCGGCGCCGCGGGCCGACGGGTTGAGATAGCCTTCGCCGACGAGTTTCAGGGCGGCATAAAGCTGATCGGTGAAGAAGGCCGAGCGGCGGCAGTCGTAGGCAAGGGTCGCTACAGCCGAAAGCGTATGCTGGTCGCCCATATAGCTGCCGAAGCCGGTTTCCATACCCCAGATCGCGATGATCGGGCCGGGGGGGACGCCGAACCGCTTCTCGATCTTGGCAAACAGCGCCGCATTGGCCTGTTTCATGCTTTTACCACGATTGATGATTGTCTGACCGCCGCGCTTCTTCATGAATTCCTCAAAGGAAAGCTTGAAGCTCTTCTGGCCGCGATCGGCGCGAATGGTGGGCTGGTTGTAATGAACGTTCGCGAAAGCCCTGTCGAGGGTGGAGGGGCTGACACCCTGTCCCTGCGCTTCCCGCTTGAATTCCTGCACCCAGTTTTCGAAGCCGGCGGAAGTATTGCCGCAAGAGGCGGCATTTGCCGCAATCGGCATTCCCAGCAGCAACCCGCCCGCCACGAGAGCTGCCATTCCAGACTTTGTGAAGCGCATTCAGTGTCCCCGAATTCTTACCGCGATGCGAACGCGGTAACCGTTTTTCAATGGCGCGCAAACCCTTACAAGCCAGGGGATCGCGCGCGGTTAGTCACCATCGGACCATGCCAGCATCCGACCGCCATGTCATTACTACATTTTAGCGACCGGTGTTTTTCGTTTCATGTGAAACATTGCCGCCGATGCATTTACAAAAGCCCCGCCTTTCATCCGAAATGGCGAGGCTTCCATTCTATCCTGCATAGCCAATGAGGGTTGATAAACCGTAAATTGGTTTACAGATCCTTATGCAGCCTGCTTGCGCGGCTTGATCAGGCCGCGATTGACGAGCAATTCGGCGATCTGGATGGCGTTGAGAGCGGCGCCCTTGCGCAGGTTGTCGGAGACGACCCAGATGTTGAGGCCGTTTTCGACGGTCGCATCTTCGCGGATGCGCGAAATATAGGTCGCATCTTCGCCGGCGGATTCGTAAGGCGTGATGTAGCCGCCGTTCTCGCGCTTATCGATGACGAGGCAACCGGGAGCCTCGCGCAGGATGTCGCGGGCCTGGTCGGCCGTGATCTCGTTTTCGAACTCGATGTTCACCGATTCCGAATGGCCGATGAAGACGGGGACGCGCACGGCCGTGCAGGTGACCTTGATCTTCGGATCGAGCATCTTCTTGGTTTCGGCCAGCACCTTCCATTCTTCCTTGGTGTAGCCGTCTTCCATGAAGCTATCGATATGCGGAATGACGTTGAAGGCGATGCGCTTGGTGAACTTCTTCGTCTCAATCGGATCGGCAACGAAGACGGCGCGGGTCTGGTTGAACAGCTCGTCCATGCCGTCCTTGCCGGCGCCGGAGACCGACTGGTAGGTCGAGACGACGACGCGCTTGATCTTGGCGAAATCATGCAGCGGCTTCAGGGCCACGACGAGCTGCGCTGTCGAGCAATTCGGGTTGGCGATGATGTTGCGCTTGGTGAACTGCGTGATGGCATCCGGGTTCACTTCCGGAACGATCAGCGGCACGTCGGCGTCGTAGCGCCAGGCGGAGGAGTTGTCGATGACGACGCAGCCCTGGGCGCCGATCTTCGGCGAGACCCTCTTCGAAACGTCGCCGCCGGCCGACATCAGGCAGATGTCGGTGTCGGAGAAATCGTAGTTTTCCAGGTTGGAAACCTTCAGCGTCCGGTCGCCGAAGGAAACTTCGGTTCCCTGCGAGCGGGCCGATGCGAGCGCCACGACCTCATCGGCCGGGAAGCCGCGTTCGGACAGGATGTTGAGCATTTCGCGGCCGACATTCCCGGTCGCGCCCGCTACTGCAACTTTGAAACCCATTTCTCAAGCTCTCTTTCTCTTCTCTCCTCTTTGGCGAGGGGGGAACCGCGGCCGTGACGACCGGTTCCTGTCCCCGACCGAGCCGGGGAGAGAGCGGCAGGCCAGAGACGTCAGACGGTTTTCGTCGTCGTTTTGGCCTTGGTTTTGGAAGAAACCGGAAAACAGACATCCTGCCCAGCGTCATCCGCTAGGTGACTGAGACTATCGATCTGTTCGAAACGAACCATGGAAGTCTTCCTTTTCCGCCGCCGGTTCTAAGATGTTTTCCACAGGAGTCAAGGATTTCCTCGCCGTTGCCGGGGCGCGAGCGGGGAAATCGGAACTGCTGCGAGCCACCTTCAACTTATCGTGTTCGAAGGCGGAGGCTTTTTCATGTCAACGGTTGGACTTGCGCGTGGTTTCAAACAGGAACCAGATGCGGCGCTCGGTTTCGTCCAGCCAGTTTTCGAGCAGGCTGGCGGTGGCGACATCGCCATATTCGTCGCAAACGTCGTGAACCGCGCGCATTTCGGCCGAGAGTTTGAGGTTGTCGTCCGCCAGCTCGGCGAGCATGTCCTGCGGATCGACATATTCCGCGTCATTGTCCGGAATGCGCTGGAGCTTGGCGATCTGGCCAATCGAGCGCAGGGTCGTTCCGCCGATCTTTCTGGCGCGTTCGGCCATGGGGTCGGTCATCGCGAAAATCTGATCGCCGTGCTCGTCGAGAAGCAGGTGATAGTCGCGGAAATGCGGGCCGCTCATATGCCAGTGAAAGTTCTTGGTCTTCAGATAGAGGGCGAAGACATCTGCCAGCAGGGCACTCAGAGCCGCGGAAATATCGCGTGTCGCTTCCTCGCTGAGATTGGTGCGCGTGCCCAGCTTCGACTTGGTATTGGTGGTATTCATAAAGGCGTCCTCCGTTTTTTGTTCACGACAGCGATCGCCGGCGGATCTTAAGGGAGTTCGATGACATCAGCTGCTGCGTGGGATCGCATTGAAGACAGGGTCTGTTTTTAGATCGCGCGGAGGACATGCGCTTCACGGCATGGTCGACTGCGCTGTTACGCGGAAAACCCGAGCAGCTTTACTAAATAGGAAAATGAGGCGGTTTGGCAATCGTCCGCTAACATACCGGCGCGGCGTGCGTTTATGCCGCGCCGGAGACACCGCCCCTTGCCGGGGCAGTGTTGTGATTGATGGCTACTTCAATCCGCCGCCGACATAGATGGTTTCGCCGGTCACCCAGGCGGCGTCCTGCGAAGCAAGGAAGACGGCGACCGGGGCGATGTCGGTCGGCTGGCCGAGGCGGCCAAGAGGCGTCTGGGAGACGAGATGCTTTTCAAAATCGCTGCCGATGACGCCGGCGGCGACGACGCCTTCGGTCTCGACGCCGCCCGGGGCCAGATTGTTGACCCGGATATTGCGCGGACCGAGTTCCTTGGCGAGGATCTTGGTGATGGAATCCACGGCTGCCTTGGTTGCTGTGTAAACCGAAGCGGTTGGCAGGTTCATGCTGACGGCGTTGGAGCCGATATTGATGATACTGCCGCCTTCCGGACCGAAATGCTTCACGGCTTCGCGCGTGGTCAGCAGCGTTCCCAACACGTTGATATTGAATTCACGATGGAATTCTTCCTCGGTGAATTCCTCGATCGGCGCGAATTGGTAGACGCCGGCATTGTTGACGAGGATGTCGACGCGGTCGAAGGCCTGCCTGGTTTCGGCAAAGAGACGCTTGACGTCCTCGGATTTGGAAACGTCGCCGTGGACGGCGAGTGCCTTGCCGCCCTTGGCGGAGATTTCTGCAACCACCCTGTCGGCGCCTTCGCGGCTCGATGCGTAGTTGACGATGACGGTAGCACCCGCCTCGGCCATCGCCTTGGCGATGCCCGCACCGATGCCCTTGGATGCTCCGGTCACGATCGCGACCTTGCCTGTCAGTTTGCTCATGTCAGTTTCCTTCGGAAATTATTAGACAATTTTATAATCATCAAACTATTTGGCGCATGCGACCCGAAAACTGATCCGCATCGTCACTTTGATATTTAGATAATCATCTAATTGATACAAGAGCCATGGCAAGAAATGCTGATGGCAGGGATGGAAGCGTCAGATTTTGGAAAGCTCCGCCATATAGGCGTTCAGCGTGTCGCGGCGCAGCACGAGGCTTGCGAACTTGCCTTCGCGCTGGATCTCGATGAGCCCGGCGTTTTCAAGTTCCTTGATGTGATGCGACATCGTCGCGGCGCTGACCGCGTGGCATTCGTTCAGGGTGCTGCAGGGCATGGGTTCGGTGCGCGTGCCGATCTCCTTCAGGATCTGCACGCGTCGCGGCTCGGCAAGGGCCCGGGAGATCAGCCCCATCTGCCTTTCGCTTAAACGTATCGGCCCGGCATCCATGGTGTTCATCGCAAGCGGAAACGAAATCGGATTGACCGCCTTCGGTCATCCCTGCCTGCAGATATATGAATGCGTGAGGGTCTTGGCAACCTTTGCGATGCAACCGCAATCAGCTCAGGAATCGGTCTGTTGCGGTTTGCTGCGTTTGAAGAGCGGCCATCGCAGCGTCGGCCAGCCGGCGGAATTGATGCGGAAGAGCAGGCCGTAGCGCGAATAGACGATCGCCATCATGAAGGAGAACCAGCCGCCAAGAGCTAGGCCGGCGATGACATCGCTTGGATAGTGGGCGCCGACAATAACGCGGGTGATCGCCAGCCAGAGCGCACAGGCGGCAAAGATGTAGCGATAGCGGGGAAACAGGAGGGCAAGCGCCACGAACAGAGCACCTATCGTGGTCGCATGGCCCGATGGGAAGCTTTCGAAGCTGGCGCGGCCGTTGAAGGGCGAGAAGCCGAAAGGTCCCCAATCGGCAAAATGCGTCGGGCGGGCGCGGCCGATGGCGCGCTTCAGCAGATTGGCCAGGAGGCCCGAAAGCGCAATGGTTGTCAGCAGATAGCCGCCAACCTGGCAGATACGCAGCGCCTGACAGCGACAGCGCTGCGAATGCAACAGCCTGCTGCCGGCCCATCCTTCGAAGAACAGGAAAGCGCTGACGAGGAGAATCCAGCCGGATTCACCGAAATTGGTCAGCATTCCGCCGAAGAAGCGAACAGATGGCGACAGGCTCTTGAGTGTGGCGCCGACAGGCCAATCGAACAGGAGAGCCGAGAGAAGGACGATATTGGCCGTTATAAACAGGCAGATTTTCCAGTGAGAGGGTGCAAATGCCGCATCGCTCCGCCGCCAACGCCTGTCGAGAGACGTCAAGATCGCCTGCATAATCATCGCCTATTGTCGATTTCCAATCAGTTCGACAAATAACAGGCAGTTGTTACAGTTTTTCTAAAAAACGGTGACAAGAGCCGAAGCAGCGATCCTGGATCTGGACGAGCCTATCCTGTTTGCAACGAAAAACCCCGCTCCTTGCAGAGCGGGGTTTCATGTTTCACGTGAAATATATCAGACGATCCAATGCCGGAGATCAGGCCGACAGAGCCTTGAACTCGGCAAGGATAGCGTCGCCCATTTCAGCGGTGCCGACCTGGCGGCTGCCAGCCGACATGATGTCGCCGGTACGGATGCCGCTGTCGAGTACGTTGGCGATCGCCTTTTCCAGCGCGTCGGCATCGGCAATGAGGCCGAAGGAGTAGCGCAGGCACATGGCGAAGGAGGCAATCATGGCGATCGGGTTGGCGATGCCCTTGCCGGCGATGTCGGGTGCCGAGCCATGGACTGGCTCGTAAAGCGCCTTGCGCTTGCCGGTCTTGGCATTCGGTGCGCCGAGCGAGGCAGACGGCAGCATGCCGAGCGAGCCGGTGAGCATGGCCGCGACGTCGGAAAGCATATCGCCGAACAGGTTGTCCGTGACGATGACGTCGAACTGCTTCGGTTGGCGGACGAGCTGCATGCCGCCGGCGTCAGCGAGCATATGCTCGAGCTGCACGTCGGCATATTTTTCCTTGTGCGTCGCGGTGACGACCTGGTTCCAGAGCACGCCAGACTTCATGACGTTGCGCTTTTCCATCGAGCAGACGCGGTTGTTGCGGGTGCGCGCCAGTTCAAAGGCGACGCCGGCGATGCGCTCGATCTCGTAGGTGTCATAGACCTGGGTGTCGATGCCGCGCTTCTGGCCGTTGCCGAGGTCGATGATTTCCTTCGGTTCGCCAAAATAGACGCCGCCGGTGAGCTCGCGGATGATCAGGATATCGAGGCCGTCGACCAGCTCCGGCTTCAGCGACGAAGCCGATGCCAGCGCCGGATAGCAGATGGCCGGACGCAGGTTGGCGAACAGCTTGAGATCCTTGCGCAGGCGCAGCAAGCCGGCTTCCGGGCGCACTTCGTAGGGAACATCGTCCCACTTCGGACCGCCGACGGCGCCGAAGAGAACCGCATCGGCGGCCATTGCCTTTGCCATATCGGCATCGGAGATCGCCGCGCCATGCGCATCATAGGCGCTGCCGCCGACGAGGCCTTCATCCGTGACGAAGCCGGCATCCTTCGCCTCGTTCATATAGGCGATGATCTTGCGAACCTCACCCATGGCCTCGGGGCCGATACCGTCGCCCGGCAGGAGGAAAAGATTGCGAACTGTCATGGGAAAGCCTCCGCGAAAGAAAAAGTTGCGGGGTTTTTAGACCTGCAAATGCGGCTTTTCAAGCGAGGAAGCGGCCGAAACGGTACGGTTTTCGGGCTTTTGCGACGTCACCCACCCTCGCTCTTCGAGGGCCTGCGAGCCACCTCAGGGTGAGGGCTGATCTTTTGCGCTCGCCGGAATCAATTCCACACTCATCCTGAGGAGCGCAGCCGAAGGCGGAGCCTCGAAGGACGAAGGTGGCCCTGATTTGGAAGCGGCGGAAAAGAATTGATCACTCAGTGCAGCCAATGGTAGAAGATTTGGCAATCTTAAACCGAAAGTTCTGTCATGGAAGTCACTGTCTGCATTCTGCGTTGCAGCGACGGTTCCTATTACACGGGCCTTACGAAGCAAGGGATAGAGGCCCGGGTGTGGGAACATAATGCGGGTATTTATGATGGCTACACGACCAAGCGGCGACCAGTCGAGTTGGTGTTCCATGAAGTCTATGACCGTATCGTTGATGCGATCGCGCGTGAACGGCAGATCAAAGGCTGGTCTCGCCGGAAGAAAGAAGCGTTGATTGCGCTGGATTATGAAGTGCTGCCGGCGTTGTCCCGGCGCGGGCCTGCGCGACAATAACCGGGATTTAGGGGCCGACCCTCGTGGTTCGAGGCTACACCCTTCGGGCTTCGCACCTCACCATGAGGGCGGAGGTGGTGCCGCGCAACCACAGGACACATCTCGATCTCTTGGCAAATTCATCCTTCGACAGGCTCAGGATAAGGACGGAGCAAGCTGAGGGCCGAAAGAGGAGACTAGCCCTCATGGTGAGGAGGCCCAAAGGGCCGTCTCGAACCACGAGGGCGGGTGATCGTTTCACTTACTCGGCCAGGCCGAGCGAAGCGAGGTAGGCGGCCGATGCCGGGATCTTCGACTTGTCCTTGATCTCGATGATCAAACGCGGATTGCTGCTGAGCTTGGCAAGGGCGGCAAAGACGGCGCGCCAGTGGATGTTGCCTTCGCCGAGGCTCCAGTGGCGGTCGGCATAGCCGTCCGCATCCTGCAGGTGGACGTGCTGCAAGCGGTTGCCGGCGGCGTGGACGTAGTAATCGACAGGCGGGGCGCCCGTGTAGCCATGGGCATAATGGGCATGGCCGGTGTCGATCGAAACGGCGACGGCGGGCGAATTGAAGCTGTCGGCGAGACCGACGCGGATATGCGGGTCCTTGTCTTCGATATTCTCGATGACCATCGTGAGCCCGATGTCTTCGGCGCGCTTGACCGCTTCCTTCAGCGTCTGATGCGTATATTCGATGATCTTCTCGCGCTCGCCCCTGTTGTTGTCGAGGTTGTTGTAGGACCAGGACGTATAGGGGCTATGGATGACCATCTGCGTGGCGCCGATATTGGCGCAGACGTCAAGGGCCTGCAGCAGGCGCTTGGAAACGACGGCGCGGACATCCGGGTCCTGCGAGGCGATGACGAAGCCCCAGAACGGGCCGTGGATGCCGAGGCGGCCCTGATGGCCGTCGAGCAGCTTGCGGGCACGCTCGGCAAGCGGGCCCCAATCGCCGTTCAGGACTTCGGCTTCGACGAAGCTCTGCAGTTCCAGATCACGCGGCTTTTCGAGCAGCCAGTTGCGATGGATTTCGACGTCGTCGAGCGTCATGGCGGCGCCGACAATGGGAAGGGAGGTCATGGAGAAGCTCCAGTGTGTGGAGAGGAATGGGGGTGGGAGAGAGGCCCGAAAAGCCTCGGCAGGCCTATATGGACCCGCTTCTTGTCGATCATATTACAGCCGACGGGAAAGATGGTGTCGAGCTGTTTTCAGAGATTTGCGTTTTCCGCTTTTGAGGTGCCGTAACTGCGGAATGGTCCCCTCTCCCCGCTTGTGGGGAGAGGGGGTGTTTTCGGCATGAAAAAAGCCGGGCTGTAAGGCCCGGCTTTGAAACACTTAGAGATAACGATAAACCGATCAGGCAGCCCAGGGGCGAGATGCGGCGTTCGTCTTTTCGAAGGTGTCGATCGCGGAGGATTTTTCCAGCGTCAGGCCGATATCGTCGAGGCCATTCAGCAGGCAGTGACGCTTGAATTCGTCGAGTTCGAACTTCAGCGAGCCGCCGTCCGGGCCGGTGATTTCGAGGTTTTCCAGATCAATCGTCAGGATGGCGTTGGAGCCGCGCGAGGCGTCGTCCATCAGCTTGTCGAGATCTTCCTGGCTGACCTTGATCGGCAGGATGCCGTTCTTGAAGCAGTTGTTGTAGAAGATGTCGGCGAAGCTTGTGGATATGACGCAGCGGATACCGAAGTCGAGGAGTGCCCAGGGCGCATGTTCGCGCGAGGAGCCACAGCCGAAATTATCGCCGGCGACCAGGATTTTGGCGTTCTGATAGGCCGGCTTGTTCAGCACGAAATCCTCGTTCAGCGAGCCGTCTTCGTTGTAGCGGGCTTCAGCGAAGAGCCCCTTGCCGAGGCCGGTGCGCTTGATGGTCTTCAGATAATCCTTCGGGATGATCATGTCGGTATCGACATTGACGACCGGGAGGGGCGCTGCGACGCCGGTCAACTTCACGAACTTGTCCATGGGGTCCTGCCTTCATTCTCGTCTAAGCACGAATTATCCAGCCAATAGAACAAATCCGGCCCGAAATGAAGGAGAATCTTGGAAATGCTCTAAAAGTGAGCGCTTTGGTCGCCCTGCCCTTGAGGGCGAACCATGATCGGCGAAAGGGTTCTGGTGGCCGGCAACAGCGAGCCACCTTGTCCTGCTTTCAACCTCAGAGGTCGATGATCGTGCCGCGACCGTCGTTCCAGATGCGCATTTCGCGCTGGCCGTTCGTCTTTGCCTTAGCACGGACCGGCGCCGGCTTCATGCGCAGCGAAATCGCGCGCGCTGCCATAAGCACGGTGAGGATACCGCCCACGGCAAGCGTGATCGAAACGGTAAACAACGCCATGGCTGCAAACACGGTGATACCGGCGAGCGCAATGAACAGGGAACGAATATTCTGCATGGTCGAGACCTCTCTACTCCCAGCAATGTGGTCCTCTTCTTTTCCCTCTGCAAGAGGAGCATGGCTTTTTGTTGACTTGTGTGGCGATTAAAAGCGCGGCAAAACGGCACAATGAGCGAATTTTCCCCGTCCCGTCCCGCCCGCCTGCGCCGTTCGGTCTTGAGCGTTCCCGCAATCAACCGTCGAGCGCTGGACAAGCTTTCGAGCCTCGATTGCGATGCCGTCATCTTCGATCTGGAAGATTCCGTCTCGCCGGAGAAGAAGGCCGAGGCGCGGGAGAATCTAAGAGCCTTCTTCGCGGCCTCGCCGCTGCCGGGCAAGGAGCGGATTATCCGTATCAATGGGCTTTCCTCCAATTTCGGTGCCGAGGACCTGGCGCTGGTCGCGGAGCTGGAACCGGATGCCGTGCTGCTGCCGAAGGTGGACGATCCGCAGGATGTCATGGTCGTCGGTGACTGGCTTGCGGAAGCCGATGCGCCGGAAAGCCTGCGCATCTGGGCGATGATCGAGACGCCGCGCGGCATCTTGAACGCGGCTGCGATCGCCGAGGCCGGGCGCACGGCCGGCAGCCAGCTCGATTGTTTCGTCGTCGGTCTCAACGATCTCAGGAAGGAAACCGGCGTCCTGCCGCAGCCCGGCCGCCCCTATCTCGTGCCCTGGCTGATGCAAGTGATCTTGGCTGTCAGCGCCTACGGGCTCGAGGCCATCGACAGCGTCTTTAACGATTTCAAGAATGCCGGGGAATTCGAGGCCGAATGCGGCCAGGGCCGCAGCATGGGCTTTTCGGGCAAAATGCTGATCCATCCGAACCAGATAGAAGCCGCCAACCTGCATTTCGGCCCGGATGCGGCGGCCATCGCCGAGGCCGAAGCCATCATATCAGCCTTCTCGGAGCCGGGCGCCGACGCCCTTAATGTCGTGAACCTTGGCGGGCGGATGGTGGAGCGGCTGCACCTTGTTCAGGCGGAAAGACTCATTCATAAAGCTCGCCTGATCGAACAACGCTCTTCGGGCGCCGTCGCAGCGTCTCGCATAGAGACCTGACGTCGCACTGACTGGTCAAACAAGAAAGATGCCTTGATGAAACTCTACCGCTTCCTCACCGGACCCGATGATGCTTCCTTCTGCCACAAGGTGACTGCGGCGTTGAACAAGGGCTGGGAACTATCGGGCTCGCCGACCTACGCCTTCAATGCCGCGACCAATCAGATGCAGTGCGGCCAGGCCGTCGTCAAGGAAGTGGCCGGCAAGGATTACGATCCGGATATGAAGCTCTCCGAGCAGTAAGCACGGACTGAAATTCTTCGCCTCTCCCCGGCCGTCTTGCGGTCGGGGTTGGTATCACCGATCCGTCGCTTCTTCGGCGCTCGCCTCGATGCGCTCCATGTCCTCGTCGCTCAGGCCGAAATGATGGCCGATCTCGTGGATCAGGACGTGGGTGATGATGTCGCCAAGGGTTTCGTCGTTCTCGGCCCAATAATCGATGATTGGCCGGCGATAGAGGCGAATCTTGTTGGGCATGTCGCCGGTCTGGGCGGTAAAGCGCTCCGAAATTCCACGCCCTTCGAAGAGGCCGAGCAGGTCGAAGGGCGTTTCCAGCGCCATGTCCTCGAATACCTCGTCGTCCGGGAAATCCTCGATGAGAATGACGAGGTTGCCGGTGAGCGAGCGGAATTCGTCCGGCAGGTGGCTGTAAGCCTCCATTGCCAGGGATTCGAATGTGCTGATGGAGGGCGAGTGGCGGTCCCGCCAATCTTCGCTCTGGTCGACGCGAGCCATGAATATTCCTTCCTTGGCTGGTCATATAGAGACTTTGCGCGGCTTTTACGAGAGCGGATTAGAGCATGATGCCGAAAAGTGTTTGAGCGGTTTTCGGACGATATCATGCTCTACCTTTTTGATTTTAGAGCGGATTCAGATTTTTGGTCGATCAGACCGAAAGTCATCTGACTCTAGGCAAAGGAATATTTTCTCATAAAATGGTGTTGACTCTTTTTCCGACCTCTGGAATCCATAAGAACATAACAGGAACATTGTCGATCTGGAGTGAACGTCATGGCCGAGGCTGCCGTGGCGCGGGAAACGCTTTTTGCCCTGCGTGAAACCATTGCCCGACTGGAAGGCAGGCCGATCCCGGCACTGGCAGCAGTGGCGCATGACATGCTGGCAGACAAGCCGGCGATGGGGACGGTGGGCATTGCGAAGCCGATGTCTACCCAGCCTATGCCTGAACAGCCACTCCTTCCGATCGGCGTCGATAATCTCGACGCGGCGCTGCAAGGCGGCCTGCCGCTCGATGCGCTGACGGAAATCCGTTCGCTCGGCCTGCGCGATGCCGGGGCGGCAAGTGGTTTTGCCTTGGCGCTCGCAGCGCGGCTGCATGCACAGGCGTCGGATGCGGTCGTGTCCAAGTCCCCGATCCTGTGGATCGGTGACACGGTCGCGACGATGGAGGCGGGCCTGCCCTATGCCATTGGGGTCAGCGATTTCGGGCTGGAGCCTGCGGCTTTCCTGCAGGCCTCGCCGCGCAAGCTGGACGATGCGCTCTGGGTGGCGGAGGCCGCACTTGGCAGTGCCGCCTTTGCTCTCGTCATTCTGGAAGTGCGCGGGAATCCCGCCCGTTTCGGCCTGACCGAAAGCCGGCGGCTGGCGCTGAGGGCCAAGGCGGCGGGGCGGCCCTTGTTTCTGTTGCGACAGGGAGGCGAGGAGGAGGCAAGCAGCGCCCTCTTCCGCTTTTCCGTCGAACCTGCGCCGGCGCAGGCGCGGCCCCTGCCGGATGGATCGCTGCTTGGCGGCAGCATCGGTCATCCGGCCTTTCGTCTGACCTTGGAAAAGAGTCGCAACCCGGCGCCCCTTTCCATAACCCTGGAGTGGAATGCCCATGACCGCCGTTTTGCCCCCATCCTCGACACTCAACGCCCTGCCTTTCCCGGGGAATACGCAGCGCATTCTGGCGCTGACCTTCCCGCATCTGCCGACCGACCGGATCGCGCGCAAGCGCTGGGGTCTGTCCTGGCGTTCGACAGGCAGGCTTGAAGCCCCGCCGCTCGCCTGTGCCGGCAAGCTCAACAATGCCATGCGACTGACCGCGCTCAACGAGCGGGCTGAAATGATCGGCCTGAAGCCGGGTCAGGGCGTGGCGGAGGCCAAGGCAATCTGCCCCAATCTCGATGTGGTCGAGGAGGACCCGGCGGCGGACCGTAAGCTTCTGGAAGCGATCGCCGACTGGTGCGACCGCTATACGCCGCTGGTGGCGATCGATGGCAAGGATGGCCTGTTTCTCGATATTACAGGCTGTGCCCATCTTTTCGGCGGCGAGGAGGCGCTGCTCGAGGACATCCTGATCCGGATTTCCCGGCTGGGGCTCGATGTGCGCGGCGCCATTTCCTCCGCGTCTGGCCTGTCCTGGGCCGTCGCTCGCTTTGACGACAGCCGCATCGTTCCTCCCGAAGCCATGGAGGAAGCCTTGGCGCCGCTGCCTGTCGTGTCCTTGCGGCTCGGGGAGGAAACGGTTGCGGCCCTGCAGAAGATGGGCCTGAAGCAGGTGGGCGATCTTCTGGCCGCGCCGCGCGCGCCGCTTGCCCGCCGTTTCGGTGCGCAGTTGCTGCTGCGGCTCGATCAGGCCGTCGGCCTTGTCGAGGAGCCGATCTCGCCGCGTCGCCCGGTCGCGCAATTGTCGGCCGAGCGCCGGGTGGCCGAACCGGTGCAGGCGGAAGCCGATCTTCTGGAACTCGCCCGGCAGCTCGCCGAAACGTTGAAGCCGGGGCTGGAAGCGCGGGGTGTCGGCGGCCGTTCCTTCGAGCTTCTGCTCTTCCGGGTGGATGGTGCGGTCTTCCGCATTGCCGCCGGCGCATCGCAGCCGTTGCGGGAGCCGAGCCGGATTTCAAGCCTGTTCACGGAGCGCTTTACCGCCATTCATGATGACCTCGATGTCGGCTACGGTTTCGAGATAGTCCGCCTCAATGTGCTGCAGCATGCGCCTTTCGATGCAGCGCAAGGCGATTTCATCGGAGAGAACCGCCAGGATGGCTCGCTCTCGGCCTTTGTCGACCGGGTGGCCGCACGGCTGGGGCCGGATTGCCTGCAAGGGTTCGAACTGCGGCAGAGCCATATCCCCGAGCGTGCCGTGCGGCCGCTGCCGGCCATGGCTATCCTCGCTTCGAAGCGGCGCACGGGCAACGAGGATGCGGGGTCCGGCTTCTTCCGCGGCGAGCGACCGCTACGGCTGTTTCGCATGCCGGAGCTGGTCGAAACCATTGCCGCCGAAGTGCCTGATGGCCCGCCCCGGCAGTTTCGCTGGCGGCGGGTCATGCATCGGGTCAGCCGGGCCGAAGGGCCGGAGCGGCTTTCGGCAGAATGGTGGCTCACGGAAAAGGAAGAGCCTGCCCGCGATTATTTCCAAATCGAGGACGAGGAAGGCCATCGTTTCTGGCTGTTTCGCAAGGGGCTCTATGGTCGAGGCGGCACGGCGCCGGATTGGTATATGCATGGGGTCTTCGCATGAACGCGCGCCCGAGCTTTCACGACCCCCTGCCCTTCTGCGAGATCGGAGTGAGAACGAACTTCTCTTTTCTCGAAGGGGCCTCGCATCCGGAGGAGATGGTGGCACAGGCTGCCCTCCTGAAATTGTCCGGATTTGGCATTGCCGACCGTAATTCGGTGGCCGGCGTCGTCAAGGCGCATGCGCATACCAAGCTTCTCCAGGCGAAATATGATGATGTCATCAAGGAAAACCTTGTGCTTCGAGCCCAGGGTAAGCCGGCGGAGCCGTTCTTGAAGCCGGTTCGTTTCCAGCCTGGCGCCCGTCTAGTGTTTTCGGACGGCACGCCCGATATTCTTGCCTATCCGCAGAACCGCAAGGGCTGGGCGCATCTCTGCCGGTTGCTGAGCGCCGGTAATCTGCGCGGCGAGAAAGGCGTATGCATCCTTCATGAAAGCGACCTCGTGGAATGGGGTGACGAGATGATGCTGGCGCTCATTCCCGATGCTGAGAGTGTCGAGATGCCGGAGGGGCAGGTAAGGCTGGAGGAGTGCCTGAAGCGGCTATGGATGCGTTTCGGCAGAAAACTCCATATGGTCCTGTCGCCGGCCTACGACGGGCGGGACCGGATGGTCTTTGCCACGCTTTCCATTATCGCACAGCGCAACGGCGTGCGGCCGATCGCCAGCAACCAGCCGCTCTATCACGCGACCGAACGCAAGCCACTTGCCGATATCGTCATTTCGATCCGCGAGCACGTGCCGATCACTGAAGCCGGCTTCAGACTGGCGGCCAATGCCGAACGCTATATGAAGGACGCTGCGGAAATGGCGCGTCTCTTCCGGGATTATCCGAAGGCCATCGCCAATACGCAGAAGTTTTTTAGCCGGCTGTCTTTTTCGCTGGATGAGCTGAAGCATAACTATCCTGATGAAAGCACCAAGGGTGAGACCGTTTCGGAAACGCTGGAGCGACTGACGTGGGAGGGGGCGAGATGGCGCTTCCCTGAAAAGATCCCCGAAAAGGTCTCGATGCAGATCGAGCATGAACTCAAGCTCATTCATGAGCGGCAATATGAGCCTTATTTCCTGACGGTGCACCGGATCATGGAGTTTGCCCGTAGCGAGAATATCCTTTGTCAGGGAAGGGGATCGGCCGCCAATTCGACGGTCTGCTATTGTCTCCGGATTACCGAGGTCAACCCTGAAATAACGAGCTTGCTCTTCGAGCGCTTCATCTCCACAGACCGGGAAGAGCCGCCTGATATCGATGTCGATTTCGAGCATGAAAAACGCGATCAGGTCATCAAGTTCATTTATGATCATTACAAGATGGAGCATGCGGGATTGACGGCGGCAGTCACCAGTTATCGTGCGCGCTCAGCCGGGCGTGAAGTGGCGAAGGCCTTCGGCATGTCAGAGGATGTACAATCCGCTCTTGCGAGCGGCGTTTGGGGTTGGTCGACGGAAAAATTGTCTGATCGCGAGGCCAGGCTCGCCGGCCTTGATCTTAAGAACAAGACGACGGAACGTATTCTTTTGTATGCCACCACACTGATGGGTTTTCCACGGCATCTGACCCAGCATGTTGGTGGTTTCGTTATTACCAGAGATAGATTGGATGAGGTGGTGCCGATCATGTACACGGCGATGAAGGATCGCTACATGATCGAATGGAACAAGGACGATCTCGACAATCTCAATATATTAAAGATCGATGTCCTGGCTCTCGGCATGCTGACCTGTCTCGCCAAGGCTTTCGATCTGCTGCTCCTACATTACGACGTGAAGAAAGAGCTCGCCGATCTTGGTAGCGGCGAATATCCCGATCGTATACCGGTCTATGACATGATCTGTCGCGCCGACACGGTCGGCGTCTTCCAGATTGAGAGTCGGGCGCAGATGAGCATGCTGCCGCGTCTCCGTCCTCGCAAATTCTACGATCTGGTCATTGAGGTAGCGATTGTCCGACCTGGTCCCATCCAAGGCGACATGGTTCATCCTTACCTCAAGCGGCGGGATGACGATCTTCATAACCGGCCGATCGAATATCACCGTCCGGAATTAAAGGCTGTCTTGGAGCGAACATTAGGGGTTCCGCTGTTTCAGGAACAGGCGATGCAGATTGCGATTACGGCAGCCGGATTCTCGGCGGCGAAGGCCGATAGATTACGCCGATCCATGGCGACGTTCAAACGGACAGGGAAGGTTGACGAATTCAAGCAGGACATGGTTTCGGGTATGGTCGCGAACGGTTATCCTCGAGACTTTGCCGAGCGCTGTTTCAGCCAGATCGAAGGTTTTGGCGAATACGGCTTTCCCGAAAGCCATGCGGCGTCCTTTGCCTTGCTCGTCTATGCCTCCTCCTGGCTCAAGGCCTATTATCCCGATGTCTTCTGCGCGGCGATCCTCAATGCCCAGCCTATGGGCTTCTATGCGCCGGCGCAGCTGGTGCGCGATGCGCGCGAGCATGGCGTCGAGGTTCGGCCGGTGGATGTCAATCATTCCAGCTGGGATTGTCTGCTGGAAAAGGCGCGCTTCGATCCAGGCGCAATCGACCGGCGGCATGCCTCGATGCACGACGATATCAAAACGCAATGCGCGGTCCGTCTCGGCTTCCGGCAGGTCAAGGGCCTATCCGAGGATGAGATAGAGCAGCTCGTCAAGCACCGTGGTGATGGCTATCGGTCCGTGCGCGATCTCTGGCTGCGATCCGGGCTTGCCAAGGCGCAGATCGAGCGTCTGGCGGATGCGGATGCGTTCGGCTCCATCGGCCTTAGCCGGCGCGACGCGCTTTGGGCCGTGCGGGCGCTCGATGCTGGCAGTGCCGCCGAAAAGCTTCCCCTCTTCGATCTCGGCGACCATGCGGAGCTGCAGGTCGAGCCCACCGTTTCGCTGCCGGAAATGCTGCCCGGCGAACAGGTCATCGAGGATTATCGCTATCTGTCGCTATCCCTGAAGGCGCATCCGGTATCTTTCCTGCGTGACGATTTCGCGCGGCAGGGCATTGTGCGGAGCCGGGATCTGCCCGGCATCGCCAGTGGCCGGATGGTGACGATCGCCGGGCTGGTGCTGGTGCGCCAGCGGCCGGGTTCGGCCAAGGGCGTGATTTTCATGACTTTGGAGGACGAAACCGGTGTGGCCAACGCGATCGTCTGGCGGAAAAAATTCGAAAAATACCGGGCCATCGTCATGGGCGCGCGGCTGGTGAAGATCCGCGGACGTCTGCAGAGCGAAAGCGGCGTCATTCATGTGGTGGTCGATCATATCGAGGACATGACACCCGCACTCGGCATTCTCCAACGCGAGGCACGGCGCTTCGGCGTGAGCGACCGGGCGGATGAGACGCTGCGGCCGACGATGGATCACAGGCAGAAGAAGTCTGCTCAGCCGCCGCGTGGACCCGTGGCAGCGGCGGAAGGCCGCAGCAATAGCGCGGAAACGGCAAGAGTCATGCCGAGAGGGCGCAATTTTCATTGAGATTCAGGGTGCCGTAACTTGGAGCAAGTGGCCGCCGGCCTTGCCGGCGGATTCATTCGAATCGTTTCTTTCTTGACAAAGGGCGTCTTCTTTAGCAGATAACAAGACAGCGGATGTCATGTTTGACGGGCTGAGCGAAGAATGCTGGTTTGCAGTTGTAATTACATCACCGACAAAGAAATCCGGGAGGTCATCACCGAACTCCTCGATCGGGACTGTTGGCAGCTCATAGTTCCCGCCAAGGTTTATCACGCCATGGAGAAACGCGGCCGTTGCTGCGGCTGTTTCCCGAATGTTGTTGATATCATTATACAGACAACCGAAGAGTATCATGCCCGTCGCCACTCGACGGAAGCCGAAATTTTTGATTTCATGTCCCGCCTGAAGAAATTCCATGAAGACAACAGGAGAGCGGACATTGAAAGGCGACAAAAAAGTCATCGAGCGGCTTAACGAGGCACTGTTCCTCGAGCTTGGCGCAGTCAATCAGTATTGGGTTCATTATCGACTCCTCGAAGATTGGGGCTACACCAAGCTCGCCAAGAAGGAGCGTGCTGAGTCCATCGAGGAGATGCAGCACGCCGATCGTCTCGTCGCCCGCATCATTTTCCTTGAAGGTCATCCCAACCTGCAGACGCTGGCGCCGCTGCGCATCGGCCAGAACGTCAAGGAAGTGCTGGAAGCCGATCTTGCCGGCGAATACGACGCCCGCACGGCCTACAAGAAGTCGCGCGATATCTGTCATGATGCCGGCGATTATGTTTCCATGAAGCTGTTCGAAGAGCTGCTGATGGATGAGGAAGGCCATATCGACTTCCTCGAAACCCAGCTCGAACTGCTCGGAAAGATCGGCGAAGCCAAATACGGCCAGCTCAACGCCGACTCCGCCGATTCTGCGGAATAATCGACATCTTGCGAAACCGGCCGCAAAGCGGCCGGTTTTCTTCATTCAGTCTTCGGCCTTCAGGCCGGCCAGGTGGCTGAATTCCGCAACGACCTGCTCGTAGACCGATCGCTTGAAGGCGACTATCAATCCGGGAAGTTCGGCCATCGGCTTCCATCCCCAGGCATCGAATTCCGCTTCATGGCCGCCGGGCGGTGGATTGATGGCGATCTCGCTTTCATTGCCGTCGAAGCGGAAGGCGAACCAGCGTTGCGTCTGGCCGCGATATTTTCCCTTGAGGCCGATGCCGATCAGCTGCGGCGGCAGATCGTAGTTGATCCAGTCCTTTGCTTCCGCCATCAGGGTCACGGTTTTCATGCCCGTTTCCTCGTAAAGCTCGCGATAGGCGGCTTTCAATGGGTCCTCGCCCTCGTCTATGCCGCCCTGCGGCATCTGCCAGAGCTGCGGCGAACCGTCATATTCGGAATTGCCGTCAGGGATGCGGCGGCCGGCCCAGACCAGGCCGTCGCGGTTCAGGATCATGATGCCGACACAGGGGCGGTAGGGCAGGTCTTCGGCTCTCACGGGCGCGTGGGGCGTGCTCATTTCTCTCTCCAGCAGTCGGGCCCAGGGATCGGGCCGGGGATCACGGATGTTTCGGGTCGTCGGCAAGCGCCGAGACGGCAACGATTTCAATGCCGCGCATGGCGGCCTCCTCGCTCCATTTGCTGATGGCGTCGACGCTTTCGTCGAAGGCGGAAGCGACGCCGATCGCGGAGCCGTTGCGGCGGGCGATGCGCTCAAGCTCGTCGAGCTTCCGGAGGATCGCGTCCTGCTGCAGTTCCCCGTCGAGCTGGATGTCGGCAAAGGCGTGCGGCACCTCCAGCGTCTTGGCGAGCATTCCGGATTTCGATTGCGCTGAAGAACCATCATCCAGGAACAGCAGACCGCGCTTGCCGATATCGCGCAGCACGGGTTCCATGGCGCCGGGATTGGCAAGGAAGCGGCCGCCGAGATAATTCATCACGCCGGTATAATTGGTGATCTTACCCATGGCCTTGTGCAGGTTGTCGATGTTCTTCGCCGCCGAAAGCGACGTCAGCAGCGTATCCGGGCCGGGATTGTTGCTGGGATAGTCGAAAGGCTCGAACGGCACCTGGATGAGGATCTCGTGGCCGCCGCGGCGCGCCTCCTGCATCCAGCGCTGCAGGCTGTTGCCGCTGACGGCGAAAGCGAGCGTGATTTCCTCCGGCAACTTCTCGATGGCGCGCTGCGTGCCGGTCTGGCTAAGGCCAAGGCCGCTGACGACGATGGCAATGCGGGTGCCGCGGGCGCCAGACCAGGGCCGGGCATATTGATCCATCGGACGCAGGCCGCTCGGTCCGATAATCGGCAGTTTGCCGAACGGCGAATCTTCGAGCAGGCTGTCATTCGGCGTTGCCGCCATGCGCGGGTCCTGACCCACCTGATTGGCGTTGATCAGGACCGGGCCGCTGCCGTCGCGGTTGCTGGGGCTGAACATGGTCACGACGGAACCGTCGCCGGTGACGATGCGCGTGGTATTGGCGCCGGATTGGGGGCCGACATGCGTCAAGCCCGCCTGGGCGTTTGCAGCCGGCTTCGCGTCAGCCGGCGGCGGCGGAGCCTCTTCCTTTTTTGCCGTCTCGACCGGCTGGGTCTTTTGCAGATGATCGCGCAGAAGCGCCGAATAAAGAGAAAAGCCAGCGACTGCGATCAGACAGAAGCCGCCAAGGATGCGTCCAACGGGGATTGAGCGCCGGCGGCGGCCGGGGCCGCGATTCTGTCCCAACGGTGCATGCAAATCCGTTCCCAAAGTTCCAATCCACCCCAAGCGGAAAATCGTATCGACAGCGAGTATAGCGTTCGTAAAGGAACGGAAAAATGCCCACGGCAGTCAAAATGCCCGAGCATTTCCGCCTTTTTCTCGAATTGCGAAAACGCCCTCTTTTCTTCAAGCATTTCGGACGGAAAAGCGTTGTCCGCCTTTCCCGGAAATGCTCCAAAACATCAACGAAACCGTTTTGAACATGGCCGAATTCATTCGGCTGCGGAGAGCGGAACGACGCGTGCCATCCCGCTCCCTTCTTATGCCCGTTTCCTCCTTATGAAAGCGCCGGGTCTGTTTCCAGCCCGGCGCGATCTCCTTACTTGGAAGAAACTGCCTTTTCGGGGTTCGGCGGGAAGGCCGGGTCCGTCTTCGCGCCGCGCAGCAGGTCGAGCGCGTAGTTGAGCTGGATGTCGTCCTTCGGGTCCGGCGGCACGTAGGCCGAAGAGCCGGAGCCCTTGTCGGTCTCGCTCTGGCCCTTGATGTGGCCCGGCAGGCTGGATTCGCCTTCCGATGTCAGCTTGCCCTTCAGATCATCCGGCAGCGGCTGGTCGACCTTGATGTCCGGCGTGATGCCGGTGCCCTGGATCGAGCGGCCCGATGGCGTGTAATAGAGCGCCGTCGTCAGGCGCAGCGCGCCGTTGCCGTCACCCAGCGGGATGATCGTCTGAACGGAGCCCTTGCCGAAGGACTGAGTGCCGAGAACGGTGGCGCGACGCAGATCCTGGAGGGCGCCTGCGACGATTTCCGAAGCCGAAGCCGAGCCGCCGTTGATGAGCACGATGATCGGCTTACCGTCCGTCAGATCGCCCGGGGTCGCGTTGAAGCGGCGGGTTTCGTCCGGGTTGCGGCCGCGGGTCGACACGATCTCGCCGCGTTCGAGCACGTCGTCGGCGACGTTGATCGCCTGGTCGAGCAGACCGCCCGGGTTGAGGCGCAGGTCAAGAACGTAGCCCTTCAGCTTGTCGGCCGGAATATCCTTCTTGATCTTGGCGATCGCGGCTTCGAGGTCCGGCGTCGTCTTTTCCGTGAAGGAGATGATGCGGATATAGCCGACATCGCCGCCTTCCTCGCGCGACTTGACGGCGGCGATCGCGATGATGTCGCGGATGACGGTGATTTCGATCGGCTTGTCGACGCCCTTGCGCATCAGGGTCAGCTTGACCGGGGTCTTCACCGCGCCCTTCATCTTGTTGACGGCGTCTTCCAGCTTCAGGCCGCGAACCGACTGGCCGTCGATCGCGGTGATATAGTCGCCAGCCAGGACGCCGGCCTTGGCGGCCGGCGTATCGTCGATCGGGGTGATGACCTTGACGAGGTCATTGTCCATCGTCACTTCGATGCCAAGGCCGCCGAACTCACCCTTCGTCTGGGTGCGCATGTCTTCAGCATCCTTGGCGTTCATGTAGCTCGAATGGGGGTCCAGCGAAGACAGCATGCCGTTGATGGCGGCTTCGATGAGCTTGTCTTCCTGCGGCGGCGTCACATACTGCGCGCGGACGCGCTCAAAGACGTCGCCGAAAATCGACAACTCCTTGTAGGTGGAAGTGCCTGCGGCTTCCGCCGGCGCGACCGCCGAGTAGATAACGCCCATCGCGGTCGCACCCATCAATGCGCCGACGAGAACAAGAGAAGCCCTACGTATCATTGCGTGCCTTTCCAGTGTCTTTGGAGGTCCACCAGGGCCGAGAATCGACCGGTTTTCCATCTTTTCGGAATTCAATGTAAAGCGTTGGCCGATCCGTTTCCAGCGCCAATGCGGTCGCGCTCGCGACTCTTTTTTGGCCCATGGTGGCCAGCGGCTCGCCAGCAAACACAAATCTGCCAGGGCGCGTCTTGATCGCGTCCATGCCCGACAGCACCATGTGATAGCCGTCGCCCGTATCCAGGATGATCATCTGTCCGTAGCTGCGAAACGCGCCGGCATAGACGACCGTGCCGTCGGCGGGAGCCGTGACAAGCGCATCCGGGCCGGTCGCAACGGTCAATCCCATCGCGGTGTGGTCGGTGCCGTCGTCGTCGCCGAACTGGCGGAGAATATCGCCCGCCACGGGCAGCTCCAACTTCTTCTTCAGGTCTGAAAAGGGATATGCGGGCGTAATGCGGTTTTTATCGGGCACGCCGTTCTCTGCAAGGGCTTTGGCCTGCTCGCGCTGCTGCTCGGTCATCTGCGCCCGGCGCGCCTCTTCCGCACGGGCAGCGGCGGCGGCATCGCGCACCGAGCCGATCTGGCTTTCGAGAGAGGCGACGAGCCCTTCGAGGCTGGTCGCCTGGCCCGCCAGCTCTTCGGCGCGCTTGCGTTCCGCGTCGAGTTGATCGGCATTCTCCCTGCCGTGCTTGTCGTTCTCGGCGATCAGCAGGTCCATGCGCCGCTCCTCCTCCAGACTGTTGGTCATGGTGGTGGTGAAGCTGGCCTTTTCGGCCGTCGCATCGGCCTGCAGCTTGCTGAGATCCGTGAGATCGGCGATGAGCTTGTCCGTCTCCTTGCGCATTCCGGGCACCACGGCGCCGAGAAGGATGGCGCTGCGCACCGAGGCAAGCGCATCGTCCGGCGTCACCAGCAGCGCCGGCGGCGGATTGCGTCCCATGCGCTCGAGCGCGCCCAGAACTTCGGCCAGCAGAGCGCGACGGTCGTGCAGCGACGCACGGATCTTGTCTTCCTTGACGGCGAGATCCGTCAGCGTCTTTTCGCTTTGCTGGATCTTGCGGTCGAGATCCTTGCGGCGGGCGGCGCTGTCGATCAGCGCCTGGCGTAGGCTGGCCGTGCTCTTGTCGAGCGAGGCGATACTGTCTTCCAGCTCCTTGGTCTTGTCGGAGGAGAGGCTGATCGTCTTCGAAAGCGCATCGAGTTGCGCGCGGGTTTCGTCGCGCTTGCGGGCGAGGTCCGCCGCCGGATCGGGCGCCTGTTGAGCCGGCGTCGTCGCGGAAGGGCGGTCGTCGGGCGCTTGCGGTGCGGCGGCATCGGCTTCCTGGGCGATGGCAACGTCCCGCTGCGAGAAAGGGCCTGCCATATAAACGCCCACGCCGAGAGATGCCGCCAAGGCTGGCAGCATGAGACGCGAAAGCATGGGCGGGGCTTTTCTCATCCAGTCGGTTCGGGCCTGGTCCCTTCGGATCGCGCGAAAATAAGCTGATTTGCCGCGATCAGCTAGGAAGCATCGTCATTTTCAGGGCGGGAATCAAAACACGCCTGTGTGAGCGTTTCGTTAACGCAAAAACATCGAAAGCCAAACTGTTTTCGAAGCCGGGATAGGCGCTCACACCCGATGGTAGGGGTGACCGGAGAGGATGGTCACGGCCCGGTAGAGCTGTTCGGCGATGAGGATGCGCACCAGCTGGTGCGGCCAGGTGAGCTTGCCGAGGCAAATGGTCATGTCGGCCTTGTCGTAAAGCGCCGGGTCGAGACCGTCGGCGCCGCCGATCGCGATCGTCAGGTCGCGCTTGCCCTGATCGCGGTATGTGCCGAGCATGGCGGCGAAGGCTTCGCTGTCGAGCGCCTTGCCGCGTTCGTCGAGAAGGATGAGGACGCCGCCTTCCGGATGCGCCTTTTGCAAGAGACCCGCCTCTTCGCGCTTGCGGGTCTCGCTATTGGAGGCACGGCTTTCGGCAACCTCGGTCATGCGCGCCATTTCCAGGCCGATAGCTGGTCCGGCCTTGGCGAAACGGTCGAGATAACGAGCCGCAAGATCCTTTTCCGGGCCGGCTTTCAGCCGTCCCACCGCAAAAAGACCTATCCGCATTCCCGCTCCCACGCACATCCGCCGTCATAGCGGCACAAAACGAAACTCTTGCCGGAGGTTCATCTCCGGCGATCAAAAGCTGCGAACCGAGCCGGGAAAGCGTTCCTGGGGTCCGTTAGTGCAGCCTGCCTTCATCGAGATCGGGTGCTGCCCACATCTTTTCGATGTTGTAGAACTCGCGAATCTCGGGTCTGAAGACATGAACGATGATGTCGCCGGTGTCGATCAACACCCAGTCGCCGCCATCGAGACCTTCGACGCGGGCATTGCCGAAGCCCTCGTCCTTGAGATCGGTCATGAGATGGTCGGCAATCGCCAGGACATGGCGGTTCGATCGGCCGGAGACGACGACCATGTAGTCTCCCAGCGCAGACTTGCCAGCAATGTCGATGGTGACGATATTTTCGGCCTTGGAGTCCTCGAGGCTTGCGAGGACGGCTTGCAGGGCGCGGGCAGCGGCATCGGCGCCACGTTCCGTGCTCTTCGGGATAACGACAGGCGTTCTTCCCTTGGCGTGTACTGTTGTCAGTGCTCTTCCTTCCTTGAGTAACAGAACATGCACATAAATGATCTGAGTCGATCACGCTACAAAGATAGGCATCAAAGCATTAAGGTTTCAAGACGCAGACGTCCAACTTCGAGCGTTCAGGACAAGGATTTGTGCCTGAACAGGGCTCTTTTGCACCAGATATAGGTGAACATCCGTCGAAAAAGGCCGGGAATCAGCCTTCCGGGCTCACTCCGTCGACGAGAATGAGGTTGCGGCTAAGGGCATGATCGCGCACCTCGAGGGCATGCGCATATTCCGGCGAGCGATACCAGGCCCTCGCCCGTTCCAAGTCCGGAAACTCGACGATCACGATCATTCGCGGCGACCAGCCGCCCTCCAGTCTTTCGATCGGGCCGCCGCGGACGAGATAATGCCCACCATGATGGGCGATGGAGGCGGCTGCGCGGGTTCGGTAGGTCTGGAACGCTTCTGCATCCCTGACGGTGATATCGGAAATGATATAGGCCGGCATGGTGTCTGAAATCTCCCTGATATCCGGGTTGTGAGATCCTGGGCCCGTGCGGTTCCTGCCCGGCACGCGAAGGCTTTCTGACATTGAGATCGGATAGGCGGACTCAACCGCTTGTCCATTTCCCATCGGCATGTACAGCCGCATGAAGACCGCATATACACTACGGAGACCTCAAACGTTACAGATGCCATGACAGATGCTCCGCAGCCATCGTTGAAGCCCATCCTCCGTATCAGTTTTTCGGGGCAGGACCGGCTCGGGCGCGGCAAGATGGAGCTTCTCGAACATATTCAGGAGACCGGCTCGATTTCGGCTGCTGGCCGCGCCATGGACATGTCCTATCGCCGGGCCTGGCTGCTCATCAGCGAATTGAACCACATGTTCCGCGAGCCGGTGGTGGAATCGCAACGCGGCGGCCAGAAGGGCGGCGGAGCGGCTCTGACACCTTTCGGCGAGGAACTGCTGCGGCGTTTCCGCGGTATGGAAACGACGCTGCGCACGGCGATCGCCGACGATCTGAGCTGGCTCGAGATTAATCGTAACCCGGCGGACACCGCGTCCAAGAAAGCCTGACCGGCCCGAGCCTTTCCGCCAATTGCGAAAACGCTCGATGCTTTTGTTTTTACGCAATTCCGGACGCAAAGCCGCCAGGCTCTTTTCCTGGACTTGCTTCAATGCTCCAGTGCCACGGTCTTGATGACCGCATGGATCGGCAGACCGATCCGCAGCCCCATCCGCTCGGCCGAAAATTGCGTGATGCGGGCGCTTACGATGTCGCCGCCGCAATCGACCCTGACCTCAGTCGTTCCGTCTGTCGCCGTGCCGATCCCCAGCACTTCGCCGTCGAGGATGTTCAGGGCGCTGAGGCCTTCCGGCCGGGCGGTCGCGAGCATGACGTCGCGGGCTGGAATATGGACGCGTACGGTCTTGCCGACAGCGGCGGCCTGACCCGGCACGAAGAGTTTTGCCGTCTTCAGGGCGACGACGGTCAGATGATGCCGATCATCCATCGATTCGACGCGGCCTTCCAGAAGCACGCCGGCTTCACGGCGGTCGGTGGCGAGAGGGCCGGACAGCTGGCTGAAGATATCGACGGCAGCGCCGATCGTCTCGACCTTGCCGTCGCGCATGACGACGACGCGGTTGGCAAGCCGCGCCACTTCGGCGATGGAGTGGCTGACATAGATGATCGGTATCTTCGTCTCGTCGCGCAGCCGCTCGAGATAGGGCAAGATCTCTGCCTTGCGGGCTTCGTCGAGCGCGGCAAGCGGCTCGTCCATCAACAGAAGTCGCGGTGAAGAGAGCAGGGCGCGGCCGATCGCGACGCGTTGCTTTTCGCCGCCGGAAAGTTTCGCCGGCCGGCGATCGAGAAGCGCGCCGATGCCAAGGAGATCGACGACGCCGTCGAAGCTTTCGTTGCGATCGCCTCTGGGGGCGAACCAGCGGCCGTAGTTGAGGTTCTGCCGCACCGAAAGATGAGGGAACAGACGCGCTTCCTGAAAGACGTAGCCGAAGCGGCGGCGATGACGCGGCACGAAGATCTTGTTGTCGGTATCGGCAAGCACGGTGTCATCGAGGCTGACGCGGCCGTGATCCGGCCGGATGAGGCCGGCGATGATGCGGACGATCGATGTCTTGCCGGAGCCGGAACGGCCGAAAAGGGCGGTCACGCCGCCCTCGGACGTAAAGGAGGCTTCCAGCGAAAAGGCGCCGAGGCGGTGGCGGATGTCGACCGAGAGCGTCATTCGAGATCAACCCTCCGGCCGGCGAGATAGGCG
The DNA here is from genome assembly GCA_000799755.1 of Martinezella tropici. Taxonomy (GTDB): domain Bacteria; phylum Pseudomonadota; class Alphaproteobacteria; order Rhizobiales; family Rhizobiaceae; genus Rhizobium; species Rhizobium tropici_A. Next base: position 126,225 of record JUHI01000013.1, read on the forward strand.
AGGAACTCCGAGGCGAGCAGCGCCGCCATGGAAATGATGATGGCGACGATGGTGAGCCGCATGGCGCCGGCATCGCCGCCCGGGACCTGGGTGAAGGTGTAGATCGCCGACGACAAGGTCTGCGTCTCGCCGGGAATGTTGGAGACGAAGGTGACGGTGGCGCCGAATTCGCCCATGGCCTTGGCAAAGGAGAGGATCATGCCGGCAATGATGCCGGGCAGGATCAGCGGCAGGGTCACCGTCATGAAGGTCCAGACGGGGCTGGCGCCGAGCGTGCCGGCCGCCTCCTCCAGCTTGCGGTCGACTGCCTCGATCGACAGGCGGATGCTTCTGACCATCAGCGGAAAGCCCATGACGCCGCAGGCAAGCGCCGCGCCCGTCCAGCGGAAGGAGAAGACGAGGCCGAGATATTGCTCGAACAGCGCACCGATCGGCCCCTTGCGGCCGAAAAGAATGAGAAGGATGAAGCCCGTGACAACAGGCGGCAGGATCAATGGCAGATGGATGAAGCCATTGAGGATAGACTTGCCCCAGAAGCGGCCGCGCGCCAGCAGATAGGCGGCGCCGATGCCGAAGGGCAGGCTTACCAGCATGGCGACGATGGACACGCGCAGGCTCAGCTCAATGGCTGTCCATTCGTCGCTGCTCAAACCCAATATGTCCAATGCCCGCCTCTCGAAACAAATCAGGCTCGCCATGAACCGGCGAGCCTGGGTTCTTCCCTATCCCGGATGTGTCGCGATGATAGTTATCGCTTCAGGACCGTGAAACCCTCATGTTCGAAGAATGGAACAGCCTTAGCCGATTTCAGATAGTCGAAATAGGCTTGTACGTCGGGGTTCTTGCTGCTGGCGGTGATGGCGATCGGGTAGACAATCGGCGGGTGGCTGTCGGCCGGGAAGGTGCCGACGACGGCAACACCCGGATCGGCCGAGACATCGGTCTGATAGACGATGCCGTAAGGGGCTTCGCCGCGCGAAACCAGCGCGAGGGCTGCGCGCACGCTTTCAGCGCCGGCAACCTTCTTTTCGACCGACGACCAGACGCCGAGCTTTTCCAGCGCGCTCTTGCCGTATTTGCCTGCCGGCACCGATTCCGGCTGGCCGATCGCCAGTCGGCCGTCGCCGAGGAGTTTGGCCAGATCGAAGCCGTGCTTGATCTCGACCGGCTTTGCCTTGTCCTTGGCGGCGACCAAAACGAGCTTGTTGCCGAGAAGATTGACGCGGCTGTCGTCCTTGATCAGCTTCTTGCCAGCGACATAGTCCATCCAGTTGGTGTCGGCGGAGATGAAAACATCTGCCGGTGCGCCGTTTTCAAGCTGCTTGGCGAGCGGACCGCTCGCGGCGTAGGAGACGGTGACTTCCTTGCCGGTTTCCTTGGTGAAGGCGGCGTCGGCATTGTCGAGCGCGTTCTTCATGCTGGCGGCGGCAAAGACGACGATCTTGTCGGCGGCGAGCGCCGGCGTCGGAATTGCCGAAAGGCCAAGCCACGCGGCTGACACTGCGGCAGTTGCAAGCTTGATCCATTGGCGTCGGCTGGTGCCCATCTTAATTTCTCCCCAAAGATGTCGACATGCATCGACAGATATAACGGCGCGAGCAACTTAGCTAGGGATATGTTTGCAAAAATATAGCGTGAAATCGCCGCGTAACCCCACGAATTCTATGGATTTTCAGTTGCGTGGCGCATATGAAGGGTGCTGGGCATTACAAAAATGCATGACTGGATTCGCCCAATAGATTGGCGAACGCTCACGAAACGAGACGTAACGTTACGAACCGTGCGATTATCGGCCCTTATTGCAGCCGCTCGATCCCGATCTTGAAAATTCGAACGCCGCGAAATTGCAAAAGAAGCGTTTTTTGGGCAGGAAATTTTCATAGCCATGCTTTCAACGCATTGCTGCATTGCGCAATCGACCATTTATCAATCGGTAAAATCTGGTAAAACACAATCATCGAAACGGCGATCTCCTCCTCCCAATGCCGTTCGATATGGATCAGCAACTCTCCTCCTCCCAGTTGCTGATCAGGTTCAAAAGCCCGACGCATCCTCCTCCCGCGTCGGGCTTTTTATTTTCCAGACTTTCTCAAGAAATCAGCTAGTTATTGTGCGGCGCGCAAGGCGGTCGAGCTAAGTGCCGAGCGCGGTCCATGGATGAAGGTCCAGGCCGGCGCACGCTTCTTCCAGAGCACACGCGCGTCGTCTTCATCGACGCGGGCATAATGGAATGTCTTTGCCATCTTTGCCGAGAGGTAGGAGAGCGTCGATCCCGGCCGGTCGATGACGGCGATCGGGAAGGTGCGAGCGATTTCTTCCCATTTCTGCCAGCGATGAAACGTATTCAGGCTGTCGGCGCCCATGATCCAGATGAAATGCACATGCTTGTTGCGCGCCTTCACATGCGCGAGCGTATTGGCCGTATAGCTCATGCCCAGCGTCTGTTCGAAAGCTGTCACCTTGATGCGGGGATCGTGAAGCATTTGTTCGCTCAGCGCGATGCGCTCGGCGAGCGGCGCCAGATGGTTGTGGTTCTTCAGCGGATTGCCCGGCGTTACCATCCACCAGAGCTGATCAAGGCCAAGCCGGCGAATGGCGATCTCGGCGACAAGCGCGTGGCCGCGATGCGGCGGGTTGAACGAACCGCCGAAAAGACCGACCACCATGCCGCGCTCGGCATGGGGCATGCGCAGATAGCGTTGATCGACCTCTTCCTTCAGCACGTCAGGGCCGTATCTGTCCGGTGCCGCGAACGCGATATTTGAAGGAGGTGAGCTGCTCGACGCCAACAGGCCCGCGCGCATGCATCTTGCCGGTGGCGATGCCGATTTCCGCGCCCATGCCGAATTCGCCGCCATCGGCAAACTGCGTCGAGGCATTGTGCAAGAGGATTGCCGAGTCGATCTCCGTAAAGAAGCGTTCGACAACAGCCGGGTCCTCGGCGATCACTGCCTCGGTATGGTTCGACGAATATCTGTCGATATGCTCGATTGCGCCCGAGATACCGTCGACCAGCGCCACCGAAATGATCGCGGCCAGATATTCCGTCGTCCAGTCTTCCTCGGTTGCGACCTTGAGGCCGGGTTCGAGCTTCAGCACGTCAGCCGAGCCGCGGATTTCGCAGCCTGCCGCAGCCAGTCCGTCGAGCAGCGGCTTCAGATGGGTAGACGCAACCTTGTTGTCGACCAGCAGCGTTTCAGCGGCGCCGCAGATGCCCGTGCGGCGCATCTTGGCGTTGACGACAATGGATTTCGCCATGTCGAGATCGGCCGAGGCATCGATATAGATATGGCAGAGGCCCTCGAGGTGGGCAAAGACCGGTACGCGGGCCTCGCTCTGGACGCGGCCGACGAGGCTTTTGCCGCCGCGCGGCACGATAACGTCGATATTGCCTTCCAGCCCGCGCAGCATGGCGCCGACCGCTGCGCGGTCGCTGACGGGTACGAGCTGGATCGCATGTTCCGGCAGGCCGGCGGCCTTCAAGCCTTCCACGAGGCAATCATGAATCGCTTGCGACGAGCGGCGCGAATCGCTGCCGCAGCGGAGAATCACGGCATTGCCGGCCTTCAGGCACAGCGCGCCGGCATCGGCTGTCACGTTCGGCCGACTTTCGAAGATGACGCCGATGACGCCGAGCGGTGTGCGTGTGCGCTCGATCTTCAGGCCGTTCGGGCGATCCCAAGCGGCGATGACTTCACCAACCGGATCGGCAAGCGCAGCAATGGCGCGGATGCCTTCGGCCATCTCGGCGACGCGCTTGTCGTTGAGCGTTAGGCGATCGACGAAGGAGGCGAGCATATCCGTGCCCTCGACGTCCTTCAGGTCTTTCGCGTTTTCGGCGAGAATATGATCCTTGCGGGCCAGAATGGCGTCCGCCATGGCATTCAACGCCTTGTTCTTGCTCTCAGTCGAAGCAAAGGCCAACGGTCGCGACGCAGCCCGGGCCTTGCGGCCGATATCGTTCATCAACGCATCGATGTCGGGGCTTTGTGCGACAGTATCAAGCATGAGCTTCATCCTTCTTCAATGTCTCGGCCTTCGTCTTGACGGACGCGGTCATGACGAGGTCGTCGCGGTGCACCATGGCGGCGCGGCCGGCATAGCCGAGGATCGCCTCGATGTCAGCCGATTTGCGGCCGGTGATCTGGCGGGCCTCCTCGGCGTCGTAACCGGCAAGACCGCGGGCGATTTCGCGGCCCGAGGGGCCAATGACGGCAACCGTGTCGCCGCGGCCGAAATGGCCGACAACGCTGCGAACGCCGGCGGGCAGCAGGCTCTTTCCCGCGCCGAGCGCGGTAACGGCGCCGTCGTCGACATGCAATTCCCCAGCCGGCTGCAGCTGCCCGGCAATCCAGGTCTTGCGGGCTGTCACGGGCGTGCCCGATGGCGCGAACCAGGAGGAGCGGGCGCCGCTTTCGATCGCGTTCAGCGGCCGGTCGGTCTTGCCCGATGCGATGATCATGGCGCAGCCCGCGCCAGTGGCAATCTTGCCGGCATCGATCTTGGTGCGCATGCCGCCGCGCGACAGCTCCGAGGCGGCGCCGCCGGCCATGGCCTCGATCTCAGGCGTGATGTCGGCGATCGTATCGAGGAATTTCGCCTGCGGGTCGAGATGCGGCGGGGCGGTATAGAGCCCGTCGATGTCAGACAGCAGCACGAGCAGATCGGCGCCGGTCATCGTCGCGACGCGGGCGGCGAGGCGATCATTGTCGCCATAGCGGATTTCGCTGGTCGCAACCGTATCGTTTTCGTTGATGATCGGCACAGCGCCGATCTTCAGAAGCTGGTTGATGGTGGCGCGGGCGTTGAGGTAACGGCGGCGCTCTTCGGTGTCGCCGAGCGTCAACAGGATCTGGCCGGCGACGATATCGTCATGCGACAGACTTTCCGACCAGGCGCGGGCAAGCGAGATCTGGCCGACGGCCGCGGCTGCCTGGCTTTCTTCCAATTTCAACGCGCCGGAGGGCAGATCGAGCACGGAGCGACCGAGCGCGATTGCGCCCGAGGAAACCACCAGAACATCGATGCCCTTGGCCTTCAATGCGGCGATATCGGCACACATGCCGTCGAGCCAGGATTTCTTCAAGCCGGTCTTGCGATCGACCAGGAGGGCAGAGCCGATCTTGATGACGATGCGGCGGTAGCGGTCGAGCGGCTTGCGGGCTGTCATCCCTGATGATCCCCGTCTTCCCCAAGACGTTCGTCAGCGGCCTCATCGTCTGAGGCCTGCATGTCGCGATGCCGTACCTTGGGGGCCTTTGCCGGCTTGTCCGCTTCGCCGGCATTGGCCTCGACGATCACATCGCGCAGCGCGCGCAGCACTTCGGTCATGCCGCGGCCGGTGACGGCGGAAATCTGGAACGGCGTCTTGCCGCAGGCACGCGCCAGTTCGCGGGTCTTCTTCTTCAGCGTTTCCTCGTCCACCACGTCGATTTGCGAGAGCGCAACGATTTCAGGCTTGTCGGGAATGCTGTTGCCGTAGGCTTCGAGTTCGTGCTTCACGGTCTTGTAGGCCTTGCCGACCTTCTCTTCCTGGGCGGAAACCAGATGCAGCAGCACGCGGGTGCGCTCGACATGGCCGAGGAAGCGGTCGCCGATGCCGACACCCTCATGCGCGCCTTCGATCAGGCCGGGAATGTCGGCAAGAATGAACTCCTGGCCGTCGATGGTGGCAACACCGAGATTGGGGTGCAGCGTCGTGAACGGATAGTTGGCAATCTTCGGCCGCGCGCGGCTGACGGCGGCGAGAAAGGTCGATTTGCCGGCATTCGGCAGGCCAACGAGGCCGGCATCGGCAATCAGCTTCAGCCGCAGCCAGATGGTCTTTTCTTCGCCGGGCAGGCCGGGATTGGCCCAATCCGGCGCCTGATTGACCGAGGATTTGAAGTAAGCATTGCCGAAGCCGCCATTGCCGCCGGCTGCGAGACGGAAGCGCTGGCCTTCCTGCGTGATGTCGCAGATCAGCGTTTCGCCGTCTTCCTCGAAGATCTGCGTGCCGACAGGCACCTTCAGCGTCACGTCTTCGCCCTTGGCGCCGGCGCGGTTCTTGCCCATGCCATGCGTGCCGATCGTGGCCTTGAAGTGCTGCTGATAGCGGAAATCGATCAGCGTGTTGAGGCCGTTGACGGCCTCGACCCAGACATCGCCGCCGCGGCCGCCATCGCCGCCATCCGGGCCGCCGAATTCGATGAATTTCTCGCGTCGGAAGGAAACGCTGCCTGCGCCGCCATCGCCCGAGCGAATAAAGACTTTTGCTTCATCGAGAAATTTCATCTTGCTACGTCCGTCACCCGGTATCGGCGCATATCCCTTCGGATCGAATGGGATTCACAAAGCCTATGCGCTCTTTTCAATTGCTGCCATCTTTTACATCCGGAAGGACGCATCGGACGGCCATTTGCCCGTCATGTCGCCTTCGATATAGGCGCTTCGGGCTGAGGTCAAAGAATATCGTGCGGTTCCAGTGCCATAAAGGGGCGGAACTGCATTGATGGCATGATGGTCATCGCCGTTTTGATCGGCGACGACCGTTTTCGAGGACCTTAGGCCGCCTGCGAGAGCCGCAGCGCGCCCGGCTTCAACACGGTTTCGATGTGCGGAACCATGGTGTTGCGGGCAAAACTGTAGATCTCCGAGCAACCGGTGATCTCGAAGCCGAGCCTCTGCTGCAGCTTCAAGGATGCCGGATTGTCGGCGAAGGCGCCGGAATGGATGGCGACTTCGGGCATGCGACGGGCAAAGCGTTCGAGCGTAGCCTTGACCGCTTCGGTCATGATGCCTTGCCGCCAGTAGAAGCGGTTCAGCCAGTAGCCAAGGTGCCAGCGGCCGTGGCGGAGCTCGATGCCGACGCAGCCGATATGGGCGTCATCCCGCTCGGTGATGGCCAGTTCCCAATCGGCGTCGAGGCCGGAGGTGTGCTCGACCAGCCAGTCGAGCGCATCCTGCCGGTCATAGGGCGCGGGGACGCGGGCCAGCATGCGGGTGACGGCGAAATCGGACAGCGATTCCGCAATCATATCGGCATCGCCGAGCCGGTGCGGGCGCAGCGTCAGTCGGCCCGTCTGGATGACCGGCGTCGGCCCGGGCATGAGGATCCGGGCATCGCGGCGGGTGAGGGCGAGAGCGTTCATCTCATGCCTCCCCAGCTGCGCAACGATATCCAGGTCTTGCGATCGAGCCTGTACCATTCGACCGGCACGGTGCTGCCGAGCGCGAGCGACGCGGCAAGGCCGGAGCCCTGGAATTGGAAGCCGCACTTCTGCACGACCCGCCTCGAAGCGACGTTCATGACCCGGCAACGGGCGTCGATCTGGGCAACGTTCTCGCGGGTGCGGAAGACCATGTCGACCAGCGCATGCGCCGCCTCGGTTGTATAGCCCTGGTTCCAGTAGGGTTCGCCCAGCCAGTAACCGATCTCGACGGTGTTGGGATCGCCCGTGGGTTCGACCCCGCAGCAACCGAGAAAGGCGCCGTTGTCGGCTTTGGTAATGGCATAGACGCACTTGCCAATCTCGCCAAGCTTCGTGCGTCGCACGAAATCGGCGGCATCGGCGATCGTATACGGGTGCGGCATACGCGATACCATTGTGGCGACATTGGCGTTGTTGGCGAGATGGGCAAGGGCGTCGATGTCTTCTTCGTGGGGCGCGCGCAGAACGAGCCTTTCCGACAGTAAGACAGGGCAATCGGTCCTTAACCGTTCCGGCCTCAGCCGCTCTTCGGGAGACCGCGATTGGCCTTCCCTTAACAATTCGCCTTGCATGGTTCAGTCCTCCTTGGTTGAGGGTAAAGAAAAAGGGGAGATGGCGCCCCATCTCCCCTTTTTCTTGACTGAACCTTGTAGCGTCAGCCGGGTCGATGAGACGCCGGCTGTTTTAGAGCGCTACCGGCTTATTCCGCTGCTTCCGCTTTCGGCATTACAGACACGTACACGCGGCCATTGGCCTTCGTACGGTAGTTCACGTTGCCCGCCGTAAGCGCAAAAATCGTGTGATCCTTGCCGAGGCCAACGTTGGAACCCGGGTGCCACTGCGTGCCGCGCTGACGCACGATAATGTTGCCTGCGATGACGGCTTCGCCGCCGAACTTCTTCACGCCAAGGCGCTTGGATTCGGAATCGCGACCGTTGCGCGAGGAACCGCCAGCTTTTTTGTGTGCCATTGGAGTTCTCCTTTAAACCTTGATCCCGTTACTTACTTGGCAGCCACGATGTCCGTGATACGGACAACGGTGTGGTGCTGGCGATGGCCGCGCGAACGCTTCGAGTTCTGACGACGGCGCTTCTTGAAGGCGATGACCTTCTTGCCGCGGTTGTGCTCGACCACTTCGGCCTTGACGGAAGCGCCCTGGACGAAGGGAGCACCAATCGCAGCGTCGGCGCCTTCGCCGATAACGAGGACTTCGGTGAATTCTACGGTGCCGCCGGCGGTGACTTCGAGCTTCTCGATGGTCAGCACGTCGTTTGCTGCCACTCGGTACTGCTTACCGCCGGTCTTGATGACTGCGAACATTTTTTATCCTTTCATGTTCGTTCCGGCTCTCTCGCCATGAGGACGAGCGGCCGTCTTTTTATCAGTCGAAATTTAGCAGGAATTCCAAAGGCCTGAGGCCTTGTAAAAGATCTGCCGGTGAAACCCTGCGCGATGCAGGGCGGGCAAGGCGCAGACTTATCCACACCTATTGCGTCGCACGGGATATATAAGCGTCCCTGATCTGTCAAGGCAAAAGGATGAAAAGCTTTCATATTCGCCCTTGCTATCCTCTTCGTCTCTCGCTATGTAGCCCTCCGCGCCGAACAGCGCCGACCAGCATAACCGGAGAGGTGGCAGAGTGGTCGAATGCACCGCACTCGAAATGCGGCATGCCTGCAAGGGCATCGTGGGTTCAAATCCCACCCTCTCCGCCATAAACATGTGTATTATCATGTATTTACAGTGTTCACGCTTGCGACAAGCGTCACCTGTTTCGCTCTCTGCGATCACAGTTGATCACAAGGCCACGCTGCAGGCGCTCCCGAAGAGTTGCCGCGAAGCTCGCTGACTTCTCCTTACGACATCCTCGGACTGCGGGCCGAATCGAGTGAGATATTTCATGAGTCGGTCGGTATCGTTGCGGTTCTTTTTTCTAAGAGCAAACGCGACTGTTAACACGTTCCTAAGAATGTTCTGCAGCAGATAGATTTTTGCGTGTGGCGAATGGTTCACACCAGCCTGAGGCTGCATACCGCTCAACCAGATTGCCATCCACGGATAGAAATGTAGATGCTTAGAAAATTTTTTGCCGAACTTCTTTCTATAGAACTAGGAAAGAGAATGGCTGCAACTAAACATATATCCGACTATGTCGGCGTCCTTACGAGAATTTCATTTTTGATAGGTATATTAACCTACATAATTAACAAGTGGGAGTGGAGTGAGTTCCTATCTTTACATTTTATGACCGGACTATTTGTTTGTGTTTTTATTTCGATCAATATTTTATTGATGATTATTTCGATGGGCCTCGTTACGCATCGGGCCTTTTATCTCTCAGTATTGTTTGAACCGGAGAAATTTGAGGAGGTCGCTAACAGGAAGATTCCGGTTAGAATACAATCCGCCTTTTGGGGCACCGCTTGTTTCACAATATTGTTTTTCGTGGTGATCATCGCTGCGATGGTTCAGCTGGTTTCTTCGCTCGTTTTCTTCTGAACGGCAGCCGAGCCAGGCAAACATAAAACCCACCTGCCTGACCTAGCTCGCTTTTGGACCAAAAGCCTGAGTCGAGGTGGTTGATGATCAGGCCGGGATAGTCCTTGGCCCTCCTCCAGGGGAGGCCGCTCGTCGTCTTGGACGTCGATTGGCGATTATGATGTGCTTGTCTTTGCCGGTGATCGGACGTTAATCGCTTTCTGTCATTCCTGAGGGAACAGGAGACGGTAATGTTTAAGATCGAAAAGGCAGATAATCGGATCGAGCGGCTTCCGGCGAATCCAATCCGCGCAGGTTCGCCGTCTCTTTTTCTGCCTAAGTTCCCTGTCCATACGCGACCTCCTCAATCCTTCAGAGGATGAGGCAGCGGAAGGACCGGCGCAAATTCTGCGGATATTCCCTGCTGTCAGTTTTTCTCAACCGAGATGACGGCAAGGGGGAACGACAGAGAACGCCTCACCCCTCCGGAAACCGATAGACCACATCCGCAAACGATCCCGTCGGAAATACATAGAAGAATTTCAGGTTGGCGGATGATTCGTTGCGGATGCCGTGTTCGGCGTTGCCGGGGATGAAGACGGTTGTGCCTGACTTGACCGTCGTTTCCTCTCCGTCGATCCTAACGATGCCGGTTCCCTCGAAGATGAAGTAGATTTCCGAGGGGTCGTGGCGATGCGGCTTCAACTCGCCGCCGGGCGCGAGATCGGCGATGCCGGCGCTCATGCTGTCGGTGGGGGTGATGTCGCTGCTCAAGAGCGTGTGCCAGGAGATGGAGCCGTGGACGGGGTCGTTCCATCCGTCGCGCGGACGTTCTTCTGCGGTGGTGATAACGGCTTGCGATCGCTTTGTCATTTTGCCTCAAGACGGTGGTCAGCTGCCGTGCGGAACGGTGTCACAACCGTGGAGAATGTCAATCGAATCGGCATTCAATCGTCTGATATCGGCCGCCGTTCGCCGGCTCTCAAGTGCTTTCCGAAAGCGCCATGTGGCGGGGCTGGCGGAGGGTCGAGCCATGCCGTGGCTGACAGAAGCGGGAAGATTTCTCGCCTCTGCACTTTGCATCGAACTCAGTCCTGAATCGTGGTGCTCAGCTCCGTCGCAGGAAATCCGCGATCAGGCCCGAGACAGTCTCCGGAGCATCTTCGAAGCAATAATGGCCGACGCCGGGAAGGCGTTCGATCCGGGCTGATGGGAAGATGGCCGAGAAGAGCGGCAGGAAATGCTCGGCATGCAACGTCCTGTCTGCCTCGCCCCAGATGGCGAGTGCCGGCTTGTTACGGATGGCGCGATCGGCGGCCGGATCGGGCGTTTCGAATTGATGGGCGCCGGTCGCAAATCCCTTGGCCCAGCCGAGCGCGCCGAAACACTCGGCTGCCGTGGCAAAGGGCGCGCCATAGGCGTCGAGCCAGGTGTCGGTGATGACGGCATTGTTCTCGAAGCCGTTGAGTTTGAGCGTGCTGAGAATGTTGAAGCCGAGATTGTTGAGCACCGGTTCCAGTGTGCCGTCGGCCTCGGTCTTGATGATCCATTGAAACCATGGGGAGACGGCGGCGTTTGCCATCACCCGATCGACAAGATCCGGCTGGCCGAAGGGTGTCGGGCCGTTTGCCGAGATGATGCGGCGGATGCGGTTGGGGTGGCGGGCGGCAAAGCCCATGCCGGCCAGGCTGCCGAAGTCATGCATGACGAGGGTGATGTCGGTGAGGCCGAGCGCAAGCGCGAAGGCCTCGAGATTGACGACGTGGTCCTGCAGCCAATAGCTGCGTCCTTCGGGCGTCTCGCTCTTGCCGAAGCCCATATGGTCGGGAACGATGACGCGGTGCGTGCGGCTCAGCGTCGTGATGAGATGGCGAAAGAGATAGCCCCAGGTCGGTTCGCCATGCAGGCAAAGGAGGACCTCGCCGTCGCGAGGCCCTTCGTCGACGTAGTGCATGCGGAAACCCGGTGCGTCGGTGAAATGCGGAGTGAAGGGAAATGTGCCGGCGAATGTCTCATTGGCAGGAATCACAGTTGTTCTCCTAGTGTGGTTTTAATTTGCAACCATGATTTCAGTATCTCTTGTGGTTTTAATTTGCAACCGCTATATTGCGAGCGTGCTATAGGCGCTCATTCGCGCCTGTAGCGATTGGGACATAGGAACGTGAGCGAGGGCAGGGCGGCATGGCCAAGAGAGTGAGCCACAAAGATTCGATGTGCGGGGTGGCGCGGCCGCTGGATGCGATCGGCGACTGGTGGTCGCTGTTGATCATCCGTGATGCCTTCGATGGCCTGCGCCGGTTTGGCGAGTTTCAGAAGAGCCTCGGCCTTGCCAAGAACATCCTCTCGGCCCGGCTGCGCAATCTCGTCGCGCACGGCATCATGGATATGGTGCCGGCTTCAGATGGCGGCCCCTATCAGGAATATGTGCTGACGCAGAAGGGCCAGGGCCTGTTTCCGCTGCTGGTGGCGCTTCGCCAATGGGGCGACGATTTCTTCTTCGAACCGGATGAGCCGCATGTGACGCTGGTTGACAGGGTGACACACCTGCCGGTGCGGCGGCTGGAGCTGCGGGCGCAGGATGGGCGCATGCTGATGGCGGAGGATACGGTGATCGTGGTGCCGCCGGAAAAACAAGAGCAAATAAATTAGCCGGAGAATATCTTTCGGCTCTTTACGCGATTACTCGGCGACGAGGCCGCTGCGGCGCAGGAGCGACAGGAAGAGAAGCGGGATCAGCGTCGTCAGGATGATCGTCACGAAGGCCATGGCCATGCCGAGGCCGATCGAGCCCTGCTCGAACTGCCGCCAGATGAAGGTGGCGATGGTCTGCATGCCGACGGGTGCGAGCACGATCGAGGCGACAAGCTCGCGCGAGGCCAGTGCAAAAACGAGCAGCATGGCGGATGCCAGGCTCGGCAGCACCAGCGGCAGCAGGATGCGGCGGAAGACCGTCAGCGTGCCGGCGCCGGAGACGCGGGCGGCGGCCTCGAGATTGTCGCCGATCTGCTGAAAGGCGGCCGAGGAATAGCGCGCCGTCTGCGGCAGCAGGATGCAGCAATAGGCGAGCAGCAGGATGATGCCGGTGTTGTAGGGCGTGAATGGCAGACCGGGCATGTTCCAGACGAGGATCAGGCCGACGGCGACGACGATGCCGGGGAGCGCATTCGGCAGTACAGTCATGATGTCGATCAGCATGCGGCCGCGCATCTTCGTCTTGACGACGGTATAGGCGGCCACGACGCCGATAAGCCCGGTGATCACGGCAGTGCCGACGCCGAGCGCCAGGCTGTTGCCGAGTGCTGCGAGCGCGCCGGCGCTGTTGCCGAAGACGGAAGCAAAATTGTCGAAGCCGAGATTGTCGATGACGAGGCCGCGCGAGATCGTCTTCGAAAGCGCTGTTGCGAGGATCGACAGCATGGGCACGCCGGTCGCGAGGAAGGAGACGACGCCGAAAGCGAGCAGGACCGGCGCGGTCATCGCGCCGAGCGGCCGCTTGTCCTTGTTCTGCGGTTTGCCGCTGACGGTCTGGTAGGAGCGGCGCGAAAGAATCCGTCGCTGGATGAGGAATGCGACCAGCGAGATGATGACGAGGGTCAGCGACAGGACGGCCGCGCCCGGCAGATCGATCGGCCAGTCGCCGATGCGGGTGTCGATGCCGGTCACAAGGACCTGGAAGCCGGCGCGGCGGCCGAGTGCTGCCGGCGTGCCGTATTCCTCGATCGCGGCGGCAAAGACCAGCAAAAGGCTGGCGGCGAGGCCGGGGGCGGAGAGCGGTAGCGTGATGCGCCAGAAGGCGCGTGCCGGCGAGGCGCCGAAGACGCGACCGACATCGGCATAGCGGGCGCCGACGGCTTCGACCGTGCGCGAGACGGCGAAGTAGACGACCGGAAAGGTGTTGAAGGTCATGACCACGGTCATGCCCGCCAGCGAAAAAAGGGTCGGGGCGAGGTTGAAGCCGGCGATCTGCTGGAGATAGCCGCGCGGCTGCAGGGTCATGATCCAGCCGAGCGTGGCGATATAGGGCGGGATCATGAAGGGCGTCAGCAGCAGCACGTCCCACACCGGCGCGAAGGGAATGCGGTAAAGCGCCCGCAGCACCCCGAGGGGAACCGCGATCAGCGCGGAGGCTAGGACGACGGCGCAGCCGAGAAGGATGGTATTCGCGGTCATGCCGAGCAGCGCTTCGTCGGCCAGCGTCTTGCCGATGGCCGAGAAGGGGGCTGCAAACGAGCCTTGCCCGAGCGAGGGAAAGACGGCCTGCAGCACGACTGCGACGAAGGGAAAGGCGACAATGATGATCAGCCCCAAGGCTGCGAGCCAAGCTGCCGGCACCGGAGCGCCTGTTCCCTTCGCACTCATTCTTTCAAGCCTTACTTGCCGCCGAACAGATCGCTGATCTGCTTCAGGGTTTCCTTGCGCTTGCCGTAGACGGCGTTGACGTCGTAATCGAGCAGCTTCAGATCGCTCATCAGCGGCCGCGAGGCCGGGATGTCGGAACGGGCCGGCATCAGGTAGGTGGCGGCAACCAGCTTCTGGCCTTCATCGGACAGCATGTAGTCGACGAACTTCTTGGCTTCGTCCTGATGCTTCGACCAGTTCAGGATCATGACCGGCCGCGGCGCGATGACCGTGCCGGATTGCGGGAAGATGACGTCGATGCTCTCGCCCTTGGCCTTGGCGGCGAAGGTGATGTAGTCGACGGCGCCGAAGACGGCGGCCTTGGCGCCCTGCAGCACCGGGTTCAGCGCTTCGGCGTTGGCGCCGGCGATGATGGCGCCGTTGTCCTTGAGATCCTTGAAGAGCTTGTCATTGTCCTTGGCGCCGAGGGCGGCGGTCAGCTCGAAGGAGGAGCCGGACTGGGCGGGATCGGGAATATTGACGAGATCCTTGAACTCGGGCTTGGCGAGATCGGCCCATTCCTTCGGCTGAGAGGTGCCGCTCTTGGTGTTCCAGGCAATGCCGAGCGCTGAGACGCCCTGGGCGACTGCGGTGTCCGTCTTGAGGGAGGTCGGAACCTTCTCGGCATTCGGGCTGGTGTAGGAGACGAGCCAGCCGCGCTTGGCGAAATCGGTGGCCGTATCCCAGGAGGCCGAGATCAGCACGTCGACGGCCGGGTTGGCGGCTTCCGCCTCGATGCGCGCCATGACCTTACCGGTCGTTGCCTGGAAGACGTTGACCTTGATGCCGGTCTGCGCGGTGAAGCCGGCGGAAAGCTTGTCGATGAGGTTCTGCGGGCCGGCGGTGTAGACGGTGATATCGGCATGGGCAACGCCACCCAAAAGGGCGGTCGATAATGCGAAAATTGCAATCGATTTCAGCGGTTTAAACATATCTTCCTCTCTATGGTTTCGTCATGTTCCTGCTAGAACCACAGGATGCTGTTGGCGTCGACGACAAGGCCGATTTGCTCTCCCGGCCGGACCTTGATCGGGCTTAGGACCTGCAGTTCGACACCCGTCGTGCCGTGCGGCGCGACGGTGACGAGATGGCCGTCTCCGCGGAAATGCGAGCGCAGAGCCGTCGCTGGCAGGCTCGGCCAGGCGGCTTCACCGATCGAGATGGCGCGCGTCGGAATGAGAATCCTGGCCTTGTCCTGCCCTGGCCGGACTGCATCGGAGAGCACATGCGGGCTTCCCGCCAGCCGCCAGCCATTGTCGCTCCATTCGAGATCGGCAGTGCTGCCGAGCCGCAGGAATTCGGCAACCTCCGGGGAGGCCGGGCTTTCGATCAGCATATCCGGCGAGGCGAGCTGGGCAATTTCGCCGGAGCGCATGATGGCGACTTCGTCGGCAAGCGTCAGGGCTTCGCTGTGGTCGTGCGTGACGTAGATCGCCGTCAGGCCGAGCGTGGCGATGAGTTCGGCAAGCTCGCCGACCATGTTTTCGCGCAGTTCGCGATCGAGGTTCGACAGTGGTTCATCAAACAGGATCAGCTGCGGTTCGGCGACGATGGCGCGGGCGATCGCGACGCGCTGCTGTTGGCCGCCGGAAAGATCGCTCGGGCGGCGCTGCGCGAGGGTTGCCAGCCCGACGCGCTCCAGCGCCCGCATGGTGCGTGTTTCCCGATCCGCCTTCGGGATGCCGCGCATTTCAAGGGGGAAGGAGACGTTGCCGCCGACTGTCAGATGCGGCCAAAGGGCATAGTCCTGGAACACCATACCGAGATTGCGCTTTTCCGGCGGCACGAAAATCTTCGTCGCAGCATCGGCAACCACCTGGCCGGAAATGCTGATCCGGCCCTTGGTCGGCGCAAGAAGACCGGCAACGAGGCGCAAAAGAGTGGTCTTGCCGCAGCCGGATGGGCCGAGCAGCGCCAGTGTCCGTCCCCTGGCGAGCGCAAGATCGATGCCACCAAGAACGATCGTCTTGTCGTAATGAAGTTCCAATCCCGTTGCCGAAACGGCAGCCTGGATACGGTTCGCGTCGCTTGTCATCTAAAAATCGGTGTTTCGAAAAGTTGCAAGCCTGAGTAGAGGCGCCGCATGACAGCGGCATGACAATGGCGTGACGAATTTACTGCAAAACTAGGTGGCAGAAGACGATGCGACAATGATCACGGAAGTGGCCACAAGAAGATCGTTCCTATAGCCGGCATGTCATAAGTTGATCACATGGAGAATCGGCACAGAAGGCCCCTCAATTTCACTAAAAACAAGATTTTGATCGATTAGATCGGCAATACAGCCATTCATTTTTAGTGCAACAGAAGGGGTTTACTCGTCACCTTTATCGGCTATTTGAGCCACTCAACTCATTTGTTCGATTCTGATCCGTCTCGATTTGCGGTCGAAATGTGTGGGTGACGGAGCGCCGGCGGATCATTTGCATGGGGTTCCGGCCCTCATTGCAACTTCGGGACGGAAACGGGATTCGTGCAATGGGCGTGCCTCCGAAGTCCGGTCTCAAGGGCGGAGCACCGATCGAACGGCGCAATATCAGGGAACCGATTCTTGAGTGTAGAAAGTACCGTAATGCCTGAACGTATCGCGCGGGAATGGAATAGCCTTGTCGAGCAGACCTCGGCCGAAACACATCAGATCATCTATGCGATCGTCCACGATCATGAAGGCGAGTTGCAGCAGCGCTACCGGGCCTATCTGGAAGGCGATCCAGACCTCGCTTCCCTCGTCGGTGAGGATGCCAGCCTGACGGCTTTCACGGCCCGGTTCATGGAGTGGATGAAGAGACTTGTCGACCCGAATGCGACCTCCGGCGAGCTATTTTTCTCCGAGCAGGACAGCCTTGGCGAGACCATGGCGCGCATCGGTTTTCCGCCGCACGCCGTCTCCCGGTCGATACGCAAGATCAAGCTTTGGTTCCTGCGGCATCTCGCCGAAGCGGATTTTTCCCGGCAGCAGTTGGTCGATGCGATGGCCTTCGTCATCGGGTTGTTCGATATAGCGCTGGAGGTTCGCGAAGCCAGCTATCAGAAGGGCGTCGCCTCGAACGC
The DNA here is from genome assembly GCA_000799755.1 of Martinezella tropici. Lineage (GTDB taxonomy): Bacteria > Pseudomonadota > Alphaproteobacteria > Rhizobiales > Rhizobiaceae > Rhizobium > Rhizobium tropici_A. The sequence goes on from JUHI01000013.1 coordinate 143,342, forward strand.
GCGGGTGAACGAAGCCTATCGCTTGCATCTGCTCGGCCAGAATCTGGCGATGGAGCGGGAACGCCAAAGGGCTGCCCTGATGGAATGGGGGCACGGCATACTGGCCGCCTTCTATCAGAATGTGGCTTCCAACGAGCTGCCGCGGCTCTGGAAAAGCGAGTTCGGCCTATGGCTGAATCACAAGGCGCATATTCTGTTCGAGCGCCAGCCGAAACTCGAGCTCATCAAGCAGCTCGTCAGCCGCATCGACGTCGAGCTCGTTCCCGTGCTGGAACGCGCAAGCTTCGGCGATCGCTCACAGATCAGCGACGCCGCCGGAAAGATCGAGGAGGAGTTGTCAGCGATCAAGTTCCTGCTGAACAGCATCTTCGAAGCGCATATCGAAGTCGAAAGCGGCCGTGATCCCCTGACGCAGTTGCTGACGCGCCGGTTCATGCCATCCGTGCTGATGCGCGAGATACAATTGCAGAAAATGTCCGTTGCTGCCGGCTTCTGTGTGTTGCTGCTGGACATCGATCACTTCAAGCGCATCAACGATACGCATGGCCACAAGATCGGCGATCAGGCATTGAGGGCCGTCGCGGCGGCGATCACCGAAACCGTTCGGCAGACCGATTTCGTCTTCCGCTACGGCGGCGAAGAGATGCTGATCGTGCTTGTCGAATGCGACGAGGCGATGGGTTTGCAGGTCGCAGAGAAGATTCGGGCGGAGATCGCCAGGCTCTCGCTTCCTCTGGCCGATGGCGGCAGGCTTGCCGTTACCGCCAGCATCGGCGTCGCCGCCTTCGGGGGCGAACTGGATTATGAGCGTATCCTGGCCCGTGCCGACAAGGCGGTCTATGAGGCGAAGGAAGGCGGGCGAAACAGGATCACGCTGGCGCCGGCCGCCTGACGACTGTCAAGGCGCATTGTCGGGCCGGGGCCACACCCCCGATTTTGGCTTGCCGGCGATGGATTGCTCGGGATCGTTCCGCAACAGTTCGGTCGTCGCCGAACTATTTCCGCTCCGCGTCGGCTAGACTCAAGCTCTCAAAGGAGAGTTTGCAATGTTGACGAACAAAGCCGAATTCAACGCGGACGAGAGCGATCGCGAACATATCGAAATCAAGCCCAGCGTGCTTTATATCGGCACTCCTGTCGTGCTGATTACGAGCCTCAATGCCGACGGCACGACGAATGTTTCGCCGATGTCCTCGGTCTGGGCCCTATATGACCGCGTCGTTATGGGCCTGACCTCGACCAGCAAGGGGCGGGAAAATCTGCTGCGCGAGCGACAGCTCATATTGAATTTCCCATCGCCGGAGCTGTGGCCGAAGGTCGAGGCGATCGCACCGACGACGGGCCGCGATCCGGTTCCTCCGCACAAGGAAAAAATCGGCTACCGTTTCGAAGCCGACAAATTCGATGTCGCCGGTTTCACGCCGCAGGCAGCCGATCTCGTGCGGCCGCTGCGCATCGCCGAATGCCCGATCCAGTTCGAGGCGGAGGTGGTGGCGGCGCATTCGCCCGGTGCGGAATGGTCCTCGGAGCGGCCCGAGGCGTTCTCCATCATCGAGGCAAAGGTCATTCGCGTCCATGCCCACAGAGATATTGTGATCCCCGACACCAACCACATCGATACCAATAGATGGAGCCCGCTGCTTTACGTGTTTCGGCACTATTTCGGCACGGGGCCGGATCTCGGCCGCACCTTCAAGGCCGAGAGATGATTCATTCCATGGGTGAGGCTGCCCGAGCGGTCACACCCTATCTGCCGGCTTGAGCTCCGGCTATCAGCAACTCCAGACCGGCCTCAAACAACGCTTCATGGCCGTTGGCGCGGTAGAGCGACAGCGCTTTGGCCAGATTTGGATGGCTTTCAGCGGCGGCATCGAGCGCTGCCCGATCCTGGGAATCGGCCGCATCCGCCTGCTCCTCCAGCACGCATCCGACCACATACCGGCCAACGGCAATCATCAGCCCCAGCGCCTGTCCCGGCGCGAAGCCGGCCGCAAGTAGGCATCCGAGTTGTGCTTCGATCGCATCGAGGTGCGAGGGGTCGACCTCGGTCCCCGCGTGGACGCGGGCGCCATCCCGCCATGCCAGCAGCGCCGAGCGGAAACTGCGGGCATTGGCCCGCAGGAATTCCTGCCAGCTCTCCCCGGCCAAAGGCATGCTGCGCGTATGGTTCCGCCTCAGCATCTCCGTGTTCATTGCCGCGAGCAATGCCCCCTTGCCTTTGAAATGCCAGTAGAGCGCCGGTTGCTGGACGCCGAGGCGCTGGGCGATCAGCCGCGTCGACAGGCCGTCGATGCCGACCTCGTTCAGGATGGTCAGCGCCGCATCGACGATCTGCTTCCGGTCGATTTTCATGGGTTCTCCGATTGACAGTCTCTTCTGCATAATTTATCGGCGATAAATCTCCTTATCAACGATAAGTTTTACGCTATGAACAAGATGCTTCTGACCATTCTCGCCGTCGTCGTTCTCGATGCCGCCGGCACCGGCCTGGTTATGCCGATCCTGCCGGAGCTTCTGAGGAGCGTGGCGCATACGCCTGAGCTCGGCTGGCGCTATGGGGCTTTCCTGTCGCTCTATGCCGCGCTGCAGTTTCTGGCCTCTCCCATCCTCGGAACGCTCAGCGATCGTTACGGCCGCCGGCCGGTGCTGCTTGCCTCGCTGGCGGGCGGCATGATCGATTATGCCTTCATGGCGTGGGCGCCGGGTTTCTGGTGGCTGTTTCTCGGGCGGGCCATTGCCGGTCTGACGGCCGCCAATGCCGCCGTCGCGGCCGCCTGCCTTGCCGATATCACGCCGGAGGAACGCCGGGCGCGCGCTTTCGGGCTTCTCAGCGCGTGCTTCGGCATCGGTTTCATTCTAGGACCAGTCATCGGTGGAACGCTCGGCACGATCTCGCTGCGTGCGCCGTTCGTGGCGGCGGCGTTTCTGGTGATGGTGAATTTCATCGTCGCGCTCGTCGTGTTGCCCGAGACACGGACAGCAAAGCCCGAGCAGATCGACCCGGCTGCCTTTCATCCCCTGGCGCCGCTGCGCTGGATCGGTGCGTTTCCGGCGCTACTGCCGCTGCTGCTCATATCCGTCATCCTTGCCATCATCGGCGAGGTCGGCGGCACAGTCTGGGTGCTCTATGGTCAGGACAAGTTCGGCTGGGATACGGCAACCGTCGGCTTGTCGCTTGCCGGCTTCGGCCTGTTCCACGCGCTGGCCCAGGCCTTCGTCGCCGGCCCGTTGAGCGAGCGCTGCGGCGAACGCGCGGCACTTGTCGTTGCGATCGTCTGCGATGGTGCGGCCTATGTTGCCATCGCCTTCGTGACGCGCGGCTTTCTCGTCTTTCTTCTGTTTCCGCTTTTTTGCCTCGGCGGAATCGGCCAGCCGGCGCTGCTGTCCCTGATGACCAAGAGCGTGGGCGCTGACGAGCAGGGACGTCTGCAGGGTGTTTTGACCAGTCTGACGAGCCTCGCCTCCATGGTCGCGCCATTGGCGATCAGCGAGATCTATTTCGCCTCAAGGCACGTCTTTCCCGGTCTGGTCTGGGTTCTCGGGGCTTCGCTCTACCTTCTATGCATGCCGGTTCTGTTCGCGAATCGACAGTGGACAGGACGAGGCAACCGCGCCGAAGGCACGGCGCACCGAGAAGACGAAGCCGTTGCGAAAGGCGCGCAGCCGAGCGATTGAGTGACGCTGAAGCATTAACGGGCTCAAGAGCGACGCCATGGCAGAGCGAGGCCGTGGCGCCGCCCGGCAGCCGTCAATTCACGGATTCATCCGGGTCCGGGTCCTTGACCTTGCCGAAAAGGCTTTTCAGAGCGCTGGTCTTTGCTTTCGCCGCCTTGTTCGTCTTGAGTGCGCGTGTCGCGGCCTTGGCCTGTTCGAGCATCATCTCGATCTGGATCTGCTGGATTTCGGTCAAGCGCTCCCACTGGCGATTGAGGAGATGGTCGACCTTTTCATGCAGGTGGCGGATTTCCAGTTCGGCCTTCAGGTTGACCTTGTAGTCGTTGAGCGCATGCAGGCGATCCTTCTCTTCCTGGCGGCGCTGGCTCATCATGATCACGGGCGCCTGCAGCGCAGCGATCGTTGAGAGGACGAGATTCAAGAGAATGAAGGGATAGGCATCGAATGCCTCTTTCTCGCCGATGATGACGTTGACGGCCATCCAGACCCCGAGAAACAGACAGAAAGAGATGATGAAGGTCCAGCTGCCGCCAAAGGAGGCGACGGCATCGGCCATTCGGTCGCCGATGGAGCGGTTGTCCTCGTAGTCTTCTTCGATGTTCTCGGCTAGCGTATCGTGCGTCTTCAAGCTTTCGACGACCTCGTCCTCGAGGTTGGAAAGCTCGCCGCGCTCCACAGTCAGCAGTTCGGCAATATATTGAGCGCGATAGTCGTCCATGACCTTGCGGCTGACATAGTCGTCGGCCCGCAGTTCGGGATGCTTGAGCCGCATGAAGTCCGCCAGAGAAGGGCGGAGGTCGTCGATGTGGACGGCATCCTTCTTCTTTAGCACCTGACCGGTGATGGCATCGACCAGCTTGACGGACTTGGCCTTCGCCTGGGCCAGGCTCTTGGTGTAGTCGTTCATCTCCACAACGGTCGGGGTCTCACCCTCGCCCGCATCGAAATCGACGATGCCTTCCGCCGGCTCAAAGCTCTTCGTTTCTGTCATATAATGGGGCCTCTTTGACGCTTTGTCGCTCATTTAGCCAATAATGCGAACAGGAATATGACTGTTAGAAGACAGGGAAAATTGCAAAAGGCACGGCACACCGCTGCCTACCCGCAGCTTCCTCTTTCATCTGCTTCTGCTGTATTTCTAGCGGCATTATCCTAAACAACGGCAAATGAAATGCGTGGTTCCCGTGTCTCCAGCGCGGGTTCAGACCACCAGTCTGGAAGAACAACCGTTCCGGGCGATTTCGTAAACGTTTTCAAAAGCCTTGCGTGTTTCTGCAGGAATTTCTACCGATTCAATCAGGTTTTGACTTCTCGCCCCTTGACCAAGGTCGCCCGACCGCTATTTGCCGCGGTGCAACAGATATTCGCTGCTGCGAATAAACATTGAAGTTTCAAAGGATTACATCGCATCAACAGGAGTTGGGCCTGTTGCCACGGGTTTTGCACATGTGCGGAAAGGATAGCTATGCACAATCCCCCGGCAAGAGACTTGGAGTCCGTCGCCCGGCAGGGTAGCCGCTTCAAGCGTATGGCTGTTAGGATACCGACTTACCTGACCGATCTTAAGGAAAATCCGGCCTGGTTGCCGATGTTCCTGTTGGCCAGAACCCTGCCGTTTCGGCGAATGCACTGGTTTGCCACGAGGCAGGCTGTCAGGCTGCCCGTTTCCGGCGCTTCGATGTTTACAGGTGTCGAGCGTAGCGCCGTCGTCAAGGCCTTGCGGACGGATGGCATCTACCCGAACCTGATGCTGCCCGACCATATCCATCGCGAGATTGCCGAATTCGCGTTGAGCACCGGTTGCTATGGCAATTTCAACAGGGAGCTCGAATTCGTCGCGAGCGACCATCGGCAAGCGGAGGCGCGCTTCGCTCGGCCGATTCTCAGCGGGCACTTTTTCGAGCGCTCGCTCGATTGTGATGCCGTCATGGCCGTCCAGCGTGATCCGCTTTTGATCGACGTCGCCCGCCAATATCTCGGCGGGCAGGCCAAGGTGATTACGACCCGCGTCTGGTGGAGCTTTCCGACGCAGGCCTCCGAAGCAGACAGAAGTCTCGCCTCGCTCGACAAATATCACTTCGATCTCGATGACTGGCGGATGCTGAAATTCTTCTTCAACCTCGTCGATGTGGATGAGGGCACCGGCCCGCATGTCTTCGTCAAGGGAAGTCATAGGCGCCGTCGAGTGCGGCACCAGCTGACCTTGCTGGTCGGGCATCCGGCCAACGAGGTGCTCGACTACTACGGGCAGGCGAATGCGCTGACGCTGACCGGCAAGGCCGGCTCCGGCTTCGTCGAAGATCCCTTCGGCTTCCATATGGGCACCGTGCCGACGCAGAAGCCGCGGCTGATGATGGAGGTGGGTTTCGGCGTCTCGAAACCATCGCGTCGCCGCTTCCACGGCGAGCCCGTCCTGCGTTAGGTCGATCACCTTAACCTGGCATCGCGGAGCGCCATCTGCAATTGGCGCTTCCCGTCCGACCGGTCTCAGGCCGGGCGGGTGAACCGCTTGGCGATCAGGTGATCAAGCGCGATGCGTCCGGGACCGCCGGCTATGATGACTAGAAAACAGGTGGCCCATGTGCCGTGTGTCGGCCATGCATCGGGGTAGACGAAGATCTCGATGACAAGAGTCATGCCGAGCAGCGCCAGCGCCGAAAGCCGGCTTGCGAAGCCGATGACCAGCAAAAATGGAAAGAAATGCTCGCTGAAGGCGGCGATATGAGCTGCGATCCAGGGATCGATGAGCGGAAGCTTATATTCCGTCTGGAAGAGATAGACGGCATTGTCGGTCACATGCCAGCCGTCCACCTTGGTCTGGCCGGACTGCCAGAAGACTGCGGCGATCGACAATCGCGCAATGAGCGCGATCAGATCGTACGGGATGCGGTCGAGAAGCTTTAAGCCGCTATAGAGCCTTTGGGGCATGGTTTCGCGTTCGGCCGGAGTGGCCGTCATCATCTGGTTCTGCATCTCGGTTCTCCCGAGAGCATGATGCCGAAGTGCGAAGGGATTTCGGACGACCTCATGCTCTACTTCTTGGATTTCGGATCGGATTCAGCGTTCAGCGAATGGCAATGAAAGCGCCCGCCGTGAACGCGCCGGCGAGGTTGGCGGAAAGATCGAAATCGGCGGCTTCGGCAAGAGCGGCCTCATAGGCCTGACCAAGCGCGGCGCCGGCAAATAGTTGCTCCAGAAAGGTTGCGCCGCCTGCCGGGAGGCGATGTACCTCGACGATCATCTGCGGGCGGACGACAAGGGCATCCTCGCCAGACCAATCGTCGATATCTGCAAGCACGATCTCACCGATGTTCATCGCCCAGATGGTGACGGCCGGATGGGCGGAACGCACGATCGAGGCGGAGGAATGCGGCATCAAGGCAAGTTCCGCCAGGCCGGCCGGCTCGATGGTCGCGACTAGGGTCGCATCGAGCGGTACAACATCCGCCGCATGATAAGCCCGACCCCGCAGCGCTTCCAGCCGCATGACATCGGCCAGATAGGGGATTTCCCGCGCCGGTTCGAATCCCTCGACGAAATCGGGGAAACCATCGCCATAGGCCAGGAGCAGCGGCGACTGCGGCGGATGCAACCGGATGAATTCATGCGCCATGGCCGCAAAGAATTTTTCTCCGACGATCCTTTCGGCCGCCGGAAAGCGCGAGGTGAGCGCGCTGATCAGGCCGATGGCGACATTGTTGCGATAGACGCCGAAGCGCCGTGCCGGCTTCTGGTCGTTCCAGGCCGTCAGCCCCTCGGGCACGTCGAGGCTGGGGTCGATGAGTGCCGCGGCGAAGCCGCTTTGCGTGGCGAGAGACATCGATCCCTCCTCAGGCTGCCCGACATGCGGCGGCGCGTTTCAAAATTGCGTCGGCGGCTTCGGCCTCGGCTCTCAGAATCCGCCATTCCGGCACGTCATTATCCCATTCGACCAGGCTGGCGATCGGTCCGGTCCGACCGATGAGGTCTTCGTAGAGCACCCAGACAGGGTCCTTGACCGGCGTATCGTGGCTGTCGATCAAGAGCGGCGCGCCGGCATCGTCGATGGTCTCGGAATGACCGCTCAGATGGATCTCCCGTACCCATTGCACCGGGAAGCGCTTGAGATAGGCGCGCGGGTCCATGTGGTGATTGGTGGCGGCGACGAAGACGTTGTTGACGTCAAGCAGCAAGCCGCAACCGGTGCGGCGGGCGACTTCGGCCAGAAACTCGGTCTCCTCTATCGTGCTCTCCTCGAAGAGCAGGTAGGTAGCCGGATTCTCCAACAGCATCTGACGGCTGAGCAACGTCTGAACCTCATCGATATGGGCGCAGACCTGCTTGAGCGTCGCCTCGGTGTAGGGCAGGGGCAAGAGATCGTTGAGAAAGGTCGTATCGTGGCTCGACCAGGCAAGGTGTTCGGAGAAGCTCTCGGGCTCGTAGCGGTCACAGACGATCTTCAGGCGGGCGAGATGCTCCCCGTCCAGCGGCTGCATCGAGCCGATGGAAAGGCCGACGCCGTGGATGGACAGAGCATAGTCCTGCCGCAGCCTGCCGAGCTGCGCATGCGGCGGCCCCCCGGCGCCCATATAGTTTTCAGCGTGAACTTCGAAGAAACCGATCGGCTGGCTTTCGGCATCGATCGCGGAAAAATGCTCTGGCTTGAAGCCGACGCCAGCGCGACGAGGGAGTTCTGACGGTTTCATTGCAAGCCTCCGGACTGGCGCAATTCCAGTAAAGTTGCGAAGCGGTTTGCGTTCGGAAGGCGGACGGCGCCGGTGAAGACATGCGCCGTCCACGCGTTTGCGCTGCCTTGTCAGACGGGCGCCGCCCCTTGTGCCAGGGTGCCGTGGCCGTTCGGGGTCTTGATCGTCTCGCAGGTTCCGGCGGGAACGAGCTTCCACGAGTTGCGCTGGTAGTCGACCTTCGACGTGCCGGCGCAGGTCGTGCCGGGGCCGGCGGCGCAATCGTTCTGGCCCTTGAGGGCGACGCCGTAGCATTTTTCCTTGGCGTCTGCGGCGGAGGCGGTCGTCGCGCCGGCAACCAGCGTCACCGCGGTTGCGACCGATGCGGCCAGGGCGAGTGCGGACATCTTGTTCATGGCAAACTCCTTGCGAGCGATGATTGACGAACGATCCGGTATCGGATCAGGCCGGGGTCAGCGTGCCGTGGCCCTTCGGGGTCTTCATGGAGGTGCAGGTCCCCGTCGGAACGAGCTTGAAGGACATCTTGTCGTAGCTCATGGTCGACTTGCCGGCGCAATCATGCTTGCCGGCGGCGCAATCGTTCTGACCCTTGAGGGCGACGCCGTAGCATTTTTCCTTGGTATCGGCGGCGGATGCCGGGACGGCGACGGATGCAAGCGCGGATGCGATCGAGCCAGCGATGGCCAGGGTGAGGATGCTGTTCTTCATGGACCTGTCTCCTAGATGGATGCGAGCCGTCATTGGCTTGCATCGGGGTCTACGGAGCGTGTCGGCCGGATGTTACAGGCGCATCGAAAATTTTTCCGGGATGGCAGCAATTATTGTGTGCCGGCTATCCGCCGCGGTCGCAGTCGTCTGCGTACGCCATGCCGGTGTGCCTGGTATCTGCAAGGAGACGGCGCAAGAGGTCGACGCGGGCTGGCGGCAATGAAAGAGCTTGAAAAATATGTGCTGTTGCCGGTAACGAAAGCGTGCGGTCCCGCGTAGAGGAGATGTCGAGTGAATCATTCGGCGCGCGAAGAGGAATGGGCAGTCTGGATGCGCGCCGCCATTGGCGGCGATGCGCAGGCCTACCACCGTTTCCTGTCCGCGGTGACGCCGCATCTGCGCGCCATGGCGAGAAGACGTTGCGATCAGCTGGGCGCGCCGGTGAGCGAGGCCGAGGATGTGGTGCAGGAAGTGCTGCTGGCCGTCCATCTGAAGCGCGGCACATGGGACACATCGCGCCCGATCGGCCCCTGGCTGTCGACGATCGTGCGTAACAAGCTGATCGACAGCCTGAGGCGGCGCGGGCGGCATATGAGCGTGCCGATCGACGACGTGATCGATTTTCTGGAGGCGGAAGAACACGCCGACTCCTTGGACCGGTTCGACGTCGATCGTATGTTGGAACAGTTGAAAGATCCGCAGAAGACGATCGTGCGCTCGATTTCCGTCGAGGGAACCAGCGTCAGGGAAACGGCGGACCGGCTGAAGATGACTGAAGGGGCGGTGCGCGTGGCGCTGCACCGGGCGTTGAAGGCGCTTGCGGCCCTCTATCGGAGTGAGACCAGTGAAAACCGATGACCTCATCAATCTTCTGGCGCAGGACGCGCCGGTCCGCACGCGGATCGGCAAGGCCCTGACCATGGCGGTCATCGCGGGCATCCTGATCAGCGGCGGCCTGTTCTTCGTCATGATCGGCTTTCGCGCCGACATCGATACCGCGATGGAGACCATCCGCTTCCTGTTCAAGTTCGTCGTGACGATCGCGCTTGCCGTGACGGCTTGCGCCGTCGTTTTCCGCATCGGGCGGCCGGGTGTATCGCTGCGCCTCTGGGGCTGGACGCTTCTCGCCGCCCCTCTGCTGCTGCTTGCCGCCGTGGCCGTCGAAATGGCCGTCATGCCGGCAGACAGCTGGAGCGCGCGAATGATCGGGCACAATGCCCGCTTCTGCCTGACGCTCATCCCGCTTTTGTCGATCGGCCCGCTTGCCTGTTTCCTCCTGGCGCTACGCCATGGCGCGCCGGAAAAGCCCGGCGTCGCCGGCGCCGTCGCCGGTCTTGCCGCCAGCGGCATCGCCGCGACCTTCTACGCCTCGAACTGCACCGACGACAGCCCGCTCTTCGTCATGCTCTGGTATCCGATCGCAATCGCCATCGTCACGGCCGTTGGCTATATCCTCGGCAAACGCCTCTTGCGCTGGTGAAGCGATCAAATGCGCGACGTCGAAACCGGCGAAATCGCCTTTCGGGCAGCCGTCTTGGGCCATTGGGACAGCATGGCTTGGAAAACCTGCTGATAGCAGGCAGATTCATGGCCTGTCACATCCACCGGGCGCCACTTTTAAAAAATAGCATTTCCCTGCGTTAAAGTGTTTGCATCCGCAGTAAATTCGATTATAGAGGCGCAACCTTCGCCGCGAACGATTTCATCGCTTCGCGAATGTTGGGGAATAGTTCAATGGTAGAACGACGGACTCTGACTCCGTTAATCTTGGTTCGAGTCCAGGTTCCCCAGCCAAAAACTTTGTTTTAATTCAATAATTTACGCCAATTTTGTCGATGTTGGGAATACCCCCACATTGCACCCCCACACGGGCGATTTGGCGATGTCGAAATACCTGCGGCGGGAAGCCGATTCCTTTTTCTTTAGACGACGCGTTCCTCCTCACCTTCAGAGCCGCTTCGGAATCAAGGAAATATACCGGTCGTTAAGAACGACCGTGCGAAAAACAGCTAACGTCCGTGCGGCGCAACTCTACGTCGCAAGCGAAAGGCTGTTTGACTTGGCGGCAGATGAGACTCTGACAGATGAGGATTTCCGTGCCGCCGCGCGGCATTGGATGAGTCAGCCGCGAATTAAACAATATTTGAAAAGGCACGTTGACGACCTGACGCCGGGTCGGCTCAAGGCAAGTCTAAAGTTCTTCCCGGACAACTTGCTTGTGACCATTGCTCCGGACGGTGACTACAACGAACGCGCAATCATGCTTGAAGAGGCTGGGGATGCGTTGGAGGATGCGGGGTTTCGCGAAACCCCCGAGGCCTTGGATTTGATGTTGGATGCGATGCGTCAAGTTCTCGATGAGTATGTTGGGAAACGGGTAAGAAACGTCTTTCAGCCTGAGCTTGACCAAGTTCCGACAGTGGTAACGGGTCATTCCCTCTCGCAAGCGGCGTCTGTAACTGCTGCAAGTTTCAACAGAATTTCGACCTTCATCAAGCCGTGGCAAAAGGATATAGCGGTCGGGTACAACCACAATAAGCCTGTGAAGGATGCGGACCAATACCTCAAGACCGTCGAACTGTTTGTGGGTTTGTTGGGGGACTTGCCTCTCGGCCAGATTACATACGACAAAGCCGCTGAGTTTCGTGAACTTGTGCTGCAACTGCCATCTACGCATGGGAAGGGCGCGACACAGTCTTTGAAAAAAGAACTCGTCCGCGCCCGCGACGACACGACCCTGCCACGGGTAAGCATGAAGACTGTCAAACGCCACTTCTCGGGCATGAATTCAATATGGAAGTGGTTGATATTCAGGAAGCACGTTCCAGCCAGCCACAATCCTTTCTCAGGACACTCATTCCCTGGAACCAAGTCCAAGAAGTCCGCCCGTGACGACTGGTCGAGCGAAGACCTTCAACGGTTCTTCACGTCGCGCATCTATCACGATGCGACGGGCGGAAGCGCACTCCGCTGGTTGCCGCTCATCGCTCTACATTCTGGGATGCGCCTTGAAGAGATTTGCCGATTGCGTCCCGCTGTCGACATTGTCATGAAGAACGGCGTACATTGCTTTGATGTTGCTCCCCGCGAAGGCTGGGACCCAAAGACCGAGTCTGGAACTCGCGTCATTCCGGTGCATTCATGGTTGATCCGTCACGGCTTCATGGATTTTGTGAAGGCCCAGCGAGGGCGAAACGTGGAACATCTTTTCTCGCCTGAACTCTCGTTGCACAAGGGCAGCCTCAGTTCCGCGTTCAGTCGCGAATTTTCCAGGATCAAGATCGACCTGGGTGTCGGGACAAAGACGACCTTTCACTCATTCCGTCATACGTTCAGGACGGTGCTGGAGTCCACAGACCTCAAGGACTCGCATATCGACGCTGTTATGGGGCATGAAGGTGGCGGCAGCGAAGGGCGTACATACACAAAGCGCGTCAGTACGACTAAGCTCAAGGAAGTCGTTGAAAGCTTTCGTTCGCCGCTTGATCTGTCCTTCCTTGATAAGGGGGCATCCGACCTGTCGCCTCCTCCGTTGAAAGTTCAAATCAAAAAGCGGAAGCTGACACCGCCTGTGTTCGGTGCAGACGGCAAGTTGATACGGCCTTCTTCTAAGCGCGGCTAAGCCGGTCGAACGCTCTTATTCCGTCACGCTGGATTTCTTTCCGCAGTTCCGCCGCCGCTCCCGGCAAACGGCTCTTGCGAACCAGTGTCTTTTCTGCGCTCCCACGCTCCTGAATCCAGATCGCCGCGTGGTACCAGAGGATGCCGCCTTGGGCGTCGGTTTGGCATACTTCGACGACTTCGATATTAACTGTCAGCCCCCTGATTTTCGTAATAGTCTGGCGCATTGAAAATCTCATTTCTATCTGATTTCATTGAGAAATTTATAGCAAAACTGGTGATTCTTGAGAATCCTTGTGACGGGAAAGATGTCGGATATGGGATGGTATCCGTGAACAGAATTGATCGGATTTTATTGAATCTGGGGAGGGATCGGTTGCCACGATCTCGGTGGCAGGCGGGGGTTGACGGCAGGCGCGGCGGCATAGGCTCTTGTCCCGCCTTGGCCAGAATGGGCATGGCGGTGACCGCAGGTCATAAAGAGCCGCCGCGCTGGCTGTCACCGAGCGAAAAGGTTCCGTGTCTATGCGGGAGGGGCGGTGCGCCGCAGGCGCATGAAGGCGGGACCTGCGGCCCGTCTTCAAGCCCTGGAGCATCGACATGGAAAAGAGCGAGGCTGCCCCTGCCGGATTGCTTGCGAAACGCGGTTTCGTGCCACATGTCTGTCGTCAGTCAGAATAGGCTGACAGATAGAGGACCTTATATGAGTGACATGATGCGTATTGTCCGCGAGAAAATCGATGGGATCGATAGCGGCAAATATCAGATCGACCGTTTTCCCGGCTCCACCACCATTAGGTACACGGTTGGCTTTGCTCTCGACCGTTTTGACGAGATTGGTAGCGAACGTACGGCACAGGACGCGTTTGACTGGCTGGATCGTGGGCAGATTCAAGTTGTCGAAGTTATTCGCGCTGAACGTGGTTTACACTCGCTCCAATATCGGCAGAGCCATCATCGTCATGGATACGGACGTTGATTGTGTAAGGAAAGAGGAGCTACCCATGGAACATCTCACCTTAAACGCTATCCCGCACCGTTCGAAAGTTGTAGCCGCGCTCGAATATTATGGAATGGAATTCGATCATCTTTGGTCGATCTTAAGGGCTCCAAGCGGCGTTTCTGCTCAACGCTATGCGTTAGCCCTGGAGCAGATGGAGGCTGTCAAAGCTCAGATGAAATTCCTTCTGAGCCGTATCCTGAACAAGGATTATATCGATGACAGGCATTCCGGCTCTTGACCTAGCCATCGCCGCACCTGACCATAAAAAAACACCGCGTCACAGGGCAGGAACCCTCAGCGGTGTTTTTATCACTGTTTAATAAAGATGAACGATATCATGTATGTTGTAAAGCTCCCATTGACAATTGAGTGACCCCGGCGCTGGGACATATCCCAGCCGACGAAACGCCCCATTCTGTCACAAAAAAATGTCAACATATCTCGCCTTCAGATTGCAGCAAGGCGAAGAATAAAACCTCCTTTAAACTCCTTTTTGCCGACCATCCGAACGCCCATTCCATCGATCCTTATGCGGATGGTGAGCTGGCCATTCGTGCTGCCGTTTCCGCAGGTTTTAAAGCCGGGACCGCAAGGCCGAAGGCCGCGCAGAAGCACGCCGAAGGCCGGGCTCTTGATAACAGAGGAGCTACGTTTCCAGGCGAGCTAGCAACAACAGTTGATGAAGACAACGACCAAAAGAAAAGGAAAATAACTGGTGCGTCTCGTTGGCGGATGAAGAGCAAGGTCGTCGCCCTGCTTCGCCCGAAAAATGAAAAAGGACCAGCCGTTTGCGGCTGCGGCTATGCCGGGGAGCGGGTCAAGAAAGAAACGTACGTTGACGAAATGGGCGATGCACGAATCAGGAAAACATCAACGCGCATGAGCGAGATCACGCTTCATCGCAGAGAGACTGGCGCTGCCGTTTCGGGCGTCTTCCGCTGCGATTCGCCGTGGTTGTGTCCGACCTGTGCCCCTGCTCGCGCGTTGCGCCGCAAGGAACGCGTGCTTGCTGTTATTAATAATACCGAGGCTGTTGGTGGTCATTGCGCGTTTGTGACGTTGACCGTCAAGCATGACCTTTCCATGTCGCTCGCATTGGTGAAGAAACTGCTTTCCGAGGCGTCCCGCAAAGCGAGACAAGGGCGGAAATGGCAGGAGATACAGGCGCAAGGAGGCCTCCTTGGCGTCGTCCAGGGCATCGAAGTCCTGCATAATCGCCGCAGTGGGTGGCACTACCATGCCCACATGATCATTCCCGGAATGAGGAGCAAGGAGGAAATAAGGAAGGCTGCCCGCCGCTTGGTCGCCCGATATATCAGAGAAGTGCGAAAGCTGGGCGGCGTCGCAAAGAAGATCGGTCAAGATGTGACCATGGTCTGGGATGAGGAGAAGATTGCCGGATACACCGGCAAGGGGTCAGCGTGCTGGGAAGTGGCAGGTGGTTTAAAGGAAGCCCGCGATGCCGACAGCCGCACGCCGTGGGATTTGGTTACACTGGCGACCGCTGGCGACGACCATGCAAAATCCCTTTTTACCGAGTACGCAGCGATAATGCCCGGAACGCGTTCCTGCGTTGTTTCCCCGGCTCTCGCCGCGAAGCTGTGCATCGTTGTCGACGATGACGCCGATCAGGCCTCCGAACAACAGTTTGAGGAAGGCGATGATGTCGTCGGCAAGGTCGAGGCCAGTGTCTGGGCGAAAATTCTTAATCGCGGCGTTGCATGGCGGGTGCTGAATGCCGTCGAACGACAATGGGAATGGTCGGAAATCGAGCGTTTGACGTGCGTGCTGTCTCAGCCGAGCGAAGAAGTTGCTGAGAAGAAGAAGCACGCGCCTACAGCCTTCGAGATCGCCAGACACGCACAGGCGCTGGTGTTCCGGTTCAAGGGGCGAATGGATCGCGCGATTTCGCATGTCCTCGACAGCGAGGAGCGCGAGGCCGTTGCCAAGGGGCTTGACTTCAAGGCCCCATCAATCCGTCGAGTGATGGAACTGGTAATGGCCGACCGTCCCGAACCTGCGAACGACGATCTGAATGCGTTCTTGGAAATGATCGAAGACATGTCGGCAACGCAGATCGCAGCGTAACCATCAGTGTATGTTGACCTCCCCGGTCATGGAGGGGGCTACCGGCAGGTTCCCGATGAAGTCGTCCCTCGGAAGAGCCGATGGTTGCTTGCAATCAGTAGTCGGTCACTACCAATTACCAGAAGACGGTTACCTCGTTGCCAGCTAACATTCACCGCAACGCTTCCAATCTCGCTGATTCTTCATGTCCCACGGTCCAACATACTACCCCTCGCTTGGGTACTGTATTTATTGCAGAGCCGAGGGTGTGAGACTCACCGACGAACATATCGTTCCGTACTCGCTAGGAGGAAGTCATGTCCTCAGGGACGCAAGCTGCGACTCGTGCGCTAAGATTACTTCCAAGGTTGAACTGAAGATTGCCAGGGGACTTTGGGGCCAAGCTAGGCAGAGTTTCGGCGCAACTTCCCGCCGCAAGAACAAGAAGCCAGTGACACAGTTCATACCTGATGGCGAAAAAATTGGCCGCGTCCAGGCCATACCAAACGAGGACGTCCCAGCGGTATTTGCGTTCTACAAGATGCCGCCCGCCGGAATTCTTCTAGGGTTGAATGAGACGGTTGACACGCTGCCATCCTGGACGATGGCCGTGATTGCTGACTCCAACAGACAAGAGCAGTTCGAGCAAAAATATAACTTTAAGCCTGCGGTCGGATTCAGACATCAGCCAACGGAATTCGGCCAACTACTGCTGAAGATCGGATATGGACAGGCCTTGACGCATCTGGATTGTCGGGATTTCGAAGCGATTTGCGTGCCGTATATCCTGGGCGAGAAATCAAATGTTTCCTGGTTGGTTGGCACCAATATGCAGGAACCCGAAGCGCTATTGGATTTCGGTTATTCGCTGCGGACAAAAGTTCTGGGAACGACCGAGCTTTTATATATTATCTCAGAGGTGAAGCTTTGGGCAAACACCTTCATGCCATGGTACCACACCGTAGTTGGGCGAGTTCAAGGCCGTAACAATGTTGGCCATGTTATTGAGAAACTCAACAGCATCAACGCCGCAGAGATAAATAGCCCCCGAATATAGTAGACAGCAGCTACAGCTGTCCCCGGCCCCATATGAAATGGCCTTCTAAATCCCCTCCCATGAGTCCGACAAAGGATTTTTTTCCCAGTACGTAGGCAGATAAGATAGGAACAATTCATCCAACGTACGGCAGCGATACTTGAACCATTTGCGAGAGCGCCATCCCCGGAGGCTCTTCCAACGATGCTGCTCCCAAAGCAATCTCTCGATTCTCAGCAAGGTAATCCAAAGGTATAGCAGGCAGTGGACGAGTGTCGCCCTTGACGTTTCTCCCACATTTCCGAGCATCGCAAGCGGTCGAGAGCCCCCATTGGCGTCAGCTGGATGAGCCGCAACTATGTGGGCAACGAAATTCACATGTACGAATTCGGAAAGCCATTGATACATACCGTCTCTAATTTCATTTGGCGTCAGGTCGATTGGGATTGAAAGCGGATCGCCGTCCTCCAACTGCGAAACAGCAGCCCGAATTTTTGATGGAGATAGGTGGCTTCTCCAGTGCTTGTAGCTGTCTTTGGGGTCTTCGAAGGATTTTATGAATTCTCGATACGTCGCTTCCCTTGCCAAAACCATAGTCAGCAAGTCCGCAGTCTCGATCACCCCTCTAAAGGTTGCTCGGGCCTGGCTTTCAAATCCGTGAAGAACCAGTAGACGAAAGGCCTGCATGGATTGAGCTAGGTTGGAGGCCAAAACATAGAAAACGGCATTGGGCGATGGCCGGGTTGGTAATTGGGCTTCTGGCCAAATCACTCGGCTTCGATGACGTCTATTCTTCAGCCCAAAGTGTGACAGATCGCAGACCTGCAAGAGCGCCAAATCATATAGGAGGCATAGAGGCTGTAGTGCTTCTTCAGCGGAATCATAGACGCTCTTGCGATCCTGCCATATTGCCCCCAGGAAACCGGATATCTCATTTTCGATTGATTTCGCGCTTTCGTTTGGGGACTCTCGCTGGCTCCTTTGTAAATCAGGATGACTTGCTGCCGTAGCTTCGCACGCAGCTTTGAGCAGTTCATATTCCTCGGGCTTCACGCTGGAATCTCCGCATACAAATCATCCCGCCGCGAAACGACTGGTGGCGGCGATCCATCCATAAATTCTGAACGCTCTAATTGGTAGATCGGCGGCCTCCAAGCCCTGGGTTACCAAGCCACATTTCTCAGACCTGGGGAATTTCCTTTCCGCCGACAGCTTTTGCCCCGAAGCTTGTAGGAACCCTTTCCTACAAGAGCGAAGCGATGAAAGAATACGAACGACAAGCAACAAATATCAACCAGGGACTGCCTACTCAGGCAAGGTTAAAGGTCATCCGACTGCCGACATCGTGGTATGCGGTAATCTGGGAAAATCAGGACCGGTACGCCTCCGTGTCTCAGGATAGGTCAGACCGCAATGGCGGGCATGAGCATCTGACCGACGATGAATTTCTAGGCCGCGTGCAGCTTGTCGCCTCGTTCGTCCAAGGGATCGATTTCCTTTACGATGCCGTCGTGCCCCAACGAAAGAAGAGGGATCGGAGGACGCACTGATGGCCTACGGAGAAACTGTTTCCCGTGTCCGTGCAGAGTTTCGTGAATTCAGGTTCAAGGAATCTCTCGTCCGGGTTCGGAAAGCTGTCGATGTAATTCACGTCTCACGCAATCGGGTTTTGATCCTTTTTCCTCTCACCAAAGCTCCCGTTCTGAAAGCGTTGACGGCAAAGCAAATTTCTCTCATCGCACCGGACGGGCGTGACCTTGTGAAGGAGTGGAGAGAACCGCACTGCGTCCGCGCCAGCATCAAAGCGGGCGTCGAACCATTTTCAGGGTTCGACGATTTGCCCCGCAAAGGGTGACGCATGGGCTACCAGTTCGTGCATTTGGAGTCTTTTGCCCGTAAGGCTGATGCGAAGGGCCGGAGTACGGACTTCATATTTGCTGAGGCCAGCCGGAAGCCTGAAGCCTCCGTCCACGTTTCAAATCCACTGCCGCCCGTCGTCGTATATGGCGTCGGCATTGAGGCTGTGCAGGATATGCACGATGCCGCTGCCGCCGCCGCGACGATCACGGTGAAGGGTGGCCACGTCCGGAAGGTCGCAAAAGACAAAAAGACGCTTAATACGGTTGTAGCATCGCACCCCTTCACCATGGACGAAATCCGCGCCGATCCGGCAAAACAAAGGGAAGTCGAGGAATGGGAGCGGCGCACGGTCCAGTGGCTAAAGGACCAATACGGAGATGATCTGAAATCCGTAATCCGTCACGAAGATGAGTCACATTTCCATGTTCACGCTTATATCGTGCCGACTGCCGATCCGGCGATGGCAGCGCTCAAATATCACCCCGGCACGGTCGCAAAACGCGGAATCATGTCTGCCTGTCTAGCCGAAGGCGAGGATACAAAGGCGCTCTCAAAGCGGGCTGATGCGGCATATAAGCAAGCAATGAGGCAATGGCAGAATTCGTATCACGAGGCCGTCGCTGTGCCCTGCGGCCTTACAAGGCTGGGTCCCCAACGCCGCCGTTTGAGCCGGGATGAGTGGCAGCGCGAGCAGGTGCAGGCGAAAGCACTGCAAACGGTTATCGAGCGGGCAAAGAAGGTCAAAGCATCGGGCGACATCTTCGTGACGCGAACGAAAACCGAGGCGGAAGCAATCCGTGCCGCCGCCGCCCATGAGAAGGAAATTGCCGAAAGAGCAAAAACTGCGGCAACTGCGGCGCGGGAACAGGCAGAGAAGGCACAGGAAGAGGCCAAGGAAGCTCTTGCTCGCGCCGAACGCTATTCAGGCGTTACCGGTCGCTTGAGAGCAATGTGGGACGCCCTGGGCGAATCGAAGCTGGCGACCAAAATCAGGGAGGAATTTGCCACCGAAATCGCCCATGTCCGTGCCTTCGCCAGGACGATTCAGGAAAGCTTGAGGGTCGAAGAAAAGCGCCGTCATGAAGCGGAAAAGAAGGCCAATGAGGCCGCGCTGGACGCCGAGCGAGCGCGGGACGCGGCCTTGCGAATGCAGATCGAAAGGGATCGAGCATGGTCGCTTCTGCCACCGGATCGCCAACAGGAATTGGCAGCAGCGGGACCGGAAATGCGGATGACGTTGCGACCAAAACAAAAGAAGGAGGGAAAGTGAGGTGGCTACTACCGGGGGACGGGTTCGCCTTCAAAAATTACAGTTCGTCGGCGCTGTCGGCGCAAGTCCCAAATATCCTTGTCGCTTGCTTGATGACGTGCGGCAATTTCCATGTGTTCATTGGAGATCGCAGCATGCGTCTGCTTCTTGTTGCTCTTGCTGCCTTGGTACTTTCGTCGTCTGCGCATGCGGGCGAAATCATATGGCGGTCACCGACAACGGGCACCCTCAAATTCGTCTCGCCGCCGCCTGAACTGGAAATTCCCGATCCTGCGACACCGGTTGATTTCGGAATTTCCTATGGGTCGACAAGAGTCCGGGCAGGTAATAGCCTGTACACAAGCCCGATTTGGTCGTCAGGCGGCTTGAAAACGGGATATTCATTTTCAAGCGCTGACCTGCCTTCAACGCTTTCGATGGACCTGTCTGCTGGGCTGATCAGGGGTCGGATTTCCGTGACCGGGACTTATGATTTTTCTGTTACGATCTCCGATGGCGCGGGACGGTCGCAGACCGTGCCGGTTGCGATCATCGTTGAGTAGCTTTCAGGTCACTACATTAAAAACCGGTGGCTTCAAGAGCCGGATGAACGCGGCTTCCGCCGCTCGCTGCGCGGTCTTGATGTCGCGAGCAAAAGCCATGACGACTTCCTCATGTACCTCATCTGTATCGTCTTGGTTTCTTCCGCTTTTGTCGATCCACCAGAGCACTCTGTTCGCTGGATCGAACGGTAATTCCAAGTAATTTAGATAAAATAGCGGAAAATCAGGGAACTTTACTTCTGCGAAGCCGCTGCGCTCATCCGGTGCGGTATCCCAATCGAAAATCAGCGGTTTCAACTTGTTTCGTTTTTGCTTCGCCATATTTTTTCTTTTCGCAGTCGTTGGTGACGACGGCAAATGGATATCGAAAAAATCACAAAAGCAATTCAATAAAATTCATAAGTATATCAAAACTATTATATTGACAAGGAAATGTAATAAAACGCTATACTCGACTTTAGCGAGATTAATATTCGAACATTTCCTTGCCGTCAACAAAGTATATTCAGATATTTCCTTAATCGACGCCGGGGGGTTTTGGGCCGCTGGTAGGAGTTTCCTTCGCGTCACGTTTCTTTTCCTCAGCGTCCCGGCGTAACTCTTCGCGCCACCGAGCGGCGGCTCGGGGGAATTCATAGACGGTCAAATCCGGAGTCCGCATCCAACATTTCTTTAGGTCTTTCCAGCCGTCATCTAATGACGCGCATGCCGTGATCCAATCATGCGAGGCTGGATCGACGATGAACTTAAGAGCCGCAATCGCATCTCGTCTTGCGTGCGGATATTGCATCTCAAACAAGAGGGTCCAGACGTGCACCGGCTCGCTCGAATAGCGGGCAGGCATGCCGGGGATTGGGACGAACCTTGGAAAGAGATGCGGGCGATGAATCTTGTTGTATGCGACAATATCGTTCCAGGTCAGCCCGTCATAAACTTCCTGACTTTCCTCGCCATAGCGCGGCGCGTAGTCGTATAAAAAGCGGCGCTCGTCATCTGTTCGCGTGTCGACAGTCTCGCTCCTTTCTTCAGAGTTCCTTGACGGTTTCAACTGTCGTTTTTGCTGGGGCGGATCCGCCTCGGCAAAATGAACAGGAAAAAACATCTGAACTGGTCTGGAATCAAGAAGCGCGAGAAGGAGAGCGATCAGCCATTTCCTTCGGCGGTCGCGATCTGCCTGCTGCTGTCGGCGACGTAGGTCTTCTAGCCAGCGCCGGAAGCGCTCGGCGGCACGGCGGCGCTCGCGGGTTTCTTCTTTTCGGATTCGTGCGGCTGCAGACGGCTTCATGGCGATCTTCCTCGATCAAAATCCAATGATCCAAGCAAAAATCGCAATCAACAAACGCCGAATACCAGTTGGCCAAGCGGAGGTATCGGTGGCGATATCGGTGGCGGCGAAATTATCTTTTATATTAGTCAGGGTGATTTGATCGAGGAGGATCGCCAGGAAGCCGACTGGAGCCCAAGTGCAAGCTACGGGATCGCCTCCCACCCAAGCTTTGCCTCCCAAAACACAATGATAGTGACTGTGGGCTTGAGACTGAGTCCAGAATTTCCCTGCGAACACGTCCTGGACTGTACGCTTTTTCATCCAGGAGGAAAATAAAATCATCCAGGATGATTGCTTTTTCGAGAAACATGCGCTATTAACGAATGCAACAACGAAGGAGCCCAATCATGATACCCAGCCAAAATGGACTGCCTACCCCTCTCGGAACACTTGATGACATCCTTGAGACGGGGGACACTTCTGAGAAGCCTATGAAGGTTTTCATTGGCCATAACTTGGGTAACCGCACCTTCCTAATGCAGATGCCCATGCACGAGTTTTACGGGATGTCGGAGGTTGCGAACGACGCTGGACGCGATGGCGACACAGTTGCTCAGCGCAAGCTCGACCCGGTCCATGCTCATAAGCTGGCGATCTATCTCCTCAAGGGCCTCGTTTCTGCGGCCATTGAACGCCGAGAAATACTCAAGAAAGAACCAAGCAAGGCGCTTCTGGAAGTGATGCGCCGACTGGGTCGACAGCCTTACATGGCGATACAGCCTTTGGTAGTTAACATTCGAAACTGTGACCCACGCGGGGCGGATATTCGCGGGGATCGAATGCTGGACCGCAGAACTGAAGAGACGGCGGCCTTCAAAATCTTTTTAGCGCAGCGTCATGTTCTCTGGGTTATCGATGGTCAACATCGAAGGAAGGCTATGCAGCTAGTTTTCGACTTCCTTGAACAGGTTCGAGCCACCAGGCTCTATCCGAAGAAGGGGAATCTTTTGGGATTTTCGGATGGTGAGGCTCTGTCTGCAGACGAGTTGACCGTGTGGGAAGAGTGCTTCGAGGTAGCCAGAACCTACTGCACGATACTGGTCGAAGTACATTTGGGCTTGACTCCAGATGAAGAACGTCAACTGTTTCATGATTTGAATAGACTGGGTAAGAAGGTCGACACAAATCTTGCGCTTCAGTTTGACAATTCAAATCCAGTCAACTTGTTCATCAAAGAGAGACTTATAGACAAGCTCGGACTTAATGTAATTGAGAACGATGTAAAGAACTGGGAAGATGACGAGGGCGGCCTACCGAGAAAAGATGTTGTCGGTGTGAACGCTCTTCTCTTTCTAAACCGAACAAACATCAGTGGCGCGAATCCGTCGATGGTTGATGGCAAGACCGAAATGGCTTACCGATTCTGGACCGCCATTCAAGCAATTCCGGGCTTCGGTGAAGATCGTTCCCGAGAAAAAACTGTGGCAGCACAGCCAGTTGTTTTAAAAGCACTGGCAAAGCTTGTTTACGATTTTAGCTTCAGCAACAGAAAGCCAGAAGACGGCGACAAATTCTCGGATATTCTGTTGTCGAGGTTGACAGACATAGATTTTAGTCATGGAAATCCAATGTGGCAATATTATTCTCTGACGCCAGAGGAGAGGACTGCGAAGGGGTTGGATGGCCTGGAAATATACTTACCTTCCGAGGAGGGGGGCAACCGAGACCTTGGCAGTCACCAGCTTGGATTTATGCGTTTCGGTGCCAAACACAACGATATCTACCCAATTATTGGAGACATGATCCGTTGGCGTCTTGAGTTGCCGCCTCGCCGAAGTGTCGAAGCCCGCGCTGCGCTGGCAGCAGAATAGACGCCAAGCTCTACGTCGAGGGCCTGTAGTCAGGCCCTCATCGACTCGATCCAAAGCTATATAAACTCAGGGACCTGTTATGTTTGCATCGCAAGATATTGCCCCGCTTAAAGTGGCCGATGAGCTTTTCCTAGTTTCTAGCACGATTGAGAGATGCCCAAAGACCATGATGATTCGCGAGCTCTTTATGAACGCGGTGGAGGCAGCAATACAGGCACCTGAGGGAGGACAGCTTATCGAGCTCCGGTCGAACAAACTGGGCACCTCGCAGAAGTTGTCAATCTGGAATACCGGACCTGGTATGTCTAGTGAAGAACTCTACCGAGCTTGTGATCTCGCCGCTTCAATCGGCAAAGTGAAGGGCCTAGATGAAAACTTCGGAATGGGCGCAAAGGTGGCTTCCTTGCCATCAAATAAAATCGGCCTTCGCTACCGCTCTTGTAAAGGCGGACAGGTGAGTGAAGTCATTTTGTGCGAACGCGATGGCGTATATGGACGCCTGAGACGAGAGAGCTCGCTGGGTTCTTGGGACGAAGTTCTTGATGTTACCGAAGCTGTCGCAGAGGAAGGCGTCGACGTTGCTTCCGATTGGACTGAGGTCACGCTGTACGGGAATCGTGTTGAGCAGGACACTGTCCGCGATCCTTACGACGGCAATCCGATTGTGGCTGGCCAATGGCTCGCCGACTACCTCTATTATCGTTTCTTCCGGCTCCCGAAGGGGCTGATCGTAAAGTTCCTGCCAGGGACGCATAAGCTCGATGGCACGCGGACTTTCCGCACTATTCCGGATCGTGCTTTTCCACTGGGGAAATCTGAGACCATCATAACGCCGTCCGGCGTTGCGATCCACTATTTCTATGATCCCCCGCTACTTAACACCAGCCACAACAAGTCTGTAAGCGGAGCGATAACGTCCGACGTAAGCGTTTGTGCCGTCGTTCACAAGAATGAGTTGTATGAAGTTAAGCGGAGTCGGCAGTGGACTCTTGACGCGCCGCTTTATGGCGTCACCTTCGGTGCAAAGCACATTTCCATATACATCGAACTTCCTGACGATTTTCCAGTTCGGCCGGAGGCCTACCGCCAATTCCTGCGTTACAAGGAAGGTGATCAGAGACAGGTCGATGCGCGGGACTTCTGTGACATCGCTCGGGAGAACAGACCGGGATGGCTGATCGATCTTATTGCCTCTTTTGCTCCAGCGGACTCCGGCAGCACTGATGAAATACGCGACGAACTTCAAAAGCTGTTAAACAGCCTTCGTGTGAAAGCGCCCAGTCTCCGTGCTGAGCAGAACGGAGCCGTTGAAATGGATGTAGGGCCAGGCAAAGGCTATCGTCCGGATCGGCAAGGCGGCGAGACAACTGGTGCTGAAGGTGCAGACAAAAAACTGACGTTGGAGGACTTGCTCGCGATACCCAGCGGCTCCAAAAGGGCATCGATTTCGCTGAATGCCGAACGTGCACCAGAGATCGTGCTTCTACGAAACGACGCTCAGATTGAGGAAAAGGGTCTGAAGGGTAAGGCAGCGAAGTTCTATCAAGACGCCTCGCAGCTTTTTGTAAACATGCGATATGCTGCGATTGATGCCATGAAACGTCAATTGGAATTAGACTACGCCGCTTCGCCCGACCCAGAGGCAATGCGGCATCTTGCCCTGGAGTTGTCAGAAAGGACAATGGTCAGCCGAGTGGGGCGAGCCGTAATCTATGCGCTCGCGAAACAGCTAAATCGCGAATGGACGAATGATGACATGGCGCGAGCGCAGTCTCCCGAAAGCCTTAGCTTAGCTGCGGACGACTACCTGGATGCATTACAGAATGCTCGTCGCCGTATGAGCCAGGCATTGCGAATAGGCAAACAGGAAGCCGAGATGGTGACCGCAGACTAAGACGCGATGCTGGCTATCAGCGTGTGTCTTTTTGATCTTACGCCAGGATAGCGCAACCGCATTACGAGCGGACTTAGCAAGCTTTGCAATGCTGAGCACAGTTCGCTGTAGCTTCAGCTAGTGGTTTTTCAGTCCGCTAAGGCCGCCTGACGTAAGCATCATCGATTTTGCCTACCTTGACAGTACCGAATCCCACCCCCAATATGTTGACATGAGATTGCGTAACTAATTGACTGTCAACAATTTTTCGCTGCCGGTAGTCATCATCCAGGTTCCCCAGCCAATCCCAAGCTCCCATGAATGAATCCGTACATTGCTCTTGTCTCGTTACCCGAGGCAGATATGACTTCGGCTCAGCTTGAGGGCTTTCGGCAGGAGACGTCATCCGTTATAGCGAGATTTGACTTGCATGAGTTTTGTGCCGACAATTTGGCCATATGACATAAAGTGAGATTGGATTTTTCGATGACGATATTGGTCTCAGGCGGTGCCGGTTTTATTGGTGGGAACTTTGTTCTTGACTGGCTGGTGCAGCATGATGAGACGGTGGTCAATCTGGACAAGCTGACCTATGCGGGCAATCTGGATACGTTGCAGGGATTGCGTGGCAACAATCGTCATGTGTTCGTGCATGGGGATATTGGCGACCGGGAGCTTGTGAGCGATCTGCTGTCGATGCACCGGCCGCGCGCGGTGATCAATTTTGCGGCCGAGAGCCATGTCGATCGTTCGATCCATGGACCTGGGGATTTCATCCAGACGAATATCGTTGGGACGTTCAACCTGCTGGAAGCGGTGCGTGGCTATTGGGACGGCCTGGCGGAAGATGAGAAGCAGGGCTTCCGCTTTCTGCATGTTTCGACGGATGAAGTCTACGGCACCTTGTCGAAGGACGATGCGCCGTTCAACGAACTCAACCGCTATGAGCCGAACAGTCCCTATTCTGCCAGCAAGGCGGCCTCCGACCATCTGGTGCGCGCCTGGCACCATACCTATGGTCTGCCGGTCCTGACGACGAACTGCAGCAACAATTACGGCCCGTATCATTTCCCGGAAAAACTGATCCCGCTGGTGATCCTGAATGCGCTGTCGGGCAAAAGCCTGCCGATCTACGGCGACGGCCAGCAGATCCGCGACTGGCTCTATGTGCGGGATCACTGCAGCGCCATCCGTCGCGTGCTGGAGGCCGGCAAGCTCGGCGAGACCTATAATGTCGGCGGCTGGAACGAGAAGCCCAATCTCGAGGTCGTGCATACCATCTGCGCGATCCTCGACGAACTCCGCCCGAAGGCGGATGGCAGCCGCTACAGTGATCAGATCACCTTCGTTAGAGATCGGCCGGGCCATGACCGGCGCTATGCGATCGATGCGCGCAAGCTCGAGCGTGAACTCGGCTGGAGGCCGGCGGAGACCTTCGAGACGGGGATTCGCAAGACGATCGCATGGTATCTCGACAACCAGGACTGGGTGCGCAACGTGACGAGCGGCGCCTATCGCGAATGGGTCGGCAAGCAGTATGAGGTCGAGCTGTGAGCGCCATTCTGGTCACCGGCGCCAATGGGCAGGTCGGTTTTGAGCTGCAGCGCTCGCTTGGCGTTTTGGGGGATGTCGCTGCTCTGACGCGCGCAGACATGGATCTGGCGAGCGAAGCCAGCATTCTTGCCGCTCTTGATGAGCACAAGCCGCGCGTGATCGTGAACCCTGCCGCCTATACGGCGGTAGATCGGGCCGAGAGCGACCGGGAGCTGGCGATGGCGGTCAATGCCACCGCCCCGGGGATACTGGCGCGCTGGGCGGCGGATAACGGCGCCTGGCTCGTCCATTACTCGACGGACTATGTCTTCGACGGCACGAAAGGCGATCCATATGGGGAGGAGGATGCGATCAATCCGCAGTCCGTCTACGGCGAAAGCAAATGGCGGGGTGAGGAGGCGGTGCGCGCGTCCGGCGCGCGTCATGCCATTTTGCGCACGAGCTGGGTCTATGGCCATCACGGCAGCAATTTTTTGAAGACGATCCTTCGGCTGGCGGGAGAAAGAAGCGCTCTGAACGTCGTTGCCGACCAGGTGGGGGCGCCGACCTCGGCGGCGTTGATCGCCGACGTCACGCGCGGGGTGATCGAGCGGATTGCGGCTTCACAGGCGCCCGACGACTTTGCGGGGACCTATCATCTCACAGCAAAGGGCAGCACCTCGTGGCACGGCTATGCCGCGCATATCGTGCGTGAGACGCTGGCGGCAAACGAGAAGCTTGCGCTTTCTCTCGATGCGCTGAAGCCGATATCGACAGCCGAATACCCGACACCCGCCAGGCGCCCGGCCAATTCGAGGCTGAACTGCAGCAAGCTGATGGATCGCTTCGATATCGTTCTTCCCGCATGGCAGGACGGTGTCGACGATGTCCTGGCGAGATTGCGGGCCGTGGGGGATTGAGAGCCGCAGGTTCGTGACGGCCGTGGTCAGCCCCCAAAGACAGCCGACAAGGCATAAGCAGACAGATTGAAGACGAGACGCTGGATCATGACGAAAGCACGCAAGGGAATCATACTCGCCGGCGGATCGGGGACGCGGCTTTATCCGCTGACGCTCGCGGTCAGCAAGCAGCTGCTGCCGATCTACGACAAGCCGATGATCTACTATCCGCTGACGACGCTGATGCTGGCAGGTATCCGCGAGATCCTCATCATCTCGACGCCGCAGGACACGCCTCGCTTCGAGCAGTTGCTTGGCGACGGCAGCCAATGGGGCATCAGGCTCGATTATGCCGTCCAGCCGAGCCCTGATGGCCTTGCCCAGGCATTTCTGATCGGCGAGGCATTCCTGGATGGCGCCCCGTCCGCGCTGGTGCTGGGGGACAACATCTTCTACGGACACGACTTTACCCGGTTGCTGCACGAGGCGAACGAGAAGGAGGCGGGCGCCACCGTCTTTGCCTATCACGTGCAGGACCCGCATCGCTATGGCGTGGTCGAGTTCGACAAGGTGGGCCGGGCGATCAGCCTGGAGGAAAAGCCAAAGCTGCCGAAGAGCAATTATGCGGTCACCGGCCTCTATTTCTACGATGAAAGCGTCGTTGACGTTGCTAAATCCATCCGCCCGTCGCCGCGTGGCGAGTTGGAGATCACCGATGTCAATATCCGCTATCTGAACGCCGGTCAGCTGGATGTGCAGACCATGGGGCGCGGCTATGCCTGGCTTGACACGGGCACGCATGAATCCATGCTGGAGGCCAGCCACTACATTGCCACGATCGAGAACCGGCAGGGGCTGAAGGTCGCCTGCCCCGAGGAGATTGCCTATCGCAGCGGCTGGATCAGCGCATCTGACGTCGAGGCGCTGGCGCATCCGCTGAAGAAGAACGCCTATGGGCAATATCTCCTGGGGATATTGCGCGAGCAGATATTCTAACGATCGCGGCGCGCGCCAGCGCCACATCTCCCGTGCGAACAATCCGAGCAGGACGACGAATGAAAGCCATCGATACCGCCATCCCCGACGTCAAGATCATCGAGCCGACGGTATTTGCCGACGATCGCGGCTTCTTCTTCGAAAGCTTCAGCGCGCTCAAGTTCGAAGCC
Source organism: Martinezella tropici (assembly GCA_000799755.1). Classification (GTDB taxonomy): domain Bacteria; phylum Pseudomonadota; class Alphaproteobacteria; order Rhizobiales; family Rhizobiaceae; genus Rhizobium; species Rhizobium tropici_A. The sequence goes on from JUHI01000013.1 coordinate 172,418, forward strand.
GCAGTCGGACGAAGCGTCGACTTCGT
>JUHI01000014.1 GCA_000799755.1 Martinezella tropici
ATCTTCATCCATGATTTGGTGTCCACCTATTTCGGGTGGAAACTTCATGCATCAGAGCACCGCCCTTCAGAAGGCGCACAGAAATTCGCGCTTACGATTGACGGACGTAGATTGTCGGCGAACCTCGCTTGTCGCTTGCGCATCATGTGGACCATCTCGATAGCGGAGAGTGATTTCAGCGCTTGCCGTCGATTTGAAGCCGAGCATGGACCGGATGCGGCGCTTGATGCGCCGATGGTCCTGCTCGATCCGATTGTTGAGATATTGGCGCCTGCGGATGCGGATCGAGTTCAGTGAACGCCGCGATCGGTCGCGCAGGCGGTTTTCGGTATCGCTGGAAATGACCACCTGGTGATTGGTCTGACTGCCATCGATGATGATGCAATCCGGCCGGCCATATGCCGGAGATAGGTTGCCATTCCGTCTTGCGACAGAACCGGTTCGTGTTGGCTTGGCTAGTTGCAGATGAACAGATGTGCGCATCAGCCATGTAACGGAAGGACCGCTGGCGCCATTGCTCCAGCCATTAAGTTACCGAGATTCGCGATCGATATCCCGTCTTAATACCACCGCAGTCGTGATGTCCTCCACCGCCTCGTGGCTGGCGATCAAGTCGCGGACCTGATTGAGGTCGTTGATCGATGCTGCCTCCAGTTCTACCACCAGGTCGAGCTGACCGCTCACCGACGAAACGCGCTTTACCTCCGTGTGCCGCGCAAGCAGGTCAAGTAGGTGGAGTGCCGGCGTGCGCTTAAGGCTGACGAGAAGGATCGCTCGGATGACATTGGCATCGATCTCACCAATGTCGGCGCGGTAACCCCTGATGACGCCGCTTCGCTCGAGATTGGTAACACGTTCGCTCGTTGCGCTTCTCGACAGGCCGATCCGTCCGGCGAGAGTCTTGACCGCAATGCGTGCTTCCCTCGACAGGATTTCGAGTATTTCCCGATCTTTGGCGTCAAGGTCACGCATGGTCTTCTCGCTTTGAGGCCGGACATCTGTCGGCCCATTCCGACAGTGTGCCGGTTCGATCCGACAGGATACTTGCTTGATCCGGCAGGATACTTGATGCCTGAAAACCGATTGCGTGCCAAGCTATCGGAAAGAAAAAATAGCTTGGAAAAACAACAACTATGACTGATCTCTCCCATCCGGCTCCTCAACTGTCTGCAGGAGATGCCGAAAGGCTCGCCAAGGAAATATTCGGCGTCACGGCCAAGGCGTCGCCGCTCGACAGCGAGCGCGACCGCAACTATCGATTGAAGACGGAGGTCGATGCTGGCTGGATCCTGAAGATCGTCAACTCCAGCGAGCCGAGGATCGAGAGCGAGTTTCAGACCGCGCTTCTCAATCATCTTGCCGGCGCCAATTCGGAGCTTGTGGTTCCTCATCTGAAGCCAAGTCTCTCGGGCGACTTTCTGGCGTCCACGACGGCCGCGAATGGCGAGACGCATGCGTTGCGTCTGGTCGGTTGGCTGGCCGGGACGCCGCTTGCCGAGGTTGGCAGAACCATCGAGTTGATGCGCAGCCTCGGCCGGTCGCTTGGTGAACTTGACCGAGCGCTCCAGGGCTTCATTCATCCGGGCGCTCTGCGCGAGCTTGACTGGGATCTGCGTCATGCGGCGCGGGCACGGTCTCGTCTGCATTTTGTCCGCGACGGCGCAAGGCGGGCGATCCTCGAACGCTTTATCGAGCGCTTTGAAACTCTCGTCGAGCCCAAGCTCTCGCGGTTGCGCGCGCAGGTCATCCACAATGATGCCAATGACTGGAATGTGCTGGTCGACGAGCACAACAATCAGAGAATTTCAGGTGTTATCGATTTCGGCGATGCCGTCCACACCGTTCTCATCGCTGAAGTGGCCATTGCCTGCGCCTACTCGATCCTGGACATGGAGGATCCGATCGGTGCGGCCGCGGCTCTCGCCGCCGGCTTCCACGAGAGATATCCGCTGCAGGCCGAAGAGATCGACATCCTGTTCGACCTTATCGCCATGCGTCTGGTGACGAGCGTCACCTTCTCCGCCTCCCGTCACGAGCAGACCGGCGACAATCCCTATCTGGCGATCAGCGAGGCGCCGGCATGGCGTCTGCTTGAGAAGATGGATGGCATGAATCCGCGTTTCGCTACCGCAGTTCTGCGCAAGGCGTGCGGCTTCGACGCAGTCGAAGGCGCCGGCGCTGTTCGCCATTGGATCGCCGACAACAGCAAGAGCTTTGCCGATATCGTCCGCCCGGCAGCTGCCACGATGAGCAAGGCGATCGTCCCTTATGGCGACGCATCGCATATCATGACCGTGGCCTCGGCTGAACAACGCCCGCAAGAAGCGACCAAATGGTGGACGGACTATGCCGAGGAGCACAAGATAGAGCTCGGCGTTGGTTCCTGGGGTGAGAAGAGAACCGTTTATACCGACAAGGCCTTTGAATCGCGGTTCATCGAGGGCAAGCGACGCATCCATCACCTTGGCGTCGACCTGTTCATGCCTGCCGGAACGCCACTTTACGCTCCGGTGGCAGGTACTGTCAGAAGTGTCGAGATCGAACATGAACCACTGGGCTATGGCGGCCTCATCTCGCTCGAACATGCCCCCGATGGCTGCCCGTCCTTCGTCACGCTTTGGGGCCACATGGCGCATGAGGCGCTCGGCAGACTGAAGCCGGGTCAGCACCTGGAAGCTGGTGATCTCGTCGGCTATATGGGCGATATTCACGAAAACGGCGGCTGGACTCCTCATCTGCACTTCCAGATTTCGACCGACACCGCGCTGACGGCGACAGAGATTCTAGGCGTCGGTGAATCCGCCTATCTCGACGTATGGGCCGAAGTTTTCCCGGACGCGTCGGCTCTCGCCGGCCTGCCGCCCGAAACGTTCTCTCAGCATGGCCGGACGAGAGAGGAATTGATCGCCAAGCGCAAGGAATTGTTGCTGCCCAATCTTTCTATCTCCTATTCCGAGCCGATCAAGTTCGTCCGTGGCGATGGCGTCTGGCTGATCGACAATTACGGCCGGGCCTATCTCGATTGCTTCAACAACGTCTGCCATCTCGGGCATGCGCATCCCGAGGTCGTCGAAGCACTGTCCCGTCAGGCCGGGCTGCTCAATACCAACACGCGCTACCTGCACGACAATATCGTCGAGTATGCCGAGCGGCTGACGGCGACATTGCCTGAAGGTCTGTCGGTTGCATCCTTTGCCTGCTCGGGAAGCGAGGCCAACAGCCTGATGCTTCGAATGGCGCGCAACCACACCGGACGCAACGACGCAATCGTCGTCGACTGGGCCTATCACGGCACGACGCAAGAGCTGATCGATCTCAGCCCGTACAAGTACAAGCGCAAGGGCGGCAAGGGACGTCCGGAGCATGTCCATGAAGCAGTCATTCCGGATAGCTATCGCGCTCCGGAAGAATGGCCGGTCGAAGAACATGGCAAGCGCTTTGCGGAAAGCGTTGCCGAGCAGATCGAGGGCATGCGCAAGAAGGGGCGGGCTCCTGCATTCTTCATGGCTGAATCGATCCCGAGCGTTGCCGGTCAGGTCTTCTTTCCGGATGGATATCTGAAGGAAGTCTACGCCATGGTGCGTGCGGCTGGCGGTCTTTGCCTCGCCGATGAGGTGCAGGTCGGCTTCGGCCGCGTCGGCAGCCATTGGTGGGCTTTCGAAACCCAGGGCGTGGTTCCGGACGTTGTGTCCATGGGCAAGCCGATCGGCAACGGCCATCCGATGTCGGCGATCGTCACGACGCGGGAACTTGCGGATAGCTTCAACAACGGCATGGAGTATTTCAACACCTTTGCCGGCAATCCCGTGTCCTGCGCCGTCGGATTGGCGGTCCTGGATGTGATCGAGCGGGACAAGTTGCGCGAGAATGCTTTCAATGTTGGCAACTATCTGCTCGATGGTTTCCGCAAGATGCAGGATCGCTTCGACATTATCGGCGATGTGCGCGGCCTTGGCCTCTTCCTCGGAATAGAGCTGGTCACCGATCGCAAGACCAAAGCGCCGGCCACGGACCTAGCCCGGAAGATCAATGACGGTGCGAGAGCACGCGGCATTCTGATGGGAACCGAAGGGCCGCACGACAACGTGCTGAAGATGCGGCCATCCATGATCTTCAACCGGACAAATGCCGATCATCTGCTCGATGTCCTGAGTGCAAGTTTCGAAGCCGCGTTGAAATAATCCATAACGCATCGGCAGGCCGCCAATTGGGCCGCATTCCCGCTCCAGCGATGGTCGGGGGTGCGGCCCTTTGTATTTCAAGCGGCATATGCGCGTGATTTGCTGCAACCATTGCGGCCGTGCGATTGGTCTTGTCAAAGCTTGCAGCGATCTGATTCTGACGCCGTTCCTCGCCTTCGCGGGGCAGGTGCGAGTACCGCAAAAGCATCGGGCGACATAATGTCGGCCAATTCCGGCAATGTGTCAGGTACGCTGACACCTTGCTTGGTGCTTGCCAAAAATGGCTATGCAAAACTCTGACGGTGAAGGTTGCTGGGAAACCGACAAAACGAAACAAAATACCAACAGAGGAAACTGACGTGTTCAAGCATAAGTTTACAAATCTGATCGCTGCGGCTGCCGTTGCGATCACGGCAACATTTTCCCTAACGCATGCTCGCGCTGACGAGCTGGCAACCCTGAAGGACTCGGGCGAACTGCGTGTCGCCATGAGCGGCCAGTATCCTCCGTTCAGCTTCACGAACGATCAGAACCAGGTCGTCGGCTTCGACGCCTCGATCGGCGAAGCCATTGCCGAGCGCATGGGTCTCAAGGCCAAGATCATCACGACGCCTTTCGACGGGATCATCGCAGGCCTCCTGGCGAAGAAGTACGATGCCGTCGTCGCGTCGATGACAATCACGCCGGAGCGCGAAAAGGCTGTGGACTTCGTTGGCCCCTACTATCACGCTGGCAGAGCGATCGTGGTGAAGGCGGACTCCTCCATCCAGAAGCTGGAAGACCTCAACGGCAAGATCGTTGGCGTCACGCTCGGCGACGCACATGAAAAGTGGGCGAAGGCTCAGGGCAACCTGACGGTTCGTTCCTACAAGGGGCTTCCGGAGATGCTCGTCGATCTCGAAGCCGGCCGTATCAACGCTCTCGTGATGGACAGTGTTCCGGTCATGGTCGCCGTCAAGGAAACCGGCCAGAAGATTCGCATTCTCGATACGCCGAACATCGAAGGCGGCCGCGTTGCCCTCGGCATCGCGATCCGCAAGAACAATCCGGAACTCAAGGCAAAGATGCAGAAGGTTCTCGAGGAGATGCTCGCCGACGGCGCCTATGAAAAGATCTCGATGAAATGGATCGGTAGCGATATTCGCTAACCAGCATTTCAGCTTGGGCCGGAGTGATCCGGCCCATTCGTTACGAGTTTTCGGAGCGTTTCTATGGATTTGGCGCTAATGCAGCGCGTCCTCCCATTTTTTCTGGAGGCCGCGTGGGTGACATTGAGTATTTCCGTCCTCGCTATCCTGCTTGGTTTCTGCATCGCAGTCGTCCTGGTGGCAGGTCGGTTGTCGGACTTCTTCGTCGCTCGATGGCTTTCGCGGGCGTATGTCAGTGTGTTTCGGGGTACGCCCTGTCTAGTGCAACTGTTCGTCCTTTATTTCGGTGGTCCGCAAATCGGGCTGGAGCTTGAGCCCTATTCGGCCGGCGTCATCGGTCTTGCCCTGAACATCGGCGCCTACATGGCCGAGTCCATTCGCGGCGCAATCATCAATGTCGATCGTGGGCAGGCGGAAGCAGCGCGTTCGATCGGTTTCGGCCGCGGGCAGACGCTGTGGCTGGTAACCCTGCCGCAGGCGGCACGCCTGATGATCAGGCCGCTTGGCGTGAACGCCGTTGCCTTGATCAAGGGATCGGCGCTGGTATCGACGATTTCGGTTATCGAACTAACTTACACCGCTCAGCGCTTCATCAGCTCGACCTACAAGCCCTTCGAAATCTTCGCCGTGTCCGCCGCGATTTACATCGTCATGGTCTATGCGGTTCGGTTCCTCGTCGATCGCCTTGATCTGCATTTCGCGCCAAGGTGAGGATGCCCATATGCAAAATCTCGATTTCAGCGTCGTAACGCCCTATTTCGGTCTTCTGATGACCGGTCTCTGTTGGACGCTTATCATGTTCGTCTGTTCGAGTGTGGTCAGCCTTGTGTTCGGCATTGCCTTCGCGCTGATCGTTCTCTACGCCCCCCCGATCGCAGCCTTTCCCATACGGTTCCTCACCTGGCTTTTCATGGGGACGCCGCTCCTGCTGCAATTGTACCTGATCTATTACGGGCTCGTGCAGATCGGCATCGATATTCCGGCTGTTGGCGCCGGCATCATTGGCCTCAGCCTGCATTTCGCCGTCTACAACGCCGATGTTTTCCGCGCCGGCATCCTGTCGGTCGATCCCGGTCAGATGGAGGGCGCGCGTTCGATCGGCCTTAGTCGCGGCCAGGCTCAGCGTTACATCATCGTGCCGCAGGCGCTCCGCAAAACGATTGCGCCGATCGGAAACAATCTGATCGTGCTTCTGAAGGACACCTCGCTCGTGTCCATCATCGGTATCGCCGAACTCGTCTACAGTGCCCAGATCGCCATCAGCGAAACCTATACGCCCTTTGAATTTTATCTAACCATTGCAGGTATTTACTACGTGGCAAACCTCGTCCTCGAAGCCGGACTGCAATTTCTTGAAAACAAGGTGGAGATGTCACGATGAGCGCCGCTAAGCCCATGGTCGAAGTCAAGGGTGCCCGCAAGGCATACGGAGCGCTCGAAGTGCTCAAGGGGATCGACCTCTCCGTCTCGCGCGGACAGATCATCGCCATCATCGGCCCGAGCGGGTCGGGCAAGAGCACGCTTCTGCGGTCGATCAATCATCTCGAGGTGCTGAACGGCGGCGAGGTTTGGCTCGATGGCGAGCTGGTCAATCGCGCGCTGAAGGGCAATGCTTTCGAGCGGCACATCAATGCCGTGCGTCAGCAGATGGGCATGGTGTTCCAGCATTTCAATCTGTTTCCGCACCTGACCGTCCTTGAGAACATCACGCTTGGCCCCATCAAGCTCAAGGGTCTGACGAAACAGGCCGCCCGTGAACTGGCGATGGAACTCCTGTCCAAGGTGGGGCTGGCCGACAAGGTCGATGCCTATCCATCGCGGCTGTCCGGCGGCCAGAAGCAGCGTGTCGCCATTGCCCGCGCGCTCGCCATGCAGCCGAAGGTGATGCTCTTCGACGAGGCGACGTCGGCGCTCGATCCGGAACTCGTCGACGAAGTCAACGCCGTCATGAAGCAGCTTGCAGCCGAGCACATGACGATGCTGATCGTCACCCACGAAATGCGCTTTGCCGGCGAAGTGGCCGATCGCATCGTTTTCATGGATGGAGGGGTGGTCGTCGAGGAGGGCGCGCCACAGGAGATCCTGCACACGCCGACCCATGACCGTACCCGATCGTTCCTTAAGAAGCACCTGCATGATCGATAGGATCGCCGTAATCATCGAGCCATGCGTTGACGTCTTGATCCTGATGCGGCCCAAGACCCTGGCTGTATCCTCAAACCGCCAATCTGATCTCAGATTTTGATCCACCTGTCAGCACCGGATCAACTTCCCTCGGGACGGCTCTGATGCAAAGGGGTATTTGGCTGACGATAGTAGGCTCTCCCCGTGTCACGTTGCCCTGGCCTCAAGATTCTTAGAGAGCATCGTCATCAAATGCCCGCGACCAAGGTAACAACAGCTTTTCAGCATCTGCGGGCTGAAGGACTGAACACCATCAGGCTTAGAATTTCGAACAGGACCTGTGCTCCCGCCTGCGCGGTGTTGGTGGTGCTGTCGTATTGCGGCGCGACTTCGACCACGTCGCCGCCGACCAGATTGATCCCCTTCAAACCTCGTAGCAGTTCAAGGGCTTCTCGGCTGGTGAGGCCGCCGATTTCAGGCGTCCCGGTGCCGGGTGCAAAGGCCGGGTCCAGGCTGTCGATATCAAAGGACAGATAGGTCGGACCGTCACCGACAATGTGTCGAGCCTTCTCGATGATGGCCGGAATTCCAATGCCCGAAATCTCCTCGGCATGAATAACGGTCATCCCGGATTCATAGGAGAATTCCCAGAGATATTCGGAGGGACCTCGAATTCCGATCTGGACCGTACGGGTCGGATCGAGAACGCCGTCCAGCACGGCGTTGCGCATCGGACCGCCATGATGGAATTTGCTCTGATCGAAGGGACCGCCGGTATCGCAGTGCGCGTCGATATGGATAAGACCGACTGGCCCTTGCGCCCCGACTGCTTTCAGGATCGGATGGGTGATGGAGTGATCACCACCGACCGATACCGGGATGACGCCCGCCCCGACAATCTTTGTGATGGCCGCCTCGATATTCTCATGGCATTGCTCCAAGCGGTATCGGCTCGAAAACGGGACATCGCCGATGTCGGCGGCGCGCAGGTCATATGCCGGGGCGCAATCCAGAACGTGATTATAAGGTCCGATCCGCTCGATGCCGCGTACTGCCCGCGGTCCAAACCTTGATCCCGGCCGATTGCTGACGCCGAGATCCATTGGGATGCCGACGACGGCGACTTGCAGATCTCCAAAATCGGGGGCAGCAAAATTCACCTCCCGGTAGGGCAAGCTTGCAAATGTCGAGACGCCGGAATAAGGCGCCGCGCGCGTACCGCCCTTGAAAATCTTCTCGGCCACCCGCCGGAACCTTGGGTCGAAAAATTCGGCGCTGTCCGCAAACTTACCGCGCAGATCGTCGAGATGCTTCTTCAAATCATCCATGGTCTTATCCCCTTTTGTCGCTCTGCAGCGAATCTTTCGAACCAAGTCGCATTCGCGACCTTAATGCCCATCATCGCTCGCTCGTGTCGGACCTGCCCTGTTCTTACGCCGTCAGGGCAGAGGCGAGAGATGTTCGTGGATCGCCAGCCACTCGCCCGTCGTCTGCTTCTCAAAGATGATCGTTTCTCTCTCGAGGCTTTTCGATGCCTCGCCGTTGAATGTCAGATCGGTTTCGACACTGTGCGTGAAAATCGCCACCGAGCCGGTGATCTGGACGTAACGATCACTGGAGCGGCAACCGCCCACACGAAATCCATCGCGACTTTCCCAAAGCTGCCATTCCGCCTCGTATTCGGCACGGCTCCTCAGCGGCCGGTTCAGATTGTGAAATATGAAGGTCGCGTGCGGTGCGAATGTTTCAAAATAGCCGTCGCGATCATGCCGCGCAAATGCATCGACAAGCCGATCGGCCGCAGCCAGAACACCATGTTGCTGGTGGTCCATCCAAAATCTCCCCGTTTTATTGAATTCCGGTCCTGCTGATCAAAAGCGCGAGCGGTCGGTATTGTCGCGCAACGCGTTCCTTGAGCATTTCGAGTGTCATGGCTTCGTCTTTGACGAACTCGATGAACATCATATTGAGGTTGTTGAAGGCCATCTGCCCGACTGCGACGGCATCTATGCCGGGCATGACGGCACCGCGCAACTGCAGCTTTTGCACCAGCACCGAAACCTGGTCGCAAAGCCTTTTATCGAGGTCGGTGTAGCGGCGACTGAATGGACTTTCAGGCTGCTGGATCGCCGTTGCCATGGCGATGCGCCACATTTCCTTGTTCAGATAGACAAGCGAATGATCGTAGTATTGGTCGATGAGAGCCTGCAGCGCTTCGAAGGTGCCGAGCGGCGGATTTTCGACGATCGCCTTGCCGGACTCCAGCACCTCCTCGACTTCCATCGAGACTGCGGCAACAAGGACATCTCCCTTATTCTCGTAGTAATTATATAAGGTGCCGACCGAGACCTCTGCCCGCTCGGCGATGTCCTCAATGCGGGCGCTATCGTAGCCAACCTCGCGAAAGAGGCTGGTTGCCGCTTCCAGAATACGGCGATTTCGATCAGCCTTTTGTTTTGCGCGCAGCCCTGTCATTCTCGAATCTCTCAAATAATGAATGCCCTCAAAATTCATATTGACTTAAAAAATGAACTCATTCAATCTTTTTCGTGAAGACGCCGAGATGAGCGTCGCCAACCAGAGGGCAATACGATGAACAACGCATTTCAGAGCGCGGTGTTTGCGCGCAGATTCCTTTCTTCCGCAGCAGCACCTTCACTTGTAGCGGTTTCGGTCGCCTTGTCGCCGACGACCCTCCTCGCGCAGGAAGAGCTGAACGCGCTCGTCTGGTGCGATCATACCGATCCGGCGCTGATCGAGCCTTTCGAGAAGGCAAACAACGTCAAAGTCAATCTGAAGGAATATGAGGGAACGGGAGCTGGGTTGTCGATAATCGATCAGTCGCGTCCGGGAGACTGGGATGTTCTCGTGATCGACGGCGTCGATGTGCAACGGGCCATCGATAAAAACATCCTCGCTGAAATTCCGGCCGATGCCGTGCCGACGGCCGATATATTCCCAGAAGTCCGCATGCAGGCCAATAATACGCGGGGTGGCAAGACCTATGCCGTCACTGAAAAATTCGGCTACAACACGATCTCCTACGACAAGACCAAGGTCGATCCGGCTGATATGAAGGACATGACCAAGCTCTGGTCGGTGAAGTACAAGGGCCGGATTGCCGTATACGACTACTATCTGCCAATGATTGGGTTGACTGGAATTGCGCTCGGCAAGGCGACCGCCGATCTGACGGATGCCGACCTACCGGCAATCAAGGATAAACTCTTCGACCTCAAGAAGAATGCCAAGCAGATCAGCGACGTCGTGTCCTCGCAGACGGCACTTGCGACCGGCGATGTCGATATCGTCTTTGGTGGCGGCGAATGGCTGACTGCCGGATTGATGAAGGACAAGCCCAATCTGGACTGGGTTATTCCTGATCAGGGTGCGGTCCGTTGGGCACAGTCCATCGGCGTCATGCAGGATTCCAAGAAGAAGGACCTGGCACTGAAGTTCGTGCAATATATTCTCAGCCCTGAAGGCCAGTCGCATCTGGCGACAGCGTCGTGCTATTGGGCGATGCCGGCAAACCAGAAGGCAGGTGCGCTGCTCACGGATGAGCAGAAGACATCGTTGCGCTGGAACGAGCAGGCAGATTACCTGAAGAAGACGCAGCTCTATCCCATTCCGACACCGGAACTCGACGCGAAGATGCAGGATGCCTGGACGGAGATGCTGCAGAAGTGACGCATTGCCGCGCAAGCAGAGACCGCATTTGCCCGTTATTCCAACCCTCCACCATTCAGGTGGAGGAGTAGCGGTTGCCGCCTAACACCCCTTTCCTCGTGAATGATGGGAAGGTGGCCGGCAAGCCGGATTAAGAGCTAAGCTAGATGGAGCCTTGGCCCATGGCCGTCCTTTCCCTTGAGCATAAAGAACGCCGCAAGGCCTGGGGTTTCGTCGCCCCGGCGCTTGTCTGGACACTTGTCTTTTTCGTTGCGCCGTTTCTGTTCATGGTGGCCATGAGCCTCTGGGCGCAGCAAGGCGGCTCGATCGTTCGCGTCTGGAATCTCGGCAACTACATCGCCTTCTTCGAAAAGGACGCGATGTTCAAGGGGCTAACCAATTCGCTTGAGATCACCGCCGTCGTCACGGTACTTTCGGTGCTGCTCGCTTATCCGCTTGCTTGGATCATCGCCGAGCGCGTGCCGCAGCGCTTTCAGCGAACGGCACTCATCATGGCGGTTTTGCCATTCTGGACGTCTTACGTCGTGAGATCCTATTCCTGGCTCCTGGTGCTTTCGCGAAACGGAGTCATCAATCAGGCGCTCATGCAGAGCGGGCTGATCAGCGAACCGCTGGAGCTTGCCAGCAACCGCACTGCGACCGTCATCGGTTTTGTCCATTTCTTCGTGATGCTGCTGACGCTGACGATCTATGCCAATCTCGTCCAGCTGTCGCCGAACTATCGGCGCGCAGCGGCAGACCTAGGCGCCAACGGTCTTCAAACCTTCTGGCACGTCGTGCTGCCGTTGACGATGCCTGGCATCATGACGGGGGCATTCCTGACCTTCGTGCTGTGTATCGGCGACTACGTCACACCGCAGATCCTTGGCGGCAACAATGAGTTGGTCCTGCCACAGATCATCATGCTGCAACTCGGTCGCCGCGCCGATTTCCCAATGGCTGCGGCGCTGTCGATCATTCTGATGCTGGTCGTGACCTTGGCCTATATCGCCTGCGCCCGTTGGTTGAAGATCGAGAGGGCATGATGACACGCAATCCGCTCGCAACCATCGCATCCTGGGTCTATGCCGCGCTGATCTTCGGCTTCATCTTCCTACCGGTCGTTGTCCTCGTCCTTTTCTCCTTCCAGGACGGCCGCCTGCCGGTACCGCCATTCAACGGCTTTTCGCTGCAATGGTATGAGGCGGTTTTTGCCGACCGTAAGCTGATGGCGGCGCTTTTGAATTCCTTCATGGTGGCTACCATTTCCTCGCTGATTGCCTGTCTGCTTGGCTTTCTCGCCGCCTATGCGCTCGCGCGATACAAATTGCCCGGCTCGGCGCTGCAGCGCGGGCTTCTGATTGCGCCGATGACAGTAAGCTATCTGATCATCGCGCTAGGGTTACTCACTGTGCTCAACGCCCTCGGAATCGGGCTTTCACTTTGGACTGTCGGTATTGGGCATGTGGTGATCAACCTGCCGCTCTGCTTCGCCATCATTTATTCGTCGATGGGCGACCACCACATCAACATCGAGCGTGCCGCGCGCGATCTCGGCGCGAATGATTTCAAGGTCATGGCGCTTGTAACCGCGCCGATGCTCTTGCCTTCGCTGCTTGCATCCTTCTTCCTCTCGGTAACCTTCAGCTGGGACGAATTCATTATCGCTTTCCTGCTATCGCGCTTTGACGTCACTTTGCCCGTCGAGATCTGGAGTCTGCTTCGCTCCGGCCTCAATCCGAAGACCAATGCCATCGGTTCGCTGGTGTTCCTCGTTTCCGTCACGGTGCTGATCGTGCTGGAGTTGTGCCTTTTCGGAAGGACCAAGAAATCATGACCGCTTCGGTTTCGATCGCAAATACCACCAAGACCTTCGGCGCCTTTACCGCGCTCGACGATGTCTCTCTAGATATAGAGGCCGGTGAATTCATTGTACTGCTTGGCCCTTCGGGCTGTGGCAAGACCACGCTTTTATCGATCCTCGGCGGCTTTCTTTCTCCCACGAAGGGCCGCATCGAGATCGGCGGCAAGGAGATGACGAACGTCCCTCCGGCAAAGCGGCCGACGACGACAATGTTTCAGGACTACGCACTGTTTCCGCATATGAAGCTCAAGGACAATGTCGGCTTCGGGCTCAGAATGCGTGGGGTGGCCAAAGCCGCGCGAGAAGAACGAGCACGCGACTTCCTCGATCTGGTGGGGTTGAAGGCTGCAACGGAAAAGAAGCCGCACGAGTTGTCCGGCGGCCAACGCCAGCGTGTAGCGCTTGCAAGAGCTCTTGCCGTCGATCCTGATGTGTTGCTGCTGGATGAACCTCTCGGCGCTCTCGATCTCAAACTCCGTCGCCAAATGCAGGATGAGTTGAAGGCGATTCAGAGGCGGGTTGGCACCACATTCGTCCATGTGACCCACGATCAGGAGGAGGCCATGGCGGTCGCCGACCGAATCGTCGTGATGAACCAGGGGCGCATCGAGGATTTCGGTCCGCCCGCTGAGATCTACATGCGCCCTCGTTCGCTATTTTCCGCTGGCTTCATGGGCGAAGCGAACTTCATCCCCGGAGCGGTCAAGGTGGCGGACTCGATGAGCGCATCGGTCGAAACACCGTTGGGAAACATTGTTCTTGCCCGTCGGAACTTTACCGCCGGTCCGCCCAAGGAAAAGCAGCGGGTGACACTATGCATAAGGCCAGAGCATTTCCGCCGCGAGAGCGAGGCGAACGAAACCGTCACCACGCTTGGCGAAGCCGTCGCGGTTGGCAGCGCCTTCTTCGGTACGCATTATCGTTGTCACCTGACGTCCGCTGGCATGGCGGATATCGCAATCGTCGCGCATATGCCGCAATCTGCGGGCATCGCGAAAGGTCAAAGCATTGCGCTTGCCGTTGATGCCGCGGATGTCATAGCCTTGCCGGCGCAAGGCGGCGGAGGCTGACCCGATGGAACGTGTCGCTGCGGATAAATGGTATGCCGTGGGCCATATCGGGGACGGCATCACCGCGATCACGGAACCTTTCATTCAGGAGTTCTATCGCTGCAATATCTGGCATGTGAGGGGGCGCGACCGCGACATGTTGGTCGACAGCGGCATGGGTGTCGTCTCCTTGCGCGAATGGGTGCCGCTCGTGAGCGAACGAGACTTGATTGCAGTGGCAAGCCACACGCACTTCGACCATATCGGCTGCCATCACGAATTCGAATGCCGCGCCGTGCATGCAGCCGAGGCGGATCTCCTGGCAAATCCGACGCGGAAAAACACGCTTGCGGATCCTTATGTTGTCGACGAGATCTTTGATGCCTTGCCGCCCGAGCCCTATTGTTCGAAATGCTATGCGGTCAAGAAGGCGACGGCGACGCGCATCCTCGACGACGGGGACATCATCGATCTCGGCGACCGTATTTTCGAGGTGGTCCATACGCCAGGCCATTCTCCAGGCGGCATCGCGCTCTGGGAGGCGAAAACGGCTACGCTGTTTTCAGGCGACATCCTCTATGACGGGCCATTAATCGAGGACACCTATCATTCGAATGCCGCGGACTATTTCGCTTCGATGGAACGGCTGCTGAGGCTTCCCGCGCGCATCGTGCATGGCGGGCATTTCCCAAGCTTCAGCGGCGAACGATACCGTCAGGTGATCAGCGACTGGCTTGATAACAAGCAGAAGTCCATGTGACGGGAGACGGATGAATGCTCGACAAGCGGAAATTCTTTATAAACGGCGAGTGGGTAGCTCCTCTTGCCACCAGGGACCTCGAGGTACTCAACCCGGCGACGGAAGCGCCTATAGCGGTGATTTCGATGGGAACGGCTGCCGATATCGACCGGGCCGTCGAAGCGGCCAAGAGGGCGTCCGGCACCTACAGCCGTACCAGCATCGAGGAGCGTCTAGTACTCTTGGAGAGGCTGCTTGCGATCTACAAGCGTCGCTACGAGGAGATGGCACGGACCATCACGCTCGAACTCGGTGCCCCGATCACCATGAGCCGCGAACAGCAGGCCGATGTCGGTGTTGGCCATCTACAGGGTTTCATCGATGCGCTGAAGCGTCTTTCCATGCGCGAGGTGCTGCCGAACGGTGATGTGTTGTTGCGTGAGCCGATCGGCGTCTGCGGCCTGATCACACCTTGGAATTGGCCGATCAATCAAATCGCACTGAAGGTCGTGCCTGCCTTGGCGACCGGTTCAACCTGTGTACTGAAACCGAGCGAGTTCACGCCACTCAATGCGATGCTCTATGCCGAGATGATTGATGAGGCCGGTTTCCCGGCCGGCGTATTCAACCTGGTCAACGGCAATGGGCTCGATGTGGGCGCAGCACTTTCGCGGCACCAAGACATTGACATGGTATCTTTCACCGGCTCCACACGCGCCGGTATCGCTGTCAGCAAGGACGCTGCCGACACGGTCAAGCGCGTGACACTGGAACTTGGCGGCAAATCTCCCAACCTTGTTTTCGAGGATGCTGATCTTGAGGACCGCGTCGCTGGCAGCGTGCTGGAATGCTTCAACAATTCCGGTCAGTCCTGCGATGCACCGACGCGTTTGCTGGTCCAGAAATCGGTATATGCCAAGGCGATTGAGATCGCCGAGCGGATCGGGCGCGCGGCAAAGGTGGGAGATCCGGCACAGGAAGGCTGTCATATCGGCCCACTTGTCAGCGAGGTACAGTTCGGTCGGGTTCAAGCCCTTATCGAGGCAGGGATCGCCGACGGCGCGCGAGTTCTGGTCGGCGGAACGGGAAGACCGGAGGGTTTCGAAACTGGTTATTTCGTCAAGCCGACGATCTTCATCGATGTTGACAATAATATGCGCATCGCCCGGGAGGAGGTATTTGGGCCAGTGCTTACCATCATGCCGTTCGAGACCGAAGAAGAAGCAATCGCTATCGCCAACGATACCAATTATGGTCTTGCGGCCTATATCCAGACCAACAATCCTGACCGCGCCGAGCGTGTCGCGTCGCGGCTTAGAGCCGGCATGGTCCACATCAATGGCGGGCCGCATCGCTATGGCAGCCCCTTTGGCGGCTATAAACAGTCGGGCAACGGCCGCGAGGGCGGCATCTTGGGACTTGAGGACTTTCTCGAAGTGAAGTCCATTCATCAACCAGACGCGGTATAAGGAGAGAGATTGTGGCAAAATCATCACCCACTCGGCACGACGCATCGGGGAGCTTTGCCTTGACGGCAGGCCACGGAAAATCCGACGTCGACCTCGACCGCGTGCCTGTACGGAAATAGGCAGGCCCAGGAGAGAGTGAGATTTTACCCCGAAAGCGATAGCGGTCTGGACAAGTTGGGGGGCTCAAATCCGCGTTCAATCGACGGTCGAGAATGTGACTCCGTGTGATAGCGCCGGTAGCCTGACTGATGCGCGCTTCTGAAAAGGATGCCGCAGGCGATGCCTGAAGTGTCCCCAACGTTAGTCCTGCAATCGAGCCTGCCCGATCACGAGCTCCAACACCTGATGATCGGGCGCAGCATCGTATTTACGATCAGTAGTGCGCAGGTTGAACCTAGCAATGCCTTCAGGATAATTGAGAGCTGCCTCACTCAGGAGCCACCGCACCAATCCCTTTCGGGCCGTCCAAACGCTCTACGTCTTCATTTGGCCTCAAGGAAATGACCACAACAGCCTTGCAACGTCTTCCGTCGGGAAACAAGTTCACATCTCGCACGAGCACCTAAGCTAAGATGTATTCATCGCATTTTGCTTTCTGCTGTTTTTCCATCGGCGATGGCGGCCAGGACTTCCTTGACTATAATATCCTTGTTGACATCGCGAGAGAGAACGGTGATATCAGCCTCCGCATAGATCGGATAGCGCGCATTCATCAGGTTCTCGAGGGTCTCTTTCGGGTTCTCGCTCTTGAGCAGCGGCCGCTCGCCATGTTTGTTGACCCGGTCCCAAAGCACGTCGAGATCGGCCTTGAGCCAAACCGAGAGGCTGCCGCGCTTCACATGCATGCGCGTGCTGTCGTTGATGAAGGTACCGCCGCCCGTCGAGACGACACGCGGGCCGCCCTTGAGGAGACGCGTGATGACCCGCGTTTCCAGCGCTCGGAACTCCACCTCACCATAGGCAGCGAATAGTTCGGTGATCGTCATGCGCGAGACGCGCTCGATTTCGACATCGGTATCGACGAAGGGAATGCCGAGCTGGTGTGCGACGGGCCGGCCGATCGAGGACTTTCCAACTCCCATCAGCCCGACGAGGACGAGATTGCTGTGACCCAGCGCAGCGCGCGCCCTGTCTTTAAGACTTTCGGCCGAGGTCAGGACTTGCTCACTCATCAGTTCACCCACAATGGCTCTGGTTCGGCGAGCAGGCAAAGATCGTCTTCGTCGCGCTGGCCGCCTTCATTCCCATCGTCCTCAACACCTATGACGGCATGCGCGAAGCGCCGCCCGAACTGCTTGAGGTCGCGCGCGCGTTGAAGTTCAATGCGCGCCAGAAGGCACTGCGGATCTATATTCCCTCAGCAATGCCGTCGATCGCGACCGGCATTCATCTGGGTTTGATCTATGCCTGGCTCGCAACTGTGGGTGCGGAGTATTTTCTGGCCGTCGGCCCGGGTGTCGGCGGTCTGGTCATTGCCGGTCGCGAGCGGTTCGACATGGCGCTGGTCATGGTTGGAGTTCTCGTGCTTGGCCTCGTCGGCTTTACCCTTAACCGTCTCGCCTATGCGCTCGAAGCCTATCTGCTGCGCTGGCGGCCGAAGCAAACCGCGTAGTCCATAACTGCGATCCTTCAATGGAACGAGATGCATTCGAACTGGCTATTCGGTGCGGTCCAAAATGGCGTCAAAATCGCAGCTTTTGGTAATCAGGAACTTGACTGTGGAGCTGGTTTTCAAGTCGGTTCCCATCAAGAACGTAATGATTGGAAGGCGAGTCCGCCGTCCTCCCGCTTGGCGCACGCGCGTCAGTATCGAGGGGAAGTGGTATGAATGCTCGCAGTGGTTACCATCACTCCCGTAAAATGAAGTAACTAAGATTTTGAGCTCGTTAGGTGGCCCAGTCATCCTCATGATGGTGGTATGGCGCGGGCCGCTTCTGATAAAGTTGGAAGGGAAGCCGGCCTATTCGTGGAAGAAGGCCTTGGGCTTACATTCTCCTGAGGAGGATGCCTGAATAGCGGGATTGATGGCAGTCGACCCGATACGAATCGACACTTGGCGTAGCGCTATTTGCTACTGGTTTTGATTGCCGAGTTTCAGTCGATCATCTCTCATTTTCCGACACTCCTTGCAATTTGGAACCCGGCAAGCGGCGAGGCGTGCAAAAATTCTCTATAAAAATGATAAGGAATAGGATATTTGATACTTCAGTTTCAATAACTGAGATGTTAGTTTCACAATATGCTCGATCATCAAAGTCCCTTTCTTGTCCAACGTTCCGGTGATCTCGTTGCCCTCGCCGAGGAAAGGATTCGGGATGCGATCAAGCTCGGTGAGTTTTCTCCGGGTGAGCGGCTCTCCGAGCAGGTCCTTTGCGATACCTATCGGATCGGTCGTGGGGTTGTTCGGTCCGCACTCAGTCGGTTGGCGCACAAGGGTTTCGTTTCGGCCCAGCCAAGGAGCGGATGGCGGGTCTGTTCCATCACGGCGTCGGGCTTGCGGGAAATCACGCTCGGGCGGGCCAGGCTGGAGCCGCTTCTGGCCGATGTCGACCTCTCCGGTGATGATATTGCTCGGCTGGAGACCCTGTGTGACATGCAGGCCGCATTGCTCTTCGGAGGTGCGGCTGATGGATCTCAGCTTTCCCTTATCCGGGAATATGAGCGGCAGATCAGAGCTTTGCTGGCCGCGCGCCTCGTAGCGCCGATGATTGCCGATTGGCTGGATATCTTGTGGCATAGGGCGGGCCACTATCTCAATTTCTTCGAGGCATCGTCGGTCCAGCGTCTGGAAGCGGCTGACTGGACCGATTTCGTAGCCGCCAAGAAGGCGGGTCGCAACGGCGATGCGGCAAGGCAGCTACAGCATTTTTGTGATGATTTTGCCGACTTTACCCAGGCGTGCCTGCTGAAGTCGGAGCTTGCCGCGCCTATGGGGCGTAAGGCCAAGCGCTCTTCGATATCGAATGATGAAGTTCGCGTGTCGCGCCCGTTTGGGGACCGGCCGTCTTTGAAGAAGGATTTTTAGATGCGAGCGATAAAGGCTCTTGCGATTGCCGTTTCGATTGCTGCCATGATGTCCGTTGCGGGGCACGCCGTTGCAAAGGACAAGATCGTAATTGATCTTGTGAGTGAGCCGTCGTCGCTCGATCCACAAAAACAATGGAATCCGGATAGCTATTTCGTCTATCGCAACATCTTCGACCAACTGGTCACGCGCGATGACAATGGGAAGATAGTGCCGGCGATCGCAACGTCTTGGACATATAAGTCCGACACCGAAATAGCTTTTACATTGCGCGATGACGCGGCCTTTCATGACGGGCAAAAACTGACGCCCGATGATGTGGCCTTCAGCGTCAACCGCATCATCGACAAGAAATTCGCAAGTCCGCAGCTTAGCCAGTTCAACAAGATCCTGTCGGCCGCGGTCACCGGTCCGCATGAGGTCACCATTCGTACCAACGGACCCTATCCCGTGCTGCTGGCGCAGCTCGTCAAGCTTTCTGTCGTGCCGAAGCATGTTGTCGAGGCCGTCGGCGACGATGCCTTCAATCTTTCGCCTGTTGGTTCCGGCCCGTACAAGTTTGAAAAATGGCAGCGCGGTGTTGCCGTCTCCCTGGTGCGCAACGATGGTTACTGGGGCAGCAAGGGCTATTTCAAAAGTGCCGAATTTCGTGCTGTGCCGGATGCGGCAACCCGTGTCGCCGATCTGAAAGCCGGAAGCGCTGATCTCGCCGTGACGCTCGATCCGGATCTTGCCGCGCAGCTTCAGGGGGCTGGTGGCATCAAGGTACTGACTGCGGTAACGGAACGCATCGCCTATCTGAAGCTTAATCCGTCCATTCCTCCGTTCAGCGATGTCAATTTGCGGCGCGCCGTTGCTTATGCCATCGACAAACAGTCGATCGTCGATGGCCTGCTGGGCGGCTATGACAAGCCCGTCGCGCAATTGGCCTCGCCGGACTATGCGGGATATGTTTCCGGAATCGAGGGGCTTCCATTCGATCCGAAACAGGCCCACGAACTCGTCGAAAAGGCCGAGGGTGCCGCGACGCAGCCGATCGCCTTTCTGACTTCGCCGACCTTCGATCAGCGGATCGTCCAGGCGCTCGTGCAGCAACTCAATGACGTCGGCTTCAAGGTGAATGTCGAGACGGTGGATTTTGCCACCTATCTGCAGCGCGTCCAGAGCGAGAAAGCCAAGCAGCCAGCCATCTCCTTCGGCCGCTGGTCCTGCGCTTGCCAGGATGCGGACGGCATCTCCTTTCCGTTGCTGCATAGTAGCAGTTCATTTTCCGCAGTGTCGGACCCGAGCATCGACACGCTCCTCAATAGCGCTCGCAATACGCTCGATGAGAAGAAGCGGGTTGAGGCCTATAAGGATGTCGCCACGGTCGTTGCAAAGGATGTTCCGATCCTGCCACTCTATCAGGCTGCCGTTATCTACGGTGCCTCCGACAAGCTTGAATGGAAGCCGACGGCCAATGAGAGCTTCTTCCTCAACAGGGTAAGCTGGCGCGACTAGCTCTATTGGCGCGCTTCGCAAAGTTTTCCAGCCCAGTTCGTTTGTCGAGGCCCGGATTGTCGGGGAAAGGAAAAGGGGATGGCTGCCTTTATCGCCAGACGCTTGATCCAGGCCTTCATCGCCTTGTTCGGCGTCATAACGCTAGTCTTCTTTCTGCAGCGCCTGACTGGCGACCCGGTGCTGCTGCTGGTGCCGCAAGGCGCCACGCAGGCTGATATCGATGTCATGCGGACTGCTCTTGGCTTCGACAAACCGCTCTATATCCAATATTTCCATTTCCTGTTCAGTCTGGCGCAATTCGACCTCGGGCGCTCCTATGTGCAGAATCTGCCGGTGGTCGAGATCATCGCCAGCCGCATCCCCTACACATTGGAGCTTGCGGCCGGCGCCTTGCTGGTCGCCATTGGCTTCGGCGTGCCGATCGGTGTCGTGCTGGCCGTGCGGCGCAAGCGCTGGGAAGCCCGCTGGTTGATAGGCCTTGTCTTGATCGGGCAATCCATGCCGACCTTCTGGACTTCGGTCCTGCTCATCATGTTCTTCGGGGTCTTCCTGCGCTGGTTGCCGCCATCAGGAGCCAGCGGGCTTCAAAGCCTGCTGATGCCGTCCTTCGCCCTTGGCCTTCTGTCGATGGCGACGTTCGCTCGCGTCACGCGTACATCCGTTCTCGATGAGTTGAGCAAGGACTATGTTCGCACGGCCCATGCCAAGGGGCTTTCGACGTCGCGCTTGGTCTTTCATCACCTGCTACGCAACGCCGCAGTACCGATCGTGACAATCTCCGCGCTGGAAATCGCCAATCTGCTGACCGGTGCTATCATCATAGAAACAGTCTTTGCGTGGCCAGGCCTTGGCCAATTGACCATGCAGGCAATCAGCGCGCGCGATTTTGCGGTGGTACAGGGCATCGTGCTGATCGGCGCGGCTGCGGCGATCCTACTCAATCTTGTCGCCGACCTGCTCTACAGCCTCATCGATCCGCGAATCCGTCTTGGCGGGAGACCGGCATGATTGCGGCTCTCGCCAAAGCAAGCAGGTTCGCCGGAAGACCGCCGCTATCGGTCGTAATGTCAGTGGTGATCCTGATAGTCATCGTCCTTGCGGCTATACTCGCTCCTCTGATCGCTCCTTATGATCCGAATGCGCAGAACCTTCTCGGACGCCTGAAGCCGCCTGGCACGCTTGCCCGTGCAACGCATTTCCTGCTCGGCTCCGATGAATTGGGGCGCGATACGTTGAGCCGTCTGATCTATGGAGCGCGCGTCTCGCTTCTCGTCGCGTTCACGTCCGTATTGCTGTCTGGCATTGCCGGCTGTATTTTCGGAATGCTCGCGGCCTTTTATCGCGGCTGGGTCGAGACCGTGATCATGCGCCTCGTCGACATCGTGCTTTCTGTGCCGGCCATACTGCTTGCCATCATCACTGTCGCAACGCTTGGGCCGGGCCTGCAGAATGTCGTTCTCGTTCTGGCTCTTACACGCTGGCCGCGTTACGCGCGCGTTGCCTATGCTCAGACCCTGATTATCACCAATATGTCCTATCTTCGGCTTTCGCGTGCGATGGGGGCCGGATGGCTGCGGGTGTTGCGATATCACATCCTGCCGAATATCGCGGGCGCGCTCGTCGTCGTCGCCACGCTTGAATTCGGCCTGATGGTGCTGTTCGAAGCAGGATTGTCCTTCCTCGGTCTTGGCGTTCAGCCGCCGACCGCAAGCTGGGGGGCGATGCTTTCGGTCGGCCGCAACTATGTCGCCAATGCCTGGTGGCTTTCCGTCATGCCGGGGCTGGCGCTTTTCCTTCTTGTTTTGTCCGTCAACGTTCTGGGCGATTTCCTGCGGGACCGCCTTGACCCAAGGAGTGCGTAAAATGGTCGATTTCTCGCAAGATTTCAAAGGTAAGCGTGTGGTGGTGACAGGGGCTGCCGGCATTTTCGGCGGCTGGATCGCTAAGGCCTTCGCCAATGCCGGGGCCGAGCTTCTCCTGACGGATGCCGATGGTTCGCGCCTTGCTTCGGCAGCGCAGGAGATCGGTGGGGCCCATCTGCAGCATGTGGCGGATCTGACTTCCGATGCCGATATCAAGTCGCTCCTTTCCGCCATTGCCGAGCGCTGGGACTCAGCCGACGTCCTCGTCAACAATGCCGGCATTTATCCGTCGGGTTTTCTGCTCGACCTGACTGCTGAAGACTGGGACCGGATCTTCGATATCAATCTTCGTGCGCCATTTCTGTTGTCCCAGGGCGTTGCCCTTCAGATGATTGACAAGGGCGTAAAGGGCTCGATCGTCAACATTTCTTCCGGCGCCTCGCGCAAGATGCGCACTACGGTCGTTCCCTATTGCACCTCGAAAACGGCGCTCGACCGCCTGAACAAGGGGCTGGCGCTTGAGCTTGCCGAGTTCGGCATTCGCGTCAACATCGTCGAGCCGGGCTTTGCGCCGGGCAGCGACGTCAGCCACCTCACGCAGGAACATATCGATACCGTCGTCGGCAACATTCCGCTCGGCCGGATTTCGTCGCCGGACGATGCCGCGACTGCTGTCCTCTACCTCGCATCGGATGCAGCCGCCTATGTCACGGGCGCGACGCTGACCGTCGATGGCGGCAATTCGATCGGCTCGCTTGCCGTCTTCCAGGCGAAGAAGAAGGCGCTCTGAGGTCAGGCGGGAGGATAGAAACATGGTCAAGGATCGAGCCCAGTCGACAAAGGGCTTTCCCCCCTTTCCACCTTACACGTGGCCGGAAGGAAAGCAGAGTGCCGTGCTGCTGAGTGTCGATGTCGACGCGGTCGCACCTTATCTGTGGGAGCATCGGGACGGTGTGCCGGATCGTCTCGCGCGGCTTGAGATCCGCCGTTTCGGATTGCGCTCAGGACTCGGTCGTATCCTCGGTCTGTTCGACCGCTACGGCGTGAAGGCAAGTTTCTATGTGCCGGCCGTGGTCGCGGAATTCGATCCCGATCTGCTGCCGGTTCTTCTTGCCGCCGGGCACGAGATCGGACTGCACGGCTATTTTCATGAGTTGGTTCGCGACATCCGAGCGGATGAGTTCAGCGCGGCTCTCGACGGCAGCCTCGAACTATTTAAACGGCAGACAGGACGATTACCGGTAGGGTTTCGCTCGCCGGCCTGGGAGATGACCCCGCACATGCTGGCTGAGATAAAGGCGCGGGGTCTTGCCTATGACTCCTCGCTGATGGGCTTTGACCACCCCTACGATATCGATGGCGTTGTCGAGATCCCGGTCCAGTGGGCCTTGGACGATGCAATCTTCTACAAGTTCGAGGGCAGTGGCAACGAGCGCTGGGCACCGGCTTCCGGTCGTGCCGTGCTGGAGGATTGGCTCGCCGAATGGCGGGCGCTCCACCGCTTTGGAGGGCTCTTCACCCTGACGGTTCATGACTGGATTTCCGGCAGGGCACAGCGCATCGCCGGGCTCGAAAAGCTGTTGGAAGCTATGACGGCCGAAACCGGCGCCTGGATCGCGACCGCGGCCGAAATTGCCGGTCATCACGCGTCATCGGTAAATTCCGGTCGGTTTTCCGTTGCCTCGGCCATTCCCTCTGCCATCGGCGCGCGGCGTTTCGGGGGAGAGCCATGAACGAGACCTGGTCGATCGGCAAGCGGGAGACAAGCAGCAAACACGGTCTGGTCGCCTGCCAGAACTGGCTGGCGGCCGAGGCGGGGGCTGGTGTCCTTTCGGCAGGCGGCAATGCCGTCGATGCGGCAGTCGTCACGGCTCTCGTTCTCAGCGTCGTGGAGCCGTGGCTGTCGGGCATCGGTGGGGGTGGCTTCATGCTGCGGGCCGACGGCGGTTCTGGGGCGGTCGACGTGCTCGATTTCAATGTCATTTCGCCAGCGGCCCTTCGGCCTGATGACTACCCTCTGGTTGCCGGTCAGGATGGGGACTGGTTCGAATGGCCCTCCGTGCAGGCCGACCGCAATCTGCTCGGTTACGGATCGATCTGCGTTCCCGGTGCCGTTGCCGGATTTGCCGAGGCGCTCGATCGCCTCGGCACCATTTCCTGGGCGGATGCCCTGGCGCCGGCCATCGAACACGCCCATCGCGGTTTGCAGGTCGATTGGTATGCGGCTCTCGCGCTCGCCATCGACGGCCATAATCTCGCTCAGTTCAAGGGTGCCTCCGATCTCTTCCTTCGCGATGGCCGCGCGCCGCGCGTCCCGGAAGGCGGCCGGTCGCTGTTCCTGCCGATGAGGGCCAAGGCCGCATCGCTGGAAAGGCTGGCGCGCGAGGGAGCGCGCGATTTCTACGAAGGCCAGATTGCTGAGCTGCTGGTTGCCGACCTTTCGAAGGGCGGCTCCGCCCTTTCGAAAGCTGATATGCGCGCCTATGCGCCGAAGTGGCTGCAGCCTGCCATCGGCTCTTACATGGGGCGGCGCGTCCATGCCGTGCCGGGTCTTTCCGGCGGCCCGACCTTGCTTGCGGCGCTCAACGAGCTTGAAGAGTTTCCGCGCGATGCCGATCCGTATTCGGGAGCGGCGGCTCTTGCCTTTGCACGAGCGTTGCGTCGCGCCAGCGAATATCGTCTCAAGCATTTGGGGCATGCTGCCGGCGAGAGCTGTACCAGCCATATCAGCGTAGTCGATGCACAGGGGACCATGGTTTCCCTCACCAATACGCTCCTCTCCCGTTTCGGTTCGAAGGTCGTGGTGCCGGAATTGGGATTTGCTCTCAACAATGGCCTGATGTGGTTTGACCCGAGGCCAGGGCATCCGAATTCGATCGCTCCGGGTAGGCAGCCGCTTGCCAATATGTGTCCGATCGTCGCGACGCTTGATGGTTCGCCGGAACTGGCTCTGGGTGCGGCGGGCGGCAGGCAGATTGTGCCGGCGGTCGCGCAAATCCTGTCCTATGTCCTGGCTTTCGGCATGTCGCTGGAGAATGCGCTGTTCAGTCCGCGCATCGATGCGAGCGGCACGACGATCAGAGTAAGCCGAGCGGCAGGGGCTGATGTGGCGGCATCGGTTGCCGCCGATTTCGACGTTCAGGTGATCGACGACACGCTTTATCCCGTCAATTTTGCGGTGCCGTCGGTCGTCATGCGGCGCGGGGGCGTCAATACCGGCATGGTTCATCCGCGCAATCCGTGGGCTGCGGTGCGCGAGGCGACAGTCTGATGACGACACCGGTCTTGAGCGTCGACATGCTGCAAGTCTCGATCGGCCACAAGGCCGTGGTCGACGGCGTCAGCCTGTCGGTCAATGCGGGTGAGATCGTCAGCATCGTCGGCGAGTCTGGATGCGGCAAATCGATGACGGCGTTTGCCGTCATGGGACTTCTTCCCGCCGCAGCGGCCATGGCTGGCGGTTCGGTGCGATTGAACGGACGCAATCTCGCCGACCTCGACAGGCGAGGCCTGATGCGGCTGCGTGGCAGCGAGCTTGCCATGATCTTTCAGGAACCCGTTGCTTCGCTCAACCCACTCATGCCGGTTGGTCGCCAGATTGCCGAAAGCCTCATCATTCATCGCAGGCTCGGCCGCCGGCAGGCATGGGCTCAGGCGATCGACATGCTCGCCGATGTCGGCATACCCGAGGCGGCAATGCGCGCACGGCAATATCCGTTCGAACTGTCGGGCGGCATGTGCCAGCGCGTCATGATCGCCATGGCCTTGATCACAAGGCCGCGCCTGCTAATCGCCGACGAGCCGACGACTGCGCTCGACGTTACCATTCAGGCGCAGATCCTCGACTTGATGAAACGACTGCGCGATGAAACCGGAACCGCGATCCTGATGATTACCCATGACATGGGCGTCGTTGCCGATATCGCCGATCAGGTTGCCGTCATGTATGGCGGCCGAATTGTCGAAGTCGGCGAAGTCGGTGCGATCTTTCGGGAGCAAAGGCATCCCTATACGCGATTGCTGCTGTCGACCATTCCGCGCCTGGATGGCAGCGATGCCGGGCAGCTTTTGCCGACGATCAAGGGCATGGTGCCCGACGCGGGCGCATGGCCGGCCGGATGCCGGTTTTCGACGCGCTGTCCGCTTGCGGACGAAGACTGTCATCGGGCGCCGCCGCTCGAACCGACAGGCTCGGGCCGCCGCGCGGCCTGCTGGCATCAAGATCGCATCGGGAGCCTGGCATGACGGCGCCATTGCTCTCAATTCGCGATCTGCACGTGCATTTTCCCATCCGTCGCGGCTTCTTCGGCCAGGCGGCTGGATTGCTGAAGGCCGTCGACGGCGTCGATCTGGATATCGAAGCCGGACAGAGCCTCGCGCTTGTCGGTGAATCCGGGTCAGGCAAGTCGACGCTTGGCGCGGCCGTCATCGGGATGCAGAAGGCGAGTTCGGGTCAAATTCTCTTCGAGGGCAGCGATGTCACGGCCAAGGGGTCGGACCGCTCCGCTGCGCGGCTTCGGGATATACAGATCGTATTCCAGGACCCGGTCTCCGCGCTCAATCCACGCATGAATATCGGCGACAGCATTGCCGAACCGCTCGCTATTCACGGCGTCGGGACAAGTCAGGAGCGGCGGCGGCGGGTCTCCGAGCTTCTGGAGCTGGTCGGCCTCAATCCGGCGCATGCCGATCGCAAGCCGAATGCTTTTTCCGGCGGACAGCGACAGCGCATCGTCATCGCAAGAGCGATCGCGCTGCAGCCGAAGCTGCTGATCCTGGATGAACCGGTTTCCGCGCTCGATGTGTCGATCCGCTCGCAGATCCTCAATCTGCTTTTCGAACTGCAGCGGCGGTTTGGTCTTTCCTATCTGTTCATCTCCCATGACCTGTCGGTCGTGCGCCATTTCGCCGATCGGGTGGCGGTCATGTATCTCGGCCGCATCGCCGAGGTCGGGGCGACGGCCGACGTCTTTGCCCGCCCGACGCATCCCTACACCGAAGCGTTGCTGAGCGCGGTGCCGCTGCCTGATCCTGTCGCTCAGCGTCAACGGCAGCGCATCCTTCTCGAGGGTGATTTGCCGAGCCCGGCGAACCCGCCCACCGGCTGTCGTTTTTCGACCAGGTGTCCGATTGCCGCGAGCATTTGCCGGGAGCTGTCGCCGGCGCTGAGCCTCTTGGAACGAGACCATCAAGCCGCCTGCCACCTGCGGGCTCCGTCGGCCGGGATCAAGGGCGCGCCATGATCGCGCTGATCTCGCCGCGGACAACAAAGTTCTGACTACCGTTATCAACGATCGATCATTTGAGGAACCGGAACATGAAGTTGCATAAGCTTCTCGCATTGGCAGCGGGCATCGGCCTGTCGATGCTGTCCTTCGCGGCCGCGGCGCAGGCCGCTGAAAAACAGCAGATTGTGGTGGATCTCGTCAATGAGCCGTCGACGCTCGATCCGCAACTGCAGTGGAATCCCGACAGCTACTTCGTCTACCGCAACATCTTCGACAATCTCGTCACCCGCGACAATGCGGGCAAGATCGTCCCGCAGATCGCCACCACGTGGAAAAACGTCTCGGATACCGAGATCGCCTTCACGCTTCGTGATGATGTTCACTTTCATGACGGAAGCGTTCTGACAGCCGCCGATGTCGCCTTCAGCATCAATCGCATCATCGATCCGAAATTTGCAAGTCCGCAGCGAGCGCAATTCGGCAAGATCGTCAAGGCAGCGGCAATGGGCGATCACGAGGTGACGCTGACGCTGAAGACAAGCGCCCCCGCGCTTCTCGCCGCGCTGACGAACCTCTCGATCGTGCCGGAACACGTCGTCGAGAAGGTCGGAAATGCGGCTTTCAACCTTCAGCCGGTGGGTAGCGGTCCATACCGTTTCGTAAAATGGGACAAGGGCGTTTCGGTAACTCTTGCGCGCAATGACAGCTACTGGGGCGAGAAGGGGCCGTTTGCGGCGGCCGTTTTTCGTGCCGTGCCGGATGCATCGACGCGGCTTGCCGACATTCAGTCCGGGACCGTGGACCTGGCAAGGGCGCTGACCTCCGACCAGGCGGCGCAGCTGCAGGCTTCGCCGAATGCCAAGGCGCTGCCCGTTCTCACCGAGCGCCTTGCCTATGTTCGCATCAATCCGAACAAGCCGCCGTTTGACAAGCTTGAGCTTCGCCAGGCACTGGCCTATGCGATAGACAAGGAAGGCATCACGCAGGGCATTCTCGGCGGCCTCGACAAGCCGATCGCCGAGATGGTGACGCCGGCGCATTTCGGCTGGAGCGATACGATCAAGGGACTGCCTTTCGACCCGGAGAAGGCAAGATCACTCATTGCAGCGGCCGGTAAGCCGGCCAAGTTTCAGCTGACAATCGGCGCCTTTTTTGACCAGAGGGTTGCTGAAGCCATTCAGCAGGAATTGCAGGATGTCGGGTTCGACGTCGAAATCGCCAATGTCGATACGCCGACCTTCCTGCAACTGATCCAGAAGGGACCGGCGGATGGCCCGACGCTCGCGATCAGCACTTCCTCGTGCGCCTGCCAGGATGCGGACGGCGCGCTCTATTCGCTCTTTCACTCCGGCAGCAGCTGGACCATTGTTGCCAAACCGGAAATCGATGCCTTGCTGGACGAGGCAGCCTCATCGCTGGACGAGAAGACGCGTCTTGCCGACTACGAAAAGGTCGGCAGCTTCGTTGTAAATGATGTGCCGACCGTGCCGCTTTACCAGATGGTATCGATTTACGGTGCTGTGAAAAATCTCGATTTTCAACCCACGCCGAACGAGAGCTTCTTCCTCAATCGTTTGCGATGGCAGAATTGACGGTTGGCTCCGTTGTCGATCCAGATCCCTCGCCGCAAACGGCCATGCTTATTCTCGTCGCGGGATAACGACTTCGGAGCGACGATATTTCTTTGCAGCTCAGGCGGTCATGGTTGCCTGAGCTATTGCCGCGGCCAGCCCGCCTGGATTCTCTATTGCCATCGAATGGCCGGCGTCATCGACGATGTCTACCCGGATGCCTCGGGACGATAGAAACTCGAAATCCGGGTCCGGCAAGCTGCGTTTTCCGAATATGAATGTTTTCTGGGATGGGTGCTGAAGAAACTGGGAACGCCAGTCGCGTGAGCCTCCTTCGACAAGCGACGCGGCCCCTCGATGGACCGCGCGTGCGGATGCGGCACGCATCATTGCCGCCCATGCTCCGTTTCCCGAAGCCTGGGCTTGAATGAGCATCGCAGAATGACCGGTCCTCATATAGTCCACCTCTTTCCAGGCAGCGATGGCGCGGCTGAACATCCCGCCACCACGATCGAGATTGGCTTCGGAAACGACGAGATTTTGGACTTTGTCTCCAAGCAGGTCGGCGGCTTCTATGGCAATGGAACCGCCCATGCTGTGCCCGTAGATATCTATCTGTTGGAAGTTTCGTTCCCGAATGAGGCCATGAACCTGTCGCGCATGGTCTTCCACGCGATATCCGAAATCTTCCGGACGGTCGCTGAAGCCAAAACCGAGCAGATCAAGAAGAATGGCGTGTCTTCCACGCAAGGCTGGTGCGGAGACGACATGAGGGTATTCGAATGACGACGCGCAGCCGAGGCCGTGAAGTATCAGGAGCGGAATGCCGGACCCCTCAAGTTCGAGATATCGCATCTTGGCAGTTGAACGTTCGATCGCAAAAGAGTGCACGGCAGCCTCCGGAACCTGCTGGCAATAAACGGGAGGCCGGATGGCCAGCCTCTTTCCACTCGGAAATGTGCCGTCATGCGGTAGGCGACCAGCCGAGGCTTGGAGCAACCGCATGCGCGAGATCGCTCAGCAGCCGAATATTCTCAGCGAGACCGAAGGCGGGCGGCAGGAAAAGGACGATTTCGTCGGCGGCCGCCAGGCCCGGGTCCTTGAGCACCGCCTCGATCACCTGGGCGGGAGCGCCGTGGAAGACGGGAGAGATCTGGATGCCCGGTGGCTGAATGGCGGGCGCCGTTGGCTCAAGGGCGCCGATCGGCCGAGACGCCCCGATGCCCTTGGTTCGGCGCTCAAGATCGTAAGCGGCATATTTCTCCCGCAGTTCGGCGGTGGTGCCAACCAGGATCGATGCAGCGACGGTCACCGGCGGCGGCTCGGTGTCGTGCTTCTGGCGCCACGTCGCGCGGAAGGCTTCGATAGCGCGGGCCTGGTATTGACCGAAGCTCTCGCCTTCGGCGTGGTCGTGCTGCACGGTTCCTGAGATGAGACCGATCCCGAGTTCTGCAGCCTGAACGGCCGAGGCGACGCTTGCTGAACCCTGCCGGATGCGGGATCGCAATGTTGGGCTGTGCGGCGTCACACGCAGCTCAGCGCCTTCAGGGGCGCCCTGCCCAGGGCCGTCGACGGTGTGGAGAACCTCGCCGGCGATCGCTGCAAGGAAGCGTGCCTGACGGCGCTTCGCCTCGGTGCGGGCATCGGTGTCGACCGTACCGAATACCGCGTCGAACGCCGCGTTGGCGCCGGTGGAGATGGCGAGCTCAAGCCTTTCACCGATGAGCAGGTCGGCGGTGCCGGCCGCCTCTGCAAGCAGGATTGGGTCCTGATAGCGCATCGGGATGACAGCCGATCCCAGCCTGATATGGCTTGTATGCTGGCCGGCTGCAGCGAAGAACGGGATTGGAGAGGACAAGTAATGATCGAAGTGGCGCTGGTAGGCCCAGCCCGACTGATAGCCCAACCGTTCAGCCGCCTTGAACAGTTCTATCCCATCGCGCAGTCCCTGCGCCGGGCCAGCCTTATCGTTGAACGACACCCGGGTGTTGAAGCCGAGCCGCTGCTTGGGGCGGAACGTTGCGGGCAGGATACTGGCGGAGGCAGCGATACTCATGCGATCTTTTCCTGGCTGACGATTCGGCGGAATTGCTGGGGTGGGAGCCGGGTAGCGCCGGCGACACTCGGGATCGATTCCAGCAGCGAGACCGTGTAGGGTTGCCGCGGGTTGTCGAAGATGTCCTTGACGCTTCCGTGTTCGACGATGCGCCCGCGCTGCATCACGGAGACTGTGTGAGCGAGTTGGCGCACGAGAGCGAGATCGTGCGAGACGAATATATAGGTCAGGCCAAGGCTTTCCTGCAATGAGAGCAATACTTCGACGATATCAGCCTGGACGCTGACATCGAGTGCCGAGGTCGGCTCGTCAAGCACGATCACCTCCGGCTTCAGGACCAGCGACCGAGCAATCGCGACGCGTTGGCGCTGACCGCCGGACAAAGCTTGCGGCTTGCGCGAAAGCAGGTGTTCGCCTAATCCGACATTGGCCAGCGCCTCGCGAACCCGCTCTGTCCGCTCCGCGCGTGTTCCGATGCCAAACCTGTCGAGCGGCTCACGCACCAGTTGTTCGACCTTCCAGGTCGGATCGAGCGAGGTGAATGGATTCTGGTAGACGAGCTGAAGGTGGCGCCAGACCGCGCGCAGTGACTGCTGCGAGCGACCGTTTAGCTTTTCTCCGGCGATCGAAATATCACCGGCATCGGGTTGATCTAGCCCAAGCAGCAGTCGGATCGTCGTCGTCTTGCCCGACCCAGATTCGCCGACCAACGCATGTGTGGTGCCTGCCGGTACAGAGAAGGAAACGTCGTTGACGGCAGTCAGAACCTTGCCGTCGACCGTAAAGCTCTTGGTGATGCCCTTGACTTCGATCTTTGGCGCCTTGCCGACATCGGCGTCCAGAAAGTGAAAGCCTGGATCTCGAAGCTTGTGATAGCGATCGGGATTGAGGGCAGGCACGTCAGCATGCAACTCTTTTGCATAGGCCGATTTCGGCGATGAGAAAACTGCCGTCGTGCTGCCGGCCTCCTGAACAGCACCACCCTTTAGCACCACTACGGAGTGTGTCCGCTCGGCCGCAATCGCAAGGTCATGGGTGATAAGCAGCAGACTGATGGCGAGGTCCTGCTGCAGCCGCGAGAGCAGGTCAAGGATTCGCTTTTGTATCGTGACGTCGAGCGCGGAGGTTGGCTCATCCGCGACCAGCAGTAGCGGTCGTGGCAGGACGGCAAGGCCGATCAGCACGCGTTGAAGCATGCCGCCTGACAGTTGGTGCGGATAGGAATCATAGACACGTTGGGGATTGTCGAGCCCGACCTGGGCAAAGGTCTCGAGGACAAGCGCCTTGCGGATTGCCTTGCTCGGCTCATCGACCAGGGCTGCGGCTTCCATCGCCTGCACACCGATCGTCCGCACCGGATTGAGCGCGTTTCCCGGGTCCTGCGGCACGAAGCCGATGGTCTTGCCTCTAAGCGGGCGGAAGCGGCGTTCGGAGAGCTGCAATATGTCCCGTCCCTCAATTGCAATGCAGCCGGTCGCTTGTCCGGTGGGAGGAAGCAATCGCAGCAGGGCGCGCGCAATGGTTGATTTGCCCGAGCCCGATTCCCCGATGAGGGCAAGGCTTTTGCCACGCCCAAGTTCGAAGCCGACATTGCCGACGACCTTATGCGACCCGTAGGAAACCGACAGACCGTCCACCTGAAGCAGCGGACCAGGCCGTTGCGGCAGCGGCATGTTTTCTCCAACGCGAGAGAGAGCTGTGTTTAATCTATCTTGCGAAGCCATCGGCTGATCCTGTTCACAGAGAGGACGGTCGCGATCGTGATGAAGGCGGGTGCGTAAACCAGCCACGGCCATTTGAGGTAATCCTTGCCGATTGAAATCAGCAAACCCCAATCGGAGGCCGGCGGTGGGTCGCCATAGCCGAGGAAGGCGAGGCTGGCGATCACTAGGATCGAGTCACCGAACTGCAGCACGGCAAGCGGGAGCACGGAGCGCGACGCGTTCGGTAATATGTGCCGCCAGAGGATGTGCCAGCGCGAGCCCCCGGAAAGAAAGGAAGCCTCGATGAAGGTCGCCTGCCTTGTCTTGATGACTTCCGATCGCATGACGCGGGCGAAGACGGCCACTGACGAGATGCCGGTGGCGATCGCGGCGTTCGTGGTATCGAAGCCAATCGCAGTGACGACGATGACGGCAAGCAGGAATTTCGGAATTGCAAGCAGGACGTCGACCAGGCGGGCAAGCACGGTGTCCACGCGACCGCCGAAGAAGCCGGCGTTGAGGCCGATGAAGCCGCCGGCGACCGCGCCGATGACGACGGCGATCAATGCACTCCTGACCGAAGAAGCCGAGCCATAGACGACGCGGGTATAGAGATCGCGGCCCAGCTGGTCGGTTCCGAACCAGTGTTCGGCGCTGGGACCGAGCAGCTTTTGGGCGGGAATGCCGATTGCCGGATTGTGGCCCGTGAACAGGCTAGGTGCCAGCGACCAGGCGATGACGATCGTCACGATCACAAACGAGAGCGCGACTGTCGCCGGCAATCGGAAACCGGCGCGCCGGCTTCCGACGGTTAGGCGCAAGGAGGTGTTGGTCGATATGAGGGTCATGACAGCACCGACTTTGAAATTTCCGCAGAGCCTTCGTCAGAGGTAACGGGCCGACGCGCGGTACCATCGAGCAGTTTCACGCGCGGGTCGAGCAGCGGATAGACAAGATCGGCGACCAGGTTGACCAGCACGAAGACCACGGCTGCGAGCGATACGATTGCCTGCAGAACGGGCAGATCCTGGGTGCTGACCGAGCGCTGGACCAGGCTGCCGATGCCAGTGCGCGCGAATACCGCCTCGGTGATGAGCGAGCCCCCGAGCAGTTCGCCGATTGTCAGCGCGACGACGGTGATGACCGGAAGTGAAGACGGCTTGAGGAGATGCCTGACAAAAAGCTGCAACTGCCCGAGGCCGCGGCTGCGCGCAACGGCGGCATATTCCTGTCCCGTTTCATGATCGAGATTGGCGATGAGCACCTCGGCGATCTGCGCCGAGATGGGAATGCCGAGCGCGATCGCCGCGAAAAAGGTTGCCCAGAAGCTGTCTGGGTTTATCACGCGGAAGAGACCGAGCTGGAAGCCGAAGATGTGGATCAGTACCAGCCCTATCACGAAATTCGGCACCGACAGGAACAGGGACGGGAAGCCCCGCAGCAGGCCCTGACCGAACCTTTTTGGCAGGAACTGAGTGCCGTAGGAAATTGCGATTGCCAGGATCAGCGCGACGATGAGGCCGGCAGAGGCGAGAACGAGCGTCGAGGGCAGCACCTCGGCAATCATGGTCGTCACCGGACGGTTGGTTCGCATCGACAGGCCGAAGTCGCCGATGAGGAAGTGGGAAAGCGATGTCGACAATTGCACGAGAACCGGCTTGTCGAGACCCTGTGCGGCAATGATTTCCTGGATCTCCGCCTCGCTGAAGCCGTTCTGCGGGTTGCGCAGGACGTTTGTAATGGGATCGCCCGGCAGGATGCTTACGACGGTGAAGGTGAACACATAGGCCATCAAAATGACGATGACTGCCTGGGCCAGGCGTTTTGCGGCGAAGCTAAGATAGGCATTGTTCATGCCGGTCACCTCCTTGCGCTCCTTGGTTGCGCTGTGGATTAGTCGCTGATCGTCGCCGTGTAGTAGCTGGCATAGGCGATGCCGTTGTATATCTCGCCCTTGAGCTTCGGGGACTGGACGTAGATACGCTGAACCATCTGTGTGCGCGGAATGAAGTAGCCCTGCTCGAGAACATATTTCTGAAGCTCGTCCAGCAGCGGGTTTCTGATCTCGAGCGAACCGGCGCCGGCGATTTTGTCGCGCAGCTCGTTGATCTTTGTGTCGCTCTCTCCGAGTGCGAACCAGTTCTCGCCGTTATTGGCGTCGGTCAGGATGCTCGCGACCGTCCCGGCATCGATGAAGCTGCGCGTCACCTCGTAGGCCGGCACGCCGGCGCCGCCATACTGAACCTTCTGGCCGAACGTCACGACGTCATAGGCGCGGATATCGACCTTCCAGCCGATCTTGCCGAGCTGCTGGGCGATGAGTTCGTCGATCGACTTCGAGGTTACGAGATAGGGGTTGGAATTAAGCGTCAATGACAGCTGCTTGCCATCCTTGGCGCGGATGCCGTCGCCTCCCTTGACCCAGCCCGCCTCGTCGAGGAGTTTCTCAGCCCTGTCGGGATTGTAGGTCAAAAGGTCGCTGTGATCGGTCGCGCCGGGGACGTTGCTTTGAATGAACGACGTCGCGAGCTTCCAGTCGGACGTATAGACCGTATCGATGATTTCCTGGCGATTGATGGCTGTCTGCAAGGCCTGGCGTACCTTCACGTCATCGTAAGGCGCGAGTTTCGTGTTGATCGCCCAGCCGTTGACGAAGCCGAGATAACGCGGTGTCGCGACGATAAAGCCGTCCTGCTTGAGCGACGTCAGTTCCTGCGGCGAGGCGTTATAGGCAATGTCTGCCTGGCCGGACTGGACCGCGGCGACGCGCAGCGAAGGTTCGGACACCAGCTTATAGGTGATTGTGTCGAGATAGGCCGGACCGGTATGACCGACGGCTGCCGGCCCCCAATTGTAATCCTTGCGTTTGGTGAGCTTGACGAAGTCGCCTTCCTTCCACGAATCCACCACATAGGGTCCGCTGCCGGAGGTCTTGCTGAGATCGGCCTGCTGTGCTGCCGGCTGTGCCAGGGTTTTCGGCGAGATCAGGATGGAGCCGTGATAACCAAGGGTCGGAATGAAGCCGAGCGTCGGCTTTTTGAAGAAGACCTTCACCGTGGTTGCGTCGACCGCCTCGGCGTGGTCATAGGTCTTCGGGAATAGCCCGATCGGGTTGATGCCTTCCTTCTTGCGTCCGGCATACCAGATGTCGAGATTGGCGACTGTCGCAGACGCATCGAGGGGGGTGCCGTCCGAGAAGGTTACACCACTTTTGAGATGGAGGGTGAACTCGGTGGCACTGTCATTCTGCTCCCAACGCTCGGCGACCCACGGGGTGACCTTGCCGTCGGCGTCCACGTAGACGAGCTTGTCGGTGACGTGACCCCATATGTGGCCCTGGAAGCTGGAAATCGCGCTGTTATTCGGGATCCAGCTATCGCCCAAAGAGTCGATGAGGAAGGTGATGTCGCCTCCATTGGCCGGCTCACCGGCACTGTGCGCCGGCGTTAGACCCGCCATCGCCACCAAGGCGCCGGTCGCCACGGCCGAAGTGGTGAGCAACAGACGGCGCCGGGAAAGAGACAGCGAGAAAAGGCGTTCGGTCATGGAGAGATCCTGATGGTTCGGGTTCTGCGAAATCTGAAGCAAAGCCTATTCAGGTGGAACCAAAAGGAGAAAGACTGGTTGTTCTTTTTCTACTAAATTTATGGATTATTTTGTCGGTTTTCGACTTGTGCGGGGATCAGCATTTTTCAGGCGGCTTGGTGAGGGTTGGGCGGGTCGCAGCCCTCGTTGGCCTTCAGCGCCTCGGTACCGCCCTTGTCGGGATCGACAGCAGAATGGGTATGGTCCCTGCGGTCTCCGACATGGCAAGAATGCTATGGACTTCAGGCCCATTCGGCCCGAAGTCTCTCAGTGATTTATCAGGCTACCAGCTTTTCGCCCGACAAATGACGTTCGAGGAAGGGCAGGCTGTCCTGTCCCCAATACAGCTCGCCTTCATAACGGAAAGTCGGCAGGCCGAAGACACCGGCTTCCTTTGCAACTTCGCGATTGCTGCCCCAGAGTTCCGAGATATCGGAGCCAGCGGCGCGAGCCTCCAGTGCTGCACCGTCAAAGCCTGCGGCATCCGCAATCGCCTTTCGCACATCGGCGTTGCCGATATCGGAAGCGGTGCCCCAGAAGGCGTGCTGCAGCGCCCGGGCGAGGGCGACCCAATCCTGTCCTTCGAGCTGAGCTGCGAGAACAAGAAAGCCCGCGGGCGTTGGGTCGCAGAGTGCCGAACGGTTTGTGAAGTCGAGCTGCTTGCCGCGAAGAGCAGCCCAGCGCAGGAGATCCTTCAACCCATAAGCGCGACGCGCGTCAGGGCGATCGCGCGAATAGATAGCGCCATTTTCGACGATCAGCGGAATGAGATAGGGACGGATCTCGGCCCCGGATCGCGCCGCGACTTCGACAAACGCATCAAGGCCTATATAGGCCCACGGTGATCCGATCCCGAAGAAATAATCAATGGTTTTGGTCATAAGGCTTTTCTCCTGACGGGATGAATTATGCAGTCGCTTTAAAGGTCACTGCCGTGGCCATATCGAAGACGGACAGCGCACAGTCACGCGCCACCAGAACAGCCCGGGGATCACGGCCGACAGCAACCGTCGCCAGTGCCCCTTCGTAAAGCAGAGACATGTGCGCCGCCACCTGCTTGGTCGGACATCTTGCGGCCGCCATGACGGAACGGAAGATATCGCGTACAGCATTCTTGTGCTCGCGGGCGATGGACACGACGCGCGCGGAATCACCGTGCTCAGCGACTGCCAATGCAAAGGCGCAGCCGCGAAACTCCGGACTGTCGGCCTTTTCGAACAGGCGTTCGAAAATCAAGGCGATCTGTTCACGCGGCTGCAGCGCCATAGTGCATGTGACTTCTCTCAACTGAAGAAGAACGCGTTCGTGACGTTCTGTCAGATAGGCGGCGACAAGATGATCCTTGGACGGAAAGTGTCGGTAGAGTGTGGCTTTTGCTACATTGGCTTCGTCGACAATGCGGTCGATACCGACAGCGCGAATCCCTTCCTTGTAGAAAAGGGTGCCAGCGGTGGTCAGGATATGATCTGATATTTTCATTGCGTCGGTCCGGATGCGGTCATTGTATGATCTCGGGACTAGCCCGTCTGATGTGCTTTCGGCCTCGAAGGGGTAGGGGTGGAGAAAGACAGGTAGTTCTCGGCAAGCCGGCGCAGACTAGCGAAAGGAAGGAGAGCCGTGAAGCCACCTTGTCGCGCCGTCGATCCGGCAATTTCCTGAGCGGCACGATTATAGGGCGTCGCTATCCCATGCAGACGCCCGAAAAGAGTGATTTCGCCGTTGAGGTAGTCGACTTCGCTTGAAGCGCCCCGCGTGAAACTCTGCCAGGTCGATTGCTGACCGGGTCGAATGCCGGAGTTTTCGGCGATCTTCCAGTGTGCAATACTGATGGTCCGTTCCGAAGGTGATGCGAAGGCATGGCCTGCCGCCTTCAAAACCGTCTCGGCTTCCTCGACAAGGGCGGTGCCGAATGCCGCTCGCTCGTCGTCTGCGCCGTCGAAGAGCTCCAGCACATTGCGCACATTGTGAAGGAGCTTCGCCGCCTTCCATCGCTTGATATCGCTCGTTGTCTCGGCGATGTAGTCCGATCGGCTAAGATCCAGGACGACCTTGGCCGCCGTCTCGTCGGTGCCGTACGGATAACGACCCATGGTCACGATCGCCACCTGCGGATCGCCCCCGACCACGACATGTCCGGTTTCCGTAAAGCGGGCAGGTGTCAGGATGCTGGCGCCGTAGACATTCGAAAAAAATCTAAGAGCTGCCGCTTCCGTGACCAGGCCATTTTGAAATGTGACGATCGGCAGGGCGGAGGCTGCCAGTTCCTCGGAATTGTCGATCGGCCGCCATGCCCAAAAGGCAACGGCTTCTGCAGCATCTTGCGACTTTACCGTTAGGAGCAGAATATCGGATCGCTGCAACGACGGTGGCTCTGCCGTATCGAAGGCATTCAGGCGGAGTTGCCTTATGCCGGCGGGCCGATGGTAAACGA
Organism: Martinezella tropici; assembly: GCA_000799755.1. Lineage (GTDB taxonomy): Bacteria > Pseudomonadota > Alphaproteobacteria > Rhizobiales > Rhizobiaceae > Rhizobium > Rhizobium tropici_A. The sequence continues at coordinate 39,205 of JUHI01000014.1, forward strand.
GGCCGTGATCGATGATACGCCTGATCTGGGCGCCGCGTCCGACAAGCGCATAGTCGACGCCTGAAAGCTCAAACTGCGCGGCAAGGCTGGCGCCGACAGCGCCGGCTCCGATGATGATGTATCTCGTCATGCTCGCCTTCCGGAAACGGCATTAAGCAGCTCTCTTGTGTCGTCTGCTTGCCTGGAGCTGAGAGGTGCATTGTGTGCCTTTTCTCCCATGAAGGGATGCGGCGGCTCTTCTGTCTTCTTGCTCCATCTGTCACATGCGGACCGTCCGAGGATGGAAACAGAAGTGTCTTCCTGGGGGGCGTGGACAAGAACAGATTGGATATCACGGAAATGCCGCTCGATCCCCAGATCACCGTTGAGACCGGGATTGCCGAGGGTGCGAACGGCAAGCTGAACCGCGTCACGTATGTTGCGCGCCGCGAGAAGACGCGCCCTGATCAGCGCTTCCGGTTCATCCAGCGAATGATCAAGTGCGTTGAAAAGGATCTGTCTCGCGCCGCCTACGAGCAGGTCGATCTCGCCGGCTGCGGAAATGAACCTTTCCGTTTTTGCGATGGGAGCGCCGAGATTGGCGGGTATGCGTTCATGGCCGAAGCGGATGAATGCCTCCTGGGCAGCTTCCGCGGCTCCGAGATATATGGCGGTCAGCGCGACGGAAGCGGCGGCATGGGCACGGTTGTCCTGCGTACCAACGGAAACATCGACAAGATCGAGGACGTCTTCGAGCGGTACCTCGACATCCAAGAACTCGACGTCATGCGAGCCGCTGGCTCGCATTCCCAGGCTCTTCCAGTTTTCGATCACTTTGATGCCAGGGCGTTGAGATGGAACGACGAAGGTACCGACACGCTGCGGTGTTTCATCGGTGCGTGCCCAGACAAGGAAATGCGTCAGGCCGAGTGCGCCGGTAACGAAACGCTTGCGCCCTGAGATCGCCCATCCGCCGGCTGTGCGGCGCGCGAATGTGCTGGGAAGCCCGCCCCGGGCGGGAGAACCAAGCTCCGGCTCGACTCTCGCCGCGTTCAAAAGGATCGGGTGATCGCGCGCGTCGTCGAGCAAACGTCGATAAAGCGGCTCCGGCCATTTGCTGCCCGCTGCCTGTCCGAGATGGGTGAATATGGTCATCGCGCTGATCAAGGCGACCGAAGGGTCGCCGCGACCAAGCGCTGCAAGGATACGTCCGACATCTGCAATGCCTGCACCTTTTCCGCCGAACCGTGGTGCAACTGTGCTTTCAAGGAGACCCGCGGCATGGACAGCTTCGATGCCGGGCCAGGGAAAAGCGCCCGATTCATCCGCCGCGGGCGCCGCGGCAGCCAGCTTGCGGGTGATCTCCGCCAGATCGATGGTGCTATAGAACACTTTGCATCAGCCTCTTTGAAGCAGTAAGGAATGCCATGCGCAGGATTTGTAGCGCATGGCTTGTCTTTGCAGACACGATCGAAATGGCCTTCGCCAAACGATCTTCATGATGAGGGATCATGCGACGGCTTGCCGGGGTGCTTCTCGCTCCGCCAGATCCGCCCTGACGAGCGGCAGAATATAGCGGCCGTAGTCGATGGCGTCGTTGAGATTGTCATAGCCTCGGATCGAAATCAGATCCGCGCCAAGATCGACGTAATCGAGAATGGAGTCAGCAATCGTTCTTGGCGAGCCGACCAAAGCGGTGGACGCACCGCGCGCATTGGTCGCCGTCACCGTCGGGTACCAAAGAGCCCGATCATGCACATCGCCACGCGAGGCGATTTCAAGCAGCCGCTGCGAGCCGGTATTCTGCGGGGAAGGTGCGGTTGGCGGTACCTTGCCAAGGCCCCTTGCGCGATTTTCCTTTAAGAGATCGAGCGTGCGATGCGCCTTGGCCCAGGCAAGCTCATCCGTCTCGGCAACAATCGGGCGGAAGGTCACCCAGATCCGCGGGCGGTCCTTGCGCCCGGCACGCGCGGCTTCGGCATAGATCCGATCGATCTGCTGCTTGGTTTCCGCCAGCGGCTCACCCCACAGGCCGAAGATGTCGGCGAGTTCGCCGCCGATGCGATAGGCGTCATCCGATGATCCGCCAACCGATACCGGGATGGTACCGTTGACCGGCCGCACGCGGCTGTGGAACTGCTTGAATTGATAGTAGCGGCCATCGAAGTCAAAGGGTTCGCTCGACTGCCAGACGCGGCGAAGAATGCGGATATATTCTTCCTGCCGCTCATAACGTTGATGCTTGTCGAGGAAGTCGCCTTCCCTGGCCTGTTCTTCATCGCTTCCGCCGGCAATGAAGTGAACAACTACGCGCCCGTTGCTCAGTTGATCGAGTGTTGCGAGTGATTTCGCCGCAACCGTCGGATAGATCGTGTTAGGACGAAGCGCGATGATGATCTTGATGTTCTTCGTGTGCGCAGCCACCGTTGCGCCGATCGTAAACGGGTCGAAGGATGCACTGTCATAGGGAATGAGGGTATAGTTGAAGCCATAGTCGTCGAGCGAACGGGCATAACGCTCGATGAATTGCGGGTCGAGTGCGGGATTTTCGAGGGGGTTGAGCTCGGTCGAGGCATTCGGAAAGGTGACGCTGATGAATTCGGTCGGCATGTCTATATCCCTATGATTTGCTTCAGCTGGTTATGCGCAGAATGCTAGCGGGACCCGAGTACCTCAGAAAGACAGGTCGTTCTTTTTCTACAAAATTTGTAGAATATTTGTGCTTTGAATGTGCAGCGCCGGCGCCAAAGTTGTCCCGGCAACTGGACGGGTATTGTGTAGCGGATGGATTCCCGCGTTCATTTGTGTCGAGAACTTGCCCAAGTTTTCGTTTCATTGCGAGCCTGCCTGGAGGCAGATGTTGGAAGTTTGTCTGTGAACCGGCGTCGCCGAATGACCCCGCCCATCTTTGAAATATCAACAGTTTGCCACGCCGATTAGCTCCCAATCACCGCGCCGATTCACAGGCGGTACCGCCCGCCGATGACTGCCTACTCAGGATGATCAACCGCCCTGCACAACAGAAGTGCTGACGAAGCCAAAAGAAAGGTGGCCGGCCGGATAAGCTGCGGCCTGTCGAGTTTCACGATGCCTTAGCCCGAATTTTCATTTGAGGCTGAACCATTCATTCGAGCGAAACTTGTTGATTGAACCGCTATATCTATATCCAAACGAGGTCATGCGAAATGCAAAGCTGGAAGAGATCGCGACGCAAATAAACAATCTGGCCACTTGCTGACCAAACCGGCGTTCGCCTCATTCTCCGCCACAACGAATCTACGGCCTAAGTGTCGTGCAGGACGTAGCAATCTGGAAGATCATGCTGAATTCAGAGTTGAGCTTTCATATAGATAGGCTGAGGTCGTGATCGACCAGGATCTGTAAGTTATCATTCAGGACAGGGTCGGATCCAATCTGTCGCGCAGCCAGTCGCCGATGATCGATACCGAAAGCGTCGTGAGAACGATGACGGCGGCTGGCGTCAACATGATCCAGGGAGCCGATTGGATGTAGTCGCGACCATAGCCCACCATATTACCAAGGCTGGTCTGCGGCGGCTGAAGGCCGATTCCGAGGAAGGAAAGGCTCGATTCGAGCAGGATGACACCGGGAATATTGAGCGTCATGGCGACGATGATTGTTGTCGCGATATTTGGAAGAATGTGTCTCAGATAAATGCGGGCCGGCGAGGCGCCGATGTCCCGCGCCGCCACGGCGTAACCTCGTGCGTTGGCGGAGATCGCCAGGCTGCGTGCAATGCGGGTGATGATCTCCCAACCGTTGAGGCCGAGCATCAGGACGAAGATAACCAGTGAATTGCCAAGAAACGCCAATATGGCAATGGCGATGATCATGAAAGGCATGGCCAACTGCGCGTCGACCAGCATCAGGATCACCTGGTCGACCCAGCCGCGAAAATAGGCGGAGAGAAATCCGAGCGTCACCCCGATAATAGTGGTGATGACGGTGGCTGCCACGGCGATGATGATCGAGATGCGGATCGAGGTTATGACACGGGAGAAGACGTCACGCCCCAGCTGGTCCGTGCCGAGCAGGTGTTCGAATGTGCCGCCGAAAAGAGCGGGGGGACGAAGGCGCGCCAGGACATTGGTGGCCATGAAATCATAGGGAGCGAGCCAATAGGCAAAGAGCGTGACAAGGATCATCAGCCCGAGCCAGGAAAGGGAGATCAGCACCAGCGGTGGCCAAGCGGTGAAGAAGGCCTCGGCGCCGCTCTTTCGCCGTACCATGACGCTGGGGGCGGCTGCGTTTTCGACGTCTGCAGTCATCGGCAATGCTCCTATGTTTCGGCTTGGCGCGGGCCGCGCATGCGTGGATCGATCACGCCATAGAGAAGATCGACAATGAAATTGGATATGACCATCATCGCGCCGATGAGCAGGAGGATGACCTGGACCACTGCGAGATCGCGAGAGGTGACCGATGAGATCAGCAGACGACCGATCCCAGGCCATGAGAAGACGCTTTCGACCACGACGGCACCGCTAACCATTGAGCCGAGCATGAAGCCGAAGATGGTGACGATAGGTACGGCCGCATTCGGCAATACGTGGCGACTGATAATTTTCGTCCATGGCACACCCTTGGCACGAGCGGTCCTTACGAAGGGCTGCCCGAGCACCTCGACCATGGCCGAGCGGGCGTAGCGCGCAATGACCGCTGACCCGGCGATGGATAGCGTCACGATGGGCAATACCATGTGCAGCGGTGTTGCGTAGCCGCCGGATGGAAGCCAACGCAATTGTACCGCGAAGACCAACGCCAATACGAGCGCAAGGACGAAGGTCGGCACGGTAAAACCCAACACCGAGATCGACATGATCAGCCGATCGAACACAGAATTGCGATGGAGCGCAGCGGTAATACCCGCAAGCAGACCAAGCGCTGTCTTCAACACCAGTGTTGGCGCCATAATGGCAAGCGTTGCCGGAAGCCGGTCGAGTACGACATCAAGGGCGGGCCGGTTCTCACGCATCGAATTACCGAGATCGCCGTGAAAAACGGCGCCAAGGTATTTATAGAATTGCACCCATATTGGTTGATCAAGACCCCATTGGCGGCGGAACGCCTCGATGACCTCAGGCGGCGTCGTGGCGACGTCGAAAAACCGGCTGAGAGGATCGCCCGACAGCCGCATAACGAAGAAGGCAAAGGTAACGATAATGAACAACGTCATCAGCGCCCGCAAAAGCCTGGTGAGAATGAACTGAGCCATATTCAAGCCGCCTCAATGCCGGAGAGGGAGGGGTCGTTGACAAGGTGGCACGCCACTGCTCGTTCGCCCATTTCGACAAGATCGGGACGGGTGGAGCGGCAGGCGACGCGCGTTTCCGGGCAGCGGGTATGGAATGGACAGCCGCTCGGCACATTCACGGCGCTCGGCGGATCTCCGTTCAAAATGATGCGACTGCGCCTGCTGCGTCCCGGCACAGGTACAGCCGAAATGAGTGCGCGAGTATAGGGATGAGCCGGATTGGCGAAGATCTCGTCGACATTGCCGATCTCGACGATGCGTCCGAGATACATCACAGCAACACGTTCGGCGATCTGACGGACCACCTTGAGATCGTGGCTGACGAATATGCCGGTAAAGCCAATGCGGGCCCGAACATCTTCGAGCAGATTGAGAACTTGCGCTTGCACTGAGACATCAAGCGCGGACACGGGCTCGTCGCAGACCAGAAGTTCAGGGTTGGTGACGAGTGCGCGGGCGATGACGACACGCTGGCGCTGGCCGCCCGAAAGCTCATGCGGATAGCGGCTGCCATGATGAGCGAGTAGACCAATCTGTCCCATGACGTCTGCAACAAGCGATTTGCGGTCGGCGGCTGCGAGGTCCGGCCGGTGGACGATGAGCGGCTCCTCGATCTGGTATCCCACGGCAAGACGAGGATCGAGGGCGGCTAGCGGATCCTGATAGACCATTTGCAAGCGCCCGCGCATGCGTCGCCATTCAGCATCCGGCCTGGCGTTGACCCTCTCTCCGCCGAACCGGATCTCTCCGCCGCTTGCTGGAATATGTCCAAGCAGCAACCGGGCCGTCGTCGACTTGCCGCAGCCGCTCTCGCCGACTATGCCAAGCATTTCGCCGGGTGCGACGTTGAAGGATATTCCGTCGACAGCTTTCAGGCGTTTGGTCGGGGAGAACAACAGACCGCGCTGGCGCAACTTGAAACTGCGGGACAGATTTTGGACTTCAAGTGCACCTTTCATAGCGTGGCTCCTGCTGCGACATGGGGCGGTATGACTGATGGCGATATCAGCATGCAGGCGGCACGATGCCCAAGTTGACCCCCCACGGTGCGGAGCGTCGGCACGGCAAGCGTGCAGGATTGCGTCATAAGGGAGCAGCGAGGGGAAAACGGACAACCGGTGGGCAAGCGGTCAGGTGGCGGCACTGTGCCCGGAATGGCAGTCAGCCTGCGACGCGGCCCTTCAAGATCCGGAAGAGCGCCAATCAGGCCGCGCGTATAGGGGTGGGCAGGATTGGTGAAGAGCTTACTTGTCGGCGTGTCCTCGACGACGCGTCCGCAATACATCACGACGACACGCTCGGTCATTTCTGACACCATGCCGAGGTCGTGCGAGATCAGCACGAGCGCCATGTTGCGCTCGCGGCGCAAATCATCGAGGAGGTCCAGGATCTGCGCCTGAATGGTTGCATCGAGCGCCGTCGTCGGTTCATCAGCCACCAACAGATCGGGATCTCCAGCCAGCGCCATGGCGATCATTACGCGCTGGTTCATGCCGCCGGAGAATTCATGCGGGTACTCGCCCAAACGCCTGGAGGCGTTGGCGATGCCGACCCGATCGAGCAGGCGCTCGGCCTCTTTGCGTGCTTCCGCACCATGCATGTTCCGGTGCAACGCCAGAGCTTCCGTCAACTGCCAACCGATCCGATGCAGTGGGTTGAGCGAACTGGCCGGATCCTGGAAGATCATGGCCACACGTCCGCCGCGGATCGCGTTTAGCTGCGGCTCTGCCAATCCGAGGAGTTCCCGACCGTCCAACTTCACTGAGCCTTCGACCCGCGCGTTGGCGCCAAGCAGGCCGAGGCTCGCCATCCAGGTGATCGACTTGCCGCAACCGCTCTCGCCGACAATGCCAAGCGTCTCGCCGCGATCAACGGACAGGCTAACGCCGTGCAGGGCACGTGCGATATGATGCCGGCCGCTGAAGTCGACGCAGAGGTTGGAAATATCAACAAGCGGGACAACTTCAGCCATGTTGCGATTCCATCTGCTGTTCGCTGAACGCGCGCAAGGCGTTACGGTCGATGGTGATGAGATGTCGAGCGACACCCTCGAGCACCACGCAGCTCAAAACACCGGTTGCGTAGATTCCCGTATCAACATTGATGCGGTTGGGCAGACTTTCGACGGCAGCGCCAGACGTGTGGCCGTGCACCACGACCTTCCCGAAGTCCATCGCCGAGGTCAAAAACCGGTCGCGTATCCAGGTCAGATCCTCTTTGCGCTGCTCCGTCAGGCTACGGTCGGGATTGACGCCCGCATGGGCGAAGAAATAGCCATCTAGTTGATAGGATAGCGGTAGGCGGGAAATGAAATCCTTGTGATGCTGAGGCATACGGGCAATGAGCGCCAATCGCATGACCTCGGCGGTCGCAGAATTGGCCATGGCGCGCAAGACCTCCTCGGGAGAGAAGCCATAAGACACCAAGGTCTCAAGTCCGCCCTTGCGGCCCCAAAGCGGTAGAATGGCTGCGTCGGTCAGGAACTCGTTGAGCCAGGCGTCGTGATTGCCGCTGAGGCAGACGATACCTGTCTTCTCGTCAGAGGCAGCTTGCTCGGCTGCGACACGCTCGATGACCGATCGCGAATGCGGACCACGATCGATCAGATCTCCGAGATAGACGATGATTGCACGGCCGATCGGATGTAATGCACGATCGGCGTCGATGGCGGCCTGCATGGCCAGCAGGTGATCGAGATGGCCGTGGATATCGCCAATGGCATAGATACGCACATCATTGGCCGCTGCCGGCGGTGTATCGCGAAAATGGTTCCAGCTGCCATTGCTCATGTCGATCGGGAGGGGCTGCCGCATGAAAGGGTTGGTCACTATGGTCGTCCTGCAGTGTCGGGAATGCAGCGGGCGGGTGCCGAAGCGCCCGCCCGCTCGGGCTCTTTAGTTTTTGACCGCAAAATGGCCGGGTGTGAAATCCATCGCAAACATCGCGGATGGCGCCCATTCGATGTTTGCGCGCTTCCCGTAGAGAATGGCGTTCTGGTGCAGAACGATCATGCCGGGATCCTCGTTCTCGATGATGTCGAGGGCACGGGAGAAGGCCTTCTTGACCTCGGCACGGTCGGTGGAGGCATTGATCACGTTGCAGAGGCGGTCGAACTCATCATTCTGCCACATGCCGCCTTTCGGATTGGTCTTGGTGTTGTAGACACCGTTCGGGCAGTTGTTGGCCAGAAGTGCAGCCGGAAAGGCGAAATAGGCCGTATTGGAGAGATCCTGCATCATTCGGTCGGGACCGGGATCGTTGGGATTGTCGATGACGGAAAAATCGATATTGAAGCCGATGGCTCGCAGGTTTTCGAGATTGTACTGTGCGATTGTCAGTTCGTTGGGATAGTAGTTATCGTGGACGCGATAGGTGATCGGTTCGCCCTTGTAGCCGGATTCGGCAAGCAGCCTTTTTGCAAGTTCAGGATCATAGTCCGAGGTCTGGTGATCGGTGGCGAAGAGATCCTTGAACAGCGGATGCTGAAAGCCTTGCGGCACTCCCGTCCGACCGCCCCAGAGCGCTTCCACAATGGTCTTGCGGTCGATCGCGTGGCTGAGCGCCTGACGCACCTTGACGTTCTTGAGGGGGCCATTGTTTTCGTCGAGTGCGATGAAGCGAATATTGGCGACCGGCCCGCCGACCACTTTGTAATCGGACGATCCCTCAATCATCGGCACCTGATCAGGGCCGACATCGGATATGATGTCATATTCGCCGGACATCAGTCCGTTGACGCGGCTGGCCGCTTCCGGCACGACAAGAATGTTGAGCTTATCGATCGGAGGCTTGCCGCCCCAATAGTCGGCATTGGCGACCATATGAACTGCTGAGCCGGGGTCCAGCTTTTCGACCTTATACGGGCCGGTAGCGATTGGCTTAGCGGCCCAGGCGTTCCAGCTGGCAGCTTCCATGAAGCCGCGCCTGGAGATGACACCGGCATAATTGACGCGAGCGAGGCGGGCTTCCGTGTCAAGCGTCGCCTTCTTCATGATGATACGGACGGTAAGGTCATCGACGGCTTCGACATGGTCGAGCAATGGCCATTCGGAGGCGCGGCTGGCGGCGACGGCCGCAGGGGGTACGATACCCTTGCTACCATCGGCGCGGGCAAACGTGGTTTCGCCCTTGTCGCGGGCAGCAATCTGCGCGGGCAGCAATCCGAAGCGCTCGTCGGAGAAGGAGAAGACGACATCCTTGGCAGTCATGACATCGCCATTGTGGAACTTGACGTTCGGGCGCAGCTTGAGTTCGAGCGTCTTGTCGTCAATCCATTTCCACTCACTGGCCAGACCGGGTTTGAACGCGAGATTGGGGTCTTGCAGATCAAGTGCGATAAGCTGTTCGAACACGGAATTCTGGAATTTGCGTGCAGCCGTGCCGTTGTTCTCGTTGATCTCGATCGAACCAGCTGTGCCCATGGACTGCACGGCGACGTTGATGATGGTGTCGCGTGCCCAGGCCGAGGAGGCGACGCCGAGGAACAGGCTGCTTATCACGGCAGCTCGAGCGAAGGTCTTGAAAGTCGTGTGCATTGAGGTCTCCGGTGAGGCCGCTTGCCCGCGGCATGGCTTTGCCATGACCCACCGAAGAGGATTTCGGCAGGCTGGCGCGATCGATGGACGCTGCGAGATCACCCCGTAGCGCGATGGGTTCTAGAAACGGTACGCGTTACTCGGCTGGCGGCTCGACAAGCATTGTCGACTGGCTGACAGCCGCTGTTGCCGGCGAGGCCCAAGCCTCATCGACATAGTTTTGTGACCCGACGCGGCCGAAGCGCAGATGCGAGGTCTTCCCCTGGGCCGTGGCCATGAACTCTTCAATGACCGGCGGGGCAACTGCTTCACCGTGCTCCAGCAGCTCGTGCATCACACGGCCGGTCATGGTGTCTGGCGCTGCGACGCCCAGCATATGCAGGCTCGTCGGCGCAAGATCGGTAATGCCGGTGCGGGTGGTGATGACCTGACCGCCAGCCTTGAGGCCTGGGCCATCGGCAATCAGCACGGCCGTCAGTTCGGACACATGCATGCCGCCATGAGTGCCGCCGCCGACGTCAATCTTGTAGTTGCCAACATCGCAGATCGACGTGCCGAGTATTCCGAATTCATTCGGTTCGTTGTCGCCGGCAAGGTTGAGATAGAGATCGGGGGCGCGGTAATGCGCGGCACCAGTCAACTCCAGCGCCAACGTTCCCTCAATCGTTCCAAGTGGCGAGCCGGGCTCGATGGCGCGAGTGAAGCTTGCGCCATACCAGTCCTGAGCGACGAGAGCATCAAATGCCGCCTGAAGGAGTCCCCGGTCATACCGACGCAACCACAGGCCTGGCGCTCGCCCGCGACGGAATATGATGTCTATGTCATCGTCGAAGCGTGTGGCCGCACGAATGCCGGCCGCCTTGAAGGCATCGTCGAGATTGATGAAGCGTGATGATGTGGAGTGACCGTGATCGGATGTGATGAAGACGGCGATCGTCTCGCGCTCCGCCTGATGCTCGCGCCAGTCGAGGAGAGCGCCGATTGCCGCATCGCACTGGTGTAGGCTTTCGAGCTGTCCCTCGGCGCCGAGGCCGTGAAGATGGGACGCACTATCGACCTCGGTCAACCAGATGATCGAGGCAGCCGGCCTCTTGGCCGGCCATATGGAATTGACAAAGATATCGATGGCCTTTGCCTCGGCGCCGCGCTCGAAGCCGGTACTTGGGACCTTGTGGCGCGCTGTGATGTCGATGGCGAGATCATGCGGGAAGGCGATCTGGGGGTGGCGAACATTGAAACCGATCTGGCCGAAATCGGCTCCCTTCCAATTGAGCGCCGTAAAGGAACCCTGGCCGCTGGAGGTGACGACTGCGAAGGACTTGCCGGCTTTCGCGAGCGTTTCGCTGAGGTTGACCGTGCGCACCATGCCGCCGGCGTAATGGGCCTCACCATAGCGCCAGTCATGGATGGTGTCGGTGCCGGCAAGTCTGCCGCTGCCACTACGCGCGTAGAAATCGTTACCCAGGACGCCCGTGCTTTCGGGTTTTGCACCACTGGCGAGCGCCGTCAGGGCACCGCGTGTCTCGCTTGGAAACACTGTACGGTGATCGCTGCTGACTACACCCCTTTGCTTGAGGGCATGAAGGTTCGGCATGGTCAGGGCATTGATCTGGTCGGGCCTCAGCCCGTCAACGCCAAGAATGATGACGTGGGCGATATCACTCATGGCCATGCGCCTTTGCTTCAGGAAGTGAATTTTCCGCTGTGTCCGGGTAAAGCACGTTGGTGCCGGCTTCCGCGAGCAGAGCGCTAAAATGGGGGGCGAGTTGTTCGTCGGTGACGAAAGTGCCGATGTCCTTGAAAGGAATTGATTGGTAGCGACCCGGTGCGCCAATCTTGGTGTGGTCGGCCACATAGATCGCGTCGCGCGACTGGCTGACGATCCGCAGCTTGAGCCGCATATTGTGGCGCGTTTCCTCTACAAGGCCGAAGCGCTCGTCGAGACCATACACGCCAACGATGGAAAGATCGAAGCTGCAGTTTTCGATCGCATCGAAAACCTCGTCACCCATCAGCATCTTGGCTGACGCGTTATATTCACCGCCGGTGAAATGAACGCGGTGACGCTGACCTGCCTGCAACGCTTCACCGATCGCCGGCATATTGGTCATTACAGAAACCGTCGGACCATCGCGCATCGCCTCGGCAACAGCCAGCACCGACGAGCCACCAGTCATGAATATCCATTGATCTGCTTCGATCAACGAGGCGACCCTGCGACCGATGGCCTGCTTGCCGGCCCGCTCCATCAATACCCGCTCTTCGAGCGGCGCCTTTCGGTCTGAAGGGATCGCGCCGCCATAGACGCGGCGCAGCGCGCCATTGCGCTCTAGTGCCACGAGATCGCGCCGCACCGTCTCGGTGGAAACCCCGAAAGTCTCGGCCATCGCCGCGATCGACACGCCATGGCCGCCGTTGACGAGGCTTACAATGTTCTGATGCCTGCCGGCTGCTGGAAGTTTCGACAAAGGTCTCTCCTTGCTTCGCGGAGAGATTTAGAGGTCCAAAATCACAGACGCGTGACACTTACTTGAAGTTTATGCAACCGAGTCCATAATCCCACATTACCGCACAAAGTCTAACATGGCGGATTGGCTCTACGGACTTGCCAATAGAGTCTTGCTCAGCATGATGCTGCGATAATTGGTGTGGGACCATTGTTCATGGCCGATGAAGCGATAGCCAAGACGGGTATACCAATCGACCAAATGCGTGGCAGGCTCAGCCGTATCGAGCGACAATTCCCGCGCACCACTGGCAATCGCCTGTTTTTCGGCAAATGCGATCAACTGACGGCCAAGCCCCTTGGCCTGTAGGTCGGGCTCGACGCCGAATTGCGCTATGCTCGACACTTCCGGCTTATCGTACCAGGCGCAGCCCCTGGTTTGGCTCGCATTCTTGAATAGGATCGTGCCGCAGATTCGACCGTCTATTATACCCACGAAACACTGACCTTCGGCAATGCGCTTTGCGGTAATCTCATCTTTCTGATGAGTGGCCATAAAGCGCAGCCCCATTCTCGCCAGGCCGCCATATGCACGATGCAGCAATACGGTCATTTCGTTTATGGAGTCGGTTTCCATCCATGGGCGGATGACCAGGGTAGGGGAGGTTGGACGTGTCATGCGTGATGCTCGCTGGCTGCTCTTGACAAAAAGGTGATGAAAACTGATGTGCCAATATCATTGCGCACGACCCGTGTGACCACAGGGGTCGTTACGGGCTCATCGTCGTATCTGCTTGGTTTTACAAGAGAGCTAGACGCTTAAAATTACGATTACGTGACATTTGTTTGAAGTTTGTGTGCTCAGGCACACATGATAGCACTTACCCATAAAAAGCCACAGGGAAGACAGGCAGATCCATGCCCTTGCCGTCCCGATGTTGCTGCCGGTATCCGATGCGCGCCACCGCAGTTCCGTAACATTAGGGTGGTTTCGATTGCGAAGCGTCACTTTTATCGAAAATCCACCCCTTTGTTTCACTCTGTACACGTTACATTTATTCGTCACTCACGGGTGTACCCTGAGGTGTTTTGGGCAAAATGCGGTCGCGAAAGTCAACCGCTTCAGCCAGTGAAAAAGTCAGGACGTGCGCAACAAATTAAGTCTTTCCCCCTCCGGGTCATCCCTGAAGTAGGATTGGAGGCTTGATAGAAACCTTGATGTCTCCGACCTCAGCGCCTCGACCAATTGAATAGAGGCACCAGCATTCTCGATAGCCGTTTGCAATTCGGCCAATCTCTGCCGATCGAAGGATGAGAGAGGAAGGATCTTCGCCTCCCTCAGCAGCAACAGACATTCGTGCGCCCGCAGGACGGTGGTGAATGCCTGACACATTGGACCCAACAGCGATCGGTCTTCTATCCAATTGCGACCTTTGAAGATTTCTTGGGTGACACGCTGCCCAGCGCCTAAACAGTCAAATTCAATGCATCCGCGAAAACCAAGCTCGGCGCGTCGGAGATGGATGGTGCATGCGGCGCAGTCGTCGAGATGCGGGCAGGGGTGACCTGCCGCTTTGTCGATGGCGAACAAGCTGGATCGGTCGAAGGAGAGAGCGAGGCAGCAAAGCCCGGCGCATCGCGCACAGTCGGCGCGAAGATCAAGATTTTCCATTGTGAGATTCCCAGACGCACAATCGACGTCGCAAGCCGGGACGACTGCGCTAGATCGAATCTGCGATAGGGAAAATTTCCTCGCCGGGCGCGAGGCACGGCGAAGTAGAAGTGTTCTATCCGGCGTCGGTAACGATGTCCAGTCTTCCGCTCAACCAATTCACCCGCTCGAACATTTCAAACGAAATAAAAGCGAATTACTCCTGTCTCCACGTAACCGGGTGACCGAAGTCTCTTCGAGAACCAAGTCGTGGTCTGGCGGATGTGTTTGCGGATCGGTCCGCTATACGTGCGTCGGCGATCAGCAACGCGTTACCGTCTGCCACTGCCTCTGGTGCCAACGCCGCACCGGTTCCAGGTCCGGGGTGGAAGCACTGCTCCAAGAAGGCAATATCGAATTTTCCGGCATCGAACCTGCGAGGTATCGTCATTTGTCCGACGAGTCGGGACGATGGCTGGACGATTATTTCTGCCCACGGTGCGGTTCGAACCTGGGTCTCACGCCACAAGCCGTGGCCGGGTATCCGGACCGTGCCTGCCGGCACGCTCGACGATTCCGGTTCACTCGATTCAAAGCGGACGAGCTGTCGTCACCTATTCACGCGCTCTCGACGGAATAGGAGTGATCTCAGCGCCGAAGTGGAGGCATACGAACGATACTTTCGAGCTTAGCCGCTCATTCGAGCCGCTTTCTAAATTGTCGCAGGGCCCCAATAAAGGCCGGACACTTGCGCCCCGAGTTTTGCGGCGCGCAATTAAATTTTCATATCATCGCCCCACACCGGCACATCAGTGCTTCAGAGCTCGCGTCGCAATAAAGCTGGGAACGTATCGCTCCAAAGCAAATCTGGGCGTCGGATGATACTCTTCAAAAAAGCCATCGATGACGAAGCCGGCCAATATTTGGCCGCCGATCTGAGTTTGAAGATCATGCCCGAAGATAAGAGGGGCGCTACGCTCTCGTTTGTTGGTCAGCTCTTCGGTATTCAAGTCAGCTATATCGGAATATGGGACCTTGTACCGAAGACGGATACAATCGTCACTCACGTCAGCTAGGCTTCTTGCCGCGACGAATAGTACGGGATTGAAGAAGCTGGCGAGAAGCACTCCGCCCTTACGAAGAACTCTGTAGCTTTCATTCCAAACAGATTGGATATCCGGTACATACTGATTTGATATCGGATGCAGAATCAGGTCAAATGAGCCATCTGAAAAGATCGATAAGTCGCGCATATCACCCTGAACAATCTTTAATGTCAGGCCGTCTCTAACGGCAACCTCGGCATCCTTGGCAAGCTGTTTGCTGGACAGGTCGAAGACCGTCACCTTTGCACCGGCCGCCGCAAGAACCGGCGCTTGCTGTCCGCCGGCAGATGCAAGGCAAAGAATCTCCTTGCCTGCGACTTTGCCAAGCCAATCAGTTGCTAGAGGCGAGGGGGTCAGATGGACTTTCCAATCGCCACGGCGCGCGAAAGCAACGGTTTCAGTTGCGACGGGTTGGGACCAGGGCCCTTTGCGGTCTGCCTCCAGGTCCCAAGCTGTCTGATTATGCATAAGTACGTCATATTGGTCAGATGAATGATTACTCATGGGGAGGGCCTTTCATCGATCGTGGAGATCATTGGAGGTCGGCAGCCAGTTGCCTGATGGGCATGTTTGCGCCCATTCATGACGCCGCGGATTTCAGTTGCAGCTTGATGAAGTTGCTGGTGCTGGGAATGTGAGGGTTACTTTAGCCGGCTGTGATGGTATAACTACCTTAAATTTGCCAAAATATACCGTGAAATCGCCATGCGCCGACCCACCTTGACCCAAAATGCGATAGCGTCATTTCCTGACGATGAGATGGTGCTGGCTGTCGAATGGCACGAAGACGCAGCCCGCAAAACTTCTATGCATGCGCATGCGGCAGGCCAGATTATTGGAAGCCGGGAGGGGCTACTGTCTGTTCGAACGACATCGGGCTGGTGGATTGTCCCGAGGACCCATTCCATCTGGATGCCGCCCCATGTTCCTCATGCAGTTCATTCGCATGGGCCCTTCCGTGGGTGGAGTATCTATGTATCGCAGCGTCATTGCGAAGCGTTGCCAACCCTGCCGAAAACACTTTATGTCAGTTCTCTTCTGGAGGAGCTTGTGCGAAGAGCTGTGCGATGGGATAACTCAGCGCGCACACCGTCTCAGCGTCATCTCGCGCAGGTCATTGTCGATGAAATTGCGGAGCTTCGGGAGGATCCTCTTGGCTTGCCGAACCCGAGCAGCGGCCCTATCAGCCGTGTCACGGATCAAATATTGGCGAATTTGTCTGACGATCGTTCGATCAATGAGTTGGCGGCCTTGGGAGGTCTGAGTGCGCGGACCCTGGCGCGTCTGTTCACGCGGGAGACGGGAATGGGGATGGTTGCGTGGCGTCAGCGCGCGAAGGTCTTAAGTGCGATAGCAATGTTAGCGGACGGCGCTCCAGTCACGATGATTGCGTTGGACCTCGGCTATGACAATGTCAGTGCCTTCATCGCGATGTTTCGCAGGGTGATGGGCGTGACACCGGGTCAATATCAGAGCAGCGGTGGGCTTCACGAGATGCGTGGTCGGAAAAGCGGGTTCTAGGCTCGAATCTCATCAAGAGCAGATGCTCCAAAAGCTGAGAGGCCGGTTGGTATCGGACTTTGTTAAGATGACGGTGGGCGTTGCTGATCCATCCAGGCTTCGCCGGCTCGAGAGCATAACGCCGGTCCTCCGATACCGCGATTGCTACAAGGTTTTTCGCTGGCTCGTGCAGTCGCGCGCGCATTTTCTCTCCGTGCAACGGCCGGCGATGACCCGTCATAATGATCTCAGACTCCAAATCTTCCAGTAGCCACACCGATTTCTCGACCTCGTCCCAGTTGGGCGTCAGATAGCGCGGCGGTCCATGCATTTCAGGTCTTTGTGTGATAATTCCGTAGACTGACCCCTGACCAATGGTGACCATTGCTTCGCCGGCTATCAGAGGGACACCGTTTGTATATGGGTCAGAATGCGGACATCATGCTTTAACCGTCTACAGATCGACCGCAATCCGACGGCTGGCATCGAAGCGGACGGTACTGCACTTTATATGGACCGGATGACACCGTGCTCGCGCTGGTCGGTCTTGAACGGTACCGCACCCGAGTGGCACTAATTCCCAAACGCTATTTTATCCTGGGAGCGCTTGTGCTTGCGCCTTAATTGTCCTTCTGCTCGCGCATGGATTTTGTGCGCCAACCGGGTGACCTGCTTTCTCGGGTTCGACGCTGTCGCCCACGTCGAAGGTGGTTGCCCCCTCGGGATAGTCGCCGCTCAAGGCACGGATACGATCAGTTACGTGTCGAACCCGAGCGCCCCTGTCGATCAGGATCAGGGTTCCGGCCTACCGCGGGGCAGTTATACCTCTACGGGTTGGGACGTGATCATCAAACAGTTGAATCAGGCTCAACCTCCTCTGAGGCCGCCGACGCTCTCGAAAAAGCTGGCGCTGCCGCCACCGATCCAGAGTGGGTGGATGGCGCTTGCCTCCGACATGATATCCGTCAGCGCTCAATCGCAAGGCATGCGAAGCCAGGACGAGGCAGTCAAAGGAGCCATGGCGCAGTGACGAGCCAAGAGAGGAAAGGCATGTCGGATCATTACATCGCAGTATCCGGCCTCTGTTCCCGCCGCTGGCGTGCAATAGATGGCCGATAACGAGCAGCACCTGCTTCCCGCAAACCCTAAGAGGTGTCAATGCATTTCGTCGTTAGAAGTATAGCCGTCATGTGCGTGGCTTCTCTGTTCGCGGGGTGCACCACCGCGGGTCCGAGGAACACCGGAGCACAGGCCGCGAATGCAAGTGGCAGCCCTAATTCTGCGGCCATAGCGGGTATAACGGAGACTGACCGAAAGATGGTCGCTGCGGGCCTCGATCCGCCCGAAATCCTGAAGTACGACGCAGAGATTGCCGAGATGATTCCGGAGGGCGAGGATATTATCGCCAAAGGCGATAAGGTGCGTGGTACGGCATGGAAGAAAAAGTACAACGCCGTTATGAAGGCACGATACAATTCGATTCAACGGTTTTCTGCGAATTCAATCGCGGCAGCTCATGCCATAACGAACACTTTTGGTGGCATAGGTCGACCAGTTGATCAGTCTCCAGGGCCAGCTCAATCGGACTCGCGGGACCCCAATCTTCCTGATGGGTTCAGCGATTGGTGCCAAAATCCCGCCGACCCTACCCAGTTGGTGCCCTGTAATCATTAGGGCTCGTCGCCTGCGGCAGAGTGCGGCGTCATTACGTCGGCTTGCGACAAACAGTGCATGCAAGCCGGCAATCCAACTTACATAGAGCGTAATCCTGTCACCAGGGTCGCGGCCAGCACGATCGTCGCAATGGTTCCGCAGTGATGTTGAAAGAAATATCGATCACAGAAATGGCCAACGTCCGTCATGCCGGATCCGCCCGAGGTGCGCGAGGAACTGTTCATGCTATGACAAGAGCGTCGGAAGTATTGCGCTATGAATACAGAATGGAGAGACGATGACGATATTTGGTAAGCTCGCAGCGGTAGTGCTGACCGTGTCAGCGATGACCACACCTGTCATGGCCGGCCCGGCAAAAACAATTGCTTCGCTCGATCTGTCGAAGCCGTTCGCAACGCCTTCGCCGTGGCGCTTCGTCGCCACGCAGGAGCCGCCAGTGAACGACACACCTTCCGGCGATATGGAGGACGGGCTCATCACACTGTGCCTCAGTAAAGATGACGGCCGAACTTGCCTACCTCAGCTTGATATGCTCCTGTTACCGCCCGGCGGTGATGCCAAGAGCGATTTCGTTCAGCCGCACTATATCGGAACGCCGACCCTCGTACATCCAGCAGACGGTGTCGTGCTGCTCCGCCTCGACGTGAGCAGCTTGTATGCGGCGAACGGAGACCAGCTGCGTGCCATGGCGTTGTTCGGTTACGATCGCACCCGTGACGTCTTCGTGCCTGCTTACCGATCTGTGGTCGGGCACAATAATAACCAAGAGATTCGCTACGTCGACACAGGGCCGCTTCGGGGCTACGTCATCTCCGTCGAGCCAACCCAAAACGCGCCCTTTGGCTATTGGGTGACCGTGAGCCAACTCACGGGCGCCACCTACCGGGATGTGCTGCACTTTCGCAGCGCGACGCGTTATGGCGACAACAATCAGCTTGCCGTCATCGATGCGGAGATGCCGAACATCCAGCAGCGCCTCGGGCTGTGGCATCCGGGCCAGCCTCTACCGCTGCCGGCCAAAGGCTGTGCCCGGCCACATATGGCGAAGGGGGCGCTATGGTGTTCTTGACGCGGTGCGCGGTCAACCGAGGTGTCGTTCTGATCACCGGCTGTGAATCGGCGTCGCCGAATGACCCCACTCATCTTTGAAATATCAACTGCTTGTCACGCCGATTAGCTCCTAATCATCGCGCCGATTCACAAACTGCCATTCGGCAGACGCCTCGTCAGATTAGTTGCGCTGCAGTTGCTGCAAGGGTGATAGTAGCTTGTCTTCTCAGTCACGTCCGTAGCTCGATATCATACGAGCGTCTTGCTGATTGAAATAATATAACCCGACGACAGACGCTGCCGAGGCCGCGAAAGAAGCAGGCGCAGCCTCGGAGGAAAACGAAACATCTGGAATAAAAATAGCTATTCATACTGGATGGCAGCGAGAGCTGGCGACAGCGCTTTATTCGGCTCAATGCCGCGGCCCATGTATCTCAAGAACGGCCGGGGCGTCATGCCGCGCCGGCAATTTTCTCGGATCGATCACGGATGACCTTTAATACAACGCTATGGAAATCGTTCAGGAACACTTTCCCCCAAAAATCGCAGTAAATGTTGATTGGCGTTGCAATTCGATAACGCGTCGTCAAGGTGAGACGCGTTCTGCCGCCCGGGAGCGGCTGGAGATCGTAGGCGCCGCCCGTCAGTTTGAGATAGGCACTGTCGACTTTGATGTGCGCTTCCACTGCGGCGGGGATGGCGTCGGGAGCGAAGTGGAACTTCCAGGCAAGTGAACGATTCTCGTCCCAATGCGTGATGATTTCCTGAAACCTGATGCCTCGTGTCCATTGCAATTGGCGCACCCCGTCGACGCCGCGGCTGTCCAATCGTGCGTCCACAGGCTGTGGTAGACCAAGCAAGTTATGAGAGAACGTCCATGACAGCTCCTCCGGCCGAACATTCGGGATTTCTATCGTCTGATTCCATACGAGATCGGGTGGCGCAGCAATATCAATCGTCGTCGTGACCGAGCCTTCATGCGGTTCATAGGAGATATGCGGCTCCATCGGTAGAACGATCAAAGGCAAAGCGATAACCAAAGTCGATGAGCGCCGGGAACGGAAGAAACGGATGGTGACCAGCGTCAAGGCCGATCCGAGTGCCGAAAAGCCCATGAAAAAAGGAGCTGCCATCACCACGCACATGCCAGCTTCATTAAAGAAGATTATGGTGAGGACGATAAGAATGGCAATAATCATCCAGATTACACGGACATGATGCCAAAGCTTGCTTTTGGCACGTGGATCTAAAATGCATGATCCCACGCTTGCGATCGCCATTGGCATGAATATCAGCCCCGCAAAAAAGGGCAGGGCATCCCAGTAGTCCGACGCCCAGATCACAATATAGAGCAACAGGCCGTATACCAGCGCCGCAAGCGTTGCGGCGAGCAGCCTTTCAACTGCTGCCGGGTGCGGACTTTTCGATGACATCGTCATGTGGGAACCGTTCAACTTCACGAATAGCCAGACTAGGAGGACGGGACGTTATCTCTATTGACCTGACGAGGCCTGCGCTGACCGGCTGCAATTATTGATTTGGGCTTGTTTGTCCACAGGAGTCGCAGATGGGGCAGAGTTCGTGGATCCCGTTAGCCTCCCATCGGAGAAGCCCCCTCTTCGATCTTCTTGAGAGCATCGAGGATCGTACGCGCCGCTCCATTGTGATTCCGCGCCGCGACGGAACCCCTACAGCATGAGGAATTACAAACAGTTATTATGCGTCTCGTTGTCATGACCCCTTGCCGATTTACATCTCTGGTCCGGCACGCTGGACTATGGCCACGCCAGCTAAACGAGCCGGTCGCTGTGAATCGGCGTCGCCAAATGACTCCACCCATCTTTGAAATGTCAATTGTTTGTCACGCCGATTGGCTCTTAATCACCGCGTTAATTCACCGCTTAGCGCTAATGTGTATCAGCAACGGCGGCAACATGATGCGCCACGTCAGCGACCAGCGAAGGCATCAATTTAGCGTCTGTCCTCGTCATGGATCGCTTTCCATGTGTGCAAAAGCCGCTAAAACTTAAGAGCGGTATCAGAAAAGAAATCAGCGAGAGGATGCATGGCTTTCAAAATTCTCACGATTGCCCTTCTGTGTATCGCCGTCATAATTCTGGCAGCGCTATATCTAATGTTCCAACAACCTCGCCAGTCCTATCGGGTATCATCGCCATCTCCTCTATCGCGAGAAGCTGCAGTTGGTCGCGTTGTTATCAACGCGGCCCAACGCGATCCGGCACTGGCGGCGTTGATGCGTTCAGCCCTTCAAGCCGCGCCAGAGGAGGACCGCGCTCTAGCTGCCGACCTCATAGTAGCGCTGCCGAAGCAATAACTCTTAGATTGATTATTCTACTTCACGCAATCCAAAGTTATGAAGCGCCGAAAAGGCAGGGTCATTCGCTGTAGAGAGCAAGTATGTGGCTTGGGCAACAGGTTCATCTACTTCTGATATCGCATCAGCGGTGAGAAAATATGTTACCAGCACAAGCATTTAGCTTCCCGCAGCGCCAGCCAAAGGTTCAACGGTGGTTCGAGTCCGTCAAGGGGTTTCATTGTGACTTCCGCGCTCTACTTTGGAAAGATTGCCGTGCTCGTTCTCAGGAGCTGGGCCGGGTCTTGTGTAAGTCCTCACGAGCGGTAATCGACGTGGCTCGGGCCGGCGAGGGTTTCTTATTGACCTGTTCATCGGGTTGGAATCCCAACTTTCTGTGAGAGCCGCGCGCAACCATGATCGAAACAGCACGCCTTACGAAAGGCAGTCGCAGGAGGCCGCGGCTAGGAGATCACAGTAGAGCGGATCGCCGCCGCAAGCGTCTTGAGCGAACCGCGTGCTGGTCGATCAGTCACGGCCGAATAAAGCATCACATCGCGCGACGGCAGCGATGGCAATCCAAGCTGGGAGCCGACGTCCACCGTTCCGATTGGCGCCACGCGCCGGCCGAGTGGCGCAACTGCTAGACCAGCCGCAACTGCAGCACCAATGGTCGGAATGCCACCGCCGACGAACGCTTCAGTCCAAGAAATTCCGGCCGCGTCGAGTGCTGCCGTTGCCATGCTGCGCACACTGCATGGTTCAGCCTGTGTAGCGAGGCGGAGCGGTTCGCCGGAGTGGTGCTCAAAATCTGGTGCAGCCATCCAGCCAAATGTCTCTTCAAGGATGATCTCACCGTCGCGGCGGCGATTGTCGCGAAGTAGCACGATCGCCGCATCGAGCACACCGCGATCGAAATCATCGAGAATCTCCCGCGACATCGAGACTCGCATTTCCATGACCAGTCCAGGCTCGGCGCGGCTCATGCGCTTCAGCAAGCTCGGCAATTCGGCTCCGACGACATGGTGGCTTATCCCCACAACCAATCGGCGCGGCTTGATTGCGAAAGAGCCAACCGCGCCTTGATGTGCGGCTACCAGCGCCCGCGCCGGTCCGAGGAAGGTGGCACCGTCCGCTGATAACCGTACCATACGTGGTGTGCGTTCAAGCAGCCTGCGACCGAGCCTATCCTCAAGCCGTTTGATTTTTAGGCTCATCATGGACTGCGTACTCTCCATCGCCTCGGCCGCGCGGGTGAAGCTCTTGAGATCGGCCACCAACACGAATGCCTGCACTGCCTCTATATCGAGTGCCTTCATACTCACACCATTGGAATTCCGTATTTCTGAAATATAATGTCATGTCATTTTCGAATGATCAATCTGTCGTTATCGTGAAATCACTATGGCGGACGGGCGGCAGGTGCCGGTTGTTCATGTCTCGTTCCGGCATCCTTGCCGTTTAGAAAGGCCACCAGCATGACCAAGCCTCGCGCGCTTCTCTTTGATACGTTCGGCACCATCGTGGATTGGCGCACGAGCCTGATCGACGAACTGACGGCATTCGGCCTTGAGCGAGGCGTCGACGCCGACTGGACTGGACTGGTCGATGCTTGGCGCGGAAACTACGTGTCGTCGATGGATGAGGTCCGAAAGGGGCTGCGCCCGTGGACGAAGCTCGATGATTTGCATCGTGCAACGCTGGACAAGCTCGTGGCGGCGTTGGACATCAGCGGCCTATCGGAAGGCGACCTCCGCCACATCAACAAAGGCTGGCATCGTCTCCGTCCGTGGCCCGATTCCGTATCGGGGCTAACTCGACTCAAGCAGCACTTCATCATCGCGCCGCTATCGAACGGCAACGTATCCCTGCTGCTCAACATGGCGAAGCACGCAGGACTTCCCTGGGACATGATCTTCGGTTCGGACCTGTTTCATTATTTCAAACCCGACCGCGAGACTTATCTTGGCGCATGCGAATTGCTTGACCTAGAGCCGGGTCAGGTCATGCTCTGCGCGGCCCACAATAGCGATTTGCGTATGGCCGCGTCCCTCGGCTTGCGAACGGCCTTTATCGCGCGACCGACGGAATATGGACCACATCAGAACCAGGATTTCGAGGCCGACGGCGCCTGGGATTTCATCGTGACCAGCGTTGAGAGCTTGGCGGATCAACTGACCGAAGGGTTTCGGTGAACGCTACGCGCCTGCCCGATATCGCAAGTTTGTCAACGGCATCTTTGCGATAGAATCGATCAGCCCCAAGTGCAATTCTGGTCAAGGCGTTGCGACACTTAACACTGCATGAACTCTAGCGAGCGACCTGCTTCTCTGCAGGCAAAGCTCCGCCACTACCGCGTCCTCGCGACGACAATTTTCAGATGTGAGGGTCGGTAAGCTTTCATTCTCACCGCGAAGTCCGTCGCAAGTCACCCTGAGCAGAGCTATGCGGTATTTCAGTCTAACGAGATCAGCCGAGGCTAATCTTCTGCCTCTGTATTTCGCATCCTGGCATCAGCAGCTTTAAGCCGTTCGCCAGCATGTCTCCGGCCTCGTCGAGCGCTTCCTCCGGCATGCTCCTCAAGCTCTCCAAAATGAACCACATGCGCCCCCCGTTAGGGCGGCCCAGCCTGGTCCGCGTACCTTGTCGCCAGTTCCAGCGCCGGCAAGTGACGCCGACATCATCTCGCCAGATGACCTCTCCCTTGGAGGGGGTCTCGATCACAGCTTCGCCGTTCATCACGGTGTCAAATGGCTCTGTTCCATCGGATACCGATAGCCTCGGCTTTCCGACATATGCATCGAAATTCTCGCCGCCCACCGGAATGGCAAACCGCAGGCTGATGGCATTGTAAAGGTCGACGAGCGGATTGATGGACGGAATTCGGCCGTCTCTCTCAACCCGCTTCCTCAACGCCTGAGCCGAGCACGGCGTTCGATTGGGCTTTGCACCAAATCTAGCGTAGACTTCGTTCCAGCCGGACAGATGAGCTTCGCTCCAGGCGGGACCGCCTGCCTGCACGAGGTCGCAGGCCTCTTCCAGGAGGTTGGGCCCCATGCTGCCCTGACCGGCGTTCGTTGCATCGACAAGTATGCTGATTGCCCGAAAGTCGGGAGCAATGTCTGCGATTTGCTTGTCGATGATCGGAAATTTCAACATGCCGTCTAGCTCTTATTGACCAATTTGGTCTACAATAATGACCATGGAAAAGAAAATCAATATATCGACCGAATCGGTAGCTGATATTGAACGCGTCAGCGTCACCGTATCCCAAAACCTCAAGCTGTTCAGACGTCAGAGTGGGTTTACCCTTGATGAATTGTCTAAACGCTCCGGGGTCAGCAAAGGGATGCTTGTCGAGATCGAAAAGGGTACAGCCAATCCCAGCATCGCCACCCTGTGCAGAGCAGCGACGGCCTTGGGGGTTTCTGTCGCCGATTTCGTCGGTGTCGCGTCTACAGTCCCAGTACGAATTGTTCTGCCGGAGGACGCATCGACGCTTTGGCGTGGGCCAAACGGAGGAAGCGCAACTCTTTTGGTGGGAACGCATGGGCCGGATGAAATCGAGCTCTGGCGCTGGACGATGTATCCCGGAGAGATGTTTGAATCTCCAGGGCACTCCCCGGGAACCCTGGAACTCCTCAACATAGAGTTCGGTGAGCTAACCCTGCGCGTCGATGACGACGAGTTTCTCGTTCAGTCAGGCTCGTCAGTCCTGGCTCGGACCGAGGGCAGGCATGCGTATCTCAACTGCGGCAAGACGGAACTCCGTTTTGTGATGGCAGTGGCCGAACTTCAACGTCCGCGGGTGCGTACAAGCCTCTAGAGGGAGTCTAAGAGACATGCCGATGACGTCTCGCCGACGTTGCCATGAACCATCCATCTCGGGAAAATGCAATCAAGGGGCGGATTCCGTGACGTTGGAGGGCGCGAATGCCCTCCAAGCGCTCGACATTTCGTCAATCGTCGTGCTCCTGCGATCCTAGGTCGTCTTAACGACGAACTCCTTAGAAGTGTCAGCGATCGTGAGCGCTGTCGTGACCTTCAGAAGGGATAGTGCTGAGCGGAATCTTCAATCGTGATCCACCGAAGATCGGTGAATTCGGCAATCGCCGCCTTACCGCCAAAGCGGCCATAACCACTGCCTTTGACACCACCGAAGGGCATTTGTGCCTCGTCATGCAGGGTCGGGCCGTTGATGTGGCAAATGCCTGACTGGATGCGGCCAGCCACAGCAAGCGCCCGCTGCACGTCGCGGCTGAAGATGGCGGACGAGAGGCCGTACTCCGTATCGTTGGCAACGCGCACCGCCTCATCCTCGTCCGCCACGCGGATGATCGGCTTTACGGGACCGAAGGATTCCTCCGAATAGACCCGCATGTCAGGCGTGACAAAATCGAGCAAAGTCGCTTCGACCACGGTACCGCTGCGCTTGCCGCCGGCAACCAGCTTGGCGCCCTTGGCCTCAGCGTCGGCGATCAACTCCTCCATCTTCTTGGCGGCTTCAAGGCTGATCAGTGAGCCGAGGACAACATGGCCGCGCGGATCGCCGGCGGGCAGAACGGCTGCACGCGCCGCAAGCTTGGCGACGAAAGCATCCGCGATCGCCTGATGCACGATGATGCGTTCGGTCGACATGCAGATCTGGC
Organism: Martinezella tropici; assembly: GCA_000799755.1. GTDB lineage: Bacteria > Pseudomonadota > Alphaproteobacteria > Rhizobiales > Rhizobiaceae > Rhizobium > Rhizobium tropici_A. The sequence goes on from JUHI01000014.1 coordinate 65,384, forward strand.
CCTGGTGCATAAAGGCACCGAAGATCGCCGCGTTGACGGCGCCATCGATATCCGCATCCTCAAGCACGACGAGCGGCGCCTTGCCACCGAGTTCCAGAAGAGCGGGCTTCAGGTGCTTGCCGCTCAGCTCGGCAATGATTTTACCGACCTTGGTCGAGCCGGTGAAGTTGACACGACGGACGGCGGGATGGGCAATCAACGCCTCGACGATACCAGGCGCGTCTTCCGGCGCATTGGTGATGACATTGATGACGCCGGCGGGCAGACCCGCCGCCGTCAGCGCCGTCGCGATCAGCCGCTGCGTGCCGGGGCATTGCTCGGAGGCTTTGAGGATCACGGTGTTGCCGCAGGCGATCGGCATGGCAATGGCGCGCGTTGCCAGGATCACAGGCGCGTTCCAGGGTGCGATGGCAAGGCAGACGCCGGCGGCCTGACGCACGCCCATGGCAAGCGTGCCGGGCTTGTCGGATGGGATGATCTCGCCACCGATCTGCGTCGTCATGGCCGCGGCCTCACGCAGGATATTGGCCGCGAGCATGACGTTGAAGCCGGCCCACGGCGCCGTCGCCCCCGTCTCCTCCATCATCAGCTTGGTAAACTCGCCGACCTTGGCATCCATGATATCGGCGGCCTTGGCGAGGATCGCACGGCGCTGCCCGGGGCCTGTGCTCGACCATGCGGAAAAGGCGCTGGAGGCAGCCTCGACCGCGGCGGCGACATCCTCAGGCCCTGCCGCTGGCGCCGTGCTGGCGATCTCTCCCGTAAAGGGATCTCGGCGGTCGTAGGTGCGGCCGCTGGCGGCCGGCTTGTCGACGCCGTTGATGAGAAGGGAAATGTTCATCTCTTGTCTCCTGATGAGGATGGTATTTAAAGCGCATTGCGATCTGTCAGATTCGCCATTTGCGCTTTAAGTTATTGATTTGTCGTATGTCGTTATCGAAAGACCGCTACGCATTTTTGCCCGACACGTTTCAGAAGCCGAGCACGTCCGCATTGATGGAAGCTTCCAGCCCGCCATCAACAGGCAGGTTGGCGCCGTTGATCCAGCGCGCGCCGTCCGAGCAGAGGAACAGGATGGCGGGCGCGATATCAGCCGATGTGCCAGCGCGGCCGACACGGGTGATATCGCTGTCGACACGGGCATCGCCGAGCACGGCTCGGAACTGTTTCAGGATCGGCGTCTCGACCGGACCGGGGCTGACAGCGTTGACGCGAATGCCGTGCTCCTTGAAGAGAGGCTGATGCGCGGCGCGCATCGTCCAAAGCAGCAGCAGTTCCTTGGAAAGCGGATAGCCCTCCTCGTTCTTCAGTCCGTACTCGCTGACCAGAGAGGCCACATCCGGAAAACCTTCGATTGCCGTCAGGTTCTTGGCCCGTTCCAGATTGGCGCGCCAGCCATAGCCGGCGATCGAGGCGACGTTGACGATCGCTCCACCCTCACGCAGCCGCGGTGCAACGGCTTCCGAAAGAGCGCGCAGGCCGTAGAAATTGACGGCGAGCGTCGCAACGACGCCGGTGCTTCCCGAGAGGCCGGCGACGTTGGCCAAGGCATCGATGCGACTGGGCAATTGCCTGACGATGTCCTCGACGCCGGCGGCGGTTGAGATATCCCCCTTGATGAAGGAGCTGATGCTCGATGTCGGCTCCCGGACATCGACGCCGATGACATCGGCTCCCATCTGCCCCGCAAGCTCCGCGGCACGCGCGCCGATGCCCGAAGCAACGCCGGTAATGAGGATGGTCTTGCCGAAAAGCATGATTTTACCTTTCCCATGAAACGCAGCGAAAGTTCGCCGCTATTGCTTATCCTTGAAGAGATCAGAAAATGTCAGTCGGTAGCCCACGGGCAGGAGCTGCAGATCGAAGCGTCGCTCGATCTCGCCCCAGAGGCCGCGCGGCAAATAGAGGGAGAAGAGCACCGCCGTCGCGCCAAGGCCGACCAGATACCAGACCCCTGTTCCACCGAAGACAGTCTCGATGACGAAGAAGAGAATGGCTCCGAGGATCGCGCCCTCGAACTTGCCGATGCCGCCGACCAGCACCATGAAGATCATGTAGGCGGTCCACTGCACGCTGAAATAGGTCTTTGGCTGGAAGGTGACGGCCGTTGCCAGCCACAGGCCACCCGCAACGGCAATGCCGAAGGCGGCGAGAACAAAGAGCAGGCGTTTCGTCGCCGCCACGCGGACGCCGACGGAGGTTGCCGCATCCTCATTGTCACGGATCGCCTGCATGGCGGCTCCTGCCTTGCTCCGCATCAAAGCAAAGAGCGCGCCGAGGAGAGTGACCATGGCCGCCAGCGCCAGCCAATAGATCGCGACGCGACGCATGGAGCTGTCATAGCCGTTCAAGGAAATCAGCGAGGTCCCGGTTTCGCCCTGAATGAGCCGGTCGAGATTGACGAGCAGATGAGCAAGCTCGGCCAGCACCCACATGCCAATGGCAAACTCGCCCCCCTTCAGCCGCAACATCAGCCATGAAAGCGGCAGCGATATTACACCGGTAACGACTGCGGCGGCGACGAGCGAGACGAAGGGGTCGAGCCCCGCATCAGCCAGGCGAATGGTGAAATAGGCGCCAAGGCCGAAAAACACCTGCTGGCCGACGGAGACGAGGCCGCCGAAACCCGCTAGCGCATTCCACATGGCCGCCAGGATCACGTAGATGAAGAGAGCCGTCATGCGATCGGTGACACCGGCACTGGAGACGGCTGGCACTGCGGCGAGGAGGCCGATCGCCACCATCATGGCAGCCAGGGTCAATCGTGAGGATGCGGTCCAGCGCTCGACGGAAATTCCGGGTGCGATCGTGCTCATGACGGGCTCCGAAGAAGCGTGCGGATTTTACCGAGGCGCAGGAAGCCGAACTGGTGCAGCCGCACGAAGAGAACAAGAAGGAAAGCGATGTGGCCGCCGATCAGAAAGCCCTGCGGGTGGATCTGGGCGCCGATCGATTGCGCTAGGCCAAGCACGATGCCGCCGAGCAAAGTTCCCCAGAGCGAACCGGCGCCGCCGATGACGGCTGCCTCGAAGGCAAACAGCAGCTGCGGTCCGCCCGAATAAGGGTTGAAGGTCGCCCGCATGGCCAGAAACGCACCGGCAATGCCGACTGTCACCATGGTAATCGCGGTCGCAATGGCATTGACGCGGCGTGCATCGATGCCGACGAGGCCTGCGGTATCCGCATCCTCCGCCGTGGCGCGGATGGAGCGGCCGACGGCGAAACGGCTCAGGAAGAGCTGCAGCCCGCCGATGATGACGATTGCCGTCACCATCATCAGGACGGCAAGCTTGCCGACGAAGACGTGACCGGGCAGCTGCCAGGACGCATAGGAGAGATTGCCGATAAATGGCGCGAGCGAGCGCGTATCCGCCCCGAATTGCTCGAACAGCAGGTTATCGATAACGATCGACAGGCCGAAGGTCGTCAGGATCGGCAGCAATGTTCCACCGCGCGCGCTGCGCTCCAGCACGAAGCGCTGCAGCAACCAGCCGAGCGCCGCCATGAAAGGCAGGATGATCAGAAGGCCATAGAAAGGCGGAATGCCCAGTTTTGCCGCCAGCAGCCAGAGCCCATAAGCGGCAACGACGGCAAGGCTGCCATGCGCGAGATTGATGATGCGCATGACGGAGAACATGAAGGACAGGCCGCAGGCAATGACCGCATAGTAGCCACCGAGCAGAATGCCCTGGATGAGGGTGTTGGTCACGAAACGCTCCTCTCGGCTGTCGCCCGGTGCAGGCCGAAATAGGCCTGGGTCACTTCCGCGCGCGTGACGCCATTCGCCGGCCTGTCAAGCACTATACTACCCTCCAGCATGCAGATGACACGAGTTGCGACGCCCATGGCGCGCGCCAGATCCTGCTCGACGAGTAGGATAGTCGTGCCCGAAGACAAGAGCCCTTGCAGTTGCTGGTAGACCCGATCGACGACGAGCGGCGACAGGCCGAGCGAGACTTCGTCGAGCAGGAGAATGTCGGGGTTGCTCATTAACGCCCGCCCGATCGCCGTTGCCTGCTGCTCGCCGCCCGACAGATGGCCCGTCTTGGCGTGTCGGCGCGGCTTCAGGTTCGGAAAGGCATCGAAGACCCGCTCGATCGTCCACTCACCCTTGCGGCCGGCGCTGGTGCCGAGCAGCAGATTTTCCTCGACCGTCATCTGTGAGAACAATCGCCGTCCTTCGGGAACGAGCGCAATGCCCCTGGCGATGCGCTTGTGCGCGGGGACAGCCGTAACATCGTCGCCATCGAGCAGGATCTGGCCGGCATCAGGCAGATGCGCACCGGCGATTGAACGCAGCAGCGTCGTCTTGCCCGCGCCATTGGCGCCGACAAGCGCCAGTACCTCGCCCTTGGCAAGATCGAAACTGATGCCGCGCACCGCCTGCAGCAGACCGTGCCGGACATCAAGGTTGCGAATGGAAAGAATGCTCATGCAGGCGCTCCCCCAAGATAGGCGCGCACCACTTCGGCATCGCTCATGACCGCCTTCGGATCACCATCGGCGATGATCTTGCCGGCATCCATGCAGATTAGCCGTTCGACGACCTGCAGGAGAATGTGAACGATATGCTCGATCCAGACGATGCCGATGCCGCGCCGCCGCAGTTCGAGAATAGTGCCGACGAGTTCGCTCGCTTCGCCGTCTGTCAGCCCGCCGCCGATTTCGTCGAGCAGCAGTAGCCGCGGACCGGTTGCAAGCGCGCGCGCCAGCTCAAGCCGCTTGCGATCGAGCAGGCCGAGTGTGTCGGCGCGGCGATTGGCGACGCTGAGCATGCCGCAGAGTTGTAGAGAATCGACAGCGCGCTCATAGGCCTCGTCACGGTTCGATGTCTTCCCATGCGACGCGGCGACGAAAACGTTCTCGAATGTCGTCATGCCGCTAAAGGGTTTGGGAATCTGATGCGTCCTGACGAGGCCCGACCGGCAGCGGTCCGCCGCCGTCAGTGCAGTCACGTTGCGGCCGTTAAAGGTGATCGTTCCGGCATTTAGCGGAAACGCGCCTGCAAGCGCACTCAGCAGGGTCGTCTTGCCCGCTCCGTTCGGGCCGACGATGCCGACGGCATCACCGTCTCCCATGGAAAAGTCGAGATTTTCGAGGACCACAAGCGCCCCGAAGCGCTTGTGGATTCCCTTGGCCGAGAGAAACTCCCCTCCCAGCCGATGTCCTTCTTGTTCCTGCACGATAGCCTTACCCATTGTAAGCGATGAGCTTGGCGGCAACCGGGACATTCGGATCGGTGGCGTGTTCGGTCACAACATAGTCGAGTGCGAATTTCGAGCCGGTCGGCGCCTTGACCCATTGCGTGCCGATGATCGGGCCAGGGGAGACATTGGCGACGGGACCGCTGGTAAAATCCACCTTGCCAGCAATCGTCGTCGTCTTCAGCGTGCTCATCGCTTTCGCAACAGCCTCCTTGCTCTTTGCATCCGAGGCGGCTTTGAGCGCATCGAAGCCCGCATCGATAAGCGACAGGCTCGCGCCAAGCTGCTGCGTCCATTGCTTGCCGCTTGCCGCCTCGTAGCCATCGGCAAGCTCAGGCCCGGAAACGCCCGTCAGCGACGACTTATAGGGGAAAGCCTTATGCCAATAGGCGGCACTGGCGATATTCATGCCGAGATCGCCGAGCGCCTCGATATCGGACGGGAACAGTCCGGTCTTGGCGACCTGGCAGATCTTGATCTGCTGGATGAGGCCCTGCTGCGCCGCCTGACGCCAGAATGCCGCAAAATCCGGGGGAATCGGGAAGCTGTTGAAGATCTCGACGCCTTCCTGACGGAACAGCGCGATCTGGGAGGAGAAATCCGTGGTCCCCGTTTCATAGGCGCCGGGATCGACGATGGTAAAGCCGGCCTTGGCAAGCGCCGGCGCCAGATTGGCGCGGATGGCGTTGCCATCGGCATCGTTCGGATACATGACCCCGACCTTCTTGTTGGTCTCGATCAGGTTCCATTGCGAGATGTAGGTCTTCAGGAATTCGCCAACACCGAAGCCGAAGTGATAGGTCCATTTGAACGGCGACGGCGCGCCGGGCTTGGCGCCGCGCCCGAAATACCAGGCCTCCCATGGCATGACCGTCGACAGGCACGGCACCCCCGCAGCTTCGCAGGCATCGGCGACAGGATTGATGGTTTCAGGCGTCGAGACCGCCAGCATCAGGTCGACGGCCTGGTTGTTAATCAGATCCTTTGCCAACTGACCGGCGCGCGACGGATCGGACTGCGTGTCGCGATCGAGGATTTCGACCTTCCAGCTCTTGCCGCCGGCCTGCAATCCATTGGCCAGCGCCTTGCGTGCGAGATCAAGCACATAGCCATCTGTTTCGCCAAAGCCGCCGAGCGGCCCGGTGCGCGGGCTGATGAAGCCGACCTTCAGCGTGTCATCGGCCGCAAAAGCCCTGCGCCCGCCGAAGGCCAATGCGCTCGTACCGGCTGCAGCCGCGGTCATAAAATCGCGCCGCGTCAGTCCCGCGCCCAAAATCCTTCCCTTGAAACCAGTCATTGCAATTCCCTCCCTCTTTGGCGGAGCCCTCTTAACTCCGTGTTCCCTTGTATTTTACCGATCCGTAGCGGTTCAGATCGGATAGTCGCGCTTGCCCGAGGCAAGCGTGATCCAGCGCAATTCGGTGAATTCGTCGATCGCCGCCCTGCCGCCGAAGCGGCCATAGCCGCTCGACTTCACGCCGCCGAACGGCATTTGCGGTTCATCGGCGACGGTTGCTTCGTTGATGTGGCAAATGCCGGTCTCTATACGTCGAGCGACAGCAAGCGCCTGGTTGATGTCGCGGCTGAAAACGGCTGACGACAATCCATACTCATTGTCGTTGGCGACGGTTATCGCTTCGTCGATGCTGTCGACGCGGATGATCGCCGCCAACGGCCCGAAGCTTTCCTCGCGGTAGATGCGCATGGCTGGCGTGACGTGATCGATGACCGTCGCGTCGATCAGCGTACCGCGCGCGTGACCGCCACAGACGATGACCGCGCCTTTCTGCGCGGCATCCTCGACCAACGCACGAACGCGCCGGGCGGCTTCGGCCGTAATCATCGTTCCAAGCGGCGTGTTGCCGTTGCGCGGATCGCCGGCAACGAGCGTTTCCGCCTTTGCCCTCAATTTTTCGACGAATTCATCGGCGATTTCGTCCATGAGAATGATCCGCTCGGTCGACATGCAGATCTGGCCCTGGTTCATGAAAGCACCGAAGGCGGCGGCGCGGACCGCTTCGTCGATATCGGCATCGGCAAGCACGATGAAGGGCGCCTTTCCGCCGAGTTCGAGCAGACAGCGCTTCAAATGCCTTGCCGATGTCTCGGCAATGATCCGCCCGACGCGCGTGGAGCCGGTGAAGTTGATCCGCCGCACAGCGGGATGGGCGATCAGTGCCTCGACGATGACCGCGGCATCCTTCGGAGCATTTGTGACGACATTGACGACTCCAGGCGGAAATCCCGCTTCGCGCATGATTTCGCCGATCAGGCAATGGGTCTTGGGGCAAAGCTCGGATGCTTTCAGAATGACGGTGTTGCCGCAGGCAAGCGGCATGGCGATCGCCCGCACGCCAAGGATGATCGGTGCGTTCCAGGGCGCGATGCCGACGCAGACGCCGGCGGGCTGACGCACTGCCATGGAGACGTTGCCGGGAATGCCTGAAGGGATGATCTCGCCGGCGATTTGCGTGGCCATCGAGGCCGCCTCGCGCAATATGTCGGCGGCAAGATCGCAATTGATCCTGGCCCAAAGGGCGGTCGCCCCGGTCTCTGCGATCATCGCCGCCACGAAATCCGCCGATCGCGCAAGAAGAGCATCTGCGGCCCGATTGAGCATGGTGCGGCGTTCACCCGGTCCTAGTTCCGACCATGCGGGAAAGGCAGCGGCCGCGGCGTTGGCTGCCCGCGCTGCGTCCGATGTCGAGGCCGCCGGCGCGATTGTCGCGACATCGCCGGTCGCCGGATCGAGGCATTCGAAAGTGGATGCATCTGACGCATCCACCGTCTCGTCATTGATCAGAAGCTTTGTCACAAACATCGCGGTCGTCCAGTCCTGCGCGGGTCTTTCCCTCAAATCCATCAATGGGAGAAAGCGCGCACAGACACGCGCCGCCGGGATCGGCCTCGCAATCGGCATCTGCTGTGTGGAGTCCTCCTCCCAGAGGCTCATGAGATGAAACTACGCCATTGCAAATAGGAAGGAATGTGTTTTTCTGGGTTAATCTTGTAATTATCTGGCATTCCCGGCGACGATAGCGCGGTGCCAGCAGGAGGAGAGCTTCTTGGTTTCCGATGGCGGCATCCATCATCATGCACACGGCGAGTGGCGGGAGCCATCACTGACGCACCGGACGATTCACTTCCAGAAAGGCATCTATGCCGATTTCCACCATCTGTTCCTGCTCCAGGCTGGAACGACTACCTTGTTGTTCGAGCCGGAGGACCAGCAATCGCTACAAGGGCCGGCGCTCGCTTATCTGCCACCGCAGGCGAGGTGCGAGCTGCGCATGGCTGCGGGTGCCGCGGGCTTCCTGATCGGCGCGTCACCACAGATCATGGTGGACGCGATCGGCGACCAGGCGGAATCCTATGCGCTGCGGACTTTCAGCGAGCGGCCCTGGCTGACGGACGAACCGAAGCCGCACGCCGTCGAAGAGACGCAGCCGCTGGTGGCGGGCTTCGTAAGGGAGCTTGGCGACCCCTCTCGTGCCTCTTGGATGGTCATCTCCGCCTATTTGCGGCTGATCCTCATGACGCTATGGCGCACAGGCGGCAGTGAGGCGACCGAGCAGCGCGGCCGCGGCGGCGGCGCCTCGACCCTGCAGCGATACCGGCAACTGGTGGAGATCTGGTTCCGGCAGCATCGGCCGATCAGCGATTATGCGCGGGAGCTCGGCGTCACCACCGACCGCCTGCATTCCATCTGCAGCAGTGCGCTTGCGCGCTCGCCCGTACAGCTCCTGCATGAACGCGTCGTCCAGGAGGCGAAGCTGAGGCTGGAACGCTCCGCTAGGACCGTCCAGGAGATTTCGGACAGTCTTGGCTTTCGGGACCCCACCTATTTCAGTCATTTCTTCAAGAGAAAGACCGGATTTTCTCCCGCCAGGTATCGCGATTTCGCCAGGAAGGCGGAAGTCGCTCGTAGCGACATGCTTTCGTCGGGCTATTCGGACTGGCCGTGATAAGATTTCGAAGAGGGTTGCTTTGCAGCTCAGGCATGGACAGGTTCGGCTGCGGTCAGCATCATGTGAATCGGCGCCGTCGAATGACCCAGCATCTTCAAAATATCAATGGCTTGTGATGCCGCCTTGCCGCTTGCCCCCGCGCCGATTCACACAGCGGCATCGCATCGGCCAGCGACGTATCCTTTCGCTGGGCTCGTCCGTCTTAGCTGTTCATGGGCGGTCGTCTTCAACATCGCCCTCCTCAGCGAATAGGAGCGCGACAATGGTGAGCAGACAGAGCTTAGCGAACAAGGCACACTACGAGATCCTCGCGGAGGCCTGGCGCAGCGGTCGAGAATTGCCGCCAGAAGTTTCCGAGTGGTCTGTTTTGACGGCGGAACCTGGCGGCGTTGATTACGTCGAGGCGAATCTCGGTGACAAGACTGCGCTATGGGTTCGGCCAAAGCTCGCGGCCGAAGATCGGGTCATGCTTTACCTGCATGGCGGCGGCTATGTTGGCGGATCGATCTGGACCCATCGCAAGATGGTCGGGCACATCGCCAAGGCGATTGGTTGTTACGCTTTGCTGGCCACCTATGATTACTCGTTTCAGAGCAAGTTTCCTCGTCAGATCGAGCAGGCCGTGACCGCGTTCGAATGGCTGGCCGAGCAGGGTATCCGGCCGGAGCAGATCATAGGTGCGGGCGATTCCGCCGGCGCAGGACTGATCATCGCGGCGGCTATGAAACTCCGTGATATAGGACGTCCACTACCGGCCGCAATTCTCAGTATCTCCGGCTGGCATGATCTGTCGGCGAGCGGGCTCTCTTACGAAGCGAACCGCGAGAAGGATGTTTTCTTCCAGAAGGCGACCGTGGATATGCTGGCATCGCAGGTGCTCGCCGGGGCCGATCCCCGGCATCCATTCGCGAGCCCGATCTTTGCCGATCTCAAGGGCCTGCCGCCGATCTATCTGCAAGCGGGTGAAGACGAAACCCTGCTCGACGACAGCCGGGCGCTCGCCGACCGGGCTAAGGCCGACGGTCTCGAAGTGCGATTGGATGTGTTTCCGGGGATGCTGCATTCGTTCCAGATGATGGCTGGTCGTGCGCCTGAAGCCGATGAGGCGATCGAGCGGTTCGCACAATGGGTTCGCCCCAAGCTCGGTCTGACCGGAACCACGGCGACACGCGGTGAAGGGCAGGAGGTTGCATGACCCGCAAATTGAGAGCAGGCGGTTTCTTCTCCCGCCCTGGGGCGAAAAGCAAGAAATACGCAGATCGCCTCGACGGCACGAAGACGCTCGTCGCCGCCTGGATGCTCACGAAGCTGGCGCGGAACGGCAAGCAGGAGTTTTTATGACGTTGACCATGAGGTCGCCCGCCTTCGTGGTCCTCAATGACGCTGAGATGTGATAGGTGAAGGACATGCCCAAACGACCGATCGGCCTATTCGACGCGCGATATCGAGCCTTCCTCGCGACGGTGTCGGACGCCCGGCCGCAACTGCATCGCTACTGCGCCCGCATGACAGGTTCTCGGCTCGACGGTGAGGATCTCATGCAGGAGACGCTGTTCGAGGCCTATATGAAGATCGAGACCCTGGATGATACCCACAGCCTAAAACCCTGGTTATTTCGCATTGCGCACAATCGCTGCGTTGACTTTCTAAGGCGGCGCAATGCGCGCAAGCGCGCGGAAAGCACCTATTCGGACGATATCGGCGTCGTTGCCGCGGAGCCGGCGACGACCGATGCGCATCGCGCCATCGAACGACTGGTCGGCCACCTGCCGCCCAAGGAGCGGGCCTGTGTCCTACTGAAGGATGTCTTCGACTACTCGCTGGAAGAAACCGCAGCGCTCGTGGGCTCGACGGTTGGCGGTGTTAAATCCGCCCTCTCTCGCGGCCGGGCAAAGCTCGCCGGCCTGCCTGCTGAACCCGCCGGCGAGCCGAGCCGTCCTCTTGATCCCGACACCACGCGGCTGTTGCAGCGCTATGTCGACCTCTTCAATCGCCACGACTGGGACGGCGTGCGGAGCCTCACGAGCGCCGACGCCCGGTTGCGAGTCGCCGACTGCTTCGACGGCCTGCTCGCAAGCTCCATCTATTTCGCCGAATATGAGCGAAACCCAGAGAAGTGGACCATGGAGCTCGGAGCGATCGACGGAGAGCCTGTCCTCCTCCTGCTCTTCCAGCGAGGCGATCGGTGGGAGGTCGCATGGCCGGTTCGCGTCCATGTCGCCGGTCGCGTCATCGACCGCATCGAAGACTACTATGCCTGCCCGTGGATCATTGGAGACGCGCAGGGGTGACTGTTCGGTACTGATTGACAATAGACTGGCCTGACCAATATCGCTTGCAGTAATTGACAATCGAAGCCTTGTTCTGGACTACTTAGGTGCGGAGATTGGTGATCAGCTCACAGAGGCGCCTAAGCTTGTTGGTGGTGTCGCGCAAGCTGGGACGCCGATCCAATCGAGTGAGCATCTATTTTGCCGTTCTGGTCGCCTCCCGGACATATTCGCTCCAAAGGAGATGCCGCAACCTCGGTACGTGAACCGTGACGTCGCGAAGATAGACGTTCATATCTTGCAGGTGCCTGATGCCCTCCCAGGCTCGCTCGAGGTGCCGAAGCCGCATCGACAGATGGAGCCAGTCAAGAATATGCGTCACAGGCTGGCGCGTTGCGCTTGACACGATGCTTTGCAGGAAGCAGGTTGATAATACTGGCCCGGATCATCGCGGAGCGCGAGCACCCATTGAAGCTCTGTCTGAGAAATTGTGCTGTCCTTATGCCATTCCTTCGTGCCGCGCCCAAGCAACAACCAATCGAGAGAGACATCCAGTAGTTGGGCAAGCGCATAGGCACTGTCCAGTGATGTATGACCACCACTCTGCCAACGCGAGACAGCGGCGACGGACACATTTAGTTCAGCGGCGAGGGCGTGCATTTTCCGGATCTGGCGCTGAGCGATGGCTTCTCGAACGCGTTTGCCGCGGGCGGCATTGTGAGCCATTATGAAATCTCCCTGTGTTTGCTTTGTTGAACAAGGCAGCCATAGCTAATTTTAGTGAATTAAAATATTAGGTGGTCTTATGGTTATTGGGCGGCAACTCAAAACGAGCGCTGCTCTTCATCCACTCGGTATGCGGGAAATCTAAATAATTCCCCGGTCATCCTAATTGCTCACGCAGAATTCGGAGTGAGGCCGCCAGATCGATGCGGCCTCGACGGTGAAGTGAGGACAAGCTGTCAAATCCCACCACAATTCCAGTCGTGCCTCTCATTGCACGAAATGGGAGCAAACCGTTTCTCTTCGATATTGATTACGCAGGATGTGCCAAAAAGGGGACCCGCGAAATGAAAGGCGTTTGCGGGGTCTATGGGCAGCAAAACGCTGTCTTGGCCGACCGTCATGGATTGTCAGTGTGAACGGGAGTGTCTGTTGCAACGCCAGCCAACGCTTTACCACGTCGATCAGGAGGCCCCTGATTTCCGGCAATGCTGCAACATTGGGTCTGCGGTTTGATTGTCCCAAGTTCTAATCGTCCCCGTTTGTAACTTGCTTCCCTTTCATGATCTCGGTAGGTGTTTGGCACAAGCGTAGAGCGATTCGCGGTATGGCAATCTGCGTTCAAATACGTCTCACCGTCTTCCTCAATCGCTATATTGTTGTCTAGGTCCTCGAGTATCGTTGAGAGTTCTGACCGGCGCTTCGCGTCGGGCAGCGGAAATTTCTCGTCTTCCAACAATGCGATCGGGGGGTCCCTTCCGCGGTCGCGACTTCGTCTCATCGACCGGCCGCAACGTCATCGAATGAGATGGTCAACCCTGACAATGAATGCAACATTCCTGTCGATTGGTACGCGATAAACCGGCTTTGGCCGGCTGTTTCTCGGAGGTCATTGGCTCCAGCCGATGACTTATTCAGCTAAGGTCACATTTTGATGTTTGCTCGACTGTTCCGCTTCCTGGAAAGCCGTATCGATATTTTTAGCGCCTTTGATGAGGATGAAACGCCGCCGACGGGCGTATGGCGTTTCATGTGGCATCATCTCAAGGGAATCAAGGGATGGCTTGTCGCAATCATGCTGATCGAACTTGCCTTCAGCGGTGTCGAAGCGGCGATCTATCTGATGGTCGGCTGGTTTGTCGACCTGCTCAACAAGCAGTCCCCGCAAACGATTTTTCAGGACTACGGCTGGCTCCTTGCCGGCGCTGCGCTCATCATTCTGGTGTTACGACCTATCCTGTTCTTCGTGACGCAGGTGGTCACCAACCAGATCGTGGTGCCACCCCTTACCAACCAAATCCGCTGGCGCAATCACATCTACACACTCGGCCACTCACTAACCTATTTTCAGAACGATTTCGCCGGCAGACTATCGGCGCGTGTCATCCAGGCTGGACAATCCATACGCTCGGCCGTCATCGCCGTGATCGGCGATCTCTGGTACGCTCTGATCTTCGCCTCGGTCACGATTGGTTTCTTCGGATCCGTCAACGTCTGGTTGATGCTGCCGGTCATCATCTGGCTGGTAGCCTATGCGGTGCTGCTCAGATATTTCGTGCCGCGCGCCCTGGAACGCTCGGAGGCCAACTCCCTCGGCCGCTCCTCAACTACGGGCCGCATCGTCGATTCCTATACGAACATCCTGACGGTGAAACTCTTCGCACGCGGCGATCTCGAACGCGCGGCCGTACGAGATTCCCTCAAACATTGGAATGATACCTTCCTCGACCTGATGCGATTGATCCTTGGCGCGAGCCTCGTCCTGCAGATCCTGAATAGCATCCTGATCGTTGTTACCGCAGGCCTGACCCTCTATTTATGGAGCCGTGGTGCCATGACGGCCGGCGCAGGCGCTGCCGCGATCGCCCTTGTGCTGCGGCTCGTCCAGATGTCAGGCTGGCTGATCTACCTGATCCGCGACGTTTTCGACAATATCGGTACCGTGCAGGAGAGCATGCTCACCATCGCCAAACCGCATGATCTGATCGATGCGCCCGATGCCGGCACATTGGCAGTTCCAAGAGGTGAGATCGTTTTCGATCATGTCCATTTTCGCTACGGCGGTGCCAAGCCCGTCTTTCCGGAACTGTCGCTCGTCATCCGTCCGGGTGAAAAGATCGGCATCGTCGGCCCCTCGGGTGCGGGCAAATCGACATTGGTCAATCTCCTGCTGCGCCTTTATCCGATCCAGTCCGGGCGCATCCTCATCGATGGGCAGGACATTGCAAACGTCACGCAGGATAGCCTGCGGCGGCATATCGGCGTCGTAACGCAGGACAATTCGCTTCTCCATCGTTCCATCCATGAGAACATAGCGTATGGCCGCACTGGAGTGGACCGGGAGGCAGTCGAGAACGCGGCCCAGCAGGCGGCGGCCCATGACTTTATTGTGGGACTTTCCGACCAGGAAGGTCGCGCTGGCTACGATTCCCGTGTGGGGGAGCGCGGGGTGAAGCTATCGGGCGGCCAACGCCAACGTATTACGATTGCTCGCGTCTTGCTCAAGGATGCTCCGATCCTCGTGCTCGATGAAGCGACCTCGGCGCTAGATTCAGAAGTCGAAGCCACGATCCAGGCTCAGCTTCAGCGGCTGATGCGCGGCAAAACGGTGCTTGCCATCGCGCATCGTCTTTCCACAATTGCGGAACTCGACAGGCTGATCGTTCTCGATCAGGGCCGGATTGTAGAGGAGGGCAGGCATGAGGACCTGATCGCGAAAGGCGGCCTCTATGCAAGGCTTTGGCGGCGACAATCGGGAGGTTTTCTGGCTCTGGAAGATAGCTCCGTGGCGTAGGGCGCGGTGCTGGCGGCGTCGGCTGGTAATGCTGTGCCTTTTACACAGGGCGACGCCCGGCAGGCTTGACTTGCCGTCGACGCCCGGTGTTTCTACCGCCTTCATGGTGCGAGCGCGAATGCTCGTCCACCATCAAGTGGTTGCCTCGCCAAGTTCTACCCGGAGATGTGGTCAGCAATCATAGCCAGTAGCGCGCCGGATTGCGGCCCGACATTTTGCCGATTGGCCAATGTTTGCAACCCCCTGCGCCTCGGCGAACCCTCAACAGTCTTCGAGGCGCCGCCGTCCAGTTGAAGCCTTGTCTGCCGCGGCGGTAGTCTAACATGCTTTGCTTTCAGTAGCGCAGTCACGAGCAAGCATTTTTCATCAGTGAAAAATACCCTGCGGATTTGGCTGTTTATCGTCCCGGCGTCTGCCCCTATTTTCCGCCTGTGATGCAGACAAACGTGGAGGACAACATGCTGAAAAAAGCTGACACAGCTACCACAATCATTCTATGGAACGGTCGCGAAATTCCGCGCCTGGGCATGGGGTGCTGGGCTATCGGCGGTCCGTTTTATGCCGGCGACGTGCCACTTGGCTGGGGCGAAGTCGATGACGATGAATCAATCCGCGCCATTGAGCGGGCGCTTGATCTTGGTATTCGCTTCTTCGACACCGCTTCGAATTATGGGGCTGGGCATTCCGAAGCGATTATTGGCAGGGCGATCGGCAATCGAGATGATGTCGTGATCGCCACGAAGTTCGGCTTTGCGACGGACGAGAAGACCAAGCAAGCGACGGGCGCCTTTGCTGATCCTGCGTTTATCCGGCAATCCACTGAGACGTCATTGCGCCGCCTGCGTCGCGATCGTCTGGATCTGCTGCAATTCCATCTCAACGATTTTGCGCTCGAAGCGTCGGACGACGTATTCGGGACACTCGAGGCGCTTAAGGTCGAAGGCAAGATTGACGCTTTCGGCTGGAGCACTGACCATCCGGATCGTGCGGCACGTCATGCGCATCGCACAGGATTCGTCTCTATTCAGCATACGATGAATGTCTTCGAGCCGGTTCCGGCGATGGTCGATGTCATCGAGCGTGATGATCTCATTTCCATTAATCGCGGTCCGCTTGCAATGGGCCTGCTCAGCGGCAAGTTCACGCCAGACAAAGTTGTCGGCGAGAAGGATGTGCGCGGTGCAAGTCTCGATTGGATGGTCTATTTTAAGGACGGGAAGATCGCGCCTGAATTTGCCGCTCGCCTGGAGGCGGTCCGCAATCTGTTGACAGAGGATGGCCGCACGCTCACGCAGGGTGCGCTTGCTTGGCTGTGGGCGCGCTCGCGGCGCACGCTACCAATTCCTGGCTTCCGTACGGTTGCCCAGGTCGAGGAAAATGCTGGTGCTCTCGTGAAGGGGCCGCTGCAAGCCGATGTGATGGTGAAAATCGATCAAGCATTGGCGGGTCTTTAACTACCGCTTGGCAGATAGGGCGGCTGGAAGCGAAGGTCGGGGCTTTTCTTCCAGGGCATGGCGGGTATGATAGCTGAGGACGTTGTTTTATCTATCTTTAATCAGAATTTTGCATTTTGACCGCCCCAACGGAGCGAAAGCTCTAGGTCGCCGGTTCAATTCCCCTCAAGAGCTTCGAAAGCTACTCGGCGTTAGCCGCAGTTTGGTCGCAGCAAGGACGGCCAGACTTCGCCCATGGCCGCCGAGCGTCTTCGATCGGACGCAGCTATGCTCGTAACCAGAGGTTATATGCAGCGCGCAGCAGGGATGCGAAGTTTGCCTGCGCGCGCGTCGTGTTTTCTATTGCAATTGCGGCAGCGACGCCATTAGCGCCTGCCGAAAGCGCGCAGAAAGGTCTTCGTAGCCTCTCCTGCCATTCGGTGAACCTCTTCCTCCTGAGTTGGGCGGCCGATCTGTTGATTGATCCGCAGATCTGTTGCGAGCAGCGCCATGTATTGGCGTGCGGCAAGTGCCGGATCCTCTATGTCTAGATGGCCAGCCAGCGCGAGCTGCGCCAGGCGCGCCGCGATGGCAGGGTATTTCTTGCCCGGTCCGTATTCCTTCCAGGTCTCAAACAGTTCGGGAAATCTGCCGCCTTCGGTCTCGAGGAGCTTGCGTAGCCAGCGACCATTTGGATCGCAGACCGCCTTGCGCAGGAGAAGCGCTGAAAATTCGGTCAGTTCCCTTTCGAGATCGATAGGCGCCACGGGAAATGTGTCCAACACCCGAAAGAAGTCGGCGCTCGACTTCTCGGTGATCTCCGCAACCACAACTTTGAACAGATTATCCTTGTCGCCGAGTTGATTGTACACCGTTTGACGAGACACGCCGGCTCTTGCCGCGATGGCATCGATGCTCGCCGCCGCAAACCCGTCCTCGGCAAAAACATCCGCGGCCGCGTTCAGGATTGCCTGACGTTTGCTGGTGATGGGCGGGCAACTCTCTGTCTCGGAAGAAGCCGCTGTGGGCGAAGTTTTCATGACACCACCATATAGGACTTGACCAATTGGACAATACTGTCCAAAATATTTTACAGGAATGACGGACTGTGCGTTGGAACCATCTTCGTCTTTCCACTGTCACATCTATAATCGCCCACTCAATCCCCGTCACATGCTTTTTACACGAGGCTTTGCTTTGTCCGGGGAATGGTGTGCGGGAAAGGCTTTTTCCGTGCAAAGCAAGAATTCCGTTTCAGCCACAGGGGCCAGCGGCTCCCACCATGCCATCGTCCTTGGCCTTCTTTCAGCCGTCGGTCTCTTCGCCCTCGACATGTATCTACCCGCGTTACCGACGATCAGTCTGGATCTTCACGCTGACAGCCATGCAGTTCAGGCAAGCCTGATTTCCTTCTTCGCCGCCATGGCTGTGTCGCAGATTATCTATGGTCCACTGTCGGACATGTTTGGCCGCAAGCAGCCCCTATATGTCGGTTTGGGGCTCTACATCCTCGGCGCGATCGGCTGCGCGCTCTCCACCGATATTGGCTGGCTGATCGCCTTCCGTTTCATTCAGGGCACCGGTGCCTGTGCCGGCGTCGTGATTGCCCGCGCCATCGTGCGCGACCTGCACACGGGGGCCGCTGCTGCACAGCTGATGTCGCGGCTTATGTTGGTCTTCAGTATCTCACCCATCCTGGCGCCGCTCGCGGGCAGCATCGTGACAGTGTTCGGGAACTGGCGGCTGATCTTTTGGGTTATGGTCTTCGCCGGTGTTGTCGGCTTCGTTGCAGGTCGCTTCTTCCTTGAAGAAACTCGTCCGATGACGGCCCGTAGCGAAAGCAGTCTCGCTGGGGCACTGAAAAGCTATGGAACGATTCTCAAGGACCCGTACTATCTCGGACTGGTGCTGATGGCCTCTTTCGGGATGTCCAGCTACATGATCTATGTCGCCAACTCTTCCTTCATCCTGATTGACCATTACAGGCTCTCGCCGACCTTCTACAGCGTGGTCTTTTCCATGAATGCCGTCGGCTTCATCGGCATGTCGCAGTTGAACGGCTGGCTTGCTCGCCGTATCGGCTTGCGCAAGGTCATTCGCGGTGCAGTTGCCGGTTACGCGCTGACGATGGTGACGCTGGCCGTTGTCATGGCTGTTGGCGTCGACCGCCTTGACATCATGGCGGCGTTCCTGTTTGCGGGCTACGCTTTCCTTGGCATGATCGTTCCGAATGCGGCTGTCCTGGCGCTGGAGCACCATGGGCGCATCGCTGGCACGGCCTCGGCTATGATGGGGACGCTCCAGTTCATGACGTCCGCGCTGGTGGTGGGCATCGGAGGTATGTTTATGGACGGTACGGCGCGACCGATGGTGATCATCATTGCTATCTGTTCGGGTATCGTCCTCTTGCTCTCACTTGCAGTGCTGAGGAGCAGGCATGTAGTGGCGGCTGAATAGCTCTTGCTGTCACCGATTGCAGCGGCTTGTGCGGATCGCTCGCACTGAGGCTTCGTCAGTGCGAGCGAACTGCGCCTGAGCTTCAAAATCTTCGGACAGCGGTGCTGCGGGCTTACATCTCTTCTTCCCACCAACCGCGGGTGTTCACGTCAGCGGCGTCAGCGAGGGCTTCCAGTTCTGCAATGTCATCGCCGGTGAGGGTGAGGCTGCTGGCTCTGATCAGGCCTTCGACATGATGGGGTTTGGTGACACCGATGATCGGCGTTGTCCCTTTGGCGATGGCCCATGCCGTCGCGACATCGGGTGCTGCCGCACCCTGCTTCCGGCCGATCGAGGCGAGCTTGTCCGCCAGCGCCTTTAGCCGAGGTAGCATGCCATTGTAAGCCTCTGCGCGGCTGCTTCCCTTAGGCAGCGGGTTCTCCGGACTGTACCTTCCGGTCAGGGCGCCCTGTTCAAGCACCATGTAGGCGAAGAATGGGATACCCTGGTTGCGGCAATAGTCCAGAATGCCAGCTTGCTCGGACCTGCGGTAGAGAAGACTGTAGTGGTTCTGGATGGCCTCGACCCGGAACCCTGCTTCCCCGAGGACCTGATTGGCGAGCTTGATTTCGTTCAGATTGTGATTCGAGACGCCGACATGTTTGACCTTTCCACTTTTCAGCAACGCAATCAGGTGCGGAGTCCAGCGCGCTACGTCGGCTGGATTGTGAATCCAGTAGAAATCGACATAGTCGGTGCCGAGGCGTGCCAAGCTCTGCTCCAGCATGTCCGCCACAGGATCATCGCTGGTCCCCGCTGCCTGCGGGGTGAACTTCGTGGAAAGCTGGTAGTCGCCGCGAGCGTAGCGCTCTAGTACCTTCCCGAGTACGGTCTCTGAACGACCCATTCCGTATACCGCGGCGGTGTCCCACAGTGTGAATCCGGCCGTAAATGCCTTTTCCACGAGCTCTTCCAGACCGGCTTGAGTGAGGCTGCTGCCAAAGTAGCCATCGCCAGTCTCTCCGCTGTCGCCCCAGGCCCAAGTCCCCAATGCGACCGTGGGGACCTTCAGATAATCGATTGTCATGTTCGCTCCAAACTTGTTCTGCAGCCGGGCTTGCTTTGACCCAGGCGCTGCAGACACTATGATGCGCGCCGACGCCGAACCGTTAGCCTGATGCACCGCGTTTATTGCCCAATCCTCCAGAAGCCGCGCCGATCCGCCTTGCTGCCCTCCCGCACGCGTGCGATGGTTCGAGTCATGGAAACATTGACCGAAATCTCTGCGGCAATTGCCCGGCACATCTCGAAGGATGGCTTCCAGGCCACCTCCATCGATCGTGTGACGCTTGCTCGATCCTCCACCGTCACGATGCCGATGCCGAACGTATACCGACCGCAACTGTGCCTGGTCGCGCAGGGGCAAAAGGAGGTCACGCTGGGCGACCGCGTGTTCAGATATGCGCCTGGCCGTTACGGGGTCGTGACTTACGACCTGCCGGTTACCGGCCAGGTGGTCGAGGCGACGCCTGACAAGCCCTATCTGTGCGTGTTCCTCGATTTCGATCCGGTCATGCTGGGACAGTTGGCGTTGCACGTGCCGTCGCCGGGAGTGCCTTCGCGGCCCATAGGCAAGACGGTGTCCGACGCCGGTGCGAGCCTGCTCGATGCGGTGCTGCGCCTGCTGCTTCTACTGGATGATCCTGCAGCGCTGCCCGTACTCGGGCCACTTGTCGAGCAGGAAATTCTCTATCGCTTGCTCGCCGGCCCGGATGGCGCGAGGATGCGTCAGATCACCTCCAGCCAGGGACGGGTGGCCCAGGTCGGCCGCGCCATCGCGTGGATCGGGCAGAACTTCCGGGAACGGTTCAGCATCGAGCGGCTTGCCTCCGAAGTTGGCATGAGTCCGTCGAGCCTGCATGAGCATTTTCGCGCTGTGACGGCGATGACACCGTTGCAATTCCAGAAGCAGCTAAGGTTGCAGGACGCGCGCAGCCTGATGCTGGTCCAGGACATCGATGCCACGACAGCCGCCTTCCGCGTGGGTTACGAAAGCCCGTCGCAGTTCACTCGCGAATATCGCCGCCACTTTGGAGAACCGCCGGCACGCGACATAGCCCGCTTGCGGGCTTTGCCAAGCTTGGCGGTGATAGTTTGACTTTGTGCATGCAGCATCAAACAAGGTCATCTGCACCAAAGGCACACACAATTCCCGCAGGCAGCGCTGTCAGCACCGTCTTGCTGTCCACGTGTCCGTTGGTGTCGAGATTTCACCGAGCGTTGTGAAATTCGACAGGGGAGCCCTGTTAGCCGTGGCTAGATCAAGCGATATTGCGATTATCGGTGACGCCACATCCAAGATGTGGGCAATAGTTCACGCGCCCTCATGCGGTTGAGCTCTGACCGTCAGCAACGCGATCACCAGGCCGCCGCAAATGATGACCAGCGACCAGCCGAAGGCATCACCGTTGCGTGCGTAAAACGTATCTCCTGAGCCTATCGGCACGTCACCGACAAGATTGCCTTGCCCCTTGGCCGAAGAGGCTTCCGCCAAGACTCTGCCATTGGCATCGCTTAGCGTCAGCATGCCCTGGCTTGCAGCGCGCGCGACCGTGAAGCCGTTTTCCACGCCGCGCACGATCGCCATTCTGCTGTGCAATCGTCCGTCGGCAAAGAAATCCCATGCCGGTACGAGCAACAGGCCGATGTGCCGGCGGGCATAGGTCCGAAGGAAGCGAGGAAAATCCATGTCCTTGCAGATTGCGATCCCGACCCGATCGAGGCTCGCAAGATCCCTGCCGGGAATATATTCGGCTTCGAGACCCGGAATGAGGTAGTGCTTGTCATATCGCAGCGGCGACAGACCTGGCCCGGTCAGCTCCGCGGTGTTTGAGCGGCGGCCATCACCAAGCGGCTGGTCGTAGCCGGCAACGATCCTCGTGCGCAAATTCTCGGAGAGTTTGGCGAATTCGACCGTCGGCAGAAACATCTTTTCCGGCGTGACAATATAGGCGGTTTTCGTGCCTGAGAGCTCCCCGATCCTCTGACGAAAGTCGGCAATGATCGCGTCGTTGCGATCCGGCTCATCGGTTGCGACACCCGCAAACGCATCGTTGCTGACCAGTCCGACGCGAATGGTCTCGCCTTCTGGCTGCGCCAATCGCCAGAAACCGAAAACGAGAGCAGCAAGAACCGGTAAAATGCAAAGGGAAGCAGCAAAATAGTCGGTTGGTCTCCGGATCTGCATTGCAATACCGGCAGGGACGATCGCTGCAAGGAAGCTGAGACCCGGGACGCCCGCAAGCGACGCAACCTGCAACAGAGGAAGGACATCCGTCAGCGCATAGCCCAGCGCGCCAAAGCTGCCATTCGGCGAAACATAAGAGTAGAGAAGTTCAATTGCCCCTGTCATCGCCCCATAGCCGAAGGCTGCAAGGGTCGGGCTGCGCGGATACAAAGCCCACATGAACAGAACCGCGAGGGCAAAAAACAGCGCCTGCAAGGCCACGATCCCGTAAACCATGGGGATGATGCCGCCATAGAAATAGAGCGGGCCAGCCTCGCCGGCCAGGCCAACCAGACAGGCGAGCACAAATATGTAAAGTGCCCGCTTCTCACCCAAAGCCCAAACAAAAAACGGTATCGGGCCGAGCAAAACCAGAAACCCCAAATGACCCGTGTCGCGACTGACCGCAAGAACAGCGCCGGAAACCAGCGCTGCCACTACCCCCCTCATTCTCATCGGCTAGTCCTTGTAGATGATCCGGGCGACGGCCCTTAGGCACATGCCGGTAAAGTCCTCACGAGAAAGATTGAAGCGACCGGAACGATGCATTCCGACCAGCCCTTGCAACAGGCCCCAACACATCATAGCAATCTCAAGCGCATCGCCCTGGCGCACCAGGCCGCGCTGCTGACCGCTTGCCAGGCGAGCCGTAAAGGCACCGATCACCGGAGATCGGCCCTCTATGAAATCGTGCGGATAGATACGTTCGGCGCGGGTGCTGAGTACGAAAGCGGCATCGAACAGTGCGGGCGAATCGAGCGCGAACTCTACGAATGCATAGGTGACTGCATTGAACCAGGCGCGAAGATCGGCTTCCTCAATCTGCTCGACGCGCGCCCGCCATTGGGAAAGCGCATGCTCGCCGAGCGCATGCAACAAGTCGGCTTTGTCCTGGAAGTGCCGGTAAACCGCCATAGGGGTTATCCCTACTCTCTTTCCAACGGCGCGCAGGCTGAGCTTGTCCAGTCCGACCGCCTGCAATTCATCAAGTGCACAATTTATGATAACGATTCTGGTGCTCATGTATACAGTGTATCCGTCGTCGGACAGAGCGTCAACAAGCATGCCTGTCGACTATGGCGCGTGTTGTTTGGCAGCCAATGCGAGAATGCGCTTGTTGCGGCAGTTTCTGGTAGTCAAATTTTGAGATCGTATGCCCACGCTTCATGGGCACTAAAGCAAGACTGGAATCTCTCGAACCACAGCACGTGCGGTCGAGAGCCAATAGAAGGGAGCTGAGCGATATTCGATCGCTATCCCTTCTTGCCTTTCTTTTTTGCTTTCGGCGCTGGTCCTAGCTCCGCCTCTTGCGCCAAACGAAGCGCACGAAGCCTATCCGTCTTTTTCTGCCGAGCAGACGCCTCATTGGCCAGGATATCCTTGGCAACCGACGTCGTTTGCTCGGACTTGGCCAGCGCAGATAGCTTTTCAGGTTTGAAGAGATCGTCCTTCGACTTTGTCATGCTTCTCCATTATCAGTGGGCGCGTTTGTAAGAGACGGTGGACGTCCACGCCCTGACGTCATGACTTTCTTCTTCGGTGCCGGCAACAGGCCTTCACGCTGAGCCTGCTTACGGGCAAGCTTTCGGGCGCGGCGGATCGCATCGCTCTTTTCACGCGCACGCTTTTCGGATGGCTTTTCGTAGGCGCTGCGGGCTTTCATTTCCCTAAACACGCCTTCACGCTGTAACTTCTTCTTGAGGACGCGGAGCGCTTGATCGACGTTGTTGTCTCTTACCAGAACCTGCAAAGTGTCTCCTTCTCAGCTCACGCTGCGTTTATTTCTTGGTACGGATTGAATTCGAGTTGATCCAGCTCGATTTCGATGTTTGCGGTATCTCGACTTGCGCCGGCGAAAGCGACGAGGGTGACGCTTCAACGTCAATATCGTCCTGACGGATGCTCCGCTCGAAATTCTCGTTCTGAAAGCGGACGCGGTAGTGAACAACGCCTTGTGAGACCGGCAGGACGGACATGATGCTGCCAGCGGGTTGGACGTTTCCAAAAATTCCAGGCTTCAGGACGATGCTGTCGCCCGGCTGGTAACGACCATACGCCATGTCGTTCTCCGTTCGAAATGAAAAACAAAAGGCCGGGATGTATCCCGACCTTCCTAGGTCATGGTTTCAGCGCGCCAGTACATCCGTGGTCGCGCGAACCGGTGACAAACTTATGCGGCCCGAAGGTTGTCAGCCGAGCTCTTGCCAGATCTGCGATCCTGCACGATGTCGTAAGAGATCTTTTGACCATCGTTCAGCGACCGCATGCCGGCGCGCTCTACCGCCGAAATGTGGACGAAAACGTCCGTGCTGCCATCGTCAGGCTGAATGAAGCCGAAGCCCTTGGTGGAGTTAAACCACTTCACAGTACCAGTGTTCATAACGATTTCCTTTCGCAGTAACCGTTGTTGCTCCCGCGATGCCTTGCGGGATTAGATCGATTATTTGAGAGGAAATCCGACGAGAGCGTAGTGGCTCTTCAGCGACGTCACAAGCAATGGTCGATAGACCCTTATATAGGTTCAATTCAAACTTTGGCAACAGCGGCACTCAGAATGGCAGTTTTCGCGCTGCAGCTTTCCGAGGTGAATTTCGGTTTACTAGGCCGTTAGCGGGCCGGTCATCAAATTAACAACGCGTTCAGCGAAAGCGTGTTGATGTGCTTAGGTACTAGATTCGATGTGTACTCCAGGCGGCAGTTACGTCACCGCCCAGCCGAGGATTGATAAATGGTCGACGCTGAGCGATCACGGCGACCAATCGGGGGTCTTGGAAACGAGCTTGATACGGCTCCATCCAGGCGAGATCACCAGCGAAGGTCCAGGGAAACAGCTGCTGCGGCGTCGAGGTATAGGCTGAAAAGCTGTTTTGATCGAGCACGGCGCTGATCACCAGGTTTGCCAGGCGCCGAATTGCTCCGTTATTTTCCGAATAGAGGTCGACGCCCTGTGCCTGTGCCAACTCTGCGGTGAAGACCAATGGAATGAGAGCAAAGTTGTGATAGTGAAGAGCCCGGTCGCCCCGCTTCAACTCGCGCTGCAGTGTACCGTTCCGCTGGATATCCTTGATGCCCTCTCGTGCCCGGGCAATGCCAGCATCGATCAGATCGGACCGTTTCGTCAGCGCTCCCGTTGCCGCAAGATCAAGACCTGCCCAGTAAACCAAGTTGTTGTGCAAGCGGTTGATGGCGTTCGCATCTCGAGTGGAGGCAGCGATGTCGATAAGCCATCTGGAAATTGCCGGCGGAACGACAGGCGCATCCTTCTTCGACTGTGGAAAGAACCTGAGCAACGCAAAAGCGAAATCGGTGCCGGCCCACGAGCGTTCATAATATCCCTGATAGCCTTTGATAGGTGCCATGAGGGCATTTGTCCGCGCCCAGTCATTCAGAAGCTCAAGCAGGCAAGCCTTATCGCCGCTGTCTGCTGCCTGATTGACGCGTTCAATAAAGCCATGGAGCGGCTTTATCGCTTCACTGTAACCATCGGGGTCATCGTAGAATCCAGGCGGATCGATCGCTGAAATCGGCGGCGGAACCTTACAGGTGTCTGCTCGCGCGAAAAACGGATGAGAACAGATAAGTGCGATACCAAGAAGGATGATCAGAAACCCGCCGTTTCGGTTTACTATCATGTGCGACGATGCAATCATTCCCACTCTCCAGCATCGGGTCGAGATATGCCAGACCCAGACAGGCTTGGTCGTTCACTGCTCTTTCCTGACTTGCGTTGATTGAACGGAGAGACGAACGAAAGCCGTCGCTGAATTTGAAAGAATCTTCGTTGCAATGGATGGCTGCAGGGCAAGACGCCGCCGGACGTGAAGTTTGTCTCTAAGCAAAACCTGTTTCCTTCCCTGATAGCCGGTGAAGAGCGGTTATTTGCGACCATGGAGCGGCGCCACTAACCATGGCTTACTATGCCGCTCGAGTGTTGCGGAAATGACACACTCAGTCCGAGACTTCTGCTTCCGCCGTAAACTTCAGCAGGATCAGGCAGTCGGGAATTGTCTTAGGTAAAATGATGAGTAAAATAATCATGTTTTAGCCTAATGCGTGCCGGCAAATCAGCGTTGGATGGATTTGGTTCATAAGGCACTTTATTGAGCCATGAATCTGATTTTATTAGGTAGGTCTATTAGTATTGCAGTCAATTATGATGGGAGATCTTATGCGTAAAGCAATAAAAAGTCGAAATCGAAAGAGTTAATTTGAATTGGTCTGGGATCTGCACAATCTCTTTCGGCGACACGCAAGAGAAATTGCCCGCTCGCTGAGGCAAAGGGGTGTTTCACCCGAAGACGCAGCGGATCTCACGCAGGATGCGTTTTTGCGTGTGCTCGCGACGCCTCCCCGGGAAGCTGGGAGTAATCACAATCCGCGAGCCTATCTACATAGGGTCAGCCATAATCTTGCAACGAACCAATTGCGCCGAAATCGGCTGGTTCCAATGGTGGAGCTTAGTGAGGAAATCGTTGCGCAGGTCGCCGACCCGTTTCCAGATCCTGAAACGGTTGTTTATTCACGCCAGTGCCTGGCGCGGACAGCTGCCGCGCTTACCACACTCCCCGATCGGACGCGCAAGGCGTTCGAACTGCATAGACTATCGGGTCGGACGATCGCGCAGGTGGCCGAAGAACTCGGACTGTCGACAACGCGGACATGGGCACTCATTCGCGACGCTTATCGTCATCTGTTGAACCATGTCGGCGACATCTGAATTCTCGTCCTTACCTGGGAAAAAACATTCGTTTCGATTGTAGAATAAGTTAGGGCAGCCGAGCGCGCACGATGACGAGACGATTGGAACGATTTTGATGGGCATAGATCAGGCAGAGCATGACCGGCTTGTCGATGAGGCGATCGATCTTGTCATCCGCCTTCAGAGTGATTCCGACAATCTGGTTGCTATCGAGATGGCGCGGCAATGGTGTTCTCGCAGTCCGGAACACGAGCGCATCTGGCAGCACATCACGAAGATACACGGTGCGTCGGGTAAGATCTTGACGGAGAAGCGCAAGAGTGAGCAGCGGGAGAAGCTCGGCCTTACCAGACGCAATCTCATGATCGCCGGTTCAATCGGCATCGGCGCGGCCGCATCCGGCTCCTTGTTTTATCCGAGAGTGATGCGGGACATTCGCGCAGATTACATAACCGCAACAGGCGAAATCCGCTCCGTTTCACTGCCTGACGGAAGCGTTGCGACGCTTGGGCCAGACAGTGCCATCGCTGTGCAATACAGGAATGGTGCCCGACGGATCGAGCTCCTAGATGGAATGTCGTTCTTCGATGTTGCCCGGGATCCGAACACGCCGTTCAGTGTAGCGGTGGGCGGCGTGACCGCGACGGCGCTCGGCACTGCCTTTGATGTATCGAGCGACGCCGGCGTCGTAACCGTCGATGTCGATCATGGCCTTGTCGACGTGCGGGCTTCGACACCGTTACTGGCCGCAGGCGAAAAGCTCACTGAAAACGACTGGGTTTCTTATGACGCCTCGTCCGGTGACGTCGACCGAGGCAAGCATGAGCCGGGACAGGTGGGGGCCTGGCGCGAGCGGCTTGTTATCGCCGAACGGGAGACTGTCGCAGCGCTGGTTGCCCGCATCGGGCGTTGGATCCCGGGCAAAGTTATCTTTGCAGACCCTTACATCGGTTCGGCGCGCGTGAGCGGTGTATTTGATCTCTCCAACCCTCAACGTGCGCTTGAAGCAGTGGTGCACCCGGCCGGCGGGCGCGTGCGCAGAATGGCCTCGCTTATGACCGTTATTTCGCCCATCTAAAAAACTTGAGAAAAAGGGGAAAATTTCAAGGCTCCGTTTGTAGTAGCTGAGGGACTTGCTTTGCGACGCGATGCGAGCCCCTCGGCACAATCGAATTGGAGTAGCAGGGCATGGGGACCGGGTATCGAAACACAGCATTTATGAAGCAGCTCATCAAGGCGTCGATGACGGCCCTGATGATGACGACGGTGATCGGCGTCAGCCTTTTCACCACGAACGGACAGTCCCTTGCCCAGGCTTCAGCACAGGTCAAGTTTGCGGTACCAGCCGGTCCGCTCAACCAGGCTCTTGCCACGTTTGGGCGGCAGGCTGGCCTGCAGGTTTCCTATCTTGCCTCTATTGCAGCAGGAAAAACCACCAAGGGCTTTTCGGGCAGCGCCAGCGCGCAGCAGGCTATCGCGCAGATATTGAGCGGATCAGGCCTTCGATACTCATTCACCAATTCAACAACGGTTGCGATCGCGGCATCGCCCTCGTCTGCCGACGGGGCCGCGGTTGAGGGTGCGACGCAACTGGCGCCCATTACTGTTCAGGGCGAACAGTCCGCAACCGGACCCGGCGATGGCTTCGTTGCGGAGAACACGCTGGCAGGGTCGAAGACCAGCACGCCTCTCATTGAAACGCCCCAGACGGTGAGTGTCACGACCCGCGCCCAGATCGATGCACAACAGGCAACCAATCTGACGCAGGCGGCCCGCTATATGCCGGGTATTTATTTTGGCGACAATACCGATACCCGCGATGAATACTTCAAGGCGAGAGGATTTACGCTCGATCAATATCAGGATGGTCTCAAACTCCAGACTCAGGGCGCCTGGATCGAGAACAAGATCGATCCGTTCTTTCTTGACCGCATCGATGTTCTCGAAGGTCCGTCATCCGGCCTCTATGGCCAAGTTTCGCCAGGCGGGCTGGTCAATCTGGTGAGCAAGCGGCCGACTGATACGCCCTTTGGCCATATTCAGCTTCAGACGGGTTCTTTCGATCGCGCGCAGGCCGCGTTCGACTTTGGTGGTCCGGTGACAGAAGATGGCGCCCTGCTATACCGCCTGACAGGTCTCGGTCGGACAACCGGAGCGCAGGTCGATGACATGAAGGAGCAGCGTCTTGCCATCGCTCCTGCCTTGACCATCAAGCCCGACGAAGACACGTCGCTGACCATACTCGGCAGCTACCTCAACGATCCCAAAGGTGGCTTTTGGAGTTCCTTGCCTTATTCCGGCACCTTGAACTACAACTCAGCCTTGCCTGGCGGCAAGCTTGCACGCGATTTCAATACCGGGCAGCCGTCCTTCGAGGAATTCAAACGCGAGCGCGAGTCGATCGGATACGAATTTGCACATCGCTTCGACGACGTCTTCACCTTTAGGCAAAACTTCCGCTTTTCGCACGTCAATTCCGTCTATAACGCCCTGCAAGCCTATGACTTTGTAAAGGGAACCTCCATCCTGCAGCGTGATACCTACATGTATCGAGGGCAGGCCAATAGCGTCGGATTGGACAACCAGCTGGAAGCTGATTTCGATACCGGCCCGCTGCAACACAAGGCCCTGTTCGGTCTCGACTATCAGTATCTCAATCGGAACGATTTTTCGCGATATGGTGTCGGACCAAACATCAACGTCCTCAATCCGAACTATGACCTGACGGTTGGAGTGCCGAAGGTCAATCTCAATCGCCAGCAGAGTTTCAATCAGCTCGGCGTCTACGCGCAAGACCAAATCAAGTTCGATCGCTTCCTGCTGACCTTGACGGGTCGCCAGGATCACGCCTGGAGCGATACTCTCAACAAGTTGACGTCGGCGCAGACCGATCAGAGCGATAATGCGTTCACCGGTCGCGTTGGCCTGACCTATCTCTTTGACAATGGTTTGGCGCCCTACGTCAGCTATTCGACGTCCTTTACCCCTTCCACCGGATTGTCCTTTGATGGATCATATCTTGATCCTACGACCGGACAGCAATTTGAAGGTGGCATCAAGTTCAAGCCGGAGGGGTGGAACGCGCTATTTACAGTCGCAGCCTTCGACCTTACCCAGCAGAACGTTCCAACGACAGACCCCCTCCACAGTGGCTTCCAGGTCCAGACCGGCGAGATCCGGTCTCGAGGGGTCGAGCTTTCAGCTGTTGCAAGCCTCACGGATGCTTGGAGCATGCAGGCGTCCTATGCGTATCTTGATCCGAAAGTGACTAAGGACAACAGTGGCCTGGTGGGCAATGAACCGGCGAATGTGCCACGCAATGTCGCCAAGCTGTGGATGGACTACACCGTCCAGTCCGGACCGCTTGCCGGCCTCGGCATCGGGGGTGGGGCGCGCTACATCGGCGAATCCTTTGCCAACACCACCAACACCGCAAAGATACCGGACTATGTTCTGTTCGATGCGGCTGTCCGCTATGACTTCGGTAATTTGGACCAGAAATACAAAGGCCTGACGGCGTCGGTCAACGCCTCCAACCTGTTCGACAAGGTCTATGTTTCGGATTGCTCCAATATCAATTGCCGATGGGGACAGGGTCGGACCGTCTATGCGACGCTTGACTACCGCTGGTAGGGATGTCCGCGTTGATCTCCAGACACTCCTATTGGGACGGGCCTTTGGCCCGTCCCCGCATGACACGAAGGGCCTTCCTGTCTGGCGTTGCAAGCCTTTACGCATGTCATGTCGCAGCGGCAGAAGAGTTTGAGCAAACTGGGACCACATCTGAGCGCATTGCTGTCCTCGATTGGGGGCTTGCCGCCACTCTGCTTGCACTTAGGATCGTCCCTGTGGGAGTGCCGGCAGTTGCTTATTACATGCGCAATGTTGTCACACCGGCAATGCCTGAAGGTGTCGTCGATGTCGGCCTGTTATTCACGCCGAACTACGAACTTCTCTATGAACTTCGTGCCGACCGCATCCTGATCCCGCCAGAGCTAGAAGTCGCACGCCCGCAACTGGAGCGTATCTGCACGGTTTCGTCCTTCGCGTTGCGCGATGGCACTGGCTTTTCGCTGGACGCGGCATCAACGACGACGCAGGGCATGGCCACAGAACTGAGACAAAGCGAACGCGCAAAGGCGCTCATCTCGTCGACATCGCAATCAATTTTACAGGCGAAAGAGAGGCTCTCTTCCCATGCCGGGCGCTCCATTCTCCTGATAGGTTTCGTTGATGACAGGCACGTTGCAATCTTTGCTCGCGGAAGCCTTTACGACGACGTGCTGCATCGTCTCGGGCTGGTCAATGCGTGGCGGGCGCCTGTGGGATTTTCAGGCAGGACCATTGTCGGCATCGAGCGACTTGCTGTCTTTTCCGACATCGACGTCATCGTGATCACGACTGGTGGAAGAGGGGTGCCCAAAACGACGGAGGGCATGCGGTTCTGGCAGGCCTTGCCGTTTGTTATAGGGCAGCGGGTGAAGGAAATCGCTTCCGTCTACGATCAGGGCGGCCTGCCGTCGATCAGTCGCTTTGCAACGCTGCTGTCAATCGCGCTTGTGGAGGACCATGATCGTGATTAGCAAAATCGCAGCGGCCGACAAGCAGACGCAATCTGTGCGTTCGCTTGCAATCATCTTGGTGCTTGCAATCATAGCGTTTGCATTATGCCTTAGCAACCTCTCGCATCTTCTGCCGCCCGATGAATGGTCGACTGCGCTGTTTCACCCAAGCGACACGGATATCGCTCAATTGGTTGCGCACGAAACCTTCTTTCCGCGGCTTGTGATGAGCCTCTTGGCCGGCGCGGGCTTGGCCGTTGTCGGCGCGCTTTTGCAGCATGTGCTAAGTAATCCGCTTGCGGACGCTGCGACGCTCGGGATTACGGGGGGAGCCTATGTTGTCGTGGTCGCAACGACGTTCTGGCTGCCGTCAACCTTCCTTTTCTCGACAGAAACCGCAGCGCTTCTCGGCGGATGCGGGGCTGCTGTTCTCGTTATCGGCATTGCCTGGCGGCGCCGGCTTGAGCCCCTCGCCGTTATTCTCGCCGGGCTCGTGGTTGGCCTCTATGCCTCGACCCTGGCAAGCACGATGATCCTTTTTCATGGCGGCGTGCGCAACGTCTTCATCTGGGCGGCCGGTTCGCTCAACGTCCAGGGTTGGCATCGCGTCGTCGAGATCATGCCCGGACTTGCCATCGCGCTTGTTCTGCTGATCTTGCTTCGAAGGCCGCTCGTGCTTCTCTCGTTGAATGACGAGGGAGCAAAAAGCCTCGGGTTGCCGCTATCGCTCGTGCGTTTTCTCATCCTTATCATTGCGATCGTTGTTGCCGCCCAAATCGTAAGCACCGTAGGGCCGATTAGTTTCATTGGCCTCATCGCTCCGGCACTCGCGCGTCTTTCCAATACCAGAACCGTCGGGCGGCAATTGTCTTTGTCTGCACTAATGGGCGCGATGCTCCTATGGCTTGTAGATCAGTCTGTGCAGGCGATTTCGACAGCGCGCGAAATTCCCACGGGCGCTGCCGTGGCGCTCATCGGCTCCCCGATCTTGCTGGTATTGTTGCCGAAAATGCGATCGGCTGGCTGGGCGACGGAGGTGAGATCTGCGCGTGCCCCGGAATCCAGGAAGAGGTTCGGTCCGTTCTTTTTTTCAATTGCCTGCCTGATCCTGCTCGTCTCATGGCTATCACTATCGCTCGGCTTAGCTCTTAAGGGGTGGCATTGGAGCCACGGACAAGAATTGGTCGACTTGTCTTATTGGCGCGGGCCACGGCTGATCGCAGCATTTTGCGGTGGGGCCGCGATCGCTCTTGCTGGCGCTATCATGCAACGCGTAACAGGCAATGCAATGGCAAGTCCGGAGGTCCTTGGGGTTAGCACCGGAGCGGCACTCGGGGTGATCATCATGTTGCTTTGTGGCTTTGGCCTCGACCGTGTCACGCAGACCGGCGGCGCCTTCGCCGGGGCGTTCTTCACGATGGCAACGCTTCTCCTCCTGTCGCGCCGATCGAGCTTCTCGCCCGATCGCATGATCTATGTCGGCATCGCGCTCACCACGCTCTTCAGTGGCTTGGTTTCGGTCCTGATGGGGACCGGCGACCCGCGCATGGCTATATTGTTCCGCTGGTTATCGGGTTCGACCTGGCTCGCGCAGCCGATCGACGCAGCCATTATGGCAGCCATCCTCGTGACTGCAGCGCTTTCTTTGCCCTTCATGCTGCGCTGGCTCAATATCCTGCCGCTTGGTGCATCATCGGCGGGGCAGCTCGGTGTCGATCTCGACAAGAGCCGCTTCTGCCTTCTTCTCGTGATTGCATTGCTCGCTGGGGCGTCGACCCTGATCGTCGGCCCGATGAGCTTCGTCGGTGTTATTGCCCCGCATGCTGCCCGTATGCTGGGGCAGGTGAGAACCGCAGCTCAGCTGACAGCGGCCGCTCTAATCGGCGGCCTGATAATGATGAGTGCCGATTGGTTGGGGAGAGTTGTCTTGTTTCCGGATCAAATGCCCGCCGGCCTTTTGGCAGCATTGATCGGTGGTCCGTATTTTCTGTGGCTGATGCAACGACGGCCCAATTGAATGATTTACTCGCCTAGATTCAGATAAAGTCTGCCATGAAACCCTGGATGCCCGATATCTTAATGTGGGGTCGGGACAAGAACAGCGTAAAATCCCGCGCTAGGATCTCATATAATGTGAACCTCACGCGGCCCGCAGCAGACTTCTGGGGAGCCGTAGAGATCTGAAGCCTTCTGGCATTAATAACTCCAACTGAATCCCGTCAAAAGTGACCTCTCAAGTGTGGCGGCAAATTCGTGTGTTTGTTACATCGCCCACATAGGGGGAAAGGGCTGAATGGAGACTGGAATGCCCGTGTTGGAAATGAAGTCTGACGCCAGCGAAGATGACCGCAAGGCAATCGCGATCCCCCTGCTTGCCTTCAATGATTCAAAGGCGGGACAAGATGGTTACAAGCCGCTCGCAATTTTACTGCGCGATGATGCGGGCGAAATCCAAGGTGGCCCATGGGCCAAATACTATTATAATTGGCTGTTCGTTGGGTTGCTGTTTGTGCCCGAAGCTATGAGGGGCCAGCAATTGGGAGCAAAGCTTCTGGCTCAGGCGGAGCAAATGGGCCAAAGAAGAAAATTGCGTCGGGATTTGGCTCGATACCTTTAGCTTTCAGGCTCCAGGCTTCTATGAAAAGCAGAGATACTCTGTGTTCGGAACGCTGGAACGCTATCCTGCCGATATAAAAAGAGTATTCTTGCGAAAATTGTTGTGACCTTCCATGTAAAGTCCGTTCTTGCGCCGCTTCCCGCGTTCGCTGGAAAATGCCAAACGCGGACATCGGCGCGCTCGTGATCGATCATATAGTCTGGACCGGAATGCGTGGCGACGTCACAATCGCGTCTTTCAAAGTTTCGCGTGCTTAACCTTCTGCCGCAATGAGGCCGGCAAGCGGCGGGTTGGTCCTGCTGCGGACGGCGAGCCGATCGCCGAGGCGGTGATAGAAAGACAGACCGAGCTTTTGGCACGTCTTCATGAGATCGGCATACTGTCATGAGTACCCGGCCATCCTGGCTCATTGGCCGCCGGAGATTATTCGCTTGGTGACGAAGCTCCGCAAATCGCTCTCGGACGCCTGAGTGCGCAGTGATTTCCGGCGGCTGCCCGAGCACGCGCAGTAGTTCAGCATTCCGACGGTGCGGCCGCATGAGCGATGCGTCGAGCGCGTCTTAACCGGTGCGCAGCGTAAAGATGTCGAACGCCGTCGGAAGGCCGGAATTGCTTGCGGGGAGGGCTTCGGCTTCCAGGCCTTCAGCGCCTTGTAAGATTGCCAGACGCGAAATCGAACCGGAGCGACCGATAGCGCCTCTTTCGCTCTTGCCGGTATCAGCTTCTGTAACAGCCGCTCGCAATAGACCCAACATCGGGCGTGATTGTTGATCCTGAACTGACCAGCATCTTCAGAGACAATCACTATGTCGCCGACAAGACCATGATGGCGGATATTCCCGGAGGCCGGCTTCGACCGGCAAATCAACTTCTTGCCTGTCGAAGGTCTCGGCACCCTTGCTCTCGCCAGGTGCTCCAAATCGGCACCTCGTTACATAAACGTTGCGGTTCAAAATGAACACAGTGCGGCTGCAAGACCTGGATCGGGACGACGGCCGTCCAGACAATCAAATTGACATTATTGAGGATGTAATCTCGATAATTGCCGCGTGGCAAGAACAGGAAGTTCAGCCGCGACTTCGACCTCACGGTGCGGAAGACCGTAAAATGCGCATCGCCGATCTGGGTGG
Source organism: Martinezella tropici (assembly GCA_000799755.1). Taxonomy (GTDB): domain Bacteria; phylum Pseudomonadota; class Alphaproteobacteria; order Rhizobiales; family Rhizobiaceae; genus Rhizobium; species Rhizobium tropici_A. Next base: position 100,506 of record JUHI01000014.1, read on the forward strand.
CAAAAAGAGTTGGAATGAGCATGGCGAGCACCGGTGTCGTCGACGGTGATGATAACTTCAAGAGCCTACTTAATGCCTTCCCCTGGGTGGACCCTTAATCCCATCGCACGCGAATCGAAGGTTCATGTGGGATAGGTTGTTGGGGATACCTTGCGGATGGCCATCGCGACCTTGGATGTTAGCGTCATCAAAAGTTCCTCTGACCCCATCGTGCGTGCCATCGTGTAGGGAGGAAGGCAGCCAAACGCCGTCATCGTTCGATTGCGGGAGGTGTTCCCAAATACCGAGCTCCCGTATGGACCTTTCGAAGATAAAAACACTGATCGATTTCGTTGGACGATCCAACGTTACTGAGCTCACGGTAACGGAAAAGGACGTTAGTGTGCGGATTTTCCGCGCAGCCCATCCGGCTGTTCCCATCGCCCCGGCGCAAGTGTCTACAGGCACGACGAGCAGCCGTGCGCAAGATGACCGCGATGCCTCGGGAGTGGCGCAGGCCATGACCGTAACCGTGAAGGCGCCGATCTTCGGCATCCTGCATAGAGCGCCGGCGCCGGGGCAGGAGCCTTTCGTCAAGATCGGTGACATGGTGGAGGAGGGGCAGACCCTTTTCATCATCGAAGCCATGAAGGTTTTCAACAAGATCGCAGCGCCGCGAGCCGGCCGCATCAAGCAGCTTACCGACGTGGATGGCGGCGAAGTCGAGACGGGTGCCATGCTCGCGGAGATCGCGTGATGGCGGACCCTGTCAATGAGGTTTATCTGGCCGATCGACGGTTCGACAGGGTGCTGATTGCCAATCGCGGCGAGATTGCCGAGCGAATTCAGCGCGCCTGCCGCGAGCTTGGCTTGAAGACGGTCGCGATCTGCTCCGAGGCGGACAGGCAGGCATCTTATGGCAAGACGGCGGACAGCTTCCTATGCATCGGTCCTTCGAATGCCGCGGGCAGTTATCTCAATCAGGATGCGATCCTCCTGGCAGCGCATCTGATCGGAGCCGGTGCGATTCATCCGGGCTATGGGTTTCTGTCGGAGAACGCCGCATTTTCCGAGGCGGTCGAGAAAGCCGGGATCGCATTCATCGGGCCTGAGGCCCCTTCGATCGCGACCATGGGCGACAAGATAGCGGCAAAGCGGGCGATGATCCTTGCAGGCGTGCCGTGCGTTCCCGGCCCCGACACGGCCCTTCCGGACGATACGGCTTCGGTCGAGCGGATCGCGCGAGAGATCGGCTATCCCGTCATCATCAAGGCCGCGGGCGGCGGCGGCGGACGAGGGATGCGGGTTGTTCACGAGGCTGAGCAACTGCATCAGGCCATTGCCCTGACACGGGAGGAGGCCCGCCAGGCTTTCGGTTCTGCCGCACTTTATGTGGAGAAGTTCCTCCAGCATCCGCGTCATATCGAAATTCAGGTACTCTGCGATATCCATGACAATGCCGTCTGGCTCGGGCATCGCGACTGCTCGATGCAGCGCCGGCATCAGAAGGTGGTGGAAGAGGCGCCGGCTCCCGGAATTTCTGCGGACATGATCGGGCCGGTCGGTCTGGCCTGCGTCGAAGCTTGCCGGCAGATCGGCTATCGCGGTGTCGGGACCTTCGAGTTCCTCTATGAAAATGGAGCTTTCTATTTCATCGAAATGAATACGCGCCTGCAGGTCGAGCATCCCGTCACCGAGATGACCAGCGGGATCGATATCGTTCGCGCCCAGATAATGGTCGCTCAGGGTCTTCCCCTCGAAATGCGGCAGGATGAGGTGGAGTGTGCTGGGCATTCGTTCGAATGTCGGATCAATGCCGAAGATCCTGAAAGCTTTCTGCCTTCGGCGGGCATGATCTCCGATTTGGCTCTGCCGGAAGGGCAGGGTATCCGCGTCGACACTCATATCCATGCCGGCTATAGGGTCTCGCCCTATTATGACTCGCTGATTGCCAAGCTGATCGTCCATGCACCGACTCGGGCGGATGCGATGGCGAAGATGCGCGAGGCGCTTTCCGCCACTCGAATAGAGGGGATTTCCACCAACCTACCATTGCTGAGGGCCTTGTTCGAGGATGAGGGTTTTGCTCGTGGGGAGACTGATATCCATTATCTGGAGCAATGGCTTCGGCAGAGGAGGGGGCAATGAGCAGGGTCGACTTCAGCGATCCCTCGACCATCGCGGCCCTGGCCGATGCGCTGACCGTGGCAGGCGTCGAGGGCATGGAAATCTCCTGGCCCGCCGGCAATCTGCGCATCGTGGTTTCGAAGGAGGCGGGTACCCAAGTCAGCATGATGGGAAACGCGCAGCCAGGTCCGGCTGCGTTGGCAGCGGCGGTCAAAGCGCCGTTGGCAGGCCACTTCTATCCATTACAGCCCTCTGATTGCAACGGAGCCGAGCGTCTGCCTCGCACGGTCTCAAGCCAGGACGTGATCGGTTTCATCCGCGTCGGTTTTGTCCTGCTTCCCACTCCCGCCGGCAAGGCCGGTTTGCTGACCAGGCAACTGGTGGAACCCGAAGCCCTGGTCGGATTCGGCGACCCGCTGTTCGAGATAGAGCCGCTATGATGATTGCCACGTCGAACACTATCACCTCGTCGGGCAAAATCGCTGTCGTCACTAAGGGCAGGGCACGGATTTCCTGCATCGGCACCCGGTCTTTCCTGCTCGAGGCACCGGGCGAATTCGATCTGCCCGCGCAGCGGTGGATCTGGGCTTTGGCGCAGACGGTAAGGGGGTGGGCCGATATAGCGGAAGTGATCCCCGGAATGACCAATCTTCTGGCGATCTTAAAGGAGACGCCCGAAGACCCCGAGTTGATCACGATCCGGCTTCTAGAGGCATGGAACAGTGCCGAGAGCCTCGATCTCGCGGGGAAGACCATCGAGATCCCGGTTCACTATGGCGGCGCTCATGCAATCGATCTTCCCGCCATCTGCGATTTCTGCGGCTTGAGCGACCGCGAGGTCGTGCGCCTGCATCACGAGGCGAGCTACCGCGTCTTCGCCTTGGGCAGTGCTCCCGGCTTCGGCTATCTGCACGGGCTCGACCCGCGCATCTATATGCCGCGCAAGACCGTGCCGTCGCTCAGGATGGAGAAGGGCAGCGTGACGATCGGCGGAATGCAGACAGGCGTTGCGATGCTGACAGGGCCGAACGGGTGGAATTCCCTCGGCCACGCAGAGCTGCAGATGTTCGATCCCACTTCGGCGACGCCGGCTTTGATGATGCCCGGGGATATCGTCCGCTTTCTGCCGGCAAGGATCGAGCTATGATCGAGATCATTGAAACCGGCCCGTTCAACACGATCCAGGATTTCGGCCGCCCCGGCTATCGCGACATCGGCGTCACAGCCAGCGGCGCGATGGACCCTCTTGCGGTGAAGGTCGGCAATATCCTCGTTGGCAACGACGACGATGCGGCCGCGATAGAGGTTCAGACCTTTCCGTTCAAACTGCTGTTCGTGACGGGCGGCGTCTTTGCGGTCACGGGTGCAGACGGCTGCCCGACATTGGATGGCCGGGAACTGCTTGCCTGGTGCGTCCATCGCGCCGAACCGGGTCAGATCCTCCAATTGAGACAGCCGCCGACATTGGCGCGCGCCTATCTCCTGTTTGCCGGCGGACTGGATGTGCCGGTTCTCATGGGCTCGCGAAGCACGTCGCTGCGCGGCGGCTTCGGCGGAAATGCCGGCCGGCCGCTCATCAACGGCGACAGGATTGAATTCGGCCAGTCTTGGGATGCACTTACCTTGCCGGCAAGCGGCATTGCGGTCATCGAGCCGGCTGTCGCTTTGCGTGATGTCTTCCCGGCTCCCATCGACGGCGCATTGCCGATCCGTGCGATACAGGCCGGCGAGCATGAGTTGTTCGCCGGGGATGGTAAGGCCTTCTGGAACCAGACCTGGAGGATATCGTCGAGCAGCGACCGCACCGGTTATCGCCTGTCCGGCGAACCGATCAAAGCAAAGGCGACGGTCGAGATGCGCTCGCATGGCGTTGTGCCCGGCGTGATCCAGGTTCCGCCAGCCGGCGAGCCGATCATTCAGATGAGCGATGCCAATACCGCGGGTGGCTATCCGAAAATTGCCGGCGTCATCGAGTGCGATCTGTGGCGGCTTGGCCAGGCGCGTATCGGCACCCGGCTTCGCTTCGTCCGCTCGACACATGCCGAGGCGCGCGCGGTCGAACGGGCCGTGGCCCGCTACGTCGAGGACGTCAGGCGGACGTCGCAAATGGTCAAGCGTGCCTTGAAGGCGATGGCCTGATCAGAATGGCGGGGACGAAGAGGAGGAAGCGGTGAAGATCGATCTGAATTCCGACATGGGCGAAGGCTTTGGCCCCTATCGGCTATGCGATGACGAAGCGATGATGAAGATCGTGTCGTCGGCCAACATCGCCTGCGGCTTTCATGGCGGTGACCCGGAGACGATGGCGCGCATGGTGCGTCTCGCGAAGGAGAACGGCGTGGGTATCGGCGCGCATCCAGGCTTGCCGGACCGGTCCGGCTTCGGCCGGCGCGAGATGCCGTTCCAGCCGGACGAGCTTCGGCAGCAGATGCTTTATCAGCTCGGCGCGCTCATCGCGATCGCCCGGAGCGAGGGCATGACTGTCGGACATTTCAGCTTTCATGCGGCCATGGGCAATATGGTCAACCGCGATGCAGCGCTTGCCGATCTGATGATGAATGCCATTTCTACCGTCGATCCGCGTCTGGTCGTCTTCGTGACATCGGGCAGTGAAATCGAAAAGGCGGCAAGGCGCGCGAAACTGAAGACGCTGGCGCTGTTTCTGGCCGATCGTGCCTATGATGCCGACGGCAGGCTCGTCACCCGCGGTCTGCCGGGCGCGCTGGTCAAGGACGAGGTTGCGGTCCGCAAACGGGTGCGTCGCTTTCTGACGGATGGGACCGTCGAGGCGATCGATGGCAGCACGCTTGAAATGCCAGCCCGATCCATCCTCGTTCACAGCGATACGCCCGGTTCACTTGAGCTTGCCCGCATCGTCCGCAGCGAAATCGAGGCTTCCGGCGCGACGCTAGCGCCTGCAACCGAGCTTGCATCCTGATCGCTTCTAGCCGTCAAGTTTTCAATTTCAGCGAAAGATCACATCAATGCCTTCGACAGCTGACCGTCTCAAAAATGTTTCCATCTCCGCCTCCGCCGCCATGACCCAACGCGCCCGCGAACTGGCCGCCAAGGGCATCAAGGTTGTGAGCCTCTCCTCCGGGGAGCCGGATTTCCCGACCCCCGCCCATGCGATCGAGGCAGCACATGCCGCCGCACTTGGCGGCGACACCAAATATCCGCCGATGGATGGCACGCCAGCGCTGAAGGCGGCGATCAGCCGAAAATTCAAGCGTGACAACAATCTCGACTACGATGCAGGCCAGATCGTCGTTTCCGGCGGCGGCAAGCAGGTGATCTTCAATGCGATGCTCGCCACCTGCAATCCGGGCGACGAGGTCATCATTCCCACGCCGTCGTGGGTCAGCTACGCCGACATCGTCAAGTTTGCCGGCGGTGTTCCGGTCGCTGTCCCCTGCTTCGAGCAGGCCGGGTTCAAGTTGCGTCCGGAGGACCTCGAGGCGGCGATCACGCCGCGCACCAAATGGCTTCTCCTGAATTTCCCGAACAATCCGACGGGTGCCGCCTGCTCGCGTGCCGAAATGGCCGCGATCGCCGAGGTCATGCTGCGCCATCCGGATGTCTGGATACTTACCGACGATATCTACGAGCACCTCGTTTATGACGGGTTCGAATTCTGCACGATCGCCGATGCCGAACCAAGGCTCTACGAGCGGGTCCTGACGATGAACGGCGTCTCGAAAGCCTATGCCATGACCGGCTGGCGCCTGGGATATTGCGCCAGCGGATCGAAGGAATTGATTGCCGCGATCAGCAACGTCAACGGCCAGAACAGCGGCGGCATCGCAACCGTCACGCAGGCAGCGGCGATCGCAGCGCTGGACGGACCGCAGTATCTCCTGGCCGAACGGGCGGCGATCTATAGGGAAAGACGCGACTTCGTGCTCGATCAACTGTCAAAGGTCGAAGGGCTGCGCTGCCACAAGCCGGAAGGCGCCTTCTACATCTATCCCAACATGTCCGGCTTGATCGGCAAGACCACCAAGGGCGGACGCAAGATCGAGACGGACGTCGATTTCGTCATGGCGCTGGTCGATGAGCACCATGTCGCGACGGTGCAGGGCTCCGCTTACGGTATGAGCCCATATTTCCGCATCTCCTATGCGACAAGCATGGAAAAGCTTGGCGAGGGCTGTGTCCGTATTGCCGAGTTCTGCCGCGATATGCGCTGAGCGTTCATCCCGCCGCGCGCGCGGCCTGGCTTTCGGGGTCGCAGGCCATTGGCGTCTGCCTCCAAGCTTTAGACCTTCAACTGCTCGGTCAGCTCGACGAGGATGTCCTTGACGGCAAATGCGGGCTCCGACAGCGAGTTCTGATCGGACGTGCAAAGCGACAGCGTTTCCTCGATGCGCGGCGAGATCAGCCGGCAGACGAGAGGTTCGCTCGATTCCGAGACGATACGGTCGGCAATCGCTTTCGGCATGATGGTCGCGCCAAGCCCGCTGCCGACGGCGCGTGCCAGCGTTCGCACGATCTCCACTTCGGCCACGACTTTGAGATTGATGCGGCTGCGCGAGAAGGCGGCATCGACGGCCCGGCGCACGAAATTGTAAGCCGGCGGCAACAGCATCGGCATCCCATCAAGTGCGCTGACAGGTACGGGCTTCAGGTCTGGATCGATCGCGAAATTGCGATGAGCAACGAGGTAGAATTCCTCCCTCAGGATCGGCTCGAACCGCACGCCCTTGATCGGCCCCGTGCCGTGGATCAACGCCATTTCCAGTCGGCCGGTCATGATCATCTGGCTATAGGTCTGACCAACGCTCTCCGTCAGATGAAGCAGAATGCCCGGATGTCTCTTGCGTGTTTCGGCCAGGAGATCGACCGAAAGTGTGGCGGCGCTGCTGAAGGGCACGAGGCCGACCGAGACGCGTCCGGCAAGCGAATTGCCGGCGGCTGCCGCATCCGCCTGCGCCTGTTCCATCTGGCGCAGGATGATCTGCGCATGCCGATAGACGGCGTGTCCTGCGTCGGTCATGCTGACGCCCTGCTGGCTTCGGATCAGGAGCTTCTGGCCGAAATGTTCCTCGAGTGCGGCCAATTGCTGGCTCAGAGCCGGCTGGGCGAGATGCAGGATATCGGCGGCTCGCGTAATGCTGCCGCTGTCGACGATGGCAATGAAGGATTTGAAGCGTCTGATATCCATGGCATCGATTACTGTTCTGTCTTGGCGAGACATGTTTGCAGACGCGCATCTGTTTTGCAACGCGCGCCGATGTGGGAACGCCATGCGGATCGCTGCAAAAGTGGCGCGATGCCCCTCGGCCGAGGCCGGTTCGCTTGCAGTCGGCCCATCTCCATAAAACTTGCTTATTACTCCAAAAGTAATCGGTCTTAGGCAAGGAGTTGAAGCTCCGCTAATGTCCACACCAACAAAAAGGGGATCAGAATGCCATTCTCCGATTATAAAACCGCGCTGGTCACAGGCGCTTCCTCCGGTATCGGCGCCGCGGTGGTGGAGCGGCTTTGCCGCGAGGGTATCGAGGTGCATGCGATCGCTCGCAGCGCCGGTGCCCTGCAGGAACTGGCCGAGCGCACGGGATGCATCGTCCACGTCATCGATGTGACGGATCGTGCCGCAATCGCCGATCTTGCGAACCGGGTTCAGTTCGACATTTTGGTCAACAATGCTGGCGTCGACCGGCCGAAGAAATTCCTTCAGGCTGATGAAGAAGACATCGATCTCCTCATCGATGTCAATCTTCGCGCTGTGCTGCACATCTGCCGTCTGGTCGTGCCGGGAATGGTTGCTCGCGACCGCGGGCATGTCGTCAACATCTCCTCGATTGCCGGCAATTACAATTTCGGCGGCAATTCCACCTATCATGCCGTCAAGGCCGGCGTCGCCATGCTGTCGAACCAGCTGCGCATCGACGCATTCGGCAAGCGGGTCCGCGTCACCGAAATCTGCCCCGGCCGCGTCGCGACCGATATCTTCAACCACGTTCATGGCGACGACCCCAGCGTGCGCGAGCGCTTCATCGACGGGTTCGAGCTGCCGCAGGCGGCCGATATCGCCGATGCGATCGCCTTTGCGATTTCAGCGCCGGTCGCAGTCAATATCGGTCATATGGAGATCACCCCGACATTGCAGGTGATGGGTGGCCTGCAGACGGCAAAGCCCGAGACATCTGCCGCCATCTATGATGCGGAAGGTGCCAAGCAGTGAGCGGGTTCGACCTGTCGGCCATCCTCAGAAATCCGGACTACGTTGCGATGCTCTTGCAGGGCGTCGAGATGACCTTCGTCATCTATATCTGCTCCTGGTTCCTTGCGATGACGCTGGCCATCCTGCTTTTTGCCCTGCGGGTCTCGCCGCTTCGCATCGGCGAGCCGATCGTGAAGGCCTACGTCTCCTATCACCGCAACGTGCCGACGCTGGTGCAGCTGATGTTCTGGTATTTCGGGATCTATACGCTGATGCCGCAAGGCGTCACCGACTGGCTTGCCGATCACAATGCCGAGGCGATCTTTGCCATCATAGGTCTTGGGTTGTGCCAGGCCGCCTATTTCAGCGAGGATTTGCGCTCAGGCCTGCGGTCAGTCAGCCCAGGACAAATGGAAGCCGCCAAGGCGCTCGGGCATGGCTACATCTCGGCCATGCGTTTTGTCATCATGCCCCAGGGCGTGCGCAATGCCCTGCCGCCGCTCATCAATCACAGCGTCTCCCTCTTCAAGAACAGCAGTCTCGCGATCGTCGTAGGTGCATCTGAACTTACGCATGCCGTCAAGGAAATCGACAATGTCAGTTTCCGCACTTTCGAGATCTATCTGATCGGCACGGTCATCTATCTGTTCTTCTCCCTCATCATCATGGCTTTCGGCGCCTATATCTCCCAGCGCAGCGATCCGTTGCGGAAGGCGCGCGCATGATCCAGGACATCATCAAGATCGTCCACGATTATTGGCTGCTGCTGCTGATCGGCCAGTATCCCAATGGCCCGCTGGGCGGCCTTGCCAATACGCTTATCCTTTCAGCGCTTGCCATCGCGCTCGCATTCCCTGTCAGCATATTGCTTGCTATGGCCCGCCTCTCCAAATGGGCGGTGCTCAGATGGCCGGCAACCGGCCTCGTCTACATCACGCGTGGCGTTCCGCTTCTGATGCTGATCCTGTGGTGCTATTTCATCGTTCCGCTGTGGACGGGGGCGGATGTCCCGAGCTTCCTTATCATGCTGGTCACGCTTGTGATCTACGAGGGCGCGTTCTTGAGCGAGGTCGTGCGGGCCGGCATCGTTTCGCTCGGGCAAGGGCAGATGGATGCCGCAAGAGCGCTTGGCCACAGTTACATCGGCGCGATGCGCTTCGTGATCCTGCCGCAGGCGCTCTACAACATGATCCCGAGCATGATCTCGACCTTCGTCTCGACGATCAAGGACACGACGCTTGGCTACATCATCAACGTGCCCGATCTGACTTTCGCGGCAAGCCAGGTGAACAACCAGCTGCTGTCGCAACCCTTCCAAGTCTTCTTCATCCTCGCCGTTGTCTACTATGTGCTCTGCTGGAGCCTGACCCATGTCGCAAACAGCGTCGAACGGCGAATTGCCCGACGGCGAGCCGGGCCACGGAAGATACGCCTGCGTAGCGATGTCGTTCCCTTAAAAGCATTCACGGAGCAGCTATGAGCACCCCAGTTTCCGCACCGCAGGACGGCGCTCGAGAGATCCGTCTTCACGAGGTCTGCAAAAGCTATGGCCATTACCAGGTATTGAACAACATCAACGCCGATGTCAGCCGCGGCGAAGTCGTCGTCATTTGCGGACCGTCCGGCTCCGGCAAGTCGACGCTGATCCGCACGATCAACCGCCTGGAAGAGATCAATAGCGGTTCGATAGACTTCGAGGGAAAAAATATTCATGCCGCGATGGGTGCTGCCGAGCTCAATCGGCTGCGCAGCCGCATCGGTTTCGTCTTTCAGAATTTCAACCTGTTTCCTCATCTCTCCGTGGTCGACAACGTTTCCATGTCGCCGATCCGGGTCAAGGGCGTGCCGGCGAAAGTGGCGCGCGACAAGGCGCTCGCATTGCTGGATCGCGTTGGTCTTGCCGACAAGGCCAACGCCTATCCGGGCCAGCTTTCAGGCGGCCAGCAGCAGCGCGTCGCCATTGCCCGCGCACTCGCAATGGAGCCGCCGGTCATGCTTTTCGACGAGCCGACGAGTGCGCTTGATCCCGAGATGGTCGGCGAAGTGTTGAGTGTTATGAAAAGCCTGGCGGCCGAGGGGATGACCATGCTCTGCGTCACCCATGAAATGGGCTTTGCTCGCGACGTGGCAGATCGGATCTGGTTCATCGATGCCGGAGAGATCCTGGAGACCGCGCCTCCCGAGGAGTTCTTCAAGAGCCCTCGCCATCCCAGGGCGCAGCGCTTTCTTTCGGATCTGCGCCATTAGGCATCTGAAATCAATAACAAGGAGAACAGCAATGAACTGGAAATGCTTCACCGTGACATTGGCGCTTTCCGGCGTCGCCATTGCCTTGCCGGCCAAGGCAGATCAGCTCGACACCATCATGTCGGCAAAGACGCTTCGCTGCGCGACCTATGCCGACGTGCCGCCATTTGCCTCGCCTGACCCGAAAACCCGGGAAATGGTCGGTTTCGATGTCGATCTCTGCAAGGCGATTGCAGACGAACTGGGTGTAAAGGCCGAGATCAAGCCTATCTCGGTCGAGGCGCGAGTTCCCGAAGTGAAGCTGGGCCGTGTCGATATAACGGTCGCCAACCTTGCCTATACGCTGAGCCGCGCCGAGCAGATCCAGTTCAGCGACCCCTATTACATCGCCAAGGAAATGCTCATCGTTCCCGCCGATGACGCCGGCAAGACGAAGGCCGATTTCGAGGGCAAGCGTCTCGCATCGACCAAGGGTTCGACTTCGGAACTGGCAATCAAACTCAACAAGTCCGACCCGTTGACCTTCCAGGATACCGGGTCTGCCTATCTCGCCGTTCAACAGGGCAAGGCGCGCGGCCTCGTCGCCAACACGATGACAACGACGCTGCTCGTCAACGAATCCAAGACCAAGGGCAAGCCGATGCGCATGATCGACGAACCTTTGCTCCTGGAGCCTGTCGGGATCGGCATGCAAAAGGATCAGCCGGCGCTGACCGCAAAGATCAACGCGATCCTCCACAAGCTCGACGGTGATGGCGAGATCAACAAGATCTGGGAGAAATGGCTCGGGGCCAATACCGAGTACAAGATGACACGCACCGAAAAGGTCGTACCGATTACCGAACTGAAATTTGATCCGATCCCCTGACGAAGGCTCGCTTAGCCGGTCAGTTATCCATCCGAAAATTGTCATCGATTAGAGGCGGTGGGCGCGCCCGCCGCCGGCTTAACCATGGGAGGTTTCCGTGACCCACATCAAAGATATTGCCAAGCGCCCGAGCATGGCCGACATCGACGCGCTCGCTAAATTCTCGCCAGCAACGATCCATGAGGCTCAAGGTCGCCGTGGCGCGTTGTCCTCGCGGCTGAAGCCCGTAGACTACCGAATGAAGCTCTGCGGCCCGGCGTTCACGGTGAAATGCGCGCCGCGTGACAACATCATGCTGCAGCTTGCGATCAACTACGCCAAACCCGGTGATATCATCGTCGTTTCCGCAGGGGAGTATGAGGAAGCCGGCTCGTTCGGTGATGTGCTCGCCAATGCCTGCCTTGCCAAGGGCATTGGCGGCCTGGTGACCGATACAGGCGTGCGCGATACGCTGCAGCTGAGGGAGCTCGGATTTCCGGTCTTCTCGCTCAGCGTCTGCATCAAGGGCACGGTCAAGGAAACGATCGCGACAATCAACGACCCGGTCATCGTCGGCGGCGAGATCATCAATCCCGGCGACATCGTCGTCGGCGACGCTGACGGGCTGGTCATCGTTCGTCAGGGGGAGGCGCAGGACGTTGCTCGCCTCTCAGAGGTTCGTGAAGAGGCCGAGGCTGGCTACATCGAAGCCTACAAGCAAGGCAAGTCAGTCATCGAAGTCAGCAAGCTCGAACCTGTGCTGAAGGCTAAAGGTCTCATCCTTGATATCTGAGCAACCGCTGTTTGGCCTCTTTACGGCCAGGAAACTCCGGCCCGAGCTGGCTCATAAACCTACGATGGTTCAATAAGTGGACAATTCTAGTTTGGGTTAGCTTAGTTTAACATGCGTACGTCACCGGCTCTGTGGCGGGGCCAACTCGCTGTCCGACCGACTTGAGGATGCAAGCTGCCCTCAAGAAGGACGACTTCCGCTGTCTGCTTCTTCCGAAAACGGAAATAATTTCCGTTTTCGGCACGGCTTCGGTTTCTGCTTTCATCGCCAGTTGCGGTTTTGTGCCTGAATCCGCCCGCATCGTTTTTGAACGTTGCGGGAGATACGTTCGAGGACTCTCGTCGGATCTCCCGCCATCGCAGCGATTTGCGGCGCTATGTCTTCACAGGTAGTGTTGATAGCCTCAACAAGCTCCTCCACCCGCCTGAGCGTCGGGAAGGTTGAGTGGTGCGCTTCCCAGGCTGGATCGTAGTCTAGCCTCCATTCGTCTTGGAAGGTTAAATGGATAACGGGGAGGGTTTCATGGAAAATAGTTGTCATCGACCCTCACCGAAGGTCGGCAGAAAGCCGAGGTCATCGTCATACACAGCCGGGCCCACTGGACCGTCCTAAGATCGCCAATCCCGATGCCGACAGCCCGCGCCACGATCAGCGCTTTCTCAAGCTGGCAATTCGGCTGGCCGGACTCGAGTTCGACGATGAAGCGTTCGCCCGTTCCGGCGCGGGCGGCAAGCTCGGCCCATGTCCAGCCGAAGCCTTTGCGTTTTCCCCGAACGGCGGCGCTGAACTTGCGTGCGGACCTGAACATCGACCATCTCCTATGGCGGCTTACCGAACGGAAGATTCGTAAAACACGATGCCATTCTTACTGATCGGGAAGTGACGATAAGGGCTGCCAGAGACCATCCCGAGCGGTAAGCCTTATCTCTTGCAGCGGAGGTACAGAACGGGGTCGGTGAAATTCGTCTCTCTCTCTCTTCCGCTCTCTTGCAAGACAAGGCCTGAAGCAACAACAGGACCATCGGTTCTTATCTCTTCAAGAGCAGCAACCCTCGATTGAATGCGAGTGACGATCCTGCCGATCTCATGCCTCGATTAGGCGCTCGGCGCTGAACTTGTCCGTAATCAGCGTATCGATAACCCCGATCCTCAAGGCACCGGCGATTGCCGCCGTCTTCTTTGCACCGCCCGCAAGCGCGATGACCCGATCGACCCGTTCGAGGTCTTCAAGAGGCAAGCCGATGACGCGATCATCGAGCGGCGTCTTTACAGGCTTGCCGTCCTTGTTGAAAAACCGCAGCGATATATCGCCGACCGCACCTGCCTCGGCAAGGTCGGCAAGCTCCCGTGACGAGAAGATATTGCCGGATCTTGCCAGCAATTCTGATGGCTCGACGGCGCCGATGCCGACGATGGCGAGCGTGATGCTGCCGAAGAGGTCCATCGTCTCCCGCACGAACGGGTCCGCCTGCATCAGGAGTTTGGCCTCGCGCGAGCTTGTCACACCCTGCACGGGAAGAAGCTTTGGCTCCGCACCCGTTAGCCGTGCGAGGCGGGTGGTCAGCTGAGTGGCATGCGTCTGGACCGACGGATCGCCCATGCCGCCAAGCGTCTGGACGACATATTTGGCCTGGGCACTTTTTTGCGGATGAATATTTTCCACCATCCTGAAAATCGTCTGGCTCCAGCTCGACACGCCGATGATTTCGCCGGGTGCGAGCGTAACCTCCAGAAGATGCGCGCCAGCCTCGCCGATCCGGGCCATGATGGCTCCGTCCCGGTCTTCGGTGCATTCGACGACGATCGCCTCGGGGAGGCCGTACCTCTCGCGTAGCGCTCCTTCCAGGTCGCTATAGGTGCCCACTGGCGGAATGACGCTCGTGCGCACGATGTCTTCCGCTTCGGCCCGTTTCAGCATGCGCGAAACGGTTGCCTGCGACAGGCGAAGATGTTGCGCGATATCCGCCTGCCGCTTGCCCTCTATATGGTACATCTGGGCAACTCTTGAGATGAGGCGGAGTTCGTTAAGGCGAGCCATCGTTGATCCCGGGGTGAATTTTTATTCACCTTTAACCGGAGTTGTCGGCAACGTCGAGCGGGCCAGCGCATCATTCCACCTGTTCAGGAGGGTCGTATCGTCGATGGCTTCCGGCTCGATGACTTCGGTGTTTCGCGGAAGTGTCGCTATAGCATCGAGATCCGGCCAGAGGCCGATAGAAAGACCGGCAAGATAAGCTGCTCCAAGCGCCGATGCTTCCGGCGCTTCGCACTGGATGACAGCGTGTCTTACCAGGTTCGATACGCATTGCATGAGGAAGCGGTTCCGGCTCGGTCCACCATCGACGTAAAGCGTGCCGAGTTCGCCGCCGCTCTGCGCACGCATCGCCGTGATGACGTCGCGCACCTGGAGTGCGATCGAGTCAGTAACCGAGCGGGCCATCTGCGCGCGGGTGGTGCTGAAATTGATCTGCGAGAAGAGCGCGCGCGCGTCGGAATTCCAGTGGGGCGCGCCGAGCCCGACGAAGGCGGGTACGAACCCCGGACCATCTGGCTCGGCGGTCGCGGCGAGGTCGACAAGCGATGCAACGTCCGGAAGGCCCAGAATGCTCGCCATCCATGGCAGGCTTGCGGCACACACAAGAATGTTGCCCTCGAATGCGTAGGTCGGCTGCCCGTCAATGCGCCAGGCAACGGTCGTCGTAATGCCATTGCGTGGCGCGATGAAGCGGGGAAGGGTGGTCATGACGGAGGACCCGGTTCCGAAGGTCGCCTTGCCATCGCCCGGCTTGAAGGCTCCGTGGCCGAACAATGCCGCATGGCTGTCGCCGATGGCCGATCTGATCGGCGTGCCATCCGGGACGCCGGCAAGACCATGCGTAGCGCCAAAATCCGCGGAACTGTCGAGCACTTCGGGAAGGAGCCGGATATCGACCCCGAAGATACTACCGAGCTCCTCGCTCCAGGCTTGGCCCTCTAGGTCGAACAACTGACTTCGCGCGGCATTCGAGGCGTCGCAAACATGGCTGCGGCCGCCGGTCAGGCAATGAATGAGCCAGCTATCGATCGTTCCAATGCGGACTTTTCTCCCATGCGGGATCCGATCGAGGAGCCAGCGGAACTTCGGGCCAGGAAACATAGGATCGAGCGGAAGGCCGGTCAGCGCCTCGACACGCTTCAGGTGCCCATCGGCGATGAGACGCTGGCAATCCGCTGCGGTGCGCCGGCATTGCCAGCTCAACACCGGGCCAAGCGGCTTGCCTGTTTCGGCATGCCAAACGGTAACGGACTCGCGCTGGTTGGAGATTGCTACCGCTTCGATTGTCACGCCAGGCGCATCTTGCAGGCAAAGTTCGATCGCTTCGCGCACGGACGCATGGATTCGATCCGGATCCTGCTCGACCCAGCCCGGCTCCGGATAGGAGATTCCCGCCGGGGCCGAGCCCCTGGCAACGATGTGTCCGCTTTCGGAGACCAGCACCGCCTTGGAATTGGTGGTCCCCTGGTCGATTGCCAGAATGGCCCGCATCATACCCTCCACTGATAACAACGCTCCGGGGCGGCAGTCCGCCCCGGCTCGAATGCGCGCTTATGGCCTACTTGCGCTTGATAAGCGCTTGCGCGGCGTCCGCAATAGCTGATGGAGCCATGCCGAATTCGTCGAGCAGGAATTCGGCCGAGCCGGTTGGTGCGTAGACGCCGGGAACACCAAGGCGCGTCATCGGCACGGGAGCATTGTCGACAACAACTTCGGCCACAGCCGATCCCAGCCCGCCAAAGATCGAATGCTCTTCCGCCGTCACGATCGCGCCGGTTTCGTTTGCCGCCGCAATGACGGCATCTTCATCGATCGGGCGGACCGTGGCGAGATTGAGCACCTTGGCCTTGATGCCACGCTGCGCGAGAATGTCGGCGGCCTTCATCATGCGATGGGTCAGCGTTCCGTTTGCGATGAGCGTGACATCGGAACCTTCACGCAGGAGATTGGCCTTTCCGAGCTCGAACTTGTGCCCTTCCGGCAAAAGGTCGGGCACGCCAACGCGCGACAGGCGCAGGAAGCAGGGGCCGTTATAGCTTGCCGCCCATTCCACTGCGGCGGCCGTCTCGATGCGGTCGCAGGGTGCGATCACGGGAAGGTTGGGCAGAACGCGCGTCCAGGCGAAATCCTCGATCGAATGATGGGTAGGGCCGAGTTCGCCATAGGCCATTCCGGACGAAATGCCGACGAGCTTGACGTTGGCGTTCGAGTAGGAAATGTCGGCCTTGATCTGCTCGAGCGATCGGCCCGTCAGGAACGGCGAGGCGCCGCAGACATAGGGGAGGCGCCCGCCATTGGCGAGGCCCGCACCGACGCCGACCATGTTCTGCTCGGCGATGCCGACATTGATCAGGCGATCGGGAAACTTGGACTTGAAGCCGCCGAGCTTCGAAGATCCAACCGAATCGTTGCAGACTGCAACGATCTTCTCGTTCTCGGCGGCAAGGCGTTCGAGCGTCGATGCGAAAGCGTCTCGGCAGTCATGGAGCTTGGGTGCGTTCACGGGCGCATTCATTAAAGTGCCTCCGACAATTCTGCCAATGCGATTTCATATTGTTCCTTGTTCGGAACCTTGTGGTGCCAGTCGACACGGTCCTGCATGAAGGAGATCCCATGTCCCTTGTTGGTGTGCGCGACGATGCAATGCGGACGGTCGCTTCGATGCTCGAGCGCCGGGACGACCTCGCGCATGGTGTTGCCGTCGATTTCGCTGACATTCCAGCCAAAGGCTTCGAGCTTCGGGCGGAGCGGGGCGATGTCGTTCGTATCCGAAAGCGCTGCGCCTTGCTGGAAACGGTTGTGGTCGACAATGAGGGTGAGGTTATCAAGCCGGAACTGCGCTGCCGCCATGATCGCCTCCCAGTTGGAGCCCTCCTGCATCTCGCCGTCGCCGGTGATGACATAGGTATGGTAGCCAGCGCCCGATAACTTCGCCGCCTTCGCCATGCCGACGGCAACCGGCAGACCGTGCCCGAGGGGGCCGGTGTTGGTTTCGACGCCCGGCACCTTGTTGCAATTGGGATGACCATTGAGTCGCGAATGCGGCTTCAGGAAAGTCGCGATTTCCTCTTCCGGAATGAAGCCGCGTTTTGCCAGAGTGACGTAGAGCGCACATGCCGTATGTCCCTTGGACAGCACAAACCTGTCCCGATCGGGATGTTTCGGCTGATCCGGCCAGATGCGCAGCACGCGGAAGTACAGCGCAGTCAGTAGATCGATCACGGACATCTCGCCGCCAATATGTCCCGCACCTGCTTCATAGACTGCCTGGAGGTCTCGCAGGCGTATCTGGCGAGCAATGCGTTCAAGTTCGGAAGGCTCCATTGTTTCCTCGCGTGAATAAATATTCATGTATTTATATTTTTGCACAGGAAGGCTGTTAGTCAAGCCCTTAGCGGCAGGTTGTTGTCAAATCGGGTCGAAAGGACTCTGTTGACAGCGCCAAATCGAGTTGGTAATGAATTTTCCAGCATATGTGAATAAATATTCTAGTTTGAAGATTTAGCAGCCAGGCATGGCCGCTGGCCTCGGACCCCTGGGAGGAATGATGGTGGCGATCGACGTCAATGAACAGAGCCGTCCGTCCGTGACATGGCTAAGAAAGCTTACCGGCGCGACCGGGCCGCTTGTTGGATTGCTCGCTCTTTGCGTTTTCCTAAGCCTCAGCACCGATGCGTTTCTCTCGCTCCGCAACGGCCTTAACATCCTCGATCAGATCACCGTGCTTGGCATCATGGCCGTCGGCATGACCTTCGTCATCCTGATCGGCGGTATCGACCTTTCGGTTGGTTCGGTGCTTGCGCTTGCCATGATGGTCATGGGCTGGGCGGCAAATATTGCCGGCCTGCCGCTCGTTGCGGGGATTGCAGTGGCGCTCGTCGCGTCCGCCGCCAGCGGGCTGATCGTCGGACTTCTCGTTACCCTTTTCAGGGTTCCAGCCTTCATCGCGACGCTGGCGATGATGTCCGCCGCGCGCGGCGTCGCGAACATGATCACCGACGGCCAGCAGATCGTCGGGTTTCCCGACTGGTTCATGATGCTGGCAATCGACCGTCATTTCGGCGTTCTGACGGCAACGGTTTTCCTGATGCTCGCGGTCGTCGCTGTGGCCTGGGTATTCCTTCACTTCCGCTCCGAGGGGCGCATGCTTTATGCCGTCGGCGGCAATCCGGAAGTTGCGCGTCTCGCCGGCATCAATGTCCAGCTCGTGACGATTGCCGTCTATGTCGCAAGTGCGGTGCTTGCCGGTCTGGCCGGTATCGTGCTGGCGGCCCGCCTCGACTCCGTTCAACCGTCCAGCGGCTTTGGATATGAACTTGATACGATTGCGGCCGTCGTCATTGGCGGAACCTCCCTTTCCGGCGGATCCGGCGGCATTGGCGGAACGCTCATCGGAGTCTTGATCATCGGCGTCCTGCGCAACGGCCTCAACCTGCTCAATGTCTCGCCATTCCTGCAGCAGGTCATCATCGGCATTGTCATCGTACTCGCGGTCGGTGCGGAAACGATCCGCCGGCGGCGCGCCTGATAGTCGGGTCCGCGCCCGGCGGTCCCTAACGATTTCCTCTCCGACAAGGTTTGGAGCGGATCATTTGCCCGAGGGGGAGGACTACCCAAGGGTTCATTGCAAAAAGGAGGACATAAAATGAAACTTTTGCGTATTCTTCTGGCCTCGGCCGCAGTGCTTTCGTTGTCGCTCGGCTCCGTTCAGGCAAAAGACACGAAGAAAATCGGCCTGGCTGTCGCAAACCTGCAGGCAAATTTCTTCAATCAGATCAAGCAGTCGGTCGAGGATGAAGCCAAGAAGCGCGGCATTCAGGTCGTGACCGTGGATGCCAAGGGCGATGGCCCGACCCAGATCAACCAGATCCAGGATCTCCTGACCCAGAATATCGATGCCTTGATCTACATCCCCGCAGGCGCGGCGGCGGCAACGGTTCCGGTCAAGCTTGCCAAGAATGCTGGCATTCCGGTCGTCAACGTCGACCGCAACGCCGATGGCGCCCCCGGCGACACCTTCCTTGCAACGGATTCCGTCGCGTCGGCCAAAGCCGTCTGCGATTACATCCTCAAGCAAGCTGGCGGCAAGGGAAAGATGGTGATCATTCACGGTCAGAAGGGCACGACGCCGGAAGTCGATCGCAGCAAGGGTTGCGCTGAATCGCTAAAGGCAAATCCCGGCGTGAAGGTCGTTGCCGAGCAGTATTCCAACATGTGGGCCCAGGATGAGGGCTTCCAGATCATGCAGAACATGCTGCAGGCAAATCCGGATGTGTCGATCGTGTTTGCGCAGGCCGACGCGCTTGCACTTGGCGCAGCACAGGCGATCAAGGTAGCAAACCCGTCACAGAAGATCGTCGTCGGCGGCTTTGACGGTGATACTGCGGCTCTGGAAGCACTCAGCAAGGGTGTTTTCGACGTTACCGCGACCCAGCAGACCCAGAAAATGGGCCGCGACGCGGTCGCTAATGCCGTCAAGCTCGTCGCCGGCGAGAAAGTGCCCCCGGTGCAGCTCATGGACGCCACACTGACGACCAAGGAAAACGTGGCCGGCTTCATCGCCAACCATCCCTAATCGTACCGAGGTCTTGAGGAGGTATGCCGTGACTGAGCCCGTTCTTTCACTGCGAGGCATTAGCAAGCGCTACGGACCGCTTCAGGTGCTCAAGAATGTGGATCTGGACGTCCATGCCGGCGAAGTGGTTGCGCTTCTTGGCGAAAACGGGGCGGGCAAATCCACCTTGTCTGGCATTATTGCAGGGTCACGCACGCCCTCCGAGGGAATGATGACATGGCTGGGGCAGCCCTATGCCCCAGCCGCACCGCGCGACGCGATCGACAAGGGTGTAGTCCTGATCCACCAGGAATTGCAGCTCCTGCCGCATCTGTCGATCGCTGAAAACGTCTTCATCGGGCGATGGCCGATGAAGAACGGAGTTGTCGATCGCCCCCAGATGATCCGGCGCGCGCAGGAACAGCTTGCGCGGCTGAACCTGCATATTCCGGCGACGCGCAAGGTCGAAGGTCTCTCGACGGCCAATCAGCAGCTCATCGAAATCGCCAAGGCATTGGCCCTCAATGCCAAGTTGCTGATCCTTGACGAACCGACCGCCGCGCTCGGAGGAGCAGAGACGGAGGCCCTGTTCGAGCAGGTAAGAAAGCTCCGGTCAGAAGGTGTCGGCATCATCTACATTTCGCACCGCATGGAGGAGATCAAGCAGATCACCGATCGCATTGTCGTCCTGCGTGATGGCGAGCGTGTCCAGGAGTTTGCCGACAGTGCCACCCCGGTTCGGACCATCGTCGAGAGCATGGTCGGCCGTTCGCTGGACCGGCTGTTCCCGACGCTTCCCGAGCCGACGGGCCGGGCGGTGCTGCAGGTCAACGGACTGACCTCGCCTGACGGGTCCTTCCAGGATGTGACGTTCGATGTTCGGGCCGGCGAGATTCTCGGCATTGCCGGGTTGGTCGGTGCCGGCCGCACGGAACTCGTGCGTGCCATTTCCGGAGCAGATCCGACAAGCGCCGGTTCGATCAGGCTCGAGGGCGAAGAACTCAAGCTTCGCGACCCGGCAGATGCGATCGCAAAGGGCATCGTCATGGTACCCGAGGATCGCAAGGAACAGGGCCTCGTCGTCGGCCATCGCATCAGCGAGAACATCGTCTACGCCAATCTCGACAGGCTCGGTGGGCGCTGGATTACCTCGCGCATGAAGGGCAACTTCGCCGAAAAGGCCGTGGCGAAGTTCGGCGTCAAGGGCCGCGCCGAGCAATATGCCTCCGACCTGTCCGGCGGCAACCAACAAAAGGTCGTCATCGCCAAATGGCTGATGCGCGATCCCAAGGTCGTGGTCCTCGACGAGCCGACCCGAGGCATAGACGTCGGCGCCCGAGCCAGCATCTACGACATCATCGTCAACCTCGCCAAGCAGGGCGTGGCCGTCATTGTCGTCAGCTCCGATCTTGAGGAGGTTCTCGGCGTCTCCAACCGAATTCTCGTGCTTGCCCAGGGCAAACAGGCAGGCATTCTCAATCGTGACGAGGCTAACGATGTCTCCGTCATGGAACTTGCGACAATATAGACAAATAGAAAGGAAGAGCGGTGTCGGACATCACTCTGAACGCCCCGAAACTTTTCGATCTCCGCGGACAGGTCGCGCTCGTGACCGGAGCTGGAAGCGGCATCGGGCAGCGCATCGCAATCGGCCTGGCACAATGCGGCGCCGACGTCGCACTTCTTGATCGCCGCTCCGATGATGGCCTGGCGAACACGGCCTCGCATATCGAGGCGGCCGGTCGCCGTTTCCTCCAGATTGCGGCCGATGTCACCAGCAAATCTTCTCTTGCGGAGGCGGTTGCCCGCACCGAGGCGGAGCTCGGGGCACTGACGCTTGCCGTCAACGCCGCCGGCATCGCCAATGCCAAGCCGGCAGAGGAAATGGAGGAGGACCAGTATCAGACGTTGATGGATATCAATCTGAAGGGTGTTTTCCTGTCATGCCAGGCAGAAGCGCGCGCCATGCTGAAAAATGGACGCGGATCGATCGTTAACATCGCCTCCATGTCCGGCGTCATCGTCAATCGTGGCCTGAGCCAGGCGCATTACAACGCTTCCAAGGCCGGCGTGATTCACATGTCGAAGTCGCTCGCGATGGAGTGGGTCGGCCGCGGCATCCGAGTCAACACCATCTCGCCGGGATATACTGCAACGCCGATGAACACGCGTCCGGAGATGGTCCACCAGACCAAGCTCTTCGAGGAGCAGACGCCGATGCAGCGCATGGCGACCGTCGATGAGATGGTCGGTCCCGCCGTCTTCCTGCTATCGAATGCCGCGAGCTTCGTGACGGGCGTCGACCTGCTCGTCGACGGCGGCTTCTGCTGCTGGTGACGTCATGCGGAAACTGATTGCAGGCAACTGGAAAATGAACGGTCTCGCTTCCTCCCTGGCTGAGATCGAGGTGCTGAAGGGATTAACGGGCAAGGTGACGTGCGACATCGTCGTCTGCCCACCCTTCACGCTGGTGGAAAAGGCGGCCGAATGTGCTGCAGGTTCGGCGATTACCGTCGGCGCGCAGGATTGCCACGCGCAGACCATGGGTGCCTATACCGGGGACGTCTCTGCCGAGATGCTCGCCGAAATCGGCGCCCGCTTTGTCATCCTGGGACATTCCGAACGCCGCGCCGCCTACGGGGAAATGGATGGCGTAGTCGCGGGTAAGGCTGCCGCAGTCCACAAAGCAAGACTGGCGAGCATAATTTGCGTCGGAGAAACGCTAACAGAACGAAACGAGGGGAGGGCGGCTGAGGTGGTCTGTGCGCAGCTTGAAGGATCGATTCCCGACACCGCAACCAGTTCGAACACGATGATCGCCTATGAACCCGTATGGGCGATCGGTACTGGGCAGGTTCCGAGCCTTGCACAGATCGAGGAAATACACTCATCCATTCGGCAGATGCTCAAGGAGCGGCTGGGAGATGACGGAGGCCGGGTCAGGATCCTCTACGGCGGCTCGGTCAAGGCCCAGAACGCAAAGGCGATCTTTAGCGTTTCCAACGTCGATGGCGCTCTCGTCGGAGGGGCGTCGCTGAAGGCATCGGAGTTCGCCGGGATCATCCTGGCAGCCGACTGAAGTCGCAAATTACAGGTGGCGCGATCGACCATTTCATGGCGCCGTCATTAGCCAATACCGCAAAAGGAATGGGAAATGCTTCGCTTCGAAAACAAGACTGTCGTCATCACCGGCGCGAGCCGCGGTATCGGCGCGGCGATCGCCAAGCGGTTCGCGCGCGAGGGTGCCAATCTCGTGGTCTCGGCCAATGAGGATTCCATCCATGCGGTTGCCGATGGGATCAAGGCCGGCGGCGGAAAGGCGATTTCCTTCGTTGGCGATGTAACCGACAAGGTCAGCGTGAAGGGTCTTTACGAGGCTGCCGAAGCGGCTTTCGGCGTCGTCGACGTGTCGATCCAGAATGCCGGCGTCATCACCATTGCCCGTGTCGAGGATATGACAGAGAGCGAATGGGACAAGGTCATGGCCGTCAATACCAAGGGCGTCTTCCTTTGCGCCCAGGAGGCGATCGCCCGCATGCGCAAGCATGGTCGAGGC
The DNA here is from genome assembly GCA_000799755.1 of Martinezella tropici. GTDB lineage: Bacteria > Pseudomonadota > Alphaproteobacteria > Rhizobiales > Rhizobiaceae > Rhizobium > Rhizobium tropici_A. The sequence continues at coordinate 123,810 of JUHI01000014.1, forward strand.
GGCCGGATCATCAATACCGCCTCCGGCCAGGCGCGCGACGGCTTCATCTACACGCCGCACTATGCTGCATCGAAGATGGGCGTCGTCGGCATTACCCAGAGCTTGGCAAAGGAAGTCGCGACCGAGGGCATTACCGTGAACGCCTTCTGCCCCGGCATCATCGAAACCGATATGTGGGCGTATAATGATCAAGCCTGGGGCAAGCTCTTGGGCAATTACGGTCCCGGCGAGCTCATGAAGGAATGGGTCGAGGGCATTCCGATGAAACGGGCCGGATCGGGCGAAGACGTTGCAGGTCTCGTCACTTTCCTTGCCAGCGACGATGCGGCCTATATTACCGGCCAGACGATCAATGTCGACGGTGGCCTGATCATGTCTTAGTTCGACAATCAGGAACGGTGCGTTCAACGGGCGGACCGGATTTTCGACAATTCGGAGATCGATGCCTCTTGCGGAACGAGGCATCGATCTCTTATCTTCCAATTGTTCTCAGGGCGGGGTGCAATTCCCCACCGGCGGTATGGGGATTTTCCTCGAGCCCGCGAGCGCCTTCCGGTTGCCGGAAGGGTCAGCAGATCCGGTGAGATGCCGGAGCCGACGGTCATAGTCCGGATGGAAGAGAGCAACGCAGGAGACGCTGCTTCATTGTGGCGTTCACATGCTTGTTCGCCCAAGGGAAAATGGTGGCTTTAACCGGCCATGCACGCCGTTCCAAGCGGCAACCCTTGAAAGGCAGGAAAATGGCAATTTCGAAAATTGAAGATGCGATCGCCGCGATTGCGCGGGGCGAGATCATTGTGGTTGTCGATGATCGAGACCGCGAAAATGAAGGTGATCTGGTGATTGCTGCCGAAGCGGTCACGCCGCAGGCAATCGCCTTCATGATGAACCATGCCCGTGGTCTCATCTGCGTTCCGATGGAGGGCGAAAGGCTCGACGAGCTCGATATTCCGCTGATGGTGCCGCGCAACACCGAAGTCCTGAAGACCGCGTTTACCGTATCGGTCGACTATATCCCGGAAACCACGACCGGAATATCCGCCGCTGACAGAGCTGCCACGGTTCGGGCTCTCGTCCGGTGCGGATCGCGTCCGGAGGAGTTTGCCCGGCCGGGCCATATCTTCCCGCTTCGCGCGCACCCAAACGGCGTCCTGTCGCGTCCAGGTCACACGGAAGCAGCCGTGGATCTTGCCAGGCTCGCTGGCCTTTCGCCGGCCGGCGTCATCTGCGAGGTGGCGAATGACGACGGCACGATGGCCCGTCTTCCCGAGCTTGAGGTTTTCGCCGAACGGCATGGTCTCCATCTTGTCACGATCGAAGATCTGATTGCCTACAGGTCTGCGGTTGCTCCCTTCAAGGCTGCCTGATCGTTTTCAGATACCGGCCCGCGGATGTGAATGCTGAAGGCAGGGCTCTCCTACTCTTCTTGAGAACTCAGGAGAGCCTTCTTCAGCCGATGAATATCATCGGCGCCGATCCCGCGGGCGCCGACCATCGTCACAGCGGCATCGGCCCATGAATAGGCGTCGTCATTTAGGTCCTCTTCTGTCGCATGAGGGATCTCGTTGGCGGCTGGCTCGTCTTGTTCCCCTTCGAACGCATTGCCATAAACGCCGATCTGGAGGTTGGTGCCGCTGTGCATGACTTCGGGTTTGCTGAAGTTGAACAGGAGTGCGCTCGCACCCGACGGGGCCGCCCATTGTGCCGCATCCTCCAACGTTTGGCCGGGGGAAGTTCGGGCGAGGCGTCATCCCTTTGCGCAGCGTCATCCACCACCAAGCGAAGCTTCAACTGCCGCCGTTTATAAACGATGCTTCATCGACATGATCAATTGATTTGTTTTGGGCTGTTATCGCAAGGTGTAGCCTCCATCGCAGTAAAGGGTGCTGCCGGTCATGTTGCCGTTGTCCAGAAGGAACAGCGCGGCCTGTGCCTGCTCCTCGACGGTTCCCGGACGCTTCAAAGCGCATAGCGTCTTCCAATGGTCGTAGGCGCTGTTACGGATGTCGTCGGGGCGGTTCCGCCAGAGATCGCTGTCTGTGGTTCCAGGCGAGAGGCAGTTCACTCTTATTGGTGCAAGTTCCAGCGCAAGTCCACGAGCCAGCCCTTCAAGGGCCGAATTGCATGCAGCATAGGCCGGAGCACCGATTGGCCGGACGGAGGCTGCTCCCGACATCAAGACGACCGATGCGTCGGGGTTAAGATATGGCAATGCAGAATGCACCGCCCAGTATTGGCCCCAGAATTTTGCCCGGAACAGTTCCTCGCTGCTCTCGAGCGCTCCGCTTGCAAAGGTGCCGGTGACGTAGGTGGCGGCCGGTGTGAAGAGGCCTGACAGGCGCGGCGATTGGCGAAAGAAAATCTCTAACGATGCGCGGTCGGTTATATCGACGACCCGGCCAGACGTCCGCTGCCCCAGTTCCTTCAAGGTTGAGTCCAGCCTTTGATGAGACCTCCCGCCGAGAAGAACGCGATCCCCACGTTCGACGAGCATGCGGGCAAGGGAGCGACCAATGCCGGACGTTCCTCCGATGATTGCATATGTGCGTGTGTTTTCCATGGAGTTAGAATATTGCAGCCTGTATGGCTAGAAAATAGCGTAAAATTCCGCCAATTTAGGAATTAAATTCGGTAATCTTTGGTATGGCTCATCATCCTGGCGACGAAATCGGTGTGTTCCTGGCGGTCTGTGAAAGTGGAAGCTTTTCCGCCGCCGCCGAGCGTCTGCGCCTGTCGCCATCCGCGGCTGCCAAGGCGGTGGGGCGTCTTGAAAACCGTCTGCGCATCAGACTGTTCCAAAGAACGACGAGGCGTCTCAACCTCACCCTGGAAGGCATCGTCTATCGGGATGTCTGCAGGCAGGCCCGAACAGACATTTCGAGGGCGGAGGCGGAGATCGCACATCTCAGGCAGGAGCCGTCCGGCAGGCTGGTCGTCAGTCTTCCTCCTTTGTTCGGGGCGAAGATCATCGCTCCGGCGCTATACGAGCTATGTAGGCGGTGGCCGGCACTCTCGCTGGAAATATCCAGCTCGACTGAGCCAGTGGACCTTCCTGGCTCCGGCATCGATCTCGCCGTTAGGATTGGAGACCTCCCTGACGTCAATGCACTGGTCGCACGGCCTCTAGGCACGCAGCACATAGTGCTCTGCGCCGCAACGGAATACATCCGGCGCCGGTCGATGCCGAACAGCGTCGAAGAGCTTGGAGGCCACGATCTGATTGCCACGTCTCAGAAAGGCAGAGCGAGAGCGTGGCATTTCCAGCAGCGCGATGGAAGCAAGACGATCTGGCATCCCAAGGCCAGACTTCTGCTTGATGGAGGGGTTCTGACGCTGGGCGCAATTCGCGAAGGCCAGGGGATCGGCCTCGTTCCACGCTGGCTCGTAGCGCACGATCTGGCCCACGGCCGACTGCTTCCGATCCTCGACGATCAAGTATCCGGACACCTTCCCATAAACGCGATCTGGCCTGCGTCCCCGATACTCCTTCCCCGACTGAGGGTCGCTATCGACGCAATCGTCGAGGCGACCGCACCACTGCGGACAGGATGAGACGGTTCGGGCGAACTTCGCAGCGCATGCCAGAGATAGACAAGGCCTGTCCGAGGTAGGGGAATCGTTTCGCGCACGCCCATTGTGACGCCAAAGTGAGTTGGTCGTACTGTTTCTGGAATTGCCGCGCCAGAGGCACGCAAATCGGCATCGGCCGACAACTCGCCCGCGATGAAAGTGAGCGACAAAGGTAATGCTTTGGTATATACTTGGTATAGCAAAACAGGAGCTTGCCATGTCGACGAAAGCCGTTTTCACAATGAAATTGGAGCCAGAGTTGCGCGACACGTTCATGGCCGAAGCCGCCGCGGATGACCGGCCGGCGGCCCAAGTGCTGCGCGAGCTGATGCGGGAATATATCAACCGTCGCCAAGAGGCGCGACAGTACGATGACTACCTGCGTCGCAAGGTGGAGATTGCACGCAGACAGCGTGACGCGGGCATGCACGTTTCCAATGAGGAAGCTGAAGCCGAAGCGACGGCACGCCGTGCTGAACTGCGCCGCCGGATCGATAAGGCGGATCTGTGAAAGTCCGTTGGACTGCAGTGGCGCGACTGGATCGAGCGGACATTGTCGATTATATCGCAATCGACAATCCGCGTGCAGCGCTCAAGATAGACGAAGTGTTCAGCGAGGCGGCGGGCAAGCTTGGCGATTTCCCGACGCTCGGTCGTATGGGCAAGATCCCTGGCATACGTGAATTTATCCCGCATGAAAGTTATCGGCTTGTCTACGAAGTGGATGAAACTGGAAACACGGTATGGGTAATGGCGCTCGTATATACCGCCCGCCAATGGCCGCCGACCCGGGACGATTAACCGAGAGAATCGCGTCGGTGCGATCTACGCGATCACGGGCTCTCACGGTGCCGCCCATAAGCAGATTTTCTTCGCGCGCCAGCCACGATGTGAAACGAGATGACTCACTTAACCAGATTTCACGAAGGTCGATCCTTACGAGCTTGCCGAGATCAAATGCACCGATGCTTCGCCCATGTGGAAGCGGCCTGCTAGGCTCATCTCGACGTTCTGAAAACGTAGATTGAGGAGGTCGGTCGTCGCTTACGCAATGGGTGAGAGTTTTGCCGTCAGAAGCTCGCAGTTCTTATGCAAAAATCGGCCTCCTGTTCCGATAGTATTCAAAATGCTCGGGACGATAGATCAACAGTCGCCCAGATCGATTTCCGCTCCCTGCGCCGGACGCAGGAGGTGTTGCTTGTCCCGAAAACCTACGTCCCGTGCCGCAAACCATTACCCTGGTGGCAAACTGCCGGCTGTTCATGAAGCCCATGATATCGTTCGTGCCGCCATGGCACTCCGTGGTGAGAGCGCACCGACCGCTGTTGGATGCCGTTCTCCCCCAACGGCATCGCAATGTGTCACGAGACAACGGAAGGTCGACACGATCCGGGCGACAATCCGATCAAGGCGCGATCAGATGACATAACGAAGGTTGGCTCACGCGCTTCTGCCTTTGTTCCGCATCCGACGGCCTCGCTTACAAAGTATTGAATTTCATATTGAATTAATCCCAATTTCCATTTCGGTATGGCCCACGACTGCTTCAAACAGGCAAAGTAGATTGAGAAGCGGTTACAGTCGCAGCGCCCGATGCTTGACGTCTGGCAGACATCTCAAATGCCGGCATACCACTCGTAGCCACGATCCTCCCAGAACCCGCCATTGCCACCCCATAGATCATCGAACCGGTCGCGGATTTCGATGCGCATGACGTATTTCGCGTGTTTGTAGCCAAGATGGCGCTCGACGCGCAGGCGCAGGGGCGCGCCGTGCTCGACTTCCAGATCCTTGCCGTTAAGCGAATAGGCGAGGATCGACTGCGGATGAAAGGCGTCAATCAGGTCGATGCTTTCATAGTAGCGGCCGCTGCCGTCGAGCGTCTGCTCCAGCTCGTCCGCACAATAGAAAACCGCGTAGCGGGCACCCGGCTTCAAACCCGCAGTCTGCAGGATCAGTCCAAGAGGAACGCCCTGCCATTTGCCGATAGCGCTCCAGCCTTCGACGCAGTCGTGGCGGGTGATCTGTGTGCGGGAAGGCAGTTTCTTCAGATCAGCCAGCGAAAATTCCATTGGCCGGTTGACCATGCCGTCGATCTTGAGACGCCAGTCGGCGAACTTGGTTTCGACCATCTGGACATATTCGGCGCTGTTTGGCTGGGTTGATCCGTTCGGGTGGAAGCTCGGCGATATGTCGGCCTCCGTATATTCGCGGGCAAGCGTTTGCGGGGAAACGACGAGCCGCTGTGTGCCCATGGTTAGCCGCTCGGCCAGAGCGAGCACCTTCTGCACATGTTGGTTCTGAGAAATGTCATCGCATCCGGTCAGGCCCACGGCGCCCAGACTGGCGGCCGAGCCGATGAGAAAACTGCGGCGGGTGAAAATGGAGCTCATCGATCAGCCTCCTCGTTGATGATCGCATAGCGCCCGGTCACCATCGAACGCATGTTGTTCCAAAGACCGGAGAGAACGACCATCGCGACATGAACGACGACGAAGGCCACCAGGCTCCAGGCGGTGATGAAATGAATGGAGCGCGCCGATTGGCGTCCGCCGAAAATATCGAGCAGGAAGGGGTAGCCGGCATCTATCGCGGGCGACATGGTCAGCCCCGAAGCAATCATCAACGGCAGCAGGATGAAGATGACGATGAGATAGGTCAGCTTCTGCAGGGCGTTGTAGCGCCGCGCCTTTTCGCCTTTCGGGAAGCGCAGACGGGCGTGGTCCTTGATCTCGTGCCAGATATTGCCGGGAGCGACCTCCTCGCTCGTCGGCGTGAGATCGCGGCGCAAATGACCGCCGATCAGGCCGTAGGCGACGTAGACGAACCCGTTGATGACGAACAGCCAGGCAAAGAAGAAATGCCAGCGTCGGCCAGCCGCAAGATCCTGGTAGCCGGGCATCGTCGCCCAGGCCGGGAATGCGCGCGGCGTCATTTCGCCGTCGGCCGTGGAAGCACCGAGTATGCCGGTGGTTGTGATCGACAGCCGGCCGATGCGCAACGTCCCGGTGACATTGTCGCCATCCTGATTGCTGGCGATCTCGAACCAGGATGGATCTTCAACGGCGCCGTAATTGCCCCAATGCAATTGCGGATCGGCATTGAAGATCTGCATGCCGCTCATCAGCAGCAATGTCAGACACAGCACGTTGATCCAGTGGGTCATCCGCGTGAGGGCCGAATGCCGGCGGATGAAGATCTTGGCGGGGGGAGATGGCGGCGCGCAGCCGATCTGCTCGATGCTTGCCATGGATGGTTCTCCTGACTGTCGCCGGGAAGCGGCATCTGAAATTACATACTGCGACGAGGTCGCTGTCCATTGAGGTTGCCCGGATGCCATCGGCAACCGGGCAACCCGTGCTGTCGGCATGGACGCGTCACATTGGCGGTATGACGCCGTTTATGCCGACCAGAACACGGTCGGATTCAACCGTGTTGTCTCCGGCGGTCGTGCCATTGATGATAACGCCGGCGCCGGGTTTGATGTCGTCCTTCGTTGCCTTGCCGAAGGTGACGACCGGCGTGCCCGGCGGGATGGAGATCTTCTTCTCGCCGCCCTTGTAGGTGAGCGACAGGGTAGGTCCGTTGACCGAGGTAACGGCGCTGGCAACCGTCGCATTGGTCATCGAGCTCTTCGGCTTCAGATCCCAACCATAATCGCCCTCGCCGGTGCCCTTCATGGCGGCCGGGAATATCAGCACTTCAAGCGCGCCATTGATGCCGCTGTCGGTCGGAACGGAGGCGATGCCGACGAAGTCCCCGGGCTTGATATCTGTCACCGCGGCGTTGACGATGCCGTTGACGGCCCATCCGGACTTCAACTTGATGGTAACGTCCTTGCCTTCGCGTGATTTGACCATCAGCGTATCGCCGCTGAGGCTTTCCACGACACCGCGAACGCGCGCCTTGTCGGCGGCATGTGCGGATAGTGCGGTCACAGCGCCGAGCGCCAGCGCCATACCCATGATCTTCAACTTCGTGAGCGACATTCTGCTCTCCATATCTTCGATCTTCTCGACATGATCCCCATCCGGTTTTCTGGAGCGGGTAGGGTGATCGCTTTGGAAACGGGGCAATCCGCAAATGACGTCGTGTCGACGACAGCATGTTGTCCCTCAATTCCGCTTCCTCATTCGGCACCTTCGCGAATGCGTTACAGAGATCACGCCGTTGTGATCGCAAGAAGGGAGACAAAATATTCGCCTGAGGATGTAACAAAGAGCGCCGCTCAACGAATGACTGCCCGTGAATGACTAAATCGGTATCGGAACAGCTCCTGAAAGGTTTGATGCTTCTGTCGCTTGATGGCGATGAAGCTGCGTACAGGCGTTTGCTCGTTATTTTACGCGACCTGCTTTTGGCGTTTTATCGCAGGAGGCTTGGGTCCGATGCCGACCGCGACGCTGAGGATCTGGTTCAGGAGGTGCTTTTGGCAGTGCATGGCCGGCGCATTACCTACGATCGGGAACGACCGTTTACCGCCTGGTTCTTCCAGATCGCGAAATACAAGTTGATCGATCACTTCAGGGCAAATGGCGGCAAAAGAGACGTCGAAATTGCATTGGGAGACGAGATCGCCGCCGAATTTCGAGAGGAAGCGCTGTTTGCCCACCTCGACGTCGACCGTCTTCTCGATCAACTGCCCGCCAAACAGAGGGAGCTTCTGAGGCAGGTAAAGATCGCCGGAAAGACCACTGCTGAAGCCGCGATCGAAACGGGGCAGTCTGAAGCAATGGTTCGCGTCAGCATCCACCGGGGGATGCGCGCGATTGGACGTAAGCTGGGTTTTGCCAATGACGAAAAATGATGAATTCATCGAGGCTCTGGTGAGTGACCTCACCCCGGTTCGCCCTCATGCGCTGCGGATGCGGCTCGCACTTGCCATCGTTGTCGGCGTTGTCGGCGCGGCTGTCGCGCTGCTGATATCGCTCACCTTTCGCCCGCATCTGCACCATGTGACGGTTGCGGCGTTTTGGGTGAAGTTTTTATATACCGTCATACTGATGAGCGCGACGGTCGTCGCTCTTGAGCGGGTTGCGCGACCGGAAGGTTCGATTGGCCGCATGGTCCAGGTTTTGGCTCTGGCCTTCGGCGTCGTCGTGCTGCTGGCAATCGTCCAGCTCGGGCTGTCGCCAGCTTCATCCTATCCAGGTTTGATTATCGGATTTTCTGCGTCGTTTTGCCCGTTCCTGATCGTGGCTTTCGGCATTCCCTCTTTCTGTGCCAACATGTGGTTTCTCAGGCGCGCAGCCCCAACGCGTCCAGCGCTGGCCGGTTTCGTTGCGGGTGCCTGCGCCGGGGGCGTCGGCGGCTGGGTATATTCCTGGGCCTGCGTCGAAAACGGCATTCCGTTCATCGCGATATGGTACACGCTCGGCATCTTGCTGAGCGGGGTGGTCGGAAGCCTGGTCGGCAAAGTCAGCCTGCGCTGGTAGCCTCGTTTTCGCCTGCCGACTGGCCCACGCACGCGGCCGATCTGAAGCCGTCCCGGTTTTCTGACGGTGATGGTGATTGCAAGTGCAATCGAGGGAGACGATAAGGCTTTTTCGCGTTATGAATGGCAGTTATTGATCCTACCAATCAGACGCCGAGGTCCTGCACATGGCTTTGAATGTGCTCTTCATTGGCGGTACCGGCCAAATCTCATATCCCTGCGTCGAGCGTGCTGTTGACGAGGGACATCGCGTCAGTGTCTACAACCGCGGCCTGAGGGGCGACCCAGCGATCCATCGGCTGCGGAGCGTCGGGGGAAGGCCGTCATGTACGAAGTGATGGCGCTTCTTGCTAGGTTGCTGCCAGAGTTTCCCGATAAATGAGGCAGACTACCTTCGCTTCTCTATCTCTTCCTGCTCGATCGCTACGGGATTCGCATTTCCGGTGTGCAGGGACAGATTGCCGCTGATATGGCAATTGAAGAGGATGGTCGTTTGCTGCAGCTAAGGCCGCCGATCGGCGTGCTCACGGTCGACGAAGTGGCTTATGATCAGTCTGCGGTTCCCATGTTCGTCGCAAAGCATCGTGCGACGACGAGAAGCCACCGCTACGTGCATGAGGTTCAATATGCAGCATCAGGCAGTTCAGCATTCCTATCGGAGGGCGTTCGTTGGGACGGCAGCGATCGCGTTCCTCTATCTGCTCGCAATCCTGGTATCGTCGCGACAGACGCAAGACGCATTTAACGCCGGAAATTGGGGTTATGCGCTGGGGCCACCTGTTTTCGCGATGCTGATCGGTACGCTGATTGCCGGTTACTGGACGAACAAATCATCGAGCGAGGCTTCGTTTGTGCGCGCGGCGATGCGCGGCGGCGTGATCGCGCTGGCGCTGCTCGTTCTGGCACATCTTGGCGATGTCGCCGAGCAGCAGGAAAGGCAGGAGATCCAGGCCGAGGCGATCGCTAAATGGAAGCTCGAACCGATGCCGGTGCAGGTCACTTGGCCTAGCGGATGGCAGGTGGAGCCTGTGCAATTCAACGATAAGCTGTCCGGCTTCATGCAGGTGGCGAACAGGCAGACGGATGCGGCCGCGAGTTTCGTGTCGCTCGTCTGCGCGCATCCTTCGTCGCGGGCTGCCAACCAACCGCTGGATGAATTGCTGAAGGAAACGGCAGACGGATTTTTTGGACAGTTCAAGAAGGAGAACATCGAACTTGTTGCCGGTACATCGTCCGATGCGGCACTCGGCGATTATCGAGGACGGCGGGTTGAGTTCGACAGCAAGAGCGATACGCTCCTGCTGCACGGAGAAATCGTTGCTGCCCATGGACCATCCTGCCTGTTGCTGACGATTGCCTATCACGCGGGCCAACCCTATGACGCGATCAAGGATGTCATCGATAGCTTCAAGGCTTCAATTAAATAGGCGCGGCTTAGCTGCAAGACTCGTTCTGCAAAGAAATCAGATAGTTATGCTGCAAAAAATTTGAGAATTGGCAATTAAAGCAAGAAAGCCACTCAGGTCTTGCCACTCTATCTGGGATTCGTTCCCGTCATGGAAAACTCATGGGTTCGGTCGGAGTCTTAGCGCGGAGCTGGTTGAGGCGCTCTGTTTCTGTGTCGGTCAGTCCGCCAGCCTCACGGGTAATAGTTGTCAACAAAGTGAGGAGTTTCAGACGACCTTCCGGCTTGGGCGCCTGTTCCAGAATGCTGCGGATCTCGGCTTCGGTGCTATGCCTGTGCAGGGCAGCGCGGACGCGGATGGCACGATGCACCTCATCTGGGACATTGCGAATTGTGATAGATCGCATTGCTCTATTGCCTCCAATATGATTGCGCTACTTGCAGGATTTATACTTGCAATCAATTCTTCAATTCGAAGCATCGTGAAACTCGCTCCACAATGCCTCAAGTCGCACCGGCGAATCGACCGGTGGGACGCTTCCGTCCGGTGCTGCGGTATCCGGCAACAGAATTGCCAAGGCCGCCGACCATTCGCGCTTACTTTGTCCGGCTGTCACTGAATCGCCCGCAACCAAGAAAGCAAATGGCCTTTGGGCGCATCGTCGGTGATCGCCGATCCAACCGCAACGCTGGCGGTCATGCCCGCCGCAAGTTCGATTCCTGGTGGCACGCGATCGATGTGGATACGAACAGGGATGCGCTGAGCAAGACGCACCCATGTAAACGTCGCCTCGACACTCGGCAGGCCGAGATGACCCGGCGTGTCATTGCTGTCCTCGATCCCGCGGCCAATGCTTTCGACGCGGCCGGAGATGGGCTGGTCAAAGCCCATCAACATGACCCGCGCCGGGCTGCCGGCATGAATTTGCCGGAGCTTCGTCTCCTCGAAATAGCCGGTGATCCAGAAACTGGTAGCGTCGAGGATTGCTATCCTGGTGACGCCGGCTGTCGCGTAGTCGCCAGGCCGCATCCGCAGATTGGTGATATATCCATCGACGGGCGACCGGATCGTGGCTCGCGCGAGATTGAGCTTGGCGAGATCGAGCGACGCTAGCGCACCCTGATAGGCGGCGGCGGCTTGGGCGGCAGCCCCGCCCGTTTGCTGCACGTCCTCCTGGGAGACGACTTGCCGAAGTTGTCTTCGCCGCTCCGCCATCGCCTGGCGGACGAGCATGTCCTGACGCTTCGCTTCGACATCGGCCTCTGCGGATGCCACGGCAAGGCGGAACCGCGCAGGGTCAATCACGTAGAGAATGTCGCCGTGATGGACGTACTGGTTGTCGATAACGGATACGGCGCTGATCGTGCCGGAGACTTCCGGTACGATCTGCACGATATCCGCGCTCACCCGGCCGTCGCGGGTCCATGGCGCCAATACATATTGGCGCCACAGCGTGACGACGAGCAGGACGGTTGCACCGAGGATGACAAGTGACAGGGCGCTGCGCGCCAAGGGCTTCAAAATACGCATATGACAACTCAGGCATAGAGAATGAAAAGAGCGAGGATCGAAAGCGCCGCCGCGAATTCGATCAAGGCGGGATGCCAGACCCGGCGCAATAGCCCGATACGAGCCAGGATGGTTTGCAGCAGCAAGAAGAGCGGCAGCATCGCGCAGGCGTAGAAAAGAAGCGGCGGGACATAGATGCCCGCAAGGTTGACCTCGCTCAGCATCGGCGGCCTCCGGCGAAAGCGAAGAAAGCGGCGTGAGCGTCGAGCAGCGAGCCGATATCCATAAGCGCCGAAGCAACGCGGTGGACCAAGCGCCTTGCGGACGTATCACCATCGTGTTCACATAAGAGTTGCGCGGCAGTCGCCCGAAGATGGTTGGCCGCGCCGGCCGGCGTCGTGCCCCGATCTTGCAAGTCCCGTAAAGCGGCCCGCGTGAACGTCTGGGCCCATGCAGGGAAGTCGGGTTGGTTGAGCGCGTTGCGGATTCGCAGCAGCGCGCGGCCCACCTGGAGGCCCGCGAAACCGTCCTCCATGATTGGCCGCAAGCCGACAGGATCGCTCTTGAGCGTGAGGGCTATGCGCGACAGACGATGGTGCTGGAGGTGCTCCCAGGCGAGCCGATCCACTGGCCGGGTGCTTCTGGCGACAGCAAATACGTCGTTTCGGATTGCCCCGACGATGCGCCGAGCTTCCTTCATAGGGTCGCGCGGCAGAAGGAGGCGGAAGCACAGCAGCGTCACGATGACGCCGGCCAGCCAGCCACAAACCTGATTGCACCAGGAGGCCATATTGAACGTCATCGGGTTGTTCGCACCGACCAGCGTGTTGAACGCGACCAGATAGGCGAGCGCTGCGGCCGCATATTTCGGTTTCGTCGTGGCGTAGAGACCCGCGATCCAGAATGGCGCTAGCGCGGCGATCAGAAGCGGAAACCCGTCGATCAGCGGTAGGATGAGGAAGGCGCACACGAAACTCGTGGGGACCGCGACGACCGTGCCCTTTACGAACTCGACAGCGGCGCCAGCCGGATTGCTCGTCATGGCCAGGAGCACGCAATAAGGTGCGAGAACGAGCAGCATCAGAGTGCCGCCAGACCACCCCGTGGCGATCCAGAAGACACCACCAATGATGATCGCCAGGACCGAGCGCAGGCCATTGTCCAATCCGGCGCGCCAATCCCGGTGAAACCGAAAAATGCGACGGATGCGGTGCAAGCGTTTACTGCGCAGACGCGTCAAACTCACGAGCGCGTACTCGTAGTCTTCGATCATTTCGACCAGGCGATCGATCTGGATCAGAACGTCAAGACCGTCTGCGCTTTCCAGCCTCTCCGCTTCTGCTGCAGAGGCTTTCAGGTCATGGCGAACGGCCTCGATCAACCGCAGGGCGACCTCGGCTCCAGCCGGCGACGCCAATGCCTCGGATATTGCATCTAGAGTTTGGCGGATTCGGATCGCTGCCGTTGCGATGAGGGGATGCGGCTGTTCGGCGGACTGCCAGCCGCTCGCGCCAACCAGGCTGGCGAACAGCGCAGCCATGCCATCACGCGCCGTGCCCGCCCGCAACGCTACCTCTGCGGATTCGGCCGATGCCAGTTCCAGCAGATCGTCCAGGGCAAACAGGTCTGGCACGAGGCCGACAGCTGACAGTGTGTCCGGTTTTGCTTCGCCTGGCAGTCTTGCGGCAATAAACCGACCCACGGCCGCGATGAGACGTGCGAAGCTGGTATCGAGTTTCGGTGGTGTTGCCCGAGCGGAAAGTAATGCCGTGACGACGCCCAGGCATACTACACCAAGCACGACGGTCGCGACCCGGCCGAGCGCGTGTTCAAGCGAGGTGTCGGGATGTTCGAGCGAGCCGTAGGTCGCTAGCCCGATCGTATAGCCTGCCACGGCCGCCCCGGAGGCACGGAAATGGCGAAAGATCATCGCGCCGCCCGTGCAAAGCCCAAGCCAGAGAGCGAAACCGAGAACGAACAACGCCGGCGTTTGGGCGGAAAAGCCCATCAGAAGGATGGCAACGAGGCCACCGATCAGTGTGCCGATGACACGCCACGTCCCCTTGGCGAGAACCGCGCCCTGATTGGCGTTGGCGACGAGCAGCACCGTCGTGGCTGCTGAATAGGGTGTCTCCACCTGGCAGACGAACCCGATTCCAAGAGCGAGTGCGGCGGCCAGTGCCGACCGGAAGATGTAACCCCATTGCGGGCTGAACAGGTCGATGCGCAGGACCAGGGAGAGACCCTTTTTCAGGCGGCAGGGTGCTTGTTCCGTTAGCCATTCTAGCCATACCGTGCCGATCGCTGCCATTCTCCGCCATTTCTGTCCAGCCCAAAGAGCTGCCTCATCACCGGACCAGGTGCGATCAAGCGCCCTGGTTGCCTATTTCATATTCTAAACATAGGATCATCCTATGTTTAAGGTAAGGCGCGGTCAAGCGCCTGGGTAAAACAAACATTCTTACATAGGATGATCGGGTTTTTCCTGTTATGAAACGCGCCATGTCCACATCTGTCACGCTTCCCCAGGCGCCTCGGCGCTCCCTTGTAGAATCAACGATGGATCTGATCCGCGCCCAGATCGAAGGAGGAGCCTGGAAGGTCGGCGAACGGATTCCGAAGGAACAGGAGCTGGCCGACATGCTTCAGGTCGGCCGCAACACGGTGCGCGAAGCTATTCGCGTCCTGTCGCATGCCAATGTTCTCGAAGTTCGCCAGGGGGACGGCACCTATGTGCGCTCGAACGTCGATCCCGCGGAGGTCATGCGTCGGGTCAGTCGATCGAGCCTGCGAGATCACTTCGAGCTGCGGGCTATGCTGGAGACGGAAGCCGCAAGGCTTGCCGCAACCCACTGCAGCAAAGCTGATGTTGCGCTGCTTCGCGATCTTCTCAAAGAGCGCAGCGAACAGCACAATCATAAGAACCGCGAGGCCTTCGTTGACGCTGATCTTGCATTTCATGGTGCGATTGCGCGCATCTCCGGCAACGCCGCCCTTGCCGAACTCTACCGCTACTTTGCAAGTATGGTGCGTCTCAACACGCTCTCCGCGCTGGAGCACGATGACCTGCCCGAGCCAGGCCTGGAGGCCCACGCGGCGATCGTGGACGCGATCGATAGCCGCGATGAAGAAGCAGCCGCGATCGCTGCAAGGGCCGTTGTCGCGCCTCTGATTGAGGCGCTGAGATCGGAAGATCGATCGTCTCGATAGTCACGGTCGGCTTCACGCTCGGCAACGGCGCCGCGTCTCCAGTAGCCCCATGCGTGCATAGTGGCACGGGAAATCATGCGCTCCTTTATCAGGAAGGCGCAGCCGGCGAATGACGCCGCTCTCCGCACCCAGCCATATTTGACTTTCAGGCGATGACCGGTGAATCGGCGTTGCCGAATGGCCCGGCGGGCATGAATGTCGAGCCGCGAACTGTGGATATTCATGTCGGGCACATTCGTCGAGCGCTCAGGAGAGCTGGGCCAGATCTTATCCGGACTGTTTGTGCGCGCGGTTACGCGCTGGATTTGGAGTGCGAAGCATCCGACTAGTGCAGCGGGGATATTGCATAATATCGTCACATGAAACACGCCAGATTGGCGTACTCACCAAAAAGTTCGGTTCAGACCTCTCTTTAGCGAAGATAGCATCAATCGCAATGGCATTATACCAAAGTATCGGTTGCCGCGGTTGACTGAGGGAATATATCAAGCACTGTCTCGGATGTTCCTATACCATCGTGGTCGGTGTAGGCAGACTAGGTGTGTGATATAGAGCGATACAAACATGCGATCCAATCTTCGTATTTTGAGCAACTATCGATCTTAGGGACGAATGGTATTGAGATCATTATTTTCGATAGCCCATAGAAAAGGATGACTTAACTATGGCAATCTCTCGTTATTTTGATGCGGATACGCCGACTGTAGCTGGATCATATTTACCCCAGCTGACTGAGCGCAATATATCAACATCGTCAGGTGATAGCACAAGCGATATGTTTCGCGATGGCTGATCACGTTCGATTACAGCGCCAGATAACAATTAGCTGAACATAGCGACAACATTTGCACAGCAGTCACATCGTGTTTCAGGCATAGAAATGCCGTTGCTTCCATTTGCGTGCTGATAGCTGGGCAATCTTCAGGTTGGGTCGATTGTCCCAGACCGAGTGATCGCATGCATACTTAGCAACAATTTTCCGGCAACGGCCTTGACCAGCCCGAGGAGCGCATAAGGCGATCTGGCTGGGCACTCAAGGCATTACGCTTTTTCATATGTCGCTTATCTCGGCAGGATTTTGGCCGATAGGGAGAGGATAATGAAAGCCCCAGCATCAGATACTACCTCCGGGCTCGGCAATGCGACCGAATGCGTTAGGTCTTTGCGCGCGGTTAGAGAGATTGGCGAAAATCGTCTTGGCACAGCGCCAAGAACAGAAGCCAAAACTGAACGAACGTATGCACCGCTGGACCAAGATGTCGTCAACATCGCTTTCGGCTTGGATTTGGCCTACCTACCGCATGCGGGTGTTGCCGTTGCCTCCATGATTGCCAACGCCCCGGGAGCTCGATTCAATTTTCTCGTTTTGCATGACGGCATACCGGCAGAGGATCGCGCCTCTTTCGAGTCTTGTGGAGTGGGTCATGCCTTCAACTGGCTCCAGATTAGCGAACCCGCCGTACTCGCTATGCCAGGGAAGCGCCATATCAGTCGCGCCACCTATTTTCGGCTGATGATAGGCGAGTTGGCACCTGTAGACATTGGACGTGTCATTTATCTTGACGCGGATTTGGTTGTGAAAAGCGATATCCGCAAATTATATACCGTTGATCTCGGCGGCCGTTCGATAGGTGCGGTCTGCGACGTGGGCATGGACGACCGTATATTTGCCGATCGATTCGGCTTGCCTCATCAGCGCTTGGGATATTTCAATTCAGGCGTCCTCGTGCTGGAACTTCATAACATCCGTCGTGACGGCGACTTTCAGCACGCCCTCGACCTTTTGCAGAAGCGCTCCGAGGATCTAGAATATGCGGATCAATGCGCGCTGAACGTCGTCTTTTGGCAGCGTTGGGCGCAACTCGACGTCCTCTGGAATGTGCAGCGGCGGATGCTGATGCCGCAGGAGGGGAAGCCCTGCTTCGCCACCGCGAGAGAGATGAAGACAGGCAAGCGGCCTAAAATAATCCACTTCACCGAATACAATAAGCCCTGGTCGCTTGACGGCTGGCATCCTCTCATCTGGGCCTACTACGATTACCTCAGAAAAACCCCATACAACAGGTACGTCCGAGAAGTTGCCCACGTCACCTTCGCCAAGGACGTGAAACGGCGTATCAAGACATTGCTTAACTGGTGGCGCCTTCGACCGTGATGAGGACAATAGCTCTGTACATTTGGCCTTCTCTCGCAACATGGCACAAGCGCGGACCATGTTTCCAAGAAAATCGATCGGAAGCTCGCAATGCCCGATAACTCGATCGCATCTGCACTTAGAAACGCGTTTGTCTGGAACACGATCAATGCGATATTCTCGCAGGCCGCCGGCTTCATTATTTTCCTCATTCTGGCTCATATGCTCAATCCCGCAATTTTCGGTGCGGTTGCGCTGTCGGCAGTGGTCGCCGACTTCGTTGCAGTGGACGGTCGATATGCCGGAATGGATGCAATCCTTCAAAGGGGAGCATTCGATAGGAAAAGTCTCAATGCGGCTTTCCTTGCTCTTACCTCTATCGCAGCCCCTGTCGCTGCCATTCTTCTGGCCGCCGGGCCGATCGTCGCAGGATTGGAGAATGTGCCTCTAATCGGTTACTACATGCCGATTTTCGGGTTGCTCCTCCTTGTTACGCCCTGGCTTTCGGTGATGGACGCCATCATTATGCGGGACCTCGGTTTCAAAACATTCGCCAAGCGCAACATGTCGTCCACCATCGTCGGCGGCGTAGCCGGCATTGCCGTGGCATTTTCTCCACTGGCGATTTGGGCCCTTCCGGTCCAACGGGTCACCTCGACATTTTTCGTATTGGTGTTCGAGTTCTTGCACACGCGGTGGATTCCGGGCTTGAAGACCGATGCGGAAGCCAGACGCGACCTGTTTCGACGGCTTATTCCGCTATGGCTGATAGCTGCGATAAATCTCTCGATGCAACGTGCCACCGTCCTGGTCTTTGGTATCCGGTTCGACAGTGCCACAGTCGGCTTGTTCCGCGCTGCCGATCGCATCAGTGAATCCGTGCAGAATCCGATTATCAGCCCGCTCTTTGCATTATGGTTTCCGCTCATGAGCAAGGTGCGCGGTAACATTCAGGCGGAGGCGCATGTTTTCACCACCATCATTCGCACCTCCGCCTTCGTTGCCCTTCCCGCTTTCGCGGGCATAATTGTTGTTGCAGGTGACCTGACAAACGCCCTCCTGCCGCACTCTTATGAAGGGGTTGCACCGATACTGCGTGCGGTTGCGATCACCTCCCTCATGATACCGGTAGCCTGGTTCAACCCGATCGCGATGAATGCACTTGGCATGAACAGACGATCGCTGCAATATTCAGCCGCTGTGGCCGCAACCTGTATCGGTGCGCTCGTGGCCATTCCGACGCACTCGCCGCAACTGGCCGTCTTGATCACCGCGGCGCCCGCGACTTTCTACGGCCTCTACGGAAACCTCGTCCTCCTACGGCGGCTTCAAATATCGCCGCTCGGCCACTATCTCGGCCTACTGCCGGCGGCCCTGTCAGCAGCGGTGATGGCTATCATCATCGGCTACGTCCGTTCGGCTTTTCTTGGTGAATTCACGGCAGTCGAGCGCCTCGCAATCTCCGTGTGCTTGGGCATTGCGGTTTATTTCGGCCTGCTGGCGTGCTTCAGTCGCCGCTGGATGACCGAACGTGTTCAGTTGCTCGTCGGGCACGGAAGCTAGGCGCCGTTCAGCAAGTGCCCTTTGCTGCGAGCATGACGGGAGATGATCTAACCTACTTTGGCAGATTTTAAGCTGAGAGCGGTCTCCTGATGTGCGGGGTGGCGATGATCAAATCGACAGGCAGTCTCCCCGCCGTATGGCGCGAGCACATTATTCCTTTCGATCCAGCGGTTTCCAGGGCAATTCGTGCAAATGGGGTGTTTCCAGAATTTCTCCGCACTACGCCGGGTGCTGTTCGAAGCGGCAATCCGGCCGCATCTGTAGCTGCAATCGGCGCTCAGGCGATCTGGATCACGGCGGCTCACCCACTCGATTACGGGTATGGGGAAAATTCGCCGTTGGCAAAACTAGCATCTTTGCGTGGAAAGGTTCTGATGATCGGCGCACCATTGGATACGATAACTCTGCTGCATCATGCTGAGCACATTGCGAATATTCCCGAAAAGCGTATCCGTCGATATGAGGTACCTTTTGCGGCAGCCGCGGGTTCTGGGTGGCGCATGGCCGAAGAATATAGTACGGGAAATCCCGTTTTATCGAGCCTTGAAGAAGGCTATTTCGCAACCATCGTCGAAGAGTTTCTGGGCACGGGACGGGGCGTGTGTGGAGTTATCGGAGGAGCCGATAGCATTTTGGTTGATGCCGGATCAATCACGGCTCTTGCCGTGAATTGGTTGGAATCTCGATTTTCTGCGACTTAAATTGAAGTCAGTTCACCGTGCCCGGCGGCGGCGAGGCCTTCACGGCGGCCGGAAGTCATCGCCGAGGACCGGGCAGATCGTCTTACGCTTGGCGATGCTGGTCTAGCCGCGTTGCATGGTAATAGATTAGCCGGTCTGCAAAAATCTATTCACAGCCTGTTTGAAGCGACTTTGGTGGGCGGCTTGGGAGCCAGCTCTCGCGCGTTGACAACCTTGTCGATCCAACCAGCAGGAACTGCGTTCGCCGGTTTTAACGGCAGGACGATCTGCGCGGTGAATACCGCCATCACCGCGGCTAGGAAAGCCAGAGTCAATTTTCCCATCGTTGTCATCCTTGATCTTTGGTGAGTTCCAGCAGACGAGCTAGGCCGGCCGTTGTGAGAAGATAGGTGTTCTGGGGTCCCTTCTCGAAGAGACCAAAGTGAACAAGCGCTGCAAGGGAAACATCCAGCGCCTTCTTTACGCGCTTTGCAGTGCTGTTATGGGTCGCAAGGCCTTGCTCGTGGTCCAGCCGCTTCAATTCCTGCAGAGATAAGCCATGGGGTTCCAACTCGGCCTCTGCCCATTCCTTCCAGATCTCGGCGCGATCGATCCGTCCGTTCGGATGTTCGGCTGCCAGGTAGGCCAACCCGGCGAAGGTGGCGCCGACCTCAAGGTCGCCGATCACTCGGCTAGGCCCTGAGGGGCCTGCCTTTTTCGTGAAGTTCCATGGCTTCTCGCAAAGTAGCTCGGCGGCAATCTTGGACCATGCCTTAGAAAATGTCCCCAAGCCCTGCATCGGTGTCACGTCAGTCTCCTCGACCAGCTTAAGCTGGAATCTACCGGTGGATCATACAGGCCGCTAGATCCACTTTTTTTGGAATTGCAGCACTTTTCTTGGACACCCATCCTGGCCTTGCCGAACACTGCTGCCGGCGCCAAGGAGTGAAGACCCATGAGCCTATCAAGCCGTCCTGAAGACAATCGCGACAAAGGTGTTGGCAAGCCACGCTCGCAAGGCCCATGTATTTGGGAGTTGAGCAAGACAACGGCACAGGCCCTGATCATCGCCCTGATCATACGCACCCTTCTCTTTCAGCCCTTCAATATACCCTCCGGATCACTCATCCCGACACTTTTTGTTGGCGATTACGTGATTGTCTCCAAGTTCAGCTACGGCTGGTCGCGCTTTTCATTGCCCTTCCTCTCCGATCTCCTGCCGGCGGGACGCCTATGGTCTGCCGCTCCCAATCGCGGTGACATCGTTGTCTTCAGGCTGCCGTCTGACCATTCGACTAATCTGATAAAGCGCGTGATTGGCCTGCCCGGCGATCATATTCAGATGAGACGCGGGCGATTATTCATCAACGGCGCGATGGCCCCACGCGAAGCTGACGGCACATTCTCCGTTAATAGCATACCCGGCAGCCGAGGCTTCGCGGCGCCCCGCTATATCGAGACGCTCCCTAACGGCATCAGACATGCCGTTATCGAGGTCGATGGCGACACGGGTGCCTATGACAACACCCCGGAGTTTATCGTTCCCGCTGATCAGTATTTCATGATGGGCGACAATCGCGACAATTCCGAGGATTCACGGATCATTGGACCTATCCCGTTCGAGAATTTGGTCGGCAAAGCCCAGATCATCTTTTTCTCAATAGGCTCCAACCCGAGCGATACGACAGCGTCCGTGCTAAAGATCTGGGAATGGCCATTGAAGTTGCGTCCTCAACGCTTGTTCAACTTCATCTCCTGATGGAGAATCCGAGACAGACACTCGAGAACCTGGTGAACGTGCGCTATCCGATCTATGCGAAAGCCGATATCACGGTTCTCTCCCGCGACGTCGACAAGGGCATCAGGGTCAAGGAAGTCCTAGCCGCCATCGCCGAGGGAAGGGTTTAAATTCCCGTCAGCGCAAGTTTGCTTGGAAGAAGTGGATCAATTCGGCATTCTGTCGACTGTGGAAATCGGCTCGATCGAAACTCGGTGCATCTGTGCATATAGTTGGAGCCGATTTAAGCAGCCGACTATCGCAAGGCGGAAGAAAGGCGTAGTGGCCCGCTCCCGCTTCGACCCGATATTGAGGCGCCACTGGCAAAGCGCCGCGAACCCAATCCTCATACCATGGGCCCGGCTGATGTTGGTCTTCAGCCGCATGCCACAACATTACGGGAATGTGGACAGACGCCAAACCGTTACGGTCGAAGGTGAATCCGAACGCAGGAGCTGCTGCCACGATCGCTTTGATGCGATGATCCGCCTTCCAAGCATCAGCGGGTATATGGAGCATCGATACCGATTTTATCCCGGCCTTCGCCAATGCGGTGCAGAGATCGTGCGTCGGATTCGACGCGCAATACGGATCGATCTTCATCAGATCCGGCACTCCTCCTGCTTCGACCAGCACGGTAAAGCCGCCGTTCGAGAAACCGTATGCTCCGATACGATTGGTGTCGATAGCGCTGCGCCCTCGCCAACTCGAAAGCATATAGTCAATCAAACGGCTCAATTGTACGGGACGTCGCCACGGCATCAAGACTTTGCTCTGATCGTCATACGTGTCCCCCGCATGGCTGACGGCAGCAACCACGAAACCGGCCCGCGCAAGCGCAAGCGCCGTGTCGTAATGGCTGGAATAAGAACCAGCACCGCCATGGGACAGCACAACAAGCGGCAATTGGCGGCCACTCACCACGCCCTTGAGCGCGACGCGTTGGGAGAAAGTGTCGAGACGGACATCGCGCGGCATGTCCGTGGTCGGATACCATACCCCGCCAATCAACGGTGGCTCGCGATCGTTCGGGATACGCAACTCATCGAAGCCAACCTGCGATTCTGACGCGGCAGGTGCCACTGCTTGAGGAACGGAAGCTTTGAGATTCGGTGCACCGAGACGAGGCGTAGCGGAGTCGCTGGCCGCGACCACGCTCCAACTCAGCAAGAAGCCGGCGATCGCAATGATTGCTAAAGCGAACCTGTAGCTCTCCCTCACACGCAAAATTTCATGGGTCATCCTGATCACTCTGTAGCCCTCGTGGCTTATTTAGGACGACGCAGTTTAGTGCGGAGGGCAGAATAAACAACCGGGAAGCTGCGAAAGGTCATTTGGCCGAAACCAGGCTTATCTCCAAAAGGAGGTAACGCGCGGCGGCCTCAGTGAGCGTTGCGATCATGGGCACTCATGAGATCTCGGTCGATTAAATGCGACTGAGGAAATTGTCTTGCGACAATGACCGTCGCATCGAAATTTTTGAACGAATTGACGTCTTTCGACAAGACGTCTGATCCCGGTTTCGGCCTGCGGTTCGTATCCGCCCGACCGCGGGGTCGCCGGCTTTGTATTTGCGAATTCGGTCCCCCCCGACGCACGCACGGCATGGCGGTGTTCTTCGTCCTGCCACGGCAGGCGCAGCTTACGGTAACGTGGAAGCCTGCAATTTCCGAGCGACGTTTGCCGAGCGCGCGGCTAGTGCGGCCTTAGAAGCACAATAGTGGGTTTCGTTTCGGATCCCGACAGGAGTTGTCGTCTGCGAAACTTGTCAGAAAATGCGTAGTGAGTTCAAACATGCGTAGCTTTCATAGCTGCTGGCTATCGTCGCCAGGATGACGTGCGAGCCACGCCGTAAGGTCGGCTTCAGCTCGTTCAAGTGCGTTGTGATTGAGCAGCTTTCTCAGAAATGCCACAGCCACTGCACGGGCTCTAAGATTGAACCGGCCGTCATCGTCATGGCTGCCGAGCGGAAGATAGACGCCAAGTTTTACATAGAGTTGCTGCAATCGGTTCTGTACGCTGCGCACCGAGAGGTTGCGCCTCTGCGCTATTGCGCGGTCCGTCAATCCAAGGGCGATGTCGACCAGGATTTCATATTCGGCCTCAGTGAAGCCATTGACGTTGCCAAGGCTCTTTTGCTGCGTACCGCGTACCTCGCGGTCTATCACGCACTGGCTCTCGATGAAGATGCTGCGAAGCGCCAATTTCAACCGGTCATCGGAAGCCGACTTCAGGACATAGCCATAGACGGCGCCGACAGGAACGATGCGCGACACGCCGCGGACATAGGCTTCGTCTGAATAGTTCGACCAGAAGAGAATGCGTGTTTCCGGCCGTTCCTTCCATATGGTGCGTGCGGCCTCGATGCCGTTGCGCTGACTCATCTGCAGATCCATGACGATATGGGCGGATCTTAGATCACGCGCTAATCGCTCGCCCGCATGACCGTTCTCGGCCTCAAGCACGCCATCACATTCAGGCAGAGCTGCACGGATCGCCTCGTTGAGGTAGGAGCGATGCAGAGGATCGTCCTCGATGACCAGAACCTTCATGAAACAACTCCTGTCGCCGATGGCGCTTTGGCGGGCAGGGTGACGCTAACCAAGGTTCCTCCCGATGCGCTGGCAGGTTTGATTACGAAGCGTGCGGAGATCAGTCGCGCCCGCGTGCGCATGTTTTCGATACCGCCGCCCGATGGTTTGCGAGCGTTTCCAAGTCCGACGCCATCATCCATGATCTCTATGATTACCGTGCTCTCGATTGCTTTGAGCTGAACTTGAACATTGCTGGCCTGTGCGTGGCGGATGGCATTGTTAATGGCCTCTTGCGAGATACGAAAGAGGGCGATGGAAACGGGTTGCTCCAGGCAGTCGATAGCTCCGGCGGTCTCGTCGTTCAGCGACCAGGTCAAACTGGCCGCACTCTCCTGGATCGATCGCTCAAGATGGTTCTCCACTGCTTGGGCAAAGCCGAACAATTGCAGGACGGAGGGCTTGGCCTCCTCGATGATCTGCCGCAGGTCCTGCATGCTGTGCTGCAAGCCGCGAAACAGCGGCTCGAGCGCTTCGCCCGTAACGTCGGGTTGGCGCGCAAGCCGCTCCAGCCGGCGGGAAAGGCGGGTCAGATCGGCGAGAATCTGGTCATGCAGGTCCATGCCGATACGCTGACGTTCAGCCTCCAGAGCCTCCGTCAGCTTCAGGGCGCCAAGCCGCAAGCCTTCCTCGCGAGCGCGCGCTTCGGCTTCCACGATTGCCGACCGTTTGGCCTGATCGGCAGCGCGTATAGCGAAGAAGTGCGGCGACAAAAGATCGGCGATGACGCGGGCATTCTCGATATCCTTCATGTCATAGAAGCCGATTTTATGACTTGAACAGGAGAGTGCGCCGATGACGCGCCCCTGCACCTTGAGGGGAACATGGAGACGGCTGTGCAGCGACTGATGAAAGATCGGATGCGAGAAAGCGCCCTGGAAGTGAAATTGCGGATCGCTCCAGGCGTCGTCGGTCAGAAGAAAGTCGCTTTCGCCCCAGAGCAGTGTGCGGATGGGGCTGTTGCTGACCGGGGCGGGAAAACGACGGCCCCAGTCGGTTTCCATTCCACTCTCGTAGGCGGTATGGAACTGCTCGTCCACCATGATGATGCAGACGTCGAGATGGTCGTGCGGGATGACATGGCTGATTTCGGCCGCGACCGATTGAATGACGGAGTGGAAATCGAGCTGCCCGGCGAGTAGCCTCGAGATGTTGAGATAATGGTCGAAGACCGATTTCGGCGACATCTCGCGCAAAACACGCCCTCCCAGGCAAGGCGTCGATCTCGTGTCCCCCGATCGATCGCGGTATGCTAATTCATGACGCTATTAAGCGCCGATCCAAGCGGTTCGTCTTGCGGACTTGCGCATTTTTTCTGCGGGATCCCGCAAGGCCTCGCGTCGTAAGCGCCTGTACAAGCGCAACAATCTCAGACATCCTGCTTGTACTGAGAGGGGAACCTTCAGTGCAAATATTATTTTCGATCGTTTGTTGAGGAGCGCGTTCGAAAATCTTGGCCCGGCGATTGAAGTACGGGCTCTTTGGGAGGAAAACATGAATATTGCCAAGATGCTTCTGGCATCCGCCGTCATCGTTTGCGCTGCCGTGCCGGGTTCCGCCTTTGCTGATACAGCATCCAAGAAAATTGCATTGTCGAACAATTATGCCGGCAATTCCTGGCGTCAGGCCATGCTCACCAGCTGGCAGAAGGTCACGGGCGAAGCCGTAAAGGCCGGCGTGGTTGCCGCCGCCGATCCGTTTACCACGGCAGAAAACCAGGCAACCGAACAGGCCGCGCAGATCCAGAACATGATCCTGCAGGGCTACGATGCGATCGTCATCGATGCCGCCTCACCGACCGCGCTCAATGGTGCCATCAAGGAGGCCTGCGATGCCAAGATCGTGGTCGTGTCTTTCGACGGTATCGTCACCGAGCCCTGCGCCTGGCGGATCGCCGTCGACTTCAAGGGCATGGGCGCGAGCCAGATCGAGTACCTCGCCAAGAAGATGCCGAAGGGCGGCAATGTACTCGAAATCCGCGGGCTTGCCGGCGTTTCCGTCGATGACGAGATTTCGGCTGGCATTCATGACGCGGCTGCCAAATATCCGCAGTTCAAGATCGTCGGTTCGGTCCATGGCGACTGGGCGCAAGACGTCGCGCAGCGTGCCGTCGCCGGTATCCTCCCAAGCCTTCCCGACATCGCCGCGGTCGTAACCCAGGGCGGTGACGGCTATGGTGCCGCCCAGGCATTTGCCGCCGCAAAGCGCCCGATGCCGACGATCGTCATGGGTAATCGCCAGGACGAACTCGCCTGGTGGAAGAAGGAAAAGGATGCAAGCGGCTACGAGACCATGTCGGTCTCGATCGCGCCGGGCGTCTCGACACTTGCCTTCTGGGTCGCGCAGCAGATCCTCGACGGTCAAGAGGTGAAGAAGGATCTGGTCGTGCCGTTCCTGCGCATCGATCAGGATAATCTCGAAACCAATCTCGCCACCACGCAGGCGGGCGGGGTCGCGAACGTCGAATACACGCTCGATGATGCCAAGAAGGTCATTGCTGCGGCCAAGTAATCGATATCAGCCAGTGTAATGGCCGGTGCCGCTCAAAGCAGCGGCACCGGTTGGCGCAACGCCCGGCCGGACGATCCATGATTGCAGTCAAAGACAATAGTTCGATGAGAGACAATGCCGAGCGGCAAGCGATCGTCTCGGCCAGCGGAATCAAGGTCTATTTCGGTGCCGTCAAGGCGCTCGATGGCGCTGATCTGGCCATTCACGCCGGCGAGTGTATCGGCCTTGTCGGTCACAATGGGGCCGGCAAGTCGACTATCGTCAACGTCATAAACGGCGGCCTAAGCCCCCACGAGGGAGCCATCGCCTATGAGGGTGATGACTATGTGCGCGGCATCAATGCGGCGCGCGCGCATGGTATTCGCTGCGTTTTTCAGGAACTCTCGCTTGCTCCTAATCTGACCGTTGTCGAAAACATGCGGGTCGTCCATCACGGTCTTTCCGGCTGGAGCTGGCGCAGGCAGGCGGCCGCAATCGTGCGCGCAAAGCTCGATGAGGTTTTCCCCGGCCACAAGATCGATGTCATGCGCACCGTCGGTGAGCTTTCGATCGCGGAACGGCAGATGGTGGAGATTGCGATAACCTTCTGCAGCGTTGGTCAGGCGCCGAAGCTGGTGATCCTGGATGAGCCGACATCCTCGCTCGATGCGGGGCTCGCCGCACAGCTGATGGCCTATGTCCGCCGCTTTGTCGAGGCCGGCGGCGCCGTAATGCTGATCTCGCACATTCTTGGCGAGATACTTTCGACTGCGAGCCGCATCCTCGTGATGAAGGACGGTCGCGTCGTCGCTGACCGGGTCGCGCGGGACTTCAGCGTCAATAGCCTCGTCCAGGCGATGGGCAGCGTCGTCAAGGAGCAGGACCGCAAGCGCAGGGCAGAGGAGCGCGCTATTGCTGCGCCCATTCTCGCCTTGCCGTCACGCGGCGGCAAGGGACTTCCCTTCGAAGTTCGAAAGGGAGAAGTGATTGGCCTTGCCGGCCTTGCGGGCCATGGCCAGACCGACATGCTGCTCGATCTGCATCGATCCTTGTCCAGCAATTGGCTGCCCGGCGGGCGGGACAAGATTACCTTCGTTGCGGGCGATCGCGGCCTGAACGGGACTTTCCCCTTGTGGAGCATCCTGAAAAATCTCAGCATCGCATCACTCGGCGATCTATCGAAGATGTCCCTTGTCGACAGGCAGCGGGAACAGAGCCTGGGTACGGATTGGAAGGGCCGGATCGAAATCCGGACACCAGTGATGGAAAACGGCATCCTGTCCTTGTCCGGCGGCAATCAGCAGAAGGTGCTGTTTGCCCGCGCCCTCGCGACGACGTCACCGATCGTGCTGATGGATGATCCCATGCGTGGTGTCGATATCGGTACCAAGCAGGAGGTCTATCGAATCCTCAACGAAGAGGCTTCGACCGGCCGGACATTCATCTGGTACTCCACCGAAATGGACGAGATCCGCCTTTGCGACCGTGCCTATGTCTTTCGTGACGGTTTCATCGTCACGGAGCTGGTCGGCGATGAAATCACGGAAGAGAACGTGCTTGCAGCTTCCTTTGCCGGGGAGGGCGCATGATGCGTCCATCGTCCTCGACCCTTCGCTTGCTCATCCCGGCCTTGTCGCTGGCCGTTCTCCTGATTGCGGTTTTTTATCTTCAGCCGCGGGCCATGAGCTATGTCGGCCTCAACCTGCTCTTTAATCTCGCGGTGCCGATTGCGCTCGCGACGATCGCGCAGATGCTGATCATGTCGGTCAACGACCTCGACCTGTCGATGGGCACCTTCGTCAGTTTCATCGCCTGCGTCGCTGCGACCTATCTGCAGTCGGCGCCCCTGTTCGGCATCCTCATCCTGGTCGCGGCGGTTGCTGTCTATGCGGCCATGGGCGTGATCATCTATGTTAGGGATCTGCCGTCGATCGTCGTTACCCTCGGCATGAGCTTTGTCTGGGGCGGCTTTGCCGTGCTGCTGCTGCCGGCGCCGGGCGGGACGGCACCCGACTGGGCGCGTTGGCTGATGACATCGAAGCCGCCGCTTGTCCCCATGGCGATTGTTGCGAGCGTTGTCATTGCGCTGGTTTCACATTTCATCGTCATGCGTTCGTCATTCGGTGTGCTGATCCGCGGTGTCGGCGGCAACCAGCGTTCGCTTCAGCGCGCCGGCTGGTCCGTCGTCACCCTGCGCGCGGCCGCCTATGCGCTGGCCGGGTTCTTCGCGGTCCTATCGGGCATCGCACTGGTTGGGCTTACGACCTCGGCGGATGCGAATATCGCGCTGCGTTACACGCTGCTGTCGATCGCCGGTGTCATCCTTGGCGGCGGCGAGTTCATCGGTGGTCGCGTCTCGCCCGTCGGTGCCGTCATCGGTGCCTTGACCCTCACTCTGGCGGGCTCGTTTCTGTCATTCCTGCGGATCTCGCCGGATTGGCAGATCGGTGCGCAAGGCGCCATTCTGATCATCGTGCTTGCCCTGCGGCTCTTGCTCAACCGCGTAGAGAAGCGGGAGAAACACTCATGACGGTTCTTCGCGTGCTTGGCCGCAAGCCCTGGATCTGGTCATTCCTTGCAACCATTATCGTCTGGCTTGTGACCGTGTTCTTCACCGGTGGAGCAAGCGCGATAGGCCTGTCCCAGGCTGCGTTGACCTTCGCAGCTTTCTCCGTAATCGTCGGCATCGGGCAGATGTTCGTCATCACGCTCGGCCCTGGAAACATCGATCTTTCCGTGCCGGCCACCATGACGCTTGCGGGCACTTTGGCGCTGAAACTGATGAATGTCGAGGACGCCATGATCGTGCCCGGGCTGCTGGTGTCGATCCTCATCGGCCTTGGCATCGGGATCGGCAATTATGCGCTCATCAAGCTCTTGCGCATTCCGCCGATCATCGCGACGCTCTCGATGAGCTTCATCATCCAGTCGACGGCAATCTGGAGCAATCGCGGCCTGCGCATCAAGCCGCCCGAACAACTGGCTGACTTCGCCACATCAGGCTTCTTCGGCGTGCCGAATGTGGCGATCGTCGCGCTGCTGGTCTCCCTACTTGCATGGGTGCTGTTGGAGCGGACGATCTATGGTCGATGGATTTCAGCCATTGGGCAAAGCATGTTTGCCGCGAGAATGGCAGGCATTCCCGTCGACGGCACTCGGCTTGCGACCTACGTGCTCTGCGCCATCCTCGCCTCGGTCTGCGGCTATCTGCTTGCAAGCTTCTCCGGCGGCGCAGCTCTCAACATGGGCGCTGAATATCTGCTGATGTCGATTGCCGTCGTTATCATCGGCGGAACGGCAGTGGCCGGTGGCGATTCCAACGTGCCCGGCATATGGGGCGCTTCGTTGTTCATGTTCCTGGTGGTATCCATGCTGAACACCTATGGCTTCGGCGCCGGCCCGCGGCTGGTTCTCACCGGCCTCATCATCATCGCCGTTATTCTGATTGCGGGCGGTCGCCCAACCGGCGGACGCTGACACTATTCCCCCAGCAGCTTTTAGGACATCTGAAATGCCAAACGACGCATCACCTCTCTATGAGATCTACGATACACGTTTCCGCAACCGTGTCGTTCCGAGCGCTGGGCTGGAAGAGCTTTATTCCGATTGCCGTTGGGCGGAAGGTCCCGTCTGGTTTGCCGACAGCGGCAGCCTGATCTGGAGCGATATTCCCAATGAGCGCATGATGCGTTGGGTGCCGGGGGGCAGTGTGTCGATTTTTCGGTCGCCGTCCAATTTTTCCAACGGCAATACGCGCGACCGTCAGGGGCGCCTGGTGTCGTGCGAACACGGGGGCCGTCGGGTGACGCGCACGGAGATCGACGGCTCAATCACGGTTCTTGCGGACAGCTATAAGGGCAAGCGCCTGAACTCGCCCAACGATGTCGTCGTTCGTTCAGATGGAACCATCTGGTTTACCGACCCGACCTACGGCATCCTTTCCAACTACGAGGGCTACAAGGCGGAACCGGAGCAGGTGAGCCGCAATGTCTATCGGCTCGATCCTTCGACGGGTGAACTGGACGTCGTGATCGAGGATTTTCGCCAGCCGAACGGCTTGGCCTTCTCTCCCGACGAGACAAAGCTTTACGTTGCCGATTCCGCCGCCAGCCATGACATCGAAGCCCCGAGGCATATTCGCGTCTTCGACGTTATGGATGGAAGGAAACTCACGAACGGTCGCGTCTTCTGCAACATCGATACCGGCATTCCGGACGGCTTGCGTGCCGATGTGGACGGCAATATCTGGACGAGTGCTGGCGATGGTGTTCATTGCTTCGCAGGCGATGGCACCTTGATCGGCAAGATCAAGATACCACAGACTGTTGCCAATCTTACCTTCGGTGGTCCACGCCGCAATCAGCTGTTCATCACCGCCACGCGATCGCTCTACCGGGTTTACACGACTGCGACGGGCGCTCAGGTGCCGTGAAGAGTCCGCTCTAGCAGGATTTGATGGTTCCAGCCGATGGTGCTGCACCGTCGCCGGCTGAAGCCAGCTCAGCCAACGCCTATTAAAGTTGCCGCGACGGGCAACGCGTACCTGCCACATCCAGAAAGGCAGAGATTACGGCACCAAATTCATGCGAGGCTTGGTCAAGGAAATTCGCAAAGATCCCACCGGCGACCTGTCCGGCCGCATACTTGCGTTAAGGGCCGACACGAGCGAGAGAATGTGTTCGCATTCGTTCCATAAAGAAGCTGGTATAACGCCCGCCCAATTCGTTGAGGCCACCCGGATCGCGCGTGCAAAGATGCTCCTTGAGACGTCCGACTGGTCTTTGGCTCGCATTGCTGCACGTGTCGGCTTTGGGCGCCTTCATGCGCTGCGTCGCGTGTTTCAAAAGCGGCTAAGAATTGCACTCGGGCTTTATCGTGATCGTTTTGGCGGGAAATAGCTCGAAATGCATGTTGCATCAGCAATTGGCGATGCGCCGCAAAAGAGAGTCGGACTACCGTTCATGGTAGCCTATGTCATCGCAGTCTTCACGATGTGGACGGTTATCTCAATTTCAAATCGCGTCAGGTCGGTACGAAAGTCGGAAGTAGTTGATCAACTCTGATAAGCTGTCGAGCAGTGGTGCAGCTGTCTGCGACGCCTTCGCCATTGTCATCGCGCCGGAATAGACGGCGACGACGAACATGGCCGCTTTTTGCGGGTCGAGATCTGAGGCAAGACCGGCATCCAAATCGTCACGCAGTTTGCTGGCAATCGCCGCGCGCCAGTTCTGGAAGATCGCATCCATCTCCAGTCTCAGTTCCGGATCATGGGATGATAGCTCCACGGCAAGGTTGTTCAGTGGACATCCGGAGACGGAACCATTCCTCTCCAATTCAGCGATTATGGTGCAGAATGCATCTCGAATGCCGGCGGGCGCAGAAGTCGCCCTGCTCACCGGTATAATCCAGGCGTCGGCGACGGCAGGCGCTATTCCCTCTCTTATGACACACAAGCCAAGCGCCTTCTTGCTTGGAAAATGGTGGGCAAACGCTCCGCTGGAAACGTTCGACGCGTCCCGAAGATGATGCATCGAAGATGCCGTGTAGCCATCGCGGGACATAACCGCGAAAGATGCATCAATGATTTTCCGACGCATGCCCTCCGGATCGTTCGTTCTACCTCCGATCACCATCAATCCTCACATAGCCGTTCAAAAACCATCTCAAAATACCAGCTTGACAAAACAGGTCAATCATCCTGTATGTTTAAAACAGGTCAATTGACCTGTTGGGGAGGGATGTATGCAGCATACGATATTCGAATTACGTCGCTATCGACTTCGTCCAGACGCGCGTGAGCTGTTGCTTGACGTATTCGAACGCGAGTTTGTCGAAACGCAAGAAGAGCTCGGCATCGGCCTTCCCGCTTTCTATCGAGATCTCGACGACCCGAACGCATTCGTCTGGGTCCGCTCGTTCGCGAACATGCAAGCACGAGCCGGCGCACTTGCCGCCTTCTATTCGGGGCCTGTCTGGAAAGCTCATGGCGCCGCGGCCAATGCGACCATGGTCAATTCCGACAATGTGCTTCTGCTTCGCCCTGCAAGCCCATGGCCGGCATTTGCCGCCAATAGCTCAACGAGGCCGCCTGTCGGCGCCTCGTCGGTGCCAGCGGGCTTGACCACCATTACCTCCTGCTCGCTTGCGCCAGGCTCGGCGGAGAAGTTTGCCGATCTGTTCGAACGTGAAGCAAGGAAGCTGATCGAGGCCGCAGGTGCGCGCGTCGACGGGATGTTTATCACTGAGACGAGCGCAAACACATTTCCGCGCTTGCCCGTCCGGGAGGGCGAAACCGTATTCGTCTGGTTCTCGACCTTCGCCAGTCGACTGGCCTATGAGGACTATCTCGCAAGACTGACCGATTCGGAGGTCTGGCGATCTAAGGTTTTCCCGATGTTGGATCAAGAAGTTTGGCGAGCGATGGAGACAGTCCGCCTCACGCCAACGGCTCGCTCTCTCGGTGTATGGTAACGTACCATATCGGCTCCGCAGTTCTTCTATACTAAAACGCGGAAAACGAGTTTCATATGTCAGCCCGATTTACAACGTAATAGTCTCGAGGACTTAGGTTTGCGGGTGCTTGAAACGCCGCGCCGCCGGCTCGTATCTCTTCAACAGCAAGGATCTGCTGATCAAATATCAGCTGCCGTGCCTGCGTAGCACATTGCGATGAACGCCATGAGAGACGCAACCGCGAAGGTGTTGATGTTCAACAAGGTCGTAAGCTGATCGGAGCTCCAGGGAAAGACCGGTTCTCTGATTGTCTTCCAGCAGACGGCGAAGCAGGCAAAAATGAAGCAGGCAAGGCCGCGTTGCCACCATTTCTCGCTCGCATGGAAAGACACCAGCACCAGTGCCATGCAGGGCGCGAGGAACAGGAGGGTCCCTGACGCCTTTCCGAATAGGATGGTTTCGAAAACCGTGTCTAGCGTGCCGAATAGCGGGAGGGCGAACCGGGGGAAGAAAGGGGATCGCCCAGCGACCAAGGGGATCACGAGGAAGAAAGGAATGGCGACAAGTGTTACGGCGGACATGCCGACACCGTCGCCGATGAGCCACCAAATATAAAGCGGATAGAAGGGTTTGTTGGCTATGATCACCCAGGCAATCGTCACCGCAGCCTTGGTCCGCGGATCCAGCTGCGGCCTCGTCATCCGGCGGGCCTTAGCAGATAGTGGCCGACACCCCAGACATCGCCCTTGTCATGCCCGAACAGGCCTGCCGTCGCCAGAAAGAAGAGCCGCCAGCGCCGCTGCCAAAGCGCGCTATCCCGTCCATAAACCCTAGCGAAGAGCGGCTGGATGCGATCGATCTCGCGGTCGAAGTTCGCAAGCCAGTCGAGGGCTGTGCGCCGATAGTGCAGGCCGGACCAGCGCCATTCGCGTTCGACAGAGAAGAGGTCGGCAAAACGGTGCGGCAGATCATGGGCGGGCATGATGCCGCCCGTGAAGAAATGACGGGCGATCCAATCGGCCGGATCGTCATGATTGAACCGATAGGAGCGATCCTTATGGGTGAACACATGCAGGAACAGTCTGCCATCGGGTTTTAACCAGCGGTGAACGTGCTCCAGCAATGTGCGCCAATTCGACATGTGCTCGAACATCTCGACCGAGACCACATGATCAAAACGTTCGCCGGTCTCGAAATCGTTCATGTCCGCGGTGACGACGGTCAGATTGGAAAGGCCGCGCCTGGCGGCGATACCAAGAATGTATGCGCGTTGAGAGTTGGAGTTGGACACAGACGTAATACGCGAGTTCGGGAACTGCTGCGCGAGACAAAGTGACAGCGAACCCCAACCGCAACCAAGCTCCAGAACGCTCCTACCGTCCTCGATTCCCGCATGTTTGACCGTTTCGGCAAGGGCATAGGTTTCGGCTTCCGCCAGCGTCGTGTCTGTGCTTGGATAAAGGCAGCAGGAGTATTTTCTCTGTGACCCGAGTACCAGGCTGAAGAATTCCGCCGGCACCTCATAATGCTGCCGATTGGCCTCGTCGGTATGCGTTGCTATCGGGAAGCGATCCATCGTCTCGACAAAGGCACGTTCGGCGTCTTGCGGAGTTGCAGCCAATCGGCGTCTTGTGCGCCCGCAAAGGAAATCGATCCCGGCAAGCGTCATACCGTCGGTGAGCGGTACACGCTCGGCGGTGTTGATGGCAAAGGCCAGCATGCTCATGGCTATTCTCCTGAAAGGCGGGATTGGGTTTTACGGGGGCCGGGGAAGAAGGCGTTGACACGCCGTTGCAGCGCACGAAACTTATCGCCGCGTGAGTGCAGCATATGCTCTTCGAGCGGTGGGATGCCTGAAACATGCACGAGAAGCCAGTACATCAGCGCCGGCGCGAGAAGCGATAACAGGCTCGAAAGCGATGTCGAGACGGCAAATGCCGGCCAGCAGCACCAGAAAAGCCATTCGAAAAAGTAGTTGGGATGGCGGGAATATCGCCAAAAGCCTACTTCGCAGACTTCGGTCTTCGCTTGCGGCTCCTTACGGAAGCGGGAGAGCTGTTCGTCCGAAATCGTCTCGCCGGCAAGTGCCGCTAAGGCGATGAACATTGCAAGGAAATCCTGTCCACCAGGAAAGGCCTCGTCGTTCGCTGCCGCGAGATAGATAGCGAGTACCAATATGAAGGCCGCCAAAGCCTGAACCTGAAGGAAGAGGAATAGCCGCCAGCCGGCACTATCACCCCAAGCCTCCATCAGTTTGGCATAGCGTGGATCCTCCTCGTCGGCGCCTTTGGTCCTCTTGCCTATATGCGAGCCGAGCCGCAACGCCCAGGCGGCCACAATGACAAGGATTGTCATGCGACGCCCGAACGCACCGTTGGCGAAGACCGCCGCAGTAACGCCGCCAATGCCGACGGCGAAGGACCAGATGGTATCGATCCAGCCGCTGCGACCCGTCATGCGTTGGACCACCCAGGATGCTGCCATGGCCAGCGATAGACCGACCGCCAAGACAACTAGAAGAAACCAATCCATCCATCCACCCGCGTTCATGCACATCATCACGCTGATGCCGTATTTACGGCGATCGCCCTGAACTGGTTTCGCCACATCTCGAAAAAAATCTCGTTATGCGCGAAACCAGCCGCCGCCTCTTTCCGTATCTGTCTTACGAGCCAAAAGCTGAGCATTGGGAGAAGCGAGGATTTGATGGATCATTGCGATCGGAACAGCGGCGAACGACGACTGAATATCGCGGTGATCGGCAGCGGCATTTCAGGGCTTTCGGCCGCCTGGCTTCTGTCGAAGCGTCACGACGTGACCGTTTTCGAAGCGAGCAATCGGCTGGGCGGTCACAGCAATACGGTGGAGTTCAATGGTGCTGTTGGCGCCATTGCCGTTGATACCGGCTTCATCGTCTATAACGAGGTCACCTATCCCAATCTGACCGCTCTGTTTCGGACGCTCGACGTGCCGACCGCCGCATCGAACATGTCGTTTGCAGTGTCGCTCGACGACGGCGCCTACGAATATTCCGGCGGTACGGGTCTCGGTCTTTTTGCGCAGAAATCCAATATCGTCAGCCCGCGCTTCTGGTCGATGATGCGCGATCTGGTGCGCTTCTATCGCAATGCGCCGCGGGATCTGCCTGAGATGGCCGGTATTTCGCTCGACGATTACCTCTCTCGTAACGCCTATGGTCGCGCCTTTCGTGACGATCATCTTTATCCGATGGCATCGGCGATCTGGTCGACGCCCGCGATGCAGGTCGGTGCCTATCCGGCGGCAAGTTTCGTGCGTTTCTGCTGCAATCACGGCCTGCTTGAACTTTGGAACCGTCCGGTTTGGCGCACGGTGAAGGGCGGCAGCCGGGAATACGTGACGCGTATGGCAAGTCGTTTCGCCGGCCGCATCCGGTTATCGACGCGTGTGAAGGGCGTGCGCCGTGGGCCAAAGGGTGTCGAGCTCGATGATGGCAATGGAAGCCAGCAGACTTTCGACGATGTCGTCATCGCCACCCATGCCGACCAGGCGCTTTCCATGTTGGTCGACGCCAGCGCCGAGGAAAAACGCATTCTCGGTGCCTTCCGCTATTCGCGTAACGAGGCCGTTCTGCATGGTGACATTACGTTGATGCCGAGGCGGCGGGCCGCCTGGTCGAGCTGGAACTATGTCGCCGAACGGTCGGGCGAGCCGAACCAGCCATCGATCACCTACTGGATGAACAAGCTTCAGCCCTTGGGCGACGCGCCTCCGACTTTCGTGACACTCAATCCGCATCGCGCACCGCGCGAGGAGAGCGTAATCCGCCGTGAGATCTACGAACATCCCGTCTTCGATCTTGATACGGATCGGGCGCAAAGGGAAATCTGGTCGCTCCAGGGTGTGCGCAATACCTGGTTCTGCGGCGCTCATTTCGGTTCGGGATTCCACGAGGACGGCATCCAGGCAGGGCTCGCGGTTGCCGAAGATCTTGGTGGGTTGCGGCGGCCCTGGCAGGTCGCGCAGGAAAGCGCCCGTATCGTCCGAACACCGATTACGAGGCCGACCGGGCTGCCCGCCGACCTGGAGGTGAGTGCATGAGCGCGGAACTTCGCTCGGCGCTTTTCCCCGGCTGCGTCACCCATGCGCGATTAAAGCCGAAGCAGCACAGGCTCAGCTACCGCATCTATTCGCTGTTGATCGACCTGGATGAGCTCGATGAAATGGACAGGCGGCTGAGGCTGCTATCGGTCGACCGGTTCAATCTGTTCTCTTTCCATCGCAAGGATCGTGGAGACGGTTCTGGGTCGGACCTCAGGAAGCAGGTGGAAAAATGTATGCGTGAAGCCGGCATCGAGCCGGACGGCGGACCTATCCGGCTGCTCACCATGCCGCGCCTGCTCGGCTGGGCTTTCAATCCGCTCAGCGTCTTCTTCTGCTATGCGAGTGATGCGTCGCTGAAAGCCATCCTCTGGGAGGTCGACAACACCTTCGGCGAGCGCCACGGCTATATGATTCCTGTTCAAGCGGATGGTGCCAAGGAGATCGTTCAGGAATGCGACAAGGCCTTCTATGTCTCGCCTTTCATGGACATGGACCTTCGCTACAAGTTCCGGATATTGCCGCCGGACGACACGCTATCGATCTGGATCGCGGCATTCGATCGCGAGGGCCTCGTGTTGACCGCCAGGCATCTGGCGCGCCGCACGAGGCTGACGGATGCGGCGCTTCTCAAGGCGTTTTTTGCAATCCCCTTCCTAACGCTACGCGTCGTCGGCGGCATCCATTGGGAAGCGCTGAAGATCTGGTTGAAGGGCGTTGGCTTGCGCGTCCATCCGCTTCCCCCGGAAAATCCTGTTTCATTCGTCCGCCCATCACCTGCTGAAGGGAAGGCACCCCATTCGAAGGTTGATGTTCATGAGCCCGTTTGACGATGTTTCGCACGCCTCGCTTCGTCTGCCGCAAAGCACTGATAGACCTGGCCTTGCGGGACAACTGCTGCTCAAATTGCTGCGCGATATTCGCTACGGCCATCTGAAGATCATTTTGCCATCCGGGGGGCTGGTCGAGAAGTACGGCACCGAGCCGGGACCGGAGGCGGTCATCGTCATCAGGCGCTGGCGCATGCTGCGCCGCCTTGTCGCCGCGGGCGATATCGGCTTTGCGGAAGCCTATATCGAGGAGGATTGGACAACTCCGGATCTAACGGCAGTGATCCGCTTTGCCGCCAGGAACGCTGATGCCCTCGCACCGACCATCGCAGGAAGTCCGCTGGTGCGGCTTTTCAACCGGGCAAAACATTTGCTCAATGCGAATACGAAGCACGGCAGCAGGCGCAATATCGAGGCGCACTACGATCTTGGAAACGCGTTCTACAGGGAATGGCTGGATCCCTCGATGCTTTATTCGTCCGGAATATTCGACGATTCGACGCCAACCCTTGAAGCTGCGCAACGGAAGAAACTTGAGCGTGTTCTTGAAAAGCTAGATCTCGATCGCAGCGAAAGCGTGCTTGAGATCGGCTGTGGCTGGGGCGCGCTTGCCGTATTTCTGGCGGGCCGGGCAAATGCGAAGGTGACGGGTATTACCTTGTCACCTTCGCAGCTCGCCTGGGCGAAGGAAGCAGTCGACGCGGCCGGCAAATCGGATCAGGTCGACTTGCGCCTTCAGGATTATCGCGACCTCAGCGGGCAATTCGACCGCATCGTTTCGATCGAAATGTTCGAAGCAGTCGGCGAGGCGTATTGGCCGAGCTATTTCGCAACGCTCAGGCGCTGTCTCAGGCCCGGCGGCCGGGTCGTACTGCAGATCATCTCGATCGAAGAAGAACGCTTCAAATCCTATCGGCGCGGTTCGGATTTTATCCAGAAATACATTTTCCCGGGCGGCTTCCTGCCTTCGGATTCAGCCTTGTCGGCTGCAGCCTCAAAGGCGGGCTTCGTACTTACGGCGAGAGAGCATTTCGGCAAATCCTATGCCCGGACACTCGCCGACTGGCGCGTACGCTTCCACGCTCATTGGCCGGCGATCGCCGCACTCGGCTTCGACGAGCGGTTCCGGCGTCTCTGGCACTACTACCTTTGCTATTGCGAGGCCGGCTTCGAGGAGGGGAGCATCGATGTCGGACTGTATACGCTCGAACACGCGTGAGTGCGCGAAGCCAAAGGGAGCCCTGCCTGTGAGACCGATGATTGGCGCCTTTGCATGTCTGCTGATGGCATTTGGAGCGGTCGCGCAAGCCGCTGATATCGAGGGCCAATGGGCTCGCGGAGACGGCAACGCCAAAGTCAGGATTGCGCCCTGCGGAACCAACATCTGTGCGGTGAATACCTGGATAAAGCCAGGTACGCCGAGAGAAAAGGCGGGCGACAGGCTGGTAATGACGATCAAGGCTGGCGCAGATGGCGTCTACACCGGCAAAGCCTTCGACCCTCAGCGCGATCTGACCTACAGGATCACAGTGACGGTAACCGGCGATCACATGGCGACGAGGGGGTGTGTGATCGCCGGGCTGATATGCAGGGGTGTCGATTGGACGCGGATCAATTGATTGGCTGACGGCGTGTCGCGAAGGAGATTGCGGTGAAGACCTATGTTGTCGCCTACCTCACTACCTTGATCGTGTTCGTCGCGATCGATTTCATCTGGTTGAGCAGCATGGCGGACCGGCTATACCGGCCTCTGCTCGGAGACATGCTGGCAAGTGGCTTTCGGCTGGCGCCCGCCATCGCGTTCTATCTGATATACGCGCTTGGGCTGACTGCTCTTGCCGTGCGGCCCGGTTTGCTGGCCGGATCACCGCAGATGGCGGTCGTTTGCGGCGCGATGCTCGGCTTTACGGCCTATGCTACCTATGACCTGACCAACCAGGCGACGCTCAGAAACTGGTCGACCATTCTGACCATAGCCGACCTTCTTTGGGGAACCGCCCTCTCGGGGGTTGCCGCCGGAATTGGCCAATGGGTGACCGAGCGTCTGCTCGGGCCTATCGGACATAGCTGACAGGCCCGCCCGCGCTCAGCCATTCAGCCTCCAGATCTCGAAATTGAGTGCGAAGGCGAAGGCGACCCAGAATGCAAGAGGTAGCAGAGCGTAAGCTGCGAGCCGATCGAGGCGATGGAACCTGCGGATTGTCTCAAGGATCAAGATCCATTGCGGGATGATGTCCACGAGGCCGAGCGCCGGACTATGGAGCGCAAAGAAAGCCCATGACCACGCCGCATTGAAGGTGAGCTGCAGGTAGAAGCAGATGAACGCGGGCGATCGTCCCCGAGCCTCGGCGGGAAGCATCCATATCCGCCAGACCGCAAGGGCCATGAGTGCATAAAGGCAGGTCCAGACCGGTCCGAAGATCCAGTTGGGCGGATTGAAAACCGGCTTGACGAGGCCTGCATACCAGCCGGGAATGTTTGGGAAGGTCGCCCACTGTCCGAGCAGAAGAACGATGATGACCGGGGCGACCGCTATGCCGGCCTTCATCCAGGATTCTTGTCGTTTCATTGTGTCATGCGGCATCGTGTTCTCTCTTCCGACAGTGCCCGCTTGACGTGTCGCTTGCTAAGGCACGTTATTTCTTTCTAGTCTTCAAATCTGATACGTGAATTTTCCCGGGCCGGATCACGGGATCCAAGTGGCACCGCCCGTCGTAGAAAGCGCATGAATGTTTCAGCACAGCCGATCGATAGCCATGGCGGACCAGACAGCATCTTTTCCTTTCATGGGAGACGAGCGGTGACGATATTGTCCGATCGCGAGTTGCTATCGCGGGAAGCGATCAACCAACTGGTTTTGGCGATCGCAACAAGACAGGATCGTCAGGCTTTCGCCGAGCTGTTCAATTTTGCAGCGCCCAGGATCAAGGCGTTCATGATGCGCTCGGGGTCCCCGCCTGAAGTGGCGGAAGAAATAGCCCAGGAAGCGATGCTCCTGGTCTGGCGCAAGGCCTCCTATTTCGATCCCGCACGCGCAGGCGCGATGACATGGATCTTTACGATCGCACGGAATTTGCGCATCGACTTCCAGCGGAAGGCCCAAACGCTCAAGCAGGCTTCCGGGAGCGAGCCGGACGAATATCAGCCATCGGAACCGACGCCGGAGGAGATCCTCGTCGTCAGGGCGGATGAAGATAGGGTCCGGGCCGCGCTGCAGGCGCTCAGTTCGGAACAAGAGGAAATCATCAGATTGTCCTTTTTTCGTGATCGTCCTCATTCCGAAATCGCCAAGGAACTGGATCTGCCGCTTGGGACAGTGAAATCACGTATCAGACGTGCGCTTGGCAGGTTGAGGGACATGCTGGAAGAAACACTATGACGATTAATCACCATCCCAGCGACCAAACACTCCTGCGCTTTGCCGCAGGCACGTTGCCTGCCGGTCCAGCACTCGTGGTCTCCACCCATCTGAGCGGCTGCCCGTTCTGTCAGAGGCGGCTGGCGGCCTTCGAGGCCGTCGGCGGCGATATCCTGACACGAACGCGACCCGAAGCCCTCTCGTCGGATGCTCTCGAGCGCACCCTTGCCCGTCTGGACTTGAGCCATCGGGTGACCGCCATCAGCCCTCGGCCGTCGCCACGCATATCCATCGACGGGCTCGCCCTTCCAAGCACATTGAACGATTGCAAAGTGGGTCCCTGGCGTACCGTCGGGGCGGGGGTCAAGCTCAGCCGCCTTGTCGTGCCGCATGCACCCGCAGCGAACGTCATCCTGCTGAAAGTAAAAGCGAACAAGCGCATGCCAGCGCATGGTCATACGGATCTGGAAGTGACGCAGGTTCTGAAAGGATCGTTCTCCGATGGCGATAATCGCTATCAGCCGGGAGACTTCGTCGAGGGCGATGACGAGACGGATCATAGCCCGGTCATAGGCAGCGAAGGCGAATGTATTTCGTTGGCGGCCATCGAAGGACATGTCCGGTTTCATGGCTTCCTCGGGAAGCTCATACAACCTTTTGTCCGCATCTGAATGACGCGCGCCTGAAACGAAGTGCGCCAAGGCTTGTCTCCCCGCTGGCGGTTTGCCAATTGTTCGGGGAGCGGATATCACGCGATCCAAAATCGCCCTTTCGGGGGACTTTCCGGCGGCGACGCTCAGAATGCGCTTTTCACCACGCCGCCGTCGACCCGCAACGCCGCGCCATTGGTGGCCGAGGCGAGGGGGCTTGCCACATAGGCAACCATGGACGCGACCTCCTCGGGGGTCGAGAAGCGCTTGATCAGCGAAGTCGGCCGGACCTTCTCGAAGAACTCGGTCTCGAATTGCGCGAAAGATTTGCCTTCGGATCCGGGCAGTGCCGCAACAAAATCGACGATGCCGCGTGACTTGGTCGGGCCCGGCAACACGCTGTTGACCGTGATCGCGGTGCCGGCAACGGATTCGGCAATACCGCGCGCCGCCGCAATCTGGGCCGCCTTGGTCACGCCGTAATGCACCATCTCCGCCGGAATGTGTACACCGCTTTCGCTCGAGATGAAGATGATGCGGCCCCAGTTGCGCTCGCGCATCGATGGCAAATAGAGGCGGGCGAGACGCACGCCTGAAATCACGTTGACATCGAAGAACTGGCGCCAGTCAGCATCGGGGATCTCTTCGAACGGCTTGGGTTCGAAGATGCCGAGGTTGTTGATCAGGATCTCGACATTCGGGAAGCGTTTCGCAAGTGCTTCGGCAGCTTCCGCAGTTCCGAGATCGCCGGCAAATCCTTCAACGCTGCCGGTTCCAATCGCGGCAAGTTCAGCGACCGCGCGATCGACCCCGTCCTGGGTTCGGCCGTTGACGATCACATGGGCGTCCTCGCGAAGGAGCGCGGCTGCGATGGCGTACCCAATGCCGGCGGTACTGCCGGTGACGAGAGCCAGTTTGCCATTGAGTTCGAGGTTCATGATACGTCTCCAATGAAAGATAAAAGGGGCGGATTGCGCATAATAGGCACGTTTCCCCGCGATGGTCGCTGTCGTTTTTTGTATTCGCCGTCGCCTGCGTGGACGAGCTATTCAATGGCGCTCGACGCGAACAGGATTTCGGCGAAGCCGGGTGCGTTTTCTCCCGGTTCCAGTCGCGTTGGAGCTCGCAGATAAGCTGGACCCAGGTGATGGGTATGCCTCTGCCTGAACCAGCTGCTTTAGGCCGGCTTCTTGTGCTTCCAGTGAGGTTCAGCTTCGGCGAAGCTGCCAACCGTATTCTCGACTTCGCAATCGCGTCGTTGGGGACGCCGCCCACGACTCGAATGCCATGCACGCAGAGCTTTACGCCTCGTCGATTGACAGCTCGCTGGCTCTGTTTGCTTATCCGGCCACGATCAGTGCTGGTTGCGACGAATCCGCCGCTGAACTGCACGCGTAGACATGAGCGCCTTTCTGGCTTATGCCGTCGATGTTGCCGATGATACGATGGACCTCGGTACGCGCGGAGGTCTTTTGAGGGGGCGGCTGCGACAACGCCTGCAGGCCTGGCGATAGGGCCGCGAACACCGAGACCAATTCAACTCATGGCTCATGCGGAGCAACAAGGTGTAGTCGTTCGCGGTAGAAAACCCTAGGCAAGCTCTTCGTCAATTCGTCGCAATCGGTGCGATTGCAAGTTGGCCGGTCTTCGTGAGGGAACCGCATCGGTATACATCAAAGCGGGCCTCGCCAAGCCAGGCGTAATAGATCAGACCGGTGAGCCGCTTCTGCTGCGCAAGCTGGCGGAAATCACCCATCATCTCCTGGACCAGCAGGCTACGCGCCTTCTCATCGGCGGGACAGTTCTTGCTGTCGTTTGTGAAACCCCATTCCGTCACCCAGCATGGTTTGCCGCCAGGCGAGCCGCCGGGAAAGCACAATGGCTGTACGAGCTGCTGCAATCGTCTCAGGCGATGGATAGCGGAAACCCTCTCGCCTGGCCCATCGGCCCATGGGTAGATGTGAAGATTATAGGCGTCGACGAGCTTGTCCAAACCGTTCGCGCGAAGAAACGTCATGGTCGCGCCGGGGCTTACGCCGTCATAATTCTTCGCGGTCGGCCAAGCGCCTTCGGGTCCGGTGTCGACAAGACTGAAGGGCAACAGCGGCGCTTGCCGGCTGAGCTTCGAATGATCCCGAACATCCTTGAGTGCGGCCAG
Organism: Martinezella tropici; assembly: GCA_000799755.1. Taxonomy (GTDB): domain Bacteria; phylum Pseudomonadota; class Alphaproteobacteria; order Rhizobiales; family Rhizobiaceae; genus Rhizobium; species Rhizobium tropici_A. The sequence goes on from JUHI01000014.1 coordinate 167,703, forward strand.
AACCTTCAGATATTGCTGGTAGCCTTTGGCGACCTGCCGCCCTTCGGGATCACGTCTAAGATCGTCGAGACCGAGCACGCGTCCCTCGCCAGGCAAGCGAAAGTCGGGATTGTTACCCGCCATATTGATTTCGTTTTCAAGTTCAATACCGGCCAGGGCGATTCCGGCAGCATCGAGCTTGCCCAGGAACTGCTGGAAATAGATGCGGGAAGCATCAGGGTCGAGGAATGAGATCGGCGGCCCTTCCCACATGCCGGGGAACTCTTTTGCCTGATAGGGCCGCACCGGAGCGCCTGGCGCATATTTGCCGTGGAAGATCAGAACTACCCCAATGTTCTGTGCATGGGCGCGCTTGATGAAATCGAGGTTCTCGTCTTCTTGGTCCTCCATTCCGAACCGGATGACGTGTACACCGGCGGCCTTCATCCGGGCCAACGCGGCATCCTGGTCCGCGACGCTGAAAGAGATCGGGTGGACTGTCCGTCGTCGAATGATTTGAGACTTTTTGGGCTCTGGAAGAATGGAGTTTCCGGCTCAGTTTGCGGGTTGATTTAAGCCGCTTTGGCCTGGTGGTTCAAGCGGCGCTGTCGGATAGTGTCTCGTTTGATCCTTTCACGTTCGAGCAGGATGGTCTGGCCGCGTCCGAAGTAGACGTCGGCCGGAGTGAGATTGTCGAGGCTCTCGTGGTATCGGCGATGATTGTAGTGCTCGACGAAGGCCGCGATCTGGGCTTCGAGGTCTTCCTGGAAGAAGTAGTTTTCCAAGAGGATGCGGTTCTTCAGCGTTTGGTGCCAACGCTCGATCTTGCCCTGCGTTTGCG
>JUHI01000015.1 GCA_000799755.1 Martinezella tropici
ACCCTGCCGCCGAACGTCGAGATCGTCTATCCCTATGACACGACGCCGTTCGTGAAGCTGTCGATCGAGGACGTGGTCAAGACGCTATTCGAAGCCATCGTGCTCGTCTTCATCGTCATGTTCGTCTTCCTGCAGAACATCCGAGCCACGCTGATCCCGACGCTTGCGGTCCCGGTCGTGCTGCTCGGCACCTTCGGCGTGCTGGCGATGTTCGGCTATTCCATCAACACCTTGACCATGTTCGGCATGGTGCTGGCGATCGGTCTTCTGGTCGACGACGCCATCGTCGTCGTCGAAAACGTCGAGCGCGTGATGGAGGAGGAGGGATTGTCGCCGCGCGAGGCGACAATCAAGTCGATGCAGGAAATCACCGGCGCCCTGATCGGCATCGCCACCGTGCTGTCGGCCGTGTTCATCCCGATGGCCTTCTTCTCCGGTTCGGTCGGTGTCATCTACCGGCAGTTCTCGGTGACGATCGTCTCGGCGATGGTGCTGTCCGTCATCGTCGCCCTGATCCTGACGCCGGCCCTTTGCGCCACCATCCTCAGGACACCGAAACATGGGGCAAAGCAAAAGGGTGCTTTCGGCTGGTTCAACCGCAATTTCGAGCGGGGAACACGCGGATATCGGCGCGGCGTCCACGGCATGATCCGGCTCAGCGCCGTCTTCCTGTTGATCTTCGTCCTGATTGGTGTCGGTGTCGGCTATCTCTTCAATCGTCTGCCGAGCTCCTTCCTTCCGGACGAGGACCAGGGCATTCTGCTGACGGCCGTCCAGCTCCCTCCGGGCGCCACGGACTCCCGTACCTGGGCCGTGCTCGATCAGGTGAGGGACTATTACCTCAAGAACGAGAAGGACTATGTCGAAGGCGCATTTGCCGTCGCCGGGTTCGGCTTCAGCGGCCAGGGCCAGAATGTCGGCCTCGTCTTCGTCCGGTTGAAGGATTTCGATCAGCGCAAGACGCCGCAGTCGAAGGCGCAAGCCATCGCCGGCCGCGCCATGGGTGCCTTTTCCAAGATCAAGGACGGCAGCGTCTTTGCGCTGGCGCCGCCGGCAATCCCTGGCTTCGGCAGCTCGAGCGGCTTTGACTTCTTCATCAAGGATATCAACGGCGCCGGCCATGAAGCACTCATAGCGGCCCGCAATCAGCTGCTTGGGGCCGCGGCACAAAACCACAAGCTGTTCGGCACTCGTCCGAACGGCCAGGAAGACACGCCGCAATATTCCGTAAACATCGATCAGGAAAAGGCGAGTGCGCTGAACATCACCCTTTCCGACATCGACACGACCCTGTCGACGGCCTGGGGCGGCACCTACGTCAACGACTTTATCGACCGTGGCCGTGTCAAGAAAGTTTACGTCCAGGCCGACAAGGATTTCCGCATGCAGCCAGAGGACCTCGGTCGCTGGTACGTGCGCAACTCCGGCGGCGACATGGTACCGTTCTCCGCCTTCTCGAGCGGCGAATGGAACTACGGCTCACCGCGCCTGGAACGCTATAACGGCTCGTCCGCCGTCGAAATCCTCGGTTCCGCGGCTCCCGGCGTCTCGTCCGGCGACGCCATGAACGAGATCGACAAGATCATGACGAGCCTGCCGCCCGGCTTCAGCCATGAATGGACCAGCCTGTCGGCGCAGGAAAAGCTCTCCGGCAACCAGGCAAGCCAGCTCTACGCCATCTCCATCCTGGTTGTGTTCCTGGCGCTTGCAGCGCTCTATGAAAGCTGGTCGATCCCGCTCGCCGTCATGCTGTCGGTGCCGATCGGCATCTTCGGCGCGCTGCTGGCCGCAACCCTGTTCGGCCAATCGAACGACGTCTACTTCAAGGTCGGTCTGTTGACGACCATAGGCCTGGCGGCCAAGAACGCCATCCTGATCGTCGAATTCGCCATCGAGCAGCAGAACCAGGGCAAGAGCCTGATCGACGCGACGCTCGAAGCATCCCGACAGCGCCTGCGACCGATTCTGATGACCTCGCTTGCCTTCATCCTCGGCGTTCTGCCGCTGGCGATCGCCAACGGGGCCGGTTCCGGCAGCCAGAACTCGATCGGCATCGGCGTCATGGGCGGCATGATCTCGGCAACCGTGCTCGGCATCTTCTTCATCCCGCTGCTCTTCGTCTCCGTCCGCCGCGTCTTCAAGGGCAGGATCGGTCCGGTGACGACACAGGAAACGCCGGCGCCGGATAGCGGCGCGACGCACTAAACGAAGCACCGCCCGCCTTCGATAGAGAAGGGCGGGCGGGGCAGATATCACTTCGAACAAAGGGCTCCCGTTCTGTCACGGGAGCCCTTTGTTTTTGACTTCACGAGAGCCGAAGATCCTTTACGTCCGGGATTTCTTCATCATCATGCATCGTCCGGCAGTATGGGCGTTCAAGCAGAGACCGCCTCGCCTTTCGTTGGCCACGCGCGGACTACAAGCCAGTTCGGCACGCTGTCCGGGAGGTGGGCCGCGTCAGCCGGCCGAAGCCGGAACCGGTGCGATTGGCTGCGGCTTCGGCGACCATTTCGCATGCAGCTTGGCAAGCATCAGATAGATGATCGGCGTGGTATAGAGCGTCAGCACCTGCGATACGACGAGACCGCCGACGATGGTGATCCCGAGCGGGCGGCGCAGTTCCGAGCCGGGGCCGGTGGCGATGATCAGGGGGATGGCGCCCATCAATGCGGCGAGCGTCGTCATTAAAATCGGGCGAAAACGCTTAAGGCACGCCTGATAGATGGCCTCCTCCGAGGACAGCCCGAATATGCGCTCGCCCTGCAGGGCGAAATCCACCATCATGATACCGTTCTTCTTGACGATGCCGATCAGAAGAATGATGCCGATGAAGGCGATGATCGTCAGTTCGGTGCCGCTGATGGCAAGTGCCAGCAGAGCACCCAGTCCGGCCGACGGCAGCGTCGAGATGATCGTCAGCGGGTGTGCCAGGCTTTCGTAGAGGATGCCGAGAACGATGTAGACCGTCAGCAACGCCGCCAGCAGCAGCAGCGGTTGGCTGCCGGAAGACTGGCTGACGCTCGCCGCATCGCCCGCGAAATCCGCATGCAACGTATCGGGTAGATGCATGTCGAGCACCGCCTTCTGGATGGCATCGTTCGCCACCTGCAGCGGCGTATCGAGCGCCAGATTGTAGGAGATGGTGACGGAAGGATATTGCCCCTGGTGATTGACCACCAGCGGCGCCAAAGTCCGGTCGATCGATGCCACCGCGCTCAGCGGCACCTGCGTGCCGCCCGAAGCCGGCACGTAGAGCTTCGAAATGTCCTGCGGATCGAGCGCATAATTCGGGTCGGCCTCCAATACCACGCGATACTGGTTGCGCTGCGTATAGATCGTCGAGATCTGCCGTTGCGCGAAAGCGTTGTTGAGCGCGGAATCGATGGACTGGATGTTGACGCCGAGCTGCGAGGCCAGGCTGCGGTCGATATTGACGGTCGCCTGCAGGCCGTTAGGCTGCCTGTCGGTCGCGACATCGGTGAGCGTCGGAATGGCCTGAAGGCGCTCCATCACCTTGGGGGCCCATTCCACCAGCTCGTCGTAATTCGCGCTCCATAGCGTGAATTGATACTGCGATTGGGATTGGCGGGCACCAGCCCGGATATCGCCGGGTGAAAACAGGAACGTGCTGAGCCCGGGAACGGCCATCAGCTGCTTGCGGAGCCGATCGATGACCTCGGCCGTCGGCGCGCGCTCCGATTCCGGCTTCAGCGAAATATAGAGCTGTCCGCGATTGATGGAACTGGAAAAGCCGCCGCCGCCGACGGAGGAGCCGAGGCCCGACACAGCGGGGTCCTTCGAGGCGATATCCGCAGCCTGCTGCTGGAGCTTGACCATGGCGGGATAGGAAATATCGGTCGCCGCCTGCGTCCCGCCTTGAATGAAGCCCGTATCGTCCTGCGGGATGAAGCCCTTCGGAACCTTGACGTAAAGATAAGCCGTCATGACCACGCAGGCGATGATGACGACCACGGAGAGGACACGGTGATGCAGCACCGCCCGCAGCGTGCGACCGTAAAAGCCGATGATGGCGCCCAACGTGCCCTCGACGACACGTCCGAACGGGCCAGGCTTGGCATCGATATCGTGCTGGCGCAGGCGATGGCCGCAGATCATCGGCGTCAACGTCAGCGACACCAGCGTCGAAACGACGATCGTGAAACCGAGCGTCAGCGAGAAGGTCTGGAAGAAGCGGCCGATGATGCCGCCCATGAAGAAGAGCGGGATGAAGGCGGCCAGCAGCGACAGGCTGATCGAAACCACCGTGAAGCCGATCTGCTTGGCACCTTCGAGCGCGGCCCGCATCGGCTTCATGCCGGTTTCGAGATTCGCATAGATATTCTCGATCATGACGATGGCATCATCGACAACGAAGCCGACGGAGACCGCAAGCGCCATCAGCGAGAGATTGTCGATCGACAGCCCGAAGAGCCACATCGCGGCAAAGGTGCCGGCAAGCGAAAGCGGCACGGTGACGCCGGCCGCGACCGTTGGGGTCGCGCGCCGCAGAAACACGAAGACGACGGCCATGACCAGGCAAATCGTGGCAAGCAGCGTCCACTGCATGTCGTTGACGCTGGCATGGATCGTCGTGGTGCGGTCGGAAAGGATCGATATTTTCACACCGGCGGGAATGAGCCGCTGCAGCTCGGGGATGAGCTGCTTGACGCCGTCGACGGTGGCGATGACGTTCGCATCCGCCTGCTTGGTGATGTTGAGCAACACCGCCGGCTTACCGTCATACCAGGCATCCGAACGGCTGTTGCGCACGCCTGGCTCGACGGTGGCGATATCCGAGAGGCGCACAGCGGTGCCGTCCCCGCTCTGGACGATGATCCGCCCGTAGGCTTCCGGCGTCCGCAACTGGCTGTTCACGGCAAGCGAGAACGCGCCCGAGGCTCCGTCGATGGAACCGAAGGGTCCGAGCACGCTGGCATTGACGATCGCCGTGCGGACGGCATCGAGCGACAGGCCCATGGCCGAGAGCCGATCGGGATTGAGCCTGACCCGCACAGCCGGCTGGTCGGCGCCGCTGACGGTGACGCCGCCGACGCCATCCACCTGCGAAATGCGCTGCACGACCACCGTATCAGCCGCATCGTAGATAGCGCTCGGAGAGACGTTATCCGATGTCAGCGCCAGGATCAGCACCGGCGCTGCAGCCGGATTGATCTTGCGGAAGGACGGCAGGGTCGGCAGATCTCCAGGCAGATCGGTCGCCGCTGCATTCAGCGCCGCCTGCACATCCTGGGCCGCGCCATCGACGCTGCGCGAGAGGTCGAACTGCGCGATGATGGTGCTGGAGCCGAGCGAGCTAACGGAGGTCAGCTGCGTCACGCCGGCAATGGTGCCGAGATGACGTTCGAGCGGTGCCGCAACGCTTGCCGCCATGCTGGCGGGGTCGGCGCCCGGACGACTGGAGGAGACGACAATGGTCGGCAAGTCCACCGTCGGCAGGCTTGCGACCGGCAGGAAGCGATAGGCAACGATGCCGAGGATCATCAGCCCGATCGCCAGAAGCGTCGTCCCGACAGGGCGTTTGACGAACGGCCCGGAGATGTTCATGTCTCACCACCCGCCAGTTCGTCCATCTCGGCGCTCGGCATACCGCTGGTGCGGCCGACGACCTTGGCGCGCAGGCGTTCGAAGGCCAGATAGATGACCGGCGTCGTATAGAGCGTCAGGAGCTGCGACAGCACGAGACCGCCGATGATGGTGATCCCGAGCGGAATACGCAGTTCCGCACCTGTGCCTTGAGCGAGCGCCAGCGGCAAGGCGCCGAAGAGCGCGGCAAGCGTCGTCATCATGATCGGCCGGAAACGCAGGATCGAGGCTTTCAGGATGGCCTCGCGCGGCTCGAGACCTTCTTTGCGCTCCGCTTCGAGCGCGAAGTCGATCATCATGATCGCGTTCTTCTTGACGATGCCCATCAGGAGCACGATGCCGATCAGCGCGATGATCGACAGGTCCTGCCCGAACAGCATCAGCGCCAGCAACGCGCCGACGCCGGCCGACGGCAGCGTCGATAGAATGGTCACCGGATGCACGGCGCTCTCATAGAGCAGGCCGAGCACGATGTAGATCGTCACGACAGCGGCCAGGATCAGCCAGGGCTCGCCAGCGAGCGAAGAGGCGAACTCCTCGGCGTCGCCGGAATATTTGCGCTGGATGTTGTCGGGCATGCCGATGTCAAGCTCCGCCGCCTTGATCTCGGCGATGGCGTCGCTGAGCGACGCGCCCTTGGCCAGATCGAAGCTGAGGGTCACGGCTGGAAACTGCTCGTCGTGGCTAATGACCAGCGGTGCGGTCGTGAAAGTCGCCGTCGTGAAGGCATTGAGCGGCACCTGCGTGTCGCTGGCACCGGCAACATAGAGCTTGTCGAGCGATTTCGGGTCAGATTGATACTGCGGCGCCGCCTCCAGGATGACGCGGTACTGGTTGGCCTGGCCGTAGATCGTCGCGATCTGACGCTGTCCAAAGGCATCATTCAAAGTATCGCTGACGGCCTGCATCGATACGCCGAGCCGCGAGGCGGTCTCGCGATTGACATCGACGAAGATGCGCCCGCCGCCCATCTCGACTTCGGAGGAGACATCGATGAGCTTCGGGCTCTCCTGCAGGCGCTGGGCGAGCTTCTGCGACCAGTCGACCACCGTGTTCGTATCCGTACCCGTCAGGGTGTATTGATAGGGTGCGCGGCTGGCCCTGGTGCTGATCGAAATGTCGCGCACGCTCTGGAAGGTGACGTGGATGCCCGGCATACCGGTGACTTCGCCGCGCATCCTATCGATGATCTGATCGGCGGAGGCATTGCGCTGGTTGCGCGGTTTGAGCACGAGGCTGAGATTGCCCGTATTCAGCGTTAGGTTGCTGGCGCTGGAACCGATGACCGAAACCACGCCGGTGACATCCTGATCCTTGCGCAGGCGGTCAGCCACCGAGGCCTGGATCTGCTTCATCGTCTCGAAGGAGGTCGTCGGCTCGGCCTCGATGACGGCGGTGATGAGGCCGGTATCCTGCGCTGGCAGAAAACCCTTGGGAATGACGATATAGAGCGCAATGGTCGCGGCGAGCGTCACCACCGTCACAAGCAGCATGAGTGCGCTGCGATCGACAGCCCAGACGAGGCTGCGCCGATAGCCTTCGATCATCCAATCCGTAAAGCGATCGGCGCCGGCCAGAAAGCCGCCTTCGCGCTCCTTAGGCTTGCGCAGGATACGAGCGCACATCATCGGCGTCAGCGTCAGCGAGACGACGGCCGACACGACGACGGCGATGGTCAGCGTCAGCGCGAATTCGCGGAACATGCGCCCGACGATGCCAGTCATGAACAGCAGCGGGATGAAGACGGCAACGAGCGAGACGGTCAGCGATATGATGGTGAAGCCGATTTCGCCGGCGCCCTTCAGCGCCGCCTGCATCGGGTTCTCGCCCTCTTCGATATGGCGGGCGATATTCTCGATCATCACGATGGCATCGTCGACGACGAAGCCGGTGCCGATGGTCAGCGCCATCAGCGAGAGATTGTCGAGGCTGAAGCCGGCGAACCACATGACGCCGAAGGTCGCGATCAGCGACAGCGGCAACGCAACGCCGGCAATGAAGGTCGCCGTCATCGTCCGCAGGAAGAGCAGCACCACGAGAATGACGAGGCCGATGGAAATAACCAGCGTCCATTGCACGTCATGGATCGAGGCACGGATGGTCTCGGTGCGGTCGTTGACGATATCGAGGGAAACGCCTGCTGGCATCGCCTGCTTCAGTTTCGGGATCTGCTGCAGGACATTTTCGACCGTCTGGATGACGTTGGCGCCCGGCTGGCGCATGATGTCGAGAATGACGGCCGGCTGGCCCTGATACCAGGCGCCGACGCGATTGTTCTCCAATCCCTCGACAACGGTCGCAACATCCTTCAGCTGCACCGGCGCACTGTTGCGATAGGCGACGATGACGGATCTGTAGATGTTGGGATCGACGATCTGGTCGTTGGCCGCAAGCGTAAAGCTCTGCTGGGTGCCGTCGAGCGAGCCCTTGGCGCCGGCAACGCTCGCATTGGTGATGGCCGAACGGATGTCTTCGAGGGCAAGACCATAGGAAGCAAGGCGCGGCAGGTCCACCTGGATGCGGATGGCCGGCTTGACGCCGCCCTGGATGTTGACGTCGCCGACCCCCGACACTTCGCTTAGGCGCTGCGCCATCATCGTATCGGCGAAGTCGCTGAGTTCGCGGATCGAGTAGCTGTTGGAACGCAGCGCCAGCGTCACGATCGGCGTATCGGCCGGATTCACCTTCGAATAGGTCGGCGGATAGGGAAGCGTGCGCGGCAGTGTCGAACCGGCGGCGTTGATCGCCGCCTGAACGTCCTGCGCGGCACCATCGATATCGCGGCCGAGATCGAATTGCAGCGTGATCTGGCTGATGCCGAAAGCGCTGGATGACGTCATGGAGGCGAGCGACGGAATCTGGCCAAGCGGCCGCTCCAGGGGCGCCGTCACCAGCGCTGCCATCGTATCCGGATCAGCCCCCGGAAGCTGCGTCGTCACCTGAATCGTCGGGAAATCCACCTGCGGCAGCGGCGCGACCGGCAGGAACAGGAACCCCAGAATGCCGCCCAACAGAACCGCCACCCCGAGAAGCGAGGTGGCGATCGGCCTGGAAATGAAGAGCGACGAGACGTTCATTGTTGCTGTGTCGGCGTAGCGGAGGAATTGTTGGAAGCCGAGCCTCCGCTCTTATCGGCACCTTCCGTGCCGGCAGCTGCCGGCTGACCATCCTGGCCGGGATGACCATTGTGACTGCCCGCGCCACCCTGACCGCCTTGGCCGCCCTGTCCATTATGACGGCGATGCGGGCGCTCGCTGGCATTGGCGGTGCCAGCGCCGCCATTTTGCGGATCGTTTTCAGCGACCGGCTGGGCGTTACTATCGGTTGACGGAGCAGCCGGCGACGCCTGATCCGGATTGGTCGAAATCTGCACCTTCGATCCATTCTGAAGCCGAGCGAAGCCTGTGGTCACCACCTTGTCGCCGGGCGCTACGCCATCGGCAATGACGGCCAACGTATCGTCTTGCTGCCGCACCTTCACGGACTTCATCGCCACGCTCTGATCCTGGCCGATGATATAGACGAAGGTGCCGTTCGGTCCGCGCTGTACGGCTCCGCTCGGAATGACGGTGACACCCTTCAGCGTCTCCACCAGCAGGCGGGCATTGACGAAGGCGCCAGGCCACAGCGCGAGCTTGTCGTTCGGAAAATTCGCCTTCAGCTTGACCGTGCCCGTGGTGGGATCGATCTGATTGTCGACCACGCCCAGCGAGCCGTTGTCGACCACGGTCTCACCGTCGTTGCCCATGGCCTGAACGGCAAGGGTTCCGGCCGCGCTTGCCGCATTGATGCGGGCTAGCTGCTGCTGCGGAATGGAAAACAGCACGGAGATCGGCTTGATCTGCGAGAGCGTCACGATCCCAGTCGCATCCGACGAGCTGACGAGATTGCCAACATCGACGTTGCGGATGCCTGTACGCCCGTCGAAGGCGGCCCTGATCGTCGTATAGTCGAGCGTCGCCTGTGCGCTTTCGATCGCCGCCACATCCACCTGGACCTGTGCGGTATATTGCGCCACCAATGACGTCTGCGTGTCGACCTGCTGCTGTGTGCCGGAGGCGCTCTTCACCATCAGCTGGTAACGCACGAGATCGCGCTGAGCGCCAGCGAGCAGGGCTTCGTCCTGCGCCTTCTTGGCAATCGCCTGGTCGAGCTGCGCCTTGTAGACGGAATCGTCGATGCGGGCGATGACGTCGCCCTTCTTGATATCCTGGCCTTCGACGAAATTGATTGCGACGATTCGCCCGCTGACCTGCGCACGCACCGTCACGGTATTCAGCGCCTTCACCGATCCCACGCCGTTGATGTAGACGGGCACATCGGCCGTCGTCGCATCGGCGGCAAGCACGGGAACCGGCCCGCTGAACTGCGACATACTGCGCCGTCCGCCGCCCTGCCCCTGGCCGCCACGGCGTCCGCCCTGGGCTTGGTCCCCGGGGGCCGCAGCATTCTGATAGCCGAGCAGCTTTTCTGCCGGCCCAAGCCAACGATCGCGTGTTGCATAGGCACCGTACCCCACCGCGCCAATCACAGCCAACCACACCACGACCCGAAACGTCCGAGCCATTCATACACCTTTCTTCAAAGCACTAGGTGATCTGCGATCCCCCGTAATTCATGGCGCGACCTTAGCTTGCATCTCGTCGCTTAGGAATTTGGTATAGCCATTAAATTTTGTCCATTTTAGCGCTACTTAGCGTCACAAACTGTAATATTGGACGAAAAACTAGGGTTGTGGTTGCAAGGCCTCCGCCGCTTACTCGCATCGGCCGCTATTTTGTATCAAAGCACGCCCCAGCCCCGATAGCGGCCGCGGCCCGTCATCTCGCGCAGCCCGAGCTCAGCCACCAGATTGAGAGCGCCCCTGGAGGTAACGCCGACGTGGCGCGCAATCATCTTCGCCGACACGATCGGCCGCGACAGTACGATGTCTATCACGTCAGGCAGGCTGCTGTTCGATCGCCGGTCCTTCAGCCGCAGCTCCATCTGCAGCCGGGCGAGCGAAAGGCGATCGAGCTCCTTCAAGCCCGAATCGGCCGAAAGCGCCATGGCCTCCAGAAAGGCGGTCAGCCGGGTCACGCGATCCGGCGCACGCCGACGATCGTGCCGGACGGCTTTGAGCCCGACATTCAGGCAGAAGAGATGCGAGGTGACCTTGCCGCGGCTGCGCAGATAGGCGCTGACCAGCAAGCCGCCGAGCCAATGCTGCCGACGCAGCGGCTCGATGCGTTCCCACGCGTCGAAAAGCACCGCCGCCCCGAGGGCCGCAGGCAGCAGATCGGCCTCGCGGATGACGGCACGCCAGCTCTCCAGCCGCTGCCCCTCATCCCAATCCTCGTCGCGGACCAGCGCCAAAGGGTCTTCGACATCGACGGTCGGCTGCCGGGCTTCCGGAACGCCGCCGTTCAGGATCTTGTCGGAGCGCGCGAGGATGGCGTCGATCTCGGCGAAATCGACGCCGAAGTCATCCTCATCTTCCTCCGGCTCGTCGGGCTCCATGGCATCGGGGAGCGTCGAACGCGGCGCCATTGCATCCTCAGCCTCGCCGACATCGCCGCGCAGGACGGCAAGACCGGCCGGTTCCAGCCCCCAGTTAGGATCGGCAGTCCAAAGGCGGCGCCGGCTGCGCAGCACCGCGTGCGCGATGGTGAGCTCATGCGTGGGCGTGCGCGTGTCCATGCGCGCATCGTGCAGGACGAGATCCTCCACATGCACGAGTTCGCCGCCGACCCAGAGCGCGCCGGCGGCATCGAAAAAATGCCCGCGCTCACGAAAACCGTCCGCTACCGTGTGCCTGAGGACGCGCTCGTCAAGCCGCGCCAGCATGTCCTCCGCCTTGACGAGGGCAGGCAAAAGCGCGGCAAGCGGCAACGTGGTCAGATCATATCGCATTGGAATCACACCGTTGCATCGTTCTTACGGAACCTATCATCGCGCCGTTAAGGGGGATAGGAAGGAGGCCCTGTGAACTGTGGATGGCAATCACTATTTTTCGTCTTGACCTTCCAGCGATGGGAAGGTTCATAAACCTATCCGACGCCCCTCGGGCAAAGGAGCATGATATGACACCGCACGACGAGCACGATCACAGCCATCATGGTCACGCCCCCCACCGTCATGATGACGCCAAAGCTCAGGACGAGGTGATCCGCGATCCCGTCTGTGGCATGACCGTAGATCCGAAAGCGGGCAAGCCGTCGCTGGATTATCATGGCCGCACCTTCCATTTCTGCAGCGATGGCTGCCGCGCAAAGTTCGAGGCTGCGCCGGAAAGCTACCTCACGGCCAAGGACCCCGTCTGCGGTATGTCGGTCGATCGCGCCACCGCGCGCCATTTCCTGAAGCGTCAGGGCGAGAAATTCTATTTCTGCTCGACCGGCTGCAAGACCAAGTTCGAGGCAGATCCGGCCTCCTATCTCGGCGGCAACAAGCCCGCGCCAAAACCGGCGCCGAAGGGCACGCTCTATACCTGCCCCATGCACCCCGAGGTCGTCAGCGACCATCCCGGCGACTGCCCGAAATGCGGCATGGCGCTGGAGCCGATGGGTGTCCCCGCCGCCGATGACGGCCCGAACCCGGAATTGATCGATTTCACGCGCCGCCTCTGGATCAGCGCCGCCTTGTCGCTGCCGCTGCTTGTCATCAGCATGGGGCCGATGATCAGCCTGCCCGTGCGCGACTGGATCGGCGAACCCCTCGCCACATGGATCGAACTCGTGCTCGCGACGCCGGTCGTGCTGTGGGCGGCGCTGCCCTTCTTCCGCCGCGCCTGGAATTCGCTCGTCAATCGCAGTCCCAACATGTGGACGCTGATCGGCCTCGGCGTCGGCACTGCCTATGTCTACAGCGTCGTCGCCACACTTGCCCCCGGTCTCTTTCCCATGACGTTCGGTGGACATGGCGAAAGCGTGCCCGTCTATTTCGAAGCGGCCTCCGTCATCGTCGCGCTGGTCTTCGTCGGCCAGGTGCTGGAACTGAAGGCCCGCGAACGCACCGGCTCGGCCATCCGCGCCCTGCTCGACCTTGCCCCGAAGACGGCGCGGCGTATCGGCGCTGGTGGCGGCGAAACCGATGTGCCGGTCGAGGAGATCGAGGCCGGCGACCAGCTGCGCGTACGCCCCGGCGAACGCGTTCCGGTAGACGGCTCCGTCGTCGAAGGCCAATCCACTATCGATGAATCGATGATCACAGGCGAGCCTCTCCCGGTAGAGAAGACGAAAGGCGACGCCTTGACCGGCGGCACGATCAACAGGAACGGCACCTTCATCATGCAGGCGGAAAAGGTCGGAGCCGACACGACGCTTTCGCGCATCGTCGAACTCGTCGCCAAGGCGCAGCGCTCGCGCGCACCGATCCAGACGATGGTCGACCGCGTCTCCGCCATCTTCGTGCCGGCGGTCGTCGTCGCCGCCATCCTCGCCTTTGCCGTCTGGGCCTTCGTCGGTCCGGAGCCGCGGCTTGCCCATGCGCTGCTTGCCGCCGTCGCCGTACTGATCATCGCCTGCCCCTGCGCGCTTGGGCTGGCAACGCCGATGTCCATCATGATCGCCACAGGTCGGGGCGCGCATGAGGGCGTGCTGGTGCGCGATGCGGAAGCACTGGAGCGCTTCGCCAAGGTAGACACGCTGATCGTCGACAAAACGGGCACCCTGACTGAAGGCAAGCCTAATCTCACCGACGTCGTCACCACAGCGGGCGCCGACGAGGCACATCTGCTCTCACTCGCTGCCAGCCTGGAACGCGGCTCGGAACATCCTTTGGCCGAAGCGATCGTTGCCGGCGCCGAGAGCCGCGGGGCCAGCTTTGTTGATATCTCCGGCTTCTCGGCAATCACGGGTAAAGGCGTGGAAGGCCGCGCCGGCGATACGCCGATCGCGCTCGGCAACGCAGCGATGATGGCCGACCTTGGCGTTTCCACCGAAACCCTGAAGACCGAAACCGAGCGTCTGCGCGGCGAAGGCAAGACCGTGATGTTCATTGCGATCGACAACAAGCTGGCCGGCCTTATCGCCGTCGCCGACCGGATCAAGCCGACCACAGCAGCAGCGATCAAGGCACTGCACGAGAGCGGCCTGAAGATCGTCATGGCGACCGGCGACAATGGCAAGACCGCCGCTGCGGTCGCCAGAGAACTCGGCATCGACGAAGTGCGCGCCGACATGCTGCCCGAGGGCAAGAAGGCTTTGATCGACGAATTAAGAGCAAACGGCCACATGGTCGCCATGGCGGGCGACGGCGTCAACGACGCACCTGCGCTTGCCGCCGCCGATGTCGGCATCGCCATGGGCACCGGAGCCGACGTCGCCATGGAAAGCGCAGGGATTACGCTGGTCAAGGGCGACCTCAACGGTATCGTCCGGGCACGGCGCCTCTCGGAAGCGACCATCCGCAACATCAAGCAGAACCTTGCCTTCGCCTTCGGCTATAATGCGCTCGGCGTGCCGCTGGCCGCAGGCGTGCTCTATCCCGTCTTCGGCCTGCTTCTGTCGCCGATGCTCGCCGCGGCCGCGATGAGCCTGTCCTCGGTCTCGGTCATTGCCAATGCGCTCCGGCTGCGGTTGGCTCGATAGGGCAATATTGGCAAATTGGACACTTCTGGTGCCCGATGACAGTATCCTTGCTATGAACAAGACAGCGGATGGGGCATGAACAGGGATCGATTTCAGCTGAGGCGGCGAAGCGACCACTTGGTCTATACGTTTCATCGCAAACAGCTGCCCGACGGAAAGATCGGCTATCAGCGTGAGGACGCCGACCTCTGGACCAGCTTTCAGCCAGGCTTCGGCTGGGGCGTTTGGGACGACAAAGACGGGGTTTTGCTCGGCAGACCGTGGAACGTGCCATTTCCCGAGCAAGATGCCGATTACCCGCCTGAAGGCGAGTGGGTGAGCAAGAAGGGCGAGAAATCCCACGTCTACGAATTGGTCTATGTTTAGCTGCCCTGAGAGGGCGTGCCACGTTGCCCCTCACCCCGGCCCTCTCCTCGCATGCGGGGAGAGGGAGTCTTAATCGATAGCCTACGATCTTTCACGCAAATTCGCCGCCTTGCACGGTCGTCCCTTCTCCCCGCATGAGTGGGGAGAAGGCTAGGATGAGGGGCCATGCCCGCAAGCGCGGCATCGGCAAACGCAACTGACTTGCCCGAATTCTCTTACCCCACCCGTTCCACAGCGATCGCCGTCGCCTCGCCGCCGCCGATGCAGAGCGCGGCAACGCCGCGCCGCGCGCCCTGGCGCTCCAGCGCATGCAGCAGCGTCACGATCAGCCGCGCGCCCGTGGCGCCGATCGGATGACCGAGCGCGCAGGCGCCGCCATTGACGTTCAAGCGATCGCGCGCAATGCCGAGCTCCTTCGCGGCGGCCATGGCAACCACGGCAAAGGCTTCGTTGATTTCGAAGAGATCGACATCGCCGATCTTCCATCCGGTCTTGTCGAGCACCTTGCGGATCGCCGGGATCGGCGCGGTGGTGTACCAGGCCGGCTCCTGGCTGTGCGTGGCATGCGCCTTGATCTCGGCAAGAATCGGCAACCCCTCGCGCTCGGCAATCGAGCGGCGCGTCAGAATGAGCGCCGCAGCACCATCGGCATTGGCCGAGGCACTGGCGGCCGTAATGGTGCCGTCCTTGCGGAAGGCAGGTTTCAGCATCGGGATCTTTTCCGGCGAAACCTTCTGCGGATGCTCGTCCTTGGCAATCGTCACCGGGCCGCCCTTGGCGGCGACCGAAATCGGCGTGATCTCGGCCGCAAAGGCACCGTTTTCGGTAGCTGCACGGGCGCGTGACAGGGTCTCGACGGCATAGGCATCCTGATCGTCGCGGCTGAACTGATAGGCTTCGACCGCCATCTCGCCGAAATCGCCCATCGAGCGGCCCTTCTCATAGGCATCCTCCAGCCCGTCGAGCATCATATGGTCGAAGATGCGGTCATGGCCCATGCGATAGCCGCCGCGCGCCTTGGCGAGCAGATACGGCGCATTCGACATGGATTCCATGCCGCCGGCAACCGCGATCGAGGCCGAACCGGCGAGGATGAGATCATGCGCCAGCATCGTCGCCTTCATGCCGGAACCGCAGACCTTGTTGATGGTGGTGGCGCCGACGGCATCCGGCAGGTCGGCCCCGCGAGCAGCCTGCCGGGCCGGCGCCTGCCCCTGCCCCGCCGGCAGGACGCAGCCGAACAGAACTTCATCCACCCTCTCCGCCGCCAGACCCGCACGATCCAGCGCGGCGCGGATGACATGCGCGCCAAGCTCCGGCGCCTGCAATGGCGAAAGGTCTCCCTGGAAACGACCAAGCGGCGTGCGCGTGGCGGATACGATGACGACGGGATCGATAGCGGACATGACATCTCCTCACAGTCTGCAAACGGCATCTTGCTGATACGATTAGCACGTTAGATGATGATCGTCATCTAAATATGACGGGTGTAACCGGATTGAATGTCGCAGGTCGCGGCAGGTGAGGATGCAATTGCCTCCGCGCGCGACACCGCCTATGGATATTCATATTTGGAAAAAAGGATATTCTATGCCGCTTTACATCAAGGACGACGCCATCGACCGTCTGGCACGGCGTTATCAGGCGCTGACCAAGAGCTCCACCAAGACGGAAGCCGTGCGGCTCGCCTTGCAGAAGGCGTTGGATGAAGAACTGACGAAACCGGCTCTCGCCGATGTCGCCGTCGCCTTCTGCCGCAATCTCAAGCGGAAGGCCATTGCCAAGGACGAAAGCTCCGTCGCAAGGGAGGAGATTTGATGTTCATCGACGCTTCCGTGCTATCGGCGATGATGACCGACGAAGAGGAGGCGCGCGCCTTCGCCATCCGCATGCAGCCGGCAACGGTCAGAATGACCTCGCCGCTTGTCGCAGCCAACGCCGCAATCCAGGTTTCCACCGCTTTGGGATTGTCGCCGACCGAGGCCGGCGAAGCAGTGCGCACATTCCTGCAACTGATGAATATTCAGTTGCTCGCAATTCCGCCCCGTGCCGCCGCTTTGGCGGCTGAAGCATATGAGCATTTTGGCCAAGGCCGCCATTCGGCGGGCCTCAGCCTTGACGATTGCATGACCTATGCCTGCGTTCGCTATTATCGCCAGCCGCTATTGTCGAAAAGCGACGGGTTCAAGCAGACGGACATCGAGCCGGCCTAAGCAGCTCGATGCGATACTGCCATCAAGGGCAAAGCGATGCTGAACCTGCGGAAAATGCGCTCGCGCGCGCGCCGACAGAGTTCGGTGCGGCAGCGCATTGCAGACGGGAAATCGTGTCACCCGCGCGGATCGGGCCAGTCACCGAAGGGTCGGTATTGATAACCCCGTTCGGGAGGATGGCGTCCTTCGAATGATCGACGCTCCCGATGTCGGTCTGCAGCGCCTCGACATTAACGCGATTGACGCGCTTGGGATGATGCTTATGCACCTGCTCCGCCATGGCGGCACTGGACATGGCGACGACGAGAGCGGAGATGGCGAGGGTTCTGAGCAGCATGGGACTGGCTCCTGTGGGAGTTGACGCGATTTTCATATGGGAATTGGCGAGCCATTTTTACAGCGGCTTGCCTGTCAATATCGTTAAGAATTTGAAGGTTTTGATCAGGGCTTCACTTTGTGGCGGGACACCTCTGCGCCGGCATCATGCGGCAGGCTGATGAAACGCAGTGCGGAGATGGCACCGATAAGGCCAACGGCGAGGAAAGCCCAGCGGAAATCGACGAGCGAAAGCGTTTCCCCACCATGAAAAGTGCGCGAGAGATTGAGAACGGCGGCGGCGACGGCAACGCCCAGCAACAGCGAAACCTGCTGCAGCATGCTCGACAATGTCGAGGCGGAACTGCGCTGCGCAGCATGGATATCGGCAAACCCCAGCGTATTCAGCGCCGTAAAATTCATCGATCGTGAAAGGCCGGCAATAAATAGCAGGCAATATATCAGAAGGTCAGATGTCGACGGCGAAAGGAACGCACATCCCGCAATGCTCGCCGACGAGATCAGGCCGTTGACGACGAGCACGTTGCGGAAGCCGAAAATCCTCAACATCTGCGTCGTGATTGCCTTCATGCCGAGGTTGCCGGCGAAATAGAACAGCAGATAGGTGCCGGCGTCGATCGCCGTCTTGCCGAAGCCCACCTGGAAGAGCAGCGGGATGAGGAAAGGCGTGGCGTTGATCGCGACCCGGCTCGCCGTTCCCGCCGAAAGCGTCGACATGGCGAAGGTCTGCACCTTGAAGGCGGAAAGATCGAGCAGGGGCTCGTCGACCTTCAGGAAATGCCGGGTGGCAATAACGGAAAAGACCACGCCGACTGCGATCAACCCGACGCTGGCCACGAGTGCGGTGGTGCCCTGAACCACGAATTCGAGACCGGCCAGCAAAAAGGTCAACCCTGCCGCCGATAGCAGGAAGCCGACGACATCGAGCCGTGCGACCTTTTCCTCGCGCTGATCGGGCACGAAGCGCAGGACGAGACCAAGGCCGATAATACCGATCGGGATGTTGATCAGGAAGTTCCAGTGCCAGGTCAGGTAGGTGGTGATGAAACTGCCCAGCACCGGGCCGATGACGGGCGCCGTCAGCGCCGGCCATACGATCATCGACATGGCATTGACGAGATCGGACTTGCGCGCGTTGCGCAGCACGATGATGCGTCCGACAGGCGTCATCAACGCACTGCCCAGACCCTGAACCGCACGAGCGATGATAAACTCGGTCAAATTGCCGGAGAGGCCGCAGAACAGCGACGCCATGGTAAAGATGGCGATCGATGCCAAGAACACCCGCCGGGCGCCATAGCGATCACCCGCCCAGCCGGCCAGCGGCACGAAGGCCGCCATGGTCAGCAGATAGACCGTGATGCCGATGCTCATCGACACCGGCTCGACGCCGAAGCTCACCGCCATCTGCGGCAACGAGGTCGTGATGATCGTACCGTCCAGAAACTGCATGAAAAAGGAGACGGCGACGACAAAGGCGATGATGCGGGATTGCCGGCCGAAATTGTCTTCGGAAGGCTGCTCTATGGTCCGGGCGACGGTCATGACGTGAATTTCAAAAAATGACGTTCAAACAGGCCGGAGATTGCCGGCAATAATGATAGGATCATTGAATACGCCGATGACGGCGGCTTGCAAAGTCGCAACCACGACCGACGCCATCAAAAATCGGTACGGTGACAAAGAAGCCGCGATGCTTGCGAGGGTTGCTTGGCAGCGCCGTTTGCCCGGACAGCCATCCCAGGGTCAATCGTCCGAGTAACGCTGCTCCCGCCAGGGGTCGCCATACATGTGATAGCCATTCTTCTCCCAGAAACCGGCCCGGTCGGCGCCGATGAGCTCGATGCGGTTCAGCCACTTGGCGCTCTTCCAGAAGTAAAGGTGCGGCACAACGAGCCGCATCGGCCCGCCATGTTCGCCGGTCAGCGGCTGGCCTTCCCAGGCGGTGGCGAGGATGGCGTCCTCAGCTGCGAAATCGGCAAGCGGCAGATTGGTGGTATAGCCGTCATAGCTCGTCAGCAGCACATGATGCGCCTCGGCCGTCGGCATAACGAGATCGAGGAGATCGCGCGTCGAAACCCCTTCCCAGCGATTGTCGTAGCGCGACCAGGTCGTCACGCAATGAATGTCGCTGACATGGGTGCTTTGCCCGATCGCCTGGAAAGCCGCCCAATCGAGGCTGAACAGCTTTTCCACGAAGCCGAAGACATCGAGCCGCCAGCTGGAGAGGGAAATCTGCGGCTGCACGCCGAGATCGAGCACCGGCCAGTTCTTCACGAGATGCTGCCCCGGCGGCAGCCGCTCGGTTTCGGGCCGGCTGACACGACCCGTCAGAAACTTGCCCTCCGCCGCCCAGCGGCGCTTGGAAGTCGTGAGCTTGCTGTCAGTGGGAATCTGGTCGTCGCTCATGCAGCTATCCTCTCTGCGGCACAGAAATAGGATAAGCGAGCTGAGCAGGAGTCAAGCCATGGACGGAAGATAGCCGACTATATAGCCGCGATCGTGATTTGGAACAGCAGCGCCTTGCCCGCGATCGAGCGCCGGTCGGCGTTAGTGTCCGAGACGAGCAGGCAATCGCCCGAAGCAAGCGCCATGCCATCGATTTCAGCATTGCCGCGATGGCAAAGAACAAGGCCCGTACCGCCCGTCAACGCGATTTCGCAGTCACCATCGACCGAAACGCGCCGCACCGAATGGGTGAAGCGTCCCCGCCGCGTCATCACATTGAGGTCCGTGATCGTGCCATCGATCAAGGTTGCCGAGGTCGGCGCATCGGCCGCAAAGGGTAGCGGCTCGCTCGCCTGCGTCAGGCGCTTGGCCTCATGCCCCTCGATGAAGAGGGTCATGCCTTCGCCATCGAGAATGGATAGCGTACGATCGATGCCCGGAAAGACCGAGAACGGCCCGTCCGTAGCAACGGTCGCCATGCTGACGCGCCAGTCGAAGTCGGCAAGCCCCACGCCGTCGGGCGAAACGGCGATCTCCACCGTTTCGCCGCCGCCGTTTTTCCAGGGCATGCGCTTGTGATCACTGGCGCGTAACAGCTTCATCTTAGTTCCCCAGGATAGCCGGCAAGCGCAGGCCCTGCTGCTTGGCCCAGTCAAGCGCGATATCGTAGCCTGCATCGGCGTGGCGCATGACGCCGGTTGCCGGGTCGTTCCAGAGAACGCGCTCCAGACGGCGGGCCGCATCATCCGTGCCGTCGGCGCAGATGACCATGCCGGAGTGCTGGCTGAAGCCCATGCCGACGCCGCCGCCGTGATGCAGCGACACCCAGGTCGCACCGGACGCGGTGTTGAGTAGGGCGTTCAAGAGCGGCCAGTCGGAAACGGCATCCGAGCCGTCCTTCATGGCTTCCGTTTCGCGGTTTGGCGAAGCAACCGAGCCGCTATCGAGATGGTCGCGGCCGATGACGACAGGCGCCTTTAGCTCGCCGTTCCTGACCATTTCGTTGAAGGCGAGGCCGAGGCGGTGACGATCACCCAGGCCGACCCAGCAAATGCGCGCCGGCAGGCCCTGGAAGGCGATGCGCTCGCGCGCCATGTCGAGCCAGTTATGCAGGTGAGTATTGCCGGGGGTGAGTTCCTTCACCTTGGCGTCGGTCTTGTAGATATCTTCCGGATCGCCCGAGAGAGCGGCCCAACGGAAGGGACCGATGCCGCGGCAGAAAAGCGGGCGGATATAGGCCGGCACGAAGCCCGGGAAGGCGAAGGCGTTTTCGAAGCCTTCATCCTTGGCGACCTGGCGGATGTTGTTACCGTAGTCGAGCGTCGGCACGCCGGCGTTCCAGAAATCGACCATGGCTTCGACGTGAACCTTCATCGAAGCGCGGGCGGCGGCTTCGACGGCCTTCGGGTCGCTCTCGCGCTTGGCCCTGTGTTCGGCAACGGTCCAGCCGGCCGGCAGGTAACCATTCAGCGGGTCGTGGGCAGAGGTCTGGTCCGTGACGATATCCGGGCGCGGACCCCCGGCCTTCATGCGCTTCACCAGTTCCGGGAAGATTTCGGCGGCATTGCCGAGCAGGCCGACCGACTTGGCTTCGCCGGCATTCGTCCACTTGTCGATCAAGGCAAGCGCTTCGTCGAGCGTCTTGGCCTTCTCGTCGACATAGCGGGTGCGCAGGCGGAAATCGATGCGGGTTTCGTCGCTCTCGACGGCAAGGCAGCAGGCGCCGGCCATGACGGCTGCGAGCGGCTGTGCGCCGCCCATGCCGCCGAGGCCGCCGGTCAGGATCCACTTGCCCTTGAGGTCGCCGTTGTAGTGCTGGCGACCGGCTTCGACGAAGGTCTCATAGGTGCCCTGCACGATGCCCTGCGTGCCGATATAGATCCACGAGCCGGCCGTCATCTGGCCGTACATGGCAAGGCCCTTCTTATCCAGCTCGTTGAAGTGATCCCAGGTCGCCCAGTGCGGCACGAGGTTGGAGTTGGCGATGAGTACGCGCGGCGCATCCTTGTGGGTGCGGAACACGGCGACCGGCTTGCCCGACTGCACGAGCAGCGTCTCGTCTTCGTTGAGCGTCTTCAGCGTCGCGGCGATACGGTCGAAATCGTCCCAGGTGCGGGCAGCGCGGCCGATGCCGCCGTAGACGACCAGCTCGTTCGGGTTTTCCGCAACGTCCGGATCGAGATTGTTCATCAGCATGCGCAGCGGCGCTTCGGTCAGCCAGCTCTTGGCGTTGAGCTCCGGGCCGCGAGGCGCGCGGATTTCGCGGATATTATGGCGTGGGTTGGTCATGTCACATCTCCAAGGAAGGCAGGATGTCGGTTGAAATCGAGGCATTGAGGGCGCCGGAAGCGATCAGATCGCTGGCGGCCTTGAGGTCGTTTGCCATGTAGCGGTCTACCTCCAGCGAAGGGACGGCGGCACGGATGGCGGCAATTGCAAGCTTCAGTTCCGGGCTGGTGACCAGCGGTGCGCGCAGCTCCACACCCTGGGCAGCCGTCAGCGCCTCGATGCCGATGATGGCGAAGAGGTTTTCGGTCATGCCGAGCAGGCGGCGCGCGCCATGGCAGGCCATGGACACATGGTCTTCCTGGTTGGCCGACGTCGGCGTCGAATCGACCGAGGCCGGATGCGACATCTGCTTGTTTTCGGACATCAGCGCCGCCGAGGTCACTTCGGCAATCATCAGGCCCGAGTTCAGGCCCGGCTTCTTGGCGAGGAAGGCCGGCAGGCCATAGCTCAGCGCGGGGTCGACGAGCAGCGCGATACGGCGCTGCGCAATCGCGCCGATTTCGCAAACGGCAATCGCGATCTGGTCGGCGGCAAAGGCGACGGGCTCGGCGTGGAAATTGCCGCCGGAAACGACGGAATTGTCCGAAAGCACCAGCGGATTGTCGGTGACGGCGTTGGCCTCGATTTCGAGCGTGCGGCCGACGGAGCGCAGAAGGTCGAGGCAGGCGCCATCCACCTGCGGCTGGCAGCGGATGCAATAGGGGTCCTGTACGCGCTCGTCGCCCTCGATATGGCTTTCGCGGATCACAGAGCCGGCGAGCAAGCCGCGAAGGGCAGCGGCCGTATCGATCTGGCCCTTATGGCCGCGCAGCGTATGGATATCGGGATGAAACGGTGCTGAGGAGCCCATCGCCGCATCGGTCGACATGGCGCCGGTGATGAGGGCGGCCTGCGCGGCGCGATGGGCGCGAAAGAGGCCGGCAAGCGCAAGGCCGGTCGAAACCTGCGTACCGTTGATCAGTGCCAAGCCTTCCTTGGCGGCGAGCACGACCGGCTTCAAGCCGGCCTTCTCGAGCGCTGCAGCGCCGGACAGCTGTTCGCCGGCGTAGAAGGCTTCGCCATGACCCATCATGACGGCGGTCATATGCGCGAGCGGTGCCAAATCGCCCGATGCGCCGACGGAACCCTTTTCGGGGATCACGGGAACGACGCCCTTTTCGAGCATGCCTTCGATCAACCGCACCAGCTCCAGCCGCACGCCGGACGCGCCGCGTCCGAGCGAAACCAGCTTCAGCGACATGATAAGACGAACGACATTCTCGGGCAGCGGCTGGCCGACACCGCAGCAATGCGAGAGGATGAGATTGTGCTGCAGCGTCGCAACATCGGCGCTGTCGATCTTGATGGACGCCAGTTTGCCGAAGCCGGTGTTGATGCCATAGACCGGCGCGTTGCCGGCGGCGATTTCAGCGATGCGAGCGGCCGCCTTGGCGATGCCGGCATCGAAGGAGGCATCGAGCCTGGCCGGCTCACCGGTCCAGTAGATTGCCGCCAATTGCGCGAGCGAAACGGAGCCGGGGTGGAGAACGACGGTCATCGGTTGAACCTTTTTCCCTTGAAGACATGGGCATGGAGGGGATTGAAGCCGATGCGGTAGACGAGCTCCGCCAGGCTTTCGACATCCCAGATGGCAAAATCGGCCGACTTGCCGGCTTCGAGCGTGCCCGTTTCAGAGAGCAGCCCAAGGGCACGCGCGCCCTCGCGCGTCGCGCCGGCAAGGCATTCTTCCACGGTCAGGCCAAAGAGCGTCGCGGCCATGTTCATGGTGAACAGCATCGAGGTCAGCGGCGACGTGCCGGGGTTGCAGTCCGTTGCGATCGCGATCGGCACGCCGGCATCACGCAGCGCCTGCACCGGCGGCTTCTGCTTTTCATGAATGGCATAGAAGGCGCCGGGGAGAAGCACGGCAACAGTGCCGGAAGCAGCCATTGCCTTGACGCCGTCTTGATCCAGATATTCGACGTGATCGGCTGACAGCGCGCCATAGGAAGCGGCAAGCTTCGCACCGCCGAGATTGGAGAGCTGTTCCGCATGCAGCTTCATCGGGATGCCAAGCGACTTGGCAAGATCGAAAACGCGGGCGATTTCCGCTGTCGAAAAGGCGATGCCCTCGCAGAAGCCGTCGACCGCATCGACGAGCCCTTCGGCATGAGCCTGCTTAAGGCCCGGCAGCACGACATCAGTGATATAGTCGCCGTTGCGGCCCTTGTAATCGGCCGGCGTGGCATGAGCGCCCAGATAGGAAGTGACGACACGAACCGGGCGAACTTCGCCGAGCTTACGCGCGGCGCGCAGCATTTTCAGCTCGGATTCGACGCTGAGACCGTATCCGGACTTCACTTCGATGGTGGTCACGCCTTCGGAAAGCAGCGTATCGAGCCGCGGCAGCGCGACGGCAACGAGTTCATCGACGGAAAGCGCACGGGTCGCATTGACGGAGGAAACGATGCCGCCGCCGGCCCGCGCGATCTCTTCATAGCTTGCGCCTTCCAGCCGCATCTCGAATTCGCGGGCGCGATTACCGCCATAGACGATATGCGTATGGCAATCGACGAGGCCGGGGGTCACCCAGCGTCCCTCGAGATCGATCGCTTCGGCACCGGAGGTATCAGGCAAGTCGGCTTCGCTGCCCGCAAAGACGATGCGGCCATCCCTCGTCAGGATCGCACCCTTCTCGATCGTGCCGAGCCGGGCCTCGCCTTCTTTCAAGGTCGCGAGACGCGCGTTGCGCCACACGCGGCTTGCCGCGCCGTTTTCCTTGCCATTGTCGGAAAAATTGTTCCCACCCATCAGCTTTACGCCTTTCCTCGTTGGCTCATAATGTATATACATAATCGAAAGGCTGACAAGAGGGATTTTGGACTCCGCGTCCAAAAGGAAAGGGTGAGACCATGACGACACTTCATGCACGCACTGCATTGCTTGGCGACGGATGGCACGAGAATGTGCGGTTGACCCTCGAAGGCGGACGGATCGCCGCCATTGCGACGGATGTCGCAGCCGAAGCCGGTGACAGCAGGCAGGATGTTCTGGTGCCGGCGATGCCGAACCTCCACAGCCATGCCTTCCAGCGCGCCATGGCCGGCCTTGCCGAAGTCCGCGGCCCGGCAAACGACAGCTTCTGGAGCTGGCGTACCGTCATGTACAAGTTCGCCCTGTCGATGACCCCGGATCATGTCGAGGCCGTCGCCGCGCAGCTCTACATGGAGATGCTGGAAGCCGGCTTCTCCCGCGTCGGTGAATTCCACTATCTGCATCATGACAAGGACGGCAGCCATTATGCCAATATCGCCGAGCTCGCCGAGCGCATCGGCGCTGCCAGCGCCGAGACCGGCATCGCGCTGACGCTGCTCCCCGTCTTCTATGCCCATTCCGGTTTCGGGGGCGCCGCGCCCATCGAGGGCCAGCGTCGCTTCATCAATTCGATCGAGAGCTTCGAAGCGCTGATATCAGGCTGCCGCACCGTCACCAGCCGCCTGCCCGGCGCCGAACTCGGCATCGCGCCGCATAGCCTGCGCGCCGTGACGCCGAAAGAGCTGGCAAAGCTCGTGCCGATCGCCGGCGACGGGCCGGTCCACATCCATGTCGCCGAGCAGGTGAAGGAAGTGGAAGACTGTATCGCCTGGTCGGGTGCCCGCCCCGTGCAGTGGCTGCTGGACAACGCGCCTGTCAATGATCGCTGGTGCCTGATCCATGCCACGCACATGACCGAGGACGAAACCCGGCGCATGGCCAGAAGCGGCGCGATCGCCGGCCTCTGCCCGATCACCGAAGCCAATCTCGGCGACGGCGTTTTCGAAGCGCCGCTCTTCCTCGAAGAAGGCGGCCGCTACGGCGTTGGCTCGGATTCCAACGTCCTGATTTCGGTGCCCGAGGAGCTGCGGCAGCTCGAATATTCGCAGCGCCTCGCACGTCGCGCCCGTAACGTCATCGCCACGACCGGCGGCTCGACGGCCCGCATGCTGTTCGACGGCGCCTTGGCGGGCGGCGGCACAGCCCTGAAGGCACCCGCGGGTCTTGCCGTCGGCAACCATGCCGACATCGTTTCGCTCGACACGAGCGCCGTGCCTTACCTCTCCGGCGACCGCATCCTCGATCACTGGACCTTTGCCGGCGGCGTCAAGGTCGATGGTGTCTGGGTTCTCGGTCGCAAGCAGGTCGAAGCAGGGCGCCACGGCAAGAGAGAGGCGATCTCTGCGCGCTTCCGTAAAGCGATGGCCGAACTCATTGGTTAAAAACCGCTTTTCCTCCCATTGATTGGCCCCTAAATAACGTCCGGTAAATCCCATGTCTCACACGAAACAGACGGACGGTATGACCACGAGCAAAGAGGCGACTCTGCATCAGCGCATCCTCAGCGACATCGAGGGTCAGATCGTCTCCGGCGCCTGGCCGCCCGGCCATCGCATTCCATTCGAGATGGATCTGGCTGAGCAGTATGCCTGCTCGCGCATGACGGTGAACAAAGTGCTGACCCAGCTTGCGCGCGCCGGTCTGATCGAGCGGCGCAAGCGCTCGGGCAGCTTCGTCACGCATCCGCAGGCGCAATCCGCCGTGCTTGAGATCCACGACATCAAGTCTGAGGTCCTGTCGCTCAACCTGCCCTATTCGCACAGGCTGATAAAGCTTGCCGAACGGCGCGGACGGCAGGAAGACGCGCGCAGACTGCAGTTCGTCGGCTCTATCCCGGTGATAGAGATCACCTGCATCCACTATGCTGGCCCGCGCCCCTTCTGCCTGGAAAATCGCGTTATCAATCTGGACGCGGTGCCGGAGGCGGCAACGGCGGATTTCGAGACACTCCCGCCTGGCCCCTGGCTGCTCAACCAGGTGCCATGGAGCACCGCCGAAAACCAGATCCGCGCGATATCGGCCGAAGGCGACGCCGTCACCAATCTCGATATCCAGAAGGGTACGGCCTGCCTTGTCGTCGAACGCCGCACCTGGAGCGCGGCCGGCCCGATAACGCATGTCCGTCTCACCTATCCCGGCGATCTCCATAGCCTCGTTGCGCGCTTTACACCCGCAAGCTGACCACGTTTTCAGACCTATTCTAATGACGCTGCGGAGATTCTGTCGGCGGCGGGATCAGGCTTTCCGATTGACGGAAGGGCTGGACGGGATCGACCAGCAGGATGCTGAGCGCAATCAACACCAATGCCAGAATCAGAATGATTCCGATCAAAAGTGGACGAATCGCGGTCATTTCGTTCTCCAATCTCCCCAGCCCTGCGCAACGCGCGATAGGGAATTCGAGATAACCGGCGCAGTCTAACGGCAAACGTTAATCAATGCTTTATGTTCTGGCGAATATTTGCCCTTTTCCCGAAATTTTTCCTCTCGCCGGCCAAGAAGGCCGTCTCACGCTTGTTTGAATGGCGAATGGGGCAGCCGGCGCATAGGATCGTGGCGCAGATGCCCTATGCCCATCGTAAGGCATGGCAAAGATCCTGCAGACAGGCCGCAAATTTCTCATCGTAGACGACCGGCCGATCGCACGGTCGACATTCAAGGGAGACACTGCCCATGCATCGCAAACGTCTGATCGCGGTTGCGCTTACGCTCTCCGTCGCAACGCTCGCCGCGTTGCAAAGCGCCAACGCTGCCGAGCGGGTAAGGGTGCGCGGCACCGTGGAAAGCCTCGATGGCGATACCCTCAAAGTCAAATCCCGCGACGGCAAGGACGTCAGCGTTGCGCTGAAATCGGGTCTGAACGTCGGTGGTGTCGTCAAGGCCGCCATCGCCGACATCAAGCCCGGCGATTTCGTCGGTATCGCCTCGAAGCCGACCGATAGCGGCATCAATGGCGCGATCGAAGTGGTGATATTCCCGGCCGCGATGAAGGGAACGGGCGAAGGCGACCGCCCCTGGGATGCGCAGCCGAACAGTTCTATGACCAATGCGACGGTCGCCAATGCCGTGACCTCCGTCAACGGCCCGACCCTGACGCTCACCTACAAGGGCGGCGAACGCAAGATCAAGATACCGGATGGCACGCCCGTCGTAACACTGGCGCCGGCGACGAAAGCCGATCTGAAACCCGGCGCCGGCGTCTTCATCACAGGCGAGCAAACGGACGGGACCACGGTCTCCGCCGACCGCGTCGCCGTCGGCCTCAACGGCACCGTGCCGCCGATGTGAGCGCTGATTTGCCATCTAAAGAAAACAGGCGGACCGCATTGCTGCGATCCGCCTGTTTTCTTGATGCGTGGCGAATATTTAGGACCTCGTCACTCCGCCGCCTGCGCATGCGGGCGATGGTCGACGGCTTCGTCCTCATCGTCCTCTACCGGCTTCGGCTGTTTCCAGGCGATCAGGCGATAGAACATCGGGATGAAGAAGGTGGCGATGAAGGTCGCCGCGAGCATCCCGCCGATGACGCCGGTGCCGATGGCATGGCGGCTCGCCGAGCCCGCGCCGCTGCTGATCGCGAG
Source organism: Martinezella tropici (assembly GCA_000799755.1). Classification (GTDB taxonomy): domain Bacteria; phylum Pseudomonadota; class Alphaproteobacteria; order Rhizobiales; family Rhizobiaceae; genus Rhizobium; species Rhizobium tropici_A. The sequence goes on from JUHI01000015.1 coordinate 28,261, forward strand.
CGGCACGACGCCGAGGATGAAGGCGAGCGAGGTCATCACGATCGGGCGGAAGCGCAGCCGCGCCGCCTCGAGCGCGGCTTCCGCCGCACCCATGCCTTCCTTGCGCTTCAGCACCGCGAACTCGACGATCAGGATGGCGTTCTTTGCCGCCAGGCCGATCAGCGTCACCATGCCGATCTGGAAGTAGACGTCGTTGGTCAGCCCGCGCAGATAGGTGGCAAGCAACGCACCGAACAGCGCGAAGGGGATCGCGGTGATGACGGCGAGCGGCAAGCTCCACTTTTCATACTGCGCAGCGAGGATCAGGAACACCATGATGACACCGAAGATCATCGCCTGCGTGCCGGCACCACTGGTCTCCAGCTCCTGATAGGCGGAGCCCGTCCAGGCAATCTGGAAGCCCTGCGGCAACGTCTCGGCCGCCACTTGCTGCATCGCCTTGATCGCGTCGCCTGACGTATAGCCGGGCGCCGGATTGCCGGTGATCTTGGCGGCATTGAAGGCATTGTAGCGTTCGAGCTGGTCCGGACCGATCGAGCGCGTCACCTTGATGAGGGTGTCGAGCGGGATCATCTTGCCGCTGTCCGAGCGGACGAAGACCTGACGCAGATCGTCGGGCGATTCGCGGAACGGCGCTTCCGACTGCAGGTTGACCTGATAGTTGCGGCCATAGAGCGTGAAGTCGTTCACGTAAAGGCTGCCGAAGGTTGCCTGCATGGCATCGAAGACGGAGTTGATCGGCACACCGAGCGCCTTGGCCTTTTCACGGTCGAGATCGGCGCGGAACTGCGGGACGTTGGTGTCGAGCGTCGTGCGGACACCAGCCAGCTCCGGTCGCTTGGAGGCGGCCGCCACGAGCTTCTGCGCCTCATCGGAAAGACCGGCGACACCCTTGCCGCTGCGATCCTGCAGATAGACCTCGAAGCCGCCGGTCGTCGAAAGACCCATGATCGGCGGAGGATTGAAGGCCAGCACCATGGCATCCTTGATGCCCATGTTGGCGCCGATCATCGGGCCTGCGAGATTGCGGGCATCGAGTTCCGGCGTCTTGCGCTCGCTCCAGTCCTTCAGCGTCACGAACGCGACGCCAGCGCTGCTCTTCAGGCCGCCGGACAGGAGGTCGAAGCCCGAGACTGCAAAGACGTTCTCGACGCCCGGCAGCTTCTGGGTGTTGACCATTGCCTCGTCCATGACAGCCTGCGTACGCGTCAGCGAGGCGGCCGGCGGCAGGATGGCGATCTGGAACAGCGAACCCTGATCCTCGTCCGGCACCAGCGAACCCGGCAGCGTATAGAAGAGATAACCGGTGACGCCGAGCAGGCCCGCCACCAGCACGCAGCCGACGATGACGCGCTTCAGGAAGAAGGCGACGCCTGCCGCATAGCCAGCCGTCAACCGGTCGAAGGCGCGATTGAAGATGCGGAACGGCAGGACCGGCTCGTGATGGCCCGGCTTCAGGATTAGCGCGCAGAGCGCCGGCGTCAGCGTCAGCGCCACGATACCGGACAGGGTAACCGAGATCGCGATGGTGACGGCGAACTGCTTGTACATCTGGCCCGCCAGCCCGCCCATGAACGAGACCGGGATAAAGACGGCGCAGAGCACGAGCACGATAGCGATGACCGGCCCGGTCACTTCGCCCATCGCCTTGATCGCGGCCTTTCTCGGGGACAATTTCTCTGTCGTCATCAGACGCTCGACGTTTTCGAGCACGACGATGGCGTCGTCGACGACGATGCCGATGGCGAGCACCAATCCGAACAGGGTCAGAAGGTTGATCGAGAAGCCGAGCAGATACATGCCGGCGAACGTGCCGATAATCGAGATCGGCACCGCGATGACCGGGATCAACGTCGCCCGCCAGTTCTGCAGGAAGACGAAGACGACGATAATGACGAGCAGGATCGCTTCGATGAAGGTCTTGATCACCTCCTCGATCGACACCTGGATGAACTTCGTCGTGTCGTAGGGGATTTCATAGGCAACGCCCTGCGGGAACGACTTCTGCAGCTCGTCGAGGCGCGTTTTGAGTGCCTGCATCGTGTTCAGGGCATTGGCGCCCGGCTGCAGGTAGACGGCGATCGGGATGGCCGGCGTGCCATTGAGGCTGCTCTGAACCGAATAGCTCTTGGTGCCGAGCTCGATGCGCGCCACGTCCTTCAGCCTGAGCGTCGCGGCGTTCGCCGTCGAGCGCAGGATGATTTCGCCGAAGGCATCGACGTCGGGCAAGCGTCCTTGCGTCGTCACCGTATAGGTGAAGGCCTGCGGATTGTTGCTGGGCTGATCGCCGAAACGGCCGGCGGCAAACTGCGAATTCTGTTCCTGGATCGCGGTCGCGACATCGCTCGGCGTCAGATTGTACTGGGCCAGCTTGTCCGGCCGCAGCCAGATGCGCATGGAGTAGTCGATATCGCCAAGCAGATTGACGTCGCCGACGCCCGGAATGCGCTTGAGGTCGTCGACGACGTTGAGCAGCGCATAGTTGCCGACATAGGTGCGGTCATAGCGGCTGTCGGTCGAATACATGGCGATAAAGCCAAGGATCGAGGTCGACCGCTTCGTCACGACGACGCCGAGGCGCGTCACGTCCTGCGGCAAGGTCGATACCGCGCGCTGGACGCGATTGTTGACGTTGATCGCTGCCTGATCCGGGTCCGTGCCGAGCGCGAAGGTCACCGTGATCTGCATGGCGCCGCTGTTGGAGTTCGTCGACTGCATGTAGAGCATGTTTTCGACGCCGTTGATCTGCTGCTCCAGCGGAGCGGCAACGGTCTGCGCCACCGTCTCGGCACTGGCGCCGGGATAGGTTGCGGTGACCACCACCTGCGGCGGCGTCAGCTCGGGATATTGCGCGATCGGCAGGATGCGAATGCAGACCGCACCTGCAAGCAGGATGACGATCGAGATCACCGCCGCGAAAACGGGGCGGTCGATAAAGAATCTGTTGCCTAACATTAGTTCTGCGCCACCTTCTTCGCGTCCTTAGGCGTTGCATCGGCCGTCGCCTGCACCGGTGCACCCGGGCGCACCTTGATGATGCCTTCGGTAATCAGCTTGTCGCCGGCCTTGAGGCCAGACAGCACCAGCCAGCTATTGCCGACCTTCTGGCCGAGCGTCACCGGGTTGATGTGCGCCTTGCCTTCCTGGTCGATCGTGTAGACGAACTGCCCCTGCGGACTCTGCATCAGCGCCACTTCGGGGATCGTGATGGCATTGTCGAGCGAAACACCCGTTACCTTCGCCCGGACGAACTGACCCGGCAGCAGGCGGCGATCGGGATTGTCGACCACGGCGCGGGCCTGCAGCGTGCCTGTGGACACGTCGATCGTCGAAGAGGTGAAGTCGACGACGCCATCGTGATCGTAGGTCGAGCCGTCGCCGAAGGAAATCTTGACGCCGAGGTTAGGCGCCTCGCCCTTGGCCTTCTTCATGTCGATCAGCTTGCGCACTTCGGCGGCTTCGGTATCCGAGAAGGAGAAGTTGACGTAGACCGGATCGAGCTGGGTGATGCTGGTGAGCAACCCGGTATCGCCCGTCGTGCCGATGAGGCTGCCTTCGGAGACCTGCTCGAGGCTGGTGATGCCGCCGACCGGGGCTGTGACCTGCGTATAGTCGAGATTGAGCTGTGCCGTCTGGACCTGCGCCTGCGCAGCCGCAACGGCCGCCTCCGCCAGCTCCCGCGCCGAAATCGCATCATCCCGCGCCTTTTGTGTCGCAGCATTCTGCTGGAAGAGCGTGACGTTGCGCTTCTCTTCGCGCTGGGTCTGGGTCAGCTGCGCCTGGCTCTGCTGCAATTGCGCCTGGGCCTGGGCAAGCGCTGCCTTGTACGTCGCCGGATCGATGAGGAACAGCACATCGCCGGCCTTCACTTCCGCGCCTTCGACAAAGTTTCTTTTCAACAGGATACCGCCCACGCGCGCCCGCACGTCGACTTGCCTAAAGGCGGAGATGCGCGCAGCATATTCATAGGAGAGCGCCACGGTCTGGGGCTTGACGTCGACCACGGTCACCTGTGGCGGCGGCATCTGTCCGGCTTGCTGCGCGAGGGAGGAAGACGCGCAGAAAAAGAGCAGTCCGGCCGCAAGGAGACTGTTGCGCAGAAGGAGGGATTTATGCGTCGTCATGGGAAAATCACCGCGAGATTCGACATTCTTGTTGCGCTGCAATATACAAACATACATGAATGATTGTAAATACCAAATCGACGTGGCTTTCGTGTCTGGTGTCGGGAACCTCAAGCGGGTCTAGAACATTGGCGCATGAAATCAGCGACATAGAGCGAGGCGAAATCCCCCTTTTCGCCCGCGGAATTTTTGAGGAGGCGCATGCGCAGAACCAAGGAAGATGCCGCCAAGACCCGCGAGGAAGTGCTGACTGCCGCCGCCGAGATTTTCTATGAAAACGGCGTCAGCGGCTCGAGCCTCGAAAAGATCGCACAGCGCGCCGGCGTGACGCGCGGCGCGATCTACTGGCATTTCAAGGACAAGGCCGAGGTGCTCACGGCACTGCACAGGGAAATTCGCCTGCCGCAGGAAACCATCGTCGACTATGCGATCGAACATGGCCACGACGATCCGCTCGGGCTGATCGAGGAAGGCGCCATCCAGGTGCTGCAGACCCTTGCCAACGACGAGCAGCAGCAGCGGGTCTTCGCCATCATGATCCTCGGCTGCGAGTTCACGGAGCACCTGTCCGATGCAGCCCAGAGAATAGTGACCGCCAATCACGAAATGTTCGGCAAGCTGACGCGACTGATAGAGATGGCCGACCAGCAGAGCCCGCTTGCGCCGCTATGGACCGCCGACACCGCCGCTCGCGCCATCCAGTGCTCCATGAACGGCCTGCTGGCCGAATGGCTCCGGTCGAGCAAATCCTTCCCCCTGGTCGATATCGGCGAGCGGCTGATACGCAGCCTCATCGGCTCCATGCGCGGCGCGAAAGCCGCTGGCCGCCTCCAATAAGGACAAAAGCTGAAACGCTGGAAGCAAAGCCAGGGATAGCAGGGCGCCTCACGCGCCGGCATGGCGCACGGCCTCGGCAAGAGAGATGTCCGACTTGATTTCCCGCGTCGACATCGATGTCACCGTATGCCGGACGCCCGGAAGCCGGTTGAGTTCCTGCCGTAGCAGCCGGTCGAGTGCGGCCATGTCTGTCGCAAGGATATGCAGGAGATAATCGGCCTCGCCCGTCGTCGCATGACAGCGCCAGATCAGCGGATGGCGGCGCACGGCAGCCTCGAAGGCATCGAAGCGCTCGACATCGATCGACACCTGCACGAAGGCCTCCAGCCCGAAGCCCAGCCGGGCCGGGTCGAGAAGCGCCCTGTACCCCCTGATGACCCCTGCCTCCTCCAGCGCCTTCACCCGCTTCCAGCAGGGCGTTTTGCTGAGACCGGCGAGATCGGCAAGCGCGGCAAAGGAGATGCGGGCATCAGCCTCCAGCGCAGCAATGATCTTGTGGTCGAGCGCATCCAATTCCATCGTTCTCTCCATTCAGGAAAATATGACCGATCGTACTCTATTTTCCCGATCTTGAATGACAAATAGGAACAATGTTCGGGCCGAAATTCGTATCCTTGAGAAAGGGCAAACATGCTTGGCGGCGAAGAGCCGAACAAAGGGAACGAAGATGCAGAAGAAAGACTATTACGCGCGCATCGAGGCGCCCGAAATGCGCGACTATGGCGTTTACCTGCAATGCGACAAGCTGCTGGCCTGTCAGAAGCCGTTGAACGGCATGGTCAACGGCGACGAATTGCAGTTCCAGATCGTCCATCAGGTCGAAGAACTCTGGATGAAGCTGATGGCCTACACGCTGGTCGACGTCATCGCCTTCATGGAGGAGCGCAATACGCATCGCGTCGTCACCCTCATGGGCCGAGTTCATCGGATCATGCGCATGATGACGACCCAGCTCGATCTTCTCGAAACCATGTCGCCAAAGGAATATCAGCAAATCCGCCTGCAGCTCGGCAATGGCAGCGGCCAGGAATCGCCCGGTTTCGGCTTTCTGCTTCGCATGCCGCCGGATCTCTGGCACGCCTTCAAGGCGAACTATCTAGATGCGCCGGGTCTCACGATCGCCGACATCTATGACGGCGAATACGACCACGGCGACAGCTACGTGGTCGCCGAAGCGCTGGTGGAATATGACGAACTGTTCCAGAAATTCCGCGCCAACCACATGTACCTGATCCAGCGCTCCATCGGGCTCGGTTCGAAATCGCTGAAGGGACGCCCCGTCGAGCTGCTGCAGGCGGGCGCGCGCCATCGCTTCTTTCCCGATCTCTGGGACATCCGCGCCGAAATGACCGATCGCTGGGGCAGCCAATACGGCGTCGTTCGCGATTCCATTTCCAAGCACGACGCCGCAGAATAAGCGCTGACGGTAATTCGCCTTTCGCCATCCGGAATGGCGGAAGGCCTTTCCGGGTGACACAAGATTGAGCCCGCGCTCAAACCCGCCATTTCACCGTCGCGCGACGGTAGGCTGTGACCCTCCTTCGCTCGAAGACGGGCCGGCATTTCTCCACCAAACCGTACCGCCTCCCTCCCTCGCAATCCCCGGCTTGATCCGACCTTCCCATCGCAGGCTCAAAGATTGCCGCGCCGATTGAAGCCCTGCCCCCTCGAAGCTCCCCGATATGGGCAAACGACCGACAGGCCAGCGCTTTCAGCAGCATGGATGCAGCAACCATTGAAATATAGCCCGTTGCATAATTCTGATATCGGTCATATTTGTTTGGTAGCATCACAGCATGATCCTCCCGGAGCCCCGCATGACGCAAGTTCAGGAAGCTGCCACGCAGCGGCGCGCATGGCAATTTGCCAGTCGCGAGGAGGACGACCGTCCGAGCCTGCCCGAAGTCAACGCGACCGTGAAGGTTCCCCATACCGGCAGCTGGGTGCGCCGCCTGATCGCCTTTGTCGGACCGGGCTACATGATCTCGGTCGGCTATATGGACCCCGGCAATTGGGCGACCGATCTCGCTGGTGGCGCGCAGTTCGGCTACACGCTCCTCACCGTCATCATGCTGTCGAACCTGATGGCGATCCTCCTGCAGGCGCTTTCCGCAAGGCTCGGCATCGCCACCGGCCGCGATCTTGCACAAGCCTGTCGCGATCACTATCCGCGCCCGGTCAATCTGGCGCTGTGGCTGGCCTGCGAACTCGCCATCATCGCCTGCGATCTTGCCGAAGTCATCGGCACGGCCATCGCGCTGCAGCTGCTTTTCGGAATCCCGTTGATCGGCGGCGCGCTGATTACTGCGCTCGACGCCTTCCTGGTCCTGCTTCTGATGAGCAAGGGCTTTCGTTATCTCGAAGCTTTCGTCATCGCGCTGCTGACTGTCATCGCCATCTGTTTTGCCGTCCAGATCGCCGCGGCCGCGCCGCCGGTCGCGGCAATCCTCCACGGCTTCATTCCATCGCCCGAAATCGTCACAAACCCCGCGATGCTCTATATCGCCATGGGCATCATCGGCGCGACGGTCATGCCGCATAATCTCTATCTGCACTCCTCCATCGTGCAGACGCGCGCCTACAAGCGCACGGAAGAAGGCCGCCGCGATGCCATCAAGTGGGCGACGGTCGACAGCACCGTCGCGCTGATGCTGGCGCTCTTCGTCAACGCTGCCATCCTGATCGTCGCGGCCGCCGCCTTCCACACCACCGGCCACTCGGATGTGGCGGAGATCGGTCAGGCTTACGAACTGCTGTCGCCGTTGCTCGGTCTCGGCATCGCCTCGACGCTCTTTGCCGTCGCGCTGCTTGCCTCGGGCCTCAATTCTACGGTGACGGCCACACTTGCCGGCCAGATCGTCATGGAAGGCTTCCTTCGGCTGCGGATTCCGCACTGGGCAAGACGACTTTTAACCCGCAGCCTCGCAATTATTCCGGTTGTGTTCGTGACCGCCATTTATGGTGAAAAAGGCACTGCCAACCTGCTGGTGCTGAGCCAGGTCGTCCTGTCAATGCAATTGCCCTTCGCCGTCATTCCCCTGGTCCAATTCGTCACGAATCGCGAGAAAATGGGCAGTTTTACCGTCTCCAGAAGCATAGCCATTCTCTCGTGGATCGTTGCTGCAATCATCCTGGTGCTGAACTTCAAACTGCTCTACGACACCATCGTCGGTTGACGAATCACCCTGAACGCGCGAATCTGGCCCTGTGGACGATCACGGCAATTAACAGACTCGTAATATTTGCCTAGATTTTGCCATGATTTGCCCTAGTTTGGGCCCACCGCAATCTGCAGGGTTCCTCACTTCATGGCCGAAAGTCCATTGCGCGTTCAATTTCCTGCAGAGGCTGCGATCCAGGCGCGGCCGCATCACGATTTTCATATTCCATTTCTGCCGCGTTCCGCCCATCTGCGCCATCTGATCGCCATCGGTCTTGCCGGCACCGCGTCTTTCGGCCTGCTCGCCACGATCGTTTATCCGCTGCTCGCCCGTCATACGATCGAACGGGCAACGCCGGTGCGTACCGCCCAGCTCGCGCGCCCTCAGCCGGCCATGCGGAAAGCCGGTCGTCTGGCGGCAAGACAGCGCTTCGACGGCGCCCGCTTTGCCCAGGTGGCCGAAAAGCTCTCCAGCGGCGAAACCCGAATTTTCACCTATCATCGCACGACGCTGGTCTTCAAATCCGAGGAGACCGCCCTCGTGCGCGGAAATGCAGGCGCGATCAACGCCGCCTATGGCGAGGAACGGGCCGACAAGGTGGTGTTTTCGCCGCCGTCGCTTTCAGATATCCGCCACGGCATCTATCCTCAGTCCACCACGCGCTATGATGCGGTGCGGCGCTCGCGCTTCCCGGTTCGCGGCGTGCCGCTGAATGTCAGCGTGGCGCGCGCCACCACCGGCGAAACCGGCCGCGAATTCCACAGGCTCGTCTCCATGCCGAAGGACAAGCAGGATCTGCAGGACATCCTGGCATCCGCGGGCCTCGGCAGCGATGCCGGCGACGAGCTGCAGCGCGCGCTGGAGACCGACACCGTTTCCCCCGGCGACAGCCTGGAATTGCTGCTTGAGAAGAAGGGCCCCAATGCCCGCCCGAAGCTGATCATGGCGCGTCTCAGCGGCGACAAGACGCCCGAACGCGTCGTTGCCCGCGACGATGCCAACGGTTTCGTGCCGATGGCCAACGACAGGCTGTTTTCCACGCTCTATAGCGAGAGCCAGGCCGACGCCCCGTCTTCGACGGAGGTCGCCGCCGTCGATCTCAAGGGTGTCGACGAAAGCGACGAGACGACGGTCGGCGAAAAGCTCGAAAGAGCCGGTCTGACCAAGGAATATGCCTCGCAGCTCATCAAGCTCGCCAAGGCCAAGGGCATTTCGCTCACCAGCATCGACGATGCTCCCGACAGCGTCGATCTGCTTTTCCGCAAGGCAGATGACGGCCGGAGCGAACTGATGTTCATCGAATTCCACGCCGACGGCGATACGCATCGCTTCTATCTGCACAAGAACGATGGCGAAGACTCTTCGGAATTCTACGATGAACGCGGCCATTCGATCGCCAAGGTCCTCGTGCATCGCCCCGTGCCGAACGGCACGCTCGGCGACGGTTTTGCCTGGCGTATTCACCCGATTCTCGGCGTGAGGAAATTCCACAACGGCGTCGATTTCCGCGCCCCGATGGGCAGCCCCATCCAGGCCGCCGGCGACGGTGTCGTCGAAAAGATCTCCTGGGAAACCGGCTACGGCAAATATGTCCGCATCCGCCACGACGGCGGCTACGAGACCACCTATGCCCATATCTCGTCGACGCCGTCGGATCTGCGTGTCGGCGAGCGCGTCACCCAGGGACAGGTTATCGCCTATGTCGGCTCGACGGGCTACTCCACCGGCCCGCACCTCTATTACGAACTGCGGGTCAACGGCCGTTACGAAAACCCGCTGACGGCGCAATTGCCCGCCGGCACCAATCTGACCGGCAAGTCGCTCGACAGCCTGCGCTCGCAGGTGAGCCACGTCGAGAACATCATGAGCTATCTCGACGTTCCGCCAGCGCGCGACAATCCTGCCGCCCCCTTCGCCAGCTTCAATCAAGGCCCGAGCTTTGGGCCGAATTCGGGATCTGACTTCGGACCCAGCCTTGGGCCGAGTTTCGGTCCGGGCCCGGGACCGAGCCACTTCGGCGCACCGTCTCCGTAAATCGGCCAAAAATCCGGCGCCCGATCTATCCCTCGCGATTCCCGCAGCGGACAATGGCGCGTCGATGCCGAATGCGCTAACAATCCTGCAGTGCATCGCCATGGAGAAGATGTTGCCGCGCACGATCTGTCGCGAATGACTGGCATCGTCACGCAGCGATCCGCAAGGAGCAGAAATTGGCGCGCAAGCCGTTGCCGGAACCCAAGCTGCCGAATGAAAGCCGGCGTCTGCGCGCCGATGCACGACGCAACTACGACAAACTGATCGACGTTGCCGCGCAGGCCTTCGCCAGCCATGGCACCGCGGCCTCGCTGGAGGATATCGCGCGGCGCGCGGATGTCGGCATCGGGACGCTCTACCGGCATTTTCCAAGCCGCGAACATCTGGTGGAGGCGGTCTATCATCACGAAGTCGAGGCGCTGTGCGATGCGGCCGAAGAGCTTTCTCGTGAGCGGGCTCCGGACGAGGCTCTGGAGGAATGGATGAACCGCTTCGTCGGATACATCGCCACCAAGCGCGGCATGGCCGAGAGCCTGCGCATCCTTATCAACAGCAATTCCAAACTCTTTGCCGACAGCTACGGCAAGGTGCCGATCGCTCTCGCAGGCCTGATCGAAAAGGCGATCGCCGCCGGCGCGATCCGCGCCGATGTCGACAGCACCGATGTGCTGCACGCATTGTCGGGCACCTATTCCATGCCGAATTCGCCGGAATGGTATGACCGCTCCCGCCGGCTGGTGCGTCTGCTGATGGATGGCTTGCGCTGGGGAGCCCCGAAGGCGCGGCTGCCGCAAAGGGCCTGATAATCGGCAGAACGTTTCCTATATGCTTTTGAATTGAGATCGTCAGGCGAGTCTCCTGCTGCCGCAACCTCATGCCTGGCCCCTCACCCCGCGATGCGGGGAGAGGCTAAGATAAGGGGCAGGGGCACATAGTCACGACGGAACCACGCTCCGCTGAGCACTATCAAAGCTGAGGAGAACGAGAATGTCCGAAAAGCCGATCAAGATCCCCGGTCCGGATCATCCGATCACGATCGAGGAAAAGCAGGCGCATGTCACCGTCTCCGTCGCCGGCAAGGTGATTGCCGACACGCGCGAGGCGCTGTCGCTCAAAGAGGCGTCCTATCCTGCCGTCGTTTATGTCCCGCGCAAGGATGTCGACATGTCGCTGCTGGAGAAGACCAGCCACACGACCTATTGCCCCTACAAGGGCGAGTGCTCCTACTACAGCATCTCCGCCGGCGGCGAGCGTTCCGTGAACGCGATTTGGACCTATGAAAGCCCCTATCCTTCGGTCGGCCGTATCAAGGACTATATGGCCTTCTACCCCGACCGCATCGATTCCATCGATATCGTCACTTAGAGGGCGAGACCGCTCGACGCATCGAAGACATAGACCTGCTCCGGATTGACCGAGACGTTGAGCGGCTCGCCGTAGCGCACCGGCGCCTCGCCATCGACCACGGCAGTCACCTGTTCGCCGGCAAGGTCGAAGAGCACATGTGTCTGTGCGCCGGTGGGCTCGACGAGCAATGTCTGGCCGGTGAGCGGCGAACCGCCGCTTGCAAGGCTCAGATGCTCGGGCCTGAGACCAACCTTCACGCTCTGGCCCGCCTTCACCTTGCGTTCCCCGGCGATGCGGATCGGCGTGCTGTCCTTCAACCGCACGGCGGGCGCACCTTCGACACCTTCCACCACGCCATCGAGAAAATTCATGGCCGGCGAACCGATAAAGCCGGCAACGAAGAGATTGGCCGGCTTGCGGTAGAGCTCGATCGGCGTGCCCTGCTGCTCGATCCTGCCCTGGTTCAAGACAACGATACGGTCCGCGAGCGTCATGGCCTCGATCTGGTCGTGGGTGACATAGATCGAGGTGGTCTGCACCTTCTGATGCAGCGCCTTGATTTCGGACCTCATCTGCACACGCAGCTTTGCATCGAGGTTGGAGAGCGGCTCGTCGAACAGAAAGACGGCGGGATTGCGCACGATGGCGCGGCCCATGGCGACGCGCTGGCGCTGACCGCCGGAAAGCTGCGCCGGCTTGCGGTCGAGCAGCTTGGTGAGATCGAGCATGCGCGCGGCCTCGTTGACCCGCTGCTCGATGACCGGTTTGGTCTCGCCCGAGAGTTTCAGGTTGAAGCCCATGTTCTCGGCGACCGTCATATGCGGGTAGAGCGCATAGGACTGGAAGACCATGGCGATGTTGCGCTCGCGCGGCGTCATGGCGTTGACCACCTGCCCGCCGATCGACACGTCGCCATCGGTGATTTCCTCGAGCCCCGCGATCATTCGCAGCAGCGTGGACTTGCCGCAGCCGGATGGGCCGACGAGCGCGATGAACTCGCCGTCGTCGATCGAGAGCGAGACATCGTGGATGACGGTGAGCGCGCCATAAGCCTTGTGGATATTGTGCAGTTCGACGGATGCCATTTGTTTGTGCTCCAGTAAGGCTCAGGATTTCACGGCGCCGGCGGTGAGGCCGGCAATGATGTGCTTCTGCGCCAGGAAGAAAACGATGATGGTGGGCAGGATGGTGAGCGTGATGAACGCGAGCACCAGCTCCCATTCCGTGCCGAACTCGCCGCTATAGACCATCATGCCGAGCGGCCAGGGATAGATCGAATCCGAATTCAGCATGATCAGCGGCAGGATGTAGCTGTTCCAGCTGCCGACGAAGGAGATGATGCTGACGGTCGCGATGATCGGCCGCGAAAGCGGCAGCGAGATATGCCAGAAGAAGCGGATATAGCCGCAACCGTCGACAAAGGCGGCCTGGAATAATTCTTCCGGAAGGTTTCGAAAATAATTCCGGAAGAGCAGGATGCTCATGCCGAGGCCGAAAGCCACCTGCGGCAACACCACGCCCCAATAGGTGTTGAGCAGGCCGAGATCACGGATGCGGATGAACAGCGGCAGAATGGCAGTGGCCGCCGGAAACATCAGGCCGATCAGGAAATAGTTCAGCAGAAAGTTCGAGCCGAAGAATTTTACATGCGCGAAGGCGAAGGCAGCCATCGCCGAGACCGACAGTGTCAGGAACACTGTGAGAACGGCGATGATCAACGAATTCATCATCTGCCGCCAGTAGCGATCGCCGAAGAGAATGCCAGTGTAATTCTCGAAATGCCATTCGACAGGCAGGCCGAAGGGATTGGTGCGGAGATCGCCGAGTGTCTTGAAGCCGCCGAGCGCGGTCGTCAAAAGCGGGATCAGCACGATGGCGGCAATGATCGTCAGCGACACATAGAGATAGATCTTCGTGCCGGTGGTCAGTCGAACGGATGAGGCCAGATCAGTCATTGCGCATAAATATCCGTTTGTAGCCGAAGGCGAGGGTGACGCAGATCACGAACAGCACGACGCCGACGGCGCTGCCGAGACCGACCTGCATGCGGGTGACGCCGAAATTGTAGAGGAAGGTCACCATCGTCTGGGTCGAGTTGAACGGGCCGCCGCCGGTGAGCGGCATGATCATGTCGAAGAGTTGCAGCGATCCGACGACAGCAAAGAAGACGGAGAGACGCAGCGTCGAGCCGAGCAGCGGCAGCGTCACGTAACGGAACTTCTGCCAGCCGGTGGCGCCATCGATCTCGGCCGCCTCCAGCACGCTCTTGTCTAGGGATTGCATGCCGGCGATGAACAGCATCATGTGAAAGCCGAAATATTTCCACACGATGACGCCGAGCACGGCATACATCGCCAGATCCTTGTCAGCGAGCACGTAGGGCGTCGGCGTGCCGAGGAAATGCGCGATCGCGGCAAACAGGCCGTAGTCGCCGTCATAGACGAAGCGCCAGATCAGGCCGGCGGCGACTTCGGCCAGCACGTAAGGCAGAAAGAAGATCAGCCGGAAGAGCACGACGCCGCGTATGCGGTTCGCCAGCATCGTCGCGAGCCATATGGCAAGCGGCACCTGTATGGCGATCGACACGACGATGATCAGCGCATTGTTCTTGAGCGATGTCAGGAACGCGCCGTTCTTGAACAGCACCTCAAAATTACGCAGGCCGACAAACTCCGTCGGCAGGCCGTAGCCGTTCCAGCGATAGAGGCTGTACCAGGCCGCCTCCCCCATCGGCAGGATGACAAAGATGGTGAAAAGCAGAATGGCGGGAGGCAGGAACAGCAGGATAACCGGCATACGGCCGCGCGCCGCCGGCGATTTTCGCTTCGCGGCAGGCCTTGATCTTGCGACGGCAGGGATAGCGGTCGTGGCGCTGACATCGGTCATGGGCGGTCTCGACAATTGCAGTTCAAAGAAAAACCGGCGCCGGCACAAGGGAGTGGCCGGCGCCGGATGCCGCTAGAGCTGGTCCTGTTCGAAGGCGTCCTGGACCTGCTGTGCGCCATCCTTGGGAGTGATCTGGCCGGAGACGATGCCGACGGAAATGTCGTTGACGACACGGCCGACGGAAGGACCGAGATCCTGATCGAAGAAGTTCTGGTGCCAGGTCGAATGCGCCAGCTGATCGGCTGCTCCGCGCATCAGCGGTGACTTGATGCCGTCTTCCGCACCGACAGCGACAGGAATGATCAAACCGGCCTGTGCGATGGTGCGCTCATTCTCGGCATTCGTCAGATAGGCGAGGAAGTCGAGGGTCTCAGGCGGAGCCTTCTTGGTAACGGCCCAGCCATTCAGGCCGCCGAGCGTATCGGTTGGTGCGCCCGCACCGCCAGTCACAGCCGGGAAGGCGAAGCGGCCGATATTGTCGTCCGCCAGGCCCTTGCCGTCACCGGAATTGACGCGCTGGGTGGCGACCGTCGTCTCGAAGCTGAGGATCATCGCCGCCTTGCCGTCACCGAAGACGCCAAGCGTCTGTGGCCAGGTGGCCCCGAGATAGCCCGGCTGGAAGGGATCGAGCTTGCCGAGTTCGGCAAGCTGTTCGCCGGCCTTGATGATGGCCGGATCGTTAAAGCCGTTGCCCTTGCCGTTCTTGGCATCGTTGAACACCTGCTGGCCGCCGTCGCGCATGACGAGATAGCTCCAGTAGAAGTGGATCGGCCATTTCTCACCGCCGCCGCCCGCGATCGGCACGATGCCGGCGGCCTTGATCTTCTTCACCGCGGCCAGATAGTCGTCCCAGGTCTTGATCGTGTCGGCGTCGACGCCGGCCTTGGCGAAGAGGGCCTTGTTATAGAAGAAGGAAACGGTGCCCATCTGATAGGGTACGGCACTGATCTTGCCATCGAAGGTCAGGCCCTTGATCGCAGCCTGATTGTAGCTCTTCTTCCAGGCGCCGTCCTTCGCATCCATCGCCGAGGTCAGGTCGAGCAGCGTGCCGGTCTGCTGCTGCTGCTTCAGCACACCACCGCCCCAGCTATAGAACAGGTCCGGAGCATCCTTCGATTGCAGAAGCGTCGGCAGCTTGGCCTTGAAGGCCTCGTTGGCCAAGAACTGCATCTCGATCTTCGTGCCGGGATGCTTGGCCTGATATTCGTCGGCGATCTTGCGCCAGATGGCGACGTAAGCCGGATTGGCCTCAAGATGCAGCCACTTCACGGTGGTCTCGGCGGCAGCGCTCGTGACGGCGGCCAGAATCGCCAGCCCGCTCGTCGCGGCAATAGCGGCAATGCGAAGGGCCTTGGCCCCACGTAGATGGATCATGATTTTCTCCTCCCAAGGGAACCAAGAGCCTCAATATTTTTTCCCTTATGCGGAATAATTCAACGGAGCTTTGGTGAAATGTCAACCGCCACCGCTAAATTTTCGGCAGATTGGCAGCAAAACGGCTTGACATTGGGCAACGACCATAGGTTATTTAATTCGCATTCCGTTAAAAATACCAGGCCGCAGCCGAGCGGGTCCGTCATTCGGCACGAATCTCATGAAAACAGCAGATCCCGAGCTTATGCGGGCGATAAACCGCTTCAATGTGCTGGATACGATCCGGCGGGCCGGCTCCATCGCACGTATCGAAATCAGCGACCGCACCCAGCTTTCGACCACCACGGTGTCGGCGATCACGGCATCCTTGCTGGACGACGGGCTGATTCTCGCCCGCACCGAAGGCGATCTGCGCGAGTCCGCCAGCCGCGGCAGGCCGCGCGTCATGCTGGAGCTTAATCCCGATGCCGTGCGCGTCGTCGGCGCGAAAATCGCCGCCAACCGCATGGTCTTCGTCGTCACCGACTTCTGCGGCGAGGTTCTTTCGACGCTGACGCTGGCGCTGCGCGTCGACCGCCAGCCGATCGGCGTCATCGCCGATCTGATCGAAGATGGTGTGCGCCGCTGTGTCGTCGATGCCAATCTGGCGCTGGACGAGATCGATTCCGTCTGCCTCGGTCTGCCCGGCGTCGTCGAGCATCGCACCGGCCATGTCCGCACCAGCCCGATCTTTCGCGAAAGCGGCGTCGACTTCGCCAAGGAAATGTCCGAGCGACTGGGCGTGACCACCATCGTCGAAAGCGATGCGCACGCGATCACGCTCGCCCATCACTGGTTCGGCAAGGCAAGAGACCTCGACGACATGGTGCTGGTATCGCTGGAACAGACGCTGGGGCTCGGCGTGCTGCATGGCGGCCAGCTTTTTCGCGGCGCCGGCGGCCTCAGCCACAATCTCGGCGATCTCGTGCTCGGCATGGGGCCGCAGGGCATCATCCGCCTGGCAAGCCTTGCCGGCGAAAGCGCCATTCTTGGCGACCAGCCCAGCGGCCGCTTTGCCGAAGCCATCCGCCTCGGCCGCGGAATGACCCATGCCAAGACGCTGATCGATGCCGAGGATATCTCATTGATCGGCGCGGCCACCCGCGCCGGCGAGGCCTGCGGCATGGCGCTCGCCAATATCGTCACGCTGTTTGCCCCGCCCCGCGTCATTCTGGTGGGATCGAGCCTGGCGCTTGGCCAGCCCTTCCTCGACAGCCTGCGGGAGGCCTATTCGCTGGCCATTCCGCCGTCGATCAAAGGCGTGACGGAGCTGGTGTTCGACCAGTCGACCGACGAGACCTGGGCGCAGGGCGCCGCGGTCGTGGCGCTGCGCGAACTCTACGAATCGCCTTGGGGGACGACGGGGCCGGCACCGGCCCTGTGATCCCGCAGAGCAACAAAGACAATACATTTGGAGGAAGCTTATGAATAAGGTCGGTATCGGCATAATCGGCTGCGGGAACATTTCCGGCGCCTATCTCACCGCCATGAAATCCTTTCCCATTCTCGACATCAAAGGCGTCGCCGACCTCAATCGCGAGCTCGCCGAGGCGAAAGCCGCCGAATTCGGCCTGAAGGCCGTCGATATCGCCACGCTGCTGGCCGATCCCACGATCGAAATCATCGTCAACCTGACCATTCCGAAGGCACATGTCGCTGTCGGGCTACAGGCGCTTGATGCCGGCAAGCACACCTATTCGGAAAAGCCGCTCGGCATCAATTTCGCCGAAGGCAAGAAGCTTGCGGATGCAGCGGCCGCCAAGGGCCTGCGGATCGGCGCAGCCCCGGACACCTTCCTCGGCGGCGGCCACCAGACGGCCCGCGCCATCATCGATGAAGGCGCGATCGGCACCCCGGTCGGCGGCACCGCCACATTCATGTGCCCCGGCCATGAGCGCTGGCATCCGAATCCGGCTTTCTATTACGAAGTCGGCGGTGGCCCGATGCTCGATATGGGTCCCTATTACATCACCGACCTCGTCAACCTGCTCGGCCCCGTCTCCCAGGTCGCCGGCTTTACCGTTACGCCGCGCAAGGAGCGCATCATCACCAGCGAGCCGCGCAACGGCGAACACATCCCCGTGCATGTGCCGACGCATGTCGCCGGCGTCATGGCTTTTGCGAATGGCGCGGTCGTCCAGATCGGCATGAGCTTCGATGTCGCCGGCCACAAGCATGTGCCGCTCGAAGTCTACGGCACTGAGGGCACGCTGATCGTGCCCGATCCGAACCGCTTCGGTGGCCCGGTGGAATTCCTCAAGAAGGGCGGCGAATTCGCCGAGCGCGAGATCGCCGCGCCCTACGCCGATGGCAACTACCGCTCGCTTGGCGTCGCGGACATGGCGCATGCCATCCGCTCGAACCGCCCGCACCGCGCCAATGGCAGCCTGGCGCTGCACGTGCTCGAGGTCATGGAAGCCTTCCAGACGGCTTCCGACAGCGGGCGCACGGTCACCATCACGACGCAAACGGAGCGTCCGGCCCCTCTGTCCGAATCCCTCGTGGATGGGCAGATCGGCCGCTAACAGTACAATTTCAGGAGGATCATCATGCGTGAAGCACTTATCGTCTGGGGCGGCTGGAGCGGCCACGAACCGCAGGAATGCGCCCATATTATCCGCGACATGCTGGAAGAGGATGGCTTCAAGGTCTACCTCGAAAACAGCACCGAGGCCTTCGCCGACCCATCGATCCACGATCTCAGCCTGATCGTGCCGATCGTCACCATGTCGAAGATCGAGAAGGAGGAGGTGAAGAACCTTGCCGCCGCGATCGAAAGCGGCGTCGGCATTGCCGGCTATCATGGCGGCGCGGGCGACTCGTTCCGCGAAAGCGTCGAGTACCAGTTCATCATTGGCGGCCAATGGGTCGCCCATCCCGGCAACATCATCGACTACACGGTCAATATCACACGGCCGGACGATCCGATCATGGAGGGGATCACCGATTTCCCCTACACGTCGGAGCAATATTACATGCATGTCGACCCGTCGAACGAGGTGCTGGCAACCACGACCTTCACCGGCGATCATGCCTACTGGATCGACGGTGTCGTCATGCCAGTCGCCTGGAAGCGCAAATACGGCAAGGGCCGCGTCTTCTACTCCTCGCTCGGCCACCAGGCCAAGGAATTCGACGTGCCGCAGATGAAGACCATCTTCCGCCGCGGCGCCAATTGGGCGGCGCGGTGAAGATTGGGGAGAAGGCGTTGATAAGGAATTCGAGGAGGATGCGATACCCCCTCTGTCCCTTTCGGGACATCTCCCCCACAAGGGGGGAGATTGACCACCTGCCTCAAACCAACATTGCATCAGTAGAGACTGAAGCGCATTGCATAGTTGGGAGGCGCAACGAACTCCCAACAATCTCCCCCCTTGTGGGGGAGATGTCACGAAGTGACAGAGGGGGGTGCCGGACGCCCATCAAGAGCCTCCGACGCGCCCCAATCAGCTCTTCCGCTTCAGCTTCGTCGCGCCTTCTTCCACCAGCCGCTTCGCCGCCTCTGCGACCGTGATCTTGCCGAAGGCGAGCTGGTCGGCGACGGGGCGGGCGACGTTCTGGTCGAACTCTCCCGAACCGAGCGGTGCCGGCACGGGGTAGGTGCCGACCTGATCCTTCAACAGCTCGATATATTGCACCGTCTGCTGCTCGACCGGATTGAGCGTCGGCAGGATGGCAGCCCGCACGGCGGGTGACATCGGCACACCGCGCTCGACGCCGAGAATCTTGCCGGCATCGACATCGTTGACGAAGAAGTTGATGAACTTCGCCGCTGCTTCGCCGTTCTTGCTGGTGGCGCCGACGCTCCAGATCAGGGCCGGGCGATAATAATGGCCGGAGGGGCCATCTTTCTTCTCGCGCGGCAGCATGGTGACGGCGAGCTTGCTCTTGACCACGAGTTGGTAGCCGACGAGCTGGTTGGAATAGGCCATGCCGATCGCCGATTTTCCGAGCGCGAGGCAGTTGCTCTCGATGACGTTCTGGTCGAGCGTCTGGACATCGGCGGAAACGGTGCCGCCGCGTTTGCGCAGCTCTTCCCAGTAGCTGTACCATTCCTTGGCGTCATCGACACCGAAGCCGAGCCCGCCCTCCTCGGTGAAGAGGCTCTTGCCGCGCTGGCGCAGCCAGACGTCGAGCACATAGTTATAGCGCGCTCCGTAAGGTCCGCCCCAATAGCCGCGCTTGCCGGCGGCCTTGGTCATTTCCACGGCGAGATCGGCATATTCCGCCCATGTCGTCGTCGGGCCGGGCGGCGTCAGGCCAGTCTTCTTGAACATGTCCTCGTCATAGAACATCGCGAAGGAGTTCAGCCCGAGGCCGACGCCGTAAAGCTTGTTATCGACCGTGGTCAGCTTCAGCACGTCCTTGCCGAAATTGTCGATATTCAGCGTCGAAGGCACAAACTGGTCGAGCGGCATGCAGGCGCCGCGCTTGGAATAGTCGGAGATCGTGCTCGGCTCGAGCTGGAAGACATCGGCGATGTTCTGGCTGGCCATACCCGTTGCAAGCTTGGTCCAATAACCGTCGCCGCTGATGCTTTCGCCAATGACGGACAGATCCGGATTCTTGCTGTGAAACAACTCTGCAACCGCGACGGTGCGCTTGCCTCGGTCCGGCGAGCCCCACCACATCGCCCGCAATTGCGTGGCATCGGCGAAGGCGGGCATTGCCCCTCCCCCGAATGCGAGACCCGCGGCGGCTCCGGCTGTTCCGATCATGAAAGAACGGCGGTTCATGCGCATGAGATTCCTCCTTCTCTTGCGTTGTCGTCCGCGACGATCTCCCCGACGCCTTCAGCGGACAAGTGGCGCGACGATATGCAACTTCACAGCATTGCGCAATAAAAAATCTTTCTATTGCAAATTTGCATAATTTTGCATACCGTTTGCGATATGAACGATATCCGCTCCAAACGCATCCGACAGGCCGACATTGCTGCCGCAGCCGGCGTCTCCGTTTCCACCGTGTCGCGTGTACTCACCAACGAACCCGGCATCAGCGAGACGATCCGCCAGCACATCTTCAAGGTGGCGAGCGATCTCGGCTATCCGTTGAAGACAACAACGGAAGCCGAAACCGGCGGCCTCGCATTGATTGCCAGCGACAGCGTCACGGGCGGCCTGAGCATTTTCTACGAAGGCATTCTGGAAGGTCTGCGCGCTGGGGCTGCCGAGCGCGGCATGCGCTTCGACATCCGCCTTGTCCGGGAAGCGAGGACGGAGCCGGACCTGGTAAAGGAATATCTGCAGACCGCCGGCGCCGAAGGCCTGTTTCTCGTCGGTATCGACCCCTCTGAAGAGCTGTGCCGCTGGCTCGAGGCAAGCGGCACGCCAACCGTGCTCGTCAACGGCACCGACCCGAAGCTGCGCTTCGATGGCGTTTCGCCCTCGAATTTCTTCGGCGCCTATAATGCGACGCGCCGTCTGATCGATGCCGGCCACCGCCGCATTCTGCATCTGACTGGCTCGCACCGCCAGACGATCCGCGAGCGCATCCGTGGCTTCGAGGCGGCAGTCGCTTCGGTGGAAGGCGCCGAGGGCCGGATCGTGCCGATGAATTTTCGCGGCAGTTCCAGCCATGAGGCCCATGACAAGACCGCCGAGATCCTCGCCGCGGGCGAGGGCTATACGGCCGCCTTCTGCATGAACGACTTCATTGCCGTCGGTGCGCTCGACGCCGCGATCGAAGCCGGCCTGCGCGTGCCGGAGGATTTCGCCATTGTCGGCTTCGATGATCTTCCCTGCGCACTGATGACCAACCCCCGGCTGGCAACCATGCGCGTCGACCGCGCAGCGCTCGGGCGGGAGGCCATCGGCCTGATGGTCGCGCGCTTCCGCGACCGTGACGCGCAGGCCCGCCAAATCTGCCATGGCGTTCAACCGATCGCCGGAGGCACCGTTCCACCCGAAAGCTGAGCCTTCCCCAAAGCGGAAACAATCGAGAGAGCCACGCCGATGATCTACGACCCAGCCAGCGCCAATCCGCTTGCCGGCAATCCGTTGAAGAATCTAACCGACATGCGCCGCGCGCTGACCGATCTTTTCGATCCGCTGCTACCCTATTTTTCGCAAGGCAATGCCCGCGTCCGCATCGACGGCGCAGGAGCCCATTTCGACCGCACCGCCGCCGATCTCGAAGGCTTTGCCCGTCCGCTCTGGGGCTTGGCACCGCTCGGCGCCGGTGGCGGCGACTTCCGCCATTGGGACCGCTTCGCCGAAGGCCTCGCCAACGGCGTCGATCCGAAACACCCGGAATATTGGGGCACGCTCCACGGCCGCGATCAGCGCATGGTCGAACTTGCAGCCCTCGGCTTTACCCTTGCCCTCGTGCCTGAAAAGGTTTGGGAGCCGCTCGATCAGCTCGCGCGCGACAACCTCGTCACTTACCTCAAGCATGCGCGCAGCTTCGACTATGCCGACAACAACTGGAAGTTCTTCCGCATCCTCGTCGATATCGCGCTAGACCGCCTCGGCGTCTCCTTTGACCGTAGCCTCACGGAAAGCTACCTGAACGAACTGGATGGCTTCTACATCGCCGATGGCTGGTATCGCGACGGCAATGTCCGGCGCATCGATCACTACATTCCCTTCGCCATGCATTTTTACGGGTTGATCTATTCCAAGCTCGTCAAAGATGATCGCGCCGAGCGTTACCGAGAGCGCGCAATCCTCTTCGCCGAGGATTTCCGCCACTGGTTTGCGCCTGATGGCGCCACGATCCCCTTCGGCCGGAGCCTCACCTATCGCTTCGCCTGCGCCGGCTTCTGGTCGGCGCTCGCTTTCGCCGATGTCGAGGCGCTGCCATGGGGTGAGATCAAGGGCCTCTGCCTCAGGCACTTGCGCTGGTGGGCCGACAAGCCGATCGCCCATCGCGACGGCACCTTGCCGATCGGCTTTGCCTATCCCAACCTGCTGATGTCGGAGAATTACAATTCCGCCGGCTCGCCCTATTGGGCCTTCAAGGCCTTCCTGCCGCTGGCGCTGCCGGAAACGCACCCATTCTGGATGGCGGAAGAAAAGCCGTCGGAAAATGAGCCGGCTATCATCCCGCAAAAACATCCGGGCATGGTCCTGATGTCAAGCAAGGCCGATGTCGTGGCGCTCTCCTGCGGCCAGGAAAACCAGCAGATGCGCTTCGGCGCGGAGAAGTATTCCAAATTCGCCTACTCCGCCCGCTATGGCTTCAGCGTCGAAAGCGACGAGCGCATCTTTGCCGGCGGCGCCTTCGACAGCATGCTCGCCTTCAGTGACGACGGCCTGCACTACCGCGTGCGCGAAACCAATGAGGAAGCCAAGCTCGCTGGCGATACGCTCTACGCAAAATGGTCGCCCTATCCGGATGTGACGGTGGAGACATGGCTGCTGCCGGCCGCGCCCTGGCATGTCCGCCTGCACAAGATCAATACGCCGCGTCCGCTGCAGACAGCCGAAGGCGGCTTTGCCATCGCAAGGCGCGATCTCGAGGCCGACACGCTTTCATCCGAGACGGGCGCCGCCTACGCGATCGGCGAGGAGGATTTCAGCGGCATTCTCGACCTTGGCTCGACGATCTCTAGGGAGGGCCTCGCCCAGAAGGCGCCACCCAACACCAACCTCATCGTCGCAAAGACCTTGGTGCCGCAATTGCGAGGCACGATCCCGGCGGGCGAGACCATTCTCGTCTCCGCAGTACTTGCGGAGAAGGACCCGTCCGCCGTCGATCATGCCTGGACCAAGCCGCCCGCCAAGCCCGATATTGATGCCCTTCGCGGCCTCATGGCCGACAAGGGGATCACAGTCAGCGCCATCCAGGCACCCGGTCGCCTGCCATGATGCAATTTCTATCCGGCCACCCGGCCATTGCCCTTGCCATGCAGCCATCGCGCACACAGCATGTTCTGCCCGAGACGCTTATTCAGCGTCTCGGCACCGTCGGGCGCTTACTTGACGCCACGCCTATGCAACGCTTCGACGACGAGCGTGCGGCGAAGCTGCTGGCAGAAACCGAAATCCTGATCACCGGCTGGGGTTCGCCGGCGATCGACGCCGCCGCGCTCGCACAGACGCCGCACCTGAAGCTGGTGGTCCATGCCGCCGGTACGGTGAAGGGGCTGCTCGGCGACAGCCTGTTCGATCGCGGTATATTGGTCAGCCATGCGGCACAGGCCAATGCGCTGCCGGTTGCCGAATTCACGCTTGCCGCCATCATCTTTGCCGGCAAGAAAGTCTTTCGATTCCGCGATTTCTACGTTGCCGACCGCAACCGCCAACGGACGGTACCGATGCAGGCCGACGCCATCGGCAACTACGGCCGCACCATCGGCATCATCGGCGCCTCGCGCATCGGCCGGCGAGTGATCGAACTGCTTGCTCCCTTCGACTACCGCATTCTGCTCTATGACCCGATGGTCGATGCGGCCGAAGCGGCGCGCCTCGGCGTCGAAAAAGCCGAACTGGACGCGCTGATGGCATCGGCCGATATCGTCTCGCTGCACGCGCCTTCCCTGCCCGCCACCCGGCATATGATCGACGCGCGCCGCCTGTCGATGATGAAAGATGGAGCAACCTTCATCAACACGGCACGCGGCGCCCTGGTCGACGAAGCCGCCCTGATCCGTGTGCTGAAGACCGGCCACATCGACGCAATCATCGACGTCACCGACCCCGAAATTCCAGAAGCGGCATCGGCTTTCTACGAGCTGCCCAATGTTTTCCTGACGCCGCATATTGCCGGCGCTGTCGGCCTGGAACGGGCGCGGCTTGGGGAAATGGCGGTCGACGAAACCATCCGCTTCATCGAAGGCAGGCCGCTGCTCTACGAGGTGCGCCGAGAGGACATGGCGCGCATGGCATGATGCGGCGCAGCAAATTCATGAAAACACCCTGAAATCGCCCCATTTCGGCACAGGCAGACAACCCGTTTTTAATCATTCCGCGCTAGCACTCTTCCTAGCGCATGATCTCAAAAGTTCGACCTCGAATTTTTGAAAAGGATCATGCGCCAACAAAGTTGTTGCTGCGTCCTTTGCGCGCCTGAAAGACGCGCGGCGCAGCAATGAAGAGGTTCTAGTAATGCGTACCCGCGTCCTTTCCATTCTGGCCGTGATGTTGCTCGGCGTGCTGGCAGGCTGTGCCACCGCACCATCGCGCACCCGCAACATCTGCGCGATCTTCGACCAGCGCGATGGCTGGTTCAACAACTGGCAGCGGGCAGCCGAGCGCACGGAGCGCAAATACGGCGTGCCGGTGCCGATCCTGATGGCGACGATCTATACCGAATCCGGCTTCCGGCCGCGCGCCCGTCCGCCGCGCCGCTATCTGCTCGGCTTCATTCCCTGGAAGCGGCCGACGACGGCCTATGGCTACTCGCAGGCGCTGGACGGCACATGGGACAAGTACAAGCGCGAGACCGGCAACTGGACGGCAAGCCGCACCAACTTCTCCGACGCCATCGACTTCGTCGGCTGGTATCACTACCAGACGCACCAGCAGACCGGCATTCCGCTGAACGACTCCTACAGCCTCTATCTCGCCTATTACTCCGGCCCCAAGGGCTATCTGCAGGGGTCATGGCGCGGCAATGCGACCGCTCTCGCCGGCGCCAGACGCTTCAACGGCATGACGAGAATCTATGCGCAGCAGCTGCCCGGCTGCAATTGATCTCGACAACCGGTCAGGATGAAGATTCGCGAAGATTAAGGAGCCGAGGCTTCAGGGCCGCGGCTCCAGCAGATTCA
The DNA here is from genome assembly GCA_000799755.1 of Martinezella tropici. GTDB lineage: Bacteria > Pseudomonadota > Alphaproteobacteria > Rhizobiales > Rhizobiaceae > Rhizobium > Rhizobium tropici_A. The sequence continues at coordinate 53,778 of JUHI01000015.1, forward strand.
AGCCGTCGTCCTCGCCCCAGATATCGGCAACCGATACCTGCTGGCCTGTGCGGCTGCTTTGCAATGCGGCAATACCGCAGAGGACAGACATCGCCCCTGCCCGCGAGCCGGCGCGCTGCTTGAGCTCATCGTTCGGGCCGGAGCGCAGGAGCATGTTGCGCAGCCGGTCGTCGCCGCCATAGTGCCCGCCCGATGAGTGCGGCACCCAGATGCGCTCGACATCGCCGAAATTCTTCATCACGACGATCTCATCGGCCGGCGGCGTCGTCCAATGCTGCTTCTCGTATTGGCGCAACTCGATGCGCCCCTTATGGCCGTTGAAGGCAAGATGATGCCCTTCGATCGGCATATAAGTATTCAGGGAATAGGAGACATTGACGCCATTGCGATAGCGGATGGAAGCAACCATCGTATCGGGGATGTCGATACCCTCGCGGAAGACGCAGGCGTCGCGCACATAGCCATCGACGATTGACGGGTCCTCATAGAGGCTTTCGAGCAATGGCGTTGCGCTGATGTCGAGATAGTAGTCGCACTCGCCCTTGTAGCGACAGCTGCGACAGCGCTCGCCGCGAAACGGACCCTTGCGGCCGTAATGCTTGAGATCGGCAAAGGCTGAAACCTTCTCCGGATCGGAATCCAGATACCAGTTTAGAAGGTCGAAGTGATGCGTCGCCTTGTGAACGAAGAGGCTGCCGGAATTTTCGACGAAAGCGTGCCAGCGGCGGAAATAGTCAGCGCCATGGCTGGTGTCGAGATACCAATGGAAGTCGACGGAGGTGACGTCGCCAATGACGCCGGAATTGATCAGCTCCTTGATCTTCGCGGAGGTCGGCGCGAAACGGTAATTGAAGGAAATATCCAGCCGCTTGCCCGTGCGCGCCTCGGCATCGAGGATACGCTTGATCTTGTCGACGGTCGTCGTCATCGGCTTTTCGCTGATGACATCGGCGCCGGCTTCCATCGCCTTGACGATCAGATCGTCATGGGTGGAATCGCGGGTACAGACGATGACGAGATCCGGCTTCTCCACCCGCAACAACTCGTCGAAGTCGGTATAAACGGGCACGGATGCACCGATATACTCCAACGCCCGCTTCGCGCGCATGGCATTGAGGTCGCAGACTGCCACGAGTTCGACCTCGTTGCTCCAGCGCTCCACAAGATCCTTGCCCCACATGGTCGCGCCGCGGTTTCCCGTTCCGACCAGAACGTAACGTTTCTTCGATGACTGCATCTGCTCCTCCAGAATCTGCAAACAGCGATGACGAGGCCTTGCGGCCTGAATTGATCTCCGTGGTGTGCCCCTCACCCCAACCCTCTCCCCGTTTGCGGGGAGAGGGAGCTTTCCCTACCAAACCAAAGCCGCGATCCGAGCTGAGAATTCGACCGTCTTCCTCCGTCGTCCCCTCTCCCCGCGAGCGGGTAGAGGGCTAGGGTGAGGGGCCATGCTCGAGAGGGATCAAAACCCTCACGACCTCGACCAAAATCCTACATCCGTGACCTCTCCATCGCCGCCCAATCCGGTTCCGCGGACGAACCAAGTCCAACGGAATTGACAACGGAGCCGATGGCAAGCTGTCCCGCCTCGATGCGCAACCGCGTGCGGCCATTGCTGATGCGGTAGAGATCGGAATGAGCCTCAACGAAGGCCGCCTGCTCCGCCTCCGGCGCACCGGCCATGCCGTCGACATAGTGATGGCCGTTGCGCTCGATATGCGTCATGCCGATCAGGGAGGCGAGCGCCAGATCCTGCTGCACGGCAAGGCCCCCTTGCGTCGTCAGATCTTCCGCCGACATGAAATAGGCAATGCCGTCCTCGGCGCTCCATTGGGCAACACGCGCCCGGTTCAATAGCGAGCGATAGAACCCTTTGCAGGATTTCGAGGAGATGCCGCTATAGCCGAGCCCTCTGGCGGTCACAAAAGCATCGATATCGGCGTCGGATTCGTCGATCTCCACCGGCTTGAAGGCGGCAAGCACCTTGACCGGCTTCTCGAAGGCATGGGCGCGGGCGATAGGCTGCTCGACGAACAGGATCGATGCCGCAAATCGCGCTAATCTGGGCTCCTCTTTCACACGGGCCAGCAGATCGGCCACAGCCTCTGCGGATGAGAATTGCTCGTTGCCGTCGAGTGTCACCGAATAAGAGGGCACTTTGGCGTCGATGACGGCAGCGACGCGGCAAAGGCGGTCGATATCGGCGTCCGCAACGCCCGAAACCTTCACCTTGAAGAAAGTCAGGCCATAGGCGTCGATCGCCTCCTCGAAGCTTTCCGGCAACCCGTCGTTCAGCCGCTCGCCAGCCGGAATGTCGCCAGCGACGATGGCATCGACCAGGCCGACAGTATGGCGGGCGGCAAGGCTCGCCGATGGTTCCAGCGTCGATAGGAAGCCGGAGAGATCGAAGCCTGCGAGATCGCGCGCCGTGGAGGCATCGATGCCGGGACGATTGGCCTTGACCGCCTGCGCGATCGTCAATCCTTCCAACCGGCAGAGCGCATCGAGGATGGCCCGATTGGCAAGCGCAAGACCGAAGGAGGCGACCAGCCCGTTCAGCTTCTCTGCCGCCGCGCGGGCGTGATGCGAGGCCTCGACAGCCGCATGCAGGCCGAAGGCCGTTCCCGATCCGGCATTCTTCAGCGCATCGAGCGCCAAGGCCAGGGAGCGACGCAGCTGGTTTTCATTGTCGGCATTGGAAAGTTCAGGCGATTTGTCGAACCATTTCGGCACCATCAACTCGGCCGCCATCCCCTGCGCCGCGCGTCCCTGCGCATCCTCGATACGCACACGCAGAAAAATCTGCCGTGCCTCCCGCAAGGTCGCCGCCCCGAAGCGAAAGGGAAGCCGCAGCTTGACCGGGCGCTCGAATGCGTCGGCCTCGACAAGCCTGATGTTCAATGGATCGTTCATGATGCTGGTCGGCTCCCGTGATTGTCAGGCAAGTCTGTTTGCATAGGGGTAAATCCGCATGGCCCCTCACCCCAGCCCTCTCCCCGCCTGCGGGGAGAGGGAGTTTTTCAGCCTATGTCCAACTCACGATAGAGATAGCGAGTTGGCTTGCTGTGGCGCCCCCTCTCCCGTTTCAACGGGGAGAGGGCTGGGGTGAGGGGCTATTTAGGCCATTGCAGAAGCCGTTGTACCGTCGGCCAATCGTTCCGCCTTATGGCAAACGACGGACGGTGCCGATACGACAGGATTCATCATCATCCTCCATGCCCTGATTCCCTCCAGAATCAGGAAAAGCAAATGCTTGGCCGGCCAAGCAATGTAACCATATAGTTACAAGATCGCGCGTAACCTCCGACCTTGTCAATCGCCTTTTGGAAATTTCTCGAAAGTGCCGGAAGTCCGGTATTTCCGGCATCTATACCCGGATCGAAGCGAGAGTGACGGCAACGATGTGCTCGCCCCAGGCATTAAGCGCATCCGGGGTCGTCAGCTTGCGGGCAAAGATCGTCGACAGCGTGTGACGGTTCGACAGATAGAAATAGCCGAGGGCCGCAATTGTCAGATAGACGGAGATCGGGTCAACGGCCGGCCGGAAAATGCCGAGCGCCTCGCCGCGACGCAGCACATCCGCAAGCTCGTCGATCAGATGCGAATGCATGACCGAGACTTTTTCCGATCGCTGCAGATAATGCGCATGATGCAGGTTTTCGGTGGCAAGCAGGCTCAGAAACTCGGGATGCGCCAGGAAATGCCGCCACGTGAACAAGGCAAGCTCCCGCATCCCCTCCTCCGGATGGCGACGCGCCAGATCAAGCTGCTTTTCGGCATTTCGGATCGTCGCGTAGGTCGCCTCCAGCACGGCGAGATAAAGCCCCTCCTTATCGCCGAAATAGTGATAGAGCATGCGCTTGTTGGTCTGCGCCCGCGCCGCGATCGCATCCACCCGCGCGCCGCCGAAGCCGTGCGCGGCGAATTCCTCGGTCGCCGCGTCCAGGATCGTCTCCTGGGTGCGCTGCGGATTGCGCGACACCTTCTTCGAGCGCGGCTTGGCGCTCTTGTCCGCACTCGCTTCCGCTGTATTTTCAGTCTGTTGCCTCGCCCTACCCGCCATGGACGATCTCCTTCCTGACCGGTGCTTTCAGCGACGGATGCCATCGGCTCCCGCATGCCCCGTTTTGATTGTCACACGATTGGCGCTTGACAGCGGTCGCGTTTCTATCCAACTTGTAACCAAATAGTTATATCATGCAAGCAGTTCGTAAATCATCGGTTCGCTGGGGAGGAGACCAGGATGACGTTGACGATCGACCGCCGGCAGATGCTTGCCGGCATGGCAGCTACGCTGGCTTTCAGCAGTATTGGACTATCACGCGCCAATGCGGCAACCGCAATGCGCCTTCTCTGGTGGGGATCGAAGGAGCGCAGCGACCGCACATTTGCAGCCGTGAAGGCCTATCAGGCCAAGAACCCGGATATCACCATCGCCGGTGAATCCTTCGGCTGGGACAGCTACTGGACTCGCCTCGCCACGCAGACGGGCGGCGGCAACGCCCCCGACCTCATCCAGATGGATTATCGCTACATCTTCGAATATGCCCGCCGCGGCGCGCTGCTCGATATGACGCCCTATCTCGGCAAGAGCCTCAAGATCGAGGATTTCGGCCAGGCCAACATCGATTCCGGCAAGGTCGACAACAAGATCTACGGCGTCAGCCTCGGCGTGAATTCCTTCATGGTCGTCGTCAACTCGGCCGCATGGACCGAAGCCGGTGTCGAGCCGCCGCATGACGCCATGACATGGGAGCAGATCGGCGATGCCTGCGCCAAGGTGACATCAGCCAAGAAGCGGCGCGGTTTCTACGGCACAGGGGATGCCAGCGGCAACGAACCGGCGCTGGAATGCTGGCTGCGCCAGCGCGGCAAGGCGCTTTATACGACGGACGGCAAGCTCGCCTTCGAGGCCAAGGACGCGACCGAGTGGTTCAACTTGTGGGGAAATATGCGCAAGAGCGGCGCCTGCGTTCCGGCCGACGTCCAGGCGCTCGACCAGCAGACGCTTGAAACCGACATGCTTGTCACCAAGAAGGCGGCGATGAGCTTCGCCCATTCCAACCAGTTCGTGGCCATCCAGGGCCTGAGCAAGGAAAAGCTCGCCATCGTCTCCTTTCCGGTCGCCGGTGCGGACAGCAAACCCGGGCAGTATCTGAAGCCCTCCATGTTGATGTCGGTCTCGGCAACATCTGCGAACAAGGATGCCGCCGTCGCCTTCGTCAACTATCTGGTGGAGGATTCGGAAGGCGCCAAGACGCTCGGCGTCGAGCGCGGCATTCCGCCGTCGCCAAAGATACGCGACCTCCTGACCCCGGATCTCGACGCAACGAGCAAGCAGGTGGTCGATTATATCGGCCGGTTGACGCCGCATGTCGGAGCGCTGCCGCCGTCTCCACCGAACGGCGCCGGCGAAAACGCGCTCCTATTGACGAAGATCGCCCAGGAAGTGGCCTTCGGTAAGACCAGCGCGCAGGACGCTGGCACGAAGTTCACCGAACAGGCAGCAGCAAACATTACGCGAGGCTGATACCGTGGGTACAAACAGCAAGAGCGTTGCCGGCGGCTTGGCCGTCGGTGCGCCCGCGCCGTTGCGCGTGGAAACCACCTATAAGGCGCCGAGCGCTTTCGCGCGCAACGCGCCCGGCTACCTCTTCCTTCTGCCATGGTTTATCGGCTTTTTCGGCCTGACCCTCGGGCCGGCGATCGCCTCGCTCTATCTCTCCTTCACCGACTACAATCTGCTCCAGTCGCCGAACCTTGTCGGTATCGACAATTACGTGCGGATTGCAACGGCCGACGATAAATTCTTGTCGTCGATGAAGGTGACGCTGTTCTACGTCGTCTGTTCCGTGCCGCTGAAGCTAGCCTTCGCGCTGCTGGTGGCGCTGCTGCTCAATCGCGGCATCAAGGGCCTGCCGGTCTATCGCGCCATCTTCTACCTGCCGTCGCTGCTCGGCTCCAGCGTTGCCATCGCGGTGCTGTGGCGGCAGATCTTCGATGCCGACGGCATCGTCAACACCCTGCTCTGGTATGCCTTCGGCATTAACGGGCCAAGCTGGATCTCCAATCCGGATTATTCGCTCTACACGCTGGTGATCCTCGCCATATGGCAGTTCGGCTCTCCGATGATCATTTTCCTCGCCGGCCTGCGCCAGATCCCGACCGATCTCTATGAGGCCGCCAGCCTCGATGGAGCCTCGAAAGTGCGGATCTTCTTCAAGATCACCCTGCCGCTTTTGACGCCCGTCATTTTCTTCAACGCCGTGGTCCAGACGATCGATGCCTTCAAGGCCTTCACGCCAGCCTATGTGATTTCATCCGGCACCGGCGGCCCGATCGATTCGACGCTGTTCTACACGCTCTATCTCTACCAGGAAGCCTTCGGCTATTTCCGCATGGGCTACGCCGCAGCCCTCGCCTGGGTTCTGGTTGTTATCATCGCCATCTTCACCGCCTTCTCCTTCCTCTCCGCTCGTTATTGGGTCCATTACGATGACTGACGCGAAGCTCACCCATTTTGCCGAGGACATGAAGCCGCCGCGCGAGCGCCCGTGGTTCCTCTCCGTCCTCATCCACATCGCCCTGATCGCCGCGTCGATCGTGATGCTCTATCCGCTGCTGTGGATGCTCTCTGGCTCGATCAAGGATCAGAACGAGATCTTCGGCACGGCATCGCTGATCCCGTCGCAATTCGATTTCAGCTCCTATGCCCGCGGCTGGTTCGGCGGCCAGGTCACCTTCGGCACCTTTGTCTGGAATTCGGCCGTCATCGCCGTTCTTTCGGTCATCGGCAACGTCGTCTCCTGCTCGCTGGCCGCTTACGCCTTCGCAAGGTTGAACTTCTGGGGCAAGAATTTCTGGTTCGCGCTGATGCTCGGCACGCTGATGCTGCCCTATCACGTCACGCTGATCCCGCAATATATCCTCTTCCTGAAGCTCGGCTGGGTGAAGACGATGCTGCCGCTCGTCGTGCCGAAATTCCTCGCGGTCGACGCCTTCTTCATCTTCCTGATGGTGCAGTTCTTCCGCGGCATCCCGCGCGAGCTGGACGAGGCCGCGATGATGGACGGCTGCAGCCCATGGCGTATCTACTGGCGCATCATGCTGCCGCTGTCGCTGCCGGTCATGGCGACGGCCGCCATCTTCTCCTTCATCTGGACCTGGGACGATTTCTTCGGGCCGCTGATCTACCTCTCCGACATCAATACCTACACGGTGCAGCTCGGCCTGCGTTCCTTCGTCGACTCCACCGGAAGTTCCGACTGGAGCAGCCTGTTCGCCATGTCGAGCCTGTCGCTGATCCCGGTCTTCCTGATCTTCCTTTTCTTCCAGAGGCTGCTGATCGACGGCATCGCGACCGCCGGCCTCAAGCGCTGACTACGAACCCGCGGTCCCGAATACCCCAAGATTTGGGACCGTAACCAAAGAAACCCATTGAAAGGAAATGTCGCATGAGCGCGCTGCGCTTTGCCGCCATCGGCCTCAATCACGATCACATCTACGGCCAGGTCAACGTCATGCTACGGGCCGGCGCCGAACTCGTCGCCTTCCATGCGGTGGAAGACGATCTCGCCGCCATCTTTGCCGGACGTTTCCCGCAAGCGAAACGTGTCGCCGACAGAAAAGAAATCCTGGAGGACAGTTCGATCGCGCTGATCGTCAGTGCCGCCATTTCCAGCGAGCGATCAGGCCTTGCCATTGAAGCCATGCGCCACGGCAAGGACGTCATGCTCGACAAGCCCGGCATGGTGACGCTGGATCAGCTCGCGGATGTCAAAAAGGTGCAGGCCGAAACCAAGCGTATCGTCTCCATCCTCTATTCCGAGCATTTCGAGACGGCATCGACGGTCAAGGCCGGCGAGCTGGTGAAGGCAGGCGCCATCGGCAAGGTCATTCATACGACAGGCCTCGGCCCGCACCGGCTGCGCAAGCCGACCCGGCCGGACTGGTTCTTCGATCGCAAGCGCTACGGCGGCATCATCACCGACATCGCCTCGCATCAATGCGAGCAGTTCCTGTTTTTCGCCGATTCCCTCGAAGCCGAAGTGCTGTCGGCGACTGTGTCGAACCGCGCCAATCCCGATACGCCCGGCCTGCAGGACTATGGCGATTTCCACCTGCGCACGCCTGACGTCACGGGCTACGTCCGCGTCGACTGGTTCACCCCGGACGGTCTCTCCACCTGGGGCGACGGCCGCCTCTTTATCGTCGGCACCGAAGGCACGATCGAGCTGCGCAAATATATCGACGTCGCCGGTCGCCCCGGCACCGATCACCTCCTCCTCACCGATCGCAAGGGCATGCAGCATATCGATTGCACCGGTTTCGACCTGCCCTACGGCCGTCAGCTTGCCGCCGACATAAGGGACCGTACGGAAACGGCGATGGGTCAGGAACATTGCTTCAAGGCGATGGAGCTGGCGCTGAAGGCGCAGGCGCTGGCCGAAGCGACATCGCTCAAGAACATTCAGAGGTAATTTCGATATGTCCGACATCAAGAAAGTCGCGATCATCGGCCTCGGCATCGGCCGCTCCCATATCGTCGAAGGCTATCTGCCGCATGCCAATCGCTTCGAGGTGGCCGTTCTTTGCGATCTGAACGAGGAACGCCTAAACGCGGTCGGTGACGAATTTGGTATTGCCAAGCGCGTCAAGGATTTCTCCGAAGTCCTCGCCATGCCCGATATCGACATCATCGATATCTGCACGCCGCCCGGCTCGCATTTCCAGCTCATCATGCAGGCGCTATCAGCCGGCAAGCATGTCGTCTGCGAGAAGCCGCTCGTGGGATCGCTCGCCGATGTCGATGCCGTCATCGCCGCCGAAAGGACCGCCAAGGGCCGGCTGATGCCGATCTTCCAGTACCGTTATGGCGACGGCATCCAGAAAGCCAAGCGCATCATCGCTTCAGGCCTTGCCGGCAAGCCCTATGTCGCAACGTCGGAGACGCATTGGGTGCGCGGCGCCGATTATTACGCGGTTCCCTGGCGTGGTAAGTGGGAGACCGAACTCGGCGGCGTGCTTATGACGCACTCCATTCACCTGCACGACATGCTCACCTATCTGATGGGGCCGATCGCAGGCCTCTTCGGCCGCGTCGCCACCCGGGTCAACGATATCGAGGTGGAGGATTGCGCCAGTGCCAGCCTGCTGATGGAAAACGGCGCGCTCGCCACCATCAGCGCCACGCTCGGGTCCCAGGAGCAGATCAGCCGCCTGCGCCTTGCCTTCGAAAACGTCCTGATCGAAAGCAACCATGAGCCCTACAGCCCCGGCCAGGACCCCTGGAAGATCGTTCCCGCCAATGACGAGATTGCCTCCAAGATCGATGCGCTGCTCGCCAACTGGTCGCCGATCCCGAACCGTTTCAACACGCAGATGAGGCTGTTCCATGAAGCGCTTGTGTCGGGCGGACCGCTTCCGGTGACGACGGCCGATGCCCGCCAGGCGCTGGAACTGGTCACGGCATTTTATGAATCGTCGGAAACCCGCACCGAAGTCCGCTTCCCCGTCGGGCCGGAAGCCAAGAAATACAAGAGCTGGAGGCCGGCATGAACATTGCCCCGCGAGCCATCAGAAACAAGGAGGAGGCGCCCATGGCGACAAGCGTATCGCTGCAGAAGGTTATCAAACGCTATGGCGAGCTTCAGGTGGTTCACGGGATCGACCTGGAAATCGAGCCGGGGGAATTCACTGTCTTCGTCGGCCCCTCCGGCTGCGGCAAGTCCACGCTGCTGCGCATGATCGCCGGTCTCGAGCCGATTTCCGGCGGCGGCCTTTATCTCGACGGCAGCCGCATGAACGATGTCCCCGCGTCCAAGCGCGGCATCGCCATGGTCTTCCAGTCCTATGCGCTTTACCCGCACATGACCGTCTACAAGAACCTCGCCTTCGGCCTCGAAACCGCCGGCATGAAGAAGAACGAGATCCAGCCGCGCGTCGAAAAGGCGGCCGAAATCTTGCAGATCACCCAGCTTCTCCAGCGCAAGCCGAAGCAGCTGTCCGGCGGCCAGCGCCAGCGCGTCGCCATCGGCCGCGCCATCGTGCGCGAGCCCAACATCTTTCTGTTCGACGAGCCGCTTTCGAACCTCGACGCCGAATTGCGCGTGCAGATGCGCGTCGAGATCGCCCGTCTGCACCAGCGTCTCGGCAACACCATGATCTACGTCACCCACGACCAGACCGAAGCCATGACCATGGCCGACAAGATCGTCGTGCTCAATGGCGGCAAGATCGAGCAGGTCGGCGCTCCCCTCGACCTCTACAACAAACCGAAGAACAAGTTCGTCGCCGGCTTCATCGGCTCGCCAAAGATGAACTTCCTCGATGCAAAGATCGTCGCCTCCGACGACGGTTCCGCCATCATCGATCTCGCCGGCCAGACGGTGCGCCTGCCGCGGCGGCTAGGCGGCCTGCAGCCAGGACAACCCGTCACCCTCGGCGCCCGCCCGGAACATCTGAATGTCCGTGACCGTGGTGTCGGGCTCGGCGATGCCCGAGTCGATCTCGTCGAGCACCTCGGCGGCCAGACCATCCTCTATGTCACGCTGCATGGCGGCCAGGCACTGACGGTCGCGCTGGAAGATCAGCAGAGCATCCGCGCCGGCGAAACGGTCGGCATCCATATCGATCCCGAGCGCTGCCATCTGTTCGGCCCGGACGGCGTGACGCTATAATCGAAGCATGCTGCGGATCGATCAAACCTCGACGATCCGCCGGCTGCCGATGGAGCGGATCTGGCCGGACGGAATGACATCGGCCGGAACGCCATCGCGCCGATGCAGCCGAACGCGCCGGCCGCTGCCCGGCGCCAGATGGAACCAGTCATCCTCCGCCCGATAGGTTTCCAGATCGATCTGCACCGACTGCGCGAGCCGATCGGTGCTGAGATCAAGGAACCAATCCTCGCCCTCCAGCACTGCCGATGCCGTGATCTCGGCATCGTGAAACGCCTTTGTGCGTCCAAGCGGAAAATAGAAGGCTTCGGCGATGACAGCACCGGTTGCCGGCACCGTCAGCCGCGCCACGGTGACATCATGCGACGGCGGGCCGAAACGGAAGGCGTAGGTCGTGTCGAAGAACGCGCCGAAAAGATCAGTGCATGCTATCTTTTGCTTGCCTCGGGCCTCGAGCACCAGATCGCGGCCACCGCCGACGACGATCTGACGGCCGTCGCGCAGGCAGGAGACCTGGACCGTGAGATCGAGCGCCGCATCGCTCTCGTTGATGATATGCAGATCGAGACCGTTGGTGCCTTCGTCCGTGAGCAGCACCTGCACCGGCCGGAAGGCACGGCGCAGCGCATACCAGACCGGCTTCGGCTCTCCGGTCGAATCGATCACACCCCAGCCCGGACCGGGCAAGAGATCCTGCAGCGTCCAAACGAGCGCCCCGTTACAGCCGGAACCATGGCGGCGCCACTCGGCATAGGTCTCCTCGGCCACTTCGCCGGTCACGGCGCGCGAGAGGTTGAGATAGAGATCCGCATCCTCCCGCCGCAGCTTGTTGGGCTCGAAGCCATAGAGTTCCTGAAGATAATGATCGCGCACATCCTCAAAATCCCAGGATGCGCCGCGATCGCGCGGCACGCGCTCTTTCCATAGTGGGCTATGGACTGCAGGAACCAGCAGATGCTGTCCAAGCGTGCGGGCTTGCGGCACATGCGCGAAAGCCAGGCTCTCGGCGGCAAAGCGGACATCGGCACGACGGGCATCGGCAAGCGGCCGCATATAGGCGCCGACACCATAGTAATGCGTGACGCCGACATTCGAAGAAAACGGCATCGGGCCGCCGGAGGGCGAATTGACCACATAGGGCACATCCGGTCGCAGCGATTGCACCAGCGGCGGGATGATCTCCTCGACAACAGGGCTTTTCCAGAACTGCTCGGGCAGGCCCATCATCGCCGCCTGCTGGTGGATCTCGCTGCCGCCGCAAAGGATTGCCAGAGATGGCGAGAGGCGGGTACGGCTCAGAAGCTGTGAAACCTCCGTTTCGACATGGGCATTGAAGGCTTTGTCATTCTTCGGATAGTCGAAATTGGCGAACATGAAATCTTGCCAGACCAGCAGGCCGAGCTCGTCGCAAAGGCGGAAGAAGTCCGGCGTCTCATAGGCCATGGTGCCGCCGATGCGGATCATGTTCATGCCGGCCTCGGCTGCCAGCCGCAGCCAGGATTCGTAATCCTCGCGGCCGCCGGGCAGGCGCGCGATATCGGCCGTCGTCCACACGGCACCCCGGCAGAAAATCCGCTCGCCATTGACGATCACAGCGAAATCCTCGCCATCAGCGCCGCGATCGACCGACAGCCGGCGAAAGCCGGTCTTTCCAAGCGCGTATTCGGCGCCATCGACGATGAGCGAGACATCATGGAGCTGCGGCGTGCCATGCGTATGCGGCCACCACGGCGCCACATCGGGAATTTTCAGGATTGCCGTGTAGCGACCGCCGCCATCCTTCTCAAACGCCTGCTCAGTCTCCCCGCATTTCAGCACCAGCTCGTTGATATCGCCCTCGGCCGCAAGCGAGGCATAGAGCCTGCCCTCGCCGTTTTCGAGCAAATCCGACCGCAAGGAGAGATCACGAATGACGGGCGCGCTCGGCCGCAACAGCGAAATCGGCCGCCACGGGCCGACCGCGTGAACCTCCGGGCACCAGCCGGGCATATGGCCGAGCAGCGTCGTGCGCACCGTCCGCAAGCCCTGCGGCGTGATCATCTGCGGCCGCCAGCGGGCACGCGGGCCGGGCTCGGAAAGCTTCGGCTCCAGCGCGCGGAAGCAAAGCGCCAGCTCGTCGCCACCAAGCAGCGTGACGTCGACGTCGTGCGCTTCGAACATGCTTTCGGAAACGAGGGTTTGCTGGCCATTGAGGAAAACTTCGCAAAGCGTCGCCAGCCCTTCCAGCCGCAAAACCGCCTCACCGGCCTCGGCATCCACCAGACGGCATATATACCAGGCATCGCGTTCGTTAAGAGGCTGAGGTTTCGTCCGGTCGAAACGCCCGGCCTTTTCCAGCGCTTCCGCCACAGTGCCTGGCACGGGTGCCGGAATGAAGCCAGAGGTCAGCGGCACATCTGACGGCAAGATGCAGGTGCCTGCATCCGTCAGTACCAGATTCCATCCTTCGCTCAGCCGCATTGCACCGCCGAGATCCGCCAAGCGCCCGCCCATGACATTTTTCGGGGATTTCCCCCGCCCCAATATGTTCAGAAATAACCCAGCCTTATGACGATCGAATGGAAGCCGATCAAAGCTTCCGTTCGAGCTCGCCCATCATGGCATCCCACGCATCTGCGGCAGGATCAAGGGCTGTGCGCAGCGGCTCGAATTTCTTGCGCGTGATGGCGCGGGCCAGTTGGAACTGCACCGACTTCGCCGCCTCGGAAATCTTCCGTGCCTCAGCCGCCGCTTCGGACAGATCGGCCGAGAGCCAGTCGAAATGACTGCCGGCAAGCTCGAAATTGGCGCCGAGCTGGCGCAGGGTGTTGAAAGCGTATTTATGAAAGAAGCCGAAAGGCCGTTCAGCGATCGCTTCCACCTGCGCGGGGAAAACCTCCGCAAAGGCGCGGATCGGATTGGCCTGCGGGCGGCGGCGGAAATGGAAAGACAAGAGCTGTCGTGCCGTCTGATGGATTGCGGCTTCAGCTGGCGCCCTATCCGGGAATTTCGCAAATTCCGTGTAAGGCAGGAACGGCAGATCCTCATCCGTCAAATGCAGCTGAAACAGCCCGTCGAAATCCTCGCCGGACAGCTGGAAGAAGCCGCCATTGTGGAAGTAATCGAGCGTGCGGCCTTGCATGTCGAGCCGGTTGATCGCCACCGTCGTCTTGCCGTGCTCGCGGCGATAGCCGACGCCCTGCGTGTCCGGCATGAAGAAGGAGTCCATCTCCACTAGGCAGAGCCGGCCACGGCCGATCTGCTCGGCGACATGGTTCTCAACCTTGTCGTAGATCGCAAGCTCGGTGCAGCGCACTCCGTAAAGCGCTTCCAGATCCTCCAGCGGCACCTTGAAGAAAGTGAACTGGTCGCCTTCGAAATCCTGACCTACCGTGAAGCCGAGCATGGCTTCCGGCGGCAGCTTCAGGCTCGAAAGCACCTCGATCCAGAGATCGATGTAGCAATTCGTCTCGGGCCACATGCGCTCGCTATCATGCAGCGCATGTGGCTTGTAGGCGGAGGGGTCAAGGCTCTGAAAGACGGCAGCCATGGAAGCGATCAGCCCCACAATGCCTTGCGCACACTCTCGGGCCATTCCTTGACGTCGAGACCATGGGTGTGGAACAGCGCCAGCGCGATGCGCTCCAGGCCGAAGCCGACGCAGGCCGTATGCACGACGCTGCCGTCGGCAAAGTTCAGGCCCCACTTCGTGCCGAAGGCATCCTGGTGGTAGTTGAAGCTCATGCAGGCGGTCGGCTTGGCAGTCGAGGTGATCGGGATCAGCAGCTCGAACTTCAGATTCTGATCGCGCTGGTTGTTGGCAAGCATTTTGCCGGCACGGCCGAAGAACGGGTCGTTGGCGACGTCGATGGTCACGTCGAGGCCAACGGCCTTCATCATCTCGACACCGCGATCCATCCAGCTCTGGCGGAAGTCAGTCACATGCTTTTCGCTGCCCATGCAGACATATTCGCGCATGCGGAAGAGCTGCTGACGGGCCGGGTCCTTGGAGGGCTCGTGGCGGAAGCAATAAGACTGCAGGTCGTAGAGCGCGCCGTTTTCAGGAATGGCACCGCGCTTGGCAACCGTCGGATAAAGCGGATAGCAGGCCGCCGGCGTCAGCACGATATCGGTCGCCTGCTGATCCTTCGTCCAGTCGTCGCCGACTTCCATGCACTTCAACAGGCTCATATGGTCGAGCTCATTGCCGCAGAAGCTGTGCACCGTGCCGGCGAGCTGCGGGAAGCTCTTCATGTAGCCGCTCGTTTCGAAGAAGGCGCGGTTCATGCCGGGCGGAAAGCGGATGGCTTCGGCGCCATCGGCACCGCCGAACGTGTCGATCAGCCGCTCGAAAGCGGCAATAACGTCTTCGAACTGGCCGCTGCGGCCATAGAGGCCATCAACGCCGGTGTCGATCAAAAGGCCGGAATCGAAAAGACGGTCGAGAAACGATGTTTGCATATCCATGACGATTACCCCAACAGGCTGGTATCTTGTTTGTGGACGAGCAGCATGGTCGACGTGTTGCCGAGAATGCGGTCATTCGAGATCATCAATTGCGCCGAATGCGCGTCGCGCAGGTGGCGGCCGAGGCTGTGGGGCGTACCGTTCTTGTAGCCCATGATGCCGCAGATCAGCATGGCGTGGTTGATGATCGGCAGGATCATCTCAGACGAGGCGATCTTGACGTTGTTCATCGCCACGGCAAAGGCCATCGACGACAGACGGTCAGCGTCGAGCTTCGCCTCTTCATAGGCCTTCAGCCCGGCAACCACATTGGATTTCACCATCTGCAGCATGCTGGAGGCTTCGGCGAGACGCAGCGCGCCGGGCGGCGGCGCACCGGGAGACTTGCGGGCAGCGGCACGCACGAAGGCCTGGGCGCGAGAAACCGCGTCGGCAGCAATGCCGTACCACACGCCGCTCCAGAGAAGATGCGAGCTTGCCAGCATCGATTGCGCGGCGATCTCGGCAAACGGCTTCGGCAGGATTTGCTTGGCCGGAGCTTCGCCCTTGAACAGGAAGCCGTCGGAGCAGGTGCCGCGCATGCCGAGCGTGTTCCACTCGACCGTGCGCTTGATCTCGTACTGGTCTTTCAGGAAGCAGGTCAGCACCTGATCGGAGGAGGCAGCCTCGGCATGGCTGCGCGAGGTGATCAGGATGGCGTCGGCATGGGCGCCGTAGGAGATGACGGTCGCATCCTTTTCGAGGTAGCAGGTGTCGCCCTCGACCTTGATCGCGCAGATGCTGTTGCGCAGGTTGCCGCCGATCCCGCCCTCGGTCGTCGCCGAAGCGAGCAGCAGCTGTTCCCGCGCGATACGGCGCATGAAGTCGCGGTGCCAGTCGCTTTCGGCGCCGTGCTCGACCAGGCTCGAAAGCTTGATCTGATGCATGGCGAAGACCATGGCGCTGGCAGCGCAAGCCTGACCGAGGATCGAGCAAAGCTCGGCGATTTCGGTCATCGACGCGCCTTCGCCGCCGAGATCGGCGGGAATCTGGATGGAGAGAAGCTTTTCGGCGCGCATGGCGTCGACGGCTTCACGTGGGAACCGGCCGTCGGCATCGACGGCGTCGGCGTGCTGGCTGGCGATCGCTGCGACACGGGCGGCGCGTACCGCCGCTCCCTCGCCCGTCCCAACCTCGAGTAAAGCGACCGCCGCAGTCATTATGCGACCTTTCTGCTGTCGAGGATCATGCCGACAGTTCTTTCAATCGCAGCGATGCTGGCGAAGGACTTGCGGTTCAGAAGATTGTCCGGGAATTCGATGTCGAAGGCTTCCTCGATGCCAAGCATCAACTGTACGGAAGCGAAAGAAGACAGTCCGGTTGCGTAGAGATCAGCATCGTCTTCGATCTGATCGGTAGCAACGGGAAGAGCGCCGAACTTGGCCAGCAAATCGCGAATCGTCTTGTTCATAGTCTAGTCCCTTCTGGCAATGACAAGCATAACCGCAGTTACACAGTCTTATCTTTCGCCAAGAAGTAACAGGCAAAATAGAACATTCCACTAAGCGACGTGGTAAATACAAACAACTTATAGTTTGTAGGAAATTGCTATATTCGAGACTTTTACGATTGAAATTTACCAAACGTAAGCCATCTAAATCGCGGCTCACGCATAAATATTAAATAAGTCTAATATTAAGATGTGATGACTTTTGAAAAGGACCGATACCAGAGAAGGTTAACGCACCCGAATTCGCCACAACGTTTTATTTGAAAAATATCATCACAATCAGAGCGTCAGTCGAAGTATAGACTTGCGATGCCACGCTCTAGCCTTCGGGCGGATAGACATGCGCGCCACCACGATAGTCTGAAATCGAATAGCAGCCTTCGCCCAACTCGCGAACCGAACTCTGACCGATATCGGCCTTGCCATAGCCGCCGGGGATATCGAGGATATAAGTCGGCTGGCAGAGGCCGGAAATACGCCCGCGCAGAGCGGCGACAATCGCCTGTCCCTCGGCGATCGTCAGGCGGAAATGGCTGGTGCCGGGCGCAAGATCGGGATGATGCAGATAATAAGGCTTCACCCGCGTTTCGACGAAAGCCTTCATCAGCGCCGCCAGCACGTCCGGATCGTCATTGACGCCCTTCAGCAAAACCGACTGGCTGACAAGCACGATCCCCGCATCCACCAGTCTTGCGCAGGCGGCGCGTGCCTCCTCCGTCAGTTCACGCGGATGGTTGGCATGCAGCGCCACATAAACGGTCTTGCCGCTCGCCTTCAGCGCCGCGATCAACGCGGCATCCACCCGCAAGGGATCGACGACCGGGATGCGCGTGTGGAAACGAACGATCTTCACATGGTCGATATCGGCAAGTTGCCTCAAGATCTCTTCCAGCCGCCGCGGAGAAAGCACGAGCGGATCGCCGCCGGTGAGGATGACCTCCCAGATCTCCTTGCGCTCGCGGATATAGGCAAAGGCGCCGTCGAGCGCATCGCCGTCCAGCGTGCCCAGCCCCTGCGGCCCGACCATCTCGCGGCGGAAGCAGAAACGGCAATAGACCGGGCAGACATGCACGGCCTTCAAGAGCACGCGATCCGGATAACGATGCACGATGCCTTCGACGGGGCTATGCGCATGATCTCCGATCGGATCGGCACGCTCATCGGGCGTGACGATAAGTTCAGCCGCATCGGGCACGAACTGCCGGGCAATAGGATCGGCCGGGTCGGTCGGATCGATCAGGCGCGTCACGGTCGGCGTCAGGGCAACGGCATAGCGCTCCGCCACCGCTTCGAGCGCAACTGCCTGATCGGCATCGATCAGTCCGGCACGCTCAAGCTCGCCGACCGTCCGGATGGGGCGCATCACGTTCATATGCCGTACTCCGCAACGGGGGCCCATAGCACCTGCTCGATCCGCGAAGCACCGGTTGCCAGCATCACGAGCCGGTCAAAGCCGAGTGCGATGCCGCTCGCCTCGGGCATGACGGCAAGCGCTTCCAGAAACTCCTCGTCCAGCGGATAGGTCTCGCCGTAGACGCGCTGCTTTTCGGCCATCTCGATCTCGAAACGGCGGCGCTGTTCTCCGGCATTGGTGAGCTCGCCGAAGGCATTGGCAAGCTCGACGCCGCAGGCATAAAGCTCGAAACGTTCGGCGACGCGATGATCGGTGGCGGATGGCCGGGCAAGTGCGGCCTCGGAAACGGGATATTCGTCAAGGATCGTGGCGCGGCCGAAACCGAGATTGGGTTCGATCTTCTCGACCAGCACCCGGCTGAAGAGATCCTGCCAGAGATCGTCATCGGCAACGCGGATGCCCGCCTTGCGCATATCCGCCGCCAGACGCTCACGATCCGTCGAACCGTCCAAGCCGATGGAGGCAAAGAGGTCGATGCCGGCATAGCGCTCGAAGGCGGCGGCCACACTGATGCGTTCGGGCTGCAGGAACGGATCGGTCTCGGCGCCACGATAGGTGAGCTTCTTCGCGCCAACAGTCTCGGCCGCCAGCGCCAGAAGCGCGGAGCAATCGGCCATCAGGGCCTCATAGCTCTCGCCGGCCCGATACCACTCCAGCATGGTGAATTCCGGATGGTGCAGCGGGCCGCGCTCGCGGTTGCGATAGACATGGGCGAAGCAGGCGATGCGCTCCTCGCCGGCCGAAAGCAGTTTCTTGCAGGCAAATTCCGGCGACGTATGCAAATAGAGAGGCGATGCCTTGCCATCGATGGTCAGCGCTTCGGTCTCGAAGGCATGCAGATGCGCCTCATTACCTGGCGACACCTGCAGCGTTGCGGTATCGACCTCGATGAAGTCGTTGCGCGCGAAGAAAATCCGCAGTGCCGCCTGGATGGCATTGCGGCCGATGAGGAATGGCCGCCGGTCCGCATGGACATTGCGGGACCACCAGGGGGACGCTTTGCTCGTCTTTGGCTTCATTCCTGGCTTTCTTCCGCGCACCGGCTGCGTTGGGGGGTGGCAATTTCCGTTGATTTAGGGTAGTTGCGCCCCCAAGCAAACAAAAGCTGCGTCTCGGAGAGCATTCTGACAGTCCCTCTACGACGCAAAACGCAGCGTTACAAGGAAGTCTTATGGTCAAGGTCATCGCCTCTTCCGTCCGCAAGGGCAACGTTCTCGACGTCGACGGCAAGCTCTATGTCGTTCTCACCGCACAGAACTTTCATCCGGGCAAGGGCACCCCGGTCACCCAGGTCGACATGCGCCGCATCGTCGACGGCGTGAAGGTGTCCGAGCGTTGGCGCACCACCGAGCAGGTCGAGCGCGCCTTCGTTGAAGACGTGAACTTCCAGTACCTCTATGAAGACGGCGAAGGCTTCCACTTCATGAACCCGGCCACCTACGACCAGGTTGTCGTCGACGTCGAAACCATGGGCGACCAGAAGGCCTACCTCCAGGAAGGCATGACCTGCATCCTGTCGATCCACGAAGGCATCCCACTGGCGCTCGAGCTGCCGCGCCACGTGACGCTCGAAATCACCGAGACCGAACCGGTCGTCAAGGGTCAGACGGCATCTTCGTCCTACAAGCCCGCCATACTGTCGAACGGCATCCGCACCCTGGTGCCGCCGCACATCACAGCCGGCACCCGCGTCGTCATCGCAACGGAAGACAATTCCTACGTTGAGCGCGCCAAGGACTGAGCCTCGGCCTCCTGCTTGCATAAGAAACGCCTCGTCCTCGTGACGGGGCGTTTTGCATTTTGGGCCAGCTGATAGCCGAGCACCATCCGGGACGCTTTGCGATACTGCGCCGCCGCGTTACGGCGCGCTGGCCTTTTTCTCGTCCGTCTCCGCCACAGCGGCAGCTTCGGAAGGCGCTTGCATATCGGTGCTGTGTTCATGCGGAGCCAAAGCCTGCAGATGCAGGACGCGCGGTGACATGGCGTGCATGAAAGCATCGGAGCGGCCGATATAGATCAGGGTCGCATCGTCAAGTTCCGCCAATAGGGCAAAAGCTTTCGCCTGCACTTCGGCCTCCAGCCCTTCGAGGGCATCGTCGAAGACGACCCACTTTGGCTTCGCCAGCAGCAGGTGCGCAAAGCCGACGGCCTTCTGCTCTTCGGTATCGAGCAAGCGATCCCAACGGGCCTGCGTGTCGAGGCGATTCTTCAGGCGGCCGAGCCCGACCTTATCCATAACGGCATCGACGGCGGCATCGTCGTAGGCGTCCCGGTCCTCGGGAAAGCAGATCGCCTCCCGGAGCGTGCCGGTCGGCACATAGGGCGTGTGCGGCACGAACATCATGTCTTCCATCGGCGGCAGGCTGACCGTACCGGAGCCGCTATACCATTGATGCGCCAGCACCTCGAACAGCAGCCTGCGGTTCACGCCATGATCGCCATTGATCATGACATGCTCGCCGGCATTGATCGTGACCGTGCCTTCCGCGATCCTGAAACCGTTTTCCGTCGCCTCGTCGTTGGTCTTCGTCGAGATCTCCAGATCGGTCCAGACCATCGTGCCGGGAGCCGCCTTGTCGAAGACGAGGGTGTACGGCATCGGCGTCTTGTCGTCCATTTCCGTCAGGGCCTTGCGGAAATCGGTGACGCGCATCAGCGTCGCTCGCCATTCGGCGATCGGGCCGAAATTGGCGACATACCAGCGCAGCGCCGAATTGACCTGATTGAAGGCGCCGACAGCGACCATCAGCTGACCGAAGGTCAACCCGCCGGAGAAATAGGCTGGCGCCGCCACGAGGATCGGGATGATCAGCACCAGCCAGCCGTAACCGGCCGAAACCCAGGTGAGATTGGTGTTGGCGATGGCAAGCTGGCGGATGACGGCAAGCACGGCCGATATGTCGATATTGATCCGCCTGCGCTCGTTCTCCTCGCCGCCGGCGATCGTGATCGCCGGCATGTGCTCATTGGCATGCATGAGCGCGAAGCGCAGTTCAGCTTCCTTCGAATAGCGATCCGCATTCAGCCGCACCAGGCGGCGCCCGACGAACTGGCTGAGGAACGATGCCGATCCGGCATAGAGGATCGCCGCCCAGACCATATAGCCGGGAATGGAAAAGCTCATGCCCTTGAGGTGAAAGACCATGCCGTTGGAAAGTTCCCAGAGCACGCCGATGAAACTCAAAAGCAGGATCGTCGCCTGAACCAGACCGATGGCAAGTCCCGTGGTGCTTTCCGCGAGATTGCGGGCGTCTTCATGCAGGCGCTGGTCGGGATTGACGCCGATCAAACCGGAAGAGGCGAGACGAAGCGCGCGCTTGGCCTGCAGCCACTGATTGACCAGATCCCGCGCCAACCCCTCGCGCATGTAGAGCGCCGTCATCTGGTTGAGCCAGGCTTGAATGACATTGAGGACGAGCAGCGATCCCGCGATGATGCCGAAGACGCCGAGCTGATGGAAGAAGGCGGAGATATCGCGACGCGCCAGGGAATCGTAGAAGGGCGCATTCCAGTTGTTGAGCAACACCTGGACGTAGGCCGTGCCCAGAATGATCACGAAAAGCGCAACTGTCAGGGAAATGATCTTGAGGCGGACCGGCGAATTCCAGAAGGCGGAGAACATCATCCTCAGCCGAAAGAAAAGGCTCAAATCGTACCCGACCTGCTCGTTTCCCTGGATATTCGGCTTGGCTTGCTTTTCAACTGCCATCAGCACTTCCCTGCGACGCGTCCCGTCAGTTAATCATGACCCGCCCTCATGTCCATCCTTGCAGCAGATAGGTGCGATCACGTTCCTATATACACCGTTTCGCGCCTTGAACCGAATTGGGTGAGGGAATAGCTTGCACCCGAAAGATTGAGAAAGCCTTCCGATGCAATTCCAAGGAACTGCCGACTACATCGCCGACAAGGATCTCATGGTGGCCGTCAACGCCGCCATCCGGCTAGAGCGACCGCTTCTTGTAAAGGGCGAGCCCGGCACCGGCAAGACCGAATTGGCCCGCCAGGTCGCAGCCGCCCTTGGACTCGACCTCATCGAATGGAACGTCAAATCGACGACGAAAGCCCAGCAGGGCCTCTACGAATACGACGCCGTCTCGCGGCTGCGCGACAGCCAGCTCGGCGACGTTAGAGTTCATGACGTCAGCAACTATATCCGCCAGGGCAAACTCTGGCAGGCCTTCACCGCGCCGCAAAAATGCGTGCTGCTGATCGACGAGATCGACAAGGCCGATATCGAATTCCCGAATGATCTCCTGCAGGAGCTCGATCGCATGGAATTCCATGTCTACGAAACCGCAGAGACCATCAAGGCGGCCATCCGCCCGATCGTGATCATCACGTCCAACAACGAGAAGGAGTTGCCGGACGCCTTTCTGCGCCGCTGCTTCTTCCACTATATCCGCTTTCCCGACATGGAGACGCTGACACGCATCGTCGAGGTGCATTATCCCGGCATCAAGCAGGCGCTCGTCCGCGCGGCGCTGACGCAATTCTTCGAGATCCGCGAGGTGCCCGGCCTCAAGAAGAAACCCTCGACCTCCGAAGCCCTCGACTGGATTCGCCTGCTGGTCGCCGACGACGTCGATCCCGAAACGCTGCGCGCCGATGCGAAGAACGCGCTGCCGAAGCTGCATGGCGCGCTGCTGAAGAACGAGCAGGACGTCCATCTCTTCGAACGCCTGGCCTTCATGGCGCGCGGGCAGGGGAAGTAATGCAGCCGGATGCGGTCAAGGTCCTGATCTATGCCGTTCGCGACGGGCATCTGCTCGTCTTCGACGAGCCGGATTTTCCGGCCATCGAGCTGCAGGTTCCGGGCGGCACGGTCGAGGTCGGCGAAGATCTGGCTCTGGCAGCAGCGCGCGAATTCGAGGAGGAAACGGGACTGATCGCAACAGCGCTGCGGCCGCTGGGCGTCAGTGACTACCGGTTTGAAAAGAACGGGCGCTGCCATCATCACAGACGGCACTATTTTCGCTGCGAAGTGCCTGAAGCCGCGCCGGCCGAATGGCATCATGTCGAGACAACGCCTTTTGGCGGCGGCGAGCCCATCTGCTTCCATTTTTCCTGGATACCGATTGCCGAGGCACGGAAACATCTGGGCTACGACATGGAAGCCCTACTCGACCGTCTGTAAGCTGCGGCCGACCTCGGAACGCGGCCGCAACAGCTGAACATTAGCCCATTGACCCGCCGGAATGACAGGTTTATGAAATTTCCCTCGTGGTGATTTGGCCGGCCGGCTTGCAGCCACGTTAAATAAGTCGCTAAAGGGCCGCGTGCGGACCGGTAGCGATTCATCGCGGCCGGTTTTTTTGTATTTGGCGAGTGAAGCAATGCCCATCAAGATTCCCGATACGCTCCCCGCGTTTGAAACCCTCCAGAGCGAGGGTGTGCGGGTGATGACCGAAACGGTGGCGTTCCGTCAGGATATCCGCCCCCTTCAGATCGGGCTTCTCAACCTCATGCCGAACAAGATCAAGACCGAGGTCCAGATGGCGCGCCTGGTCGGCGCATCGCCGCTGCAGGTGGAGTTTTCGCTGGTGCGCATCGGCGCCCACAAGGCCAAGAACACCTCGGAAGAACATCTCCTTTCCTTCTACGAGACCTGGGAAGAGGTGAAGCACCGCAAATTCGACGGCTTCATCATCACGGGCGCGCCGATCGAGCTGCTGGAATACGAGGACGTCACCTACTGGAAGGAAATGCAGGAGATCTTCGAATGGACGGCCACCAACGTCCATTCGACGCTGAACGTCTGCTGGGGCGCGATGGCGGCAATCTACCATTTCCACAACGTGCCGAAATATACGCTGACGGAAAAGGCCTTCGGCGTCTACCGCCACCAGAACCTGAAGCCCTCCTCGGTCTATCTCAACGGCTTCTCCGACGATTTCGCCATTCCGGTCTCGCGCTGGACGGAAGTGAGGCGCGCCGACATCGAAAAGGTGCCCGGCCTGCAGATCCTGATGGATTCGAGCGAGATGGGCGTCTGCCTCGTGCACGAACGGGCCTGCAACCGGCTCTACATGTTCAATCACGTGGAGTATGATTCCACCTCGCTGGCGGACGAATATTTCCGGGATGTGAATGCGGGCGTGCCGATCAAGATGCCGCACAACTACTTCCCGCATAACGACCCGGAAATCGCCCCGCAGAACCGGTGGCGCAGTCACGCGCATCTGTTCTTCGGCAACTGGATCAACGAGATCTACCAGACCACGCCGTATGATCTGGAGGAGATCGGCCAGGAAAGGACCTGAGGCTTGTTCATTCCCTTCTTCCTCAAACTGAAGGAAGCGAAAGTTCCGGTAACGCTCCGGGAATTCCTGTCGCTGCTTGAGGGAATGGAAGAGGGGATTGCCGACTATGACGTCGAGGCCTTCTATTATCTGGCGCGCACGACGCTCATCAAGGACGAGCGCTTCATCGACCGCTTCGATCAGATTTTTGCGGATTATTTCCGCGGCGTCGAAGCGATCGGCGGAGGCGCCGAAGGGGAAGCGGTCGAAGCGACCGCCATCCCGGAAGAATGGCTGCGCAAGCTCGCCGAGCGGCATCTCACCGAAGAGGAAAGACGGGAGATCGAGGCGCTCGGCGGCTTCGACAAGCTCATGGAAACGCTGCGCGAGCGGCTGGCCGAGCAGAAGGGCCGGCATCAGGGCGGCTCGAAATGGATCGGCACCGCCGGAACCTCGCCCTTCGGCGCCTATGGCTACAATCCGGAAGGCGTGCGCATCGGCCAGGAAACCTCGCGCCACCGCCGTGCGGTCAAGGTCTGGGATCGCCGCGACTTCCAGAATCTCGACGACGGCGTCGAGCTTGGCACCCGCAATATCAAGGTGGCGCTGAAACGCCTGCGCCGCTGGGTGCGCGAAGGCGCGGCCGAGGAGCTGGATCTCTCCGGCACCATCCGCTCCACCGCCGAGCATGGCTATCTCGACGTCCAGACGCGGCCGGAGCGCCGCAACGCCGTCAAGCTCCTGATGTTCTTCGACGTCGGCGGCTCGATGGACGATCACATCCGTGTCGTGGAGGAACTCTTCTCCGCCGCCCGGTCAGAATTTCGGCACATGGAATATTTCTACTTCCACAACTGCCTCTACGAAGGCGTGTGGAAGGACAATCGCCGCCGGCGCGTCGACATCACCGCCACGACGGATCTCATCCGCACCTTCGGCCCCGACTACCGCGTCGTCTTCGTCGGCGACGCCTCCATGAGCCCCTACGAGATCACCCAGGCCGGCGGTTCGGTGGAGCATTGGAACAAGGAAGCCGGCGAGACCTGGCTCGGCCGCATGACCGGCCATTTCCGCAAATGCATCTGGATCAATCCCGTGCCGGAAAACTACTGGGGCTATACGACCTCGATCTCCATCATCCGCCGGCTGATGACCGACCGCATGTATCCGCTGACCCTCGGCGGGCTGGAAAAGGCGACAAGAGAATTGTCGCGCTGAATTCAGTTCTTTTGGAGCGGCCGCGGCCATATTTGCGAACCGAAACGCCACCAAATCACCACAACCGTTTGTAGAAAAATAGACGCAGGAAAACTGGCTCCGATCGCTGGGGAAACTGGTGGAGATGTGCGTGCGCTATGTTGTTCGATTGCTTTTCTTCATCTCAACCATGTTGTTGGTCTCGCAGCCGGCGAGATCAGAGGAAGGAGATTTTTCCGGCCAGTGGGACCAGACCCATTCCGACATCGGCCCATGCGGAAAATGCCGCGTGGGAATAGTAAGGCATGGCAGATTTATGACGATCAGCGCGAACAACGGCTGGAGCGCAACGGCGGAGACCAGTCGAAATGGAAATGTGAACTACGCGGTAGGCGCAGGGCGATGGAGCGCTCAAACCGGCGTGTACGTCTCAAAGCCGTTCGATATCTTTCTTGCCGTTGATGGCAATAGGCTGATGATAATCATGGCTATCGGAAAAGCGGATGGATCAAAGCAACCGATCAAAGCGCTTTTCAGCAGGAAACCGATTAAATTTCTCAACGACAAGACCTAGCAGGCGGATGCATTTTTCCATGAATGCGGCAGAAGGAACGCCACGCCAACAATCAAGCGCGCCCCCAAACCAAGGCAAACCGTCCGCTTGTCTTACGCGTCGTACATTCATGGCGTAGCCTGCCGGTCCGAAGCTATTGGGGAAAGCTCAGTTGAACCTTGATCCCCCTTCGCCCGCCCCTAAATTTCGCCAGGGAATCGGTTGCGGAACGCGGCGAATGGGGGCAGGGTCTGAGCCTTGCATGATCGATATCAATGGATGAGCTGATATGACGGAAAGCACTTTGCAGCGGGAAGTTTTTGGGACGACGGCCGATGGAGAAACCGTCTATCGGGTCAAGATCGTGGGCGGCGGCCTGACGGCCCATATCATGTCCTGGGGCGCAGTCATCCAGGATCTCCGGCTTGATGGCCATGAGCCCGCTCTGCTCGTCGGCTTCGACAATTTCCCCGACTATCCCGCCCACTCCTCCTATTTCGGCGCCACGCCCGGCCGCTGCGCCAACCGCATCGGCGCCGGCCACTTCACGCTCGACGGCAAGCAATACCAGCTCGAACTCAACGAGAAGGGCGTCACCCATCTGCACGGCGGCAAGGACAATATCGCCAAGCGCAACTGGACGATCGTCGAGCACGCTACCGACCGTGTCGTCCTGAAGATCGTCGATCCCGATGGCCGGGCCGGCTATCCCGGCAATTGCACGATCCAGGCGACCTATTGGGTGCATGGCAACGGCGAGTTCTCGATCACCTACGAATCGACCACCGACCAGCCGACTCTCGCCAATGTCTGCCAGCACGCCTATTTCAACCTCGACGGCCGCGACGATGCGCTGGGCCACGACATCATGATCGCCGCCGACCACTATACGCCGACCGACGACAAGCAGGTGCCGACCGGCGAGGTCCGCGCCGTCGAGGGCACAGTTTTCGATTTCCGCGAGATGTCGCCGATGAAGCGCTTCGACGGGGCCGAGCAGGCGCTCTACGACTATAATTTCTGCCTGTCGACCGAGCGCACAGCCAAGCGCTCCGTCGTGCTCGCCCGCAGCGTCAATTCCGGCGTATCGCTTGAGGTCCGCACCACCGAGCCCGGCGTGCAGTTCTATACCGGCTTCAAGCTCAACGTTCCCGTTCCCGGCCACGACGGCCGCAAGATCGGCCCGTTTGCCGGCTTCTGCCTGGAGACGCAGGTCTGGCCCGATGCCATCAACCATGAAGGCTTCCCCAATGCCGTGCTCCGCCCGGGCGAGGTATTGCGGCAGGAAACGGATTACATCTTCACCAAGAACTGAGCGGGCCATGTGCCGCTCTCGTGAATTTCGGCCGGGCGTCCAAAGCGCCCGGCCGATTCTTTTTTGCGCCACGGCCAGATTCATCTTGTGAATTGGTTCTAAATAGGTTCTATATAGAAGTCATGGATAGAACCAGTTTGATCGCCGAATTGAACAATCGCGGTCTCAGCGACGGGACCGGAAGCGGGCCGCTGTACAAGCGCCTTGCGCAGGCGCTGACCGGTCTTGTCCAGGAAGGCCTGCTAAAACCGGGCACGGCATTGCCAGGCGAGCGCGATCTCGCTGGTGCATTGGAAATCGGCCGCGTTACCGTCAGGACCGCCTATCGTGACCTGCTGGCATCCGGCGTCATCGAATCCCGTCACGGCAGCGGCACCTTCGTTTCGCAGCATGTCGAGCGCATCGAACAGCCGCTCTGGCGTCTTTCCTCCTTCTCCGCCGACATGCGCTCGCGTGGCCGCGAGCCGGCGGCCCGCATCCTCCAACGCACCATCAGCGCACCGGCGCCGGAAGAATCCTTCCTTCTCGGCCTCGGCCTCGATGAACCTGTGCTGCGGCTCGACCGATTGCGCCTCGCCGACGGCCAGCCGCTTGCCATCGAGCGCGCCGTCGTTCCCATCAAGTTTCTCGGCGAAGGCGCCGTATCCGAAGGATCGCTCTACGATGCACTGGCCACCAACGGCTTTAAGCCCGTGCGCGCACAGCAGCGGCTGACCGCCGTGACGCTCGACCCCACCTCCGCATCGATCCTGACCGTCAAGGCCGGAGCGCCGGCGCTTCTGATCGAGCGCGTTTCCCGCCTGGCCGACCAGCGCGTGGTTGAATATACCCGCTCGCATTATCGCGGCGATGCCTATGATTTTGTTGCCGAATTGAGAATTGGAGATGACCTATGAGCGAGACCCAGTCCCTGATGCTGACGGAAGCAGGCCAATCGCCTGAAGTGGTTGCAACCCTGCTTGAAAAGGAAAAGCCCGCCTTCGCCGAGATCGCGAAGCTCTTCTCGACCGGTCGTCCGTCGCTGATCACGACGGCGGCGCGCGGCTCGTCCGACCATGCCGCCACCTTCTTCAAATATCTGCTGGAAATCTCCTGTGGCATCCCGGTCGCCTCCGTCGGCCCGTCGATCGCCTCGGTCTACGGCGCGCCGCTTCACCTGAAGGGCGGCATCCACTTCACCGTCTCCCAGTCCGGCGGCAGCCCTGATATCATCGCCATGCAGGCAGCCGCCAAGAAGGGCGGCGCCACCACGATCGCCGTCGTCAACGTCACCGACAGCCCGCTCGCCAAGGAGGCCGACATCGTGCTCGGCCTCAATGCCGGCAAGGAGCAGAGCGTCGCCGCCACCAAATCCTTCATTGCTTCCGTTGCCGCTCTTGCCGGCGTCACCGCAGCGGTCTCGCAGGACAAGGCCCTGATCGACGGCCTTGCCAAGCTTCCGGAAGCGCTGGCCGCAACCTCGGGCATCGATGGCAAGGCCGCTGAAGATGTGCTCTTCGAGGCCTCGTCGCTCTATACCAGCGGCCGCGGCCCCGCTTTCGCCATTGCGCTGGAAGCAGCGCTGAAGGCCAAGGAAACAGCCGGCCTGCACGCCGAAGCCTTCTCGCTGGCCGAACTCATGCACGGCCCGATGCGCCTTGTGCAGCCCGGCTTCCCGATCGTCGCCTTCTCGCCCGACGACGCCGCCTTCGCCAACAATGCGCAGGCGCTTGAACGCTTGCAGAAGCTCGGGGCGACCGCCGTCTCCTTCTCGACCGCGCCGCTCGCCGGCATCAACCTGCGCATGCCGACGACGGGTAACGGCCTGCTCGATCCGCTGGTGTCGCTGCTGTGCTACTATCGCCTCATCGAGGCAGTAACGCGCCGCAAGGGCTTCGACCCGGACAAGCCGGCTAATCTTCTCAAGGTAACGGAGACCATGTGATGGACTACAAGGTCTTTAAAGGCGCGCGCATCTTCGATGGCGACCGCTTTCACGAGGACAGCGCGCTGGTCATCGGCAACGGCCGCATCCACGCGATCACCGACATCAACGATGTGCCCGACAATGCCGAAACGATCGAGTTGAAGGGTGGCGTCCTCGCCCCCGGCTTCATCGATGCGCAAGTCAACGGCGGCGGCGGCCGCATGCTGAATGACGAGCCTTCGGCAGAATCCATGTACATGATCGCCGAGGGGCATCGCCCCTACGGCACGACATCGCTGCTGCCGACGCTGATTACCGATGTCGCGGCCGCGACCACTGCGGCGATCGAGGGTGCCATCGAGGCCGTGAAGGCCAATCGCGGCGTCGCCGGCCTGCATCTGGAAGGCCCGCATCTGGCTCCCGCCCGCAAGGGCGCCCATCTTGCCGAGCTGATGCGTCCGGTCGAAGACAGCGATGTCAGAACCTTCATCCGCGCCCGCGAGGCGATCGGCACGCTGCTGGTGACGATCGCGGCCGAACAGGTCACCGAGCGACAGGTGCAGGCGCTGGCCGAAGGCGGCGTCATCGTCAGCATCGGTCACAGCGATTGTACCGCGGAAGCCGCCGATGCCCGTTTCGACGCCGGCGCGCGTGGCGTCACCCACCTGTTCAACGCCATGAGCCAGATGGGCCATCGCGCACCCGGCCTCGTCGGTGCTGCGATTGATCACCCTGCTCCTTGGTGCGGTATCATCGCCGATGGGCACCACGTCGAGCCGGCGGCGCTCAGGGTCGCGCTGCGCGCCAAGCGCGGTGAAGGTCGCCTGTTCTTCGTGACGGACGCCATGTCGCTCGTCGGCACCGACCTTCCGAGCTTCACGCTGAACGGCCGCACGGTCTATCGCACCAAGGGCGGCTACTGCTCCAAGCTGACGCTGGATGACGGCACGCTGGCGGGCTCCGATGTCGATATGGCCTCCACCATCCGCTATGGCGTCAACATCCTCGAGCTACCGCTTGCCGAAGCTCTGCGCATGGCGACCTCCTATCCTGCCCGTTTCCTGCGGCTGACCGATCGCGGCCATCTGACGCCGGGAATGCGCGCCGATCTCGTTCACATCAACGACGGCATCGAAGTCACCGAAACATGGATCTCCGGCCAGCCATCGGCCTAGAGCCGGATCATTTTAGGTCTGTTCGACCTAAAATCTGAATCCGCTCTAGAATCAGAGAAGTAGAGCATGATGCCGAAAAGCGCTCGGCGGTCTTCCGTTCGAAATGCGTAAGGGCAAGACAATCGAGCAATTCCAGGAAAGCCGCATAGCGGCTTTCCGCCCGGAATTGCGTAGAAGCAAACAGACAGAGCCTTTTCGCGATTCGAAGGAAAGCGGAAAGGCTCTGGAGCGATTTCGCGCCGCGAGGAAAAGCGAAATGCTCCGATACATTCGAAGAGGAAGCGCGGCATGACCGCAGTCACGGACAGCTATTTCACCGCGCTCATCGGCCGGCTGGAAACCCTGCGCGAGGCGCTGGCCGAGCCCATGTCCCAGGCGTCGGCCGCCATCTGTGCCGCCGCGCGCGCCGATCGCCGCGTCTATGTCTTCGGCACCGGCCATTCGCATATGCTGGCCGAAGAGGTGCATTATCGCGCCGGCGGCCTCGCCTTCACCATTCCGGTGCTGGTGGGTTCCGCCATGCTGCATGAAGGCGCCGTCATCAGTTCGGTCTACGAGCGCACCGAAGGCCTCATCCGCCCCGTGTTCGAACGCTACGGCATGCAGCCGGGCGATGTGCTGATCATCGCCTCCAATTCCGGAGTCAATGCCGCGCCGATCGAGGCTGCCGACTACGGCCGCGAAATCGGCGCGACCGTCATCGCCATCACGTCGCTCGCCTATTCCGCCGCCATTGCCAACGGCAGGCGGCGGCTCGCCGATATCGCCGATATCGTGCTGGACAACGGCCTGCCGCCGGGCGACGCCATGATCGACCTGCCGGGTACGGAGCTCAAGGTCGGACCGGCCTCGACGGCCGTCGGCACGACGGTCCTGAACGCCATCTTCGCCGATGTCGCCGCCGAACTCTGCAAGGACGGCAATCCGCCCGTCTACCTCAGCGCCAATATGCCGGGCGCCAAGGAAATCAATCAGCAATTGGTTAGAAAATACCGGCCGCGCAACCCGCACCTCTGAAACGATTGTCGGGTAAGCTCACGGCAGCCTTTCGCTCGGAGCCGCGCAACGGCAAGCGAAGAGTGCGACCGAACGATTCCCGTGAGACGCTCGGTCGCTCCGTCGGATATCATTGCGCCGCGGCGTCCGTTGCCGATGGCTCCTCCGCGGCTGCCTCCTCCTGCTTGCGCCGCCGGCGCAGGACGACATAGAACACCGGCGTCAGGAACAGCCCGAACAGCGTCACCCCGAGCATGCCTGAGAATACGGCCGTGCCGAGCGACTGGCGCATTTCCGCGCCCGGGCCGGTGGCGATCATCAGCGGCACGACACCGAAGATGAAGGCAAACGCCGTCATCAGGATCGGGCGCAGGCGCAAGTGGCTGGCCTCGATCGCCGCCTCGACGGCGCTCTTCCCCTCAGCCTGCGCCTGTCGCGCAAACTCGACGATCAGGATCGCGTTCTTGGCCGCAAGGCCGATCAGCACGATCAACCCGATCTGCGTGAGGATATTGTTGTCCATGCCTCTCAGATGCACCCCGATCAGCGCCGCTAGAACCGCGAGCGGCACGATGAGGATGATGGCGAGCGGCAGGACCCAGCTTTCATATTGGGCCGCAAGCGCCAGGAAGACGAAGATGACCGACAGGGCGAAAATATAGATCGCCGTATTGCCGGTATGCTTCTCCTGATAGGCAAGCTCCGTCCATTCGAAGGTCGTACCCGACGGCAGCAGGTTCTTCGCTATGCCTTCCATGGTGTCGAGAGCCGAACCCGTGGAGACGCCCGGTCCCGGATTGCCCTGCACGGGAACCGAAACATACATGTTGTAGCGCTGCACCAGCGCCGGCCCGGTCGTATCCCTGATATCGACCAGCGTGCCGAGCGGCACCAGCGCCCCAGTCGCTGAACGCACCTTCAGCGCCAGAATATCCTCCCGCTCCATGCGATATTGCTGATCGGCCTGTGCCCGTACCTGATAGACCCGGCCGAACGCGTTGAAGTCGTTGACGTAGGACGTGCCCAAATTGATCGAGAGGGTTTCGAAGATATTCGGGATCGGCACGTTGAGCGCCCGCGCCTTGTCGCGGTCGATCGCCAGGAAATATTGCGGGCTATTGGCGGAGAAGGTGGTGAAGACGCCGCTGACGCCCTTATTTTGCGCGGCGACACCCATCATCTGATAGGCGAGCGGCAGGATGCGGCGCATGTCCGGATTTTCCCGGTCCATGATCTGCATCTTGAAGCCGCCCGAATTGCCGACGCCGCGGATCGAGGGCGGCGGGATGGCGATGATGAAGGCTTCCTGAATGCCCTGGAGGCCGCCATAGAGCGCACCGATGATCTTGGTCGCCGAATCTCCGGTCTTCAACCGCTCCTCGAAAGGCTTGAACGGCGTGAAGATGACGCCGGAATTCGAGGCGTTGGTGAAGGTCGCGCCATTGAAGCCGGCGAAGGCGACGGCATTCTCGATGCCCGGCGTCTTGTTGATGATGGCTGTCGCCTTCTGGATGACGGCATTGGTGCGGGCGAGCGAAGCGCCGTCCGGCAGTTGCACGACGACGATGGCGTAGCCCTGGTCCATTGTCGGAACGAAGCCTTGCGGCACGATCCTGCCCATATACAGGGTAGCGGCCAGAAGCCCGACAAAGACGAGCAGCGCGCAGGCCAAGGCTGCCCAGGTCGTGACGAGGTGGCGCACGATCCATGAGTAGCCCTCACTCATCTTCTCGAAGCCGCGATTGAACCCATCTCCCAGCGCCCTGCCGAAGCGCGAGAAGATGTTGTTCGATTTCTTGTGATCGTGAGGACGCAGGACGATCGCGGCGATCGCCGGCGACAACGTCAGCGAATTCAGACAGGAGATCGCCGTCGCGACCGAAATCGTCACGGCGAACTGTCGATAGAACTGCCCGGTAATGCCCGGGATGAAAGCCGTCGGGAGGAAGACCGCGATCAGCACCAGCGAAATCGCCAGAACGGCTGTGCCGACCTCGTTCATCGTCACGTGCGACGCCTCCTTGGGCGTCATGCCGAGCGCGAGGTTTCGCTCGACATTCTCCACCACCACGATCGCGTCGTCGACGACGATGCCGATCGCCAGCACCAGGCCGAACAGCGTCAGCATGTTCAACGAAAAGCCGAAGGCGAGCAGGAAGGCGAAGGTGCCGATCAGCGAAACGGGGATGGCAATGATCGGGATGATCGCCGTCCGCCACGATTGCAGGAAAACGAGCACGACGATGGCAACGAGAACGGCCGCCTCGAAGATCGTCTTGTAGACCTCGTGGATCGATTCGGCGATAAAGTCCGTCGGGTTATAGATGATGCGATATTCGAGCCCCTGCGGGAAATCCTGCGACAGGTTCTGCATGGTCTTCTGAATATCGGCGGCGGCATCGAGCGCATTGGTGCCGGGGCGAGCGAAGATGCCGAGTGCGACGGCCGGATTGCCGTTCAAGTAGCTGTTGGTGACATAATCCTGCGCGCCGAGTTCGATGCGGGCGACGTCCTGCAGCTGCACGAGCCGGCCGCTATCCGTCGCCTTGACGATGACATAACGGAATTGCCGCGCATCGGAAAAGCGCCCTTGCGTCGTCACCGTATACTGAAAGGCGTTGGTGCCCGAAACCGGCGGTCCGCCGATCGAACCGCCCGAAACCTGCACGTTCTGATCCCGCAACGCCTGGACGATGTCGCCAGCGGTCATGCCATAGGCGGCGAGCTTTTCCGGATCGAGCCAGATACGCAGCGAATATTGCCGCTCACCGAAGAGCTGCACATCGCCGACGCCGTCGAGACGGACGAGCAGGTCGCGGATACGCGTGCGGGCATAGTTGGAGATATAGAGCTGGTCGTAGCGATTGTTCGGCGATAGGAGATGCACGACCATCATCAGGTCGGGCGAGCTTTTGACCGTGGTGATGCCGATGCGGCGGACATCGTCAGGCAGGCGCGGCTCGGCGATGGCGACGCGGTTCTGCACCAGCACCTGCGCCTTGTCGAGATCGGTGCCGAGCTTGAATGTGATCGTCAGCGACATCGAGCCATCGGCGCTGGAGTAGGAAGACATATAGAGCATGTCCTCGACGCCGTTGACTTCCTGCTCGATCGGCGTCGCCACCGTATCGGCGATGGTCTGCGAATCCGCGCCCGGATAGGAGGTGCGCACCACGATTGTCGGCGGCGCCACCTCGGGATATTGCGCAACCGGAAGCTGGAAATAGGCGATGCCGCCGACGATCAGCAGCACGATGGAGAGAACCGACGCGAAAATCGGCCGATCGACGAAAAAATGGGAGAATCTCATTGATCCGTCCCCTGTGCATCCGCCTGAGCAGGCGGCTCGTCGTTGGTCGCCTGCTGCGGCAGTTCGATCAGCTGCGGCGAAACCTTGACGCCAGGCCGCACGCGCATCAGGCCGTTGACGATGATGGTCTCGTCACCGGTCATGCCGTCGCGAATGACGCGATAGCCATAGAGCTTCGGTCCGAGACGGACGGACTTCGGCGTAATATTACCGGCGGTATCGACGGTGTAGACGACACGCTGGTTCTGGTCCGAACCGATGGCTTCGTCCGGAACGAGGATCGCCTTGTAGCTGTTGGAACCCTGCACCTGGATGCGCCCGAAGAGACCGGGCTGGAGGACAAGATCGGGGTTCGGGAACCTGGCGCGGACCCGGATCGTGCCCGTTTGGTTGTCGACGCGGTTCTCGGCGAAATCCAGCTTGCCCTTGAACGGCTTCTGGCGTTGATCCGCGATCGTCACGGTCACATCAAGCCCGCCGCCGCCTTGCTGCAGCGCGCTGCCGTTCTTGCGGGCCTCGTCGGCATAGGAGAGCAGCCGGCGCTCGTCGACATCGAAATAGAAATCGATGGGATCGAGCGACACGATGGTCGTCAGCACCGTCTGGTCCGCCTGCACGAGATTGCCGACCGAGATCAACCGCCGGTCGATGCGACCGCTGAGCGGCGCGGTGATCCGGGTGAAATCCATATCGAGATTGGCGCGGTCGACCGTCGCCTGCGCGCCGCGCACATTCGCCTGCGCGGAGAGAAGGTCGCGACGGCGATCATCCAGTGTCGAAGCCGACTGGCTGCCTGTGGTCGAGAGGGATTCCGCCCGCTTGTACTGTGCATCGGCAAGCGTGAGCGATGATTTCGCCACCTCCAGCGAGGCAGTCGACTCGTTCAGCGTCGTTATGAAAGGCCGCTGGTCGATGACGAAAAGCAGGTCTCCCTGCTTGACCATGGTGCCATCCTTGAAATGCACCTCCTGCAGATAGCCGCCGACGCGCGAACGCACGGAAACCTCATCGACCGCCTGGAAACGCCCGATGAACTCATCGCTGTCGATGACATCGCGAACGACGGGCTTGGCAACGGTCACCGGCGGCGCAGACGGCGCCCCCTGTGCCAGGGCTTCGGCACCCATGAAAACGGTAAGAACACAGCTGAAAAAAATGGCACGCGGCAGCATAGGCATGAAGCCCCCCTCGAAAAACCGCATGCGGCATCACGCGCCGTCATCACGGTAAGCGCTCACGAAATTTGCCTGCAACTTTCCACGAAGAACCTGTCGCCATCAGGCGTAATCAAATCAGGTTGCTTCGGACTTCCCCAACATGCGCCACGGGCCTCATCGACCCGGGTATCATCCAGCCTACGGGCTGGCACCACGCGCTAATGTATAAACGGTTTATCGAATTCGACAACAGGGAATGAAGCGGCAGCGGGAACGCAACCACTTGTTTTCATTGCAGAGAAAGACGCCCATAGGATGAGTGGGCCGAGGGCCTCAGCCCCCCAGCTCTTCGCGCAGCATTTCGAGCTCGAGCCATTCCTCTTCCATGCGCATCAGGCTCTCCCGTAGCTTTTCCGTCTCCGCCGCAAGGCGGTTGAAGGTTGCGGCATCCTTGGAAAAGAGGTTCGGATCGGCCATCTTCTGCTCGCGGGTAGCGATTTCGGCCTCAGCCTTTGCCATTTCCTTCGGCAGGTTTTCGAGCGCGAATTTCTGCTTGTAGGAAAGCTTGCCCTTGCTCTTCGAAGCATCGGACGCCAGTGCTTCTGCTGCCCTGGGCTTTTCAGCCGCCTTTTCTGCCCGCTTGCGCTCTTCCATCGCGCCCTTGCGCTGGGCAAGCATGTCAGAATAGCCGCCGGCATATTCGATCCAGCGACCATCCGGATCTTCCGGATTGGCGGGAGCGATCGTCGAGGTCACGGTGCGATCGAGAAAATCGCGGTCGTGGCTGACCAGGATGACCGTGCCGGAGAAGCCGGAAACGATTTCCTGCAGCAGGTCGAGCGTCTCGATGTCGAGATCGTTCGTCGGCTCGTCGAGGATCAGAAGATTGGTCGGCCGCGACAGGATACGTGCCAGCATCAGCCGCGCGCGCTCGCCGCCGGAAAGGTTCTTGATCGGCGTGCGCGCCTGCTCAGGCTGGAACAGGAACTCCTTCATGTAGCCGGTCACATGCCGCTGTTCGCCATTGACGAGCAGGTTTTCGCCGCGGCCGTCGGTCAGATAGTTGGCGAGCGTATCTTCCGGATTGAGCTCCTCGCGTTTCTGGTCGAGGGTGGCGATTTCCAGATTGGTGCCGAGCTTTACCGTGCCGCTGTCTGGCTCGAGCTGGCCGGTCAGCATCTTCAGAAGCGTCGTCTTGCCGGCACCGTTCGGGCCGACGAGGCCGATGCAATCGCCGCGATGCACCCGCATAGAAAACGGCGCAACGATGGTGCGGTCATTGTAGGTCTTGGTGATCTTGTCGGCCTCGATCACCAGCTTGCCGCTTTCCTGCGCATCGGAGGCAGCCGCTTGCACAGTGCCCAAAGCACCCTTGTGGCCACGGTAACGCGAACGCATGTCCTGCAGCTCCCCGAGGCGGCGCATGTTGCGCTTGCGCCGCGCCGTCACGCCGTAGCGCAGCCAATGCTCTTCGCGTTCGATCTGCTTGCCGAGCTTGTGCTGCTCCAGCTCCTCGGCCTCCAGCACCTGGTCACGCCAGGCTTCGAAATGGGCAAATCCCCTGTCCAGCCGGCGCGAGGTGCCGCGATCGAGCCAGACGGTGGCGGTCGAAACCTTCTCCAGGAAACGCCGGTCGTGCGAAATCAGCACGAGCGCGCTGCGGCTCTTCTGCAGCTCGCCTTCCAGCCATTCGATAGTCGGTAGGTCGAGATGGTTCGTCGGCTCGTCGAGCAGCAGGATATCCGGCTCAGGCGCCATGACGCGCGCCAGAGCGGCGCGGCGTGCCTCACCGCCGGAGAGGTTTTTTGGGTCTTCCTCCCCGGTCAGGCCGAGATGAGACAGGAGATAGGTGACGCGATAGGGATCGTCACCGGGTCCGAGGCCGGATTCAGCATAAGCTGCCACCGTCTTGTAATCGGCGAAATCCGGCGCCTGCTCGAGATAGCGCACGGTCGATGACGGATGGCGGAATACCTCGCCCGACTGCGCCTCGACAAGACCGGCGGCGATCTTCAGGAGCGTCGACTTGCCGGAACCATTGCGGCCGACAAGGCAGATCTTGTCGCCCGGCTCCACCTGCAGGCCGGCACCGGCGAGCAATGGCGCGCCGCCAAAGCTCAGGAAGATGTCGTCAAGTTTCAGAATGCGAGGGGCCAAGATCAGACTCCGGAAAGGTCATAAGGGCGGGCAAGAACGATCGCCCTGCCGCTGCCGAGCGAAAAGCGCACGTCGCCTTCCGCTACGTTGGAAATGGTGCGCGATGCGCCGAAGGGCAAATGGAAATCGCGCAAGGGATAACGAGCATTCTCAATGAACAGGCCCGTCAGATCGCTGAACCCGAGGACGGAGAACAGTGAGCCCGCCGGCAGCGCCAGCGTGACATCGCCGGGTAGAAGCGGCACCGCTTCCTCGTCGCCTGAAGTCAGCAGCACATCGAGGCCCCTTTCGGCCAAATGCACGCCGTAGAGCAGATGCTGGATTGCATGATCGGACCGCTCGCCGCCCATGGCGCCGGCGAGTATCAACCTGACCGCGCCGCGATCGATCGCTTCCGAAACGGCAATCTCGCCGTCGGTGGCAGCCTTCGCAGCCGGATAGGGCTGCTTGGGCACATCGGGAAACGCAGCCTGCAAATCGGCTGGCGTGGAATCGAAATCGCCGACCCAAAGCTCAGGCTCCACCCCGAGCGCGACCGCATGGCGCATGCCGCCATCGGCCGCGATGAAGCGGCTGCCGGAAATGGCGGTGCGCAACCGCTTCGTCAGGCGAAGCTCGCCGCCGAGCAGGATGGTGAACGTGGTGGACTGGCTCATGAGGCAAGCCCATAGCGCAAAGTCATATCCCTAGGGAAGAGCGCCATGCGCAAGAACGGCCCTGCGGACCGCTCAGTCGTCCGTTTCCTTCAGCCGCGCCTGGAAAACCTGCTCGTAGCCGGTGACATAGCGGTCGAACAGCACGGAGAAGTCCGCAATCTCCTCCTGCGTCCAGTCGGCAAAGATGCTGCCGATGACCGCATATTTCTGCGCCTGGATCTCGGAGAGCAATCGCTGGCCAAGCGCGGTCAGCACGACGACGATGCGGCGGGCATCCGCCTGCGAAGCCTTGCGGCGCAGAACGCCGCGAGCCACCATGTCGGCAACGATGCGGCTTGCCCGCGACGGATCGATGCGCAGCATCTCGGCGATCGTTCCAACGGTGACTTCGCTCGCCGCCTCCGCCCGCCTGACCACATCGAGCACGTCGAGATGCGAAAGCTCGAGCCCCGGCGCGACGCTCTGGATGGCAAGCCTGCCGATCATGCGGCGGCCCGTCAGCAGGCGCATGCGCGCCATTGCCTGGCCGATGCGCAGCAGATTCTCGTCTTCAATCGGAGGCGAAGCTTCAACTTCACGTGTATTCGTCGCTGATGTCATCATTCCACCATATCAGAGGCAGAAAACAAAGAAAACATGCAAACAGCATTCACCTGTCGTTGACAATTATATGCTAATGGCACATATATCTCAAGTATGAAAACCGGGGCGCCCCGCGCATTCGATCGATCGCGCAGCGCTTCGGCCAAGCTCGGATTTCTAGCTCCATGGACATGCAGACAACGTTACCGCCGCTTGTGGCGGATCATAAGCGGCGGCTTATACTTTTCCTGTTTCTGATGACGGCCATGTTCATGGCAACCCTCGACAACCAGATCGTATCGACTGCACTTCCGACGATCGTCGGCGAATTCGGCCATCTGGAACGTTTCGGCTGGATCGGATCGGCCTATCTTCTTTCCCTCTCCGCCGTCATGCCCGTCTACGGCAAGCTCGGCGATCTCTTTGGCCGCAAATATGTGATGATGACGGCGATCGCGATCTTCACGATCGGCTCCGCCGTGTGCGGCCTTGCCGTGTCGATGAACACGCTGATTGCCGCCCGCGTGCTCCAGGGCCTCGGCGGTGGCGGCATCATGGTCTCGATCTTCGCCGTCAACGCCGACCTTTTCGAGCCGCGCGAGCGCGCGCGCTACCAGAGCTATTCGAGCCTCGTGCTGATGGCGTCGGGCGCCATCGGCCCGGTTCTCGGCGGCACGATGAGCGATCTTTTCGGCTGGCGCTCGATCTTCCTCGTCAACGTGCCGATCGGCTTTGTCGTGCTCGCCGGCCTCGCCTTCATGCTTCCCTATCGCAAGCCGGCCCGGCGGCCGAAGATCGATTATGCCGGAGCCATAGTCCTTGCGCTGACGACGACGAGCATCGTGCTTGCCGCCGACGGCAGCGAATTGTTCGGCTCGCTGTTGTCACCACAATGCCTTGGGATCATCGCCTTTGGCGTCGTCTGCGCCATCGCCTGGGTCTTTATCGAGCGCCGCGCCCCCGAACCCATCGTGCCAATGACGCTGTTCCGCAATCCGACTTTCGGCCTGCTGCTGATCATCTCGATCACCAGTGGCGCCGTCGCCATCGGCATGGTCAACTACTTCGCGCTGTTCTTGCAGACGACAACGGGTCTTTCGCCCTCGATGACCGGGCTGCTGTTCATTCTGTTGACCGGCGGCCTCGTCTGCGGCTCGCTCTCCGCCGGCCGGTTGATTGCCGCCAGAGGACGCTACAAGCCCTTCGCCATCGCCAGCGCCGCCTGCAGCACCATCGCCTTTGCATCGCTCGCCTTCGTCCATGCCGGCACGCCCATCGCTGTCATCGGCGTTCTCATGCTGCTGCATGGTATTGGCATCGGTCTTGCGCAGCAGGTGCCCGTCATCGGCGTGCAGAATGCGGCCGCAGCCCGTGACGTCGGAGCCGCGACAGGTGCCGTCACGCTGTCACGCATGGGCGGCGCTTCTATCGCCATCTCCATCTATGGCGCCATCATCGCCGCCAAGCTCGGCAATATCGGCCTCTCTATTCCCGGTGTCGCGGATATAGAGCAGCTGACGCCGAAAATGATGGCGACCTTGCCGGAAGCAACCCGCGAAGCCGTCGCCAACGCCTATGCGAGCGCCTTCAGCCCGCTGTTCATGACGGCCGCCAGCT
This sequence comes from Martinezella tropici, assembly GCA_000799755.1. Taxonomy (GTDB): domain Bacteria; phylum Pseudomonadota; class Alphaproteobacteria; order Rhizobiales; family Rhizobiaceae; genus Rhizobium; species Rhizobium tropici_A. The sequence continues at coordinate 94,669 of JUHI01000015.1, forward strand.
TCTGTCTGCTTGGCCTTCTGGCTGCGCTGACGCTGAAGAACGTGCAGTTGCCGAGTGCCGCGAAGAAACTGGACAGCGTCGCCGCTGCCCACGCCGCCGAGTAACGTCCTCCATCCTGCAATCGACAAGGGAATCATTTCCCTTGTCATCCCTCCGTCACAAGGCTAAATCTGCCGTCGCTCTAACGGGGTGCCTTATGTCCTATCGGATATCTGGCTGAGAGGCTTTCACCGGCCAACCCGCGGAACCTGATCCGGCTAACACCGGCGGAGGGATTAGACGCGTGACGAAATCATAGCGCCCTTTTCCCCTTCAAGACGAAACCAAAGAGGAGGCGCTGCCATGCCCGACCGTTCGCTATTGTCATTCTTCGCCGGCCTGGCTCTTGCCGCCGGAACGAGCTTTCTCGCCGCACAGCCTGCCGCGGCGGCCGACAAGACACTCACCATCTACACCTATGAAAGCTTCACCGCCGATTGGGGTCCGGGCGCCAAGGTCAAGGCCGCCTTCGAAAAGACCTGCGGCTGCACGGTCAATTACGTCGCCGTCACCGATGGCGTGGCGCTTCTCTCCCGCCTGAAGCTCGAAGGTGCCGGCACCAAGGCCGACGTCGTTCTTGGCCTCGACACCAATCTCGTCGACGAAGCCAAGGATACCGGCCTGTTCGATGTGAGCGGCGTCGACACATCGGCCCTCAAGGTTCCCGGCGATTTCAAGGACGATGTCTTCGTGCCTTACGACTACGGCCATTTCGCCGTGATCTACGACAGCCAGACGATCAAGAACCCGCCGAAGAGCATGAAGGATCTCGTCGAGGGCGACCCCTCGCAAAAGATCGTCATCGAGGACCCACGCACCTCGACACCGGGCCTCGGCCTGCTGCTCTGGGTCAAGTCGATCTATGGCGACAAGGCGGCCGACGCCTGGACAAAGCTCAAGGGCCGCATCCTGACGGTAACACCCGGCTGGTCGGAAGCCTATGACCTCTTCACCAAGGGCGAAGCGCCGATGGTGCTTTCCTACACGACCTCACCGGCCTATCACATGATCGAGGACAAGACCGATCGCTATCAGGCGGCCGCCTTCTCGGAAGGGCACTATATCCAGATCGAGGTCGCCGGCCTCACCAAATCCTCCCCGAACAAGGAGCTTGCCCGCGACTTCCTGAAGTTCATGATCTCCCCCGGCTTCCAGGACATCATCCCGACAAGCAACTGGATGATGCCGGTCTCGGCCACGTCGGAGCCGCTGCCGGATGCCTTCAGCAAGCTCGTGGTGCCGTCGAAGACCTTCCTGATGAGCCCCGCCGACGTCGACAAGAACCGCAAGGCCTGGATCGACGAATGGCTGACCGCCACCAGCGGCAATTGACATCCTGACCATGCTCACGATGCCCGAAAGACGACGCGCCATTTCCGGCGGAGCGCTCAGCCTCGCCGGCATCATGCTCTTCGTCGGGATCGCCGTCGTGATCCTGCTTGCCGCCGGTATCGAATCCGGCGGCGACAACCCGCTGACGGACCCGTACCTGCTGCGCGTCCTGCGCTTCACGCTGCTGCAGGCGGTGCTCTCGACGCTGCTCTCCGTCATGCTCGCCATACCGGTTGCCCGCGCTCTCGCGCGCCAGCCGCGCTTTCCCGGCCGGCTATGGCTGATCCGGCTGATGGCCGTCCCGATGGGCCTGCCCGTGCTGATCGGCGCTCTTGGCCTGCTCGGCATATGGGGCCGGCAAGGGCTGCTCAATCAGGCACTTGCCGCCCTCGGCCTGTCGCAGCCCGTCAGCATCTACGGGCTAGCCGGCATCCTTCTGGCACACGTCTTCTTCAACATGCCGCTCGCCTGCCGACTGATGCTGGCCGGGCTGGAGCGCGTGCCGGCGGAATATTGGCTCGTTGCCGGCGGCCTTGGTATGCGCCCGATATCGGTGTTCCGCTTCATCGAATGGCCTATCCTGCGCGGCCTCATCCCCGGCATTGCCGGCCTGATCTTCATGCTCTGCGCTACCAGTTTCACGCTGGTGCTGATCCTCGGCGGCGGCCCGGCTGCGACGACGCTGGAGGTGGCGATCTATCAGGCGCTCCGCTTCGATTTCGATCCTGGCCGTGCCGTGATGCTGTCGCTCCTGCAGATCGTCGTCACCCTCCTTGTCCTCGGCGCCATGACGCTGTTTCGCGCGCCCGACGATCACGGGCTGACCAGCGGCCGCGCCCTGCGGCGCATCGATGGGCAAAGGACGGCCGCGCGATGGACCGACGCCGCTTTGCTGTCGCTGGCCGCCCTCTTTCTCGGCCTGCCGCTCGCTTCGGTCGTCGTAACCGGCCTTGAGTCAGATCTTCCGAAACTCGCCGTCCAGCCGATCTTCCTGCAAGCGGCCGTTACGAGCCTGGCAATCGCATTCGCCGCAGGGCTTCTGGCCGTGCTGATATCCTTTACGATCATTCGTGCCCGAGCGGTGATATCGGCGGATCGCCGCAAAGCCCTCGGTTTGCGCGCGCTGACGATCGCATTGGGCGGAAGTTCCTCGCTCATCCTGCTGGTGCCGCCGATCGTCCTGGCGACCGGCTGGTTTCTGGCGCTCCGGCCATTGGGCGATCCCAGCCACTTTGCCGCCATCCTGATCGTCGTCATCAATGCGCTGATGGCGCTGCCCTTCGTCATTCGCGTCATCGAACCGGCCTATTCGGTCCATGTCAGCCGCACGGAGCGGCTGGCGGCAAGCCTCGGGCTTCACGGCGTCTCCCGTCTTCGCCTGATCGACTGGCCGGGCCTGCGCAAACCGCTCTTCACCGCACTCTCCTTTGCCATGGCTCTGTCGCTCGGCGATCTCGGCGCCGTGGCGCTCTTCGGTTCCGACAGTCTGATGACCCTGCCCTGGCTGATCTACAGCAAGCTCGGCAGCTACCGCACGAACGACGCCGACGGATATGCGTTGATCCTCGGCCTGCTGTGCCTTCTCCTGACCATTGCCGGCACGGCCGGCCAGGGCGCGCGCGATCACGAAAGCAGACGAAATGACTGACGGCGACTACATGATGAAACAGGGCATCGCCATGGCCGGTGTCGAGCTGCGCCTCGGCAGGCATGACTTCCGCTTCGACTGCACCTTGCCGCAGGGCAGGATCATCGCCGTCGCCGGGCCGTCGGGATCTGGCAAATCGACCTTCCTCAATTTGCTAGCCGGCTTCGAACAGCCCGATCGCGGCCGCGTGCTGCTGGCCGGACAGGATGTCACCGGCCTGCACCCCGCCGAACGGCCGGTATCCCTCGTCTTCCAGGACAACAACCTTTTTGCCCATCTCGATCTCTTCACCAATGTCGGCCTTGGCATCAGCCCGTCCTTGAAGCTCGCGACGCAGGACCGGCAGCGGATCTCCGAGGCCTTGGCCCGCGTCGGCCTGCCCGGTTTCGAGAAACGCAAGCCGGGAACGCTCTCCGGCGGCGAGCGGCAGCGCGCCGCCTTCGCCCGGGCGCTGGTGCGCGACAAGCCGATCCTGCTTCTGGACGAGCCCTTTGCCGCGCTCGATCCTGGCCTGCGCTCCGGCATGGCCGAACTCTTGAAGACGCTGCATCGCGAAACCCGCAATACGGTGCTCATCGTCTCGCACGATCCGGCCGAGGTGCGGCGCCTTGCCGACCATGCCGTTTTCATCGATGACGGCACGATCAAGCTCGCCGCTCCCATAGGAACCTTCCTGGAGACGGGCGGCATTCCGGCATTGACCACATTTTTGCAACATTGATTGCGCCACAGCACCTTGTCGCCGGCTTTGCCTTAATTTCGTCTAGCCGAGCAGCTGAAAGTCCTGGCAAATGCTTGCTAAAATACAACGCTGCCACATTTAAACGGAGTCTCGCTATGCAACCGGTCCCAAAATCGGCTACAGCAAGGATTGGAGACCGTCCGGGTAAATGCGGATCGAAGGGGTTGGAAGCAACCGCTATCGGCACGCGACGATGATCGCCCCGGTAACGATCAACCGGATTGGGCGCCGAGCCGGCATGGCAGCGAAATGAGTAGGATACAGGTCCTGAAGCAGAGCAAGCGAGCAGAACGAAGGATCGGTGCGACCGTCGCAGTTCACTTGCGCCGCCTGGTCCCCCTTCTAGTCGCCGCGGTGATATTGGACAGCTGTCAAACGGTGATGGACCAATCCTATCAGCCGAGCGTCTCTCCATCAGCCAATCCGCAAATTGTCTCCGAGGTTCAGAAGAACGATCCGCGCGCACAGATGGGCGCACGCGAGCATCCGCGCATCCTTGCAAGCTACGGCGGCGAATACAAAGACGCAAAGACCGAGCGGCTGGTCGCCCGCATCGCCGGCGCACTGACAAGCGTCTCGGAGAACCCGCAGCAATCCTACCGGATCACCATTCTCAACTCGCCCTCGATCAATGCCTTTGCGCTGCCCGGCGGCTATCTCTACGTCACACGCGGCCTTCTCGCCCTTGCCAACGACGCCTCGGAAGTTGCCGCCGTGCTGGCGCACGAGATGGCGCACGTCACGGCCAATCACGGCATCGAGCGTCAGAAGCGCGAGGAAGCCGAAGTCATCGCCAGCCGCGTCGTCGCCGAAGTGTTGTCGAGCGATATCGCTGGCAAGCAGGCGCTTGCCCGCGGCAAGCTGCGCCTTGCCGCCTTCTCGCGCCAGCAGGAACTACAGGCCGACGAGATCGGCATCCGCACGCTCGGCCAAGCCGGCTACGACCCTTACGCCGCCGCTCGCTTCCTGAACGCCATGGAAGACTACAGCCGCTTCATGTCGGCCAATTCCGACGTCGACCAGAGCCTGGACTTCCTTTCGAGCCATCCGAGCACGCCACAGCGTATTGATCTTGCCAAGGCGCATGCGCGCGAATTCGGCGAGGAAGGCAAGGTTGGCGACACCGGCCGCGACTATTATCTGAACGGCATCGACGGCCTGCTCTATGGCGACAGCCCCGAGGAAGGCTATGTGCGCGGCCAGACCTTCCTGCATGGCGGCCTTGGCATCCGCTTCGACGTGCCGACCGATTTCCGCATCGACAACAAGGCTGAAGCCGTGATGGCGACCGGCCCTGGCGACATCGCCATCCGCTTCGACGGCGTCGCCGACACGCAGAACCAGAATCTGACGAACTATATTTCCAGCGGCTGGGTGACGGGCCTCGATCCCTCCTCGATCAAGTCGATCACCGTCAACGGCATGCCGGCCGCGACCGCACGCGCCTCTGCCGATCGCTGGGATTTCGACGTGACCGTGATCCGCGACCGCACGCAGATCTTCCGCTTCCTGACGGCGGTGCCGAAGGGGAACATCGCTCAGCTCAACCAGACAGCCGATGTGCTGCGCTCGAGCTTCCGGCATATGACACCGGAAGAGGCGGCCTCGCTGAAGCCGCTCAGGGTCCGCGTCGTCACGGTCAGACCGGGCGACACCATCACGACGCTCGCCGCCCGCATGATGGGCACCGACCGCAAGCTCGATCTGTTCAAACTGATCAATGCCCTGCCGACCGGCGCGACGATTGCACCGGGCGACAAGGTCAAGATTATCTCCGAATAGCGATCGGCTCTTCTTCCCGAAGCCGGAAAAAGAATACCCTCAGGCGTAGCTTGCCATGCGGGGATCTGCATCGACGAGCGCGTTGCGCAGCTTGTCCATGGCACGGCTTTCGATCTGGCGGACGCGCTCCTTGGAAATGCCGAGATCGGCGCCGAGCTCTTCGAGCGTCGCCCCGTCTTCGACAAGGCGACGTGCCTGGATGATCTTCATTTCGCGCTCGTTGAGGTGCTTGAGTGCCGAGGCCAGCCAGATGCGGCGGCGCTCGCCGTCGATCATGTCCGAAACCTGCTCGTCGGGAAGCGGCTCATCGCTGATGAGAAAATCGATACGCTCGGCACTTTCGGAATCACCCGCAATCGACGGCGCCTGCAGCGAGGCGTCGCTGCTGGAGAGGCGCGCATCCATCGTCTGCACGTCCGCAAGGCTGACGCCAAGCGTGACGGCGATTTCCTCATGGATGGACTGCACGGTGACGCTGGAATTGCTGCGGGCGAGCTTGGCACGCAGACGGCGCAGATTGAAGAACAGCGCCTTTTGCGCCGAACTTGTCCCGCCACGCACGATCGACCAGTTGCGCAGAATATAGTCCTGGATCGAAGCGCGTATCCACCAGCTTGCATAGGTCGAGAAGCGAACCTCGCGCTCCGGCTCGAAGCGGGCAGCCGCTTCCAGCAGGCCGACATAGCCTTCCTGCACCAGATCGCTCATAGGCAGTCCGAAATTGCGAAACTTCCCCGCCATGGAAATGACGAGGCGCATATGGGCGGTTGCGATCTGATTGCGGGCACCACGATCATCGTGGTCCTTCCAGCGAATGGCGAGATTATGCTCTTCGTCGCGATCGAGATAGGGAGCAGCCATCGCAACTTTGATCATGCGCCGATCTGCAGACATATTCGTCATATGCATCTCCTGGGTTCGGCCTCAAATCGTCTCTATGCCGCGGTCGACGAAAAGGGCAGCAAGCATCGTTTCCGAACATCGCTGTTCGGATGGAAATCAATGAATGAAATTGCAAATTGGAAACCGATATCCGGCGTGCCGGATATCGATGACTAGTCTAGTTCGATCTCATCGAACGGGTCTGACGATTGAAGCGTCTGCAGATCGCCGGGGAGCTTCGGATGAAAACGCATAGGCCGGTCCTCGTGAATGTCTATAAAACGGCCGTTCCGGAACCCCTCTCCACGGGAGCGCACCCACACCGACCGCAAACACGAGGTTTAAACGCGGCAGAACGGAAAAGGTTCCAAAGAAAAAACCCGGCGCGAAGGCCGGGTTTTTTGAAGCAATATGGGCGCCTTGGCCTTATGCGGCTTCGTCCTGCGAGTCGTCTTCTTCAATGGCCTTGCCGCGCTTCGGACCCTTGTTAAGATTGGTCTCGACGAGGCGGACGGCTTCGGTTTCCGACATCTTGTTGACGGCGGCAATTTCGCGCGCCATGCGGTCGAGCGCTGCTTCATAGAGCTGGCGTTCGGAATAGGACTGCTCCGGCTGATTCTCGGCGCGATAGAGGTCGCGAACGACTTCTGCGATCGAGATGAGATCGCCGGAATTGATCTTGGCATCGTATTCCTGCGCGCGACGCGACCACATGGTGCGCTTCACGCGGGCCTTGCCCTGCACGACCTTCAACGCACGATCGACGAAATCCGTCTCGGAAAGCTTGCGCATGCCGATGCTCATCGCCTTGGCCACCGGCACCTTCAGGCGCATCTTGTCTTTCTCGAAGTCGATTACGAACAGCTCGAGCTTCATGCCTGCGACTTCCTGCTCTTCGATCGCAGTGATCGTGCCGACACCGTGGGCCGGATAGACGATCGCTTCACCAGTCTTGAAGCCATGGCGTGCTGCTGAAGGTTTTTTCTGCTGGGTCGTCATTCTTTTCAAAAACTCCCTGTTACGCGCCCCGTTGGGGCCGGGGGGCCGGGTCAGTCAGGCCCGGATGAGACGGGCATACCGTCGGGTCACTTCATCCTGGTCCAGCCAGACTTATACAAACAGAAACCCATCCATCGCGATCCGGGACCCGACAACACAATACGTTGATATGTCAAGGAAACCGCGTACGGATTGGTGATTTGCTTTCGTGATGGTTTTGGGCACGCGAAATGCCGCAGTGGATCAGTGTGAGGAAGCTATCACAAAAATCTGAGGAAATCAATAATTTGCTGCGCGCGCGCCAAAATGGCCACGTTGACCGACCAGCGGCCCAACGGCAATGATTCGCTTTCTGCGATATCGACTACACCTTTATCGGCGGCCTGTCACGGCCTTCGATCAGTCGCCAGCACCGGGGTTGGCCGAGAAATATTTCTCGAACTTGCCCTGTTCGCCGTCCATTTCCTTGGCTTCCGGCATCGGGTCGCGCTTGACCGTGATGTTCGGCCAGATGGCGGCATATTCCGCATTGACCTTCAGCCACTTGTCGAGACCCGGCTCGGTGTCGGGCTTGATCGCCTCGGCAGGACATTCCGGTTCGCAGACACCGCAATCGATGCATTCGTCGGGATGGATGACGAGGAAGTTTTCGCCCTCATAGAAGCAGTCGACCGGGCAGACTTCCACGCAGTCGGTGTATTTGCAGCGAACGCAATTGTCGGTCACGACATATGTCATGAAGCACTCCAGGAATGTCTCTAGCTTCCGCAGATGCGCAACCTGGAACGTCGCGCCCTTCCGCGGTGCCGAACGGGCAGACGAATGCGTCACGCGCAGACGTGCCGTCCGGCTGGTTACCGGCAGGTTGATCGTGAGGTATCCACTTTGTCAGCCAATTTCAAGGACAAACAATCTTGAAAACCGCCTGCGACAGGCAGAGTTTTCTAATCCTCGTCGGAAGTCAGGCGATCGATCGCGCGCCGATCCCGTTTCGTCGGCCTGCCGCTTCCCGGCGCCCGCAATGCCTGCTCGAAAGGGGTGAGGCGTTTTGTCTCATCCGGCGGTGGAGTCAGGTCTTCATAGAGCAGCTTGGCTTCCTCGAAAGGGCCCCTGCGCTCGCCGGGTGCCCGTACGATCAGAATGACATCCCGACGCTCCAGCGAAAGCTCGATGCGGTCGCCGGTCTTGACGCCATGGCTCGGCTGCACGACCCGTTCGCCGTTGATCCGCACGCTGCCATTCTGCACGTACAGTTGCGCCAGCGAGCGGGATTTCACCATGCGGGCAAAGAACAGCCATTTGTCGATGCGCTGGCGCGAACCGGAAAATGGCTGTTTCTCGTCCGTCATGGCTTATTTCTTCATCTGCTCCTTGAGGGCAGCCAGCTTTGCGAAGGGAGAATCCGGATCGATCGGCTTTTCCTTGCGCGGCGGCTTGGCTTCGAAGCGCAACGGCTGCGAGGCACCGCGATTGTTGCGATCGTTCCGGTCGTTGCGTTCGCCACGCTCCTGACGGTCGCCGCGGTTGCCCTGATGCTGCGGACGACCGCCTTCGCGGTTGCCGCGTGGACCCTTGTTGTCGCCGCGTGCCTCGCGATTGTCACGTCCGTCGCGACGGTCGCGACCGCCCTCGCGATTGCCTTCGCCGGCTGCCTGCTCGCCACCGCCACGGCGATTGCCGTGCTGACCGCGACCTTCGCCCTGCTGGCCACGGCGATCGCCATGACCACGGCCGCCTTGCCGCTGCTGATGGTCGCTGCGACCGCCGAGGCGCCAGAGCAGAACCGGCTTCGGCTCGGCCGACTCCGCGGCAACGGCTCCAGCCTCGACAACCTCGGCTGCCACCGCGACCGGTTCAGCCGGGGCATCGGCAGCCGGAGCTGCTTCCTGCAACACCGCTTCCGTTTCCTTAGCCGGCTCCTCACTCGCAGCATCGGCGTCATCGTGATCCGCCTTTTCGGCAACGGCGTCCGGCGTCGCCGGGGCTGCTGCCGCATCCTGCTGAGCGAGGAAGGCCGTCGCCTCCTCAGCCTTTACCGAATCGGCGCGATAGCCGAGACCCTTGAGGATCTCTTCCATGTCCTCGAGCGTTGCGCCGAGAATGGAGAGCATCGCGGTCGTCGTCGTGAAACGGCGGCCGTCATAAGCGCCGTCAGGACGCGAAGTCTGGCCGGGCTTCCACTGCAGCAGCGGACGGATGAGATCCGCCAGGCGCTCGAGGATATCGATGCGCACCGCGCGCTTGCCGAGGAACCGGAAGCCTGCGAGCTTGTAGAAGGTGCGCTCATAGCCCGGATCGGTCACGACAGACGTGCGGCCGGCTGCCAGAACCGGGATCAGATCGCCATAGCCGGGCTTGTCCAGGCCATCATTCTTCAGAGCCCAAAGCAGCGTGATGAGTTCGGCCGGAGCCGGCTTCAGAAGCGCGGGCACGAAAATATGGTAGGCTCCGAAGCGAACGCCGTAGCGACGCATGGAAGCGCGTCCATCCTGATCCAGCGACTTCACTTCTTCGGTGACGTCGCGGCGGAACAGAACGCCGAGATTTTCCACCAGCTGGAAGGCCAGCCCCTTGGCAAGGCCCTGCAGATCCTCGGCGCGCTGGAGATCGTCCAGCGGCTTCAGGATCGTGCTGATATGGTGGTTCACGAAGCGCTCGATACGAGCGGCGACGTGATCGCGCGCATTGCCCGTCAGCTGCTCGTCGGCGAGCAGGATGACGCGCGGACGCATGACATGATCGCTGCCTGACAGGCGCGCCACGGGATCGCCAAGCCAGCGCACGAGACCATCGGCGCTGATGGCGAGATCGCCGTTGCCGGCCGCATGCAGACGTGCGGCACGTGCCTCGAACTCCAGCGATAGCGCCTTCTGCGAGGCCGTCTGGACAGCCTTGGCATCCGGTCCCTCGGTACCTGCGATAGGCGTGAACCGGAATCCGGTCAACTGTCCCACATGATGTCCTTCAACGAAGACATCTCCATTCACACTGATTTCAGCTTCCAGCATCGCATTCTCTCTCAGGCGCTTCATGAGCACAGATGTCCTGCGATCAACAAAGCGTTTCGTCAACCTCTCATGTAACGCGTCGGACAATCGATCTTCGATTTCCCGCGTCTTTTCTTGCCAGTGTGTCGGATCGGCAAGCCAGCCGGGCCGGTTCGACACATAGGTCCAAGTCCTTATCTGCGCGATTCGCGCCGAAAGCGTGTCGATCTCGCCATCCGTCCGATCGGCGCGATGCACCTGTTCGGCGAGGAAGTCCTCTTTCACCGTGCCATAGCGCACGAGATCGGAAAAGAGGGCGGCAATGAGATCGGCGTGCTGTGCAGGCGTGATGCGCCGATAGTCGGGAAGCGCGCAGGCCTCCCATAATTTCTCAACCCTGGCCGGGTTGCTGGCAAGATCGACTATCTCCAGATCGCGTGACAGATATTCCAACGCCTGCTGGTCTACCGCAGGCAGCGCCCGCGTCAAGCCCTGCACGCGAGGCGCGTCTTCCAAACTGGCGCGCAACGCCGCGATCGATGCAAAATTCAGATCCTTGGTGCGCCACTGCAGCACCTTGACCGTGTCGAATTCGTGTCCCTCGATCCGGCGCACCAGCTCATCGTCGAACGGGTCCACCTGTCCCGTCACGCCAAAGGTGCCATCCTTCAGGTGGCGGCCGGCGCGACCGGCGACCTGGCCGAGTTCGCCCGGATTGAGATTGCGGAACTGATAACCGTCGAATTTGCGATCCTGGGCGAAGGCGACATGATCGACATCGAGGTTGAGACCCATGCCGATCGCATCTGTCGCCACCAGATATTCGACATCGCCGGCCTGATAGAGTGCCACCTGCGCATTGCGGGTGCGCGGGCTGAGCGCCCCCAGCACGACGGCCGCGCCACCGCGCTGACGGCGGATGAGTTCCGCGATCGCATAGACCTCGTCGGCGGAAAAGGCGACGATGGCGGTGCGCTGCGGCAAACGCGTGATCTTCTTCTGTCCGGCATAGAAAAGATGCGAGAGCCTAGGCCGCTCGAGCACGGTAATCCCAGGCAGAAGCTGCTCGAGGATGGGCCGCATCGTGGCAGCGCCGAGCAACAGCGTTTCGTCGCGCCCACGCAGGTGCAGAATGCGGTCGGTGAAAATATGCCCGCGCTCCAGATCACCGGCAAGCTGCACCTCGTCGATCGCGACAAAGGAGGCGCGCGTGTCGCGCGGCATCGCCTCGACGGTGCAGACCGAAAAACGTGCATTCGGCGGCGATATCTTTTCCTCGCCGGTAACGAGCGCGACATGCTGCACCCCGACCTTTTCGACGACGCGCGTATAGACCTCGCGCGCAAGCAGCCGCAGCGGCAGGCCGATTACGCCACTGCCGTGGGCCACCATGCGCTCGATGGCATAATGGGTCTTGCCGGTATTGGTCGGTCCGAGCACCGCGGTCACGCCGCGTCCGCTCAGGATCATGGGCTGCGAAGTCTGAGTCATAGGTCCGTGCATGGGCGAGAAACCGCCGTCTTCCGATCAGCATGTTCCTCCTGGAGGAAACGAACAGATGACGACCCTATGTGACAAAGGCAAGACCCGAATGAAAAAACAGATGCGGCAACATTCGATTTCATATTTGAACGCCTCAACCATAAGTCACATTTACGCCACATCCCATGCGAGTCCCGGCGATTCAGGAACAGCCTGAGAACGAATCGGAGACGAATCGCTGACTCCGGGCTGTTCCTTATTTGTTCACTACTACATATGGATTTTGCTGAAAAGACTCCCACCAAATACTGAATCTCGCTTGCAGCGCTTTTCCACGGGAAAAGGAGTCAAGCGGAGAATAGACAGCCAGCGAAACTTCGCATGATTTTATGGTTAACAATTTGTAAAAATTAATATTTTTCTCGAATCCGCCGGCGGCTTTAACATATGGGTCAAAGCCGGAACGAATCGGCGACGAATCGCAGTTTCCAACTGATTCCGTTTTTGTTCCTCACAATATCTAGCGGTTCCGTAGCGACGGCATACTGGACTCTGAATGGTTGAGCCCCGGATTCGACCCGAATCAGCGATTGCGGTTAACCTTTTAGCGAGCGACGCTATAATGAATCGATGAATGCACGCAAAAGATGCATATGTTAACACTTCGATCAAAGCCGGAACGAATCGGTGACGAATCGCGGATACTGGCAGGTATCGTATTTGTTCACGGCTACATGTTGTATTTCGCCGGGACAACATCGCGAGATAGCTGTCGGCAGGGATAGCAAGCCTGTCGGCAGCTTCGCCGCAAATTAACCAATCGACCCCCGGCGGCGCTATTTCCGCCGTCCGTCTCCGGCCGGGCTTGTCCGCTCGCGATGCCGGCGATAGGTCACAAGCGACCCTCCCGTTAACCGAAGTCCAAATGCAGAACGAATCGCCGACGAATCACAGACAGCGCCCTTTTCTCGTTTCGTTCACCGCAACCCATTGTATTTTAATTATATTTTAACCATACGAACGAATCTGGCAGTGCCCTCGCAACCGCCCCGCATCCGGGTCGAATTAACCCTTCGCTGACCATCGCAGCCATCGCGTGCGCGCATTTTTATTTCTTAGCCGGAACAATTATCAGGCGAGCTAGTTTCTATGAGCAGAGTTGAAGAACTCCGCCCATTCACTGGAAACAGAGTGAGCCGGAGCCGCTGGAAGCATTACGCCGGATCGGACTGAGCGATGGTGGCGGAATATTCGAGCGACGGACATGGAGGAGACATATCATGCTTGGTACGGTATTACTTGTCATACTGATTCTACTGCTGATTGGCGCATTTCCCAGTTGGGGTTACAGCCGTTCATGGGGGTATGGCCCATCGGGTGGTCTCGGGCTTGTTCTCGTCATTGTCCTCATTCTGCTATTGATGGGTCGGATCTGATCCGCAGATCATTGCTAATACCTCGCAACATCAGGGAGCTAACATCATGAAGAAGATCATCGCCGCGATCGCCCTCGTCGGGGCACTGGCGTCGTGCACCTCAACGGAAAAGGGTACAGCCATCGGCGCCGGCACGGGCGCGCTGATCGGCGGCGTCGCCACGCACAGCTGGGGTGGCGCCGCGGTCGGCGCCGTGGCCGGCGGCCTTGTCGGCAACCTCATCGGACGCTCGGAAGATCGTCGCGGCTATTGCATCTATCGCGACCGCTACGGTCGCCGTTACGAAGCTCGTTGCCGCTAAGACAGGCATTGCCTGACGATCGTCATGAATGGCCGGTCATGACCCGTTCCCGGAACAAATCCGGATAACGGCGGTTCTTGAGAAGTAATCTTCTTCCCGCACCATTGGCTGCGGGAAGAAGGCAGTGTTTTGAGAAAGGAACGGCACTATGGCCGCTATTATCGCAAGCATTGCAGCACTCGCGCTCATAGGCACCACATTTTATGCACTCGCCAGCGCGGCAAGAACGCGCGGCAGGCAAAAGCGGCAGATCGCACTGGAAGCCGTGATCCTCGAATTCAAACCGCGGCACAGACGACAGGCAAATTCGAGCCGTGGCTGATTGCCCTGACAAGCGCGAGAATCCCGCCCATCCCATAAACGACCTGGAGCGGCTCAGCTTCCCGCGAAAGCTTGGAGCCGCTCCATATCGGTGTCTTCGCAAAATTCCCCACGGAGGAAAACCGCATCGCGGCTTCCCTCAAAACACCCTTAGACGAAGAACTGGCCGCCATTGGCCGTTATGGTCGAGCCCGTGATGAAGCCGGCATCGTCGCTGGCAAGGAAAACCGCGATACGGGCGATTTCCTCGGGCTCACCGAGACGGCCCACGGGAATCTGCGGAATGATGCGCTCGTTCAGCACCTTCTCCGGCACCGCCAGCACCATTTCCGTGCCGATATAGCCGGGGCAAATGGCATTGACGGTGATGTTCTTGGCCGCACCTTCCTGTGCAAGCGCCTTGGTGAAGCCGAGATCGCCGGCCTTGGCGGCGGAATAGTTCGCCTGCCCCATCTGCCCCTTCTGACCGTTGATCGAGGAGATGTTGATGACGCGGCCGAAGCTGCGGTCGCGCATGCCCTGCCAGACATGATGAGTCATGTTGAAGAGGCCGGTCAGGTTGGTATTGATGACCTCATGCCACTGCTGTGGCGTCATCTTGTGGAACATGGCGTCGCGGGTAATCCCGGCATTGTTGACCAGGATTTCGACATGGCCGAGGTCGTGCTCGATCTTGGCGATACCCTTGCCGCACGCTTCATAGTCGGTCACATCCCACTTGTGGACGGAGATGCCGGTCACATCATGGAAAGCCCGGGCTTTCTCGTCGTTGCCGGCATAGGTCGCCGCCACCTTGTAGCCCGCATTGTGCAGCGCCATCGAAATGGCCGCTCCGATGCCGCGCGTACCCCCGGTTACCAATGCCACTCTGCTCATGTGCCACTCCCCTTTTTTGCTGCGAAGACGGGACGCCCCAACCTCGGGTCGCCCGCTCCGCTTTCACCACGTCTTCTGGAAAATATCGTTCAAGGCACCCTGGAGCATGATGTCGAAAAGTGTCAGCGGTTTTCGGACGACATCATGCTCTACTTCTTTGATTCTAGAGCGCCTCGAAGCACATGGCGACACCCATGCCGCCGCCGATGCAGAGCGTGGCGAGCCCCTTGCGGGCGCCGCGGCGCTTCATTTCAAACAGCAGCGTGTTCATGACGCGGGCGCCGGAAGCGCCGATCGGGTGGCCGATGGCGATCGCACCGCCGTTGACGTTGACGATCGACGTATCCCAGCCGAGATCCTTGTTGACGGCGCAAGCCTGCGCGGCAAAAGCCTCGTTGGCTTCGACGAGATCGAGGTCGTTGACTGACCAGCCGGCCCTTTCCAGAGCCTTGCGCGAGGCCGGGATCGGCCCGGTACCCATGATCTGCGGGTCGACGCCGGCCGTTGCCCAGGAGACGATGCGGGCGAGCGGCTGGATGCCGCGGCGCGAGGCCTCGGCCTCGGTCATCAGCACGGCGGCAGCAGCGCCGTCATTGAGGCCGGAAGCGTTGCCCGCGGTCACGGTGCCTTCCTTGTCGAAGGCCGGACGCAGCTTCGCCATCGCCTCCATCGTCGCGCCGTGGCGAATATATTCGTCGGCATCGACGATGATGTCGCCCTTGCGGGTCTGGATGGTGAAGGGAACGATTTCGTCCTGGAAGCGGCCGGCCTTCTGGGCTGCTTCCGCCTTGTTCTGCGAGGAAACGGCAAACTGGTCCTGCTCGTCGCGCGAAAGCTGCCACTGCCGCGCGATATTTTCCGCGGTGATGCCCATGTGATAGCCGTAGAAGGCGTCCGTCAGGCCGTCCTTGATCATGGTGTCGATCATCTTCATGTCGCCCATCTTGGTGCCGGAGCGAAGGTTCGCAGCATGCGGCGCCATCGACATGGATTCTTGGCCGCCGGCGACGATGATCTTCGCATCACCCGTGGCGATCTGCTGCAGGCCGAGTGCGACGGCGCGCAGGCCGGAACCGCAAAGCTGGTTCACGCCCCATGCGGTCGCTTCCTGAGGAATACCGGCCTTCATCGCAGCCTGACGGGCGGGATTCTGCCCCTCACCGGCCTGAAGCACCTGGCCGAGGATCACTTCATCGACTTCCTTGGCATCGACGCCGGCACGCTCCAGCACACCCTTGATCGCGGCAGCGCCGAGCTCATGCGCCGCAACGGTCGCGAAAGCGCCGTTGAACGAACCGACCGCAGTGCGGGCAGCGCTGGCGACAACGATGGATGAACTGCTCATGGAAGCCTCCTCACAGAATGAACATGTATATGAGGCGAAACTGTCAAAGCTTTGCGTCCGAGTCAAACAGCAAGAATTTTCGTCGCGCAGATTTCACGAAGCTGTCACCGCCCTCAAAAAAAATCCAATCAAAGGAAAGGGCTTGCCGCATCGCACAAAGCGATTGTCACCAAGCTTCTTTTGCGTCTACACTTGGCGGTGGAGGAGCATTCCATACAATCAGACGGGGCCAGGAGACTGATAATGGCGAAGAATGAGGGCCAGATCGTAATCAAGAAATACGCCAATCGCCGCCTATACAATACCGGCACCAGCACCTACGTGACGCTGGATGACCTGGCGGAGATGGTCAAGAAGGGTGAGGAATTCACCGTCCAGGATGCCAAGAGCGGTGAAGACATTACGCATTCGGTCCTGACGCAGATCATTTTCGAACAGGAATCAAAGACCGGCAATACGCTGCTGCCGATTTCCTTCCTGCGGCAGCTGATCGGCTATTACGGCGATCAGATGCAGATGGTGGTGCCGAGCTTCCTCGAGCATTCCATGCGCGCCTTCACGGAGCAGCAGAGCCAGATGCGCGAGCAGATCAATCGCGCCTTCGGCGAGACGCCGCTCGGCAAGAACCTGCAGCTACCCATGCAGATGGTCGAGGAGCAGGTCCGCCGCAATACGGAAATGTTCCAGCAGGCCATGCAGATGTTCTCGCCCTTCATGCAGCCGCCCGCCAAGGAAAGCCGCAAGGCCGAAGCCAAAGATATCGACGAGCTGAAAGAACAGCTCCGCGCCATGCAAAACAAGCTGGATAGTTTGTGAGATAGGGCAATTCGCCTGTGAACTCGCGGAGAGTTTTCACCTCCCTCTGTCACTGACGTGACATCTCCCCCCACAAGGGGGAGATCGGCAACCGGCAGCGCCTCGCTGCCTCAACTCACCAGCCCATCTGCTGCAACCTGCGTGTAAGTTCGCATTAGGACGAACGGCATACCCCCACCAATCTCCCCCCTTGTGGGGGAGATGTCGCGACAGCGACAGAGGGGGGTCTCAGCCTCGCGGCATACCGATGAGCCGCTTTGCACACCCAGCACACCCCGATCAAAACAGAAAAAGGCCGGCGATCCGCCAGCCTTTTCATTCATGCCATCAAGGCAGCGCTTGGATTATGCGCTTTCCTTCGGCGTCAGAACCTGACGGCCGCGATACATGCCGGTCTTCAGGTCGATGTGGTGCGGACGACGCAGTTCGCCGGAGTTCTTGTCTTCTACGTAGGTCGAAGCCTTCAGGGCGTCAGCAGAGCGGCGCATACCGCGCTTGGACGGGCTCGTTTTTCTCTTCGGTACAGCCATTCTCGTTACTCCATGTACGGACGAAACATATCCACGGCCAGCAAGGCGGCCGAAACAGACATGCATCAATTTCGGAAATTGGGGCGGCTTATACATGGCTTGCCGGGCTTTGACCAGTCCCTTATAGCATTTTTTGCCCACCATGGCAGATTCCCGAATGTTGGCTGCCGAATCGCCGATCAGGCTTCGTCCTCGGGCACCGTCCAGGTTTCCTTCAATGCCGCCTCCTCCCATTTTCGCCAGGCCGGCAGCGCCTTCATCACGGCCATATAGTCGCGCGTGTCAGCCGCAACCGCTATGTCGTAGCGTTCCAAACGGCTGACCACGGGCGCAAACATCGCATCGGCGCCGGAAAATGCACCGAACAGGAACGGACCGCCGGAGAGGGAGCGCGCCTCGCGCCAGATGGTCTCGATACGCGCCACATCCTCCATGACCCCCTCAGGCAAATCCAGGCGGCTGACCGGGCGGCGCATGTTCATCGGGCAGGCATTGCGAAGCGCGCGGAAGCCGGAAAGCATCTCCATGCTGTAGGAGCGTGCCAGCGACCGCGCCCGACGATCCCTGGGAAGCAGCCCGGCATCCGGGAAAAGCTCGGCCGCATATTCGATGATGGCGAGCGATTCCCACACTTTGAAGCCATCATGGACGAGCATCGGTACCTTGCCCGTCGGCGAGACCTCGCGAATGGCGGGATTGCCTGCCGGGAAATCGAAGGGGATCAAAACCTCCTCGAACGGAACGCCGCAAGCCTCCAGCGCAATCCACGGCCGGAAAGACCAGGAGGAATAGTTCTTGTTGCCGATGTAGAGGGTGAGCTTGTCCATGACAGCATGTTTCCTTTCTTAGCCTCAGTCGTCGAAGACGAGGAGTTCTTTAAAATAGTTCATATCCTCGAACGAGCAGAAGGCCGGCGGTCGGAGCTCGAGAAGGGGCACCTCGGCGCGAAGTGCTGCCGCCACCTCGTCCAGCATAGCTTGCCAGCGCGGCAAAGCCTCATCGGCCAGCCGCTCGATGGCATAGGCGAAGGTGATATGGAAAGGATAGGTCTCGTGATCGGGATGGCGATAACCGAGAAGATCGGCAAGGGCGTTTCGCCACGCGGCCATCGCCTTGCGATCAGCCTCGGTCGCCCCATCAACCAGCAGGCCGCTCGGCCTTGCCTTCGTTACCACCACCTTGAAGGGATCGCGCGCGGAGAAGGCCTTCTGCCGCTCGCCCATGATCTCGGTCATCTCGGCGATCGGCGTGTCGAGCGCAAGGTCTACGGGCCAATAGGGGTGTTCGCGGCGATACTCGATGATCCCCTGAAACAACGTCATATGCAGGCTGGAGATCGGGGTGAAGGCAAACTGGCTTGCCTCCGGCATGTCGAGATATCTTTGCCGCGCCGCAACGATCGCCTGCTCGGTCTGCGACCCCTCCGTCAGATGGCAGACGACGGTATTGCCGGGCTCGTATTGGAAGATGCCGGCGCGATCGTAGCGCGTGCCGAGATGGCGCGGCGGCTCCGGATGCAGGCTTTTGGCATATTTGAGCAGGTCCGGGGAGAAGACGGAGAAATCCATGGGCAAATCCGATCGTTGGCAGACCATCCGCCCTTACGTCATGGCCAAGAATGCCAGATGACACCTAGCCGATCGAACGACAAGTTCTGATCTCAGTCATAAAGGCATTTGATGTATGGGTCGGCATTGCGCGCGCGGCGCTGGATCAGCGAGGCGAGCTGGCTGAGGCCCCGCCCCGGCTTACTTGCTACTCGGTCGATCGGGTTCGGGAGCGAGACGGCAAGAAGGGCGGCCTGACGCGCCGTCAGCTTGGAGGCCGGCACCTTGAAATGATAGCGCGACGCCGCCTCGATCCCGTAGATACCCGGGCCCCATTCGGCAATATTGAGGTAGATTTCCATCATCCGGCGTTTCGACCAGACGGTCGAGGCGGTGACCGCCAACGGCAACTCCAGCGTCTTGCGCACGAAGGAACGGCCGTTCCACAGGAACAGGTTCTTCACCGTCTGCATCGGGATCGTGCTGCCGCCGCGCGTGGATTTGCCGCTCAGCGTCTCCTCGACGAGGACCCGCATCTCGCCCCAGTCGACGCCGCCGTGAAAACAGAACTGCCCATCCTCCGAAACCATGACGGATTTCACCAGCACCGGCGCGATCTTATCCAGCGGCACCCAGCGGCGGTCGTATCCCTGAAAGGTAACGGCATCGCCGATCATCAGGGTCGAAACGGGGTGGATGAACGGCAGCAGGTAGGCGACGATGAGGAGATAGGGCAGCAGCAAGACGCCGATCAGGATAAGGACGATGCGCTGCCAAAGCGGCCTTGCCCCGAAGCGCGCGAACAGGGAGGCCCGTTGCGGCACTTCGGCTTCCTCCTCCTGATCGGTCGATATGTCCAATTGCCTGAGGTCCACGATGGCTCCATCCCGGAAGACTTTCGCTGCCGCCGGGAACCGCGCTGATGTTGCACTCGTCATACCGTCTACATCGGGTGATGACCAGAGTGCGACGCAATTCCCCATGCGGCTGTTGACAATTGTCGTTGCCAGCAACCGCCTCTCATGCCAAACAGCCGCCATGGACAGCACCCACTCCTCATTCGAACAGCGCCTCCGGGACAATGCCGGCAAGATCGAGGCTCTGTTGAACCGGCTTCTGGCCGACATCAGCCTCGATGACGAGATCGCGCGCCCTGTCCGGCTTTTGAGCGCAATGCGTCACGGCGTCCTGAATGGCGGCAAGCGGCTGCGGCCCTTCCTCGTCACGGAATCGGCAGCCCTTCTCGGCGGCAATGCCGATGCGGCCCTCAGGATCGGCGCCGCGCTCGAATGCGTGCATTGCTATTCCCTCGTTCATGACGATCTGCCCGCCATGGACGACGACGACCTTCGCCGGGGACAGCCGACGGTACACATCGCCTTCGACTACGCCACGGCGATTCTCGCGGGCGACAGTCTGCTGACCTATGCCTTCGACATCATCGCGGCCCCTGAAACGGACCTGCCGGCGGATCGGAAAATGGCGCTCGTGCTGGCGCTGTCGCGCGCAGCCGGCATCGGCGGCATGGCCGGCGGCCAGGCCCTCGATCTCGCCGCCGAGAAAGAGACGCCGGACGAAAACGGCATCACGACGCTGCAGGCGATGAAGACGGGCGCGCTGATCCGCTTCGCCTGCGAGGCCGGAGCGATCATTTCAGGCGCCTCGGCCGAAGACCGCAAGCGGCTTCGGACATTCGGCGAAAAGATCGGCCTCGCCTTCCAGCTCGCCGACGATCTTCTCGACCTGACCGCCGACGCCGCCACCATGGGCAAGGCAACCGGCAAGGATGCCGCCCGGGGCAAGGGCACGCTGGTCGCCCTGCACGGGCAGGAATGGGCGGAAACAACGCTCGCAGGGCTGGTGCGCGAAGCCGCCGGCCTGCTGGCGGGCTATGGCGAAAAGGCTGGCGTCCTGACGGAAACCGCCCGTTTCGTCGCAAACCGCAAGAGCTGATCCCGACTGCCTCGGCACAACGAAGAATCGCCTGACGGTTGTTGCGCATGAGCCGTATGCAAGGCGGACCTTTCAGTTGGAATAGCGCGTACCTCGTCTGCCATTCGGCTACCGCACCCATTCAGCAATGGAATGTCACCATCACAAGAATCCATAATGTGGCCGGGTGATTTCCGGCGCGTTTTATGACAGATTGCCATTCCGAATTGGCCAGTAGACGCGGAATTCTTCGCGCCGGCCAACGCCCCCGGGAAATCTTTCCATGCACGAAGCGCTTGCCTACCTGCCGCAGATCCTGCCGGCCTACATTGCCTATATCATTGCCGTCGTCAGTCCCGGTCCGGCCATCATGGCCATCATCGGCACGTCGATGACCCATGGCCGCAAGGCCGGCATGAGCATCTCGCTCGGCATTTTCGGGGGATCGCTCACCTGGGCGATTGCCGCAGCGGCAGGTCTTGCGACGTTGCTTCAGACCTATGCGATGGCGCTGGAGATCCTGAAGATCTTCGGCGGCCTCTATCTGCTCTATCTCGCCTATAAGGCGTTTCGTGCCGTCCGCGCCAGCGGCGATCTGCCGACGGCCACGACGGAGCAGAAGACGCCAAGCTTCAAGTCGCTGGTTCTGCGCGGCTACGGCATCCACGTCACCAACCCGAAGGCGATCTTCGCCTGGCTCGCCATCATCGCGCTCGGCATGCCGCAAGGCGCGCCGGCTTCCGTGGCGGTGCTGATTGTCACCGTCTGCTGCGCGACCGGCTTCGTAGTATTCATGGGTTATGCGATCCTGTTTTCGACATCGCATGCACTGAAGGTATATCGCAATGCGCGCCGCTGGATCGAAGGCGCCATGGCCGGCTTCTATTGCTTCGCCGGCATCAAGCTGCTGACGAGCAATATGTGATTCGGACCAATTAATTTAGGAAAAGCTCAAAGCGGTTTTCCACGCGGAATTGCATCAACGCAAATTGGTAGAGCGGCTAGGCCAATCGCATATGGATAGGTGAGCCCCTCAACCGTCCTCTCGCAGTCCGCTTCGCTTGACTGTTCGAGTCCACCCTCTCCCCGTTTTGACGGGGCGAAGGGGCTTGGCGAGATCACTCCCTCGCCCCGTCAAAACGGGGAGAGGGCTGGGGTGAGGGGCATTTATTCACATGCAATAGCCGATCACTCCGCCGCAACGTTCTTCTGGCCGAACCGCTTTTCGATATAGTCGGTCACCAGGGCCTCGAAATCGGAAGCGATGTTCGGGCCGCGCAGCGTCATCGCCTTCTGGCCATCGATGAAGACCGGGGCAGCCGGCGTCTCGCCTGTGCCGGGCAGCGAAATGCCGATATCGGCATGCTTGCTTTCGCCCGGACCGTTGACGATGCAGCCCATGACGGCAACGTTCAGCGCCTCGACGCCCGGATATTTCTCACGCCAGACCGGCATGTTCTTGCGGATGTCGTTCTGGATGTTCTGCGCCAGTTCCTGAAACACCGTCGAAGTCGTGCGGCCGCAGCCGGGACAAGCCGCAACAACGGGGATGAACTGGCGGAAGCCCATGACCTGCAGCAGCTCCTGCGCCACCTGCACTTCGCGGGTGCGGTCGCCATTCGGCTCCGGCGTCAGGGAAACGCGGATGGTGTCGCCGATGCCGTGCTGCAGCACATAGCCCATGGCGGCGGACGAGGCGACGATGCCCTTGGAGCCCATGCCGGCCTCGGTGAGGCCGAGATGCAGCGCATGGTCGGAGCGCTCCGACAGCATGGAATAGACCGCGATCAAGTCCTGCACCTGGCTGACCTTGGCCGACAGGATGATGCGATTGCGCGGCAGGCCGATTTCCTCGGCAAGATCGGCGGAGATCAGCGCCGACTGTACGATCGTCTCGCGCGTCACCTGCCGGGCCGACAGCGGCGAGCCTTCGGCGGCGTTCTTGTCCATCAGCGCGGTCAGGAGGTCCTGATCGAGCGAACCCCAGTTGACGCCGATGCGCACCGGCTTGTCATAGCGGATCGCCATCTCGATGATTTCGGCGAACTGCTTGTCCTTCTTGTCCTTGAAGCCGACATTGCCGGGATTGATGCGGTATTTCGCCAGCGCCTCGGCACAGGCCGGGTGATCGGCAAGCAGCTTGTGGCCGATGTAATGGAAATCGCCGATCAGCGGCACGTCCATGCCGAGCCGCAGCAGCCGTTCGCGGATCTTCGGCACGGCGGCGGCGCTCTCATCGCGATCGACGGTGATGCGCACGAGCTCCGAGCCCGCTTTATAGAGTGCGGCAACCTGGGCGACGGTCGAATCGATATCGGCCGTGTCGGTATTGGTCATGGACTGCACGACGACAGGCGCCCCGCCGCCGACGATCACGCCGCCGACATCGACAGCAACAGAGGAACGGCGCGGTTTCGGATCGAAATCGGTGGCGGACGACATGGAAAGCTCTCGCAGGCCTCGAAAAGGGGTGTCTTTCAGGTGGATCACGAAACGGTCGTTGTCAACCGCTGCCGCAATCTCTTTTGATCGGACGGGATCTAGCCGTTACCGGGCAAAAGCGACGAAATTAATGCGTGGTATCGCCGACACCATCAGCGTAGCGCGCAAGCGACGACAAAGCCAGCACGACGAGCAGTAGCACCGGCAGCGCCATCAGGACCGGCGAGAAGCCGATATGCTCGGCGGCAAAACCGATGGCCGACGGCGCGACCAGCATGCCGGAATAGCCGAGCGTGGTGACGACGGAAATGGCGATGCCCGGTTGCAGCCCAGGGATATTGCCGGCGGCGGAAAAGGCGATCGGCACCATGTTGGAAATGCCGATGCCGCAGAGCGCAAAGCCGAGGATGGCGATCTCGGCATTTGGAGCCAGTGCTGCGGTCAGCATGCCGACGATGGCAAAGACGGTGCAGACGCGCAGCGTCCGGATGGCGCCAAGCCAGTCGCGCACGAAATCGCCGGCAAAGCGCATGGTCGCCATCGTCGCCGAGAAGGCGGCGTAACCGAAGCCCGACAGCGCCACCGACGCGCCCTTTTCCTGGCTGAGATAGAGCGCGCTCCAATCGAGAACCGCCCCTTCCGGAACCATGCAGAACAGAGCGACGATACCGAGCAGCCAGGGCAGCGGGATCATCGGCAGCTTTGCCTTCGGCTTGGCTTCATCGTGATGCGGCTGGTCGCTGAGGATCATCGGCCAGGCGACGATCAGGAAAAGAACGGCGATTGCGGTCGAGGCCTCGGCATGGCCGAGCACACCCCAGCGCGAGATCAGCAGGCCGCCGATCGCCGAGCCCAAGAGGCCGCCCAGGCTCCAGAAGGCATGACACGACGACATGATCGCCCGGCGCATGGTTTTCTCGACAGAGACGGCATTGGCGTTCATCGCCACGTCCATCGCGCCGATGAAGCCGCCGAACAGAAAGAGCACGACGGCCGCGGTCCAGACATTCGGCGCAAGCGTCAGCGCCAGAATCATCGGAAGCAGCAGCACGGCCAAAACGCGCACGACGATACGCGAGCCACGCACGGCGATCTGCGCGCCGGCAAGCGGCATCATGACGAGCGAGCCGACGCCGAAGACGAGGATCATCAGGCCGAGCTCGAATTTCGAAAGTTGCAGTCGTTCGGCGAATTCGGGAATTTTCGGCGCCCAGCAGCCAACCATGAAGCCATTGAGCAGGAACAGCAGGGAAACGGCCGCGCGCGGTTTTGTGAAAAATCCGCTCCTGCGCACCTCAATACCCTCGAATCCAGCCCTGTCGTCCATGATATCCCCCAAATCAGCGCTGCAGTCTATTTAAATCGATTGAAATCACAACGACTGAAAAAGATTGAAACGGTCACATTTCGTCTCCATCCGTTACTGCATAATTCCTTAAGTCGGGATCGATTTAAGGATAAAATTATGCAGCAGCTTTAAAGTGCTACAGCGACCTTTGAGCGTCATATATGACGCGCGGCGCTGTAGCGCGGAGGCAAAGGTGCCACAACCCCGAATAAATCATTCATATACGCACGATATCGACAAAATGTCCTATTGACGCCGAAAAATTAGGCTCCTATCGGTCAAGACCTGAAAGATTATTCAGCCGACCCCAAATCGGGTCATCCTCTGGTGCATCCCCGTGAAAAACTCCATCGGCTATGGCATCCTGCTTACGGTGTTTGCCTACATGCTGTTTACCGCCCACGATTCGGCGGTGAAGCTGCTCGTCGCCTCGATTTCCGTCTGGCAGGTCCTGTTCATCCGAAGCTGCACCATCCTTGCCGGCTGCTTCGTCTTCGAAGGCCCTTCGCTTGTTAAGACGGTGGTGCGATCGCCGATCCTGAAACCGATGATCGTGCGCAGCGTCATCATCCTGATTGCCTGGATTTCCTATTACTCGGCCGCTTCCTATCTGCAGCTTGCAGAGGTGACGACGCTCTATTACGCGGCCCCGATCGTCGGCACGATCCTCGCGACCATCGTCCTGCGTGAAAAGGTGACCTTCGCGCGCTGGATGGCCGTCGGCGTCGGCTTCTGCGGCGTGGTGATCGCCTCCAATCCCGTCGGCCTGTCGATCTCCTGGCCGGTCTATCTGGCGCTGCAGGCGGCCGTCCTCTGGGCAAGCGGCATGGTGCTGCTGCGCAAGACGGCGCTGCACGAGAAGAGCCATATCCAGATGGCCGTCTCCAACGTGATGTTCATCATCCTGACCGCCGGCATGGCGATCGCCCATTGGCAGACGCCGACGCTCTTTCAGGTCGTGCTGCTTGCACTGACCGGCATCATCGCCGGCGCCGGCCAGCTCGCCCTCTTCGAAGGCATGCGCCAGGCCCCGGTCTCGGTGCTGGCGCCGTTCGAATATACCTCGCTCGTCTGGGCCTTCCTGCTCGGCTACCTGATCTGGGGCGACATCCCCGGCGCCAACACTTTTATCGGCGCCATTTTGATCCTGAGCGCCGGGTTCATCATCATTATCAGCGAGCGGATGAAGCGGCGGACGGCGGCTGCTTGAGGGCGGTGCTAGAGGCCATCGGGATAGCTTGATAGCCATTCCGGATGCAGCTCGCGCATATGCTCGACATCAAGCTGCGACGGCGGAAACAAATCGAAACCGCCGTCGTATGGAGCGAAAATGGCGTTGCTATTCTGGTTCATCCAAAAGACGGGGCCGGCTCTTTCGTCAGCCACCTCGATCAGAAGGTCGTTAAACGCTCCTGGCCGCCATTGCGTTGGTACAACCGAGATGATCCAATGAAAGTCATCCTCCGGGTCCGGAGAACGGAGACAGACCCCTTGGCTCACTACCTGCGCACGCCATGAAGCTGTCGAATACTCCTCAATGCAAGATTGGATCAACCAGCAGGCTGCGTCAGCGCCAAGGATCTCAGTTCCAAGGATATTGGCTCTCCTCAATATCTCCTGACGCTCGATCTCATGCTCGGCATACCGCTTTGAATCCGGCAAAGCATGAAAGCGAATCCAGTGAACACGGTCGCTCGCTCTCAATAGATGCGCCAATGGCGACAAGTTGCCATGAAGATAAGACCACCGGCGTCGGAAGACATTGCAGTCTTGAGATGCATCGACAATCACATGCGCCATCCTAGCGTATAACTTTACATGTATGTTAGATTGGTTCACACGTAGAGGTAAATATCGTTATCGCCGATAGTTCGCTTTTCCTACAAAGACTTCGTGTCGATCCTCCATGGCATATGGCATTCCGATCAGGGACGAGCTGGATTTACGCCTCCCCCGCTTTTTGAGAAAAATATTCGCAATTGCCCTTTTATCGCGCAGTTTTCTACGCTTTCGCGATGCAATTTTTCTGCGATGTATGCGACATTGAATGAAACCGCTCCAGAAACGGAAGAAAACGATGAACTGGTTGAAGACTGTTGCCGCCGCCGCCCTCGTGCAGGCCGCCTTCCTGCTTCCCGCCCATGCCGGCGACAACCTCAAGGCGATCCGGGCCGCCGGCGTGCTGAAGGTCGGCACGGAAGGCACCTATGCGCCCTTCACCTACCATGACGCGGACAACAAGCTCACCGGCTTCGATGTCGAGATCGCCGAGGCGATCGCCGCCAAGCTCGGCGTCAAGGCGCAGTTCCTCGAAGGCAAGTGGGACGGCCTGATCGCCGGCCTCGACGCCAACCGCTACGACACCGTTATCAACGAAGTCGGCATCACCGACGCCCGCAAGCAGAAGTACGACTTCTCCGATCCCTATATCGCCTCCAAGGCCGTGCTGATCGTCAAGGACAGCAATACCGACATCAAGGATTTCGCCGATCTCAAGGGCAAGAAGTCCGCGCAGTCGCTGACCAGCAATTTCGGCAAGCTCGCAACCGAGTCCGGCGCCGAGCTCGTCGGCACCGACGGCTTCGACCAGTCGATCCAGCTGGTGCTGACCGGGCGCGCCGACGCCACGATCAACGACAGCCTCTCCTTCCTCGATTTCAAGAAGCACAAGCCCGACGCGCCGGTGAAGATCGTCGCCCAGCAGGCCAATGCCGATTATTCCGGCGCCATCATCCGCAAGGGTGAACCGGAGCTGCTGGCCGCCATCAACAAGGCGATCGCCGATATCAAGGCCGACGGCACCTATGACAAGATCTCGAAGAAGTACTTCGGACAGGACGTTTCGAAGTAAGTAGGCATAGGCAGCGACATAAAACTGTGAAAAAGATGCGTCCGGGGTCATCTCCGGACGCATTCTCTTATCGAAAGGGCGCTTCTGCGTGGAGCACTGGTTGCAATTGATGTGGGAGTCTCTGGGCACGCTGCTTTGGGCGGGGCTCGTCTTCACCATCCCGCTCACCTTGATTACCTTCGTCCTCGGCCTCCTGCTCGGCCTGCTCACCGCCGTCGTCAGGCTGTTCGGCCCGGCGCCGCTGGTGGCCGTCGCCCGCTTCTATGTCTGGGTGATCCGCGGCACGCCGCTGCTGGTGCAGCTCTTCGTCATCTTCTACGGCCTGCCGAGCCTCGGCATCCTGCTCGACGCCTTTCCGGCCGCCGTCATCGGCTTCACTTTGAGCGTCGGCGCCTACACGTCCGAAATCATCCGCGCCGTCATCTCCTCCGTGCCGAAGGGCCAGTGGGAAGCCGCCTATTCGATCGGCATGAACTGGCGCCAGGCCATGAGCCGCACCATCCTGCCACAGGCGGCCCGCGTCGCCGTGCCGCCGCTGTCGAACACCTTCATCTCGCTGGTCAAGGACACCTCGCTTGCCGCCGCCATCACCGTGCCGGAGCTGTTCCAGGCCGCGCAGCGCATCGTCGCGACCACCTACGAGCCGCTGATCCTCTATATCGAGGCCGCCATCATCTACCTCGCCCTGAGCACGGTCCTGTCGACGCTGCAGGGCTACCTCGAACGCCGTTTTGCCCGCTCCGGCGGCACGCTGGAGGCGCAGGCATGATTGAGCTCCAGCACATCGACAAACGCTTCGGCGACAATCTCATCCTCAAGGATATCAGCCTGGTCTTTCCGGAAGGCACGGTGACGGCGCTTGTGGGACCCTCGGGCGGCGGCAAGAGCACGCTGCTGCGCTGCATCAACCTGCTGGAGATCCCGACATCGGGCACCATCCGCATCGGCGGGGAGACGGCCAGCTTCCAGCCGGGCAAGAAGCCGTCCTGGCAGGACATTCAGAAGATCCGCCGTCAGACCGGCATGGTCTTCCAGAATTTCCAACTCTTTCCGCATCAAACCGCGATCCAGAACGTCATGGAGGGCCTGACGACCGTGCTGCGCTGGCCGGCCGACAAGGCCCGCGCCCGCGCCGTCGAGCTTTTGACCAAGGTCGGCATGGCGCACAAGATGGATGCCTGGCCCTCGACGCTGTCGGGCGGCCAGCAGCAGCGCGTCGCCATCGCCCGGGCGCTTGCCCCCTCGCCGCGCGTGCTGCTATGCGACGAGCCGACCTCGGCGCTCGATCCGGAACTGGCGGCCGAAGTGGTCGACGTTCTCGGCAAGCTCGCCAACGAAGGCACGACCATGGTCATGGCAACGCATGACCTGCGCTTGGCGTCGAAGATCGCCAACAACGTGGTGTTCCTGGAAGCGGGCAGCATCGTCGAGACCGGCTCCTCGCGCAACGTCTTCGCCAATCCCGCACAGGAGCGGACGAAGCAGTTCATCTCGACGCTGAATTCCGGGCTCAGCTACGACATCTGAGACACTCACAAGGGCACACAGGTTTAACCTGATGATGAGCCGCGCATTGACGCTGCTCGGCTTTGCGGCTAGCTCTAGTGCCATGAACACGGCACTCGTTTTCGTAGTGGTAGGAAGGCGCATGGGCAGGATGGTGTAACCATCCGGCGAAAGCACCCATGCGCGGTAAACAGGCTCCTGACGGGGCCTTTTTTATTGCCCTGACACAGGGCGGCGCCTCGTCAGATCTTCCTCAACTTCCCAATCGCACGACGGACCCACCCATGACGCGCACCGAACGTTCATCCAAGCAAGCAATCGACGACACGACCGTCAGACAAGCCGCCACGCAACCGCGGCTGACAACCCTCATCCTGCTCTCGGCCCTTGCCGTGCTGCCAGTCAACATGATCCTGCCGTCGCTGCCGAAGATTTCAACGGCATTCCATGCCGACTTCGCCCTCGTGAACCTCTCGGTTGCAGGCTTTTCCATCGTCACCGCATTCCTCGAAGCCATCGGCGGCGCGATATCCGACCGCTTTGGCCGCAGGCCGGTCGTCCTGACGGCGCTTGCGATCTTCATCGTCGCCTCCATCGGTTGTGTCCTGGCGCCGGATATCGGCACCTTTCTCGTCTTCCGCTCGATGCAGGCCTGCATCGGGCCGTGCTACTCCGTCGCCCTCGTCATCATCAAGGAAACCTCGGATGAGCGCGAAGCTGCCAGCAAATTCGGTTATCTCGCCATGGGATGGGCGCTGGCGCCGATGGTCGGGCCACTGTTCGGCGGGTCCTTGGACGAGTTCTTTGGTTGGCGGGCAAGCTTTGTCGTCCTCGCGATCCTCGGCATCGCCGCCTTCCTCCTCTCCATGCGCGAATTGAAGGGATCGAAAGCGCCTACGTCGAACGGGCGCAGAAACTACCTCGCCTCCTACGGACAACTTTTGTCCTCGACACAATTCTGGGCCTACACGCTCTGCATGGCCTGCTCGATGGGCGTGCTTTACATCTTCCTCGGCGGCGCGCCGCTAACGATAGGCGATGCACTCGGCGGCTCCAGCGCCATGCTCGGCTTCTACATGGGCCTCGTTCCCGCCGGCTTCATTCTCGGTAGCTATCTGGCCGGCCGTTATGGCGCAAAAATTCCGCTCGGCACGATCCTCGTCATCGCCCGGCTTCTGACCTGCATCGGCCTGGCGTTCGGCCTCGCCTTGTCGCTGTCGGGCATGACTGAGGTTCTGGCGCTCTTCGGCCCTTGTGTCTTCATCGGCATAGGCAACGGGCTGACCATGCCCGCCGCCAATAGCGGCGCCATGTCGGTTCGATCGGATATGGTCGGGACGGCTGCAGGACTTGCGGCCGCGATGCGGATATCAGGCGGCGCGCTCATCGGCTCGATCGGCGGGCTGTTCATCGCGCAATCGGCAACGATCCACACGCTCTTCGTCCTGATGCTGGTATCCGCTCTGCTCGCGCTGCTGGCGGCAATCTGGGCCACCTTGATCGAGAAAAGAAGATAGGGCAGATTGCCACCTATCCGATACGCTTGCTCATATGGACAAGGAAGCCGTCTTTCAGCGGCTCCTCGCGGTCGATCGTATAACCGTTTCTCAAGTAGAGCTGCACATTCTCGGCAAAGCGCTTGTTCGTGTAGAGCCGGATGTCGTTCACACCGAGCGTGACCGCGACCTCCTCGGCATGGGCAAGCAGCTTCTTGCCGATGCCCTGCCCCTGATGGCGCGGCGATACGGCAATGTTCTCGATCAACAGATGATCGACGTTCGGCACCATCTCGATCAGAGCCACAAGTTCGCCATCGGCCTCCAGGAGATCGATGCGATGCTTGCGTACGGCTGCGGCATAATCAGCCATCATCGGCAGCGGTTCGCGGCCGATGAGAGGCACCCATTTGCCGTAGGCCTCGCGCGTCAACGCGCGAATGGCGTCAACGTCCGCATCGGTCGCCGCCCGCAGGGAAATCGCTGCCGTCACCCCTCCACCTCCCTCTTCCTATACATCCGCAGCGGCATTTCGCGTCGCCTGCGCTGCGCAACGCGAGCTTGGCCGCCTTCCTTGCCGATCCGATGTTTCACGCCGGCAGAATCCTGTAGCCGTTCGGCTTCCGTTGCACGCGCCCAAAGCCGGTGATGTGGCCGCCGCCGATGATCCAGCCTTCGCGAGCAGCGTCCTCAAGAGCGGCCCGGCGGGTTCTGGCAGCCAGCTCGGGATCAAGATCGTAGGTCAAGCCAATTTTCGGATCGCCGGGCTGCAGATCGCCCAGGTGCAAGGTGTCTCCCCAACACAGGAGAGACTTGTCGCCGCCGCGAACCAGATAACCGGTATGGCCGGGCGTATGACCCGGCAGCGGAAGCGCCTCTATGCCAGGCAGCACTTCGCCCGCCTCGATTCGCTTTACGCGTGATCCGTAGACGCGCAGCAGCTGTTCGGCCGCCTTGAAGCCACCGCGCCGCGCCTCCGGCATCGCCTCGCGAGCCGCCGGGTCGGAGAAAAAGGCGATATCACCACCGGGCACGAACACCTCGGCATGAGGGAAGTACGCTTCGTCTCCATCGAGCAAGCCAAGCGCGTGGTCGCCATGGATATGCGTGAGCACAACGCTCCGGATTTCGCCCGGCGTAATCCCCGCGTCGCGCAAAGCCGACCGCGCATGGCCGTATTTCGGCCCCCAGGACGTACCCGTCCCCGCGTCGATGAGTATCGCACCGGCAGGCCCACGCAGAAGGAAGCAGTTCACATCCACCTGAAGCGTCGGCTTGCCCCAGCTTTCGATCGCGTGCTGCCTGGCGGCATCGCCGTCCGCGTGGATCAACACATCCGCCGGCGCCTCGAAGAGCCCATCAAGCAGAAGGGTAACGTCGTATTGCCCGATACGCAGGGAATGACCGGTCATGGATGCGCCTCCGTCCGAAGAGCTGCACAAAAGGGGTTGGATGCTGATCCGACCCCTTTTGTATTTCATCGGCGCTCAAGCGCCATAGACGACGAGCAGGTCCTTGGCGTCGATCTGATCGCCGGCGCGCACCAGCACTTCGGAAATCGTGCCGTCCTTTTCGGCGTGCAGCGCCGTCTCCATCTTCATGGCCTCGATGGAAACCAACACGTCGCCTGCCTTGATCGCCTGGCCGGACGAGACGAAGACGGTGGAGATGACGCCCGGCATCGGCGCGCCGACATGGGCGGCATTGCCTGTTTCGGCCTTGCGGCGGATGGCGCTGCCGGAAGCCCCATGCGCGCGATCCGGCACCTTGATGCGACGCGGCTGGCCGTTGAGCTCGAAGAACACGGTCACCATGCCCTTTTCGTCGGTCGTGGTCATCGCCTGGTTGACGATGACGAGCGTCTTGCCCTTCTCGATTTCGGCAAAGAGCTCGTCGCCTTCCTTGAGACCGTAGAAATAGGCCGGCGTCGGCAGCACCGAGACCGGGCCATAGGTGTCGGCCGCAAGTGCATAGTCGGTGAAGACCTTCGGATACATCAGGTAGGAAGCGAATTCGAAATCGTCGACCTTGCGCTCCAGCTTGGTCTCGATCGCCTTGCGCTCGGCATCGAGATCGGCTTCGGCAAGCAGCGAGCCGGGACGCACGGTGTAGGGCTTGTCACCCTTTAGCGCCTTCTTCTGCAGCGCTTCCGGCCATCCGGACGGCGGCTGGCCGAGATCGCCCTTCAGCATGGAAACGACCGAATCCGGGAAGGCGATATCCTTGGCCGGGTTCTCGACATCGGCAACCGTCAGGTCCTGGCTCACCATCATCAGGGCCATGTCGCCGACGACCTTGGAGGACGGCGTGACCTTGACGATATCGCCGAACATCTGGTTGGCATCGGCATAGGCCTGCGCGACCTGATGCCAACGGGTTTCGAGGCCAAGCGAACGCGCCTGCTCCTTGAGGTTGGTGAACTGCCCACCCGGCATTTCGTGCAGGTAGACTTCCGAGGCCGGTCCCTTGAGATCGCTTTCGAAGGCGGCGTACTGGTGGCGAACGGCTTCCCAGTAGAAGGAGATGCGGCGAATCCATTCTGGATCGAGGCCCGGATCGCGCTCGGAGCCCTTCAGCGCTTCGACGATCGAGCCGAGGCACGGCTGCGAGGTATTGCCTGACAGTGCATCCATCGCGGCATCGACGGCATCGACGCCGGCATCGATGGCGGCCAGCACCGTCGCGGCGGCAATGCCCGAGGTGTCATGCGTGTGGAAATGGATCGGGAGCCCGGTCGCCTCGCGCAACGCCTTGAACAGCACCTTGGCCGCGGCCGGCTTAAGCAGGCCCGCCATATCCTTCAGCGCGATGATATGGGCGCCGGCCTTTTCCAGCTCGACGGCGAGATCCGTATAATATTTCAGATCGTATTTCGGGCGGGCGGAGCTGAGGATATCGCCCGTGTAGCAGATCGCCGCCTCGCAGAGCTTGTTCTCCTCGGCGACGGCATCCATCGACACGCGCATGTTCTCGACCCAGTTCAGGCAGTCGAACACGCGGAAGAGATCGACGCCGCCCTTGGCTGCTTGGCGCACGAAATACTTCACGACATTGTCGGGATAGTTCGTGTAGCCGACGCCGTTGGCGCCGCGCAGCAGCATCTGCAGGAGCAGGTTCGGCGCACCCTCGCGGATCAGCGACAGGCGCTCCCACGGATCTTCGGTCAGGAAACGCATCGAGACGTCGAAGGTGGCACCGCCCCAGCATTCGAGCGACAGGAGCTGCGGCAAGGCGCGCGCATAGGTGCCGGCGACGCTGGCGATATCGTAGGTGCGCATGCGGGTGGCCAGCAGCGATTGATGGCCGTCGCGCATGGTCGTGTCGGTCATCAGCACGCGCTTCTCGTTGCGCATCCATTCGGCAAATTTCTGCGGACCGAGCTTGTCGAGCAGCTGCTTCGTGCCATCCGGAATATTGCTGTCGATATAGGGCAGCACCGGATTGGCAGCCTTGGGCGAGGGCGCGGGACGACCGCGCGTTTCCGGATGGCCGTTGACGGTGACGTCGGCGAGATAGGTCAGAAGCTTGGTGGCGCGATCCTGACGCTTGACCTGCTGGAACAGCTCCGGCGTCGTGTCGATGAAGCGCGTCGTGTAGCTGTTGTCGCGGAATTTCTCGTGCGTGATGATCGCTTCGAGGAAGGTGAGGTTGGTGGCGACGCCGCGGATGCGGAATTCGCGCAGAGCGCGATGCATACGGGCGATCGCCTCCTGCGGGTTCGGCGCCCAAGCCGTGACCTTCACCAGCAGCGGATCGTAGTAGCGGGTAATGATCGCGCCCGAATACGAGGTGCCGCCGTCGAGGCGGATGCCGAAGCCCGAAGCCGAGCGATAGGCGGTGATACGGCCGTAATCCGGAATGAAGTTGTGTTCCGGATCTTCCGTCGTCACACGGCACTGCAGGGCATGGCCGTTGAGGCGGATGTCCGCCTGCTTCGGAACGCCCGATTCCGGCGTGCCGATGGCAAAGCCGTCGAGAATGTGGATCTGCGCCTTGACGATATCGATGCCGGTGACGACCTCGGTCACCGTATGCTCGACCTGGATGCGCGGATTGACTTCGATGAAATAGAATTTGCCGGTATCGGCATCCATCAGATATTCGACGGTGCCGGCACCGACATAATTCGTGGCTTCGGCGATCTTCAGCGAATAGGCGGCCAATTCCTGGCGCTGCGCATCGCTGAGATAAGGTGCCGGAGCGCGCTCGACGACCTTCTGGTTTCGGCGCTGAACCGAACAGTCGCGCTCGAACAGATGCACGA
The DNA here is from genome assembly GCA_000799755.1 of Martinezella tropici. GTDB lineage: Bacteria > Pseudomonadota > Alphaproteobacteria > Rhizobiales > Rhizobiaceae > Rhizobium > Rhizobium tropici_A. The sequence continues at coordinate 129,573 of JUHI01000015.1, forward strand.
CATTGCCATGGGTATCGCCGAGGATCTGGCTTTCGACGTGGCGCGCGCGCTCGACGAGCTTTTCGAGATAGACCTCATCCTTGCCGAAAGCAGCCTTGGCCTCGCGCTTGGCCTCCGTCACTTCCTTGGCGAGATCGGCCTCGGAGCGGATGACGCGCATGCCGCGGCCACCACCGCCCCAGGAGGCCTTGAGCATCACTGGATAGCCGATTTCCTCGGCCATGCGGGCGACTTCCTTCATATCCTCGGGCAGCGGCTCGGTGGCCGGCACGACGGGCACGCCGACCGAGATCGCCAGATTGCGCGCTGCAACCTTGTTGCCGAGCTGGCGCATCGTATCGGCGCGAGGCCCGATGAAGATGATGCCGGCGGCATCGCAGGCGTCGACGAATTCGGGGCTCTCCGACAGCAGGCCATAGCCGGGGTGGATGGCATCGGCGCCCGAAAGCTTGGCGACGCGGATGACTTCCTCGATCGACAGATAGCTTTCGATCGGCCCGAGATCACGCGCCAGATGCGGGCCGCGGCCGACCTGATAGCTCTCGTCCGCCTTGAAGCGGTGCAGCGCCAGTTTGTCTTCCTCGGCCCAGATGGCGACCGTTTTTATGCCAAGCTCGTTAGCGGCGCGGAACACGCGGATAGCGATTTCGGAACGGTTGGCGACCAGGATCTTGGAAATAGGCAATGCGCTCTCCTCAGGCATCGAAAGCGGGCAATGCTGCACCCGCGAAGAAATTTTTAACGTCTTGTCACAAGAAGTGTCAATTTCCCCGATGCCCCGGAAACCAAAATAGTTGCCGCTACGGAATAAGACCGTTTCTGAATGCGATCGCAACGATGTGTTGGCGGTTGCGCGCCTTCAGCTTGTCCTGGATGCTGTTCATGTACCAATCGACCGTGTGATTGGAGATCGCCAGCAGCCGGCTGATCTCGATCGACGTCATGCCGTCGGCCAGATGGTTCAGCACCTCCATTTCGCGCTTGGTCAGCTTCAGGTCCGCCGCTCCCGCCCCCTCGAAGGATTGCGCCTCGTCCCGCAACTCCAGAAGCCGCCAGAAGATCTTTCTTGCCACCGCATCGAAAACGGAGATTTCGGTCGGAGAAAGATCGACCGCCTCACCGCCGATCGTCATGCTGCCAAGCATGCCGTTGCGCCCGTGAATCGGGAAGAGATAGCCGTCGATAAGCCCGTTGGCGCGAGCATCCGCCATCATCTGTTCCATGCGTCGCCGCAGTGGGTCCGTCTTCAGCGCCGCCACGGCATCGCTCCAACGGAAAGGACGCTGTGCCTGGGTGGAATAGCGTGCGATCGGGTCGACAAGCATGTATCTCTTGCGGACGTAGGTCAGCGGCCATTGATCGGGCCAGCGGCCCGCCAGAATAAAGTTCGCAACATCGATATTCGGCCGCGTCTGCTTCAATACGCCATAGAAGTCGAACTTGTAGGAACGGAGCACGAGCTCGAACTCGGCCACGACATCCTTGGCGAGCTTGCACTCCTCAATGACGACAAGCAATTGTATTAGCGAATGGATATTCACATTTACCCCTCGGCCTCGCAGCCTGAATTATCGGCGGACGAGCATTGCCACCTTGCCCGCCAGGCCCCATAGCGCGCATATTCGCCGGCAACATACTCAGGCCGACGCGAAATTGAACGCCTTTAGCGATTTTTTTACCATTCAACCCCGAATGGCCGGCTTCGGCGTGACTTAATAGTAACGGATAACGCTGCGGCAGGGGCCTTAGCAGATTGTCACATTTCTGCGGCGGCCGATAGCACCCTCGCCCGCGACAACGCGCGTTACGCGAGAAATTCCCTTGAAAAAACAGCTTCAGATTCCGTTAATCGCCGGTTCAGGTAGCGATCTGTAGTGTCGCAGCATTCCAAGTTTTGCTGATGCAAAGAGGGTGCCTGACGTGTCACTGTTCAAAGTCTATGCAAGAGCCCTGAAGTATCTTGGCGCGTATCGATACCGCGTATCGATGGTCGTGATCGCAAACATAGCGCTTGCGATGACCACCATCTACGAACCGGTTCTGTTCGGCCGCATCTTTGACGCCATTGCCAAGAAAGAGGCTGTCACGCCCACCATGGTGCTGTGGGCCTGCTTTGCCGTCTTCAGCGCCGTCGCCTTCATCGTGGTGTCCCGCGAGGCCGACCGCCTGGCGCATGGCCGCCGCGCCTCCCTGCTCACCGAAGCCTTCGGCCGCATCATCTCGATGCCGCTCTCCTGGCATAGCCAGCGCGGCACCGCGAGCGCGCTGAACACGCTGCTGCGCGCCTGCGAAGCCCTGTTCGGCCTATGGCTCGAATTCATGCGCAACCATCTGTCGACCGCCGTCGCGCTCGTCATCATGGTCCCGACCGCCATGGCGATGGACCTGCGCCTGTCCGCAGTCCTTGTCTTGCTCGGCATCTTCTACTGGATCATCGGCCGTCTGGTCATGAGCCGCACGAAGGATGGCCAGACCTCGGTCGAAAGCCACTACAACACCGTTTTCTCGCATGTCAGCGACTCGATCAGCAACGTCTCGGTGCTGCACAGCTACAACCGCATCGAAGCCGAAACCAAGGCGCTGAAGTCCTTCACCGAGCGTCTGCTGGCTGCCCAGTATCCGGTCCTCGACTGGTGGGCGCTTGCCGGCGCGCTGAACCGCACGGCCTCGACCGTTGCCATGATGGCGATCCTGATGATCGGTACTGTTCTCGTCCAGGACGGCAGCCTGAGCCTCGGCGCTCTCATCACCTTCATCGCCTTCGCCAACGTGCTGATCGGCCGCCTGGAACAGCTGCGCAACTTCGCCAACCAGATTTTCGAGGCGCGCGCCAAGCTCGAAGACTTCTACACGCTGGAAGATTCGGTCCGCGACCGCGAGGAGCCGGCAAGCCTTGGCGAGATCAAGGACGTCAAGGGCGAAGTGGAATTCCGCGACGTATCCTTCGGCTTCGCCAACTCGTCGCAGGGCCTGCACGACATCTCCTTCAAGGTGAAGGCCGGCCAGACCGTCGCCATCGTCGGCCCGACCGGCGCCGGCAAGACGACGCTCGTCAATCTGCTACAGCGTGTCTTCGATCCGCAGAAGGGCCAGATCCTCGTTGATGGCAACGACATCACCAAGGTGACGCGCAAGTCGCTGCGCCGCTATATCGCCACCGTCTTCCAGGATGCCGGCCTGCTGAACCGTTCGATCAGCGACAACATCCGCCTCGGCCGCGAAGGCGCGACGCAGGAAGAAATGATCCGTGCCGCCCAGGCCGCAGCCGCCAACGACTTCATCGAAACCCGCGAAGGCGGCTACGATACCCGTGTCGGCGAACGTGGCAACAAGCTCTCGGGTGGTGAACGCCAGCGTATCGCGATTGCCCGCGCCATCCTCAAGGATGCGCCGATCCTCGTGCTCGACGAAGCCACCAGCGCGCTCGACGTCGAAACCGAAAACCGGGTCAAGATGGCGATCGACAACCTGCGCCAAAACCGCACGACCTTCATCATTGCGCACCGCCTGTCGACGGTCCGCGAGGCCGACATGGTCCTCTTCCTGGACAATGGCCGCATCATCGAGAACGGCAGCTTCAGCGAGCTCAGCCAGAGCAACGGCCGCTTCGCCGCCCTGCTGCGCGCCAGCGGCATCCTGACGGACGAGGAAGTCCGCAAGGCACACGCCACGGAAAACGAAGCCGCCTGATCTTCGCAAGGGGCCCAAGATCGAAGCCGGGAGAGCAACGCTCTCCCGGCTTTTTTGATGCCGAAACAAAACTCCTCCCCGCCGCGTCAAAACCGGGGCAGGCGCAAATGGGCTTGCATCGCCGCTGCTCCCTTCTCCACCAGGAGAAGGTGCCGACAGGGGGATGAGGGAGTGCCTGCCAAGGGCACAAAAATCCATGAATTCAAATAGGTCAGCCCCTTATCCGATCTCCTGAGCGTCTCGAAGAGCGGATCACCTCCCCTCCGCTGGAGGAAGGAACCTCCGGCGCTGATCCCCATAGACGATTGCCCTGCCATCAGAACGGGGAGAGCGCTGGAGTGAGGAGCCGCCGGCCATCGGCTTGAGGGTGAATAGCGGTTGGTTTGGCGTGGTAGGAGTCGCAGGTTGGATGCTTCCGCCATCTTCTGCGAGCCGACCGTCACGAATGGGGAAGGAGACTATCCCGCAATCGCCACTCGCCCAGGCCAGGACAGGACAGGACAGTCAAATCTGCGACCTGATCTAACCGATGCGGTCCCGTGCATCGATGCCGGCAGCGCAAATCCGGGAAAGCGGAGCGGGGTTGGCCACCGCCATCAACACGATCGTCATCTCTAGCTGCAAGCTTACATGATCACGTGACCCTCCTGCTTGCCCCCACGACACCCCGCCTCTATCGCGTTTTTGCCTTCGTATATGCAATCAACCGCTACCGTGGGTGGCTATCTCGAAGGTCTGAGAGCAGGAGAGCGACCTGCGGGTTCGGAGAAATGCGCGATCTGGCCGTAATTCACGACAGACAGCTTCATGGACTGACACCCGGAACGAGAAAGACCCGGCGGGAAAGCCGGGTCTTTCCATTTTCTGATCGGAGGTCAATACGGCCGAATACCGACTGGAGTTAAGATCGGCATCCGACCGGCATCGGATCAGAACTTGCGTTCGAAACCGAACATGCCTGCCCATTCAGCCAGTGCCGATCCCTGATGCCGGTCGCCACAACACCGGCGAGATCTGCAAGAACGAGCAGCGATCCGCTCGCGGCTCAGCGTGCCTTCAATGGCGCTTTCCGAAATGAGCCGGCATCGCCATCGCCGCGGCAGGCGCCTTCACCGCACGCTGGCCGGCGCCCTCGAGCCGTTTGTGCTCGAGATGATAGGCATAGAGGAACTGCGCGGCGATGCCGAAGACCACATAGATTGCGCCGACCACGGGGCTCTTGTTGGTAACATAGAGAATGACCTGACCGGCCATGGCGAGAATCGTGCCGGCGACGAAGATGCTCAGCGAATGCCGTCCGAGGATCGTCAGCGGATGGCTCCCCGAACGGCGCAGCAGCGCCGAGATCGAGGGTATGCTGACGATCAGATAGGCTAGCGCCAGAACATGCAGCAGGCGCGGCAGCGACAGGAAAGTCTTGTCGAAGCCGGTAATGACGGTCGGCAGGCCGAGCGTGGCGAGATAGTCGCCGAGTATCCAAAGCTTGTCGGTCACCCAGATGAAGGACAGGAGCACATAGGCAAAGGCGAGCGCGATCAAGGCCGGATGGACAGGGATCTTCCCGCCGCGCTTGACATGCATGCTGGCGACGAAGCCGATCACGAAAAGCAGCTGCCAGGACAGCGGATTGAGGAACCAGAAACCGTCAAGCAGCGTCGTGTGCGGCGCGATATAATAGATGCCCGACACCAGCCAGACACCGACCGAAATCGCCAGCAGCAACAGGGGATTTCTCGCCTCCAGCAGCATGATCAGCGGCAGCATCAGGAACAGGGCGCCGTACATGGGCAGGATGTTGTTGTAGCCGATCTGGTGCCCGAGCGTCAGCAGCGCAGGAATGCCGCGCGCCGGGTCCATCAGCAGGGCGAGGATATTCACTTCGCAGAGCAGGCCCTTCTGGTGGAAAATCCACGCGCCGGCGATAAAGAGCACCAGCGTCACAAAGGTCGTGATCATATGCGCGGTATAGAGCGTGAAGGCGCGCCTGATCGCCTTCCACGCCGTCTGCAGCCGATTGCCCGGAAGAAATTTCGTTCCGTAGGCAAGGCCGACGGAGATGCCGGAAATCAGCACAAAAGCCTCGGCGCCGTCGGAAAATCCGAAATTCTTCGACGTAAAGTCTTCGAAAATCTGCCCCGGCACGTGATTGATGAAGATCATGATCAGGGCGAGCGCCCTGAGAACATCCAGCCGGGTATCCCTCTGGGAGACCGGTTTCGGCACACTGATCCGTTGTGCCGGCGCCGGGCTCATATTCGCCCTTGAATTCATAAAACTCTCCTGTTCCGACAATCTAATGCAATCGGGGCCAAAGAGTTCCCCCTTTGGCTCCGATCGTGGAAGCGAAACAGTGCCTGAAACGCTACTGTCCGACCGGAAAGCCCTCTTCGGGATGGGCGACCGCCCAATCATTTACGGTCACCGAGTATCTCGCCGCATCGGGCGCTTTTGAGACGGAAATACGGTAATTTCCGCTCGGCAGTTCTATGTCTGCCGCAAAGCTGTCCCAGTTCGAAGGCAAGGCCGGTTTGATGAAAAGTTGTCGTTTTTCATGCGGATACCTAAGCTGCCTTCGACAGCGACTCAATACAGCCAGACGGCAGAACCCATATAACAGGTCCAGCCGCCACGGCCAGACAGTTGTCCTTCACCATAAATATCAGCCGCGACAATATAGGGCTCTACACGATAGATATCGGCCTGATCACGATCGCGTGCATGGTTGATCGGTTTGAGCATGTCGAGGCAATGCCAGGCATCGTCGCCACGGTTCATCTCCGACAGCGCCATGACGACACAGGTGACCGCATGGGCGTACTGGCCACAGTTTTCGCGCACGCCGGGCGGATAGACTTGATGTAATCCGGATCTCGGGCCGACTGGATAAAGCGTGAAGTGAGCAGCCGGATGAGGCGGTTTTCATCATCCACCAGCTTGTCGAGAACGGTATTCATCGCCTTATCGCCGGGCGCGCCGTCGCCTCACCACAGAGAATGCCTCACGACTGCGCGATCGAACGATCTTCAGCATCTCGACAGGCTCTTTGCACGGCATACTACATCTGCAGGGCGGATCTTCTTTGCCCGGCGAAGTTATGCTCGTGGAATAAACAGGGATTCTTTGCAGCTAAACCACGCCCCCGGCCTTTGATTGACCAGGCTTGTGTAATGCTGATTTTAAAAGGATGGCCGCGCGAGCCCGGCTTTCAGCGGCGACAGCTGCCGCCGCTTCGCAAAGCACCGCTCAGACGACGATGCCGCAAACGATGGCAGCAACAAAAAGAAACGCTGCGGAAAACAGAGCAACATGAATCGCCGTCTGTATCTTGTGCCGCGTCTTGGCGGCGCGCTTGGAACCATCGAACTGATTCACATGCGTATTCGACATACCCAAATTCGCCATGTGTTGCCTCCGTTCGTTTTTATATGTCTCGCGGGCAGAGCCCAGGACAGACATTCATACATTTCCTATCAATTAGGTAGAGATGAATTTCCGTCCAGCATGCGAGCCGAGAAAAATTAAACCATTGGATGTCCGGGACCCGAAAGATCGGCAGCGCCTAATCAGCAGAGAATGCGGCGGGCCCAAATCAAGCTGCGCTCGATGGCGCTCGTATCGACCGTCTGCTCTTCGGCAGGTCCGGCCTGGCGGCGGCTGTTTTCCTCAGAAAGAGCGGCGGACCGTGCACCTTCCCGCTTCGCCGGAACCGGCGGATGAAGATAGCCCATGGTCATGCCACCCATGAAAAACATGCCTGCCTCCACTTAACGTCTGACCCTTCATCGGGATCACGAAAGTTAACTGCCATTAACGAGATCATGACAGAATTGCGGCAGGTGTCAATAGTCTATACGATTGGTCGTGTTTAGCGCCGTATTCGTTAATCGGACAAAGACCTTAGGTGTCGTCCGCTCAGGCGCGGACGAACCCCTTGCTGGCGACCATCAGGTTGCGCGTGTAATCCTGCCTAACGTCGCCTGCCGAAAGCTCCTTCGCCGTCAGTCTCTCGACAACGGCGCCATTGCGCATGACGGCCAAACGTTCGCACATATGGGTGATGACGCCGAGATCGTGGCTCACCATCACGAAGGTCAGATTGCGGTCCTTGCGCACCTGTTCCAGCAGATTGAGCACCTCGGCCTGCACCGAGGCATCGAGCGCCGAAGTCGGCTCGTCGAGCAGCAGGATCGACGGCTCCACGATCAGAGCGCGGGCAATGGCGACGCGCTGGCGCTGGCCGCCGGAGAGCTGATGCGGATAGCGGAAGCGGAAACCGGACCCGAGACCGACTTCGTCGAGCGCTCTGGCGATACGCGTCTCGCTGTCGCCGATCCCGTGGATGGCCAATGGTTCCAGCAGCAGCCGGTCGATCGTCTGGCGCGGATGCAGGGAACCGTAGGGGTCCTGAAACACCATCTGCACCTGGCGATAGAAGGTCTTGCTGCGCTTGGCGCCCCTCAGCTGCTCGCCGCCGACGCGGATCGTGCCGCCGGTAACGGGCGCAAGACCCGCAACAGCGCGCAAGAGCGTCGACTTTCCGGAGCCGGATTCGCCGACCAGGCCGAAGGATTCGCCCTCCTTCACTTCGACGCCAACGGCATCGAGCGCATAGTAGCCGTCATAGACGACGCTGAGGCCTTCAACTGCGAGTGCCGCCGTCATGCCGCCCACTCCGGCTTGCGGTCGAGCACCGGCAGCGGATGCCGGTTTTCGCCGATGACGGGCATGCAGTTCAGCAAGCCGCGCGTATAGGGATGCTGTGCATTGTTCAATTCGGAAGCCTTGAGTTCTTCCACGACCTTGCCCGCATACATGACGATGACGCGGTCGCAGAAGGACGATACCAGCCGCAGGTCGTGCGACACGAAAATCAGCCCCATGCCGCGCTCGGAAACAAGCTTGTCCATGATCTTGAGCACGTCGAGCTGTACCGTGACGTCGAGCGCCGAAGTCGGCTCGTCGGCGATCAAAAGTTCCGGCCCGGCGATCAGCATCATGGCGATCATGACGCGCTGGCCCATGCCGCCCGAGACTTCGTGCGGATGCAGGTCGTAGACGCGGCCGGGATCGCGGATCTGCACGGCTTCGAGCATGGCGAGAGCGCGGTCCCGCGCCTCGGCCTTGCCAATCTTCTCATGCGTGCGCAGCGTCTCGGTGATCTGCTTGCCGATGGTCATGACGGGATCGAGCGAATATTTCGGGTCCTGCAGCACCATGGCGATGCGCTTGCCGCGTAGCGACCGGCGCTCCCTGGCCGAAATCGACAGCAGGTCCATGCCGCTGAAATTCAGCTTGTCGGCTGTGACGATGCCGTGCGGCGGCGTCAGTCCCATGATGGCGCGGCCCGTCTGCGACTTGCCGGAACCGCTTTCGCCGACGATCCCGAGCCGCTCGCGGCCAAGCGTGAAGGATACGCCGCGCACGGCGTCGATGACGCCGGTGCGGGTCGGATAGCGAACCCTGAGGTTCTCCACGGTCAGAAGCGTCGTCATTGCCCGCTCTCCTTGGGATCGAGCGCATCGCGCAGGCCGTCGCCAAGCAGGTTGAAGCCGAGGCTGACGATGAGGATCGCGATGCCGGGCATGGCCGCAACCCACCACTGATCGAGATAGTATTTGAAGCCGTTTGCAATCATGACGCCCCATTCTGGCAGCGGCGGCTGGGCGCCGAGGCCAAGAAAGCCGAGACCGGCGGCCGTCAGGATCACGCCCGCCATGTCGAGGGTGACGCGGACGATCACCGAGGAAATGCAGAGCGGCATGACGTGACGGAAGATGATGCGCAGGGGCGAGGCGCCCATAAGCTGCACCGCAGCGATGTAGTCCGAGCGCCGCACCGTCATCGTTTCGGCGCGCGCCAGACGCGCATAGGGCGGCCACGACGTGATGGCGATGGCGATGACGGCGTTCTCGATGCCGGCGCCGAGCGCGCCTGCGAAGGCAAGCGCGAGCACCAGCTTCGGAAAGGCAAGGAAGATATCGGTGATGCGCATCAGAATCACATCAACCCAGCCGCCCATGTAGCCGGATATCATGCCGATGATCAGCCCGATCGGCGCCGAGATGATCGCGACGAGCACGACGATATAGAGCGTCCAGCGCGAGCCGTAGATGAGGCGCGAGAGGATATCGCGGCCGAGATCGTCGGTACCGAGCAGATAGCCCGACGTGCCGGGCGGCTTCAGATAGGCATTGGTGAGGTCGCCGATGACAGGCGAATGCGGGGCGATGACATCGGCAAGCGCCGCCACCAGCACCAGCGCGATGATGATGGCAAGCCCGATAACGGCTAGGCGATTGGCTGAGAACTGCCGCCAGGTGACGTAGGCACGCCCGAGTCTGGCCTGCCGGCGGGACTGTGGCCGGTCGGAGAGCAGCCAGTCCCTCAAGCTGGGTTGGGTGGTCTCGACAGTCATTTACGTCGGGTCCTTGGGTCGAGCGTCCGATACAGAAGATCGGAAATCAGATTGATGCCGATGAAGACAGTGCCGACGACGATGGTGCCGCCGAGAACGGCGTTCATGTCGGCATTGAGCAACGAACTGGTAATGTAGAAGCCGATGCCCGGCCAGGAGAAGACGATCTCCGTCAGCACGGAACCCTCGAGCAGAGCAGCATAGGAGAGCGCGATCACCGTGATCAGCGGCACGGCGGCGCTGCGCAGAGCATGGCCCCAGATCACCCGCGCCTCCGAAAGCCCCTTGGCGCGGGCCGCGACGATATATTCCTGCCCCAGCTCGTTCAGCATGAAACTGCGCGTCATGCGGCTGATATAGGCGAGCGAGAAATAGCCGAGCAGCGACGCCGGCAGGATGATATGGCGGAACACGTCCCAGAAGACGTCCCACTGCCCCTGCATGGCGCTGTCGAGCAGGAAGAAGCCGGTGATCGGCGTGAATGTATACTCATAGGCGATGTCGATGCGGCCGGGATAGGCGACCCAGTTCAGCTTCGCATAGAAAATGACGAGCGAAACCATCGCCAGCCAGAAGACCGGCACGGAATAGCCGACCAGGCCGATGACGCGGACGATCTGGTCGATGAAGCTGTTGCGGCGGACCGCCGCGAGAACGCCGAAAGGAATGCCGAACACGGCGCCGATGATGGTGCCAACGGTCGCAAGTTCCATCGTTGCTGGAAAGACGCGCTTGATGTCGTCCATGACCAGATTGGTCGTCAGCACCGACGTCCCGAAATCGCCGTTGAGAGCGCTCACGAGATAATAATAGAACTGCACATAGAGCGGCTGGTCGAGATGCATCTCGCGCCGCAGACGCTCCAGCACTTGCGCAGGCGCGTGGTCGCCGGCGATCGCGAGCGCCGGATCGATCGGTATGATGCGCCCGATGAAGAAGGTGACGGCCAAAAGGCCGAGATAGGTCGTGACCGCCACGGCGAAGAATCGCAGCAGCCCCATGAAAAAGGGAGCGGCACGGCCCTTCTTGGGCCGCACCTGCATTTTCCGTTCAACAGTGCTCAAAAGACTAATCCTGCCGGATCATCACTTCGAGATCGGCCAGACGAAGTTGTTGTCGAAGCTCGGGCCGAGCTTGAAGTCCTTCACGTCCTTGCGATAGCCGGCGACTTCCGTCTGCTGGTAGAGAATGACGAACGGGCTGGCTTCCAGGAACTTCTTCTGGATGTCCTGATACATGGCCCCACGCTTGGCCGCATCGCCTTCAAAGAGCGCAGCCTTGGCTTCCTTCTCCAGCTCGGGAGAGGTCCAGGTGTTGCGCCAGACGAGCGTCTTGTTGGTGCTCGTATCGGAATTGTCGTCGTTCGTCGTGAAGGTGTCGGCGTTGGAATGGGGGTCCCAATAGTCCGGGCCCCAGTTGCCGTAATAGATATCGTGGCCGCGGGCACGATACTTGGTCAGCTTCTGCTTGCCGTCGCCGGGGATGATCTCCACCTTGATACCGGCCTGGCCGAGCGTCTGCTGGATCGCGGTCGCCACGCCGGTATCCGGCTCGACGCTGCGCACGTCCATGGTCACGGAGAATCCATCAGGCAGGCCGGCCTTGGCAAGCAGTTCCTTGGCCTTGGCGACATCGAGCTTGAACGGATTTTCGTCGAGCGAGCCGAGCATGCCCTTCGGTTCGAAGGTCTGATGGATCTCGCCGATGCCCTTGATCAGCGTCTTGCCGATCGCGTCATAGTCGACCAGGTATTTGAACGCCTGCTGGACTTCCGGCTTGGCCAGATTCGGATTCTTCTGGTTGAGGCTCATGTAATAGATCGTGCCCTTCGGCGCGCTGGTCGAAGCGAGCTGCGGGTTCTTCTCGATGGCCTGGAGATCGGTCGGCGACAGGTTGCGCGCGACGTCGATATCGCCGTTCTCAAGCGCGAGGCGCTGCGCCGAGCTTTCCTTCATGAAGCGATAGATGACGCGGTTCAGCTTCGCCTTTTCGCCATAATAGTTGTCGTTGCGCTCGAGCACGATGGCTTCGTTGGCGCGCCATTCGCGCAGCTTGAACGGACCGGAACCGGCAAAGCCGGTCTTCAGGAAGGCATTTCCGAAGTCGTTGTCGTATTTGTAGTCAGCCGACGGCGTCACCGGCTTCACGTGCTGCAGGACCAGCTTCTTGTCGACCACTTCGGCAACCGTCGCCGTCAGGCAATTCAGCACGAAGCTGGGCGCATAGGGCTTGTCGACGGTAAAGGTGAAGGTGTTCGGATCGGTCGCCTTGGCCTTCTCCGTCACGTTGTCGCCATTGAGGCCAAACTGGGTGAGGATGAAGGCCGGGCTCTTGTCGAGCTTGACGACGCGCTCGAAGGACCATGCGACGTCTTCGGCGGTGATCGGATTGCCGGAAGCGAATTTCAGACCCGGCTTCAGCTTGAACGTGTAGGTCAGGTGATCGTCGGAGACGGACCAGCTTTCGGCGAGGTCGGCCTTGATCTTGGAGGTGTCGTTGATGTCGAGACGGACAAGCAGGCTATAGGTGTTGCCGGTGATTTCGGCTGCCGACAGCTCATAGGCTTCGGCCGGGTCCATGCTCAGAATGTCGTCGAAGGCAAAGCCCTCGACCAGTGTATCCTTGGGCGTCGCAGCATAAGCATTCGGCGCCGCCATCAGCAGAAGCGAGAGAGCCACGCCGGCAGACAATGCGCGGAAACCGCGGTTCATCTTGGTCATCATCATTGTTTTCATTCCCCTTTTTTAAACTCTACGCAGTATCAGGACGCACGTTTTCCGCTGTCTTCCTTCCAGGCAGACGCCAGGACGCGAAGCCAGTTCTCCCTGCACAGCTTTACAAGATCGGCCTCACCATAACCAACGTTCCGGAGGGCTTCAATCAGCTTTTGATTGCCTGCAGCATCGCTAATTTCCGCAGGAATCGTGGCACCGTCGAAGTCCGATCCAAGGCCGACGCAGTCGATGCCGACGCGGCTGACGAGATGATCGACATGCCGCACCATCGCCTCCAACGGCGTATCGGCATCCGAGCGCGCATCGTCGCGCAGCATCGCCGTCGCATAATTGAGGCCGACGATGCCGCGGCTTTCCTTGATGGCATCGAGCTGCTTGTCGGTGAGATTGCGCGCGACCGGCGTCAGCGCATGCGCATTGGAGTGGCTGGCAACGAGCGGCTGATCCGAAGTCTTGGCGACGTCCCAGAAACCCTTTTCCGTGATGTGGGCGAGATCGACGAGGATGCCGAGCCGATTGCACTGGCGCACCAGCTCGAAGCCGGCTGCCGTCAGGCCCGGCCCGGTATCCGGAGAACTCGGATAGGCGAACGGCACGCCATCCGCGAAGACATTGTTGCGGCTCCAGACGGGGCCGAGCGAGCGCAGGCCCGCGGCATAGAAGGTTTCGAGCGCGACCAGATCGGCATCGATCGCTTCGCAGCCTTCCATATGCATGACGGCAGCGAAAACGCCATTCTCCATGCAATCGCGGATCTCGGCGGTGGAGCGGCAGAGCTTCCAGGCGCCGGCGCGGTCGAGCCTGAGCGCGATCGCCGCCATTTCCAGCGCGATATCGAGGGACGGCGCCCGCTCCAGCGGCGCTGCAAGCGGCGTGGCATAGTGGCCGTTGCTGTCCGGATCGGCAAAGACGAGATCGCCCGAGGGGATATAAATGGCGCAGAGGCCGCCTGCGAGACCGCCGGCCCGGGCGCGCGGCGCATCGATGTGGCCGCTCGACGTCCCGTCCCTGAATTCGGCGATCGGGTCCGCGCCGTCGCGCGCATGATGCCAGAGCCTCAGAAGAACGTCGTTGTGACCATCGAACACGGCTTGCATTGTCTATCCTGGATAAAGCGCTCTGGGGAGCGAATGGAAAGCGGCCAGAATAGAAAAGCTGACAGGATTCGCCATACCCAAATGAAAAAAATTTGCATTTGCATGGAATGGCATACGCAAATGGAAAAGGCGGGGTAAAAACCCCGCCTGAGAGCATGATTTAGAACGCTGACGATGTGTCGGGCATTTCAGCGCTTGGCCCGCTTCTTCTGGCGGTAGACGTCGATGGCCACGGCCGCGACGATGATGAAACCCTTGGCGATTTCCTGATAGTAGGCGTCGACGTTGAGGAAGGTGAAGCCGGAGATCATCACGCCGAGGATGACGGTGCCGATCACCGTGCCGGCGATGCGACCGACGCCGCCGGTCAGTGACGTGCCGCCGATGACGGCTGCCGCGATCGCATCCAGCTCGTAGTTCACGCCCATGCCGGCCTGCGCCGTCTGCACGCGGGCAGCCGTGATGATGCCGGCGAGACCGGCGAGAAGCCCGGCAATTGCATAGACCTTGACCAGATGCGCCTCGACATTGATGCCGGAGACGCGCGCCGCCTGCACATTGGCGCCGATCGCATAGGTGAACTTGCCGTAGCGCGTGTAGCGCAGCACGATATGGAAGACGACGGCGATGATGAGGAAGACGACGACCGGCCAGATTCCCGAACCGATGAAATTGAACTGATCGGTGAGGCCCGAGATCGGCTGGCCCTTGGTGTAGAGCTTCGACAGGCCGCGAGCCGAGACCATCATGCCGAGCGTGGCAATGAAGGGTGGGATCTTCGTCTTGGTAATCAGCTGGCCGTTGATGTAGCCGGCGGCAAGACCGATCAGCAGGCCGATGCCGATCGGCACGAAGAACGGCATGTCGGTCAGCGCCGGATAGACGGCGCGCGCCCATGTCGAGGACTGGGCAAAGCTGGCGGCCACCATCGCCGTCAGGCCGACGACGGAGCCGGATGAAAGGTCGATACCGCCTGTTATGATGACCTGGGTCACGCCGACCGAGATGATGCCGATGACCGAGACCTGCAGGATCATGATCTTCAGGCGCTGCAGATTCAAAAGGAAGCTCTGGCCGACGAAGATCCAGCCGAGGACTTCACAGAGAAGCGCAATGCCGATCAGCACAAGGAAGATGCCGAGTTCGGGCGGAACACGGCGACGTCTTGGCCGCGTGACTGCCGGAGCGGTCGCCTCTGCAACTTTGGTAACCATGGTTCAATCCTCCCTTGCGACGGTTGGCGGCGTCACTGCGCGGCCAGCTCCATCACCTTCACTTGAGTTGCGTCCGCCCGATCCAGGAACCCCGTGACCCGTCCTTCGTGCATCACCATGATGCGGTCGCTCATGCCGAGCACTTCGGGCATTTCCGACGAGATCATGATGACGGCGACGCCGTTGCGCGCCATTTCGGTGACGAGACGATGGATCTCCGCCTTGGCGCCGACATCGATGCCGCGCGTCGGCTCGTCCAGGATGAGAATGCGGGGATTGGTGAGCATCCACCGGCCGATCAGCGCCTTCTGCTGATTGCCGCCGGAGAGATTTTCGATGCGTTCGTCGAGGTTCGGCGTCTTGACGCGCAGCTTTCTCGCCATTTCCTCGCAGGCCTCTTCGATCGCACCCTCCTGCACGAAGCCGCCGCGCACGAACTTGTCGTGCAGCACCGCCACCTGCATGTTCTCGAGCACGCTGAGGATGAGAAGACAGCCCGTATCCTTTCGGTCTTCGGTCAGGAACGCCATCCCGTGGCGGATCGCTGCCGCCGGCGAAGCGATCTCGGTTCTCTTGCCGAAAAGCTCGATCGTGCCGGACGACGCGGGCGTGACGCCGAAGATGGTCTCGGCGACGTTGGAACGACCCGAGCCAACCAGCCCGGCGACGCCGAGGATTTCGCCGGCCCTGACATCGAAGGAAACGTTGGAGAAGACGCCGTCGAGGCTGAGATCCTTGACCGAGAGCACGGTCTCGCCGATCGGCACCTCCTCCTTCGGGAACATCTGCGTGATCTCGCGGCCGACCATCATGCGGATGATGTCGTCACGGGTCACGTCGCTGGAGGCGTGCGTGCCGATATATTTGCCGTCGCGGAACACCGAAAACTCGTCGGCAATCTCGAACAGCTCGTTCATCTTGTGGGTGATGTAGACGATGCCGATGCCCTGGGCGCGAAGATCGCGGATGATCTGGAAGAGATGCGCCACTTCGCGCTCCGTCAGCGCCGAAGTCGGCTCGTCCATGATCAGCACATCGGAATTATAGGAGACCGCCTTGGCGATCTCGACCATCTGGCGGCTCGCGACCGAGAGCTCGCGCACCTGGATTTCCGGATCGATCGAAATGTTGAGCCGCCGGAAAAGCTCCTCGGTCTTGCGGCTCATTTCTGCATGATCGACAAAGCCGAGGCGGTTCTTGGGTTCGCGCCGTATCCAGATATTCTCCGCGACCGTCATGAAGGGCATCAGGTTCAATTCCTGATGGATCATGGCGATGCCGTTTTCCAACGCATCGAGCGGCGATTTCAGCCGGATTTCGACGCCCTTGAGGCGCACTTCGCCTTGATCGGGAATATAGATGCCGGCAAGGATCTTCATCAGTGTCGACTTGCCCGCGCCGTTTTCACCCATCAGCGCATGCACCGTTCCACGCTTCAGGCGGAAGGAAACGTCGTCGAGGGCGATCACGCCGGGAAATTCCTTGCGGATGCCTTCCGCGCTCAGCAGATAGGCGGCATTGGGAACAACGCCGCTGGCGCGCACCGCCGCCATCGTGGATGGGCTCACAACCATTTTTCCCTCCCGGGCAGATCGGATTTCAAAGGATGCGGGCATTCGAGCCCGCATCCGTCGATCGTCATGCGATCAGTTCTTCTTGACGAAGTCCTTGACGTTTGCAGGCGTCACGAGCTGGAAGGGAATGTACACCTTCTTGTCGATCTTATCGCCCTTGGCGAGCTTCAGCGCGGCATCGACTGCGCCCTTGCCCTGGCCCGCTGCATCCTGGAACACGGTGACCTTCAGGTCGCCGGCCTGCATGGCGGCAAGCGCGTCCTGCGTGGCATCGACCCCGGCAACGACAATCTTGTCGAGAGACTTGCCGGAAGCCTTCAGCGCCTGGATGGCGCCGATCGCCATTTCGTCGTTGTTGGAGATGACGGCATCGAATTCGACACCGCTGGAGAGCCAGTTGCTCATCAGGTCGGCGCCCTGCGTACGCTGCCAGTTGGCGGTCTGTTCCTGAACGATCTGGATGCCCTTGCACTCGTCCGTCGCAACGACGTCATGGACGTCCTTGGTGCGCATGCGGGCGGCCTGGTTGGAAAGTTCGCCCATCATGATGACGGCCTTGCCCTTGCCACCCAGCAGACGGCAGACTTCCTTGGCTTCCAGCGTACCGGATTCCTGCTCGTTGGAGGCGACGAAGGCCTGGTTGTCCGGAAGGCTGTCGACGTTGGCCGGCTCGCGGTTGACATAGACGAGCGGGATCTTGGCATCGGCGGCGAGCTTGGAAATTGCGGCCGTCGCGTCGGTATCGACCGGGTTCACGATGATGGCATCGACCTTACTGGCGATGAAGTTCTGGATCTGGCTTTGCTGCTTGGCAATGTCGTTCTGCGCGTCTTCGACCTGCAGCGTCACGCCCTTGTCCTTGGCATAATCCTGCATGCCGTTGCGCAGAACGGTCAGAAAGTTGTCGTCGAAGAGAGCCATCGAAACGCCGATGGTTTGGGCGTGGGCAGCGGTCGACAGCAGAAGGGCCATCGCGGAGCCAAGGATAAATTTCTTCATGTTTTCCTCCCAGATACGGTGCCCGGCCACACCCCTCCTGAATGCCGGAGCCCCCAGCCTCGGCTGCGGAGCCTCTATTCAATTCGGCTGCCACTCCCATGGCGGCCATACTGAAAAACGGAACAAACAAACCGTAAAATTCATTATGCGGAATATTCATTCCATTTTTCGGAACAAAGGTCAACAGCAAATTCTGGCCGCGTCGCTCAAGCCGGCAAAGGACGAGTTTTCTTGCCGCCACTGCTGCAAGAGCCGACAACCAAACCTACATACGGGCACCCGGCACGATGGAACGGTTATTCCATCGACACGGGAACGGAATAGAATGCTGATGACAAACCGGCCGCCCCACGGCCTACAACGGAGAACACACATGCCCTCGATGTACAGTTTCTCGGTCCCCGTCTTTCAACGCGGCCTGCAAAACCTCTCGGCCTATCTCGACAAGATCGAAGCCCATGCCGCGGAGAAAGGCATTTCGGCCGAAGAACTCGTTTCCGCGCGCTTGATCGACGACATGCTGCCGCTCTCCGGCCAGTATCAGCGCGCCTCCGATACGGCGAAGCTCACCATTGCCCGGCTCGCCGGCATCGATGCCCCGCGCTTTGAGGACAACGAGACGACCGTCGCGGACCTGCGCGAGCGCCTGAAGAAAACGCAGGATTTCCTGGCAACGGTCACGCCGGCCACCATGGAAGGCAGCGACACACGCGAAGTGACGATCTCGCCCGGCGGCAACAAGGTGGTCTTCAAGGGCGAGGATTATCTGGCGAAATTCGCGCTGCCGAATTTCTTCTTCCACGTCACCACGGCGCACGACATTCTGCGCAGCCGTGGCCTGGCTGTGGGCAAGACGAACTATCTCGGATCGTTTGCCTAAAGCATGTCGCGCAAAACTGCGCAGCGGTTTTCCGTCCGGAATTAAGTAAAGGCAGACGACAGAAACCACTCAGGGCCGGAGCGAAACCGGCCCTCTTTCCGTCAGCTCCGTATAGGCAAGCGTCTGGTCCAGATGCTCCGCCCGCATCGAGAGGAGTTTTTCCGCATAGGCTAGCCTTGTCGCCGTATAGGCGCCGTCCTCGGCGACGTTCGAAAGCTCCGCCGGGTCCTTCACAAGATCGAAGAGCAGCGGCGGAAGCCCGGCGCAATGGACGTATTTGAAGCGCTCGTCGCGCACGACGGCCAGATTGCAGGCACTGGACCGCAAGCCGAAATGCCGCTCTGGAATGCCCTCGGCGATATCGCGAAAATCGAATTCCCAGAAGGCCGCGTCGCGCCAGCCTTCCGGTTCGGAACCGGAGAGGAACGGCAGCAAGCTGTCGCCATCGACATGATTTGCCGGCACTATGCCGAGCCGGTCGCACAGGCTCGGGAAAATATCAGCGGCACTGGTGAAGCGCTCCACCTGCCGGCCACGCGTAGCGCTCTGACGGGGATCGCGAATGACCAGCGGAACATGATAGCTGCCGTCGAAGAAGCCGCCCTTGCCGAGCATCCAGTGATCGCCTATCATTTCGGCATGGTCGGAGGTGAAGACGATGACGGTATCGTCCCACGCGCCCGCATCCTTCAACGCCTGCCAGATGCGGCCAAGCTGCGCGTCGACCTCGGCGATCATGCCGTAATAGATGGCGCGGATTGCCGCGAAATCCTGAGACGTCCACTCGCTGATCGAACCTTTGCCGCCATACATGAAACCGCCCTTGCCGATTAGCGGTAGGCCGAAGGCGAGCAATGGATGCAGCGTCATTTCCGCTTCGAGATCGACCGCACGCGCAAAAGCCGGACCATCAGCAGCCGAGAACATGCGGTTATAGGGTTCCGGCACCGAAAAGGGTGGGTGCGGCCGCAGGAAGGACACATGCGCGAACCAGGGCTGATCCTGCTCTCCGAGCCAGCGGATGAATTCGCCGGCCAGAAAAGCCGTCTGCGTCTCGTCCTTGGAATAGGCGGGCGCATTGTTGGAAATCTCGCCGGGCTCGGCACCAACAGGAATATGGATATCGCGGCTGACGGCATCGGCATGGCCACGCGACCGTAGCCAGGACAGCCACTGTTTCTCATGTTCGGGCAGAAGCTGCCGCGGCGTGAAGCCCGGCAGCACGCCTTCATAGGTCGTCAGATGCGGATCATGAGGATCGCGGTCGCGCGGATCGGGCGCCGTGTCGGTATAGCCGAACAGCGTCGGATCGTAGCCGGCCCTCCGCGCCGCAAGCGCGACATTATCGAAACGGGCATCGAGCGGCGAACCATTGCGGCAAACGCGATGGTTCATCTGGTAAAGGCCGGTATAGAGCGTCGCGCGAGCTGGTGAGCAAGGCGCGGCACCCGCATAATGCCGCCGGAACAGCACGCCTTCCTGGGCAAGCGCATCGACATTCGGCGTCTTCACGCATTCATGGCCGACGGCGGAGAGGCAATCCCCCCGCCATTGGTCGGCAGAAATCAGTAGGATATTCGGGCGCTTGCCCGAATTGCCCGAGGCGCGCTCAGTGCTGGTTGGACTTGGCATGCCAGTTCCACGCGGATTGGATGATCTCGGTCAGATCATATTGCGGCGACCAGCCGAGAATATCGCGGGCCTTGTCGTTGTTGGCGACGAGCGTCGTCGAATCGCCTTCGCGCCGGCCGACATATTCGACCGGGAACGGCCGCTTCGACACGGTCTCGATCGTGCCGAGCAGCTCCTTCACCGTCGTCCCCGTGCCCGTGCCGAGGTTGAGCGCAACGGATTCGCCGCCGCGCAGAAGATATTCAACAGCGCGGACATGGGCGTCGGCCAGATCGAGCACATGGATATAGTCGCGCACGCAGGTGCCGTCGCGCGTGTCGTAATCGCTGCCGAAGACCTTAAAGCCCTGGCGGCGGCCGAGCGCCGCATCGATCGCAAGCGGGATCGCGTGGGTTTCCGGCGTATGCCACTCACCAATACGGCCCTCGAAATCGGCGCCGGCGGCATTGAAATAGCGCAGCACGACGGAGCGCAGACCCTTGTACTGGTCATAATCGGCCAGCGCCTGCTCGACGATGTATTTCGTGCGGCCGTAAGGGTTGATCGGCACCTGCTGGTGGCTCTCGTCGAGCGGCACGCTCTGCGGCAGGCCGTAGGTCGCGCAGGTCGAGGAAAAGACGAAGGCCTTAACGCCCGCTGCCTGGGCTGCCGAAAGCAGAGTCAGCGTGCCGATAACATTGTTTTCATAGAAGGAAACGGGGTCCTTGACCGACTCACCCACTTCGATCAGCGCGGCAAAATGCAGGATCGCGGCGGGCTTGTGCTTGGCAAGGACTTCATCGAGGCGCGCCCGATCGCGGATATCGCCCTCTTCCGCCGGACCCCATTTGACGAACTCACGATGTCCATTGGAGAAATTGTCGTAGACGACGGGCTGAAAGCCCTTGTTCGCCAGATCCAGACATGTGTGCGAACCGATATAGCCGGCTCCGCCTACCACAAGCACCGTTTCTCCTGCCATGACCACCTCTTCTCGACCACAAGGATTTGCCGCGCGAAAGCGGCGGACCGGTTCGATCCGACGCGTACACTTAGAGAGCTGTAGCCGACTTGCAAGGCGGGAGAAAGGAGCAAGATTGGTAGCATCAGGAATGGATGGAGGCGAAAGAACTAAGCCGGCTTCGTCTCCGCCTTGCCGGCGTGAAAGAGAATTCCGGCAAGCGCCAGAACCGGCGGCAACAAGAAACAAGCCATGCCAACAAGCAGGAAAAGGGCTGCCGCCAGCGCGCAGCCGAGCGCAAAGCCGCCGACGGCCGCTCCCATGCGACCAAGCCGCGCTTTCATGGCGGCCTTCTCTTCCGGTTTGGCGCCGCGCAGCAGGTCGGCAATATCGATCATGATCTGCGTCGTCGTGCCCGTCATCATCGTCGTCGGCGGCGTCGAGCCAAGATGGATGCGGTGCGCCGTCGTCTGAATGGCCATGGCAGCGACGAGCATCATGCCGGTCAGCAGCGCCTGCCAGCCATCCCCGGCACCGAACGGGCCGAAGCGCATCGCCAGGATCGCCGCGAGCACGAGCAATAGCAATTTCAGCGTCAGGATGATCTGCAACGTCGGCAGATTGCGCCGTGAGAGATCACCGCCGACGAGACGGGCGAGAATGACAACGGCACAGAAAACCGGCAGCGCCAGAAGCTTGGCAAGAGCGCCTGAGGTTCCCAAGGCCAGTGAAGTGCCAAGCGTGACGAAATTGCCCGTGACATGCGCCGTGAACAGACCATGCAGGGCAAGAAATCCGGCGGTGTCGACATAACCGCCATTGATGCTGAGAAGGGTAGGCAGGCTCGGCTTCATCGGCTCCTCACGCGCTTCGATCGTCTCCGACCTTATCGCGCTGAATGGCCTGCGATGTCGAGCAGCTATTACTCGGCTGTGCCGACTTGCGGGCGATTAAGGAATTGCTGAGCTTGGCCGATCCGGATCGACGCAAAACCTGCCGCCTGCGGTTTCCTACTCGCCGCGGTCGGCTTCCAGTGCGGCAATTTCGTCAGACAGCTCCAGAATCCGCTGCCGGAGTTCCGCTTCCGTGCCGTCATCCACCTCGCCGTCGCCAAAACAATAGCGGGCTATATGCAGCTCAAGCTTGGCTTCAAGCTCGTCGCGCTGGGTGCGTAGATGTTTAAGATAGCTGTTTCGCATCGCGAACCACGCTTTCCGAGAAAATGGGTCTCACCCTAATAAATAGGTTTGGGACCAGAAAGTTTCGATAGGTATCCTATGTATCTCCGCCGAAGCTGAAGCGCAGAGTGCGACATGGCCGCACTTCCAGGCCATTGCAAAGCACCGGACTGGTCATCACATTCATGCGACCCGCACCTGAAATGATCCTGAAGGCGAATATTAGGCGCTGACACGAGCTTTGGATTTGGGCTAATTCAGGTGGATTGTTCGAGGTATGTTGTGTTGAACGAAAAAATTGCCGTCATTGGTCTCGGTTATGTAGGTCTGCCCGTCGCGATCGCGCTCGCCGAAAAATTCCATAATGTGGTCGGTTTCGACATAAAGACCTCCCGGGTCGCCGCGCTGAAGGCGGGCGAAGACGATACCCGCGAGGTTTCGCCCGAACGGCTGAAGTCAAGCGGGCTGCGGATCACAGGCGAAATTGAAGATCTGCGGGATCGCGATTTCTTCATCGTCGCCGTACCGACGCCGATCGACCGCAATCGCCAGCCGGATCTCAGGCCGATGATCTCGGCCTCGCGCACGGTCGGCAAGGTTTTGCGCAAAGGTTCGATCGTCGTCTACGAATCCACAGTCTATCCCGGTGTCACCGAAGAAGTCTGCGGCCCGGTGCTGGCGGAGGTTTCCGGCCTGCAGCAGGGCATCGACTTCCATGTCGGCTATTCGCCGGAGCGCATCAACCCCGGCGACAAGGAGCATACCTTCGAACGCATCGTGAAGGTGGTCGCCGGCGATAACGAGGAAACGCTGGAGAAGATCGCCGCCGTCTACGGCGCCGTCGTCGAGGCCGGCATCCATCGCGCCTCCAGCATCAAAGTCGCCGAAGCTGCCAAGGTGATCGAAAACACCCAGCGTGACCTCAACATCGCGTTGATGAACGAGCTTTCGATCATTTTTGAGAAGATGGATATCCGCACGGCCGACGTGCTGAAGGCGGCAAGGACGAAATGGAATTTCCTGCCCTTCACGCCAGGCCTGGTCGGCGGCCACTGCATCGGCGTCGATCCCTATTACCTGACGGCCAAGGCCGAAGAGCTAGGCTATCACCCGGAAGTCATCCTGTCCGGCCGCCGCATCAATGACGGCATGGGCGCCTTCATCGCCCAGAAGCTCATCAAGATGCTGGTCGCGGCGAAAAAGCCGATCAACGGCGCCCGCATCGGCATTTTTGGCCTGACCTTCAAGGAAAACGTGCCCGACCTGCGCAACAGCCGCGTGCCCGATATTATCAGTGAACTGCACCAATTCGGCCTGGAACCGCTGGTGCACGACCCGATGGCAAGCCACGCGGAGGCCGAAGAGGAATATGGCATACGCCTGAGAGAGCTGAAGGATTTCGGCAAGCTCGACGCCCTCGTCCTTGCCGTTCCCCACAAATCCTATCTGGCCGAAGGAGCAGCCGGAATCCTCGATCTCCTGAGCGAAAACGGCGTCGTCGTCGACGTGAAAGCGGCCCTTGACCGGACCAATCCCCTGCTGACGGGTCACTCGGTCTGGAGTCTCTAGGAGCGGACCGACGCTCCAACCCCGGCGAGCGTTGCCGCCAGCCCCTCTTCGACCGAATGGGGCGGCGACCAGCCAGTGACCGCCTTGGTCTCGCCGATGTCGACCTGCAGCGATCCAAGCAGCCGCTGCGCGGCGGCCCTGCGGCCGAGAAGCGCGGCAAGCCCTTCCAGCAATGCCGGCGGCACCGGCAGCATCCAGGCCTTGCGTCCGGCAGCCGCGGCCAGTCTGGCAATCAACTGACCGATCGAAAGATCCTCGCCGTCGCTGACCAGGAAGACGCGATTGCCGGCGGAGGGATGGCGAGCACAAAGCAACATGAAATCGACGAGATTGCCGACGAAGACGAGGGATCTGCGGTTTCGAACCGCCCCGAACGGCCAGGGAAACGGCCGGGCGGACCATTTCATCAGGCTTGCGAAATTCGCTTTCACGCCGGGACCATAGACAAGCGGCGGCCGGATGATGACGATCTCCATGCCGGTTTCCGCTGATATCGCGAGCAGAGCCTCCTCCGCCTCGAGCTTCGAACGGCCATAGGCATCTTCCGGATGCGGCGCATCCGAAGCCCTGAATGGCCTTCCCGCAGCCGTTGCCTCACCATTGACCTTGATGGAACTCAGAAAGACGAAACGCCCGACGCCGGCCCTTGCCGCCTGTCGCGCCAGATTGACCGTGGCGTCCACGTTGACGGCGCGAAATTCGGCCAGCGGATCGACGGCATTTTCCTTCATCACATGGACGCGGGCGGCCAGATGCATGACCACATCGACGCCGGCAAGAGCCTCCGACCAATCCGTGGCGCCGTCGATCGTCCCGATGGCGACGAAGCCGGGCCGGGGATCGCGGCTCGCCGGGCGATGAGCCAACTGCCGCCGAGAAAGCTCGGCAGACAAGGCCTGCCCGACAAAACCCGTCGCACCCGTCACCAGGATCATATGATCGACCCGCCTCCGTTCATTCATACCAATCATTGCTGCAATCATGCTTTGCACGGGATATCCACGCGGAACAAGGGCTGGGAATCTTATCCGCAGCGGTTGTGCTTAAATTCGCGATATGAGATGCACAGGGCATCAAGACCTTCATCGCCCTCGACCCGGCGACGATGCAACAGCAAGAGACGATGCCCTATACGATCGCCAAGCGCCTTTTCGATTTTCTCGCTGCTCTTGCCGCGACCATCGTCTTTTTCATTCCGATCCTGACCGTCGCCATTGCCGTGCGCCTGACCTCGCCGGGCCCGATCCTCTATTGGTCGGACAGGGTCGGACGCAAGAACCGCATCTTCCGCATGCCGAAATTCCGCAGCATGCGCACCGATACGCCCGCCGTCGCGACTCACCTGCTGAAAGACCCGAAGATCTATCTGACGCCGATCGGTTCCTTCCTGCGCAAGTCGAGCCTCGACGAACTGCCGCAGCTCTGGTGCATCCTGAAGGGCGAGATGAGCATTATCGGCCCGCGCCCTGCCCTCTTCAATCAGCATGATCTGATCGCGCTTCGCACCGAACGCGGCGTCGACGTGCTGCTACCGGGCCTGACCGGCTGGGCGCAGGTCAACGGCCGCGACGAACTGCCGATCCCCGAGAAAGTGGCGCTGGACGAAGACTACCTGCGCCGTCGCTCCTTCCTTTTCGATCTCAAGATTATCATCCTGACGGCCCTGAAAGTCGTCCGGCGCGACGGAGTGGCCCATTAGCCAGCATCCGGCGAAAACGACGTGGCCGGGGTGCCGGGATGGGAAAAATGCCGTATTCCTGCCCCTTTGCGGCCATAGGGGCCGTTCCGAGGGCTGGGAATGCCGGTAATCAACCGACTGTGAATGAAGGCGGAAGACGACATTGGACGACTCGCGCATGAACAAACCGCATGCTGATCTCGCAGCCACACCGATCGGCGTCACCAAGGCCACAGGCAGCCTGAAGAGACCCGTGGCCATCATCGGCGGCCTGCTCTGGCTGCTCGTCGCCTCGCCGACCGTGCTTGAAAGCGATGCCTATCGCTATGCCACCGCACTTCTGTCCCTGATCGCTCTCTATTATTACATGAAGGCGCCGATCAGGCCACGTACGGACTGGATCGGCTGGCTCTGCATGGGGTGGGCCGTCTATGTCATGGCGCGCTTCTTCATCACCTTCTGGCTGACGCCGCAGCACGATATCGGCGCTTCCGACTGGCTCTACGCCTTCCCGTTCTTCTTCCCCATCATGGGTGTCGCTTTCCTGCTCTACGAGGAGCTGATGGAGAAGATCGTCGCCGCCTATTTCGGCGTAGTCCTCATCATGCTCGTTGCCACACAGCACCTGCGCGAGGTATTTGCCGGCGAAACCATCCGCCCGCTGATCATGAACAACCAGATCCACGGCGCCGTCGCCTGCGGCATGATCGTCATCTTCACGCTGTTCTGGCTGCTGCACTATCTGACGGACAAATCCAGCGACCGCAAGATCGCCCGCTTCGCCTATGTCGTTTCGCCCTTCATCTTCGCGCTCTGTTTTATCGCCATCTACGGCGCCAAATCGAAAGGCGTCTGGCTGGCGCTCGGCATCACCCTGCCGCTGCTGGCGCTCGTCACGCTGACCTATCTGCGCCTGAAGAGCGGCGTCATCATCGTCGTCGCCGTAGCCGCCCTGTTGGTCGCCGGCATCTATGGCGTCAGGCACAACCTCGACAAGACAGCCGGGCCAACCGTTTCGGCAGCCTTCACCATGGTTGAGAACGTGTTCGAGGGCCATGAGATGGGCGGCGTGGTCACAAACGCCATCAGCTCCACCAATACGCCCGTTTCGATGGACGAACGCCTGCAACTCTGGTCGAACAGCTGGGAAGTCTTCTCTTCCGCCCCGCTCTTCGGCTGGGGCAACCGCTGGCTGGAGCACTGGGCCGAGACGCGCTATTCGCATGTCCAGTACACGCTGCTGCACAACGGCTATCTGGAGATCCTCGTGCGCTACGGCCTGTTCGGCGCCGCCGTGATGTCCCTGATGCTCGGTATCTTCATCCGCGCCGTCTGGCGCGCCCGCAAGGCAGGCATCATCCCGCGCGCCGCCTGGCACGCCTATATCCTCTGCCTGTTCTTCTTCTCGCTGACGCTGCTCAGCAACTCCAACAACCGCCTGGCCATCGGCGAAAGCCTGGCCTTCGCCTCCTCCGCCTTCGCCTGCTGGTGCCACATGCGGCTCAAGGGGGAGTATTTGGTGATGGGTCGGCCACGGTAGCTTGCACCGTTGCTCTGCCGTGGCCGACCTGACTGGTTAGGTGAAATCATTGCCTCATGTCCGAGGAATGCTTCACCGCCGTACAATCGATGAGCAAATTACTGATGTGTTCATTGGTTGCATGAGGTAGTTCATGATCATGATCAGGCGTTGATTGTTGCCATGCGCCCTTCATTCTCCAGCCAACGTTGGGCGAGATCGGAAATCGTCCTTTCCGCCTCGGCAATCATCTTGGAATACCTGTCATTCTCGAAGCCCCAGAGGGTCGATGCGACGTCCTCTCTGTGGCCAACCAGGAAGGGAAGGGCAACGACGATCACCAAGTTGTCGCTGCTTTCGAGATATCGGTCGATAGCATTACGATCCACATCCGTATTTTCCGGGTCCCAATGTGCCAGCAAATCCAGAGCGTGCTTGTTGTAAATATTGAAGACGGTACTCGTCATATGGTCCAACCTGACAAACGTCATGCCTTTCCATACCTCCACATCTAACACACGTGTATTGGGATGAACTGAAGCAATTACCCCTGAGAAGATATCCCATCTAGTCGTTTGGCCGAGATACTCTAGGACGATCTCAATCTTATCTTTGTGTCCTTCATGGAACAGCACGTCGTCCTCAAGGACAGTCAATTGAGACATCCCCCGCGCCAGGGCATTACGAGCGAGAGCGGAATAGCTCGCCCCACAACCCAGCCAGCCTCTTACATTGCGAACACCATCGAAAATTGCACAGCTTTCAGGTCTTTCGGCCAGGAATACACGACGCCGATCGATTGTCTCAGGCATTGAAAGAGCGACCAACGCGCTATCCCGATCAAGATAAATTTCTCCATCGAGCAATTTTTTCATGGGCAACGAACCGATATTTGCCAGGAAACGGTCCATCATAAACGTGAAGCGAGTTGAGCTTAGCTCAGCCGACTTCCGAACTGCAGCATCGATCGTCGCATGCTCACTGATAATAGCGTGCGCCGCTTCAAGCATCGCTTCGATTGAACCTTGCTCGAAGAATCGAACGGCTTCCCCTAGTTCTGGATAGTCCTGCTGGTCCTGCGAACTCTCCGACAACACAGGAACACCTAGCGAGAGGCATTCTTGTATGCGTGGCATCTCCAGCAGAGCATTCTCGTAATAGTGAATATTGATCACGGCGCGCGCTTTGCGAATTAAGCGATGCATATCGTCACCGAAGGCATCATTGCAGAGCTTTACCGAAAAATGCTGCTTGAGAGCTTCAAGCATGGGGCTTCGCCTCGGCGAACTGTAATAGTCGCCGTAGAAGATGAAATCATATTCCTTTTGGGAGAGATCTATTGGTTCCGGTGGTTTCAACGATGTGCCTATCGGCAGATAGTTCACATGCGGATAGGCTATACCGTTGCTCGCTAGAAATTCTATATTGACGGTCGCATATTCGAGAACCGCCAACGAGTTCTCCAAAACCGCTAGATAGTCGGGGGTAAACCAGCGAGAGCTGACGGATTGCTCAAGTTGAAAAATGATGCGCTTCTCGCCGGGTGGCAACCGCTTGAACATCTGCGCACAAAGCACGATGTAAAGATCGTGATCGAAGGCCTTTGGAGCCTCCATCATGATTTCCGTGGCGATACCATGCCGTTCCAGACGCTCGGCAATACATTTTGCGATGAAAAGCGTGTGCGGGGTCGTTATGATCCCCCAAATACGGCCATTGGATCGCTGCAATCGGCCACGGATCTGTTCGAGTTTTGCCTGCCTGCGATAGTGAGTTATCCTGCTCAACAGGCCCTTCATATCGCCTCTGAGCAAATATCTAAAAGCGTTAACGGCTCGGCTGAGCAACGGTCGCAGATGGGTCGAAAGCCTAAGCATCTTGCTGAAAACGCGCCTGGCAACGCGAAGCGGCCTAGTCAGCTTCCACGAGGAAGAATTTAGGATGGCTGCGTAACGCTGCTCCACATCGGCATTATGCTGCTCCAGTGTGTCTTTCAAACGTCGCTCTGCATCAAGACTCGCTTGAAGTTTCGAAATCTCCGCAACTTGGTTGCGGAGATGATCAAGTTCGTCGTCTCGCCACGCGACTTCCTTGGTCCAGGATTGCACCAACTCTGTGTCGTTGAGCGGTTGCTCTAGAAGGCCAACCTCCATTGTCCCCGTCTCATCATCGGAGGCCAAGGCAAGCAAGTAGAGCGGCTCGTATACCCCTTGAGCGGCCTTCAGCTCATCCGACTTGAGAAGATAGCTTCGTGCGGACGACGCGCCCTCTGTTGGAAGGAGTAAAGATCCGTAGCAAACTCTCTGTGAGAAATATCTAATATTTCTAAAATATCTCCCCATAAGTTCACGAAACTCTTCTTCGTAGAGTTCTTTGACATGAAATTCGTTTTTATATTCGCGAAGATCAGAATAATACTTTCTATCGGGACTCGAGATTAAAAGCTTCCCGCCTGGCCGCAAGACGCGCTTGAACTCTCGAAATGTTTCATCGTGCTTGTCGTGATGCTCCAGAGTTTCGAAGCTTACAATCAAATCAATGCTATTATCTGGACACGGGATCGCGGCACATTCCCCCACTCGGAATGTAAGATTAGGTCGCTGATATTTAAGATTAGCATGCTCGACGGCATCAACCGCAATGTCGACACCGATTACCTCAGCCGCGTGGCGCGAGAGAAGGTCGCTCCCATAGCCCTCGCCGCTAGCTATATCAAGAACTACCTTATCCTTTGCGAGCTCGGCTGCACTCAGGTAGCGATGCAAGTGTTCAACGACAATATTCCCGGAGACTTCCGGTAAAAATCGTTCGCCGGTGAATTTCATTGAACGCTTCAAATCAGACATATCACGCTTCCACCCAAAGGCTGACGTTCGACATAGGAACGCCGACCAAGCCAGTTGCAACCATCGAGGTTTCGGATTTTATTGCCATAGCATCATGAATCCAGTGATGCTGGACGTGTACGTCCTGATTTCCATCTGCAATTGCAACACCGATAGAATAATCTCCCGCGGGCAGAATTGGCATACGGAAGGTAAACTCGGCCACCAGCATCTCACCAGTCGCGCAGAACGAGCCGCGATCGATCGTTGTCAAATAGGTATTGTCGCCAAACAAGGTTTGTCCAAGCCTATCCTTCAACATGAAGCCAATGATCGGTGATGTGAGATCTGCATAGGCTTTCGCTTCAACACGTACAACCACATACTCGCCGCCAACTATCCAACTCAGCGGTTTTCCCGATCTGTTGCGCAAAGTTACATTGACTATCTCGGCATGCTTTCTTCCAAAATTTTCACCATTCGAATTAAACTTGAAAACCTGCAGATCATTTCTGAGATTGGACGCATTGAGAAAGGCCAACCGGCTATCGACAGTCGCTTCCATCTCCGCGTCTTCCGTAACACTCTCCATTTCTTCCGAAACGGTTGAAGTCGTCACCGGCGGCACACCACCTTCTGAATAATAGGCCTCCAGATAACGATTACAGACATCCTTTGGTACGCCATCCATAACGACGGCACCCTTGTCCAACCAAATCGCCCGCGTGCAGAGTCCACGAACGGCCGCAGTGTCATGGCTTACGAAGATGATGCTTCCTCGCTTTATAAAGTCATGCAGAAAACGCATGCATTTCTGCGTGAAAAAAGCATCCCCAACAGAAAGCGCCTCATCTATAACCAGCAAATCCGCATCGATATGAGCTATGACTGCAAATGCTAGGCGCACATACATGCCGCTGGAGTACGTCTTTACCGGCTGGTTGATAAAATCGCCGATATCCGCAAAACTTACGATCGCATCATAGCGATCCTTGATCTGCTGGTCCGTCAGTCCGAGCAACGAAGCATTGAGAAAAACATTCTCGCGTCCGGTGAACTCGGGATTGAATCCCGAACCTAGCTCGAGCAGAGCACCTATGCGTCCGATGGTAGCCACGTCTCCCGAGGTCGGGTTTAATGTTCCGCAAATCATCTGCAATAGCGTAGACTTGCCGCTGCCGTTACGACCGATGATACCAACCGTCTCGCCCTTCCTGATGGTGAAGGAAACGTCGTTCAACGCCCAAAATTCGCGAAAATATTGACGCCGTCTAAGCCCTAGCAGCGAGCATACACGCGGCACAATCATCTGCTTGAGGCGATCACGAGGATTATCATAAATGTGATAGCATTTGGAAAGCGCGCTTGCGGCAATCACTGTGTCAGAGGACATCGGCGAAGCCCTTGCGTGTTTTCTGGAACCAAGCAAACCCCAGCCAAGCCACGATGGCAGATCCGAGAAGTTCGAGCCAGTAGTATGTTAGGTCAGTCGGCTGCCTCCAAAAAAGGATCTGTCGCATCTGCTCGATCACCGTTGCCAAAGGGTTCAGTAACACAATGGACTGAAACCTCTCTGGCAACGCGGAGATAGGATAGAAAATCGGTGAAAGGAACATCGTCACCGTTACGACGATGCTGACGAGTTGGCTCACATCCCTGATATAGACACCAAGGGAAGCAAGGCACCATGACAACCCCATGATAAAAAGTACAAGCGGAAGAATAACAAGCGGAAGCATAAGTAAATATGGCGAAGGAATACCAAAAAGAAATATAAATGCGACAATCCACACAGAAAGACTGATAAGAGCATTCACCAATGCAACAAAAATATTTACCCATGGCAATATTTCCAATGGAAATATCACTTTCTTAACATAATTGCCATTACTGACAATCGTAGCGGGTGCCTTAGATACACACTCGGAGAATATATTGAAAACGATTAGCCCGAGAAACAGCAACAAAGCGAACTCGGTTTTGGAATCACCTCCACCGCCCCAACGCGCTTTAAAGATGACACTGAATACGAATGTGTAGACAACCAACATCAACAGCGGATTGAAGAGCGCCCACAAGATACCAAAAATCGACCCCCGGTATCGAGCCGCCATATCCCGTCGCACAAGAGTAACGACAAGATGCCGATGAATGTAAAGACTGCGAATCGCCGCGACAGGGTGTATTGGATATTTATTCATAACTGATGACACATCTTTCGGCCGTTTATCGCAGATTTATAGCCCGCTTGGTTAGAACGTCAGTATCTTTAATGGAACAAAGAACCAGCGCCCTTAGACAGGTAGCGAGCCATTCAGACCAGCGCGACCACAGGCTAGATCGAACCCGAACGCGAAAATAAAAAATCGGCAGTTTTATGACAGAATACGCAGATTCGCTCAAAATCACAGATCCATATCAAAACCTTGCTGGCCCGAAGTTGCTTTTGTTTTCCGCGTTAAGGTATAGCCTTACCCGGTGTCCCCCATAAGATGAAGAGCGACGGATGTCCACTGAAACATGATGCATTTCACCATCCGCCATAAGCAGCAGCTTATAAGCGTTCCATGTTCTGCCCTGTTTCAATGCGAATGACACCGGCGCTTACAAAACTTCGAAACTTTCATTGACTTCTCCTCTTTTGCTCACCGGATCGTAAGTGGAAGATTCCGGTTTCAATGGCTTCATTTAGAAGGCGCATAGCATGTCAAATACGTATGGGAATACGATTCCCACCCACGTGCCCTAATGCAATCTTGCTTTATCAATCGCCACGGATGACATGATGACGACCGATAGCACCGAAGATCCGTACCAAGAGCGCGCGGCACTCCTCTCAGTTTGCATTGTCACCTATCGTCCCGAACTCGCGGGTCTCCGCGAAACACTTGAAAGCCTGAGAGCTGCAATCGCGCGCCTCGAGGGAACGAATACAAGCATCACGATAGTCGATAATTCTATGGATGGCTCCCTTGCCGGATGGCTGTCCGACAAATTCGGCGATCTTTCCGTTCACCTCCTGGAAGGGCACGGAAATATCGGCTTTGCCCGTGCGAACAACATGGCATTGGACGATGTCGGCGACCTTCACCTCGTGCTCAATCCAGACGTGGTCTTGAGCCCCGACTGTCTTGCAAATGCCCTGCATTTCCTGGATCGGCATCCGGAATGCGGACTATTGACCCCTTTGGCGATGGGAACAGATGGCACGCGCCAATATCTGTGCAAGCGCTATCCCTCCCTCTTCGATCTGGCACTAAGAGGGTTTGGGCCAAAATGGTTGCGCCGGCTTTTCAGGAAGCGGCTCGACCGCTATCAGATGACGGATATGTCCGACGTGGACGCCTTCTGGGACCCGCCGATCGTCAGCGGGTGCTTTATGCTCTTTCGTGGCGCCATTTTCCGAAAGCTCTCCGGCTTTGATCCTCGCTATTTCCTTTATTTCGAGGACTTTGATCTATCTTTGCGCACGCGAGACATGGCACGCATCGCCTTCGTTCCGACGGCGAGAATAGTCCATGGCGGCGGCGACGCCGCTCGTAAGGGTCTGTGGCATATCAAGCAATTTGTGCGCTCGGGCTATACCTTCTATCGAACATTCGGCTTGAAACTGCTTTGACACCCGCGATTGCCGACATGCCTCGCGATAAAGTGCTTCATATCATGCGCCGGCATCGCCAAACCAAAGCCTGGCGAAGACCGGACGGATATGGGTGTCTTCATTCGAACACTTCGGCATCGGCTAGCAAAGGCTGTCGCTGGTCTTTGGGGGAGAGCGTCGGCTCACCGTTGAGCCTCCAGTCGATGCCGATCTGCGGATCGTCCCAGCGAATGCCGCGGTCGCTCTCCGGGGCATAGTAGTTGGTGGTCTTGTACACAAACTCGACATGGTCGTTCAGCGTCAGGAAGCCATGGGCGAATCCCTCGGGTATCCAAAGCTGGCGCTTGTTTTCGGCCGACAGGAGAACACCGACCCACTGCCCGAAGGTCGGAGACGATTTGCGGATGTCGACCGCGACATCATAGACTTCACCGACCACGACACGCACCAGCTTGGCCTGCGCATGCGGCGGCAGCTGATAATGGAGACCGCGCAGCACGCCCTTTCCCGACCGGCTGTGATTGTCCTGCACGAAGTCGACGCTTCGTCCGACTGCGGCTTCGAACTTGAGCGCGCTGAAGCTTTCGAAGAAGAAGCCGCGATCGTCGGCAAATACCGTCGGCTCGATGATCTTGACGTCGGGGATGGCGGTATCGATGGCTTTCATTCGTCGTCCTGCTCGGATTGTTCGCACGGGAGATGTGGCGCTGGCGCGCGCCGCGATCGTTAGAATATCTGCTCGCGCAATATCCCCAGGAGATATTGCCCATAGGCGTTCTTCTTCAGCGGATGCGCCAGCGCCTCGACGTCAGATGCGCTGATCCAGCCGCTGCGATAGGCAATCTCCTCGGGGCAGGCGACCTTCAGCCCCTGCCGGTTCTCGATCGTGGCAATGTAGTGGCTGGCCTCCAGCATGGATTCATGCGTGCCCGTGTCAAGCCAGGCATAGCCGCGCCCCATGGTCTGCACATCCAGCTGACCGGCGTTCAGATAGCGGATATTGACATCGGTGATCTCCAACTCGCCACGCGGCGACGGGCGGATGGATTTAGCAACGTCAACGACGCTTTCATCGTAGAAATAGAGGCCGGTGACCGCATAATTGCTCTTCGGCAGCTTTGGCTTTTCCTCCAGGCTGATCGCCCGGCCCACCTTGTCGAACTCGACCACGCCATAGCGATGCGGGTCCTGCACGTGATAGGCAAAGACGGTGGCGCCCGCCTCCTTCTCGTTCGCCTCGTGCAGCAACCGGGTAAAGTCGTGTCCGTAGAAGATGTTGTCCCCCAGCACCAGCGCGGACGGGGCGCCATCCAGGAATGCCTCGCCGATCAGAAATGCCTGGGCAAGGCCATCAGGGCTCGGCTGGACGGCATAATCGAGCCTGATGCCCCATTGGCTGCCGTCGCCAAGCAACTGCTCGAAGCGAGGCGTGTCCTGCGGCGTCGAGATGATGAGGATCTCGCGGATACCTGCCAGCATCAGCGTCGTCAGCGGATAGTAGATCATCGGCTTGTCGTAGATCGGCAGCAGCTGCTTGCTGACCGCGAGCGTCAGCGGATAAAGCCGCGTCCCCGATCCGCCGGCGAGTATGATTCCCTTGCGTGCTTTCGTCATGATCCAGCGTCTCGTCTTCAATCTGTCTGCTTATGCCTTGTCGGCTGTCTTTGGGGGCTGACCACGGCCGTCACGAACCTGCGGCTCTCAATCCCCCACGGCCCGCAATCTCGCCAGGACATCGTCGACACCGTCCTGCCATGCGGGAAGAACGATATCGAAGCGATCCATCAGCTTGCTGCAGTTCAGCCTCGAATTGGCCGGGCGCCTGGCGGGTGTCGGGTATTCGGCTGTCGATATCGGCTTCAGCGCATCGAGAGAAAGCGCAAGCTTCTCGTTTGCCGCCAGCGTCTCACGCACGATATGCGCGGCATAGCCGTGCCACGAGGTGCTGCCCTTTGCTGTGAGATGATAGGTCCCCGCAAAGTCGTCGGGCGCCTGTGAAGCCGCAATCCGCTCGATCACCCCGCGCGTGACGTCGGCGATCAACGCCGCCGAGGTCGGCGCCCCCACCTGGTCGGCAACGACGTTCAGAGCGCTTCTTTCTCCCGCCAGCCGAAGGATCGTCTTCAAAAAATTGCTGCCGTGATGGCCATAGACCCAGCTCGTGCGCAAAATGGCATGACGCGCGCCGGACGCGCGCACCGCCTCCTCACCCCGCCATTTGCTTTCGCCGTAGACGGACTGCGGATTGATCGCATCCTCCTCCCCATATGGATCGCCTTTCGTGCCGTCGAAGACATAGTCCGTCGAGTAATGGACGAGCCAGGCGCCGTTATCCGCCGCCCAGCGCGCCAGTATCCCCGGGGCGGTGGCATTGACCGCCATCGCCAGCTCCCGGTCGCTCTCGGCCCGATCTACCGCCGTATAGGCGGCAGGGTTCACGATCACGCGCGGCTTGTGCTCATCAAGAGCGGCAAGAATGCTGGCTTCGCTCGCCAGATCCATGTCTGCGCGCGTCAGAGCAGCGACATCCCCCAAAACGCCAAGCGAGCGCTGCAGCTCAAAACCGACCTGCCCATTGGCGCCGGTGACCAGAATGGCGCTCACAGCTCGACCTCATACTGCTTGCCGACCCATTCGCGATAGGCGCCGCTCGTCACGTTGCGCACCCAGTCCTGGTTGTCGAGATACCATGCGATCGTCTTGCGAATCCCCGTCTCGAAGGTCTCCGCCGGCCTCCAGCCGAGTTCACGCTCGAGCTTGCGCGCATCGATCGCATAGCGCCGGTCATGGCCCGGCCGATCTCTAACGAAGGTGATCTGATCACTGTAGCGGCTGCCATCCGCCTTCGGGCGGAGTTCGTCGAGGATCGCGCAGATGGTATGCACGACCTCGAGATTGGGCTTCTCGTTCCAGCCGCCGACATTATAGGTCTCGCCGAGCTTGCCGGCCTCCAGCACGCGACGGATGGCGCTGCAGTGATCCCGCACATAGAGCCAGTCGCGGATCTGCTGGCCGTCGCCGTAGATCGGCAGGCTTTTGCCCGACAGCGCATTCAGGATCACCAGCGGGATCAGTTTTTCCGGGAAATGATACGGGCCGTAATTGTTGCTGCAGTTCGTCGTCAGGACCGGCAGACCATAGGTATGGTGCCAGGCGCGCACCAGATGGTCGGAGGCCGCCTTGCTGGCAGAATAGGGACTGTTCGGCTCATAGCGGTTGAGTTCGTTGAACGGCGCATCGTCCTTCGACAAGGTGCCGTAGACTTCATCCGTCGAAACATGCAGAAAGCGGAAGCCCTGCTTCTCATCTTCCGCCAGGCCGTCCCAATAGCCACGCACCGCTTCCAGCAGGTTGAACGTCCCAACGATATTCGTCTGGATGAAATCCCCAGGTCCATGGATCGAACGATCGACATGGCTCTCGGCCGCAAAATTGATCACCGCGCGCGGCCGGTGCATCGACAGCAGATCGCTCACAAGCTCCCGGTCGCCAATATCCCCATGCACGAACACATGACGATTGTTGCCACGCAATCCCTGCAACGTATCCAGATTGCCCGCATAGGTCAGCTTGTCCAGATTGACCACCGTCTCATCATGCTGCACCAGCCAGTCAAGAACAAAGTTCCCACCAATAAAACCGGCACCGCCTGAGACCAATATCGTCATCGAAAA
>JUHI01000016.1 GCA_000799755.1 Martinezella tropici
GGCCTTGGCCTTGCGTCGAGCGGATCGCCGTGCACAGGTTGGTCTTGCGGGAAAGGCACGAGGGGCATTCGCGGCATTCGGGCGTATAGAGCGGAATGACGTGATCGCCCTTCTTCACCGAGGTGACGCCCGGACCGACATCGACGACGATGCCCGCACCTTCATGGCCGAGGATGGCCGGGAAGAGGCCTTCCGGATCGGCACCCGAGAGCGTGAAATCATCGGTGTGGCAGATGCCGGTCGCCTTGACCTCGATCAGCACTTCGCCAGCGCGAGGCCCCTCAAGCTGAACCGTCATCACCTCAAGCGGCTTGCCTGCCTGAACCGCGACTGCTGCTCTTACGTCCATAGAAATTCCTCCAAAATCAATAGTCTATCACCGATATCTCGTTTGATTTGTTAGCTTGATATCTTGGCCCACAAATCGCGTATTTCCTGGCGCATCTGCAGGGATTCCTCCCAGCGGTCAGTGCTGTCCTCACCGTCCCTTCCGGTAATCGCATAGGGTTTCGGCCCCAATTCGCAGGTGAAGGCAAGCGTCGCGTCCTTGGCCGCACGCCTGCGCCAGCTTCTGAAGCCATAGTCCCACCAGTCGAGGAAAAGATCGACCCAGGGTCTGTGATGCGGGAAGGAAATCTCGATCTGGACTTGCTCGCGGGAGGCAACGCGGCCGTGGAAAGCCCATGAGCTGTCCAGTATCCGATGAATGAGCGCATGGTTTTCGTCGGATACCGGCCAGGCGAACTCCCGCCCGACGAGGAAGTGGGAGATGTCGCCGAGCAGCCGCAACTCCGGTAGCCGATCGAGCAGGTCGAGCGTGAAAAACAGATCCGTCGTCATCCGGTCGCGATGCGTCTCGATCCAGACATCGATGCCGGCCTCCTCCGCCAGCCGCTGCCAGCCTTCCAGCAGGGGGATGCAGTCCTCCAACCGTCGCAGCCGCACGTCGGGCTGCAGACAGATGTGATGGACATTGAATTCCGCGGCGACCTCCAGTGCCGGCTTCAGATCGTCGACCGTCTTAGGGAAGCATTGCCCCTCCGCTTGCAAGCCATGCTGCTTGAGCAGGCCCGCGATGCGCGCAACGACATTGCTGTCATACCAATGGGTACTGATGCCATCGAAGCCGTTGGCGGCGATCTTTTCGATATTTTCTTCCAGAGAAAGCTCCGGATGACGAGCACTGCGCCGCTCCATGGACCAGAGCGACTGGAATATGAGCAAGTTCTGCATCGTTCCTCCCCTACCTGTAGGCTGCTCAGATCATGAATTCGAAGTCTTTGCCAGCGGACCCGGTGATGGCTTTTGATCATCGGCGCGTTTCATTGCAAAGCGGATGTATTCGCTCGATCGCGGCCCGCCGGCATGATGGTTTTTCATCAAAATACTCCCGGACGCCGGTCGGCTCCATCGGTAACTCTTTCCAGGCGGCCGGGTGGGCCGCTGTTTCCTGGGAGGAGAACATGCTGAAGTTTTTGAGTGCAAGCGCGCTCGCGCTCGTGCTGTCGTCGCAGGCCCATGCCGCCGATCGGATCGGCGTTTCGATGGGTTACCTGACGACCAATTTCCAAACCCTGATCGCCAACGGCATGCAGGACTACGCCAAGACCAAGGGGCTCGATCTGCAGGTGGTGGATGCCGCAAACGACGTCAACAAGCAGCTTGACCAAGTCCGAAATTTCGCCGCCGGTGGCGTCTCCGCCATCATCGTCGACCCCGTGGATTCGGACGGCACGCCGGCAATCAGCAAGATTGCCGAGGAAGCTGGCATTCCGCTGATCTACGTCAACATCCAGCCGACCGATCTCTCCACGCTCGGCAAGAAGCAGGCCTTCGTCGGTTCGAACGAAACCGAATCCGGCACGCTGCAGACGAAAGAAGTCTGTCGCATGCTCGGCGGCAAGGGCGATATCGTCATCATGGTCGGCGACCTCAGCAGCCAGGCGGCACGCCAGCGGACGCAGGACGTGCATGATGTGCTGAAGACAGGAGACTGCAGGGGCATCAAGGTGGTACGCGAGCAGGTCGGCAACTGGAGCCGCGTGGACGGTGCCGATCTCGTTTCCAATTGGCTGACCTCGGGCCTATCCTTCGATGCCGTCATCGCCAACAATGACGAGATGGCGCTCGGTGCGATCTCCGCGATCAAGAATTCCGGCGGCTCGACTGACAAGACGATCGTTGCGGGCATCGATGCGACGCCGGATGCGCTGCAGGCGATGAAATCGGGCGATCTCAAGGTCACCGTCTTCCAGGACGCCAAGGCACAGGGGCGCGGCGCTGTCGATACCGCAATCAAGGCCGCCAAAGGCGAGCAGATCGACCGGGAAGTCTGGATACCCTTCAAGCTGGTGACGAAGGACAACATGGTCCAGTTCGAAAGCTTAAACTGAGAGGACCGGTATCGGCAACGATGAGCGCGACTGCCGGCGCATGGGAAGGAGAGGCTACCGGCCTCCCCTTCCCGCCCTGAGTTACCCGCCAGCGAACTTCCGCCGCCGTGAGCAAATTTCATCAAATCAATGCTGTCGTTTCGAGCCGGCGTCGCTGACACTGACCGCATCGTTTCATTCACCGGGAGGCCCATCATGGACGACACGCTCTACGGCACGCGCGACAAGCGCGGCGACTGGAAACCTAAAAAGCTTCTGCAATATCCGCCTGTCTTCATCTGGCCGGCCAAACCGATCGCATTCCTGAAATGGTTCTTCGGCTATCCGGGTTACCTGATGCCCTGGAATGTCGTCTATGCCGTCGTCGCGACGCTGCTGTGGCTCTATGCAACGCCGTCGATGGAGACGATGAAGACGTTGGCGCCGGGCTGGATCGCCTATCTTCTCTTGCGCAACGCCGCGCTGGTCTTCCTGTTTTTCGGCGCCTTTCACCTGCGTCTCTATATGCAGAAGAAGCAGGGCACGAGCTTCAAATACAACAGCAAGTGGCCGTCGAAGGATAATTCCGCCTTCCTCTTCAGCAACCAGACC
The DNA here is from genome assembly GCA_000799755.1 of Martinezella tropici. GTDB lineage: Bacteria > Pseudomonadota > Alphaproteobacteria > Rhizobiales > Rhizobiaceae > Rhizobium > Rhizobium tropici_A. The sequence continues at coordinate 2,985 of JUHI01000016.1, forward strand.
GTCGACAACGTGATCTGGACCTTTGCGAGCGCCGTACCCTTCTGGACGGCTTTTGAGGTGATGACGCTCTGGGCTTTTGCAAACGGCATCATTCCCTATGTCGATTTCGCCAAACACCCGATCTATTGCGCGATCATCATGCTGCTGATCCCGGCCTTCCGCGATCTGCACTTCTACCTCGTGCATCGGCTGATCCACTGGCCACCGCTCTATCATACGGTCCACAAGCTGCATCACAACAACGTCAATCCCGGCCCGTGGTCAGGCCTCGCCATGCACCCGGTCGAGCATCTCTTGTATTTCTCAGGCGTTCTCATTCACTGGATCGTACCGTCCAATCCAATCCATGCGCTGTTCCATCTGACCCATACCGCGCTGGCACCCGCGCCGGGCCACGCCGGCTTCGACAAGATCGTCATCGGCGAAGAGGCCGGGATCGATACCCATGCCTATGACCACTACCTCCATCACAAGTTCTTCGAATGCAATTATGCCGACGGCGTTATCCCACTCGACCAGTGGTTCGGCACTTTTCATGATGGTTCGAAGGAGGCGGAGGATCGCATGAACAAGCGGTTCATGGAGCGCGCAAAGAAGTATGCGGAGAAGCAGGCTCGCCGCTCCGGCACGCCGGGCTAGAGCCCATGTAGGCCGGTGGAATTTTTCCGACAAACCCGTTGAATTCCACGGCTTGCCAAAGGCGTTGGATGCTCCATATGCGCTTTTAGGTTCTCCCCCCGCCGCCGGTCCCAACCGGCCGTTGATGGCGGGAAATGCCGGAGCCTGCGGCCCTCCTTCCGCAGGCTCCGGCTTTGTCGCTTACTGGTGACTGGACGCCGGACCAATATTCTCGGCAGTATAGGTCAGGAACGGAACCGGCTCCTGGCTAACAGGCACATCGATAATCCCCATTCGCGATAATATCGTATCCAGTGCGCGCCTTGCCTGGGTTTCAGGTGCCTGATCGAGAACGAGCGTCATCAACCCGGATGCGATGAACCTGCGTGTTTCGTCGTTGAGTTCGTGCGCTATCCAGACGCAATCGCTTTCCTCCTGTTGCTGAAGGCGCCGAAGCGCTGAGCCCACACCGAGATTGGCGCCGCCGGCGTTGTAGACGCCAACGATATCCGGACAGCGACGCAGCGCCTGCGTCATCATCTCGGCGGATTTCACATCGTCATCCCAGCCGAATACGACCTCCGAAAACTGCAGCGCGGAGCTGTGCTGAGAATTGAGATAATCGGAGAAACCACGAATGCGCTCCCTGTGGATCTGGTAGGCCCAGCTATGACAGATGGCGACGACGCTTCCCTTTGCGTGCCGGAGCATGCGTGACATGTAGAAGCCGGCGGTCCGGCCGGCGGCATAATTGTCGATGCCGACGAAGACGTCATCCCGGCCGGTCAGGTAGGAGACGATCTGGACGACCTCAACACCGGCGGCACGCGCCTCTCGCAAGCTCTCCCGAATTGCGGGATGGTCGATGGCCGCGACGATCAGGCCATGGCGGCGAATGTTGCTATTGGCCACATGCGCGGCAAATTTCTCGGGATCGCTCTCCTCGACGAAAGTGCGATGGATTGTAATAGAGCTGTCCAATGAGGCGGCAATCCGCTCGAAGGCGTGGTTGAGCCGGCTGAAGAACGGCGACTCCGGTCGAACCAGGATCACCTCGATACGGATCGTGCCGCGATAGAGCCTCGGGATGATGCCCTTGTAACCGAGTTGCTTGGCGGCCAGCACCACCTTCTCGGCCGTCCGCGGCTTTACGCTGCCGCGTTCGTTGAGAACGCGCTCGACCGTCGCGATGCCGACACCTGCGGCCGCCGCAATATCCACCAGGCGAGTCTTTTTCATTGGGCTCCTCCCTGATGAAAAATGATCATAATCGGCGTGGAAAGTGAAGGCCTATCTCGCGCATGCTTCAAACCAGTCGGGAGCGGAAAACGAAGCGCGATCAAGGCGCAACGCCAACTTGCTCCCGACATCCGATGATGGCTTCGCGCCTTGCAATGATTGGAATGAGGAGGAAGAAATGACGACTTGGGTTGATGCATGCGCTGCCGACGAAATCGATCAGGAGGATGTCGTCCGCTTTGATCACGCCGGAAAAACCTTTGCGATCTATCGCAGCCCTGACGACGAGTATTTCGCCACGGACGGACTTTGCACCCACGAGAAGATCCACCTGGCGGACGGTCTCGTCATGGGCGACACGATCGAGTGTCCGAAGCACAATGGCCGTTTCAGCTACAAGACTGGCGAAGCGCGCGGCGCGCCGGTCTGCATCAATCTGAGAACCTATCCGGTCAGAGTAGAAGGCGATCGCGTCATGATCGGGATAGGAGCATGAGCGGCAATGCGGGCGTCATCATCGTCGGTGCCGGCGAATGCGGCGCGCGCGCCGCTTTGAGCCTAAGGGAAAACGGCTACCGGCACGCAATCACCCTGATCGGCGACGAGGTCCATCTCCCCTATGAGCGGCCTCCCCTTTCCAAGCAGATTTTGCTCGATGTAACAGAGCCCAAACTGCCCGCCGTCCTCAGCGATAGCGTGCTGGCCAAGTATGCCATTCAGCATATCTGCGGCGCATCTGCTGATGCTATCGATGCTTCCGGAAAGCAGCTCATGCTCTCGGATGGCCGGGCGATGCCCTACGACAAATTGCTGCTGACGACCGGTGCGACGCCGAGACGATTGCCGAACGCACCCGCCAGCAGCAGGATACTTTATCTAAGGACGATCGAGGACGCGTTTGCACTCCGTTCGCTCATCCGAGCGGATATGCATGTGGGCGTGCTCGGTGGCGGTTTCATCGGCCTGGAGGTCGCCGCATCGGCCCGCAGCCGCGGAGCCAAGGTCACGGTCATCGAATTCCAGGAGCGTATTCTCAAGCGTGGCGTACCGGAGCCGATCGCCGAAGCGATCACGGCGCTGCATCAGCGCAATGGGGTCACCGTGAAATGCGGCGTAACGGTCCTCGGGATAGAAGCGAATGAATGGCGCGTCGATATTTCTCTCTCCGATGGAGATGAGATGTCGGCGGATGTGCTTGTTGTCGGGATCGGCGCGCAGCCGCGCACCGAGCTTGCCGCTCAGGCCGGTATTGCCATCGATAACGGCATAGCCGTCAATGAGTGCCTGGAGACGTCGGTTACTGATATCTATGCCGCCGGCGACTGCTGCTCCTTTCCCCATCCTCTTTACGGCGGCCGCCGGCTGCGCCTCGAAGCCTGGCGCAACGCGCAGGATCAGGGCATTCTCGCTGCGGCAAATCTGTCGGGCGCGGCGCAGAGCTATCAGGCCGTTCCCTATTTCTGGTCCGATCAGTTCGATCATACCCTGCAGATCGCCGGTCTTGTCGATGAAGGGTGTCTCGTCGTTCGGCGAGATCTTGGCGACGGCGCTTTTATCCTGTTTCACCTCGACGACGACCGACGGCTCGTCGCGGCAAGCGGTGTCGGTCCCGGCAACAAGATCGCGAAAGATATAAAGCTGAGTGAGTTGCTGATCGCCAGGCGGGTTACGCCGCCAATCGAAGCATTGACCGATGCGAACCTGAAATCTCTGTTGCCGCGTGCGGCATGAGAAGCATCCCTTGCGCCTTCGATAGCCTGTCGGGTCTCGGCAGGCTGTCTATGGCTGTCGCTTCGCCAATTCATGAGCACACGTCATAAGTGCTTGTAGCATTCGGGTGCTAATCTCGAAAACGGATCTTCCTACATTCCTTTCGCAGGTCCTGAAGGCCACGCAGGTAGTCTCGTCTTGCGCCGATGCGGTCTATCGCATTGCCGCCACCGGCAATCGCTTATCAATATAGGAGTAGAGTAATGCCCCATGTCATTTTGAAGATGGCCGCCGGTAGGACCGAAGCACAGAAGCAGGCCTTAGCGAAAAACCTGACCAAGGCCGTCATGGAAACGCTTGGTCTCGACGAAGACTCGGTTTCCGTCGCGATCGAGGATGTGCCGATGGCCGATTGGGCCGAGAGTGTCTACGTTCCCGATATTCAAGGCAGGCCGGAGACGATTTACAAGGCGCCCGGTTATAATCCGTTTCGGTAAGGAGCTGGCGGAAAGGATGACGCACATGGCGTGGCATAGCGAGGAACTCCTGCGCATCGCCGAAACCGATGACCTGCATATTTCACCCTTGCGTGACGACGGTGTAACCCATGGCACGCCGACCTGGATATGGTCGGTCGTGGTCGACGGCATTCTCTATGCTCGCGCTTACAACGGCACGGGCTCAAGCTGGTATCAGGCGGCGATCCGACAAAAAGCCGGGCGCATTCAGGCGGGCGGCATGACCAGGGATGTCCTGTTCGAACCCGTGGCGGAAGAAGCACACGTCAACGACAGGATCGATGCGGCATATCGTGCGAAATATGCCGGGAGTCCGTATCTGTCGTCGATGATCGGCAGAGGATCGCGCGCGGCCACGATCGCGATCATGGTCGCGAGCTAGGAGATGAGGATGGAAAAGCGGCTTCTCGGCAAAGCAGGTCTGGAAGTATCGGCACTTGGCCTCGGGTGCATGGGATATGGCGAAGCGGCTGACCGCGGCGCCATGATTTCCTTGATCCGCGGCGCGGCCGAACGCGGCGTGACTTTCTTCGACACGGCCGAGGCCTATGGGCCGTTCCGAAACGAGGAAGTCGTCGGGGAGGCTCTCGAGCCGTTTCGCGGCGAGGTGGTGATCGCGACGAAGTTCGGTTGGGACATTGATCCTGAGACGGGAGTTCACAAGGGCGGCGTCAACAGTCGCCCAGCGCAGATCAAGCGTGCAGTCGAAGGCATGCTCAAGCGGTTGCGGGTCGATTGCATAGACCTGCTCTATCAGCATCGTGTCGACCCGGATGTCCCGATGGAGGATGTGGCTGGCACGGTTCGTGACCTGATCCGGGAGGGAAAGGCAAGGCATTTCGGTCTCTCGGAAGCCGGCGTCGGTTCCATCCGTCGCGCCCATGCCGTGCAACCGGTTTCGGCCTTGCAGAGCGAATATTCGCTGTGGACGCGCGACCCGGAGCAAGACGTGATCCCACTGCTCGAAGAACTCGGGATAGGCTTTGTTCCTTTCAGTCCGCTGGGCAAGGGTTTCCTGACCGGTAAGATCGATGAGAATACGAAATTTGACAGCTCGGATTTCCGCAATCGCGTCCCGCGCTTTTCTGAGGACGCGCGTAGAGCCAACCAATTGCTTGTCGACAGATTGCGTGAGATCGCGGACCGAAAGGGTGCAAGCTCTGCGCAGATCGCCCTCGCCTGGCTGCTGGCACGCAAACCTTGGATCGTCCCCATTCCGGGAACGAGAAAACTCGAACGGCTGGACGAAAATCTCGGCGCGCTCTCGCTGCGGCTCGAAGAGGGTGAAATTGAAGAGATCAGCCAGGCATCTTCCAGCTTCAAGGTAGAAGGGGACCGCTACCCCGAAGAATTCATGAAACTGTCAGGGCGCTAAACGAGCACGCGCGACACTAGGCCGATAGGTGCAGGCGACCGTCTGCGTCGATGGTCGCAGCCAGACGATCATAATCCTCAACACTCGGATGCCGCGCCAAGAGCGGTGTTCGATGCGTCGCGCTGATGATCAATACGGAAGCACCTGCTGCTTCCGCTGCCTCTATTCCGGCAGATGCATCCTCAAAAACAAGACATTCCTCAATGGGTTGGGCCAACATCCTGGCACCTAACATGAAGCAATCTGGTGCCGGCTTGCCATGCTGGACATCTTCGCCGGCGATCAGAATTTTCGGCCAGGGAAGTCCGGCCGCCTCGAGGCGAACTTTGGCCAGTTCCCGAGGAGCCGAGGTGACGACCGCCCAACGATCCGGCGGCAGGCTCTTCAGAAACTTGTGTGCCCCGGCAATGGGCTCGACGCCTTCGACGTCATCAACTTCGGCCTGGGTCAACACCCTGACTTCTTCCGCGGGATCGATCCCCGACAGGCCGAGGCCAGTAATCGTCTCGATCGCCTTGCGGCCGTGGACGGTTGCCAGCAGGCTGACGGCATCGACGCCGCGCCTTTCTGCCCATGCGGTCCAGACCCGTTCGGCAACCGCGATCGAATTCAGAAGGGTTCCATCCATGTCGAACAGGAAGGCGCCGAAGGAACGGCCGTCAAAAAGCATCAGGACCGATTCTCCGCTTTCTGACCGGACGACAGGCGATCGAGTATGGCCTGTGCGGTATTGGCGTCGGTAACCAGGGCATTGATCATTCCCGACCGCGCCGCGCCGATGATACCGCTCGCCTTACCGGGAGTGGCGGCGACCGCGATGCAGAGCGGCACCTTGCGCAATTGCTCCGGAGAGGCGGCAATCATTCCCTCCTCACCATCCCAATGCAGGATCTCGCCCTCTTCGGTAATGTAATGGCGGAGCACGTCGCCGGTTGCGTGGCTCAGCGCCTTCTCTCCCGGCAGCGCCGCTTCGGAAGGGTTTGCCGCGTGCGTGAGGCCAACGCCGACGATTGCGGCATCGAGCTTGTCCCAAAGCGATGTCACCTGCTGCACTGTCGGGTCGCCGAGAAAGGCATTCCGGAGTTCCGCCGACGAGATGTAGGGCGCATGCAGAAAATGCGGTACGCCCCCCATCTGTGCGGCTGCCTGCCGAACGAATTCATTGATCTGGAAATGCGGCGCCGCTTGTTGCATGCCGCCATTCAGCGCGACGGTGACTATGCCCGGCAATTGCGGCAGCCCGGCCATTGTCACCTCGCGCACCGCCCGCCCCCAACCGATGCCCAGTGTCGAGCCGGAGCGCATGCCGGCCTGCTGCAAAAGCGTACCGACAGGCGCGGCCAGTGCGCTAAGCACGTTCGATGACGGCGTATCGATGACCGCGGCGGTGCGCAGCTTGAGCCGATCGATCAGCGCAGCACTCAGATCTTCGGCGGGGGACAGATCGATCACTTCGATCCGGACGATGCCGACTGCCCGCGCCCGCTGCAGCAATCGCGATACCGTCGCGGTGGATAGGCCAAGCTTCTTGGCGATGTCCACCTGCGACATGTCGGACTGGTAGTGCAATTTGGCGACGGTATGCAGCAATGCGCGATTTGCCGCAGCCTCCTGCGATTGAGACGAATTCAGATTGAAATTCCTTTCTGCAATGTGTTACACATGCGGCACTTGAGGAGTTATCGCTCAAAAAGGCCGGTTTCGCAACGTTTATACCGCGCATGAGAGTCCTCAATTTCAAGAGCAAAGCCCTCTTCGAGGAGTGGAGAAGGCATGGCTTCGGTGCGCCGTCTTGCAACGGCTGGAGGAAGGATCACATGACGAAGTTGACGACGGCTGAAATGCGCGGCTACCAGCAGATTTGCGGTAGCGACGGTGCCATGATGGTGATTGCCTGCGACCAGCGCGGCGGCATGCGCAGCCTTCTGGCCAAGGATCCGGCCGAACAGGCCGCGATCTCCGACAAGGTCCTGGGGGACACCAAGGCCGATATCGCCCGTTTCTTGGCAAGCAAGGCATCTTGCGTTCTCGTCGATCCAATCTGCGCCGTCCCCGCTCTTGTCGATGATCGCGTCCTTCAGCGCGACACCGCGCTGCTGATCGGCCTCGACGCCTCCGGTTGGGATACGTCGCCGGAAGGCTATCGTCTCTCGAAGCTCGTTCCCGGCATTTCCGCACGCCGCGTACGGCAGCTGGGCGCGACCGGCGGCAAGATCATGGTTTATCTGCGCTCCGACCGGGATGCAGCGAATGTCCATAACATTGAGATCCTCAAGCAATGCATCGAGGACTTCGCCCGCGAGGATCTTCTGCTCGTCGTCGAATTCCTGACCTATAGATTCGAGGATGAGGACGAAGCCGCATATAAAGCCAGTTTGCCGTCCCTGATCGTCGGCGGCAGCAAGATCTGCCTCGATCTGGGCGCGAAAGTCTTGAAGATCCCCTATCCGGGATCGTCGCAAGCCTGTGCGCAGGTCACCCGCCTTGCTGGTGAGGTGCCATGGGCGGTTCTTTCCGCCGGGGTCGACCACTCAACCTTCCTGACGCAGGTCGAGGATGCCATGCGCAACGGTGCCTCGGGCGTCATTGCCGGCCGTTCGCTATGGAAGGATTGCATCTCGCTCGACCGGTCCGTGACGAAGGATCGGCTCGAGTCGGTTGCTGTTCCAAGACTGCGTGAAATCCAGGCTGTCATTGCGACGCATTTCAAGGGCACGGGCTCGCATGGTGCTGACCATGGGCAGCGCGCCAATGGCTGACGCCGCCGTCGGGGTCGATATCGGGGGCACGAATATTCGCGCTGCGCTCATCTCGGCGAAGGGCGAAATTCTTGCAAAGCTATCGGAACGCACGCCAACTGATCCCCTGCTTGTATTGGAGCGCGTCATAGCGCTGGCGCGCGAGCTTGATGCACCGGAGGTCCTGGGGATCGGCGTCGGCATACCCGGGCGGGTCGATGTCGCCAGCCGCGAAATCCTGTCCGGCGGCATTATCAACCTCGCAGGCCTCGACTTCGTCAAGCGGCTGGAATCGGCTCTCGGAAAGCCTGTCGTCATCGAAAATGATTGCAGTATGGCGCTGATTGCCGAGATGAAGACCGGTGGCGCCAAGGGCTACCGGAATGTCGCGATGCTGACGATCGGAACCGGCATTGGCGGTGCCGTCGCCCATGCCGGCCGCATCTATCACGGGCATAGGACGGCAGGGCAGCTCGGCCATATCTGCGTTTCCTCCGATGGCCCACCCTGCCCCTGCGGGAGGCGCGGCTGCGTCGAAACCTTCAGCTCCGGAACCGCGCTGCGCCGGCACATCGCCGAAGCCGGATTGCCGGCGACGACGATTCGAGACGTCTTGGACATGGCGGCCGAGGGAAACGAGGCGGCGGTGTGCGTCCTGCGGCAATGGGCCATGCCCCTGCGCATCGCGCTCGACAACATCGCAGCGACGATGGACCCGGAAATCATCCTGCTCGGCGGCGGGCTGGGCTGCGACGCGGCGCGCGCCCTTGCCGACTTGCCGGCGGCCGCGCCCTGGTTTTGCCCGCCAATACTGCCGGCAAAACTTGCCGACGATGCCGGCGTGATCGGCGCGGGACTTTCGATTTTCGACGCCCATGTCTCATCGCAGGGAAAGCGGGTCGTCCTGGTGAATGGCGTGCCGGCTTCCGGCAAGAGCCGGCTCGCCAAAGCCCTGTCTCAACGAGCAGGCTGGCCGATCTTGTCGCTCGACGGCATCAAGAACCCTTTCCTGCAACATATCGGCCCGGTCGATCGCGACTTTAACCGGACGCTCGGAAAGGCGAGCTACCAGGCGATCTGGTCCTTTATTGCTGAGGCGCCGGCCGGCTCGACTTTCATCATCGATGCCTGGTTCGGCTTTCAGCCGAAGGCGCAGCTCGAAGCCTATATCGATGCGGCGAAGATCGAGCATGTCGCCGAGCTCTGGTGCAAGGTGCCGGGGTCGGTTGCCGGCGAGCGTTATGCCAGCCGGCTCGAGGATCGATTACCAGGACATCCGGGCGCCGAATACGTGCCGGAACTGATCGCGCTCGCCGATCGGGCTGAGCCGATGGGGTGCGGCGCCGTGATGACGGTCGACCAGACGCAGGAGCCTGATATTGAGGCTGTCTTGAGTTGGCTTTCGCACGTCTTCGACGGCGAATGATGGAAGCGTCGGCAAGGCTGGCGGTGCTTATGCGAAATGGTCGAGAACCGCCTTGCGACGCTATGTCCGAGGCGGATCACAATGTCGCGCACATGTGAGGCTTTTCCAATCAAATCAAACGGATAATAGAAATTCATTGCAGAAAAAAATTACTTGACGTGCCGAATTAACCCACTGATTATCGCTATGCCGGACAGGGGAGGTTCGGCTTCAAGAGGAGGAAAATCATGGAGCGCCGCTCATTTCTAAAGGCTACGGCCGTGGCATCGCTCGCGACCGGTGTTGCGGCAGTTGCCGGCAACACCAAAGCCGCAGACAAGAAGTTCACGATTGCCCTTATTCCGGGCCTGACGACCGATAATTTCTACATCACCATGCATAAGGGTGCCGAAGCGGCTGCCAAGGCTGTCGGTGCCGAGCTCGTCTGGCAGGGCGGCCCCGATTTCAACCCGGTCACCCAGGTTCCGGTTCTGGATGCGGTGATCGCCAAGAAGCCCGATTTCATTCTGATCGCGCCGACCGACAAGGATCAGTTGATCCAGCCTCTGAAAAAGGCCAATGATGCCGGCATTCCGATCATCACGGTCGATACCTTCATCGGCAACGGCGTTTATCAGACGGGCAACGGCGATGCCGACTTCCCGCTGTCCTACATCGCCTCGGACAATCTGCTCGGCGGCGCTATTGCCGCCCGCGCCCTGGCGAAGGCCGTCGGCGAAAAGGGCAAGGTCTACGTCTCCAACGTTAAGCCCGGCGTATCGACCACCGACCAGCGCGAGCAGGGCTTCAAGGAGGAGATGAAGAAATATCCGAACATCACCGTTCTGGAGACGCAGTATAACGACGACGACGCCAACAAGGCAGCGTCGCAGCTGCAGGCGGTCTACGCCCGCAACTCCGATCTCGACGGTGTTTTCGGCGCGAACCTCTTCTCCGCGCTCGGTGCAGCCAATGGCGTGCAGCAGGCCGGCCAGACGGGCAAGATCCGCGTCGTCGCCTTCGATGCGCCGACATCCATCGTCGACAGCATCAATTCCGGCCTCGTCGACCTCGCGATCGCGCAGCACCCGGCCGAAATCGGCTATTTCGGCGTTATGGCGGCCTACGCGCATCTGACCGGTAATTCGATCCCGACAGCAATCGGCACCGGCTTCACGGTCATCGACAAGTCGAACGTGACAGACAAGAAGATCGCCAAATTTATCTACTCCGATTGACGCGGAGATAGTCTGTGCCTCGCTGGATTGGCGAGGCACATTATCCAACGATGATAGAGCGATGGCGTTCGATCTTCGCGCCACTAACGCTCCAGTTTGGACCGATCAATGACCATCGACAATGCAGAGGTCCGCAAGACGGATCAGCACGTGGCGCCTCAGGCCGACCACGGCGACGACGCAAAAACCATCCTTAACCGCATCGCGCAATTGCGCGCATGGCTCTTTCTTGCCGCACTCATCGTGACTTTCGAGATCTGGGCGCGGATCGACTTCGGCGGCACCTTCGTCGGCTCAAGCTTCAATTGGCAGTCCGTGGCGATCTTCGCGGTGGCGCCGCTACTGCTGGCGATCGGGCAGACCTTCGTCATCATTTCGGGCGGCATCGACCTGTCGACCGGCTTCATCATGGGACTTGCTGCGGTTGTCGCCGCGCATGTCGCCAATATTGCCGGCCTCTACATGCCCCTGCCCGCGGCAATGGTCTTCGGCATTCTTGTCGCCATGCTGGCAGCCGCGGTTCCCGGCTTCATCAACGGCCTGCTGATCTCCCGTCTCAAGGTTCCGCCCTTCATCGGCACGCTCGGCATGTTCGGCGTTGCGCGCGGCACGGCCTTTCTGCTTGCCGGCGGCACGACGGTGCCGGTCAAGAACTCATATTTCGCCGAACTCGGCAACGGACGGTTCTTCGGCGTGCCTTATCTTGTCATCGTCACGCTCGTCTTTGTGCTCATCATGCACTACCTGCTCAGCCAGACACGCTTCGGCCAGCATAATTACGCCATCGGCGCCAATGCGCAGGCGGCCCGCCGCGCCGGCATAGACATCAAGTCCCATCTGCTGCGCCTCTATATGCTCTCCGCCGTTTGCGCGGGGCTCGGCGGCGCGCTCTACGCCGCCCGCTTCACGGCCGGTGCGGCGCAGGCGGGCGAGCCGCTGCTGCTCGACAGCGTGGCCGCGGTCGTGATCGGCGGTGCGAGCCTGTTCGGCGGATCGGGTACGATCATCGGTACCGTCGCCGGCGCTCTCGTTATTGCCGTTATCCAGTACGGCCTTGTCTTCATGAATGTGGAGCCGTTCTGGCAGTTCATCGCCGTCGGCGTCGTCATCATCATTTCGGTGCTCATCGACCAGGCGCAGCGCCGGTTCAGCGGAGCGAAACAGGATGAATAGCGTCACCCCCCTCCTCGAGGTCCGCAATCTCTCGCGCTATTTCGGCGCCGTGCGTGCCCTCGACAATTGCTCCATGGTCGTGCGGCCCGGCGAAGTCGTGGCCCTTGCCGGCGATAACGGCGCTGGCAAGACCACGATGATCAAGGCGATCTCCGGCGTCTATCCGCCGACTGCGGGCGAAATCCTGATCGAGGGCAAGCCCGTTACCTTCTCCTCACCGCAAGATGCGCGCGAGAAGGGTATCGAGACGATCTACCAGGATCTCGCGCTTGCCGACAACTTGCCGATCGGCGCCAATATCTTCCTCGGCCGCGAGCCGATGAAGAAGCTCTTCGGCTTCCTGCCGGTCCTCGATCGCAAGGCCATGGCGGAAGCGGCGCGCAAAACGATGGCCGAGCTTGACTTCCACGTGAAGCGGCTCGATGCGCCCGTCAGTAATTTCTCCGGCGGACAACGCCAGGCGGTTGCGATCGGACGCGCGGTTTACTGGAATGCCCGTATTCTGGTCATGGACGAGCCGACCGCCGCACTTGGCGTGCCAGAGCAGCGCAAGGTCGTGGCGTTGATCAAGTCCTTGAAGGCGCAAGGGCGTGGCGTCATCTTCATCTCGCATAATCTGCAGGATATCTTCGCCGTATCCGACCGCATCGTCGTCTTGCGCCGCGGGATTGTCGCGGGAGAGCGCAACATCGCCGACACCAATCACGAGGAAGTCGTAAGGCTGATGATCGGCGGCTAATGCCGTCGCCAAGCCGGCGTTTGAGGCAAACAGGAAGCGGCAATGGCGGTGACGCGCGATTGCCGCTTCCTATATTGCAAATGGGGTTGACGTCCGCATCGCATGCGGGGCCATATCGTGGAACTCAGCCCAGTGGTTGAACCTGGTTTCCTTCACTGGAATTGCCTTCCCTTCCTTCTCATCGAATATTGCCTTGCAAGTAGCCATATGCTGTGCCTGTATAGACAGGTCAAAGCGACTGGATGAGTTATGAAGATGTGCGCTTCCAATGATGCTGCAGTGCTCTTGCGGAGCGAAATGGCGATCCTGGCCCTACGCTGCCGAACCGTGGTAACGCAGGATTGACCATGCCGATCTCAGCCCGATCTCTCATGAGTTTTCCCATTCCCGATGTAAGGCGGACGGTGAGTACGCGGGATGCAATTCTCTACGCGCTTTCCACCGGCTATGGCAGTGAACCGCTTGATGCCATGCACCTGCGCCGCGTTGAGGAGCGCGATCTGACCGTTGCGCCGACCTTGGCGAATGTGGTGGCAGATGCCGGTTCCTGGATGGGCGACGCTGGCGTCAACTGGCAGCAGCTGGTTCATGCCGAACACCGCCTGACGATCCACGCACCGGTGCCTCTCGATACTCCCCTGATCTCGCGTTCGCAAATGCGTTCGATCGTTGATCGTGGACCTGACAAGGGCATGTTTGCGACCTTCGATCGAACAATCTCAGCTGCCGACGATGATAAAATCATCGCCACGATGTCTCAGACGAATGCGTGTCGAGGTGATGGCGGATGCGGCTCGGCGGGTACACCGCCTGAGCCGTTGCACCCCGTTCCTTCCCGACCATGCGACACGATGCTTGCAGTCACCGTTCCGGAAAACGCCGCACTTCTCTACCGGCTGAATGGCGATCTCAATCTCCTCCACGTCGACCCCGTCTACGCAGCCCAAGCCGGCTTTCCGCGGCCGATCCTGCACGGCCTCTGCACATTCGGCTATGCAGGCTACGCCATAGGCCGGGCGTTGAAAAAGCAGGACTTCGCGGATATCGGTTTCATGGCGGCGCGTTTTACCGCAGTCGTTTTCCCCGGCGACACCATAGAGTTCGAGATCTGGCAGGAAGGAGAGGACGTCTATTTTCGTGCCCGAATTCCTACCCGCCAAACGACGGCGCTCGATCACGGCAATGCGAGGCTGGTATGAAGAGATCCGCGCCCTCACCCGATATGCCGCATTACCAGCGGATCAAGGAGCACATCGTCACCTTGATTGCCGAAGGTAAGCTGAAGCCGGGTGATCGCGTCTATTCCGAGAGCGAGCTCGTAGCCTCCTTCAGTGTCAGCCGGATGACCGCCAATCGCGCCCTGCGCGAGCTGATGTTCGAAGGCATCCTGACACGTTCCGCAGGTCTCGGAACCTTTGTTTCCTCACAGCGTCGGGACGTCGACCTGCTGCAGATCAGGAACATCGCAGACGAGATATCCGAGCGCGGCCGCCGACACACCTCCAGAGTTCTGGTCGCCGACCGTATCCTGGCTGATGCCCGGGTTGCGCAAGCACTGGAATTGCCGACGAACGCGGAAGTCATGCACACATTGATCGTGCATCTGGAAGATGGCGAGCCGATCCAGGTGGAGGAGCGCTATGTCAATCCGGCCGTCGCGCCGGATTATCTGAGCAATGATTTTAACGCGACGACACCAAACGAGTATTTGACGAGGGTGGCGCCGATCACCGAGTTCGAACATTTCGTCGAGGCAATCAAAGCGGACGCTGTTACAAGAAAACTGCTCGATGTCAGTTCCGATCAGCCCTGTCTGCGCGTCTTCCGCCGCACATGGTCGGGAGAGCTTGTGTGCACATGCGCGCTGTTGACCTATCCTGGCAACAAATACCGTCTGGAGGCGGGTTCCAGAAGAAGCCGTAAAGCGGCTAGCGCATTTCTTGGAGACAGCAAGTCATGAGCATGGCCGCGGATATTGTCTCTCTCAACAACGCTGCACCGACGATCGCCGACGTCGCCTCGATCGCCCGCCGTGGCGCCCGCATCGAGATTTCGCCTGACGTCGAGGCAAAGATCAACGCCGCGCGCGCAGTCGTGGAGCGCTATCTGGCGGCCGACCAGCCGGTCTACGGCTTGACGACGGCGCTAGGTGCGGGCGTCGATACCCGGCTCGCCACCGACGACCTGATCGCCTTTCAATTGCGTGTGCCGCAGGCCCGCGCGGTCGGCGTCGGCCCGGCGCTGCCGCGCGAAACTGTCCGGGCGATGATGGCGGCCCGCATCGCAGGCATGGCGGCAGGCGGTTCAGGTGTCTCGCTGCCGGTGTTTTCCGGCCTCGTTGCCGCGCTGAATGCCGGCTTTCATCCGATCGTGCCTTCACTTGGCTCGATCGGTGCCGCCGATCTTGCGCCATTGGCCCATATGGGACGCGCTTTGCTGGGAGACGGCGAGGCGGCAGTGGCTGGCACAGTCATGCCGGCAGTGGATGCCCTCGCGAAGGTTGGTTTGAAACCTTTGCCGATCGGGCCGAAGGACGGGCATGTCCTCGTGGTTGCCAACAGTCTGTCGGTCGGCAAGGCATGCCTGTGCATCGAGGATATCGAGCGGCTGTTCGATTGGTCGCTTGCGGCTGTCGCGCTGAATTTCGAGGCATTTCGCGCCAATGTTTCGGCCTTCGACGACCGGGCGCTCGCGGCCAGACCGGCCGCTGGTCAGCGTGAAGCGGCGGCGCGGCTGCGTGAGCTTTTGATCGATAGCTCGCTGCTTGTCGATGGCGCGGCGCGACGCCTGCAAGATCCCTTGAGCTATCGCTGTGCCCCGCAGGTATGGGGTGCCCTCCTCCACGCGATCGGAGAAGCCAGCGCCGCAACCGAGATCGAACTTGTCAGCTCCGGCGACAATCCTGTCGTTCTGGCCGAAGAAGGGCTTATCCTGTCGAACGGCAACTTCGACATGACGGCCTTCGTTCTGGCATGGGAGCGGCTCGGCCAGGCCATCGCTCATTGTGCGGCGGCGATCGCCTATAGAACCATGAAGATCATGTCGCCGGGCATGTCTGAGTTGCCGCGCTTCTTGACGCCGCTCGGTCAAAGCAGATCGGGTTTTGCTACCGTGCAAAAATCGGTCTCCGCGCTTGAGGCAGAGATCCGGCATTTGGCCGCACCTGTCTCGCTTGCGCCCATCCCGGTGGCGGATGGCATTGAAGATCAGGCGTCCATGGCGCCGAGCGTGCTGTCAAAGATCGAGGCTATGATCGAGCGGCTGCGCTATCTCGTAGCAATCGAGCTTGTCGCGTCGGCGCAGGCCGTCGATCTGCGCGGCATTGCGGGTGAGCTAGGCCAAGGAACTCTGCGTGCCTATCAGCAGGTGCGTGAACTGGTGCCGAGACTTGAAGAAGACCGCGCCCAGGGCCCTGATTTCCAGAGAATATCGGACTTCATAACGGAGACGGCCGCAAGGACGGCTCCCTGATTGAAATGGTGGCGAGCCAGATCACGCTTGCTGCTTCTCTTTTCCGCGGGCCGTTCGACAGCCCGCATCATTCGACAGACCGGCGTAACCGGCGAAAGGCTTGGAGAACAACGGCAATGCAGGAAATTTGGATCGACTATCTCAATGCCATCGACGCCAAAGCGCTGGCGCTGTCTAACGATGAAATCCTCGACGCGGTCACAAAGGCGCTGGATGCGCAGGGGCGCGGCGAAACCGTCATCGAGCCACGTGTTCATCTAGTGCCCGAGAGTTCCGACAAGGGCCATTTCAACGTGCTGCGCGGCTATGTGAAGCCGCTCGACTATGCTGGCGTGAAGGTGGTCGGCGATTTCGTCGACAACTACAAGCAAGGCCTGCCGTCCGAATTGGCGGTCCTCAATCTATTCGATCCTCACACCGGCGTTCCGAAGGCCGTCATCGACGCGACGGCGATTACCGACATGCGCACCGGCGCCGTCACTGCCATTGGTGCGCGTCATCTCGCGCGCAAGGACAGCAAGATTCTCGGTCATATCGGCGCGCGCGGCACCTCCTACTGGAACGTACGCCTGCTCGACCACATTTTCGATTTCGATGAAATCCGTGTGCATTCGCGCCGCCCCGAGAGCCGTGACGCTTTCGCAGCACGGCTGGAAAAGGATCTCGGCAAAAGGATCATCGTGACGGATAATTGGGAGGATTGCCTGAAAGACGCCGACATCATGATTGAGGCAAGCCGCCTGCCGGAGCCGACGCCGCTTTTCAAGACCGCCTGGGTCAAGAAGGGCGCCTTTGTCGTCCCCTACGGTACGATGAGCGCGCTCGAATTCGACCTAACCGACATCATGGACAAGGTCGTCGTCGATGACTGGGGCCAATGCGGTCCTGGTCGCCCCTTCGGCGCGCTTCGCCGTCATGTGGATGAGGGCAAGGTAACGGCTGAGACACTGCATGCCGAAATCGGCCAGATCGTCTGCGGAGCCAAGCCGGGGCGCGAAAGCGATGACGAGACTATTCTCTTCTGGCACCGCGGCCTCAGCACCACGGATGTTGCCCTTGGCGCGGCGATGGTGGAGAAGGCAAGGCGCATGAATATCGGCCAGCGCCTTCGGTTTGCGTAACGCGACATGACGTCTCCCGCCGCCATTGCCTGCTCGCGAATGTACAATCTGAGCCCGAACATATCGGGGCTTTGGGATCGCCTCTTTCATTGGCTTGCGGATCGATCGGGCGTCGGGCTCGACGTCATCGCCCATGCCGCGCCGGCGCCTCTTTCCGAACTATGGGGGCGTCCGGACATGGGCGCCGTCTTCATGTGCGGCTTTCCATTCTCGCAGCTATCGGCAGACGAGCGGCCACAGCCCTTGGCGGCACCCGTTTCGCTGGCTGACTGGGCAAACGGGAGGCCGGTCTATGCGAGCCATATAGTCGCCGCGCGCGAGAAGCAATTTACCGAGGCCGCGCTTGCAACCGCGCGCTGGGGTTGGACCGTACGCGACTCCCAATCCGGCTACAACGCGCCGCGCGAATTCTTCTCAGGGCTTGCGGATCGGCCATCAGCGGTGAAAACCGTCGGCCCACTTCTCAATCCGCGCGGCGTCGTCGACGCCATTCGTTCGGGTGTCATAGATGTCGGCGCTATCGATGCCTATGCCTATCAGCTTCTGGCAATACATGAGCCGGAGATGGTCGCACCTTTGCGGATCGTTGCCACCACGAAGCCAGCGCCCTTCCCTTTGCTGGTCGCCTCGCGACGGCAACCTCCCGAGGTCGTCGCGGCGCTCCGCGCCGTTCTCCTCGAGGCACATGAAAGCCTAGAAGGACGCGCTATCCTTGCATCACTCGGCCTGGCTGCCTTCGTGGAGCCGGATATCGCCACATACGACCAGCTTCCGGCAAGAGCCCGGCTTGCGGATGAAATTCTCGGGATGTGGTGAAGCTTCGAACGAACTTGCTCGATCAGGCCAGTTGAAGCAGCCGCTTGATAAGCCGGCACATTATGCGCTGGCGGCTTGCTTCAACAGTTTCTTCGCGGCCAGGGTCAAGCATTCCTCGAATGCCGCCAGGTCCAGAAAGAGCTGATCCTGTGGAACCTGGCGCGTGACAATGACGCCACCCCGGGCCGTTACGCCGCCATAGAGCTTGCTCACACGCTCGAAATGGTTGTCGGTACAATTGGAGAAGGCAAATGCCGGACAGCCGCGGGCGCACATGAAGCCGAGTTCGAAGGCTGTGCCGACATCAGCCGCGACGCCACGAAATGGCGTCAGATTGGCGATGATGAGATCGGCGCTCGTCATCAGTTTCTCATTGATGGCGCTGATGGCAAGGCCGCGCTGTCCGCGCGTTTCCGTTTCCGGCACGGCCAGGTCACCGGGGGAAACGGGCGTAAAACCATAGTGGCGCGCCAGCGCGATCTTGCGGTCGAGGATTTCCCTTGCGTTCGGAAGAAACACTTCCGGACCTGCCAGATATGCTCTCAATGCGTTACCTCGTCGACCGAATATTGCACCGCAGGAGTCGCGGAACCATATGAAGCCTATGGCCGATTCAAGGCTCTTCTGCCATAGCCGGGCGTAAGATTTTCAAAATCGCGAAACAGAGGCGATTGCCGTTCCCGGTTGCTGGCGACAAGCGTATGGTTCCATTCCCGTCGAATGGCGCTTACGTCTATGACGGATGACGGAATTTGTGGGGTAAAGAAAATGCAATCTTCTATTGAAGCAGTTGCCGCCACGGCGCAGGACGACCGCGGCATCTGGCCGACGAAACAGAGCAAGATCCTCGATTGGCTGATGAACGACGTGCGTGAGCAGCGGTTCATCGACAATATCCTCGTTGAACTCTGCGAGAAAATGCGAGCCGTCGGAATTCCGATCGGAAGAGCGACGATGCATTTTAGAACGATGCATCCGCAATGGCTCGGTGCCAGAATTCTATGGCGCACCGGCATGAAGGAGGCGGACATCGCCACCTTCAGCTATGGCGTCGAGAACACGCCGCAGTTTCTGGCGAGCCCCATCAACGAGATCTTCAACGGCGCGACCGAAGTCCGCAAAAATCTGGAAGTCTGCCAAAAGGTCGACCTGAACTATCCTCTGTACAAGGAAATGTATGCGGAAGGGCTGACCGACTATATCGCCTGGCCGATTTATCACACGCTCGGCAAGCGCCATATCGTGACCTTTGCCTCGGACGCTCCGGGCGGCTTCACCGAGCAGCACCTCGCCTTTTTGAGGGATCTTCTGCCGGCTCTCACGATGGTGACCGAAATCCGGCTGAAGAACATCATGGCTCGCACGCTGTTGCGCACCTATGTCGGGCCTCACGCCAGCGAAAAAATCCTGGCGGGGGCGACTACGCGCGGCAGCGGCACCACGGTCGGCGCGGCGATCCTCATTTGTGACTTGCGCGATTTCACCACCATCTCGGACATGTGGCCGCGTGACGATGTGATCGAGCTGCTCAACGGCTATTTCGATGCAATGGTCGACCCGATCGAAAAGCATGGCGGCGAGATCCTCAAATTCATGGGCGATGGGCTCTTGGCCATCTTCCCGCTGAGCGATCCGAATGCGTGCCACAATCTCCTCGTCGCCATCAGCGAAGCGCAGGCGGGTGTTGCAGCGCTCAATGAGGAAAACCGCAAGCTCGGCCGCGAAGTGCTGCGCTATGGCGTCGGCGTGCATGTCGGCGATGTGATGTATGGGAACATCGGCTCGCGCACCCGCCTCGATTTCACGGTCATCGGCCCCGCGGTCAATATCGCCTCCCGGCTGGAATCGCTGACCAAGGAGGTCAAGCGCCCGGTGCTTCTGTCCAAGGCTTTCGTCGACATGGCCGGTTGCCAGCGCGATATGGAAAGCCTCGGTTCCTTCCCTCTCAAGGGGCTGGGAGAACCGGTCGATGTGTTCGCCTTCGCCGCCAGGGAAAAATTACTGCAACATGGATGATCGGCAGGCAGGGCGGGTTTTGTCCTGCAAATCCTCGATTTTGTACGGCGCGATTCAGTCGGTAGCAAAACGTGAAATGCCCAAGGGGTGCCCTGGCATATAGACCTCCCTATATTGTGAGTTGGATCATGACGATAGCCGCCTTATTTTCGGGATCGTTCTGCGCGTACGTACGTTAAGTAAGGGTTGATTCTATCGGCTCGACCACGAGGGTGCCTGCCACCCATAATACTCTGACAAGGAGAAAACAGATGAGAAAAGTTCTGACCCTGGCGTTTTCAGCAGCATCGTTGATCGTTGCCGGCGCGGCGGTCGCCCAGGCGGCGGACATGCCGACGACCTATCGCGACGAAGAACCCGACCAGCGCAACGGCGTTAAGATCGGCTACCTCGAATGCGAAATCGGCGGCGGTGTCGGTTATGTGCTCGGCTCTGCCAAGGAGGTGGATTGCACCTTCCATTCGACGGTCGGACGCGCGCGCGTTGACCACTATACCGGTGCGATCCGTAAGATGGGCGTCGACCTCGGCTTTACGACCCGCAGCCGGCTCGTCTGGCTCGTGTTTGCGCCGACAGCCGGCTACCATCACGGCTCTCTGAGCGGCCTCTATCAGGGCGCTACCGTCGAAGCCACCGTCGGTGCCGGCGTGGGTACGAACATTCTCGTTGGCGGCACATCGGGCTCTATCCAGCTCCAGACGGTGAGCGTGACCGGCCAACTCGGCCTCAACGTTGCTGCAACGGGCACGTCCGTTACGCTGACTTCGGCTGACTGAGGCTTTCGGCCCGACAGTAAATTACGATATGGCCGCTCTTGCCTAGCGCGGGGGCGGCCATAGCTTTTCGTACGAGGTAATGCGAGCCCGTTTCAAATATCGGCGCCCTTTAACGCGAAATCTGTTTAACGGCGCACCCGCCCGGCGCTATAGCTATGCAAAACCCAGAGAATTTTTGGAGCCAGTTCATGACCGATACCGTCACCGATCGCTTTCTTCGCTATGTTGTCGTCGATACGCAATCGGACCCGACTTCGGCCACACAACCCTCCACCGCCAAGCAAAAGAATCTCGGGCGCATCCTCGCCGAGGAGTTGCTAGCCATAGGACTTGCCGACGCGCATTTGGACGAGCACGGTTATGTCTATGCCACCATTCCATCGAACGTTGACAAGGCGGTTCCCGTCATCTGCTTTTGTTCCCACATGGACACGGCGCCCGATTTCACGGGCACGAACGTCAAGCCGCAGATCCTGCAAAACTATTCCGGCGGCGATATCCGCCTCAGCGGTGATCCGCAGCAGGTCATTCGCGTCGATGAGCATCCTGCCCTGCGCGATCAGATCGGCAACGACATCATTACCTCGGACGGCACGACGCTGCTCGGGGCCGACGACAAGGCCGGCCTCGCCGAAATCGTCGCTGCGGCCAAATATCTTGTCGACAATCCCGATATCCGCCACGGCACCATCAAGCTTCTGTTCACGACCGATGAAGAGATCGGACGCGGCGTCGACAAGGTCGATTTGAAGAAACTGGGGGCGCAATTCGCCTATACGGTCGACGGAGAAACGGCGGGCCACATAGAGGACGAGACTTTTTCCGCTGACAGCGTCGAAATCGTCATACAGGGTGTTGCCATTCATCCAGGCTTTGCCAAAGGAAAGATGGAAAACGCCATCAGGATTGCCGGCGCCATTATCGACAGGCTGCCGAGAGACATCGCTCCCGAAGCGACAGACGGCCGCGACGGCTTCATCCATCCCACAGGTGTCAGCGGCTCGATGGAAAAGGCGTCGCTCGGCTTCATCATCCGTGATTTTGCCGAACCGGGTCTTGTCGCCAAGGAGGCCATGCTCGAGGCGATCGTCAAGGACGTCATGAGGGCCTATCCCGGTTCGTCGCACACGTTTACGGTCCGTCATCAATACCGCAATATGAAAACTATCCTCGATCGCCACCCGGAGATCGTCGAAAACGCAGTCGAAGCGATCCGCCGAGCCGGCATGACGCCGGTGCGCGGCAGCATTCGCGGCGGCACGGATGGTTCCAGGCTCTCCTTCATGGGACTGCCCTCAGCCAATCTCTTTGCCGGCGGCCATGCCTTTCATTCACCCCTAGAGTGGGTCAGCCGCCAGGACATGGAAAGAGCCGTCAAGACGCTTGTCGAATTGGCGAAGGTTTGGGCTGAACGTTCCTGACGACTTCCGAGAATAGGCGTCATTCATCCTACAAAAGCAGAGTAAGCCTGTCGCGAAATAGGGCATTTCAGCGTGCACGGAACTAATTTCATTGGCATTATGCAAGGCATCCGTGAATTTTTATATTGATGCATTACTAAATTAGATTATTCTATAATGTAGTCTTGGGAGGAAAGGAGAATAAGAAAGCCCCCTTCATTCCAACTCTACGGTGCGCGCGCTCCGACAATCAGAAACAGGCCCTCTAACGGCCTAACCTGAAACGGAGTCTAGTCATGAAAATACAATCCTCACGGATGGCAATCGCTGCATCCGCATTTCTTCTGTTGGCTTCGACAAGCTATGCAGCGCCGGGCGGCGGTACAGATCACGGCGGCAGCCGGTCCGGAAGCGGCGGACTGGGAGCAGGCGTCGGCGTATCGGTCGGCGGTATCAATGCCGGCGTAGGCGCCGGGCTCGGCTCCAACGGGCTTAGTGCCGGTGTTGGTGCTTCGGTTGGTGGCACTAATGGCGTGAATGCCGGGCTGGGTGCTTCCGTATCCGGAACGAGCGGTGTCAATGCGGGTGCCGGCGCATCCGTCGGCGGGTCCGGCGGCATCAATGCCGGTGTCGGTGCGTCGGCCAATAGCAATGGTGTCAACGCAGGTCTCGGCGCATCGGTCGGCGGTTCAAGCGGTGTCAATGCCGGTGCTGGTGTTTCCGTCGGCGGGTCCGGAGTTGGCGTCGGTGTGGGTGTCGGCGTTGGCGGCGGCAGTTCCGGCAGCGGTACTGGCAGTGGAACGGGTACGGGCACTGGAACCGGCGGTACCGGCACCGGAGGAACCGGCATGGCGACCGGAGGAACAGGCGGCACAAGCGGTTTTGGTCTGGGTTCGGGCAATTCCTCGGGCACAGGATCGAGCGCTCGCACGCTCGCCGCGTTCCGCACCATGTCGAGCGCCGAGCAAAAGCGCATGCTGATCGCCTGTCGCCAGGTGACGGCTTCGGGTAGTTTCGATGCCGGTCTTGTCAGTCTCTGCCGGCTCCTGCGCAGCACAGCGAGCGCGGGCGGCCTATAGGCGGTTCAACATCGGCGCATCAAGGCCGATCTTGTCTTGGGATAGAGCCCTGCACCCGTTGCCCTGATATCGGCAACGGGCGCGGACCCGCGTCGCAGTTACCAATCTATGCGGGCGACATTGTCGATCGCCTGCCGACTGCGACGCAACATCATGCCGGGCGCATCCGCGGCTCGG
Organism: Martinezella tropici; assembly: GCA_000799755.1. Lineage (GTDB taxonomy): Bacteria > Pseudomonadota > Alphaproteobacteria > Rhizobiales > Rhizobiaceae > Rhizobium > Rhizobium tropici_A. The sequence goes on from JUHI01000016.1 coordinate 26,594, forward strand.
TTCAACAGATGGCGCGCGCCCGCCAGCGGATGAAATCCGACCCTTTCCTCCACTACAGGAGCCTCCATCACAGGAGAAGGTTCGTCATATGCGGGCGGCGGAGCCGCCTCTGCATATTCCGGATGTCCTGCTATTAGCGGGTCCCGCGTCTCGCATTGCGGCAGGCAACGATCGAATTGTTCGACGTTACGAGATGCCTCGACCTTGGCCTTCGCAACATCGGAATGCGAGGCAACGCGCTTTACCGGCGCGCTAGTTCTAACCACGGCGGCAAGCGGCGACGGTTGCGGGATCGGTACTGTCATCGACAACACCTGCGGTCTGGCGGGGCTGGCATCGACTGCCGACTGCAATTGGTTCATGGCAAGCCGCTGTGCGGGTGCTGCGCTGTTGATCGCAATGCGTCCGCCATCATCGATATATCGCATGGAGTGATCGCTGGGACCGGTTTGAACGATCACGTAGAAGGCGGCGACAACCGTGCCGCAAACGGCAAGACCGGAACCTAATCTCTTCGTCGCCTCGCTTTGGCCGTTCCACCATCTCATAGGCTGCGCATCCATCGACCGCTCCTTTGGGCAAGTTCTCAGCTACCCATCTTCACGCAAACTGTGGCGGGGCTTTTACCGAAACGTGGCCAATTGCGGACGTTTTGCAAAGAAATGTTGACGAATGTGCTTTGCGTATTCCCATCCCCTTATGAGATGCCGCGCCAGACTTCCTTGCAGCGAGCGAAATTGAGCGCGTCGCAGCGCCATAGAACCCTGCGGATATTGAAGGAGCCGCGATATTCGAGGCAATGCCGGCATACGCAATTTCTATCTTGTGCCTGGGACAATTGGGCTCGGCATAAACCCGCGACCAATCTCTGAAACGTCACCGGGCGGCGGCGGCACCATCCTCGCGATATCCCTCGATAGAAGGTGGCAAGACGGCCAATAATACTTTCAGAGGAAGGTCAGGTGAAATACCGGAGCCCACTCTCCAGCTGCTGGGTTTTCGCGGATAGCGAGTATCGGTGCAATGACTGTGAACATACGGGAAGAATTGATATTTCTGCATCGGCTATATAACTGAAGCAACGAATCATGCGGCGTTGCCGTGACCTCTAAAATCGCTGATTCGCTCAGATTCCGTCCGGTACTCCCGCGGTAGTTATGCCGGTAGTGCGCAAAATCTATCAGGAATTATTAACCATGTTTTTCAAAAATATTGGGTATCTGCGGGTATTTATTAAATAAATCGAGCATCTACTGGAGAGCTATTCTTTCGATACTGTCGCATACGCCGATGCCATTTCCGGCCTCATTGCCAGCGAAGCATATATGTGCTTATTTTATTATATTCTGATATTTCTGAGGTACATGCGAAGGGGAATGTGAATGCTGAGAATGCTCTGCGGCGCCACCCTTATTGGTATCGCAATGACCATAGCAGCGCCATCCGCCATGGCTGCCACTGCAACCGCCAATATGACGGTTACCATCACTATCCAGTCACAGTGCCTGGTCCAGAGTGCCAATACTCTCAACTTCGGCACAAACGGTGTCATAACCGCCAATATCGACCAGGCAACCACCATCGGTGTGCAATGCACATCCGGTGCTACCTACAATGTAGGCATGAGCGCCGGTGCAGGAGCCGGAGCGACGACAGCAGTCCGTCTCATGACAGGTCCGGCAAATGCGACGATCAATTATGCCATCTACAGCGACGCCAACCGAACGCAGACGTGGGGCGTGACCATAGGCACCGATACTGTTTCCGGCACGGGCAATGGCGCGGTCCAGACCATAAATGTCTATGGTCGTGTACCTCCGCAAACGACACCCGCTGCGGGTGTCTACAACGATACCGTGGCGGTTACCGTCACCTACTGAAAACTCATAGATCCAGGAGACCGTCATGCAACGCATGTTGCCACGCATTGCTGCGACTATGCTTTTGCTTCTCAGTGCTTACAGCGTAAATGCAGCATCCCTGCGAGTAGCACCCACGAGTCTCGAACTTATTGCGCCATCGGCGACCACGGTCTTGAACCTGGCCAATGAAGGAGATCATCCGATCAATGTCCAGATACGCGTTTTCAAGTGGAGCCAGACGGGCGGCGTAGAAAGCCTGGAGCCGACACGGGATGTCGTTGCCAGCCCTCCCTCGACGCGGATGAGTCCAAACGCCCAATATGTGGTCAGAGTGGTTCGCACGAGCAAGGTTCCCGTCAGGGCGGAGGAGACCTATCGCGTCATCGTCGACGAACTGCCGGACCCCTCCCGCGCCCGCGCCGGTACCGTAACATTCATCATGCGCCAGTCGATTCCGGTCTTTTTCAAACGACCGGACGTGAAGCCTGCCGATATAGCCTGGAGCCTCAAACGACAGGGCAACAGCCTCTCGCTCACCGGCAAGAATAATGGTGGCAGCCGCTTCCGTCTCTCGAACGCGATCCTGGCGCAAGGGCCGACGAAGATCGGCAGCCGCAACGGGCTGGTCGGATATGTACTTGCCGGCGCCACCATGCAGTGGCCGATAGGAGCGGCCAAGTCTCTTACCGGCGGCGGCGTAACACTCCATGGCCAGAGCGATCTTGGGCCGTTCGATGCTAAAGTCGCCGTTAATCAACCGTAGTGCCGGCGCGGTTTTCATATGCATCCTTTTCTCGGTGCCGGCGCTGCGTGCTCAGGAAGTGCCCGCTTCGCCGGCGAATACAGCCCCGGCAGGCCAGCCGGCGTCCACACAGGACGTCTATCTGGAAGTATTCATCAACAATGCGTCGATGAAGATGATTGGCAATTTCAAGCAACGGTCGAATGGCTCGCTAGCGGCAACCGCGGAAGAATTGCGCGAAGTTGGCATTAAGCCACCCGCCGGCATGGCGGATGACAAGCTGGTCGAACTCAGCGCCCTCCCCGGCCTGTCCTATCAGGTCGACGAAGAGACGCAGCGCCTCTATGTGCAGACGACCGACAAGGGCCGCGCGCCCCACATCATCAATGTGAGGCAGCAACAGCAAACTACGATACCCGCGCCTCAGGCGGGCTATGGCGCCGTCCTCAATTATTCTCTCTATGCGAGCTCCAACAATCTCTCGCAGAGCAGTTCGAACCTTTTTCAGGGAATATCGGGATCATTCGATGCCCGTTTCTTCAGCCCTTACGGCACGCTCAGCCAGTCCTTTCTCGCTGGCTATTCAAACGGAAGCCTTGATGGCATAACCCGCCTCAACACAACCTGGAGCTACTCCGACCCGAAAAGCCTCATTACCTACCGCGCCGGCGATCTGACAACGGGCGGCCTGTCCTGGACGCGGCCGGTCTATTTCGGCGGCATTCAGTTTCAGCGCAATTTTGCGCTTCGCTCGGATCTGGTGACTGAACCGCTACCCTCGTTTACCGGGAGCGCCGCTGTTCCTTCGACGCTCGATATCTATACACAGAACGTCCGCACCTATTCGAGCGACGTTCCGGCCGGACCTTTCGAGGTCACCAATCTGCCGGTCTTTTCCGGCGGTGGGCAAGCAACCGTCGTGGTGCGTGACAGCCTTGGGCAGCAAACGACGCAAACCCTACCCTTCTACTCCTCCAACTGGCTTCTGCGCGGCGGCCTATTGGATTTCTCGGCGGAGCTCGGCATTCCGCGCCTGAATTTCGGAACGGAATCAAACGACTATGACGGCCGCATCATGGGCGTTGCCACGGCGAGATACGGTCTGGCCGACTGGCTGACGCTGGAGGGCCATGTCGAGGGGGGCGCCGATCTTCTAAACGGCGGCGCGGGCGCCGCCTTTCCCATTGGCTCGTTCGGTGTAGGGTCAATTGCGGCTGCCGCCAGCAAAAGCGGGTCGCGCTCGGGTGCGCTTTTCAACGCTGCATTGGAGCTCGGCTACGACCGCTGGGCGCTCTACGCTCGCGTGCAGCGGACCTTTGACGATTATGACGACATAGCCTCGATCACCGCCCGGCCGACAACCAGCACAGCCGGAGACATGAGCATCCTCAGTGCCGGCGTGCCGCGCGCCATCGATCAGGTCACGCTTAGCGTGCCCACGCCGCTTGATCTCTCCAGCCTCAATCTCTCCTACACGAACCTCGAAAGCGCCGATGGCACTAGGAGCAAGATTGCCGGTCTTTCCTACAGTCAGACATTCAAGCGCGCGACTGTTTATGCCAGCGCCTTTACCGATCTCGACGACCGAAGCAATTTCGGATTCTTTGCCGGCCTGTCCATCCCCTTCGGCGGCAACATCACAGCCAATACCGGCGTGCAAGGCGGCCCCAACGGCCTCGATGTCGTTGCCGACGTGTCCAAGTCGATGCAGCAGGAAGACGGCAGTTGGGGCTGGCGGCTGCGTGCATCCCAAGGAGAGGATACCGATCGCGAAGCGGCGATCAGCTATCGGGCTCCCTTCGCGCAGGTCGAGGCCGGCGTCCAACAGCAGGACCATCAGACAAATGCGACTGCCAGGGTCGACGGCGCCATTGCGGTCGCCGGTGGTGGCATCTTCGCCACCAACCGGATCGACGATGCCTTTGCCGTCGTCGATGTCGGCGCTCCCGATGTCGAGGTTCAGCAGCAGAACAGACCTGCGGGCAAGACCGATTCGAACGGCCGGGTTCTCGTTCCCAATCTTAATTCCTATCAGCCGAATACCGTATCCATCGATCCCAGGAATCTTCCGGTCGATGCCGACGTGCCGGCGACGAAGGAGATCGTCGTCCCGGCCGATCGCAGCGGCGTTGTCGTCAAGTTCGGCGTGTCCGAGGCGCCGCAGGCCGCCCTTGTCACCATCAAGGACAAGAATGGAGTGCTCCTGCGCCCCGGACTCAGCGGCACTCTTCAAGGATCGAGCGAGGATTTCGTCATCGGCTATGACGGCCAGGCCTATATCCGCGGACTACACGTAAAGAACGCAATCGATGTGTCGCTCGAGGACGGCTCGAAATGCCATGCCGAATTTACCTACAAGCCTCAGCGAGGCGAACAGGTGGTCATCGACGGCGTCTCGTGCCTTTGAAAGGGAGAGGAAAGATGCTGCGTTCGATCACTCTTTTGCTCATCTTGCTGCTGCCTTCGATATGCGCCGCGCAGAGTTGCAACTTCAGCGCGACCGATATGAACTTTGGCGCGGTAGATACCCTATCGGGCACCCCGGTCAACATGACGTCGACGATAAGCGTGACTTGTTCCGGGGGGCTATTGGACCTGGGCAAACGGCTGCTGATCTGCCCCAATATCGGTGCCGGCAGTGGTGGAGCATCTTCGAGCGCAGCCCGCCAGATGCTGAACGGAACCAGTTCGTTGGACTATCAGCTCTATTCGGACACCGGCCGCAGCGTGGTGTGGGGGTCGAGCAGCTGGCCCTATGCATCGCGGGCGCCGGTCTATGCGCTGACAATGTCCCTGTTGAATGGGTCGCTGATTGGAGCAACCGGCAGCATGACGATCTATGGAGCGGCACTCGGAACTCCATCGACGGCCGTGCCGGGCGCATTTACGTCCAGCTTCACGTCGACCTACAACGCCTTCTATTACGTCTACAGTAGCGCAACCAACTGCACTGCCCCCACGGGAACGATCGGAACCGCATCGTTCAACGTCAACGCCAGCGTTGCCGCCAACTGCCTGGTGAGCGTCCAGAACATCAATTTCGGAACGCAGGGCGTTTTGAGCGCCAATGTCGACGCAACCGGTTCAGTAACGGCGACTTGCTCGCCAGGCACGACCTATACGATCTCCCTGAACGGCGGCACCTCGAACGCCGCGCCGACTGCGCGACAGATGAAGATGGGAACGCAGGCGGTGACCTATGGCCTTTATAAGGATACGAACCGATCGCAGCCTTGGGGCGATGTCAATACGCCCGGCAGTACCGTTGCCGGAACCGGAACAGGCACCGGGCAGCTTCTGACCGTCTATGGCCGCGTGCCGCCGCAGACCACACCGGCTCCAGGCGTCTATACGGATACCGTGGTGGTGACGCTCACCTTTTGAGCGGCAAGTCATCGTCAGGCCGCGTTTGCGCCGCCCGGACCGTCTCCAGAGGCGGAAACTGCAGAGTCTTCGGCCGAAGCATCCGACCAACAGACCAGATTTCGCCCATTGCGCTTGGCCTGATAGAGCCGGTTGTCGGCGACGACGGCGAGCTTTTCCCAATCCTGGAACACGCATTGCGCCTGCCAGTCGACGCCGAAGCTTGCCGTTACCGTCAGGCCATGCTCATCGCTGACAACTGTTTTTGCCAAGGTTTCGCGCAGTCGTTCCGCTGTCGAGCGTGCCGACGCTTCCGCGACATCGCCCATTATGATGATGAATTCCTCGCCGCCATAACGGGCAAATAGATCGGCTGCACGCAAGCAAGGCGCCAGAATCTGCGCGGCTCTCTGCAGCACCATGTCGCCGATGGCGTGACCATAGCGGTCGTTGATCGATTTGAAATGGTCGATATCGAGCATGATGATCGCAATGCCCCGGAAGTCCGCCGACTGACCGGCGAGCAATCCTTCCACGGCATCTGTGAGCGCCCGCCGATTGAGAAGGCCGGTCAGCGCATCGGTCTCGGAGAGACGCCTTAGTTCCTCCGTCATCGACTTGCGCTCCATTTCCAGGTGCCGTCTGAAACGCTGCTGCTCGCGCAGAAGATCGAGGCGTTGAAACATCTCGCGCACTTCACGACCGGCGTGAGGTATGCGCGGTGGTGTCGTGAGATTGCCGACGGCGATCTCATCGATCTGCCGCATGACCGCGAACATGGGCCGGAAAAGCGATCGCCTGAGCACGTAGGCCAGTCCGATCATGACCAATATGGCCATGCCGGCGAGCAGTGCGGAGACCAGCATCGCTTTCAGGGCTTTCTGCTGTACTTTCTCGAGCGATACCAGTGCTACGGCTTCGATCAGTTCGCGCAAGTTTTCAGTCGACTTCATTCCAGGCACATATTTGGCTGTGAATTCGCCTGGCGTCGGTGCATGGCCCGTGTTGAGCTCGAAGGCGACGCGTTGAGCGTAAGGCAAAGATCCGGAAAAGTAGCTTATCGTCACCTGGTCCAACAGCTGCGCTACGTCCTGGGATTGCAACGCGGCGGGAGCGTAGGTCTTCAGCAGCACATTCACTTCGAAAAGTCGATTCAACTCGCTTTCAAACGCGACCCGGTAGTGGGAACGGGCCTGCCCTTGCGATGTCAGCATCATGACCACATACGAGCCCACTCTTCCCGCACGTTCCCTGAGTGTTCCAGCCATCGAGGACAGCATCACCTCGGCGCCCGTCTCAGGGGCGAGTGCAATAATCGAGCGGCCGGCGACATCCCGGTAATCCTGAGCGCGGTCGGCGGCGCGGAACATAGCCTGTATGGCGTCGGCAATCTTGGCACCGCTGCGCTCGCTGAGCGGCATGGCAGCCACGGCGTCCACTGCTCGCCGGCCGCTTTCCAACTGGGCCTTGACGGCAGCGAACGCGCTGCGCATCTCCGCCGATTGATCTATCTCCGTCTTGAACAGCGCCTCGAGCTCGGTGATATCCTTGTCAGTCTCCGCGCGGCTTGCCTTCAAGGCGGCAGTAAATTGAGGCTGCTCTTCTTGCGTGGCGCCCATGAGACTATTTGCCGGCCCGCGTTCTCTCGATATGGTCGCGGCCGCATGCAACGCGGTGTGAAAGCGGCTGAACTCTGTGACGCCGCGCTTGTAATTGATGTAATCCGACAGGCTGAAGGCAATCGTCGAGCCTGCCATCATCAAGCATACCATGATAACAGCTACGGCGCCGATCCATTGCAGCTGTTGAATTCTAAGCCGCGACAACAAATGCTCTCCAAAACCACAGTCTGTTGAAGATTACATCAGATTTGATGGAATCTTCACTTAACGAACAGGCTCAAATATTTCTTATATTCTTCTAGCCCGATACCGGAACAGATGATCCGACATGACAACCTTCCGGGCCGTGAGGATCACTATTTCAAGTCGTGCAGGAACAATCGTTCAATGCAACCGAAAGCCGAAAATAGCGTGCCGCGACGGTCAGCAGACAGTACAAGCACGCAACCAATAGGAAGGAATAGTGCCGAAAATGAGTTGCAGCACTTATCGCATTATTTCGATAGACGAATCTGTTCTTGAAGGCCCGCTCAGCGCCGAAGCGTTAAGGCAGGACTTGCTTCACGCAGCAATCATTGTCGGGCAAATCTAGTTCTGCAGGAAAACAGAAGGCATCAGGTTGGCCCGCGCCGAATAATGCGGCTGGCCAATGACATGGGATATCACCAGCGCGTAAACCAGGATGGAGCCGACCACGATGGCTATGCCGCTGATCGGAAACCCTATTTTCGACTTGACCACAGGCGGCATATCCGGCGGATTTGCGCGGATACCCTTTCGGATGGAGTGGTCTGCCAGCGCGAAGGGAAGCTGCAGCTCCCTTTCCATGCGAGCTTGCGCATCAAGGTGCTTGCCGTATCTCCCTGCGGGTCGAAACTTGATGACTTCGCCCATGTTTCACGCGGTCCCTTTCACCGCTTAAAATTATTGGCCATTTTCCTGGCCGCTGTCGGCATTGTTATAATCGACGCGAACCACAACCTTTTCCGGCCGCTGTTCGCCATGCGGAACGATCACGGTCACGATACAGCGATTCTCACGCGGCTTGACAGACAGGAGGCGTCCCTTCGTTGTCGACAACACCTGATCCACTGCACTCGCGCAATCCTGAACCTTGTCCGTACTTTGAACGACCTGACTTTGCCCTGCCAAAGCCGAGCCCGCAATCGAAATTCCCGCAAGTGTCGTCAGAACTCTGATCATGCCTGCACTATACCCCAACGACGGCGGGGAAGCGACAGCCGTTCGCAGTAAATCCAGTCTATTTGCGTCACCTTTTCGCGCGTTACGGCATAAGAGCCGGAGACGAAAACCATCGGTGGCGATGGACTTTCGGTGCAAATTCATGAATGAGATGCGACGCGGTCTGCAACTTTGCAGAACGTCGCGATCTGCGCGCCATTGACGCCGATCCGTTCACCGCAAGGGGCAAGAATGCTTATTCTCGAAACTTCCCGGCTCGTTCTCAGGCCCTGGCAGGATGGAGATCGCGTTCCGTTTGCTGCCATCAATGCGGATGCGGAGGTTCGGCAATATTACTACCCGAGCCTGCTTACCGCTGCGGAGACGGATGAGCTGATCGATGAAGCCGGCGAGCAACTGGCCAAGGAGGGCTTTGGCTTCCTGGCCGTCGAGCGCAAAGCCGACGGTGCCCTCATCGGCGGCGCGGGCCTTTCGCGCCCAGGACCGGAAGTCCCGGGCGATTTTCCGCTGGAGATCGGCTGGATTCTCGGTAGAGCCTATTGGCGGCAGGGATATGCGACGGAAGTCAGTCAGCGCTGCCTCGACTTCGCTTGGCGGCAGCTGCAGGCCCGCTGCATCATCGGCTACACGTCGGCGATCAACACCCCCTCCCGCCGGGCGATGGAGAAGATCGGCATGCACCATGTCGAAGGCGGCGATTTCGACGATGTCACAGTGCCGCCGGGCCATATTCTGCGGCCGCATGTGCTCTATCGCATAGATCGCCCAAAGCCAGAGCAACAGGAGTAGTCTGCGACGAAAGCACGAGCGCCAGCAATCTCGGTTCTTGCGTTACTCGTGCTTTCACGCAACAAATTCGCCATGAGCATCCCGACAACTCACCCCTTCGACTTCGATCCGACCTATGGCATGCATCTCGCCCAGCTGCAGGCCATAGAGGCGCCGGAAGCACCGGCGGGCTTCGATGATTTCTGGCAGCTGCGCTACAAGGCTGCCCTTGCCGTCGATCCGCAGCCGAAACTTCGTCACAGCAAGCTGCGCCACGACAATTGGCATGTATTCGACGTCAGCTACATGTCGACGGGATCGTTTCAGATCAATGGCTGGCTGCTCATCCCCCGTGGTGGTCAGGTGCGGCGTGGTCTGGTCGTCGGACACGGATATGGCGGAAGAGATCAGCCGGAGTTCGATTGGCCGCTGGAGGAGACGGCTATCCTGTTTCCCTGCTGCCGCGGGCTCTCGCTCAGCGCCAGCGCGAAGATCCCGGCGGATGCGTCAGGCCATGTTCTTTCCGGCATCCAAAGCCGCGATACCTATGTCATCGGCGGCTGCGTCGAGGATATCTGGCTCGCCGTCTCGACATTGGAAACCCTCTACCCCTGGCTTGCCGGTCATATCGGCTATAGCGGCATCAGTTTTGGCGGCGGTATCGGCGCTCTGGCAATTCCATTTGATGCGCGGATCAAGCGCGGCCATCTCATCGTCCCGACATTCGGCCATCGGCAGCTATGGTTGACCCTGCCCACTGTCGGTAGCGCGCAATCCGTTCAGGTCTATCAGGAAAAGCACGGCAGCGTTCTGGAGACGTTGCGCTACTTCGATGCCGCGATCGCCGCAAGCCGTATCACCGTTCCGATGCTCGTGGCGCCGGCCCTTTTCGATCCTGCCGTCGCGCCGCCCTGTCAGTTCGCTGTCGCAAATGCGCTACAGAAGTTTAACGAAATCTTCATCCTGGATGCCGGCCATTTCGATTATGGTGGCAGCGAAGAGCAGAACGCAATTCTGCGAGACAAGGTCGGGCAATTTTTCAAGGTGCTATGAACCGCGAATACCTGCGCTGGTACAGCCCAAGGCTGGATCGAGACATGGAGTTGTTGGTGTTCGGCCACGCCGGCGCCAAGGTATTGGTGTTTCCCACACGTGACGGCCGCTTTTGGGAATATGAGCAGATCGGCCTTGTAGCCAGCCTTGCGGACAAGCTGAACGCCGGACAGCTTCAACTCTATTGTATCGAAGGCCTCGCGACCGAAACCTTTTACGGTTCCCATCGCCACCCGGCCGAGCGCATTCGCAGGCACAATGCTTTCGAGGATTATATTCTCCACGAAGTCCTGCCGCTGATGGCGCAGAAGAACGAGCATGATTGCACCATCGTTCACGGCTGCAGCCTCGGCGCTTTCCAGGCGGCAAGCCTGGTCTTCCGTCACCCTCATCTCTTCCGCAAGCTGGTCGCCTTTTCCGGCCGTTACGATCTGACGATGCGGGTAGAGGCCTTCACCGACCTGTTCGACGGCTATTACGACGATGATATCTATTTTCATACGCCGACGCATTTTCTGCCGGGGCTTGCCTGCGAGTGGCGGTTGGAGAAGCTGCGGCAGATCGATATCGTCATGACGATCGGCGACGCCGACCCCTTCATCGATAATAATCGCCATCTCAGTCGGCTACTTGCCGACAAGCGGATCGAGCATCAACTGCATGTCTGGGATGGACGCGCCCATCGGGCGGGCGCATGGCGCCGAATGGCGCCACTCTATATCTGAGACGGAATCAGCTTCCGGCATAGCCGCGCACAAGGCGGGCTAGTTTCATCTCTATATCGTCACGCCAAACCAGCCGGTATCGGCCGAAGCGCCTTGCGCGTGCCATAGTCCCGCTCGTGCGATCTGCGATGCTGCCGCTCCGAATTTGCGGAGAACTCGACGAGAATACGCTCCATCATGCCATCCGGATAGGTTCCGGTATCGTCGGTTTCGACTTCCGACTGCGCAGTAACGATCTTCATGTTCATTTCCAGTCCTCCGGCTCTGCACGGAAACCCTTGATTCTAATATCGGTTCCATTGGTAGCCTGGGAATTGTTAAAAAATTAACTACGTTCGTTAATCGGATCGAGTGACAGGCCGTCGACTTGACCGCCTTACGCATTGGAACATTCTTGCAATCCTGGCGTTTAATCTCAGATTCGATTGGGGGGGGGGGCTGATGTATCGATCCAAGTCGCCGCAGTTCTTCTTGATGCCGGCGAAACAACAGACAACGATTTCGACATAATGCGGCGTCGGGTCCCAAAGGGGGCTCGGCCAAGTTGGCATGCCTTCGATCAATCACTGTCCAATCGGCGGATAGACTGGAGCAGATCATGGCCGTCACTATCACATCGATCATTCTGACACTCATCGGCCTGGCGCTCGGCGGCGGCGGGTTTTGGCTCATCATGCTCAGCGGGAGCCCGTTCTATCTTCTGGCGGGCCTCGCCTTCCTTGTGACGGCTTTCCTGCTCTATCTGCGCAAAGCGGCAGCGCTTTGGCTCTACGCGGCTTTCGTGCTGGCAGCTCTCGGGTGGGCCGTATGGGAAGTGGGTTTTGACTGGTGGCAACTCGGCCCGCGCGGCGGCCTGATCATTCTGATCGGTCTCTGGCTGTTGACACCCTGGGTTCGGCGGCCGCTCGGCTTCCGCAGCCTCGACGGCGTTCATTACGGCGCCAATCCGTGGCCACTTGTCATCTCCCTGATCATCGCCATACTGGTTGCCGGCTATTCGATGACGACAGATCCGCACGATCTCTCCGGCAATCTGCCAACGACAATGGCTGCCAACAGCCCGATGGGCGGCGATGTGCCTGACGGTGAATGGCATCAATACGGCAGAACCTCTTACGGTCAGCGCTATTCGCCCCTCGATCAGATCAATACGCAGAATGTCGCGACCCTGAAGGAAGCGTGGAGATATCAGACCGGCGACGTGAAACGCCCGGATGACATCGGCGAGACGACCTATCAGGTCACGCCGCTTAAAATCGGCGATACGCTGTTCATTTGCACGCCGCATAGTCTTGCGATCGCCGTCGGCGCGACGGACGGCAAGGAAAAATGGCGTTACGACGCCAATGCCGGCATGAATCCCAACCGCCAGCATCAGACGTGCCGCGGCGTCTCCTACTATCACGACAAAACAGTCGCTGCCGGAGCTCCCTGTGCCGATCGCGTCTATCTGCCGACCTCGGATGCGCGGCTGATCGCGCTCGATGCCGCCAATGGCAAGGTGTGCCCGAGCTTTGCCGACCAAGGCGTGCTGCATCTCGAAACAGGGATGAAATACAATCCGGCCGGCTATTATTATTCGACATCGCCACCCGTGATCGTCGCGGACAAGATCATCATCGGCGGGGCGGTGAACGACAATTACTCCACACAGGAGCAGTCTGGCGTCATCCGCGCCTTCGATGCCCGGACAGCTACGCTGATCTGGAATTGGGATTCCGGCAATCCGGACCAGACGGCGCCAATAGCGACCGGACAGACTTATACGACCAACTCGCCGAACAGCTGGTCTGTCTCGAGCGCCGATGAAGCGCTCGGCATGGTTTATGTCCCGCTCGGCAACCAGACGCCCGATCAGCTCGGCATGGGGCGCAGCGCCAATGTCGAACGCTTTTCCTCCTCCGTGGTGGCGCTCGACATCAATACCGGCCAGCTCAAATGGGTGCAGCAATTCGTCCATCACGATCTTTGGGACATGGACGTGCCCGCCCAGCCCGTCCTCGTCGATCTGACGAAGGCAGACGGCACCACGGTCCTTGCATTGGTCGCCTCGACCAAACAGGGTGATATCTATGTCCTCGATCGTCGCACCGGCGCGCCGATCATTCCCTTCAAGGAGATACCGGCGCCGGGCGGGGCTATTCCCGAGGACCACGCTTCGCCAACGCAGCCGATCTCCGATTTGACCTTCTCGCCGCCACCATTGCAGGAAAAGGATATGTGGGGCGTCTCGCTATTCGACCAGCTCGCTTGCCGCATCGCGTTCCATCAGCATCAGTATGAAGGCCGGTACACCCCGCCATCGCTGCGCGGCTCGATCATCTTCCCCGGTAATTTCGGCACCTTCAACTGGGGCAGCGTCGCCGTCGACCCAGAACGGCAGATCATGTTCGGCATGCCGACCTATCTCGCCTTCACCTCGCGGCTGGTGCCGCGCGCCGAAATCCCGCCGAAGGGGGCGGGCGACAAGGGCAGCGAACAGGGTTTGAACCGAAACGAGGGCTCTGCTTACGGCGTCTATATGGGGCCGTTCCTCAGCCCGCTCGGCGTTCCCTGCCAGGCGCCGCCCTGGGGCTATGTCGCGGGTGTCGACCTGAAGACCGGCAAGATCGCCTACAAGCACAAGAACGGCACGATCTACGACATGACGCCGCTGCCGCTGCCGATCAAGGTCGGCGTCCCCGGCATTGGCGGACCGATCGTCACCAAGGGCGGCGTCGCCTTCCTGGGTGCGGCGGTGGACGATTATTTGAGAGCTTATGATGTGACGACCGGCAGGCAGCTATGGCAGGCGCGCCTGCCGGCGGGCGGCCAAGCGACGCCGATGACCTATACGGCAAGCGACAACAAGCAATATGTCGTCATGGTCGCCGGCGGGCACGGCTCGGTCGGAACGAAACCCGGCGACTACGTGATCGCTTATACCCTGCCGTAATTCAATGATGGAGCGGTAGACAGCCGCTCCGACCTGCCAAGATTTCGGCTCAATTTGTCGAAGAACGGGCGTCGCGCGGCATATAGTCGTCCTCGGAGTTTACGGGTGGCTCCCAACCGAAGACGCTGCGGCCGCCGTACGAAAAGGACCTGTCGAATTCGCCGGCAACGATCTCCTTGAGATCGGGGCCCGTGACGTAGCGCTCCAGCATTCTCGACTGATCATCGAGCCGCTTCAATGCCGATAGTTCCTCATCACGACCGAGCCGCCCTTTCCTCACGGCTGATTTCATCACGCTGATCGTCTCGTCATAGACCTTCAGAGGCACCGGAAAGGGATGCCGATCCTTACCTCCGTGGGCGAGCGAGAAGCGAGCGGGGTCGGAGAAACGGCAGGGTGCGCCGTGAACGACCTCGGCGACCAAAGCCAGAGCCTTCACCGTGCGCGCACCGACGCCGGGCGTCAGAAGCAAATCCTCGAAATCCACCGGACCGCGATCGGCCGCCGCGGCAAGATTTCCATGCAGGCGCCGCATGTTCACATCTTCCTGACGCACATCATGATGTGCCGGCATGATGAGATAGGGCAGCAGCGGCTGCGCTTCTTGCTTAACCATGACTGGAGCTCGCCCTTCCAGCCTATTGAATTCACGAATGATCTTATCCGGACCGAGTGAGGCGAGCAGATCCAGCTGACCATCGCGGGAGCGCCCGGCGCGCCGGTCGGCCAGATTGACGATCTCGCCTTGGTCGCGCCCTTCGATGGCGGCATGCGGTGAATCCACGAAGTTCGCCAGCCCCTCGGATAGCCAGTGATATCGTCGCGCCTGCCGCCGCTCGCCGTTCATGCCCTGCTGAATGACGACCCACTTACCATCATCGGCGACTATAAAACCGTGCAAATAGAGGTCGAAACCATCCTGCACCGCGGCGCTGTCCACCTTCGCGATCAGCCGGCTCTTGGTGGCAAGCGACGCACCATCGATACCGACGCGATCACCGATATCGAGCAGTTCGCCCGGCGTCTTGCGCGATTGCGCGCCGCGCCCGCCGCAGACATGAATGCCGAGTTCGCCAGATAGCGGCGTCAAACCGCGCTTCAGGGCACCAAGCACACTCGTCGTGATCCCCGAAGA
Source organism: Martinezella tropici (assembly GCA_000799755.1). Classification (GTDB taxonomy): domain Bacteria; phylum Pseudomonadota; class Alphaproteobacteria; order Rhizobiales; family Rhizobiaceae; genus Rhizobium; species Rhizobium tropici_A. The sequence continues at coordinate 42,002 of JUHI01000016.1, forward strand.
ATGCCAGTCCATGCCCATGACAGCGCCGAAGGACTGGAACCAAAAGGGGTTGGCAAGTCGCCGGAATAGTTCATCGCGGCCATAATGCTGCACGATCGCCTCGGTGATGACGGCCCCCAAACGCGTCATCCGATCCCCAAGCCAGCGCGGCACGCGGCCGCCATGCAGGGGAAGATCAGCTTTGCCGGCTCTCTGTGCCAAATCCGCGACTCTCGTTCTTTGCAGGCGCATTGTAGCTCCAGCAACCGATCCGCGCCATCCGTTCCGGCCGGAACCAGCGATCAGACGTGATTGCGTTGCAGATAGGATCGCATTGCCGCAAGACCTTCATCGATATTGGCTCGACCGAAGCCGATACGGAACCGATCGCCTGGCGTCTGATTGAGATCCGAATGGTAGAGGCTGGCCGGCAAAAGGAGGACGCCTGCCTGCTCGACGAGATCACGCGCGAAGGTTTCGACACCATCGGCGCCCTTGTAGCACGGAAAGCAGACGCAGCCTCCGTCCGGCGTATACCAATCAAAGAGATGATCGAACTCCGAGAACAGCGCCTTCAACTTCACCAGATTGGCGGTGATCAGGCTGTTGTTGCGCCCCAGAATTCTGTCGGCATTCAGTAGCGCGATCTTTGCCAGGCTCTCGCTCGGGCCGGCATTGCAGATGGAGAGGTAATGCTTCATCCGCTCCATTTTCGACAGCAGAGCGTGATCCCGGCAGGCGAGCCAGCCGATGCGCAGGCCGGGCAACCCATAGGCCTTGGACATGACCCCCAGCGAGAGGCCGCGCTCATAGATATCGGCCGCCGCCGGCAACAACGGCTTGTTCTCGACAGTCAGCCCGCGATAGACCTCGTCGCTGAAGAGCCAGATACCATGCTCGCGGCAGAGCTCGACGAGCGCATCGAAACGCTCCCGCTCCAGGACCTTGCCTGTCGGATTATGGGGGAAGTTGATCGAAATCAGCCGGGTATTCGGCCTGATAGCAGCGGCAACCGCGTCGATATCGAGCGACCAGCCGTCGTCCGGATCAAGCGCGACGGCGGAGACGTCGCAAATGCTGAGTGGGATCGTTTCGGCCGACTGGTAGTTCGGCGTGACGACGATCGCATGATCTCCCTTGTCGAGAAGCGCGTGCATCGCGATGTAGATGCCCTCCTCCGCTCCGGCAAAGCACAGAATGTCCTCGCCTTTCACCTGCCGGTAAAGGTCGGCGATAATCTCGCGCAGTTCCGGGTTGCCGTAGGTCTCGCTATAGCCGAGCCAGAGGTTTTTATGGTCCCGCCGCTGCTCCGGGGTCGCCATTGCCAGCAGCTCGGCCATCGTCATGCTTTGCGCGTCGGAGGCGGTCATGTGATAGCGCGCACTGAATTCCCACTTGGAGAAATAGGTTTCGAGCTTGAAATCCGGCAGAAGCGGCATGGGTTTCTCCAAAAAGCATATCGGACCGGCACATCGGCGCCGCTCCCGTTATCCCGGACGTTAGAGATGAGTTGACAGATTGTCAAATATAGAGCGATTGTAAATCAACAAGCGTGAGAGGCGGTGATGGCGAAAACATCGGATGCAGGCAATACGAAATTGACGGCTCAGGATATTCTGCAATTCGTTCCCATCGCCGAGGCGGTCGCGACATTGCTGAAGCCGCACGCGGAAGTCGTCATCCATGACTTAAGAACGCAGACCATCGCCTATATCGCCAACAACCTGTCGCGGCGCGAGGTCGGCGGCTCCTCGCTTGCCGAGTTGAAAGACATCGGCGCCCTTGGCACCGATGTCATCGGTCCCTATCGGAAGACGAATTTCGACGGGCGGCAACTCAAATCCATCACGGCCGTACTCAGAACCATGACGAGCGAGCCATTCGGGCTGCTTTGCATCAATTTCGACATAGCGCCGATCGAGGCGGCGCGTGATGCGCTCGGTCTTCTCGCCGCATTCCAGGACACCGGCGCGCAGCCCGCAGCACTGTTCCGCACGGACTGGCAAGAAACAGTCAACGCAGCGATATCGGATTTCCTCGGCGAACGCGGGCTTGCAGCCTCAGCCCTCGCAAAGGATGATCATGCCGCACTCATCGAGGTGCTGGAACAGGATGGCTATTTCGCCATCCGCAATCTGGTCCCCTATCTCGCCAAGCTGCTCGGCATTTCGCGGGCGACCGTCTACAAGCATCTTCGTGATGCCCGCGAGAAGAAGACATCTGAAGTTCAGGCGTGAACGGCGCGGAGTTAGCCGGCGAAACGGTGTCAGCCGATCACTTGACTGATATGGCCAGTTTCGACCAGGCAGGATCATTGGAAGGGTCCGTCGACCAGAACCGAATGTCCGCAAAGTCAATTGATTGGGCGACATCGGGCAGAGAGTCTCTATAGATTCCGAAACGCGGCTGAACATCGATGAAAGGATGGCCGTCCTGGTCCCGCATGCCGTGATCGAGATAGCCAAGACGTCCCGTATAGGAAATGTCGCAGGCTCGCCCGTTAAGATAGACCTGCAGGGAGCTCGCCCCCTCCTGCAAGCTGGGTTTCAGCATGACGTTCACGTCGTTCCAGTCGCCCACATTGAGGTGCCAGGGCCCGCAAATTATTTTCGATCGACCGGTGTTGCAGTCATCCGTTCCCCTGACCTTTGCAACGAAGTCGGCTCCTGTTTCTGTCGGTATGGCCTCTATCTTGAACAGCGGATTGGCTGACTGACAGATTCCAAGGGGTTTCGTCTCTTCCGTCGGAATATTCTGTTTTACCTGATGGATGACGGTGCGGTTGCCGAGCCCCTGCCAGGGTGCTTCGAGCCGAAAGGCGAAGTGATACCACGTCGGCCTGTCGAACTTGATGACTTCTTTCCTGATCTGGATCTCGACCCGTTCGACCGGAGCGTCGCCCACACTCTGATCGGGGGCGTCGCCGGGATGCACCGTGATATGCAATATTGGCCTGGAAGGAGATGAGAGATCGCAAACGATACGCGATCTCCATAAGGCCGGGTCCAGTTTGCCGCTGATCTTCCAGAGCTTCGGCGGATGCTGCTGGTCGACGGCGCACAGATCGTCGAAGCTAGCCGATAGCGCAGGCGCGGCTTCCTGCGCCACGGCGTGTGATCCATTCAAAACGCCAAGACATAGCAATATGAAGACAAGCTTCAGCGCTTTCTGAGTCATCATCGTCAGCCTTTAATCGAAGAGAGTGCGCGGTCCGAAAAATGAAAGTTCCAGCCGGCTCTCCTGACCAACAGCATCGTCAGAAAGCCTCGCATCCAGCTCTATCGGTCAAGGGATGCAAGTCAAGGGTGCTTCGATTCGCCAGGTAATGACGCACATGACGGGCCCGGATGGATACGCTTTTCGAGCTCTGATGTTATCGCTTCAGTTCACGCTCGAATTTTTCAATCTGCTGCAGAACCCATGGATCATCGGCGGAGTGTTGAACCGTCTCCTGCTCCAGCCGCCGTTGGCGGCGGCAAATCCAGTCGATGAAGGCACGAAGCAGCCGCATGTGGGTATCCAAGCGTTTCAGTATCTGCGAGGCCCGGCGACCAGGCTCGAAAGCCAATGGACGCCAGGCCTCGACGACCGCAAGGCGTTGCGGTGATTGTCTTTTTGCCCGCGCGAAAATGAACGCCAGCTGAACGAATTGCACGGCAGAATGGTTTCACCCTGCCCTTGCTGCCAGTGAGAGCATAGCTGCGAGATAACCTCTCTTCAGGAATGAGAAGCTTTTTTACCGGAGCGTACCGCAATTGCCAAAACTGACCTAGTCGGGAAAGAGAGCGAGCTTTAGAGAAAGCCGCGTCGCTTCCGATTTCCCCGGAGTGGCACAAGCTTAGCCTCGCTTTTGCGGGGCTTTTTTCTTTTCTGCGGCTGCCTGTTCAGCGTCGTGGCTCGCCGCCGGGCGCATAGACGGTGTCCTGCTCGAACGGAAAGACCGAGCCGCAACGGCAACGGATCATGTGCTTGCGCGGATCGGTAGACGGCCTTTCCGTGGAAAATCCCCGCGGCATCTCGTCTATCTTGAAATCACGGCCGACCGCGCGGCGGTCGTCGGTTTCCGAGACTTCGGCAAACCCGGCATGATCGCATTTCGCGCATTCCAGCTTTCGTGAATATCGATCTCTAGCGGCCATTCTTTTCCAGTCCGGGACTCATATCACGCCCCTTCTATCAGCGCTGCCAGCACTCTTGAAGGCCGCAAACGACCTTCATCACTACCCGCTTAAATCCCCTTAAAAATTTAAGGGCCGGAAAATGCAAGCTTCAACAAAAAAGAGATTGACCTGATGGCAGATGTCAGACCAATTTATCGCCCATGAGGAGACCAATGCTTACCCCCCTTCCGTCCATTGATCGGACGCAACAAGTCATCGAAGCGCTGACGACATTCATCGAAGCGTCGAAGCTGCAGGCTGGCGAGAGATTGCCGACTGAACGAGAACTGATGGCGGCGCTCTCGGTGGGACGCTCGACCATTCGCGAGGTGATCACCTATTTCCAGGCCCTCGGCGTCATGGAAACCCGCAAGGGGAGCGGCACCTACCTGCTAAAGCCGGTTTCCAAGTCGACCATCCACATGCCTCTGTCTCTCGACCCGTCGCACCTGCGCGACGCGCTCTTACAGACGCTGGAGGTCCGTCGCGGCATCGAATGCGAGGCCGGAATGGTGGCCGCAAGAAAGCGCACCGACGAGGATATCGTCGTCATCGAGCAAAAGCTCAACGAGATGGAGCGCGTTCACATGGCCAAGGGCACGTCGGGGCCGGAGGATCTCGCCTTCCACCTCGCCGTCTACGACGCCACCCACAACCCATTGTTCCGCCAGCTTCTCGAACAGATGCGCGAAACCTTCGAGCGCTTCTGGGATCATCCCTTCGACCGACAGGATTTTGCCCGCCGGTCCTTCCCCTATCACCGCACGCTGTTCAACGCGATCGTTGATCGAGACCCCGAGGCGGCGCGCGCCGAAACACAGAAAATCCTCGACGTTGTCGAGGAAGACATCAAGGAAATGTCCAAATGACTGACGGGCTTGAGCCGTTCGAACTCGCATCTCTTATCACGGCCCATGACGACGGTAACTTCGCCGATGCCGTGGTGCCACCGATCTTCCAGACCTCGCTTTTCACCTTCTCGAGCTACGACGAGATGATCGCCTCCTATCGCGGTGAAAAAGTGCGACCGACCTATACGCGCGGCCTCAACCCGACGGTGCGCCTGTTTGAAGAAATGCTGGCGAAGCTCGAAGGCGCAGAAGATGCGCTCGGTTTTGCAAGCGGCATGGCGGCGATCTCGTCTGCCGTGCTGAGCTTCGTCGAGCCGGGTGACAGGATCGTTGCGGTCAAGCATGTCTATCCCGATGCCTTTCGCCTGTTCGGCACCATTCTGAAGCGCATGAAGGTCGAAGTCACCTATGTCGATGGCCGCGATGAAGAGGCCGTTGCCAAGGCGCTTCCTGGCGCCAAAGTCTTCTACATGGAAAGCCCCACAAGCTGGATCATGGAAGCGCACGATGTCGGCGCACTGGCCGCTCTTGCGAAGCAACATGGTGTCGTTTCCATGATCGACAACAGCTGGGCCACTCCCTATTTCCAGCAGCCGCTGAAACTCGGCGTCGACCTCGTCATCCATTCCGCCTCGAAATATCTCGGTGGCCATAGTGACGTCGTTGCCGGCATCGTCGCGGGATCGAAGGAGATGATCGCGCGGCTGAAGGCCGAAGCCTATCCTTATCTCGGCGGCAAGCTTTCGCCCTTCGACGCGTGGCTCCTGATCCGCGGCCTGCGCACCCTACCGATCCGCATGAGGGCGCATGAAGCCGCTGCTATGACGATCGCCAAGCGCTTGCAGGAGCTCGATGTCGTCGAACAGGTCTGCCATCCGGGCCTGGCGAACCGCCTGCCCGCCGGCTTGAACGGAACGTCGGGCCTTTTCTCCTTCATCTTCCGGGAAGGTGTCGATGTCAGAGCCTTCGCCGACCGTCTCAAGCTTTTCAAGCTGGGTGTCAGCTGGGGCGGGCATGAGAGCCTGATCGTGCCGGGTGAAGTCGTGCTGCAGCAGAAGGCGCAGCCGAACTCGGCGCATACGTTTGGCATCGATCCGCGTTCCGTACGTCTCCATATCGGCCTCGAAGGAACCGAGGCTCTGTGGAAGGAACTCGAGGAGGCGATCGCCGCCGCCTCGTGAAATCGTCAATCTGAGAGGAAAACCTAAAAGGGGAACCAACATGAAAAGACTGATAACGGCAGCACTCTTTACCGCCCTGATGGGCGGCACGGCCTTTGCCGATACGACGCTGAAGCTCGTGGAAGTGATCACCAGCCCCGAGCGTACCGAAACGCTGAAGTCGATCGTCGCCAAATTCGAGGCCGAAAACCCGGGCACGAAGGTCGACATCATCTCCCTGCCCTGGAACGAAGCCTTCCAGAAGTTCGCCACCATGGTTTCGGCCGGTGACACGCCCGACGTCATGGAAATGCCTGACACCTGGGTATCGCTCTACGGCAATAACGGCATGCTCGAAAGCCTCGAGCCCTACCTTGCCAAATGGGAGCACACGAAGGAACTGACCCCGCGCGCGCTCGAGCTCGGTCGTTACGTGAAGAACACCGCCTATATGCTGCCCTACGGCTTCTATCTGCGCGCCATGTTCTACAACAAGAAGATCCTGAAGGATGCCGGCGTCGCCGAACCGCCGAAGACGATGGACGAATTCGTCAAGGCATCGGAAGCCATTTCGAAACTGCCCGGCAAATACGGCTACTGCATGCGCGGTGGTCCGGGCGGTCTCAACGGCTGGATGATCTTTGCTGCCTCCATGGCCGGCGACAATAAATATTTCACGGATGATGGCACCTCGACGATGAACAGCCCCGGCTGGGCCAAGGGCATTGAGTGGATGGTCGATCTCTACAAGAAGGGCTATGCGCCGAAGGACAGCGTCAACTGGGGCTTCAACGAAGTCGTGGCCGGCTTCTATTCCGGCACCTGCGCCTTCCTCGACCAGGACCCGGATGCCTTGATCGCCGTTGCCGAGCGCATGAACAAGGACGATTTCGGCGTCGCGCCGCTGCCGAAGGGTCCGGACGGCAAATCCTTCCCGACCATCGGTTACGGCGGCTGGTCGATGTTCGCCAACAGCCAGAACAAGGATCTCTCCTGGAAGCTGATCGCAACGCTCGAAGGACCGGAAGGCAACCTCATCTGGAACAAGAAGATCGGCGCGCTGCCGGCTTATACCGCGGCTGAGAAGGACCCCTTCTACGCCGGCGACCAGTTCAAGGGCTGGTTCCAGGAATTGGCCGACAAGGACACCGTTCCGACCGTGATGCCGACCTATCTCGAAGAGTTTGCCTTCTTCAAGGATTCGCTCGCCATCAAGACTTCGCAACAGGCCATGCTCGGCGACATCTCGGCCAAGGACCTCGCCGACCAGTGGGCGGATTATCTGACCAAGGCCCAGCAGAAATTCCTCGCCAAGAAATAACCTAAACGTCCGGCGGCGGAGCGATCCGCCGCCGTTCCTGCTCATTTGAAACAGACGGCGTCAGAACGCCGCGAACGGGAACTCTTGCAGATGACTTCGATCGCCGACACGCTCGACAGGCGTCACGACCGCAGGCCGTGGCTGAAGCGCCTCGCCGACGCCTCGGAACCCTATCTCTATAGCGCCCCTGCCCTTATCCTCATCATTGCCGTGATGCTGGTGCCGCTGGCGATCGGCATATCCTATGCCTTTCGCGACATACAGCTGCTCAATCCGTTTTCCGGCGGCTTCATCGGCCTGGATCATTTTCGCGATCTCGCCAAGGACAAGGCCTTTTATTGGGCGCTGAAGAACACGCTCTGGTGGACCGGCGCTTCGGTGCTGCTGCAGTTCGTTTTCGGATTGATCCTGGCGCTTCTGTTGGACAAGCCGTTCTTCGGGAGGTCGATCGTTCAGGCTCTGGTGTTCCTGCCCTGGGCGGTTCCGTCGTTTCTCGCCGGTCTCAATTGGTCCTGGCTATTCAACCCCGTCATCGGCCCGATACCGCACTGGCTTTACGCGCTGGGCCTGATGAGCGAACCGAACAACATTCTGTCGGACCCGAATTATGCGATGTGGGGGCCGATCGTCGCCAATGTCTGGTGGGGCATTCCCTTCTTCGCCATTACGCTGCTGGCGGCGCTTCAGGCGATCCCTCGCGATCTCTACGAGGCCGCGTCGATCGACGGCGCCGGCTGGTTCGAGCGCTTCCGGTCGATCACTCTTCCCTTCCTCGCGCCGACCATCGCCATTACCGTGCTGCTGCGCACGGTCTGGGTCTCCAACTTCGCTGACTTGATCGTGGTCATGACCGGCGGCGGGCCTGCGGACCGTACGCAGATCGTTGCGAGCTACATCTTCACGCAGGCCTTCAAGCGACTGGATTTCGGCTACGCTTCGGCAATCGCCCTGGTGCTGCTGGTGCTGCTCCTCGCCTATTCCATGCTGATCATCCTGCTGCGGCAGACCCTGCTGAACAAGGATTGAATCATGAGACGATCCGTCCTTCCCATCATCGCGCATCGCTTGGCAATTCTCTGCTACGTCCTCTTCGCGCTCTTTCCGCTCTTCTGGCTGCTGAAGGTCTCGGTGACGCCGAACGACCTGCTCTATACGGAAGGCGTGCGCATGTGGCCATCGCGCACGACCTGGGAACATTACGCCTTCGTGCTGCAGCACAGCGACTTCCCAACCTTCTTCAAGAACAGCTTGATCGTCGCCGGTTCGACGGCGATTGCGGTCACGATCTGCGCGTCACTGTCAGGCTATGCGCTTTCGCGATTCAACTTCCGCGCCAAATACTGGATCGTGGCGCTGATGCTGCTGACGCAGATGTTTCCATTGGTCATGCTCGTCGCCCCGATCTTCAAGATCCTGACGCCGCTGCACCTGACGAACAGCCTGACCGGGCTCGTCATCGTCTACACGGCCTTCAACGTGCCCTTCGCCACCTTTCTGATGCAGTCCTTCTTCGACGGCATTCCGAAGGATCTGGAGGAGGCCGCGATGATCGACGGCGCAACGCAGTTCACCGCCTTCCGGCAGATCATCCTGCCGTTGACCCTGCCCGGCATCGCCGCAACGCTCGGCTTCGTCTTCACGGCGGCGTGGAGCGAGCTGCTCTTCGCGCTGATGCTGATCAACGGCAACCAGGCCGCCACCTTCCCGGTCGGGCTTCTCACCTTCGTCTCGAAATTCTCGGTGGATTTCGGGCAGATGATGGCGGCGGGCGTCATGGCGCTCATTCCGGCCGCGCTCTTCTTCCTGCTCATCCAAGGCTATCTCGTGCAGGGCCTGACGGCCGGCGCGGTCAAGGGTTAGTCAAATGGCATCGATCGATATTCAGAACGTCAAGAAAGCCTACGGCCACGTGCAGGTGCTGCACGACATCGATCTCAGGATCAAGGACGGCGAATTCGTCGTTCTCGTCGGCCCCTCCGGATGCGGCAAGTCCACTCTGCTGAGGATGATTGCCGGCCTCGAAGACATCAGCGGCGGCGAAATCCGCATTGCCGACAACCGCGTCAACGAGCTGCATCCGAAAGACCGGGATATTGCCATGGTCTTCCAGTCCTATGCGCTCTATCCGCATATGAATGTGGCCGGCAACATGAGCTACAGTCTGCGGCTGCGGAAAGTGGCAAAGGATGGCATCGCCAAAGCTGTCGCGAATGCCGCATCCAAGCTCGGTCTCGACCCGCTGCTGGAACGCCGGCCGAAGGCGCTCTCCGGCGGCCAGCGGCAGCGTGTAGCCATGGGCCGCGCCATCGTGCGGCAGCCGAAAGCCTTTCTCTTCGACGAGCCGCTTTCAAACCTCGACGCACGCCTGCGCGAGCAGATGCGCGCTGAAATCAAGAAGTTGCATGGCGATCTCAAGGCGACCTCGATCTATGTTACCCACGACCAGATCGAGGCGATGACGCTGGCGGACCGGATCGTCGCCATGCATGGCGGGGTGGTTCAGCAGGTCGGCAGCCCGCTCGAGCTCTACGACCACCCCGCCAATCTCTTCGTCGCCGGCTTCATCGGCTCGCCGGGGATGAACTTCCTCGACGCAACCTTTGACGGCAACGGCGTGAAGCTCAAGGACGGCACGCTCGTTTCGCTTCCCGAGCCGCTGAAGCTGGCCAACGGTGCGAAGGTGACGCTCGGCATTCGGCCCGAACATGTCGTGCTGTCGTCCAATCCGTCCGACATGGCAGCCAATGTGGAGCTGATCGAGCCCACCGGCTTCGGCATCATCCTGCATCTCTCGCTGCATGGTTTGCCGTTCAAGGTGTTCACGCTGGATCGCAGCGCTCTGAGCGCCGGCTCGCAGGTGAATGTCGCCTTTCCGGCGCAGCATCTTCATGTCTTCGATGAGGAAGGAAAAAGGGCGGCTTGACGGCCGCCCTCTTCGAAATTCTCAGTTCGCAAACGGTTCTGTCGGCCCGCTGGACGGCTGCGTAAACCAGTGCGGCCCATCCGGCGTCATGTAAATGTGGTCTTCCAGCCGGATGCCGAATTTCTGCGGAAAGACGATCATCGGCTCGTTTGAGAAGCACATGCCGGCCGCGAGTTCGGTCGCGTTGCCGCGCACGATGTAAGGCTCCTCGTGAATTTCGAGGCCAAGGCCGTGACCGGCGCGATGCGGCAATCCAGGCAGCTTGTAGTCCGGTCCGAGCGAATGTCTCGCCAGCACGGCGCGCGCCGCGTCATCCAGGCTGGAGCAGGCAGCACCCAGCTTTGCAGCGTCGAAAACGGCCTGCTGCGCCTCGCGCTCGATCGCCCAGGCATCTTCGAAGGCGCTGTCGCCGCTCTTCAGCTTGTATGTGCGGGTCAGATCGGAATGATAGCCATCGATACGCGCTCCCGTATCCACGAGAATGACATCGTCGTCGCCAAGCGTCTGATCGCCATCGGCGCCATGAGGTAATGATGTGGCTTCGCCGAAAGACACGATGCAGAAGGTGGAACCGCCATGGGCGCCCGCCTCGCGGTGACGCCGATCGATGAACTCGACCACTTCCGACGCGCGAATTCCCGGCTTCAACAAGGCGTGGGCCTGCCTGTGCACATCGAGCGTCAGGTTCATCGCATATTGAATGAGCGCGATTTCTGCCGGAGACTTGATCCGGCGCAGGCCGCTGATGATCGGCCCGCCATTGACAAGCCTTTCGGCTCCAAGCTCGCTCGCCAGCGCATTATAGAAGTAAAGCGGCATATTGTCGTCGAGCGCCAGGGTGCCTACGCTTCCGAGCACACGGGCGATCAGCGCCGCACTGCTCTCCTCCTCCTGCCATTCGAGGATCTCGGCCGGTAGATGCGACAGGGTTTCGACCCGGCTGCGCTCGAAGCCCGGTACGATGTAATAGAGCCCCGTCGGCGTCACCAGCGCGCCCAGAAACCGCTCGCTCGCATGCCAGACGAGCCCGGTAAAATAACGCAGGCTTTCGGTCGGCCCGAGCAACATGCCGGCCAGCCCCTGTGCATCGAGCAACTTTCGAAGCCTCGAAAGGCGCTGCTGCCTCTCCTCTTCAGTGATCTGGGGTACTGGATGTTGCCACGACATTCCTACTCTCCTCAATAACTTTGCCTTATATTCATCCATCGCCACACAGGCGGAATTGCGCCGACATTATCGCTCCCGCGGTCATCATGTCGACAAAGAAAATGCAAGAGAATCGCAACTGCCTTCCCCGACGATTGCCGCCGTGTTCGACCGCCAAATTATCTGACAGAGCGAAGGCTGTCTCGATGGCTCACTGCCTCCATCAAAAGCGCGCCGTGGGGTGTCGCCCTGCCCGCCGCAAACGCCCGCCGCAGACTTATTCTCCGGCTGTGCAATAACGTAAATTGTAAGAAAGTATTGCCATCGATCCATCAGCAAACTTCGTTCGCAATATTCCCTTTGCGAGAAATATTCCGAAATATAATGACGTACTGCGTTCATACGAAGCGCCTAGCCTTCGCAACAGTTATTCGTAGCGAAGGCATTGATTATGAAGAAACGACTTATCGTCGCAACTTTATTGATAGCGGCAATCGGCGGCGTAGCCGCTTCGGCCTACGCGGCAGGCCCGGATGGCGCCCCAGACCCGCAAGGAGCGGCAGACGCACAGACCGTGCAGCCCGATCCGGCCGGCCCGCCACCACCCGGCTGGTATCCGCAAGGCCGGCGTCCCCAGTGGCCGATGATGGGTTTTGGCGGTGCGTTCATTCCGCCTGGCTTTCCGCACAGGCCGAATCCGGCGCTGATGATTGCTGGCAAATTGTCGGCGCTTGAAACGTTGGTCGGCATCCGCAGCAGCCAGCTCGATGCCTGGAGAGACTATACGAGTGCCCTGATGGACTTCCTGACGCCTCCGAAACACGAGCAGCCCGACCCGGCGGACGCCGACGATGCCGACGCTCCTCGGGCCGATCACGGCGGCGATGGACAGGTACAACTCTTCGGAGAGCGCCTGGCCGATCGCGCGCTCGATCGTGCCGCCAAGGCCAAGGTTCTCAAGGACAAGGCTCTTGCCCTGCGCAATGTTCTGACGGCCGATCAGCTCGCAAAGCTGGAAGACGTTGAGCGTTCACTCGTCCCCCCGGGCGGCCCGCGCCCGTTCCATTGATCGACAGAGGAGGGCTTCCGCAACAAGAATCCCTCCCCGTTTCTCTGCAGACCATCTCCCCTCCGCCTCCAATCATTAGAGATCCCCCCGGACGCCCCTATTGGTTGGAAGGAGCGGCCCATCGAAGGGTCGAATGGTCCGGGAACGCCCCGCCCGGCGCTCCCGGACTACTCGCGCCCAGACACCGCCGCCTCCTTCACTGAAGCGATCAGATCGAATTCCGATAGACCTTAGCCTGCCGGGGGGTGTCCTGCGGCTATAGCGACGCTATCGCGCCAGGATTCTCAACCATCAGCGGCTGCGAAATACGCCATCTGACCGTCATAGGCTCTTTTGAAAGCAGGCCGCGCGCAGGCGCGATCGACGTAGGCGCGCATGGCCGGAAAATCGCCGGCAGCCTTCACTTTCGGAACGCGAAGCACCTCCGTCATCAGAATATCAGCGACGGTAAATCGTCCGGCGGCAAGCCACTCGCGTTGTTCCAGTACGGCTTCCAGGTGCTGCAAGCGCTGGAGCAGCCAGCCTTCGAGTGGATTGTTCTCGGTCTTGGAAAGACCAATGAACCACCACGGCACAGTCACCATCTCCATGGAGTTGAGCGCGGCAATGGTCCATTCCAGCGTCTCGGCGTCGCCCGCGGCATCGCGCGGCATCAGCTTTTCACTTTTACGCGCCAGATAGAGAAGGCATGCGCCGCTCTCGAACATCTTGAGGCCGTTGTCCTCGAGGAAGGGCACTTGGCCAAAAGGTTGGCGCGCAAAATGCCCCGGCCCACGGTTCTTGAACGGCACGGACCTCATTTCATAATCGAGATCGGCCTCTTCGCAAGCCCAGCGCAACCTGATGTCTCGCACGTGGCCACGAGGACCTGGCGGCACCCAGTCATATGTCCAGATCGTCAACGCTCCGGTCATGCAGCATCTCCCTTGGCATGATCCACAGCCGGCTCCACCCGGCCGTTCAACTCCAGTGCGGAAGTTTATCGCGCCAGACGCTGATTGTCATGATCGAGAGCGCCGCGGTCTAAGATCGTATCAGAGAAATGCTCTATCCCTTTGCTTTCACTCAACTCCGCAGGCAATCACGTTTCGTGATTTCGCGGAAATCGCCGCAGCCGTCACGCGCACAGCGGGCGCTTGGATGTTCTTGCTGGGCGGGATTACTTGGGAAAGAGCGCGCTCTACGGCGCAAAGCAATCCGGCTTCGCCATTCGTGTTGGGGGCGTCATGGCGAAGCCGGGTATGCGGGGCGATCAAAGCCTGCTCGAGCCAAGCTGCTGATCGACCACAACTTTACATCAGTTACGGGCGCGAACATTTCCGAACATTGCCGAAACAAGGCATTTTGGCGAAATTTGGTGTCTCGGCTTTTCTATTGAGATCGATCTATTTAGAAATCACTACAATATTACTATCAATATTGCATTATGTAGAATTTTCGACAGTTTCGCGCAAGTAAAGCCTTCTTTACGATGCCAATATGCCGTGACCGCCTCTGCATTCCGGGCAGGCAGGCTGCGACTCAGTGATGTACGGTTTGTGCTGCGCGCGCCAGAGCATCCGCGCTCTTCTTCGAATCGCAAAAACGCCCTGCCCTTTTGTTTCGAATGGTTCGGATGAAAACTGCTCAGCAATCCTGCTGAAAGTCTCTAGCCTGCGGCCTTTGTCTCGGCGTTCTTAAATGAGACGACCTGTTCCAGGCCTCGCGGCTGACGGTTTCGCACCGTGATTTCGCCCTCGAACCGGGTGATGATCTCACGCGCGATGGCCATGCCCAGACCGGCGCCCGGAAAAGATCTCTGCCTTGCTATGTCGATGCGGAAGAACGGTTCGAATACCTGGTTGAGCCGATCTTCGGGAATGCCAGGCCCCGTGTCCACGATCCGAACGACTGCCCTGTTGCCGAGATGCGTCACAGTTACCGTCGCCGACTGCCCATGCGTCGCCGCATTGATGAGCAGATTTCGCAAGGCCCTGGTGACGGCGAGCGGGCCTGCGTGGATCGTCGCCTGCTCCAGTTCGCCGCTCGCGACGTTCATGTCGATCGCCTTCAGCTCCGTGACGATGTCGTCGACTATCATATCAAGCCTGACCTGTTCCAGACTATCCTTGGAAATCTCTTCCCGGACAAGCCTTATGGCGCTGTCGGCGATCCTGTCGAGCTCCTCGAGATCGGCAAGCCACTTGCGCCGCTCCTCTTCATCCCGAATGAACTCCGCCCGCAGACGCATCCGGGTCATTGGCGTTCGCAGATCGTGTCCGGCGGCGGCAACGAGCCGCATGCGGCTCTCGGTGGCTGCCTTCACCCGGGCCGACAGGCCATTGAGCGCCTGCGCGGTCGCTCGAATTTCACCCGGACCGCTTTCTGCTATATGCGGCAGGGTGCCATCGGGATTGACCGCCGCAACCGCCTCTTCCAGCAAACGTAGCGGCTTCATAATCTTCGAGGCCGCGAAGATGGATACCAGCACGCTGCCGATGATGATGAGACCGAGCCACCCCACGAGGATCTTCCATCCTCCCGGCGGCGGCCCATGCTGCGGCATCGGCATGATCAGCCAATTGCCATCAGAGAGCTTCAGCGATGCGATCATTTCGCCAGTCGATTGACGCGCTATGATTGCCTGCCGCATGCCTGAGATGCGAAGCAGGGCTTCCATCAGGAAGCGGGATAGCTCCTGGTCGCCCTCGCCTTCTGCCGGCACGGGCGTAACGACCAGTCCCGCCGCCGTCGCGGCGGGCCGATCCTTTTCCGCGAAGGTTGCGAGGATGGAAAGCTGCCTGGCCATCCGCTCGACGGTCATGTCCGGACGCGGACCACGCATGACGAGACTTGCCACGAAAGACGAGGAAATCACGACAAGGACAATGGCTGTCATCAAAAGCAGCGCCAGTCGGGCGCCGAGCGACCTCATGAATCGCCTTTGACGGCGGTTACCGGAACGACCAGCTGGTATCCGCCATTGCGGATCGTTCTGAAAATCGGATCTTCCACGGTTTCTCCGAGCTTGCGGCGTAGCCGGCTCATCAGCACGTCGATGGATCTATCGGCAGGATCGCGATCGCGCCCCTGCGTCAGATCGAGTAGTTGATCCCGCGACAGCAGCCGGCCCGCCCGCTCCAGGAATGCCTTGAGCAGATCGAATTCGGCGCCCGTCAGCGAAATCACCTCACCGCTGTCTCTACTAACCCGGCGAAGTTGCGGATCAAGCATCATATCGGCGAACTGATAGCGTCTTTGCTCCGGTTCCGACGAGGAATCCTCGTTCGTACGGCGCAGGACGGCACGGATGCGTGCGGCCAGTTCTCTTGGATTGAACGGCTTGCCGAGATAATCGTCGGCGCCGATTTCAAGACCGAGGATGCGATCTATATCCTCTTTCAGTGCCGTCAGCAGAATAACCGGCACGCGGGGGCGGCGGTTTCGAAGATCCCGGCAGAGATCGAGGCCAGAGCCATCGGGGAGCATCACATCCAGAACAAGAAGATCAGGCTGACGGCGATTGAGCGCATCGTTGCAACCGCGAAGATCGCTTGCCGTCGACACGCGAAAGCCCTGCTCCTCGAGATATCGGCTGAGGAGCGAACGTATTTCGTGATCGTCATCAACTATCAGAATATCCGGTGCGGCGCTCGCGTTCATGGGCTTCATTCCGTTTTCTCAACTCTTATACAAACTATCGCTTCCCTGAAAAGAAGGGTTTTGCGGCGTCAATACGGAAAATTCGCGCCAGGAAACATTCGTTTACAAAATTCCGGGCGTCGGAAATGTTGGGTAACAGAATAATCCGCCAGAGACGAAACTCGTGGAGAAAGTGGCATCCACGCGGCGAATTCTGCGCTCACCAGCGGCCCGTTAATGACACCTGCGATTCTACCTGTCAGGCCGCTCGCAGCCACTCGACATTCCAGGCGGAGAGCCGCCCTTCGATCGCGCCGCTGTCCATCATCACTCGGATTTCGATCGGCGCACGCGGATCGGTCACATCCACAGGCACTGCGGCTTCGAAGGAGCCGGTGCCCTGCGGGCAGACCCGCAAGCTTCCAAGCAATTCTGTAGCATGCACCTCAACGGTGAAGATTTGCCCGTGGCAGTCTTCATCGACATCGAAAATGAATTTCGCATTCCAGCGCCCCGGTGGCAAATGAAGATAGGGGCCATAGATGAGGCAACGGGCTCCCCCGGCCAGATCGACAAGATTGTCCAGGGCGTGTCCCAAACTATCGCCAGAGAGAAATGCCTCCTGTGGCCAGAAGATGGTGCCGCCCGAGTTCTCCCGTCGTCCGAACTCCAGAGGACAAAGAATCTTCCTCGCCGTCTCACGCAGCGCTTCGCTGACTTCCGGCACCACCTCTCGCGGCGTCAAGTATCCTGCGATGACAGCCGCGGCAGCCTCCTCCAGCTTCGGCGCGTTGGCGAGCAATGGCTGCCCGGAGGGCGACATCGACATGCCGACCTGCAGCAGCGCATTGGCGATCTGCTCCAGTTTCAGATCGGTGCTGAGGTGCCTGTCGATGGTCTTCAGAAGCAGGTCTATGCCGCTGCTTTGATCGACGTCATTGCGGCGCAAGACGAGCGCTCCGGAGGCGCCCGCGAGCGGCTCGAGGCAGGCAAGGCTCGCCGAGACCACCCTTACCAGACCGATATCCCGCTGCTCGGTCGCCCGGGCGAGATAGGAAACCGCATCGACAGGATCCTCGAGAAACAGCAGAAAGGGCACATTGACCCGAAGGATCAGCTCCGAAAGCTTGGGTTCGGGAAACTGCGAGACGAGTACGGCATTCTTGCCCGACTGCGCGACGACATGCTGCCTGAGCTCGTCAACCGTATCCGTCGCGATGATCGCATAATCGCCGAAGGCCTCACGCGCAAGAGCATGAACCGCGGCGACGCCCCAGGAGGACATGACGCCAGGCATGCCGAACGCAAAGAGGATGGTCATGGCCAACTCCTCCGACTATCCGTTGAGAAGGGTATCATAGAGCGTGCCCACCTTCTGCTGATATCGATCCGGTGAGAAGCGGGCTGCCTGCCTGGGGCCGGACTTGGCAAAGGAGGCGCATAGCCCGTCATCCTGATCCAGGCTAACGATCGCCTTGCGCATTTCCTCGGTGTCGTAGGGGTCGACCAGCAGCGCCGCGTTCCCGGCGATTTCGGGGATAGAACCTTCGGTGGAGCTCAGGACCGGCGTTCCGAGCTGCATGGATTCGAGCACCGGCAGGCCGAAGCCCTCGTATAGCGAGGGAAACAAGACCGCACGCGCTCCCCTGATCAGGCTGATGAGCAAAGGATAGGAAACGAAGTCGAAGCGCTGGATCTGCCGTTGCGGCAGGATGCGGTCTTCTGCGCGAAGATAGAAACGGAAGCGATCGTCATCAATGAGCTGCTGTGTCTCCGCACCCTTCCACCCCGGCGCGCCGACGATAATGAGCGGCTTGGTCGTCTTCGCAGCAAGATATGCTTCGATCAGTCGCGAGATATTCTTCTTCGGTTCGAAAGCGCCGAAGAACAGGAAATAGCCTTTCCAGTCGAGATGAAAGATGCCAGCGATCTCGTCGGCAATCACATCGGCTGGCTTCTCGCGAAGCCACTCCGGCACGTGAACCGCCTGATAGGTATTGCTGACCCGCGCCTCGTCCGCGCCGAGAACCTTGATGATATCGGCACGCGAAGTTTCGGACACGGTCACGATATGGTCAGCGCGCCTGACCAGCGAGCGCAGCATCTTGTAGTGATAGCGTTTGTCGTCCTCGGTCAGATAGGGCAGCCGCAACGGAACCAGATCGTGAATCGTGTAGACGTTCAGCGCCCTCTTCGCCGCGATCGGCATCGGATAGGTGCAGTGAAGAAGATCCGGCTGCGCATCGAATTTCATTGTAAGATTGTTGCCGTAGCGCTTGAAATGATAACGCGCGAGTTGAAACAGATCGTTGGCGGCGTAGACGGTATCGGATACACCGAATTGCGATTGCAGCGATCTCAGGATGACCGTGCCGCTCAATGGAATGGCAACCGGCTTGATGCCGAACGGAGCCGCGACGCGCCGACGCAGCCAGCGCCGGCCAACCGCGATCGCGCCGGGGACGCGAGCGCTGGCATCGTCGAACAACAAAACCTCCCGCAAGACCGGGTCCTTCGGGACGTTTCCGGGAATTCCGTGGACGACGCCGGTCTGATAGCCGAGGGACTGGGCTGTTGACATCAGGCTGCGCGTGTAGGTCGCAACACCCGTACCCTTCTTTAGGGAAAGATTAAGGCCGTCGTAGAGGATCGTATGGCTCACTTCCGTCCCTCTCTTAATCTGGGCGCGCCTCCGCGCATTCAAGCCGGCCTGTCACGCGAAAGGACGAGGAGCGAGTCATCACCCCCGTAATTCGTAAGCAGATCGTCGCTCTTCATGGGAATGGCCTCACCGCTGAAATCCAGACGCCGCAGCGAGCCGTAGATGCCGGCAAGCCGCTCAAGAAAGCCGCGTGCGTCGACATAACGACCGGGATTGAATTCGACGACGAGCATCGGCTTGTGACGGGCAATGGTTTCGCCCATTCCCTCGATGATGGCCTCCTCCGCCCCTTCAGCATCGATCTTTATGAAGTCGACGCGCGAGCAAGTGCCGCTCAATCGGTCCAGCGTCGTCACGGGAACCTTGATGACCGCGCCATCCTCGGCGCGAGGCATGAATGTCTCCTCGACTATCAAAGCATTCTTCGGCTCGCTATGGGGAACGTAAAGAGATGCCTCGCCCGATATCGCCGCGCCGAGCGCCAACCTTTCAATCCTGGTCCGGCCGAGCAGCCCATTGAGTTCGACGCTGCGACGCAAGAAATCAGCGGCATGAGGATTGGGTTCGACGGCGATCAACTCGCCCTTGGCGCCCACGAGTTCAGCAAACAGAAGCGAGTAATAGCCGAAATTCGCGCCGACATCGATCGCGGTCATGCCGCGCTTGACATTACGGGCGCAGAACAGCGTCAGCCAGATTTCCCAGAAACCATCCAGGAGAACATGCGATCCGAACCCCCTGTCGCGGGTGTCGACATAAAGCTTGTAGCGGCCGAGTACACGCACCAGAGCCGTGTGATCTCCGAGATAGGCGCTGTTGACCCGCTGCAAGACGGCAGCCTCGGCCTGATGCCGGTCGAAGGCAATCAGCTCATGAAGATGTAGCAATGCCGAAGAACCCATTTCACCTCACTCGATCCAGCATGCCTTCTGTAGCCGGATAACATCATGAATTTTGTCGATCCCCGCGCGTCTCGTCCCTCCGTACGGTGTCCCTAGTTGGCCGTGGATGCAGCTATGCCGACCGACGCCGCTGACAGAGCAGTTCCGGTGACGCCCTGGAAGAGGCCCATGAATTTCTGGAAGTCGAGCGAGGACGCATTCGAAACGTAGATGATATCCTTCGGCTGGACTTCGAAGTTGCGCATAGCGAGCAGAGTGCCGCCGTTTTTCATGTCAAACCGATAAACGATCGGAACGGGGCCGCCCCTGCGCAGCAGCGGATTGCTGGGCGCAACGACCTGCCTGGCAATATCGAGCGGCTCGTAGCGGAAGAGAAAAACGCCCGAGACGTCGGCGCGGTTGTCCTGCAATCCGCCGGCGCGGGCGACGGCGTTTGCCATGGTCAAGTGCTGCACGCTAAAGGGCACTTCGCCATTCTGGGCCGATGCGCCAAGAATCGTATAGGTCATCGGATCACGGATGACAGTCACAACGTCCTCGGGCCGCAATCTTACGTTTTCGCGCGGATTTTGAACAATTGCGGTGAACGGCATATGCGCCGTGCGGCGCCCGCGTGTCAGATAAACGACGCTGTCGTTGACCGCGGCGCGCAACCCACCGGCTGCCGCGATGGCATCGAGCACACGGTCGCCGGCTGGCGATAGTGCCACGCGCGCGCCTCCGGCAACCTCGCCTGTCACGGTTACCGTATTCGATACGCTCTGCTGCACGGTCACTAGCGCTTGCGGCTGCACCGCCTTGCCCGTAAGGCCGGAGACCACGGCTCGTTCGACGCCAGCAGGCGTCTTGCCGACCGCGCTGATACGTCCGGCATAGGGGATGCTGATCGTCCCGTCGCTGTTGATGGTTTGCGGGGGAATGGTGACCGCGCTCCCGGTCGCTTGTTGCTGTCCCGAAGCGCTTGACGCCGTGCCGAACAGGCTTCCCGGCGGCGCCTCCCACAAGCTGACGGAGACGATGTCGCCGACGGCGATTCTCACGCCCGGATCGCGCGCGCCCTCACCGAACGCGGCCGCAAAGCTCGCCTCGGGGCGAGATGCGCTTCTGACCATCGCCGTCGATGTCACGTCGACCAGTGCGAAGGGCGGCACGGTGGTTGCCGCCGCCTCCTGCAATATGCGGGAGGCCTTGGGACCGGCCTCCGGTAATGCACAGCCCGTAAGAACGCAGGCGAGAACGCACAATAGTCCGAACTTCAACGGCATCGACGATCCTGAATGGCATGGAGACAGTTTTGAATAGGCATCATAGTGCCAGGCAGGCTAGGCCGTTCCAGCATCGTCGCTGCGCTCCCGGGTAAAACGAAGGATCGATGAAGGACTGGAGCCGTAGGCGTGTTTGTAGAGAACGGAGAAGCGCCCAGGATTGGAGAATTGCAGGCTCATGGCGAGATCGGTGATGCTTTCGGCCTGGCCGCCCTTGATGGCGCCATGTGCAGCAGCCAGCCGATAGTTGCAGAGTATTGCCATTGGCGTATCGCCGCGATAGGTCCTGAACATGCGCTGCAGCGCACGCGGGCTGCAGCTCGCAGCGTTTGCGAGATCCTCAAGCATGATGGCGTTGTGCAGAT
Source organism: Martinezella tropici (assembly GCA_000799755.1). Classification (GTDB taxonomy): domain Bacteria; phylum Pseudomonadota; class Alphaproteobacteria; order Rhizobiales; family Rhizobiaceae; genus Rhizobium; species Rhizobium tropici_A. The sequence goes on from JUHI01000016.1 coordinate 63,426, forward strand.
TGTCACGCATGAATGCCTCTGCCCTCAGAAGCTGCCGCGGTGCATTTTCCAGCGTGCCGCGATTGAAGGCATCGGAGAGATTGTGAGGCAGCTTGGCAAACAATTTGACGAGTAAGAGCTCGCTATATGCCTTAGCGAGCATCATCCGTTCGGTTTGGCGGGCGGTCGTCAAATCCTTTTCGGCCTGACGCAGCGTTTGATAAAGCCCTTGCGCCCCGCCTTGGCGGAAGCTCACCGGCGCCAGCGCGAATTCCTGTACGTAAGGTTTGCCGGTCAGTTCTTCGAAATGCTGTCTGATCACGGCTTCCGGTATCTGGAAGAGCAACCACGAACTGCGCGGCTTGATCTCCAGCCGCTTGCCGGCGCGATCGCTGATGCTGGCGACATTGTTGGCGGGAATGCGCAGGGATTTATGCATCCGCCGATGATTGATTTCAATCTCTCCGGCTAGAACGAAGACGATGCTGACGCGGGGCAGATCCTGTTTTGCAACCCCTTCCAGCCCGGCCGAATGCTCGGCGCTTATGATCGATGCCGATTGGAGCGGTTGCTTGCTGAACTTGAAGGAATAGTCGCCGGAGGTTTCCGAGGGGACCGTCCATTTCCAGTTTGGCTCGAGCACGTCGAGATTGCGAATGATTGCATCACGGGAGTAGACCTCGAAAGTACCAATGCATTGCTCGACAACTCTTTCCAACATCGCCATCCGCTAATCCTACTCAAAATCTCAGGTTGCATATTAGCTATCGCTAACACGTGATTTCTATCTAGGCTACATTTTTTCTAGCGTTCGTTACGACGACTCCGTTGTCTTGCTCCCGCAACCACCCCAAGATGCAGGATCGGTGAGCTTAAGTTGCATTATTAATTTTTAAATTAGCACGACGGATTTTAGCGCGACAGTACAGATAGTGACGATGTTATACAGAATCCTACCTCTTCAAGGCGCTGCCTCGAGTTGAATTCTTCAAGCGACCATATCGGACAAAATACATCGTTATCGGGTACTATATCCAGTGCATCTACTGGCCCAGGTTGCGGAATTAGTTACCAAATTATATGGCAAGACCTCTAGAGTTCCCGCTACGATTACATATCAACAAAAAGAGCGGAGCAAGTGCAGGGCCGGAGAGATCTCTATTCCGGCGGCAATTAGGATAGCGCGATTGTTGCAGTTTATCTAATATATTATGTGGCTTAGCCGCAGGAATTCCCGATCGTCCCCAATGCGATCCGCCTCGTGCACGCCGCCCACGGTCCGCCGGAAAGGTGCAACCCTAGCGTCCGATATTGTGTCAATTTTGTAAAACAGCCAGGTGTATTGCCATCGAAGCATGCAGCGCTACGCTACATGTCTACAATGTAGAGTAGATTCGAAACGCGGCTTCAATGTCGTCAAAGACCCGACCACGGCCGTTTTTCAACACCAACGCCGATTTGCACAGATCACCGATCACATTGAGATTATGTCCCACAATGATCATCGACCGATCCTTGCGCTTGACGAAAAGCTCTTCGAAACAGCGCGACTGGAAGCGTTTGTCGCCGACGGCCAATACCTCATCGATGAGGTAGCAATCGAAATCGATGGCAAGCGACATGCCGAAAGCAAGCCGCGCCCGCATGCCGGAGGAGTAGGTCCGGAGCGGCATGCGCAGATAGCGGCCGAGCTCGCTGAAATCCTCCACCACATCGCGAATCTCGTTGAATGGCTTGTTGTAGATTCGCGACAGGAAGCGCATGCAATCGAAACCCGTCATCGAGCCGCCGAACCCGCCGCTGAGGGCGATCGGCCAGGACATCGACATATTACGCACGACCCTGCCCGAAGTCGGCTCCTCTATCCCGGCGATCATGCGGACGAGTGTCGACTTGCCGGCTCCGTTGTGCCCGAGGACGGCGATCTTTTCGCCGCGGCCGATCTTGAATGTCACCCCGTCGACCACGCGGCGCATCCGTCCATTCACCTCATATTCCTTGACGAGATCAACCACACCGACAATGCCGTCTTCATGCCAGGTAAGCTCGTCTTTCGGCGCTAGCACGCCCGGAGAAGTGATTCGCGTGAGGCTGGAGGGAACATCGGTCATTGCTGGGTTGCATGCTCGTAAACCTGGATCACGAAGAAGCGCACGATCCAGAATGTGGCAAAACAGACGGCAAGCAACATCAGAAACGAACCAAGACGTTTCGGATAGAGTGCATGGTCGGGCAGATTCGGATTAGCGATCCGCTCCAGATACAGTTGTTGTCGCTGCGCATCGATCCTGGCATTTTCCAGAGAGACGGTTGCCGATGTCAACATCTTCGCCGCCATTTCCCGCTCCAGCAGCAGCTGCTCATACTGCGCGATGCGCGGCGCCATCGAGCCGTCGCTGCCGACGATGCGCGCCCGTTCGTCGCTGATCTGACGCTCCATCGCCGCCACGCGCGCTCGAAGCGCCTCGCCCTGCGGGCTTTGCGGCGCCTGTTCTTCAAGTGCCAAAAGACGTGCCTTGCTGTCGGCCAGATCATCCGAAAGCCGAGCAATCATGTCCAGAGCGGCCGACGATTGCTTGTTCGGATCGACAAGCGCCTCCCGATTGCGAAAATCCGTCAGGCTCTTCTGCATGTTGGACAGCCTGACCTGGCTGTCGTTCACCTCGATTTGAGCGTAGTGAATCGCGTCCTCGCGGGCGCGATCGTTAAGACGGTTGATGAGCTCTTCGGCGTGCTGAACGAGCGCATTGGCCAGGTGATAGGCATCCTCGGCGCGAAATGCGCGAACGTCGAGCGTCGTCACACCGCTGCCGCTATCGGTGCGCACCGTAATGAATCGAAGATAATGCTGATAAAGCTCCTCATTATTGCTTTCGGCCCAAGGCAGCGGATATCGGCTGAGGAAATCTCCTTCCGGTCGGGACAGGATCTCCTTCAGCCGATTCTGCTCTACCAAGGCATCCACGGCTGCGCGCGACTTGATGAACTCAGTGACGATGAAGCTGTCGTCCTGCGCGCGAACGAACCCGGTGCTCTGGAGGAAGCCACTGAGCAGCCCTGCAGCATTCCTGTTGGGGCTGCGCACCACGAACTGCGTTTCCGACACATATTGATCCGAGCATATGAAACCGTAGTAGATCGCCCCAAGCAGGCCGGGCACGACAACGATCAGCAACAGGAGTGCCTGCGCGCGAAGCCACCGTGCAACGAAACGGGGCCAGAATACAGGTTGGCCTATGACAACGCCCGATGAACGCGCATCCACCAGCGTAACGAAATCGACAAATTCCTTGTTATTCTCGATGCGACTCATCTGCGACCATCAAATCTCTATTGGAATAGCCTAAACCATTCCGCAGCCGCCTTTCCCAGGCCCGACCAGCCTTCTGCAACCTGCCGGTTTCCATCGTGTCCGACCGACGTCCGGGTGACATGCACGGCGATTTCGAAGACAATTTACTTCAAAAGAGATTCCCATATATCCTTGGAAAGTCAAATATAATTCCGCAAATTTGAAATTTTTACATTTGGAAACAAGAATAATTTGCCTTCTGTCGCAATTAATACTTTGGCGACGCGATCCGTATGGCGAGGCGAAATTGTGGCAGCAATAACTTTCCTTCCATTAGCTATTTCTCACTTATTGCTGATCCAAGGAATTCGGAATGGGAAATCTCGGAGGCACCTCGAAGCATGTCGGCAACAAGCTTGCGTCGGATCATTGCGGCGCCTCGCCGTTTGGCAGGTTCCGCAGGCGCTTGTTGAAAGAAGTTGTGCGAGGACTTCTTGGCCCTAGCTCCGCCTGGCACAGCAAAGGCGTATTGGCGCTATTCTCAGAGATCATCCCGCCGCAACCGCTCCCCATGTCCCCCAAGGCGGTGCCGGTCGTGATCGAACATTGCAGATCGCCTCGCTCAAGCATCGGTCATCGCTCCTAGAGGGCATTTTTGGGGGACTTACATAAACATGGATTCGAAGTTCTTTCCCCAGAAGACGCAATTCTCGGCCGCAAGAGCAAGCGACCGGCCGTCCTGGTTGCCCCCAACCAACGCACGGCTGCTCGCCTTCCTACCGACACGTCAGCGGTTCCCCCTGATGGGTCTCGCTTTCTCCGCATCGCTGAAGCCCATCGAACTGACGATGGGCGCTGCCGATGGTGTCGTCGGCTGGGGGGATGGGCCGCTCAATCGCCTCGCACGCCTCTATGCGCGACTGCTGCGCCTGCCCTTCTGGGCAGTCGAAGGCGGTTTTCTCCAATCCGCGGGTCTGGGCGCAGCGTCGCCGGTCTCCATCGTTGCCGACGACCTCGGCATTCATTTTTCCGCCCGTCAGCCGTCGCGATTGGAGGCATTGCTTCAAAATACGCAATCAGATGCGGACATTCAGCGGGCACGCGACCTGCGGCAATGGATCGTCCGCGAGCGGCTCTCCCAGGATGATCATCTGCGGGAGGGGACGGTTTCGCTTCGCCGAAGCCGTCGCCGACGCATCCTGCTTGTCGACGAAGTCGTGGGGGATCGCGCTGTTGACAGCGCAGGCGCCGATGCCGGGACCTTCGCGAGGATGTGGAGCACCGCTCTGGCCGAACGAAATACCGACCTCATCGTCAAGTGCCATCCCGAGGTCGTCGCGAGCCGGGCAAGAGGTTTTCTTCAACCGCTCGCTCGAACGGCCGGCGTACAATTTGTCGACCGCCCCATCTCGGCGCAATCCCTGCTGGATCAGGTGGACGAGGTCTGGACCGTGTCGAGCCCGCTCGGGCTGGAGGCGCTTCTGCGCGAAATACCCGTTGTCACCTTCGCCATGCCCGCCTATGCCGGCTGGGGACTGACGGCGGATCGTGCCGAAGGCGCGGTGGCGACAGCCGCTCGTTCTCGTCGCGGACGTCATGTCAGCATAGACGAATTTGCCGACGCAGCGCTCCTTCAATATTCCCGCTACGTCGATCCAGTCTCGCGCAGCCCGATCACTGCGGAACAGGCCGTCGAGCGGCTCCTTGCATGGCGTAGCCGCGCCCGCTCGCTTTCCGGCCGTTACCTTTGCGTCAATTTCTCGCTCCACAAACGGGCGGTCATGCGCCGCTATCTGACTAGCCCTCGATCGCAGATTCGGTTTGTGACCAATCCGACCGCCGCCGAAATCCAGAATGCCGACACGATCGTCCTTTGGGGAAATGCGAGCCCGCCGGAGGACCACATCATGCGAAAGCAAGGCAAGCGATTGCCAATCATCCGGGTCGAAGACGGTTTCATCCGCTCTTCCGGCCTCGGCAGCTCGCTTGTGCCTCCATCCTCGCTTTGCTTCGATGATCAGGGTATCTATTTCGACGCCTCCGCGCCAAGCCAGCTTGAGACGATCCTGAATAAGACGGTCTTCGACGAAGCGCTGCTGGCGCGGGCGCAGCGCTTGCGGCAGGCCATCGTCTCCATGGGCATTACCAAATACAATCTGCCGCCGCAGCCGGCACCGGATTATCGCGACCTGGCCAAGGGCCGCACCATCGTTCTGGTGGCCGGACAAGTTCCGAACGACGCCTCTCTGCGCTTCGGCAAGGCACGTCACCCATCCGATGTCGAGCTGCTGAAGGCCATCAGGCGCGCGAGGCCGAAGGCGTTCATCATCTATAAACAGCATCCGGATCTTCTGGCAAAGGCGGTCGGTCGCCATCCGCCGCCATCCCCTCCTCCGCAAGCTGCCGATCTCGTTATCGGCAATGTCGATCTGGACAATCTCCTCGGTGTCGTCGACGAAGTTCATGTCGCAACGTCGCAGATCGGGTTCGAGGCGCTGCTGCGGGAAAAGGAGGTTTGGTGTCATGGCCTGCCCTTCTACGCCGGCTGGGGCCTCACGCACGATACGGTCGTCTCCTTGAGGCGCAAGCGCATGTTAACACTCGACGCGCTCGTTGCAGGCACCCTCATCCTCTATCCGCGATACTGGTCGAACATCACCGATCTTCCCTGCGAGGCGGAAGACATCGTCGCCGAACTTTACCGCGCCCGCCAGGGTATGGCCCCCAATCCATCGCGCCGCCGCTGGCTGGCGCAGGCCATTCACATGATCGAGGCGCGAAAATCATGACGAAGCCCGTCGTTATGGATATTTCGCGGTTGATGGAGCGGGCGCATAGCCCGACTCCAACGGGCATAGATCGCTACGAACTTCATTATGCAAACTGGCTGAACGAGCGCCGCAAGCGGACGAGGCCAACTAATCTCGATGGCTTTCCCGAACCATCCTGGTTCGTCGAAACCGGACACAACAGCGCCATTACCGTTCCATCCGAACGGGCTGACAGGCTGGTCTCCATCCTCAACAGTCGCTGGGCGGCGAAGGAAATATCGCCCTCACAGGCCGCGCTTCTCGATCGCATCTTTGCCGCCATCGATGGCAAGATCCGGTGGCAGGCTGCAGCGGAAGTAAAGGCGGGTGAGGCACATACACAGACGCTGCGCAAGATCGCCCATGCCGTCGTCAACCACTTTGCCCATGGGTTGATGCTGCCGGACAAAGCCTCCTTCGTCCACGTATCACACAGCCGGCTGGAGCGGACCTCCGCCTTTTCCTGGCTCGGCGAGACCGACCGGAACGGCGTCTTCTATGTCCACGACCTCATTCCGCTGTCGCATCCGGAATTCGTCAGACCAGAAGAGCCGGAACGGCACCGCCGCCGTATGGAGACGGTGCTGAAACACGCATCGCTGGTACTCTGCAACTCTCAGGTAACGGCGCGCGCTCTGCGCACTTTCGCCCAGGAGAGCGATAAGACGCTTCCCTCGATCGCCGTGTTGCCGCCCGGCGTCGAGCAGTGCTTCCTGTCACCACCGACGGACATGGCGCGCCCGCGAATGCCGTATTTCGTGACGCTCGGAACGATTGAGCCGCGCAAGAACCACATTCTGTTGCTGCACCTGTGGCAATACCTCGCCGAACGCGACGGACCGATGGCTCCGCGGTTGGTGATCGTCGGCAAGAGAGGGTGGGAAAACAGCCACATTCTGGCAATGCTGGAACGATGCCCGGCGCTGCCGGGGCTGGTTATCGAGGTACCTGGCCTGGAGGATGCCGCACTGGCGCAGCTGGTCGGCGGCGCGGCCGCGCTTCTCGCCCCCTCTTTCACGGAGGGCTACGGCATGCCTGTCGCCGAGGCGATCGCACTCGGCACACCGGTCGTTGCCTCCAGCATCAGCGCCCATCGGGAGGCCGCGGCCGGCCAGCCGGCCATCTTCCTCGATCCGCTTGATGGGCTGAGCTGGAGAACTGCGCTCGATATGATCGCCACCTCGCCACAACGCCGAACCAGGCCGAGCGCCGTAAGCGGATGGGACACGCATTTCGACGATTTGGAGACGCTGATCGACACTGATCCCTCCGCTCGGCGCCACGCGGCCCAAAGGGCCTTGCGGCGGCTCGACAGAGCATCACCGTCGGCGGCGTTGCAGTGATCATCGCTTGGCGGGGGGAGGCAACAATGCAGGCGCAAGACAGCAACAAGGCAGATCAGGATCATCAGGAAAACGAGGGAGCAGCGAAGTGACAAGTTTCTACGACATAGAGAACTGCTATAAATTCATCCTCGGCCGGACGATGAATGAGGATGAGCGCAATGTCATCGGGCAGAATCTGCTGCAACTGACGGACATTTCGCTAGACGAACATCGTCGACGTTTTCTCAGTTCCTACGAATTCCATCAGCGCCACAGCGAATTGCTGTTCGATAATTTCGTGCCGAAGTCGCTTGTTGTTCTATTCGAGACAAAGTACAATTTTAAATTGTATCTCGATCTGCGCCAGTATCACATATCCTTTGGCATCATGAGCGGGGAGTACGAGAAGTTCGACGTCGACCTCGTCAAGGCCATCCTGCCCGAAACCGGACAGTTCATCGATGTCGGTGGCAATGTCGGATACTACTCGCTCTCCATCGCGGCCAATCCGCCATTCAAGGGAACGGTCCTTGCCTTCGAGCCTCTGCCGAAGCTTTGGGATCTGTTCAACCGGTCGATTTTGGAAAACGGCTTTGAAGGCCGCGTGAGCGTCCGGCAGCTCGCCCTCGCCGACGCTCCGGGGGAACTCCAGCTGAACAATGCCGAAGACACAGTCAATGCAGGCGCGACACGGCTGATAACGAATTCGTCCGGCACCAGGGTCGGCCGCATGACCAAAGTCGAGACACTCGATCGCGTCGTCGGCAACCTGCGGCCCGATGTCATGAAGGTCGATATCGAGGGTGCCGAGGGCCTGTTCCTGAAGGGCGCACAAAGAACCCTTTCGGCACACAAGCCCTCGCTGTTGATGGAGATCAACCGCGACATGCTCTCCGTTCTGTCGAAAACGACGCCGGGCGCGATCCATCACCAGCTCTCGGAACTTGGCTACCGCATCTGGAACAGCGCCCAAGATAGGTTGACGCGGATGACAACGCCGGAGGAACTCGACTTGAATTTTCAGGTCGGCACCGTTGCGAACATTCTGGCGGTTCACGATGAGCGTGCGGAGAGCACCAACGAAAGCCTCCAGCAGCTTGGACTGACACTGGGGATGGCGAAGCCCAAAAAGCAGCGACAGCGGGAGGTGGCACTCTAGCCCTAGCCCCCGGCCGTACGGGCTCCGGCATGAAGCGCCGGCATGCCCGGTTCAAATACGGAGACATGATTGAACAAGCGGATCAACAACATAGATGATATCGCCTATTACGGCTCGTGCCCGAGCGAGGAATTCGTCGCCCATGCGTTTCCGAGCAGCAGGGTCGCCTTCTTTTGCTACGGCATCAACATCGCCAGCTTCATGGACGAACGAAAGGCCAGCATCAGGGCGATCTCCGGATGGCCGGAGCCGATCAGAAAGAAGTTGCAGTTCGAAGCACGCAAGGGCTTTCGCGACCGGCTGAAGCAGGCCGCGCCGAAAACACTCGTCGTTGATTTCAGCCGCATCACCCGCGCCTCGCTCATGCGCCACGGGAACACCTTGCTGACAGTGCCCTACGAGCTACTGGAGGCCAGCCCGGACCTGCAGCGGCAGGCCTTCGGCATCTTCAAGATCGTCCCTTTTGGCAGTCACGAATTCTGGACGCTGGTGATCGAGGCGATGCGGACGTTCAGCGATTTCGTGAATGAGGAACTTCCCGGCACGGAATTGATCCTGCTCGACGTTCCGCCGACAGCCGACTATCGTGGCACGCTCATCGACAGCAATACCTACATGATCGATTTCTGCCGCTGGCAGATGCGCTATCCTATGTCGCGCATGCTCGTCGACTTCTGTCTGGAGCATATCGAAAGCAGCCGGGTATTGACCCCCTCCATCGATCTCTACTCCGACGACACCGCGCTCTACGGGCCTGCGCCGATGCACTATTCAGCCGAGATCTGGAAGGAGATCGCCCGGCGCTTCCATGCGGATGGCGGTTTCGGGGGACTGCCGCGTTCAAGCGACCTAGTTTCGATCCTCACCAATTATTCCGGTCTCATGGAGGCGTTCACCAGGACAGCCTTGTCGAATCCAAATCTCTATCGGTTCAGCCTCGATATTCTGCATGGGGCGCTGCCCTATCTTTTTGCAAAAATCAGCAGTCCCGCCCACAGCCATTTCGGCGATCCGATCGACTCCCACGACGTCGTCGCGGCCTTTCGCTGGATATTGGGGCGCGAGCCGGAATCGGCGGAAACCTTCCTCAATCACTATGCGCTGCCCAACCGGCGCGAGCTACGCGAAACGCTGCTGCGTTCCTTCGAATTCCAGAGCCAGGCGCCCCACTATGCCAAGCTATAGCGCGGTCACGGGCCGGAAAATCGCCCTCTCATTCGAACTTGATGTGATTGCGCGCCATGTTGACGAGGCAAAGCCCGATAGCAGTCGTGAACACGCAGCATTTGAAGAGATAGCCGACATCGAAGAAGGTCTGCGCGGTATCCCCGAAAACGCCGGCGCGAAAAAGTTCGAAACAATGGACGGTGGGAACGTAGAGCGCCAACTTCTGAAGGCCGCTCGGCAGCCAGGCGACCATGAAGAACATGCCGCAAATCGGCAGCGTCAGATATTGGAACGGCGGAATGAACTTTTCGACGAACTCGAACCGCTCCGAGCCGGCTGCAAAGATGAGGCCGACCGCAAAGGAAAACCAGGCCATGAACAGCCAGCCGGTCAAAAGCAGGCCGAGGTCCTGATAGGGCGGAATGAAACCGGCCAGACGCGCGGTGGTGTAGACCACGATGAGGGCCGCGGTCGTGCCGGCAATCTCCAGAAGCGCGCGGGCGACAAGCGCGTCAGCGAGACGGATCTGGCGATGATACATGAGCGGCAGATTCTGGCGCAGGCACGAAACGGCGTGACCGCTTATGTGGCGCCAGAGCGTCAGGGGCATGTAACCGCTCAGAACGAAAGCGGCGACCGTCAATCCGTGTGCTTCGTGATGAAGCAGCGTCCACATGACCATGACGCCTGTCGTCAGAATCATCGGCTCGAGCGCGAGCCAGAGAAAACCGATGTTTTCGCGCCCGTAACGGATGAGCATCTCGCGCATGATGAGCGCACCGAGAACGCGCCCCTGGATCTTCAATCCGGTTATGAACAGCGAGCCACGACCGGAATTTATCGAGACGTCATGCATGCGGCAGCCTCCTGTTCGTCGTCCCATCGGCATCGAGCGACGATCCAACGATACCGGCGAAGGCCTCTCGCTCAATTTTCATTGCGTCGAACTTGGACAATTACCGCCGAGGACGCAGCAACATTGATGTGCAATGGCTTGCATCCATCAGGAAAGGCGCCGTCATGGCTTTGATAGACTCCGAAACCCAAGGCAAGGTGGCGGATGCCGAGAACAAGCGACAGCCTCTGCGCCGGAGACTTGTGCGATCGATCGTCAGGCCGGCAAAGTCCGGCAAACAACGCAAGCGTTCCAAGCGACTAGGCGTCTACTGGTTGGTCGTCATCGCCCCTACCCTTGTCGTCAGCGCCTACTACGCATTCGTCGCCGCCCCGATCTACGTCTCGGAGGCGTCTTTCGTCGTCCGCATGGCGGCCCCGCCATCGTCCAACGCCTTCGGCTCGCTGTTGCAGAATAGCGGTATAACTCGTTCGCAGGACGATACTTTCTCTGTGCAGGAGTATATCCGCTCTCGCCAGGCACTGAAGGAGCTTGGCCTGAAGCTTCCCGTGCGCGCGATCTTCGGCAGTCCACAGGCCGATTGGCTGACCCGCTTTCCACGCTTCTGGGAAAGCAACAGCGAGGAAGAACTTTATGGCTATTACTCCGACCGCGTCTCGGTCATCCACAACGACACGACCGGCATCACGGTATTGCGCACGACCGCCTTTCACGCGCAGGACGCTGCCGACCTGAATTCCACATTGCTGGCGCTTGGCGGCGATCTGCTCGACCGCTTAAACGACCGTGCCCGCGGTGACGCTGTTCGCTTCGCCGATAGCGAGGTGCAGGAGGCTCAGCGGCGGGTGATAGATGCACAGCGAAACATAACGGATTTCAGAAACAAGGAACTCATGATCGATCCGAACGCCAGTTCCATGTCGATGATCGATCTCATCAGCAATTTGACGGCCGAGCTCGCGACAACGCGGGCGCGGCTTGCCGAAATGCGCAAGACCGCGCCCGACAGCAGTTCCATCCCATTTCTGACGAGCCAGATTGCCGCGCTGGAGCAGCAGATCGAGAATGAACGAACCAAGATGGTCGGCTCCGACAATTCCGTCGCGCCCAGGATTGCGGATTACGAAAGTCTCGTGCTGATGCGGGAATTTGCCAACAAGGCGCTCGTTGCTGCTCTCGATGCGCTGGAAGCCGCCAGAGGCGATGCACGCCGCCAACAACTCTATCTCGAGATCATCGTTCCCCCGCAGATGCCCGACGAGGCAGAAATGCCCTATGCGCTCAAGAATATTCTGGTCGTCTTCCTGTCCCTGAGCCTTGCCTACCTGCTCGGCTGGTTGATGGTGACGGCCATCAAGGATCACGAAAGCGGCTGATCCTGCCGCAGCCTCCGTCGGGCCCGAACCTATCGATCAGGATATCAGTCGGGATGCCAGAAGCAGGTATAGATCTCCGCCATACAGGCGCGGATCTCACGACCGGTAATCGAATCCGCGGTGACATGGCCATAGACGTCGAACTCCGCGTCGCGCGCACGGATATAATATCGCAGAGCCGCTTCGATATCCCGCATGGCTTTGTAGAGATGGGCCGTCTGGATCTCGACATCGATCACCGCGGCGGCATCGAGGTTCTGCGCATATTGGCGATAGACATCGTAGAGCCGCAGCGCTTCATCAAAATCTCCGGCCTCCTTCGTCACGTTCGCATAGACCGCAATCAGGTCGATTTCACCATCCGTGTCTACGAGATCACGCAGTTGCGCTCGTGCCTGCGGCCAGCGCCGCGACTGGATCAGTTCCATGGCATTCTGGCGTTTGCGCTCTACATCGACGCGCGAAAGCCGAAGGCGCGCCGTCTCCAGATGGCCGGCGATATCCGCATTGCCGGGCGCAAGCGCATGGGCGCGTTCGTACCATTGAAGCGCGGCCTCCGGCTCGTTCATTTTGTTGTAGAGATGGCCAAGCTGCAGGTGGATGTCGACATCGTCGGGCTCTTCCTCAAGGAAGTGCCGATAGGCTTCCAGCGCAGCTTCGAAATCCCCATTCTCCTTATGGGCATGGCCGAGCTGCACGAGCAACGATATTCGCGCCGGATATTGCTCCACGGCCTGCTCATAATGGAAGGCCGCGGTTGCCCAATCCCGTCTGTCGCGCGCGGCATCTGCCTCGGCCAGCACGTTGACCGGTGCGCGAGTTTCGGCCGCCGCATTCCCCTGGCCGACGCGCAGAAGCGTCGATGCAAACCGCAGCTCCCGCCTCATGGCACACGCCGCATGGAAATGTTTCGGGGACGCAGCCAGCGGTCTTCCTGGGCGCGTTCGTGAATGCGAACACGCAGCTCGATGAAGCGATGCTCGCGCTTGACGGTCATGCATACGGTTCCCGAAAACGAGCCGACAAGCGTTATGGCCTGCAGAAAATCGAGACCGGAATTGGCGACGATTTCGATATCGAGCTTGGCCGCCTGCGGTTGGATCAGATCGAGATCCAGCAGCCATTCGCCTTCCGCAAAACTGCGCTTAGGACCCGTCAGCAGCCAGCCAGCTTGCACACGCCAGTTACCATCATCGATCTGCAGAGGCTGACGCAGCAGATCGGGTGCGATCATCCAGCCGATATTCTCGACCTCGCGAACGAACACGAGCATTGCCTGCCCGTCCGGGCTGACCAGCAGTCCCGACGGCGAGATGTTTGCGTTGGATAGATCAGAACCTTCACGCTCGCTGCCATAATCATCGGGCAACAGCGTATCCCAATAGGCAGTCTGTCCATCCCGGCGCGCGATGGCGACGATCCGCTTCACAACGGCCGTTCGAGTGAGGACGCCACGCCGGAGATCGAATTCTAGCCCCAGGCGTTCGGCCGATGTCGGATCGCGCCCGCAAATCCGCGAGAAGGCATAGCGCAGGAAAGCCGCATCATCCTCTTTTGCGAAACGGACGAAATTCTCGACCATGGCGAACTGATCCGGTTCTCGGCGCAGCGCATGCACGCCGGAAAGGCCGCTCAGCGACAATGGTACGGGCCGCCGCGCCTTCAGCGCGTCAACCACGCGCAGCCGATTGGTGCCGCCGCGAATGGCGTTCGCAAGCGACAGGCGATCGTCCTCGGTCAGATCGATCTCCGTCAGGTCCAACGCCTTTGCCCAGGCATCGACGAAGGATTCTGCCGGCAGGGAGAAGACGTCTTTGGGCAGGACACTCAAGGGCTGTCTATGCAACTCGGCGATGGTCAATGTTGCCCTCCAACATCTTTTCGATGGCTGTTACATGCCGCGCGGCAGTGCGCGGATAGGAATACCAAAGCGCCGCCTGGCTGCGATCGCGATCCAGCATCGCCAGCAGGGAGGAACTTTGCGCAAGGCTGACGAGCGCCTCCGCAATACAGTCTATCTCGGTGCTTTTGACGACATGACTGATCGGCCACAGGTCACGCAGAACCTGTGAACGGGAGCACAGAAGCGGGCGATTGACGCTCATTGCTATACGAGCCGCCCCGGTCGCCGTTTCACTCGAATGACCATAGAGGAATGAGAGCAGATCGCAGGTCATCAGCTCGCGACGCAGTTCTCCTTCGGAAATGAAATCGAAACGCGCTATGACCTTGTCGGATAGTCCGAGGTAGACGATCAGATTTTCGATCATGGCTCGCATCGCCCGAGATTCGTCGTTCGCGACCACGCAGTTGAACAGTTTGAGGCGAAGTCTCGGCTCGTAGTTCAACGCTTCCGCGAAGGCCAATACGAGACGGTCGATATTCTTGTGGGGCATCAGGAACCCGAAGGTGCCGATGGTAAAATGCGAGGGGTCGGGTGCCGGAGCGTCTTCCGGCGGCAGGAGAACACCGTGCGGCATGACAATTGGGTTCGGATGCCCCGCGGCTGAAAGCGCTGCCGCGTCCTCCGCCGAATGCACGAAGACCATGTTGAACGCGCGGGTCCAGTCCAGTGTCCCCCCGCGCAACGTCTCCTTCACGCTGTGCATGGTCAGCACACGCAGCCGATGAGCGGTCGCCGCCATCGGCTGGATGAGCAATTCCATGTCCGGCGTCGAGAAGTGGCCGGGATGATGTTGCATCCAAAGGACCTCGCCACGCCCCTGCTCCAGGCGCCCCGCCAGCCGCTTGAGCGAAGCAAGATCGTAGCCCCACAGGCGCGATATGCTGCGTGGTGCAGTCTCGGTGGTATGCGGAGGCGTTTCTGGCAAGGCATCGTCCATGATCCGCCGCGCGAAGATGTGATCGATCCTGCCTTCGAATGCAGGCGTGCCGTAGAGATGCTGCGCGTAGGTGGCAATGCCGCACTGCTGCTGCCAGGAAGAAATAAGATCGATCGTCCAGTTCCGCCGCGCTTCGGCCGCGACCGGCGCAGATTTGGCAAGGGCGGCCAGCGTGCGGATAGCGACCGATCTCCAGCTGAAATGTGCTTTCAACAGTGCTTTGGCTCGCTCTGTCCGGCTGCGCGCCTCGTCGGGGCGATCAAGCACAGCGCGCATCTGCGTCCCAAGATGCTCCACGGACGGTTCGGCCCACAGGCTATGGGAACCCGCGACATGGGCCTGTGAGGCCGACATGTGGCAATCGACCAGCCAGGCCGTGCTGGGGCGGCAGAAATCGAGCTGGCCGCTGTAATTCGTGGTGACCACCGGAATGTCGAGCAGCATGGCTTCCGCCAGAGGTAGGCCGAAGCCCTCCCCTCTACTCGGCGCTACCAGCATCGCAGCCGAGCGATAGAGCGCACGCAGTTGGCTCGCATCATAGTGCTCGTCGATGATCGTGATGGGCGGCGCATCGGCAAGCCGGCCCCGTCGTTCGGCAAGAACCGACGCCGAGATGTTGTTCGGATTCGGAAACGTCTTGATGACCAGTTCGACCGGATCATCCGCGCGGAAGCTGCGCAGGAACGCATCGATCAGGACATCAATGCCCTTGCGGGGAAAGCAGGAAGACACATGCAGGATGCGCCGGCGGCCGGTTTCAGGCAGAGGGCACGGCACATCGTCAGCAATTGCCGAAAGATGATCGCAGCCATTGCCCGTGACTTCCACCGGTAACGTCACCCCGGAGCGCTCGAAACTGTCGTGCACGAAGTTCGAAATCACCGTCACGAGGTCGAGATCATGATTAAAGCGATCCACGAGATATTGCGGAAATTCAAGCTCTTCCCAGGCAAAAGCCACATAGGCGTTCTGCCGGCCGACCATATTGTGCGTCACCGGCGGCCAAGTGTTCCGCAGATGGATATCGAATGTCTCGTTGAAGGGATAATCATCGCGCATTCGCCGCATGATATCGGTGGCGGCCGAGAGGGTTGCATCGCCCTGCCACTCGTCTTCCGCGGTGTGGCAGGTCAGATTGACGCCCAAGTCGATGAGCGCCTGCGCGAGATGGCGATTGACAATCGCTAGGCTGTAATCGCCTTTGAACACGCCGTCGAAGAAAACTGTCTTGCCGGAAAATTTCTCGATCAGCGAGCGTTCGTCGATGCGAGCCGCATCAAGCGAGTAAGGCGAAGCAGTATCGTCATGACGCATTCATGACTCCCAGACACCGGAGGCAGACAAATGGCGATGGCCAACACGCAAATTCGAAGACGCGTGATCAAACGGATGACGAAAACCCTGTCTCGCACCTATCGCCGGCTTCGATACGGGCGGCCGTCGCCGCCCGTACCTCGATGCTCTGCACTTATTGTCAGGATGCTGCGGCTTCTCGAACGAGATAACCCATTTCCTCGGCACGCTTTTCGAGCGATACGCGGGCCTGCTCAAGCACCTTGCCCGCATAGACCGGCGGATAGCACCAATCGTTCCAGGTCCGCGTTGCCGCATTTGGAAACGCGCCGAACCTCAACACGCCCGGCTCGAGGAAGGACATGCGCCCACCGAGATCGAGATAGGTCTCGGTCTGCGCACCTTCGGCGAGGATGATGGAATGCTGTTCCAACTCGATGTGATAATATTCGAAGGGTGCCAGCGTCGCTTCCTGGGTGATGGTCGTCCCATTGATCAGGAATTTGGCCGGAATCAGCGATTCCTCCAGGAACATGCAATGATCGGGAGAGACGTAGAGATCGCGGGAAGGAACGTTTTCCGCAATGGCGCCCGCCTGAATCTTTACAGGCAGCGTATCACGCGGCTTGTCGATCGCCTTGGGATCGATCCGCCGCCGGCCGACCCATCTGATTTCCGCCACGCCATTATGCGTGACGACGAGATCTCCGACCCGCAGATCCTCGACCTGAATATCGCCCTGCGGCGTATGAATGAGGGTCCCGCGCAGGAAGCAGCTCGTGAATGTGAGAGTGTTCGTGCCTGCATCGAAACTGTATGTGACACCGGCAGGGATGGTGTAGGAGCCGAGAGCGACGGGCAGCCCCAGCACCGTCTCATTGAAGGTTACGGTGTTGCCTACCTGGCTCACGCTAGTCGCGCCAGCGACTTCGATTCTGTCGCCGTTTTGAACATTAAGGACGTTCGGAGGCGTCGACAGGTTCAAATTGACGCCGCCGGGATTGTAGACGAACAGGCCAGTTCCGTTGGCGCTCGCAAAATCGACGGTGACGCCGTTCAGCAGTCCGATGTTGAGCGTGCTCGCATCGACGGTGATGCTGGACCCCGCGCCAATCCCGTAAGTGTATGTCGAGCCAGCGGCGATATTCGCAAGGCTGGCATTGATTGTAACGTTGGCGCCGTTGATGGCATCAATCGTCGTACTCGAAACCGCGCCTGTGCCAACGAGATTGCTGATATTAACGTTTACACCATCAACTACCACCGTGCCGTTGGAAACCAGATTGAGCTGGATCGTATCCGTCGACGTACCAGCATTACTGCTGTTGATCGTCGTGGTACCGTTATTCACAAGGTTGATGCCAATCAAAGCCATATGATTTTCCTCTCCGGTTCAGATTTAAAGCTTATCTTTCCGAGAAGCCGACCGTCAGAACTTGTAGTTCAAGCCGACCCGAATGGCGTGGAAGTCGGAACTGGCCTTCGTCGACAGTGCATCTCCGCCCACGTTGTAGCCACCAAAATCCACATATTGATATTCCAGCTTTGCGGTTATGTGGTCGGTGAAGGCGTGTTCGACACCAGCCCCCACGGTCCAGCCAGCCCTGGTCTTGTCGTCATCGAAACTGCCGACACCTGCGACAGAACCCTTGTAGTTGATATGACCATAGGCAAGACCGCCGGTACCGTAGAACAGCGTCCTGTCATACGAATAGCCGATACGCGGGCGCAATGTGCCGTACCAGTCGATCTTGGACGACGCGCTTGCCGTGCCAGTATTGAAGGAATCGTTGATATCGCCGCCCTGAAAATCGGTTTCGAGACCGATCACCCAGTTGTTGTCGATCTGATAGTTATAGCCAATCTGGCCACCGCCGATGAAACCGGAGCCGTCAAGCTTGCCATATCTACCAAGATAGTTTCCGAAGGAATGGAAGCCGACGTCGTCGTTGCCGCCAAAGGCACCACCGGCGTTCACACCGACATAGAAACCGGTCCAGGAAAATACCGGCGTCGTTTCGACGGGAGCCTCAGGCGGCGTGGAGACGGCAAGATCCGCCGCATAGCCGGCACTCGCTGCGACCGTCATCAGCAGGAAAACGGTAGATCCCAAAAACTTGCGCATTCGAAAACTCTCCTCGAAGGAATTCGCGATTCAACATGTAACTTGCGAAAGTTCACGCTGAAGCCATAATATAGGCGCGATTATCTCTGTAAATACGTGATTGCTAATAAATATTTCCAAAATGTATGCTTTATTTGTACAATTCTGTCGCAATATGTATTGAGAATATACTGCTTCTATACCGATGGAATCTCCAAGAGCGGCGCGTTTCATGCCCTTCGGAGCATGAGCCGTTGGACCGGGATGAATGGAGCGACATCGTCGGGATGCGGAATGTGGACAAAGCAGGCCAAGGTAATTTCGCATCTCGACGGGAAGCTGCCGGTTCCAGGGACTTCGGCATGACGTAATCAAACGTGAGGTGTCGTTTTCAATATAGACAGGAAACGCCCCCTTCTTCAGGCTTTAAGCGCCACTGCAGATATCGATCTGCTGCGCTGGGAGGCCCGACGGGGCGGACCTTTGAAGGAACGTCGGGTCTCCCAACGGCACGAAAGCCCACCTCTCACCGATCTCATGCGAAAGCGTCGCCGACCGCCGCGCGGCACAATACACTCCCATGTGTCTTGCTGACGGCCCCCCCAACGGGTTCAAAACACGACTTAGACCCGTTGCTTGGCCGTAGCGTTTTTAGACAAACTCCATGCCGGCGTTACCAATCAGCTTACTGTGAAATCGGCTTTCCGGCGCCAGACGCAATCAGGCTTCTCCCGTCGCTTTGTGTATGGACGGAGTAGCGGTGGCGGGCCACATCTTTGGAACTATCGCAACCGCCAATTTGCGATGGTCGGGAGGCCCGGTCGCCTTGCTTCAAGGACCGGTCGGGCCTCCTCGATGTGCCAGTCGCGAGTTTCGATGGACATCAGCTTTTCCAGCAAATCAATAGACGGGCAAACGTCCGTAGCCGCCAGGCTGCGCAAGTCGAGAGATTTTGAAGGTATCAGGGAGTTACGCGCATGCCAGCTGCCTTCGCCGCATTGACGAGGGCTACTCGAACCTGTTCGGGGGAAGTTTTGCCTTTTACGCTGTCGATACAGGCTTGCAACGCCTCTTCGAAGGCGTCTCCATAGCGTACAGGCCATTCCGTGGTAAGGCATTCGATGGCTTGCGCAACGGAATTGACGATACGAACCTGCTCATCGCCCTGCAACGAGATCCCGATCGGTACGAAGTCTAGCGCTGCGCGATCAATTGATGCCTCTGGCTGCGGTGTCTGATCCTGGTCATCGGCATTTACCGATTTTGCGTTTCGCCGCCACATCACCAACCTGGAAAGCAATGACATGTCACGAGCAATTTCGCCCGACATCGTCACTTCTCCTGCACGGCCCAGATTGCCATCATCCTCTTCATGCGGCTCGTGCGGCAAAGCTGCACGACCATCCATATTCGTCGAAGGGCTGCTAACTTCGGGGGGAGCCAAGCCAATCAATTGCGTGTCGACATTCAGCTCGACATCTGAAGTCTTATCATTCTGCCCCATGCCCATATGTCCCGACAAGCGACACCAAACCCACCCCAGCACGGGCCTGCATAGTCGCTATATGCTGCATCAAAAAAGTACTACTAAACAAAAAGGTAATCGAGATTGCCAGATTAAAACTTTGAAACGAGTTTGACCAGTATCGCGACAACAGAAAGCGCAAATACTCCTAAAACGCCCTGATACTGGCTTATTTTCAATGTATAGATATGAGGGTTTTCGCCTAAAAAGCCGGAAGATGGCCCTATGATCGCTGCCAAATTTCTTCCAGTCTGCGTAAGCTTGATTATCTATAATTGCAAACCATGAAGCAAAAGGGCCTATTATCCATCCAGGATTGCAGCTTGCTGCAATTCACTCCCTCAATGCTTCTTCGATGAGACATCGCCCGCGCGATGTGAGTGGACGAGCACGCAGAAGGCACGATGGAACTCGTTATGATTGCAATCGTTCACATGCGAAGCCTATGCGAGCGACTCACGCGGAGATTCAAAGGGGCGCACCGAAGTGCGCCGCCTGTTCAAACGATGAAGAAAGTCGATGGCGGAACCTGCAATGCGGTGGCAATGCGGCGAAGTTTCGCCGGATCAGCCTCGGCACCAGCCTCGATTTCAGTAATTTCCTCACTGGTGAGGCCACACGTTTCGGAGAGATCGTCAATCGTGTAACCGATGGCTTCCCGCGCCTGCCGCACGGCAGCAGCGATCTCACCATCAGGAACGGTAGAAGCCTTTGAACTATCGATATTGTTTGGAGTAATGGACATGAAATTTCTCCTTCCAACGTCCGCCGGCCAAATCGTTGCCGGGTGAAGGCAGCTATTGCAGCCATGAGGCATCTCGGCCTAAACAGACGCGGCCGAACGCTGCGTCAATATAGGCATCAATGCGGCGAGGGCAAGCACGCAAGCGCATAGCTGCCAAGCGCCTGGCTCTCGGCTCGTTTCGCGTCTTAATATTCTGTGATAGCGACAACACGTCACGGTTACGGAATAACTGAACGCCCCCAAACCTTATTTGCTGCGAAGTTTCCACCCTTCAGGAAGCTCCGCAGAAGAAAGACAATGCCGTCTGCCCGGCAAAATCACTTCTTGCCTTTTGCCTTACGCAGCTTCCGCTCGGCCGCAAGCAAGAGCCCTTTGAGCTCAGGCTCGCGCACGCGACTGGCGGCCTCGATGAAGGAAACCCATTCGAGGCGGCGCTGGCCTCGCTCCGGAAAATCCTGAAGCATCTGGTCGACCTCCAGAAGATGCAGCCCGACGATACAGGGAACGCGATTGCCGTCGGCGAGCTGCTTCAGATAGGTGAAATAGCCAAAGGGCTTCTTCTTCACCTTGCCGCGTACGCCGGCCTCCTCATAAGCCTCTATGGCAGCGACCTCATGCGGCTTCTTGCCCTTGATCGGCCAACCCTTGGGCACGACCCACCTGCCGCTTTCCCGGCTGGTGACGACGAGCACTTGCGCATCAACGCACTCCGGCGCCTTCCTGTAACAAATGGCGGCGTATTGTTCATGGAAACGGCCGTGCAGCAGCTCATCCGCATGGGAGGCAAGTTCGGACAGAAAACTCTCCGAACGCCTCAGGGCCTTTTGTTGTGCTGACGATGAAGAACCCATGCGCGGCTACTCGCGACACGGTCGATCGACGCAAATGCCCCCTGGGACCGGCTGACCTGCGCTCACGAAAATTGTCTGTGACACGCTGCCCTCCCTCCGCTTACGGCTCGCCCGAAATTCACAACTGTCAGTATGATGCTGTGAGCCGTTGCGGTGACAGTTTTATGAAGGCCGCTGTTGATGACGTGGCCTGATTGGCGGCCACTACCCCCAACACAAAACAGTGATTGCGCCATGCAGAAACGGAAAACGGCCCCGCTGGGGGCCGTTTCATGCTTGGGAGAATGTGGCGAAGCTTATTCAGCAGCCTGCAAAACAGGCACCTCTATTTCTTCGCTCAATTGCCCCGCCATGGCGGCGGCAAACTTGGTCTGGTCAAGCTCGTTTTCCCAGCGCGCGACAACGATCGTGGCAACCGCATTGCCGACGAAATTGGTCAGCGCGCGGCATTCCGACATGAAGCGGTCGATGCCGAGGATGAGCGCCATACCGGCGATCGGAACCGAAGGCACGACGGCAAGGGTTGCGGCAAGCGTGATGAAGCCGGCGCCGGTGATGCCCGCGGCACCCTTGGAGCTCAACATGGCGACGAGCAGCAGCAGGATCTGGTCACCGAACGACAGCGGCGTGTCGGTCGCCTGTGCGATGAAGAGCGCAGCCAGTGTCATATAGATGTTGGTGCCGTCGAGATTGAAGGAATAGCCCGTCGGGATGACAAGGCCGACGACGGAGCGCTTGCAGCCGGCGCGTTCCATCTTGTTCATCAGGCCGGGAAGAGCGGCTTCCGATGAAGACGTGCCAAGCACCAGCAGCAATTCTTCCTTGATGTAGCGGATCAGCGCCAGGATCGAGAAGCCGTTGTAGCGGGCGACGGCACCCAGCACGACGAGCACGAACAGTAGCGACGTGGCATAGAAGGTGCCGATCAGGAAGGCGAGATTGGCAATCGTGCCGATGCCATATTTGCCGATGGTAAAGGCCATGGCACCGAAAGCGCCGATCGGGGCGAATTTCATCAGCAGCGCAACCATCCGGAAGATCGGCGTGGTCAGTGCCTGCAGGAAGTCGACGACCGGGCGGCCACGCTCTCCGACCGCGCCGAGCGCGATACCGAAGACGACCGAAAAGAACAGCACCTGGAGAATGTCGCCCTTGGCGAATGCGCCGACGATCGTGTCCGGAATAATGTTCATCAGGAAGCCTACGACCGAGGCGTCATGGGCCTGTGCCGCGTAATTGTTGACGGCCTTGGTATCCAGCGTTGCCGGATTGATATGCATGCCGGCGCCCGGCTGCACCACGTTGGCAACGATGAGACCGATGATCAACGCCAGGGTCGAAAAGGTCAGGAAATAGATGAACGACTTGCCGACGACGCGACCGAATTTCTTCAAGTCCGACATGCCGGCAATGCCGGTCGTGACCGTCAGGAAGATGACGGGCGCAATGACCATGCGCACCAGCTTGATGAAGGCATCGCCAAGCGGCTGCAACGAGGTGCCGAGCTGCGGATAATAGTGACCGAGCAGGATGCCGGCGGCGATGGCGGTGAGAACCTGCACGTAGAGGTGCCGATAGAAAGGAAGCTTGACGCGCGTTTCCGCGGCAGCGATGGGAGCAATCATGATGTCCTCCGTTAAGCCCAACCGATCTCTCGGCCCTCCGGGCGACGACTAGAATTCAACAGCCTCCGACTGTTCCGTTCTTCCCTGCAACGGCCGTGCCAAATGGGCGCCTTCATTTTAACACATTGCTTTCGTTGAATTTTAATTCATGCCGCCAATCGAAAGGCATCGACGCGTGCGGTAATCCGCACAGATGGAATTGCGGCTCGCGCGAAATCATGCACAATGCGGTGATGCTGCAGCGCCCGGTCCACGAACGATTTTTGACGCCCGAGCAACTGGGTCGGCGTTCCCGTCGGGTCTGGTTCGTTTTCGCGTTCCTAAGTGCGGCCATCATTGCGGCCTGCCTCTATGGCGCCAATTTCTATGGCCGCCTTTCGGCTATCGAGACGCTGCAAAGACAGGGGCATACGGACGCAAATCTCAAGGTCGCGCTGCTGCGAGCAGTTCTCGAGCGTCCCCGCGCCTTGCCGCTCCTCTTGGCCGACGATCAACAGGTGCGGGATGCGCTCGCCAACCAACGCACCGACGATATCGTCGCACTCGACCGCAAGCTTGAAAGCCTGGTTTCCGGCACCAGTGCGTCCGTGCTTTATGTCACCGGCAAGGACGGTGTCGCCATGGCCTCCAGCAACTGGCGAGAGCCCTTGAGCTTCGTCGGCAACGACTATTCCTTCCGCGATTACTTCCGCAAAGCCATGGAGGCGGGAACCGCCGAACATTATGCGCTTGGCACGGTCAGCAATCGCCCCGGCCTCTACATCTCGCGCCGCGTCGGCGATGCCGGTTCCGCGCTCGGTGTCGTCGTTGTGAAGATGGAGTTCGATCAGTTGGAAGCCGACTGGAGCGAAACGGGCCGTCCCGCCTACGTGACCGATGAACGAGGCGTCGTGCTCATCACAAGCCTGCCCTCCTGGCGTTTCATGACGACCTCGCCCCTCTCGCAGGAGGAGGCTGCGGCTATTCGCAAGAGCCTGCAGTTCGGTGCCGCGCCTCTCTCGCCGCTACCGATCGGTCGTCCCGAGAAGGTCGGCCCGGATGCGACAATCGTCCGCGCCGTTCTACCCGGGAGCAGTGCTGCCGAATATTTACGGCTGACAACAGCTATTCCATCGACGCCCTGGCAGCTTGGCTACCTGATCCCAACCGATCAGGCGATCGCCTCCTCCGTGCGCGAAACGCGCTTTCTCACCTTGACGGTACTGTTGCCGATCCTCGCTTTTGCCGCCTTCCTGCTGCGCCGGCGCGATGTCTCCGCCATGCAAATCGCCGTCAGCAGGATGGCGCGCGAAGAGCTTGAACGCCGCGTTCTTGAACGCACGGAGGATCTGAGCCGAGCCCGTGATCGGCTGGAGGCGGAGATTGCCGACCACCGTGCGACGGAAGCCAAGCTTCAGGGCGTGCAGCAGGATCTTGTCCAGGCCAATCGCCTCGCCATCCTCGGCCAGGTCGCCGCCGGCGTCGCCCATGAGATCAACCAGCCGGTCGCGACGATCCGGGCCTATGCGGAGAACGCGAATGTCTTTCTCGATAGGCAGCAGACACAGCCGGTCAAAGAGAACCTCTCAGCAATAGCGGCGCTGACGGAGCGTATCGGCACCATCACCGAGGAGTTGAAAGCCTTTGCTCGCAAAGGCAGGACCGCTCCCGAGCCCGTGGACCTCAGAAGCGTGATCGAAGGGGCTGTCATCCTGCTCAGGAGCCGTTTTGCCGGCCGCCTGGATGCGCTCAAGATCCAATTGCCGCCAACAGGGCTCAGCGTTGTCGGGACCCGCATCCGGCTTGAGCAGGTGCTGATCAACCTCTTTCAGAACGCGCTGGAGGCGCTGGAAGGACGCGACCAGGCCAGGGTGGAGGTTTCGGTGCGCGAGACGGCTGAGCAGGTCGAGATCGTGGTTTCCGACAATGGTCCTGGCATTCCCGCAACGATCCTCGACTCGCTGTTTACGCCCTTCAATACATCCAAGGAAAAGGGCCTCGGTCTCGGCCTCGTCATTTCCAAGGATATCGTCGTCGACTATGGCGGCCGGATCGACGTCGAGAGCAACGGCAGCGGCACCCGCTTTACCGTCCATTTGCGCAAGGCCCCACTATGAACGAGAATTCCCCCGTATTCCTCATCGACGACGACAAGGATCTGCTGCGGGCGACGAAGCAGACGCTTGAGCTGGCGGGCTTTGCCGTCTCCGCCTTTTCTGCCGCGAGCGAAGCGCTTCAGGCTCTGCACGCCGACTTTGCCGGCGTCGTTGTCTCCGACATTCGCATGCCGCAGATGGACGGGCAGCAGCTCTTTGCTCACATTAAGGCGCTCGACGCCGATCTGCCGGTCATTCTGATGACGGGCCATGGCGACATACCGATGGCGGTGCAGGCGATTCAGGATGGCGCCTATGATTTCATCGCCAAACCCTTCGCCACGGATCGGCTAGTGCAGAGCGTACGGCGGGCGACCGAAAAGCGGCGGCTTGTCCTGGAAAACCGGGCTTTGCGGCAGGCTGCGGAACAGGCGCAGGGCGATCTACCATTGATCGGCCAGACCCCCGCCATCGAGCGCCTGCGCCATACGCTGCGGCAGATCGCCGATACGGATGTCGATGTGCTGGTGACAGGCGAAACCGGCAGCGGCAAGGAAGTGGTGGCGAGCCTGCTGCATCGCTGGAGCCGCCGCGCGAAAGGTAATTTCGTCGCGCTGAACTGCGGTGCCCTGCCGGAAACCGTGATCGAAAGCGAGCTGTTCGGCCATGAGCCCGGCGCCTTCACCGGCGCGCAGAAGAAACGCGTCGGACGCATCGAACACTCAAGCTCTGGCACACTGTTTCTCGACGAGATCGAAAGCATGCCGCCCGCCATTCAGGTGCAGATGCTCCGCGTGCTGGAAATGCGCGAGGTGACGCCGCTCGGCACCAATGAAGTCCGCCCCGTCGATCTTCGCGTTGTCGCGGCGGCAAAAGTCGATCTCGGCGATCCCCGCCAGCGCGGCGATTTCCGCGAGGATCTCTATTATCGCCTCAACGTGGTCACGCTTTCCATTCCGCCGTTGCGCGATCGGCGCGATGACATTCCCCTGCTCTTCGGCCATTTCGCCGACCGCGCCGCCGGCCGCTTCAAGCGCGAGGTGCCAGCCATATCCACGACGGTGCGCCGCCATCTGCAGCAGCACGACTGGCCGGGCAATGTTCGCGAACTCTCGCATTTTGCCGAACGCTTCGTGCTCGGACTTGAATCGGCGGCGACGCCGAAATCCAGCGAAGTGCCGGCGGTGGACGAAGGCTTGCCGTTGCCCGTCAGAGTGGAGCGCTACGAGGCCGAACTCATCCGCGAAACGCTGTCGCAGAACGATGGCGACGTTCGCCGCACCATCGAGGCACTCGGCATTCCCAGAAAGACCTTCTACGACAAGCTCCAGCGGCACGGCATCGTCAGAGGCGACTTCGCCGGTTTTGACGGCGACGAACGCCGGGGTTCCTGACCCATTACCTGCCGGTGAGACACGTTAACTGAAGCGGTTTCGCGCGACACGCGTCAGGCGCTTCGTCGTATATCCTTGGTCCCGGAAGAATCCTTTTGTCGGGCCGCCACTTCGGCGGTCCGATCCAGAACCCTCATTGCCTGCGCAATCAACGCAGCAAGCGCCTCATCGCTCTTGCTGGCCGCAACGACCAGCGCTGCGCTCAAGCAGATTCGAAGGGCGCTGGCGGGTACTTCGCCAAAATCGGCGCAGCGAACCGGTTGTCCGAGCCGCACCGATGCAATTTCGTCTACCTCGACGGCCAGATCCTTGTAGACGGCCGCCATTTCGGGGGCCGTCAGCATCACACCATCTGCGCAATTGCGCAGGTAGAACGAGAATACGGTGGGAATTTCATCCCAACGGAGGTCGGATGACACGCCCCATAGCTCACTCCGGTCCAAACGCCGGCTCTGCAGCGGTTCGAAGGCCGGATCGATCGCAAGGCGATGAGAAACAGCCTCTGCGAAAGCGGACAAAACCGCTGTCACCCGGTCTTCCGGAACGCCGACGAAACGTTCGAGCTCGAACAACGCAGCTTTCCAGCGCAGCAGCAGGCCGAGATTGGCCCGCCCCGGCAAGGCGTCACGAGCGATCCAGCCTTCCGGCCATTCCGCCTTCCCGCAATAATCCGCCAAGGCAGCGGGTAGCATAAGAGACCTGAAGCGCTCCGAGATTTGCGGCGGGCAGAGAAGCGCGCCGCTGAAAATTGGCCCGGCCAGGAATTTCGAACCCGTGACTGCGACCATGAAACCACGCGAGAGATAGGCGCGGATCGTTGCCGCCGACAGGCGAAACTGGCAGGCATCGATCATGATATCCAACATCGTGCCGAAGCGCTCTTTCAGACGCATGACCGCACCGAGGCTCGGCGCCAGCAGGCTGGTCTTCGACACGTCCGTCACCACGAGCAGGCATCTGAGGCCAGCTGCACGAGCGAGCTCGATGAGGCCACGCAGCTCGTCCTCGACCTCACTGTCAGGACGGAGGGAGCCGTCCTTGTTGCGGACGGCAATGGTGGCATTGCGCGTCGCATCTCCCTGCCGCAGCTCCTCGCCCTTGCCGACGGTCTGTTCGCTGCTGACGCGGCTCATGAAATGTCGCCCGGATGCCGCCATCATGACGCCGCTGCCCGTCTCGTTGCCCATCAGCGTGATGGTCATCAAGGACCGCTCGTCCTCGCCCGCCAACAGTGCGGCCGAAAAGAGATGGATGTCGGTACCCGATGTCGCCAGGATCGTGTCGATCCGGGGCTCCGCCGTCTGACTCAGGCCAAGCAGACGCAACAGGTCGTCACGCACCTGTCCGATTTCGCGATCGTAGATGGCCGCCGGTGAGCCTGCTTCCATCTCTCGCGCCAACTCCGCGTAATAGGATTCGACGGCCGCAAAGGCGGCGGCAGAGATGGTGGATGCCGTTGAAGAGCCGAAAGCCAGATCGCCCGGCCGGGGCGCCGGCCCATAGCCATACATGTTCAATCCGCTGACCGGGTCGCAATCCAATCGCTCGTCGCCGCCGGATACGAGGTGCTTGAGGAGTGCATCTCTTTGCCCACTTCCTCGCTGCGATAGTGCGCCCGCGCTCATGTTCTCGTCCAAGGCACGATCATCAGCAATTTGCCGCATGGGGAAGCATTCCTCTTTCGCCGAAGTCGAAACGCCTCGCAGGATCGCGGCGCGTTTCGTGCCGAGCGGGGGAACCTCGGCAGCCGAACATTACGCCTAGCAAGATGGAGCGAGGCTGACTTGCCGGGGCCAGCAACGCCCGGTGGCAGAGGCAACAAAAAACCCGCGACCTTTGGGATCGCGGGCTTCATTTATTCAGAAAGGAATCTCCGGATATCAGCCGGCAGCTTCCAGTTTGTCCTGGGTCTTCGTGTCGAAGTCGCTGGCATCATGGCGCTCGCGCAACTGTTCGGAGGGATCGCCCGACATGCGGTTGACCATGCGGCCACGCTTGACGGCTGGGCGGGCATAGACCTGCTCGGCCCAGCGTTGCACGTTCTTGTAATCCTGCACCTGCAGGAATTCGGCCGCACCATACTGCCAACCCTTGGCCAAACCGCCGTACCAGGGCCAGATGGCGATATCGGCGATGGTGTAGTCGCTGCCGGCGATATATTCGCTCTCGGCAAGGCGCCGATCGAGCACGTCGAGCTGACGCTTAACTTCCATGGCGAAACGGTCGATCGCATATTCGATCTTCGTCGGTGCATAGGCATAGAAATGACCGAAGCCGCCGCCGAGATAAGGAGCACTGCCCATCTGCCAGAACAGCCAGGAGATGCATTCGGCGCGAGCCGGCTGCTCAGTCGGCAGGAAGGCTCCGAATTTTTCGGCGAGATACATCAAAATCGAGGCCGATTCGAAGACGCGCACAGGCTTCGGACCACTGCGATCCAGCAAGGCGGGGATCTTCGAATTCGGATTGACGTCGACGAAGCCGCTGCCGAACTGGTCGCCATCGCCGATCTTGATCAGCCATGCATCATATTCGGCGCCGCTGTGACCGAGCGCCAGCAGCTCTTCGAGCATGATGGTGACTTTCACGCCGTTCGGCGTTCCCAGCGAATAGAGCTGAAGGGGATGGCGGCCGACCGGCAGTTCCTTGTCATGGGTAGGCCCCGCGATCGGGCGGTTGATGTTGGCGAACTGGCCACCATTGGCCTTGTTCCAGGTCCAGATTTTCGGCGGCGTATACTCGGCAGAACCGGTCATGGGCATCCTCCTTTTTCGGGAATCAAATTGGGGGCGAACTTCGATGTAGCGCGCTACATAGGTGGCACATAGTGGCCGCCGTTCATTTTTGCGAGAGGAGATTGCCCACTCTTCAATGCGCTGGCGCAGTTTGGCGCTGCTGCCATGGGCTTCTACGGATCTCTTTGCGCCATAGCTACGTGAGATCCCCGCTAATGGGATAGTTCGACAAATAAAAAGCCTGCCGCGGGAGGAGGTGCGGCAGGCTTTTATGAGAACCGAATAGCGGATGGGAGGAGGAGTTCCGCTATTCCTGCAATCGCCCTTGGGAGGAGGATAAGGACGATTGCCAAGCGAAGGGATGCGGGAGGAGATGCATCGCTTCGATGGAGACAACATACCAATCTTTTGCTCAGTTCATAGGCATTTCTTTGCAAGGCAGTTATGCGTTATGCGAAAACCGGAGGGCTGGGTCAGTGCAATCCTCGGAATGCATGGCCGAACCCATCAGCCATATCGACAAAGCAAAAGCGCCTGCTCGGGACGAACAGGCGCTGGCATAATGCAGCTTTATAAGGAGCCGGTGCGGCCGTTAGCGAGCGATCGCTGCGCGGGCAACATTGCGGATTTCGCCGCGATCGATACCCAGGTCGTGCAGTTCGCGCGTGGACATACGGCCCAGTTCGGCGACCGTCTGACGATACTTGCGCCAGTTATTGAAAGAGCGTGCTACGTTCATGATGATCCCCTTTCCTTGGGTTTTCGAAGCTGAGCTGCCGTGCTTGGCGCTCCCGTCGCTTCGATGAGAAACATATAGTTGAAACCCGCAGCCTTTTGCAGAGCTAAGGGATCACTGCACCCATGCAATCACTGCATGGGTCGCTCGAAAGGCGGGCAAGCCTCGGTTCAGCCATCGTAATGGCCTTTGTGATTTGCTGATGACAGCGCCGCCTTTGTCTGCGAAAAGAAGACAGATGAGAGACAGGGGCGTCCGCCAACCGGCGGGCTGAGAAGCACCCTTCGAACCTGAACCAGATCATGCTGGCGGAGGGAGTCGCTCGGGACCTCGTGAAGCACAGCTCGTCGTCCCTACGCGTCTCGCCCGCCTGAAAGGGGCGATATGCAAGACCAGACCACAGCAGGCAATCTGCTTCGCATCATGCGGGCCAACCCTCCGCTGGTGCAATGCATCACCAATTTCGTCGCCATGAACATCGCAGCCAACGTGATGCTCGCAGCCGGCGCCTCGCCGGCAATGGTGCATGCCGAGGAGGAAGCCGGCGAGTTTGCCGCCATATCGGGCGCGCTGACGATCAATATCGGCACGCTCTCGTCCGGCTGGCTTTCGGGCATGCTGACGGCGTCGAGCTCCGCAAGCGCGACAGGCAAGCCGTGGGTGCTGGATCCCGTCGCGCACTACGCGACCGCGTTTCGCCGCCGGGCCGTCGCCCAATTGCTCGAGCTAAAGCCGGCGATCATTCGCGGCAACGCGTCTGAAATCATCGCGCTTGCCGGCGGCGCCAGCCGCGGCCAAGGCGTCGACAGCCGCGACGCAGTCGAGCAGGCGGAAGATTCGGCCCGATTGCTGGCCGAAAAGCATGGTTGCGTGGTCGCGGTAACGGGCGTGACAGATTTCGTGACGGATGGGCAAAAGGCAAAGCGCATTGCCGGTGGCTCGCCCCTCATGCCGCAGGTAACGGCACTCGGCTGCTCGCTGACCTGCCTTGTCGGCGCATTCGCCGCAGCAGCGCCAGGCAATCCGTTCGACGCCACTGTAACGGCTCTTGCGGTCTTTGCCGCCGCTGGCGAACAGGCGGGAGCCGTAGCAGAGGGACCCGGCTCGTTCTCGTGGCGCTTTCTCGATGCCCTCGCCAGCCTTACCCCGGAAGCGCTGGATCGCGCAGCAAGGATATCAGCCGCATGAAAGACTTCGATCTCTCCCTCTATCTCGTTCTCGATCCGGTGCTGTGCCGTGACCTCGGCATGGTGGAGACAACGCGTGCGGCCGTCGCTGGCGGCGCTACCATCATCCAGCTTCGCGATAAGGACGCTTCGACCACAGCAATGGTCGAGACTGGCCGCGCCCTCAAGCAGATCCTGCATGGCACGAATGTCCGACTGATCGTCAACGACAATGTCGAGGCAGCCATCGCCATCGGCGCCGACGGCCTGCACATCGGGCAGGAGGACATGAATGCCGCCGATGCCCGCCGCATGATCGGCCCGGACATGATCCTCGGCCTTTCGGTGGAGACGAAAGCCCTGGCTTCCGCCATCGATGCCGATATCGTCGACTATGCCGGGATCGGTCCGGTCTTTGCCACGCCCACCAAGCCCGACCACAAGCAACCGATCGGCTTCGAAGGCCTTGCCCGCATCATCAAGCTCTGCCCGGTTCCGGCGGTCGCGATCGGTGGCCTGAAACCGGAACATGCCGCCGATGCTCTGTCTGCCGGCGCCGACGGTCTCGCGGTCGTCTCGGCCATATGCGGCCAACCGAACCCGGAAGCGGCAACGGCCCTCATCGCAAAGGCCATCAAGGAGGCGCGTCAATGATCCGCAACGTCCTGTCCATCGCCGGCTCCGATCCCTCTGGCGGCGCCGGTATTCAGGCCGATCTGAAGACTTTCTCCGCCCGCGGCGTTTATGGCATGGCGGCTCTGACCGCGTTGACGGCCCAGAACACGCAAGGCGTCTCCGGTGTTCATCCGGTGCCTCCTCAATTCGTCACGGACCAGATCCGGGCGATCTTTGCCGATATTCGCGTCGATGCCGTCAAGATCGGCATGATCGCAAATGCGGCGATCGCCGACGCGGTTGCAGACATTCTGGAGCAACATCGCGACGTGCCCGTCGTGCTCGATCCCGTGATGATCGCCAAGGGTGGCGCCGCGCTCCTCGCCGCCGATGCCGTGGACGTGCTGACCACGCGATTGCTGCCCCTCGCAACCGTCGTAACGCCAAACCTGCCCGAAGCAGCCGCGCTGCTGCACGAGGCGGAGGCGACGAGCCGCGAGGACATGGCGCGCCAGGCGTTAGCGCTCGCAACGCTCGGCCCCTCCGCCGTTCTGGTTAAGGGCGGTCATCTCGAAGGTGATGAAAGTCCGGATGTGCTGGCAAGCGCTGGAAGGTTGACCTGGTTCGAAGCCGAACGGCTGCCGACGAAGAATACGCATGGAACGGGCTGCACGCTTTCCAGCGCCATAGCAGCTGAGATCGCCAAGGGTTTGCCACTTCCCGAAGCCGTCGCCGTCGGCAAGGCTTATCTCGCCGCCGCGGTTGCCGCCGCGCAGCAACTTTCCGTCGGGAGCGGCCACGGGCCCGTGCAGCATTTCCATGCGCTATGGACAGACAGAAAAGGAGTAGAGAAATGAGCCTGCCACTCAAGGATCAGATCGTCATCGTTTCCGGCGCCGGGCGTGGTCTCGGCGCCACCATCGCCACGGCGTTCGCCCGGGAGGGCGCGAAGGTGGCGATCAATTATCGCGCCAGCCGCGAGCGGGCGGAGGCACTCGCGGCCCTGCTTGGCGATCGCGCCAAAGCCTTTCGGGCCGATATTCGCAAACTCGAAGATACAAAGCGGCTTGTCGCCGAGGTGACAGAGCATTTCGGTGCACCAACGACGCTCGTGCACAACGCGCTGGCCGATTTCAGCTTCAACGGCGATGCGCGTTCGAAGCTGGACGCGTTGAGCTGGGCCGAGATGGCGATACAGCTGGAAACCGCGCTGCAGGGAGCCTTGAACCTGATACAGGCGGCGCGGCCGGCAATGGCCTCGGCGGGATTTGGCCGGATCGTCACGATCGGCACCAACCTCTTTCAGAATCCGGTGGTGCCCTACCACGACTACACCGCGGCGAAGGCGGCATTGCTGTCGCTGACCCGAACGGCTGCCGCCGAACTCGGCCCTCTCGGGATCACCGTCAACATGGTGTCCGGCGGACTTCTGCGAACGACGGATGCGAGCAGCGCCACGCCGGAGGCCGTTTTCGACATCATTGCCGCAAATACCCCCCTGCGCCGCGTCACCACGCCGGAGGAAGCGGCCGACGCTGTTCTCTTCTTCGCAAGCCCCTGGGCGCGGGCCGTCACCGGACAGAACCTCATCGTCGATGGTGGCCTTGTCTTCGGGTAAAACCCTCAAACAAAAGGCGCCGCTCCAACAAGCGGCGCCCCCTTTTCTATGCGGTGGCCGAATGGCACAGGCCGCTCAAGCCCAACCCATGGTCAACACGCCGAAAAGAATGACGGCGCCGAGCACGATACGGTAGATGACGAAGGGCCAGGTCGAGAAGCGCTCCAGAAAGCGCATCAGCCCCCATATCGTGATGAAGGACGATATGCTGCCGACGATCAGACCGACGAGCAGCACCGACCAGGCTTCCATTGGAATATGTGCCTTGTGGAGTTCATAAAGCTCCTTCAGGCCGGCGAGCGCGATGGCGGGCAAGCCGAGCAGGAACGAGAACCGCGCAGCCTCCTCGCGCTTCAGTCCGAGGAAAAGCGCGCCGGTCAACGTCGAACCCGACCGCGAGACGCCGGGAACGAGCGCACCGACCTGCGTGATGCCGACGAACAGAGCATCCATCAGCGTCATCTGCTCGATGCTCTTGCGATGGCGGCTGTAAAGCTCCGCAACAGCCAGAAGCAAGCCCATGACCACGCACGCGATGCCGATCACCCAGAGGCTGCGGAAAGACGTTCCGCAAGCATTCAGGGAAGACGACAGCAGCAGGCCGGCAATGACGATCGGCACGGTCGCAATCACGATGGCGATCGCAAGCCGCATCGCAGGCGAGCGCCAATCCCTTCGCCTGACGGCATCGAGCGATCCGAAGGTGACGTAGCGCACGTCGCTCCAGAAGTAGGAGACGATCGCCGCAAGCGCCGCTAACTGCATGGTCGCCGAAAAGGCAGAACCCGGGTCCTGCCAGCCGAGCAGTGCCGGCACCAGGCGCATATGGGCGGTCGAGGAGACCGGCAGCAGCTCAGTCAATCCCTGTACCACACCCAGAAATGCGATCTTGGCATAGCCCAGGGCAACAAAGCCCGTGTCTACGCCTTGCGTACAAACATCAGCCACGTTTCGATATCCTCAGTTCTTCATGGGGGCTTTGCACCGGACCGGTGCGACGAACTTGTTGTAAAAGCATTTTACAACACGAAATCGACAACCGTTACCGAAAGCATCGCCGAATCCGCGTCATGACAGGGCGAGGATATAGCCGCGAAGGCTGAACTCTATCTGAAATTGTCGGCTCGAATGTCAGAGTTTGCCGTATTTCTAACTTTCTTCATCCGGCAGGGACTGCATGTAACGGATGATTCCGTAAAAGACGACGAGAAGGATCAGGGCACCTGTCGCACGATGCAGATCGTGCAGGAGCGCATGGTGATGCCTGAGCAGGAGGCACGTCAGATTGTAAAGGGTGATGGCGACCGCCGTCATGATGGGGGCGAGCACAAGCGCCATGTTTCGCTGAAAGAAATTGATCATCACGCGTACCTCGTTCGGAGGCCGTCAGAATCTACGGGGATTGGGGAGGAATTACGACGAAGGACTTGCCTGCGACGCTGGCGCGGAGCGCAGCCCGGCGGATCTATTTCGTATAGAGCGCGCGCGACCGTTCCAGATGTTTGAGCATGGCCTGCTCCGCCCCATCGGCGTCGTTTTCCGCAAGACGTGCGAGGATTTCCTCGTGCTCGACCAGCGTGAACTTCTCCTTGCCGGTCCAGATCAACATATCCGTGTGATAGGCTTTCAGCCATGCCAGCATGGCTTCGCTGACGGCGGCAAAAATGGGATTTCCGGATATCTGGGCGATGCGCGTGTGGAACTGCATGTCTGCTGAAATGAATTCCTCGGCATTCCCCAAAGACGCACGCTGCCGCTCGATGATCTCCTGAAGCTCGGCGATATCGCTCCCGGTCGCACGCTGCGCAGCCTCACGCGCCATGCCGCGCTCGAAGAAAATACGCGCGCCCTTCAGCTGTTCGAGCGAATCGGACGATTGCGACAGCATGATCTTCGCGGTCAGGTCGACTTGCCGGAAGATCGATTTCGCAGTGAGCTGAAGCACTTTTGCGCGTTCGCCATGAGAGATGTTGACCAGGCCCATATTGGCGAGCGCCTGCATGGCCTCACGGATCGCCGGACGACCGACCCCGAAGCGCTCCATGAGCACACGCTCGGATGGCATTTCGTCGCCGGGCCTGAGCTCTCCCGATGTGATCAACCGCTCGAGCCGGTCGAAGACCTCGTCAGACAGCTTTCGACGTACAATTTGTTCGACAGGCTGACCCATGGAATCCCGCTTTCACAAAGCTTTTCCTTCCTTATGCATTTTTGGCCGCTGTGGCGGAAGCCCATTCGAAACGCGTTATCGGCAACCGGGCAAAAAAATCGTTGCAGAAGTTGGAATACTCATTATACCAGATTACCAGTTTGCGCCACGCGAAAATCGTCGGCGAGAGGAGCATTTTGCCACTTATGTCAATCACCATCACCTACCGTATCGAGACGCCGGGCAGCATCGAGGCGATGGCCCACAAGATCGCCAGCGATCAGTCGACCGGCACCTTCGTTGCCGTGCCGGGCGAGACGGAAGAGCTCAAGGCGCGTGTCGCCGCCCGCGTGGTCGCGATCCGTCCCCTGCCCGATACCGATCGCCCGACCTGGCCGGAAGTGGCAGACGGGCATGGTACGATCCACCGCGCCGATGTCGAAATCGCCTTCCCGCTGGATGCGATCGGCACCGATCTTTCAGCGCTCATGACGATTGCAATCGGCGGCGTCTATTCGATCAAGGGCATGACCGGCATCCGTATCGTCGACATGAAGCTGCCGGAGGCCTTCCGCGATGCGCATCCCGGCCCGCAGTTCGGTGTTGCCGGCAGCTTGCGTCTGACCGGTGTCAGCGGCCGCCCGATCATCGGCACCATCGTCAAGCCGGCGCTCGGCTTGCGGCCGAACGAAACGGCCGCTCTCGTCGGCGAATTGATCGGCTCCGGCGTCGACTTCATCAAGGACGACGAGAAGCTGATGAGCCCGGCCTATTCGCCGCTCAAGGAGCGCGTCGAGGCCATCATGCCGCTGATCCTCGATCACGAGCAGAAGACCGGCAAGAAGGTGATGTATGCCTTCGGCATTTCGCATGCCGATCCGGATCAGATGATGCGCAATCACGATCTGGTGCTGAACGCCGGCGGCAATTGCGCGGTCGTCAACATCAACTCCATCGGCTTCGGCGGCATGAGCTTCCTGCGCAAGCGCTCGGGCCTTGTCCTTCACGCCCATCGCAACGGCTGGGATGTACTCACCCGTCACCCCGGCGCCGGCATGGATTTTAGGGTCTACCAACAATTCTGGCGCCTGCTTGGCGTCGACCAATTCCAGATCAACGGCATCAGGGTCAAATACTGGGAGCCGGACGACAGCTTTGTCGAATCCTTCAGGGCGATCAGCACGCCGCTCTTCGATAAATCCGACTGTCCACTTCCGGTTGCCGGCTCAGGCCAATGGGGTGGTCAGGCGCCCGAAACCTACCAGCGAACCGGCCGGACTACTGATCTTCTCTATCTCTGCGGCGGCGGCATCGTCAGCCATCCCTTCGGACCTGCGGCCGGCGTTCGTGCGATCCAGCAGGCCTGGCAAGCGGCGGTTTCTGATATTCCGCTTGTCGACTATGCCAGGGACCATCCCGAGCTTGCCGCCTCGATCGCGAAATTCAGTGACGGCAAGGACGCCTGACAGCGATGTCCAATCTTCTTCTCAGCTATTACGGCGACGATTTCACCGGCTCGACCGACGTCATGGAAGCGCTTGCCGCAAACGGCGTGCCGACGGCTCTCTTTCTCGGCGTTCCGAGTGCGGCCACGCTGGAGCGGTTCAAGGATTGCCGCGCAATCGGCATCGCCGGCACCAGCCGCAGCGAAACGCCGCAATGGATGGACGAGCATCTGACGCCTGTATTCAAGTGGCTCGGCAGCCTCGAAGCGGCCATATGCCACTACAAGGTCTGCTCGACCTTCGATTCCAGCCCGAAGGTCGGAAGCATCGGCAAGGCGATCGAAATCGGCAAGGCGGTGTTTCGGCAATCCGTCGTGCCCGTCGTGGTCGGGGCACCGCAGCTGAAGCGTTACACCGCATTCGGCCAGCTCTTTGCGGCCTATCAGGGACAGGTGTTCCGCATCGATCGTCATCCGGTCATGAGCCGGCATCCCGTCACGCCGATGGATGAAGCCGATCTGGCCGTGCATTTGAGCAAGCAGACCGCCCTCCCCATAAGCCTGGCCGACATCGTGACGATCCGAACTGCCGATGCTGACCAGCGGATCGATGCGTTGGCCCAAGAGGATGACGGCATCCTGCTGCTTGACGTCGACAGTCCAGAAACGCAGGCCGCCGTGGGCCGCCAGCTCTGGCGCCTTGTGAGCGATCACAACGCCTTCGTCGCAGGCTCCTCCGGCGTCGAATATGCCCTTATCAATGCCTGGCGGAGCGAGGGCCTGATCGGTGAGAAGCCAGATTTCGCCTCTCCGGGCAATGCCGATCGCCTGGCGGTCGTTTCAGGCAGCGTATCGCCGACGACCGAGCGACAAATCCGCCACGCCACGGCCGAAGGTTTTGAAGGTATCGATCTCGACCCTTTGGCGCTTATCGGCGAGAACGCCGCGCAGGCGCTTGACGCCGCAATTGCCGCAGGCATGGCTAGCCTGAAGGCCGGGCGCAGCGTCATTCTTCATACGGCACTCGGCCCATCAGCCGATCGTGGCGGCGACATCGACCGTATTCCCGGCGCTCGCCATCGCCTCGGGCATGCCCTTGGCACGATCCTGCGACGATTGATCGAGGAAGAGAACCTCACACGCGCCGTCATTGCCGGCGGCGATACATCAAGTCATGCGCTGAAGGAGCTTCGCGTGGAGGCGCTGACGACGCTACTGCCATTGCCGCAGACGCCGGGCTCGCCGCTTTGCACGGCCCACGGCAGCCACACGCCCACCAACGGCCTGCAGATCGCGCTGAAGGGCGGACAGGTCGGAACCGACGACTACTTCGCGCAGATCCGCGACGGCAGGGCCTCCTAGCCTCATATTCGCCCGCGAGACATTGGCATACTCATTGACTCATCATACCACTTGAGATACCACAATCCGAAAGTGAACGAGGTACTAATATGACTGCAATTGCTCTTTTCGGCGCCGGCGGCAAAATGGGCTACCGGCTCGCCAAAAACCTGAAAGGCTCGCGCTTCGATGTGCGCCACGTCGAGGTCGGTGATGCCGGCAAGGCGCGCCTGAAGAACGACCTTGGCATCGATTGCGTGCCGGCAGAGGCCGGGCTCGACGGCGCCGATGTCGTCATTCTTGCTGTTCCGGATACGGCGATCGGCAAAGTCGCCGCCGGCATTGTCGACAAACTGAAGCCCGGCACCATGGTCGTCGCTCTCGACGCCGCCGCCCCCTTCGCCGGCCATCTGCCGCAGCGCGAAGACCTCACCTATTTCGTCACCCATCCCTGCCATCCGCCGATCTTCAACGACGAGACCGACATGCAGGCGAAGAAGGACCATTTCGGCGGTCTGTTTGCCAAGCAGCATATTGTCTCGGCACTGATGCAGGGTCCGGAAAGTGCCTATGCGCTCGGCGAAGAAATCGCCAAGGTCATCTGGGCGCCCGTCATGCGCTCGCACCGCGTTACGGTCGAGCAGATGGCGATGCTTGAGCCGGGTCTTTCCGAGACGGTTTGCGCCTCTCTTCTGGTCATCATGCGCCAGGCCATGGATGAATGCGTTGCCCGTGGCGTTCCCGCCGAGGCCGCCCGTGACTTCCTGCTCGGCCACATGAACGTGCTCGGTGCCGTCATTTTCAAGGAAGTCGACGGCGTGTTTTCCGATGCCTGCAACAAGGCAATCGAATTCGGCATCCCTGCCCTGATGCGCGACGATTGGAAGAAAGTGTTCGAGCCGCAGGAAATTGCAGAGAGCATCCGCCGCATCACCTGATCCAAGTTCGGGGAGGGTGTCACCCTCCCCTTGCTGCCCTGCGGGGAATGGGGCCTATCCCACCACCGGGAGGAAATCATGGCCGTAACGAGCGAATTGATATCACTGCCTTTGGTATGCCCGCCGCGATATGCCATTGGCGTTCGCAGCAAATCCGGCTGCCATTACGGCCGCTCGCGCAGATGACAAAGGTAGGCTGAGATGACGGAACTCAAAGGCGCATTGATCGGCTGCGGCTTCTTTGCCATCAATCAGATGCACGCATGGCGGGACGTAGACGGTGCGCGAATCGTCGCGATCTGCGACCGCGACCCCGAGCGACTGAAACTCGTCGGCGATCAGTTCGGCATCGAGCGCCGCTATACGGATGCCGCCGCGATGTTTGCCGATGGTGGCTTCGACTTCGTCGATATTGCAACGACAGTCGCGAGCCATCGCGCGCTCGTGGAGATGGCCGCCGCGCAGAAAATCCCGGCGATCTGCCAGAAGCCGTTCGCCAAAACACTGAGCGATGCCAAGGCCATGGTCGCAGCCTGCGCCAAGGCAGGCGTACCCCTCATGGTGCATGAAAACTTCCGCTGGCAGACACCCATCCAGGCCGTCAAGGCCGTCCTCGAATCCGGCGCGATCGGAGAACCCTTCTGGGGGCGCTTCTCCTTTCGTTCCGGTTTCGACGTTTTCTCCGGCCAGCCTTACCTTGCGGAGGGAGAGCGCTTCATCATCGAGGATCTCGGCATCCACACGCTCGACATCGCCCGCTTCGTCCTCGGCGACGTCACCTCGCTGACGGCTCGCGCCAAGCGGGTCAACCCGAGGATCAAAGGCGAGGATGTCGCCACTATGCTGCTCGATCATGAGAATGGCGCAACGTCGATTGTCGACGTCAGCTATGCCTCAAGGCTTTCCAACGAGCCCTTCCCCGAGACGCTGATCGAACTCGACGGTACGAAGGGTTCGATCCGGTTGTCGCAGGGCTATCGTCTTGAGGTCAGCGGCCCCGATGGCGTCAGCGTATCCGATGCTTCGCCGCAGCTACTGTCCTGGGCTTCGCGTCCCTGGCACAATATTCAAGAGAGCGTCCTGGCGATCCAGCAACACTGGACCGACCGTCTTGTCCATGGCGGTGAGACATCCACATCAGGCGCTGACAATCTCAAGACCTTCGCCCTTGTCGAGGCGGCCTATGAAAGTGCCGCAACCAGGCGGTCGATCGATATCGGAGCGATGTTGCGATGACGGCCGACAGCGATCCGTTTCAGCTCTACGGCACGCGCGAGACCGAAACGCCACCGGTACGACTGAGCGCGGGCAAGCTCACTACCGATTTCAAAGACGGCAACCTGCGCTCAATTAGATATGGCGCCGCCGAAGTCCTGCGGGCGGTTTCCTATCTGGTTCGGGATCGCGACTGGGGCACATATGCGCCAACAATCCGGGATCTGCGGATCGATCAGCGGGAGGATGGCTTCTCGGTCCGTTATGTTGCCCATTGCACCGGGCCACAGGATACCGCGCTTGCGATCGATGTTCAGATTACCGCCGAGGCCGGCGAAGCGCTGATTTTCTCGGCAGAGGCTCTATCGGCTACCGGCTTCGAAACCAACCGCTGTGGCTTCTGCATCCTGCATCCAATCATCGGTGTTGCCGGTATGCCGACCTCGATCGAGCATGTCGACGGCAACCGCATCGACACGCATTTCCCCGACCTTATCGAACCCTGGCAGCCCTTCAAGGACATGCGGGCGATCACGCATAGCGTCACCCCGTACGTTACGGCCGAGTGCCGCATGGAAGGCGACACCTTCGAAATGGAGGACCAGCGCAACTGGTCGGATGCTTCCTACAAGACCTATGTTCGCCCGCTTGCCCTGCCCTGGCCCTACCGCATTCCCGCCGGCGAACCCATACGTCAAAGGATCATCCTTTCCGTGGGAGATATGCAGCATTCGGTAGCCGCCTCAGCAACTATCGCTGCTCAGCGTTCGATCACGCTTAGCCCGGGAGAGAAGTCCGGCACAATGCC
This sequence comes from Martinezella tropici, assembly GCA_000799755.1. Taxonomy (GTDB): domain Bacteria; phylum Pseudomonadota; class Alphaproteobacteria; order Rhizobiales; family Rhizobiaceae; genus Rhizobium; species Rhizobium tropici_A. The sequence continues at coordinate 104,610 of JUHI01000016.1, forward strand.
CGCAATCGGGCTCGTCATTACGCCCGAAGAAGCAGAGGCGACGCTTGCCGCCCATAGCCGGCTCGCCGAGATCGCACCGCAGGAATTGCTCTTTCATTTCGATCCCGATGCAGCTCATGGTGCCGATGCCTTCAACTCCTTTGCGGCAATCTCGGCTGTTCATGCCGGGCGATCGACCCTGGAAATCGTATTACCATGCCGCGTTTCACCGCTTGCGGAAGTGCAGCATATCGCAACCTTGATGCGAGGCGCCTGCTTCAAACCTGACGCCATCATCATATCGCCTGCGGTTGACCGGCAATCGACGCCACCGGGCAGCAAATGGCCCGAATGCCCGCCTCTCGAAGAAATCTATGCGGCTGCGCACACCGCCTTTCCCGGCATCCGTATCGGCGGCGGCATGTTAAGCTATTTCACCGAGCTCAATCGCAAACGGGTTCCTGCCGATACGCTCGGCTTCATCACTCACTGCACCAACCCGATCGTCCATGCCGCAGACGATCTCAGCGTCATGCAGACACTGGAGGCGCTCCCGTTCATCACGCGGTCGGTGCGTGCCATCTACGGCAACAAGCCTTGCCGTATCGGTCCTTCGACCATACCGATGCGGCAGAACCCCTATGGCAGCCGGACGATGGACAATCCACACGGCAAACGCATCGCCATGGCCAATAGCGATCCGCGGCACAATGGCCGCTTCGGTGCAGCCTTTGCGCTTGGCTATGCCGCAAGCGTCCTCGATGCCGGATTGGAATGTCTAACGCTTTCGGCGCTGACCGGATCGTTCGGATTGATCGCAGGTGACGATGAGCCGTCTGCTCCTGGAACGCCTCGGCCGCTTTTAGATACGGTCTCCACCCTGTCTCGCCACGCCGGCAATCGGTGGCAGGAATGCCTATCGTCCGATTCGACAACCGTTCTTGCCTTCATCACGACCCAGCCTGGGCGATCCAGACAGCTTCATATGGTCAACATCACACCTGCCTCGCAACAGATCGAGTTGGAGAAACTCCGCCTGCTGGAACAGCCCGAAAATGCGAGATTGACGCTCGACGCTTATGCAACGGTTTCCCTCGCTTTGATGGATTGACCTTCGATCGCAGACGCGCATGTTACTCCCAACAATCGGAATGATTTGGGAGAATTGCGTGAAGACGAAGAAGCTGATCAACGAAGGCGCGGCCGCGGTGGATGAAATGCTGGCGGGCATCCTGGCCGCGCATCCGCGCCACCTGCGCGCCGTTGAAGGATCACCCCGCTCCATCGTGGCAAATCGTGGCGCACGAGCCGGCAAGGTCGGCCTGGTCATCGGCGGCGGTTCAGGGCACGAGCCGACATTTCTCGGTTTTGTCGGCAAGGGGCTGGCCGATGCCGCAGCCATCGGCAATGTCTTTGCCTCGCCGCCGCCAGACCCGATCATCGAATGCGCCAAGGCCGCCAATGGCGGCGCCGGCGTGCTGTTCATGTATGGCAACTATGCGGGCGACGTCATGAATTTCGACATGGCGGCCGAAATGCTTGCCATGGACGATATCGAGGTGCGGACCGTGCTTACGACCGACGACATCGCCTCCGCGCCGATCGATCAGAAGGAACGGCGGCGCGGCGTCGCCGGTAATGTCTTCATCTTCAAGGCCGCCGGTGCAGCCTGCGACCTGATGTATCGTTTCGACGATGTCGAACGGGTGGCACGCTGGGCGAACGAACGCACTTATACAATGGGTGTCGCGCTCTCGCCCTGCTCGCTGCCGCAAACACGCAAGCCGAATTTCGAGATCGGCGCCGACGAGATGGAGATCGGCATGGGTATTCATGGCGAGCCCGGCGTCGCCCGCGGGCCGATGCGATCGGCTGATGAGGTGACGAACGAGCTCGCCGGCAAGATCCTCGAGGAGATGAAGCCTGCGCGTGGCGACCGGGTTGCCGTGCTTGTCAACTCCCTGGGCTCGACGCCGCTGATGGAGCTCTACATCATGATGCGCAAGCTCAAGGCAATGCTCGACGATGCCGGCATCATCATTCATCTCTCGCTCGTCGGCAATTTCTGCACGTCGCTGGAAATGGCCGGCGCGTCGATCACGCTCATGCATCTGGACGACGAATTGCAGCGACTGATCGATCATCCCTGCGATTGCGCCATGTTCCGCTCCGGCGAGGCATTGTGATGACGACGATTACAACGCAAGACCTGCAAGCGCTATTCGTGCGGATCGCCGAGGCGATAGCGCGCGAAAAGGACCGTCTTTGCGAGCTGGACGGCGTGATCGGCGATGCCGATCATGGCATAGCCATGGAGCTTGGCTTTGCCGCCGCCGCCAAGGCGGTCTCGGAACTGGAGCCGGCGACCGCCGATCCGACGCTGGTCTTCAATACGGCGGCCAAATCCTTCCTCAATGCCGTGGGCGCCTCATCCGGACCGCTCTATGCGACAGCTCTCATGCGCGCGGGCGCGATCGCCAAAGGCAAGAGCTCGCTGAACGACGACGATATGGTCGAGATCTTTTCGGCCTTTGCCAAGGGCATTCAGGACCGAGGCAAGGCAGAGATCGGCGAGAAGACGATGGTCGATGCCTGGGCGCCGGCGGCTGCAGCCTGCCGTGCCGCCCGAGATCAAGGCTCGTCGCTTGCCGAATCCCTAGCCACCGGCCTCAAGGCCGGCGAGGCCGGCGCGGAGGCGACGAAAGACATGATCGCGACGAAAGGGCGGTCGTCCCGTCTCGGCGAACGCGCCCTGGGGCACATCGACCCCGGCGCCGCATCGGCCGTCGTGGTGATCACCTGCCTCCGCGATCACTTCATGCGATACGGCTGATAAGCTCATCATACCAGTTGACATGATGACAACTATTTGTCAAAACCGCCCTCAGCTTTGCTCAGAGGAGGACGGGAGATGGCTATCAACTCGAAATATGCGCGTTGGTTCGGCGCCGCTGCGATTGCTGCGGCTGCTTTTTCGGCAAGCAATGTTGCCGCGGAAGACCTGACGCTGTGGACGCTGAACTTCGACAATGGCGCTGCCAACGGCGCCCTGAAGAAGGTGGCGAAGGACTTCGAGGCCGCCAATCCCGGCACCCATGTCGAAATCGTCCAGCGCGGCGTCGATGAACACAAGACCGCCCTTCGCGTAGCCGCCGGCTCCAGCAAGGGTCCGGATATCTATTTCAGCTGGGCCGGCCTCGGTCTCGGCGGCGAATATGTGAAGGCAGGTCTCTCGCTGCCGCTCGACAAATATTACACAGAGTACAAGTGGAACGACGAGCTGCTTCCCTCTGCCGCCGCCTTTGCCGATCTTTATCCGGGCGGCAAGCATGGCGTTCCCTTCACCTTCAAGGGCGAAGCGATCTATTACAACAAGAAGCTCTTTCAGAAGGCCGGCATTACCCAGGAACCGAAGACCTACGAAGAGCTGCTGGCTGCAGCCGACAAGCTCAAGGCTGCGGGCATTCCGGCCTTCACCTTCGGCGGCTCGGTTAACTGGCATGTCATGCGTCTGATGGACGTTCTGCTCGAAACCAAATGCGGCGCCGACAAGCATGATGCGCTGATGGCGATGAAGACCGACTGGACGAAGGAGCCCTGCGCCACCGACGCCTTTGCCGAATTTGCCAAGTGGACGAAGGATTACACGCTGAAGCCCTTCATGGGTATCAGCAATCAGCAGTCCTATACGCTGTTCGTCGCCGGCCGCGCCGCGATGATGCTCGAAGGTGACTGGCTGGTCAGCCAGCTGAGCGGCAGCAAGGTCAACCTCGACGATTACGGCGTTATCCCGTTCCCGACGAATACGAACCGCCTTTATGGCTTTGCCGAATACAATTACGTCAGCACCAAGAGCAAGAATCCGGATCTCGCCGCCAAATTCCTCGACTACTTCCTGTCGACCAAGGTGCAACAGGATCTCGTCGGCCAGATCAGCTCGATCTCGGTCAACAAGAACGTTCAGTATAAAGACCAGAAGCCGCTCGAGGCGAAATGGCTCGAGATCTTCAAGACCTACAGCAAGGTCTACATGAATGGCGACCAGGCCTTCCCGCTTGACGTGACCACCGAATACTTCCGGGTGATCAACGACGTCGCCTCCGGCAATATCCAACCAGCCGACGCTGCCAAGCAGTTGCAGACCTTCATCTCCGGCCGCACCTGATCGACCGAGGGAGGCCGCCACTCCGATTGCCAATCGCGGCGGACGGCTTCCCTCACCCTTATGCCCAAGCGCCAGCTGCCGCCGGGAGCAACCAGAATGTCATTGCGCAATCGAACACATGATCCACGCGTCCAGGCAACGATCCTGCTTGCGCCGGCCATGCTGATCTACGCGATCTTCGCGCTTTATCCGATGCTGAACGTGGTGGTACTGAGCTTCCAGAAATGGAACGGCCTTGATCCGCAGCGCCCGTTCGTTGGTCTCGCGAACTACCAATATATCTTCACACAAGATCCGGTCTTCTGGGTCGCGTTCCGCAACACCGTGATCTGGACGATCATGTGCGTGATCTTTCCGCCCATGGTCGGACTGTTGCTGGCGCTTGGTCTCAATCAGAAGCTCTTTGCCCGCAACACCTTCCGCGCCATCTTCTATCTGCCTGTCATCATCGCTCCGATCGCGGTCGCGACCATGTGGAAGTGGATGTACGATCCCTTCTTCGGGCTCTTCACCGAAATCCTGACGTCGATGGGCCTGCAGAACTGGATTCAGGACTGGCTCGGCGACAAGGACATCGCACTTTATTCCGTCTTCGTCGCCTTTCTCTGGCAGTCTGTCGGCTTCTCCATGGTTCTCTTTCTCGCGGGCCTGCAGAACGTCTCGCAAACGCTGGTGGAAGCCGCCCGCATCGACGGTGCCGGACGCTGGAATATCTTCCGCTACGTCACGCTTCCCGCGTTGCGAACGACGCTGACCATCGTGCTCGTGCTTTCGGTCATCTCCTCGTTGAAGGCCTTCGACATCGTCTACGGCCTGACCGGCGGCGGTCCGGCGCAGTCGACGCAGATGCTGGCGCTCTGGGCCTTCACACAGGCCATGCAGATCTTCGATTTCGGCCGCGGTGCTGCGATCTCGGTTGTTCTGCTGCTCATCACCATCGTCGTCGTCATTCCCTACCTGCGCTGGACGCAAAAACATGAGGAGGCCGAGCAATGACGGCAGCATCGGCCACATCCATATCCGACGGCTTTGAAACCGTCGCACCGGCCAAGCGCAAGCGAGACCCGGTCCTGATCGGCTTGTGGATCGCGCTCCTAGTCGTTGCGGCGATCTGGCTTGCCCCCTTTATCTTCATCGTCTTCACCTCGCTGAAGAACCAGGCGGACGTGACCTCGACAGGCGCCTTCATGCCGCCGCTCGATCCGGCCTTCGAGAACTACTCAAATGCTTGGGGCCGCGGCAATTTTGCAAGCGCCTTCCTGAACAGCGCCATCATCACCGTCATCAAGGTTCCGCTCGGGCTCATCCTCTCTGCGATGGCCGCCTATGCGCTCGCCAAGATCCGCCTGCGGTTCAGCAAGCTGCTGCTGCTTCTGGTCGTTTTCGGCACCATGATCCCGTTCCAGGTCATGCTGGCGCCGCTGTTCACGCTGGTCAATTCGCTCGGGCTCATCGACACCTATCCGGGCGTCATCCTCCCCTATATCGCCTTCGGCGTGCCCTATCAGGTGTTTATCCTGCATGGCTTCTTCAGAGGCATTCCAAAGGAGCTGTCGGAAGCCGCTCTGATCGATGGCGCCAGCCACTTCACCATCTTCCGCCGCATCTTCCTGCCGGTCTGCCTGCCGGTGCTCGCAGCCCTGCTGATCCTGGATTTCGTGTCGACATGGAACGAATTCGCCATGGCACTCGTGCTGCTGCAGGATCAGCACATGTGGACGCTGCCGCTCGGGCTCATGTCCTTCCAGGGCCAGTTTTCCAATGATTACGGCCAATTGAATGCGGCTATCGTCATGACGGTCCTACCGGCCACCATCGTTTATCTGATCTTCCAGCGCTACTTCGTCTCCGGCCTCACCTCCGGCGCGGTCAAGGGCTGAGCGGTCGAACCATCCATATATCTTCCGAGGAGAACATCATGTCCAACGCGTCCGTCGAAAAATGGGGGATCTTCGAAGCGGCCTTCAATGGTCCTTCCCACGACAATCCCTATCTCGATGTGGCATTCGATGCCGTTTTCAGCCAGAACAGCCGCGAAGTCCGCGTGCCCGGTTTTTATGACGGCGACGGCGTCTACCGCGTTCGCTTCATGCCGGACAATGAAGGCGATTGGTCATTCCGGACACGCTCGAAGACATCGGAACTGGATGGCAAGACCGGCTCTTTCGTTGCCACCAAGCCATCCAAGGGCAACCACGGCCCCGTGCATGTCCACAACAAGTTCCATTTCGCCCATGCCGACGGCAAGCCTTTCCTGTCGTTCGGCACGACCTGCTATGCCTGGACACACCAGCCACTCGAGATGCAGGCGCAGACGCTTGAGACACTGAAGAAGGCTCGCTTCAACAAGATCCGCATGGGCGTCTTCCCGAAGGACTATCCTTACAACGTCAACGAGCCGCTCTATGCCTGCTTCGAAAAGGGCGTCGACGGCAAGCAAGACTTCGATCGTCCGAACCCCATCCTCTTCCGCCATTTCGAGCGCCAGGTCGCAGCACTCTGCGATCTCGGCATCGAAGCCGACATCATCATGTTCCACCCCTACGACCGCTGGGGCTATGCCGACATGTCCGCCGAACAGGATTTCCGCTACGTCGCCTATCTCGCAGCGCGCCTTGCCGCCTATCGCAATGTTTGGTGGGCGCTTGCCAACGAGTATGATTTCCTGCTCGATACCAAGCCGCTGCAGCAGTGGGACCGCTATTTCCACATTCTCGAAGAAAATGACCCCTACGGCCATCTGAAGTCGATCCATAACGGCGAGCCGACGATGAACTTCGATCATCGCAAGCCTTGGGTCACCCATACCTGCATTCAGAACTGGGACGTGAAGCGCACGCAGGAATGGCGCGAGGCCTATGGCAAACCTGTCGTCAACGACGAGCCCGAATATGAAGGCAACATCATCCAGTCGTGGGGCAACCTGACGGCTGAAGAGCTGGTGCATCGCTTCTGGATCACAGTCACACGCGGCGGCTATGCCGGCCATGGCGAAACCTATTCGCATCCGGAAGATCTGATCTGGTGGGCGAAGGGCGGGGAATTGCGCGGCGAAGCCTGGAAGCGCATCGGCTTCCTGCGTGATCTCCTGGAACAGGATGTCGTCAACGGCCTCGAGCCCATGGCGTCCTTCGGCGAATGGCCCTGGACCCGCGTCTCCGGCGCACGCGACGGTGATGTCAGTTACATCTATCTCGGCGAACATCAGCCGGTCATCTGGTCCACCGGCCTGCCGAAGGACGGAACCGACTATGACGTCGACATCATCGACACATGGGCGATGACGATCACGCCGGCCAAGAAGGTCGAAGCGCCGATCCCGCATCCGACCCGCCACGGCGCGATCGTGCGCGGCGGTAAAGCCGATGCCGCCTTCGGCGTCGAATTGCCGGGCAAGCCGTACCAGGCGCTCCGCATCCGCAAGAAGCACTGATCGATCGAGAAGGAAGGAATGTCATGTCCGGATTGACCATCAAGAACGTCAGGAAGTCCTACGGCGCGGTAAACATCATTCATGGCGTCGATGTTGAAATCTCGGACGGCGAATTCGTCATTCTCGTCGGTCCTTCGGGCTGCGGCAAGTCAACGCTCTTGCGCATGATCGCGGGGCTTGAGGATATCACCGGCGGGCAGATCTCGATCGGCGGCCGAGTCGTCAACGACCTGCCGCCGAAGGATCGCGACATTGCGATGGTCTTCCAGAATTATGCGCTCTACCCGCAGATGACGGTGGCACAGAATATGGGCTTTGCGCTGCAGCTTGCCGGCGCAAAGCGTGCGGAGATCGACGAGAAGGTCGGCGAAGCTGCGAAGATACTGGGCTTGCAGCCATTGCTGGAGCGCAAACCCGCCCAGCTTTCCGGCGGCCAGCGCCAACGCGTCGCCATGGGCCGCGCCATCGTGCGCGACCCTAAGGTCTTCCTGTTCGACGAGCCCCTTTCCAACCTCGACGCCAAACTGCGCGTGAAGATGCGCGCCGAGATCAAGGCGCTACATCAGCGCCTGAAGACGACGATCGTCTACGTGACCCACGATCAGATCGAAGCCATGACCATGGCTGACAAGATCGTCGTGCTGCAGGGCGGAAAGGTAGAGCAGGTCGGCTCGCCGCTCGAGCTCTATGATCGCCCGAGAAATGTCTTCGTCGCCGGTTTCCTCGGCTCTCCTGCCATGAACTTCCTCGAAGGCAAGATCACCGGGGGCGCCTCGCCGGAATTGATATTGCCAACCGGCACACGTATCGAACTTGCCAGCGCCCCGGCACAATCCGATGGCCGCGAAGTCGTTCTGGGCGTTCGTCCGGAAGATATTTCCTTTGCATCGGCAGGCGGCGTCAGCGCAAAGGTTACGGTCGTCGAGCCAACGGGCTCGGAAACGCATGTCGCACTTGATCTGGAAGGCAGGGAATTGACGTGGGTGATGCGCGAACGGGCCGAACTCGCACCAGGCCAGGCGATCCGGATTTCCTTGAAAACTCCGAACCTGCATTTCTTCGACAAGGCGAGCCAGCAACGACTATAGAAGACGGCTAAAGCGCCAGGCGCCTCCGATCAGACGGCGGCGCGCTTTTGCGTGCCGCTCATGACGGAAAACACCCGCTTGACGAACGCCTCGCCATCGAACTGACGCGCAGCGCCCTCGGCCACATGATCCGGGCGATCGAAGATGAAGGCTTCTAGATTGACGATCGGCAGGTTCAGCCGCGTGCGCACATCGCCGATCATCGCTGTGTGGGTGACGACAAGCTTGCAGCCATTTGGTTCGAACCACTGTTGAATGCCCGCTGCCGGTATGGCGGTCACCGACAATCCCTGCTCCGTCAGAACCGAGCCGATGCGGGACGCAACCTGTTGATTATCGAGACAGATCAGCACATCGGCCTGCGATGGGGACGGGACATGGTTAGCCTGCATCAAGCGACCTCTCGTTCAAACATGACGGGAATATACCGATTCGGGCGTAACTGGGTGTTATTAGTTGTTACATTTTGTTTCAGAATCATGACGGCTTTGGCGGTTCCGCCAAGGCATAGCATCCTCACCTGATAGGGCTGGAACAAGGGACGCTGGAGGTCATGTCGCCTTCATCGCTTTTGCGAAATCGCGACTAAGGCTCCCATCTTTGCCGAGATGGAAGCCTATATGGCTATAGCCCGCTAGACCGGCGCACGACGACGGCGGCTATGCCTGAGATCGATGGCCGTGTGCCAGACGATCGTCGCGAAGATGATCGCCCCGCCGATAAATGTGGCCACAGGCGGCACTTCCGAAAAGAACAGCCAAACCCAGAACGGCGTCAATACGATTTCCATCGAGCTGATCAACGCGGCATCGGCGGCCGGCATCTTTCTCGATCCGAAAAGGAAGAGGACGAAGGCCAGCGCGAAATTCGTCGCCCCGAAAGCCGCGAGCAGAAGCCAATTGTTGACGTCCACCGAACTCGCCGAGGCAAAGGGCACAAAGATCACGAATGTCACAAGTCCGCTGACGACGCTCGAGGGCAGGATCGGAATGCTGGGGTCAATCCGCGGGATGACGATGATGAGAGCGAAGCTGACGGTCATGCCAAGCGCCAGCAGATCGCCGATACCGGTGCCCCCGCCAATGGACGACGCGACTATGACGGCGACGCCGACCAGACATATAGCGCCGGCAATCAATGTCCGCTTTGCCACGCCTTCCTTCAGCAAGATCCAGCTCAGGAACGCGGCGATGAACGGAGCCGTCGCATAGATCATCGTGACGTTTGCGACAGTGGTCGTATAGAGCGCACCGATGAAGCACGCCTGACTGATGGTCTGGCAGGCAAGCATCGCCAGCCCGGCCGGATGAAAGACCGAGGCCCATTGCCGCCTTGAAAACCCACCTTCGAGGAAAAAGCTGGGGATCAGCAAGAACAGGCCGCCGAACAGCGACCGCCAAGCGATCGTCGTCCAGATGTCGGTGGTCAGAAGACGCGCGTAGATACCGCTGCAGCTCCATGCGAGCATGGCTGTAGCCACGAGTAGAACGCCCCTCTCATAATCGCTGGCAAAAGCGGAGCGGGTCGGAAACTGGAATGTCATGTATGGACTCGAGGAAAGAAGGAACACCCCTTCTCTGCGCCGATATTTGACATCAGGCAAACGAATAGTAGAGATAATAGCTATCAGAAATATTTGTGACCTCCCATGCGCGACCCCATCGAAAGCGACCTGCTGCGGACCTTTCTCGTCATCACCGAGACATCCAATTTTTCCACGGCTGCCCACAGGATCGGCCGCACCCAATCGGCGGTGAGCGCGCAGATCAAGCGGCTGGAAGATTCGATCGGCGAAACGCTCTTCGAAAGAAGCGCACGAGGAGCCGTTCTCACTCGTGCCGGCATTCAGTTGCTTCCCTATGCCCAACGCGTGATCGAACTTTTGAACGAGGCGGCGGCGAACATTCGCACCAAGCCGCTCGACGGACCGGTCCGGATCGGAATTCCGGAGGAATACAGCCAGACCGTGCTTCCGGCGGCGCTGTCAGCCTTTGCGATCAGACACCCGGCCGTCGAAGTGACCGTCTCCTGCGATTACACGGCGCACAACCTGGCTGCCCTGGAGAAAGACGAACTGGATCTGGCCGTCGTCTTCGACTGGAGCAACCAGAACAAGGGTGAGGTTCTGTGTGTCGATCCCACGGTCTGGGTGACGTCGCTGGTCCATCGCGTGCATGAGGCGGTGCCGCTGCCCATCGCTGTCTACCGCGACTCGACATGGTGCCGCGACTTCGCGCTCAAATCACTGGAGCAAATCGGGCGGCGGTACCGCATCGCCTTCATCGCCGACACGAGTTCCGGTTTGAAGAACGCCGTTTCCGCCGGACTTGCCGTGACGACGCTGTCGCGCAGCAACATTCCTCATGGTTGCCGGGAGTTGACGAGCGACGATGGTTTCCCGCCGGTCGATTCCTCGCGCGTCGTGCTTCGCCGCAACCCCTATCATTCAAGCGAAGCGATCCGCGAACTGGCGGAAATGGTGCGCGAAGCCTTCCAGCCTATGTCGAGTCTCCTCCTGCAGCCGTGACACGCCGGCGCAGCCTGCGGCGCGTGCCGGAAGGGCTTTCGGAAAAGCTGGCGCGATAGCTACGCGAGAAGGCCGATGCCGAGTTGAAGCCGGTTGCGTCGGCAATCTCCGCAAAGGATGCCTTCGTCTCGATGACCTTGCGCCGAGCCGCATTCAGCCGCAACGCCAGATAATGCACATGCGGCGGCGCGCCGATGCTCTCCTGGAACAGCGCCTGCAAGTGACGCGCGCTGACGCCGACGCGCCGGGCAAGACGCGTGAGCACCAGTGGTTGCTCGATATGATCCTCCATCAGGCGGATGGCTTGAGCGACCCTCGGATCACGCATGCGCAGACCGGCCGTCGACGGCGAGAGCTCGGTCGCGCTTTGTGTGCTCGCCGGCTCGTAGATGAAGAGGCGGCTAACCTCGAGCGCCAGCGAATAGCCCTGTCGCCGCCGGATGATCTCCAACATCAGATCGACAGTCGGCAGGGAGCCGGCGGTGGTGATCCGCTTGCCATCGATCACGTAGCGATCCCTGACGGCACGCACATGCGGATAGGCGAGCGCGAAATCGTCGTAATCCTCCCAGTGGACGGCAGCGGAAACGTTGTCCAGCAGGCTCGCTTCGGCAAGCAGCCAGGTGCCGGATTCGATGCCGGCGACCATCGATCGATGGCGCGCCGTCTGTGACAGCTGCATTTTCAATGCCTGTGTCGCGCTGCGTCGCCAATTGTAGCTCGCAAGCACGAAAAGCGGCGTGGTGTCCGATGTCGGCCGAAAGCCGGAGGAAGCCGGCACGGGGATGAGGCTCGTCGTTTCCGCCGGAGAACCATCCGGCGTGAACAGACGCCAGCGATAAAGCTCCGCTCCGGAAATGCGATTGGCTCCGCGCAACGGTTCGATCACCGAAGCGATCAAAATCAGGTTCGTCTCCGGAAGGATCAGGAGATCGATGTCGAGCGTCTCATTGGCCGATGTCAGCACTCAGCATTTCTCCGGTCGCTCCGAAACTGTATCGAATGTTTCCGATTATGCAAAGCATGACAGCGTCTCATGGCTCGTAATGTCTTCAATACGAGGGAGAACAAAAATGCCTCTTGCGATGAATCGCGATGTCTTCATCACCTGTGCCGTGACCGGCGCCGGTGACACGGTTTCGAAATCCAGCCATGTTCCGATCACTCCCAAGCAGATCGCGGAGTCCGCGATCGACGCCGCCAAGGCTGGGGCGGCAGTGGTTCACTGCCACGTCCGCGACCCCGAGACGGGCGCTGCCAGCCGCCGCAACGAACTTTACCGGGAAGTCACGGATCGCATCCGTTCTGCCGATGTCGATGTCGTGCTGAACCTGACCGCCGGCATGGGCGGAGACCTCATTTTTGGCGATGTCGAAAGCCCCCTGCCCTTGAATGCAAGAGGCACCGACATGGCAGGCGCTTCGGAGCGCGTCAGCCACGTTGCCGAATGCCTGCCTGAGATCTGCACGCTCGATTGCGGCACGATGAACTTCAGCCTCGGCGATTACGTCATGACCAATACGCCTTCGATGCTGAGGGCCATGGCAAAGAAGATGACCGATCTCGGCGTGCGCCCGGAAATCGAGGCCTTCGACACCGGTCATCTCTGGTTTGCCAAACAGCTTGCCGAGGAGGGCCTGATCGAGGACCCGGTCCTCATCCAGCTCTGCATGGGCATCCCCTGGGGGGCGCCCGACGACCTGAATACCTTCATGGCGATGGTCAATAACGTTCCCACAAGCTGGACCTTCTCGGCCTTTTCCATTGGCCGCAACGCGATGGCCTATCCGGCTGCAGCGATCCTTGCCGGCGGCAATGTCCGCGTCGGGCTGGAAGACAATCTCTATGCCGGCAAGGGCATGCTCGCAACCAATGCACAGCTCGTTGAAAAGGCGGTCCAGGTGATTGAGGGCATGGGCGCGCGCATCATCGGCCCAGAAGATGTCCGCAAGAAGCTGAAACTGACGAAGCGCTGAGGCCACGATGACGAAGATCAACAAGGCGGCCTGCATCGGCGGCGGCGTCATCGGCGGCGGATGGATCGCCCGTTTCCTGCTCGCGGGCATCGATGTCGATGTCTACGACCCGCATCCGGAGGCAACGCGCATCGTCGGCGAAGTACTCGCCAATGCCGAAAAGGCCTATGCGATGCTGACCGGCGCTCCCCTTCCGCCGCGCGGCAGGCTCACATTCAAGGATACGCTGGAAGCAGCGGTCGATGGCGCCGACTGGATTCAGGAAAGCGTGCCCGAGCGGCTGGATCTCAAGCGCAACGTGCTGACGCAGATCGACGCGGCGGCAAAGCCGGACGCGCTGATTGGCTCGTCCACTTCGGGCCTGTTGCCAACGGACCTGCAACGCGACATGCGCCATCCCGAGCGTCTCTTCGTCGCCCACCCCTATAATCCAGTCTATCTGCTGCCGCTCGTCGAAATCGTCGGCGGCGAAAGGACCAGTTCCGCCACGATCCAGGCGGCGATGGAGCGGCTGCCGCCCATCGGCATGAAGGGCGTGCATATCGCCAGGGAGATCGAGGCTTTCGTCGGTGACCGCCTGCTCGAAGCGCTTTGGCGCGAGGCGCTGTGGCTTATCAAGGACGATATCTGCACCGTCGAGACGCTGGACGACGTCATCCGCTATTCTTTCGGCCTACGCTGGGCGCAGATGGGCTTGTTCCAAACCTATCGCATCGCCGGCGGCGAAGCGGGCATGCGGCACTTCCTGGCGCAGTTTGGCCCCGCCCTGCAATGGAACTGGACAAAACTGATGGATGTCGTCGATCTCGACGACACGCTTGTCGAAAAGATCGGCCAGCAGTCGGACGAACAGGCAGACGGCCTGTCGATCCGCGAACTCGAGCGCATCCGCGACGAAAATCTCGTCGGCATCCTCCAGAGCCTCAAAGGTAGCCACGGCGGCAAGGGCTGGGGCGCCGGCAAGCTGCTGAAGGATTTCGAGCAGCATCTTTGGGCGGCCGGCGGGGGCAAGAAAGAGACGCCGGACGTTACAAGACCGCTACGCCTGATCGACACCAAGGTCAGCCCCGCATGGGTCGACTATAACGGGCACATGACCGAGCATCGCTATCTGCAGGTCTTTGGCGACACATCGGATGCGCTTTTGCGCCTGATCGGCGTCGATCTCGATTATGTCGAGCGCGGCCATAGCTACTACACAGTGGAAACCCACATCCGCCATCTCGGCGAAGCCAAGCTCGGACAGGCCATCCATTCGACCGCACAGATCCTCGCATCCGACGAAAAGCGGCTGCATGTCTTCCATGCGCTGCACGACACTGCGAGTGGCGATCTGATCGCCACCGCGGAGCAGATGCTGCTGCATGTCGACGCGAAAGCGGGCAAAGCCGTTGCCGCATCGGAGGAGGTGCTGGCGAAGCTGAGGCCGATTGCAGCCGCGCACGCAGTCTTTGCCATGCCGGAGGGAGCCGGCCGTCATGTGGGACAAAAACGCTAGGAGGAAGCGATCGTGAATTTCGGACTCAGCGAAGAACAGGAGATGATCGTTAGGACGGTCAGGGACTTCGTGGAGACGGAGATCTATCCGCACGAAAACGAGGTCGAGCGCACCGGTATCGTGCCGTTCGATCTTGGGCAGGATATCAAGCGCAAATGTATCGAACTCGGCTTCTACGCCTGTAATTTCCCTGAGGAAATCGGCGGCGCCGGGCTCGATCATGTCACCTTCACGCTCGTCGAGCGCGAGCTTGGTCGTGGTTCCCTAGGGCTCACCGTCTTCTTCGGACGCCCCTCCGGCATCCTCATGGCCTGCGAGGGCGAGCAACGCGAGCGCTATCTCCTGCCGGCGGTGCGCGGGGAAAGGATCGATGCGCTTGCCATCACCGAGCCGGATGCCGGCTCCGACATGCGCGGCATGAAATGCGCGGCACGGCAGGATGGCGATGATTTCGTGCTCAACGGCACGAAGCATTTCATCTCACACGCCGATGTCGCCGATTTCGTCATCGTCTTTGCTGCCACCGGCGAGGAAGACACTCGCCATGGCGTCAAGAAGAAGATCACGGCTTTCCTAGTCGATCGCGGCACGCCGGGCTTCGACATTGTGAAGGGCTACGACTCCGTTTCCCATCGCGGCTATCACAATTCTATCCTGAACTTCACCGACTGCCGCCTGCCAAAGTCGCAGGTACTCGGCGAGGTACATCGCGGCTTCGACCTTGCCAATCAGTGGCTCTACGGAACACGCCTGACCGTTGCCGCGACCTGTGTAGGCCGTGCTCGTCGCGTCTTCGAACTCGCTCTGCCTTATGCAGCAGAGCGCAAGCAATTCGGCAAGCCGATCGGCGCCAATCAGGGCGTCTCCTTCAAGCTCGCCGACATGATCACCGAGATCGACGCCGCCGACCTGCTGACGCTATCCGCCGCCTGGAAGCTCGATGCCGGCCGGCCTGCCAATCGCGAGATCGCCTCGGCCAAACTCTACGCCTCGGAAATGCTTGCCCGCGTCACCGACGAGGCAATCCAGATCTTCGGCGGCATGGGATTGATGGACGACCTGCCGCTCGCGCGCTTCTGGCGCGATGCCCGCGTCGAACGCATCTGGGACGGCACATCGGAAATCCAGCGGCACATCATCAGCCGCGATCTGCTTCGACCGTTCGGAGCATGAGCCCATGACGCAGCGCTCGCTCGACCGCCTGATCCGACCTAGAACCATCGCCGTCTTCGGCGGCCGAGAGGCACGACGCGTCATCGAGCAATGCGACCTCATGGGATTTGCCGGCGAAATCTGGCCGGTGCATCCGACACAGGAGAGCGTGCTTGGCCGCCGCTGCTACCGGTCTGTTGCAGAACTGCCGGATGCGCCCGATGCCGCCTTCGTCGGTGTCAATCGGACACTGACCATCGATATCGTCAGCGATCTCGCAGCCAGAGGGGCCGGCGGTGCGGTCTGCTACGCCTCGGGCTTCAGCGAAGCCGTCGCGGAACTGGCCGACGGCGCGGATTTGCAGCGCGCGCTTATCGAGGCTGCCGGCACCATGCCGATCGTCGGACCAAACTGCTACGGCATGATCAACGGTCTGGACGGCGCGCTGCTCTGGCCCGATCAGCATGGCATTGTCAGAACCGAGCGCGGCGTCGCTATCCTTACACAATCCTCCAACATCGCCATCAATCTCAGCATGCAGAGGCGCGGCCTGCCCATCAGCTACCTGATGACCGCAGGCAATCAGGCACAGACAGGCTTGTCTGACCTCGCCCGGGCCGTTCTTGAGGACCCGCGCGTCACGGCGGTCGGCCTGCATATCGAAGGCTTCGGTGATGTAAGGGCGCTGGAAGCGCTTGCGATGCGCGCCAGGGAGTTGAAGAAGCCCGTCGTCGCACTGAAGATCGGCAAATCCGAACAGGCACAGCGCGCCACCGTCTCGCATACAGCCTCGCTTGCCGGCAGCGATGCGGTGGCGGGTGCCGTTCTCGACCGCCTCGGCATCGGCCGCGTCACGACACTGCCCGAACTCATCGAAACGCTGAAACTGCTGCATGTCGCGGGTCCGCTCGACAGCAATGCGATCTCCTCGATGAGCTGTTCGGGCGGCGAGGCCTCGCTGATGGCCGATGCTGCCGTCAGCAGGAATGTCGAATTTCGCGCCCTCAAACCCGAACAGCTACCGGCGCTGCGTGCAAGCCTCGGCCAGATGGTGACGCTCTCCAATCCCCTTGATTATCATACCTTCGTCTGGGGCGATCTGGCACGGCAGACAGACGCTTTCAGCGCCATGTTCGCCGGCGACTACGCCCTCAATCTGCTTGTCCTCGACTTCCCGCGCGAAGATCGCTGCGACGGGGCGGACTGGATGATCACGGTCTCTGCCGTGGCTGCGGCCGCCAAGCAGACCGGCGCCCGCGCCGGCATTCTGGCGACGCTGCCGGAAAACATGCCGGAGACGATCGCCCTGCAATTGACCGAAGCCGGCATCGTGCCGCTCTGCGGCATCAGCGAGGCACTGGTGGCGGCAGATATTGCCAGTGGCATCGCCAGTGCCTGGAAGAAGCCGCAGCCATTCCCGCTTCTCAGCGCACGCATCGAGGCAGGTGAAGTCGCAACTTTGAGCGAGGCCGAAGCCAAAACCGAGCTTGCAGCCTCAGGCCTTGCTGTCCCGCTGGGCAAGACCGCCGCGACGGCACGCGAGGCAGCCGAGCGTGCAGAGCAACTCGGTTTCCCCGTTGCGCTCAAGGCGCTCGGCGTCGAGCACAAGTCCGAAGTCGGCGCAGTCAAGCTCAACCTATGGGATAGGAATGCTGTCGGGGATGCGGCCGAGGGCATGGCTTCTTTTGCCCGAGGATTCCTGGTCGAAAAGATGGTCGAGCGCCCGCTCGCCGAGCTGATCGTCGGCGCGGTCCGCGATCCGGTCGTCGGCCTGACCTTGACGGTCGGTGCTGGCGGAATCCTCGTGGAATTGCTTGAAGATTCCGTCGTTTTGCCGCTGCCGGTGACGAAAGCCGAGGTCCTGGAGAGGATTTCTCGCCTGAAGGTCAGAAAATTGATCGAGGGTTATCGCGGCAATGCGGGAAGCAGTCTCGAAATCGTTGCTGATGCCGTCGTATCAACGGCAGAATATGTCGTAAAGAATGCCGCACAGCTTGAGGAACTGGACATTAATCCATTGATGGTCCTACCAGATTCTCGCGGCGTCATTGCCGCTGACGCCCTCATCCGGCGAAGGAGGTAGCAGAAGTTGCAAGACCCCATTCGAACCCGATGCGAAGACGGCATCCTTGAGGTCATCATCGACAGGCCGAAGGCGAACTCCATCGATCTGGCGACCAGCCGGAAAATGGGCCTGATCTTTCGCGACTTTCGCGACAACCCGGATTTGCGCGTCGCGATCGTCACCGGTGCCGGCGAGAAATTCTTTTCGGCCGGCTGGGATTTGAAGGCTGCCGCAGCCGGGGACGCCGTCGATGGCGATTATGGCGTCGGCGGTTTCGGCGGCCTGCAGGAATTGCGCGATCTCAACAAGCCAATCATCTGCGCCGTCAACGGCATCTGTTGCGGCGGCGGGCTGGAGATCGCGCTATCGACCGATCTGATCATCGCCGCCCCGCACGCGACCTTCGCCTTGCCCGAGATCCGCTCCGGCACGGTCGCTGACGCGGCCTCGATCAAGCTACCGAAGCGCATCCCCTATCACATCGCCATGGACATGCTGCTGACCGGCCGCTGGCTGAATGTCGAGGAGGCCCATCGCTGGGGCTTCGTCAACGAGATCGTCACCGCCGACAAGCTGATGGACAGGGCCTGGGAACTCGCCCGCCTGCTCACAAGCGGGCCACCGCTCGTCTATGCGGCGATCAAGGAGATCGTTCGTGAAGCGGAGGGTTCGACGTTTCAGACTGCCATGAACAAGATAACCAAGAGGCAGTTTGCGACCGTCGACGTCCTTTATTCGAGCGAAGATCAATTGGAAGGCGCAAGGGCTTTTGCGGAGAAGCGGCCCCCAATCTGGAAAGGAAGATAGAGGCGGCGGCAACCGCTCAATTTCCCACATGATCGCGGGCAACAGGCTTCAGACGGAAGAGGAAACCGGAACGTGAAGTGGCTTGCTCGTGAGTTTTGTCAACACGGCAAGAAGAAGGAACAGGGGAATGAACGACTACACGAAATATCTGGCAAGCCGCGTCGCGGCGGGCGGCCTGAACCGCCGCGAATTCATGGGACGCGCAATGGCTGCGGGCGTTACTTTGGCGCTCGCCGACAAACTCTTTACCGAAAGTGCAATGGCAGCCGAACCGAAGCGCGGCGGTCATCTGAAGCTTGGTCTTGAAGGCGGTGCTGCGACCGATTCCAAGGACCCGGCAAAATTCCTGTCGCAGGTCATGTTCGTCATCGGCCGCTGCTGGGGCGACATGCTGGTGGAATCCCACCCGCTGACCGGTGCTGCCGTTCCCTCGCTCGCCGAGTCCTGGGAACCGTCGAAGGATGCCGCCACCTGGACCTTCAAGATCCGCAAGGGCGTGAAGTTCCATAACGGCAAGGATCTGACGATCGAGGACGTCGTCGCCACACTCAAGCGCCATACCGACGCGAAATCGGAATCGGGCGCGCTCGGCGTCGTGAAGTCGATCAAGGAGATCAAGGCAGACGGCGACAACCTCGTCCTGACGCTGACCGAAGGCAACGCCGACATGCCGTTGCTTCTGACCGATTATCACCTCGTCATCCAGCCGAATGGCGGCTATGACGATCCGCTCGCCTCGATCGGCACTGGCCCCTACAAGCAGGTCAGCTTCGAGCCCGGTGTGCGCGCGACCTTCGAGCGCAACAAGGACGACTGGCGTACCGATCGCGGCTTCGTCGATAGCGTCGAAATCATCACGATGAACGATGCGACGGCGCGTATCGCGGCACTTTCGTCCGGCCAGGTCCATTACATCAACCGCGTCGACCCGAAGACCGTGGATCTGTTGAAGCGTGCACCAACCGTCGACATCCTGTCCACCGCCGGCCGTGGCCACTACGTCTTCATCATGCATTGCAACACGGCGCCGTTCGACAATAACGACCTGCGCATGGCGTTGAAATACGCCATGGACCGCGAAACCATGGTCAAGAAGATCCTAGGCGGCTACGGCAAGGTCGGTAACGACTTCCCGATCAACAGCACCTATGCGCTCTTCCCCGAAGGGATCGAGCAACGTGCCTATGATCCCGACAAGGCTGCCTTCCACTACAAGAAGTCCGGCCACAGCGGCTCGGTCCTCTTGCGCACGTCGGAAGTGGCTTTCCCGGGCGCCGTCGATGCAGCCGTCCTTTATCAGGAAAGCTGCAAGAAGGCCGGGATCAACATCGAGGTCAAGCGCGAGCCGGGTGATGGCTACTGGACGAACGTCTGGAACGTCCAGCCCTTCTCCACCTCTTACTGGGGTGGCCGTCCGACGCAGGACCAGATGTATTCCACCGCCTACCTCTCGACGGCGGACTGGAACGACACGCGCTTCAAGCGCCCCGACTTCGACAAGCTTCTGCTTCAGGCCCGTTCCGAACTGGACGAGGCCAAGCGCAAGGAGCTTTACCGCGCCATGGCGATGATGGTGCGCGACGAAGGCGGCGTCATCCTGCCAATGTTCAACGATTTCGTGAACGCCTCTACCAAGCAGGTGAAGGGCTACGTCCACGACATCGGCAACGACATGTCGAACGGCTACGTCGCCAACCGCGTCTGGCTGGACGCCTGATGCCCGAAGCCGGGCGATAACGCCCTCACCTCTGACGCAGCCGGGATCGCGAAAGCCCTTCGCGGTCCCCCCGACGTTTACGGCAATCCCGGAAAATTGCGTAGCTGCTTTCCGCCCGGAATTGCGTAAGACAACAAGATTGAGCGGCTCACCGATTCCCTGAAGCAGGGAACCGCTCTAAGCGCGAGGCATCGGCCATGTCCAATCAGCCCCCCGGAACCGTTCTGCCCGGGCTGAGGTTCAAGCAGCGTTTTCCGCTGCTGTCCCTTATTATCGAGCGTTGCGTGCTCAGCATCATCCTGCTCTTTGCGGTTTCTATCCTAATCTTCGGCGGGCTCGAAGCCCTGCCCGGCGATTTCGCCACCACTTATCTCGGCCAGTCGGCGACGCCACAGGCGGTCGCCAATATCCGCGAGGAGCTCGGCCTCAATCGGCCCGTTGTCACCCGCTATGTCGAATGGCTCGGCAATGCGGTTCAGGGCGATTTCGGCACCTCCTGGGCCAGCAAGAATTCCGTCAGCGAGCAGATCGGCAAGCGGCTCGGCAATTCGCTGTTTCTGGCAGGCTTTGCCGCTTTGATCTCAGTGCCGCTCGCGGTCTGCCTGGGCATGCTGGCCGTCCACTACAGGAACCGTATGCCGGACAAGATCATCAACGTCATTTCGCTGGCGGCAATCTCGCTGCCGGAGTTCTTCATCGGCTATCTCCTCATCATGTTCTTCTCGGTGAAATTCGGCATTGCGACCTTCCCGGCGACGGTCTTCGACGGCATGGGCTTCGTCGACCGGCTGAACGCGATCGCGCTGCCCACAGCAACCCTGGTTCTGGTCGTGCTTGCGCACATGATGCGCATGACACGGGCCGCCATTCTTTCCGTCATGTCGTCGGCCTATATGGAAACCGCGGAGCTGAAAGGCCTTTCCGCCTTCCGCGCCATCGTCAAGCACGCCGCGCCCAATGCGCTGGCGCCGATCATCAACGTCATTGCGCTGAACCTTGCCTATCTCATCGTCGGTGTGGTCGTCGTCGAAGTCGTCTTCGTCTATCCCGGCATGGGCCAGTACATGGTCGACGCGGTGACTGTACGCGACATGCCCGTGGTCCAGGCCTGTGGCCTGATCTTCGCCGCCGTCTACATCTTCCTCAACATGACGGCCGACATCCTCGCCATCGTCGCCAACCCACGTCTGAGGCATCCACGATGAGATTGAGAGATATCCCCATCACCGCCTGGATCGGCATCATCGGTATCCTGATCGCCTTTATCTGCGCGATCTTTGCCCCCTGGATCGCCCCTTACGGCGAGACGGAAGTCGTCGGCAATGTCTGGCAGCCCGCCGATGCGCAATATTTCTTCGGTCTAGACAATCTCGGCCGCGATATCCTGTCGCGTCTGATCTATGGTACCCGCACGACCCTCTTCGTCGCGCTGGCGGCGACAATCATCTCCTTCTCGCTCGGCATCATCCTGAGTTTTACCGCCGCCGTCTCGCGCGGATTGATCGACACGGTCTTTTCGCGCTTCAACGATCTGATGATGTCGATCCCGACGCTGATCTTCGCGCTCGTCGTCCTTGCGGTCCTGCCACAGAACCTGATCGTGCTGATCCTCGTCATGGCCATCCTCGATTCCACCCGCGTCTATCGTCTCGGTCGCGCCGTGGCGCTCGATGTCGCGGTCATGGAATTCGTGGAAGCCGCCAAGCTGCGCGGCGAAGGCAAGATCTGGATCATCTTCCGCGAGATCCTCCCGAATACGCTGTCGCCGCTACTGGCGGAATTCGGGCTGCGCTTCGCCTTCTCGATCCTGTTCCTCTCTACCCTCTCCTTCCTTGGCCTCGGCATCCAGCCACCGGCGGCCGACTGGGGCGGCATGGTCAAGGACAACAAGGACGGGATCATCTTCGGCATCTCCGCCGCGCTCGTGCCGGGTTCCGCAATCGCGGCGCTGGCGATCTGTGTCAATCTGGTGGTCGACTGGCTGTTAAGGCGCACCTCCAGCCTCAAGGGAGGACGTGGCGATGCCTGAGCTTCTTTCCGTTCGCGATCTCAAGATCGAGGCAACCAGCTATCCGCCGGGCGAGCCGCCGAAACGCGTCACCATTGTCGATGGCGTTTCCTTCGATCTGCAAAAGGGCAAGGTGCTTGGCCTGATCGGCGAGTCCGGCGCCGGCAAATCCACCATCGGTCTTTCCGCCCTCGCCTATGGCCGCGGCGGTGCAGAGATTACCGGCGGTCAGGTGCTGCTCGACGGTGTCGATATCCTGCCGCTCGGCAAATCGGGCATCCGCAAAATCCGCGGCGCGCGGGTCTGCTATGTCGCCCAATCGGCCGCCGCTGCCTTCAATCCGGCGCATCGGCTCGGCGCGCAGGTGATCGAGGCAACCGTGAAGCACGGCCTGATGACGACGGAGGAGGCAAAAAAGCGGGCGCTCTATCTCTTCCGGGTGCTTGGTCTGCCAAACCCCGAAACATTCGGCGATCGC
The DNA here is from genome assembly GCA_000799755.1 of Martinezella tropici. GTDB lineage: Bacteria > Pseudomonadota > Alphaproteobacteria > Rhizobiales > Rhizobiaceae > Rhizobium > Rhizobium tropici_A. The sequence goes on from JUHI01000016.1 coordinate 127,503, forward strand.
TATCCGCACCAGGTCTCGGGCGGCCAGCTGCAGCGCGCCATGACCGCCATGGCGCTCTGCTCCAACCCGGAGCTGATCGTCTTCGACGAGCCGACGACCGCGCTCGATGTCACCACGCAGATCGATGTGCTGGCGGCGATCAAGCACGCCATCGAAGAGACACACACCGCCGCGCTTTACATCACCCATGACCTCGCCGTCGTCGCCCAGATTTCCGACGACATCATGGTGCTCAGGCACGGCAAGACGGTGGAATATGGCAGCGTTAAGCAGATCATCGAGGAGCCAAGCCAGGATTATACCCGCGCCCTCGTCAACGTCCGCCAGGAGGCACGGCCCGAGGCTGCCGACCAATCCAGCGCGCTTTTGAAGGTCGAGAACATAAGCGCGCAATACTCCAATGGTTTCAGGGTATTACATGATGTTTCTCTACATGTTCCTAAAGGCCAGACATTGGCTGTGGTCGGCGAGTCCGGCTCCGGCAAATCGACGCTTGCCCGTGTCATCACCGGCCTCTTGCCGCCGAGCGACGGGCGGATCTCCTTCGACGGCAAGCCGCTGACGCCGGCCTTGAAGAACCGCTCGCGGGATGAGCTGCGGCGAATCCAGCTGATCTACCAGATGGCCGATACCGCCATGAACCCGCGCCAAACTGTGCGCGACATCATTGGTCGTCCGCTGACCTTCTATGACGGTCTGCACGGCGCAGCGAAGACCGCGCGCGTGAAAGAGCTGCTGGATCTGATCGAGATGGGCAACGGCTTCATCGATCGCTATCCGGCCGAGCTTTCCGGCGGCCAGAAGCAGCGCGTCGCCATCGCCAGAGCGCTTGCCGCGAAGCCGGAACTCATCCTTTGCGATGAGCCGACATCGGCGCTCGATCCGCTGGTTGCCGAGGGCATCTTGAAACTGCTCTTGAAGCTGCAGGAGGAGGCACACCTCTCCTACGTCTTCATCACCCACGATATCGCGATTGTGCGCGCCATCGCCGACAGCGTCGCCGTGATGCATCGCGGCAAGCTCGTGCGCTTCGGCCCGAAGTCGCAAGCACTTTCACCGCCCTTCGACGATTACACCGACCTGCTCTTGAAATCCGTGCCCGAGATGGAGATCGGCTGGCTGGAGCGCGTGCTGACGACGCGGAGAATGGAGAGCGCCGGAAACTGAAGTTTCGGCGTCCTCGACTCCCGCCGTTCGGCGTTTGCTCGCTTTCATGTAAATCGAGGGCTCAGCGCGTCAGGCGCGTGCTGAGTTCAAGAGCCAATGCGCTGGCATTGCGGCCAACGATCATACTCTGGTGATTGCCGGCAACATCGACCCACTCCGCATGCACCAGAAGGTGCCTCCATATGGATTTCGGATCGCAATCGACAGGAGAGCCTTGAGCGCTGCGAAAGAAAGTCAGCTCGCCGTCGTAACGATCTGGCTTGTAAACGCCTTTCATGCGCAGGAGTTGCCGGGCGGCGGCATCATAATGTGGGGGATATTCTCCCATCCATTGGGGTGCCAGTTCCGGGTAGTAGGCCGTGTGCGGATCAGCATAGCGGAACGAGAGCGGCTTCAGCTTTCTTGCGAAATATTCTCGTCGCCCGATAGCCAGCCGGTTTGGCTTTGTCAGTTGCTGGCCGGACGGGCGAAGACCACTCTTCGTGAGATTTTTCTTTCTGGTTCTGGCTCTCCTCCAGCGTTGCCACATGAACTTGCCCCAGAGCATCAACGGCCATTCCTGCTCACCCAGCGGGGTATCGAGCATCCCGAGAAACGCGATCTCCTTCTTCTGCGCTCTCAAGGCGCGCGCAAGCTCCAAGGCAAAAACACCGCCGAAAGAATAACCCAGCAATCGATAGGGCTCTCCTATCCCTGCTGCCTGCAGCGTTCTCAGCGTCTCTGCAACTTCATCCTGGACTGTTGCCGGATGCTGACGATCGCGATTAAAGTCCGTCAAAGCGATACCCAGGATCGGCCCGGGAAAGCGGATTTCCTTGATGAGTTGCTGCATCTCCAGAAAGCAGCTTGCGCCGCCGGCAAATAGCAGTAGCGGCACCGCACCTTCCCCGCCGCGGAGTTCTACGATTTTCGGCTGGGATGAGAGGTCTTCGTGACCGGAAATTGCAAGGCTGAGTGCGTCAAGGGTGCGATGACGATAGAATACATTGACATCCCACTCCTCCCCGGTTTCACTCCATAAGCGCTTGATGAAATTCAGGGACCGATTGACTGAAACGACATCTGGAATGTCAGCCTTGTGCTCCAGATCGATCTTTGCCTCCCGACGAAGCAGATCGCTGACATAGGCACAGTGGCTGGAATCCGCATCTGTTTTCACAGAGAAAAGCATTTAAGCGCCCTCGAGTATCGAAGCATGCGTCACTAATGCAATTATAGACAGTATTCTTATAAAGCGATCATTAATATATTCTGTAAAGACACAACTTGCTCTTGTATTTTATGGTCTGCGTCATTGAGCAATCGAATGACCAGCCGAAATTGGCTCCCATCTGGCCGAAGGCAGGCTCTTCGGTAGCAAGGGCAAGCGGTGTCATCCTTGGAGAGCCGTCGTGCCGAATGGACGAACCCGACAATCGAGGTCGTCAATATTCCGCTGGCACGGCATACACCTCGGCAGATGGATCGGCGAGGAAGGAGCGCACCGTTGGCGGCAGCTGGCGCGATGACAGTGGCAAGGGACCACAGCGCGAAAGAAGTTCACGCAGGTCCGGTTCAGCGCCGACATGCCGCCAAATCATTCGGGACGCATAGGGCAGGTTTTCCTTTCGCCAGGAAACCCCCATGGTTGTTCCCCGCAGATAGACGCGCTGGTGCTCATCGAACGGCAGCAAGATCGTCTGCGACAACATGGAATTCGGGCCGACGACGCGTTCGGTGATGAAGATCCGATTGCGATAGAAGGCTGCCAAGCCCACATATTTCGAAAACTGCTGGATGCCGTTTCCAGGGTCCCGCAGGCGCTCCATCGATTTGACATGCACCAGCCCATCCTGCTCGACGAGCCGACTGCAGGAACAGACGATCATCCCTGGCCAGGACGGCGAGCGATGGTAGGTCTGGAAATAGCCGATATGGCGCCTGAGCGCAGTCAGATTTCCGGGAAACGCCTTCAACAGCTCTGAACTTTCATTGAAGCTGAGCGCCGGCTTGCGAAGGCGCTCGCGAAAGAGCTTGGGAGCAAGGCCGAAATCGGCTGCATCGAGATCGAAATACTTGGCGATGCGCGCCAGATTATGGGCGGACGGTCTCGTCTGGCCGTTGATGTATCGGTTAAATTGCTGCCGGTTGATATCGATTGCACGGCACAGATGCGAAATGGAACGCTGCGTTGCGCAGGCAATTTTCAGGTTCTCGACCAGATAAGGCATCGGCGGCTCCGTCTTGGAAAGACTAGCGTAAACTTGCTTAAAGATGCGTCAAGTCGCGAAATTGCGTGAGCCGGCCCGACCTCTACGTTCCCACCTACAAAATGCAAAACGAGGGAACTGTCATGACGCATGAAAAGGATCAATCTTCACAGCTGAAAATCGGTCGCCGCCACTTCCTGGGTGGCGCCGTCGCGCTGGGTGCCTTGCCGGCCCTCACCTCCGGTCTTCTAATGCCGCGCGATGCCCGCGCTCAGGAAGCCAAGCATGGCGGCCACCTGAAGCTCGGCCTCAAAGGCGGCGCCACCAGCGATGCGCTCGACCCGGCGACCTATAGCGCAACCGTCTTGTTCGTCATCGGCCGCCTCTGGGGCGATACGCTCGTCGAATCCGATCCCAAGACCGGCGCTCCCTTGCCGTCGCTGGCATCCTCCTGGACGCCGTCGGCCGACGCCTCGGTCTGGACCTTCAAGATCCGCAACGACGTGCAGTTTCACGACGGCAGCAAGATGACCGTCGCCGATATCGTCGCGACGCTGAAGCGGCACGCGGACAAGAATTCGCAATCGGGCGCTCTCGGGCTCATGGCCTCGATCACCGGTATCGAGGAAAAGGCGGGGGATCTTGTCCTGACGCTTTCCGAAGGCAATGCGGACCTGCCCCTGCTCTTGACCGATTACCACTTGATCATCCAGCCGAAGGGCGGCGTCGAAAAGCCGGCGGCCGCCATCGGCACGGGCCCCTACATTCTGAAGAGCTTCGAACCCGGCGTTCGCGCGACGTTCGAGAAGAACCCTAAGGATTGGCGCTCCGACCGCGGCTTTGTCGACAGCGTCGAAATCCTCGTCATCAACGACAACACCGCCCGCATCGCCTCGCTTGCCTCAGGCCAGGTGCATTTCGTCAACAATGTCGATCCGAAGACCGTCCCGATGCTGCAGCGGGCACCGACTGTCGACATCGTCCGGAACGCAGGCAAGGGTTTCTACTGCTTCCTGATGCATTGCGACACGGCCCCCTTCGACAACAACGATCTTCGTCTCGCGCTGAAATATGCCATCGATCGCCAGTCGATCCTGGATAAGGTTCTGGGCGGCTACGGCACCATCGGCAACGACTATCCGGTCAACTCCAACTATGCTCTGGCCCCGACCGATATCGAACAGCGGTCTTATGATCCGGACAAGGCCGCCTTCCACTTCAAGAAATCGGGCCTCGATCGTCCGGTTCAGTTGCTGACCTCCGACGCAGCCTTTCCGGGCGCCGTGGATGCGGCGATCCTGTTCCAGCAAAGCGCAAGCAAGGCCGGCATCAAGATCGACGTCAAGCGCGAACCGGAAGACGGCTACTGGACCAATGTCTGGAACAAGCAGCCTTTCTGCGCCTCCTTCTGGGGTGGCCGCCCGACCCAGGATTCGCGCTATTCCACCTCATACCTATCGAGCGCCGAGTGGAACGACACGCGTTTCAAGCGCCCTGACTTCGACAAGCTGGTGCTGCAGGCACGGGCGGAGCTCGATGACACCAAGCGCAAGGTGCTTTATCGACAGTTGGCTCTGATGGTGCGAGACGATGGCGGCCTCATCCTGCCCGTCTTCAACGACTACATCATGGCCTCTTCGAAAACGCTGAAGGGATATGTCGACGACATCGGCAACGATTTGTCCAACGGCTACATCGGCAGCCGCGTATGGTTTAACGCATAAGCCTCTTCGGGATATATATGATCATGACTGAGCGCAGCTTCACCACCATCGAAAATCAGTGGATCACCCTGAAGGACGGCACCCGGCTTGCGGCCCGCATCTGGATGCCCGATGGCGCGGAGAGCAATCCCGTGCCGGCGGTCTTCGAGTTCCTGCCCTACCGCAAGCGCGACGGGACGAGCCCCCGCGATGAATCCACCTACCCGGTCTTTGCAGCAGCCGGCATCGCCGGCGTCCGCGTCGATATCCGAGGCTCCGGAGAATCCAGCGGCATCATCGACGGCGAATATACAGAGCTTGAGCTTGCCAATGCCTGCGAGCTGATCGCCTGGATCGCGGCCCAGCCCTGGTCGAACGGCTCCGTCGGCATGATGGGTATTTCCTGGGGCGGTTTCAATTGCCTGCAGGTCGCGGCCCTGAAGCCTCCGGCGTTGAAGGCGGTGATTTCGATCGCCTCCACGGTCGATCGCTATAATGACGACATCCATTACAAGAATGGCTGCCATCTCTCCGCCCAGCTCTCGTGGGCGGCGACCATGCTCGGCTATCAATCGCGTTCGCCCGATCCGGCCATCGTCGGCGACGACTGGCGGGGTATGTGGCTGGAACGCCTGGAGCAGGAACCCTTCTTCATGGAGGAATGGCTCCAGCATCAGCGTCGCGATGATTTCTGGCGCCATGGTTCGATCTGCGAGGATTTCGCCGGCTTCGATATCCCGGCCATCGTCATCGCCGGCTGGGCGGATGGCTATCGCAACACGCCGCTACTGGCGGTCGAAGGGCTCGGGGATAAGGCGAAGGCGTTGATCGGTCCGTGGGTTCACAAATATCCGCATTTCGCCTGGCCGAAGCCGCGCGCCGATTTCCACGGAGAGGCCATCGCCTGGTGGAACCACTGGCTGCGCGGCGAGCGCAACGGCGCGGAGGCCATGCCATCCGTGCGCGCTTATATTCTCGACGCAGCCAAACCCGCAAAACGCCGCGATTTCGATCCCGGTTTCTGGATCGCCAAACCAGAATGGCGCCAGCCGGAGATGCAGTGCTTCTACGTTGAGCAGTTCGGCACGCTGATGGAAGGCATGCCGATCCCGCATGCGCCGGAACATCCGGTCTATCTGCGCTCGCCGCTCGACACCGGCACCGCCTCGGGCGAATGGTTCACCCTGAAGCCGGATGCGGAAATGGCGATCGACCAGCGTATCGACGACGCCGGGTCGCTGACTTTCCAGACCGCGCCGCTGGTCGAGGATCACGATTATCTCGGCCGCCCGGTCGTCACCTTGACGCTGCGGTGCGACGCCGAAACCGCCAATCTCTGCGCAAGGCTTGTCGATATCCATCCGGACGGCACGGCGACGCGCGTCTCCTTCGGCGTGCTCAATCTCGCCCATCGCAATGGCAATGCCGCGCCTGAGCCACTGATTAAGAGTCAGCTGGTCCGAGTGACGGTAACACTCGATGCCTGCGGCTATCGTTTCCGCAAGGGTCATCGCATCCGCCTGTCGCTGTCGACGGCCTATTGGCCGATGGTGCTGCCGCCGCCGGAAGATCCCGGCCTGACGATCGATATCGCCTCCATCGGCCTCGCCTTGCCTCAGCTCGGTGCGCATGAGCTCATCGAGGTCAAGCAGCCTGACAATCCCAACCCGCTGCCGAAGTATATCGAACATGCAGCGGGTTCGACGAAGCGACAGGTGATGCGCGATCTCTCGGCCGGCGTCACGCGCTATGAAATCCATGAGGATACCGGCCTTTCCGAACATCCCGGCACCGGCCTTTCGACGCGGCAATTGCGCGAGGAGACCTGGTCGATCGCGCCGGATGACCCGCTGTCGATGACGGGTATCTCGACATGGACGTGCGACATGCAACGTCCCGGCTGGTTCGTCCGCACGGTGGCGACATCATCCATATCCTGCACTGCGAGGGACTGGGTCATCAGCGCCTCCGTCGTTGCCTATGAGGGCGAGACCGAGATCTTCCGGAAGATATTCGAGGAGAAGCGTATCGCGCGTGACCTGATGTAGGTCAGCGGGAGCCAGCAAAGCGGCTTGCCGCCGCGCATATGGCGGCAAAGCCGGCGCGTGCGCCCTCGCTCATATGCCGTGCCCGCAGCCAGGCATGCACCATCTGCGGCTCCTCGCGAAACCACACCTCGACGCCGGCCTGCGCGAGGCGAGCCGCATAGTTGCGGCCGTCGTCGCGCAGCGGATCGTAGTGCGCCACCGTGATGAAAGTCGGAGGAAGATCGGCGACGGACGGCAGAAGAAGCGGACCGGAGACCGGATCGCCTTCGGGCGCTTGTAGAATAGTGCGGTAATAGGCGACATCCGCTGTCGTCAGACCCGGTGCCTCGGCCATTTCTTGATAGGAGCCGGAGACGAGATCGCCACCGAGTGCCGGATAGATCAAAATCTGGCCGACAATTCCCGAAATCCCCTCAGCTTTCGCCCGCACCGCCAATCCCGCCGCTAGATTACCGCCGGCACTGTCGCCGATCAGCACGACCGATTTCTTCTCGGCGAGCAGTTGTTTGAGCACGCTGAAACAGTCATCCGTCTGCGCCGGCCAGCGATACTCCGGCGCCAGTCGATAGTCGACAGAGATCAGTTCGGCGCCGGCATGATCGGCAATTTCGGCGCAGATCGCATGATGACTCTCAAGCGAACCGACGACGAAGCCGCCGCCGTGGAGATAGAGCAGGTGTGTTGCCGTACGGATATTGACGGGCTTGTAATGCCTGACGGGAATCGTTCCGGATACGACTTCATCGCTGGTCTGCATGCCCTCCGGCAAGGGACGATCGAAACGGGCGCATAAGGCATCATACCATTCACGCTGCTGCGCGATCGTGGCCGTTACCGCGTCCGGCGGATAGAAGGAATCGCAGATTTCCATGAACTGCGAGATCCCGGCTTCGCTCGGCATGGGACGCTTAGGGGAAGTCATCGGATATCCTCGATTCGGGCCAATGGATCGAGGATAGCGTGGCGATGCGGGCGAATGCTGATCTGCCTACGGCCAGCATCACCGTGATGGCGACATTCACCAACTAGCGGCCGGGTTTAATCAGCCGCAAATACGCTGCTCGACGGCAGGGAAAAGCCCGTCGGCATCTGCATGCACTGCGCATTGGACCAGGTAAGCGCTGCAAGCGCGAGTGCCGCGCCAATCACAAGCCGAATCATGAGCTCTTCTTTCGTCCCCGTTTGACGCGGCCTGCGAGGTCGCAAATGCCTCGCCGGCCGGTTGTTTCGTTTAGTAGACCTGTGCCGTCGGGCGAAACAGGATCTCGTTGATATCGACATCTTGCGGCTGACTTATGGCGAAAGCCACGGTGCTGGCAAATGCCTCCGGCGATATCGCGCCCTTATAGACCTCGTTGATGCGGGCGGCGACATCCGGATCGGTGATGGTGTCCGGCAGCTCGGTTGCGACAGCACCGGGCGAGATGATCGTCGTGCGGATATTGTGCGGCTTTACCTCCTGGCGCAGACCCTCGGAAAGTGCCCGCACGGCATGCTTCGTCGCCGAGTAGACAGCCCCGCCCGGCCCGACCTTGTGCCCAGCTACCGAGGAAACGTTGATGATATGCCCGCTCTTCTGCTCCTTCATATAGGGAAGAACAGCAGCAATGCCGTAGAGCACGCCCTTGATGTTGACGTCGATCATCCGATCCCATTCGTCGATGTGAAGGCGCTCCAGCATAGAGCTCGGCATTAGACCGGCATTGTTGATGAGCACGTCGATACGGCCATGCTGCCTGACAGCGTGGTCCACGAGCGCCTTCACCTGCGCGCGATCCGTAACATCCGTCTGGACGACGGCCCCCTCGCCCAACGAAAGCTCTTTTGCCAGTTCCCGCAGGCGATCGATGCGCCGCGCCCCGAGAACGAGCCTGGCGCCATCCTTGGCAAGACGGCGGGCGGCCGCCTCACCGAGGCCGCTGCTCGCGCCCGTGACGACCACGACCTTGTCCTTGATACCTTCCGTCATCGTCTTCGACCTCACTTTCCCTGATATTGGGCGTCCGTCACATGCTCCATCCAATCGACTACCTTACCGTCAAGATGTTCCTGGATGGCGATGTGGGTCATGGCTGTCGTCGGCGAAGCGCCATGCCAGTGCTTCTCGCCCGGCTCGAACCAGACGACGTCTCCGGGGCGAATCTCCTCGATCGGGCCGCCCTCGCGCTGAACGAGACCGAAGCCGGCAGTGACGATCAGGGTCTGGCCGCGCGGATGGGTGTGCCACGCAGTCCTTGCGCCTGGTTCAAACGTGACGCTGCCGGCTGCGGCTCTGCGCGCCTCATTGGCGGCAAAGACCGGGTCGATGCGTACGGTACCGGTGAACCAGTCCGAAGGACCTTTGCCCGAGGGCTGCGTGCCGTTCCTCTTGATATCCATGATGACGTCCTTTCTGGCGATGAGCCGCAATGGCTCGACTTTATGAGGCTAATCTAGCCCACAATTTTCGGAGCAGTAGTGGGTCACGCTCGCATAGACTTATGAACCCGAGTGATAAATATCGCGTCCCACTGTAGCGGGCCGAAACAGCAGAACGGCTGCCGAATCTGTGTTTTGGCCTTTCGCTCCCATACGGTCGCTATATGACTCGTTCATTCCATGATAAGAGCATCGCCTGACATATGAGAGACACTCATAGATGCTACGCGAAAACGTCACCGACCTGCTATTCTTTCTCGCCGTCGCCAGAGAACGGAGCTTTACGCGCGCTGCGGCCCAGCTCGGCGTTTCGCAATCGGCACTCAGCCACACGGTGCGGCAGCTCGAGGAGCGCATGGGCGTCCGACTTTTGACGCGCACCACGCGCAGCGTCAGCCCGACACCGGCGGGCGAGCGCCTGCTGCAATCACTGACGCCGCGCTTCCAGGAAATCGAAGCCGAACTCTTTGCCGTCACCGAGCTCCGAGAAAAGCCGGCGGGAACGATCCGTCTCACCTCGGTCGACTATGCTGTCGATACCTATATCTGGCCGAAGCTTGCCAGCGTGCTTAAGGATTATCCTGACATCCATGTCGAGATCATCAACGATTACGGCCTGACGGATATCGTCGCGGAGCGCTTCGACGCCGGCGTGCGCCTCGGCCAGACGGTTGCCAACGGCATGATTGCCGTCCGCATCGCGCCCGATGAGCCGTTTGCCGTGGTCGGTTCTCCATCCTATTTCGAGGGACGCACCAAACCAATCGTCCCTCAGGACCTGACCGCTCACACGTGCGTCAACCTGCGGCTCCCGACGCATGGCGGCAACTACGTGTGGGAGTTCGAAAGGGGCAACGAAGAACTGCGGGTGCGCGTGGACGGGCAAATCACGTTCAACGGTGTCAGGCAGGTGCTGGCCGCCGCCGTCGATGGTTACGGATTGGCCTATGCGCCCTACGGCCTGGTGCGGCCGCACATCGAAAGCGGCCGCCTCGTCCGCGTACTGGAGGATTGGTGCCCGCCATGGACGGGCTACCATCTCTATTATCCGAGCCGCCGCCAGCCGTCTTCCGCCTTTGCGGTGGTGCTGGAGGCGTTGCGCTACCGCGGCTGAGGGCGGGACTTACGACGCCATCAGCGCGCGAATGCTGCGATCTGCCGATTGCAGCAGTTCGAAAGCTTCGTAGCGCCGCTCATGCAACGTCTTGATGGCACCATCGGCCGGCTCGAACTGCTTCGCCAGTCGCGACATGGTTGCCATGGCTTCAACGAGCGAGCCGCAATGACCGCCAGCTGTGGCGCCAAGCATGGCCGCACCGAGAAGAACCGGCTCCTCCGTATCCGCGACAGCGACCGGCCTGCCTGTCGTATCCGCCAGCAGCTGGCGCACAAGACCGCTCTGGGCGGCACCACCGCTTGCAATGATGAGATCGCAGTCAATGCCATCCTGACCCAGCTTTTCGAGCAACTGCTTCAGGCCATAGCCGATACCGCAGAGGCCGGCGACATAGAGTGCGACCAGGTCTTCAATGCCGGTTTCCAATCCTAGACCAGAGATGACGGCACGCGCATCCGGATCGGCATAGGGAGAGCGATTGCCGAGGAATTCGGGAACGACCTGAATGGATTGCGCGAGCTTCACAGCGTCTGAAGTGCTCCCGCTTGCCTTCACGGCCTGCCGGTCGAGCCAGGCAACCAGCGAAAGACCTTCCGCTTCGGCCTTCTGGCGCGCTTCGCCAGTAGCAGGATGCATGCTGACGAGATGATCGATCGCAGCGCCGGCGGCCGATTGACCACCCTCGGTCAGCCAGAGACCGGGCACCATGGCCGAAAAATACGGACCCCAGACACCATCGACAAAAACGGCCCCTTCGCTCGATGCCATCGAGCAGGCCGAGGTGCCGAAGATATAGGCGAGCCGGTTTTTGACATCCGCCCTTCCATCCGGCCCCTGCCCGCCCAGCGTCCCGACACCACCGGCATGGGCATCGATCAGCGACGCGCCGACCGGCGTGCCGATCGCGAGGCCGAGATCACGCGCGGCGACATCGTTCAAGCCTTCGCCAAGCCCAGTCCCCGGCTCGACGATCTCGGTGCCGATCCGCACAAAACCCTCGTCCGCCAACTCGCCCAGGCCGATGTTTTTGAAATACGCGGCATCCCAACGCTTCTCATGGGCGAGATAGGTCCATTTGCACGTCACCGTGCAGACCGACCGTTGCAGCGAACCCGTCGCGCGCCAGGTCAGATAATCGGCAAGATCGAAGAAATGATCGGTCGCAGCAAAGGATTGCGGCAGCTTTCGCTTCAGCCACAGGAGCTTCGGCGTCTCCATCTCAGGCGAGATGCGACCACCGACATAACGCAGCGCGGCATGGTCGCCGGCGTTGATCTCGGCGGCCTCGCCGGCGGCGCGATGATCCATCCAGACGATGATGTTGCGATCGGCATCCCCCGAAGGGCCTACAGCCACGGGTTCGCCGTCGGCCTTGACCGCGACCAGCGAGCAGGTCGCGTCGAAGCCGATACCGGCGACATCGCTGGCCGCTACCTTCGCCGTTGCGACAGCCTCCTTGACGCTATCGCAGACGGCCCTCCAGATCTGCTCGCTCGACTGCTCGACGATGCTGCCGGCCTCGTGCCAGATGGTGATCGGCCGCTTGGCGGCGGCGAGCAGATGGCCATGTGCGTCGAAAATTCCGGCCCGGGCGCTGCCGGTGCCGACATCGATGCCAATGAAATAAGGTGCCGTCATCAGAGATCCGTACTCAAGGGCAGGATCACCAGATCCCGGATTACGATGTTACGCGGTCTGGATAGCATGAAGACCACAGCTTCCGCCACTTCCGTCGCCTCCATGAGACCGCCGGCGGCAATCGCTTCATCGAGCTTTGCCTGCGGCCAGTCGCTGATCAGCGCCGTCACCACCGGCCCCGGCGCCACGGCACCGACCCGGATGCCATGCTTGGCAACCTGACGCCGCACCGTGTGCGTGAAGGCCTGAATGGCGTGCTTGGATGCCGTATAGATCGGCTCCCAGACCACCGGCACGAGACCAGCGATCGAGCTGGTCATGACGATATCGCCGGTCTTCCGTTCGATCATGTGCGGCAGCACCATGCGGACCGAACGGAAGGCGGCGTTGATGTTGAGGTCCAGCATCCGGTCCCAGGCATCTGGATCGCCTTCTGCTACCTCGCCGCCGATATAGGCGCCGGCATTGGCATGGAAGATATCGAGCTTGCCGAACCTGTCGAGAATCTGCGGCAACATGGTCGCGACACTTTCGGGCTTCAGAAGATCGACGACGACCGGATGGGCGTTTGGCCCCAATTCGGCGCAAAGGCTTTTCAGGCTCTCTTCCGCCCGGTCGACGAGGGCGACGCTGGCGCCCTCGTTCAATAGCGACTTGGCGCATTCCAGGCCAATTCCAGACGCAGCCCCGGTGATGGCGGCGACCTTGCCGGCAAAATCCTGTCTCATAACAATCCTTACCTTCTTGAAGAAATCAGCCACGCCCATGCGAGGCGCGGGAACGACGGGCGAGCGAATCGACGATGACGGCAATGGCAAGAACCGCGCCGGTGATCATGTAGCGAAGCGCCGACGACAGATCGAGCATGGTGAGGCCGCTGGCGATCGACTGGATGACTATGATGCCGAGCAGTGCCGAATAGGCGCTGCCGCGACCGCCGAAGAGGCTGGTGCCGCCGATGACGGCTGCGGCGATCGCATTCAGATTGACGTCGCCGGTCCCCGCCTGCTGGCTGGCTGAGGCAAGACGTGCCGCCGCCAGGACGCCGCCGAGGGCTGCGAACATGGCGCAGAGCACGAAGGCGCTGGTATAGATCCGCCTGACATTGATGCCGGCACGCCGTGCCGCTTCGCGATTGCCGCCAACGGCGGACATCGACCGGCCCCATTGGGTGCGCGTCAGCGCATAGTCCATGACGATAACCAGCACAACGAACAGGGCAAACATCCAGGGGATGCCGCGATCCTGATTGAGATAGAAGGCGACGAACTCTAGCGCAACCGTGATGACAGCGGCCTTGATCAGCAGGCCGCTAACGGAAGGTGCCGACAGGTTTGCCTGCTTGCGCCGCCGCACGGCGCTCAAGCCGGTGATGAGCAAGACGGCACCCGGAATGAGCGCGAAGACGTAAGCGAGCGGACGGGGAATGACCAGCAACTGGCCGAAATTCACGATGGCCGAGCCGTAGGGCAGATTGATCGAACCGGTCGCGCCAAGCAGATAGAGCTGCATGCCGAGTACGGCGAGAAGACCCGCCAACGTCGCAACGAAGCTCGGCATGCCCAGCCGATTGAACAGCACCGCATAGATAGCGCCGATCACACCACCGACGACGAGCGCGGCCAGGATCGCCAGAGCGACCGGCCAGCCCTCGTTGACCCAGAGCATGCCGACCATGGCCGAGGCAAAGCCGCTGATCGAGCCAACGGACAAATCGATCTCGCCGACCATCAGCACGCAGACGATGCCAAGCGAGATGATGCCGACCGTCGAAGCGTCGAACAGCAGGTTGGCGAGATTGCTGCTCGAAAGGAATATGGGATTGAGTGTACCGAACACCGTCCAGATGATGACAAGCCCGACGACAACAGGCAAAGAGCCGAGGTCGCCGGAGCGGATCTTGTCGATCGACGAGCGGATGGTGGCCGCAAGCCCGGTATCATGGTTGACGCGAACGTCGCTGCGATCGAGCAGCAGGGTGGATTGCTTGCCGTTCTCGCTCATGGCTGGCCCCCTTCTCTTTGTTCCTGTTGGGCCTGACGCCGCCCCGCGCGTCGCGACACGGAGTTTTCCGTCGCGCCGGTGATGGCGCTGACCAGTTCCTGGTTTGACGTGTCGGGATAGAAAATCCCGTTGTTGCGGCCGAGACGCAGCACGACGATGCGGTCGGCGACGGCGCGCACGTCCTCCATGTTATGGCTGATCATGATGACGCCGAGCCCCTTGTCGCGGACGCGCTCGATGAGGTTCAGCACCTCGGCGGTCTGTGCGACGCCAAGTGCGGCAGTCGGCTCGTCGAGCATGATGAGCTTCGGCTCAAGCAGCAGCGAGCGGGCAATCGCCACCGTTTGTCGCTGGCCGCCCGACAGCGATGCGATCGGGATGCGCACACTCGGGATGCGCGCTGCAAGCTCGTTGAGCAGTGTCCAGGCCCGAACCTCCATCGCCGTTTCATCGAGCTTCATCGGGCTCAATTCTCGGCCGAGAAAGATGTTCGCGACGACATCGAGGTTTTCGCAGAGCGCCAGGTCCTGAAAGACGGTGGCAATACCGAGATCGAGCGCGGTTGCGGGGTCGCTGAGCGTCACCGGCTTGCCGCGGAACGTGATCGTGCCGGCGCTCGGTTGGTGGACGCCGGCCAGAACCTTGACGAGCGTCGATTTGCCGGCGCCGTTGTCGCCGACAAGCGCCACCACTTCGCCGGCGTGAACATCGAGGTTGATATCCGTCAGTGCCGAGACGGCGCCGAAGTGTTTGGAGATGCCTTTGAGGCTGAGCACAAGCTCGCCATCCGGGGCTCGATGATCGGAAGCGTCACTCATGACCAGCCACCTTCTCGGGTTAGAATTCTATCGGTTTCCGGCCGCCGAAGCGGCCGGAGCTTGGGAGGCAGAACTCAGCCGCCGATACCGAGCTTCTTGCAGCCATCGGCGTAACGGTCGTTGCAGAGCTGTGCGGGCGTCTGGATCGGCTTGCCGTTGACGGTCTTGTCGATGATCTCGGCCTTGAGGTTCTCGGACGTAACCAAGGCCGGCGTGAAGAGCTTGGTCGGCGTGTCGAAAAGTTTCGTGTCGGCTTTCGGCGTCTCGCCGGAGAGCAACTCGATTGCGACATTGGCGGCGGCGGCGGCAACGATCTCGCTCGGCTTGGAGATCGTATTGTACTGATCACCGGAAATGATGAGCTGCAGACCGGCGATGGTCGCGTCGTTGCCCGTCACCGGCGGCACCGGATCAACGCCTGCGGCCTTGAAGGCTGCAATCGCTGCACCACCCGTACCGTCATTGGCAGCGACGACGCCGAGGATCTTCTTGCCGAAACGGGTGATCTGGCCACTCGCCCATTGCTGCGCCTTCGGCGGCGCCCATTCCGGCGTGTCGAACTCCGCCAGAACCGGATAGCCGCCATCGGCGAGGCCGGCATGAATGCCCTTCTTGATCAGGCCTGCGGCCGCATCGGTCGGCGAACCGTTGATTTCGAGAAGGCCGCCATCGCCCGCCTTCACACCCTTCGCCTTCAGATGATCGACCAGCGACTTGGCGATCATCTTGCCGATCTCTTCATTGTTGAAGGAGACATAGTAGTCGGCAGCAGCCGACGGGATCGGGCGGTCATAGGCGATGACCTTCACGCCCTGGCTTTGCGCGAGCTTAACCAGCGAAGCAGCGGCCGTTGAGTCCACCGGGTCGAGCACAATCGCCTTCGCACCCTGCGAAATCGCCGAGTTGAACTGCTGCTGCTGGCGTGAGGCATCGCCATTGGCATTCTGGTAAATGACCTTGCAGCCGGCGCAAAGCTTCTTCATCTCCGCCTGGAAGCCGGGGAAGTCGTGCTCTTCATAGCGCGTGGAGCTCTGGTCGGGCATGAGGAAGGCAACGGTCGCGTCTGTCACCTTGGCCGATTGCGCGAAGGCAGAGGTGCCGGCCAGAAGGCCGAGGCCAAGCGCCGCAGCGCCGGCGATTTTCAATGCGAAATGGTTCATTGGAATTTCTCC
Organism: Martinezella tropici; assembly: GCA_000799755.1. GTDB lineage: Bacteria > Pseudomonadota > Alphaproteobacteria > Rhizobiales > Rhizobiaceae > Rhizobium > Rhizobium tropici_A. The sequence continues at coordinate 143,777 of JUHI01000016.1, forward strand.
GTTCCAAATGGTAATAGTTTCCCTCGATCATCGCGGCTGTCCGCACGCGATGCTCTCTTGTTTGATGCGTTCCCGCCGGCGGTCATCCGACCGAGGCGGCGGTAAATTTCGGACAAGCCTTTTCCTTCGAGCGGCAAAGCTGCCTGCCCGTTCGCTTGTCCTGAATTCTGCCTTTCCTCCCTGTCCTCCCTTTTGTTAGGCGGCCTCCACCGCGCGCGCGTGCTGTGCCAGGAGCGATCTAAACCGGGAAGGCGCCATGCCCTTCTGATCCAGAAAACGCCGATTGAAATTCGAGATATTGTTGAAGCCTGCGGCAAAGCAGATGTCGGTGATCGTCATCTCTGCCTTGCTCATCAGGAGATGGCAGGCAAAATTGATGCGCAGCCGATTGACATACTGCACCAGCGCCATGCCGGTATGGCGGCGGAAGCTGCGTGAAAAGGCGCTCGGGCTCTGACCGGTCAGTTCGGCCAGATCGCACTCGCTGAACGGCTCGGTCAGATGCGCATTGATGAAAGCGAGCGCCTGGTTGACGCCGGCCGACATGAAGCCGGATGGGTCCGGCTGATAGCCGGCGCTCGCGAGCGTCTGCGTGCCCTGTGCGCTGCTCATCGCATCAAGGATGTTCATGAAGAGTTCTATCCGGCGAATGCCTGACGCCTCCACCAGCTCGCCAAGGATTGGGCCGACGATGGCAGCGGTTTCGGGCGTGAAGAGCGCGCCGCGCCGGCTCGTCTCAAGAATACCGGCGCAGGCCGAAAGTTCGGGAAAGACCTTGCTGGCATCGGCAAAGAAGGATTCGGAAAATTGCAGGACGCGGCAGCGTAGCGGCAGGGTGACGCCGACGGGCACGTCGCTGACCCAGTTGTGCGGCAGGTTCGGCCCCGTCAGCACCAGATTGCCAGGCTCGAACTCGCCGATGAAGTCGCCAATGAAATATTGGCCTGTCGTCGCGACGACATGATGGATTTCATATTCGGGGTGAAAATGCCAGCGAACCGTGCGGTAGGGATAGCCATGTTCCCAGGCCTTGAAGGACTCGCCGCTGCCGATCGCGACAACTTCCAAATCGGGATTCATCGGCAAGCCTCCTTTCGTCCGTCCGTGTTGCTACGGTTACGGCGCCTCCTCCCAGAGGCCATCGCGTCTTCTATGTGGTAAATCTACCCCTAGCAGCAACCCTCCGCTACTACGCCCTGTACGCTCGACCGATACTTTTTTGACATGGAGGGTGGCATCTTTGATCAAATGTGCAGTGCGGCATGGTCAGCCGCATTGCCCAAGAGGCCTGCATCAGCTCAGAGCTGGATCAATCAAGATCGTCGCGAATACAGGCTTTGAACTGCCCCGGCGCAACTTCGCGCAATTGCGGCACTGCCGCTGCGCAGGCGTCGAGCGCCAGGGGACAGCGCGTGCGAAAGACGCAGCCGCTCGGCGGATTTGCCACGCTTGGAATATCGCCCTTCAGGATTTGCCTGTTGCGCCTGCGATCCGGATCGGGCGACGGGATGGCCGATAGCAGAGCGCGTGTATAGGGATGAGACGGTCTGGCGTAGAGATCGGCGCTAGAGGCAATCTCCATGATGCGTCCGAGATAGAGGACGATGACGCGGTCGCAGAGATATTCGACTACGGCAAGATCATGCGAGATGAACAGCATGGTGAGCGATAGCCGCTGCTGAAGGCCGCGCAGCAGGTTGATGACCTGTGCCTGAATGGAAACATCCAGTGCCGAGACAGGCTCGTCGGCGACGAGAAATTCCGGCCCGAGCGCAAGTGCGCGGGCTATCCCGATCCGCTGGCGCTGACCGCCGGAAAATTCATGGGCGTAGCGATTGATGGCCTCTGCCGGCAGATCCACCTGTTCGAGCGCTGCCCGCGCGCGATCCATCCGATCGAGACGGCTGCCGATACGCTGGATCTTCAAGCCTTCCGTCAGGATCTCGCCGATGGTCATGCGCGGCGAGAGACTGGCGAAGGGGTCCTGAAAAATATATTGCATGCGTGGCCGCATCCGTCTGAGATCGCCGGCCCCGAGCCTGGTCATTTCGGTGCCGTCGAAACGCACGCTGCCCGCCGATGGCTCGACCAGCCGCAGGATGGACCTGCCGATCGTCGTTTTGCCGCTGCCGGATTCGCCGACGAGCCCAACGACTTCCCCCTTTCCGATATCGAAGGAAATATCGCGAAGAATGGAAAGCTTTGCACCGCGGGACACATAATCCTTGGCAAGGTTGCGGATGGAGACAAGCGCTTCGGTCATCTAAATCTCCCGCCAGCGGATACAGCGGCTCGCATGGCTCGCCTCGACGGTTTCGAGAGACGGCACGGCTTCGCTGCAAGCATGGATCGCATGCGCGCAACGCGGCGCGAAAGCGCAGCCCGAAGGCATTCGCGTCAGACCCGGCACGACGCCGGGAATGGCATAGAGCTGCTTGCCGGCCTGCCGCATCCGAGTCGCCTCGCCAAGCCGCGGCATGGAGGCAAGAAGCCCACGGGTATAGGGATGTCTCGGATTGCGGAACACCGCTTCGGTCGGCCCCTCCTCGACGATCCGCCCGGCATACATGACCGCGACCCGATGGGCGATCTCGGCTACCACACCGAGATTATGCGTGACGAACAGGATCGCCATGCCGCGCTCCCGCTGCAGACGCTGCATGAGATCGAGGATCTGCGCCTGTATCGTGACATCGAGCGCCGTCGTCGGCTCGTCGGCGATCAACAGCACGGGATCGCAGGCAAGCGCCATGGCAATGGTCGCGCGCTGGCGCATGCCGCCGGACAGTTCGTGCGGATATTGCCGGACGCGGCGTTTGGCATCCGGAATACCGACACTGTCCAGCAGTGCGATCGCCTCGCGCATTGCGCTTGCACGATCCGCCCCACGGTGGATGCGGATCGGCTCGGCAATCTGATCACCGATGGTCAGCACCGGATTGAGGCTCGACATCGGCTCCTGAAACACCATGCCGATATCGCCACCGCGGATCTCGCGCATGTGGCGATCATCCAACGCGGCGAGGTCGTTGACGATACCCTGCCGATCCCGCAATCTGATGACGCCGGCCGCAATCTTCCCGACATTGCGCGTCAGAAGCCGCATCACCGATAGGCTCGTCACCGACTTGCCCGAACCGGACTCGCCCACCAGCGCCAGCGTCTCGCCGGCATCAATGGTCAGGTCGATATCGCGCACGGCGGTCAATTCGCCACCACGGGTGCGAAAGACCGTTCTCAGTCCCCTGATATCGAGAACGGGTTGGGCAGCCGGCGTCATCATGCTCAGAGCAGCCCTGCGTTTTTCAGGATCGCATCGATCCTGGCCGTTTCTTCGGCATTCAGCGCGGCGCGCGGGCGCGGCATGACCGCGGTATCAATGATGCCGAGGCTCTTCATCGCGGCCTTGAAGGCGCCGATGCCGGCCGCGCCGCCGCTGACGCGCCCCTGCGCGACCCAGACGATCTCGAACAGGCGGCAAAGCCTCTCCTGCTCGCGCCGGGCCGCGACCCAATCGCCGCGTTGTGCCGCATCCCACAGCCGGACATAGCCATGCGGATCGACGTTGGCGATGCCGGGCACGACGCCATGCGCGCCCATCAGGAGCGCATTGTCGACGACGATCTCGGAGCCGGTCATCAAGAAGATATCCTTGTGATCGGCAAGATCGAGCAGCGCATAGCGGAAATTGCCATCGTCGCCGCTTGAATCCTTCAAACCGATGATGGTCCCCTCCTTTGCGAGGGTGACCACGGTTTGGCGCTGAAGTTTTACATTCACGCAGACGGGAATGTCATAGGCAACCAGCGGCACATCGACGGCATCTCTTATATAGCGGAAGTGATCCAATATCTCAGACTGGCTGGTCACCGTGTAGAAGGGAGCCGTCACGACGACAGCGTCGGCTCCGGCCGCCTTGGCGATTTTCGAATGGGCGATCACGCGGTCGGTCGTGGGATCGATGGTCCCGACCAGCAGGGGCACTCGCCCGTTCACGATCTTGGCGGAATGCTCGATGATCTCCTGCCTCGTCCTTTCGTCGTGGAAGATGACTTCGCTGGTGGAGCCCAGCACGAAGACGCCGTGGCAGCCGCCATCGATCAGATGCTCCAACACCCGCGTATAGGATGGGTAATCCACGGTGAAATCGTCGTTCAGCGGCGTTACGACGGGGGGCACCACGCCCTTGAATTTGCTCATTGTCTCTTTCTTTCTTCGGTTCAGTGAAGTTCGGCGCGCGGATCGAAGGCATCCCTCAGCCCGTCGCCGATGAAATTGATGGCAAGGACGGCCAGAACCAGCGCGGCGCCGGGAAACAGCCATTGCCAGGGATATTGTTCGAGAACGGCAGTGGAGCGGGCAGCATTGAGCATGTTGCCCCAACTCGCTGCGGGCGGCGCGATGCCAAGCCCGAGGAAGGAAAGCCCGGCCTCCAAAAGGATCGCGTTCGCCACCTGCGTCGTGGCATAAACCACCAGGATATCGATGCAGTTCGGCATGCCGTGGCGCAGTAGGAGGTGCGGCAGCCCGGCACCCATGCCACGTGCCGCCGTCACGAAATCGCGCTCGCGCAACTCGAGCAGCCTGGAGCGCACCATGCGGGCAAGCAGCGGCCAGGACAGCAGCGATATGACAAGAATTGTCGGAAGGATGCCGGTGCCGGTGATCGAGGCGAGTACCAGCAGGAAGATGACCGGCGGCAAGGTCATGACCAGATCGACGAAGCGCATGCTGAGCGCATCCGCCCAGCGCCCGGCAAAGGCGGAAACGAAGCCGAACAGGAAGCCGATAATGGCGGAAATGACGGTGGAACCTGCCGCAACCATCAGCGATATGCGGCCGCCTTCGAGCACTCGGGCAAAGACGTCACGCCCGACGCCGTCCGTTCCGAACCAATGGGTCGCACTGGGTGCCGCGTTCATGGCGAGGAGATCGATATCGTTGGGCTGGAACCGCCACCATAGCGGATAGGTGGCGATCAACAGTAGCAGCGGCACGGCGATCCCAACGCCGAACAGGGCGGCCCCGTTCAGCCGGAAGCGGTCGAAGGCTCGGGCAAGCGGGCCGTGGCTTGGTCGTTCGGTTCGCGCCAGCATCGCTCAGCCCACCTTGATGCGCGGATCGATCACCGCATAGGCGAGGTCGGTCAGCAGATTGACGACGATGACGCAGGCGCCGATGACAAGGGTCGCCCCCATGATGACGGGATAGTCGCGCGACGTGACCGCGTCGACCAGCAGCAGGCCCATGCCCGGCCAGTTGAAGACGCTTTCGACGAAGATCGCGCCGCCGATCGCAAGCCCGATGGTCGAGCCGATGACCGTCACCACAGGCAGCAGCGCGTTGCGCAGGGCGTGCTTGACGATCACCCAGAACTCGAACACCCCCTTGGCGCGCGCCGTGCGCACATAGTCCTGATTGAGGACTTCCAGCAATGACGCCCGCATGTAGCGCATGATGAGCGCCGCCTGGGCGATCGCCAGAAGCGAAGCCGGCAGAATGAGATGCCGGAGCAAGTCGCCAACGGAAAAGTCCTCGCCCGGCGTCAGCATACCACCTGAAGGCAGCCAGCCGAGGCGCACGGCAAAGATATAAAGGCCAAGCAGTGCGCTCAGGAACGCCGGGCTCGATATGCCGGCCAACGCCAGCACGGAGAGCGAGATATCCGTCACCGAATTACGCCTGACGGCACCGATAACCCCCGCGGCAATGCCGGCAATGACCGCCATGACCAGGGCCGAGCCCATCAGCAACACGGTCGGGCCGATGCGCGACAGCACCAGCGTCAAGACCGGCTGATCGGCTCGCTTGACGGAATAGCCGAGATTGCCTTGCAACGCCTGCAGCAGCCAGCCGACATATTGCAGCGGCAGCGGCCGATCCAAACCGAGGCGCTCGCGCAGATCGGCCATGGCAGCCGGCGACAGGGGCGTGCTCGGATCGATATAGGCATCGATCGGATCGCCCGGCGTCAACCGCAGCAGAACGAAGACCAGCATGCTCAGGGCCACGAGCATGCCGATGCCGATCACAAGACGCCTGAGACCATAGTGAAGCATATCGAACCTATGTTTCGAGGAAGGCGCCGGCCGCATTTACGGGCGGCCGAAAACCCAGAGCGGTTCAGCCTTTCACGGACTCTCCGAACCGCTCTATCTCTTTGTTTCACGCAATTCCCGACGGAAAACCGCTGCGCGCTTTTCCTGGATTTGCTCTAGTTTGCGAGCTTCCACGCTTCCGGATGCGCGATGTAGGGGCCGCCGCCGGGCGCCGGCGTCCAGACGAAATCCTTCACCTTGGACGACACGACCCCATAACGGTTCGCCACCCACATGGTCGCCCAGGGCAGGTCCTTGTTCATGACCTTGCAGACATCCTGGTAGCGTTGATCGCGCTTGCTGGCATCCGTCTCGGCAATCGCAGCATCGAGTGCCTTGGTCAGATCGGGCATGCGTGCCCGCACCACATTGGCCCCTGCCGGAGGGATCTGCTTTTCGTTGAGCCCGGTATTGATGTTGCTCGGATCGGGTCCGTTTTGCAGGCCGGCATAGACGAGCTGAAACTGCGACGCGTCGGCCTTGGGGTTGAGCACGATGCCGTTGTAGGTCGGCGCATCGACGGCGCGCGGCACGACATTGATGCCGACCTGCGCGAGCATCGCCTGCACGGCTGCGAGCACATTCGTCGCAAGCGGCGTGTTGTAATAGGTCAGCAGGGCGATGGGCTTGTCGCCGTTGATCTTGTCCCAGCCGGCCTCATCGAGCAATTGCTTGGCCTTGGCCGGATCGTAGGGATAGGCGTCAATGCCATCGGGCACGAGTTGGCTGGCCACATAAGCGCAATTGGCGGGCTTGGCCGCGCCGCCATAGAGGCTCTTGATGATCGCATCGCGATTGATGGCGTGCATGACGGCCTGACGGACGCGAAGATCCTTCCATAGCGGCGAATCCTGATTGAAGCCGAGATAATTGACGACGAAGGAATCGCCCTCGATGACCTGGAACGACTTGTCGTCCTTGAAGGTCGGCACATCGTTGGAATCGACATAGGTGAACTGGATCTCACCTGCCCGCAGCGCCGAGATCGCCGCGGCCGGATTGGCAAAATAGCGGTTGATCAGCCGATCCAGTACCGGCTTGCCGCCGCGATAGTCGGGATTCGCTGTCAGCTCGACATATTGATCCTGCACATATTTGACGAATTTGAATGGCCCGGTCCCGATCGGCGACGTCGACCACCAGCTGCTCTTTGCAAGCTGATCGGCAGGTATGGCAGCAAGCGCATGCTCGGGCAAAACCATGATCTTGGCCAGCGTATCGAGGAGGCTCGCCGACGGCGCGGACAGCTTGACGACAAGGGTATGATCATCCGGCGTCTCTACGGATGACAGGAGCTTAAACCGGGCGGCAAAGACCGAGCCGGTCTTGGAATTCGCCGCAAGATCGACGGTGAATTTGGCGTCCTTGGCCGTGAAGGCCTTGCCGTCGTGCCACTTGGCATCGGCAAGTTTGAACGTGTAGGTCAGCTGATCCGGGCTCACCTCATAGGAGGAAGCAAGCACGCCGACGATCTTCTGCAGCTTTTCGTCATAGCTGACGAGCGGCTCGAAATAGGTGTTGAGCCAGGTGAGGCCGGCCGTTGCTGCCAGCGGATTGAAATTGCCCTGAAAGCCGCCCGGACCGACATCGAATCCACCGGACATCGTGGCAGCCACGGCAGGCGCAGCCATGCCGCTCATATCAGGCATCGCGGTGGCCGACAGCAATGCTCCCAACGCGATTGTCGACAGATGAAAAGTCTTCCTCATGAATATCCTCCTCCCCTTGTTCGTGATGGCTATTTCTTCTTGTTGTTGGCTATCACCTGCGAAATTCCCTCGTAGTGGCGGTCGAGGCGCATGCGCACCTCCTTCAGATTTTTGGATTCCAGCGCATCGACGATCGCTTCATGGTCACGCCAGGTGGCCATGGGATCGACATCGTCCAGATCGAAAAAGCGGGACGCCTTGTAAAAAGCGAGCCAGAAGACATCGATCAGGCGAACGAAGGTCTCGTTGCCCTGGCAACGAAACAGCAGGCGGTGAAAGAGCTGATCATCTTCGGCAAAGGGCTCGCCGCGCTCGGCATGGGCGCGCATACGATCGGTGGTGGCGCGCAATTCGGCCAGATCCTCCGGCCCGATCATCTCGAGCGTCTTGCCGATCAGGCCGACTTCGAGCGTACGGCGGATCTCCAGCACTTCCTCCATGTGCCGCAGCGCATCGCCGAGACCGTAGGCGAGATTGTCGAGCAGCGGCGCAAAGGAGAATGCCTTGACGAAGATGCCGATACCGCGGCGCGTCTCCAGCACACCGAGGGATTCGAGCGCCTTGATACCCTCGCGGAGAGAGTTTCGGCTGACGCCCAATTGCGTCGCCAACTCTCCTTCCGCTGGCAGCATGGTGCCGGGCTGCAGGCCGTTGTCGGCGATATAGCTGCGCAGGCTCTCCTGCACGGAAACATGCAACAGCGGTGCACGCGTCAATGGCTGTATGACTTTGCCGACCATAGAACCGGACTCCCAACCGAGATTGGAAGCGAACCTATTGACTTGTAGGATATCCGTCAAGTGGATAAGTGTTTCCGACATGTGAGGATCACACGCTGGCAAACGCCGCCGCTCCAGGGTGGATGGCGCGATACTGCTCTATGCTCGCTAATGGGCGTCGTAGGCCAGCTATCGCCGACCCTTATACAATCAGCAAAAATGCTGTCGAAACGTCACGATGACGGACCAACTTGGCTGCCTTTCGGCGCCAGGCAGGCATGCCACTCTTCAATTCGCCGTATGTGGCGTATCGCTTTCCGGCAACCGGACAAGTTTACCTTCCTCCGCCTTGTAGAAATACTGGCTTGCAATCAGCCAGCCCTTCAACGGTCGCAAGGGCGGAATGCAGGTCGCCAGCATGAACGGACCGGTCACCAGAAACTGGACCCAGACCGGCGCCGAGAACGCCACCTCGAGCCAAACGCCAAGTAGCACGCTCGGGATGCAGGCAAAGCAAATGACAAAGAAAGCCGGCCCGTCGGCGGGATCTGCGAAGGAATAATCCAGGCCGCAGGCTTCGCATTCCTTGCGCAGGGTCAAGAACCCATCGAACAGACGCCCCTGCCCGCAACGCGGACAACGGCAGCGAATGCCTGTTTGTAACGGACTCAGCGGGGGATAATCGGCATCCATGACAGCATCACTCCTCGATCAATTTCCTGAACGACTGCGATCAATATTAATATTGAATGCATCCAATATAGGTACAATGAACGCGAATGATAAGTCCATCAGTCAGAATGACGCAGTGGAGGCCGCTCGGATCAAGGAAAACGACCGCCGCGCCGGAGCCTGTCTCCGTCCAATCAATAACGATATTCCGGCAAGGATATCAGAAGAAGGACGCGGCCATTTCCGGCGGCCCTTGCAGTGCATGGGCCATAAAATTCAGCGCACCCTTCAAGGCGTCGCGACCGATCGGACCGCCGAGGCAAACGCGCACCGCTTCGGGTGCCGTGCCCTCCACCGTGAAAGCATCACTTGCGACAACGCCTATGCCCGCATCGCGCATATGGCTGCTGAAGATAGCGCGCGTCCAGCCGCCGCCGAGCGGTAGCCAGATATTGAAGCTGATAGGATCGGCCCTGTAGCTGCCGGCCGGCAAGATGTCTGCGACCATCTCCTGACGGGCGGCAGCCTCGGTGCGAATGAAACGCAGAATGCCGTCGGCGGTGCCATCCTCGATCCAGCGTGTCGCGAGCGCCATGTTGAGTGGCGACGCCATGACGCTACTGCTGCGCATCGCACTCACGAAGGGCCATATCGACTTCGTGTCCGGCGCCACGACAAAGGCGAGGCGCAGACCGGCTCCGATGCACTTCGCCAATCCGCCGATATGCCAGGTCAGATCCGGCGCGACTGCCGCCATTGGCGGTGGCGCATCCAGCGGAATGAAGCCGTAGGCGTCATCCTCGATGATCGGCACGCGATATTTGCGGGCAATGGCGGCGATCGCCTCCCGGCGCTTCTGCGGAATCGTAAGAGTGGTCGGATTCTGCAGCGTCGGATTGAGGTAAAGCGCCTTCGGTCGCAGCCGTTCGCAGCTTTCGGCAAAGGCTTCCGACAAAATGCCTTCTTCATCCATGGCGAGGCCTGCGAGATTGAGCCGAAGCTGCGCCGCGATCGAACGCATGCCGGGATAGGTAATGCTCTCCGAAAGCACGGTTTCACCCGATTTGGCGAGCAGGCCGAAGATCGCCAGCAAGGCGGGATGCGCGCCGGGAGTTACGAAGATGCGCTCCCGCGCCGGGGAAAGGCCGCGGCGGCTGAGCCATGCACTGGCAGCCTCCTTGTCCATGCCGGTGCCACCAAAACCTTGATAGCGCAGCAAGGGGACCAGATCCGCCGCCACCACGGACATGCCTTCCCGCATGCGGGCAAGAAGATCGGGGTCGCTCGGCTCAGGCGGCAGATTCATCGAAAAATCGATCGCGACAGCACGGCGCGGATCGGGAGCGGCATCGACGATGAAATTGCGGCGCTCCCTTTCCTGCCTGCCCGTCACGAAAGTCCCGCGCCCGACATGCGAGTCCACCAGACCGCGTTTCTGAGCCTCGACGTAACCGCGCGCCACCGTCGTAAAGTCGATGCCGAGGCGCTTGGCAAGCGCACGCTGTGGCGGCAACCTGTCGCCGGCGACGAGAACACCGGTGCGCAGATCCATTTCTATCAGGTCTGCTATGGCAATGTAGCGGGGGCTGGAGGAGCGGCTGAGATCGGGATGCCAGTCTTTCATTTCATGCTCCGCACCGGGACCGGGCCTAAGCTGGGATTGGGACCGGCATTGATCGCATATTGTTGCATACAACTCGAATTATGTAGAGGCGCCGGCCCCGGTTTTCATCCCCGGCAAGGCCAAATGTCGCAATATTTTCAATTGATGGATGTTTTGCGCGGACAGTTACTGCTGCAATTGACGGCATAATGAACTGATTTGATCATCCAGGCAGTCTCAAGCAGCGAAGACCTGCTATGAATGTCCTCCTTGGTTTATCGCGAAATTCGGCACGCCGGCTTCAGCTGACGTGCCAATCCTGTGGCAAGGTTCCATTTGGGTCGGGACGGAGGTTTTGTTCATTTCTCCTGAGCGCGCGCGGCTTTCGCCTTCGCTTGATCGTCCACGAGTTCGTACCACATGGCATTGAGAACGGCGAACGCCGCCGCGAGGGGGAAGCCGAGAAGCCAGGCAAAGTACCACATGTAAAATCTCCTTGAGGATCAGTAGGCGTGACCGCCCTTGTCGTTGACAGTCTCTTCGTCGACCTTGCCCCACAGCACGCGATAGACCCACGCGGTGTAGGCCAGGACCATCGGCAGGAAGATGATGGTGACGACCAGCATGATGAACAGCGTCAGATGGCTGGACGAAGCATCCCAGACCGTCAGACTGGAGCGTGGATCAAGCGATGACGGCAAGAGGAAGGGAAACATCGACAAGCCAACGGTCGAAATGATGCCGAAAATGGCAAGCTTGCTGAACAGCAGCACCGTGACTTCCCGCCGGCCGA
>JUHI01000017.1 GCA_000799755.1 Martinezella tropici
CATCTTCGCTTCCTTTGATAGAGCTACGATGAGCCGAAAATCCTCTCTTCTCAATTAAACCAATTCTGTCTCAAGGGCGCTGATGTCGGACAATTCAGCTTGTTTACGACGTGCTCGCCAATCGTGCGCAGAACGAGCATATTGCCCCGGTCATCAATAAGCTCAAGAGCAAACAGCGGGACATCCGGCGGGTATTCGATCCCGCCGTCCAGGGGTCGCTCTTCCAATCGAATATCGTCGTCATCAATTTGAACGACGTGAATTTGGAAATGAAGAAGACGATTCCTCTGCTTGTGTGTCGGCGCATCTACCAGGAACATAAGACCTCTTTTCAGGGAAAGACGCTCAACATCGTCATCGATGAAGCTCATAACATCCTTTCCACGGAGTCGTCGCGCGAGACCGAGAGCTGGAAAGACTACCGTCTTGAAACTTTTGAAGAGATCATCAAGGAAGGCCGAAAATTCGGCGTCTTCGTAACGATAGCCAGTCAGCGACCAAACGATATCTCTCCGACGATAACTTCACAGGCGCACAACTATTTCATTCATCGGCTGATAAATCAGAAAGACCTTCAATCGATCGCAAGCGCTGTGTCCTACATCGACGAATTGACCGAAGAGTCGATACCAACGTTGCCGACCGGCACCTGCATCTTCAGTGGAATGGCGGGCCAAATGCCGCTCAAGCTCGCGATAAAGCCGCTAGAGAGCCACCTCCAGCCAAAGAGCACGACTCTGCGTTTCTCGTCCGTCATTGAGGCTGGAAACTGAACGCAACTAAAGCCTCTGGTGTTCCAAAATCCTGGGGCGGTTCAACAATAGTCCGTAACTCTAATCCATTCTGGACGAAATCCGCAGTGGCAGCTCAGTGAACCTAAGGAGACGTATTTATTAGGCTGCATCTTCTCCAGAAGCATAGGCGAAAATTCTGAACTCATCGCCTGCGCATCCCAGTTGTTCAGGAGCGATGAGGAACGCCGCATACTGCTATGTGCGATATGCCCAAATCAAATGCCGCGAGTGGACCCAATCGCCCCGCGCAGGGACAAACCAAGCTGGCGAAATCACTGAGCGACGTTGTCGCCCGCAAATTATATCGAAAAAATGGCGACCCCTGCAGGATTCGAACCTGCGACCACATGCTTAGAAGGCAAGTGCTCTATCCAACTGAGCTAAGGGGCCGTAAGGCCTGGCCGCACCTAGCGTGCGGCGGGCAACACATGCCTGAAACCGCCATCAAACTCAATGGCCGGCGTTCAATAAGTGGTGGGCTTCAGTGAGTCCAGGGCTGGATGCGGTTGAAGCGGAAATTGTCAGAATAGGACACCGTCTGCCGGATGGGGTCTTTCGGCGCAATGACACGATAGTCGATGCCTTCGCGCTTGGCGTAATCCTCGGCCTGTTCCTGCGTGTCGAAGGTCAGCTTGAGCTGCTGGCGCGTGTCGGCAGACGAGGTATAGCCCATGATCGGATCGATCTTGCGCGGCGTTTCCTGGTCGAACTCCAAAACCCAGAGATGGGTCTTGGCCTTGCCGGATTGCATGGCGGTCTTCGCGGGACGATAAATCTTGGCAGGCATTGCTGCAGCGCCTCCGAATAAAGCGGGAGCGACCCGCCTTTGTGCTTCACTTATCTTGCCTCAACCCTTGCAGGTCGAGTGCATCTCGGATTTGCTTAGCTGCGAATCCCTTGGTTTTCAAGCAAAAAGGCAGCCGAAAATCGCCGGAGTTCGGCTGAAGGAACAGGCTTCAGACGAATGGTGAAACAGGGAGCCCGATACTCGCAAGATACCGGCATCAGGCAGCATTAAGACGAGAGAATCGCATCATTCTCGGACACTCGGCCCGCAAGGCCGCGGTTGGAGCGGCCTGGTAAACCGTGATTGAGTTGTCACGCCTGGTGTCACGCGACAGCCCGCCTCCATTCCTATAAGCAACATTCCGCGTTTGCAGTAGGATCTATGGGAGCGATATGATGTCGACTTCGGTGCTGATTGTTTTGACGGCGTCTTCCGCTTTGGCGACGCTTGGCCTCATAGCCTTGCAGTTCCTCCACTGATTCTCGAAGACGATGCCAGCCCCGGCATGAGTTTGCCCAACGCCTTTGATGTTTTCCGGAACGCCCCTACACGCTTCGCTTTGAACTGGACCAAGAGAACCAGCAGCTTCTAAGATGGGAGCGATGCGTTCCAGCGGGCACGGCATCGAATAGCCCTCCTGACGCCGTCGCCTGACGTCGCTACGCCCCACCATCGCCGGAGTTCGTTTGTGATCCAGATTTCGCCTGTCAGCGTGTCCCTTGCGGAAGCCCTTATCGATGATCCCTTCTACCGCGCCGTCACGGTCGAATCGGGCGCGGACGAAGGGAAAAGACAAGCAGTTCTCGCACGCTATTTCGATCTGGCGATCATCGAAGCGCAAGGGATAGGCGAAGTGCACTATGCCGACGCCGACGGTGCCGCCATATGGCATACCAATGAAGCGAGCGCCAACGATTCCGCACGATATATTGCCGCCCGCAAGCATGCGTTGGCGGAGTTGCTGGGAAGAGCAGGATTCGATGCCTATCTGCAGATTTCCGAATCCATGGCGACCGAAGTCCCTCCTCATCTTGCCAATGCCTGGTATCTATCGATCCTCGGCGTGCGGCCGGCGGCACGCGGACGGAGACTGGCGCAACGCCTGATCGAATTGACTGTGAACCGGGCGGACCGACAGGGGGCGACCTGCTTTTTGGAGACCTTCAATCCGCTCAGCCTGTCCTTCTATCGACGACTCGGCTTCCACGAAGAGATCCGTTGCCTTGAAAAGGTGACGGGGCGAGATTACTGGATACTCGCAAGGCTGCCGCTTTCGCCGGCTGACAACGATTGACGGATGCAAGCCGCGACCGCGAAAGTCGCCGAACAGTCCACAGCGCGCAATCGCCATTGCTGCCGTTCGAAAGACTGAAATTTCGGGATGATTTCAATTGATGGTCGGAGTGGAGAGATTCGAACTCCCGACCCTCTGGTCCCAAACCAGATGCGCTACCAGACTGCGCTACACTCCGTACCGTCGGCACGATCGCCAAAACGCGATCTCCACCTCAGTTCCGCACCGCCAACACACGACCCTGCGGAACGAGTGGGGAGATACACGGTTCATCTCCCCGCTGCAACAGATAAAATCTTGTCGGGCGGATCTTCCCCGAGGAAAATCTAGTTGCCGAGCTTTGCCTTGATGGTGGCGCTCGTCACCTTGTCGCCAACGGCAAGGCCGAGTTTCTTGACCACTCCGCCGTTCAGCTCGATGACATAGGCGACCGGCCCGTCGGAGCTGATGATCGTCTCGGAATAGGGCACGGCGTTTTCCTGGATGTGGGTAACGACACCCTTCTGATCCAGAAAGAGCATGTCGAGCGACAGCTTGGTGTTCTTCATCCACATCATGACGGGCCGCGGCGTGCCGAAATCAAACAGCATGCCGTGATCGGCCGGCATCTTGTCGCGATACATCAGGCCGTATTCGAGCTGCGGCGCCGTCAGCGCCAGTTCCACGGTGAATTTATGAAGCTTGCCGTCGGGCGATGCGATCGAAAGCGGTTCCGAATCGAAGGTCATCGACTGCTGCTCTGCCGCCTGCGCCGCGAAGAAAGAGGGAGCGATCGCCCCAACGAGAAAAAGCGCCAAGATGGCGCTTTTCAAAACTTTGAGAAACATGTCTCTCTTCATGTCAGTGCGGCCGCGTGACCGGGCTCGGTGCGTCCGGATGGATTTCCGCCGCCATGAGGCCTTTCTCGCCTGGCCCGAAGCGGACAAGAACCACCTGCCCCGGCCGCAGTTCGGCCAGACCGAAGCGACGCAGCGTTTCCATATGCACGAAGATGTCCTCGGTGCCCTCGCCACGCGTCAGGAAGCCGAAGCCCTTGGTGCGGTTGAACCACTTCACCAGCGCGCGCTCCAGACCGCTCGTCGCCGTCACCTGCACATGCGTGCGCACCGGCGGCATCTGCGAGGGGTGCACTGCGGTCGATTGATCCATGGAGAGGATCTTGAAAGCCTGATAGCCACGCTCCCGGCGCTGGATCAGCGCGACGATGCGGGTTCCTTCGAGAATCGTCTGATAGCCGTCTCGGCGCAGGCACGTCACATGCAGCAACACATCCTGCATGCCGTTGTCAGGCACGATGAAACCGAACCCTTTAGCGACATCGAACCACTTGACGACGCCTGAGATTTCGATGAGCTCGACGGTATCGCCGGACATCTCCTCGAAGTCTTCAACTCCCTTCGATGAAATTCTGTCACCCATCCTAGCCAGCCCTCGATTACGCGTCACACTGTTACGGTTAACTGATTCCCTGATAGCAAGATTAACATCTTGGTAACGGAAAAGCGCAAGTCCTAGTTTTCGTTTATTCCCACCCTAAGATTATTGCTCCAAGACTTGCGCGAAGCTGGTGCTTCGATCGAAGATCCGCCCGGCTCAACATTAAGAGAGGAAATAGAATGCGTTATCTCCATACGATGGTTCGCGTCACCGATCTCGACGCCTCGTTGCATTTTTATAGCACCCTATTCGGGCTTGTCGAAACCCGCCGCTACGAAAACGAGAAAGGTCGTTATACGCTCGTTTTCCTTGCAGCCGCCGAGGATGCCGAATCATCCCGCAGCAATGGCGCCCCCAGCCTCGAACTGACCTACAACTGGGACCCCGAAGAATATAGCGGAGGACGCAGCTTCGGCCACCTCGCCTATGAGGTCGACGACATCTACGCGACCTGCCAGAAGTTGATGGACAACGGTATCACCATCAATCGCCCGCCGCGCGACGGCCACATGGCATTCGTGCGCTCTCCGGACGGCATTTCCATCGAGATCCTGCAGAAGGGCGCCAATCTCGCCTCTGCCGAGCCATGGGCTTCCATGTCCAATACCGGCTCCTGGTAAGCGCAAGGCGCAAGCTTTCGCGAGGCTTACGGCACGCGCGGAGCCATCCGTTTCGCGCTTGCCGCCCATGCCCATCCTCCGGCATGCTTGGACGACTCGAAGCATCATGCATCGGATATCGCGCGGCCATCGTTCCCAGTCGGCGCGTGCGGTATCGTCGTCCCTCGCAGGAGGCCGTTCCGATGCAGACCTTTTTGCAGGGAACGTCCTATGTGCGATCAAAAGATTTTATACGGCAGGAACACGCTCGCAAGCACAATCGCCGTCCTCGCCTCATTTGTGATGATTACGGGCTGTGCAACCACAGCAAAAAAGCCGCCCGAGGTATCGCAAGCCGCGCCTGCTGTGCCGATGACCGCAGCCGAACAACTCGCGGCAG
Organism: Martinezella tropici; assembly: GCA_000799755.1. GTDB lineage: Bacteria > Pseudomonadota > Alphaproteobacteria > Rhizobiales > Rhizobiaceae > Rhizobium > Rhizobium tropici_A. Next base: position 5,312 of record JUHI01000017.1, read on the forward strand.
ACATGAACAGCAAGGCCGACGCCCGTCGGCGCAAGGGCGATGTCGCCTATCGCGACCCGATGGTGCACAGCGTCAACGGCACGCGCCAGCAGATCGTTGCCCAGCAGAACCAGGCATTCTATCAGGCCCCTGGGCCCGTGGCTCCCACGGATGGGCAAACAGGTATTGCCGGCCTCGTCACACAGCCGACCGCCGTCAATGCGAACAGAAGCAGCATCTTTTCCGCACCGCCGCCCATCGCCGTCAATCCGGATGGGACGCTCGCCAGCGCCCAGCCTGACGGCGGCCAGACCATCACGCCGATGATGCGCAGCGTCTACAGCACGCCGCCGGCTGCGATGCAGGCAGCCGCTCCACAAACGACGGCGGCGCCCGTGCCGAGTGTACGCACGTCTGCCGAGATGCTGCCGCCACCCGTCATCCGTCATGCGACCTCGCCCGCAGCGGCTTCGCCGCAGCCGATCGCGCAGGTAACGGCGTCGGGTGTCGCGGCAACGCCGAATCCGAACGTCCACGAATTAAACGGTAGACAGGCGGCCGCCTTGGCGCAGTTCATCGCGTCGAAAAACCAGCCGCAGAACGGCAAGCTGATGGTGCAGCCGGTGCCGGGCGCAAACGGCGAGTAAAAAGCCCGCGTTTCCAGGGATTCTTCAATGTCGCCGGCAAGAGCCTGTTAAGGCTCACTTATTCGGGGCCGGCGGCGGTTTCACTCATCTGTCATTTTTTCCACAAAAAAGCAAAATTGCCGCTTGCAGGAATGAAATCACCCCGCTATAAGCGCGCCACACAACAGCTGCACGCGCCCTTCGTCTATCGGTTAGGACGACAGATTTTCATTCTGTAAAGAGGGGTTCGACTCCCCTAGGGCGTGCCACTGTTGTTCTTCTCTCCAATCAATTCGATTAGGCTACCGCTTGCGGACGCAATAGGTTATTCCTATCTACGCTTCGCAGTATGCGCCCTTCGTCTATCGGTTAGGACGACAGATTCTCATTCTGTAAAGAGGGGTTCGACTCCCCTAGGGCGTGCCAACCGCGTGGCTCAACGTTTTCCACAAGCACCTCGAAAAATCTTCGCCTAGTTATGGATTTTTCTCGATTTTCCGCTTGCGGGAACAAAAGGTGCTGACTATAAGGGCGCCACAGCACGCGCCCTTCGTCTATCGGTTAGGACGACAGATTTTCATTCTGTAAAGAGGGGTTCGACTCCCCTAGGGCGTGCCACTGTCTTTCCCCTTGAAACTATTGATTTGTTTCGCAAAGCGGCATTTCGCTGATGCGGTATCGGCTGTGATTTACTTCACGGAGCTTTGGCGGCGTCCGTAACGCGAAGCTGCACGCGGCGGCTTCCCTGCCAGTGATCCGCGCCGAGCGTGCCGGCGACATGGATCTGCGCGCCGCGGGAGGACATCAGCAGTTCGCCGAGCGGCGTCTCCGCTGCGCGGAAGGCAATACCGTCAACCCGGCCGCCGTCCATCGACTCCAGTGTAATCTTGATATGCGACTGGCCGACGAGGCGGGAATCGCGCAGCCTGTGGCTCGGAAGCGCGAAGACGGGCTGCGGATGGCCTGAGCCATAGGGACCGGCCGTCTCGAGCCTGTCGATCAGCTCCACGGTCGCGCCGCTAGCGCCGAGCGCGCCGTCGATCTTCAGGGTTTCGTTGGCGACGAGCCCGGCCACCTGCTTCTCCGCCTTCTCGGTAAAGAAGGCACGAAGCTTGCCAAGATTGCTTCGCTCCACCGTCAGGCCGGCCGCCATGGCGTGGCCGCCACCCTTGACCAGCAGACCGGCGTCGACAGCCGCGCGAACCATGCGGCCCATGTCGAAGCCATTGATGGAGCGACCGGAGCCGGTGCCCTTTCCCGTCGGATCGAAGGCAATGGCGAAGGCCGGCCGGCGGAACTTGTCCTTGAGGCGCGAGGCGATCAGGCCGACGATTCCCGGATGCCAATTCTCGCGTGCCGTGATGATAACGGAGGCGCCGTCGCCATTGCCATATTCCGCCAGCGCCTCGCCTTCGGCCTCATGCAGCATGGCGGCCTCCATGGCCTGGCGTTCACGATTGAGCTCGTCGAGCTTTGCGGCGATCGTATCCGCTTCGCCGGTATCCTCCAGCGTCAGGAGGCGCGCGCCAAGCGCGGCATCGCCGATACGACCGCCGGCGTTGATGCGCGGACCGATGAGGAAGCCGAAATGATAGGGCGTGACGGGGCCAGCGAGCCCCGCCTTGCGAAAGAGAGCTGCGAGCCCGAGATTGCCCTGATGACGTGCAGCAATCAGTCCCTTGACGACATAGGCGCGGTTGAGACCCTTCAGCGGTACGACATCGCAAACGGTCGCCAGTGCGACGATATCGAGCCAGGCGAGCAGGTCGATCGATCGCACACGAGAATCGCCCGCCTCGCGCAACAGCCGCAGGGCCGCGACCAGAACCATGAAGACGACGCCGGCGGCACAGAGATGCCCCTGCCCCGACAGATCGTCCTCGCGGTTCGGATTGACCAGCGCATGGCATGGCGGCAGTTCGTGCGCCACCTGATGGTGATCGATGACGACAACGTCGATGCCCCGCGCCTTCGCCACCTCTAGCGATTCGAAGCTGGTGGAGCCGCAATCGACCGTCACGATCAGCGTCGCGCCGTTATCGATGAGCTGACCGATGGCAGTGGGATTGGGGCCGTAGCCTTCGAAGATGCGATCAGGAATATAGATGCTGGCGGTAACGCCGAAATGCGTGAGGAAGCGATAGAGCAGCGCCGACGAGGCGGCGCCGTCGACATCGTAGTCGCCGAAGATCGCGACGGTCTCGCCCTTCTTGATCGCATGCAGGAGACGCCTTGCCGCCTTCTCGCAATCGGTCAGCAGATGCGGGTCCGGCATGAGGCCGCGAATGGTCGGATCGAGAAAGGCCATCGCTTCGTCTTGTCCGACGCCGCGTCCAGCAAGCACGCGGGCGATCAGCTCCGGCAGGCCATGCGTCTGCGCAATGGCGAGCGCCCTGTTCTGTCCGGCCTGATCGAGCCGGGATACCCAGCGATTGCCTGATACCGAGCGCTCGACATTGAGAAACGCCCGCTGAACTGGATCGACCGGTTGCTCCACCATCTCTCCCGGAATTTGAGGGCGGCGTCCTTGCGAGACGCGCCGCCGCTGTCAGCCTATTCTTTCGGCCGCTCGATACGGATGACCTGCGGTTCGCCGACGAGATAGCCTTCGTTCTTGATTGTCGCAACCGCCTTGCGCACAGAATCCTCCGTCGTCGCATGGGTGACGAGGACGATCGTCTGATGATCGGAGGGTGCGAGATGCTGCTTCGAGCGCTGCACGATCGATTCGAGCGAAATATGGTTTTCCGCCATGCGGGTGGCGACGCTTGCAAAGACGCCGGTGCGATCAAGCACGGTCAGGCGGATGAAATAGCCGCCTTCATGGCTCTGCATCTGCGCCTTGCGATAGGGTTCCAGCGCCTTGGCCGGATGGCCGAGCACCGGCACGCGCTGCTCGCCCGGACGGCTCTTGGCGATATCGGCGATGTCGCCGAGCACGGACGATGCGGTCGCATTGCCGCCGGCGCCGGGGCCGACCATCAGCAGTTCGCCGAGAATATCGGATTCGATCGCCACGGCATTGGTGACGCCATCGACCTGGGCGATGACCGAATCGAGCGGCACCATCGTCGGATGCACGCGCTGCTCGATGCCGCTTTCGGTGCGCTGGGCGACGCCGAGCAGCTTGATGCGGTAGCCGAGATCGGCAGCGGCACGGATATCCTCGATCGAGACGTTGGTGATGCCTTCGAGATAGATGTCGTCGGCCGCGATGCGGTTGCCGAAGGCGAGCGTCGTCAGGATGGCGAGCTTGTGAGCGGTATCATTGCCTTCGATGTCGAAGGCCGGATCGGCTTCGGCATAGCCGAGACGCTGTGCTTCCTTGAGGCAATCGGCAAAGGACAGGCCTTCCTTCTCCATCCGGGTCAGGATGTAGTTGCAGGTGCCGTTCATGATGCCGTAGATGCGGGAAATCGTATTGCCGGTCAGGGATTCGCGCAGGGCCTTGATGACCGGAATGCCACCGGCGACGGCCGCTTCGAAATTGAGCAGGGCGCCCTTTTCTTCCGCGATCTGCGCCAGCTCCACGCCATGATAGGCAAGCAGCGCCTTGTTGGCGGTGACGACATGCAGGCCGCGGGCAAGAGCCGCGCGCACGGCAGCATTGGCAGCGCCTTCGGAGCCGCCGATCAGCTCGACGAAAACGTCGATATCGGCTTTCTGCGCCAGATCGACCGGGCCGCCGAACCATTCGATGCCTGTCAGGTCGATGCCGCGATCCCGCGTGCGATCGCGCGCGGTGACGGCAACGATCTTGACGGGACGACCGCAGGTAACGGCAAGCTCGTTAGCGCGGCTCTGGATAATGCGGACGAGCGAGGCACCAACTGTGCCCAAGCCCGCAATGCCGATTTTGAGGGCATCTGCCATGGAAATTTCCTGATCAGTATGGGGAACGGCAGCCACCGAAGCGGCTGCCGCGCGATATTACGAACGATGAGCGTTCAGCGAAATGACATTGTGCATCGTCTCATCCGCCGTCGACAGGAAGCGCTTCAGATTGCGCGCCGCCTGGCGGATACGGTGCTCGTTTTCAACGAGCGCGATGCGGACGTAATCGTCGCCTTGCTCGCCGAAGCCAATGCCCGGAGCCACCGCGATATCGGCCTTTTCGACCAGGAGCTTGGAAAACTCCAGCGAGCCGAGATGACGGAACTTCTCCGGGATCTTCGCCCAGGCAAACATGGTCGCGGCCGGCGGCGGCACGTCGAAGCCGGCCTTGCCGAAGCTATCGACCAGAACGTCGCGGCGACGCTTATAGATGCTGCGGACCTCGGCAATGTCGGAACCGTCACCGTTGAGGGCGTGGGTCGCCGCCACCTGGATCGGCGTAAACGCGCCGTAATCGAGATAGGACTTCACGCGCGTCAGCGCCGCGATCAGCCGCTCGTTACCGACGGCGAAGCCCATGCGCCAGCCGGGCATGGAGAAGGTCTTCGACATCGAGGTGAACTCGACCGTCACGTCGATAGCGCCCGGAACTTCCAGAACGGACGGCGGCGGCGCGTCATCGAAGTAGATTTCCGAATAGGCGAGATCCGACAGCACGATGATGTCGTGCTTCTTCGCGAAGGCGACGACTTCCTTGTAGAAATCGAGGGTAGCGACATAGGCCGTCGGGTTCGACGGGTAGTTCAATATCAAGGCCAGCGGCTTCGGGATCGAGTGGCGTACGGCCCGCTCCAGCGGCGGGAAGAAGCTGTCATCCGGCTCGACCGGGATCGAGCGGATCACGCCGCCGGCCATCAGGAAGCCGAAAGCATGGATCGGATAGGTCGGGTTCGGGCAGAGGATGACGTCGCCCGGCGCGGTGATTGCCTGCGCCATGTTGGCGAAGCCTTCCTTCGAGCCGAGGGTGGCGACCACCTGCGTATCCGGATTGAGCTTCACGCCGAAGCGGCGGGCGTAATAGGCGGCTTGCGCGCGGCGAAGGCCGGGAATGCCCTTCGAAGAGGAATAACGATGCGTGCGCGGGTCTTGAACCACCTCGCACAGCTTGTCGACAATCGCCTTGGGGGTCGGAAGATCTGGATTGCCCATGCCGAGGTCGATAATGTCCGCCCCGCCCGCTCGCGCGCTCGCTTTCAAACGATTGACCTGTTCGAAAACGTAGGGCGGCAAACGCCGGACTTTATGAAACTCTTCCATTTCTTTCCCCATGGGACAGCGGCCCTCAAAACCGCGCTGAAGTTCGTTGATCTATCGGCCAGCCGCAATACGAACTTGGAAATCGCGGCGCCGCAATATGCTGATGCGAAAGATAAGGTGAATCTTGGGCGGTTATGCACGCAAAGTGCAATTCGCGGTCAGAAACATCCAATTTCGGCCCATCCGAACGCTTTGCGTCCAAATTGCCTGAAACGCAAGGCTAATTCTGCGTCTGGGCCGGTTGGGTGCTGCCCTCTTTCTGAATTTCCTGCAGCGTATCCTGACCATGTTCGGCGGCAAGCTTGCGCATCTCGGCGACGCGCTTTTGGTACTCGGCCTCGGATATAGTACCGGCCTTGCGCTGCGATCCGAGTGCCGTCAGCTGCTTGACCATGTCGCCCGCCTGCTGATCGTTGATCTGCACATTGGCAGCGGTCGGCGGTGAATTGAAGGAAGGATAGCCGTCCTTGTAGTGCTGCTGTGTGCTGGTCTCTTCGACCTGCGTGCCCCTGGCGGGCTTGACGATGACAGCCTGAGGCGGCTGCTTGCGCTTGGCGAAGGCCGCCTTTTCCTCGGGCGTCGAGCAACTTGCAAGCGTCAATGCGAGAATCCCGCACATTGCACCACAAAGTACGGAATACCGGTTCAGTCTTGCCACCATGCCGCTGCCCATAATTGTCTTCCTGCTCAATTCCTTGCTGTGGGTTGCGACTGTTAAATTTGTCGCAGCAGCAAAGCAAGAGCAGGGTTGCGTTTCATTCGACTTGTATTCCTTTTCCCGCAAGATGTACAAATGGAAAACAAGACACAAGCTGCCGCCGGGAGGATGATGCGTGACCGACAGCAAGCGGGATAATAACGAAGGTAATGGCGGCTTTCCCGGCTTTGATCCAAAGTCAGTCGAGCCTTACATCGTCAGGGACCCCGAGGCGATGGCCGTCAACTTTGCTCGCGCGCTGGAAAACCTCGGCAAAGCGGCCTCCGCCTGGCTCGCGCCCCGTGAGCGCGGCGAGAAGGTCGATACGGTTGCCGATCCCTTCACCGACATGGTCAAGACGCTTTCGAAGGTCGGCGAATACTGGCTTTCCGACCCACGCCGGACCTTGGAGGCGCAGACGCAGCTTCTAGCCGGTTACTTCGGCCTCTGGACGAAAACCATGCAGCGTCTCAGCGGCGATTCGGCCGCAGAGGCCGAGGCCGAGCCGATCAAGGACAGGCGCTTTACCGATGAGGACTGGCAGAAGAACCCCTTCTTCGATTTCCTGAAGCAGACTTATCTTTTGACGTCGAACTGGGCGGAAAAGCTGGTTGGCGAGGCCGAAGGGCTGGACGAGCATACGCGCCACAAGGCGACGTTCTACACCAAGCAGATCACCGCCGCCTTTTCGCCGACCAATTTCGTCGCGACGAACCCGCAGGTCTATCGCGAAACCATCGCGTCCAATGCCGAAAATCTCGTCCGCGGCATGAAGATGCTAGCCGAAGATATCAGCCTTGGTCACGGCGAGCTGCGGCTGCGGCAGACGGATATGACGAAATTCGCCGTCGGCCGCGACATGGCGCTGACCCCAGGCAAGGTGATCGCCCAGAGCGATGTCTGCCAGGTGATCCAGTATGAGCCTGCCACGGACAAGGTGCTGAAGCGGCCGCTGCTGATCTGCCCACCCTGGATCAACAAATTCTATATTCTTGACCTCAACCCGCAGAAATCATTCATCAAATGGTGCGTGGAGCAAGGTCATACCGTCTTCGTCATTTCTTGGGTAAATCCCGATCAGCGCCATGCGGCGAAGGACTGGACCTCCTATGCGCGCGAAGGCATCGACTTCGCGCTGGAGACGATCGAAAAAGCCACGGGAGAACGCGAGGCCAATGCCGTCGGCTATTGTGTCGGCGGTACGCTGCTCGCCGCTACCCTCGCGCTTCACGCCAAGGAAAAGAACAAGCGCATCCGCACGGTGACCTTTCTGACGACGCAGGTCGATTTCACCTTTGCCGGCGACCTCAAGGTTTTCGTGGACGAGGAACAGATCGCAGCGCTGGAAGAGCAGATGAAAGTCCTCGGCTATCTCGAAGGATCGAAGATGGCGACGGCCTTCAACATGCTGCGCGCATCGGAACTGATCTGGCCCTACTTTGTGAACAGCTACTTGAAGGGGCAGGAACCCCTACCCTTCGACCTCCTGTTCTGGAATGCCGATTCCACACGCATGGCAGCGGCCAACCACTCCTTCTATCTGCGCAACTGCTACCTCAACAACGCGCTGAGCCGAGGCGAGATGGTGCTCGACGGCAAGACGCTGTCGCTGAAGGACGTGCGCATCCCAGTCTACAATCTCGCGACTCGCGAGGATCACATCGCGCCGGCCAAGTCCGTCTTCGTCGGTAGCCAGTTTTTCGGCGGTCCTGTGGAATTCGTCGTGACGGGCTCCGGCCACATCGCCGGTGTCGTCAACCCGCCGGACAAGCGCAAATACCAGTTCTGGGCCGGCGGTCCAATGAGTGGCGATTATGAGAAATGGCTGGCCGAAGCGAATGAGACGCCGGGCTCGTGGTGGCCGCATTGGCACGCCTGGATTCTCGCGCAGGACCATCGCATGACAGCAGCGCGCCAGCCCGGCGGCAAGGCCCTCAACGCGCTGGAAGAAGCACCCGGCAGCTTTGTGATGGAACGGGCATAGCGACCACTCGATTATGCAATTTCCTTCGCCTCTTATCCCCGCCCGCCTGATCGCACGTTACAAGCGCTTCCTCTTCGATGCCGAGCTGGAGGACGGGACTTTCATCACCGGCTCCTGCCCGAATACCGGCTCGATGCTTGGCCTGACCACACCTGGCTCTCGTATCTGGCTTTCCGAACATGAGGGCGCGAAGCGAAAATATCGCCATGCATTTGAACTGATCGAAGCCGACGGCACGACGGTCGGCGTCAACACCGGCATGCCGAACCGCATCGCCGCCGAAGCGATCGCGCTGGGACAAGTCTCCGATCTCGGCGACTACACAACGGTCAAGCGCGAGCAGAATTACGGACGCAATTCCCGCATCGACCTGCTCTTGACCGGCCCTTTGCGGACAACCACCTATGTCGAGGTGAAGAACGTCCATTTCATGCGGCAACCGGGCCTTGCGGAATTTCCCGACACGGCGACGGCGCGCGGCGCAAAGCATCTCGAAGAGCTCGGCGACATGGTCGAGGCCGGTTTCCGCGCCGTCATGCTGTTCGTGATCCAGCGCAATGATTGCGACCGCTTCCGCATTTGCGGTGATCTCGATCCGGTCTACGCCAGGGCTTTCGAACGGGCTCTGGCGCGCGGCGTGGAGGTCTATGCGCTGAAATGCAGGGTCTCGCCGACGGAAATCGCGCCTGCCGGGTTGATCCCGATAGACGAACCCGGCATAGCTGCATTAGATACAAGTATAAAGATTTCTGCTGAAGGCTAGTCATGGTGAATTACATCGAAGCGGCAACGGCGCCGGCGAAAAATACGGGCGCTATCCGCATCTACGGAGAGGATGCCTTCGCCGGAATGCGCAAGGCCTGCCAGCTGACCGCCCGCTGCCTCGATGAACTCGCCGCCATCGTCGAGCCCGGCGTGCCGACGGATGTCATCGACCGCTTCGTTTTCGAATTCGGCATGGATCACGGCGCCTATCCGGCGACGCTGAACTATCGCGGCTACATGAAATCCTCCTGCACGTCGATCAACCATGTCGTTTGCCACGGTATTCCCAACGACAAACCGTTGCGTGAAGGCGATATCGTCAATATCGACGTGACCTATGTGCTCGATGGCTGGCACGGCGATTCCAGCCGCATGTACCCGGTCGGCGAGATCAAGCGCTCGGCTGAGCGGCTTTTGGAAGTTACCTACGAATCCCTGATGCGCGGCATTGCCGCCGTGCGCCCTGGCGCGCGGACCGGCGCCATCGGCGAAGCCATCCAGACCTATGCCGAAGGCGAGCGTTGCTCCGTCGTGCGCGACTTCTGCGGCCATGGCGTCGGCAGCCTCTTCCATGACTCGCCGAACATCCTGCATTACGGCCGCGTCAATGATGGTCCCGAGTTGCGCGAGGGCATGATCTTCACCATCGAGCCGATGATCAATCTCGGCAAGCCGCATGTGAAGGTGCTCGGCGACGGCTGGACGGCCGTGACCCGCGACCGCTCGCTCTCGGCGCAGTACGAGCATACGGTCGGCGTCACCGCGACGGGCTGCGAAATCTTCACCCTGTCGCCCGGCGGCCTCGATCGCCCCGGCCTGCCGCCGCTGCAGGGATAATTCATGGCGAAACGTTCCGCTTCTACCAAAGGACATGGCGACATGCCCCTCGATAGAGGCGGGAAGACGGAGGCGTCGGAAGACGCGCCGCTGCTGGACGAGCGGCTATTCTTCGCCACACAGGCCGCCAAGCCTGCCTCGCGGGCCACCAAGTCCGCGCCAACAGCCAAACCCGCGCCAACGAATGTCGAAGCCCATTATCACGGTCATCGCGAGCGGTTGCGCGATCGCTACCGCGACGGCGGCGATGCGGCGCTGGCGGATTATGAAATCCTCGAGCTCCTGCTTTTCCGGCTGATCCCGCGCCGGGACACCAAGCCGATCGCCAAGGCCCTGCTCGCGCGCTTCGGCACGCTCGGCGGCGTTTTCGGCGCGCCGGTCAACCTGCTGACGGAAATCAGCGGCGTCGGAGACGCGGTGGCTCTCGACCTGAAGTTGGTCGCAAGCGTCGCGCAGCGCATGCTGAAGAGCGATCTCACGGGCAAACCGGTGCTTTCTTCCTGGAAAGCGCTGATCGACTATTGTCACGCCGCCATGGCACACGAGGCGCGGGAGCAATTCCGCCTGTTGTTTCTCGACAAGCGCAACGCCCTCATCGCGGACGAGGTGCAAGGGTTCGGCACGATCGATCATACGCCTGTTTACCCGCGTGAAGTGGTCAAGCGCGCGCTCGAACTTTCCGCCTCAGCGGTAATTCTCGTGCACAATCACCCGTCGGGAGATCCGACCCCATCTCGCGCGGATATCGACATGACGAAGACGATCATCGATACCGCCAAGCCCTTGGGCATTACCGTTCACGATCATGTTATCATCGGCAAGAACGGCCATGTCAGCTTCCGCGCGCTGCGCCTGATTTGAAATTGGCGCAGATACGATAATCCGATACATTAAATTCCTATTATATATTATTGATATCACATAATCACTTTCGATCACCAATCCGCCAAGCCATGGCAAAATGGCCTGAAATCGTCATCGCGCACGCCGCCTTGGCTTTCAGCTTGGCGTCAGGATCTTCTGGCAGAAGGATGCCGCATTCCACCCGGCGAGTTCACCGGCGCAGAAGCTGTTGTTTTATTTGGCCTTGCCGCTTGCGAGTTATGGGCCATCCGGAGATCGAATGCCGAAGATGTCGTCAGTGTTTGCTCAACGCCTCCTTCGTGTCGGTCGCGGTGCGCTTGTTGCTGCTGGCGCCTTTCTGGTGGTCGCAGGCGGCTTCTACGCTCACATGCTCTGGACGACGAATTTCCACCCGGTCATTGCCGGCGAGCTTTACCGTTCCTCGCAGCCGTCAGCCACGACGATCGCCGAATTTCAGAAGCAGTACGGCATCAAGACCATTCTCAACCTGCGCGGCGGCAACAGCGGGCACCATTGGTATGACAACGAAGTTGCCGAGGCCAAAGCGCTCAACATCAATCATATCGATTTCCACATGTCTTCGAGCCGCGAGCTGACACAGCAGCAGGCCGCGCAACTCGTCGAGATCATGCGCGATGCGCCGAAGCCGCTTCTCATTCATTGCCAGGCCGGCGCCGACAGAACCGGCCTTGCCTCAGCGCTGTATCTGGCCGCGATTGCCAAGGCGAACGAACAGACCGCGGCAAGCCAGATGTCCATCATCTATGGCCACTTGCCGTTTTCCTTCATGAGCGCCTATGCCATGGACCGGACCTTCCAGAAGCTGGAACCCTGGCTCGGCTTTTCGGCATCCTGAGCGCCAAACTTTCCCGTTAGATAATCTGTAACATTGAGCAGCTACCGGTTGACGGAGCATGTTGCGTTGCGACATTGATTCCCTATTCAGTCATCCGAGGCTTCCCGATGGACCAATTCGATCTCCTAGTCGTGGGTAGCGGCCCTGCTGGCCGCAGAGGCGCTATCCAGGCCGCCAAACTCGGCAAGAGGGTGCTCGTCGTCGAGCAAGGCAAGCGCGTCGGCGGCGTCTCGGTCCACACCGGCACCATTCCTTCCAAGACGCTGCGCGAAACCGCGCTCAATCTCTCCGGCTGGCGCGAGCGTGGCTTTTACGGCCGCGCCTACCGCGTCAAGCAGGAGATCAGCGCCGAGGATCTGCGCCGACGCCTGCTGATCACACTCGACCATGAAGTCGAAGTGCTGGAACACCAGTTTGCACGCAATCGCGTCCAGCATATTCGCGGCAAGGCGAGCTTCGTCGATCCGCAGACCATGCAGGTCGTCAAGGATGATGGCGAAGTCGTCACGGTCACTGCAACCAGCATTCTGCTTGCCGTCGGCACCAAGCCGTTCCGGCCCGACTACATGCCCTTCGACAACAAGACGGTTCTCGACAGCGACGAGCTGCTCGATATCGAGGAATTGCCCCGGTCGATGGTCGTCATCGGCGCCGGCGTCATCGGCATCGAATACGCCACAATCTTCAGCGCGCTCGACACGCAGGTGACGCTGATCGATCCGAAGTCGACGATGCTCGATTTCATCGACAAGGAAATCGTCGAGGATTTCATCTATCAGCTGCGCGACCGCAACATGAAGCTGTTGCTCGGCCAGAAGGCCGAGAAGGTGGAGCGCCTGCCGAATGGCAAGGTGGAACTGACGCTCGACAACGGCCGCCGCATCACCACGGACATGGTTCTTTTTGCCGCCGGCCGGATGGGGGCAACCGATACGCTCAACCTCGCAGCCGCCGGGCTCGAAGCCGACGCCCGCGGCCGCCTGAGCGCCAATCCCGAAACCTTCGCGACCAAGGTTCCGCATATCTTCGCGGCCGGCGACGTCGTCGGCTTTCCAAGCCTTGCCTCCACCTCGATGGAACAGGGTCGCATCGCTGCCCGCGTTGCCGTCGGTGCGATCGCCAAGGAGCCGCCGAAGTATTTCCCCTATGGCATCTACGCCGTGCCGGAGATTTCCACCTGCGGCCTTTCCGAGGAAGAGGTCAAGGAACGCCACATCCCTTACGAATGCGGCATCGCCCGCTTCCGCGAGACATCGCGCGGCCATATCATGGGCCTCGACACGGGTCTCCTGAAGATGATCTTCTCGCTGAAAACGCGCCGCCTGCTCGGCGTCCATATCGTCGGCGAAGGCGCGACCGAGCTCGTCCATATCGGCCAGGCCGTGCTGAACCTGAAGGGCACCGTCGAGTATTTCGTCGAGAACACCTTTAACTATCCGACACTCGCCGAAGCCTACAAGATTGCCGGTCTCGACGCATGGAACCGCATGGGCGACATCAAGTCGGAGCTTTAGGCACGACAAATATTGACCATGCCGGCAGGTCTCACTACTCTGTCGGCATGATGAGCATTCTCAACATCGCTTCGGCCTTCTTCATAAGCCGCTAATCCGGTGGGTCATTCAGCCCAATGAAGACGAGGCCGCCTGTGTGACCGCAAGGTCGCTCGCGGGCCTTTGCCGAAACGATCGTATCCCCAAAATTGAAAGGGCGAGATACGGCGCGACGATTGAGAGAGATTTCATGCAATCCAACGAACACCCGTATTCCCCTGCGCTTTCCGACGCGCAAGTGCACGACTTCATCGAACATGGCTTTGTCCGCATCGACGATGCGTTTCCGCGGGAGCTCGCCGCTGAGGCACGGGCCATCATGTGGCGCGATATCCCCTGCAGCGAGCACGATCCGGCAAGCTGGGCGTATCCGGTCGTCCGGCTGCCAGGCTATGGCGGCGAACCGTTCCGCACCATCGCCAACATGCCCATTTTGCACGCGGCTTTCGATCAACTGGTCGGGCCGGGCCGATGGCTTCCAAGAGATGGGCTTGGCACCTTCCCCGTGCGTTTCCCGCATCCGGACGATCCTGGCGACGCCGGCTGGCATGTCGACGTCAGCTTTCCCGGTGACGACGGCGATCCGAATGAGCAAAGCGACTTCTCCGCCTGGCGGGTGAATGTTACCTCGCGAGGACGGGCGTTGCTCACGCTGTTTCTATTTTCGGACGTCGGCGAGAACGACGCGCCGACGCGCATCCGCGTCGGTTCCCACATGGATATGGCACGCTATCTGGAGCCTGCGGGAGAGCAAGGGCGCTCCCATATGATGCTGGAGACTGTTGCCGATCATCGGCCGCAGGCTATGGCAACGGGAAAAGCGGGAACCGTCTATATCTGCCATCCCTTTCTCATCCATGCTGCTCAAAAGCATTGCGGAACAATACCGCGCTTCATGGCCCAACCGTCGATCGGCCTTGCTGAACCCTATCGATTGGAGCGACCTGACGGCGCCTATAGTCCGGTCGAGATCGCGATCCGCCGCGCGTTGGATAAGGAATAGTCGCGTCCGGCCGATAGGCCCCGGTTCCTCACCTCAGCCCTCTCCCCGCAAGCGGGGAGAAGGAGCTTCCTGCGCTGGCGCAACAAAAAAAGCCCCGCCGCGAACGGCAGGGCTTAATTTCAGTCCGGAAGAAAAGTCGATTATTCGGCGCTGTCTTCAGCAGCCTTCTTCTTCGGTGCGGCCTTCTTCTTCGGAGCAGCGGCTTCTTCGCCTTCGGCGGCAGCTTCCGTTGCTTCGGCCTTGGCAGCCTTCTTCTTCGGAGCAGCCTTCTTTGCAGCCGGCTTGCCTTCTTCTTCCTCGTCGTCGGCGAGCAGCGCTTCCTTGGAAACGGTCTTGTCCGTGACGTCAACTTCGGTCAGCAGGTGGTCGATGACCTTTTCTTCGAAGATCGGAGCGCGCAGGTTGGCGGAAGCGCCGGGCGTGTTGCGGAAGAATTCCAGGATTTCCTTTTCCTGGCCGGGGAACTGCTGGAGCTGCGCGTAGAGCGCGCGCTGCAGCTCGTCTTCGGTCACTTCGACGCCGGCCTTCTCGCCGATTTCGGAGAGAACGAGACCGAGGCGAACGCGACGCTCTGCGAGCTTGCGGTATTCTTCGCGGGCCTTCTCTTCGGTGGTGTCTTCGTCTTCGAAGGTCTTGCCCGATTCGCTGAGATCGGCCTCGATCTGGCGCCAGATGCTGGCGAATTCAGCGTCGACCAGCTTCTGCGGCGTGTCGAACTGGTACATTTCGTCGAGCTGGTCGAGGATCTGACGCTTGACCTTCTGGCGCGTGACCGAGCCGTACTGGCTTTCGATCTGGCCGCGAACGATTTCCTTCAGGCGGTCAGCGGATTCGAGGCCGAGCTTGGAAGCGAGTTCGTCGTTGATTTCGACTTCGCCGGGAGCTGCAACTTCCTTGACCTTGATGTCGAAGGTGGCTTCCTTGCCGGCAAGGTTCTTGGCCGGATAGTCGGCCGGGAAGGTTACGGTGATGACCTTCTCATCGTCAGCCTTGACGCCGACGAGCTGCTCTTCGAAGCCCGGGATGAAACGGTTGGAGCCGAGAACGAGCTGCGAGTCTTCGTCCTTGCCGCCGTCGAAGGCAACGCCGTCGACCTTGCCGAGGTAGTCGATGGTGACGCGGTCGCCGTTGGCAGCCTTGCCCTTCTTAGTTTCGTAGCTGCGAGCGCTTTCGGCGATCTTGAGGATCTGCTCGGTCACTTCGTCTTCGCCGATCTCAGCGACTTCGCGGGTGACCTTGATGCCGCCGACCGGCTTCAGTTCGATTGCCGGGATGACTTCGTAGGACAGCGTGAATTCGAAGTCGGCCTGGGCGGAGAGGATCTTTTCTGCCTCGTCCTGGTCTTCGGTCATGGCGATTTCAGGCTGGGTGGCCGACTTTTCGCCGCGCTCGGTCAGGATTGCCGGCGGCTGGTCGCGAACGATTTCGTTGACGAGATCGGCCATGATCGACTTGCCGTAGACCTTCTTCAGGTGCGAGACCGGAACCTTGCCGGGACGGAAGCCGTTGATGCGGACCTTGTCCTTGACCTCGGCGAGGCGCTCGTTCATGCGCACTTCCATGTCCTTGGCCGGGATGACCACCTTG
Organism: Martinezella tropici; assembly: GCA_000799755.1. Classification (GTDB taxonomy): domain Bacteria; phylum Pseudomonadota; class Alphaproteobacteria; order Rhizobiales; family Rhizobiaceae; genus Rhizobium; species Rhizobium tropici_A. The sequence continues at coordinate 21,214 of JUHI01000017.1, forward strand.
ATTTCGCGCTTCAGCCCTTCAGCGAGCGTTTCGATAACCTGCATTGTCCTACCTTCATTCATGGCGGCCGTGCCCAGACAGCCGTTCGTTACGATGAGCACGACGCCGGAAAATCCCGAGCGTGGCTTGGATGCAATTCTCTTTACACTTTGCAAGAGCGCCGCGCATTCGAATGAACGCGCAAAAGGCAGCCCTATCCCGTCACGAGCCAAAACATCTTGTCCCCTTCCTCATCGAAAGCGGGATGCTTTGGGCAAAATGGCGCGTCCTGCGGCATATCGGAAGACAGGCTTCGTCAGCCTCCCCCCGTCCACAAGACAGTGTTGGTGCGGGTAGAGAGACTTGAACTCCCACGCCTTGCGGCACCAGAACCTAAATCTGGCGTGTCTACCAATTTCACCATACCCGCGTTCCCAAAACCGCATGGCGAATGCCTGCCCATGGGGCCTTCCGGAGCGCGGCGTCTCTATATCACCCGTTTCAAACCACGCAAAGGAAAAATGACGGTTCCGCGACGAGGCTTAAAGCTTATCGGAGTTCGTCGCGCTCATATCGTCAGTAAAGCGGCTCTTCGTAGACGGATTTGCCATCGAGAAGCAGGCTTCTGATATGGGCGACGCCATCGGAAGACACGCGCGCCGCGATGGCGACGCGATTGTCGTTGCGGGCGCTCTCGATATCGTGCCCCTGCCCCTCCGGCACATAATAGCGCTCGATGCCATAGGTGACGCCGACGATCGCCTGGGACGGATCGGTAGCATCGCCATCGAACACATAGTCGACAGGCAGACTCTTGAGCACGACCGTATCGGGTTTCGGCTCAAGCGCTCCGAAGGATGATTCGACGATGCCCCAGTAACCGTCGTCCTGCTTCTTCAGGCGAACGGACAATATTGCGGCACTTTGGCTCATTTTCGGGGGTCCCTTGACCATCGTCGAGAACGGAACCCGCGAAATGTCGTAATTCAAGGTCACGTAGTCGCCGCGCAGAAGATCGCGCGGATCGACCGGTGCCGTCTTCAAGAGAATCTCGACACCGCTGCGCAATCCCCAGGCCCGCTCGCCGACCATATAGCCCAGCACGGCGGTCTGAAGGGCCGCAACGATGAGGGCCGCGATCCAGACCCGGCGGGCATTCCCGCTTGCTACCACGCTCCTGTCAGCCAGATCGGTCATGCCCGCGTCCCCTGCCCGTGTTTGTCTGAAAAGCGCCGTTCCAGCTGGATAACCAGCCAGGCGGCAATCGCCACAAGTACGCCGGCGACGAGGAAGAAGCCCGCCGTCCCGATGATCGAGCCGATCGTCTCGCTGGCGAGGTAGAGAATCTCGCAGGCAAAGACGAAATAGGCGAGATAGCGCACTGCGCCATTGTCACGGCCGCTGAGCGCAATGGCGATCACCGAGCTCGCCAGCGTCGCCGCCGCCACGATGACGAGCGGCAATCTATCTTCGACCCAGACATTATTTTCGAAGGAGCCGTTGCTGATTTCGGCGTGGACCAGAAAGAAGCCGATTGATGCGATGAGGAAGGCGTAGAAGGCCGGCGCGGCGCCGCCTGTGCGTGCAAAGGGCATCAGCGGCGAAGCAGGAATGCTGACGGCAAGAAAAGCCGCCATGCCGAGAGCGGCGAACAGGATCGCCGTATTGAGCCCCTCATGCCGCCCGAACAGCCAAGTCAGCCAGCCGACGAGCATGAGATAGGCCAAATGCCGCGCCGCCGGCGCATCGACATAACGAACGAGGACAATCAGGATCACGGCCATCAGGGGCGGCATCCAGGGCATCAACCCATACCATTCGTCGAAATGCCCCCAGATATAAACGCCGCAAAATGCCCAGGCGAGAAAGCCGGCAAGCCCAACCTGGGCGCTCGAGCGAAACAACGCCGCCACGATGCAGGCCGCGGCGAACCAGACGATCATCATCCTGAGCTCGTCGCCGGACAGATTGTACATCTGGCCGACCAGTGCCATGGCGCCGCCGAAGCTCAGTGTGCCGAGAATCAGCAATCCGGCCGCAACCACGGAACGTCCCTGAGCCAGAAGATATGCGGCCCCTAGATAGAAGGTCCATATCAGCGCCACGAGCCCCAGCAAGCGACCTATCCTCGGAATCGCTTCCCAGTTTGCGGAAATGAAAAGCAATAGGGCAAGACCGAGAAGCACGGCGGCAATGATGGTCAAGACGCGGCCGGCACTGAAACTCGTCTGGCGGCCGTCATACTCGCTCAGAACGGCCTTAGCCGTTGCCGCATCGACCAGACCCTTGTCGGTCCAGATTTTCAGATCCCGCTCCAGCCTACCTCGATACATGCGCGGCTCCCCTCGTCTGCGATTCCATTCACGCCAGATTTAGCACAAATCGGCGCGCAATCGATGCGAGCCGCGCCCCTACTGCCCAACCTTCGGCCCACAGGAATATGCGCCTTGTTAATGCAGGGTTAAGAAATTGAGTGGTATTTTCAGCAGCGGTAAAAAGATACCAATTGAAGATATGCGCACAGCTCATGCCTCCCATGAAAATATTGCGCTGCACAAATTCTAAAAGTCATACTATTAATGGCGCAACAAAGACGATGGTGGCGCATCGAGCCGGTACAAATCGGAACCAGCCTGGGGATGCATATCCCGACACGATATTCGGAGCCGCATACTCCTCCTCCCAATGCGCTCCGATCGATTGACGACACTCCTCCTCCCAAGTCGTCAATCACTATAAATGACGCCCACCGCATCCTCCTCCCGCGGTGGGCGTTATTTTTTGCCCATCTAAATCGTTTTATATCCCTCAGAAGCGCGCCGAGCTCAAAAAATGGCGACGGGCGACAAGATATTTTGGCAGGCCTGCGCGGCGCCCGCCGGAGAGAGCCGGAGCCTGCAATCGACCTCCTTCAAAACAGCAAGGCTGGCGAAAAGGTGGCCGAAAGCCGGCAACCATTGGCAAACGCCCGGAAATGCCGGGCATTCGCTCGAAATCGCCTCAAGTGGCAATCTTCGTTTGGTCGCGGTATGCACACAAAGCAGCCACCATCTTAGGCAAATTGCCCACAAGACTTGCATAGGGTGCATAGGTGACATGAAGCATTCGCTCTTTTAGTTTTCGCGGCGCAGCATATATTTAAATCCATTAGATCGACGACGGAACCAATCCTGGAACTGCTCGATCCACAGATCCTCGAAAGGGACTAAAATGAACCTGACCCGCTCTTTCAACAACTGGCGCAAGTATCGTCAGACCGTTAACGAACTCGGCCGCATGAGCGCTCGTGAACTGCACGACCTCGGCATCGACCGCGCCGACATCCATCGCGTTGCTCGCGAAGCCACCGGCCGCTAATCGCCGGACAGGCTTCGCCTTCAGCGAAAGCCTCTCAACGCCCGTTGCGGACAACCGCGGCGGGCGTTCTTTTTTGTCCAGTTGCTGAGCAAGTGCAACATAAGAAATTTCGCTCCGAGCCATTCCCTATATGCAAAGCATATAAATTTTGAGCATTGGCAGCTTTTTAGGCGCCACATTGCACAAATGCATAGCAGACGCCTTTTCTTTGCACTGCACAATTGGCGCTCTCTCGCCTATATAGAATGCAATCGCTGAGGCGGTAATCACATCGCCCGCACGCAAGCTACCGAGGAAAAGATCATGAACCCGATTCGCATTGCAAAGAACTGGATCAGCTACCGCCGCACTCTGAACGAACTTGGCAACCTCTCCAGCCAGACCCTTTCGGACATCGGCGTCAGCCGTTACGAAATCCGCAACATCGCTGCCCGTTCTTTCCGTTAATAGGAACGAACTGAGCAGACTGCCTCAAGACGGCGCCTTTCGGCGCCGTTTTTGATTCTGACGGCTGAGACGCGGCAAGACAGCAAAACGCGGCCACTTTCACGCGACATGCTTAGCAAAGCATTGGATCGCTGGCCCGCCCGTGATAATGACGCGCGCATGACACAGATCACCTCCCACTCTCCCATTCACGTCATCGGCGGCGGCCTTGCCGGCTCGGAAGCCGCATGGCAGATCGCCAACGCCGGCGTGCCCGTGATCCTGCACGAGATGCGCGGCGTACGCGGTACCGACGCGCACAAGACCGACGATCTTGCCGAACTCGTGTGCTCCAACTCGTTCCGCTCCGACGACGCGATCAGCAATGCCGTCGGCGTCATCCATGCGGAAATGCGCATGGCGGGTTCGCTGATCATGGCCTGCGCGGACAAACACCAGGTGCCGGCCGGGGGCGCGCTCGCCGTCGACCGCGACGGGTTTTCGGCAGCTGTGACGCAGGCCGTCCATGGCCACCCGTTGATCACGGTCGTCCGCGAGGAGATCCAAGGGTTGCCGCCAAAAGAATGGGACCAGGCGATCATTGCGACCGGCCCGTTGACCGCACCTGATCTTGCGAGCGCCATCCAAGCCGAAACGGGCGCTGATGCGCTTGCCTTCTTCGATGCCATCGCGCCGATCGTCTATCGCGAGAGCATCAATATGGATGTCTGCTGGTATCAGTCGCGCTACGACAAGGTCGGCCCCGGCGGCACCGGCAAGGACTATATCAACTGCCCGATGGACGAGGCCCAGTACAATGCCTTCGTCGATGCGCTGATCGCCGGCGATGCTGTCGGCTTCAAGGAATGGGAAGGCACGCCCTATTTCGATGGCTGCTTGCCGATCGAGGTCATGGCCGAGCGCGGGCGCGAGACGCTACGCCACGGACCGATGAAGCCGATGGGCCTCACCAATGCCCACAATCCCACGGTCAAGGCCTATGCCGTCGTGCAGCTGCGCCAGGACAATGCGCTCGGCACGCTCTACAACATGGTCGGCTTCCAGACGAAGCTGAAGTATGGGGCGCAAGCAGAGATCTTCCGCCTCATTCCGGGCCTCGAGAATGCGGAATTCGCCCGCCTCGGCGGCCTGCATCGCAACACCTATATCAGCTCGCCGACCCTGCTCGATCGTTCGCTGGTGCTGAAATCCCGACCGGGCCTGCGTTTTGCCGGTCAGATCACCGGCTGCGAAGGTTACGTCGAAAGCGCCAGCATCGGCCTGCTCGCCGGCCGTTTTGCGGCTGCTGAGCGCAAGGGCGAAGCACCCTTGCTGCCTCCGTCCACCACGGCGCTCGGCTCGCTGCTGAACCACATTACCGGCGGCCACATCGTCTCGGACGAAGAGCCGGGCAAGCGCTCGTTCCAGCCGATGAACATCAATTTCGGGCTTTTCCCGGAGCTGGAGCCGAGCTCGATCATCAAGCCGGAGGGCGTGAAGCGCTTTCGCGGAAAGGACAAGACGATCATGAAGCGCCAGCTCATCGCCAAGCGTGCGCTTGGCGATTGCGCCAAGTGGCTCGGCGTACAGGCGCCCGCACTTGCTGAAAGCGCCTGACTATCGATTTTTGGGATTTCAGGTCGTTGCCGGCGGCGCGTGGTGTTCGAGCCTCGCGTCCTCGCCGGCAACATAATTGCCCAGCAGCCAGAGCGAAACTTCCGCGGCCTCCGCGGGCGTCTTGAACTCGAACGTGCCGTTATGATGCGGCACATCCAGGAAATCGACCGTCAAGCCGCGACCGGTTGCCGAGATCTTGGCACGCGCCCGGCCCGGCTCGATCAGATGGACGCTGAAGTGATTGCGCACATTGCGCATGAAACCGGCCTTGTCGTCATGCAAACGCACGAAGACCGCCTGTCCATCGGCTGTGGTCTGTAGCTGCCGGATCGCCTCGGCCGGAAAGGCGCGGCCGAATTCCAGAATGGCAAGGCCGGTATCGTGCAGGCCGTCTTCCTTGTTCTGCGATGCCATGCGCGTCGCGAAATAGGCAAAGAAGACGACGATTGCAAACAGTATGCACCAGACGACAATACCCACGGCAAATCCCCCTGAAATGCAAATCAAGTGCCCGCCCATCTCCATAGACGCGGAGACTTGTGCGAGCTTGGTGTATTTTAGAGCTTCTTTGTGATCGACGCTATCGCCATCCGCAGCTGACGACGCCATTGCGGCAATGCAAGCGATTGATCGAAGATGCCCGCGCCGAGCTTCTGTGCTTTCTTCAAGACGGGCTCGGCCAGAGTTGCCGGCAGAAAAGCCGGAAAGACAGCTTGGGGTATGGCACCTGCCGCCCGCGCCTTGGCGAGATGCTCGCGGCCGAGGCCGGCAAAGGCTTCGATCGCGGCCGAAATACGTGGCTTGTCTTCTCCGGCAAGGAAACTGTCGCGATCGAGCCCTGTGGCCGACAGGATTTCAAGCGGAAGGTAGAGCTGACCGCGATGGCGATTGAGCGGCATCAACAGGAGCAAGCCGGCAATCGCCTGCGCGACGCCGGCATGACCGGCGGCATCGGCGGAGTGCTTCGCCTCATCGGCGGACAAGACGAGGCTTGCAAGCTGGATGAGGGCAGATGCGGTCTCGCCGGCATAGCCCTCCACGCTGCTGCGGCTCTCCATGGGGTCGTCGTAGAGATCGAAGATGCGTGCATCGGCCATGTCGATCAGCGTCTGACGGGGCAGCCGGTATTCTTCGATTGCGGCGAGCAGCTCCGAAGCCAGCGGATTGGCTTCGCTCGATCCATGAGATTGCCCCTCAAGAAGATCGCGCCAGTATTGCATGCGCACTTCGCCGGGTAGCGGCTCATGCACGAGATCGCGCACGCGGGCCAGCTCGGCATTGAAGGCATAGAGCGCGGCAAGCGCGGGACGCTTCTCCTCCGGTGCCAGCAGGCAGGCGAGGTAACGGTCGCGATCGGTGTCGCGCAGCGTGGCCAGGCAGATCTCCCGATTGCTACGGGGCGCAGCTGTTGTCGTCATGCTCTTGGGTCCAAAGATCAAACGGCGATCAGCGCCGCAGCCACGGCACGCGATTCGGAGAGCATGATGTTGAAGGTGCGCACGGCAGCCCCGGTGCTCATCGGATCGGAGGAAATCTGCTTGGCGCGCAGGGCCGCCTTGAGATCGGCCGGCAGCGGACGCAGCTCGGTGCCCGTACCGACGAGCAGAACTTCTATCTCCGCGGCTTCATCGAGAACCTTCTGGAAGCGATCAGGCGTCAACGCATCGCCTTGCAGCATGTCCCAGCCGTATATGCCCGAAGGCAGGCAGAGCAATGAGCCGCGATGCGACATATCGGCAAAGCGGAAGCCACCGTTGCCGTAAGCGTCGATCGGTGCGCGCCCCGGGAAATGCGCGTTACGGATTTCTATTCCTTTAGCCAATGTCTTACACCGCTGGTTTGCCTGACTGGATATCGCCGGCTGCGGGTCCATTGCTTTCGCCGCCGGTCTGGAACTTGTCCGGACGCAGCTTGAACAGGATCAGCACGGGCGCCGCAATATAAATCGACGAAAAAGTGCCGACAGCGACACCGAAAAGCAGAACGAAGGTGAAAGCACGGATCACCTCGCCGCCGAAAATATAGAGGGCGAGCAGCGCCAGCAGCGTCGTCGCCGATGTCAGGATCGTACGAGATAGTGTCTGATTGATGGAGGCATCGATCAGGATCGGCAGCGGCATCTGCGAATAGCGCTTCAGATTCTCGCGCATGCGGTCATAGACGACAACCGTGTCATTCAGCGAATAGCCGACGATGGTGAGAATCGCGGCAATGCCGGTCATGTTGAATTCCATGCCAGTCAGCACGAAGAGGCCGAGCGTCAGAATGACGTCATGCAGCGTCGCGATGATTGCGCCGGCGGCGAACTGCCATTCGAACCGCAGCCATATATAGACGAGGATTGCCGCCAGCGCCGCCAGGACGGCAAGAGAGGCAGTGGTGGTGATTTCGCCTGATACGGCCGGGCCAACCACTTCGACGCGGGCGAAATTGTAATCCTTGCCCAATTCGTCCTGCACGAGGGAAACGGCCGATTGCTCGGCGTTTTCGCCACCCTCCTGCGCATGGACACGGATCACCGCTCCAAGACGATCGGCCAACCGCTCGACGCGCACGTCGCCTGGGACCGTTGCTTCAAGGCGTGCCTGAATATCCGCAACATCGGCAACGCCCTGCTTGGCGCGGACCTCGATGATCGATCCGCCGGCAAAATCGATGCCGAGATGCATCCCGATCGTCGCAAAGGCAATGAGCGTGATGACGGACAGCGCAGCCGAGACCGTGAACGTGTAGCGGCGGATACCCATGAAGCGGATATTGGCATTGTCGAAAATGCCGCTGCGCACGCCGACCAGCAGGGTGCGCGGCTTGCGGCGGGAAATCCACATATTCACCAGCGACCGCGTGACCAGGCAAGAGGTGAAGAACGTCGAGATGACGCCGACCATCAGGGTGGCGGCAAAGCCGCGCACGGCGCCGCTGCTCGCATAAAAGAGAATGGCGGCAACGATGAGAACAGTCAGATTGGCATCGGCGACTGTTGCTACCGCGCGGTTGAAGCCATGACGCAAGGCGTCGACAAGGAGATGAGTCTTCTTTTCCTCCTCGCGCACGCGCTCGTAGATCAGCACCAGCGCATCAAGACCGATGCCGATGATGAGAACGATGGCGGCGACGCCGGGCAGCGTCAGCGTAATCCCGAGCAGGCCCATCAGCGCTGCCACCATGATCATGTTGATGATGAGCGATATGGTGGCGATGATACCAAGCAGGCGATAGAAGCCGATCATCAGGACGGCGACGAAGACCGCCGCCGCAATGCAGGCGATCAGGCCGTAGCGCGCCGTCTCGCCGCCCAGCCCCGGTTGAATGGTCCGCTCTTCGACCGTCGTCAGCGTCGCGGGAAGCGGGCCGCTCTTCACCATGACGGTCAGATCCTGCGCGCCCTGGGCGGTGAAATCGCCGGGAACGTCGATCTCGCCCGTTGCGATGACCGTCTTCAGAGACGCCGCGGAGATGACCTGATCGTCCAGCACGACGACGACGATCCTGCCAAGATTGCTGGCTGTGGCTTGTGCGAAGCGATGCGTCGCCTCAGGCGTCAGCTTGACGGAAACCGCACCTTCGCCCTTCTGGTTGTCGACGACCGCGACGGCATCGGAAAAATCTATATTCGAAAGCAACGGCTGCCGCTGCACGAGATAGCCAACAGGCGGATCGTCTTCGGAAAACAGCACATCGGACCCGGCCGGCGGATGGCCATCCATGGCATCCTGTACCGACATCGATTGATCGATGAGGCGGAAGCTGAGCTTGGCAGGCTGACCGAGAAGGTTTTTCAGCCGCTGCGCGTCGGCAAGGTCGGGCACCTGCACGACGATACGATCAGATCCCTGCTTGCGGATCAGCGGCTCGCCCACTCCAAGCTGCGCGATACGGGCGCCGATGACCTTGATTGCGCGGGCAATCGCAGACGAAACATGGTCGTTGATGTCGGCATCGGTGATATCGAGCGTCAGCGCGCCGTTGTCGCCCTGAGACAGAACGACTGACGGCTTGTCCTGTCCGGATGTCAGCGGCCGCAACGCCGTCAGGGCGGCCTGGACCTGCGAGGGATCGTTGATGCGAAGCTGGATCTTGCGGCCGGTACCTGTCAGGCCGGAATAGGCGACATTGACGGTGCGCAACCGCGTGGCGATATCGCCGACGATGCTTTCCAGCCGATCCTTTTCGACGTCGCCCCGTTCGATCTTCAGCAGCAGATGCGAGCCGCCGCGAAGGTCGAGACCAAGCTCGATCTTTCGATGCGCCCACCATGCAGGGAGTGATGAAAGCGCGCGCTCACCAAGCAGGTTGGGAGCGGCCAGAAGCACGCTCAAGAGAACGACGAACCAGATTAGGGCGGTCTTCCACCAGGAGACGTGCAGCATCGCTCTCTCGAATTAGGACTTCCTTACTGCGCCCCCACCTTCTACAGGAAATGCAAAGGGCGCAGTAACACCTTGAATTTGTGCACAGTCCTTCAAGAAAGTCGATGCCGAATTTCGAAGATGGGCGGCGACGCCAAGCGCCGCCTTCCGTAAACCGCGTTACGCGGCGTCTGCCTTGACGGGCTCACCCTTGACGCGAACCTCGGAAATGGCGCTGCGGACGACGCGGATACGCACACCTTCTGCGATCTCGACTTCCAGTTCCTTTTCGTCGATGACCTTGGTGACCTTGCCGACGATGCCACTGGTGACGATCTGATCGCCGCGACGAATGTTCTTCAAAATCTCGTCACGCTTCTTCGCCTGCGCGCGCTGCGGACGGATGAGGAGGAAATACCAAACGACCATCAGCGGCACAAACAGGATGATCATTTCAAAGCCGGAACCGCCGAAGGCACTCGCGGCCGAATCTGTTGCGCTCTGCGCATATGCGTTGGTGATAAACATCGAGAACTCCCTTGAACTCCGAGCGGGAACAGGGCCCCGCGTCAGGTGGCCGGAATATAGTTACGCGCTTGGCGAATGCAACAAAAACAGCCGCAAACCGTACCGTTTTCCCGGTCTGTTAGCCTTTCAGCCCCCGAAGGAGCATGATACCCGGCAAGACAGCGCGCGCATTTTACGACTTTCTTGTTCAATATTCAGGAGGAAACGGTGACTGAAGACCAAAACGCCCTGATCCTTGCCGAGGTCCGCCGCCTTGCCGACGCTGTCGAACGTCTTGCCGGCCCGGCCCCGGCCATCAATGATTGGGATGCTGCCGACTGCTTCGTCTGGGCACCTGCCCGGCTCTATCTACAGCCAGTGGCGCGGCCGAACCGCGTGGCGCTGACCCTCATCCGCGGCGTCGATCACGTACGCGACATCCTGCATGAAAATACGCTGCGTTTTGCCGACGGCTTTGCCGCCAATAACGTGCTGCTCTGGGGCGCGCGCGGCATGGGCAAATCCTCGCTCGTCAAGGCGGTGCATGAAGATGTGCGCCGGGCGACCGGCGTGTCGCTGAAGCTGATCGAGGTGCATCGCGAGGATATTTCCTCGCTGCCGGTGTTGCTCGACATCCTGAAATCGGCGCCGCATCGCATCATCATCTTCTGCGACGACCTGTCCTTCGACCACGACGATACCGCCTACAAATCGCTGAAGGCAGCGCTCGATGGCGGTGTCGAGGGCCGGCCGGACAATGTATTGTTCTACGCGACCTCCAACCGACGCCACCTGCTGCCGCGCCACATGATGGAGAACGAGCAATCGACCGCCATCAACCCTTCGGAGGCCGTCGAGGAAAAGGTTTCGCTCTCGGATCGCTTCGGGCTCTGGCTCGGCTTCCACAAGTGCAGCCAGGAAGACTACCTGCAGATGATCGACGCCTATGCCGATTATTTCAAGTTCGAGCTCGAGCGCGCGCAGATGCATCACGAAGCCCTTGAATGGGCAACGACGCGCGGCGCCCGCTCCGGCCGCGTCGCCTGGCAGTATATCCAGGACCTCGCCGGACGGCTGCGCATCAGGCTCGACCGCGACTGATTCTCAAATCGAAGCCATAAACGACAAAAAGCCCGGTGGTAGCCGGGCTTTTTGCAGAGTCCTTGAGACGCACTACCTATTCAAGGAACGTCATTGGGTTGACCGGAGCCGAATTCTTGCGGACTTCGAAGTGCAGCTGCGGCTGGCTGACATTGCCGCTCATGCCCGAAGTCGCCAGCGTCTGGCCGCGCTGGACCTTCTGGCCGCGGCTGACGCTCAGCGCATCAGCGTGGCCGTAGACCGTGACCGTGCCGTCGTCGTGACGGACGAGAACCGTATTGCCGAGTTCCTTTAGGCCGTTGCCGGCGTAGATGACGACGCCGTTTTCAGCAGCCTTGATCGGCGTACCCTCAGGTACGGAGATGTCGATACCGTCGTTGCGGCTGCCATTGACGTTGGCACCGTAGCTGGCGATAACCGCGCCGCGAACCGGCCAGCGGTACTTGCCGATGCCGGTTGCCTCAGGCGCATCGGCCTGCGTGTCCGACTTGGCGGCGTCGTTGATAGACTGGCTTGGCGAAGCGGAGGCAACTTCCTTCGGCTTTGCGGAGGCATCGCTGGCCGCGTCGGCATGGGCGACGACCTTGGGCGCCTTTGCGATCGGCTCGGCGGCAGCCTGCTTGCTTTCAACCGGCAACGCGCCAGGCTTGGCGGAAACCTTCTGCGGCTCGATGGACGCGGTCTTGACCGGATCTGCGGAAGCAATAGCGCCGTGCGGCAATGCGAGCGCCTGGCCGATGCGAATGCTGTCGCCAGCCTGCATATTGTTGGCGCGCTTCAACTCGGCGACGGTAACACCGCTTTCCTTGGCAATTCTCGCGAGAGAGTCACCCGGCTTGACGACATAGGTACCCTTCGGCGTCGGCCCCTTGCCGTTGCCGGCGGCGAGCTTGTTGGGATCGGCAAGGCCAGCCTGGGACTTGCCGCGCATCTGGCTGCCGGAAGGCAATGCAAGCACTTCCTGCTGCGGCGCCTTGGCCGGGCCTGGCATCTTGCCGTCCCGCGAAAGATCGGTCGCCTCGGACGCCATCTTGGCCGGGCTGGAGGCGCCGGCGCCGTTCATCGTCGGGATGATGATCTGCTGACCGGGCTGCGCGCCAGCGCCATTGCGCAGGCCGTTGGCACGCAGGATTTCCTTTTCCGGAACGCCATAGCGACGCGACAGGAGCGCGATGTTCTCACCCTGATGCAGCGTGACGCTCGGAGCATTGACCGTGGTCCAACCGGGAGATAGCTGCTGTGCGGCGGCACTCTTGATCGTACCTGTCGACATCGTATCCGGAGCAAGCGCCGGCGCGGCGCGAGAGCCATTGTTGCGCGATGCGGGGAACGGTTGCGCCATCGCTTCCGATTCGGCCTGCTGCACCCGACGAGGGTTGCCGGCATTGGCAGATGCGCTGGGAGGGGCGAGATCGGTGCGCTGAATTGCGACAGGTGCGGTGGACGCCCGTGCACTGGAATAGGACGGGTTATAGCGGGCCGGCGAGTTCGGGTAGGGTTGCGTTACCGGCGCGCTCTGCTGCGAATAATCCTGCTGACCGTAGCCACCCGCCTGGGCGACATCGGCGCGCGGCACCGGATCGCCGTTCGGGCCATTGAGGCTTCGGCGATTGATCGAGCCGGTTGTTACATTGTCCGTCTTGCTAAACAGCCCGCTGAAGCGGGTCGTGTCAGAACTACAAGCTGTGGCAGTGCTCGCCAGAAGAATGGCCACCAGGACTTTCCCTGCCGATTTGCTGAAGTTTGAAGAAAGACTGAAACCCATGACTCGACCCACTTAAGACGCAACCGATTATGGGTCGATTAAAGCGCGTTAATCTTACCATGCGGTTAAAGCACTGGTGCGGCATGTGTTTTTTTGAGGAATTGCTAACCATAGAAAAATGAAACAGCCTTCGGCCCTGCCGTCGCGGCTGCATCCGCCCGAATTGAGCCTCAAAGATAAGAGGCGAGCATCGGCACGATAGGCTGGTAAGGAACGTCGAAAAGCTCCTCGCGCTCGAAGCGGCTGCCAGTCTTCGTGAGCCGCACCAGGCGGCAAATATCGTCTGAGACTATGAGCGGCGCGATCATCGATCCGCCGGAAACGAGCTGCTCGGCATAGAATCGCGGCATCGTCTGGAATGCGGCAGTCACCAGGATACGGTCGAAGGTGCCCTCGCCCTGCAGCCCGGCGCTGCCATCGGCCTGGCGGATGATGACGTTGCGCAGCCCGAGCGCATCCATGCGCTGCTGCGCCAGTGTCGTCAGTGTCTTGTAACGGTCAACGGTGAGCACGCGCTCGACGATTCGTCCCATGACGGCAGCGGTAAAGCCGCTGCCCGTACCGATTTCAAGAACGCGATGGCCGGGCTTGATCTTCAGACCGTGAAGCATACGAACGACCAGGTCGATACCTTCCATGAAGGCACCGCAATCGATCGGGATTGTCCGGCTGGAATAGGCATCATCGGCAAATTGCGCCGGCACGAAAGGCAGACGCGGCGTCTGCTCGACAGCCGTCATCAGATCGATGTCCAATATGCCTTCAGCCCGCAGCCGCAGAACGACAGCCGCAAAGCCTTCCTTTTCCACCAAACGAGGTGTCAATCCGCTACTCCATACCGAGCGCCCGCGCCACGCGGTCCTGCGCCGAATAATCCGTCAAATCGAGTTTCAAAGGCGTTACCGAAATACGATTTTGTTTCAACGCCTGAATATCAGTCCCCGGACGGAAGATGCCGCTTCGTTCACCGAAGCGCAGCCAATAATAAGGGAAGCCTCGGCCATCGGCCCGCTCCTCGACCTGCACATTGAAGGCAAGATTGCCCTGCGCGGTCACTTCCGCTCCCTCCACTTCGTCGGGACGGCAATTCGGAAAGTTCAGATTGAGGAAGGTGCCATCCGGCAAATCGACATTCATGAGCTTGTTCAGCAAAGCCGGAGCATGGGTCTCGGCCACCTCCCACGGCACGACGCGCGCACCGTTTTCATAGAGATAGGCCTGGCTCAGTGCAAAGGAGCGCACGCCCTGCAGTGTGCCCTCGATGGCCCCGGCGATAGTTCCGGAATAGGTCACGTCGTCAGCGACGTTCGAGCCGGAATTGACGCCGGAGAGAACGAGATCCGGCTTGATATCCAGCACCTTGCGGATCGCCATGATGACGCAATCGGTCGGCGTTCCCCTGAGCGCATAATGCTTGTCGGAGACCTTGCGCATGCGCAAGGGTTCGGAAAGGCTCAGCGAATGGGCTAGGCCACTCTGATCCGTCTCGGGCGCAACGACCCAGACATCGTCCGACAAGCTGTGGGCGATACGCTCCAACGCCGCGAGACCTTCGGCATGAATGCCGTCATCATTGGTCAGAAGAATACGCATCGCCCCACCACCCGATTATGCTGCTTTTTCGATCCTTTTCAGACCACCCATATATGGCAGGAGTGCGTCCGGGACAGTGACCGAACCATCGGCATTGAGATAATTCTCAAGCACCGCGATCAGGCAGCGGCCAACCGCCGTGCCGGAACCGTTCAGCGTATGGACGAACTTCGTATTCTTGTCGTCCTTGCCGCGATAGCGTGCATTCATGCGACGGGCCTGAAAATCACCGCAGACGGAGCAGGACGAGATCTCACGATAGGTATCCTGACCCGGCAGCCAGACTTCGAGGTCATAGGTCTTGCGCGCGCCGAAGCCCATGTCGCCGGTCGACAGCGTCATCACGCGGTAGTGCAGACCAAGGCGCTTCAGCACCTCTTCCGCACAGGCCGTCATGCGCTCGTGCTCGGCAATGGAGCTCTCGGCGTCGGTGATCGACACCAGCTCGCACTTCCAGAACTGGTGCTGGCGCAGCATGCCACGCGTGTCGCGGCCGGCAGAGCCTGCTTCCGAGCGGAAGGATGGCGTCAAGGCCGTGAAGCGCAGAGGAAGCTTTGCTTCCTCCAGAATTTCGCCGGAGACGAGGTTGGTCAAGGTGACCTCGGCCGTCGGGATGAGCCAGCGGCCATCCGTGGTCTTGAACAGATCCTCGGCGAATTTCGGCAGCTGATTGGTGCCGAATAGCGCCTCGTCACGCACCAGCAGCGGCGCACTGACTTCGGTATAGCCATGTTCGCCGGTGTGCAGATCAATCATGAACTGGCCGAGCGCCCGCTCCAGGCGCGCAAGCTGCGCCGTCAGCACCGTGAAGCGCGAGCCGGAAAGCTTGGCAGCACGCTCGAAGTCCATGTAGCCGAGCTCTTCGCCGATATCGAAGTGCTCCTTCGGCTGATGGTTCCAGGTCGGCTTGGCACCCCAGACGTGTTTGACGACATTGTCATGCTCGTCCTTGCCGACGGGCACGTCCTCGAGCGGGATGTTGGGAATACGCGACAGAGCGTCATGAAGCTCGGCCGTCAGCGCACGCTCCTCCTCTTCCGCCGCCGGAAGCAAGACCTTGATGTCCGCCACCTCGCCCTTCAGCTTCTCGGCAAGCTCGCTGTTCTTCTGCGCCATCGCCGCTCCGATCTCCTTGGAGGCGGCGTTTCGGCGGGACTGCATATCCTGGACGGACTGAACGACGGAGCGGCGCTTCTCGTCGAGCGCGATGAGGCTTTGCGACAGAGACTCCATACCGCGCTTTGCAAGCGCTGCATCGAAAGCCTCGGCATTCTCACGAATCCATCTGATATCAAGCATCTTCGTTCCAGGTCGTTTGACATGAGTATAACTCCGACCGAGGTCTCGGTCGGAGGTCGAAACGGCAATAGCTGGGAAACGAGGCTAAGCCTTCCGCGCCTAGACGTCGTCCGCCTTGGTGATCTCGGAAGATCCGCCACTCTCTTCAAGCGTTTGCCGGCTACGCTGGCGTTCCACGAGTCTCGCCGCGTAGATGGAAATCTCGTAGAGAAGGATCGTCGGCAGCGCAAGACCGATCTGGGACATCGGGTCCGGCGGCGTCAGCACAGCGGCGACGATGAAGGCAAAAACGATGGCGAATTTACGCTTTTCCGCGAGCCACGTCGACGTCAGCAGGCCGACACGCGCCAGCAAGGTGGTAATGACGGGCAACTGGAAGACGAGGCCGAAGGAGAAGACCAGCGTCATGATGAGGCTCAGATATTCCGAGACCTTCGGCATCAGCGCGATACCGACCTGACCATCGCCCGGCGCCTGCTGCATCTTCAGGAAGAACCACATCACCATGGGCGTGAAGAAGAAGTAGACGAGTGCTGCGCCCATCAGGAACAAGATGGGAGACGCAATCAGGAACGGAAGGAAAGCATTCCGCTCGTTCTTATAGAGACCCGGCGCCACGAACTTATAGATCTGCGCGGCGATGATCGGGAAGGAAATCACCAGCGCGCCGAACATGGCGACCTTCACCTGGGTGAAGAAGAACTCCTGCGGCGCCGTATAGATCAGCTCGGCCTTCGCAAGGTCGAGATGCGCCCATTCGACGGCCCATTTATAGGGATAGACCAGATAATTGAAGAGATGCTTCGCCACCGCGAAACATCCGATGAAGGCAACGAAGAAAGCCACGATCGACCAGATGAGCCGCGTGCGCAATTCCATGAGATGTTCGATAAGCGGCTGCGGCTTATCGTCGATGTCACCCGTCATGCCTGGTCCTTCTTCTTGGGCGTTTTAGGCGTCGCCTTGCTGGCAGTGGCAGTTGGGCGCTTCCTGGGAGCTGAAGGCGCCTTCTCTACGACGGCAGCGGTTGCGACCTTGCGCGGGGCTCGCTTTGGTTTTTCCGTCACGACCGGCGTCCGGACAACGGCTGCCGCGACATCGTCGGCTTTGGCTGGCGCCTTGGCGCGAGGTTTGCGAACGGCCTTCGGCTTGTCGGCGGCTTCACTCGCGGCGACCACCGGCCTCGGAGCGGGAGCAGCCACCGCTTCGGGAACGGGGGCGACTACCGGCGTCGGACTAACCGATGTGACCGGCGCTGCGGACGTAGCCGCAAGCGCTTCCGGCAGGCCGGACGAGACGCCCGGAACCGGTTCGGACGGCAATGGCGTTGCGGCTGGAGCTGCCTTGTCCGGCGTTGCCGCACGCTGCAGATCTGCCTTTATCTCGTTGCCCATGTCCCGCAGCGGGTTCATGGCTTCCCGCAGCGAATTGACCGGATTGAGCTTCTGCGCGTCGGCGATCGTCTGGCGCACATCGTCCAGGTCGGCTTCACGCATCGCTTCATCGAACTGTGCACGAAATTCGCCTGCGACCTTCCTGGCTCGGGCAGTCATCTTGCCGATCGTCCGCAAAGTCGCCGGCAACTCCTTGGGGCCGATCACCACCAAGGCCACGACAGCGATAATGACGAGCTCGGACCAGCCTATATCGAACATGCAAAGGCTCCTGGGCCAACGGCACGCCTCACGGCACCCGCCTGCCCGACATGATTACTTCGTTTCGTCAGCCTTATGCTCGACCGTACGGGACGTTGTCTGCGTCTGCGTCGACGCCGCCGTATCTTCGTCGTCGTTCATGCCCTTCTTGAAGCTCTTGATGCCCTTGGCGACATCACCCATCAGCTCCGGGATCTTTCCACGGCCGAACAACAACAGCGCGATGGCCAGGACGATCAGCCAGTGCCATATGCTTAGAGAACCCATTGCTTTAACTCCCAATTACAGTGTCTTTTCGATGTAAGACGTTTGCGGGTGTTTTTCAAACACCAAAATGTAGTGCATCCACGCATATCAGGGTGACGAACGCCTATGCAGGCGACCAAACGTCTCCAAGCCGAGAGGATGATTATTATATTCGCACCCGCTGATGGCAAAAGAGAGACTTTGCCGGCCGTTTGACGAAAATCTGCGGAAGGGCTGCAGCCCTTCCACAAGCCGGCCAACCGGTCAATCGCCGGAGCTTTCGCCGCTCGGCGGCAGAATGCCAAGCTCTTCCAGATCCATCTGCGTGATCGGATCTTCGTCTTCGGCCAACTCATCGCTCATCAATGGCGAGGGAATGTTGAAATTGGCCGGAATTCGGCCTGACAGCAGCCCTGCCCCCTTCAACTCTTCGAGACCGGGCAGGTCGCGCAATTCTTCGAGACCGAAGTGATCGAGGAAATCGCGTGTCGTGCCAAGCGTCACGGGCCGCCCCGGCGTGCGGCGGCGGCCTCGGAAGCGCACCCAGCCGGACTCCATCAGGACATCGAGCGTGCCCTTGGATGTCTGCACGCCCCTGATATCCTCGATTTCGGCGCGGGTGACCGGCTGATGATAGGCGATGATGGCCAACACCTCCAACGCCGCGCGGGAAAGCTTGCGCACCTCGTTGTCGTCGCGGCGGATCACGAAGGAGAGGTCCGCAGCGGTGCGGAAAGCCCAGGCTCCGTCGACCTGAATGAGATTGACACCACGCATGGCGTAATCTGCCTTCAACTTCTGCATGACCACCGGAATATCGACGCCCCGCGCCACACGTTCGGCAATGAACGCTTCTGAGACCGGCTGGGCCGAGGCAAAGACCAGCGCTTCGGCAATCCGCTCGGCCTCGCTCAGCCAGCGATCCTCGATATCAGGCGCTTCCGCGCCTTGCTCCATATGCTGCTCGTCGTCCGGCTGATTCACGCTGTTCCCGCCCTATTCCGCTGCTTCCAGCGACGAATGCTTCGGCCCGCGTCGCATATAGAGCGGCTGAAACGCGCCGTCCTGGCGAATTTCCAGCTGCCCTTCCCGCACCAGTTCGAGCGAGGCCGCAAATGCGCTGGCGATCGCCGTTACCCGCTCGCTGGCCGTCGTCATGTAGCTCAGTAGATAATGTTCCAGGGCCGTCCAATCGGTGATCTCGCCGATCATACGGTCCAGGATGACGCGCGCATCGGCAAGCGACCAGACACTGCGTTTTTCTATGGTCACCTGGGTCACGGCCTGACGCTGGCGGAGGCTCGCATAGGCTGTAAGAAGATCATAGAGACTGGCATCGAAGGCCGATTGACGGCGATCCGGAATATGCTCCGGCGCCCCTCGCGCGAAGATATCGCGGCCGAGGCGATTGCGATTGATGAGATCGGTGGCAGCATCACGCATGGCCTCCAGGCGCTTGAGCCGGAAGGCGAGCGTTGCCGCCATCTCCTCGCCCGTCGGGCCATCTTCCTTGCTCTGCTGCGGGATCAGCAGCTTGGATTTCAGATAGGCCAGCCACGCGGCCATGACGAGATAATCGGCCGCGAGCTCGATGCGGATGCGCCGGGCGCTATCGATGAACTGAAGATATTGTTCGGCAAGCGCCAGAACGGAAATGCGGGAGAGATCGACCTTCTGAGTGCGCGCGAGATGCAGCAGAAGGTCCAGCGGACCTTCGAAACCGGCGAGATCGACGACAAGCGCCGGCTCATGCGAGCCGCGCTGCGTCTCGCCTTCCTGCCAGAGCTTGTCCATCGGCGTTGCCGCCTGCTGAAGCTTGTCCGTGCTGCCGCTCACCTTGTCACCCGTCCGTTCCTCGAAATCCGGTTTTACGCCACTGCGAACATCGCGTCGAATTCTGCCCGGACAGCCGCTTCATCCGCACCGTCATTCTTGCCGAATGCGGCTTCGACCGCCTTGGTTCTTGCCAGGGACGCTCCTGCCAACGCAGGAACATTGCGAACCACCTGCTGCATCTCGTCCATGACACCGTTGCAATGCAGCACGATATCACATCCGCCCGCAATGATATTTGCCGCACGCTCGCCGATCGTGCCCTTCAGCGCGTTCATCGAAGTATCGTCCGACAGGAGCAGTCCTTTGAAGCCGATATAGCCGCGGATGATCTCCTCGATGACCTTGCGCGATGTCGTCGCCGGGTTCTCCGGATCGATATCGGTGAAGACGAGATGGCAGGTCATCGCCATAAGCTCGTCCTTGAGCGCCACAAACGGGGCGAAATCATGCACTTCCAGCTCGGCACGCGGAACGGAGACAACGGGCAACTCGTGATGCGAATCGGCGAATCCCCGTCCGTGACCGGGCATATGCTTCATAACAGGCAGCATGCCGCCAGCCTTCAGACCTTCCGCCGCGGCGCGTCCCATCTCCGTCACCGTCACCGGGTCGGAGCCATAGGCGCGATTGCCGATGACATTGCTTGATCCCTCCACAGGCACGTCCAGCACCGGCAGGCAATCGACATTGATCCCGAACTTCAGCAAATCGAAGGCATGAAGCCTCGACATCAACCACGCGGCGCGCAAGCCGCGCTCGCGATCCTGCCGATAAATGTCGCCGAGCGCCTGTCCCGAGGGATAATGCTGCAGGATCGGCGGACGGATGCGCTGCACCCTGCCACCTTCCTGATCGATGAACACGGGAGCATTCCGGCCGACGCTGTCGCGCAGGGACGCAACGAGATCGGCAATCTGCGCCGGCTCCGAAATATTGCGTCCGAACAGGATAAAGCCCCACGGCTGCTCCCCCTGATAGAAGGATCGCTCTTCGGGCGTGATGGTGTGGCCGCTGCAGCCAAGGATCATGGATTTCGATTCGGTCATATCCGAATCATAAGGCTTGCGCCGGGAAATGCGAGTGACGTCAAGCGCAGATACACAGGAACAGCGCCGTGCAAACGAAAACGGCGAGCAAATGCCCGCCGTTTTCTAAGCTTCGTACCCGAATTTACTTGGAGATCAGGCAGGTGCCGCCAGCCGCGCGATAGCGCGTGCAGATGGCCGCAGCCTCGTCCTTCGAGCCGGCGACGACGCGGACACGGTAGTAGGTGCCCTTGCCGGCGATATCGGCTTTGCGGATCTCAAGCGGATGATTGCCGATGATGTTGGCGAACTTGACCTTGAGATTAGCCTGCGACTTCTGCGCGTCGGCTTCCGTCGGCAAGGATGCGATCTGTACGCCGTAGGCGCCGCCCGCTGCAGCGGAGGTCGTGGCTGGGGCAGGAGCCGCCGTCGCCGGAGTTGCTGCTGCAACCTGTTTCGGTTGAGCGTCATGCGCCGGAGCAGCCGTATTCGCTCTCGTGGGTTCAGGACGCGGCGTCGGAACCGGGTTCGTCTTGACGACGCGGATCGGCGTGCTTTCGGCACTCGCAGCATCGCCATTGTCAGGCTGGGCGGCCGCTTGCGTATTAGCAGCAGACGGCGTCGGATTGGCCAGGGCAACCTGATTGTTCGTCGGCTTGGCAACGGCGGTCGCCGTATCGGTGGCCGGCTCATCACGCGGCACCAAAGAGCCATCCGGCTTGACGATCATCGTGCGTACCTTACGTGGAGAAACGGACGGTACCTGATCGTCTCCATTGGCGGCGACATTGGTGTTTCCGCCGTTCTGGTTCGGCAGCAGGCGCGGATCTTCGGTTTCACCGACCGGCGTCGACGTGACCTGATCGCCGCCACCATCACTGTCATCCGGCGATACCGCTTCCGGGATCAGCGTCTTCTGCACGACATCGACCGGCTGTTCGTTGGAGGAGACAAGCTCCTTCTGCTTCGGCGCCGCGGTGCTATCGCCAGCGACGCGGTCGTAGACGGCCTTGTCCTGATTCGGAACGACAGTGCCGCCCGGATTTTCCGGAGCGACCTTTACCGGATCGCTATCGGCGGCAATCACGCGCGGCTCTCCGGAGAAGCTGGAGATCGGCGCGCCGTGACGAATCCAACTGTAAGCGCCATAGCCACCCACGCCCAGCACGGCGATGACGGCCGCAGTCGTCACCATGCCACGTACAGAGCGAACCGGGCGACGGCTGCCTGCAGCCGGGTTCAGCGTCATCCGGGCAACGTTTTCGACCGGATTGGATGCTTCGCGATAGCTGCGGCGGAAATCCTCTTCCAGCGCACGCTCGAATTCGTCGAATTCCTCGATCGGCTGCTTTGCAACGGGCGCAGCCGGCTGTGCAGCCGCGTTCTTGGACCAAGACGCAGCGACGGCAGCACCACCAAGCGCAGCGGCGGCGGCAACGGGCTTGGCGGCTGCCGGAGCGGCTTCCTTGGCCGGGCCGCCCAGCAGGCTCGCCATTTCCGAATCGAGATCGAAATCAAATTCGGGCGGAACCGCAACCGGATCTTCCGGCTCGATCACCTGCAGATGCGGAACATGCGAGCCCTCGAAGGTTTCGACGCGCTCTTCCGTCTCGGATATTTCCGTAGGATCGAAAGGCAGGGGCTGATCGGCTTCGAATACCGGAGCCGCCTTGGCGACTGGGGGTGCGACGCTTGCAACGGGTGCAACCGGCGCCGGCGCCGGCGCAGCTCGCATCGGCTGCGGCGCTGCGGCAGCCATCACCGGAGCGGCGGCAGGCGCGACAGGTGTCGCCCGAGAAAGAATAGGCTCTGGAGCCGGAGCCGGCTGCCGTGCAGCAAGAGATTTGTCGGCTTCGGCGAAATCGAGACCGGCAAGTTCCATCTCGATATCGGCCAGGTCGAATTCGAAGTCCTGACCAGCAAAAGGATCTTCGGCGCCGAAGGTAATCGGCTTCGGCTCTTCGCGCTGAACCACGGCCGCCGGAGCGACCGGTTCTTTCTGTTCGTGGAACGAAACGTCGAAATTCCCGAAATCCGGCTCTTCCTTCGCTGCGGGCGCATTGGTTCTGGACGGAACCGGATAGCGGTTCACATCAGCGAGCAGAGAATCGATCTCGGCGGCAAGGGCGGCGGGATCGGCCTTGACGACCTTTGGCGGCTCGGGCGCCCTGAACACAGCCGGGGCCGGCTGAGATGCGACCGGCACCGCCGCCGGTTCCGGAGCGCGGGGCGGCTCGACAGCCTCAAACGCCTCGAAATCAAGCGCACCGTCAAACATTGCTTCTTCGGGAGCAGCCGTCGGCGCTGGCGGGGCAACGATGGGAGCTGCGACAGGTGCAGGCTGTTCACGCGGGGCAACCGGCGTTGCGAGCGTAAAGTTCGCGATCGGCAACCGCATGGTCGCTGCCGCAGATTGCGGTATCTTGGCGACTGGAGCGGCCGACTGCGCAATGGGGGCGGCCTTCGGTGCCGGCTGCAGAACCGGCGCGATCGACATTTCCAGCTCGTCTATCAGATCGCGAGCGCCGATCGTCGGCTTGACCGGAGCCATGGGCTGCGGCGCAGGCTCTTCGAACTTCGGCTCTTCAAATCTGGGCTCTTCGAGCTTCGGCTCAGGCTGAACCGGCTCGGCCGCATGGACCACCGGCTCATGGCTCGGAACAGCCACCTGCTCCGCTGGAGCGGTGATGTCATTTGCCGGACTCATTCGCGGCGTATCGTATCGCTCGAATTCGCGAAGAAGCTCGTCTTCGAGATTGAAGGCCGGCTCATGCCGCTGAGCCGCGGGAGCTGCCTGAGCAGCAGGGCGGGGCTCGAAACCTACGATACGAGCGAGTTCTGCCAACGGATCATCATCCGCAAAGAACTCGTCGTTTCCGCTTGCGCGATACGCCAACTGTTTTTCCGCCATCACCCGTTCCACTCGAAAACGCTTCAACTAATGCCAGCGCAATGTGGGTAAATGGTGACGTTTATCGCATTTCGTCCGGCGCTGCGGTCCCGGTTATACCAAGACCCGACTTCAAAACCGACGCGACAGCGTACACCAACCCAAGTCTGGCTATGCTCAATTCTCGGTTCTTATCGTTAACAAAACGTAATTCCGGTAAATCTTTACCTTTATTCCAGTGTCCATGGAAGGAACTGGCTAGATCGTAAAGATAAAAAGCGATGCGATGCGGCTCTTGAGACTGTGCTGCAGCCTCGATGATTCGCGGGAATTCGGCAACCTTTGCAACCAGCTGCAGCTCGGCCGGATCGGAGATCGCGCCGAGAACAGCCTTCGACAGATCAAGCGAGGCAATATCGAGATCCGGGAAGGCATCCCTCGCCTGGCGGAAGATCGACATGCAGCGGGCATGCGCGTACTGCACGTAGAAGACCGGATTGTCCTTCGACTGTTCGGTGACCTTGGCGAAATCGAAATCCAGAGGCTCGGAATTCTTCCGGTAAAGCATCATGAAGCGCACCGAATCGCGGCCGACTTCATCGACGACTTCGCGTAGCGTGACGAAATCACCCGAGCGCTTCGACATCTTCACCGGCTCGCCATCTCGATACAGCTTGACGAGCTGGCACAACAGCACCGTTAGCTTCGCCGCGCCATCCGAAACGCCGCGGGCGACCGCTTCCAGCCGCTTGACGTAGCCGCCATGATCGGCGCCGAGAATATAGATCATCTCGTTGAAGCCGCGGTCGAACTTGTTCTTGAAGTAAGCAACGTCGGCAGCAAAGTAAGTATAGGAACCATCAGACTTGATCAGCGGACGGTCGATATCGTCGCCGACTTCCGTCGAGCGAAAGAGCGTCTGCTCGCGGTCTTCCCAATCCTCCGGCAACTGTCCCTTCGGCGGCGGCAGCGCGCCCTTGTAGACATAGCCCTTGAAGGTCAGGTCGTTGATCGCGGTGCGGATCAGCGCCGCGCCGTTGGCATGCAGGGTACGTTCCGAGAAGAACACGTCGTGATGGACGTTCAGCGCTTCCAGATCTTCCTTGATCATCGCCATCATCGCGTCGATGGCGCGATCCTTCACGATGGGAAGCCACTGGTCTTCCGGCATGCCGCGCAGCTTGGTGCCGAATTCCTTGGCAAGCGCTTCACCGACCGGAACGAGATAATCGCCGGGATAAAGGCCCGGCGGGATCTCGCCAACCTGCTCGCCGAGCGCTTCGCGATAGCGAATGAAAACCGAGCGAGCCAGCACGTCGATCTGCGAGCCGGCATCGTTGATGTAATATTCCTTGGTGACGTCATAGCCCGAGAAGGCCAGCAGGTTTGCCAGCGCATCGCCGACGACGGCGCCGCGGCAATGGCCGACATGCATCGGCCCGGTCGGGTTGGCCGAGACATATTCGACATTGACCTTCTGCCCCTCGCCGAGCTTCGAACGGCCGAACTTCTCGCCTTCGGAGATCATCGTTGACAGCAGCCGCTGCCAGTAGCCGACCGACAGTCGAATATTGATGAAGCCCGGACCGGCGACCGAAACCTCGGCGACGTCGGCGTCTTCCTTCAATTTAGCGACGATGATTTCGGCAAGCGCGCGCGGATTGGTACCGAGCGGCTTGGACAGAACCATGGCCGCGTTCGTGGCGACATCGCCATGGCTGGCGTCTCGCGGCGGCTCCACGCCAATACGTCCGAAGTCAAGCTCCGATCGCTTTTCTCGCACAATATCAATTTGTTCGAGAGCGTTCTTAATTCTTACTTCGAAGTCGGTGAAAAGGTTCATGATATCGTCCACGCAATAGCTTCGGCGAGCCGTCATCAGCCCGACGCCGCCGCTGCCTACCGCAAATCAGGAGTCTGGTCAAACAGGCGCTTGTGAGCGCTAATGGCGTATGTGTCCGTCATGCCGGCCAGATAATCACCGACATGCCTCGCCTTGGGGGCGATCGCCAGCCCGGCGATATGATCAACCCAGTAGTGGCTCTGCATCTCCCTGGGATTGTTCATATAAGCGTGGAAGAGGTCGGTGACGATCTGCGCCGCGCCTGCGCGGATGCGCATGATGTCGGGATGGCGGTAGATGCGCTTGAACAGCATCTGCTTGATCAGCTTGTCCGCTTCAGCCATCTCGGGAGAGAAGGTCGCGACGATCCGGCCGGCGGCGTGGATGTCGGCGACATTGCCTGGCTTGATCTCGGCAAGGGCCTGCTGCGAAACGGCGATGACGTCCTCTACCATGCGGGTGATCTGCCGACGCATGATCTCGTGGGTGAAGCGGCTCGGCTCCAGATGCGGATAACGCTCCCTCACCTCAGCCATGAGCTGCGCGAGGAAAGGCACTTCCTCCAGCATCTCGAATGTCAGATAGCCGGAGCGCAGACCGTCGTCGATGTCATGCGTGTTGTAGGCGATATCATCCGCAATCGCGGCGACCTGCGCCTCCAGGCTGGCAAAGGAGGCGATCTCGAGATCATGGATCTCGCAATAATCGAGAATCGGCTGCGGTACGGGTCCGCGAATACCCTTGCCATCGGGCGTCATCAGCGGGCCGTTGTGCTTGACGAGACCCTCGAGCATTTCCCAGGTCAGATTGAGCCCATCGAAATCGGCATAACGACGCTCAAGCTTCGTGACGATGCGCAGGGATTGAGCGTTGTGATCGAAGCCACCATAGGGCAACAGCACCTCATGCAGCGCATCCTCGCCCGTATGGCCGAAGGGCGTGTGCCCGAAATCGTGTACCAGCGCCACGCCCTCGGCCAGATCCTCATCCAGCTTGAGGGCACGCGCCAGGGCGCGAGCGATCTGCGCCACCTCGATCGTATGCGTCAGCCGGGTGCGATAGTGATCACCGTCCTGGGCGATGAAGACCTGCGTCTTGTGCTTCAACCGACGGAAGGCGGTCGCATGGACGATCCGGTCACGATCGCGCTGGAACTCGGAGCGCGTCGGGCTCGACCCCTCCTCATAGAGCCTTCCACGCGATTCCCAGGGATTTGTTGCATAGACTGCCTTTTCCCCATATCCGAAACCCAATGCATGCGTATCAATCGTCATCATCAATCCATTCCGGCATTTGGCTCCCGCGCCGCCATCGGCGCGACAGTCGTTTCCCTGCAATCGGCTCCTGACCCTGCCCGGTGATCCAGGCCGTAGCCTGTTCTTCGTACATGTCAGCCCATTGACGCCGCTTTGCGGCCTTCATACCTATAGACAAGAAAACAGCAAAATGGCGCGTGGCTCAACCACGAAACCATAGCTGTCGCCGGCCTGACTTTCATGATAAAGGCTACGGATATCAGCCGTTTGAAAGTTCGACGGCCTATTGGTTCTCTCCGGATCTTGACCCCGGCAGGAGGAAGACATGACTGAGACAAGTGTTACCCTATCGGACGCCGCAGCCAAGCGAATCGCTGCCATCGTCGGCGCGGAAGCCGGAAAGCGCGCTTTGCGCGTCGCTGTCGAAGGCGGCGGCTGTTCGGGTTTTTCCTATAAATTCGATCTCGTCGAAGGTCCCGAGGACGATGATATCGTTGTCGAGAAGAACAACGCGACCGTCCTGATCGACCAGTTGTCGCTGGTCTACATGGCGGGCTCCGAAATCGATTTCGTTGACAATCTGCTTGGACAGTCCTTTCAGATCAAGAATCCGAATGCGGTCGCAAGTTGCGGCTGCGGCACGAGTTTTGCCATCTGATCCCTCGCGCCTTTTTCCACAGTTTGATGACCGGCCGGGAGCCTTTGCTCCGGGCCGGTTTCCATATGGCCTGTAGTCAAGCTCATCGGCTGCGGATACAACAGGGCGAAGCAAAGGAATGAGCCGCCCATGAAAATCGCGACCTGGAACATCAACGGCGTCAAAGCGCGTATCGAGAACCTCTGCCAGTGGCTGAAGGACTCGAACCCGGACATCGTCTGCCTGCAGGAGATCAAGACGGTCGACGAAGGCTTTCCGCGACTGGAGATCGAAGCACTCGGCTATCACGTCGAAACGCACGGGCAAAAGGGCTTCAACGGTGTTGCGATTCTCTCGAAGACCAAGCCGGATGAAGTGACACGCGGCCTGCCCGGCGACGATAGCGATGAGCAGGCCCGTTTCATCGAAGCGGTGTTTTCTGTCGAAGGGCACGGCGCACTGCGTGTCTGCTGCCTCTATCTGCCGAACGGCAATCCGATCGATACGGAAAAATATCCCTATAAGCTCGCCTGGATGGAGCGGCTGCGCAAATTCGCCAGGGATCGCCTGGTTCTGGAGGAACCTCTGGTGCTCGCCGGCGACTACAATGTCATCCCGGAACCGCATGACTGCTTCGACCCGAAGGTCTGGGAGAACGATGCTCTCTTCCTGCCGCAGACGCGCCAGGCGTTCCGTCAGCTCGAACATCTCGGCTTTACGGATGCCGTGCGAGCGACGACGGACGCCGTCAAACTTTACTCATTCTGGGATTATCAGGCCGGCGCCTGGCCGAAAAACAATGGCATCCGCATCGATCATCTGATGCTGTCGCCGGAAGCGGCCGATAAACTCACCGCGACGGCGATCGAGAAACATGTGCGCGCCTGGGAAAAACCTTCCGACCACGTGCCCGTTATCGCCCACTTCGATTTCGGGGGCTAAAGTGCGCCGCGATCTCTAAGATTCGCTGCTTGCGCTTTAAGCTTTTGATTTTGCGTATGTCGTTGTCGCAAAGCCGCTGCGCACTTTTTAGCGACATGCTTTAGGCCGATCGGCTGCATGCGCATGGCCTGCCCTGAGCGAGCATGGCGCGGTTAGAGCCGGCAATCAGTCGGAGCCGGCGACATCGAGTTGATGGGCCATGGAGACCGCGACGCGGCGGTCGTTCTCGTTGGCGAGCGAGAAAGCCTGCTCCTGCATGTCTTCCATCCAGCTACAGTCCTTCGGCTTGCACTTGTCGAGTGCAGCCGTCATGAACGCCAGGCCACGGATGGATTGACCTTCCTGGAACAGGAGATTGCCGAAAACGGCCATGGCGCCCGGATGGCCGCTCTTGCGCGCCTGATTCAGCCATTTCTTCGCCTGCTGGACATTGATGGCGCCGCCCTCGCCGGACAGCATCATCTGGGCCAGCTGGAACTGCGCCTCGGGAACGCCAAAGGTCGATGCAACCTGGAAATAGAGCTGGCGGGCCTGATTGAGGTCGATCTTGACCGGACTATTGGGAATGCCGGTCTTGTAGTAGCTCGCAAGCGCCAGCAGCGCGTTGATGAAGAAGCCCGTATCTTCCGAACCGGGCTCCACGCCCTGCTGTGCTATCTCGCTATAGATCTTGAAAGCTTCGAAATCGTTTTGCGTGACGCCGTCGCCGTCCGCATACATGTTGGCCAGAGCCCAACGAGAGCCTGTGTGACCCTTCTCCGCGGCGTAGCGATAGGCTTCGACCGCTTCTTCCTTCTGACCGTTCTTGTAGGCCTTGAAGCCGAACTTGAAGAGATCGAACGGACCTGATTCCTTGGTGACGCCGGCATTGATATCGAATGCCCGGGCTTGACCTGCCAGCACCACCGCAGTGGCGAGGGACAGGCTGAGCATCATGACTCTCGCTGATATGAACTCGGACTTAAACATAACAGTCGATTTCTTTCGCTCCATTCGGATCTGCCACGGCGTTTTCGCAAACGCCGCCAGCTTCACGAATGTTTTCCCTGATGGCGCACGAGA
Organism: Martinezella tropici; assembly: GCA_000799755.1. Taxonomy (GTDB): domain Bacteria; phylum Pseudomonadota; class Alphaproteobacteria; order Rhizobiales; family Rhizobiaceae; genus Rhizobium; species Rhizobium tropici_A. Next base: position 50,599 of record JUHI01000017.1, read on the forward strand.
CTGGACCGCCCTTCGAGTGGACGGTTCCTGCGGCATCCAACCGACGCTGTTTGCCACAATTGCGAGCATAGCTTGCAATTATGTCCAAACCAGCATTTGTGCGGCCGTTATCGCATCCCATCATCGAAGGAGCGCCCTCATTCGCCTTCCGATGACGGAGATCAAAGATCGGCCGGCTGACGACTTCCCTTGACAGACAACGACTTTTCCCACGCACCGGAAGCATCACGGCTCCGATCCCGAATTGTTGCTTATGCCAAAGTGGAAGTTCACCCATCGACCGCTTACGCACTTTCTACGAGGCTTGCCCCTGTGCCCACGTAATCGCTGCTCCCCATTTGTGGCGGGAAATGGACAAATTGTAATCTGATCACGGGCCTGCAATACGTTGAAATAGAGTGTTGCTAATTCGTCACAAAGATTTTACCGGCATTGAAATTTTCTTAACCATGAATCAGGCAAGAAGGTAGGTTTTTTCACCTCATTCTCCCCGATCAGGCAAAGAAACGTCGCGAGCGACAGACGCGCCCGCGACGTTAAAAACAAGGTGAAGGAATAGTTGATAAACCCCTTCAACTCAACGACTTATCGTCAGAAGCTGACTTTCACCGATGTCTGAAGAGCGGCAACCAAGTCGTTGCCGAAGCTGTAGCTCACATCGTTGCCGTAGACGGCACCGCCGCGCGTGATCGATCCGGATTTGCCTGATGTCATGAGACCGAGAGCGCCGCCGAAATTGAACTGGACGTGCTCGGTTGCCTTGTAGGCAACGCCCGCGCCGAGGCTCCATGTGTCGGAATTCATGCCATAGCCGTCGCTCGTGCCGCGATCCCAGGTCAGGCTGACGGCGCCGCTCCATTTGTCATTGAACTTGTGTCCGACACCGCCGGTAATGGTCCAGCCGTCCTTGTACAGCAAGTCGAGCGAGGTCAGCTCAGTCGGTCCGTTCGCCTTGCAGGAGATGCTGCGCGTCGAGGTCGGGCAGAAGGCGATGCTCTGCAGAAGGCTCCAATTCGTCCACTTGACCGAACCGAAAGCGAGCCAATCAGGCGCGATGCCGGTCTGCACCTTCCATTCGAGCGAATCGGGCGCATCGGCCGAACCGAAGACGGACGTGACCTTGCCGGCAAAGCCCGGAAGGACCGGCGGTGGCACCTCGGTCAGGTCGACAGTCCCCTTAAGGTTGTCATATTTGACCCGGCTATTGTAGACGAGGCTCGTGCGTAAGGCATATTCCGGAATTTCATAGGCGATGCCTGCGCGCCAGCCCCAGCCATGACCGTCGATATCAAGCGAGCCCATGCCGTTGTAGACAGCGGAAATCGGAGCCGGAGTATCGAAGACGAGGCGTGACTTGTAACCGCTGACTTCCTGATAGAAGCCGCCGCCGATCAGGCGCAGCTGACCCGGGCCCATGTCGAACTTGTAAGAGCAAGTGGCCGAATAGTTATTCGTGCTCAACTTGACCTTGGTCTCGTCGTTCGCGCCGGCCCAATTCACGCCTTCGTTCAAATGCGCGCCGAAGGGCTGCGAATAGTCGGCCATGCAATCGATGTCATCCCCTATGCCGACCTTGAAGGCGGCATAGGGGATGGCGTAATTCACGGACGCATCGGTTGATTGGCTGCGATTATTGAGATTGCCATTGAGTGGATTGGTGTCCTTGGCGTTCTTCAACTTGCGGTCTGGCATGACATAGGTGACGCCTGACTCGAAAACATACCGACCCTTGTCGAAAAGCAGATCGATGTCATAGCCGCCGCGATCAAGACCGCCCGCAAAGGCGGCACTCGCGAAAGATGAGCTGATGACGAGTGTGACTGCGCCCCTCAGCGCAACAGAAAATGCCATTGTTTCTCCCCCACAGGTGCATTCATTTATTCGATTGTTGCGATGATCGCGTGAATTAGCAATGTGGCGCACGACGGCGCCAGCGGCGCCAGAGAGCATTTGATTTACGTAAGAAAACGAACTCCGCCTCCGAAAATCTATCGGAGTAGGTAATTTTTTCTTATCGAATACCATTTTCGCCCCAGCATAGATTTTCATTCTTCATAGCAACAATTCTGTTACAATATGACAACAGTTTCGCTTTTCGAATATGTCTCACAAGTTTAGGTGTAATCTGTTTCACCTGTGCGAAACTGGCGACGGATCTGGGCGCTAGATCCAGTCAATCCCGGTAGAATCGAGGCAACAAGCAAAAGGGCACGCGACGAGTGCCGCGTGCCCTTTCTGATATCTGATTTTCCCTTTGCCAAAGCGCATCGCGATTTCTCGGCATCGCGTCTTGCGCTTTTCGTCTCTACCCTCGGCCACTTTGGTGTCGCAAACGGCTGAATGGCACCTGCGCGGCACGCTTCAGCCGGCTTCGCTGACCCTGTCCAACGCGACCTTGAGGCTTGTCTGCTGCCCCTCGAGTTCGCCGAGGCGCTCGCGCTCGGCGGCGACCACGTCGGGATTCGCATTGGCAACGAACTTCTCGTTCGAAAGCTTGCCATTGATGCGCGCCATTTCCTGTTCGTTCTTGGCGATCGCCTTTTCAAGACGCGCTTTCTCGGCGGACAGATCGATAAGGCTGCCGAGCGGCAGGCAGACGGTCGCCTCGCCGACGACGATCTGAGCAGCACCCTTCGGCGCGGTATCGGCAAGCGAGATCGCTTCGACACGCGCCAGCCGCTTGATGGCGGCATCGTGGCGGAACAGGCGCTCACGCGTCAAGCTGTTGGCATCGACGACGACAAGCGGAGCGGTCGCTGCCGGCGGCACGTTCATTTCCGAGCGGACCGAGCGGATGCCGGAAACGAGGTCGATCAACCAGTTGATCTCATCGGCCGCGACATTGTCGGCGTAGGACGGAGCCGGCCAATCCGCATGGCAGATCAGGCCGTCGCGTTCCTTGCCCTCGCCCGCCGTATGCGCCCAGAGCTCTTCCGTCATGAACGGCATGAACGGATGCAGCAGCTTGTAGGTCTCTTCAAGGACGTAGGCGGCGCAGGCTTGTGACTCGGCCTTTGCATTCTCGTCTTCGCCGCTGAAGATCGGCTTCAGGAGCTCGAGATACCAGTCGCAGAACTGGTTCCAGATGAAGCGATAGAGCGCGCTTGCCGCATCGTTGAAGCGGAAGCTTTCCAGCGCCTCGGTGACGTCACGCTCGGCACGCGCCAGCTCCGTCAGAATCCAGCGGTTGACGGTAAGCTCGGCCGCTTCCGGCACGAAATGCGGATCGCTCTTGGCGCCGTTCATCTCGGCAAAGCGCGTGGCGTTCCAGAGCTTGGTGCCGAAATTGCGGTAGCCGGCGATGCGCGCCGGATCGAGCTTCACGTCGCGGCCCTGCGCGGCCATGATTGCCAGCGTGAAACGCAGCGAATCGGCGCCGTACTGGTCGATCAGTTCGAGCGGGTCGATGACGTTGCCCTTGGACTTCGACATCTTCTGCCCGTTCTTGTCGCGCACCAGGGCGTGGACATAGACGGTGTTGAACGGCTCGACCGACTCGCCATTCTCGTCCTTCATGAAGTGAAGGCTCATCATCATCATGCGGGCGACCCAGAAGAAGATGATGTCGAAACCGGTGACGAGCACATTGGTCGGATAGTAGCGCGCCAGTTCCGGCGTCTCGTCCGGCCAGCCGAGCGTCGAGAACGGCCAGAGCGCCGACGAGAACCAGGTGTCGAGCACGTCTTCGTCGCGCGTCAGGATTTCGCCCGGCTTGAAGTTTTCCAGCAGGTCCTCGACATAGGCCTTCATCGGGCCTTCGTGCGAAAGATAATGCTGGATCGCGGCCTGCAGCGCCTCCTCCTCGGTCTTTTCGACGAAGACCTGACCATCCGGCCCGTACCAGGCAGGGATCTGATGACCCCACCAGAGCTGGCGGGAAACGCACCACGGCTGAATGTTTTCCATCCAGTCGTAATAGGTCTTGTCCCAGCTCTTCGGAACGAGCTTGGTGCGGCCTTCGCGAACCGAGGCGATCGCCGGCTCGGCGAGCGTCTTGGCGTCGACATACCACTGTTCCGTCAGGCGCGGCTCGATCGGCACGCCGCCACGGTCGCCATGCGGAACCATGTGCTTGTGCGGCTCGATCTTGTCGAGCAGGCCGGCTTCCTCGAAAATGCGGACGATGATCTTGCGGGCTTCGAAGCGGTCCTTGCCTTCCAGCTCGTCCCAGGCTCCATGCAGGGCTGCAGGATTGTCGAGACCTTCGAGGAAATCCTCGTTGTCCTTGATGGTGATGGTCGCTTCCGGCGTCAGGACGTTGACGACACGCAGGCCGCGGCGCTTGCCGACGTCGAAGTCGTTGAAATCATGCGCCGGCGTCATCTTGACCGCGCCCGTTCCAGCCGTCGGGTCCGGATACTCGTCGGCAACGATCGGAATGCGGCGGCCGACGATCGGCAGGATGAGATGCTTGCCGACGAGCGGCTTGTAACGCTCATCTTCCGGGTTAACGGCAACGCCGGTATCACCGAGCATGGTTTCCGGACGGGTGGTGGCAACGACGAGATAGTCGCGCGTTTCCCATTCCGTCGGCTTGCCTTCTTCGTCGAAGGCAAGCGGATGCTGATAGGTGACACCCGGCTCCAGCGGGTAGCGCAGATACCAGAGATTGCCGTTGACCTCGTGCTGCTCGACCTCGATGTCCGAAATCGCCGTCAGCATCTTCGGGTCCCAGTTGACCAGCCGCTTGTCGCGATAGATCAGGCCTTCCTTGTAGAGCGTGACGAAGACTTCGAGAACGGCCTTCGACAGGCCCTCGTCCATGGTGAAGCGCTCGCGCGACCAGTCGCAGGAGGCACCGAGGCGCTTGAGCTGGTTGAAAATCAGCCCGCCCGACTCGTCCTTCCATTCCCAGACCTTCTCGATGAAGGCTTCGCGGCCCATCTTGTGACGGTCCGGCTGCTGGCGCTCGGCGAGACGACGCTCGACGACCATCTGCGTGGCGATACCGGCATGGTCCATGCCCGGCTGCCAGAGAACGTCCTTGCCGCGCATGCGCTCGAACCGCACCATGATGTCCTGCAGCGTGTTGTTCAGCGCATGGCCCATGTGCAGCGAACCGGTCACGTTCGGCGGCGGGATGACGATGGTGAAGGTTTCGGCGCCCGGCTTGGCGTTCACACCGGCGCGAAAAGCGTCGGCCTCATCCCATTTCTGGGCGATCTTCGGTTCGACGGTGGCGGAATCATATGTTTTGTCGAGCATTTTTGGACCGGAACTAGAGGATAGGGTGATGCGAGTTGTAAATAAGGATGGCTGTGGGCAAGTCAATAAAAAAGCCGCCCCGAAGCCCGGAGCGGCGGATCGGCTACCCGAAGCTCAGGCTCTCAGCGACGCGGGCCGCGTGCCACTCGTTCGATCTCTTCGCGCACAAGACGCTCGACCAGCGTCGGCAAGTTGTCGTCGAGCCACTCCTGCAGCATCGGCCGCAGCATCTCCTGTGCCAGCTCATCGAGAGAGCGGCGCGGGCCGCCGTCGACGATGGCTGCAAGTTCTTCAAACGAGCGAGAAACTTGCGCTCCGGCGGCCTCCGACATCAGCGGCGATACCGATACGGCCTGAGTCTGCGACACAGCAGCTTCCATTTCCGTGGCAACGGCCGGCGGTTCCGGCGCCTGGAAAATCGGGGCTTCGACCGGCGCCACCGGCTGCGGCACCTGAGCGGCCGCCATCGGCCTCAACTCTTCCATTTCAGGCTCGATCCGGACCTCGGCGACGGCCTGCATGACGGGCGAGACGGCTGGCGCCGGGATATCGGCAACGGCGTGTCGCAGCGGAACATCGGCAACCGGCTCGACATGAGCCTCCGCGACATGAACTTCGGCAAGGCGCGCAGCCATGGCCGGAGGCAGTTCGCGCGGTTGCGGCGGCTCACGTCCGGCGTTCAGCAAGGCGGCGGTATTGCGTTCGGAAGCGGCACGCACACGCGCGGCGACATCGGCCAGCGACAGGCCGCGACCTTCCGGCTCGGCAACCGGCATCTGCGAATTTGCCGCGACGAAACGTGGGTCCTGTTCGGCAGCGCGTGCCCGATCGGCAGCAGCGAACTCTTCATCCACGGTCAATTGAATGTCGTCGGCACGCATATCGACGCCAGCGAAATGCGTTGCGGGAGTTGGCTTGGCGCCTACCGGTTCGTTGCTTTCGATAATCCTGCGGATCGACGCCAGGATCTCTTCCATGGACGGTTCACGCACTACATTTGGCTGAGCCATATTCATCCCCGTTTTCCCATATTCAACGACCGGAAACGCGCAAGGGCGGCACCCGAATCAGGGCCACCCTAGATGACTGTCCTCGGGAAAAAAATCACCTGAAAAGCACTAAACCCGGTGATGCACAGTTTTGTTACGATCACAACGAATCGCTCTGCGCAGCCCGATTCTGCCACAGGCCGCGACAATAAAAAACAGGCGCTCCAAGGCGCCTGTCGCAAGCTCGATCGTTGGACCGTTCAGGACATCAAAAGACGAATTCCTTGGCCTTGGCAAAGCCCGGAAGCGGCTTGATCGACGCGTTGAAGAAGACATTTTCCGAAAAGGCGCCACGTTCACGCATGAAAACAGTCGCGCGGGCAGCGTGGCCATAGCCGATGACCGTGATCAGGCGTCCGTCTTCGCCGAGCTGGTCCAGCAGGCCCTGCGGCAGCTGCTCGATCGAGCCGTTGAGGAAAATCACGTCATAGGGCGCGTTTGCCGCATGACCTTTTTCAAGATCTCCGCCAACGACGGTCACGTTATCGTAGCCAAGCGCAGCAAGATTGGCCTTCGCCCGAGCAGCAAGCTCCTCATTGGATTCAAGTGCAACGACCTTGCCGGCGATAAGCGATAGAACGGCAGATACGTAACCAGTGCCGCAACCGACATCGAGAACCTTGTCATCCTTGGTGATCGCGCCGAGCTGCAGCAGCTTTGCCAGCGGCGAAGCTTCCATGAGGAAGCGCCCGTGAGCAACCTCGATATCGCAATCGACATAGGCCAGGAGCTTCGACTTCTCCGGCACGAAATTTTCGCGCGGTACGGCGAAAAACGCATTCAACACGGAATGGGAGGTGACATCCGTCGTCCGGATCTGGTTCTCGACCATCTTCACGCGCGCTGCTTCGAAATCCATCTTATCCTCTTGCGCCCTTCGTGCCCGAACGGGCCCGCTCTACTTTCTGTTACGGGTGTCTTAATCGCCTGACGCCGCGCTTTCAAGGCATTGCGGCAACAGCCACCGAGATTCATGCCCAGGCGTCGCCGACGAACAACAATCGGCATCGTCAAATGCGGACTGGAGCCCTTCATATCCCGCATCCGCAATACCAGGCAAATCCTCTGCGCCCCACATCGGGGCATCCGTTAGTAAAATGTTAACCTCGCAAGACCACGCTTCAAGGCATTGGACCCGCCTGGATGTGGTGACCGATCAACCTTCCGGCCCGAAGCCATTCGGGCTAACATTAAATTTAGATAGAAGGTGGCTGGGATGCCTGTTTCTCTCGTTCTTTTCGTCGTAACGTCGCTGCCTCTGGTGGTCTTTCTGGCCGCCAGCCTTTCCTCGATGATGTAGGTTTCCCGCATGAGGCTTTGGCTCTTCGTCGCAGCGCTTCTCCTTCTCTTACCCCAGGTCGCGTTGAGCGAGGAAACGTCAAGCGAGGATGAGCCGAAAGAGACAGCCCTGATCATCGGACACGTCGTCACAGGCAAGCAGCTCGACGAATGGTGTGAAGAGGACCGGACGCTCGCCTCCGTCTATATTCAGGGCATTCTCGACGAAGCTCAGCGGACGAAGAACCTGACGATCCGAGCCACCAAGCAGACGCCGAAAAACTCGTCGCGTTATGAGCGCTATCTGCAGCAGTTCGTCGGCGCTTTCTGTCTGCCGCCCGATCTCAGCAATACAAGGGCGACCACGATCGCCTGCAAATGGATGGCGGAGCATTCCTGGCAGCTGGAGCGGCCCGCCAGCTCGCTGATCGCGCGCGCCTACAAGTTCGCCTTTCCCTGCCTCGAAGAATAGGCCTCCTTCCAGCCATTTCGGCGGTCGAACCGATCCGGGGCAATCAGAGCCCTCTAGAATCATTCGCACAAGCGCGTTTCGCGCCGGGCCATGGCAGAATAGCGCGCCGCCGCCCAGTCCTTGTCTCTTATATTCGGATCACGTCGCGGCAGACTTTGTTGACGGCTCCTATGTTCCATATGGTAACACCCCTGGGAGAATTTCTCAATTTTCTCAACCTGCGATATGATCTACATGCATAGGCGATCGATATTCTCGTAATTCGATCGGCCCTAACATCGGTTCCCTCCTCCCACTCCGCCTCGCCACCCCCGAGGCGGAGTTTTTCCGCGTAGCGGACGGACCAGCCGGACCTTCATTCGCCGATTTAGCAGGGCGAATCCGTAACAAAAACAAATTGTTCAAGGAAAGATCCCAGCGAGCGGAAGGACGGAATGCTCGACGCGCAGGTGCGACATCGCATTCCCATTGACAATTACTAAGCATACCTTATGATTAGGCTGCTGAATTTGATTGACCTCTAGTCCAGCAAAAGGCGGCCCAGTTTTTTCCCTAGACTGGACCGCTTTTGCTTTTATGGACCGCCGAATTCGACGAGGCACCGTCGATCGCTAGCTTCATCATAAGCCGCCGCGACCATCCTCAAACCTCAAACAAGAAATCGTCGCGCCCGATCGTTGCATCGGATGCATCGACCGTTGCCTTCGCGCTATCGCGAAGATGACGGGGCCCTTATCGCCCTCGATCGATAGGTCGGATCAGCCAAAGCATGGCCGCGGTTATTGAGACGGAAAGCTAAAGGGAGAAGAACTGCCGCACCTGGAAAATCCTGCAGCGAAATCAGATGGTTATCAAGAGCTTGGGGAAAGATGGAGGCCTCGCCCGGAATCGAACCGGCGTGCAAGGATTTGCAGGCTTTACCCTGCTATTGTTTTTACAACGAAATTTGGCAACGTGTCGCGCCCGTGTTACATCCGGTTGAGCAAGATGTTCGCCGCATGTCCGGCCACTATGGCCGGGATTAGCGTGTACGAGAGAGTTGTCGCAGAGATTGCCGTGCCTTGGGCGGGCTGGGTTATACGAGATACGATTATCCTGTCTTGTATAGGCGCTCGCTGTGCCGCTTCCAAGAGGTCCAATATACAATCATGTCGTTCTGTTGATGCCAAAAGCAATTTAGCGTGGCATATTATTCTTCTGATTCAAAATTACCAGGATCAGTGTGAGTGAAACTTGGGATGGAACATAACCCTTTGGGGAAGGGATAATTAATGGGAACCGATAACTACGAAGCGCTTGTTGCACGCGAACAGGCCATATACAACGGTGAACGGCCATCGGCCTCAATACCTTCAATTTTTACGTATTGGGCGTCGAGATACCTTTCCCCCAGACTCATAGCAATGTTCGGCACTCCTATAATTGAGCAAGTGTTTGCGAACGAGATTATACGCATCTCGAAAGCTGAGGGATTCAAGGAAATTAGAATTGTCAGTTTGGGGAGCGGGGAATGCAGCCTAGAAATTGACGTTACTGAGCGCCTGAGGACTGCCGGCGTCAAATGTAGAATGATATGCACTGACATTTCCCCTGCCATGCTGGAGCAGGGGAGAAAGCAAGTAAAACAGGCTCAGTTGCTGGAATGTTTCGAGTTTGTCAAATGTGATGTGAATCGCAACATTCCGCTTTCCGGACATCACTTTATTCTCGCAAACCACTGCCTCCATCATTTTGTTGAGCTGGAAGCCATTTTCGCTTGGATGAAAAAATCTCTCCATCCGAGAGGAGCTTTGATCACCTCCGATATGATCGGACGCAATGGTCACATGCGTTGGCCTGAAGCAGAAAAATATGTCCGAAGAATCTGGGATACGCTGCCTTCGGAGAAGAAATTCGACTGCATAAACCGAGTTCGGAACGATCAGTTCGTGAATTTTAATTGTGCCAACGGCACTTTTGAGGGGATTCGAGCACAGGATATAATGCCTATTTTGATCAACACGCTTTTCTTTGAGCGCTTCGTTGGATACGGCAACCTGCCCGACATTTTTGTTGATCGAATGTATGGCCCAAACTTCTCGCCTGATGATAGCAAGGACCTGGCGCTTATTGATTTGCTTGAGGATCTGAATACGGACCTGATAAAAGCAGGCGTCATCAAGCCAACCATCATGTTTGCCACGCTCCGACCGCATGAGGTCGCATGTGAATTTGACCTTATTAGCCCGGATAGAGCCGTCAGATTACCGTCGTTGGTGTAGGCCCTGCTGACAAAGTCGGGGAGTCAGATTTTAGTAGCTACTACCCAAGAGCAACTTGAATTTGGCTTGGCTAATAACCATCGCCTGCCGAAGCTCGGGCATAATCGATTTTGCCCGAGCACCGCTACGAGCATCCCGTTTGCGCGGTTTGGGGCTCGCTCGGCTATCAGTCGATCAAGGGACAGAATAGCTTTCGGTGCTGGGATCACTTTCCGGACGAGAAACAGCTGGCTGCGCGCAACGCGGAGCGATTGTGCCGCGAGGGCATGCCACTAAGCTAAATCTTGAGCCAATGCCGAACGATCCATGAGGCCGTATCGCTTGCCCGGGTGATGACGGCGCCAACCGATACTCCCAAGAGCAACAGCAGACCACCTGCACCAGCACCAAGGATCCTGATGCGCCGCCACTCGGGTAAAGCTGGTTCAACCTTGTCATGGTTCTGCTGACTTGCCACTGAACTTTCATCCAACGGCGATTAGAGCCTCGGCGGTTTCGAATGCGCCAATTGGCGCGGTGGTAGCAACCGGCGGAAACACGAAGCTTTCATCTTGCACAGCGTTGGAGCCGGTTGCGGCGATGATCCCGGCATAGCTTACCGGGGTCTGATAACCGAGCGATGAGTGCGGCCGGAAATGATTATAATCCTCTGCCCATTCAGCGATGGCGCTTCGGGCATGATCGGGGCCGAAGAACAGGCTTTCGTTGAGCAGTTCGTCACGCATTCGTCCGTTGAAGCTCTCGACATAGCCGTTTTGCGTGGGCTTTCCCGGCGCGATGTAACGCCACTCGACCTTGTGATCCTTCGACCAGGCAAGGATGGCATTCGAGGTGAGTTCCGTGCCGTTATCGGAGACAATCATTCCGGGCTTGCCGCGTCGTTCGATCAGCGTCGTCAGCTCCCGTGTGACACGGCGGCCGGAGATTGAGGTGTCCGGGATTGCTGCCAGGCATTCACGCGTCACATCATCGACGATGTTGAGCACGTAAAACCTCCTTCCGCAGGCGAACTGGTCGTGGACGAAATCCAGCGACCACCGGGCATTGGCCTTCGCTTCGACCAGGATCGGCGCACTCATGCCGACGGCATGCCGTCTGGCTTTCCGCTTCCGAACGGAAGTCCTTCCTCCCGATAGAGCCGGTAGATGCGATTGACCCCGGACGGTTCTCCATCTTACCGGAGCAAGATGAACAGTCGCCGATAGCCGAAGCGCCATCGCTCGTTGGCGAGGTCACGCAGCTTCGCCCGCAGTTCTAGCTCCGGCGGTCGACTGCGCCGATAACGGATCGTCTTGCGGTCGGCAGATATGACCAGGCAGGCCCGACGCTCCGAAAACCCATGACGGCCTTCAGATGCGTCACGGCTTCACGCTTGGCGGCAGGTCCTACCATTTTTTGCAAGAAGCTCGCGGAGTACAGCAGCATCGAGCATCTGCTCGGCCAGCAGCTTCTTCAGCTTGGCGTTCTCCTCTTCGAGCGCCTTCAGGCGTTTCGCCTCGGACACCTCCATACCCTCGTATTTGGCTTTCCAGTTATAAAGCGTTGCTTCTGAAATTCCGTGCTTGCAGGAGAGGTCCGACGCCTTCGCGCCAGATTCCTGCTCCTTCAACACCGCAATGATCTGCTCTTCCGTAAATCGCTGCTTCTTCATGCGTCCGTCCTTTAATGGGCCGGACTCTAAGCTATTCCGGAGGAAATTCTCAGTGGCAGTTCACCCCCAAGGCATCGTTTACTTCGTAATGAAGCAAACATCTACGCTACTGAACTTCGCCCGCAGGCGATCGGTTCTTTACGTGATGTAGACAAGATATTTTGCGTGCAACATCACGAAGTTTCCGATGGCTTTGGTATCCTTTCGTCCCACACAGGGCCACCCTTCACATTGAGCTTTCTGCAGCTTCACTGAGCGCTTTGCGCGAAGCAAGGCTTCCCGTATTTGACCCAACCGCAAATCCCTCCCTCGATCACGAGGCAATTCCTTTTCAAGAAAGTCCCATCGTAGCCACAGCTCCGCCGGATCATGCACATGTATTATCTCCTGCGCGACCCGCGCTAGATACGTTCCGCAGCAACGTGATCCGGCAAATGTGGCCAGTCTGACAGGTGCTCTCCCAGGCGAGACCGACAACTAACATTGACCTACGGGAATCTCTTTGCCCCCTCAAATTCTCACCAGAATATATGTCCACTCAGAGAAACATCTCTCCAAATCATAGCTCTGTGACCCACAGCATGTCGCATGGACTCGCCGCAGCCTCTTGGAAATGCCTGAAAATCAAGAAAGGTAGAATACAACGAGATGCAACACGGGATCGGCATTTTTCACCGGCCACTACGCCACATAAGCAATTGATATTCCTTAAGAAAGGATTTGGAGGCCTCGCCCGGAATCGAACCGGGGTGCAAGGATTTGCAGTCCTCTGCGTAACCACTCCGCCACGAGGCCATCCGAAAGCAATTTGCGTTGTGGTGGCGCGGATTTAGAATGATCCAAAGAAAACCGCAAGAGGCTTATTCCGGATTCTCTCCTTTTTTCATTCTGAAGAGAGATTTGCCCACACCGTCGTGTTGGAGACTGCCAAGTAGACGATTGCGCATGCGGCACACGGGGTCTCGCAAACCCTATGAGGGGCTTCCGATGCGATTGCAGAGCGACGGTGCAGATGGGGATATGTCGATCCGCCAGTGTGGCACAGGGCAAAGTTGCGCGGCTCCAACGCCCACAGCCTTTACCCAGCACTCTTGGAGCATTAAACAGCCGAGCTGAAATTCAGAACGGTATATTGTGAGCCAGACATGTTTCAGCTGCGATCAGCAAAGCCCGATGACATCGCGCGCAATTACGAGATCTGGCGGACCTCGGTCGAAGCCACGCATCGTTTTCTTAGTGCCTCGGACCTCAAAGCGATTTCAAGGATGGTCCTCGACGATTATCTGCCGAACGCCGAATTCACTGTCGCGGTTGATGACGACGACCTGCCGCATGGCTTCCTGGGAGCGACCGGCGACCATGTCGATTCGCTCTTCATACATGCCGACAGCAGAGGCATGGGCTTGGGCCGGCTGCTGCTCGACAGTTTTCGCGCGGGGAAGAATGCCGTCACCGTCGATGTTAACGAGCAGAACACCACCGCTGTCGGCTTTTATGAACGGCTCGGCTTTGTCGTGACGGGGCGTTCCGATGTCGACGATCAGGGCCGCCCCTACCCCATCCTTCATCTGACATGGCGAACGGCAGCCACTCCGTGAAGCACAGCGTCGGCAGCGCGCGATATTGGCGCGCCACCATGATCTGCCGACGAACGCTATGGACGTCCGGCTACCGATAAAATCCGAGCAGAGATGCCATTGAAGGCAGAGCAGTCCGGCCTGATCAGGAGCCGCTTTGGCTGCCAGCCCATTCAGGTAGCTTATAGAAAGCTACGGTACACGCTAAAATTAGTACCACCGGTTTGTACGCCACCCACAGACCGGACAGTGCCGCGTCCGACGAGACTACGCCCCCAGTAATGTCGTCGGACGCACCATGACAAGAGATCCTGGGCACAGCATCACGACCCGATATGATCGCGAAATAGCCACCTATCCTCTCCGTCTACAGAGAGATGCACATCCGCTGCCGCTTTCATTGTCGGGGAAACGGTTCGATGCACCCGACTCAGAATCACGGTTCCGGACGCCGCCATCCATATCGCGGCATCGATCCGCCGAATTGTTACGCTGGATAACCATCATCATGCCGCCATCATGCGGCCATCATGGCGCCGCACGCCCTCGCCTCAATTCGCCTAGCGCAGCATCCGACTGCTACCCTTCAACATACGGAAACATCAACGCTTTCTGGGCTCTCAGCACAAAATTTACCCACATAGGATCAAAAAAAGCTGCGATCGATAGCTTCCTGCGAATTGCGTCATTTTTGCAACAACGCCGGTTTTCAAGTAGTGCGCATATAGTTCCATACCCTTAGTATCTTGCCAAATCACTGCAGCAGGTTCAGGAAATAGTTCGCGGAGCTTACTACTTCGCACCTACTGATAGGGAACATGAACGGGATGGGGTTGGGCACGTCGTTTTTCGGCGCGATATCTCATGCCCAATCAAGAAAGATTGGAGTTATTATGAACATCAAGAGCCTTCTTCTCGGCTCCGCTGCTGCGCTTGCAGCAGTTTCCGGTGCTCACGCGGCTGACGCTATTGTAGCAGCTGAGCCGGAGCCGCTGGAATACGTTCGCATCTGCGACGCATACGGCGCTGGCTACTTCTTCATCCCGGGCACCGAAACCTGCCTCAAGATCGGCGGCAAGGTTCGTACGGAAGGTGAGTGGTACAACGCTTACAACCGCGACAGCCATCAGGGTACGCTGTGGCACACTCGTGCTGAGCTGAACGTCGACACCGCGACCGACACTGAATACGGTCCGCTGAAGACCGAAACCATCGTTCGTTGGGACTGGAACGACGGCGGCTCGACCTCGACCAACCTGCTGTGGTCCTACATCAGCCTCGGCGGCTTCACCGTTGGTAAGAAAGACTCGCAGTACAACCTGTACATGGGCTACGCCGGCGACGTCATCAACGACGACGTGATCTATGACGGCCCGTACGAACTCAACCAGTTGACCTACGAATATGACGGCGGCAACGGCTTCTCGGCTGTTATCTCGCTCGAAGATTCCAACTCCGCCACGACCGGCTCGGCATCCTACGGCGCAAGCTGGTGGACGGACGACAAGACCAACCACTACGCTCCTGACGTTGTTGCCGGTGCTGGCTTCAAGTCCGGCGCATGGGGCTTCAAGGTCGTCGGCGGTTACGACTCGATCGTGGAAGAAGGCGCCATCAAGGCTCGCGTTGATGCCGACTTCGGCGCATTCTCGGCCTTCTTGATGGGCGGCTGGAACACCGACGGCGACAAGCTCAACAAGTATGCAGGCACCAACCAGGACGTCTCCGCTTGCACGGCACCGAACGGTACCGTCAATGCAGCGAAGTGCGGCTGGGGTGACTGGGCTCTTTGGGGCGGCGTCGGCGTTCCGGTCAATGACAAGCTGAAGTGGAACCTCCAGCTCGCCTACACCGACTCGAAGATGTTCGAAGCTACGACGAACATCAAGTTCAGACCGGTCAAGAACCTCCTGATCTGGCCGGAACTGACCTACGTTCACTATGACTATGCCCATGACGACACCGTTTCGGGCATCCTGCGCTTCGAACGCAACTTCTAACCTGATCAGATTTGACCTCCGATCAGAGAAGGAAGGGGGCCGGCTTTCCCTGCCGGCCCCCTTTTTTTGGTTATTGCTCCTAAAATTATCAGTTCTGCTGCGATCAGCGCACACGCTACAAGGCTCCCCAATCAACGAAAGGGGGAACCTAGTGGGTGCCGTGGCGTTATCGATGAAAAGGGACGTGACTGATTATAGGAGTTACCACCTTGAAACACTTCGCTTCATTCGCCCTGAGCGCCGCGCTGGCGGTCGGCGCCGTGCTGTGCGCTACCCTGCCCGCAACATCCGCGACGCTTGGCAGTTCGCCATCATCGTCTGTTTCCAATATCATCCTGGTGCAGGAGCACGGAACGCGCCGATATCCGAACGATGACGGCAGGGCCTATTGGCGCGATCGCGACCGCGATCATCGCTACTGGCGTGAACATCGCTGGGAACGGCGCCATTGGGATGACAGATGGCGGGACGACCGTCGCTATCACCATCGGCACCATGGCGGCGTAACGTTCGAGATTCGGCCGTAAGGCCCGTATTATCCCCACCGACGCCCTGCACGTATAAAGGTCGGTCGATCACTGCAGGGCTCCCTGAAATGACACGGCCGCTGCCGAGGATCTCGACAGCGGCCGTGTCATCTTAACGCGGAACTTGCGCCAGTTCCGGAGATGCTGCGATTAGCGGCAGACACGCACCTTTCGAACGACCCAGCGGCCGTGCACTCTGTGCTTAACCCGCTTCATATGGCAGCGATGGTGGTGGTGATGACGATGGTGATGCATCGGAGCGGCCTCGGACGGCGCGCTGACGGCAAAGACTGATGCCAGAGCTACTGCAGAAGCAATAATAAGATTTTTCATGTCGAACCTCTCAAGCATTGGGGGACTATGCTGCGCGGATCGCGCATCTATGTTCATGCGCCGCGTCGTATTAACGACACATGAACATTTGCTCACATTCGTATGAGCAACCATGCCTTGAACTGTTTCTTTTGAAAAAACCACACGGATCTGCGTGAACGCGGCCATCAACGACCCATCGAAAAGCCGTACGAATCCCTCTCCGACGCAATTTGTTAGCCCGCTACGTGTCGCCGTCCACCCGCGGCGGAACCCTGGCCCAAGAGACTGTTGTCACAGAATAAACCGCACCAGGAGCAACGAGCTTTTTGATTCTCACCCGATGGCGCTGCGGACCGGCAGGAGGTTCCTTAACCGCTTGTCGCGAAAATAGAGCCCGCCCCAAGCCATCACTCCCAAAAGCAAACTTATAAGTTGTGGAGGAGACCCGATTTCTCCAAGGCGGAAATGCGTGCAGATCGCACCGCCAAGAAAGCCGGTTATCAGAATCGCGCCCAACATGGCGGTGCGCGGGATCGCATAGAGGATCGCGCACAGAAGGATGATCAGCCCTAATGGAAAAGCCAGGCTGGTCGGAAAGCCGGTTTCCTGCATCTGGGCGCCCACCATCGCCGGCGAAAACAGATTCACCGCCGCATCCGCCGCAAGCACCAGGATGACGATCGACGAAATCGTCCATCCCGCCCATGAGATGCGGCGAACATTCACATTCTCAGCCGTCGCTTCTCCCAACATGCAGAAATCCCCCTGTCCGTAAACCTGCTCCAGCATCGCATCGCGGCGCGAGCGCGGCGATCCTGCCACGACTTCGAAATGCGGGCAATGAGAACTCCGCACCTATCGCAACAGGGAGGGGAAGAATAAGGAGCGCCAAATCGTGGGCCCAAGGCCGATGCAATAAAACTGCAAAACTGCGCTGATAAAGCTTTGCCGCTTATGGGCCGAAGCAAGCCGTCAATGAGACAATCATGCGGAAGCTGCCAGTGGCAAAGCCGCACTTCTTATGTCAATACTTCATTGGCTGAAGAAGAAGAGTGGCTCCCCGGGCCGGATTCGAACCGGCGACCTGTCGATTAACAGTCGAATGCTCTACCGCTGAGCTACCAGGGAATGCGCTTGGCGCGGTGTGAGCGGGGTAATACAAATGCTTTCCCGATTTGCCAAGCGGTTTTTTCAAAAAAAATGAATTCTCTTGCATTATTTCTTCGCCTCACCATTTCCTGTGGATGACCGATCAAAGCGAAACGACAGCAAATGCCGATCGAAATGGCCGGAAAACCCGCCGTTTTGGCATTGATCCCTCAACCCGCGAGCTGGTTTTCGGCTCTGTGAGAATCCCCTTGCCGCGAACGCGTCTGGCTCGAGTCGGCGTCGGTGTGGCCCTCATCTTCGGCGGACTGCTCGGCTTTCTGCCGGTGCTTGGCTTCTGGATGCTGCCATTGGGCTTCATCGTGCTCTCGCACGACATGCCAACGGTCCGGCGCTGGCGCCGTCGGTTCGCCGTATGGTGGACGAGGAAGCGCCGCCCGGCAAACTGAGCTTCGCTTCTACCCCGCGCGGACAGGACGGGCCGGATTGCCGACGACGGTCGTGCCGGCTGCCACGTCTTTGGTTACGACAGCGCCCGCACCAATGATCGCGCCGTCCCCCACCGTCACTCCACCAACCAAAATCGCGCCGCCGCCAATCCACACGCTCCTGCCGATCGTCACCGGTCGCGCGACCTCCATACCGGCGCCGCGCAAATCCGCGTCCTTGTGGTGCTCGGCACAATATATATGCACACCGGGCCCCAGCATGCTGCCGTCGCCAATGCGGACGCTGGCGCTATCGAGAATCGTACAGCCGGCATTCATGTAGACCCGCCGACCGAGCGAGATGTTAATGCCGTAGGAGCAGTGGAACGGCGCCTCTATGAAGACAGCCTCTCCGGCATCGGCAAAGAGCGCTGACAAGGCCGGCGCGAGATTGCCGCGTTGTGAGGGCGGCATCGTATTGTGGGCGTGCACAGCCTCGCGTGCCCGCCAGCGCAAGGCGTCAAGTTCCGGATCGAAGCAGCAGTACCATTCTCCCGCCGCCATCTTCTGCCGATCGCTCAGCCCCATATTCCCATCCCTCCAATGCGTTCCGGATCTGCAAAGAGTGATCTTGCAACACCATTCAGGACGCCCGCAAGGATGACGATTTCACCTTTCCCAACGATCAACACTCAATGCGCGCAATCGCGCGCCATACAGCCCTTGATTAGCTGCATCTCAAATGCACGATCCTGCGAAGAAGGATCGTCCGCAGACCCGCAAGCCTTGTGAAAAAGCCCGTCAATACGGGATTCTTGCCCTCAACAAACTGTCACACAGCTTGTCTATAACGCCGCTACCGCGGACTTGCGCAAGACCATCGGTTCCGAGCTTTCAAATAAGGAAATAGGGATTATGTCTAAACTTAAAAACCTCATTTCGGCTGCAACAGCCGGTGTCATGAGCGTCGCGCTGGCAATGCCGGCTGCTGCCGCTCCGGTCAAGTTCGATTTCTGGTATGGCCTGTCGGGCGACCTTCAGCGCGTCGTTGAGACGCTTTGCAAGAACTTCAACGATTCCCAGAAGGATTATGAAGTCTCGTGCGTTAGCCAGAACAACTACGACGCCGCTCTTCAGAACACCATTGCCGCTTTCCGCGCCGGCAAGCAGCCTGCAATCGTTCAGGTCTATGACGTCGGTACGGCAACGATGATGCTTTCGGGCGCCTACTACCCGGTCGACAAGCTGATGGCCGAGAACGGCTACAAGGTTAAGTGGGACGACTACTTCCCGGGCATCGCACGCTATTACGCCACGTCGAAGGGCGAACTGCTTTCCTTCCCCTTCAACTCCTCGACCGCCCTGCTCTACTGGAACAAGGACGCCTTCGCGAAGATCGGCAAGACTGCCGCTCCGAAGACCTGGGAAGAAGCTGCTGAAGACATGAAGGCGCTGAAGGGCGCCGGCTACGATTGCCCGATGGCAATCAACATCTCCGGCAACGAAAGCTGGCAGCTGATGGAGCAGTTTTCTGCTATCCACGACCAGCCGGTTGCAACGAAGAACAACGGCTACGATGGTCTCGACGCTCGTCTGACCGTCAATAAGACGAAGTTCGTCAAGTACGTAACGGATCTCAAGAGCTGGTACGACCAGGGCCTCATCAAGATCAAGTCCAAGGATCTGGGCCAGGATATGGTTCAGGCCTTCGCCGCTGGCGATTGCCAGATGATCATGACCTCGGTCGGCGACCATGGCACGGTCACCAAGACCCAGAAGGCTGGCATGAACTGGGATGTTGCTGAACTCCCGGTCTACGCTGGCACCGAGCGCAAGAATTCGCTCGTCGGCGGCGCATCGCTCTGGGTTCTCTCCGGCAAGTCCTCTGACGAATACAAGGGCGCTGCCGCGTTCCTGAACTTCATCGCCAAGCCGGAAACCGCTCTCTTCTGGTCGACCAACACCGGCTATATCCCGGTTACGAAGTCCGGCTTCGAATTCATGAAGTCCTCCGGCTTCTATGACAAGGCTCCCTTCAAGGGCCGCGAAGTCGCTATCGCCAGCTTGACCGCTTCCGAGCCGACCCCAATCACTCGCGGTGTCCGCCTCGGCAGCTTCACGCAGATCCGCGCTGAATTCGGCAACCAGATGCAGGCCATCTTCGCCAACAAGGTCAGCGTCCAGGAAGGCATCGACAACCTCGTCAAGAATGGCGACGCCGTCCTCGACCGCTTCGAAGCCACCTACAAGGGCAAGCAGCTGCCCTAATCGGCAACGGCTCACGATACAGCAGCGTCCGCCGGGGTTTCCCGGCGGACGTTCGCTATGAGAGCAAGCGTGGCATCGGGACCCCAAGCCGGAAGAAACAATGGAAAAGCGTATAACTTTCAACAAATGGAGCGTCGGCATCCTGTTCGCAGTGCCGCAACTTCTCCTCATCTTCACCTTTTTCTATTGGCCAGCCGGTCAGGCGGTCTTCTGGTCGCTGACGCTGCAACAGCCCTGGGGCGGCGGCAACATCTGGGTCGGCCTCGACAATTTCAAGTCCATCCTTGCCAACGCGGACTACTGGAACTCGGTCACGATCAGCATCACGTTCGCGGTGATCAGCACCAGCATTTCCATGGTGGGAGGGCTCGTACTCGCGGCGCTGACCGATCGGCAATTGCGCGGCTCTAAAATCTACCGCGTGGTACTGATCTGGCCTTACGGCATCGCCGCGCCGGCGGCGGCAATGGCTTTCCGCTTCATCCTCGCGCCGGAAGCAGGTCTTATCGCCGTCGTCAATCAATGGTGGCCGGGAATCTGGGACCCGGGCCTCGACGGCAACGCCGCGATGGCCTGCATCATCGCCGCCTTCTCCTGGAAATACATCGCCTACAGCTTCATCTTCTTCCTGGCTGCCTTCCAGGGCATTCCGCGGTCGCTGATCGAGGCGGCTGCCATGGACGGCTCCAGCGTGCTCCGCCGCTTCTGGGACGTGCAGTTCCCGTTGATCACGCCAACCATCTTTTTCCTGCTCGTCATCAACATCACCGAGAGCTTCCAGGATTCATTCGGCATTGTCGACATCATGACATCAGGCGGTCCGCACAACTCGACCAACCTCATGGTCTACAAGATCTATTCCGACGGCTTCAAAGGACTCGATTTTTCCGGTGCGGCGGCGCAGAGCATCATTCTAATGCTGCTGATCATCGTGCTGACCAT
Source organism: Martinezella tropici (assembly GCA_000799755.1). Taxonomy (GTDB): domain Bacteria; phylum Pseudomonadota; class Alphaproteobacteria; order Rhizobiales; family Rhizobiaceae; genus Rhizobium; species Rhizobium tropici_A. The sequence goes on from JUHI01000017.1 coordinate 71,679, forward strand.
CTTCCAGTTCCGCTTCATCGAGAAGCGTGTGCATTACCGTTGAGGCTGACATGATCGAGCGCACACCCATCCTGAATTTCTTCACCCATCTGATCCTGTTACTCGGCTTCTTGGTGGCAGTAGGACCGATAGTCATCGTTGCCATCGCCGCATCCCACAACATCGCCGACGTCAATAAGGTGCCAATGTCGCTGATGCCGGGCTCGGATTTCTGGGTCAACATGCAGACGGCCTGGACGACCGCCAATCTCGGCCCCAAGCTGCTGAACAGCCTGATCTTTGCCAGCGGCGTGGCGATAGGCAAGGTGCTCATTTCAGCGATCACCGCGTTTTCGCTGGTCTACTTCCGCTATCCCGGCCGTCACTTCATCTTCTGGCTCGTTTTCATAACGCTGATGCTGCCGCTCGAAGTGCGTATCGTGCCGACCTATGCAGTCGCGGCGAACGTCCTGTCACCCTTCCAGGGGATTCTCGACGTTACCGGCATTACCTGGCTTATCGGAAAGCTTACGGGCGTTGAGGTCGCACTGAATTTCGGGCTGCTTAACTCCTCGATCGGTTTGATCCTGCCGCTGATAGCGACGGCGACAGGCACCTTCCTCTATCGCCAGTTCTTCCTGACGATCCCCGACGAGTTGACCGAGGCGGCCCGCATGGACGGCGCCGGATCGCTGCGCTTCTTCATCGACATCCTCCTGCCGCTGTCGCGCACGAACATGGCCGCACTCGGCACCATCATGTTCCTCTGGGCCTGGAATCAGTATCTGTGGCCGCTGCTGGTCACCACCGATCCTGCGCATATGACGGCGGTACACGAGCTCAAAGCGCTCATCCCGAACTTTGGTGGCCTTCCGGAGTGGCATATCGCGATGGCCGGTACGCTGATCGTCATGCTGCCGCCGCTTGTCGTCGTCATCGTGATGCAGCGCTGGTTCGTTCGCGGCTTGATCGCCACTGAGAAGTGATATTGCCACCTGTCGCGCCCCTTCCCGGGCGCGACAGTTTCTAATAGACAACCGCCGGCGAACCCTCTCGGCGTCGGGCTCATAACCCTCCCCTTAATCCTCGAAGCAATGCCGACGGTCAGGTTTGGTTGATTGCCATTCCGATCGCCCACGTCCGGGCGAACCTCACTGGCCACCCGTATTCACTAGCGGCCGAATGCCCCGCCGAATGATCTGACAGCAACATCTCGCGAGTTCTCGCACCCAGCCCATCGATGACGCTTGGGTATCTCCCGATGTTCGATTAGTGCAATTTATTGCTTGAAAAATACATTGTGACGCATCCCCGTTGCCTGCATTTTTTACTGACTCAATCGGGTGGAGAGGCCGATTGGAGGCGTCGTCAAGCTTCAGCCAACCGCATTGTCTTTCGTCAGGATCTCGCTCCTCCTCGCTGAGGCGTGGCCAGTTCCGTGACAAAGCGATGCTGCATGCGCAGATTTTCGGAGCTGACCCAGGAATTCTTCAAGGCGACAGCTCCAACCGTGCGAGCGCGAACGAAATTGCAAGGAGGAGGATGCAATGAAACTGTGGCATTTGATGATGGCGAGTGCAGTGTTCCTGTCGAGCGCGGGTATCAGCGCCGCTCAAGCCATGCCGACGCCGGAAGAAGCGCATTGCATGGCCGTGCGGGGAATGTTGATCCCACCTGATAAGATCGGCGAGCCGGCCCGTCGCGCCGTGGTCTATTCCGCCGACCTCGTCAAGGGCGACGAAGCTGCCGGCGGCGGCTTCTGCAAGGTGCTTGGCAGCGTCGAGCCCATTGATCCCAAGGCGCCCAATATCAATTTCCAAATCAACCTGCCGCTGACGTGGAACGACAAGATCATCCAATATGGCGGCGGAGGCTATGACGGAACCCTGATCGAAGCGGTCAAGAACGTCTCCTTCGGATCGGACGCCGTCAAGACGCCGCTGCAGCGCGGCTATGTGACTTTCGGCAGCGATAGCGGCCATCAGTCTCCATCATCGCTTGACGGCAAATTCCTGTTGAACGACGAGGCTCTGGCCAATTTCGGTGGCCTGCAGATCAAGAAGACCCACGACGTTACAATGGCTGTGGTCGAAAGCTATTATGGCCGGAAGCCACAGAAGAGCTATATTCAGGGCAATTCGCAGGGCGGGCATGAATCCCTAATCGCGATCCAGCGCTGGCCGGCCGATTATGATGGCGCCATCGTCACCCATCCCGCCAATCCCTTCTCCGCCCTGCAGCTTTCCGGTAACTACCTTGCGAAGGCCTTCTACAAAAACGGCGCCTATCTGAGCCCGGCGAAAGTGGAGTTGCTCAACGTGGCCGTCACCAAGGCGTGCGACAAGCTCGACGGTGTCGAAGACGGTCTTATTTCTAACACGGCAGCCTGCGACGCGACCTTCAAGGTCGAGGATCTTCGTTGCGCAAGCGGCAAAGACGAGGGTAACAGCTGCCTTTCGGATGCACAGATCGCGGTGCTGAAAACCATCAACACGCCTTACAAGTCTCCGGTCAGGCTGGAGGACGGCATTGATGGTTTCCCGCGCTGGCCGATTTTTCAGGGCGGCGACCTCTACGGTCTCTGGAGTTTCGGTTCGTCACCCGATCTGACAAATCCGCCAACGCCTTTCGCCAATTTCGGCCTGGCAGTCCTTGCCGACCCGTTGATCCGCTATGCGATCGTACGCGATCCGAAGTTCGACACGATGACCTTCGATCCGACGAAGTATGCCAAGCGAGTTGCGCAGGTCTCCAGGCTGATCGATGCAAACAGCGCCGACCTCTCCGCCTTCGAGAAACGCGGCGGCAAGATGCTGCTGATGCACGGCACCATCGATTTCGCGATCTCGCCCTACAACACGATTTCCTACTATGAGCGAGTCGTCAAAACCATGGGGGCGGAGAATGTACATGGCTTCATGCGCTTCTACCTCGTGCCCGGCTTCGGCCATGGCAGCGGCAAGTTCATTGCCGCCTGGGACCCGCTGACGGCGTTGGAGAACTGGACCGAGAAGGGAAAGGCGCCGGAAAACCTCGTCGTCAGCGATGCCGGCAAGGATGGCGCCGGCCGGACGCGGCCAATGTGCGAATATCCATCCTATCCCAGATACAAGGACGGCGCGACTGACCCGAGCAAGGCGGAAAATTTCGAATGCGCAAAATGATCCGCCGAAGGATCTAAGCCGGAGCTTGCCGCATCCGGTCAAAGCGCCGCACAAAAAAGCCCGGAAGTCGGGAAAACTTCCGGGCACACCTACTGAAAAGTTATGTCTGAAATCAGCTCGCCAGCACCTTGAGCGGCGTGACGGAGGCAACGGCGTCAAGCCGAAGCCCGGTATCCTGGGCAAAGAGATGCGTGTGCTGCTGCGGCAGCTCCAGCGCAACGGACTGGCCAGTCTGGCCGGTGGTGTGATCGGCGACCGCGACGGCGAAGCTCGAACCATTGATGTCGCAATGGATGACGCGGCCGGCGCCGAGTTCTTCGACGAAATCGACCGTTGCCGGGATCGCGCCGGGTGTGCCGGCAGGAACGAGGCGCGCATGTTCCGGGCGAAGGCCGAGGGCAACCGGCTGTCCAGCGTGGCGCTTGCCGATATTGGCATCAATGCCGATCGGAATGCCGTCGAAGATGAACTGCTCGCCATTGGCGGAGAACGTGCCTTCGAGGAAGTTCATGGCCGGAGAGCCGATGAAAGAGCCGACGAAGCGGGTACGCGGCGTGTTGTAGACTTCAAGCGGCGTGCCGACCTGCTCGACATTGCCCTTGTACATGACGACGAGCTTGTCGGCGAGCGTCATGGCCTCGACCTGATCGTGCGTCACGAAGACGGAGGTGGCCGACAGGCGTTTGTGCAGGCGGCGGATTTCGACGCGCATCTGCACGCGCAGCTTGGCATCGAGGTTGGAAAGCGGCTCGTCGAACAGGAAGACCTTCGGTTCGCGGATGATGGCGCGGCCCATGGCGACGCGCTGGCGCTGACCGCCGGAAAGCTCGGCCGGCTTGCGGGCGAGGAAATCTTCAAGGCCGACGATCTTGGCGGTTTCCTTGATACGGCGATCACGCTCCTCGCGCGGCACGCCGGCAACTTTCAGAGCGTAGCCCATGTTGGCGGCAACATCCATGTGCGGATAGAGCGCGTAGTTCTGGAAGACCATGGCGCAGCCGCGCTCGCGCGGCTCGAGCTGGTTGACCACCTTGCCGTCGATGCTGATCTCGCCGGAGGTAATATCTTCAAGGCCGGCGATCATGCGCAGCAGCGTGGACTTGCCGCAGCCCGAGGGACCAAGGATGACGACGAACTCGCCAGAGCGGAAATTCAGATCGACGCCATGGACGACCGGATTGCGTCCATAGGCCTTGCGAACTTGTTCGATCCTGATTTCCGCCATTTTGATCTTCCCCGCGTGTCAGTTCTGAGCCTATCAATTCCAGGCCCGTCAATCGGGTGGACTGCTAGCGAATTTGCATTACAGAACAGTGACAAAGAGCCCTTATATCACAGGCGGCGCCGAGTTTTCCTTGCGAGAGTTGCGTGTAGAGTTCCCTTATAAAACGCGCGGTAGTGGAACCATTTGATGACCGGCACCGTATAAGGGCTTTCGCCGTCACAAGGCACATGAGACGTAACAGAGGATAGGCGATCGGCCGAGACCATGACGATATCGAAAGAAGAGCCGAACCCCATCTTGTTATGGTTCCGTAAGGATCTGCGCCTCGACGACAATCACGCCTTGCAGGCGGCGGCGACGTCAGGCCGCCCGGTGATCCCGGTCTATATTCGCGAGCCGGACGCGAGGGAATGCGGCCCGCTCGGTGGAGCCCAGGAATGGTGGCTGCATCATTCCCTGGCGGCTCTGCAAAAAGCTCTGGGAGCGCTCGACAGCCAACTCATCCTTCGCCCGGGAGATGCACTGACGGTGCTGGAGGAACTCCTCGCAGAGACGGGCGCTGAAGCCGTCGTCTGGAACCGGCGTTACGACCCCGCCGGCATTGCCGTGGATACCGAGGTCAAGAAGGCGCTGCGTGACAGCGGCATAGAGGCCAACAGCTTTGCCGGCCAGCTGCTGCATGAACCGACGCGCCTGCGCACCGGCGCGGGCGGCCATTACAAGACCTACACGCCATTCTGGCGCGCATTCGAACAATCCAGCGAGCCGCCATTTCCGATCGAGGCGCCCGAAAAGCTCCTCGCCCCCAGCCACTGGCCGAAATCGGACACACTCACCTCCTGGTCGCTGCTGCCCACCAAGCCGAACTGGGCAACGGGGTTTCCGGATATGTGGACACCGGGCGAGGCCGCAGCCCTTGAGAAGCTACAAGACTTCATCGACGGTGCGCTCGACGGCTATGCTGATGGTCGCGACTTCCCGAACAGACCGGCAACCTCCCTGCTCTCGCCGCATCTGGCGCTCGGCGAGATTTCACCTAGCCGTATCTGGCACGCGACACGCGGGCTGCCTGATAACATCGCTACGGACAATGTCGTCCGTTTTCGCAAGGAGATCGTCTGGCGGGAGTTCTGCTACCATCAGCTCTTCCATTTTCCTAAGCTCAGGACAGCCAACTGGAACGACCGCTATGACGACTTTCCATGGCGCTCCGATGCCAAACTGCTGAAGAGCTGGCAGCGCGGACAGACAGGCTACCCGATCGTCGATGCCGGCATGCGGCAGCTATGGCGGCATGGCTGGATGCACAATCGTGTCCGCATGATCACCGCGTCCTTCCTGATCAAGGATCTCTTGATCGACTGGCGCGAGGGCGAAGCATGGTTTCGCGACACGCTCGTCGATGCCGATCCGGCCGCCAATACGGCAAACTGGCAATGGGTTGCGGGTTCCGGTGCCGATGCCTCACCCTTCTTCCGCATCTTCAATCCGGTGCTGCAGGGAGAAAAGTTCGATCCGGATGGCGGCTATATCAGGACCTTCGTGCCCGAGCTCGCCGATCTCGACTGCAAATATATTCATCGGCCATTCGAGGCGCCTGACGATGTGCTGAAGCGCGTAGGCATCGAACTCGGCAAGCACTATCCCAGCCCGATCGTCGATCATGCCATCGCGCGACAGCGTGCGCTTGCTGCGCACGCATCGCTTAAACACGAGGAATAGACGCTACTCGGCTGGATGCGCAGTTACGCGCGGTCCGACCGACTGGTGCTTACGGCCGCTTCCAAGAAAGTATCTGAGCACACGGAAATAGAAGCTGTAAGGCAGAAACTTCAGCAGCTTTGCCCGATAGACCAGGCTCTTCGGGAAATTGATGTCGAAAGACGGGGATTTCAGTCCGGCGGCAATCGCATCCGCTGCCTGCTGTGCAGAGACGATATCGGGCATGTCGAACTTGTTCTTGGCCGTCAGCGGCGTATCGACATAGCCCGGCGTGACGAGCTGGATATGAATGCCCATGCGATCCAGCTCGAAATTCAGGCTTTCGGCCATGTTGATCAATGCGGCCTTGCTGGCTCCGTAAGCCGCTCCGCCGGGCAATCCGCCATAACCGGCCACGGACGAGACGAGGGCGACTTGGCCGTATCCCCTCGCCCGCATATGCCGGACCGCCGGGACGAGGCAGTTAACGACGCCGTGAAGATTGACGGCGAAGCTGCGTTCGAACACTTCATGATTGAGGTCTTCACCCCGGGCCGGCAGGTAGATGCCGGCGTTCAGAACCGCCAGGGCGACGGGGCCGTGCTGATATTCGATGGCGGCAACGGTGTGCTCCATATCCTCGGCATCGGTCACATCGCCATCGAGCACGACGATGCTGCCGGCAAGCGCGCTGGCCTCTGCCTGCAACGCCAGAAGCTTGTCATGGCTGCGAGCTGTAACGGCAACCTTGTATCCTTCTTCTGCCAACTTCAGCGCGAGCGCGCGGCCGATACCGGAACTGGCGCCGGTAATCCAGACGACTCCGTGTTCGGGACGTGCGATGAACGGGCTCATGGCTCTTCTCCTTGGCTGGCGGCCGCCTACATCAAACGCTTGAACCGCGACCGTCCGTGGCATTTTAGAAATAACGTATCATTGTGGCCGCTTTCGGCCTGATTGGCGGCTGGATGCGGAAAACAATGTCACCGAATGGAGACCGGCGTGCCATTTCGAAACTTCGGCCAACGCACGTCGCCAAGTCGAATTTTGCGGCGCGAACAGGGAGCAAGGAACAGAATTTCTTGCCTCCGCCGCCTTGTGAAGGGAAAAGACCGTTCTTACAGTAGTTGCGAACAGAAGGCAGATTCCATGACCGTGCATCCGTCCGTCCTCGAAGCAATTGGCAATACGCCGCTGATCAAGCTCAAGGGCGCCTCCGAGGCGACGGGCTCGACCATTCTCGGCAAGGCCGAATTTCTCAATCCGGGCCAGTCGGTCAAGGATCGCGCCGCGCTCTACATCATCCGCGATGCTGAGAAGAAAGGCTTACTGCGGCCGGGCGGCGTCATCGTCGAAGGTACGGCCGGCAATACCGGCATCGGCCTGACGCTGGTTGCCAAGGCGCTCGGCTATCGCACCGTCATCGTCATTCCGGAGACGCAGAGCCAGGAAAAGAAGGATGCGCTGAAGCTGCTCGGCGCCGAGCTGGTGGAAGTTCCGGCAGTCCCCTACAAGAACCCGAACAACTATGTGAAGGTCTCCGGCCGGCTTGCCGAACAGCTGGCGAAGACCGAGCCGAATGGTGCGATCTGGGCCAACCAGTTCGACAATGTCGCCAATCGTCAGGCGCATATCGAGACCACCGCCAAGGAAATCTGGGACGACACCAATGGCAAGGTCGACGGCTTCATCTGCTCGGTCGGCTCCGGCGGCACGCTCGCAGGCGTCGCCATGGGTCTGCACGCCTTCAACAAGGACATCAAGATCGGCATTGCCGATCCCGAAGGCGCCGCCCTCTACGAGTTCTACAAGAACGGCGAGCTGAAATCCTCGGGCTCCTCGATCACCGAGGGCATCGGCCAGGGCCGCATTACGGCAAATCTGGAAGGCTTTACGCCCGATTTCGCCTATCAGATCACCGATGCCGAAGCGCTTCCCTACGTCTTCGACCTCGTCGAATATGAGGGCCTGTGCCTCGGCGGCTCCACGGCCATCAACATCGCCGGCGCGGTTCGTCTCGCCAGGGATCTCGGTCCCGGACATACGATCGTGACCATCCTGTGCGATTACGGCAATCGCTATCAGTCCAAGCTCTTCAATCCGGACTTCCTGAAGTCGAAGGGCCTGCCGCTGCCGGCCTATCTCGCAAAACGGACTGAAATCGCCGTCCCATACGAAACAACAGCGTGATCATATGAGCGTCAGTGCCCTCTATCGTGACGATTTCTATCTCTCGACCGCCGAAGCGGTCGTAACCGCGATCCACGAAGACGGGGGCATCGAACTCGATCAGACCTGCTTCTATGCGACTTCGGGCGGCCAGCCGGGCGATACCGGTTTCCTGGAGCGCGGCGATGGCTCCCGGATCATGCTCGGCCAGACGAAGCACGGGCCGATCAAGGACATCATCATCCATGTGCCGCTTGAAGACCAGCCGCTGCCCATCGTCGGCGAAAAGCTGGTGCTGCATATCGACTGGGCGCGGCGTTACAGGCTGATGCGCATGCATACGGCCTGCCATCTGCTGTCGGTCGTCTGCCCCTACCCGATCACGGGAGCGGCGGTCGGCGAAGAGGAAAGCCGGGTCGATTTCGACATGAGCGAGACGATCGACAAGGATGAGGTGACGGCGAAGATGATGGCGCTCGTCAACGAGAACTATCCGATTTTCGTTCGCTGGATCACCGACGAGGAACTGATCGCCAATCCGGGCATTGTCAAATCCAAGAATGTGCGCCCGCCGATGGGCCTCGGCCGCGTGAGCCTCGTCTGCATCGGCGAGGATTCGGCCGTCGACAGTCAGCCCTGCGGTGGGACGCATGTCTCCGAGACGCAGGAAGTCGGCGCGATCCACATCGCCAAGATCGAAAAGAAGGGCAAGGAAAACCGCCGCTTCCGCATTCGCTTCGGCACACCGGCTGGCGAGAATTGACCGGGCAAGCGTCTACATCCACACCCAGATACCAACACCAAGAGACATAGCAGGGAGATCATCATGGCAGCGGACAAGAGCCGTTTCGTCGTATCCGCCGACTGGCTGCAAGGCGAGCTGGGCGCCAAGGACCTGCGCATCCTCGACACATCCTTCTATCTGCCGGCGCAGAAGCGCGATGCCGATGCCGAATATGCCGGCGGCCATATTCCGGGCGCCATCCGCTTCGATCAGGACAAGATATCCGATCATTCGACCAACCTGCCGCATATGGTCCCCTCGCCCGAATTCTTCGCGGCCGAGGTCGGCAAGCTCGGCATCAGCGAGAGCGATCGCATCGCCGTCTATGATGGTCCCGGCCTGTTTGCCTCGCCGCGCGTCTGGTGGCTGTTTCATATCGTGATGGGTGCGCCGAACGTCTTCGTGCTCGACGGCGGCCTCGATGGCTGGAAGGCCGAGGGACGGCCATTGGAGACGGCGGCACCTGCCTTTGCACCCGCGACCTTCAAGCCCAGCTTCAACGGCGACCGCGTCGTTTCGCTCGACGAAATGCGCGGGATCGTCGACAGCCACGCCCTGCAGATTGCAGATGCGCGCAGCAATGGTCGCTTTGCGGCTATCGAGCCGGAGCCCCGCGAAGGCATGCGCTCCGGCCATATGCCAGGTGCTAAGAGCCTGCCGTCGGGCGTCTTCGCCACCAACGGCAAGTTCAAATCTCTGCCGGAACTGCGCGAAACGATCGAGAAAGCCGGTATCGATCTCGACAAGCCTGTCGTGACGACCTGCGGGTCCGGCATCACCGCCGCCATCATCACGCTGGCGCTTGAATCTCTCGGCCATGGCAACAACAAGCTCTATGACGGCTCCTGGTCGGAATGGGGCAGCCGGGCTGATACGCCCATCGTCACCGGTCAAGATTGAGCGTCCCAGCCGTGAAGACGCCCTCGTCGATCAAGGTCCATATCACCCGCCTGGAAATGACCGCGCCGCCCAAGGCAAGCCTGCCGGTGCCGGTCAATATCCAGACCGCCATCATGCGCGCGCCTGGCATTCCGCTGCCGTTCTATCGCCACCTCTATCGGCAGGTGGGCGCCCGCTGGCATTGGGTGGATCGCCTTCGTCTCTCCGACGAGAACCTGACAACCACTCTCCACGACCAGCGCAACAATATCAGCGTGCTCTACGTCAACGGCGCGCCGGGCGGCTTCTTCGAGTATTTCCGTCAGGATGAAGAAACGATCGAGCTCAGCCATTTCGGCCTCATCGAGCACGCCCTTGGCCTCGGCATCGGCAAGTGGTTCCTGCTGCAGGCGCTCTACGCGATCTGGACGCTGAACCCGCAGCGGATCTTGACGACGACGAACAATCTCGATCATCCGCGGGCATTGCAGCTCTACCAGATGTTCGGCTTCTCGCCGATCTCGACCGGCGAAGGCATCGTCAGGCCGCTCAGCGACAAGGAACTGCTGGAACTCGCCAAGAAGGGCTAGCGACTGCCGCAAAGTTGAGGCGACACCTCGGGCGAGATTGCGTAGCATGGGCACTGCGAAGGCGGCGGGATATGAGAACCCCGCATCCGGTGCTGCGAATGTCGCCTTGGCGAAAACTCGAAGCATTATCTGAGCATTCATTCCGTGCCCGCATTTTCCGCATAGCCGTCAACTCTGCATCTGGCGTCGAACCGGTTCAACCGTTCGACTCCAACTTTGGAAAGCAGGAGCAGTCGATGGAAACGCCATGGTTCCTAGTTGTTGCGACATGCCTCCTGGCGGCGAACCCGAGCATCGGAGGCGAGGCTCTGGCCGCACCGCAAACGGACGCGGGAAATCGTCCCATCCCGCAGATCTGGTTCAACATGGGAGCGATCAGTACCCCGGTCGGGCATCACAGTTGGGACCTGCTCTATTATCAGCCCAGTCCTGAATGGCCCAGCTTCATGGCCGACGTGAAAGTCATGGGAATGATCACGCAGGCGTTGGTGAAAATTCCCGATGCCGATCTCGCCAAAATGGCGGCGCGTCTCAAGCAGGAGCATGTGGCGCTCGGAATCGAAATGCTTGCTCAAGCCTACACGCTGCCCGGCTCCGTCCCCGCTCCCAACTGCGGCGGAGGTATCGAAGGCTATTTGCCGCCGGAGCAAACCGCCGCTCTTGCCGCCAAGCTCAAACGCGCCGGAGCCGACCTGCAATATCTCGCCATGGACGAACCTCTCTGGTTTGGCCATTACTACAGCGGCAAGAATGCGTGCCGCTCGTCGATTGAAGATGTTGCCGAACGCGTCGCCCTAAACATCCATGAGTATCAGAAACTTTTCCCCCACGTCATCCTGGGCGAAATGGAGCCCTTCCCGTCGATCACCGACCAGCCGCACTGGCAGGATGACTATCGGGAATGGCAACATGCGATCCATGTGAAGACAGGTCAGCCTTTGGCCTTTACGTTCGTCGATATCAATTGGGGTATTCAACGGTGGCCGGCCAGCCTGCAGGCGTTTCAAAACTTCTCCCACGCTTTCCAGCAACCCTTTGGCGTCATTTACAACGCCGCCCCGCCGCATGCGACCGATACCAATCAGCAATGGCTTGACGATGCGCAACGCAACTTCATCCACATCGAGAAGACGCTTGGCGTGGAACCCGATTGGGCGATGTTTACGTCGTGGGACAGATTTCCCGGCCACGCCATTACCGATCAATCCGGACCTGGTGAGGACTATCTCGTGAAGGGATATCTGCGGTTCCGGGGGGAGAAGTAGATGAGCCCCCGATCCTGATCGATCGACACTCAACCGCCAACGGCGCAATGGCCTGAAAGGCAACAAGCGCGGGGAAACAAGCTGGCAGGAATCGGGTGGCTTTGCGCCTCGCTCCGTCGCATCACATGACAAATCTCGAAAGGAGTTTTGCCATGCCTTCCATCGCTTTTGCAGCCATGCCGACGTCCGATGCTGAAATCTTATGGAGCGGTGGTGCGGATGCCTATGGCCGCCCACCGGAGACCATGATTTCCGATGGTCCGGGCCATCCCTGCCGCCATTGCCTGCGCAATATCGATGCTGGCCAGAAGCTGTTCGTCTTTGCCTATCGTCCCTTCCCGGAGTTGCAGCCCTATGCGGAGACGGGGCCGATCTTCCTGCACAAGACACCGTGCCAACGCTACGAGGCGGAAGAAATCCTGCCTCCCGTGCTGGCGACCAGCCGGGATTTCATCGTGCGTGGATATGGCAAGAACGACCGGATCGTCTACGGCACCGGCGCCGTGACGCCGACCGACGATATTGCAGTTTATGCGGCCTCGCTGCTCGAACGCCCCGACATCGCCTATGTCCATGTGCGATCGGCGCGCAACAATTGCTATCAATGCCGGATCGACAAAACAGGAGCGCCGGCATACGCGGATGCCGGCGCTTCCATCTGACGTACGCGTGATGGGCTTTACGCGACGTTCAGAATGCTTTCCGGCGCAACGGGCTCATAGCCGAGCGCTTCGGCGACCGGCTTGTTTGTAATGCGCCCCTTGTGGACATTGAGGCCATTGCGGAGGTGCTTGTCTTCCGCGATGGCGCGCAAGCCGCGATCGGCCAGGGCCAGGCCATGATAGATCGTGGCATTGTTGAGCGCATGTGCCGATGTGACGGGAACCGCACCCGGCATGTTGGCGACACAGTAGTGCACGACACCATCGACGACGTAGGTCGGATCGGAATGGGTGGTCGCATGCGAGGTCTCGAAGCAACCGCCTTGATCGATGGCAACGTCGACGATGACGGAACCCTTCTTCATCCCCGATAGCATTTCGCGCGTGACCAGCTTCGGCGCGGCGGCGCCGGGGATCAGCACCGCGCCGATGACGAGATCGGCGGAGAACACCTCGTCTTCAAGCGCCTGGATGCTGGAGTAACGCGTGTGAACGCGGCCGTTGAAGATATCGTCGAGCTGGCGCAGGCGCGGCAGCGAGCGATCGAGGATGCTGACATCGGCACCGAGGCCGGCCGCCATCTTGGCGGCATGCAGGCCGACGACGCCGCCGCCGATGATCGTCACCTTGGCCGGCAGCACGCCCGGCACGCCGCCAAGTAGGATGCCAAGGCCGCCATTGGCCTTCTGCAGCGCCGTTGCGCCGGCCTGGATCGACAGGCGGCCGGCAACCTCGGACATCGGCGCGAGCAGCGGCAGGCCGCCACGCTCGTCGGTGACGGTCTCGTAGGCGACGGCGGTCACGCCGGAGGCGAGCAGGCCCTTTGTCTGTTCCGGATCGGGTGCGAGATGCAGATAGGTGTAGAGAAGCTGGCCTTCACGGAGCTGTGCCCATTCTGAAGGCTGCGGCTCCTTGACCTTCACGATCATGTCGCACCTCTCGAAAATGTCCTTGGCGCTCGCGGCGATCTTGGCGCCGGCGGCGACATAGGCATGGTCATCGGCACCGATGCCGGCGCCGGCCTTCGTTTCCACCCAGACTTCGTGGCCGTGGGCGACATATTCGCGAACGGACGCCGGCGTCAGGCCGACGCGATATTCGTGATTCTTGATTTCCTTGGGACAACCAACGCGCATTTCATTCCTCCTCGAATGCTTTTGCGTCTTTCATTTTCTCCAAGGGAAATCAGACCACCTCCGCCCCGCAATGTCCTTGCAAAGACGATTTGCGCTGCAGTCATTTTTCGTGAATTATTGCGTAGACAGGAGTTTTTTCGAAAGTTCTTCGAATGTCGGACCTAGACGCCATAGATCATTCGATTCTGCGGATGCTGCAGCAGAATGCGAGGATCACCAATGCGGAACTGGCCGAAAAGGTCGGCCTATCCCCTTCGGCCTGTTCCCGCCGGCTCGATATTCTCGAAAAGAGCGGCGTCATCGCCGGATATCACGCGCATCTCTCGCAGAAGGCGCTGGACTACAAGATGATCGCCATCGTGCATATCTCGCTATCCGGCCAGTTTGCCAAGACGCTCTCGGAATTCGAGACGGCGGTGAAACGCTGTCCGAACGTGCTTGCCTGCTACCTCATGTCCGGCGAGTACGATTACATCTTACGCGTCGCCGCACGCGACCTTGAGGACTACGAGCGCATCCACCGCGACTGGCTCTCCGCCCTGCCCCATGTCGTGAAGATCAATTCGAGCTTTGCGCTGCGTGAGATCATCGAACGGCCGAATGTCGGCCTCTGATCTGCGTCAGCGCAGGTCCAGCAACAGGGCGCGGTGATCCGACACTTCCGGTTCGGCCACAGGATCGAAATTGACAACCTCTATGTCAGGCGTCACCAGCATGTAATCGGCAAAGCGCGGCTGTTTCTTGTAGTGGGACGTGCGTGTGTCAACATGTCCCCGCGAGGTGACGAGATCGATCAATCCCAGCTTGCCGAGAATGTCAAAGGTCTCGCTGCCGGGCAGCAGGTTGAAATCGCCGCAGACGACCAGCCGGTCGCCATCCTGCTTCACTTGCCGAATGAGATCGACCAGCGCATTCGCCTGGTGGCGCCGCGCGGGCGTGTCGCCCTTGCCGATGGTATCCCGAAGGCCGTGCATGTGGGCAATGGTAATGGGATAGCCACGCTCATAATCGAAAAGGCGGATGCAATGGGCATTGCGCGAGCGCGGATGCGGTCCCCAGCCATCGGGAGAAAATTCGCCGTGGACGAAACCTGCTGCCTGACCGATGATCGGATATGTCTTGCGCACGAAAGTCGCCAGGCCGAATTCGGAAGCAATCCGCCGATCACCATCGAAAAGATCTCCCCGCGCAAACGGGAGAAAAACCCCATCGTGAGCCGGCAAAGCAGCCTTCAATTCCTCGAAGAGATTGACGCGCTGCTGAAGTTCGACGCCATGGTCGCGATATGTCAACCACCCGGCTCGCGAACCGGCTGTCTGCCCCACTTCCTGCAGGCATAGAACATCGGCGTCGATGTCGACCAGATACCGCATCAGCGGCTCGTGCAGCAGACCGCCCCACGCATTCAGCGAAACGATGCGCATAATCTACACCTTTCCAAATTCAGACCGCGTGCAGCAATCAGGCACCTGCCCCTTGGTGCCGATTCGGGACGCCCACCTACAATTTTAACGATTATCCTAAGCATCTCTCAATGCACACATGCTATCCCGAAAGAGGAAAAGATGTATGGGCTGGGGTAACATCATGCAGTTCTCTTCGAAATCTCTCGTCCAGGGCAATCTCAAAATCAAGACACGAGGTTCCCCGCGCCATTATGCCCGACTGACGGGTCAGGTTCGGTACTTCACCAAACTGGTCGCCGGTCGTGTCGTCAATATTTCCACCAGCGGCATTGCTCTCGACCTGCAGGCCCCGCTCTATGCCGCCGCCGGCAGCAAGGTTCGCGTCGAGTGCGACGATATCGGCCTGCTTGATGGTTTCGTCCGCTGGGCCCATAACGGCCGCATCGGCATCGAGTTCGATCGCTCGTCCAACGCGTCCGCGAAGGTGGCGTCCTATTTCCGCTTTTTCCACAAGGACATAAAGCCGGTTTTGAAACGCTGATCCCATGCCGACGCCTGACGGTAATGATCCACAATAAGCTTGTCACATAACTCGTGCACACCTTCGCAAATCGTCCTAGTCTCCCTCACCCGAGAGATGATCGACGGACCATAGGTTTATCGCTGAAGGAGTGTTTCATGTCTTCCATCCTGGATTTGCCCAGCATGTCGCGCCGTTCCCTGCTGCAAGGTCTCAGCGCCACGGCGGCGCTGATCGTGCTGCATCCTTTCGCCGCGCGTGCAGCCGGCAACCAGGCGCATCTGCGCCTCATGGAAACGACCGACATCCACGTCAACGTCTTTCCGTATGACTACTATGCCGACAAGCCGAACGACACGATGGGCCTGACGCGCACCGCGACGATCATCGACAATATCCGCGCCGAAGCCACCAACTCGCTCCTGATCGACAATGGCGACGTGCTGCAGGGCAACCCGATGGGCGACTACATGGCCTATCAACACGGTATGAAGGACGGCGACGTCCACCCGGTCATCAAGGCGATGAACACGCTCGGTTACTCCGTGGGAACGCTTGGTAACCACGAATTCAACTACGGCCTCGACTTCATGTTCAAGGTGCTAGCCGGCGCGAACTTCCCGTTCGTCTGCGCCAACCTGACCAAGGGCCAGCTTGCTTCCGATCCGACGAAGGACGACTTGTTCTTCAAGCCGTACCTGATCCAGGAAAAGAAGATCAAGGATGGTGCCGGCAATGAAAGCCCGATCAAGATCGGCTTCATCGGCTTCGTGCCGCCGCAGATCATGCTCTGGGACATCAAGAATCTCGAAGGCAAGGCGCAGACACGCGATATCGTCGAAGCCGCCAAGGCCTGGGTGCCGGTCATGAAGGCCGAAGGCGCCGATATCATCATTGCTCTCTCGCATTCCGGCATCGACGGCAGCGGTCCGAGCGACAAGATGGAAAATGCCTCGCTCTATGTCGCCGCGGTCGATGGCATCGATGCCGTGTTCACCGGCCACCAGCACCTCGTCTTCCCCGGCCCGAAGACCTGGGACGGCATCAAGGATGCCGATCCGGTCAAGGGCACGCTGCACGGCAAGCCCGCCGTCATGGCCGGCTTCTGGGGCTCGCATCTCGGCCTCATCGACCTCTTGCTCGAAAAGGACGGCAAGAGCTGGAAGATCGTCGACTTCACCTCCGAAGCGCGGCCGATTTACCATCGCGACGACAAGAAGAAGGTCGTCGCCGATGTCGCCGACAAGAAGGAAGTCGTCGAAGCCGCGAAGACCGAGCATGAGGCGACGCTGGCTTACGTCCGCACGCCCGTCGGCAAGACCTCGGCACCGCTCTACTCCTACTTCGCGCTGGTCGCCGACGATCCATCAGTGCAGATCGTCAGCCAGGCGCAGCTCTGGTACATCAAGGAAATGCTGAAGGAGACGCAGTACAAGGATCTGCCGATCCTTTCGGCTGCTGCCCCGTTCAAGTGCGGCGGCCGCAACGGCGCGGACTATTATACGGACGTTCCGGCCGGCAATATCGCCATCAAGAACGTCGCCGACCTCTATCTCTACCCGAACACAGTGCAGGCCGTCGTCATCAACGGCGCGCAGGTCAAGAACTGGCTGGAAATGTCGGCTGCGATGTTCAACCAGGTCAAGCCCGGCGCCAAGGATGCCGATATCATCAATAACAGCTTCCCGTCCTACAACTTCGACGTCATCGACGGCGTGACGTACCAAATCGACGTCTCTCAGCCGCGCCGCTTCGGCGATGACGGCAAGGTCGCGAATGCCGATTCGAACCGCATCCAGAACCTGCAGTTCAACGGCAAGCCGATCGACCCCGCGCAGAAGTTCGTTGTTGTTACCAATAACTACCGCGCCGGCGGCGGCGGCAACTTCCCGGAAATCGGCGCCGACAAGGTCATTTACCAGGCGCCCGATACCAACCGCGACGTCATCGTGCGCTACGTTCACGATCAGGGCACGATCAACCCGACCGCCGACGGCAACTGGACCTTCAAGCCGCTGCCGGGCACGACCGTCGTCTTCCAAAGCTCTCCAAAGGCCAAGGATTTCCTTGATCAGGTCAAGAGCGTGAAGATCGAAGACGCCGGCGAAGGCACCGACGGCTTCCGCAATTACCGCCTCGTCCTGTAATTGCGATCGTTATCGTCCTCTCTCCGTTTCGGGGAGAGGACTTCCTTACTCAGCGGCCAGACGCTCGTCGTCGGGATGGAACATTTCGACTGCCGCCCTGAAGTCCTCTTGATTCGGGCATCGCGACAGACGTGAGCGGAAAGCTTCGATCATCCAGGTGGCGGCAGGACCAGGCGGGTTGTCGACCTTGCGGACGGCATAGAGCGGATATTCGCTCTGGTCATAGGCATCAAGCGCCAAAGGCACCAGCCGCTCCTTCTGCAGATCTTCCATGATGAACGCGGCAGGCAGGCCGCCCCAGCCGAGACCGCCGCGGATAAGCTGATGCTTGGTGGCGATATCGCTGACGTGCCAGACCTTGTAGGACAGGACGTTGAAATCCCTGCCACTCGTCAGGCTTGAGGCGTCGGTAACGACAAGCTGGACCTCCTCGCGGACATCGGCGAGCGTCAACGGCCGTCCCATCTGAGCGAGCGGATGGTTTGGCGCGGCAACGGGCATCATGAAGGAATGGCCGATGCGCTCGATGACCAGGGCATCATCCTGCTTCACGACGGAGCCGCCAATCCCGATCGTCGATTTTCCGCTGGAAACCAGCTCCATCATCGTCCCGAGTTCACCGGTATCGAGCCGCAGCGAGACATAAGGGAAACGGTCACGGAACTCGCGCAGGACATCGACGGTCGCAAGGATCGGCACCATGACGCTGATGGCGACAGCCACTTCCGCTTCGAGCCCGGTCTTCAGCCCCTTCACCCTGGCACGCATTACCTGGAGATCGGAAAGAATGCGGCGCGCATCTTCCAGCATCACCCTGCCCGCATCCGTCAGCTTCGGCTGGCGCGATCCCGAGCGCTCGAACAGCGGCATTTCGAGCTGAGCCTCCAGATTGGCGATCGTGTAGCTGATGACCGACTGGGCACGGTTGAGTGCGCGCGAAGCAGCCGAAAAGCTGCCTGCTTCGGCGACGGTCAAAAAGACCTGCAATTGGTCGAGGGTGGGATTGGGGAGCATCGGCCATCCATTCTATCGATAATTCCAATCCATATTATCACAGTTTTTCTCGATAGTACTGAGGACTTATCTATTGATCCGAAGGCGATCGGACTCTCCCAGCCGATCTTCACAACTCATTGAAAAGGAAAACGGATATGTCCTCCATTCTGCTTCTGACCTCCAGCCCGCGCCCGGATTCGCTCTCCACCAAGATCGCCACCGAGCTTGCCGACAAGATCAAGGCCGCCAACCCCGGCAAGACGCTCGTCAAGCGCGACCTCGCTGCCGACAACCTGCCTCATATCGACGGCCCCTTCACGGCCGCCATCCGCACGCCAGCCGATGCCCGCACGCCGGAACAGCAGGAACTGGTCAAGGTTTCCGATGCGCTCGTTGACGAGCTGCTCGCAGCCGACACCGTGGTCATCGGCACCGGCCTCATCAATTTCAACATCTATTCGTCGCTGAAGACCTGGATCGACAATATCGCTCGCGCCGGCCGCACCTTCACCTACACGGAAACCGGCCCGAAGGGTCTCGCAACCGGCAAGAAGGCCTACATCGTGCTCGCCTCCGGCGGCGTTTACTCCGAAGGCCCGGCCGCTCCGCTGAACCACGCCGTTCCCTACCTGAAGTCGGTCCTCGCCTTCATCGGCATTACGGAAGTTGAGACGGTCTATGTCGAAGGCATTGCCTTCGGTCCGGAAGCAGTCGAGAAGGCAATCGGAGCCGCCCAGGCCCGCGCCTCCGAGCTGGCTCTCGCTGCTTAATTTGACAGCATTGTTCCGATGATGACAGGCGGCCGGCTCCAACCGGCCGCTTCGCTATTTTGCCTGCGGCAGCGTCTTCACGAACTCCTTGACGGTCTCCAGGATTTCGTTGGAAAGCGCCTCGTCATTGGCCACGCGCGCAAGCCCGAGCGCGCCGGTCATGAGGCAGGAGGCGATAATCGCCTTACGCCTGGCTTCGGCGGTCTCCGGCTCCGGCATACGCGCCGTCATGGTCTCGAAATTCCGTTGCAAGCCCTCGGTCGCCACGGTTCGGACCGCATCGCTGCTGCGCGCCATGTCCGCCGTCAGCGCGGCATAGGCGCAGCCCTCGCCGCATTGGTCGCGGTGACGTTCGCTGAGGTAGCCATCGACATAATCGCTCAGCGGGATGCTTTCAGGCGCAATCCCCTTCTCCTCCAGCTGCCGTCGCGACGAGCCGATCGCCGATTCCACGGCTTCCGCCACCAGCTCGTCGCGCGAGCCGAAATGCTTGTAGAAGCCGCCGACAGTCAGACCCGCCTCCTTCATCAGATCGGCGACGCCGATCCCCTCCAGTCCCTCTTCGCGCAGACGCTTGGCGGCGAGCGTCACGATGCGTTCGTGCGTCTTCTGCTTTTCCAGTTGCGAGCGGCCCATCGAAAATCCCTTCGTGCCCGGCTTGACAAATTAGATTACGACCATAATCCTTATGGATAACGATCATAATCCAGATCGTGATGAAAGCCAACAGGAGCTACGAACATGCGTCTCAAGAACAAGGTCGCCCTCATCACCGGCGGCAACAGCGGCATCGGCTTCGCCACCGCCCGCCTCTTCCTCGCCGAGGGTGCAAAAGTCGTCATCACCGGCCGCAACGCAAAAACGCTGGCCGCGGCGGCCGAAGAGCTCGGCGATGGTGTGCTGGCGCTGCAAGCCGACACGACTGATATCCCGGCGATGGAGAAGGCATTTGCCGAGGCCGCCGAAAAGCTCGGGAAATTCGATATCGTCTTCGCCAATGCCGGAATTGCCGGCGATACCCCGCTCGGCAAGACCACGCTCGAGCAGTTCGAGACCATCGTGCGCATCAATTTCACCGGCGTCTTCTTCACGGTGCACGCAGCCCTGCCACATCTGAATGACGGCAGCTCGGTGATCCTGAACGGCTCGGTGCATGCCGTCCTCGGCATTCCCGGCGCCTCGGCCTATGCCGGCACCAAGGGTGCCGTTCGCGCCATGACCCGCAATCTCGCCTCCGAGCTCGCGCCCCGCGGCATCCGCGTCAATCAGGTCACGCCGGGCGCCACCAGCACGCCGATCTGGGATGCGCGCGCCGCCACGCCCGAGGCCAGAGAAGGACTTAGGGCGCGCTTCGGCAACCTCAGCCCGCTTGGCCGCATGAGCGAGGCGGACGAAATCGCCAAGGCAGCGCTCTATTTCGCCTCCGATGATTCCGCCAACGTGACGGCCATCGAAATCACCGTCGACGGCGGCGCCGTCAATGCCCCGTTCGGCGCCAAGATGTTCCGTACAGCTTAAGCCCCGGCAAGCGCGGAATGACCGTCGATATTGACGGTTCAATTGAGGCCGCCTGATGCTGATGCGTGGGGCGGCCGTTGCGCCAATTCCCGTTGCCGCAACGCACGGCTTTTGCAATGCTCAGTCCTCGAAGCGGATAAGTCTCGTCGCTAGCGCCGTTCTTCGTGCAACAATCCCAGCCAACGGGGCAGCTACGACCCCGGGGTAAAGAGAAAGAGATGCCAATTCCATTGTACACGCCGCGACATTTTGGGCGCTTGGGCACCTGGCACATATCCGGCTGGAGCATCAAGGCCTACGGAATCTCCGTAAGTCCCCCGCAACAGGATCAGCTTCTGCAGCCGGACTTGATCAGTCAAGCACATGCCTTCGTCGAAGCCAATCTTGCCCGCATGGAGGGGACGCCGCATTACTCTGTCGGCTTCGCAATCCTCCACCACGGAAGCAGCGTAAAAACCTTGTTGACTCAATGGTGCACAAACGAGTGCGTCTGCATGCAATACGCGGCTCAGTCGAGCTATTCAGGAAAGCCGCAATTCTCGCTGACGAAGAGTGATCTCATGGCCTGCGCATACGAACTTGTGGCGATCGACTTCGAGCGGCGCGCCTGGATTTCGACAGTCATGTCGGGAAAGCCGATGCAGAAATATCTGGAAAGCTGGCTGCCGGATGGTCTTTACTGACACCATCGACTTCGCGGGTCAGCGCCATTTTTGAAATGGTGCCCCACAGGCAGCGCGATTTCAACCGGGATAAGCCACCAGCCCGAACGGGCTGGCGCTAACGATCAAACCTGGCGAACCTTTTCGCCGTCGCCGAAGAGACCGGCGCCGTTCTGGTCGATGATCTGCTGGCCCTTGCGGAAAGTGGATTCCACTGCATCGTCCGACGAGGTGAAGACATCGGCGCGGATGAAATTGCGCACGAGGATCTCGCCGTTCACATCCTTCTCGATCCGGCCCATGAGGCGGAACTGATTGCCTTCGCGCTGAGGCGTGGCATGGATCGTGCAGCCAGCATGCATCTGGGGTTCGACGCTGACCGTAGAACCGCCAGACTTTTCATTGCCCGCCTGCGACGCGCCACCGGTGAAGATCGAGATGATATTTGAAAAGAACGAAGCCATGGATCGCCTTTAGCATGAAGGTTGCGAGGTCGCAAAGTCAAATGATCAGGTTTGCCAGGATCTCGTTTTCGGTGATGTCCTCATAGCCCATACCGGAACTTTCGAAATTGGCGATAAGCTGCTTGAAATTATCCGGATTCTTCGTCTCGATGCCGATCAGGATGGAGCCGAAATTGCGGGCGCTCTTCTTTAGATATTCGAAGCGGGCGATATCGTCTTCCGGCCCGAGCATGTTGAGGAAATCGCGAAGCGCGCCGGGGCGCTGCGCCAAGCGCAGGATGAAGTATTTCTTCAGCCCGGCATAGCGCATGGCGCGCTCCTTGACGTCGGGCAGGCGCTCGAAATCGAAATTGCCGCCGGAGACGACAGCGACGATGGTTTTGCCGCGGATACTGTCGCGATCGAGCTTTTCCAGCGCGGTGATTGCCAAGGCGCCGGCCGGCTCCAGCACCACGCCTTCGACATTCAGCATATCGGTGATGGTGACGCAGATGGCGTTTTCCTCGATGAGCTTGACCTGATCGGCGGCAAAGCCCTTGAGTGCGGCGAAGTTCAGCTCGCCGATACGACCGACGGCGGCGCCATCGACGAAATTGTCGACCTTGGCGAGCGTGACCACCTGCCCCGCCTCGATGCTGCGGCGCAGGCTCGGCGCTCCCGCCGGCTCGGCAAAGGTAAAGGCTTCGCGAGGAAGCCTATCGGCGAAATAGCCGGTGATCCCCGCGGCAAGACCGCCACCGCCGACGGGAAGAAGGACGTGATCGGGGATAACGCCCTCAGGCAGTTGCTCGGCGATCTCGGCCGCGACGGTCGCCTGCCCCTCGATAATATCGGCGTGATCAAAAGGCGGCACCATGACGCCATCGATCTTTTCGACATGCTCGCGCGCAGCCTGATAGCACTGATCGAAGAAATCGCCGAAGAGCTTGATGGTGATGAACTCGCCGCCGAAGATGCGGGTCTTGTCGATCTTCTGCTGCGGCGTCGTCACTGGCATATAGACCACCCCAGGCACGCCGAAATGCCGGCAGACGAAGGCAAAGCCCTGGGCATGGTTGCCGGCGGATGCGCAGACGAAGGTCTTTCCGGTGCCGCCCTCGACGATCACCTTGCGGAAGAAATTGAAGGCGCCGCGGATCTTGTAGGAACGGACCGGCGTCAAATCCTCGCGCTTCAGCCAGATCTCGGCGCCGTAGCGGGCGGAAAGATGCTCGTTCAGCTGCAGCGGCGTTGCAGAGAAAAGGCCACGCATGGCCTCGGTTGCTTCGAGAACAGTCTGTTTGTCCACGGCTTGTCCGTCCTTCTTCAGTCAGACCCCGCTATGACACAGGAAAGATGAGTAAAGAAAGCCTGTTTATCGCCATTTCGGGCCTCTCAGGCCGAGATTTCCGCTGCGGCACATATGTAGCTGACTATTTTTGTATCCAGCAATCCGTCCCCTAAATCTGCGAGTTGACAGCAAAGCGCCCCCTCCCTCCAATAGCACTCAGCCATCATGACGATGGTTAGAGGCCCGCCCTAAATCCGATCCGTCGGCTCCGGCGGGCTTCGCCTGTCGCTGGACACTCACTTATACTTGCGTCCAGGATTGAGAATCGCGTGAAGGATGCTTATCCCGTCTTATTCGAGGGGGAAAATCATCATGCGCCTTATGCGTCCAGCCATCATTGCCTTCAGTCTTGCCGTGCTTGCTTCCTGCAGCTCCCAGGAAGAGGGTTTCGAGAAGATCATTCCCATCTTGAAGGAAAGTCCCTCTGCGCGAGCGCAGGTCATCGACAAGTGCATGTCGCAGCACATGTCGCCGGAAATGCTGGATGAAGTCGCCTTCTACGTCAGATCCCAGAGAAGCGAAGCAAAGCGGCTCTTTTGCCAGCGGATGACGACTGGCCTGGCATCCGGAAGGATAAGCTATGCCGATTTCAAGGCCTTGTTCCAGCAGAAGAAGGTGACGCCAGCGCTTGTCAGCGCTCTGAAGGGCCGCTGAGCAACGGGCAGTCGGGCGGATACCTGTCGGCCCTTTCCGGCAAAACATTTCCTTGACTGAATCGCTCAAGTGCTTGATGGGGAAAGGCACGCGGACGTGGCGAAACTGGTAGACGCAAGGGACTTAAAATCCCTCGACCTTTGGTTGTACGGGTTCGACCCCCGTCGTCCGCACCAAGATCAAGCTCGATCAAGACAAGAACGAAAAAGGCGCAGCCTTCGCCGCGCCCCTCTCCAACAATAGTCGGCGACCGAATTAAGCCGTGAGCTTGGCAGCGATCTTGGCGACGTGGGCGCCCTGGTATTTTGCGGCTTCGAGTTCGATTTCCGAAGGCTGGCGCGAGCCGTCGCCGTTAGTGATCGTCGAAGCGCCGTAGGGCGAGCCGCCCTTGACTTCTTCCGTGCCCATCTGGCCCTGGAAGGCGTAGGGAAGGCCAACGACGGCCATGCCGTGGTGCAGCAGGGTCGGGATGAAGCCGAGGATGGTGGATTCCTGGCCGCCGTGCTGGGTCGCGGACGAGGTGAAGACCGAACCGACCTTGCCGACGAGCTTGCCGCCGAACCAGAGGCCGCCGGTCTGATCCCAGAAATTGCGCATCTGCGAGGCAACCGTGCCGAAGCGGGTGCCGGCACCGACGATGATGGCGTCATATTCCGCCAGTTCGTCCGGCGTCGCGATCGGGGCTTCCTGATCCAGCTTGAAATAGGAGGCTTTGGCAACTTCTTCCGGAACGAGTTCGGGCACGCGCTTGACGATGACATCGGCACCGGCGGACTTTGCGCCTTCTGCGACGGCATAGGCCATCTTCTCGATGTGACCGTAAGCGGAGTAATAGAGAACCAGAACCTTAGCCATGAAAACGTCTCCCGTTTGTTGGACGCGTTGAATGTCGAGGAATGTTGTATCAGCGATGCGACATGGGCACAGCCCCCGCGCCCAGAACGCACTGTTCATCCTGCGTAGACGGAATTTCATTTGGAATATCTTGTAAGGACCTGTGACGATGCGCAAACGAACGTTTGCATTCGCCGCAAACAGCGCTACCTATTTCGGGTATTTTGCGAACGCGCCGACTGCGCATTTTCCTGGATGTCTCCATGTCGAACGAAACCATTGTCACAGCCGCCATGCTGGCCATCGGCGACGAATTGCTCTCCGGCCGGACGAAGGACAAGAATATCGGCCATCTCGCCGATGTACTGCTGCTGGCTGGCATCGACCTGAAGGAAGTGCGTATCGTGGCCGACGACGAGGATGCAATCGTATCGGCGCTCAACGCATTGCGCGGCCAATATGATTATGTCTTCACCTCCGGCGGCATCGGTCCGACCCATGACGACATCACCGCCGACGCAATTGCGAAGGCCTTTGGCGTGCCCTGCGAACACGATGCCGAGGCCATGCGGATCATGGGCGAAATGTATGCCCGGCGCGAAATGGAGTTCACCGAGGCGCGCCAGCGCATGGCGCGCATGCCAGTCGGCTCGAAGCATATCGCCAATCCCGTCTCGACCGCGCCCGGCTTCAACATCGGCAACGTCTATGTCATGGCCGGCGTGCCGCAGGTTTTCCAGGCGATGCTCGACAATGTCATCCCGACGCTCAGGACCGGCGCGCACGTCTTGTCGACCGCGATTTCCTGCCCTTACGGCGAAGGCGAGATCGGCACGCCCCTCGGCCTCATCCAGAAGGCACATCCCGACACCAGCATCGGCTCCTACCCGCGCTATGTCGGCCAATTCTTCTCGACCGAGATCGTCGTCCGAGGCCGCTCCGCCGAGCTGGTTGAAAATGTCGCAGCGGAAGTGCGCGCGATGATCGAAACCATCCGGCAGTCGAAAGCTACTGCATAATTCCTTAAATCGGGATCGATTTAAGGATAAAATTATGTAGCGAATGTAGAGTGTTACAGCGACCTTTGCGCGTCACATGTGACGCGCGGCGCTGCAACGAAAATCACTCGGCTGACGCCTGATATTCAACGAGGGCGTGCACTTTCCACGGAACCGTAGGGCCATTCTGCGCATTATCTTGTGGCGGAATGCTGATATCATGATCCGATCCAACCCTTCCGCATGGGAGATCTCTTCATGTCCTACAAAACGATAGTGACCGTTCTCGACAATCCCGACAATACCCGCGTCGCCGCCGACTTTGCAGCGGCGCTCGCAAAGGAGCATGGCGCCCATGTCGTCGGCCTTCATGCGGAGCTTGTCTCGACCGTGCCGCTGGTGGCGCCGATGGAAATTCCCGACCCCGTTGCGGTTCAGGCCCTTCAGGATGTCGCTCACAATCAGTCGGTGGACATCGAGCGGGTGTTCCGCTCGAAAATGGAAGCCGCCGGCCTCGATTACGAATGGCACAGCTTTGCCAGCACGATCGGCTACGGCACCGAGCCCCTGGTCGAGAGCGCCCGCAGCGCCGATCTTCTCGTTGCCGTGCAGCCGGACCCGTCGAAATACGGCGACACGCAGGTCGATGTCGAAACTTTCCTGTTCGACAGCGGCCGGCCGGTCCTGCTGATCCCCTATATCCTCAAGGAACCGAAGCCCGTCCGCCGCGTGCTTATCGCCTGGAACGGCTCCAAGGAGGCGGCACGCGCCACCTTCGATGCCCTGCCCTTCCTGAAAGCCGCGGATTCGGTCGAGATCCTTTCGGTCAGCACATCGGAGAAGGACCCGCATCCATCCAAGGAAACCGGCGTCCAGATCGCCGCCGCGCTGACGCGCCACGGCGTTCGAGCCAAGTTCGAGACGACAGCCTGCAGCGGTAAATCGACACCATCTCAGGTCATCGAAAACCGGCTGGCGGACAATAGCATCGACCTGCTTGTGATGGGCGCCTACACGCATTCCTGGCTTTGGCAGATGATCTTCGGCGGCACGACGCGCACCCTGCTGCAATCGATGACCGCGATGACGTTGCTGGCCCGCTAGACGGCCAAGAGCTTAAATCCTGCGGCAACCGGTGCAGAACTGCATCGGTTGCGCGCGTTGCAGCTATTGCCTTTTGTCGGCAAATCCAGCAGAAAGCAGCGACCGATGACAGAATTCCCGCCAGGGAACCGTTCGCGCGGTCGAAGGAGCATGGTCCCGAAAAGCCTGTCGCTTTTCCCGGATGAGATCCTGTTCACGCAGATGGCAAGCGAATCGCGTTCCGGATCTGGATGATGGTCCGCGCCCGCCGCGGGGTCTGCTCAGGGTCGCCGGCGCTGCCGGTGCGTCGTTATTCCATGCCCCGGAGCCTTCTGCCATGTCCCTGCCCGATAAAGCCTTTCCCGTATCCTGGGATCAGTTCCATCGCGATGCGCGCGCGCTTGCCTGGCGGCTTGCCGGCCTCAATCGAGATTTCAAGGCGATCGTCTGTATCACCCGCGGCGGCCTCGTGCCGGCGGCCATCATCTCGCGTGAGCTCAACATCCGCCTGATCGAGACCGTCTGTGTCGCCTCCTATCATGACTATTCCAGCCAGGGCGAAATGAACTTGCTCAAGGGCATTGCGCCAGAACTGTCAGCCAACGGCGGCGAAGGGGTGCTCGTCATCGACGACCTCACCGATACCGGCAAGACGGCCCTCGAGGTTCGCAGCTTGCTGCCGAAGGCGCATTTCGCCTGCGTTTATGCCAAGCCGACCGGTGTTCCCACAATCGACACCTTCATCACCGAAGTCAGCCAGGACACCTGGATCTACTTCCCCTGGGATATGGGCTTCACCTACCAGGAGCCGATCGCTAAGGGCCATCGCGGCTGACACTGCCATTAGAGGCGATGCGAATCAGTCGCGATCGCCAGCCGTGCGGCAACATGATTCGAATGACGGTAATAGAGGTGGGCGCTGCGGCGCCCACTAGATTTAGTGGACGCATATTGGCGGGAACGCGCGGGATTCAAGGGTTTCCGCGCGAATCATGATGTGCCACGGCATGATTTTGCCGCGCTGCCAATGGCATCAAGGTCACGGTCACAATTTTGTCGCTTTTGACTCCGGCCTTGATGAAACAAACCTCGACAGCGGTCGCGCGAAGGGCGAACGACGACGCCCAAGCTCTTGATTCTTCTACCCTCCTGACGTTTCCCCAGTTTCCACAGCTAAGCCCACAAGATATTGTGGTTAACAATCCCTAGCAAACCACCCCTTGACGGAATCGGGTCTTTCAAAGTTAATGGACGACGTTGCGGCGGCGACTGGACCAGGCGTATTTACGAGGGCTGGTTCTCAATTCGAAATCGGATTTGGATTCAGGGCGATACACTTTGATCAGTGGCCGCCGTGAGCGTTTTTGTGCCGATATCGAGGCTGCCAAAAAAGACATGCGGGGACTGGCGGCAATAAGCTGTTAATACTATATTTAGTGTTTGCAGCCACCATCACCACAAGATACAGGAACGCCATCTCCGGATGACACCTCCTGTCAGAGAGCGGATCGAAGCTGGCTGCGCGTTGACATCGCGACGCCGGAATGAGAATTTTTGCGTCCTGCTTTCATGCGGGAGCGCACCAACGAATGAGGATTGGGACCATGCGCATCGAACGTCGTTTTACGAAGGCCGGCCAGTCACCCTATGCGGAGATCGAATTCCGCAAGGCGACGAGCGAGATCAAGAACCCCGACGGTTCGATCGTGTTCCGCCTCGAAAACATCGATGTACCCGCGCAGTTCTCGCAGGTGGCCGCCGACATTCTCGCGCAGAAGTATTTCCGCAAGGCCGGCGTGCCTGCCAAGCTGAAGAAGGTCGAGGAAAACGACGTCCCCTCCTTCTTGTGGCGCTCCATTCCCGACGATGCCGCCATGAAGGATCTGCCCAAGGATCGGCAGAGCGGCTCGGAAACCGATGCGCGACAGGTCTTCGACCGCCTCGCCGGCACCTGGACCTACTGGGGCTGGAAGGGCGGCTACTTCTCGTCCGAGGAAGACGCTTCCGCCTTCTGCGACGAGCTTGCCTACATGCTCGCCACCCAGCGCGTTGCTCCGAATTCGCCGCAGTGGTTCAACACCGGCATGCACTGGGCCTATGGCATCGACGGCCCCGGCCAGGGTCACTATTATGTCGACCCGTTCACCGGCAAGCTCACAAAGTCCAAGTCGGCTTATGAGCATCCACAGCCGCATGCCTGCTTCATCCAGTCCGTCGAGGACGACCTCGTCAACGAGGGCGGCATCATGGACCTGTGGGTTCGCGAAGCCCGCCTCTTCAAGTACGGTTCCGGCACCGGCTCGAACTTCTCGATGCTGCGCGCCGAAGGCGAAAAGCTTTCCGGCGGCGGTCGCTCCTCCGGCCTGATGAGCTTCCTCAAGATCGGCGACCGCGCTGCCGGCGCCATCAAGTCGGGCGGTACGACCCGTCGCGCCGCCAAGATGGTCGTCGTCGACATCGACCATCCTGACATCGAGGACTACATCAACTGGAAGGTCAAAGAGGAGCAGAAGGTTGCCGCCCTCGTCACCGGCTCAAAGATCGTCGCCAGGCACCTGAAGGCGATCATGAAGGCCACGCTCAATTGCGAAGGCGACAATGACGATTGCTTCGACCCGGCCAAGAACCCTGCCCTGAAGCGCGAAATCCGTGCTGCCAAGAAGGACCAGGTTCCGGAAAACTACGTCCAGCGCGTCATCCAGTTCGCCCGTCAGGGCTACAAGGATCTTGAATTCAAGACCTACGACACGGACTGGGATTCGGAAGCCTACCTCACCGTATCCGGCCAGAACTCCAACAACTCGGTTTCGATCAAGGACGACTTCCTGCGTGCCGTCGAGAATGATGGCGACTGGAACCTGACCGCCCGCAAGGACGGCAAGGTCATCAAGACGCTAAAGGCCCGCGACCTCTGGGAATCCATCTCCTACGCCGCCTGGGCATCGGCCGACCCGGGCCTGCACTTCAACACGACGATGAACGACTGGCACACCAGCCCGGCCGCGGGCCCGATCCGCGCCTCCAATCCGTGCTCGGAATATATGTTCCTCGACGACACGGCCTGCAACCTTGCCTCGCTGAACCTGATGACCTTCAAGGACGCAGCGACGAAGCGTATCAACATTGCTGACTACGAGCACGCCGTCCGTCTCTGGACCGTCGTTCTCGAAGTCTCCGTGATGATGGCGCAGTTCCCCTCGCGCCGCATCGCCGAGCTTTCCTATGAATACCGCACGCTCGGCCTCGGCTACGCCAATATCGGTGGCCTGCTGATGTCGTCGGGCATTCCCTATGACAGCGACGAAGCCCGCGCCATCGCCGGCTCGCTGACCGCGATCATGACCGGTATCGCCTATGCGACCTCGGCCGAAATGGCCTCCGAACTCGGGACCTTCCCGATGTTCGAGCCGAACCGCGAGAACATGCTGCGCGTCATCCGCAACCATCGCCGCGCCGCTTACGGCGAGGCCTCGGGCTATGAAGGTCTTTCGGTCAACCCGGTCGCGCTGATCCATTCCGACAATCCGGACAAGGATCTCGTTGCCCATGCCAAGGCCGCCTGGGACAAGGCGCTGCAACTCGGCGAAAGACATGGCTACCGCAACGCCCAGGCAACCGTCATCGCGCCGACCGGCACGATCGGCCTCGTCATGGATTGCGACACGACCGGCATCGAGCCGGATTTCGCCCTGGTGAAGTTCAAGAAGCTTGCCGGCGGCGGCTACTTCAAGATCATCAACCGCGCCGTTCCGGAAGCGCTGCGCACGCTCGGCTATTCCGAAAGCCAGATCGCCGAGATCGAGGCTTACGCAGTCGGCCACGGCAACCTTAACCAGGCTCCGGCCATCAACCCGTCGACGCTGAAGGCCAAGGGCTTCACCGCCGAGAAGGTCGATGCCGTCAACGCCGCGCTCAAGAGCGCCTTCGACATCAAGTTCGTCTTCAACCAGTGGACCCTCGGCGCCGACTTCCTGAAGGGCACGCTGAAGGTGTCCGACGAGCAGATGGCCGACATGAGCTTCAACCTGCTCGACCATCTCGGCTTCTCCAAGAAGGACATCGAGGCTGCGAACATCCATGTTTGCGGTGCGATGACGCTGGAAGGCGCGCCCTTCCTGAAGAACGAGCACCTCGCCGTCTTCGATTGCGCCAACCCTTGCGGCAAGATCGGCAAGCGTTACCTCTCGGTCGAAAGCCACATCCGTATGATGGCGGCAGCCCAGCCCTTCATCTCGGGCGCCATCTCCAAGACGATCAACATGCCGAATGAGGCGACCGTCGAGGATTGCAAGAACGCCTACATGCTCTCCTGGAAGCTCGGTCTGAAGGCCAATGCCCTTTATCGTGACGGCTCCAAGCTCAGCCAGCCGCTGAATGCTTCGCTGATCGAAGACGACAGTGACGAGGATGCGCTGGAAGAATTCCTGCAGGCCCCTGCTGCCGCGCAGGCCGTGACCATCACCGAAAAGATCGTCGAACGCGTGATCGAGAAGGTCGTGCGCACACAGGAGAAGCTGCCGGGCCGCCGCAAGGGCTATACCCAGAAGGCCAAGATCGGCGGACACACGATCTTCCTGCGCACCGGCGAATATGACGACGGCCGTCTCGGCGAAATCTTCCTTGATATGAACAAGGAAGGCTCTGCACTGCGCGCCTTCATCAACAACTTCGCGATTTCCGTCTCGCTTGGCCTCCAGTACGGCGTGCCGCTCGAAGAATATGTCGACGCCTTCACTTTCACCAAGTTCGAGCCGGCCGGCATCGTAACGGGCAATGACGCCATCAAGAACGCCACGTCGATCCTCGACTACGTGTTCCGCGAACTGGCGATCTCCTATCTCGGCCGTCACGATCTCGCTCATGTCGACACCTCGGACTTCAGCAACACGGCGCTCGGCCGCGGCGTTTCCGAAGGCAAGGCCGATGTCGTCTCCAAGGGCCTGACCCGCGGCTACAAGCCGACGCTCGTTCCGACATCGGGCGAACGTCCGGCAGCCGAGGTCAAGGGTTCGGCTACCGCTGCCCCGGCCCGCGCCGCCTCGGTTTCCACGGTCACAGCCTTCGCCGGCAACACCGTCCGCAAGCTGGAGCCGACAAGCGCGGTTTCCACCTCCGAAGTCGTCGCCTTCAAGCGCGATTACGAAGAGCGTGCGAAGGAGTTGGCGGAAGAGATCGCAGAGGAAGTGGCGGAAGAAACCGGCCTCTTCACCGACAAGGCTGCAAGCGACGCGGCAACGGCCAAGACGGACGCCAAGAAACTGGAATCCGAACGCCGCGCCCGCTCCATCATGCAGGGCTACACCGGCAACATGTGCACCGAGTGCCAGAACTTCACGATGGTCCGCAACGGCACCTGCGAGAAGTGCGACACTTGCGGTGCGACCAGCGGCTGCTCTTGATAATTTATCGTGCTCTTAGCTAATCCATCAACGGGGCGAGCAATCGCCCCGCTTTTTTTATGAAGGTGTTTCGTAATCGGACTGAAGCTGCACATTCCCAAATTGCGCTATTACAGCCCCAGGCTGCTGGTGCCGGGGCAGCACTCTCTTCCGTCGACTAAAAATATCCGTCAACGCACCCGTTCATGAAGAAATGCCTAGATAGCTAAAGGTTTGGCCTTATCAGTGCCAATACCCCTCACCCCAAATGCCCGATTTCGGCCACGAAACCGGCGGGAAATCATCCATTTTCATTGAAATTGTTGCTGCAGCAATATTCGGTCTGCCGAGCCTCAAAGCCGTGATCCACGGTACCCGGCTCTTCGACATATTTATCGCTGAATCCCGCCCTTAGTGCGTCGGAAAAAGCAGTCCAATCGTGTGAGGCACCGTTTTGAAAACCGGCAGCGATATCACGAGCATTCAATATCTGCGCGCCATCGCAGCAATTTCCGTTCTTTGTTTCCATGTCAGCGAGACATATGGCCTGAACTTCAAAATCGGGGCTGCGGGTGTCGATATATTCTTCGTCATCAGCGGCTTCATCATGTGGGTCACGACCGAGGGAAGATCGCTCGGTCCGCAGGAATTCATGTGGCGGCGGCTTATCAGAATAGTGCCGCTCTACTGGATTGCGACGGCAGCAACCTTCGTCGTCGCCGTGCTGAAACCGCAATTCTTCTTCGACACGAATTCGAGCGTCGAGAACTTGATCGGCTCTCTTTTCTTCGTGCCCTTCATGAAGGACGAAGCGCTGCATCCGGTCGTCGAACAGGGGTGGACGCTCTCCTACGAGATGTTCTTCTATCTCATCTTTTCGATTTCGCTGCTCGTGCCGGCGTTCAGGCGACTATGGTTCCTGATGGCGGCTCTGGTGGCCGTCGTGATTGCACATTACCTGCTGCCCCTCGGCTATCTCAGTGTTTTCAGCCAACCGGTCATTCTGGAATTTGCGGCCGGCATCGCCATCGGACGCCTGTGGAAACAGAGCTTTCGGCTGCCCTTTCCCGTCTCCATCGGCTTGATGATCATCGGGTTCTCACTGCTGATCGCGAGCGGCCCGCTAATCCATTTGGAACGGGCCGTCCGGTGGGGCATACCGGCGGTGTTGCTGCTGTCGGGCGCTGTTTTCGCGGAGCGGGAGCGCGGCGTCCCTAAGGTGGCATTCCTGCATTTCCTGGGAGATGCCTCCTATTCTATCTACCTATGGCATGTGCTGACCGGCATCATGGTGACGGCACTGCTTTTGCGCATCGGGGTCCCGCACGGTCTGCAGCCTGTATTGATCGTATTGGGCTCGCTGGCCTTCGCCATCGTTTGCTACCTGTGCATCGAGCGCCCGATACAGCGAAGAATGCAATCGTCTCGCCAGCGCCCCGCTTATCGCAACTGACGGGCAAGAACAGAGCACAGCAGTCCCAAACGCCTTGAGATCGGAATTGCATGCGTACGGCGTCAGGGAGTAGATAAACCAAAGAGATTTACGGCACCGTCCCCGACACTTTTGCCGTCCCGTCAATGACCGGGCAGGATGGCGGCACCGGCCGATCGAATAGCACGGCAATGCCGCAATCCGAGGTGAACATCGCCTCGTCGTCATGCCCCACGCCAGGCACTTCGACGACCTTCTGATTGAGATCGGATGGATGCCGCTTCTTCATGTAGTCGAAATAGGTCAGCCCGCGTGCAAGCCGATATGGCCCCTGCGCCATCGCCCCGCAGGAGCGGTCGATGAAATGGGTGTAGGGATTGGTGTCGGCCTGGCCCAGCAGATAGACAACATTGCGCGCGGCATATCTGGTTTCAAGGGTCTTCGGGTCCTGCGAGGATACGTATGGCGGCGCGCCGGCCAGCCCGTAGCGCCACTGCGTCGCCTTGGGGCATGCGGCCAGCCCCGCCTGCTGATCCGGCAAGGCCGGCCGCTCATCGTCGAAATAGAGATAGCTCGAGGGATTGGCGACGACGTAGCGAACGGAGATGCCGGCGCTCGTCAAATCCTCCGCTTCCTTTCCGACCACGGCATAGCGCTGGACTAGCTGGGCTCCTGCCGAGTGCCCCATCACGACGATGGTCTTCAGGGAGGGATAAAGACGGCGATCGGCAAAATGCTGCAATAGGGCATCGAGCGCGGCGAAAGAGCTGATCGGCGCCGGCTGGCGCGCCGGCTCTCCGCCCTTCCAGCCATTTTGCGTCCAGGCCAGCGTTTGCGCCGAGAGCGAGAAGGCGTTCACATCCGGTTTTATCAGGAATTGCGGCGCAACCACCATCGCACCGTCGGCGAGATCGTCTGCCTTTGCCAGCACTTCCTGTCCGGTTGCATAATAGGCATCGGCGTTTCGGAGCGTGCCATGGATGATGATCAGCACCTTCGTCACGTCGGGCGATGCCGCTTCGATCGCGTGATCCGCATAGACGGGCAGCTCGCCCTTCCCCTCCGGCGTGTCGAGGAGCAGGCGTTGGTCCGCGACCTCCTTGACGGGTTGCTCGAGCCGCGCATGCTGGGAATCGGCATCGGCTGACCACGCTTCGCTCGACATGCCGATGGCGACTGCTGCTGCGATCGACAGTCGGGCGCAAACCCTACCCTGAATGCTTCTCAGAATCTTCATCTGTAAAAACTCGGCTGAGGCGGATGACCATGAATATAGCGACTTCCAGCCAAGCGGAAGACGGCGGGCGACCCAATCATGTACCAGCTTGGTTGGAAGTCGCGCCGATTGAACGAGAGAGCGAACCGGAATCCGTCGCCCGACCGAAAGTTTCTCTTCCGCGCGGCAAGCAGGTTGCCTAGAAAGCGTCGCCTATGAACATCAGTCCGCCAGCGATCTCACCTCGCCCTTCCGAAAAGCTGCGACAGAGCGCGCAACCCGTGGCATAAGGCCCCCGAAAAGAGTTTCTTCGGGCCACGCGTAACCATGATTCGTATCGAGAATATCAGCAAGCAGAACAGCCACCGCATCCTCTTCATCGAGGCATCCGCGGCACTCAACAGGGGTGAGAGCGTCGGGCTCGTAGGGCCGAACGGCGCCGGCAAGACGACGCTTTTCCGCATGATCACCGGCCAGGAACTACCCGACGAAGGGCAGGTTTCCGTCGATAAGGGCGTCACGATCGGCTACTTCAATCAGGACGTCGGTGAAATGGAAGGCCGCAGCGCCGTTGCCGAAGTCATGGAGGGCGCCGGCCCTGTCAGCGCCGTTGCCGCCGAGCTGCGCGAGCTGGAAGCCGCGATGAGCGATCCGGACCAGGCCGACAGGATGGACGAGATCATCGAGCGCTATGGCGAGGTTCAGGCCCGCTATGAGGAACTGGACGGCTATGCGCTGGAGGGCCGCGCCCGCGAAGTGCTGGCCGGCCTGAGCTTCACCCAGGAGATGATGGACGGCGATGTCGGCGGACTTTCGGGCGGCTGGAAGATGCGCGTGGCGCTCGCCCGCATCCTGCTGATGCGCCCCGACGTCATGCTGCTCGACGAACCGAGCAACCATCTCGACCTCGAAAGCCTGATCTGGCTCGAATCCTTCCTGAAGGGTTACGAGGGCGCGCTTCTGATGACGTCGCACGACCGTGAGTTCATGAACCGCATCGTCAGCAAGATCATCGAGATCGATGCCGGCAACCTGACCAGCTATTCGGGCGACTATGAGTTCTACGAGCAGCAGCGGGCGCAAAACGAAAAGCAGCAGCAGGCGCAGTTCGAGCGCCAGCAGGCCATGCTCGCCAAGGAAATCAAGTTCATCGAGCGCTTCAAGGCGCGCGCTTCGCATGCCTCGCAGGTGCAGAGCCGCGTGAAGAAGCTGGAAAAGATCGACCGCGTCGAGCCGCCGAAGCGCCGCCAGACGGTCGCCTTCGAATTTCAGCCGGCACCCCGCTCGGGCGAAGACGTGGCCGTGCTGAAGAATGTCTACAAGAAATACGGCAGCCGCAGCATCTATGAAGGACTGGATTTCATGGTTCGCCGCCGCGAACGCTGGTGCATCATGGGCATCAACGGCGCCGGCAAATCCACGCTTTTGAAACTGGTGGCTGGCTCGACGCAACCGGATGAGGGCAGCGTCGCCCTCGGCGCGAGCGTCAAGATGGGATATTTCGCCCAGCACGCCATGGATCTGCTCGACGGCGAGCGCACCGTGTTTCAGCAACTCGAACACGATTTTCCGCAGGCAGGCCAAGGCGCACTGCGGGCGCTGGCCGGTTGCTTCGGCTTCTCCGGCGACGATGTGGAAAAGAAGTGCCGGGTGCTGTCGGGCGGCGAGAAGGCGCGGCTCGTCATGGCCATCATGCTCTTCGACCCGCCGAACCTGCTGATCCTGGACGAGCCGACGAACCATCTCGATCTCGACACCAAGGAAATGCTCATCCATGCGTTGTCGCAATATGAAGGGACGATGCTGTTCGTCTCGCACGACCGACATTTCCTGGCGGCGCTCTCCAACCGCGTGCTGGAGCTGACGCCCGAAGGCGTCCACCAATATACCGGCGGCTACACGGAATATGTGGAGCGCACCGGCTACGAGGCGCCCGGTCTCAGGAGCTGATATCAGCAGAACCGACGCTATTGCGTGTTGGCCGAGGGCACAGCGCCGGCGTTGATCACCGCCACGGGCGCTGTCCTGCCACGCACACGGATTTCGATGCGGCGGCGTGACTCGACGGCGCCGCGCTGGCCGGAGGTGACGGTATCGCCGGGCAGGATCAGTTGCGCGGCGGACATCGGCAGGATGGTGGCATCCTTCAGCTTCGGATTGGCCCGTAGCACATTGGCAACGGCAATGGCGCGGGCAAGACCAAGGCCGGCATTGTCAGCTGGCAGCAGTGCCGAGACCGGCAGCCTGCCGTCCATCGCGCTGATGATCGTATCGTCCAGATTGGATTTTTCCCGCGCCACCGGCTGTTCGTCGGTGTGGCCGATCACTTCGACGATATTGGCGCCATAGAGGCTCAGATTGCTGGCGATTTCGTCCGTGATCGTCGTGCTGAGAAGCTGGGAGAAGGTGCCCGTGAGCTCTGCGCTTCCTGATTGGAAATAGTTCTTCTTGGCATCGTCGAGATTGATGATGGGCGGCCAGTCGTGCATGCCCTTTCCACCGCCACTGTCGGCCAGAAGCTTGTTGACCTCGTCGGGCGCTGACGCCAGCGAGACGCCGTGTTGCTTCAGAACGGCCGCGACCTTGGACAGCGACTGCAGATCGGCCGATGTCGCGCCCTGATCCGCCATGCTGTCGAGCGTCTCTTTCGCCAGCACCAGTTCCCGCCATTGCTTGTCCACCACGGCTTTGTCGGCGGCTGACAGATCGCTGGAGACGACCTTGGACTGCAGCAGGACGATCTCGGCCGCCTGCTCCGCCCGCTTCTTCTCCAGCACGGCGACCTGCTGCTCAGCTTTCTCAAGCTTGCGCTCGACTTCGTAGCGCTTGTTTCTCTCTGCCGAAATCAAGGCGGCCGCCACGAGCAGAAGACAAAACACCAGGAGCAACATGGATTCGGCCATCGTCAGGCCAAGGATGAGACCACGATTGTAGCCCCTATGC
Organism: Martinezella tropici; assembly: GCA_000799755.1. Classification (GTDB taxonomy): domain Bacteria; phylum Pseudomonadota; class Alphaproteobacteria; order Rhizobiales; family Rhizobiaceae; genus Rhizobium; species Rhizobium tropici_A. The sequence continues at coordinate 109,584 of JUHI01000017.1, forward strand.
TCCAGTTTCGGCTGCGTGTCCGAGCCTTCTGTTACCATAGATGCCACCAGCGTTTTCGCGGTTCGGCTTCTATTTCGGACGCGACGCGATCATCGGCTTCCGGCTTCGGCAGCGGCGCCTGCCCCATCGCTTCCGCCATGCGTCCGAGCGCCAGTTCGATGTTGCGCAGCGGCTGCAATTGCGCCTCCGACATCTCCTTGATCGCGGTAATCGCCGGCGCCAGTTCGGCGCGCACGACATCCTCCGGCGAGCGGATCTCCTCCAGCTTCCTGCCGACATTCTCGACGGCGGCGCCGAAGGTGCCGATGATCTCCGAAAGCTGCGATGTCGTCGCCGTCAGCTGCGCGGCGGCGTCATTGATGGGGGTTACCGCCTGCTTCGCCAGCATTTCCAGGATCTTGTTGATCTCCTGGCCGTTGCGCTCGGCCTGCCGCGCAATCTCCTCGAACCCTTCCGACAGCATCTGGTTGCTGACGCGCCGGTAATGCGAGAATTCGCGCGACGAGGAATCGAGTTCGGTTCGAACCCGCCGCGTCATCTCGGCAAGCTCGTGGCGCACGCTGCGCTCGATGTCGATCGGATCGCGCCGCATCTGGTTGAAGAGAATGCGCAGCGTCACGCCGGCGATGGTCGAGGTAACGGCGATGCCGAAATTGCGAACGATGGTTTCGATCGATGTTTCGCCGGCGAAGAGATAGAGCGATACGCCGAGGCTCGAGAGGGTGAACAGGAAACCCATATAATAGAGATTGTCGCCCGCCTGCTCGTTGTGCAGCCGAAATCCGGCAACGGCCAGCGACACAATGAAGTAAATCGCCATCAGCACCAGCGGCACGCCTGTCACGATCGGCAGCGACCAACCCATGAGCTTCGACGACCAGATGAAGATCATGCCGGCAATGGTGATGGAGGCGAAAAGCACCATCGGCCCGTAATCCCGGATGAGATATCTGGCGTCGGTATTGGCCATCAGCGTATCCCCTCCAATCGCACGAAGCCGTCGAAATAACCGTTATTGCCCTTGATCCATTGCGCCCAGAAGTTTGCGAGGTCTTCCATGGTGAACTTGATGTTCGGCCGTTGAAAGGCGAGGATCTTGACCGTGACGCCATCCAGCGACGTGCGAAAACGGTCGTTTGCCGGGCTGTGCTGGTATTTCTGATAGGAGGCGCCGTCGCGGTAATTCGAGAAGGCGGGCGTGTGTTCGAGCATGTCGGAGGCAATATAAAGGCGCTTCGGGATACCGGCCGGCGCGTTGGCAAAAACCTCCAGATTGATCTTTTGAATGGCCGCCATGATCGGCGACAGCCTGCCGGACTCGCCTGCTGTCAGCTTGCCCGCGATCTCGGTGAGCGGCTTCTGGAAGCCCTTCTCCCATCGTGCCTGCGCGAGCCGCGGATTGCTGGTCCATTCGTCGACATTCGCACCACTTCCCGGATTGCAGCCGTGGAAGGTCTGGATCAGCTCGCCTTCCTTTTCGGTGAGCGCATAGATATCGATGGCCCCGCCGACCGGCACATCCGCCACGATCTTCTGGAACTGGTTGCGGAGATCGAGCGCCGTCGAGTCGGCGATGGGATCGGTGACGTCGAGCAATATGGCCGTTTCCGCCTTCGGGCCGTCCACCGGGCAAAGCGACGCCTGATCGACGGCGACATTGCTGGCCGCCTTGTAACGCAGCCAACCATAGGCACCGACGATCCCGAGCGACAGGACCGCAAGGCAAACCGTTGCGATGATGAGACCGGCGGACCCGCCGCGCCGGCTACGCCGCTTGCGTCGCGCCAAGGATGCTCTCCGGGAAAAGATTATCGAGCTGGTGATATTTCTCGATGGCGCGCTCGAATTCGTCGCCGATCCGCTTGATCTGCTCCGAAAGCTCCGCCTGCGCACTCTGGATGCGCGATCCCAGCACCTTATCGTCCCACTCCTCCTCGGTGCGGATGACAGGCGTCAGACGCTCCATCCTGTACGCAGCCTTGAAATAGGAGGGCTCAGGCTCGCTTCGCGCAGCCCGGTTGGCGTCGCGATAGGAGGTGAGCAGCACATTGGCGGAACGCTCGAGGTGGTTCTGGTGTTCGGCAAAGAGCCCCGCCGTCCTCGCGCGATGGGCGATGATGGCGGCCGTTTCCTGCCGGCGAAGGGAAAGATCACGGATGATCTCCTCGATCTTGCTGTTGTGCTCATCGCGGATTTCGCGGAGATCCTCGATCAGATCCAGCTTGCGGTCGATATAATTGTCCCGCGCCGCATCGAGACGCTTCTGCACGCCGGCAAAACCCGGATAGGGATCGGTCAGATAGCAGCCATCGATGAAGGCGACGAGCGAGAACATCAGGCCGATGGCAAAGAGCATCCAGGAGTTCAGCTCCTGCAGCCCGAGGGGTGCCGCCTTAAGGCGTTGGATCACCTCGGCGCCAGCCCCGCTCAAAATCGTCGCCGAGACTTCGCGGTAATGCGCCAATGCAATGTTGATGCCCAGCGCGACGGCGACATAGGCGACAAGCCCGAGGAGGCCAAGCAGCTTCAGTGCAAAGGAGCGATGCACCAGAAAGCGCACGCAGAAGAAGGAGAACATCAGTGCCGTGCCGATGTTCAGGAAGGCGAAGGCTGCCGCTTCCGTCACACCGCCGACGAGACCCTGTTCGCTTCCCTTGGCGAGAAAACTGCCGTTCATCACCATTTCGATGAGCACGAGGAAAACGATGAGCGAAACCTTGAAGCCCCATGCCGCCCGGCTGGAAACCTTTGCTGCCCGCTGCAGCTTGTGCTTCGCCTTGAAGCCGACCATTTCGTCCTCGGCGGTCTTCAGGTTGCGGCGCAGACCATGCAGTTCATCGACGCCGCTTGCCACCTCCGCCTTGAAATCCGAGACGCTGGACGCGTTCGCCTGACGGATCAGCCCGAACTGCCCTTCGAAATCGAGATTGCGCAGGCGGCTGTCGAAGGTCTGGAACTGATCTTCGAGGATCTGGTAGGAGCTTTTCTTCTCCGCCTCCACCCAGGCGACGATACGCTGCTCCGTCTCGTCATGCGATTGCGCATCGGGCGGCGGCCGGTTCTGCCGGCCGGCAGCGGCTCCTTTTTCCTTCAGGTCGAGGGTCGCACCAAGCTTTTCGATATCGACGACGGGAAACACGTCCGTCGAGGCGCGGAAATCATGGCTGGTCTCCCGAACGCTATCCCAGAGACGGTTGAGGGCTTCGAAACGCAACGATCTTCCCCGGCGAATTCATCAACTTAGAAAGGACAATTGAGAGATCGATACCGCACTGGTTGTCCACGGTCCAGCGCGATGTGAGGAGGTTAGGATGCGATTGTGGTAAAGGCTAGCCCAAGCCCGCAGCGATTGGAAAACATCCGACGGCAAGGACCAGCGCTCGCTCATCGCCACGGATCGCTGCTACGCCCTATGCGAACTCGGGATGGCGCGCCAGAAGCCGGCGCGACGCAGCCCCTCCCGATAGATGTCACGCTGCCATTCCTCCTTGAACGGGACGACCGAGACCCAGCGATCGACATCGAAATCCGGGTTGGTCTTGCGAACCCGCCTCACGAAGAAGCCCGCCTTCTCTTCGTCTCCGAGCATCGCCCAGCTCGCCGCCGAGATTCTGTCTGCCAGGCGTGTGTCCGCCATCCGACCGATATAATCGAGAGCGGTTTCGAACCGGCCAAGCGTGTAGCTCGCCACGGAAGCGGTCCAAAGATAGGTGTCGGGGCTCACGGGGTTGAGCGCAATGGCGGTTTCGATCTTCGTCAGCGCCAGATCCGGTCGTGAGGAGTGAAGCAGCGCTTCGGCATGATCGGCCATGATGCCGGCATGGCCCGGATTGAGGGCTTCGGCCAGTTTGAGCGCATCGATGCTCTCATCACTTTTTCTTTGGAAAAGCTTCGCCATGCCGAATTCGCGATAGCCATCGGCAATATCACGCCGCGCCGCGATGGCCTGCATCGCATAATGTTCCGCCTCGCCCAGCAAGGCTGCATCGCTTCCCGATGTCAGCACCCATTCCTTGGAATAGGTGCGGGCGATTGAACTCAAGGCAGGGGCAAAATGGCTGCTGGTGCGCAACGCTGCTTCAAGCTCCCCGCGCGCCCTGTGCAGATTCGGCATCGAGAGGTGTTCGAGGTAGCGCTTGCCGGCGAGGTAGCGTTGATAGGCCGCAGGATTCTCTTCCAGATGGGCTCTCATCATCTCGCGGCGCTCTATCTGCCCGGCAAGAGACAGAACGATATGACGCCCGACGGTCCGTCTCTGCTCTTCCGGCGAGGACCGTCCGAGGCTGGTGCGCTCGGCCCAGATGATTTCATCGGTCGCGGCGTCGACCAGCTGCGAGAACAGCAGCGGCCCGTCATCACGAGCACTAAGCCGCATTTCGAGAATGTAGGAGCGGTCCCATTGATCGAAGGTCGCGACGGCACGCTCTCCAACCCTACCGACCCGGATCGCCGTGCAGCGACCGGCGATTTCGAGACTGTCCAGCGCGCAGAAGCCAACGGTGATATCGTTTACCAGAGACGCGGCATCGTAATCCATGCCTTGCCTCTCCGCGGAAGGCAGCAACAGGAGAGGTATCCTTGCTCTTGGGCGGGCGACCTGACGCCCTTCACGATGGCGAATGGCATCCCCGGCTCGAATTTGCGAAGCATGCTCGTATTGTGCGGACCATGAATCCAGCAGTGCGGCACGCTGCTCGAAAATCCGCCTGAAATGCTCGACCTCACCTTCCGCATCGAATATCCGCAGCAGGATCCGAAGAATATCCCGATCCTCCGGGTCCAGGCCCAGGGCCAGGAGTGCCGCCTCCTTCACCAGGGCAACATCGTCCTTGGCATCCGCCTCGGCGGCAGCGACACCCAGCGCCTGCTTCAGCGCCGAAAGATGCCTGCCACCTTGAGCGGCACGCCAATGAAAGAAAATCGCGCTCTGGCAATCGACACCGCGAAGGAATTCGGCCTCAAGCGTTTTCGCCAGCAGTTTCAATCTTGCGAAGACCGGGCCGCCGTCTTGCGAGTGCGCAAACCAGAGATCGGAGCTCGCTGGAGGCGCTTCGAGCTCGACGGCTGTTTCGCTGAAACGAAGGAACGACCAACCGAGCTTATTCTGGCGGCTTCTGATCCGCGAAACCAGCTTGCGAAGATTGACCTGCGCGCTGCCATTGTCGTCTCCCCACAAAAGCCGGGCGATCGTGCCGCGTGATGCGCCCGCCGTCGGCTCCAGCATCAGACAGACCAGGATCAGCAGACCTTTTTCAGGGAAGGAAACCTCGCAGCCGTCGCCGTCCAGAAGTTTCAAGCCGCCAAATGCCTGTAGTGAAAACATAGCTCCGCTCACAAGATCCGTGCGAAGCAGTGGTGGCTGAGAAGGTATTTCCGTTTCCCGTTAACCCCATTCGCGCTCTGACGAGTATGGTGAAATTTCCATAAGACTGTAGTGTGTCGGAAGGTTTGGCGATTTTCAATTCCAATTGCCGGCAATCTGATAAACCACTCGCTAAATCATGGGCTCGACATATCTTTCCCGAGCACGCGACATCATTCGGAGCATCAAATCATGACGCCCTCCCCCTTCAAGAACATCTGTGTCTATGGCGCCGGCGCACTGGGCGGCGCGATCGCGGCAAAACTCGCGTCCTCCACGAGCGCGCAGACACGAGTTTCGGTCGTTGCGCGCGGAGCCCATCTTGAGGCCATTCGAGCCGACGGCATAAGCCTCTGGGAAGCGGGTGTGGAGAGCCCTCTCATTGCGCAGATGACGGCAACGGCCGATGCGGGCGAGCTACCGCCACAGGATCTCGTCATCACCGGGCTCAAGGGGCATCAGCTTGCCGCAGCCGTACCCGGCATTGCAAAGCTGCTGCATTCCGGCACCCGCGTCGTCATGATCCTCAACGGCGTGCCTTGGTGGTATTTTCACCGGGACCGACAAAGCGGCCATGCCGAGCATCAGATGGAAGAGCTGGACCCGAATGGCGATCTCTGGCGCCTGATCGGGCCGGAGCGCATCATCGGCTGTGTCGCCTATCAGGGAGCGGAGGTTGCCGCGCCCGGCGAGATCAGGCTCAGCAATAGCGGCCACTTCATCCTTGGCGAACCTTCCGGCGAAACGACGGCCGATATCGAAGCAGTCGCGGCGCTGCTGCAGCAGGCCGGCGTGAAGGTCTCCATCTCCGCGCGAATTCGCGACGATATCTGGAGCAAACTGATGGGCAACGCCGCCTTTAATCCCATCAGCGCGCTCACACGCGGGTTGATGTCCGACATCATGGATGATCCGGCCCTCTCCGCGATGGTCGGCCAGGTGATGAGCGAGGTGAAGGCCGTCGCCGAAGCCCTGGGATCTCAGGTCGCCATGTCCGTTGAAGAACGCCTCGAACGCTCGCGACAGATCGGGCCGGTGCGCACCTCGATGCTGCAGGATCTGCTTGCCGGCAAGGCGCTGGAGATCACGCCGCTCGTCGGCGTCGTGGTCTCTCTCGGCAGGCTCGCGAATGTGCCGACGCCGGTCTCGGCGACCATCCTCACGCTTGTCACCCAGCTCGACCGGAAGAACCAGCAAGGCGCGGGTTAGGCAAAGCAGCCCTCGAACTTCGAGCAGCAGGCAATCAGACCGGTTGCCGGGTCGAAGCCGAGGACGCCAACTCTTTATATCTCACTTACTTCTTCGCCTTTGGCCGCGAATGGATTTCCTATGACCTCCGGCGTTACGCTTGTGTCGGAATATGGAGATACACGCCATGCTCGATACACACGCACCCAATCTGACGGACGCCATCCGCGTCCTCGTTCATAACAGCGATGAGAGGCATCACCGCATCGCGGCATCCGCTCCCGGCGCAAAGAATGCGCAGAAGCGTCAGTTTCAAAATCACCAGGTTCGCGAGAAGCGCACCTTTCAAGCCATGTTCGCCTTCGGCCTGCTGCTCGGCGGCTTGGAGCTGTTCATCGTGCTGCACTATCTTTGAGATGCCGCTGAGATGAACAGACCGATTTTTTCAAGACGCATAGGCGGTGCGATCACCGCTCTTGTCACACCATTTCGCGATGGCGTTTTCGATGGTGTCGATATGATGGCCCATATCGAATGGCAATTGCTGAGCGGTATCGACGGGCTTCTCGTCTGCTCCGTGACCGGCGAAGGGCCGACACTGACCGAGGCGGAACGAATCCGCGCCATCGAAATCTGCGTCGAACTCTCCGAAGACAGGGTGCCCGTCATCGTCGCGACAGGCACCAACGACACGGCAACAACCATCGAAGAAACGATACAGGCGCAACGCCTCGGCGCGGATGCCGCTTTCGTGACGCTTCCCTATTATTCGAAACCGACCCAGAAGGGCGTGCTTCATCATTTCGAGCAGCTTGCGGAACTGACCGAGCTGCCCATCATCATCCACAATCAGCCATCGCATACCGCCATCGACCTAATGCCGTCCACAGTCGCGCAATTGGCCGAGATTCCAGGTATCGTGGGGATTGCCGATGGCACCGGAGACGTCTCGCGTCTCGATCTCTGGCGATCGCTGCTGCCGGAGCGCTTCAACCTCTACACGTCGAACGATTCCCGTGCGCTCTCGTTCACGGTTGCGGGCGGCGATGGTTGTTTCTCCAATGCAGCCAATATCGTCCCGCGCCTGTTCCAGTCCATGCAGCACTCGGCCGCCGGCGGTAATCTCAACGCATCGCGATCCATTGACGACCGTCTGCAGCCGTTGTTCGACGCTTTGTCGCGCGAGAGCGAACCGGCAACGGTCAAGCACGCCCTGTCGCTCGTGCGACATATAGGAGCCGACGTCCGTCTGCCGTTGGTGGATGTCACCAACGAAACCGCCGAGGCGCTTCAGGCTGCCGTCCTGCCCTTCCAGTTCGACGGCAGCGGCCGATTTGCATCCCGCCAAACCTTCCGCCTCGGGTTGTGAAGTCACTCATCCCTATGAGATTTTTATATTTTTGCCATTTGAGGCAAATGGAAATCCTAGCAACTCCCCCATAGATTCAACAGCGTAGCACCGGAGGCGATCTCAATCGAACCAACGGTGCGGGTGACACTGGAAAGGAACTATGATGTCACGCTACAGGCATGCCGGCTTATCCGCCGACCCCCTCCAACGCCCTCGCTCGGTGGCCATCGCCAAGAGCGAGTGGTCCATCTCTTCAGACGCCATGCTGAACGGACTTTGGTCCGTCGCTCCGCGCCTCGGCCTTGTCCTCCTGATCGCCGGCACCCTGCAGATGGTGCTGCGCATGACCGGACACTGAGAACAACGAAGAGATTAAAGAGGAAAATACGATGGCAAACGCACAGCATATTCAGCGCCGCACGGCCCACAGCCCGATTTCGTCGGCTCCGGCTCGCTTCATCATCGGACGCGACCGTCGCGGCAGCTGGATCGTTCAGGACCGGCAAGGTCTCGTTGGCGGCCTGTTCCGCAACGAGGCGGCCGCCCTGCACTTCGCGGCCGAAGAGTGCAATCACAATCCCGCCGATATCTGCCATGCACCCGAAGGCGCCGTGCTCGACCTGGACGGTTTTGCATTCAGCTCATCCAATCTGCATTGAAGCGCGGCACGAGCCGGGATCTTCTCTTTACGCTTAAGCCTCCCCATACCTCGTATAAAGCAATGCCAAAGGCGCCGCACAGCTTCTGTGCGGCATCCTTCCTCCGCCCGACCCGGAGGTGCGCAGGCTTCGACAGCTATCAGACCAAACGCTTCCTTAACCCGCCTTCAGGTAAGCTTTCTGGCGAGATATGCAAAGAACAGAACCAATGTCGAAGCCTGCCTTCCGCTACAGCCACTATGATCTCAAGGAACAGCGCGCCGGAACCGTGATCGAAATCACGCTTTCTGCCATCGCCAATGTCAGGCTGCTGAACAGCTCGAATTTCGAACGGTTCACGGAAACCCTCAAGCATCAGTTTCTGGGCGGCGTCGCCAAGAAATCGCCGATCAGACTTACCATCCCCGACTCCGGACACTGGCACGTCGTGGTCGATATGGAGGGCCACAAGGGCGTGGCTGAATCGAGCGTGAGGATTGTCGACAAGTCTGCCGCTCCGCGCATGCAAAAGGCGCCCGAGGAAAACGCTGCCGGGCGCTGATACCGAACTTCGCATTCCTTGTGTCATGAAGATGCGGAAACTGTCCGTCGTGCCGCTTTTACGCAATTCCCGATGAGAAAACGCATCGCGCTTTGCCCGGAATTGCTCTAGCGCTCGCCGCGCTCCTTGCGCAGCTTCGCCCACCAGTCCAACCGCTTGCGGATATCGCGCTCGAAGCCGCGCTCGGGGGGATCGTAAAAGGTCTGGCGACCCATCTTCTCGGGAAAATAGTTCTGGCCTGAAAATGCGTCCGGTTCATCGTGATCGTAGCGATAGCCGTCGCCATAGCCTTCGGTGCGCATCAGCTTCGTCGGCGCATTGAGGATATGCTTGGGCGGCAGGAGCGAGCCATTCTGCTTGGCGGCCTGGGTCGCGGCCTTGAAGGCGGTGTAGACGGCATTGGATTTCGGCGCGGTCGCGAGATAGACGCAGGCCTGCGCGAGCGCCAATTCTCCTTCCGGCGAGCCTAGATAGTCATAGGCATCCTTGGCGGCATTGCAGATGACGAGAGCCTGTGGATCGGCAAGCCCGATATCCTCCACCGCCATGCGCACCAGCCGGCGTCCGAGATAGAGCGGGTCTTCGCCGGCATCGAACATGCGGGCGAGATAATAGAGCGCGGCGTCCGGGTCGGAACCGCGAACCGATTTGTGCAGCGCCGAGATCAGATTGTAGTGCCCGTCCTGCGCCTTGTCGTAGACCGGGGCGCGGCGCTGGACGATCTTGACCAGCATGTCAGGATCGAAAAGCTCGTCCTTGCGCGCGGCACGCCAGACCTCTTCTGCCAGCGTCAGCACCGAACGGCCATCGCCATCGGCCATGCGGATCAGGCTGGCGCGGGCATCCTCCGTCAACGGCAGCGGCTTGCCTTCCACCGTTTCGGCCCGGCGCAGCAATTCCTCCAGGCTCTCTTCATCATGCGACTGGAATGTCAGGACGCGGGCACGGGAGAGAAGAGCGGCGTTGAGTTCGAAGGACGGATTTTCCGTCGTCGCCCCAACGAGAATAACCGTGCCGTCTTCCATCACCGGCAGGAAGCTATCCTGCTGGGCGCGGTTGAAGCGATGGATCTCGTCGACGAAGAGCAGGGTCTGGCGGCCATCCATCCGGCGCAGACGCGCCGTCTCAAAGACCTTCTTCAGATCGGCAACGCCGGAAAAGATCGCCGAAATCTGTTCGAAGGCAAGACCGGCCTCCCCCGACAACAGCCTTGCAACCGTCGTCTTGCCGGTGCCGGGCGGTCCCCAGAAGATCATCGATCCCAGCGAACCCGCCTCGATCATCCGGCGCAGAACGCCGTTTTCGCCGGTCAGATGTTCCTGACCGGTGACTTCGGCCAATGTTTGCGGCCGCAGACGATCGGCGAGAGGCCGCTTGTTGGCGACCTCCTCCGGTATCCGCGGTGCAAACAGGTCATCACTCATCGGAAGAACTGCCTAATGCGCTGACCGTCGCGCTCGATCTCAACGCGCCAGAAGCTCGGGTTGGAGGTAACGGCCTTCTGAAGGATTTCCGTCGTGTTGATCGCCACGCCGTTGATGGAGATGACAATATCACGGGCGGCAAACCCAAGGCGGTCAGCCGGCGAATTCTGCTTCAAGCTCTCGATGACGACGCCAGTGGAATCAGGCGGCATATGCAGATCATCGGCGACGCGCGGCGAGAGATTGGCAACGGTCGCGCCGGAGAAGGGATTGTTGCCTTCGATCACCCGCTCATCGCGCGGCGTGGATTCGGGCGCGGCGGCAAGCGTCATCGTCGCCTGATGCTCCTTGCCATTGTCCAATACCGTCAACGCCACGGTGGCGCCGAGGCCCGCCGTGGTCAGGCGGTAGCCGAGCGCATCGGGATGCTCGATCGGGATGTTGTTCAGCGCGGTGATCACCTCGCCCGGCTTCAAGCCAGCCTTGGCCGCCGGCCCGCCATCGACCACCTTGGTCACCAGCGCACCGCGCACCTTGTCGAGGCCAAGCGCTTCGGCAACGTCGGAGGTCACCGGCTCGAAGGATGCGCCGATGTATGGCCGTTCGAAAGCCTTGTCGCCGCGGTCGGCTGCGGCAAGGAAGACCTTCACGAGATTGGCCGGGATGGCAAAACCGATGCCGTTGGAGCCGCCGCCCTGGGAGAAGATCGCCGTGTTCAGCCCGATCAACTGGCCGGTCATGTTGACGAGCGCGCCGCCCGAATTGCCGGGGTTGATCGAGGCATCCGTCTGGATGAAGAAGCCGACTTCGTTCTTCACCTGATTACGGGCGAGCGCCGAGACGATACCGCTCGTGACAGTCTGACCGACGCCGAATGGATTACCGATCGCGAGTACGAGATCACCGACCTCGATACCATCGGAATTGCCAAGCGGCAGAACCGGGAAGGTCTCGTTCTTCGACTGGATCTTCAAGACGGCGAGATCGACGCGATCATCCTTCAGAATGACCTTGCAGGGAAACTCGCGGCCGTCCGAAAGCGCGATCTTGATATCGTCGGCGCCATCGACGACGTGGTTGTTGGTGATGACGGTGCCGTTTGCCTCGACGATAACGCCCGAACCCAGCGACGACTGTTTCTCGGTGCGATTCGGCATACGTTGGCCGAAAAACTGCTCGAAGAAGGGATCGCCGGCGAAGGGGGACTGACGCTGCACGACGCGCTCGGCATAAACGTTCACCACGGCGCCGGAGGTCTGCTTGACCAGCGGGGCGAAGGAAAGCTGCATCTGCGTCTGGCTTTCCGGCAACGTCTTTGCCGTCTGAGCCCCAGCAGAAAGCGGCATCGCCATGACGAGGGCAATCATCGAAACGGCAGTGCGCTTCAGGAGGACATGCATGAAAGTTTCCCTTTTTAATTCTCTTGAAACAACGTTGTAGCGCCCGACGCTAGAAAGAAAAGAGGGCGGAAGCATGAAGCATAAATGGAGGCCGGCGACGATAAAAAACAGGCTCGCTGAACAAAAACATGCTGTCATGCATTTCGCGTTGGGAATCGTCAAAAGGGAACCAGACATGCGATTGAATCATCTTGCCGCCGCCACCCTCCTCATCTCGCTGGGTATGGCCGGCACGTCCCATGCCGCCAGCTTCGATTGCGAGGCGCAGAACCTGAAGCCGGACGAAAAGACGATCTGCGACGTCCGTGCCCTTAACGATGCCGATGTCAGGATGGTGACGACCTTCGACCTGCTCTCCGGCCTTCTCGCCATGGGCGCGCGCGGCACGATGCAGGACCAGCAGACCGAATGGCTAAAGAAGCGGCAGGCCTGCGGAGCGGATGTCGCCTGCCTGACTTCCTCCTATCAGGAGCGTCAGAAGGAGCTGAACGACGCCTACAAGCAGATCAATCGGCCGCTTTGAGGGTGTGGTCTGACGCGATTTGGAGGCCTAGCCAATGTGTCCCCTCTCCCCGCCTGCGAGGAGAGGGTTAGGGTGAGGGGCTGCTGCTGTAGGTTAGGCAAACTCCAACGCGGCAGCAAATCTCCAAAAGCCCCTCATCCGTCCTCTCATAACCAAGCTAACGCTCGGTCATGAGAGTCCACCTTCTCCCCGCTGCGCAGGGCGAAGGGGCTTTGGCTATTTACCGCCCAGATCGCGAACGGCGCCGCGGTCCGCGCTCGTGGCAAAAGCGGCATAGGCCTTGAGCGCCGTTGTAACATTGCGCTTGCGCGGCTCAGCCGGGTGCCAGCCCTTGGCATTCTGTGCTTCGCGGCGAGCCGCAAGTTCAGCATCGTCGACACGCAGGCTGATGGTACGGTTCGGGATGTCGATGTCGATCATATCGCCTTGGCGGACCAGGCCGATCGTGCCGCCATTGGCCGCTTCCGGCGAAGCGTGACCGATCGACAGGCCCGAGGTACCGCCGGAGAAGCGGCCGTCGGTGATGAGCGCACAAGCCTTGCCGAGACCCTTCGACTTCAGGTAGCTCGTCGGATAGAGCATTTCCTGCATGCCGGGGCCGCCCTTCGGGCCTTCATAGCGGATGACGACGACGTCGCCGGCTACGACCTCGTTGCCGAGGATGCCCTTAACGGCAGCGTCCTGGCTTTCGAAGACCTTGGCCGGACCGGAGAACTTCAGGATCGATTCATCGACGCCGGCCGTCTTCACGATGCAGCCGTCGACCGCCAGATTGCCCTTGAGGACGGCGAGGCCCCCATCCTTGGAGAAGGGATGCTGCGCATCGCGGATAACGCCCTTTTCGCGGTCGAGATCAAGCTCTTCCCAGCGCGCGCTCTGGCTGAAGGCAACCTGTGTCGGAACGCCGCCGGGAGCGGCGCTGAAGAGTTCCAGAGCCGCCTTGTTGTCGGTAACGGCAATATCCCATTGCGCCAGCGCCTCGCCCAGCGTCGGAGCGTGGACGGTTGGCAGGTCGGGGTTCAGCAGTCCCGCGCGGTTCAGCTCGCCGAGGATTGCCATGATGCCACCGGCGCGATGCACGTCTTCCATATGAACGTCGGACTTGGCCGGCGCCACCTTGGAAAGGCAGGGAACGCGCCGCGACAGGCGGTCGATGTCATCCATGGTGAAATCGACTTCGCCTTCATGGGCCGCAGCGAGGATATGCAGCACTGTATTGGTCGAGCCGCCCATGGCGATATCGAGCGCCATGGCGTTCTCGAACGCACCCTTGCTGGCGATCGTCCGCGGCAGAGCCGTCACATCATCCTGCTCGTAATAGCGCTTTGCCAGCGCGACGACCCGGCGACCGGCCTCGAGGAAGAGCTCCTTGCGATCGGAATGGGTCGCAAGCGTCGATCCGTTGCCGGGCAGCGACAGGCCGAGGGCTTCCGTCAGGCAGTTCATCGAATTGGCGGTGAACATGCCCGAGCACGAGCCGCAGGTCGGACAGGCGGAACGCTCGATGACCTGAACGTCTTCATCGCTGATCTTGTCGTCGGCAGCCGCAACCATGGCATCAACCAGGTCGAGGGCGACCTTCTTGCCATGCAGCACGACCTTGCCGGCTTCCATCGGGCCGCCGGACACGAAGACCGTCGGGATGTTGAGACGCAGCGAGGCCATCAGCATGCCGGGGGTGATCTTGTCGCAGTTCGAAATGCAGACCATGGCGTCGGCGCAATGGGCGTTGACCATGTATTCTACGCTATCGGCGATGAGTTCGCGCGACGGCAGCGAATAGAGCATGCCGTCATGCCCCATGGCGATGCCGTCATCGACCGCGATGGTGTTGAATTCCTTGGCAACGCCGCCCGCCGCTTCGATTTCACGCGCGACGAGCTGGCCGAGATCCTTGAGGTGTACGTGGCCGGGCACGAACTGGGTGAAGGAGTTGACCACAGCAATGATTGGCTTGCCAAAATCGCTGTCCTTCATACCCGTCGCGCGCCAAAGGCCGCGCGCGCCGGCCATGTTGCGGCCGTGGGTGGTGGTTCTGGAACGATAAGCTGGCATGGTGTCTTCCTCGTCATCCTGGAATTTGCGCGGGGTCGGCAGGGGCCAAAGGTTTCGGGCCGAAGGGGACGCCGGCAACTCCGCTTTTTGGAATTGTCCTAATCCAATCGTGCAATACTGTCACTATCAACTCAAGCGAATCCGGTACGCTGCGGGGCAAGCGCTGCGTCCGGGCAAACAAGCACTGCGACCACAGTTGGGAACGAAGCAGCCTGTTCACAAGCACACACAAAAAGTTGCTTTCACTTCCAAAGAAATGCCGTCCTAAGAGTGTAACAAAATCTGTGTCCGCTGCGTATGGCTGATATCGAAGCTGTTACCGCATAGAGGAATTGTTGCATGACCTCCTTCCGCCCACCGAAAATCACATCTTCCGAGATCACTCCCCGCTCGGTCTATCTGAAGCGGCGCGACTTCCTGACGGCAGCGGCAGCGGGTATCAGCATGGCTACGATCGGCGGCAAGGCGGCGATGGCCGAGGCGCTGACGGCGACCAAGAGCAACTATACGGTCAACGAGAAGCTGACGCCGATCAAGGACGTCACGACCTACAATAATTTCTACGAATTCGGCCTCGACAAGGCCGATCCGGCCAACCTTTCCGGCAAGTTCAAGCCGCGCCCGTGGACGATCAAGGTCGACGGCATGGTCAACAAGCCCGGCACCTTCGATGTCGATGCGCTGATCAAGGAATTTCCGCCGGAAGAGCGCGTCTATCGCATGCGCTGCGTCGAAGCCTGGTCGATGGTCATTCCCTGGGACGGTTTCCAGCTGTCGGCGCTGCTCGACAAGGTGGAGCCGCAGGGCAGCGCCAAGTTCGTCGCCTTTGAAACCGTCGTCAGGCCGGAGGAAATGCCGGGACAGTCCGGCCTGCTGCAATCGCTGGACTGGCCCTATGTCGAGGGCCTGCGCCTGGACGAGGCCCGCAATCCCCTCACGCTACTGGCCGTCGGTCTCTATGGCGAGACCCTGCCGAACCAGAATGGCGCCCCGATCCGGCTCGTGGTGCCGTGGAAGTACGGCTTCAAGGGCATCAAGTCGATCGTGCGCATCACGCTCACCGACAAGCAGCCGGTGAATACCTGGCAGGCGACCAACAGCCAGGAATACGGCTTCTACGCCAACGTCAATCCGGCGGTCGATCATCCGCGCTGGAGCCAGGCCACCGAGCGGCGCATCGGCGAAGGCGGCTTCTTCGGTTCCAACCGCCACCCCACCCTGCCCTTCAACGGCTATGCCGATCAGGTTGCCAGCCTTTATAGCGGCATGGACCTCAGGGTGAATTTCTGATGGCTTTCTCCTTCGCTCTCCCCAAGCGTTGGCAGCCCGCCTCCGTCTGGGCGCTCTATGTCGTCGGGCTTCTGCCGGCCGCGTGGGAATTCTATCTCGGCGCGACGGATCAGCTCGGCGCCGACGCGGTCAAGACCTTCGAACTTTTCCTGGGGCTGTGGGCGATCCGGTTTCTGCTGCTGACACTTGCGGTCACGCCGCTCCGAGATCTCTTCGGCTGGAACTATCTGCGCTATCGCCGCGCGCTCGGCCTGCTCTGTTTCTACTACGCGCTGATGCACCTGACCGTCTATATGGTCCTCGATCAGGCGCTCGACGTGCAGGCCGTCATCGACGATGTGCTGAAGCGGCCCTTCATCATGTTCGGCATGGCGGGGCTCGTCATGCTGCTGGCGCTCGCCGTGACTTCGAACAATTTCTCGATCAAACGACTCGGCAAGACATGGATCTGGCTGCATCGCCTCGTCTATATCATCGCCGCCTGCGGTGCCCTGCACTTCGCCCTGTCGACGAAGGTGCTGTCGCTGGAGCAGTTCATCTATATCGGCCTGCTGATCGCGATGATCCTCTACCGATCCTATCGGCCGATCATGATGGAAAGACGCCGGGCGGCACGCAGGCCGGCCGCGGCCTCCAGTTCCAGAGCGGCCTGAGACGGCCGCCCTCCTCTTTTCAGGCGATAGTTACTCTGCAGCGCTGGCGATCTTCGCGTTGCCCTGTTCCTGCACTTCAACGGTCGCCGTCAAGCCGGCGATCAGCTTCGTGCCGTCGGGCACCTTGTCGAGGGCGATGCGCACCGGCACGCGCTGCGCCAGCCGCACCCAGCTGAAGGTCGGGGTGATATTGGCAAGCAGGCTGCCGGAGGTGCGCTCACGGTCCTCGATGCCGTAGGCGATGCTCTCGACATGGCCGGTCAGCTTCTCGGCCTGTCCCATCAGGTGAATATGGACTTCGTCGCCGATGTGGATGCGCGGCAGCTTGGTTTCCTCGAAATAACCCTCGACGCGTAGGGAATCGCTATCGATCAGCGCCACCTTGGCGGTGCCGGCAGAGACGTAGTCGCCCGGACGCAGGCTGAGGTTCGAAATCGTGCCGTTGACGGTGGCGCGCACTTCGGAGCGGTCGAGGTTCAACTGGGCAAGCTCGCGATTGGCGGTCGCCTGACGAACGGCGGCTTCATCCTGCTGGACGGTGGTTAGCGCCTGCTCCTTCTGCTGCAGGGAGGCAGCATCGCCGAGGCGAGCCTGCCGCGCGCTTTCGCGCTGGGCCTGCTCGAGAGCGGCATTGCTGCTTGCAAGGGCTGCATCCGCCTGTTCAAGGGCAATGGCAAAGCGGTCGCGATCGACGCGGAAGAGGACATCGCCCTTCTTGACGGTCTGGTTGTCCTTGACGAGGACCTCGCTCACGAGACCCGAGACGTCAGGCGCGATGCCGACGACATCGGCCCTGAGGCGCGCATCGCGCGTCCAGGGCTCGTCCATGTAGTGACCCCAGAGCTGGCGGCCGACATAGACGGCGGCAACGACGAAGATGAGAGTGACGGCCACACGGCCGATGAGTTTTAACGCGTTCATGTGAAGTACCAACGAGAGACAGAGGAGACGGCGCCGAGCAGCAGGACGTAAAGCGCGAGATCGAAAAGACCGCGGTGCCAGACCAGAGTGTAAACTCCGATCCATGCCAACAGGCGTCGAACGATGATGACGGCAAACAGCGTCACCAGCATGAGAACAAGAAGGCGCGGGATATAGACGCCATAAAGATCGAATTCTGCGGGCATGATATTACTCGGCGGCAATGGGAAGAGGTTGAGTGGTATCCGACAAAGGTGGCCGCCAGCTTGCCGGCGGTTCGGCATGAGGGAAGAGCGCGCGTCGAAGTCCGACGAGGGCATCGAGGCTCGCGCGACCGGCGTGCCGTTTTTCCTGTGCGACGGCTTCAAGCCCATGGTCGATTGACACGCGCAGCTCGTCCGTGGGTTCGATAGCGCGCTTGGCCTTCAGCCGCGAGCGATAGAAATCCGATACGCCGATCAGCACTTCGCTGACGGATGCGGCGGCGGCCGGCTTCAGCTGGCCACGCTCCTTCTGCAACATCAAGACGTTGAAGCCGAGGCGGACATCGGCGTAACCGTCGACCTTCTTGAGTTCGCGGTCCTCGATGCCGGCAAGGCGCGGCACGAGCTGGCCCAAGCGGTCGAGGATGCGGCCGGAAAGACGCTCATGATCGACGCGACGGATACCAGCGGCGGTTTCGGCAAGGTCCGTCCACCCCGCCCTGACCAATCTCCAGGCAGCCAATTCGGCGCCGAACGGACGGGTGAGCAAGGTCCAGACCAGGGCGAATCCCACACCGGCCAGAGCGGCGATCGCGCTATTGGTGAAGCTGGCGAAATCGGCGGAGTAACGATCCTGCAGCGCGATGAAGCTTGCGCCATTCACCGCGAGCAGCATGCCGAGCATGTTGGTCTGCGGCCGGGTAATCAGAAGCCCCATCACCAGGAAGGGCGGAGCAAAGACCAACACCAGCATCTCGAAGCCGGAGATCGACGGCAAGACACCGAAGATATAGACGCAGGCGACGACCAGGCTGACCGCTGTCCAGATGAACATGGTGGTGATGAAGGGCGCGGGGCGATCGAGCGCGGCGAAAAACGAGCAGGCAACGGCCGCCATCGCGATGAAGCCGGCACCATCCTCCCATCCGGAATAGATCCAGAAGAAGCAGGCGACCACAATTCCAACGACGACACCCCCCGCCGAAAAGGCAAGCAGGGCGTAATCATAATGCCTGATGTGACCAACGACGTTGCGATGGCGGAAGGCGGGACGCCAAGTGCCGACCTGCTGCCCGGAAACGATCTGGGCACGCAGCGTCAGGCAATCCTGCCAAAGGTCGACGATTTCCTTCAGACGGGCGAGAGCGCTCGACCGGACGAGGTCATCCCAGCCGAGGTCAAGGTCATTCTGCTGCAGCTCCTCGATCTTTCTCGACAGGGTTTCGGCGGTCTCATCGGCCTTGCAGCGACCACCCTGCCCGAGCCAATCGGCCACGTCGTTGAGAACGGCAACCAATTCCTGCGGTAGCGGCTTGCCAGTGGCCTTCAAGGCGTGCAGGCGGTCAGCAAGGGAAGAGAAGAGCGGCAGCAGCATCAACAGGCGACCGCGCAGCTCGCGGGAATGCCGAACGATATCGCGGCTGCCTGCATCATATTTCAACTGGCTGATGACGAGATCGAGGCCGGAAACGTCAGCGGCAAGCTTCTGGCGCTTCAGGGGAGTTGCGGGCGAAGCCCCCTCGCCGCGCAGGATCTCATCCGCCCAGGTGCCGGCGTCATCCAGCCACGAGCCGATGCGCTGACCGAGCACGGTGCCAACGCTGCTCGGAAAGGCGATAGCGCTGACCACGCTTGCGCAGACGATACCGATGATAATCTCTTCCGAACGGGCGAGCGCGACATCGAAGATGGTTTCGGGCGCGCCGACGGTCGGCAGCGCGATCAGCGGCAGCGTATAGCCGGCCAGCATGAAGACATAGCTGCGCGAGGTGCGGTCGAGCATCGAAATGAACAGCAGAGTGCCGGTCCAGAGCGCAACGACGATCGAAAGCAGTTCGGGCGCATTGACGAAAAGCGGAATGAGGATCACCGACGCTGTCGCACCGATCAGCGTACCGAGAGCGCGATAGAGCCCCTTGGAACTGGTTGCGCCAGCAAGGGGATTGGCAACCACATAAACGGCGGCCATCGCCCAATAGGGTCGCGGCAGATCGAGCGACAGCGCGATGAACAGCGCCATGATCGCGGCAATGAAAGCCTTGACCGAAAATAACCACTCGCGCCAGGACGGAATGCTCATAGGACCTTCTCCGGCTCTGGTTCGACGGCCTTGGATGCTTCGAACTCCTCAAACGCCTTCAGGACGCGAACCGCAGCTTCGATGTCTGCCGGGTCGACATTGGCAAGGATCTTGCCGCGCAACTCGTCCAGGGCGTCCTCCATGCGGGAGGCAAGCTTCTCGCCTTCCGGCGTCAGCCACAGGCCTTTCGCGCGCCGATCCGTCGGATCATCCTTGCGGATGACAAGATCCATGCTTTCGAGATGATCGAGCAGTCGAACCAGCGAGGGTCCTTCGATGCCGACATAGGTGGCGAGAACCACCTGCCGCACGCCGCCGCCCAGACGACCGATCCAGAGCAGCGGCGCCGCCACGGCCTCGGATATGCCATGAGAACTCAGCGTGATATCGACGACCCGGCGCCACTGGCGGCCGGTCGTGAGCAGATTGGCGGTGAATATGCGTTGCATGGCGTTTAACGATTTCATAGGATTCTATTAGCACTAAACTAATTAGGATTCAAATTATTATGACCCGAAGTGCTATCTGAAATGCGAAATGCAGCTATGCGAATATTGATGAGCGCCTTGAGCGGGACCGGCTGAAGCCACACGCAACTGATGACCTGCCGACCGCTCAGCCTCCTATCGATCGGCGGCGCTGAGATAAGAGCAGATCATCTTGACCAGCTCTCGCTTTAACTCGGGCGAATCGAGCGTCCCTTTCCGTGCACCGTTGTGAACTACACCTTCGACCACGCCGGATAGAAGCTGCGCAAGAACATCGTCGGAGGGACCGGCCCGAGCGCCGCGATGCGCGGCAACAAAATCTCTATAATGGCTTTGATAGGCCACCAGGAAGGCATCGTGGGCCGACCTGGAGCCTTCGAGCCCCGGCACCTCATCCAGAAGCACCCTATGTAGTTCCGGATTGATGCCATGGACGTCGATCATACCCTGAACGAGCGCATCGACCCCCTGCTGCAACGGCAAACCGGTTGCCGCCGCCTGGCGCAGGATCGCCAGGACTTCATCGAAATGGCGCCGCCTTATGGCTTCGATCAGGGAGAGCTTGTCGGGAAAATACTGATAGAGCGAACCGATGCTGATCCCGGCAACAGCCGCCACGGCATTCGTTGTGAAGCCGCCCCAACCACGATCGGCCAAAACGCGAGTACCCGCTTCGACAATCGCATCCACCGTCGCTCGCGAACGCGCCTGGCTCGGCTCCTTCCGCATATGGGAACGTGGCTTCCTAATGCGAGTAGACATGCGCGCCTCATTTCATGAAAATGTGAGCAGATTACTCGCATTTCCCCATCCGACGAAAGGGCAAACTCTTGAGCGAAGTGTCATTGCTGCGAACGCTTTTCGACTATCAGGCATGGGCGAATGAGGAATTGCTCGGTGCGATCGACCGCCTCGATCCCGACCGGCGCGGCAAGGAGCGCCATCTTTGCGTCCGGCTGATGAACCACTCGCTGGTCGTTGCCCACATATTTGCGGCGCATCTCACCGGACGGGAGCATGGCTATACGGACGACAATACGCCCGAGACGCCTCTCCTGCCTGATCTTCATGCGATGCTCACGGCCTCGGATCACTGGTATTTGAAGTACCTTGAGACCCTCGCTCCAGAGCGTCTGTCCGAGGCTCTGCCATTCATCTTTACGGACGGGGACAAAGGCTGCATGACGCGCCAGGAGATGCTCCTACACGTCGTCACCCATGGAGGCTACCATAGGGGCGAGATCGGCCGCCTGTTGGCGCAGCTTTCCATCACACCGCCCTGGGATACGCTTGCGGTTCATCTCCACCGAAGCGAACCCTCGCGCCGACTGGCAACGGCGGCGGAGTAGCGTAAATCCTTTATTCAGTCCGACTTTTTCAACAGCGCCGCCGTGTCGCGCAGCCAGCCGGCAGGATCGTCGCGGTGATAGATCCGCTCCGACGGCTCGATATTGTCGAGGAAGCGCTGATAGATCACGGCGCGTCTGGCCATGGCGACCGGCGCGAGGAGTTCTGCGGCGCGGGCCGGGTCAGAGCCGGGCACATGGGCCTGCCATTCGCGATTCCAGTGATCCTTGATCGTCTCGATGTGCTCGGGCGGTACCGCATCGAGAAAGGCCGACTGGTCGAGCAAGGGGTGACCAATGCCGCTGTCGCCCCAGTCAAGCAGCGTGATCTCACGTTCGGTGCCGCGAAAATTGCCGGGATGGCAGTCGCCGTGGACAAGCGTGTCCGGTAAGCCACAGGCATAGATTTCGGCAAACAGCGCTGGAAGACCTTGCACGAAACGCCGCAGCGTTTCACGCTCGTCCTCCGACAATTCCTCGCTTGTCCGCCGCACGACGTCGGCAATCTCCGAACACAAGCTCGGGCTGCGCCAATCGGGCAATCCCATCGCACGCAGCTCTCCGACGCGGTCGATCCAGGACGCCTGTATCTCGACAAGCAGCGTCACCATGCCGAGCAGCTGCGGCAGTGCAGCCTCATACATGTCGTCGCCGGGAATCTCCGCAATCAGAACGCGCCCGTGTTCATCGTGCCCGTACAATGTCGGAACATGGTGGCCGGCCAGCGCCGTGATCGTGCGGCCTTCATGCGCCAGAAACGCCGGCACGACTTTCAGCCAGGCCGAGTGGCCGCCGATGGGTATGCGCCAGACGCTGGAGAGGTTCCAGCTGCGAATCTGGATAGGCTTGGCGGTCGGCGCCAGGCCATGGCCGGCAAGTACCCGCACCGCCCAATCGAGATCGGCGGCGGGACCCCCGGGCTCGGCATAGGCCAGGCGAAGCGGATGAGCCTCGACCTTGCCCGCCCAAGCCTCCGCCGGCACGGGCTCAGCAATCTCGGCGAGATAGGTGACATCGCCGCCGGGTGCCCGGTCACGCGCTGCTTCCAGCAGGCGCAGGACGGTCACGTCGATGCCATGGCGTTCACGCGCGGCGCGCACGATGGACTCCACCTCCTGCCACCAGGGAACCTCTACGGAAAGCGGCGGCAGAGAGCCGACCACAGTGCCATCGGATGTCACCAGCACCAGCCGTGCTGTGCGCGACGGCACCGTTGTCTCTTCCTGGCTTTCCATGTTTGCGCCCCCTCGCCCCTCGTTTGTCCCTAAGCAACCCGTCTGTCGCGAAGGGCCTCACCTTCCATACAGTGAATTCGACTTTACCCTGTATTCAGGCTCACTCCACTACCCTGACGGCAAAAATACGGCGAACTGAATCATGCGCTGGCGAGCCGTTGCGTCGGGGGAATCAAGCCGCGCGCTTCGTCCGGAACAGGGCTCGATCAATTGCCAGCGCCGAGGCGATACCAGTTGCATAGGCCAGGATGTTCCAGAGCGAGAACACCCTTCCCAACAACAGGGCTCCGGCGGTGGTCAGCCGAAACGCGTCCAAATCGGGCGTATGCCACAGCCTGAAGAACTCGACGGCGACGGCCAGGATCAGCGCGGCAGAGGCAACCTTCAAGCCCCTGACATCGGCACATATCATGGCGAAAAGCCAATAGACCATGGCTCCCCACAATATCGAGCCGCCATATTTGACGACCGCAAAAGGAAGATCGGCCGCATATCCGAAGCGCCGCAAAGCCAGGCCGCAGCCGATCGTCAGGAGGACCATTGCAAGCAGCAAGACTCTGTTGCGATTGAACTTTGGTTGCCTTTTCAATGCCTATCCCCGTAGCCGACGAGCAGGGCCTTATAGGCGGCACAGCCCAGACAAACCGCAAACGCCAAAAGGCCGGATGATCGCTCATCCGGCCTTTCAATTTATACCCGAAGCTCAAGCCTTAAGCGGCTGCAGCTTCTTCTTCAGCAGCAACGCGAGCCTTGTCGGCTGCGCCCTTGGCATTGACGTCGCGATCAACGAATTCGACGACTGCGAGAGCGGCATTGTCGCCCTGGCGGAAGCCGGCCTTCATGATGCGCAGGTAGCCGCCGTTGCGGGTGGCGTAACGCGTTGCAATCGCATCGAACAGCTTCGAAACGACGACGGCATCGCGGATCTGCGAGATGGCCTGACGACGAGCGTGCAGGTCGCCGCGCTTGCCGAGAGTTACCAGCTTCTCGACGATCGGACGAATTTCCTTCGCCTTCGGGAGCGTGGTGACGATCTGCTCATGGGTGATGAGCGAAGCAGCCATGTTGGCGAACATCGCCTTACGGTGGCTAGCGGTTCTATTCAGCTTGCGGCCGGCTTTACCGTGGCGCATTGCTATTCTCCTTCACTTGCAGGCATCGCTCGCCTGCAGTTTGTTGGGCGCATGCCCCGCTCCGAATCCTGGCGGAGCGAAAGGTGCATGCGCTGTTTAAGATGCTAAGGCCAGCTTTAAGCGCTCCGTGGAGCGCTTGCGGCCTTAGTATTGGTCTTCGTAACGCTTGGCGAGATCTTCGATGTTCTCAGGCGGCCATGCCGGCACTTCCATGCCGAGGTGCAGGCCCATGGAAGCGAGAACTTCCTTGATTTCGTTCAGCGACTTGCGACCAAAATTCGGCGTGCGGAGCATTTCTGCTTCGGTCTTCTGAATGAGGTCGCCGATGTAGACGATGTTGTCGTTCTTCAGGCAGTTTGCCGAACGAACGGACAGTTCGAGTTCGTCCACCTTCTTGAGGAGCGCCGGGTTGAAAGCGAGTTCGGTAACTGCTTCTTCTTCGGCTTCCTTCTGCGGCTCGTCGAAGTTGACGAACACGCCAAGCTGATCCTGGAGGATGCGAGCCGCGAAAGCGACGGCATCTTCACCGCTGATCGAACCATCGGTTTCGATCGACATGCTCAGCTTGTCGTAGTCGAGAACCTGTCCTTCACGGGTATTTTCAACCTTGTAGGACACCTTCTTGACCGGCGAATAGAGGCTGTCGACCGGGATAAGGCCGATCGGTGCATCTTCCGCACGATTACGCTCGGCCGGGACATAGCCCTTGCCGTTGTTGACGGTGAACTCCATACGGATTTCGGCACCCTCGTCGAGCGTGCAGATGACATGCTCGGGGTTGAGGATTTCGATATCGCCGACCGTCTGGATGTCGCCAGCCGTTACAACGCCTGGGCCCTGCTTGCGGACGACCATGCGCTTGCTGTCATCGCCGTCCATCTTGATGGCGATTTCCTTGATGTTCAGCACGATGTCCGTCACGTCTTCCCGGACGCCCGGGATAGAGGAGAACTCATGCAATACGCCGTCGATCTGCACGGCCGTCACAGCGGCGCCACGCAGAGAGGACAGCAGAACGCGACGCAGCGCGTTGCCGAGGGTAAGACCAAAGCCACGCTCCAGCGGTTCAGCCACGAGCGTTGCCTTGGTGCGGCCGCTCGAGGTGAACTCGACCTTGTTGGGCTTGATCAGTTCCTGCCAGTTTTTCTGAATCATATTTTTGCCTTCCGTTCGTTGCCACCATCCAATCGTGGCAACCGAGCTTGAGTAACACCAAGCCGGGCGCATCTACCCCGGCCGGTGTCGTGAGTGGCGATGATCAGACGCGACGCTTCTTGCGCGGGCGGCAACCATTGTGCGGGATCGGGGTCACGTCGCGGATCGACGTGATCATGAAACCAGCAGCCTGGAGGGCGCGCAGAGCGGATTCACGACCGGAGCCCGGACCGCAAACTTCAACTTCCAGCGACTTCATGCCGTGTTCCTGAGCCTTCTTGGCGCAGTCTTCGGCAGCGATCTGGGCAGCGAACGGGGTCGACTTACGCGAACCCTTGAAGCCCTTGGCACCAGCGGACGACCAGGCAATCGCATTGCCCTGTGCGTCGGTGATGGTGATCATCGTGTTGTTGAAGGTCGAGTTGACGTGTGCAACGCCCGACGTGATATTCTTGCGCTCGCGACGACGAACGCGGACGGCTTCCTTGGCCATGTTAGTCCTTTCTTGGATCTCTGCACCGCCGTAATCCCAGCGGCTCCACCGAAACGGCACCCATTGAGCACCGCTTCAAACTCAAAAGAGGCCGGCGGACCGCCAGCCTCCCAAATCCGGTTGCCCGGAAATTACTTCTTCTTACCAGCAATCGCCTTTGCCGGGCCCTTGCGGGTGCGGGCATTGGTGTGCGTGCGCTGGCCGCGAACCGGCAGGCCGCGGCGATGACGCAGACCACGGTAAGAACCGAGGTCCATCAGACGCTTAATGTTCATCGCGGTTTCGCGACGCAGATCACCTTCGACCTGATAGTCACGGTCGATGGTTTCGCGGATCTGCAGAACTTCAGCATCGGTCAACTGGTTGACGCGACGCTCGGCCGGAATACCGACCTTCTCGCAGATTTCCTGTGCAAACTTCGGTCCGATCCCGTGAATGTAACGAAGCGCAATAACTACGCGCTTTGCAGTCGGGATGTTGACGCCAGCGATACGAGCCACGCCTGTTCTCCTTGCATTCCTTTTGCCTGAGCAAAGGTCTTGTTATGCAGCCCGGGAGCTGCTTGTTCGATGTGTGTCCGCCACATGTCAAAACGACCGTGCTCGGACTTCCCGTTGGAAATCCGCGCCGATCGCATAGCATGTCGCGAGTTGGCGCGGTGTTTAGCGGAATCAGCGCGAAAAAGCAACCGCTCCGGCAAGTTTATTTTAGGCTATCTAAAGCTTAGCCAGGATAGCCTCTATGCTGTCGGTCACATGCTCGATATCGGCCATGCCGTCGATGCTCTGCAACTTGCCTTTCGCATAGTAGTAACCGATCAGCGGCGAGGTCTCCTTGTAATAGACCTGGAGACGGGTCGCCATGGTTTCGGCATTATCGTCCGGACGGCGCTTGAAATGCGTCGAGCCGCACTTGTCGCAAACACCTGCCGTTGCCGGAAGTTTGTCAGTATCGTGATAGACGCTGCCGCAGTTCGAGCAGGAATAGCGGCCGGAAACGCGGCGAATCAACTCGGCATCATCAACCTTCAGCTCGATAACGACGGAGAGTTCGAGACCCTTGGCCTCCAGCATCTTCTCCGTGGCATCCGCCTGCACCAGCGTGCGCGGGAAACCGTCGAGAATGAAACCCTTTGCGCAATCCGGTTGGTCGATGCGTTCGGAGACGATAGCGTTGACGATCTCATCGGAAACAAGCTTGCCGGCGTCCATGACGGCTTTGGCGCGCTTGCCAACTTCAGTCTCGGCCGCCACCGCAGCTCGCAGCATGTCACCTGTGGAAAGCTGCGGAATGCCGTGCTTTTCCACGATGCGCTGGGCCTGGGTCCCCTTACCTGCTCCCGGCGGCCCTAAAAGTATGAGTCTCATCGCCCCCTCTTTCCTCCACGCAACTTCGATTTCTTGATCAGGCCTTCATATTGCTGTGCAATCAGGTGACCCTGAATCTGTGCCACCGTATCCAGCGTTACGCTAACCACGATCAGAAGGGAAGTGCCACCCAGAGACAGCGGAATACCGGTCTGGGACACAAGGATTTCGGGCAGGATGCAGACGAAGACAAGATAGATCGCGCCGATGACCGTGATACGGGTCAGCACGTAATCGATATATTCGGCAGTGCGCTCGCCAGGACGGATACCCGGAATGAAGCCGCCGTGCTTCTTCAGATTGTCGGCTGTGTCCTTCGGATTGAAGACCAGCGCCGTGTAGAAGAAGGCGAAGAAAGCAATCAGGGCGGCGTAGAGCACCATGTAGACCGGCTGGCCGTGGCCGAGTGCAGCAACGATCGACGTCACCCAGGTCGGAAGCGCGGTGTTATTGCCAAGACCAGCGACGGTCGCAGGCAGCAACAGCAGCGAGGAAGCGAAGATCGCCGGAATGACGCCCGAGGTATTGAGCTTCAGCGGCAGGTGTGACGTATCGCCCTGGAACATGCGCGTGCCGACCTGGCGCTTCGGATACTGGATCAGAAGGCGACGCTGCGCACGCTCGACGAAGACGATCAGCGCGATGACCAGAATGGCGACCACGAGGACAGCGAGAATCAGGCCCGTCGACAGAGCGCCGGTGCGGCCGAGTTCGAGCGTGCCGGCAAGAGCGGTCGGAAGACCGGCGGCGATGCCGGCGAAGATGATCAGCGAGATACCGTTGCCGATACCACGAGACGTTACCTGCTCACCGAGCCACATCAGGAACATGGTGCCGCCGAGCAGCGTAATGACGGTCGAGATGCGGAAGAACCAGCCGGGATCGACGACGACGCCGTTGCCATGCTCCAGGCCGATCGCAATGCCGTAGGCCTGCAATGCGCCGAGCAGCACCGTGCCGTAGCGGGTGTACTGGTTGATGATCTTGCGGCCCTGCTCGCCTTCCTTCTTCAGGTTTTCGAGCGAGGGAACGACCGAGGTCATCAGCTGAACGATGATCGAGGCCGAGATGTAGGGCATGATGCCGAGCGCGAAAATCGCCATGCGCTGTACAGCGCCGCCCGAGAACATGTTGAAGAGGCCAAGAATGCCGCCGGACTGATTCTGGAAAGCCTGGGCGTAAGCGGCAGGATTGAGGCCAGGAAGCGGAATGTGGGTGCCGAGCCGGTAGACGAGGAGAGCGCCGAGCGTAAACCACAGGCGCTTCTTGAGATCCTCGGCTTTGGCAAAGGTCGAAAAATTGAGGTTGGACGCCAATTGTTCCGCTGCAGAAGCCATGCAAATCTCCGCATCACCAATTCCGGCATAGTCGGCCGAGCCCGGAATCAGTATGTAAATTGTTCAAAAGCCGGGCTTCGGACGGATTGCGCAGCAATCGGGCGCCTCACCCTTGGTTCCCGTTATCGATCGGAAAGATACTTGCCGCATCGATCAGATTCGTGAGGCTCACATATGGGAGCAAAATCGCCCGAAGTGAAGTCACCTCGGGCGATTATTGATAATATTATTCTGCTGCTGCAGCAGCGAGCAGCTTGACGGAGCCGCCAGCCTTTTCGATCTTCTCGACTGCGGACTTGGAAGCGCCTGCAACTTCGAGAGCAAGCTTAGCCTTCAGTTCGCCGTCCGAGAGAACGCGAACGCCGTCCTTGACGCGGCGAATGACGCCAGCTGCCTTGAGAGCGGCTGCATCAACCGTGTTCTTGGCATCGAGCTTGCCGGCATCGACGGCAGCCTGGATGCGTGCCAGCGACACGACAACGTAGTCGGCTGCGAAGATGTTGTTGAAGCCGCGCTTCGGCAGACGACGGTAGATGGGCATCTGACCGCCTTCGAAGCCGTTGATCGCAACGCCCGAACGGGACTTCTGACCCTTCACACCACGGCCGCCGGTCTTGCCGGAGCCGGAGCCGATGCCGCGGCCGAGGCGCTTGCGGCTGTGGGTCGAACCCTCGTTATCCTTGATTTCATTCAGTTTCATAGCGAATTACCCCCGGCTCACTTCTCGTCGACAACGCGAACGAGATGCTGGACAGCACGGATCATGCCACGAACAGCCGGAGTATCTTCCAGCGTGCGGCGACGGTGCATCTTGTTCAATCCGAGACCGATCAGCGTCTTCTGCTGAACATCCGGACGGCGGATCGGGCTGCCAATCTGTTCGACCGTAACGGTCGCCTTGGCTTCAGCCTTCTTGGTCGTCTTGGCCATAGGTCAAACTCCCTTATTCTTCGGAGGCGTTGCCCGAAGCGGCGCGGCGAGCCTGCAGGGTGGCATACTTGATGCCGCGCTGAGCTGCGATGTCCTTCGGGTGAACCTGGTGCTTCAGGGCGTCGAACGTGGCGCGAACCATGTTGTAGGGGTTCGACGAACCGGTCGACTTGGCAACGACGTCATGAACGCCGAGCGTTTCGAAAACGGCGCGCATCGGGCCGCCGGCGATGATACCGGTACCGACCTTGGCCGAACGCAGCAGAACCTTACCGGCGCCGTGACGGCCATGAACGTCGTGATGCAGCGTACGGCCGTCGCGCAGCGGTACGAAGATCATGTCGCGCTTGGCGCTTTCGGTGGCCTTGCGGATAGCTTCCGGCACTTCGCGTGCCTTGCCATGGCCGAAGCCTACGCGACCCTTCTGGTCGCCAACGACGACGAGAGCAGCAAAGCCGAAACGACGGCCGCCCTTAACAACCTTGGCGACGCGGTTGATCGCGACCAGCTTGTCGACGAATTCGCTATCGCGCTCTTCACGGCTCTGACGGTCTTCCCGCGGAGCCCTCTTTTCCTGTGCCATTGTCCTCTTCCTTTTTCTTTTCCGGGTGCAATCGGCAAACAAAACGAAGACCGCATGCCCTCCCTTGCGGGAAACCTGCGGTCCGGTGAACATCCGGCCGGCATCCTTGGGATCACCGGCCGGAAATCAGATTAGAAGGTCAGGCCGCCTTCGCGGGCTGCTTCAGCCAGGGCCTTGATGCGGCCGTGGTAGATGAAAGCGCCGCGATCGAACACGACTTCCTTCACGCCGGCCTTGGAGGCGCGCTCGGCAACGAGCTTGCCAACGAGGGCTGCGGCGGCGGTATCGGCACCGGTCTTCAGAGAACCGCGCAGATCCTTGTCGAGGGTGGAGGCAGCCGCGAGGGTCTTGCCAGCCACGTCATCGATGACCTGGGCGTAGATGTTCTTCGACGAGCGATGAACCGACAGGCGCGGACGGCCATTGGCCACCGACTTGATTTGGCGGCGCACGCGGTTGGCGCGACGCGCAAGTGCTTCTTTCCTGCTAGCCATTTCGCGTGATCCTTACTTCTTCTTGCCTTCTTTGCGGACGATCCGCTCTTCGGCATACTTAACACCCTTGCCCTTGTAGGGCTCGGGGCCGCGGTATTCGCGGATTTCAGCGGCAACCTGGCCGACCTGCTGCTTGTTGATGCCAGTGACGACGATTTCCGTCGGCTTCGGCACAGCGATCGAGATACCCTGCGGCGGCTCATAGACCACGTCGTGGCTGAAACCGAGCGCGAGCTGCAGGTTCTTGCCCTGCATGGAGGCACGGTAGCCGACGCCGTTGATTTCGAGCTTGCGCTCGTAGCCGTCCTTGACACCCTTCAGGATGTTCTCGATCATCGTGCGGGACATGCCCCACTTTGCGCGAGCATCCTTGGAGTCGTTGAGCGGCGTCACGACGATTGCATTGTTTTCCAGCTTGAGACCGATTTCGTCGTTAGCGACGAAAAACAGCTCGCCCTTGGGGCCCTTGGCAGTCACTTTCTGGCCATCAACCGTGGCCGTGATCCCTGCAGGTACCTGAACGGGCTTCTTACCGATACGAGACATTTTTCAAACCTGTCTGTTTCGAGGGAGATATCTCTGTCCGATCTTAGAAGACCGAGCAGAGAACCTCGCCACCAACATTCTGTTCGCGAGCCTGGTGATCGGCCATCACACCCTTCGGAGTCGAAAGGATGGTGATGCCGAGGCCGTTCGCGACCTGCGGAATGGACTTAACCGAGACATAAACCCGGCGGCCCGGCTTAGACACACGGCCGATCTCGCGGATCACCGATGCGCCTTCGTAGTACTTGAGTTCGATGTTGAGCTCAGACTTGCCGTTGCCGAAATCGACGACGGAATAGCCACGGATGTAGCCTTCAGCCTGGAGTACATCGAGAACGCGTGCACGGAGCTTGGACGCAGGCGTCGAAACCGACGACTTGCGGCGCGAAGCGCCATTGCGGATGCGGGTGAGCATATCGCCCAAAGGATCAGTCATAGACATCTAATCTGCTCCTTACCAGCTGGACTTGACGATGCCCGGCACCTTGCCGAGATTGCCGAGTTCACGCAGCGCGATACGCGACATGCGCAGTTTGCGGTAGTAGGCGCGCGGACGGCCCGACACTTCGCAACGGTTGCGAATACGAGTCTTCGATCCATCGCGCGGCAGCGATGCCAGCTTCAGGGTGGCCTTGAACCGGTCTTCGATCGAGAGAGACTGGTTCATGATGATTGCCTTGAGAGCAGCCCGCTTCGCGGCCTGGTTGGCAACCGTATTGCGGCGGCGCTTGTTCTTTTCAACTGCGCTTGTCTTCGCCATATCAGGGTTCCTTTTCTACGCTCGTCGTTACGGTTATTGACGGAACGGGAAGTTGAACTCTTTCAGAAGAGCCCGTGCTTCGTCGTCGGTCGTCGCCGTCGTGCAAACGATGATGTCCATGCCCCACATCTGATCAACCTTGTCGTAGTTGATCTCAGGGAACACAATGTGCTCCTTGATGCCCATGGCGAAATTGCCACGACCGTCAAAGCTTTTCGGGTTCAGGCCGCGGAAGTCGCGAACGCGCGGAAGCGCGATGTTGACCAGGCGATCCAGGAACTCGTACATGCGGGCGCCGCGCAGGGTGACCTTCGCGCCGATCGGCATATTTTCGCGGACCTTGAAGCCAGCGATGGAGTTGCGTGCGCGGGTGATGACCGGCTTCTGGCCAGCGATGGCCGCCAGGTCGGCAGCAGCAACGGTCGGCTTCTTCGAATCAGCCGTCGCTTCGCCAACGCCCATGTTGATCACGATCTTGTCCAGCTTCGGGATCTGCATCTCGTTAGCGTAGGAGAACTTCTCCTGCATGGCTGCACGGATGCGAGCAACGTATTCCTTCTTGAGCCGCGGCTCGTACTTTACCTCAGCCATCGATCACTTCTCCAGAGGTCTTCGCCACGCGGACCTTCTTGCCATCCACAACCTTGAAACCGACGCGGGTCGGCTTACCGTCCTTGTCGACGACTGCCAGGTTGGACAGGTGAAGCGAGGCTTCCTTGCTGATGATGCCGGCTTCCTGGGTCTGCGTCTGGCGCTGATGGCGCTTGATGACGTTGACGCCACGAACGACCGCACGGTCTTCCTTCGGCAGCACTTGAATGACTTCGCCGGTACGGCCCTTGTCCTTACCGGTCAATACGACAACCTTGTCGCCTTTACGGATCTTCTGCATCGCTCCGCTCCTTACAGTACTTCTGGAGCCAGCGAGATGATCTTCATGTGGTTCTTGGCGCGAAGTTCGCGCGGAACCGGTCCGAAGATACGGGTGCCGATCGGCTCTTTCTTGTTGTCGATGAGGACTGCTGCGTTGGTATCGAAGCGGATGACGCTGCCATCCGGACGACGGATGTCCTTGGCGGTGCGAACGACAACCGCCTTCATCACGTCACCCTTCTTCACACGGCCGCGCGGGATAGCTTCCTTGATCGAAACGACGATAACGTCGCCGATAGAAGCATACTTGCGCTTCGAGCCGCCCAGCACCTTGATGCACATGACACGACGTGCGCCGGAATTATCCGCCACGTCGAGGTTTGTTTGCATCTGAATCATGTCAGGTCGCCTTCTTGTTGTTACCGGAATGGTTGGGCCAATCGACCCCCTACCCCGGCTTATGGACTAGTGTCTTGTCTGATTATGCCTGGCGTCGGGACCCCAAGGATCGTCTCTGCCGGCCATCAATAAAGCAAAAGAACGCCCGTTCTCGAGCGTCCTGCTTCCAAGCTCGTGCTTCATACAGATATTTCGCCCAGACGCAAGGGCCTGAGCGAAATTCTGTTACTTGGACTGGGCGGAAATGACCGTCCAGGTCTTATCCTTGGAGATCGGCGCGCATTCCTCGATGGAAACGACGTCGCCGGTCTTGTACTGATTGTTTTCGTCGTGAGCCTTGTACTTCTTGGAACGACGAACGGTCTTCTGGAGCAGCGGGTGAGCGAAACGACGCTCAACGCGGACAACTACCGTCTTCTCGTTCTTGTCGCTGACCACGACGCCCTGCAGAATGCGCTTCGGCATGTTATTTTTCCTTTAGGCCTTTGCTTCTGCCGCCTTCTGGCGGGCAATGGTTTTTACGCGAGCGATGTCCTTACGGACTTCGTTGATGCGCGAGGACTTCTCGAGCTGGCCGGTCGCCTTCTGAAAGCGCAGGTTGAACTGCTCCTTCTTCAGCTTGGCAAGCTCGTCCTTGAGTTGGTCGGCGCTCAGGGCGCGAACATCTGCGGCTTTCATGAGCTTCTTCCTTACTCTGCAATGCGCTGTACGAAGCGCGTCTTGACCGAGAGCTTGGCAGCGCCGAGGCGCAGAGCCTCACGAGCGATTTCTTCGCTCACACCGTCGATCTCGAACATCATACGGCCGGGCTTGACCTTGCATGCCCAGTATTCGACAGAGCCCTTACCTTTACCCATACGGACTTCGGTCGGCTTTGCGGTTACCGGAACATCCGGGAACACGCGGATCCATACACGGCCGGCGCGCTTCATATAGCGCGTGATCGCGCGGCGAGCCGCTTCGATCTCACGAGCGTTGACGCGGTTGGGCTCTTGCGACTTCAGGCCGAATTCGCCGAACGCCAGATCAGAACCACCCTTGGCAACGCCCTTGATGCGGCCCTTGAATTGCTTGCGGTACTTCGTACGCTTTGGCTGCAACATTTTCTTATTCTCCGAACTTATCTGCCACGTACGCTATCAGGCGTTGTCGCGGCGGCGGTCTCTATCGCGATCGCGGCTAGCCGGACCCTGGGCGTCGCCTTCGAGCGCGCGGCGTTCGGAGGCCATCGGATCGTGCTCAAGGATTTCGCCCTTGAAGATCCAGACCTTGATGCCGCAGATACCGAAAGCGGTTTCTGCTTCAGCCGTACCGTAGTCGATGTCGGCGCGCAGCGTATGCAGCGGCACGCGGCCTTCGCGGTACCATTCCGTACGAGCGATTTCAGCACCGCCGAGACGGCCGGCGCAGGTGATCTTGATGCCTTCGGCGCCAAGACGCATCGCGGACTGAACGGCGCGCTTCATGGCGCGACGGAAAGCAACACGGCGTTCCAGCTGCTGAGCGATCGACTGGGCAACCAGCGTCGCGTCGATTTCCGGCTTGCGAACTTCAACGATGTTGAGGTGCGTTTCGGAATTCGTCATGTCCGACAGCTTCTTGCGGAGCTTGTCGATGTCAGCGCCCTTCTTGCCGATGATCAGGCCCGGACGAGCCGAGTGGATCGTGACGCGGCACTTCTTGTGCGGACGCTCGATGACCACCTTGGAGATACCAGCCTGCTTCAGTTCGTTCATGACGAACTTGCGCATCTTCAGGTCTTCGTGGAGGAGCTGGCCATACTCGGCATTGTCCGCAAACCAGCGGCTATCCCAGGTACGGTTGATGCCAAGACGAAAGCCGATCGGATTGATTTTCTGACCCATTATGCGGCCTCCCCTTGAGCTTCCACTTCACGAACGACGATCGTCAGGTGCGCGAACGGACGCTCGATGCGAGACGCACGGCCGCGGCCACGAGCGTGGAAACGCTTCATGACGATCGACTTGCCCACGTAAGCTTCCGCTACGACCAGCGAGTCAACGTCGAGATCGTGGTTGTTTTCTGCATTGGCGATCGCAGATTCGAGCGTCTTCTTCACAGCGCCAGCGATACGCTTGCGCGAGAATTCCAGCTCTGCGAGCGCGCGGTCAACCTTCTTGCCACGGATCTGAGCCGCGACCAGGTTGAGCTTCTGCGGGCTGACACGGAGCGTGCGCGCAACTGCCTGCGCCTCATTGTCCTTCAGCCGGCGTTCGGTTTTTGCCTTGCCCATTGTTACTTCCTCTTCGCCTTCTTGTCCGCACCGTGACCATAATAGGTACGGGTCGGGGCGAACTCGCCGAACTTGTGTCCGACCATGTCTTCATTGACGCTGACCGGAATGTGCTTGCTGCCGTTGTAGACGCCGAAGGTGAGACCGACGAACTGCGGCATGATGGTGGAGCGACGGCTCCACATCTTGATTACTTCGCTACGTCCGCCTTCGCGCACCTTCTCAGCCTTCTTGAGAAGATAGCCGTCAACAAACGGACCTTTCCATACTGAACGAGCCACTTGAGACTTCCTCTCTTACTTCTTGCGCTGATGGCGCGAGCGCATAATCATCTTGTCGGTCGACTTGTTCGACCGCGTACGCTTGCCCTTGGTCGGCTTGCCCCACGGGGTCACCGGATGGCGACCACCAGAGGTGCGGCCTTCACCACCGCCGTGCGGATGGTCAACCGGGTTCATGACGACGCCGCGGTTATGCGGCTTCTTGCCACGCCAACGCGAACGACCGGCCTTACCGTCGTTGATGTTAGCATGATCCGGGTTCGAAACCGCACCGATCGTTGCAAGGCAGGTGCCATGCACGAGGCGCTGTTCGCCGGAGTTGAGGCGAAGGATCGCCATGCCCTGGTCACGACCGACGAGCTGCGCGTAGGAACCGGCGGAGCGAGCGATCTGGCCGCCCTTGCCCGGCTTCATTTCCACATTGTGGATGATGGAGCCGACCGGGATGAACTGAAGCGGCATGGTGTTGCCCGGCTTCACGTCCACTGCCTTTTCCGAAGCAATGACCTTGTCGCCGGCAGCAAGACGCTGCGGAGCGAGGATGTAGGCCAGTTCGCCGTCCGTGTACTTCACCAGAGCGATGTAAGCGGTACGGTTCGGATCGTATTCGATACGCTCGACCGATGCTTCAACGTCGAACTTGCGACGCTTGAAGTCGACCAGACGATAGCTGCGCTTGTGACCGCCGCCCTGAAAGCGAACGGTGATGCGGCCGGTGTTGTTACGGCCACCCTTGGAGGTCAGGCCTTCCGTCAGCGTCTTGACCGGCTTGCCCTTGTAGAGCGAGGAGCGATCGACGATGACCAGCTGACGCTGGCTCGGGGTCGTCGGATTGAATGTTTTCAATGCCATTTTCTTATTCCTCAGAGACCGGTGGAGACGTCGATCGACTGGCCTTCGGCGAGCGTCACAACAGCCTTCTTCACGTCCTTCTGCTTGCCGACGAGACCCTTGAACCGCTTGGTCTTGCCGAGGCGCAGCAGAGTGTTAACGGCCGTCACCTTGACGCCGAAGAGCGCTTCGACGGCAGCCTTGATTTCCGGCTTCGTCGCGTTCTTGGCAACGTTGAAAACAACCTGGTTATTGTCCGAAAGCAGCGTGGACTTTTCGGTGATCGCAGGAGAAACGATCACATCATAATGGCGAAGATCCGTCACTTGAAACGCTCCTCTAGAGCTTCAACTGCAGCCTTGGACAGCACGAGCTTGCCGCGGCGCAGGATGTCATAAACGTTGATGCCCTGAACCGGCAGAACATCGATGTTCGGGATGTTCTGGGCTGCGAGCTTGAAGTTGCTGTCGAGTTCAGCACCGCCGATGAACAGAGCGTTCGTCAGGCCGAGCGTTTCGAAAGCACCAGCGAGTGCCTTGGTCTTGGCTTCGGTTGCGACGAGATTGTCGATGACAATCACATCTTCAGCCTTGAACTTGGCAGAGAGAGCGTGACGCAGGCCGAGGGCGCGAACCTTCTTCGGCAGATCGTGCTCGTGGCTGCGAGCGACTGGGCCGTGAGCCTTACCACCGCCGCGGAACTGCGGAGCGCGAGCCGAATGGTGACGAGCGCGGCCCGTACCCTTCTGCTTGTACATCTTGGCGCCGGTGCGCGCGACATCCGCGCGGCCCTTTGCCTGATGCGTGCCCTGCTGCTTCTTGGCAAGCTGCCAGCGAATGACGCGGGCAAGAATGTCTTCACGCGGCTCGAGGCCGAAAATCGCGTCAGAAAGGGAAACCTTCCCAGCGTCTTTGCCCTCAAGGGTCTTGACGTTCAATTCCATTGGTTTGGCTCCCTTACTTCGCTGCCGACTTGACGGCGTCGCGCACGATGATCCAGGCACCCTTGGAGCCGGGAACCGCACCCTTGACCAGGATCAGACCGCGATCTTCATCGGTCGAAACCACTTCAAGGTTCTGCGTCGTCACGCGCGTCTGGCCCATGTGACCAGCCATCTTCTTGTTCTTGAACACCTTGCCCGGGTCCTGGCGCGAGCCGGTCGAACCGTGCGAGCGGTGCGAAACCGACACACCGTGCGTGGCGCGCAGACCGCCGAAGCCGTGACGCTTGATGGCGCCGGCAAAGCCCTTACCGATCGTCGTACCGGTCACGTCGACGAGCTGGCCCGCCGTGAAGTGAGCAGCCTTCAGCTCGGTGCCAACTTCCAGCAGGTTGTCGTCCGTAACGCGGAATTCAACGAGCTTGGCCTTCGGCTCAACGCTTGCGACGGCGAAATGACCGCGCAGGGCCTTCGTCGTGTTCTTAACTTTAGCCTGGCCGGCACCCAGCTGAACTGCGGTGTAGCCATTCTTTTCAACTGTGCGCTGGGCTACGACCTGGCAGCCATCCAAACGCAATACGGTTACCGGGACATGCTCGCCGGCGTCGTTATAGACGCGGGTCATTCCCACCTTCTGTGCAATCACACCTGAACGCATCGGTTCAATCCTTCTCACTCAGCTCGAGGACCAGAGGTCTCAGAGCTTGATCTCAACATCGACACCGGCGGCGAGATCGAGCTTCATCAGCGCGTCTACCGTCTGCGGAGTCGGGTCAACGATGTCGAGGAGGCGCTTATGCGTGCGCATCTCGAACTGCTCGCGGCTCTTCTTGTCGATGTGCGGGGACCGGTTTACCGTAAACTTCTCGATGCGGGTCGGAAGCGGAACGGGGCCCCGGACGCTAGCACCGGTGCGCTTCGCCGTCGACACGATCTCGCGCGTGGAAGCATCGAGAATCCGGTGATCGAACGCCTTCAGGCGAATGCGGATATTTTGGCCGTTCATTCGACGTTATCCTTGTGTTTTGTTATCTCGCGCGCCGCTTAAAAAAGGGCACGGATTGTTCGTTTTCCTAAGGCGGACCACCGGTTTCAAAGATCGAGAGGGACGCCGGCGACGGCATCCCCATCCACTTCTTCAGACCTTTCGGCCCACCTTAATTGTTAATCTCTTCGACCGCTTCGTTATCCGAAGCAGCACGCAAATCGCGCTCGCGCGCCATTTGCAACATTTCCATGTCATAAGCAAGCGGCTAAAGCCGCCTGCATCATAATAATGTCATCGAATCGGCCACTCGGAGGGAGTGGCCGGCTTCGAATTACTCGACGATGGAGGCAACGATGCCTGCGCCGACGGTACGGCCGCCTTCGCGGATAGCGAAGCGAAGCTTTTCTTCCATCGCGATCGGAACGATCAGCTCGACGGCAACGGTAACGTTGTCGCCAGGCATAACCATTTCCGTGCCTTCCGGAAGCGTCACGATGCCGGTCACGTCAGTCGTACGGAAGTAGAACTGCGGACGGTAGTTCGTGAAGAACGGCGTATGACGGCCGCCTTCTTCCTTCGTCAGGATGTAGGCTTCAGCCATGAACTTCTTGTGCGGCTTCACAGAACCCGGCTTGCACAGGATCTGACCACGCTCGACGCCGTCACGGTTAACACCGCGGATCAGCGCGCCGATGTTGTCGCCGGCCTGGCCCTGATCGAGCAGCTTGCGGAACATTTCAACGCCGGTAACCGTCGTCTTCGACGTCGGACGAATGCCGACGATTTCGACTTCTTCACCAACCTTGACGATACCACGCTCGACGCGGCCCGTCACAACCGTACCACGGCCGGAGATCGAGAACACGTCTTCGATCGGCATCAGGAACGGCTGGTCGATCGGACGCTCTGGCGTCGGGATGTAGGCGTCAACAGCTGCCATCAGCTCGCGGATCGCGTCTTCGCCGATCTTCTTGTCCGAATCTTCAAGAGCGGCAAGCGCCGA
>JUHI01000018.1 GCA_000799755.1 Martinezella tropici
GCGGTTTATGCGTCTCAAAAAATCTTCTCTGATCACACGCGATAAACCCAAAAGGTTTACGCTCAAACGGCCAAGCCGTGTTACAATAGGCCGCTCCAAGCGGCCTTTGTCGCTTCTGAAAGCAAGCAATTATCCCCTTGGCCACCCGAAACAACGGTCCAAGGGTACTCGCGATAAACCCAGAGGGTTTACGCAAGCGCGACAAACCCAAAGGGTTTGCGCTGACGCGATAAACCGCAACGCGGTTTGCGCTGGTGACGCGGGGTGGAGCAGCCCGGTAGCTCGTCAGGCTCATAACCTGAAGGCCGCAGGTTCAAATCCTGCCCCCGCAACCAATTCTTTCCCTCAAAATAGAACAGCGCGAAGCCGTAGCTTCTTGGACAACGGTCCAGACACAGAAGCCGCCATCTCCAAGCGGCTTCCCCTTTCCTGCCGGTCGCAGCAAACCTTCCGGATCACGCCGCGGGCAGCGGTGGCAGAATGGCCTCGGCTCTATCGCGCTCGGCAACGAGGGTCCAGATCTCCTGAGCGATATCGTCGGGGTCGAGGATCGGGAATGCCCCGTCAAGCTTCACGCCGCTGGCCTCCATGGTGCGCTTGCCCGCCGAGCGCTCGATAAGCGCCCCGATGCTGACGGAACCGGAGTAGATGCCGTCAGAGCGAAGTTCGGCATGCAGCGTTAGCGCGTAGTTGCGCGCGGCCGCCATCGCCGGACCGATACCCGCAAAACCCGCCATCGGAACCACGGCCGATAACCCGCTCACGATCACAAGAGAACCGCCACCACGCTTCAGCATACCGGGCAGCACCGCATGCGACACTTCGACAGGCGAGAGGGAGAAGAGAGTTATCGCCGATAGAAGTTTTGCGGCATCGAGCTCGGCAGCAGGTGTGAAGCCGACGTCGGATGGAACGGGGGCATAGACGGAGACGTCGATCGACCCGAATCGTTCCTCGATGGAATGCACGAGGGCGGCAATGCCGTCGAGATTGCCAAGATCGGCTGAGAAGGCGGCCGCTTCGATACCCGCACGATCGAGATCTGCAACCCGTTCCCCAAGCGATGCGGCGTTGCGCGCGACGAGCGCGACACGGTAGCCTTCCCGCCCGAAGCGTGTGGCAAGCGAGGCGCCAAGCCCGGTGCCTGCTCCGAAAATGGCGATCGTTTTCCTGTCAGTCATAACCTGCTCCTAGAGGTGGTATGTTTTACTGACTAGATATGGTAGACTGACTGGCTAAAGCGCAAGAACGCATATTTTCGAGGCCTGGTCACATGCTTATGACTGCTGCTCCCTATCAACCGGGAACCAACGACGATTGCCGGAAGGTGA
This sequence comes from Martinezella tropici, assembly GCA_000799755.1. Lineage (GTDB taxonomy): Bacteria > Pseudomonadota > Alphaproteobacteria > Rhizobiales > Rhizobiaceae > Rhizobium > Rhizobium tropici_A. The sequence goes on from JUHI01000018.1 coordinate 1,332, forward strand.
TCCAGATCCTCGGACGCCTGGGTGACAAATGGACGGTTCTTGCGATCGCCATGCTGACCGAGCGGCCCCGACGCTTCAATGAGTTAAAACGGATGATCGGCGGTGTTTCCCAACAGATGCTGACCCGCACCCTGAAGGCCTTGGAGCGCGAGGGAATGGTGACGAGAACCGTTTATCCGACCGTACCGCCCCAGGTCGAATATGGCCTGACCGAGCTGGGGCGTTCGCTTTCGGTGCCCCTGACACATCTTGCGGCATGGGTGGTCGATCATCTGGACGAAATCGAGATGCACCAGGCGTCCTACGACGCGGGAGAATAGGAAGCCGTAGCTGCTCCGCCGCCTACGCCTCCGGAGAGAGGATGCAGCATTGTTCGGCTACGGGCACGAGCATAGCCGCATCCCCGCCGGCCATTGGCTCGGACAGCGGGCCATTGGCGACGATGGCACCAACCGCTGTTTCGCACTGATATTGATAGGCGCGCCCGAGATAGGTTCGTGTTCCCAAAACCGCCGGCAGGCCATTGCCTGCGCGCCGAACTGAAAGACCGTCCGCCCGGCAACCAAGGACAAAACTATCCGGGATGGGGCCGAAATCATCCTGCGACAGCGTAATTCTTGCGCCCCCCGCCGCTTCGGCGGTGACGGTGGCGCCTTCCCGATGAATCACACGCAAAGGCAGCAGGTTCTCGAAGCCGACGAAGCGGGCGACGAAGCTGTTGGCGGGTTTGCGGTAGAGCACTTCCGGCGTGTCGAGCTGCATGATGCGGCCGGCATTCATGATGGCGACGCGATCGGAGATCGAGAAGGCTTCCTCCTGATCGTGGGTCACGTAAAGCGAGGTCGTGCCGTTGGCGCGCTGCAACTGGCGGATTTCGACGCGCATATCGACACGCAGCTTGGCATCGAGATTGGACAACGGTTCGTCGAACATCAGGAGTGGCGGCTCGATGACGAGGGCGCGGGCAAGCGCAACACGCTGTTTCTGGCCGCCGGAAAGGGCGGAGGGCAACCGATCGCCAAGGCCGGAAAGCCCGACGCGCTCCAGCATCGCCGTAGCCTTCTTCAGGCGCTCCTGCGTCGCGATCCGGCGCTGCTTGAGGCCGAAGGCGACGTTTTCGAGCACCGTCAGATGTGGAAACAGCGCGTAGTTCTGGAACACCAGGCCGATATCCCTGGCATGCGCCGGCAGCGTCGTCAGATCGCGGTCGCCGAGCTTGATCGTGCCGCTGGTCGGCTGCAGGAAACCGGCGACGAGCCGCAAGGTCGTCGTCTTACCGCAGCCGCTGGAGCCGAGCAGCGAGACCAGTTCGCCGGCGGCGACGGAAAGCGAAAGATCCTGCAGGACGGCCGTCTTGCCGTAATGGGCGCTGATGGAATCGATGGAGAGCGATACGGTCACGGGCGGCTACTTTGTCAGGAAGGTGAGGCCCAAGGTGGCTTCGACGATCGCCATGACGGCGACGGTGACGAGCATCAACAGCACGGAAACCGAGGCAATGGTCGGATCGAAGAACTGTTCCATATGGGCAAGGATCTGGATCGGAAGGGTGGAGATGCCTGGCCCGGTCAGGAAGACCGAGACCGAGACATCGTTGATCGAAGTGATAAACGCAAGGATGAAGGCGGCGATGACGCCGGCGCGGATATTCGGCAGCACCACGGTCAGGAACGTCTTCAGCGGTGGGCAGCCGAGGCTGATTGCCGCTTCCTCGATCGAGAAATCGAAGCTTGCGAGGCTGGCGCTGACGACGCGCACCGAATAGGGCAGCACCAGCAACGCATGGCCGATCAGGAGGCTCGGGAAGATCGGCAGCCCGAGCCCGATGGTGATCGATTTCATCAGCGAAAAGCCGAAGACGATTTCCGGAACGAGGATCGGCAGGACGAAGAGCGTCGAGAGCCAGCGCGGCAACTCGACCCTGTAGCGGCTGATGGCATAGGCAGCGGGAACGCCGATCAAAAGCGAAAGCCCGGTTCCGAGGAAGGCGAGTTCGAGGCTGGTGATTGCCGTCGTGCGGAAGGCCTCGATCTGAAAGATGTTCGAGAACCAGTGCAGCGTCAGGCCCTGCGGCGGGAAGGTGAGATAGGTCGTGTCGCTGAAGGAAGCACCGACGATGATGACGAGCGGGGCCAGCAGGAACAGGAAGACAAGGGCGGTGAAGGCGATGAGCGCGGGGTGGACGGTTTTTGTCATGATCACACCGCCATCGGGTTCAAACGTCGCGCGAGACGGCTCATGATTGCGACGATACCGATCGTCACGACGACCATGATGGCGGCGATCGTTGAGGCGCCGACCCAGTCGAAGGTGACCATGGCGCGCTGATAGAGGAAGGTGCCCATCATCATCTGCTTTTCACCGCCGAGCAGCTGCGGCGTGGCGTAGGAGGTGAAGCTGCCGGTGAAGACAAGCACGGCGCCGACGATGAGGCCCGGCGTGGCAAGCGGCAGGACGACCTGGCGGAAGGTTGCGGCCGGCGTCGCGCCGAGCGAAGTCGCCGCCTGAATGAGATCCTGTGGTATGCCCTCAAGCACGCCGACGAGGGTCAGGATCATCAGCGGTACGAAGAGATAGACCATCGCAACGATGACGGAGCCTTCGGTGTAGAGCATCGAAAGCGGCTCGTTGATGATACCGATCGAGAGCAAGATGGTGTTGAGAATGCCGTTCTTGCCGAGAATGATCAGCCAGGCGAAGGAGCGCACGACGACACCGGTCAGCAGCGGGAAGACGGCGGCAATGATCATCACGCTTTTGGCGCGGCCCGGCATCTGCGCGATCACATAGGCGGCGATGAAGCCGATGATCAAGGAGATCGCCGTGGTAATCAACGCGATCTCGATCGTCCTGAAGAGGACCGTCCGGCGAAAACCGCTGGAGAAGAAGGTAATGTAGGGGGAGAATATCCCTTTGGGCTCGCCGAAGGTCGCCGCGATCGTAATGATAACGGGAACAAGCAGGAACAACGTTACCGCGAGAATCGCCGGCGTCGCCAAACCCCATTTCGTCAAATGCTTCATCAACCGAATTCCGTGAGGATGCCGCGTGATTTCGCGGCACGCCCTGTTACATGCCGAAGATTTCGTTCCAGCGATCGACCCAATCCGGTTGCGCCTCGATCAGCTTCTGATAGTCGATACGGCTGAGCTTGGCGATCATCTCGGCGCCGTAGGTCCAGAGCTTGGCCTTTTCCGGCGGCAGCACCACCTTGGTCGAGACCGGCGCATCGACGCCCTGTTCGGCTTCCGCCTGCTGTACGTCCTTCGACAGGACGAAATTGATGAACTGGTGGGCAAGCTCGACGTTTTCCGAGCCCTTCGGAATGTTGACGGTGTTAAGGACGGCGATATCGCCTTCCTTCAGATCGGCCCAGGCCATTGTCGGAACTGCGGATCGCAGGGATGTCAGAACAAAATCCTGCGTGATTGCCACCTTGGCTTCGCCTGTCGAGATCAGGTTCACCAGTTCGGAGCCGGTGTTGTAGTTCTTGACCACGTTTGGCTTCAGCGCCTCGATGGCTTCAAAGGCCTTGTCAGCATCGGCATAGGGATCGACGCCGGCATGTTTGCCGGCTTCCAGCACGGTCAGCGGGCCGCCTGTCGTGGTGATGCCGGGAAGCGAAACCGCGCCCTTCAGGTCTGCGCGCCAGAGATCGTTCCAGGAGGTGATCGGCGGGTTCACCTTGGCCGTATCGTAGACGATACCGACGCGGCCGATCGTGTAGGCGGGGCCGTAATTGCCCTGCGGCGCCCTCGCGATATCGTAGAGATCGGCAATGTTCGGTATCTTGCTGCGGTCGATTTCCTGGAAGAGGCCCTGCTGAATGCCGAGCTGCGAATAGCTGTCGGTGAGATAGATGACGTCGACGCCCTTGCCGCCACGCAGCTTCAGCTTGTTGAGGCGGTCGGCATTGTTGCCGGTTTCGAAGACGATATCGCAGCCGCAGATCTTCTTGAAGGGCTCGATGATGTTGGCCTGCATCTTCTCGCCATTATAGCCCCACCAGGAAATGGTCAGCGTCTTTGCCTGGGCGAAGGCCGGCATGGCGGTTGCCGCAGCGAGGAGAGCAAATCCCGCAGCGCGGGCAAGGGTGAGGCCTTTCATTCTCGAAATCCTTTTGGTCAATGAAATCGTGCATATGTTTCAAGCTTGCAGGATACTATTTTTCGAGCACCGGCTTTACAAGCCCAACAAATGGGCAGGGTAGCAGTTTATCCCTATTTCAGTATTGATCGCTGCTTCGTTGCGTTGAATTGCTTGAGGATGGCAAACCTTTGAGATCATTCCGCTTCCCGAAAAAGAGCGGAGCGGCTTTACAGGCTTGCTAGCCATCTCTACCCTCGGCTCACCGAATATCTTGCAGGCATGCTTCCAATGACATCCCCGAAAATGAATCTCCCCGACGATCTGCTCATCAATGCGGCGGATGAAGTGTTGATCCGTCAGGATCTGACGCTGACCGCGCTCGGGCGTCGTCCCGCGGATCGTCTGCTGCGCGTGGGACGATTGCTGGATGTGCATAGCCGTACCTGGCTCGACGATCAGGAAATTGTCATCAAGGGCAGGCGTATCGCCTATGTCGGCCCCGCCGGCAGTTACACGGGCGACGTCGGCGAGCGTTCACATGAGCCGCATCTGGCAGCCGTGCCTGGCTTCGGTGAGGCGCACAAACATATCGAAAGCTCGCATCTGACACCGGAATGGGAGGCGGCCCTGGTCATGCCGCACGGCGTCACCTGGACCTGCGAGGCAAGTCACGAGTTTTCCAATGTGAACGGCGCTCGCAATCTGGAATTCTGGCTGGAAGCGCGCCGTCGCGGCTCGCCAATGAAGATTTTCCCGCTGCCCGGATCGGCCGTGCCGCCGACCGCCTATGAATGGGGCGGTGGTCACTTCGGTTATGATGAGCAGAAATCTTTCCTCGGCGAAAGCCTGATGGTGGCCGGCCTTGACGAGGTCATGGATTGGCCATCGGTCAGCAATCCCGACAACCCGGCCTATGATCGCCTCTGGGGCATGATCCGGGCCACCTTCGAACAGCGTGGGGTCGTCGAGGGCCACGGTGCGGGCCTGCGCGATCTGCCGTCGATCAATGCCTTTGCCGGCGCTGGTCTCGCTTCCGATCACGAAGGCTGGTTTCTCGATGAAATCTGGGAAAAGCTGACGCATGGCCTGTTCATCGAACTCCGGCCCCATTCCCTGCCTGAGGTCACCAAGGGGCTGATAGAGAAAGGCTTGTCCGACTGGTCGCAGATCGCCTTCGTCACCGACGATCGCAGTGCTAGCGACACGTTGAAGATGGGCGCGACGGATTATAACGTCCGCCTTGCGATCGAGAATGGACTGGCACCGGAAATCGCCATTCAATGCGTGACGATCAATCCCGCCCGCCACATGCGGCTGACGCCTTGGGTCGGCTCGATTGCGCCCGGCCGCTTTGCCGATATCGTGCTGCTGGATGACGTGAAAACGCTGTCGATCGCCAAGGTCTGGGCCGATGGCAAACCGACATCCGAGGGCAAGGCTTTCGTCGGCGTCAGGCCTGAGATCGACTGGCCCGATTGGGCGACGCAGACGGTTCGCATCGATCGGACCGTCACGGCGGAAGATTTTCGCATTGCCGCCCCTTCGGATGTGGCGACGGCAAAGGCGGCGCTGCTGCGTCCGTTCCACTGGGCTGATGATTTCATCACCATGGATTTGCCTGTCAGCGATGGCGCAGTCCAGCGCGACCATGATCGCAACGTCACGAAGTTCGCGATCGTCGATCGCTTCTCCGGCGAGGCCAAGGTCGCGCGCATGTTCTGGCTGGGTACGGGTCCACGCACGCCGGACACCGCCCTTGGCGCCACGCTTGGCCATGACAAGCATAATATCTGGGTCGTCGGCTCCTCTGACGAAGCCATGGCCATGGTCGCCAATGCTTTGAAGGAGCAGCAGGGCGGATGGGTGTTGGTCTCTGGCGGCAAGGTCGTCGCCCGCGTTCACTATGAAGTCGGCGGCCTGATGACGGCGCGTTCGGCCGAACAGCTGGATGCGGAGATGCAGGCGCTCTACAAGGCCGGCGCCGAGATCGACTGGATGTATGAGCCGACCTTCTCGCCGCGCTGGTGGCCGGGCTTTCCCGAACGTCTCTCCTTTGCGACGCTCACCTGCGCGCCCTGGCGCTGGGTGCTGGTCGCTCCCTCCGACAGGGCGCCGGAGGGCTTCGTCAATGTCGCGACCGGGGAGACGCATCCGATCGTTTGGTGAGGGATATTTCTCTTCCTTATTTTGGATATCCATACTTCGAGACGATGAAGACTGGCGAGAGCACCTTGCGAGGCGGCTGTGCAATCGGCCCTTGACGGCCGGAGCCTGCTCCTTAATTATCCGTTTGGTTACTTGTCTCGTGTCGCGAACGTGCGAGGGATGGAGCATGCCCATCCTTACCTGAGCTGATCGACATCGAGAAATCAGGTGGAGGAGGGTTTGGTGACTGCCGTTGAAAACGATGGACAGCGAGTAAAATCGGCATTTTCGACCCTGGGGTGCGCCGAGCTTGAATTGGGCGAAGCCCTCGGATTGGCGGCACATCACGGTCTCGACGCTATCGAAATCCGCGCCCTTGGCGGTACGATCGATCTGGTTGGCTATTTCACCGAAAGGTTCGGCTCTCCCGCGGGCCTGGCCGAAGTGCTGGAAGCCTCTCCCGTAGCCGTCTGCGCTTTCAATACTTCGCTGCGCCTCGTCGGCGCGACGGCGCAGGCGAAGGAAGAATTCCTGCGCTATCTTCCCTGGGCGGAGGCAGCCGGCATTCGCTCCCTCAGGGTTTTCGATGGCGGCGAGACCGGTGATGCGGACGAGCTGGCCGAGGCGCTGTCGACATTGCAATGGTGGCGGGAGACGGCGAAGCGCGAAGGATTTCGCGCCGACATCGTCGTCGAGACACATGATTTCCTTGCGCTGCCGGATGCAATCCCCCGCTTCCTCGAGATGGCGCCCGATTGCGCGATCCTCTGGGATACGCATCATACCTGGCGCAAGGGTGGGCAGAATCCTGTCGAAACCTGGCGGCAGGTTCGTCGCAACACCCGGCATCTCCACGTCAAGGACAGCATTTCAAGCCCGGGGCCAAGGCTGCCCTACAGCTACGTGGTGCCCGGCGCCGGCGAGTTTCCCATGGCCGCGCTGCGTTCGGCGATCGACGCCGATGGCTATGCCGGCATCATGAGTCTGGAATGGGAAAGGTTGTGGCATCAGGATTTGCCACCGCTGGATTTGGCCCTGCAGGCGGCTGGACGAAGTGGCTGGTGGCGGGGAACGGCAGCTGGTTAATAATTGTTGAAGAGCATTAATATTTTGGTTTAGTTGTATGGCAGAACGCAGCATAGAGATTGACTTTTGCCGCGCTCGTTAATTAGTGTATTAGCAATTATTAAATAACTATCCCGTAGGCATAACCGTGCCGGGTTGACTATGGTCTTCGGCGCAATATTTCCAGTTCGATGAAGGGAACCTCAATGATTGAGGTTTGAGGGTGTCTGGAACATGGAAGAGCCGGATTATAGACACCGGAAATCCGATGCTTGGGAGCGCTGCATGCAGCTGATGGCGGCTGCTCCACGCCTTGAGATGTTCATTGATCGCGGTTTGGCGCCCGAAAGGGATGTCCGATGAAAGGTCATGCGAGCCTCGAGGAAGAGGGGCATGGAGCCCTGATCTTGAAGGCGATCGCCGAAGGCGGCCTGAGCTTCGCCGCGCAGTGGATTCATGACGCCGGAAATGTCGGCGAGGTGTTCTATGCCGAAAGTCTGGCGCGCGTAACGGATTCGGACGGTATCGTGCATACGGCCGGCACCTTCGTTTCGCTGCTCGAGCGGCAGGATCGCTGGTTCGATCTCGATCTGCGTATTCTCGATATGGTTCTGTCCGATCTGGCCGGTGATGAAACGCTGGTTCTCGGCTTCAATCTTTCCGCAACCAGCCTGTCGCGCTCGGATCGGTTTGCCGATGTGTTCGGCCGAATTAGCCGTCGTCCGGAGCTTGCTTTACGGCTCATCGTCGAGGTCACCGAAAGCTATCCCGTCGTCGGCGCATCGATCGAACGCATGAAGATGATCCGTGCGCTCGGCTGTCGCATCGCGATTGATGACTTCGGGTCCGGCTTCGCCACGCCGGCATCGCTGCTGCAGGTGCCTGCCGATATCGTCAAGATCGATGCGGCTTTCGTATGGGATAACAGGCGCGGCCGTGACGGACGCGATAGCCTTTCTCATCTCGTCGGCTTTGCCGCCTGCTTTGCGCCCTTCGTCGTTGTCGAGGGGATTGAAACCAGCTCCCAATTCGATGCGGCGCGTGAGGCGGGCGCAACGCATGTGCAGGGCTTTTTGCTGTCGAGGCCGGTTTCCCTGGCGCAGCTTAGGCGCCACAAGCGGAAATCCGTCTTGCGGGGGGTGGGATGAAGATTCCAGCCGCCTCCCCGTCGGGCATGATTGCAATCCTTAATCGCCATGCACGGCGCATATCCGTCGCTGGCTCGCGGAGTCCCGTCATTCCTGCCTTGCAGGTGACGACATGATGAAGCAGCCGGCTTTCACCTCAGCCTATCAGATCTCGGCGGCCCGGGCGGCGGGCGAGCTCAAGACGAAGACATTGCTGCGCGCCTTCGTGAGCCGGCTTCGCACTGTTTTCTCCGATGAGGGTGTGGAGCTGTCTGCCACATTCGTCGGCGGGGCTTACCCGCATGTTCTTGTTTGCGATCAGGCCGACGAGGCGGTTGGCCGCGTCACCATAGATGCCGAGACCGGCCTTTATGTCCTCTGCGAACTCGGCGGTCATGCCGATGACGTCGTCATCGTAACCGCGAGTGACAATCGATTGATCGAGGAGATCGCCCTCCATCTTGGTGACGGCCCTTTGCCGCAGGCCGCGGTCGATGCCGCCGTCTGCAGCCTTGTCGGCCAGACGATGGAGGATGTCGAGCGCAAGCTCATTCTCCAGACGCTGCACCATTGCGATGGCGATCCCACGCATACGGCGTTCATGCTCGGCATGCCGCTTGTCACCCTCTACAACAAGCTGGCGGTCTATTTCTCGGACTCGGCCGGTGAACGGCAGCAGGCTGCCGTGGATATGGGATACGGAGCGAAACGCTACCGGCTATGATTGCGCGCGCATCGTATGCGGGCGCATTGTGCCCCGGTTACCAAGCCGGGATCGCGCTCTTGAAACAGGGCGCAAATCGAAACGGCGCGCTACCCGGCTTTGGGTATTGCGCCTGATGCAATTCGAGCGGGGCGGCGCGCGAGGAACCAAATGAGATCCGGGAAAAGATCATGGATTCTTTTAGCGAGAGAAAAGACCACGTTCCACCGAAGACGCCTTCCTTGTTCGATGGCTGCGTGAAGATCGTTTCGGCCTATGTCAGTCACAATGCCATCCCCGTTCACAGTCTTCCCAGGCTGATTAAGGATATTCACGAGGCGCTGCAAACATTGGATGCGTCCGCTCCGATCGTCGACCGCAGCAATCTGGTGCCGGCGGTGGATCTGAAGAAATCGGTAACGAACGATTACATCGTCTGCCTTGAGGACGGCAAACGCTTCAAGACGCTGAAGCGCCATTTGCGTGTGCATTATGGCATGACGCCAGAGGAATACAGGCAGAAATGGGGGCTCGCTCCGAACTATCCGATGGTGGCGCAGAATTACGCCAATCGTCGTTCGGAACTCGCCAAGATTTCCGGCCTCGGCGCGAACGGCAACAGAAGGGAAGGCGTGCGCTGACGCAATTCGGGCAAAGGCCTGTCCCGCGTTCCTGACCGTTATGGTTTCGGCGTTACGTGGAATTCGCGCGGATAGTCGCGATCGACCCAAGCGCATTGCCGCGCTCGCCGTGGGTCCGCGCCTGCCGGGCAACGCTGCAAACAAAATGGCGCCCTGTTGCGGGCGCCATAGTCTCTCAAGGACTTGAAGCCTTTATCGGAACTGCTCAGAAGACCTGGCGCAGCACGAGGAACAGCACGAAGGCAAGCGCGATCGAGGCTGGCAGCGTCAGGATCCAGGCCATCAGCATGTTGCGCACGGTCGACCATTGCAGGCCGGAACCGTTCGCCGCCATGGTGCCGGCGACGCCGGAGGACAGAACGTGCGTTGTCGAAACCGGCAGGCCGAGATGGTCGGCAGCGCCGATCGTCAGCATGGCGACGACTTCGGCGGCAGCACCCTGGCCATAGGTCAGATGCGTCTTGCCGATCTTTTCGCCGACGGTGACGACGATGCGCTTCCAGCCGACCATCGTGCCGAGGCCGAGCGCCAGCGCGACGGCGACCTTCACCCAGAGCGGGATGAACTTGGTCGCGTGGTCGACGGCGGCGTGATAGTCGGTCACGGCCTTCAGGTCGTCGGCGCTCATCGGCAGAAGCTTCTGCTTGTCGATCAGCTTCAGCGATTCACCGATCAGGTAGATGTCGTTGCGCACGTTGCTGACGAGCCCGTTCGGCAGCTTCTCGACGCTTGGATAGGCGGCGATCTCGGCGCTGGTCGAATGGATATAGGCCTGCAGCGCCGGTGTCGTCGCGTCCGTCCAGGTCTTGGTCTTCACGGCATCGCTGACGGCAGCCTTCGGATCGGCCGGCGCGGCGACGCCCGGCTTCACATATTTGCCGAGCACGGTTTCGACCTGTGCCGAAGCGGCCTTGTAGGCTTCGAGATAATTGACGTCGGGCGTGCGGTTGAGCGCGAAAGCGGTCGGGACAAGACCGATGAGGATGAGCATGATGAGACCCATGCCCTTCTGGCCGTCGTTCGAACCGTGGGCGAAGCTGACACCGGTACAGGTGAAGATCAGCAGGCAGCGAATCCACAGTGGCGGCGGCGCATTTCCCTTCGGCGCCTCATAGAGCGCCTTGTTGCGGATCAAGACCTTGGCGACCAGAAGCAGCACCGCCGCCATGGCAAAGCCGATGATCGGCGACAACAGCAGCGACATGCCGACGCTGCTTGCCTGCGACCAGTCGACACCGCTGGTCGCGGAGCCTGCAGGGGCAAGGAACTGGTTGGCAAGACCGACGCCGATGATGGAGCCGACAAGCGTGTGCGAGCTGGAGGCCGGCAGGCCGAGATACCAGGTACCGAGGTTCCAGATGATGGCTGCGGTCAAAAGGGCGAAGACCATCGCAAGGCCGGAGCCGGAGCCGACCTGCAGGATCAGTTCCACCGGCAGCAGCGCCAGAATGCCGAAGGCGACGGCGCCGGACGAGGTGAGAACGCCGAGGAAGTTGAAGACGCCGGACCACATGACGGCGAATTCCGCCGGCAGCGAGCGCGTGTAGATGACAGTTGCGACAGCATTGGCCGTATCATGGAAGCCATTGACGAATTCGAAGCCGAGCGCGATCAGCAGCGCGAGGCCCAGCAAGATCCACGGAACCGCGGCTGCATCGGCAAGCTCGCTGCCAAGGGCATAGCCGACATAGGCAAGGCCGGCCAGCACGAGGACGCCGAAGATCGGAAGAAACCATTTTGCCGAACTGCCTGCGCCGTGAATCGGATGGTTGGCATTGCCCCCCTCCGCACTGTTTGAAACGAGGTCGACCATCCCAAACTCCTTTATGGCAATTGATATTGCTGGTGTAAGCCTCCTTGATGAAACTCTCGTGACGCGCGAGTAGGTTGCGAAAGCGCGCAAATGCCGGTAATTGGACGCATCTTCCCCACCGGATGTGAACCTCCACCCATCGTAATTTCGCCGCCAAAAGGCCTTTTTCGGTTCAGCCGGCGTTCATGCCGCGGGAGGTTAAATCCCCGCTGTAAGGGACTTGGATAGAGGGCCATCAAAATGAGATCGTCCGTGATTGCCATCGCTGCCTTGTTCGGCAGCCTGGTTGTATCTTCGGCAGAGGCAATGCCTATCCCGAGCGTTGGGACAGCGGCCTCGGCGCCGATTGTGAAAGTCGACTATGCTTGCGGTCGTGGCTGGCATCTGACGCGTTGGGGCGAATGCCGCCCGAATCGCTGGGGTCCGCCGCCGCGGCGCTGGGGCTATGACAGACCGCCACCGCCGCCGCCCTGGGGCTGGCACGGCCATCGCCATCACCGTGACGGTTGGCGCGATGACCGTTGGCGCGATCGCCCACGTTACTGGTGAGATCAAAAACACCGCCGCGTCTCGCGGCGGTGTTTTGCCTATGGGTGGATCTGCGGCCGCAATATGCGTGCGCCGAGCCATAGGCCGGCAAGGATCAGTAGGCCCGCCGATAAAATTGCGGCGAGGCTTTTGGCGTGAAGCGCGATATCGGCAAGTTTCGGCCGGATGAGATCAGCTGTATTGAAGTTTTCGCCGCTGAATTTGCATAGGACCAGAGAGAGGTTGTTGCGCACGAGCACCGCGTCGATATCGGAGACGAGGTCGTCGACCGGCGCCTTTTCTTCCTTCATCGTTCGCATTTGCAGCAGCACCGCTTTCGCCGCCGCAAGATAGGCGTGCGAGCATTCATTGAAAGGGCTTTCTTCGTCGCTAACGCTGCCGGGCATCGTGCCCCAAAGGCAATAGGCACGCTGGATCTCGGTAAAATTCAAGAGACGACGGAAGGTTTCGTCCGTATCCGATGCGCTCTCGGCGAGAGAGATGATCCGCCCGTAATAGGGGGCGATGACGGCCATTTCGCCATGGGTGAGACTGGGGATCGGGATGCCGGCCTGGCTTCCGGAAGAACCGCCGCCATGCGCGGCGACAGAAACGGGCAACCCCGAAATCATGAGACAGAACATTGCTGGCAGCGCGCCGCTTGCCCATGAACGTCTCCCGCGCATGTTGCCATGCGCGGGACGCGAGCTATTTATCATACTAAGCCCGGCGCAGGGCCGCATTGCCGTAGCGTGGCTGCGGCAGCTGGCGCTCCGCCCAGGCTCCGAAGGCGAGACCGAGCGCCGTCCAGAGGATGACATGCATGCCGAGCGAGGTGAGGCGGAAGCGCCAGAGCACGACGGCCGAGAATTGCTCGGGGACTTCGTTGATCGGAGGAAGCAGATATTGGATCAGCGCTATGAAGGCGATGTAGCCGATACCGGCGATGATCGCGCCGTTCCAGGAACCATAGCGCGCCGCCAGCCGGCGACCGAAGCCCACGGCGACGATCATGCCGACGACGGAGGCGAGGATCATGATGAAGAACAGCTCGGTTCGCGCGCCGATCGTGTCGGGGTTGCCGACGGCCGGCGGGTTTGCCGGATATTTGATGTCGGGGACGAGCGAAATCGTCACGAAAGCGGCGATTGCGAGCAGAGCTGCCGTGCCGCGCGCTCCGAGAGGGCTGACGCGACCGTAGACGTAGGAGAAGACCAGCGCGAACAATCCGCCGATCGCCGTCGAAAAGACCATGATACCGGTGAAGAGGCCGATGCCGGCCTGTGTGGCGCGACTGACGATTTCCGGTTCCGGTGTTTCGCCGGCAGCCTGCGCGGCCTTTTCTTCAAAGCCGATGGCCCAATCGACCAGCGGCTCGCCGAAGGTGTGGGCGAAGGCAAAAACGAGAATGCCGGCGAGGGCTCCGACGATCATGCCGCGGAGCAAAAGACGTCCAACCATGTGCCTGATCCCTTAGTGGCAGGGGAAACCGAGAAGATGGCGGCCGTCATGCACGAATTCATGCACATACATGCCGGAGATGAGCGAAGTCGCGCCTTCTTCTGCGCCAACGAAATAGATCGCCAGCAGCATCAGCAGGCCGGCGAAAATGGCCCAGGGGAGGATCTGGCCGAGCGGAATCGGCTGTGGAATCGCTGTCGGGGCGAAAGTCGTGTCGGACATTGTATTTCCCTCTTTAAGAAAAGCGCGTTCCATTTGCGGAAGGGTTCTTGCGGGAAGGGTCTGGCTCTCGAGGGTGAAACTTCCGCCTTCGATTACAGTGGCGCGACCGCACCGGGATTCCACCGGCTTCCACACCCGCAGCTGCAAGTTTATATCTATTTGTAAAGACAGTTGTCAATCAAGCGCCAATGCGATGCAAAATCGCGACAAGAGCGCGTCAGGGGATGGAATTGGGGAGTGTCATGAAAACGCGTTTGAGTTGGATTTGCCATGGGGCGACACAAGCCAATCGGAACGGATGCTTTCCCGATGACGAACCGCTGGAGGCGAAGGCAACACAGCAGGCTCAATCGCTGTCCTTCGGGCTCGGGGCGATCGATCGCGTATGGAGCAGCCCGGCCCTGCGTGCCCGTCAGACGGCCGTGGTGCTTGGCCTCGATGCCATCCCGGATGTCGCCTTGCGCGAATGCGACTATGGCGATTGGCGGGGCCAATCGCTTGCCGAGCTGCATGAAAGGGATGCGGATTCCCTGGCTCTATGGATGACGGATACGTCGGTGGCGCCGCATGGCGGCGAAGCCTTGTCGGCAGTCATGAAGCGTGTCGGCGAATGGATGGGAAACCACATAGAGGATAGTGGCCATATCGTCGTCATTACCCATGCGAGCGTCATTCGCGCCGCCGTTCTGCAGGCCCTTCAGGCGCCGCCTGCTGCATTCTGGTCAGTCGATGTCGAGCCGTTCGGGATTGTCGAAATGACGAGTGACGGTCGGCGCTGGCTGCTTCGCTTCCCGAAGATGACGATCTAGGGCGGTTCCCACACGGCCGCGAAGCAGTTTTGCGACGGCGTGAAGGCGATCAGATAGAGCATTTCTGCGGCTTCCTTGAAGCCGGAAATGCTCGGGGATCAGCGAGCTGTCTTTGCCCGCCGCCGTTCGGAATAGACGAGAAATCCGGCCATGCCGAGTGTCATGATCGCCAGCCCATACCAGGTGATGGCATAGACCAGATGGCTGTTGTGGAACGTGATCTGCGTCAGCCCTCCGACTGGCAATCCGCCCGGGTTCTTCGTATCGTCGGCATCGATGAAATAGGGCGCCACGCTCTGCAGTCCGCGGGTCTCGGCGATGGCGGTCACGTCGCGCGAGTACCAGCGCTCGTCCGCCGGCACGTTCGAGCGCAGTAATGTACCCTTCGGCTCGTTGATCCTGAGCAGGCCGGTAACGGTGGTCTCACCGGCGATCTCACCTTCCGGGCGCGTCGATGGATTGCGCTTTTCGGTCGGCACAAAGCCACGGTTAATGATGACGATCGTGCCGTCCGCGAGCTTCAATGGCGTCAGCACCCAATAGCCTGCACCTAGCGCGGTTGAGGCATAGACCTGCGCTTCCTTGTCATTGAGGAAAGTGCCGCTTGCCTGCACATGCTTGTATTCCGAGTTTTCCGCCGTGATATCGGCCCATTGTACCGGGCCGGGAGCGGGGACAGCGGGAGCGTGTACGCGCGCATCGACCTTGGCGATCAAGTCCAGCTTCCAGTGCCGCCGCTCCACCTGCCAGGTGCCGAGGCCGATGAGGAGGGCGGTCAAGAGCAGGAGCAGCGATACCCAGATGATGAGGGTAAGCGTCGAGCGCGGCTTGGCTTGGGAAGTGGTCGAGGAAATGTCGGTCATGGCGCCAGTCTCCGGGGACGCGCTGCTGCATGATTTCGAAAGGTTTGATCGTCTTCGCTGAAAATCATGCGTGGTCTGAAACATTCGGCTGCGTCTTCTAGCGCTTCAAGAACGCGTCGCGCAGCAGCCGGCGGAGTTTTCGCGCCGGGAAGACGGCGGGCCTTCGCCGGAAGGCCCGCCGCTCAGTGTTATGGCATGTTGCGCATCATCTCGGGCGACATGGGCATCATGTTCGCGTTGAGGTGATGCATGACCCAGAGCGAGCCGGACAGCGCGATGATGACGATGACAATGGTGAAGATCAGCGCCATCATGTTCCAGCCGCCTTCCGAGCGGGTGTTCATGTGCAGGAAGTAGATCATGTGCACAACGATCTGGATCGCGCCGAGGATCATGACGATCGCCCCGGTGACGGCCGGATCGGAGATGACCTTGCCCATGACCAGCCAGAATGGAATGGCGGTCAGGATGACGGAGAGGACAAACCCCGTCATGTAGCTCTTGAAGGTGCCGTGTGCCGCCTCGTGGCCGCCATGGTGATCGTGGCCGTGGGCGTCGCCGGAATGATGCGAATGGTCTGTGTTCGAGCTCATCCGAGAACTCCCATGAGGTAGACGAGAGAAAACACGCCGATCCAGACGACGTCGAGGAAGTGCCAGAACATCGAAAGGCACATCAGGCGACGCTTGTTTTCCGGGATCAGGCCGTGGCGGCTGACCTGCACCATCAGCGTGATCAGCCAGACGATACCGGTGGTGACGTGCAGACCGTGCGTGCCGACCAGCGTGAAGAAGGCCGACAGGAAGGCGCTGCGCTGCGGGCCGGCGCCGTCGAGGATCAGGTGATAGAACTCGTAGAGTTCGAAGAAGATGAAGAGTGCGCCGAAGATGCCCGTGATCGCCAGCCACATCATCGTGCCCGACTGATTGTTCTTCTCCATCGCCAGCATGGCGAAGCCATAGGTGATGGAGGAGAAGAGCAGCATCGCCGTGTTGAGGGCGACGAGCGGCAGCTCGAACAGGTCCGCCGGAGACGGGCCGGCCGCATAATTGTGGCCGAGCACGGCGTAGGTGGCGAAGAGGACTGCGAAGATCAGGCAGTCGCTCATGATGTAGATCCAGAAGCCCAGCATGGTGCTGCCTTCCGGATGATGCTCCTCCTTCAGATAGAAAGCGGGTGTTTCGCCGTCCATGGGAGCTTGTGCAGTGTGGGTCGTCATAGGTCTTACACCTGTCCTGCGAGCTGCTTCGTACGCTCGTTCTCGGTCTTCACGACTTCCTCGGCGGGAATGTGGTAGTCGCGCTTGTAGTTGAAGGTATGGCCGATCGTAACGACGAGCATCGCGACGAAGGTGATGGCGGCGAGCCACCAGATGTACCAGATCATCCCGAATGCGAAGCCGATCGAGAGAACGCCGAGGATGATGCCCGTGCCGGTGTTCTTCGGCATGTGGATCGGGATGAAGCCTTCCGTCGGACGCTTGTAGCCACGGTTCTTCATGTCCCACCACGCGTCATGATCGTAGACGATCGGCGTGAAGGCGAAGTTGTAGGCCGGCGGCGGCGACGAGGTGGACCATTCCAGCGTACGGCCGTTCCAGGGGTCGCCGGTGTGGTCGCGGAGCTCTTCGCGCTTCATGAAGCTGACGGCGAGCTGGATGAGGAAGCAGGCGATGCCGATGGCGATCAGGCCGGCGCCGAAGGCGGCGATGATGAACCAGATCTGCAGCGACGGATCGTCGAACTGGCTGACGCGGCGGGTGACGCCCATCAGGCCGAGGATGTAGAGCGGCATGAAGGCGAACCAGAAGCCGATCTGCCAGAACCAGAAGCTCATCTTGCCCCAGAACGGGTCGAGCTTGAAGCCGAAGGCCTTCGGGAACCAGTAGTTGACGCCCGCGAACATGCCGAAGAGCACGCCGCCGATGATCACGTTATGGAAGTGGGCGATCAGGAACAGCGAGTTGTGCAGCACGAAGTCGGCCGGCGGGATTGCCAGCATGACGCCGGTCATGCCGCCGATGGTGAAGGTCACCATGAAGCCGACGGTCCACAGCATCGGCACTTCGTAGCGGATGCGGCCGTGATACATCGTGAACAGCCAGTTGAAGAGTTTCGCACCCGTCGGGATCGAGATGATCATCGTCGTGATGCCGAAGAAGGAGTTAACGCTGGCGCCCGAGCCCATCGTGAAGAAGTGGTGCAGCCAGACGAGGTAGGAGAGGATCATGATCACGCAGGTGGCGTAAACCATCGAGGCGTAGCCGAAGAGGCGCTTGCCGCAGAAGGTGGCGACGACTTCCGAGAAGACGCCGAAGGCCGGCAGGATCAGGATGTAGACTTCCGGGTGGCCCCAGATCCAGATGAGGTTGACATACATCATCGGATTGCCGCCGAGGTCGTTCGTGAAGAAGTTCGTACCGGCGTAGCGGTCGAGCGTCAGCAGGGCGAGCGTGGCGGTCAGGATCGGGAAGGAGGCGACGATCAGGATGTTGGTGCAGAGCGACGTCCAGGTGAAGACGGGCATCTTCATGAAGGTCATGCCCGGCGCGCGCATCTTGACGATGGTGGCGATCAGGTTGATGCCTGAGAGCGTCGTTCCGATACCCGCGACCTGCAGGCCCCAGATATAGTAGTCGACGCCGACGTCGGGACTGTAAGCGATGCCGGAAAGCGGCGGATAGGCCAGCCAGCCGGTCTTGGCGAACTCGCCGATGAAGAGCGAGATCATGATCACGATCGCGCCAGCCGTCGTCATCCAGAACGAGAAGTTGTTGAGGAACGGAAAGGACACGTCACGCGCGCCGATCTGCAGCGGCACGACAAGGTTCATCAGGCCGGTGACGAAAGGCATCGCCACGAAGAAGATCATGATGACGCCGTGGGCGGTGAAGATCTGGTCGTAGTGATGCGGCGGCAGATAGCCTTCGGAACCGTTGAAGGCGATCGCCTGTTGCAGGCGCATCAGCAGCGCGTCGGAGAAGCCACGCAGCAGCATGATCAGCGCCAGCACGACATACATGATGCCGATCTTCTTGTGGTCGATGCTGGTGAACCATTCCGTCCAGAGGTAGCCCCAGAGGCGGAAGTAGGTCAGCAGGCCGAGAACGGCGATGCCGCCGATGGCGACGCCGATGAAGGTCACGACGAGGATAGGCTCGTGATACGGGATCGACTCAAGCGTCAGCCGGCCGAAGATGAATTTGTAGAGGTCCGGGTTGGAAAACATGGATTGCCTCTGTCCCTTATGAATGTCTTGTTATTGAGCGCACCGGATCAGTGACCCTGGTGCTGCGCCGAACCGGTCGACGAATCGGAAGAAGTGCCATTGCCCATATCCATGCCTTGCATGGAACCCATGCCCGGCATCGAGCTGTCGCCATGCTGCATGGTGTGGGCGCCGCCGTCAGCCTTGACCGGCGTGACGTCGGCTGAGTTGCCGTCGCGGTTGTCGTAGATCAGGCGCTCGCGGTTTTCGTGGCTCTCCTTGCCGGCGCCGCCCTTGGCGTCGATGTGCATCATTTCGCTCATGCACATCTTGCTCGGATCGGCGCACATGTTGAGGATGGCGTTGTAGAGCCCGTCGTCGACGGCATTGAAATATTGCACCGGATTACGTTCGCTCGGCTTGGCAAGCGCCATGTATTCCGGGCGGCCGAGTGCGGTGCCCTGGCTTTTCGCCTTCTGGACCCATTGATCGAAACCGGCCTGATCCAAACCGTGGAACTTGAAGCGCATGTTCGAGAAGCCGGCGCCGCTATAGTTGGCGGACAGGCCCTGGAATTCGCCGGGATGGTTGATGACGGCGTGCAGCTTCGTTTCCATGCCCGGCATGGCGTAGATCTGGCCAGCCAGCGCCGGGATGAAGAAGGAATTCATCACCGAGGAAGCGGTGATCTTGAAATTGATCGGCCGGTCGACCGGGGCGGCCATCTCGTTGACCGTGGCGATGCCGTATTCCGGATAGAAGAACAGCCATTTCCAGTCGAGCGCGACAACTTCCACCGTCAGTGGCTTCACGTCGGCGCTGAGCGGCTTGTCGGCGGCGATGCGGTCGAGCGGGCGGTAAGGATCGAGCTGGTGGGTGCTGATCCAGGTGACCGCACCGAGCGCAATGATGATGGCAAGCGGAGCGGACCAGATGACCAGCTCAAGACGCGTCGAATGATGCCATTCCGGCTCGTATGTCGCTTCTTTGTTCGACTGGCGATATTTCCAGGCGAAATACAGCGTCAGGAAGATCACCGGGATGATGATGATCAGCATCAGCACGACCGAGATGATGATGAGGTCTCGCTGCTGCATGGCGATATCGCCGGAAGGAGCCATGACCACCAAGTTGCAGCCTGATAGCAGCAAAAACAGTGGGATAGCGGATAAACGGCTGAAAATCTTCGATAGTCTTGGCACGTTTCAAGCTCTTTTTGTTTCGACCCTACCGCGACTAAAGGACGGAGGTCATGAACGATATGAGGTGTTTCGTCGCACCGCAGCAAGGGAGGGTGCAATGCGGTATGAAATGCCGTCCCACGTATCGGGAAAACCCTCATAAATCCAGAAGGTTTTCCATAAGCCATTCGCTTTTGCCGCGGTTAATATACCTGGATCGGAACAAATGGCTACGGGTCGCGGTTCCTGCTTTATCCGGAATGCGGCGTCAAAGGTCGTGCTGGCCAGATTTGATTGCTAATTTACGAATTATTTCATGCTCGATACTTGATATGTTCGCACGTTTGATCGACATTTTCATTATGCACGAATTCGTGGAGGAATTCGTGATCGGAGAGGGAGGCTCCCGCGCATGGTCAGCGTTACGCATGAAACACTAAATCCAACGTCTTCAACTCTCGAAAGTGATGCCCGCAGCATGCATGCGGGCGGCTCCGTCGCCGCCGGCAATATCGCCATCGGCGTGATCATTGGTCGCACGTCCGAATTCTTTGATTTCTTCGTCTATGCCATCGCATCGGTGCTGGTCTTCCCGAAGCTGATCTTCCCCTTCGCCGATCCGCTGCATGGCACGTTGTTGTCCTTCCTGGTTTTCTCGCTGGCATTCATCGCCCGCCCCATCGGCTCGTTCATCTTCATGGCGGTCGACCGCCGGTACGGGCGTGGGGTGAAGCTGACGATCGCGCTGTTCCTGCTTGGCGGCTCGACCGCCGCGATGAGCTTCCTGCCCGGCTATTCGGAAGTCGGCGTCTACGCGATCATCCTGCTTGCCATCTTCCGCATCGGTCAGGGCCTTGCGCTCGGCGGCGCCTGGGATGGTCTGGCATCGCTGCTCGCGCTGAACGCTCCCACCAACCATCGCGGCTGGTATGCGATGATCCCGCAGCTCGGTGCCCCTATCGGCTTCATGCTGGCAAGCGCGCTGTTTGCCTATTTCGTCACGAGCCTCACGACGGCTGACTTCCTGGACTGGGGCTGGCGCTATCCCTTCTTCTGCGCCTTTGCCGTCAACGTCGTCGCGCTCTTTGCCCGTCTGCGTCTAGTGGCGACCGAAGAATTCGGCACGCTGCTGGAACGCCACGAGCTCGAACCCGTCAAGATGACGGAACTGCTGCGCGTGCATGGTCGCGACGTCCTGATCGGCGCCTTCGTGCCGCTCGCAAGCTTTGCGACGTTCCACCTGGTTACGGTCTTCCCGCTCGGCTGGGTCACGCTCTATAGCGAGCAGACGCCCGGTTCGTTCCTGCTGGTGGAATTCATCGGCGCGATCTGCGGCATCCTTGCCATCATCTGTTCCGGCATGCTCGCCGACCGGATAGGCCGCCGCAATCAGCTCGCCATCGGCGCCGTGCTGATCGCCTGCTTCGCCTTCGTTGCGCCCTGGCTGCTCGATGGCGGCGCGACCGGCCGCCACATCTATGTGGTTGTCGGCTTCACGCTGCTCGGCCTTTCCTTCGGTCAGGCGGCCGGCGCCAGCGCCTCGCGCTTCAGCCAGAACTATCGCTACAGCGGCTCGGCTCTCGTGTCGGATCTGTCCTGGCTGATCGGTGCCGGCTTCGCGCCCTTCGTGGCGCTAGCCCTCTCCAGCCAGTTCGGCCTCGTCTATACCAGCCTCTATCTGCTGTCGGGCGTCGTCTGCACCCTGGTCGCGATCTTCTTCAGCAAGACGCTGGAAACGCGCGACAACTGAGACGCACCATCGAATTGAAAAGGGCCGCGGCACGAAAGCGCCGCGGCCCTTTTTGTTCAGGCTGCATGCATGAACCAGGCGATCAGCGGCGCCGCCAGGACATTCGTCATCCCCACCAGCACCATGACCAGACCGGCGATCGATCCCTCTTCGCGGCCGATCTCGTGGGCTTTCGCGACGCCGATGCCGTGAGCGCCCATGCCGTAGAGCGCGCCGCGCGCCATGCCGGATTGCAAGGGTAGCAGCCGCAGCAGGATCTGCCCGACAACGGCGCCGAATAGGCCGGTGATGACGACGAAAACGGCGGTGAGATTGGGTGTGCCGCCGATATCGCCCGAAACAACCATCGCGAAGGGCGTGCTGATCGAGCGTGGCATCAGGCTGAGCTGCAGGCTCTCGTCGAGGCCGAGGAGACCGGCAAGGCCCCAGGCGGACACCATCGCCGTCGTGCTGCCGACCGTCACGCCGAACAGCAGGACCGGCCAATAGCGCTTGATGAGGTCACGCTGCTCATAAATCGGCACGGCAAAGGCGACTGTCGCGGGGCCGAGCAGGGCAAGCAGCCAGCGGCTGTCATGCATGTAGTCCTGATAATTGGCGTGCAGCATGAGGGCGATGGCGATCAGGACTGCGGGCACCGCCACCAGCGGCGAGAGCCAGAGCGAAGGCCAACGGCGGTAGAGCGCCTTTGACACGTAGTAGAGGCCGATCGTCGCCATAGGCCAGAACAGGCCGGATGCGAAGGTTTCAACTGTGGGCATGACTGGATGCTCCCTGACGCATCATCAGGCGGAAGCCGATGTCTATCGCTATCGCCGTCACGCCCATGACGATGACGGTCCCGGCAAAAATGACCGCAAGTATCTTCAGCCCGACGATGCCGATGAATTCGCCATGATCGAGCAGCGCCAGCACCGCCGGCACGAAAAACAGCAGCATCTCGGCGAGAAACCATTCCGCGCCGCGCTTCATGCTCGTCAGGCTGACCCTGCCGCTCGCAAACAACGCCAGCACCAGCAGCATACCGGCAATGGCGCCCGGTATCGGCAGATGCGTCAGGCGCACGATGGCCTCGCCCGCCTGCCAGAAGCCGAGCAGCAGGAGGATCTGGGCCAATCGGCACAGTTTGGAATGGTTTTGTAGGTCGACACGCATGGAGAAACTCGAGAAAAATTGGATGGCCTGAAAATAGGCTCTTCCATCTCATGAGAAAAATGAATTGATTTCATAAAATTCAGTCCTGTATGGAATAGAGATGGAACTTCGGACGTTGCGAGCTTTTGTCGAGGTGGTGCGCCAGGGCGGCTTTTCGGAAGCCGCCAAGGTGGTCTTCACCACGCAATCCGCGGTCAGCAAGGCGGTTCGTCAGCTGGAGGACGAGCTCGGTCTGCCGCTGCTCCATCGCATTGGTCATCGCACGACGCTGACGGATGCCGGCGAGGTGGTCTATCGCCGGGCGATCACGATCCTCGCCGGACGCGACGATCTGCTGGCCGAGCTGGCGGAGCTGCGGGGTTTGGCGCGCGGTACTCTGCGTCTCGGCCTGCCGCCGATCGGCAATGACGCTTTGTTCGCACCGGTCTTCGCCGTCTTCCGCAATCGCTATCCCGGTATCGAGATCAGGCTGGTGGAGCAGGGAGCGAAGCGGCTGGAGGAAATGGTGCTCGCCGACGAGGTCGATCTCGGCGCCTCGCTTTTGCCGACGCCCGACGCCTTCGAATGGCAAAGCGTGCGCTGTGAGCCCATGCATGTTCTGTTGCCATCGTCTCATCCTCTCGCGGGGCAAGAGGCGGTGCCGCTCGCGGCGCTCAAGGGCAATTCCTTCCTTCTGTTCGAAACCGGCTTTGCGTTGAACGGCATCATTCTGGATGCCTGTCGCAGCGCCGGCTTCGCTCCTGATATCGCTGCCCGCTCCAGCCAGATCAATTTCATCGTAGAACTGGTTGCCGCAGGCCTCGGGGTTGGCTTCCTGCCACGGCTGATCGCCGAGCAGCGCCAGCGCCCGGGCGTCCGCCATGCGCTTGTCATCGAGCCGGGAATGGAGTGGCATATGGCCTGGATCTGGCGGCGCGGCGGCTATCTGTCGCATGCCGGCCGCGCCTGGCTCGACCTCGCCGCGGAGATCGCGGCGAAATCTTGACTCTATTCTCAAACTTTTGTGATAAGAGCATCAGAGCGCAAACTTGAAAAAAACGCTCAGGAAAAATATAGGCTATCGCATCGCTGCCGGTAGCGGTGGCTTTCAAGCGAGAGGACTTTATGACTTTTTCCTTTTCTCATCTCACCAGTGCGCTGGCGCTGGCCGCAGGCCTCGCCGTTGCTCCGATGATGGCGAACGCCGCCGATTCCGAGGGCATCGTCGTCTACAACGCCCAGCATGAGGCGCTGACGCAGGCATGGGCGGATGGCTTCACCAAGGAAACCGGCATCAAGGTCACCATCCGCAACGGCAGCGACATGCAGTTCGCCAACCAGATCATCCAGGAAGGTGCCGCGTCTCCGGCCGACGTCTATCTGACGGAAAATTCTCCGGGCATGACGCTGGTCGATGCCAACAAGCTCTTCTCGCCGGTCGATGCCGCGACGCTCGCCCAGGTGCCGGAAACCTTCAAGGCCGCCGATGGCAACTGGATCGGCGTTGCCGCCCGCTCCACGGTTTTCGCCTATGACAAGACCAAGCTGAAGGAAGCCGATCTGCCGAAGTCGATGCTCGATCTCGCCGATCCCAAGTGGAAAGGCCGCTGGGGCGCTTCGCCCGCCGGCGCCGACTTCCAGGCGATCGTCAGCGCCTTCCTTGAGCTGAAGGGCGAGGACGCAACCCGCGCCTGGCTGAAGGCGATGAAGGAAAATGCCAGCTTCTACAAGGGCAACAGCGTTGCCATGAAGGCAGTAAACGCCGGCGAGATCGAAGGCGCGCTGATCTATCACTACTACTGGTTCGGCGATCAGGCCAAGACCGGCGAAAACAGCAAGAATGTTTCGCTGCATTACTTCAAGAACCAGGACCCGGGCGCGTTCGTCAGCATCTCCGGCGGTGGCGTTCTGGCCTCCAGCCAGCATCAGAAGGAAGCGCAGGCTTTCCTGAAGTGGATTACCGGCAAGGGTGGCCAGGCCGTTCTGCGTGATGGCGATTCCTATGAATATGCCGTTGGCAACGGCGAAGCTTCCAATTCGAAGCTGGTGCCGATCTCCGAGCTGCAGGCACCGAAGGTCGAGCCTTCGAAGCTGAACAGCAAGAAGGTCACAGACCTGATGACGGAAGCCGGGCTCATCTAAGCCAAAAGCCCGTGCTGCGGCGCGTTTGGAGCGCTTTGGGACGGGCTTGGCACTTGCATCATTGTCCTATGCCCTGCTAGGGGCATAGGGATGGCCTTTAGGCTGATCGAACGGGCAATCGCCGCAAGCGGCGGTTGCCTTCCTATTTCAGGGCGTGAAAGGCAGCTCGGATTTGCTGCAGAAGAACACATATGCCGGCGAGCCTGCCGCCATGCGAATGCCCCCGTTGACGGCTGCTCCCCGCAGCCGCGTCCGCCATGGTTCCGTCGTCGCCCTTGCGTCCATCGTTGCGCTCCTGAGCCTTGTGCCGCTTGGTTTCATAGCCTGGGTCACGATCGATACAGGCTGGGCTGAGGTCATCGCCCTGATCTTCCGCAACCGTGTCGGCGAGCTGCTCGTCAACACGGTCCTGCTCGAAGTCTGCACCATCCCCTTGTGTATCGTGCTTGCGGTCACGATGGCGTGGTTGACGGAGCGGACCGATATCCCCGGCGCCCGCCTCTGGTCGTGGCTGGCAGCTGCGCCGCTGGCCGTGCCCGCCTTCGTGCACAGCTACGCCTGGGTCAGCCTCGTGCCGAGCATGCACGGGCTCTGGAGCGGCGTACTCGTGTCCGTGCTTGCCTATTTTCCCTTCCTCTATCTGCCCGTCGCCGCCGCCCTGCGCCGGCTCGATCCGGCAATCGAGGATGCGGCCGCCTCGCTTGGTCTTGGCCCCTGGCGCGTCTTCTTTCGCGCAATCCTGCCGCAGCTTCGCCTTGCAATCTGCGGCGGCTCGCTGCTGATCGGCCTGCATCTCCTGGCGGAATACGGTCTCTACGTGATGATCCGTTTCGATACCTTCTCGACCGCCATCGTCGACCAGTTCCAGTCGGCCTATAACAGCCCGGCGGCCAACATGCTCGGCGGTGTGCTCGTCTTCTGCTGCCTCCTGCTGCTCGGCATAGAGATTCTGGTGCGCGGCAATGAACGTTACGCCCGTATCGGCTCCGGTGCCGCGCGCCCGACTGATCGCCGCCGCCTCGGCTGGTTCGTCGGTCCCGCGATTGCGCTGCCGGTCGTCACGGCTGTGTTGACGCTCGGTATTCCCTTCGTCACCCTGGCGCGCTGGCTCTATCTCGGCGGCGCGGGCGTCTGGAGGATCGATACGGTCGGCTCCGCCCTGCTGCAGACCATTCTTCTCGCGATTGCCGGCGGCCTCCTCGCCACCATTGCCGCGACCCCCATGGCGTGGCTGTCGGTGCGTGCGCCGGGCCGGCTGCAACGCATTCTCGAGGCCTGCCATTATTATGTCGGCTCGCTGCCGGGCGTCGTTGTCGCTTTGGCCCTGGTGTCGATTACCGTGCGGCTGATCCTGCCGCTCTACCAGACCTTTGTGACGCTGCTGCTTGCCTATGTCCTCCTGTTCCTGCCGCGCGCCATGGTCGGTCTGCGCGCCAGCATCGCCCAGGCGCCGGTCGAGCTCGAACGCGCCGCCATGGCGCTCGGCCGCACGCCGGCACAGGCCGTGCGGCAGATCACCATGCGGCTTGCCGCCCCTGGCTTTGCCGCCAGTGTCGCGCTCGTCGCGCTCGGCATCACCAACGAGCTGACGGCGACGCTGATGCTTTCCCCCATTGGCACGGAAACGCTGGCGACGAAATTCTGGTCTCTGACCAGCGAGATTGACTATGTTTCGGCGGCACCCTACGCCTTCATGATGGTGGTCCTGTCGCTGCCGCTCACCCTTCTCCTTTACGTGCAATCCAAGCGGACGGCCGGACAATGACCTTTCTGGCGATCAAGAACATCAGCAAGCGCTACGGCCCCGTGCATGCGCTCGACAATATCGACCTTACGGTCGCCGCCGGTAGCCGCACGGCCATCGTCGGCCCGTCCGGCTCCGGCAAGACGACGCTGCTGCGCATCATCGCCGGCTTCGAGGTTCCCGATGCGGGCCAGGTGGTGCTGCAGGGCGAGACCCTGGCGGATGGTGAGGCCATCGTGCCGGCGCACCGCCGCGGCATCGGCATCGTCTCGCAGGACGGTGCGCTGTTTCCGCATCTGAGCGTATCGGAGAATATCGGTTTTGGCATGGAGCGCGGCGCGCGCGACCGCGACCAGCGCATCAATGCCCTCATCGACATGGTCGAATTGGACCGCGGCATGCTCGATCGCCGCCCACATCAGCTCTCCGGTGGCCAGCAGCAGCGTGTTGCGCTGGCACGGGCGCTTGGCCGCAAGCCGCGATTGATGCTTCTCGACGAGCCATTTTCCGCCCTCGATACCGGCCTTCGCGAAAACATGCGAAAGGCTGTCGCGCGCGTGCTGCAGATCGCCGGCATCACGGCGGTTCTGGTGACGCACGACCAGACGGAAGCTCTGTCTTTCGCCGATCAGGTTGCCGTTCTGCGCGAGGGCAAGCTCATACAGGCGGGGACGCCGCAAGCCCTCTATCTCAGCCCCAGGGATCGCGAAACTGCGCTCTTCCTCGGCGACGCCATTGTCCTGTCGGCTGATCTCGACAAGGGATCTGCCAAATGCAATCTCGGCCATATTCCGGTCGATGCCGAACGCCGGCAGGGTCGCACCGAGATCATGTTGCGGCCGGAGCAATTGCGCCTGGGCTCTGTCGATGATGCGGGTGCCGCCTGCATCGGCAAGGTGACCGAAATCGAGTTCGGCGGCGCCGTCTGCACGGTGACTGTGGTGCTCTCCAATGCAAACGGCTCGGAGACGTTGAACATCAAGAGCTCCGGCGTCGGCCTGCCCGAGATCGGCAGCATGGTTTCCGTGACCGTCATCGGAAAGGCACATGTCTTCAACAAGCTCGATGCCTGAGCGTCATTTGGGTTGAAGCAGGCACGGCTTTGGGGAAGATAGGGCACGCCATCATCGTGCCCCGAGCCGAAGGAATGCCCATGTCTTTTCCCGATGAGATCGAGCCGGATCTCCCCTTTCTCACGTCGCTTCGCCACAACCTCCATGCCCACCCCGAACTGGGCTTCGAGGAGGAGCGCACCAGCGGCATCGTCGCCACTCTGCTGGAAGAGGCTGGGCTGACGGTGCATCGCGGCCTCGGCAAGACCGGTGTTGTGGGAACGCTGCAGGTCGGCAACGGCACGCGCCGTATCGGCCTTCGCGCCGACATGGATGCGCTCGCCATGCCCGAAAAGGCCAATCGTCCCTATAAATCCACCATCCCCGGCAAGATGCACGCCTGCGGGCATGACGGTCATACCACGATGCTGATTGGCGCCGCCCGCCAGCTCGCCGCCAAGCGCGGCTTTTCCGGCACGGTTCACTTCATCTTCCAGCCGGCAGAGGAAGGTCGTGGCGGTGCGAAGCGCATGGTGGAGGAAGGTCTCTTCGATCTCTTCCCCTGCGATGCCGTTTACGGCCTGCACAATATGCCCGGCCTTGCGATCGACGAGATGGCTGTCGTCGAGGGGCCGCAGCTTGCCTCGTCGGACAGCTGGCGCATCACCTTCCGCGGCACCGGCACGCATGGTGCCAAGCCGCATCTCGGCAAGGACCCGATCACGGCGGCGGCGACCTTCCTGTCTTCGCTGCAGACCATCGTCGGGCGTGTCGTCGATCCGCTGCAGCCGGCCGTCGTCAGCGCCTGCTCGCTGCAGGCGGGCGATCCGAAGGCGCTGAACGTCATTCCCGATACGGTCGAGATCGGCGGCACGGCACGCGCCTATACGCCTGAAGTCCGCAACCAGCTGGAAGAAGAGATCGGGCGCCTGGCGCATGGTACGGCTGCGATGTTCAACATGGCCGTCGACTACCAGTTCGAGCGCCGCATCCCGCCCGTCGTCAACGATGCCGATGCCACGGCGCGGGCGCTGAAGGCTGCGACAGAGGTCTTTGGCAAGAACGTGCTCACCCGCTTTCCGCCGTCGACCGCCGGCGACGATTTCTCATTTTTTGGCCAGAATGCCCCTGGCTGCTATGTCTGGCTCGGCAACGGTCCGGCAGTCGATGGCGCCTTGCACCACAACACCGCCTATGATTTCAACGACGAAGCGATCGCCTCGGGCGTGGCCTTCTGGACGACATTGGTCGAACAGGAATTGGCGGTCTGATCGCATAACAATCAAGACGTCGGCGTCCATTCGCCGGCAAACTACCGAGAGATATCATGGATGATAAGTGCAACGGAGTGAAACTGCCGGAGCGGACGGTGCCGTTTCCGGCTTCGATCAGCGAGGAGGCGCGGGCGGCGCTGCGTCGGGCGGTCGGTGAAGACGGCACCCCCTTGAATGCGCAGCATGTCATGCCTGATGTGAGCGATTTCGATGGCTGGATGAAGCTGAAGGCTTTTGCCGATGTCTATTATCAGGCGGCAGCCGAAAGAATGGCGGCGCAAGCACGCGCCAGCGTGCAGACGGTGCAAATCGACGAGGCCACCGTCCATATCGCGACGCCGGACGGCACCTTCCCGGAAGACTGCGCCTACATCGATCTTCACGGCGGGGCGCTGGTCGTGGGCGGTGGAGCTGCCTGCCGCGCCGGGGCGCAAAACCAGGCCGACCAGCATGGCATCCGCTGCTACGCGATAGACTATCGGATGCCGCCGGAACATCCTTATCCCGCAGCGCTGGACGATTGCATGGCGGTCTATCGCCACGTGCTGACGAAACACAGGCCGGAGAATGTCATTATCGGCGGGCGCTCGGCGGGCGGCAATCTTGCGGCTGCCATGACATTGCGCGCGCGCGATGAAGGCTTGCCGCTGCCGGCGGCACTGGTTCTCTTGTCGCCGGAACTGGATCTCACGGAATCAGGAGACAGCTTTCAGGTCAATCGGCTTGTCGATGTCGTGCTCCCAGGGTCGCTGATGCCGAACAATCTGCTCTATGCGAAGGGAGCGGATCTCGCCCATCCCTATCTATCGCCGCTCTTCGGCGATTTCTCCAAGGGTTTTCCGCCGACATTCCTGCAAAGCGGCACGCGGGATCTGTTCCTCTCCAATGCCGTGCGCATGCATCGCCTGTTGCGCCGCGCGGAAATTCCCGTCGAGCTTCACGTCTTCGAAGCCATGCCGCATGGTGGCTTCATGGGAGCGCCCGAGGATCGCGAGCTAAGCGAGGAAATCAAGCGTTTCGTGAAGCAGAGCTTCGGTCGAGGCTAGCGCGCATGGGAAGCAGGGATCGATGATCTCTGCTTCTCACCCAGCGCCTAGCGCGGCTTCCCGAAGCAATGCGTCGAATATGATCCGGCGTGCTTTCTCCGCGTCGATTTCGGCGGCGAAATGGGCGTTGAACTGCCCATGCGAGGCGCGCGTTTCGACGACGGTGCGCCCGCGCGTATGCTGCCCGTGCAATTCGGCATCGATGCGGGCATGCCGAAGGGTTGCTATCCCCGGCTCGACGAAAATGGCGGCGGCCGTGGGGTCGTAGATTGCCATGGCCGGTCTGCCGCGGCTGATGGCGATGTTGACGTAACCCTCCAGCAGATCTGCGAGCAGCTGCGCCTTTTCGCCTTCCATCTTTCGGAGGCGGGCGACATCGTCGGGCCCGGCCAGCACCTTGCGGCAGATATCGAGATCGACCATGTGAAACGGCAGGCCATGCGCCAGCACGATGGCGAGCGCCTCCGGATCGGCAAAGGCGTTGAACTCCGCCGACGCCGTATGATTGCCCGCGGTGACGCCGCCGCCCATCCATGTCAGCTCGTCGATGCGATCGGCGAGATCCGGTCGTGCCAGCGCCAGCGCAGCGATGTTGGTGAGCGGCCCTAGGGCCAGGATGCGCTTCGGCCCCTTGCCGTCGGAAAGCCAGTCGCAGAGGGCGGCAAAGGCACTGCTTTCCGGCAGTGGGCCGGCAGGCGGCAGGCTTCGGCCTGTCGTTGGAATGCCCGTCTGGCCGAGAATGCTCTGCGCCGTTTCCAGCCTGCAAAGCACGGGCAGCTCACGGCCGGTGTGGATCGGAAATGTCCAGTCGAAGACAGCAGCTGCGCTCGCCGCATTGGCCCGGACATGGGACAGTGGCGCATTGCCGCTGACCAGCGAAACACCGTCGATGGCGAGATGCGAATGCGCGACCACCAGAATGGCGGCGATGTCATCGAAGCCCATGTCGGTATCGATCCAGATTCCCATGTCTCATCTCATCGATCGAAGTGATTTTGTGCGAAGGCGGCGTGACAGCGAGACCCCCGGAAGGAGGAGCGCTTGCCGTCGAGGTGCGATGATTGCGGGACGCGCGCAAGCAAGACGCGCATCCCGTTGCTTGCTTAGCGGGCCAGCGCATCCAAGATGCGGACCCAGGAGCGGATGCCCTTGTGATAGGAGCGCAGCTCGTATTTCTCGTTCGGCGAATGGATGCGGTCGTCGGAGAGGCCGAAGCCGATCAGCAGCGATTCCATGCCAAGCATCCGCTGGAAATCGCCGACGATCGGGATCGAGCCGCCCATGCCAATGACGATGGCAGGCTTCGGCCATTCCTCGGAGAGCGCCGTCTTCGCCTTGGTGAGCGACGGCGAATCGTAGGAAAGCTGGATGGCCGGCGAGCCGCCGTGCTCGTGGAATTCCACCGAGCAATCGGCCGGGATTTTCGATCGCACGTAGGCGCGGAAGCTTTCGCGGATCGCCGGCGGGTTCTGCTGGCCGACGAGACGGAAGGAAACCTTGGCTGAGGCCTTGGCTGCGATCACGGTCTTGAAGCCGGCTCCGGTATAGCCGCCCGTGATGCCGTTCACCTCTGCCGTCGGGCGCGCCCAGGTGAGTTCCATCACCGAACGGCCCTTTTCGCCCGAAGGGATAGACAGGCCGACGTCGCCGAGGAATTTCTCGGCCGTCATGCCGAGCGTTTCCCAGGAAGCCTTGATGTTGGCGGGCGTTTCCTCGACGCCGTCGTAGAAGCCGGCAAGGGTTATGCGTCCCGTCTCGTCATGCAAGCCGGCAAGGATATCGGTCAGAATATGGATCGGGTTGGCGGCGGCGCCGCCGTAGAGGCCTGAATGCAGGTCGCGGTCGGCGGCGGTGATGACGATTTCCTCGCCCACCAGTCCGCGCAGGCCGGCGGAGATCGCCGGCGTATCGCCGTCCCACATGCCGGTGTCGCAGACGAGAGCGAAGTCGGCCTTCAGCTCGGCGGCATTGGTTTCGAGGAAGGGCTTCAGCGACGGGGAACCGGATTCCTCTTCGCCTTCGAACAGGATGGTGATGCGGACCGGAAGCGCGCCCCTGGTTTCCTTGTAGGCGCGCACGGCTTCGACGAAGGTCATCAGCTGACCTTTGTCGTCGGACGTGCCGCGGCCGGTCAGGATCTTGCGGCCATTGCCCAGGTCCTTGATCGCAGGCGCAAAGGGATCGTTTTCCCAGAGTTCGATCGGATCGACCGGCTGTACGTCGTAGTGACCGTAGAAAAGCACATGCGGCGCATCGGCGCTGCCGGCATCGTGATGGGCGACCACCATCGGATGGCCGGGCGTGTCGCGCACGGAAGCCTTGAAGCCCAGCGAGTTCAGGTAGGTGACCAGCCACTCCGCCGCCTTGCGGCATTCCGCCTTGTAGTCCGGGTCTGTCGAGATGGACTTGATGCGCAGCAGTTCGAAGAGGTTGTCGAGGCTGGAAGGCAGGTTCTGATCGGCGCGATCGAGAACGGGCGATAGATCGGTCATATCCGACTCCTTACATGAGATTTGGAGCGACGATAGACCAAAGACTCGCCGGTTTCGAGGCGTTAAAACTGAAAATTTACCGTAGCTTGCGTCTTTCGGTCGTGGCGCGGATTTATATGATTAGTTGCGTATGTAGTTTACAAGTTTTTTAGACTATTAGAAATAACCTCAATCCAGAGGCGTATTCTGGAGACGCATAATGTTTTCAGTGATTGCATGTATTCGTGACGATCATGATTTCAGGCTCATTGTTGTAGCAGCAGTCATCTGCCTCATCGGCAGCTTTGCCACCATGCTTCTCTTTTCGCGTGCGCAGGAATGCCAGTCGCATCAGCGTCGCTACTGGATCGCCGCCGCGGCCTTCGCCAGCGGTGTCGGCATCTGGGCGACGCATTTCATCGCTATGCTCGCCTATGAGAGCAGCCTTCCCATATCCTATGGCGTTTCGCTGACCGTACTTTCCGTGGTCCTTGCCATCATCGGTTCATGGCTTGCCATTGCCGTCGCTTTCGAATGGGATAACCGCATTTCCTTTACGGCAGGTGGCCTATTGATGGCGTTTGGAATAGCCGCCATGCACTTTACCGGCATGCAGGCGATCGAGGCCTCGGCCGAGCTTTCCTTCGACGTCACGCGCGTTGTCGCTTCCGTTGTCATCGGTGCCGGCTTCGCGTCGCTGGCCTTCCTGGCATTTCGCAGCCTTCATGGGTTCAGGCGCATCACGATTGGGGCTCTGCTGCTGCTGCTGGCGATTTGCTCGCTGCATTTCACAGCGATGAGCGGCGTGACGCTGACGCCCGAAGCCGGCATGCCCGGCGGCGGCCTTGCCATCGATCGCAGCATCCTCGCCGGCATCGTCATGGCCGCCGCCATGGGTCTGATCCTCATTGCGCTCGGCGCCATTTTCGTCGACCGCCATCTGACCGACCTTCGCGGTTTTGCCAATGCCTCGCTTGAGGGGCTGCTTATCGTCCGCGACGGTAAGGTGATCGATGCGAACGAGCGGTTCTTCGCAATTTCCGGATGGTCGGCGCAGCAGGTGATCGGTGCGGCACCCGATGTCTTCCTGACGATCGACATGGATGCCCATGCCGAAGCCGTCATCCCGCTGGAGACGACGCTCGCGGGCTACGATGGCAACTCGATCCCCGTCGAAACCGTGCGGCGCTCCATCACCTATCGCGGCCATGAATGCAGCGTGTTCGTTGTGCGCGACTTGACCGAGCGGCGTCAGGCACAGCAGATGATCGAGCATCTCGCGCATCACGACATCTTGACGGACCTGCCCAATCGCTCGCTGTTCGACCAGCGCATGCGCCAGGCGCTGCAGATGGCCGACCGCAGGGGCGGTGAAGTCGCGATCTTCTGTCTGGACCTCGATCGGTTCAAGGCCATCAACGACGTCTTCGGCCATGCGGAAGGCGATCGCATCCTCTGCAAGGTGGCCGGCATCCTGCAGCGTACGATCGAAGACGGTGATACGGTCGCAAGGCTTGGCGGCGACGAATTCGCCATCATTCAGCCCAAGCGCCGGCAACCCGAGGGGGCTACGCGTCTTGCCGAGCGCATTCTTGCGGAATTCGGCATGGAGATGGATACGGCGCGAGATCCGACCGCTGTCGGCGTCAGCATCGGCATTGCCATCTACCCGCGCGACGGCACCAGCGCCGAACAACTCTACGCCAACTCGGACATGGCGCTTTATCGCGCCAAGCATGCGGGCCGGGGCCATGCCTGCTTCTTTGATGCTGAAATGGACAAGGCCGTGCGCATGCGTCGCCAGCTCGAGAATGATCTGCGCCAGGCCATCCTGCGTCGGCAGCTCTTTCTGGAATACCAGCCGATCTATGACGTCGGCAGCGACAGCGTCAGCGGCTATGAGGCCTTGCTGCGCTGGGCCCATCCCGATCGGGGTGTGATCGATCCGGAAACCTTCATTCCGATTGCCGAGGAAAGCGGCTCGATCGTGGCGATCGGCGAGTGGGTGCTGCAGCAGGCATGCCAGGAGGCGGCGCGCTGGAGCGAACCGGCGAACGTCGCCGTCAACCTCTCGCCGCTGCAATTCATGATTCCCACCCTCTACGATCAGATCGAGCGGATCTTGCGCAAGACGGGTCTTGCGCCGCAGCGCCTCGAACTGGAGATCACCGAGGCGGCCCTGATGCGCGAGCGTGCGGCCGTTATCGCGACGCTGCAGCGGCTGCACAATCTCGGCGTCCGCGTGGTCATGGATGATTTCGGAACCGGCTTTTCCTCGCTCAGCAATCTGCGTGCCTTCCCCTTCGACAAGATCAAGGTCGATCGCAGCTTTACCGGCGCCCTTGAACATGACCCGGCGGCACGTTCCATCGTCCGCGCCATCATCGGCCTTGGGCATAGCCTGAACATGCCTGTCGTGACGGAAGGCGTCGAAACCGAGATCCAGCGCCGCATCGTCATCGAGGAAGGCTGCGCCCAGCTTCAGGGGATATTCTTCGGCAAGCCGGATATCAGCCCGAGCCAGCTCCATCCGACCCTGGGCAAGGCGGTCGGTTAGCGCCAGAGTGGTTCAGCCTTTCACTGAATCTCTGAGCCACTTTATCTCTTTGTTTCAAGCAATTCCGGGCGGAAAACTGCTGCTCACTTTTCCTGGAATTGCGCTAGAGCTGCCTGGCGTTATCAAGCACGCGCCGGATATATTCCAGCAGCAACTCGCGCTCGAACTGACGGAAATCCTTGAGAAGATCCATGTCCGCGGCGACGGCGGCCTCGATCGCCTCGGCCTGCATGGCTGTGGCCCGGTCTGTCAGGAAGATCAGCTGCGCCCGCTTGTCTGAGGGATGCGGACGGCGTTCCACCAGCCCGTCCCGTTCCATGCGCGATAGCGTATTGGCCATTGTCGCCTGCTCGATATCGACCCTTTCAAGCAATTGCTTCTGCGTCAGCCCGTCCTCGGACCACAATTCCAGCAGGATCGGGAATTGACCGGGAGAAAAGCCTAATTTCGCCGCGCGTTGCTGTAACGAGCGAGCGAAGGCCTTCGCCATCTGATTGGCAAGGTACGCGGCGGAGTCCATCCGATTAAATCCCATGATTGCAAATATGCCGATAATTCAAAATCAAAACAATCAGCAATTCTTGGGTAGACCTGCTCTGAAATCAGCAACTTCGGCCGATTTTTTCACGTTCATAGGTTGCATTTTTCTGCATGAAAAAGCCGCCATGGCCTGGAGGGGACGCCATGGCGGCTCATGAAAGGGGGACAAAGGCCCGGAGAGGGGATAGGCCTTTGTCCAAGTCTGACATGGCGGGGGACAGGCCGGTTGTCAGACCCTCGGCGTATCAATCGCCGGTGAGTATGATTTGTGGTTCCGAATGTGTTTTTTCAAGGGAATGCGCAGATTAGATTGATTAAAAGTTAGTAACGTTTCGGTGAGAGATTTGGCCTTCTCGTCAAAGCAATTCCAGGAAAAGTGTATTGCGGGTTTCCGTCCGGAATTGCGCAAAACAAAGGAGAGAGCGTTTCCGCGAGTCGAAGAAAAGCGGAGGCGCTCCAGCCTGCAAAGCTGAAGTTTATATGGACGTTGGAAGTGCGCCACGCTATCCATGCTTCCATGAAAAAAGGTGATCATCTCTTCCTCGTCGACGGTTCCGGTTTCATATTCCGGGCCTTTCACGCCCTGCCGCCGCTGACGCGCAAGTCCGACGGATTGCCTGTCGGTGCCGTCTCCGGTTTCTGTAACATGCTGTGGAAGCTTTTGACCTCGGCGCGCGATACCTCGGTCGGGGTGACGCCGACCCACTTTGCCGTCATTTTCGACTACTCCTCGAAGACGTTCCGCAAGGAGATCTTTCCGGATTACAAGGCAAACCGTTCGGCGCCCCCGGAAGAGTTGATCCCGCAATTCGGTCTCATCCGCGAGGCGACCCGCGCCTTCAATCTGCCCTGCATCGAGACCGACGGTTTCGAAGCCGATGATATCATCGCCACCTATGCCCGCCAGGCCGAAGCTGCCGGTTCCGATGTGACGATCATCTCGTCCGACAAGGACCTGATGCAGCTCGTCACGCCTATGGTCCACATGTATGACAGCATGAAGGACAAGCAGATTGGCATTCCCGATGTCGTCGAGAAATGGGGCGTGCCGCCCGAGAAGATGATCGACCTGCAGGCCATGACCGGCGATTCGGTCGACAACGTCCCCGGCATTCCCGGCATCGGCCCGAAGACGGCGGCGCAGCTGTTGGAAGAATTCGGCGATCTCGATACGCTGCTGGCCCGTGCCGGCGAGATCAAGCAGCAGAAGCGCCGCGAAAACATCATCGCCAATGCCGAACTCGCCCGCATTTCCCGCCAGCTGGTGACGCTCAGGACCGATGTGCCGCTGGAACTCGAACTCGATGCCTTGGTGCTTGAACCGCAGAACGGCCCGAAGCTGATCGGCTTCCTGAAGGCGATGGAGTTTACCTCGCTCACGCGCCGCGTTGCCGATGCCTGCGATTGCGATCCGGCGGCGATCGAGCCCGCCGTCGTCAAGGTCGAGTTGGCTGAGACCGCGCATGGCCCGGATCTCGATATCGACGAAAATGCTCAACTCGCCGACGGCGGCGCCGTTTCGGCCGAGGGCGCAGCCGCTTCTGTTCCGCCGGTGAAGCCGCGCGCGGCAGTCGAGGGGCTAACCGAGCCGGATACGCTCGCCAAGGCACGCGCCGCAAGCTTTGCCACCGCGCCGATCGATCATTCGAAATACGTGACCATTCGCGATATTGCTACCCTCGACCAGTGGATCGCCGATGCGCGCGAAACCGGCATCGTCGCCTTCGACACCGAAACGACGTCGCTCGATGTCATGCAGGCGGAAATCGTCGGCTTCTCGCTGGCGATCGCCGATAACCGCAATGATCCCACAGGCGCCTCCATCCGCGCCGCCTATGTCCCGCTTGCCCACAAGACCGGTGTCGGCGACCTCCTCGGCGGCGGCCTAGCCGACAATCAGATTCCGCTGCGTGATGCGCTGTCGAGATTGAAGGATCTGCTGGAGGATGCCTCCATCCTCAAGATCGCGCAGAACCTGAAATACGACTACCTGCTGATGAAGCGCTACAGCATCGAAACCAAGGCCTTCGATGATACGATGCTCCTGTCCTACGTGCTCGACGGCGGCTCCAACGCCACGCACGGCATGGATAGCCTTTCCGAACGCTGGCTCGGCCACAAGCCGATCGCCTACAAGGACGTCGCCGGCAGCGGCAAGTCCAATGTTACCTTCGATCTCGTCGATATCGACCGCGCCACGGCCTACGCCGCCGAGGATGCCGACGTCACGCTGCGTCTCTGGCTTGTGCTGAAACCACGACTTGCAGCAGAAAAACTTTCGGCAGTATACGAGCGGTTGGAGCGGCCTCTGGTGCCGGTGCTCGCCCATATGGAAGAGCGCGGCATCACCATCGACCGGCAGATCCTCTCGCGTCTTTCCGGCGAGCTGGCGCAGGGCGCCGCCGCTCTTGAGGATGAGATTTATACGTTGGCCGGCGAGCGCTTCAACATCGGTTCTCCGAAGCAGCTCGGCGATATCCTCTTCGGCAAGATGGGATTATCAGGTGGCAGCAAAACCAAGACCGGACAGTGGTCGACCTCGGCGCAGGTGCTGGAGGATCTGGCGGCAGCCGGCTTCGAACTGCCGCGCAAGATCGTCGACTGGCGCCAGCTCACCAAGCTGAAATCGACCTATACCGACGCTCTTCCGGGTTATGTCCATCCCGAGACGAAGCGCGTTCACACCTCCTATTCGCTGGCATCGACCACGACGGGACGCTTGTCTTCCTCCGAGCCTAACCTGCAGAATATTCCGGTGCGCACGGCGGAAGGCCGCAAGATCCGCACGGCCTTCATCTCGACGCCGGGCCACAAGCTCGTCTCGGCCGACTACAGCCAGATCGAACTGCGCGTGCTGGCGCATGTCGCCAACATCCCGCAGCTCAAGCAGGCTTTCGAAGACGGCATCGACATTCATGCGATGACGGCCTCCGAAATGTTCGGCGTGCCGGTCGAGGGCATGCCGAGCGAGGTTCGCCGCCGTGCCAAGGCGATCAATTTCGGCATCATCTACGGCATCTCGGCTTTCGGCCTGGCCAATCAGCTCTCGATCGAGCGCTCGGAAGCCGGCGATTACATCAAGAAGTATTTCGAGCGCTTCCCCGGCATCCGCGACTATATGGACAGCACCAAGCAGGCTGCGCGGGACAAGGGATATGTCGAGACGATCTTCGGTCGCCGCATCCATTTCCCGGAAATCCGCTCTTCCAATCCTTCCGTCCGCGCCTTCAACGAACGCGCCTCGATCAATGCGCCGATCCAGGGCTCTGCCGCCGACGTCATCCGCCGCGCCATGATCAAGATGGAGCCGGCGCTGGCCGTGGCCGGACTCGGCGATCGCGTGCGGATGTTGCTGCAGGTGCATGACGAACTGATCTTCGAAGTCGAGGATGCCGATGTCGAACGCACGACGCCGATCATCGTCTCGGTCATGGAAAACGCCGCCATGCCGGCGGTCGATATGGCCGTGCCGCTGAAGGTCGACGCCCGCGCGGCTCACAACTGGGATGAGGCGCACTGAGCGGAAGCGAGCTCGAAACAGACACGCTGGAAACGGGGCCGGAAAACATGGTGGCCATCGCCATGTCGACGCTTGGTCGCATGCCGATCTATGGCGTGCGGCAAGCCCTGCCCGAGGGCGGTAATATCAGCTGGTTTTTCTATTGTGGCGAATATTCCGACGCCACGGATTTTTACCAGCCTGTGCACACGGCGCATTTGCGTGAACTCTTGCCGGCCGTCGTCAAATACCTGCATCTTCCGGTGGGGACACGGTTCATCATAGACGATCAGGGGTATGAGGACGTGTGGCGGGCCGAATGATCTTCGATCGCCGCCACCGGGCTTACTTGCGGACCAGCGTTTCCAGCACCGAAATAATGGCGCGTTCCGCTTCGTCGAGCGTGCCGCTATTGTCGATATCGGCGACGTCGTAGCTGCCCTCAACAGTCAGCGAGCTTCTCTCCAGCCGCTTCAGCACATCCTCGCGGCTCTCGCGTCCGCGCGCCATCAGCCGCTCGGCCAGCACTTCGCGCGTGGCTGTGACGTTGATGACCTTCAGCCGCGGAAATGCCGCTTGGAAGTGATGCAGCGCCGAACGCGAGCCGTTGGCAATCACCAGATGCCCCTGTACAAGCTCATCGAAGACGTCGGCCGGAATGCCGTATTTCAGGCCATGCGCTTCCCAGGAGACGGCAAAGGCGCCGGCCTGTTCCATCGCATCGAAGTCGGCCTCGGAAACGCTTCTGTGGTCCTCGTTGCCGGCATCGCCGTCTCGGGTGATGACGCGGCGGACGAAGTGCACGTCGGGCCGGCCGGCAAAATGCTGCGCGGCCAGGTTCATCAGCGTATCCTTGCCGGCGCCGCTCGGGCCGACGACGACGGCGAGCGTGCCCGCCGTCGCATCCGCCAGACCGAGATTAGCCGGCTCGATATTGGCGTCCGCGCTCATGCGACCCGGCGTCCTTCCCGCCAGACGGAGCGCGTAACGGGTACGCCATGATCGCGGCGAACGCGCACGAGATCGGCGCGCAGGCCTTCCGCGATGCGGCCGCGGTCATTCAGGCTGACCGTCCGTGCCGGCGTCGCCGTCACCATGGCGATCGCCTGCGGCAGCGAAATGCCTTCGACTTCATCGGCGAGGATGAAGGGCGCATGCAGCAGGCTGAGCGGCACGTAGTCGGAAGAAAGCACGTCGAGGACGCCAAGCTCGGCGAGATCGCGGGCAGCAATATTGCCCGAGTGCGACTTGCCGCGCACGATGTTCGGCGCGCCCATCAGCACGCTCATGCCGGCGCCATGCGAAGCCTTGGCGGCATCGACGCTGGTCGGGAATTCCGCCAGACGAACGCCGTAATGGATGGCTTCGTCGACATGGGCGAGCGTCGCGTCGTCATGGCTGGCAACGGTGATGCCGCGCTCGGCGCAGACCTTGGAGATCACATCGCGGTTGGGGGTCGCATACTTGGCCGATTCGTCCTGCCGCTTGGCGACGAACTTGGCAAAGGCCTCATCGCTCAGGCCGCGCTTCTTCTGGTAGTAGAAGATGTATTGATCCATAGTCTGGAACTGGCGCTGGCCCGGTGCGTGGTCCATCAGCGAGACCAGACGAACATAGGGGTCTTTCTCGAAATCCTGGAAATGGTCGAGAACGTTGTCGGAAGAGACTTCGCAGCGCAGGTGGATCAGGTGATCGGCGCGCAGCCGATCTTCGCGCTGCGCCGCCTGGATGGCGTCGGCCATGTCGCGCATCTCGCCCTTTTCAAAGCCGCCGTCTTCGTCCGAGCCCATGCGCAGGCAGTCGAATACGGTCGTGATGCCGGAAGTCACGATCTGGGCATCGTGCGCCTGGATCGCGGCCGTCTTGTTCCAGCGAACGCCCGGACGGGGCGAGTAATGCGCTTCCAGATGGTCGGTGTGCAGTTCGACCAGACCGGGGATCAGAAAGTCGCCTTCCAAATCCTCGCCGATATCGGACTTGCCTTCGGAAATGGCGGCGATACGACCGT
Organism: Martinezella tropici; assembly: GCA_000799755.1. Taxonomy (GTDB): domain Bacteria; phylum Pseudomonadota; class Alphaproteobacteria; order Rhizobiales; family Rhizobiaceae; genus Rhizobium; species Rhizobium tropici_A. The sequence goes on from JUHI01000018.1 coordinate 42,403, forward strand.
CACGGATCAGCACGGAGCCTTCGACGATCTTGTCTTCGAGGACAATGCGGGCGTTGGAAAGGACGGTTTCTTTGGTCATGTCAGGTCTTTCATATTAGGCGCCGGCCAGCGGCAGCCAGGAACGGACGGTAAAGGGAGCGCCGCGCTCTTCTTCGACGAAGATGGCGAGGCCGGAAATATCAAGCGGCTTGCCGGTATGCTCGGCGAAGCGCTCACGCAGGATTTCTTGCAGTTCGGGCTGACGTTCGGTCGGCACGCGCCCGGTGAGCGTCATGTGGAAACGGAACTCGTCGTTGACGTAAGGGTAGCCCCAGCGCAGCAAGTTGGCGCGCTGCGGTTCGGTGAGCCCCTCCGGCTTGCGCCGTGCGATGTCATGGTCGGAAAGCGGCGCGCGAAACGGCTCGAAAGTCTTGACGACGTGCGAGGCGAAATCCTGCAGCGGCTGGTAAACGGTGCCGGGCACGAGTGCGAAGAAGTGGCCGAGCTGGCCAAGCACCAGCTGCGGAATGGTGAAAGCCTTGGTCTGCGAGACGAATTCGGCGGCGACGTCGAGGAGATCGCGTTCGGTCACGGAGGATGCGAGGTCGAAGGGCGCCTTCAGCGTGGCGTGAAAGCCGTAGCGGCGCGGATCGGCCGTCAGCTCGGCATGGCCTTCGGGCAGGGGGGCCATGGCCTTGTCGGAAAAGATCTCGTTGGAAAATGCGTCGCGGCCCAGCCAGAGGGCGGCAAGCGATGTCAAAGGATCGTCTTTGGGCGGGGTGAAATAGAGAGCATAGCGCAAGGCTGCATTCCTTGGAAAAATCGGCTGCGCGGGACACTGTTGGGTGATTTGCGACAAACCGCAAGAGCAGCAAGACAGCAACGACCTGAATCCGGCTAAAGCCGGCTTGGCCACTACGGCCTTGCCGGCCTGCGCTACCGGATTCCCGTGACAGAATGATGATGCGGAACGACTTTTTACCGTTCTTTTTTATTTCACCCGCGTACCCATCAGGCGCGAGCGCAAGGCGTTGGATGCGGCGTCGAACAGGAAGACCACGATGAGGATCAGCAGCACCATATAGGCGACGTTTTCCCAGTTGGCGTTGGTGCGCATTGCTTCCCAAAGCTTGAGGCCGATGCCGCCCGCGCCGACGGCGCCGATGATCGTCGCGCCGCGCACATTCGATTCCCACTGGTAGAGCGTCTGGCTGACGATCACGGGCACGATCTGCGGCATGATGCCATAGCGATGCACCAGAATGGTTGGTGCGCCAGTGGACTTCACGCCTTCGCGCGGCTTGTTGTCGATATTCTCAAGGCCTTCGGAATAAAGTTTGCCGAGCGTGCCGGTCTCCGTGAGGAAGATCGCGCCGCTGCCCGCGAGCGGGCCGGGGCCGAAGGCGCGGGTCAGGAACAGCGCCCAGATCAGCATGTCCACCGAGCGCAGGAAATCGAAGAAGCGCTTGAGGATCTGGTTGACGAGCCGGCTCGGCGTGATGTTGCGAGCCGCCAGGAAGGCCAGTGGGAAGGCGGCGATCGATCCGAGCAGCGTGCCGAGGAAGGCCATGACGATGGTCTGGAACAGCTTGGTCCAGACGTCGCCATGCTGCCATGCACCATTGTTCCAGACGTTGTCGAAGGCGAGCGACAGATTGGATTGCGTGGGGTCGAGCCGCGGCCCTGAGACGATCAGCCCGATCACTTCACTCGCCGGCTTGTCGAAGAAGGGCGAATGCGTGTCGAAGACGAAGTTTGCCCAGCCGAGGAAACGCTTGCGGATCTTCACGCGGTCGGTGGAAATGCTGGCATCGCCGGCAAAGCCGAGATTGACCAGGATATTGTCGTCGTAGACGGTCATCCAGGTCGGGACCGGCTGAGAACCGACGAGCTTCGGCATGTCGCCGCTGATATCGATCGGTATCGTGATGCCGTGCGCCGTGACGATGGCCTGCGTCTTCGTCACCGTTACAGTGCGGCTCGTGCCGCTGACGGAAACGGTCATGCTGCCATCCGGATTGGTCGTGACCCAATCCGGGTTCGGGTTGTCGCCGAGCGGCGAGAAGCGCGGATATTTGATGCTGATCTTGTCGCCGGAGACGCGGAACTCCGGCTGCACGTCATAGCTGATCCATTCGCTGAGATAGATGCCGACGCGCTCCCAATGCGCTTCCGAAATGACTTTCGGCAGGTCGAAGAACCAGACGGCATAGATGCCATAGAGGATGACGCCGATGAACATCATCAGCGCGCCGAAGCGCTGGCGAAAGGACCGGTGAAGGACCTCCGGGTAACGCGCTTCGATTTCCTGCATACGGCCGGCGTCGATGACGGACATGGATAACCTCAATGCTGCAAAAGGAAGGCATGTTCGCCGACGAGACGGCGGCGGAGCCATGCGGAAAACTGGTCGACGGCGATGATCGTCACGAAGAGCAGCAGCACCAGCGCCATGGTCTTGGCGCCGAAGCCGCGCGAGATCGAAAGCTTCAGCTCCTCGCCGATACCGCCGCCGCCGACGGCGCCGATGATGGTGGAGGCGCGGACGTTGATCTCGAGACGCAGCAGTGCGTAGGAGGCGAAATTCGGCATGACCTGCGGCAGGGCGGCGAAACGCACGCGCTCGGTCCAGCTCGCGCCAACGGCGCGCATGCCTTCGTCCGACTTCATGTCGATATTCTCGACGACCTCGTAGAACAGCTTGCCGAGCGCGCCGATCGTGTGCAGGCCGACCGCGATGATGGCGGCGATCGGGCCGATCGACAGGATCGCCGAAAACAGGCCGGCGATGACGATTTCCGGAAAGGCGCGCAGGAATTCCATGATGCGCTTCGTCACCAGTCGGATCGGATTGGAAGGCGACATGTTGCGCGCGGCAAAAAAGGCCATGGGCACTGCGAAGACGAAGCCGATGATGGTCGAAACCAGCGCCACGTTGATCGTGATGATCATCAGCTCGAAATATTCGGGGATGTAGAAATCGCCCCATACATAGACGCGGCCGAGCGGGAAGTTGAATTCTTCGCCGCCGGCGCCATTCGCGCCATTCGGGCTCGGCAGGTCGAAGAGCGCCCGGTAGACGTCGCTCCAGTCCTTGGGGATGAGCCAGCTCAGGAAGTCGAAGAGATGCGGCAGCCGCTCGAAGAAGTGGCCGGCATTGCTTTCGTCGGCGAAACGCACCGAGCTGACGAAGGCGACAAGCAGGATCACGAGGCCGATGCCGGTGTAGAGACGGCGCTTGGCCACCATCTTGCTCCAGGCGTCGCCGATCTCCTTGGCGCTCTGCGGCGCGCTCTGCATGTTCGGGTGCGTATCGGCGATCGTCATGAAATCCTGCCTTTGTGAACAGCAAAAGGGCGGCCGTTGCCGGCCGCCCAGTTATCGGGATGCGGATCAGCCGCCGATGGCAGCCTTACGAACGTCGATAACGGCGTTGTAGAAGTCCGGGGTAACCTTGACATAGCCCTTGAAGTCGCCGCCTTCGACAGCGTTGAAGCACTTGGCGTCAGCCGTCGGGAGCTTCATGAAGAAGTCCGAGAGCTTGGTCTGCCATTCGGTGCCGAGCGCGTTGCGAACGACGAGCGGGCCGTTCGGGATCAGCGGCGAACGCCAGACTTCGACGAGCTTGTTCGGGTCTACGGCGCCCTTGTCGACTTCCTTGCGGAAGGTACCGGAGGTGAAGCCGTCCTTGAAATCGCCAACGCCCGAGGAGTCGTCGACAGCAACGTCGACCTTGCCGTCGTAAGCGGCGAGGAGGTTGTTCTCATGGCCGCCGTTGAACTGGGTCGAGCCGAAGAACTTGTCGTTCGGCATGCCGGTGGTCTTCGGAATCTGCGTCAGCGGAACGAGGTAGCCAGACGTGGAGTCCGGATCGGCGTAGCCGAGCTTCTTGCCCTTGGCGTCCATGATCGTCTTGATGCCGGAGGACTTGAGAGCGAGGCCGATCGAGTAGTAGCCGGTCGAACCGTCGGTCTGCTGCGTGGTCAGGATCGGGGTGACGGCCTTCGGGTCCTTGATGGCGACGGCTGCGTAGCCGGAAGCGCCGAGTTCTGCGAAGTCGAGCGTGCCGCCGAGCAGGCCCTGGATAACGCCGTCATAGTCGGCGGCCGGGAAGAGCGATACCTTCTCGAAGCCGAATTCCTTCTTCAGGTGGTCGGCGAGGCAGGCATAGTTGCGCAGACGGTCGGCTTCGTTTTCGCCGCCGAGAATGCCGACGCGGAATTCCTTGAGGTCTGCAGCGTTAGCAGCAGCGCCGACTGCGAGCGCGACGAGCGCCGTAGCAGCAAAAAGTGCTTTCTTCAACATGGGTTCGTCTCCTGATTAACCGGTGTCCCCGGATGCCTTCGGTCTAGAAGAAATGCGCCCTTGACGCGGGCCTTCGATCCCGGCCGTCCCTCTCAGAGACCGGCCAGCGCCAGCGGTTGCGGGCCGGCAGATTCGGTTGCCGCAGCCTGTGCGGCCGGATCGGCAATGTTGATCGACGTCGACGTCATGCTCTCGTCGATGCCGGCACCGTCCTTGTCGGTGCCATAGATTTCCTTGACGGCGGCGGCCGTCAGATCGGCCGGCTTGCCGTCGAAGACAACCTTGCCGGCTGCCATGCCGACAATGCGTTCGCAATAGTTGCGGGCCGTGTCGAGCGTGTGCAGGTTGGTGATGACGGTGATGCCTTCGCGCTCGTTGATATCCCGCAGCGCGTCCATGACGATCTTGGCGTTCAGCGGATCGAGCGAGGCGATCGGCTCGTCGGCGAGCATCATCTTCGGCTGCTGCATCAGGGCACGGCAGATGGCAACGCGCTGCTGCTGGCCGCCGGAAAGCGTGCCGGCCATCTGCAGGGCCGTCTGCTCGATACCGAGGCGCTCGAGCGCAGCGATCGCCTGGATGCGCTCCTCGCGGGTGAAGACGGACAGTAGGCTCATGACCGTCGAGCGATGATTGAGACGACCGAGCATGACGTTGGTGAGCACGTCGAGGCGTGGAACAAGGTTGAACTGCTGGAAGATCATGGCGCAATCGCGCTGCCAGCTGCGCAACGCGCGACCGGTGAGCTTCGACACTTCGACGCCGGAAAAATGGATCGAGCCGGAGCTCGGGTCGGCCAGGCGATTGATCATGCGCAACAGGGTGGACTTGCCGGCGCCGGAACGGCCGATGACGCCGACCATCTGTCCCTGCGGTATGTCCAAAGTCACGGAATCGACAGCGAGCTTGTTGCCAAACCGGCGCGAGACATTCCTGAGTTCGAACATAGTGCTTCCCTTTCGCGGCTGCCGGGCTGCAAAAACTTCAGCTCTACCGGTGCTAAGAATGGGCGCATGCCCTTGCCTCGAAGGAGTTTCGAGGGGGCTGGCGCCAACCACAAGGCAACCGATTAGTCCCGCTTCATGAAGCTCCAATGTCAGTTTTGTGTAACTGCTGTTACAATCCGGGCCGATTTTGCAAGATTAGCCGGCTGAAGGATTTCCTTGAATTTAGCCGTCAAACATGCCTGTCGGCAGGCCGTCCATGCTGACGCTATTCTTCTCACGCCAGTATTCCTCAATCCCTTCAGGCCCCTTGGCCTTTGCCCATTGATCGAGGCTCGGTCTCTCGCCTTCATAAGAGAAGAGCGGCACGCCGAAACCGCAGGAGGTCTGTACGAGATCGAAGTCCAGCCACACGATCTGCCGCGCCCCGAGCGGCTCTTCGCCCGCATAGTGATCGTGCAGCAATTGCCGATATTTGGACGAGGAACGACGGATGATCCGGCCGCGGCCATAGAGGCGCAGGATCATCGGCGGACCCTCGACGGCGCAGAACATGATGGTCAGGCGGCCGTCAGCCTGCATATGCGCTGCCGTCTCGCTGCCGCTGCCGGTGCGATCGAGATAGATGGCTGTGTTCGGGGAGATGATGCGCAGGCACAGCGTTTCGCGCGGCGAGATATTGACACGGGAATCCGCAGTCGCCGATGCCGTGAAGAAGACGTGCTGCCGCGCGATGAAATCGCGCAGCCGGTCGTCGATGCTGAAAAACTGCTTTGCCATGGAAACTCCTCCCGATCCCGCCCTTGCAAGGATCGTCTGAAAGCTGGATCGCTCGTCAACGCCTTGCAAGCTTGAATTGGGCGGAAACGGTTCTCAGGCGTCGTAGCGATCCAGAAATTCTTCCGCCGAAAGCGCGCGAAAGTCTGCGAGCGCGGTGCGCAGGCGGTCGTGATTCCAATCCCACCATGAGAGCTTGTCCATGCGCGCGCCGACTTCGGGCGTGAAGCGCTCGCGGATGAGCTTGGCCGGCACGCCGCCGACGATCGTATAGGGCGCCACGTTCTTGGAGACGACCGCGCCGGCGCCGATAACGGCACCATTGCCGACCGTAACGCCGGGCAGCACGGTCGCGCCGTGGCCGATCCAGACATCGTGGCCGATCACGACCCGGTTGTCGCGACGCCAGGTGAAGAAATCGGTCTCCATATCGGCATCCGGCCAATAATCGGCGGCGCGATAGGTGAAGTGGTGCAGCGTGGCGCGCCATGTCGGATGGTTGGTGGCATTGATGCGCACCGCGGCGGCGATGTTGACGAACTTGCCGATCGTCGCGCACCAGACCGCACCATCCTGCATGATATAGGAGTAGTCGCCGATTTCGACTTCATCGATGCGGCAGCGGTCGGAGACTTCGGTATAGCGGCCGAGCGTCGAATTGTTGACGCTGGCCGAAGGGCTGATGAAGGGCGTTTCGCCCAGTTTGCGGTTCATGCGGCTGCCTTCCGGGGCGAGAATTGCGAGACGTCGAGAATGCGGCTGCCGACGGCCTCGCGCACCTCTTCGTCATGGAAGATGCCGAGAAGGGCGACGCCTGCCCGCTTCTTTTCTTCGATCATGTCGACGACGACGGCCCGGTTCCTGGCATCGAGCGATGCCGTGGGTTCGTCGAGCAGCAGGATGGCATGGTCGGTGATGAAGCCGCGGGCGATGTTGACGCGCTGCTGTTCGCCGCCCGAGAAGGTGGCTGGCGGCAACTGCCAGAGTTCCTGCGGCAGGTTCAACTGGGCCAGCAATTTGGCTGCGCGGTCGCGAGCATCCGCCAAGGACACGCCACGGGCAAACAGCGGCTCGGCAACGACATCGAGGGCGGCGACGCGCGGCACGGTGCGCAGGAACTGGCTGACGTAGCCCATCGTCTGGCGACGGACGTCGAGCACCGTGCGCGGGTCGGCGGTCGCGAGATCGACGATCCTGCCCTTGTGGGAAACGAGGATCTGACCGCTGTCGACGGCGTAATTGCCGTAGATCATCTTGAGCAGTGAGCTCTTGCCGATGCCCGACGGGCCGCCGAGTACGACGCATTCGCCCGAGGCGACGGAGAAGGAGACGTCGGCGACGACGGGCAGGCGAATGCCGTCGCGCAGATGCATGGTGAAGCTTTTGAAGACTTCGGAAACGACGAGTGGGGTTGCCATGTTTTTTCCTCAGACCTGCAGGATCGAAGAGACCAGCAGTTGCGTATAGGGTTCGCGCGGATCGTCGAGTACGCGATCGGTCAGGCCGTGCTCGATGACGTATCCGTCCTTCATCACCATCATGCGATGCGACAGGAGCCGGGCGACGGCGAGGTCGTGCGTGACGATAATGGCCGACAGGCCGAGATCGTTGACGAGGCCACGAACGAGGTCGAGCAGGCGCGCCTGCACGGAGACGTCGAGACCGCCGGTCGGTTCGTCCATGAAGACGAGGCGGGGGCCGGTCACCAGGTTGCGGGCGATCTGCAGGCGCTGGCGCATGCCGCCGGAGAAGGCGCGCGGCTGGTCGTCGATGCGGTCGGCATCGATCTCGACGCGCTCCAGCCAATCGATGGCCGTGTTGCGGATGTTGCCGTAGTGGCGGTTGCCGATCGCCATCAGCCGCTCGCCGACATTGGCGCCGGCCGAAACCGTCATGCGCAGGCCGTCGGCCGGGTTCTGATGCACGAAGCCCCAGTCGGTGCGCATCAGGAAGCGGCGTTCCGCCTCGTTCATGCGGAACAGGTCGCGATAGGTCTCGTCGCGCATATGGTATTCGACGCTGCCCGTCGTCGGCAGCAGCCGTGTCGAGATGCAGTTGAGGAGCGTCGTCTTGCCGGAACCGGATTCGCCGACGATGGCGAGGACCTCGCCGGGCCAGAGCTCGAAGGACACGTCGCGGCAGCCGATGCGACTACCGTAGAATTTCGAGATGTCCTTGACCTTCAGAAGGGGTGAGTCACTCATTCGGCAGCCTCCTTGCCACCACGCAGTCCATCGGATGCGAGCCCATTTGACGCCAGCATGTGGCCGGCATGGCCATGGGCACGGCGGTCTTCGCAGAAATCAGTGTCGGAGCAGACGAACATGCGGCCGCCCTTGTCGTCGAGGATCACCTCGTCGAGATAGACCTGCTCGGCGCCGCAAAGCGCGCAGGGTTTGTCGAAGCGCTGCACTTCGAAGGGATGGTCCTCGAAATCGAGGCTGACGACTTCGGTGTAAGGCGGCACGGCATAGATGCGCTTTTCACGGCCGGCGCCGAACAGCTGCAGCGCGTCCGAAAGGTGCATTTTCGGATTGTCGAACTTCGGCGTCGGCGAGGGGTCCATCACGTAACGGCCGGCGACCTTCACCGGATAGGCATAGGTCGTGGCAATGCGGCCGTTGCGGGCGATATCCTCGTAGAGCTTCACATGCATGAGGCCATATTCCTCGAGCGCATGCATCTTGCGCGTCTCCGTCTCGCGCGGTTCCAGGAAGCGTAGGGGTTCCGGGATCGGCACCTGGTAGACGAGCACTTGATTGGGGCCAAGCTTGGTTTCCGGAATGCGGTGGCGCGTCTGGATGATCGTCGCCTCTTCCGTGCGGGTGGTGACGGCGACATTGGCGACCTTCTGGAAGAAGGCGCGGATCGAGACGGCATTGGTGGTGTCGTCGGCGCCCTGGTCGATGACCTTCAGCACGTCCTGCGGGCCGATAATCGCGGCCGTCAGCTGCACGCCGCCGGTGCCCCAGCCGTAAGGCATGGGCATTTCGCGGGAGGCGAAAGGCACCTGATAGCCGGGAATGGAGATCGCCTTCAGAATGGCGCGGCGGATCATCCGCTTGGTCTGCTCGTCGAGATAGGCGAAGTTGTAGGTGGCGAGTTCGGTCATTCGGCTGCCTCCGTCATGGGGTCCATGCCGCGCTCGCGAGCGGCCTCGAAATCGCGGCGCATGCGCCGCACCAGGTCGAGTTCGGCCTGGAAGTCGACATAGTGCGGCAGCTTCAGATGTTCGACGAAGCCGGTCGCCTGCACGTTGTCGGAGTGGGAGATGACGAATTCCTCGTCCTGGGCCGGCGCGACAATGTCTTCGCCGAGTTCCTCGGCGCGCAGCGCGCGGTCGACCAGCGACATGGCCATGGCCTTGCGCTCGCTCTGGCCGAAGACCAGTCCGTAGCCGCGGGTAAACTGCGGCGGCGCCTTGGCCGAGCCCATGAACTGGTTGACCATCTGGCACTCGGTCACCTGGATGCGACCGAGCGAGACGGCGAAGCCGAGTTCCGGCACGTCGAATTCCACCTCCACTTCGCCGATACGGATTTCGCCGGTGAAGGGGTGGGTGCGGCCGTAGCCGCGCTGGGTCGAATAGCCAAGTGCGAGGAGGAAGCCTTCGTCGCCACGGGCGAGCGCCTGCAGACGCAGATCGCGGGTCATCGGAAATTCCAGCGGTTCGCGCGTCAGGTCGCCGATCTCATGATCGACGGGCAGCGTGCCGTCGCCCTCGATCAGGCCTTCCTGACCGAGGATTTCCGAAACGCGCATGATGCGGCCGTCCTCGGCGGGACGCTGCATCGGCTCGTCGACGGCCTCGTCGGTGAGCAGGCTCGGGTCGAGCAGACGATGCGTGTAGTCGAAGGTCGGGCCGAGAAGCTGGCCGCCCGGCAGATCCTTGTAGGTTGCGGAGATGCGGCGCTCGATCTTCATCGCCGATGTGTCAAGCGGCTGCGAATAGCCGAAGCGCGGCAGCGTCGTGCGGTAGGCTCTGAGGAGGAAGATCGCTTCGATCATGTCGCCGCGCGCCTGGCGAACGGCAAGGGCCGCCAGGGTGCGATCATAGAGCGAGGCTTCGGCCATGACGCGGTCGACGGCCAGCGCGAGCTGCGCCACGATCTGGTCGATGCCAACAGCCGGCAGCGCGCGGTCGCCGCGACGACGGTCGGCAAGCAGCCGGTGAGCATTGGCGATGGCGGCTTCGCCACCTTTTACAGCAACATACATATGTCACATCTCCGTCGCGATGATCTTGGTGGTGCGCGGCAGGCAGAGGAACTGCCGGCCGGCCGTCAGGATGAGATCGACGCCGCGCGGAAAGAGGGCGCGATTGTCGTTCCAGATGCGCAAGAGCGCATCCGGCAGGCCGATCGGGGCGATCATGGTCACATCCTTGATGCCGGGGCCGGAGAGCGCCAGTTCCTTGCCGCCTTCCAGACTTTCGATTTCCAGAATGATCGTCGTCGACCGGTCCGGATATTCCTGCGTGCCGACGCCGAACTGGCTGAAGGAGGAAAGCGCCATACCGGCTTCGACAAAGGCGAAATGCGCTTCCAGTCGTTCGGAAATGACGGGAGCGCCGGTATGGAAGGCCAGCCATTCCGGCAGGCTCGATCTGGCCAGGCCGTTGGAGAGCCAGACCGGCGTGTCATGGTCGCAAAGGGTGAGGCCGATGGCGCCTGCGGCGATGCCGAGCGGTTCCGGCGGCGCGATGTCGATGGAAACGGTCTGCTTGATGCCCGGCTGTGCCATGGCGTCCATCGTCATCTTGAAGACGCTCTGCGCGTCGAAAACCGGATCGGTGAAACCGCCGGTCAGGGCCTCGTTGCCGAAGGTCGGGGTGCTGGAAAGGCTCATCAGTCTTCTCCGCGAACCATGGTGAAGAAATCGACGCGGGTCGCAGCGGTCTCTTCGGCGCGCTTGCGATCATAGTCTGCGATGCGTTGGGTGACCGGCTGCAGAACAGCCTTTTCGACGAAATCCCTTGTGGCGGGTTGCTGCCAGAGGGCGTCGAAGATCGCCGAAAGACGGGCCTTTTCCCGATCGGTGCCAAGCGCGTGTGCGTGGCCGATGGTGTTCGACGCCAGCCGGATGGTAGCGCGCGTCACCGTGACTTCACCGAGGTTGAAGGGGGAGCCGCCGCCGCCGATGCGGCCACGCACCATGACGAGCCCGGTTTCCGGTCCTCGCACCGGCTGCACCACCGGTTTGCTCGGCAATGCTTCCCATGCCGCCTCTAGCTCGTCGCGTTCTGTCTGCGCCAGAAGATCGGCGACGCGCTTGCGCTCCCGACGCTCCTGTGCGGCCGCTTCCTGCCTTTGTGCTGAATTCATCGCGTCTTTCCTCAAATGTCTATTGATATAGACAACCATACAAGATAGTCTTATATCTATTAGTGAGTCGTGACAAGCGTGTGACAGGGCGGGTGGGCGTAATGGCAGGGCAGAAGATACAGAGACAGACGGGCGTGGCGCTCTGGCGGCAGATCGCCGACCGGATTCGCACCTCGATCAACCACGGGGATTTCGACGAAACCGGCATGGTGCCGCCGGAAACGGCGCTGGCGCTGCAGTTCGGGGTCAACCGGCACACGATCAGAAGCGCGCTTGCGGCGCTGGCGCAGGAAGGCATCGTTCGTGCCGTGCAGGGACGCGGCACCTTGATCGAGCGCAAGGAGCGGTTGAGCTTTCCGATTTCGAGGCGTACGCGATTTTCGCAAGGGATCGGCGATCAGGTGCGCGAGACGCGCAGCATATTGCTTGCATCAGGCGAGGAGGCGGCCAGCAGCGAATTGGCCAGGCAGCTCAAGATCAAGACCGGCGCGCCGCTGGTCAGGCTTGAAACGCTCGGCCACGCGGATCAGCGCCCGGTATCGCGCGCCACGAGCTGGTTTCCGGCCGAGCGTTTCGGCGATATCGCCGAGATCTATCGGGCAATGGGGTCGATCACGAAGGCGTTCAAGGAACTTGGCGTGCCGGATTATGTCCGCGTCGTCACCGAGATCACCGCGACGCATGCCGACGAAGGCGATCTCACCGACCTGCAGCTATCCCCGGGTGCCATCGTTCTGGTCGCCCAGGCGCTGAACGCCGATCTCGACAATGTCCCGGTGCAATATTCGATTTCGCGCTTCGCCGCCGACAGGGTGCGCTTCACCGTCGAGAATTGATGTCTCAAAGCCATCTTTAGAGAGATAGTCCCCTCTCCCCGCAAGCAGGGAGAGGGCTAGGGGCTTTGCAGCCCCCAAATGCTTGGCACTCAATGCGCGCCGGACATGTCGCCGAGGACTTCCTTCGAGGCGACCGTGGAATCAGCCTTGAGCTTGTAGACCATCGGCACGCCGGTTGCGAGGTTGAGCTCGAGGATCTGGGCCTTGCTCAGGCGATCGAGAACCATGACGAGCGAGCGCAGCGAATTGCCGTGAGCGGCGACCAGCACATTCTGGCCGGCGAGAACGCGCGGCAGGATTTCCGTCAGGTAATAGGGCCAGACGCGGGCGCCGGTGTCGCGCAGGCTTTCGCCGCCGGGCGGCGGAACGTCGTAGGAGCGGCGCCAGATATGAACCTGCTCTTCGCCCCACTTGGCGCGGGCGTCGTCCTTGTTGAGGCCGGAGAGATCGCCATAGTCGCGCTCGTTCAGCGCCTGATCCTTGATAGTTTCGAGGCCTTGCTGACCGATTTCATCAAGGATGATGTCAAGCGTGTGCTGGGCGCGCGTCAGCGCCGAGGTGAAGGCGATGTCGTACTTGATGCCATAATCGGCCAGAGCCTTACCGCCGGTCTTGGCCTCTTCGATGCCAAGCTCGGTCAGGTCGGGGTCCTTCCAGCCGGTAAAGAGATTCTTCAAATTCCAGTCGCTCTGCCCGTGGCGAACGAGAACGAGAGTACCGCTCATAAAATTTCTCCTTGATAGGATCAGGTCAACGTGTGGAGAGCCCGAGAACATCGAGCATAGAATAAAAGCCGGGTTTCTTGTCGCGCGCCCAGAGCGCTGCCTGCAGCGCGCCGCGCGCAAACAGCGAGCGGTCGCCGGCATTGTGCGATAGCGTCAGCCGCTCGCTGTCGCTGGCGAAAATGACCGAGTGATCGCCGACCACGCCGCCGCCGCGCAGGGTCGCAAAGCCGATCGTGCCCGCAGGGCGTGGGCCGGTATGGCCGTCACGCACGCGCACGGAGTTGTCGTTGAGGTCGATGCCTCTGCCCTTCGCCGCCGCCTGACCAAGCAGGAGCGCCGTGCCCGAGGGCGCATCGACCTTATGGCGGTGATGCATTTCCAGCACTTCGATGTCCCAGTCGTTCGAAGGCAGCGCGCGCGCCGCCTGTTCGACAAGTACGCTCAGGAGGTTGATGCCGAGGCCCATATTGCCCGATTTGACGATGCGGGCATGGCGAGCGGCGGCCTTGAACTTGGCTTCATCCTCATCCGAGCAGCCGGTCGTGCCGATGATGTGGACGATGCGCGCCTGCGCCGCGAGGCCGGCAAACGTGACGCTGGTTTCCGGTTTGGTGAAATCGATGACGCCTTCGGCATGGAGGAAAGCGGCAAGGGGATCGTCAGTAAAGGGAACGCCGATCGGCCCCAGTCCGGCGATCTCGCCGGCATCCTTGCCGACAAAGGCGGAGCCGGGACGCGCGACGGCTGCATGCAGGGTTACGCCGTCGGTTGCGTGGATGAGGCGGATGAGAGCCTGTCCCATGCGGCCCGCCGCGCCAACCACCACCAGCTTCATCGCATCGTCGCTCATGTCGTCTCTATCGTCTATTTGCGGGAACTGCTTGATATGGCCGGTAGCTGCAGGTTGTTGAGCCGAGCGTAGAGGCCATTGTCGGCCGTCGCAAGCGTCTCGTGGTTGCCCTCTTCGACAACCCGGCCGTTCTGCATGACCACGATCTTTTCGGCGCGGACAACCGTCGACAGGCGGTGCGCGATGACGACGACCGTGCGGCCGCTCATCGCCTCTTCCAGCGCCTTCTGCACGGCCGCTTCGGATTCCGTATCGAGCGCCGAGGTCGCTTCGTCCAGAAGCAGGATCGGCGCATTGCGCACCAGAGCGCGGGCAATCGACAGGCGCTGCCGCTGGCCGCCGGAAAGCGTCACGCCGTTTTCGCCGACGGGCGTGTCGTAGCCCATCGGCTGAGCGACAATGAAATCATGCGCATAGGCAAGCCGCGCGGCTTCCTCGATCTCCGCATCGGTCGCTTCCGGGCGGCCGTAACGGATGTTGTCGCGGATCGTGCCTTCGAAAAGATAGGGCTGCTGCGAGACGTAGGCGAGCTGAAGGCGCAGCGACTGCTTCGTCACGTGGGCGATGTCCTGCCCGTCGATGAAGATGCTGCCGGCCTTCGGATCGTAGAAGCGCGGGATGAGATTGATGACCGTGGACTTGCCGGCGCCGGAAGGGCCGACAAGCGCCGTCGTCTGACCGCCTTCAGCGGTGAAGTTGACGCCGGAGAGGACGGCTTCGTCGCCATAGGCGAAGTGAACATCGCGGAACTCGATGCGAGCCTCAGTCACCTTGAGCGGCTTGGCATCCGGCAGGTCGCGCTGGCGCGGCTCCATGTCGAGCAGCTCGTAGATCATCCGCGCATTGACGACCGCACGCTCCAGCTGCACCTGCAGCTTGGCGAGGCGCCGCGCCGGATCGTAGGCGAGGAGCAACGAGGTCGCGAAGGAGAAGAATACCCCCGGCGAGACATTGTCGTAGATCGAGCGATAGGCGGCATAGGCAAAGAGGCTGGCGATCGCGAAGCCGGCGACGGTTTCGATGAGGGGGCCGTTGCGCTCCGAAAGGCGGGCGATGCGGTTCTGGCGGTGCTCGGCCGCAGTGATCAACTTGTTGATCTTGCGCTCGAGCTCCTCCTCCATGGTGAAGGCCTTGACGATGGAAACGCCCTGAATGGTCTCCTGCATCGCGCCCAGCACATGGCTGTTCAGGACGACGGCATCGCGCGTGGCGGAACGCAGCCGCTTGGAAATGTAGCGCAGCGCAAAGAAGAGCGGCGGCGCGATGATGACGAATGCGATGCTGAGCACCGGGTCCTGGAAGACCATGACGCAGAGCAGGGCGATAAAGGTCAGAAGGTCGCGTGCTGTCGAGGTAATCGTCAGGTTCATGACATCGCGGATGCCGGAGACATTCTGGCTGATCCGGGCGGCGAGCTGCGCGGAGCGGGCCTCGTTGAAGAAGCCGACCGACAGTGTCATCAGATGCGAATAGAGCCGGCGCTGGTAGCGGGCGATGATGTTGTTGCCGATCTTCGACAGGATGACCGACTGGAAATATCCAGCAAAGCCGCGCACCACGAAAACGAGGAAGATGCTGAAGCAGATTTTCCAGGCATCGACGATATCGCGCGCGATGAAGGCGCTATCGATGACTGCTTTGACGATATAGCCGATGTAGGCAGTCGAAAGCGCAACGAGGATCAGGCAGGTAATAGCGACGGCATAGCCGCGGATGTGGTCGCGGCCGTTCTCGGCGATAATACGCTTCAGCATGCCGGTAATGGCTTCGCTGTCGACGCTTTTGCTTTTCGGGTCAGGCAATTTCAATAATCGGCTTCCTGTCTTGAACCAAGCGAGCCGCATATGGCACGTGCTTGCGCGGCTCTATTAAAGAGTTAGCACGGCTTTGGCTAGACATGGCTTGCCGCGCTGGTTAAGGCCGATCACGGAGCCGGCCTCACTATAGAGGAAGGCGCTTCCTTCAAAAAGGGATAGCGCACCGGCTATTTCGGCGCGCCATCGGTGGTTTGCGAGGCGGTCAACGCCGCCAGCGGCGGCCCTCGGTCGCAAGGCCGAAGCTGGTCGGTTTGCGGGCATAGGTCGCAAGTCCGGAAAGAGCCGCCAGTGGATTGACGACCACATGGGTCGGGATCGTCTTCATCATTTCCGTGTGCGGCGCCTTGTCCTCGAAAGCCGCGCGGAATTCCGGCTTCTGCAGCGCCGGCAGGATCTTTTGCGGGATGCCGCCCGAGAGATAGACGCCGCCGCGCGCCATGAAGATCATGGCGATGTCGCCTGCGACGCGGCCGAGATAGGTGACGAACAGCGTCAGCGTCTCCTCCGCCTGCTTGTTGGTGCCGGCCAGCGCGTGATTGGTGATATCGGCCGGTTCCTTCAGGCTCGGCTCGAGGCCATCGGCGGCGCAGATGGCGTGATAGATGTTCTGAAGGCCGCGGCCGCAGATCACCTGCTCGGCGGAGATGCGGCCCTCGATCGGCTCCAAATGCGGCCAGATCTGCAGGTCGCGTTCCGTGCGCGGTCCGATATCTATATGGCCGCCTTCGCCCGGCACGGGCACCCATTGATGCTGCGTATGGACGAGGCCTGCGACGCCAAGGCCCGTGCCCGGTCCGAGCACGGCGCGCGAGGCGGTCACGTTGCCGGATGTCGAGCCGATGGTCTCGCGATGCTCGTCGGAAACCTCGGCGATCGCCAGCGCCTGCGCCTCGAAATCGTTGATGACGAGCACGTCCTCGATGCCGAGATTGGCGATCATCGTCTTCGGGCGGATCACCCAGTCGCAGTTGGTCAGCGGGATCTCGTCGCCTTGTACAGGACCTGCCATCGCAAGGATTGCGGCGCGCGGCTGCACCTTGCTCTTCTCCAGGGTCTGCTTGATCGCGTCGTCGATGGTGGCGAAATTCGCCGTCTGGACGACCGGAAAATGCTCCTGTTCGGAGTCAGCATCGGCAAGAATGGAGAAACGCGCATTGGTGCCGCCGATATCGCCGATCAGAATGGGGAAAGGCAGGGGGGCATCGCTGTGATTGAGCTCGGGCATGGCCAGGTCCGTGGTCTGCCGCCGGCAAGGCGGATTAATGGTTCAGTGTTTTGATCAGCCGCTCGGCGGTGGATTCGTTGAGCGCCATCGGAATGTCGTAGAGAACGGCAAGCCGCGTCAATGCCTTCACGTCGACATCGTGCGGCAAGGGCGTGAGGGGATCGATGAAGAAGATCAGCATGTCGATCTCGCCGGTGGCGATGAGCGCGCCGATCTGCTGGTCGCCGCCGAGCGGGCCGCTTTTCATGCGCGTGACCTTGAGATCGGGAGCGACATCAAGCACGCGGCCGCCCGTCGTGCCTGTGGCAACGATATGCCAGCCGGTCAGAGCCGCCGCGTTGCGCCGCGCAAATTCCGCCATCGCGTCCTTTTTCTGATCGTGCGCGATCAGCGCGATGCATTTGCTGCCGGCCATGAAATCCTTGCTCCACCCGATGCTTTCAATCGATTTATCCGCCTTCTATACCAAGGGGGCGCGATTTGAAAGACTAACCCGGCAATGAAGGCTGATGCCTCACTGCTGCGGGATTTGACCGGGCGGCGTGTTGCCGGAAAGCGGAGCATTGTCCGGTTCGGCTGAACCGCTGGCGTCCTTGGTGGCTTGGGCGGCGGCACGCGCGGAAGCGGCCGGGGGAGCGGCCAAAACGGCCTGACAGGCTTTGGGCAAATCGGCAACCATGACCTCGCGCGGCTTGACCGGCGGCTTGGTGCTGGGCTTCGGCTTCGTCCAGGGTTCGGGAGTGAACCACCAGGCCAGCGTCTTGTCGCAGCCATCGCCGGCGGCGACCGGCGCCTGACCCGTGCAGCCTGCCGAACCGGGCGGGCAGCGCAGGCGAATGTGGAAATGCGAGTCGTGCCCGTATTCCGGGCGCAGCTTGCCGAGATTGCTGCGGTCGCCCGTCCATGTCTCGCACATCTTCTTCTTGATCGCCGGATTGACGAAAATGCGCTCGACCTCCGGATAGCTCGCTGCACGCATCAGCAGGCGGGCATGCGCCGGCGTCCAGACCTTGTCGTTGATCGTCAGAAACTTGTCCTTGGCGAGCATGGTGATGAAGGGCAGGGCTTCGCGCTCCTCGACCGTCATCTTGCGCCGTGGCATCGGCGTCAGCCAGATGTCGGCATCGAGGCCGATCTGATGCGAGGCATGGCCGTTGACCATCGGGCCGCCGCGCGGCTGCGAGATGTCGCCGACGAGCAGGCCCGGCCAGCCGTCATTTTTCGCCGCATCGCGCGACAGGCGCTCCAAGAGGCCGATCGTCTCCGGTCGGCCCCAGCGGCGATTGCGCGACAGGCGCATGGCCTGCCAGGTCGGGCCGTCAGCCGGAAGCGCGACCGCGCCGGCAAGGCAGCCCTTGGCATAGAAGCCGATCGATTGCGGCGGTCCCTGCGACGGCAGCGTCACGGCGCCGAAAACTGCCTTGGCGCTTCCCGGCGAAGGTGTGGTGTGCTGCGCCAGCACATCGCCGGCGAGAAGACCCGTTCCGATCATTGTCGCGAGGGAAAATTTGCCGATCGTTCGAAAGGCGCGAGCCAGAAGTGAAACCATGCATATCCTTGAAAGGCGGTCGGCATCAGCCGGGGTGATTTGCGGCGAGACTATCCCGAAAAGGGATGGAAGTTAATCCGCGGCAATCACAGGTGGCCGACGCCGCCCCTTCTCTTTGGTATGAACGGCGCTGCTCGCGGATCAGTTGGCCAGGATTTCCGCTGTCTTGCGGATGCGCGACAGCCGCGGCAGTACCTTCGTGCAGGCAAAATCCTGCATCTCCTGTGAGAAGGTTGCTGTCGCATCTTCGGCGACGATGACGGCATAATTTGCCGCGTAGCCGTCGCGCACGGTCGATTCCACGCCGAAATTGGTGGCGACGCCGGTCAGGATCAGCGTCTTGATGCCGCGGCGGCGAAGCTGCAGATCGAGTTCCGTGCCGTAGAAGGCGCTCCATTGGCGCTTGATGATGGCGACATCAGGTGTCAGCGCCGCCATCTCTGGGGGAGCTTCGAGCGCGGCCGCCGGCAAACCTCCTGGGGGAAGCGTGAAGCTTTCGTCGGTCGGCTGATTGACAGCATCGGCATAGTCTGCGGAAAATCCGACCGTCACGAAAACGGTCGTTCCGCCATCGGCTTTCAGCTTGTTTGCGATGGCGACCGTATTGGCGATGACCTGCTGGGCGGAGTAGGGCGCGAGCTGGCGACCAAGGACGAGGCCTTGCAGATCGATGGAAACGAGAGCGGTGGTCTTGGGATCGTAAAGTGGCATCTGGGGGCTCCAAAGGAAACATGAGGGCGTCCTCACAATGGAAAATATGAGGATGGACTCACAAAAATCAAGTGAAGAATTGAAGACGCGCACGCCGAAGCGGCAGCGCGGCCATGAGCGCGTCGTCATCCTGCTGGATGCTGCGGCAAAGGTCTTCGCGCGCAAGGGCTATGACGCCGCGACCATGACGGAGATTGCCGCCGAGGCAAATTCCTCCATCGGTTCGCTCTATCAGTTCTTCCCGACCAAGCCCCTGCTGGCGGAGGCATTGCATATCGAACGCTTGGAACGGCTGAAGGCGGGACTTCATCGTATGGCGGAACAAAGCGCGGGCCTTTCCGCAGCCGAAAGCGGCGAGGCGATCTTCGATGCCCTTGGCGCCTTCATAGAGGAGTATCCGGAATTTGCGGTGCTGGCCGGGCGCCGCGATATTCCCAAGGAGCGCAAGGCACGCTCGCGTGCGGAATTGAAGGAGCTGATCGCCGCCGTCTTGCGGCGCGCGCAACCTTCGATCTCGGATGATATCTCGCTGATGTCGGGCATTGTGCTCGAACTGCTGCGTATCGTCGTCGCCGTCGCCAACGAGCCCGATGCCGCCGAGGACCGGCGCGTTGCCGGCGAATTGCGGCTGATGCTGCGCAAGCGTCTTGAGGAGGCCGGTGCAATAGGCTGATCTCGAAGACGCCCTTTCGCCTCGTTGCGAAGAGATGAGTTGTGGCGTCCTGTTTTTTGCCCTCATTTGCCTTATGCTGATTCTCGAAAAATCACAGGAGAGCATGAATGGCATTGTCGCGGTTGAAAGCAGGCTTGGTCGTTTCCCTTTTTTGCCTGCTGGCAATGCCCTTATCCTCGCAAGCCCAAGAGCCGCAATTCCGCATCGGCACGGCCATTCTCGGCGATCTCAAATACCAGCCGGGCTTCAAGCATTTCGATTATGTCAATCCCAACGCGCCGAAGGGTGGCGAGGTCAAGCTGTCGAGCAACGGCACCTTCGACACGCTCAACCCTTTATTGTACAAGGGCAATCCTGTCGCGGGCATAAGCGCGCTGGGTGCGGGCTTGGTCTTCGATAGCCTGCTTAAGTCGGCTGACGACGAAATCTCCTCTTCCTATGGATTGCTGGCCGAAGGCGTTTCCTATCCGGATGATATTTCGAGCGCTACTTTCCGCTTGCGGCCCGAGGCCAAATGGGCCGACGGGCAGCCTGTCACACCCGAGGATGTCGTCTTCAGTTTCGACAAGGCGAAGGAACTCAATCCGCTCTTTACCAGCTATTATAGCCATGTGGCGCGCGCCGAGAAAACCGGCGATCGGGACGTGACTTTTTATTTCGACGAGAAGAATAATCGCGAGCTGCCGACGATTCTCGGCCAGTTCCCGATCGTGCCGAAGCATTGGTGGGAAGGCACGGGACCGGATGGCAAGCCGCGCGACATCTCGCGCACTACGCTGGAGCCTGTCATGGGCTCCGGGCCTTACAAGATCGTCTCGGTCTCGCCCGGTTCCACCATTCGCTATGAATTGCGCGACGACTATTGGGGCAAGGACCTGCCCGTCAATGTCGGCAAGAACAATTTCAAGACGATCTCCTACACCTACTTCGCCGACAATGATGTGGAGTTCGAAGCTTTTCGCGGCGGCACCATCGACTTTTGGCAGGACAATGTCGCCAGCCGCTGGGTCACGGGTTATGATTTTCCCGCCGCTAAGGATGGCCGCATCAAGCGCGAAGAAGTGCCCAATCCGCTGCGCGCGGCCGGCGTGATGCAGGCGTTGGTGCCCAACATGCGGCGCGATCAATTCAAGGATGAGCGCGTTCGCGAGGCGCTGAACTATGCCTTCGATTTCGAGGAACTCAATCGAACCATCGCATTCAACCAGTATAGCCGAATCAACAGCTTCTTCTTCGGCACCCAGCTTGCTTCTTCCGGTCTGCCCCAGGGAGATGAGCTGAACATCCTCAATGAGATCAAGGACAAGGTTCCAGCCGATGTCTTCACGACACCCTACACCAATCCTGTGGGCGGCGAGCCTCAGAAGGCGCGCGACAACCTCCGCAAGGCGCTCGATCTCTTCAAGCAGGCCGGCTATGTTCTGAAGGGCAACCAGATGGTGAATGCCCAGACGGGCAAGCCCTTTTCCATCGAGATTCTGCTCGGCAGCCCCTTCGTGGAGAAGTGGGTGCTGCCCTACGCGCAGAATCTGAAGAAGATCGGCATCAACGCCAGCGTGCGCACGGTCGATTCCTCGCAATATATCAATCGCGTCCGCAGCTTCGATTATGACATGATCTGGACCGTCTGGGCTCAATCATTGAACCCCGGTAACGAGCAGATCGACTTCTGGGGCACCGCCTCCGTCAATCGTCAGGGCTCACGCAACTATGCCGGCATTTCCGATCCCGGCATCGACGCTCTCATCAACAAGGTGATCTTCGCCAAGGATGTTGCCGAGAAGGACGCGATCGCAAGGGCGCTCGATCGCGTCCTCCTCGCGCACCACTACGTGGTTCCGCTCTTTTACACCACGAGCTTCCACATAGCCTATTGGGACAAGTTCGAGCATCTGCCAGAACTGCCCTATTATTCCATCGGCTTCCCCGATGTCTGGTGGTCGAAAAGTGCGGGAAAGTGAGCCTCTCTTGCAATGGGAGGCCGGCTGCCTCCAAATGCTTCAAGGCTGATTCGGATAGTTTCACGCTGACAGTGACTGCGCCGGCCTACCTCCGGCGGAAGGGAATATGATTTGATAGACGGACGGATTGAGGCGAGGCGGACTATACCCCTCTTCGGGGGAGCGGCGGACTGATGGGCGCCTATATTCTGCGACGCCTCCTGCTTATGATCCCGACCATTGTCGGCATCATGGCGATCTCCTTCACCATCGTGCAGTTCGCGCCGGGCGGCCCGGTCGAGCAGGTCATCGCGCAGCTGACCGGGCAGGGCGACAACGCCACCGGACGCCTGTCCGGCGGCACCGACATGCTGGCCCAGCAATCCTATGACGACAGCAGCTCGAAATATCGCGGCGCGCAGGGGCTCGATCCCGAGCTGATCGCCAAGCTCGACAAGCAGTTCGGCTTCGACAAGCCGCCGCTCGAGCGCTTCGGCCAGATGATGTGGAACTATATCCGCTTCGATTTCGGCGAGAGTTTCTTCCGCAATACCACCGTCATCGATCTGATCGCCCAGAAGCTGCCGGTATCGATCTCGCTCGGCATCTGGATTTTGATCTTTTCCTACGCCATTTCCATCCCGCTCGGCATCCGCAAGGCGGTCAAGGACGGATCGACCTTCGATGTCTGGACATCGGGCATCATCATCATTGGCTATGCCGTCCCGAGCTTCCTCTTCGGCATCATGCTGATCGTGCTCTTTGCCGGCGGCTCCTTCTTCGACTGGTTCCCGCTGCGCGGCCTCGTCTCGGATAATTTCGCCGACCTGAACTGGTGGCAGAAGATCCTCGATTACCTCTGGCATCTGGTGCTGCCGCTGATTTCGCTGTCGCTGGCAGCCTTCGCCACCACGACGCTGCTCACCAAGAATTCCTTCATCGAAGAGATCAAGAAGCAATATGTCATCACCGCCCGCGCCAAGGGTCTTTCCGAACGGCGCGTGCTCTATGGACATGTCTTCCGCAACGCCATGCTCATCGTCATCGCCGGCTTTCCCGGCGCCTTCATCTCCGCATTCTTCACCGGCTCGCTGTTGATCGAGAATATCTTCTCGCTCGATGGCCTGGGCCGCTTGAGCTATCTCTCGGTGGTCCAGCGCGACTACCCCGTGGTGTTCGCGACGCTGTTCATCTTCTCGCTGCTCGGCCTCGTGGTCAGCCTCGTCTCCGACCTGATCTACACCTGGATCGATCCGCGCATCGACTTCGAGCGGAGGGACGTGTGATGGATGCAGCCAATCAACAGACACTCCCGACGACGGTGAAGCCGCCACGCAAGGGCCTATTCTCGCCGACCAATGTGCGCCGCTGGGAGAATTTCAAGGCGAATCGCCGCGGCTACTGGTCGCTCTGGATCTTCCTGGTCCTGTTCATCCTCACGCTCGGCGCCGAATTCATCGTCAACGACCGGCCGATCCTCGTCTCCTACAAGGGCGAGATCCTGACGCCGGTCTTCGTCGATTATCCGGAAGAGAAATTCGGCGGCTTCCTGGCGCAGACCGATTATCGCGCCCAGGATATCCAAGACGAAATCAACGCCCATGGCTGGATGATCTGGCCGCCGATCCACTATTCCTATCAGACGGCCAATTCCAACCTTCCTCAAGGAAAGTCGGCGCCGACCCCGCCATTCTGGATGATGAGCAAGGAGCAGCGCTGCTCGGGCTATGCGGGTGGCGTTGCCGACCCGAACTGCAACTGGAGCAATTTCAATTGGCTCGGCACCGACGATCAGGCGCGCGATGTGCTGGCTCGCTTGATCTATGGCTTCCGCATATCGGTGCTGTTCGGCCTGGTACTCACCATCTGCTCGGCCGTTGTCGGCGTTTGCGCCGGCGCGGTGCAGGGCTATTTCGGCGGATGGACCGATCTTTTGATGCAGCGTTTCATCGAAATCTGGTCGTCCATGCCGGTGCTCTATATCCTGCTGATCATCGCTTCGGTGCTGCCGCCCGGCTTCTTCATCCTGCTCGGTATATTGCTCCTGTTTTCCTGGGTGGGTCTCGTCGGCGTCGTGCGCGCCGAGTTCCTGCGGGCGCGCAATTTCGAATATGTGCGTGCCGCCCGCGCGCTCGGCGTCAACAACCGCACCATCATGTATCGCCACCTGCTGCCGAACGCGATGGTTGCGACGCTGACCTTCGTTCCCTTCATCCTGTCGGGCTCGATCACCACCCTGACCTCGCTCGATTTCCTTGGCTTCGGCATGCCGCCTGGCTCGCCGTCGCTCGGCGAAATGATCGCCCAGGGCAAATCCAACCTGCAGGCTCCCTGGCTGGGGCTTTCGGCCTTCTTCACCATGTCGATCATGCTGTCGCTGCTGATTTTCATCGGCGAGGCCGTGCGCGACGCCTTCGATCCGAGGAAGACGTTCCGATGAGCGAAAACTCCACCCCGCTTCTGTCCGTCCGCAATCTGTCGGTCGCCTTCCATCAAGGCGGGCAGACCTCGATTGCCGTCGACGGCGTTTCCTTCGATATAAGAAAGGGTGAGGTCGTGGCACTGGTCGGCGAATCCGGCTCGGGCAAATCGGTCTCGGCCAATTCGATCCTGAAGCTCTTGCCTTATCCTGCGGCGAGCCACCCTTCCGGCGAGATCCTGTTCAAGGGCAAGGACCTCTTGAAGGCATCGGATAACGAGCTGCGCACTGTGCGCGGCAACGATATTACGATGATTTTCCAGGAGCCGATGACCTCGCTCAATCCGCTCCATTCGATCGAGAGGCAGATCACCGAGATCCTTGCCCTGCATCAGGGCATGGTGGGCGAGGCCGCCCGCAACCGAACGCTGGAACTCTTGAATCAGGTCGGCATCCGCGAGCCGGAGAAGCGCCTCAAGGCCTATCCGCATGAACTGTCTGGCGGCCAGCGCCAGCGCGTGATGATCGCCATGGCGCTTGCCAACCGTCCGGAGTTGCTGATCGCCGACGAGCCGACGACCGCGCTCGACGTCACAGTGCAGGCGCAGATCCTCGAACTGCTGCGCGATCTCAAGGGCACGCACGGCATGTCGATGCTGTTCATCACCCACGATCTTGGCATCGTCCGCAAGTTCGCCGACCGCGTCTGCGTCATGACCAAGGGCCGCATCGTCGAGACCGGCACGGTGGAGGACGTCTTCACAAGGCCGCAGCATGACTATACCCGCCATCTGCTGGCGGCGGAGCCGCGCGGCGAGCCGCCGGTGAGCGATGCGAACAAGCCCGTCGTCATGGAAGGCAGCGACATCCGCGTCTGGTTCCCGATCAAGGCCGGCTTCATGCGCAAGGTCGTCGATCACGTGAAGGCGGTCGACGGCATCGATCTGAAGCTGAGAGCCGGTCAGACGCTGGGCGTCGTCGGCGAATCCGGCTCGGGCAAGACGACGCTCGGCCTTGCGCTCGCACGCCTCATTTCCTCGCGGGGCCGCATCGCCTTCGTCGGCAAGGATATAGCCGGCTATTCGTTCCGCGAGATGCGGCCGCTGCGTAACCAGCTGCAGGTGGTCTTCCAGGACCCTTACGGGTCGCTCAGCCCGCGCATGTCGGTCGGCGAAATCATCGCCGAAGGGCTCAAGGTGCACGAGCGGTCGCTTTCGGCCGACGAGCGTGACAAGCGCGTCTGCTGGGCGCTGGAGGAGGTCGGTCTTGACCCGATCACCCGCTGGCGCTTCCCGCATGAATTCTCCGGCGGCCAGCGCCAGCGTGTGGCGATTGCCCGAGCCATGGTGCTGAAGCCGCGTTTCGTCATGCTGGACGAGCCGACCTCGGCGCTCGACATGAGCGTGCAGGCGCAGGTGGTGGATTTGCTGCGTGATCTTCAGAAGAAGCACGACCTTGCATATCTCTTCATCAGCCACGATCTGAAGGTGGTGAAGGCGCTCGCAAATGAGCTGATCGTCATGCGCTTCGGCAAGGTCGTCGAGCAAGGCGCTTCGGCTGATATCTTTCGCGCGCCGAAAGAGGATTATACCAAGGCGCTTCTCGCCGCCGCCTTCAACATCGAGGCGGTGCCGACCGCCGCCATCCAGCAATAGAGACATCGCCATGCCGGCCAAGAGCCCCGTTCTCGTCGACCTCAAGTTCAGCCCCGAGACCGTCGCCAAGGCGCTCGAAACCGCCTTTGCCGATCGCGGCAGCATCAATCTGGTCGACCCCGCCAACAAGGGCGCGGATCTGAGGCATGTCGATTATGCGCTGTTGTGGAAGCCGGATGCCGATCTTTTCGATCGGGCACCCAATCTCAAGGTGATCTTCTCGGGCGGCGCCGGCGTCGATTCCATGTTGTCGATCGCCGGCCTGCCCGATATTCCGATGGTCCGTTTCGTCGATCGCAGCTTGACGACGCGCATGAGCGAATGGGTCGTCATGCAGTGCCTGATGCATCTGCGCGACGTGCAGGGGCATTTCAGGAACCAGCGCCAGCATGTCTGGGTGCCGCAACATGGCCCGGAGGCGGCGGATGTTACCGTCGGCATCATGGGCCTCGGCGTTCTCGGCTGCGATGCCGCCGCCAAATTGAAGATCATGGGCTTCAACGTTATCGGCTGGTCCCGCAGCAGGAAGGAGATCGATGGTATCGAAACCTTTGACGCAGGTGGGTTCGATGAATTCCTGGCGCGCACCGATATTCTTGTCGGCCTGCTGCCGCTGACACAGGAGACGACGGGCATCTACAACGCCTCGCTGTTTTCAAAGCTCCGTCGTCACGGCGCTCTTGGAAAGCCGGTCTTCATCAATGCCGGCCGTGGCAAGAGCCAGGTACAGGCCGATATCGCCTCGGCTATTCGTACCGGCATTCTCGGCGGCGCTTCGCTCGATGTCTTTGCCGTCGAACCGCTTTCGGCCGACGATCCCCTTTGGACCCTAGAAAATGTCATCATCACGCCGCACGATTCCGCCGTGTCGGACGAAAAGTCGCTGATGCGCCACGTCGAGGAACAGATTGCCCGCTTCGAACGCGGCGAACCGCTGCAGCATCTGGTAGATCGCGGCCGGGGTTATTAAGTCTGTATCAGATGGCAGTGATCGAGGCCCTTCGTCTCGATTGTTGCAAGCAAAACGCAACCCATTTGCCCTGGTATCAATTTTCTTTCAGCGACTGGACTTTCGCTCAACATTTTTTGATAACAGGGCGCTATATACCCATGCCGGCACGCCCGCCGGCAAAGAGCATGACGTCCGCAGGGCAGGAGACGGGGCAGGAACGACATGACCAAGACGGATATTGCCACCCGCGTCTATAACCATACCTGGAAGCTCGATCCGATCATCCGCAGTCTGATCGACACGGATTTCTATAAGCTTCTGATGCTGCAGATGATCTGGAAGCTCTATCCGGATGTCGACGCCACTTTCTCGCTCATCAATCGCACCAAGAGCGTTCGCCTCGCCGAAGTCATCGACGAGAAGGAGTTGCGCGAGCAGCTCGATCATGCCCGCACGCTTCGCCTCTCCAAGAAGGAGATGATCTGGCTGGCGGGTAACAGTTTCTACGGCCGCGCCCAGATCTTCGAGCCGGAATTCCTCGCTTGGCTCTCCAATTTCCAGCTGCCGGAATACGAGCTTTCGAAGCGCGACGGCCAGTATATTCTCGACTTCCACGGCTCGTGGAAGGAAACGACGATGTGGGAAATCCCCGCGCTCGCCATCATCAACGAGCTTCGCTCGCGCTCGGCTCTAAGGGCGCTCGGCCCCTTCACGCTCGACGTGCTCTATGCCCGCGCCAAGGCCAAGATGTGGGAAAAGGTCGAGCGGCTGCGCGAGCTGCCGGGCCTGCGCATTTCCGATTTTGGCACCCGCCGCCGCCACAGTTTCCTCTGGCAGCGCTGGTGCGTCGAGGCGCTGAAGGAAGGTGTGCCTCATGCCTTCACCGGCACGAGCAATGTTCTGCTCGCTATGGACTCCGATCTCGAAGCCGTCGGCACCAATGCGCATGAGCTGCCGATGGTCGCCGCCGCCCTTGCCCGCAACGACGAAGAGCTTGGCAAGGCGCCCTACAAGGTCCTGCGCGACTGGAACCGTCTCTATGGCGGCAACCTGCTCGTCGTGCTGCCGGATGCCTTCGGCACGGCTTCCTTCTTGCGCAACGCGCCGGAATGGGTGGCCGACTGGACCGGCTTCCGCCCCGACAGCGCCCCGCCCATCGAAGGCGGCGAGAAGATCATCGAGTGGTGGAAGAAGATGGGCCGCGATCCCCGCCAGAAGCTGCTGATCTTCTCTGACGGCCTCGATGTCGATGCCATCATCGACACTTACAGGCATTTCGATGGTCGCGTGCGCATGAGCTTCGGCTGGGGCACTAACCTGACCAACGACTTCGCCGGCTGCGCTCCGACCGAACTCAAGGGCCTCAACCCGATTTCGATCGTCTGCAAGGTCATCGAGGCCAATGGCCGCCCAGCCGTCAAGCTCTCCGACAATCCGCAGAAGGCGACCGGCGAGCCCGCCGAAGTCGAGCGCTATCTGAAATTCTTTGGCGCGGAAGACCGCGTCGATCAGGAAGTGTTCGTCTGACGCTATTGTAGGCAGGTCGCTTTGGCAGCTAGTGGCGGATCGCCGCTTCCATCCGGGCGACACGCCGAAACAGTGTCCACCGGCCGTTTTCCCAGCGATATTGATCCGGCGAAATAACGTAGGGCACGTCGCTCAAATCGGCGCTGATCAGCTCCAGAAGCTGCAGGCCCTCAATGTCGTTCTCATGGGTGAAAAACACCTTGTCGCGTGACAGGAATGCGGCGATCGGCGCTGCGCCGCCGGATTGCTCCTGCACCTGTGCCCAGAAGTTCGGCAGGAAGGCGACGCTGGATTCGAACTGGCCGTCCACCTCGACATATTGGAACCGGCTGCGCCTGGCGATCTGAACGCCGGTCTTGGCGAAAAATTTCTGCAGATTGGCCTGCGCCATTTCCGCAAGCTCCCTGGCGTCGATGCCCCAATCGTCGAGTGCCGTGGACATGACGTAGCTGACGGTAGACTCGCCATTGACGACAAAGAGCTTGATCAGGTTTTCGGCCTCATCGAGATAGACGAATTGCGGCGGATCGGGCTCGTCCTTGACGGCTTGCACCATCTGCTGCCGGGCCACCTCGACGAAATCGCGCGCTTTCAGGACAGGCAGAACCTGCGTGAGCTCGCTGTTGTCTGCCATGGTTTCCGTCATGTTGAGATAGTTGAGCAGCGCTTGCGCACGCGCAGGCCCGCGCTTTTCACGCAGTGCCAGCAGCGCGTTGCTGAGGAACTTCGTCATCGTGTCGCCGTTGCGGCTGTGCAGCGTCAGGCTGCCGGCGGCGGGATCGTAATCGACGCGGATCAGGTCGCCGAAGAACGGCAGCCGCTCCTGCAAATAGGCGGCAAAGGCTGCTTCGTCATGTAAGGCTTCGTCGGGAATGTTGAGATCGAGTGTCTTGCTCGCTGCCGCATCTTCGGACTCTGCCACGGGGAAGGTCTGGCCGCGCTGCATCTCCGCGCGCTTGCCTTTGCCGAAGAGCCTTTTCAGGAAATTGAACACGCGCATCCCCGAGTACTGAACGGTATTGCTTGAGAACCTAGCGCGGCTGGCGTTGCGGGGCAATGCCGGCATGGTGGGGATTAAGTGCCTGCTTGCCCGTATGAAAAACGCGTATAGTCTGCAGGAACGGGCCAGATGGTCCGATTGCGAGAAGGGCAGCGCATATGAGGAATGTCGGGGGCGGCAGGCGTACGATCATGGGCCTGCTTTTATGTCTGTTTGCACTGGCTGCACCTGCCGCGGTGCTTGCGCAGAATGCCGCCGCGACGCAACCGGTGGCTC
This sequence comes from Martinezella tropici, assembly GCA_000799755.1. Lineage (GTDB taxonomy): Bacteria > Pseudomonadota > Alphaproteobacteria > Rhizobiales > Rhizobiaceae > Rhizobium > Rhizobium tropici_A. The sequence continues at coordinate 71,887 of JUHI01000018.1, forward strand.
CACCGCCAGACAAGGTTCGCGAGCTGATCCAGCTGATGAACGAACCCGACGTCAGGCAATGGCTCAGCGCGCAGCTCAACACCCAGCCCACTTCCGCCGCCAATCCGGTCGCAGCCAACGGCGACCAGATGTCGGTTCTGTCAGGCATGCTTGGCCACACGCGGCATCATCTGGAACTGGTCTCCGGCGCGGCGATGACGCTGCCCTATGAGGTCATGACGGCATCCGAAAGACTTGAGGGCGAGGGTAGGTCGGTCGGTCTCGTACAGATCATCGTCCAGATCGTGATCCTCTTTTTCCTGGGGCTGGTGGCGGAGCTCGCCGTTGCGCGCTTCATCAACGCCAGGCACATGCAGCGCGCCGAAAGGGCAGCAGGCACGGAGACCGCGCTGCAGGCGGCGCGGTTCCAGTTTCTGGGCGGTGTGGTGCCTGCGATCATCCACGGCCTGGTGACGCTCGTTCCGCTTCTTGCTTTCGATTGGCCGCCCGCCATCGAAAGCTTTGCCATCGCCTGCGTCATCGCGCTGGTGGCCATCAGGCTGGCGATCTCCATCGGCAAGCTGGTGATGGAACTGATCGCAATGCGTCGCGCCAACGATGTCCTCGACGAAGATGGCGGCACTGCCCGCATTGCCGAACGGCGGCGGATGGCGAGCTACTGGTATCGGCGATGCACCTTGTTTGCCATTTATTTCGCCTGCGGTTGGGCGATCATACAGGCTGTCACATCGCTGGACTTTTCCGCAGGCGCGCGGGACCTGATCGGTTATACGCTCGGCATCGGCCTGTTTCTGATCGCCGTATCCGCGGTCTGGTCGCGTCCGCTCGCGCCGGAAAAACGCGGAGCAAAGACCGCGTCCTGGTTGCTGACGATTTTCTTCGTAGCCCTCTGGTGCCTCTGGGTCGCTGGCTTCGATGGCCTGCTCTGGCTCGGCATTTATGCGATATTGCTGCCGCGCGTTCTCTCGGTCTCGACGCAGGCAATCGAAGCACTGCATGATGCTGCGGACGGCATTTTCGGCGCCGGCAAGATCGCGGCCGTGCTTCTCGATCGCGGCTTACGAGCGTTGATCATTACCTTCGCGGCCCTGTGGCTCGGCCACATGTTGGGTGTCGAGGCGCATGCGATGATGAGCGGCAGCGAATCGGTCATCGGCCGCATCGCCCGCGGTATTTTGGGCGGCATCGTCATCCTCCTTGTCGCCGATCTCGTCTGGCAACTGGCAAAAACCTATATCGACGGCAAGGTGATGCAATCACTTCCCGCCGTCGGCGAATCGGATGAGATGCGGGCGAGCCGCGCCCGGTTGCAGACGCTGCTGCCGATCTTCCGCAATATCCTTGCCGTCGTCATCGGCATCATCGCGATCATGATGGTGCTGTCGGGCCTCGGCGTTCAGATAGGGCCGTTGATCGCGGGCGCCGGCGTCGTCGGCGTCGCGGTCGGCTTCGGTGCGCAGACCATCGTCAAGGATGTCATCAGCGGCGTCTTCTACCTTTGGGACGATGCCTTTCGCATCGGCGAGTATATCGAAAGCGGCCACTACAAGGGCGTGGTGGAATCCTTCAGCCTGCGCTCGGTGAAGCTACGCCACCAGCGCGGCCCACTGGCGACGATCCCTTTCGGTTCGCTCGGCGCGGTCAACAACATGAATCGCGACTGGGCGATCGACAAGATCATCGTCAAGGTCACTTACGATACCGATCTCGTGAAGCTGAAGCGCATCGTCAAAGATATCGGTCAGCGCCTGCTCGAAGACGAGGACCTGAAGCCGAGCATCATTCAGACGCTGAAGATGAAAGGTGTTGAACAGTTCGGCGATTTCGCGATCGAGATCAGGTTGGCGGTCACCGCCAAGCCCAACGAGCTCTCGGTCATCCGACGCAGCGCGCTGGCCTTGATCAAGCAGTCCTTCGATGAGAACGGCATCCAGTTCGCCTTTCCGACGGTGCAGGTGGCAAGCGACAAGGATGCCGCCGCTGCCGCTGCGCGCCAGCTCGTCGAAATGCGGGCGGCAAACCTGGAGGGCGGGCAGCAAGCTGTTTGACGTGAGTGAGCAGGGTGGCGGCAAAGCGCGGCTTCGCCTGTCGCGGGTTAGCTTTTCGGCGCCGCCGTACTGCCGCGCACGACCAGCGTGACGCCGATCATCTTGCGTTCGGCCGGCACGGCATCATGAAGAACGGCCTGCACCGCGCACCGCGCGATCTCGGCAAAGGGCTGCGCCATCGTCGTCAGTCCCGGCTCCACCATGCCGCCTTCCGGCACGCCATCGAAGCCGATGACGGAGATGTCTTGCGGCACCGAAAGGCCCCGCGCCCGCAGCCAGTTGATCGTCAGCAAGGCGATATTGTCCGACATGGCGAGGATCGCGGTCGGTGGTTCTAGCGCAGAAAACAGGTAGTCGAGCCCGGCTTCGACGCTCGGCTTGTCGTTGATCGTCTCATAGATCGGTACGTCTTCGCGCCGAATCCCGAAGGCCTCCAGCGCCTGCCAGTAGCCGAGCGCGCGATCGCGCGAGGTGGAATAGATCGCCCGGTCGATGTCGCTGATGCCGACCGGCCCGAGATGGTCATCGGAGAGTTCGGTCGCAAGCACGGCAAAATGTCGATGGCCCAATTCCGCCAGATGCCGGGCCGCGACCGCGGCGCCTCCGAGATTGTCGACACTGATCGAAGGGATCGACGCATCCTCGTCGTTCAACGCAAGCGCAATGAAAGGCAGTTGCCGCTCGCGCGTGAGATGAACCAGCTTTTCGCCGCCTTCGACGCAGAGCAGGATGAAGCCATCCACCAGCGCGCTCTTGATATTCCAGTCCAGTTTTTGCCGGTCCTTGGCCGAAACCAACGCCAGGCCGGTGCCGCTCGCGTCGCAGACCTGGGAAATGGCCGCCAGCAGCGCCCTTGCCCAGGGATCGTCGAAGAAATAGGCGAGCGGCTCGACTGCGGCGACGCCGATGGCATTGACCTTTCCGGCCCGCAACAGGCGCCCCGTCAGGCTCGGCCCCGCATAGCCGAGCCGCTTCGCCGTCTCCAGCACATGCGCGCGCACCTCATCGCGCACCACGTCTGGCCGGCTGAAGACGTTGGAAGCAGTTCCCTGCGATACGCCCGCCGCCTTGGCGACATCCGCGAGCCTGATCGTGCCCTTGGCCAATGAATCCTCCGTATGCTTCCGGCGGATACTAGCAATGAAGTTGTATCGGTTCAATTCTTCTTGACACTTGGCGTTCGGAGCGTACGATTGAACCGATTCAAGAAAACAATCCGAACTGAATTTGAATCGATTCAAAATGGAAAAACCAGGCAATGCTGACCAATCATTTCTTCAAGGATCTCTATGATGAACGATGGGGCGATCCCCATAATCCGAATGCCGTCGATCCGCCATTGCCCGAACATGAGGACAACGCTGGAGGACGGAGCGTGCTGGGCTGGCTGGCCGGGCTCTTCCCACGCCGAAAGCGCCCGTCGGCCTGGTCCTTCACGATACCGTGCGAGACATCGGACACCGAAAGCGAAATCCGCTTGAGGCGCCGCGACGGGTTCGAAGACCCGAAGTTCTTCGCTCTCGCCAAGGCGCTGTCGCGAAATTGCTAAAGCAACGCTGCTATGCCTCAGAAATTTTCCTTATAGGGCCGGAGATCGAGCTCCTGCGTCCAGGCCGAAGGATGCTGGCGATGAATATGCCAGTAGCTCTCGGCGATAGCGTCGATATTCAGTAACCCATCAGTATCGACATCCGGTCGGCGCGAACGCAGCCGCTCACCGTCGATGCCGCCATCGATAATGGTATGGGCGACATGCAGGCCGAGCGGACCGAACTCGCGCGCCATGCTCTGGCTGATCATCCGAAGGCCGGCCTTGGCGGCGGCGAATTGCGCAAACCCCGCCTTGCCGCGCAGGCTGGCGGACGCCCCGGTGAAGATCACGGTGCCGCGGCCGAGCGGCGCCAGATGACGTGCCGCCTCGCGGCCGACGAGGAAGCCGCCGAAGCAGCAGACGCGCCAGAATTCCTCGAACTGCGCCGCGGTGACAGCACGAAAGCCGATCTGGCGATTGATGCCGGCATTGAAGACGATGAGATCGGGCGGGGCGATATCCTCCCGATCGGTAAAGGCATGCTCGAACAGCCGGATGACCGCAGCTTCGTCGGTCGCATCGGTTTCGATAGCCTCGGCGCTGCCGCCAGACGCCTGGATGGCAGCAGCTACCTGGTCGATTTTCGCGGCCGTCCGGCCGGCAATGACGACATGATAGCCCTTGTCCGCGAGAAGTCGGCAGAGCGCCGCCCCCAGACCCTGTTCGGCACCCACTCCGACGATGATGGCGCTTGGCGTGCTCATTCGGCGGCCTCCCTGGCATCAAGCGACGGATAGTCGGTGTAGCCTTCGGCGCCGCCGCCATAGAAGGTCGGGCGATGATAGGGATTGAGAGGCGCGCGCCGGCGAATGCGCTCCGGCAGATCGGAGTTGGCGATGAACAACCGGCCGAAGGCAATGGCGTCGGCATGGCCGGCGGCAAGTGTCGCCTCGGCTGTATCGGGCCGGAAATTGCCGGCGGCGATCAGCGTGCCGGACCAGGCGGGCCGGAAGAGTTCCGCGGCTGAAGGCACGTTCTTGTGGTCGACTTCGGCCTGGCCGGCGCCGCTGGCACGCGGCTCGATCAGATGCAGATAGGCGAGGTGCAGTCGGTCCAGCTCGCGAATGACATGACCATAGAGGCGCAAGGGATCGTCCTCGCCGCTGTCATTGGCGATGCCGAAGGGCGAGAGGCGGACGCCGACGCGATCCGAACCCCAGACCTCGGAAACCGCCTCGACCACTTCCAGCAGCAACCGCGTGCGGTTGTCGATCGAGCCGCCATATTGGTCGGTGCGCTGGTTGGTGCGCGCCTGCAGGAACTGCTCAATCAGATAGCCGTTGGCGCCGTGGATTTCGACGCCGTCAAAACCGGCCTGCTTGGCGTTGGCGGCGGCCTGGGCATAGATATCGATCAAAAGCGGCATCAGGTCGATGTCGATCGCCTGCGGCGTCTCGAAGGGCACGCGTTCGAAGGAGGCGGTAAAGGCATCACCCTTGGCGGCGATGGCGGAAGGGGCAATCGGCGGCGCGCCGCCGGGCTGGTGCGAGGAGTGCGAAATGCGGCCGACATGCCAGAGCTGCAGGAAGATCCTGCCGCCCTTGCAATGAACAGCTTCGGTTACCGCTTTCCAGCCGGCGATCTGTTCGGCGGTGTGAATGCCAGGCGTTGCCGGCATGCCCTGTCCGGCGCGGGAAATCTGCGAGCCTTCGGAAATGATGAGCCCGCCCTCGCTGGCGCGCTGGGCGTAATATTCGGCATTCAGCGCGGAAGGCACGTTGCCCGGCTGGCTTGCGCGCATGCGGGTCAAAGGCGCCATGACGATGCGATGCGCAAGCTCGTAGGGGCCGACGGAAAGCGGCGAAAACAAAGTGGCTGTCATAAAATTCTCCTGCCTGGAGCCAAAGTGCTCCCCGGGGCGGAAGGGCCTGTCAGCGGCGATTCGGTCTCGGGAGTTCGAATAAGATGATGGTCATCATTTATTCCAACAATCGGACGTGCGCAACCGAATCTCGTATCAGGCCGGAATGGTTGCGAGAAAGCCAAGCAAGGCGGCGTTGAACTGCGCCGGACGCTGCAGCGGCGCGAAATGGCTGACGCCGGGCAGCAAGATCAGCTTTGCGCCGGGAATGTGCCGCGCGAGATAATCCGCATGTTCGCGCTTGATGAATTCGTCATGCTCACTTTGGACAATCGCGACCGGCACGTTGATCTCGCCGAGATCGGCAACGGTGTAGTTCGGCTCCGTCCGCTGCATCAGGCCGACAGCCTCGACGAAGGCATCGAACTGGTCCGGCGTGGCCGAAAGGGCCGCATAATCCTTCGTATGACGGGAGAAGCAGCGCTCGATGATCGGCGTCGCCACGAACTCCTTCGTGCCGCTCGGGTCCATGTTGCAGGCAAAGAAGAAGACGCCGGAAACGCGCTCCGGATGGGTTTTTCCAAGCACCATGCCGATGCAGGCGCCGTCGCTCCATCCGGCTATGGCGGCCTTGTCGATCTTCAGCCTGTCCATGACGGCGAGAACGTCCGAGGCCATAAGCTCGTAGGTATAGGGCCGCTCGTCCCGCGTGCTGCGCCCATGGCCGCGGCTGTCGATGACGATGACCTGATGGCCGGCATCGATCAGGGGGGTGATCTGATAGCCCCAATTTCCGCTGTTTCCGAGCCCGCCATGCAGGAGGATCACCGGAGCGCCGTTGCCATAGGAGGCATACCAGATGCGGGCACCATCATGATCGACATGGCCCTCCACTTCGGTATGTGGCAGGGGCGCGGCCCCTTCGGCTTCAAAGCGATGAAGTTCGTCGTCGTGAAATTCCATACCTACCTCCCATTGCGCCGCCTCCGCCCGACAGCCATCTTCCAAGACTAGTCGATCCAAATTCGCGTTTTCAACAGGCAGTGGTCATTTCGTTGCCAGATGCTCGAAAAGATCGCGCGCCGGGGTCGGCAGCTCTTCAAGGGAACGCGAGCAGACCGAAAGCCGGCGCGTGGCCCAGCTGTCTGTCAGGCGCAGGGCCGCGATTTTCGCGGACCGGCTGCAACGACGCGCCGCCGTCTCCGGCACGATGCCGAGACCTATGCCCTGGCCGGCCATATCGCAGATGCTCTCGAATGTCCGCATCCGCACCCGCATCTTCAGCCGTACGCCGAGCCGGGAGGCTTGCGCATCGATATGATCTTGCAACGCGCCGCCGGCTAGTCCGATAAAATGCTCATGCAGGATATGAGTGAAGGCGATCTGCCTTGCTGCTGCAAGCGCGTGATCGCGAGGCATCACCACCACCAGACGATCAATCGCGAAGGGCCGCAATATCAGGCCCGACGTGTCGACGGCGTCCGATAGGATGCCGATCTCGGCCAGTCCGGACGAAACCGCGCGCGCAATCTCGATGCTCTGGCGTTCCTTGAGATCGATATCGGTTCGCGGATGTTTTCCCATCCACTCGGCAAGGCGCGGCGGCAGATATTCGGCAATCGCGGCGGTATTGGCGAGAAGCCGGATCGTCGCCCTGAGGCCGCTTGCATGTTCGCCAAGTTCGCCACGCATCTGTGTCAGCTGCCGCTGGATCAGCCGGGCATGATGCGCCAGTGCCTCGCCAGCGGGCGTCGGGCTCACGCCGCGCCGGCCGCGTTCCAGAAGCTGCACGCCGCCATTCGTCTCCATGTCGCGCAACCGTTCGCTGGCGGCCGGCAGCGAAAGCCCGACATCGGCGGCTCCATGGGTGATGCTGCCGGCATCGACGACGGCAAGGAAAAGACGAAGGTCTGTCAGGTCGAAGCGCATAAGGTGGAGATTAACGCATATCCAGCCTTCGGTATAGCCGAAGGCTCTCTTCGTATGATCCGCATTGTGCCCGACCTCCGATTTGCTAGGAGAAGGGCATGATGGATCATTCTATATGGCTTGTCGCGGCGATCTCCGCGACCTTTTTCGTCGCCGGCATGGTCAAGGGCGTGACCGGCATGGGCCTGCCGACCGTGGCGATGGGCGTCCTGGGTGCCCTGATCTCTCCGCTCACGGCTGCCAGCCTGCTGATCGTCCCCTCCTTCGTGACGAATGTCTGGCAGCTGCTGGCCGGTCCCCGCTTTGGCGCGCTTGCCCGCCGCTTCCTTCTGCTGGCGCTTGCCGTGATCGTTGGAACTTTCGCCGGCTCATATTTTCTTGCCGCCGGCGACACGTTGGTGACGACGGCAGCGCTGGGTGCTGCGCTCGTCGTCTATGCGGGCCACGCTCTGCTCGCCCGCCAGCTTCGTGTGCCGGCAAGGTTGGAGCCGCTGCTGTCGCCGATCATCGGCCTGATGACCGGCGTGCTCACCGGTGCCACAGGCGTCTTCGTCGTGCCGGCGGTGCCATACCTGCAGGCGCTCGGACTGGAGAAGGAAGAGTTGATCCAGGCGCTCGGCCTCTCCTTCACCATCTCCACCGTGGCGCTTGCCGGAGCGCTCGCCTGGCAGGGTGCCTTTCGCATCGACAATCTCGCGCTGTCGGTTCTCGCGATCGTCCCGGCGCTTGCCGGCATGTGGGCAGGGCAGATCGTCCGCAATCGCGTCAGCCCGGCCACCTTCCGCCGCTGGTTCCTGATCTGCCTGTTGGTGCTCGGCGCCGAGATGATCATCAAAGCCGCATTCTGAGGTAGTTCAATGTTTCCCGGGGCATCCCCATATGCTTCAGGATTTGTTTCAAGGTGGGGCGAGATTGATCGATGGAAAAAGAGCAGCAGAAGCTATCCGATCGCCATCCGCAGGCCGATGCACTGCTCGTTGTCGACATGCAGAATGCCTTCGTGGATGGCCCGGATGCGGTTCCTGGTCATACTATGTTGACGTCGATGGTCGAGGCCCTGCTAGACAAGGCGCGATCGGCCTGGGCGCCGGTGATTTTCCTGCAGAACGACGGTCCGGCCGGCGCGCCGGATGAGCCGCTTCAGCCGGGATGGAAGCTTCATTTCCCGCCTCTGTCCGGTGAAGTGATCATCAGGAAGACGGAGGATGACGGCTTCGACGGCACCGATCTCGATGCTGTCTTGGCGGCGTTCGGCATCCATGAACTGGTCATCTGCGGCGTGCTTTCCGAGATGTGCGTTGCGGCGACGACGCGCGGAGCGCTTGAGCGTGGCTATGGCGTGCTGCTGCCGCATGATGCGCACGCCACCTATGATGTTCCGGCCGGGCCGGGCTCGCAGGGTGTGCCGGCGGCGATGGCGGCAAGAGCAGCCGAATGGTCGCTCGGCGACGAAATCAGGATTTGCGCTTCGGCCCGCGAGGTTCACTTCAGAAAGCGCCCCTAGCCGACGCCGTGCCTGTCCTGCCTCATGGCTCGATTTCCGTGTGGCGGCACATTCATCCGGTCGGCTCTTGAATGTTGTGTCGAATCGTAATAATTGAAGTTACATGAAAAGAGACAGCCGACTTTCCTCCGTCCTTCATGCGTTGCTCCATATGGCTGAGCAGGATGGGCCGCTGACTTCCGAAGTCCTGGCGCAATGCATGCGCACCAATCCCGTCGTCGTGCGCCGCACCATGGGGCTTTTGCGCGAGGTCGGGATCGTGCATTCCGCCAAGGGACATACCGGCGGCTGGACGATCGCGGCCGATCTCAAAACCGTCACGCTGCACCAGCTACACGAAGCGCTCGGCGAGCCTGCCGTCTTCGCCATCGGCAATCGCAACGAGACGCCGGAGTGCCTCGTCGAGCAATCGGTCAACTCCGTGCTCGACGAGGCCTTTGCGGAAGCCGAAGCGTTGCTGCTCAAGCGCTTCGAAAATGTCACGCTTGCCGATCTCGCCGCGGAATTCGCGCGGCGTCATGCGCATTGGCGCTCAGAAAGGACCCTGTCATGACCCATGACGTCATCGTCATCGGGGGCAGCTACGCCGGAATGGCAGCCGCCCTCCAGCTTCTCCGTGCCCGCCGCAAGGTGCTGGTCGTCGATGCCGGCAAGCGCCGCAATCGTTTCGCCGATGCCTCCCACGGTTTTCTGGGCCAGGATGGCGTCAATCCCGGCGAGATCGCCCGCAGGGCGAAAGAGCAGCTTGCGGCCTATCCGACGCTGACCTGGATCGAGGAGACTGCCGAGCAGGCCGAGGGCCGAAAGGATGCCTTTGTCGTTACTGCGGCCGACGGTGTTCGCCACGACGGCCGGCGCCTTCTCTTCGCGACCGGCGTTTCCGATACCTTGCCCGAGATCGAGGGTCTTGGCGAACGCTGGGGCAAAAACATCTTCCATTGCCCTTATTGCCATGGCTATGAGCTTGATCAGGGCCGTATCGGCTGTATCGCTACCGGGCCGATGTCGCTGCATCAGGCGCAACTGCTGCCGGAATGGGGAGAGGTGACGCTGTTCCTCAATGGCGCCTTCGCCCCGGATGCGGAACAGCGCGCGGATCTCGCCGCACGCGGCGTGACGATTGAGGAAACACTGGTCGCCAGATTGGAAGGGGAGGCCGACGTGCGCCTTGCCGACGGGCGGTTGCTGCAATTTGCCGGGCTTTTCACCGCAACACGCGTGTCGCCCTCAAGCCGGATTGCCGAGCAGCTCGGCTGCGCAATCGAAGAAACGCTGTTCGGCACGCAGATCCAGACCGATGCCATGAAGGAAACTACAGTGCCCGGCGCTTTTGCCTGTGGCGATGCTGCCCGCATTCCGCATTCGGTGTCGCTGGCCGTCGGTGACGGCGCCTGGGCCGGCGCACAGTTGCATCGGTCGCTGGTCTTTTGACGAGATGACTGCCGCGACAGACCCCGCCGCCTTCATGGCGTCAGGCAGGCTTGGATGGCGTCGCCGAGCCTTTCTATGATGACATCCTGTCCCGCGGCTTCGATGCTCGGTGAACCGAGCCCGGCGCGCAGCACCGCAAAGCCCATCACGTAGGCCGTGGCGAGCGCAGCCCGCGCCTCGGCGGCAGGTCCGTCCATCCGCTGCGACAATGGCCTGATGAAGGTCGTATGCAGCGCGACCGAGAGGATCGGTGCTGCCGTCGGGCTGCCGACGGAGCGCAGCAGGAAGGTGAATTCGTCGAAATCGTCGGGATCGCAACGCGCGATCGGCCCCATCAGATGATGCGCCACGCGTCTGCCCATGCCGTCGATCGACCCGTCAAACGGTGGCTCCAATCGGAATGCCTCGTCCGCGATCATCGTGAACAGCGCTTCCTTTGAGCCAAACAGCCGCGGCACCATTGCCGGATCGACACCCGCCAAAGCCGCAATCTCGCGAACCCCCACCGCATCGTATCCGGCTCGAGTGAAAGCCGCTCGCGCCGCTAAGAGAATGCGGGCACGGCTTTCCGCTGCCGTAAGACGCGGCGCTCGTTTTTCATTATCAACACTCGTTGACATCTGTGTGCTTTGCCTCTATCTGAATTGTCAACAAGTGTTGATAACAGAGGTCGAGCGATGACTCCAGACACATCTGCGCATCTTTCCAAGAAGATCATTCTTGTCACCGGCGGCAGCAGCGGCATAGGCCGAGCCACGGCATTGCGGCTGGCGCAAGCCGGCGCGCATGTCATCGCATCCGGCCGGGACGAAGGCCGGTTGGCGGCGTTGGCGCGTGAACTCGGCGGTCGCGGCGAGTGCCTGCATGGCGATGTCGCGGAGCCCGCCGAAATTGCCCGTCTCATGAGCGAAGTCACATCGCGCCACGGCTTGCTGGACGGGCTTGTGGTCAATGCCGGTCTCTCCAACGCGCCCGCCATCGATGATCTCGATATTGCTCGTTACGACCGGTTGATGGATGTGAATGTCAAAGGTGCCGTCTTTACCCTCGTTCACGCACTGCCGCTTCTGGCGGAGGGCGCGTCGGTGGTTTTCGTCGGTTCGGTCGCCGGACGCAAGGGCCAGCCCGGCGACGCCCTCTATGCGGGAAGCAAGGGCTTCATCCGCGCCTTTGCCCGCAATCTCGGAACGTCGCCCGACCTAATGGCGCGGCGCATCCGCGTCAATGTCGTCTCGCCCGGTCCGATCGAAACGCCGCTGACGGAGGCGGCCGTCGCCGTTCCCGAAATTCGCAGCTATGTGGAGAATATGATCCCGATGGGCCATTGGGGGCAGGCGGACGAAGTGGCTGAAGCGATCGCCTTCCTGCTGTCGTCGGCCGCGAGCTTCACGACCGGAGCCGAACTGACCGTCGATGGCGGCATGGCGCACGTGTGAGGCCGCGCATCGGGTGGTTTGATAAACAGATGCGGTAGTCGCGGACGCGGGGCGTCCTTGCTTACTTCTCCTCGGGTACTTTCAAGATCAGCGCCTCGTCCGGACCGATGAGGCGCCCGTCCTGCGCACGGACCTCAAGCTGCACCGGCTGTCCCGTGGCGCGATCCACCAGCAGCGAATGCTCTTCCGCCGGCGCAAAGAGATGGCGCTCGCCGAATTGACGCAACGCCACCATGACCGGGAAGAGATCCTTTCCCACCGCCGTCAGGCGGTATTCCATGCGCGCGCCGCCGTCGCTTGTCGGAACGAGCTCCAGAATGCCGCTGGAGACAAGCGTCCGCAGGCGCTCGGTCAAAATGTTCTTGGCAATGCCAAGGCTTTTCTGAAATTCGCCGAAGCGCGTCAGCCCGTCGAAGGCGTCGCGCACGATCAGGAGCGACCACCAGTCGCCGATGACGTCGAGCGACCGCGCGCTCGGGCAATAGTCGCCCTTCAGACTTTTCCGCGCGACCATGCGCTCAGCCTTTCCGGTCTTTTGTCTGCAAGAATGGTTGCATTATTAAACCAATAATGTTACTCGATCGATGGTTTCATTATTAAACCGAAGAATCGGGAGTTTTGCAATGACGATCGATCAGGACGCGCCGCCCGCTGGCAGCGCGAAGGATGCCGCGCGTGTTTATTCCAAGCAAGAAAGTTCGCTCACGGGTGCCGGATACGCGGGAGAAGCCGGTTCTCTGCTCACGCCCGCCACGATTTTTCTGTTTGCTGCCGCAAGCGGCCTCGCGGTGGCGAATGCCTATTTCGCCCATCCGCTTCTCGATGTCATGGCCGATGATCTGAGACTGTCGCGCACGGTTGCCGGATTGATCGTCGGCGTGACGCAGCTCGGCTACGGGCTCGGCCTCATCCTGCTGGTGCCGCTCGGCGATCTGGTCGATCGGCGCAAGCTCATCGTCGCGCAATCGCTGCTGAGCGTCGCGGCGCTCGTCTCTGTCGGCTTTTCCTCTAGCGCGGCTATGCTGCTTACCTCCATGGCTGCCGTCGGATTCCTCGCTGTGGTCACGCAGGCGCTCGTTGCCTACGCGGCGAGCCTCGCGCACCCCGCCGAGCGCGGCCATATCGTCGGCATGGTCACGAGCGGCATCGTCCTCGGCATTCTGCTGGCGCGCAGTGTCGCGGGTACGTTGACCGATCTCTCCGGCTGGCGGACTGTCTACATCGTCTCCGCCGTGCTGACGCTGGTGATCGCGCTTCTCCTCTGGCGGGCGCTGCCGCGACAGGAAAAGCCGAAGGGTGGGCTTTCCTATTTTGGTCTCATCCGCTCGCTCGGCACCCTGCTTGTCGAAGAACCGGTTCTGCGTATACGCGCGATCATCGCCATGCTGATCTTCGCCAATATCACCACGCTGCTTGCGCCGCTCGTGCTGCCGCTGACGGCGCCGCCTTATTCCATGTCCCATACCGAAGTCGGCCTCTTCGGCCTTGCTGGTGCCGCAGGGGCGCTTGGCGCCATCAGGGCGGGACGGTGGGCCGATCGCGGCCACGGCCAGCGCACCACAGGTATTGCGCTTGCACTGATGCTTGTTGCCTGGCTGCCGATCTCGATGCTGGATCAGTCGATCCTCTGGCTCATCCTCGGCGTCCTCGTCATCGATTTCGGGCTGCAGGCGACGCACGTCACCAATCAGGGGATGATCTATCGTGTGAGGCCCGACGCACAGAACAGGCTGACCGCCGCCTACATGGTCTTCTACTCGATCGGCAGCGCTGTGGGATCATCGACCTCGACGATCATCTATGCCCATGCGGGCTGGACGGGCGTCTGTATCTCCGGTACCGCCATAAGCCTGCTGACGCTTCTCTTCTGGGCGCTGACCTTGCGGGCAACGCCCGATGTGGCGACGCGACGCGTCGATCGGGTCGACAACTAGCTCTTCAGCGCTGAAACTGGCCTTCCGTAGGGAACATGCTGTATTTCGACATAGGTGAGGAAGGGAATGAAGCCGCCACAACTGTCCAAAGCCATTGTCGACGTCGTCGAGCGCGATCTGGGCGCCATTTCGCAATGGAGCGCCGTGTCGCAAGGCGAGGAATCGCAGGCTTTCGGCATCCATATCGGTGGCGAAAGCCTTATTCTCCGCATCAATCGCGTGGCTGACGGATTTCGGAAGGATGCCTTCTGCGCCAGGCGGTTTGCTTCATCCGCCCTGCCCATCCCGGAAGTCCTATCGATCGGTGTTGCGGATCAACGGGCCTATTGTGTCTCGCGCCGGGCTTCCGGATTGACCCTGCAGGATCTTTCGGTCGCGGCTTTGCCTGCCGTGGTCGCACCCGTCGCCAGGCTCTTGCGGGTCATGGCCGAATCGCCGCTTGCCGGGACGCAGGGATTTGGCTGCTTTGACGATCGAGGCACCGGCAAACATGCAAGCTGGCGCGACTTTCTGGCCATGATCGCGGACCGCAGGCAGTACGACTGGGATAGCGTGGATACTGTCATCGGTGCGGGATGGTCGGATCGCTATCTCGATCGCCTGATGAGCCTGGTGCTGCAATGCCCCGAGATCCGCGGGCTCGTGCATGGCGATTTCGGGTCGAACAATGTGCTTGTCGACGGAGCTGTCATCACCGGCGTCATCGATTGGAGCGAGGCGCTGTTCGGTGATCCGCTTTTCGATGTCGCAAACATCTTCTTCTGGCGTCCGTGGCTTGCTTGCATGGAGGCGCAGGCCCGCTATTTCGAAGAGTATGAACCGGAGGCCATGGGCGATCCGCTGGTATTATCCTGCTACCAGCTTCGCATCGGTCTTCAGCAGGTTTACGAAGCTGCCCAAGGCGGAAGCAGACAAGAGCTCCTCTGGGCGATGGCAAGATGCGAAACCCTGCTTGCCCGCCTCCCAGTCTAGGATAGAACGGCCGGCAACTGCTCTTCCAGCAGCGCGAGCACTGCCCGAATCCGGGGAGGAAGCGGCCTTATCGCCGGATAGAGCGCGTGCAGGTCGAATCCCGGCACGGTAAATTCCGGCAGCAGCCGGATCAGCCTGCCCCTGGCCAGATCTTCGGCGCACACCGGCGCCTGCAAGACGCCGATGCCGGCGCCGTCGAGCAACAGGCTGTGCAATGGCCGCCAGTGGCTGGTGCTGAGGACGATATCGGTGGCGGCAAGTTCGCTCTGCCCATCCGAGCCGATCAATGCAAGCCGTCCGCCGTTGAAGAGGCCGGAGACACGCAGGAAGGGATGGCCGGCAAGCTCATCGGGCATCGTCGGTGTCTCGTGCTCATCGAGATAGGCTGGCGAAGCTACAAGCACCCGACCGACATGGCCGAGCTTGCGGGCAATGAAGCTTCCCTCGCCAAGATCGCCGAGGCGCAGCGAGAGATCGACGCCCTCAGTTACAGGATCGACGATCCTGTCGTTGAGGATCAGCTCGATCTTCAGCAGCGGATAATGCTTGCGCATCCGGAGTATGATCGCCGGCAGGATGACCTCGCCGATGCCGTGCGGCGCTGCGATCCTGAGCGTGCCGCGCAAGGACTGGTCGCCATTGACAACGCTGAGCGCGTCGTCGGCGCTTTCCAGCACCTGTTTGCTGCGCTCATAGAAGGCGGCGCCTGCGTCGGTGACGGAAAGCCTGCGGGTGTTTCTCAGCAGCAGCCGTGTACCCAGATATTGCTCCAGCCGATCAATCCGCTCGCTGACGGCAGGCTGGCCCATGCTGAGATCGCGGGCGGCAGCCGACATGCTGCCCCTTTCCACCACCCTCACATAGACGCGCATCGCTACCAGCAGATCCATGTGCGCCAATATATCGGCTCAACCGATAAATGTAAGTGGATGATGCCGTCTGGTGGGATAGCACTCGATAACAGAAAACGGCGCTCGAACGTCAACCACAGGTCGGGCTCATGAGCGATATCAGGCTTTACATGTTTCAATCGGGCTCGCAGCGCTGCAAGGCCCACGACATCAGGATGAACCAGGGAAATGGCGCTGATTGTGAAATCCCGGTGCCGTGGTTTTTGCTCACGCATCCAAAGGGCAACGTCGTCATCGATGGCGGGCTTGCGGTGGAGGGGCTTTCCGATCCGCGTGGCTACTGGGGCGATGCCGTCGACAGCTACCAGCCTGTGATGACGGAGGGGCAGGGATGCGTCGCCCAACTGGCGAGACACGGCATATCCCGTGAGGACATCCGCTTCGTCGTGCTGTCCCATCTGCATTCCGACCACAGCGGCGCCATCGGACGGTTCCCGAATGCGACCCATATCGTCCAGCGTCGCGAATACGAATATGCCTTCGCCCCGGACTGGTTCGCCGCCGGCGCCTATGTCCGCCGTGATTTCGACCGTCCCGGCTTGAAATGGCACTTCCTCGAAGGCGATGCCACCAATGGCTACGATCTCTATGGCGACGGAGTGCTGCGGATGGTCTTCACACCGGGCCACAGTGTCGGCCATCAGTCCTTCCTCGTGCAACTGCCGAACGCGGGCACAATATTGCTTGCTATCGATGCCGCCTATACGCTTGATCACTGGAACGAAAAGGCGCTCCCCGGCTTCATGGCGTCCGCCGTCGACACGGTGCGATCCGTCGGCAAGCTGCGTGTGCTTGCCGAGCAGACCGATGCCATGGTGGTCACGGGGCATGACCCCGAGGCATGGTCTCGGTTCAGGCATGCCCCGGCCTACTATGATTGAGGCATGCGCCGCCGGTCAGCCCAGGTCGGCTGAAGGCGTCTGATCCGTGCCGAAGAACTGCGCCCGATGCTGTCGAACCCATTCTTCGATTCCGGTCGGCTGGAAATCCTCAAGGCCGGCTTGCGGTCTGAAGGGCGCTGCCAGGATCGCATCCGCCTCTTCCGGATGCGATGCGAAGAAGCGAAATTTCGAGGCAACGCGGCGTCCCGTTCCCGCTCCCATCGCGGCATCGACATCCCGCTCGAATTCATCGAGCGGCTGGGCATGATAAGCGACATGTCGCCCAAGTCCGGCGCCGATCCGGGATGCGAGTTCGTTTCCATCAACGCCCTCCGATCCGGCGATGCGATGGTCGCCTGAGGTGATTCCGCGTTCCAGGAGGGTGACGGCGGCGCGCGCGCAATCATCGACCGAGGTCCAGGCGATGCGTTGCGATTGGGCAATCGGCGGCGCGAAAGTTCCTTGTTCGACAATGTCCGCCCGTGCCGATGGCTTTAGGAGATTTTCGAGATACATGGTGGGCCGAACAACGGTGAAGGGCAGGCCAGACGCGCGGACCACAGCCTCGATCATGGCATTGGCGACGAAGCTCGGTTCCTCGCAAGGCGCCGGGCGGCTGGCGCTGGCGAGCTTCAGAACGACGGATTTGAGGCCGCAGGCGAGCGAGGCCGATATGGCATTGTCGGCCTGGATGCGCATATCGTCCCGAGACCCGATCGGGATCTGCAGCACCGCATGCGCGATGCCGGCGCTGGCGGCGCGAAGCGAGGCGAGGTCGCGCAGATCCCCCTCGGCGAGCTCGGCGCCGAGGGCGGAAAGCGCCGTCGCGCGCCTTCGGTCGCGAACGAGCGCCCTGACCTTGAGCCCCCGTTGAAGCGCGGCACGAACCACGGCGCTGCCTTGCACGCCGGCGGCGAGATAAACGAGGATGGGTTGGGATTGATCGACAGTGGACATGGCAAAACTCCTTCACACTTGGTCCGTCGAGGGAGCATCGTCGAATGGCTACCCAGCAGACCCGAAACGCGCACGAGGCGCAGGGACTGTCGGGGTATCCGCGCAAGCGCGAAACAGAGCTTCTCCATTTGGGAAGAAGGGCCTGGGCCTACCGAGACCAAGCCAGCCATTTTCGACGGATAATATTCTGGAGCGACTTGTTGACGGCGTCAATCGAAAGATGAGCTGTATGCCGGCATCGCGATGTCGTCACCTCTTGCGGGCCACGATATAGGGTCGATTGTCGTCGCCTTTGCTGGCGTGGTTTTCGGTGGCGAGGATGTCGAAGCCCGCGGCGGATATCTGCTCGGCCAGTTCCGATACCCGAAAGACACCGGCATGGGGCGCCTTGCCGATCGCGCGCATCGCCGGCAGCAGGGCCAGCCGGATGAGCGGTTTCATCTCGCCGACGCAAGGGGTCTTGGAGATGAACAGGCCGCCGGTTGGAAGCAGGTGATGGACGTGGCGAAGCGTGCCGGGGAGATCGCGGATCAGATGCAGATAGTTGAATCCGAGAACGGCGTTGAACCGCGCGGGATCGGTCGCAATCGCTTCGGCGGTCGCGACCCGGAAGGAAAGGCTCGGGATCGGTTCGGCGCCATATCGCTCCCTGGCGATTGCGATCATCTCCGCCGAGACGTCGGTCGCGAGATAATCGTGAACCTTGCCGGCAAGCCGGAGCGCCGTCGTCCCGGTTCCACAGCCCAATTCCAGCACCCTGTCGCCTGCGTTCAGGAGCGCGAGCGTGCGGCCGAGCGTGCGCTCGTATCCCGCCTGATCCGCGATCGCGCCCTTGGCGTATTTGCGTGCGGCCCGGTCCCAGAAACGGGTGTCGCTTGATATGGTCATGAAGGCTTCTCTTTGCCGATCGGCGCCTTGTCGGAAGCGACTTGATGGGGGGCGTTCGGCGGCAGCAGCGATCTGATCCGCTCGGCATCGTCGGGCGTTGCCGGGTTATAGACGATCATGCTGAGATCCGTCCGGCCATCGACCGAAAAGGCCGAATATTCGAAGGCAAGCGGGCCGAGGGTGGGATGGCGGATGTGCTTGATGGCTTCCGTATGGGCGCCGGGAACGTCGTTTTCCCGCCACATGGCCCTGAATTCCGGACTGATGCGGCAAAGCTCCGCCACGAAAGGCTCGATCTCGCTTGATGCGCCTGCGCGGGCCGCATCGACGCGGAATGCGCCCAGGGCGAAACGCGCGACGCTTTCCCAGTCATATTGCATGGCGCGAGCGCGCGGATCGAGAAAGATATAGCGCAGGATGTTGCGCTCCTCCGGCGGGAGCGATCGGTAGTCGATCAGCATCACGGGTGCGGCCCGGTTCCACGCGATGACGTCCCAGGTGGCGGTCCGAATGATGGCAGGGCTCGGCTCCAGGGCATCGAGCACGCGCTGCAAGCGCGGCGTCACGCCGTCATTCTTGCGGTAACGCGCTTCCGGTGGCCGGCCGAGGCCGAGCAGGAAGAGATGTTCGCGCTCCACTTCCGTCAGCATCAGCGCGCGGGCGATCCTGTCGAGCACATCGGCCGAAGGCGCGCCGCCGCGTCCCTGTTCCAGCCATGTGTACCATGTCGGGCTGATATTGGCGCGCTGCGCCACTTCCTCGCGCCGTAGCCCCGGCGTGCGCCGCCGCTCGCCGGCAAAGCCAAGCGCGGACGGATCGAGCTTCGCCCGGCGGTCTCGCAGATAGGCCCCGAGCACATTTTCAGTTTCGATGAGATCGGTCATCCTGTTAGTGTCTTTACTATGATAAGGTCACTACTTTACCAGAATAAACGATGAGCACAGATTTGTCTCCGACGAAATAAGGAGACAGTGCATATGCGTATATTCGTTACCGGTGCGACCGGAAATATCGGCTCGCATGTCGTCAGGGAGTTGATCGGAGCCGGCCATCAGGTGCTTGGTCTTTCCCGCTCGAAGGAAAAGGCGGTGGCGCTTGCCGCTGCTGGCGCCGAAGTCCTGCACGGCACGATCGAGGATATGGAAATCCTGAAAAGCGGCGCCTCGCAGTCCGACGGCGTCATTCACCTTGCCTTCAACCACGACTTCTCAAGATTCGTCCAGAATTGCGAGGACGATCGCCGCGTGATCGCAACGCTTGCTTCCGCTCTTGCCGGCTCGTCACGTCCGCTGGTCATCACGTCCGGCACGCCGATCGCCAATACCATCCCCGGCGAGCCTGCCCGTGAAGACAATCCGATCGTCGGCTCCGACAAGCATCCGCGGGCGGCCACCGAGGAGGCGGGAATCTTGGCGAGCGAGATCGGCGTCAACGTCTCCGTCGTACGGTTGCCGCAGGTGCACGATCCCGTCAGCCAGGGGCTCATCACGCCGTTGATCGAGATATTCAGGCAGAAGGGTGTTTGCGCCTATATCGAAGACGGGCGCAACCGCTGGCCGGCGGCGCATTTTACCGATGTCGCGCGCCTCTATCGCCTCGTCGTCGAGCGCGCCGAGCCGAACGCGAAGTATCATGCAGTTGCCGAAGAGGGCGTGACGATGCGCGATATTGCCGAAGTTCTCGGCCGCCGTCTGAAGCTGCCGGTCAAATCCGTCGGCCAGGGAGAGGTCCAGGAATATTTTGGCTGGCTCTCCATGTTCGCCACGCTGGACATGTTGGCTTCGAGCGCCAAGACGCGCCAGAAGCTTGGCTGGGAACCCACAGGCCCGAAGCTGCTCGACGATCTCGCCGAGCTACAGGTCTCCGCAGCGTGAGACGTCCTCCATCTTTCTGATCCACCCGTGGATTGGAATCCGATCGCCTATCGCCCGGCCGGCTTCATCGGCCGGGCGTTTGTCATCTGCAGGCGATCTTCCGTGCGGAATGCGTCAGGAAACAAAAGGATAGAGCGGTTTCTCGATTCGAAGAAAAGCGGAACTGCTCTTAGATGTAGCTCGTTCCGGCCAAGGCAGCATCGACGCCGCTAAAGCCGCGCTCCATGACGCTCAATAATATGGCTTCGGGCTTTCCCCTCTCGCGAAAGGCGCGCAAAGCTGCGCCATAGGCGGCCACCAGCACGGCCATCAGCATTGCGCCTGCAAGATGCGCATCGGCGTCGGAGCGCGGCCGGCCTGCCGCATCGGACAGCATTCTCGAGAGATCATCGGCAAGCGTCACCTGCAGCCCGCGCGCATGCGCCGTGAGCGTCGGGCTCTCCGTTACCATGCGCCAGAACTGGATGGGCCGCTCCGTGATCCTGAACAGGGGATGCTGCGTTTCCACCAGCCCGCGCATCAGCGTCTGGAATATGCGGACCGGCGGCTGCCCGCCGCGGTCGGCAAGCGCGTTGCGGACGAGCTCCCGTATTTCGTCTTCGCGATCGAAGACCAGATCTTCCTTGCGGCGGAAATAGTTAAAGACAGTCTTTCTGGCGACTTCAGCCTCGTCGGCGATATCGGCGACGGAGACCTTGTCGAAGCCGTGTTCGACGAACAGGCGCGTTGCGACGTCGGAGATCGCCTGACGCGTCATCTCCTTCTTGCGGTCTCTGAGTTTGATTCGATTTGACATGCATATATTTATACCATAAGTAAATTTATACTGAGTGTAAAAATCGTGATCCGATGATGAAATCGGTGAAATTTGCACAGGTCAGAAGGGCTTGGTCCTGTGATCGAACCGTTGCCGTTCGAACAGGGCGGCCATGTCCAATGATTTGCACCGGCTGAGGATGATCGAGGCCGGCGTGTCGCGCACCTTGGGTGACGCTTGCTTGAGGAATTATGTCTTGATCTATGATGTCGTGATCGCCGGCGGCGGACCCGTCGGCTTGTTTCTTGCCTGCGAATTGCGTCTTGCGGATCTCTCCGTCTTGGTGCTGGAGCAGGCGCCGGACCCGCGCTCGCCCTTGAAGCGCCTTCCGTTCGGCATGCGCGGCCTTTCGGCGCCGACTCTCGAAGCCTTCTATCGCCGCGGCCTGTTGAGCGATGTCGCCGCGCCCAAGCCCGCAAAGGATGCCTCGGATGGCGGCACGTCGCCTGCCGCCCACTGGATGCATCAGTCGCGCCGCCCGGGCGGCCATTTCGCCGGCATCCAGTTCTTTTCCGATAAGATCGACGCTGCGAAATGGCCCTATCGCCTGCCGAGCCCGGCCGGCACGAGCTTGATGGTCGAGATGGAAAATCTCGAAACTATCCTTGCCGCCCGCGCGGAGACCTTGGGCGCCGAAATCAGGCGCGGCCTCGGTGTCGAGGGCTTCGACCAGTCGGATGAAGGCGTCATTATCCGCGCCGGAGCCGAGACCTTCCGCGGGCGCTGGCTCGTCGGCTGCGATGGCGGCCGCAGCACCGTTCGCAAGGCCGGTGGCTTCGAGTTCGTCGGCACAGCCCCCGAATTCACCGGCTATTCCGCCGAAATCGAGATGGCGGAACCGGACCGGTTTGATCCCGGTCGCCATTACACCGCGACGGGCATGTACACGTTTTCGCCGCCGGGAACGATCTCGATGGTCGACTTCGATGGCGGCGCCTTCCACCGGGCTCAGCCGATCACTCTCGAGCACGTGCAGGCTGTGCTCCGCCGCATCTCCGGCACTGATGTCACCGTGACGGCGCTTAAACTTGTCACCACATGGACGGATCGTGCCTACCAGGCGACCACCTATCGCAGGGGGAGAGTGTTGCTTGCGGGCGATGCCGCGCACATCCATTCCCCCTTGGGCGGCCAAGGTCTCAACCTTGGTCTGGGCGACGCGATGAATCTCGGATGGAAGCTTGCCGCGACCATCCGGGGCGATGCGCCGGACGGCTTGCTCGACACCTATTCGAGCGAGCGGCACCCTGTCGGCGCGCAAGTGCTCGACTGGTCGCGTGCGCAGGTCGCGCTCATGCGGCCAAGCCCTAGCTCGCGTGCGCTCGAAGCCGTCATCCGCGACCTTATAGATACGCGCGACGGCGCGACCTATTTCGCCGAACGCGTCTGGGGCGTTTCGCTCCGCTACGATCTTGGCGGTACCAACCCGCTGGTGGGCCGCAGTGCCCCTGATTTCGAACTGGCCGACGGGACGAAGCTTGGCGACCACCTCGGAAGGGGCAGAGGTCTGTTGCTGGATTTCGATGGCAGCGCACCGCTTGGAGCGCTTGCGGACCGCTGGAGTGACCGGATCGCTTACGTCGCGAGCGACGCCAAGGATCGGCTGGGCGTCAGCGCCCTGCTCGTGCGGCCCGACGGGTTCGTTGCCTGGGCCGGTGAAGATGGGCTCGATATTGACGAAGCTGAACAGGCCGCGTCGCAATGGTTTGGTGAGCCTGGCAAGGAGCGCGCATCTGCCTGATAAGAGGCGTGCCGCGTTGCCTGCGCCAGGGAATGGTGTGGAGTGGTGGGTGAGCATGAAGCCTGCGTGCAAGGCATGAGGCAGTGGCAAGAGGCCGATACCCAAAGGCCTCAACCTCGCGCAGATGGTTCGAGGTGGCTCGTGGAAGAGATATCGTGACGTCGCTTCGCATAGCGTCTCGAGTACCTCTGCCTCGCAATCTCCGATCAGATCTGTTTGCTGTTGCAGGCGCGATGCAAGATGAGAAGTTCGCGCCGGTCGCAATGAACACTGCAGCGCTTGAACAAACGAAGTTCGAATAAGACGGAAAATCAGTGGTTTGATAAAAAGAATGGCGGACAAGGTGGGATTCGAACCCACGGTACGCTTTCACGCACACACGCGTTCCAGGCGTGCGCCTTAAACCACTCGGCCACCTGTCCTTCTTTGGCGTTTCGCACCCGTTAGGGACGCAAATCGTCGGAACGGCGCGATATATACCGATGAATTCTGAGCAATCAACCCGAATCTGACAGATTTTTGACTTATCGGCGGAAAACTCCGAATCTCCACCCCATTGCGCTTGTTTCGCGCACAACTTATCTAAGAAGGCAGATGGGGCGGCGTAAGACCGGTCGGCCCGTAAAGGCCGGGCGTAATGAGTATCCGGAGGAGTTCATGCGTTTCCTGTTGCGTTTTGCGAGCCTTGTCGCGCTGGTGGTGGCAGTTATCGCCGGCACGATCGATTCCATTCAGTCCGTTGCCGCCTCGGCGGTTGTCATGACCCCGATGGGCGATGCCTGGAACGATGTCAGCCCGTCGTCGCTGGCGAGCCTTCGCTCTGCGGTCGCCTATTATGTCCATCCGCGCTTTTACGACACGGCGATGCAATGGCTGCTGTTTCAGCCCGCTTTCGCCGTCTTCCTGGTGCTCTCGCTGCTTCTGTGGATGGTGGGATACAAGCGCCAGCCCGCGGCGGGTCGTTTCAGCGCCTGACGGGTCCGATGGGTGCCTCTCGGGCCTGTGCCACTCTGGGATTTCGATGTCTTTCGACGGCCTCTGGCCGGTGGCTTGTTGCAGGGCCGCGACGGGTGGTGCTAGCGGTTGTAGCGGGCTGACGGGCGGCCTTTCTGGCCAATAAAATTGCAGTTTTGGGCCGAAATTGTTTAAAAAAAGGGTCACTTGGGCGGGTTTTCACCAATTCCCACAAATCTTTACCAACTGAAAAATTTCTCGTGAATTTTTCATGCAGCCATGCAAGGATGCGCGCCAGCTTGGCCTCGGGGGAGGTCGGCAGTTCCGCAGACATGTCCGATCAACGGGCTTGCGGGAGGACCCAACAAGATAGAAACAACAGGGCTGCACCACATGAAAAAATCCCTTTTGACCCTTTTCGCCTTGGCTGCCATGTCGGCAACGGCGCTTGCGGCCGACATCAAGCCGGCAATCGTTTACGGAACCGGCGGCAAGTTCGACAAGTCCTTCAACGAAGCCGCCTATAACGGCGCCGAAAAGTTCAAGAAGGAAACCGGTATCGCCTACCGCGATTTTGAGCCGACGGGCGACACCCAGGGCGAACAGGCGCTGCGCAACTTCGCCAGCAAGGGCTTCAATCCGGTTATCGCCGTCTCTTTCGCCTGGACCTCCGCCCTTCAGAAGGTTGCTGCCGAATACCCGAAGACCGAATTCGTCCTGATCGACGACAGCCTCGATCTGCCGAACGTTCGCTCCGTCAAGTTCAAGGAAAATGAAGGTTCCTACCTCGCCGGCGTCATGGCTGCCATTGCGTCGAAGACCGGCAAGGTCGGTTTCGTCGGGGGCATGGACATTCCGCTGATCCGCAAGTTCGAATGCGGCTACGAACTCGGCGCCCGCGCCACCAACCCGAAGATCGAAGTCTTCCAGAACATGACCGGGACGACCGGTGCTGCCTGGAACGACCCGGTTCGCGGCGGCGAGCTCACCAAGAACCAGATAGACCAGGGCGCCGACGTTGTCTACGCAGCTGCGGGCGCGACCGGCCTCGGCGTGCTGCAGACGGCTGCCGACAACAAGAAGCTGTCGATCGGCGTGGACTCCAACCAGAACTACCTGCATCCGGGTTCGGTTCTGACCTCCGTCGTTAAGCGCGTCGACCTCGCGGTCTACAACGCCTTCAGCGATGCCAAGAACGGCAAGTTCACGCCCGGCATCCAGAACCTCGGCCTGAAGGAAGATGGCGTCACCGTTGCCATCGATGACAACAACAAGCCGCTCGTCACCCCGGAAATGCAGGCTGCCGTCGACAAGGCGCGGGCCGATATCATCGCTGGCACCATCAAGGTCCACGACTATCTGACCGACAACGCCTGCCCGAAGAACTGATATGAAACAAGGGCGTATGACGAAGCAAAAACGTCATACGCCCTTTTCTTATCCGGAATCCGGTTTCTGGAGCCCCTATTGTGAGCCAATCACCTGCCATCGAGCTCGTGGGCATCGACAAAAAGTTCGGTGCTGTCCACGCCAATAAAGATATCAACCTGACCGTCGCCAAAGGTTCGATCCACGGGGTCATCGGCGAAAACGGTGCCGGGAAATCGACTCTGATGTCGATCCTCTACGGCTTCTATCAGGCTGACAGCGGCGAGATCCGCATCAACGGCAATCCGATCGCCATCCGAGACAGCCAGACGGCTATCGCCGCCGGCATCGGCATGGTGCACCAGCATTTCATGCTGGTAGACAATTTTACTGTCCTCGAAAACGTCATGCTGGGCGCCGAAGGCGGCGCGCTGCTTGCCAAGGGCGTCGCCGCCACGCGCGCCGAGCTTGGCCGGCTGGAGAAGGATTACGGCCTGGAGGTCGATCCGGACGCGCTGATCGAAGAGCTGCCCGTCGGCCAGCAGCAGCGGGTCGAGATCCTGAAGGCGATGTATCGCGGCGCCGAGATCCTCATCCTCGATGAGCCCACGGGCGTTCTGACGCCCGCCGAGGCCGACAATCTCTTCCGCATCCTTCGCGTGCTGCGCGATCAGGGCAAGACGATCATCCTCATCACCCATAAGCTGCGCGAGATCATGGCGATCACCGATACGGTGTCGGTCATGCGCCGCGGCGAGATGGTCGCGACCCGCAAGACCGCCGAGACCACCGTCGAGGAACTGGCCGAACTGATGGTCGGCCGCCGGGTGTTGCTTCGCGTCGAAAAGGGCGCCCCCAATCCGGGCGATGTCCTCTTGTCGGTGCGCAACCTCACCGTCAAGGACGGCCGTGGCGTCACCATGGTCGACAATGTTTCTTTCGACGTCCGTGCCGGCGAGATCGTCGGCATTGCCGGCGTTGCAGGCAACGGCCAGTCCGAGTTGCTGGAAGCCATCGCCGGCATCCGTAAGCCGGCATCAGGCGAAATCCTGCTGTACGGCAAGCCGATCGGCAATGCGGACCCCGCAGCGCTTCGCGAGCTCGGCCTTGCCCATATCCCGGAAGATCGCCATCACATGGGCCTCGTCCTCAAGTTCGAGGAATATGAGAATTCCATGCTCGGCTATCACCGCGATCGCAAGTACGGACGTGGTGGAATGCTCGATCTCGATGCCATGCGCAAGGATGCCATCGAGAAGATCGAGAAATACGATATCCGCCCGCCGAACGCGCGGCTGAAGACGGCCAACTTCTCCGGCGGCAACCAGCAGAAGATCGTCGTTGCCCGCGAGATCGAGCGCGATCCGAAGGCACTGCTGATCGGTCAGCCGACGCGCGGCGTCGACATCGGCGCCATCGAGTTCATCCATCGCCGCATCATCGAGATGCGCGACGCCGGCAAGGCCATCCTGCTGGTCTCGGTGGAGCTGGATGAGATCCGTGCGCTTTCGGACCGTATCCTTGTCATGTTCGCCGGCCACATCGTCGGTGAAAAGTCGGCTGAGGCCGGTGAACAAACACTCGGCCTGATGATGGCCGGCATTGCCGCGTGAGGCCTCGATGAGTACCGCTTCCGTTCCGCTCCCCAATTGGATCACCTACGGCCTGATCCCGCTTCTCAACCTGATCGTCGCTTTTCTGATATCGGGCCTCGTCGTCTGGTTCATCGGCGAGAGCCCGCTCGATGCGCTCGTCCTGCTGTTGCAGGGAGCGCTTGGTAGCGGCGAAGGCATCGGCTTTACGCTCTATTATGCGACGAGCTTCATCTTCACCGGCCTGTCGGTCGCGGTCGCCATCCATGCCGGCCTGTTCAACATCGGCTCGGAAGGCCAGGCCTATGTCGGCGGCCTCGGCTGTGCCCTCGTGGCGTTGACGCTCGACCACTATGTGCCCTGGTATGTGACGATGCCGTTTGCCGTCATCGGCGCGGCGATCTTCGGGGCGCTCTGGGCCTTCATTCCCGCATGGCTACAGGCAAAGCGCGGCAGCCACGTCGTCATCACGACAATCATGTTCAACTTCATCGCATCGGCAATGATGAACTTCCTGCTGGTGCACATCTTGATTGTTCCGGGCAAGATGGCGCCGGAAACCCGCACCTTCCTCGAGGGCGGTCAGCTGCCCAAGCTCGGCTGGCTGATGGATATGTTCGGCTCGACCATCGGTGCCGCACCGCTCAACGTGTCCTTCCTGATCGCGCTGGTCATGTGCTTCCTCGTCTGGGTGCTCGTCTGGCGCACGAAGCTCGGCTATGAAATGCGCACGCTCGGCCTCAGCCCGACGGCTGCGGTCTATGCCGGTATTCCCTATGCCCGCACGGTCATCATCGCCATGCTGATTTCGGGCGGCCTTGCCGGCATGATGTCGCTCAATCCCGTCATGGGATCGTCCGCGCGCCTGCAGGTGGAGTTCGTGCTCGGCGCCGGCTTTGTCGGCATCGCCGTATCGCTGATGGGCCGCAATCATCCGGTGGGCATCATCCTGGCGGCGATCCTGTTCGGCATCCTCTATCAGGGCGGCGATGCGCTGTCCTTCGACATGCCGAACATCACGCGCGACATGATCGTGGTGATCCAGGGTCTCGTCATCCTGTTTGCCGGTGCGCTCGAATACATGTTCCGCCCTGCGCTCGTGCGCATCTACCAGCAATTCGCCAGGACGTGAGGATCGGACGATGGACTATTATGATCTTCTCATCAGCATCCTCGGCTCGACCATTCGTCTGTCGATTCCGCTGATCTTCACGGCGCTTGCCGGCCTGTTTTCCGAGCGCGCCGGCATCTTTGACATCGGTCTGGAAGGCAAGATGCTGGCGTCTGCCTTCGCTGCAGCCTGCGTCGCCGCCATCAGCGGCTCGCCCTGGGCCGGCCTTGGCGCCGGCATCACCGTCTCGGTCGTCGTCGGCCTGCTGCACGGTTTTGCCTCGATTACCAATCGCGGCAACCAGATCGTCTCCGGCGTCGCGATCAACTTCCTGATGGCCGGCTTGACCATCGTTCTCGGTCAGGCCTGGTTCGGGCAGGGTGGCCGCACGCCGACTTTGCCCAGCACGGCGCGCTTCTCCGGCATCACCCTGCCCGGCGTCGATGCTGTTCGCGATGTTCCGTTCATCGGGCCGCTCTATGCCAACGTCATATCAGGCAACAATATCCTGACCTATCTGGCTTTTCTCGCGGTGCCGATCTCCTGGTGGATTCTCTATCGCACCCGTTTCGGCTTGCGGTTGCGCGCCGTCGGTGAAAATCCCGGCGCCGTCGACACCGCCGGCATCTCGGTCGAGTGGCTGCGCTATCGGTCGCTGATCGTTGCCGGCATTCTCTGCGGCTTCTCCGGCACCTATCTCGCCATCGCCCAGTCGGCCGCCTTCATCAACAACATGTCGGCTGGCAAGGGCTATATCGCGCTTGCCGCACTGATCTTTGCCAAGTGGAAGCCGGTGCCGGTCATGTTCACCTGCCTGCTCTTCGGCTTCCTCGATGCCTTTGCCAATTTCATGCAGGGCAAGACGATTCCGGGCATGGGCGAAGTGCCGGTACAGATTTTCCAGGCGCTGCCCTATATTCTGACCTGCATTCTGCTCGCAGGATTTATCGGCGTCGCCAAGCCCCCGAAGGCCGGTGGCGTGCCCTATACCAAGGAGCGCTAAACCATGTCGCATGATCTGTTCGAGGCCGCTCGCGGAGCGATGGCTTTTGCCCATGCTCCCTATTCGAAATTCCCCGTAGGCGCCGCGATCCGCGCCGAGGATGGCAAGATCTATACCGGCGCCAACATCGAGAACCTGTCCTTCCCTCAGGGCTGGTGCGCCGAACCAACGGCGATCGGCCAGATGATCATGGGCGGCGCCAAGAAGATCGTCGAGATCGCCGTCATCGCCGAGAAGCTGCCGCTCTGCCCGCCCTGCGGCGGCTGCCGGCAGAAGATCGCCGAATTTGCAGATAAGGAAACGCGGATCTATCTTTGCGATGAAACCGGCGTGAAGAAGACCATGACCATGGACGAGATGCTGCCCTTCAGCTTCGAAACGGAGGTGCTCGGATGAGTGCGGCCGTCGATATCCTCGCCGAGAAGCTTGGCGATCTGAAGCCGCGCTATGGCGTCATCCTCGGCTCCGGTCTCGGTTCGCTCGTCGATCAGGTCAGCAATGCGCTGCGCATTCCCTACGCCGATCTGCCCGGCTTTCCGGTCAGCGCCGTGTCAGGCCATGCCGGCACCCTGGTTGCGGGCAAGCTCGGCGACGTCCCGGTCATCATGCTCTCCGGCCGGGTGCATTATTACGAAAAGGGTGACGCCAATGCCATGCGTGCGCCGATCGAGACTCTGAAGGCGCTTGGCGTCGATACGCTGATCCTGACCAATTCGGCCGGATCGCTGCGCGAGGAAATGCCGCCGGGCTCGGTGATGCAGATCACCGATCACATCAACTATTCCGGCATGAACCCGTTGATCGGCGAGGAAAGCGACAAGCGGTTCGTCGGCATGACCAGCGCTTACGACACCGATCTGATCATGCGTATGCGCAAGGCGGCCGAAAAGGCCGAGATCAAGCTGTCACACGGCGTCTATATGTGGTTTTCCGGACCGAGCTTCGAAACGCCGGCGGAGATCCGCATGGCGCGCATCCTGGGCGCCGATGCCGTCGGCATGTCGACGGTCCCGGAAGTCATCCTGGCGCGTCTTTTTGGGCTGAGGGTTGCCGCTGCGTCCGTCATCACTAACTATGGTGCTGGCATGACCGGCGGCGAGCTCTCGCATGACGAGACGAAAGACATGGCTCCGGTTGGGGGCGCACGCCTCGCCGCCATCTTGAAAGAAATGATCGCTGACGAAGGAGATCCACAATGACGGGCCATTCCCTCAGAGAAACGGCGGCCGTTGCGCTTTCCCTTCTCGATCTGACCAATCTCAAGGATGACTGCACGCCGGCACAGATCGAGGCGCTGTGCGCCCGTGCGCAATCGCCCTACGGCAATACCGCCGCCATCTGCATCTGGCCGCGCTTCGTCGCCCAGGCGCGCGGCATTCTCGGAACGGATCATGCCGTGAAGATCGCGACCGTGGTGAACTTCCCCGGTGGCGACATGGAGGTGGCAGACGTCGCCGCCGAGGCGCGGGAAGCGATTGCCGATGGTGCCGACGAGATCGATCTGGTCATTCCCTATCGTGCCTTCCTGGCCGGCAACGAGCAGGCGGTGACTGATAT
Organism: Martinezella tropici; assembly: GCA_000799755.1. Taxonomy (GTDB): domain Bacteria; phylum Pseudomonadota; class Alphaproteobacteria; order Rhizobiales; family Rhizobiaceae; genus Rhizobium; species Rhizobium tropici_A. Next base: position 102,187 of record JUHI01000018.1, read on the forward strand.
GGTCGCGGCCGTGCGCGCCGAATGCAAGGGGCCTGTTCTCCTGAAGACCATCCTCGAAACCGGGGAGATCAAGGATACAGCGCTGATCCGGCGGGCCTCGGAACTGGCGATCGAGGCCGGCTCCGATTTCATCAAGACGTCCACCGGCAAGGTCGCCGTCAATGCGACGCTGGAAGCTGCCGACATTATGCTGCGGGCAATTCGTGCCAGCGGCCGCAAGGTCGGCTTCAAGCCTGCCGGCGGGATCGGCTCGGTTTCCGATGCGGCGCTTTATCTAAGCCTCGCCGAAACCATCATGGCGCCTGACTGGGCCATGCCCTCGACCTTCCGCTTCGGCGCGTCGAGCCTGCTCGACGATATCCTGAACGTCCTGGCCGGCGGCGATTCCAAGACGGCGTCTTCGGGCTATTGATCCATGATCCCGCAGGAAATCATCCGGCAGAAGCGTAACGGCGGCACCCTTTCTGCCGCCGATATCGATGCGTTCATCGGTGCATTGGGGCGTGGCGAACTGGCCGAAAGCCAGATCGGCGCTTTTGCCATGGCCGTGTGGTTTCGCGGCATGACGCGCGAGGAGACGGTGGCCTTGACGCTTGCCATGGCTCGCTCGGGCGATGCGCTCTCCTGGAATGGTATCGGCAGGCCTATCGCCGACAAGCACTCGACGGGTGGCGTCGGCGACAACGTCTCGCTGATGCTGGCACCTATTGCGGCAGCCTGCGGCCTTGCCGTACCGATGATCTCGGGCCGTGGCCTCGGCCATACCGGCGGCACGCTCGACAAGCTGGAATCCATTCCCGGCTACGGGATCACGCCGGACGCCGTCCGCTTCCGCAAGGTGGTCGACGAGGTCGGCTGCGCCATCATTGGCCAGACCGGCGCGCTGGCGCCCGCCGACGGCAAGCTCTACGCCGTGCGCGATGTCACCGCGACCGTCGATTCCGCACCCCTGATTACCGCCTCCATCCTGTCGAAGAAACTGGCCGCTGGGCTTGAAACGCTGGTGCTCGACGTCAAGATCGGCAGTGGCGCCTTCATGACGTCTCAAGAGGAAGCCGAGACGCTGGCGCGCTCGCTGGTGGAGGTAGCCAACGGCGGCGGGGTCAAGACCTCGGCACTCATCACCGATATGAACCAACCGCTCGCCGATGCGGCCGGCAATGTTGTCGAACTTCAAAATTGCCTGGATTTTCTGAAAGGCAACAAGGCGGGGACCCGGCTTGAGACGGTTGTCTTGGCCTTTGCCGCCGAAATGCTGGTTCAGGCCGGAATTGCTGCGAACGCTGCCGACGCCGAGGGCAGTGCTCGTGCGGCTGTTACCTCCGGCAAGGCAGCCGAAATCTTCGGCCGCATGGTCCATGGTCTTGGCGGCCCGGCGGATCTGCTTGAACATCCCGACCGCTACCTGGCGAGCGCGCCGGTGCTGAAACCGGTTCTCGCCGCCGTCGACGGATGGCTTGGCGCCTGCGATGCGCGCGGGATCGGCATGAGCGTGATCGATCTCGGCGGCGGCCGCCGCCGTCCGCAGGACAAGATCGATCATCGCGTCGGCTTCAGCAATATCCTGCCGCTCGGTACGCGGGTCAGCAAGGGTGACCGTATCGCCACCGTTCACGCGGCGGACGAGGCAAGCGCAGAAAGAGCCGCGGCTGATTTGTCGGCTAATTATCGCCTGGTCGAGACCCCTCCAGCTTTGTCGCCCGTTATCATCAGCAGGATCTGACGGATGTAGCTGTATGGGCGCAAGCCGCCCGATATGAGTCCGACTAGCTCACTGTTTCAGGAGCAATGTGCCGTTCTGAACTCCATAGGAGTTCAGCTTCTTCATGAAGCTCATGCCGATCAGCGTCGTACTGAGGGCGCTGTCCTTTGCCACCACGGCGTCGATATCACGAACCCGGATCGTGCCGATCTCCAGGCGGTCCAGCTTGACGAGTGCGACCTTGGACGCACCATTCGCGGTCTGGACCGTGTAGCGATAGTCGAGATCGACGCTGCTGAAACCGAGGCCGCGCGCCGTGCTTTCGTTCATCGCGACATAGGTGGCGCCGGTATCGATCAATGCGTGCACGGACCGGCCGTTGATGCTGAAATCACCCTCATAGTGGCCGCCCGCATTGGCGCGCAGCTGAACGCTGCCATAGGAAACGGGAACCTCGGCCTTCGGCGGTGCAAGCGCAACCGTTTCGACCGGCACCGGCTTTTCGGCGCGGTCCTGGTAGCTGTTCACGAGCATCGGCACCTGGGTCGCCGCAGCGGCGATAATACCGGCAAAGACAAGAACGCGAACGAGCATCGGCAAGGCCCCTCCTGCGGGCCATGCCATCTATAGACCAGCTTTACTGAAGGGACGCTAAAGCAATCAATAAAAAGCCCGGCAGTTGAGTAACTGCCGGGCTCGTAAAGAATATAGCGCCTGATTTTACTTGGTGCCGTACATGCGGTCGCCGGCATCGCCGAGGCCGGGCACGATATAGCCGAGTTCGTTCAGGTGGCTGTCGATCGCCGCGGTGAAGACCGGCACGTCTGGATGCGCCTTGCGGAAATTGGCAAGGCCTTCCGGAGCCGCCAGCAGGCACAGGAAGCGGATATTGTGTGCGCCGCGTTCCTTCAGCTTGTCGATGGCGGCAATCGAGGAGTTGCCGGTCGCCAGCATCGGGTCGACGACGATGATCAGGCGCTCGGAAATATCCTCGGGCGCCTTGAAGTAATATTCCACCGGCTGCAGCGTTTCATGGTCGCGATAGACGCCGATATGCGAGACGCGGGCCGACGGCACGAGGTCCAGCATGCCTTCGAGCAGGCCGTTGCCGGCGCGCAGGATCGAGGCGAAGACCAGCTTCTTGCCCTCGAGAATCGGCGCATCCATCGGCTGCAACGGCGTCTCGATGGTCTGGATCGTCAGTTCCAGGTCGCGCGTGACTTCGTAGCAGAGCAGCGTCGAAATCTCGCGCAGCAACCGGCGGAAGCTTCCCGTCGACGTGTCCTTCTTGCGCATGATTGTGAGCTTGTGCTGCACAAGCGGGTGATCGATGACAGTGACGCCGTCCATGGTTTCAGCCTTCCAGTAATTCCGTGATATGAGATGGTTCTTCCACGGAAATCGCCTCTGGTGCAAGAAAATAGGCCGCTTTTCGAGATTTCATCCCCAATCTGCGGCCCGAACCGAGCTTTTAGAGCTTTGTGAGTAGTGCCGCCCGTGTCGCTTCGTCCACGAACGCCGCCTCGATCGCCGTGCGCGTCATCGCGTTGATCTCGTCGTCGCTAAAGCCGAAGGCTGTCGAGGCCAGTTCGTACTCGCGCTTCAGCGAGGTGTGGAAGAACGGCGGATCGTCGGAATTGATCGTCACTTTCACGCCGGCCTCGCGCAGCTTGCGCAGCGGATGCGACTGGAAATCCGGGAAAACCTTGAGCGCGATGTTGGAGCCGGGGCAGACCTCCAGTACCGTGCCGAGATCGGCAAGGCGCTTGACGAGATCCATATCCTCGATGGCGCGCACGCCGTGGCCGATACGATCAGGGCGCACCAGTTCGACGGCATCGGCGACGGAAAAGGCGCCGCAGACCTCGCCGGCATGGATGGTGATGCCAAGACCGGCCTCGCGGGCGATGTCGAAGGCGCGGGCGTAGTCGGCGACGCGGCCCATGCGCTCTTCGCCGGCCATGTTGAAGCCTGTGATCAGCGGATTGTCGCTCTTGGCGGCATATTCCGCTGCCTTCACCACGCGGTCCGGACCGAAATGGCGCTCGCCCGTCACGATGAGCCTGGCCTCAATGCCGGTCTTCGCCTTTGCGGCACGAATGCCAGCCGAAACACCGGCCACATAAGCGTCAGCGCCGAGGCCGATGCGGTCGCCATGGTCGGGAGAAACGATGAGCTCGCTATAGATCGTGCCGATGCCGGCAAGCTCTTCCAGATAGGTTTCCGTCAGCAGCGCATAGTCTTCCTCGGTGCGGTAGACCTCGGAAACCTTGTCATAGCAGACTAGGAATTCAGCGAAATCTTTCCAGAGATAGGTGCCGTCCTTCAGGAAGGCGCTGGTGTCGACGCCATATTTTGCAGCCTGTGCCAGCGTCAGCGCCGGCGGTGCCGCGCCTTCCAGATGGCAGTGCAGCTCCACTTTCTTCAAATGCGATGTCAAAGGAAACTCCTCCCGTGCGGTCCCGCCGCAATTCCCAAATGTTTGGCGACGGTCTCGCCGATATCGGCATAGGTCTGCCGGACGCTGATGGAACGGGAACGAATGCCCGGTCCGTAAGCCATGACGGGCACGCGCTCGCGCGTATGGTCGGTGCCGCGCCAGGTCGGGTCGCAACCGTGATCCGCGGTCAGAATGACGAGATCACCGGCCTTCAGTTTCTTGTGCACCTCGGGAAGCCGCGCATCGAAGGCTTCGAGCGCTGCTGCATAGCCCGGCACGTCGCGGCGATGACCATAGAGCATGTCGAAATCGACGAAATTGGTGAACACCAGATCGCCATCCTCGGCTTCGTCCATGACCTTCAGCGTCGCATCCATCAGCGCCATGTTGCCATTGGCCTTGATGACCCTGGAAACACCCTGATGCGCGAAGATATCGCCGATCTTGCCGACCGCGTGCACCGTGCGTTCGGCCTTGACGAGACGATCGAGCAATGTCGGCTCCGGCGGCAGTACGGAGAAATCACGGCGATTGCCGGTTCGCTCGAAGGTCGCCACCGTCTCGCCGAGGAAGGGGCGGGCGATGACGCGACCGATATTGTAGGGGTCGAGCAGGGTGCGCACGATCTTGCAGAGGCCGATCAACCGGTCGAGGCCGAAATGCTGTTCGTGCGCCGCGATCTGGAAGACGGAGTCGGACGAGGTGTAGCAGATCGGCTTGCCGCTGCGGATGTGTTCTTCCCCGAGCCTGGCGATGATGTCGGTGCCGGATGCGTGGCAGTTGCCGAGAATGCCGGGCAGATCGGCCGCCTCGCAGATGGCCTTCACCAGCTCCGGCGGGAAGGCGTCACCCTCGGCCGGAAAGTAACCCCAGTCGAACATAACGGGTGTCCCGGCGATCTCCCAATGACCCGACGGCGTGTCCTTGCCGCGGGAGACTTCATTGGCGCAACCGTAGAGACCATAGAGCTTTTCCGGCAAGGGCATGCCAGCGGGATAACTGCCCGTTGCCGCCTTGGCGATCTCCAGCAGGCCGAGGCCGGACATGATCGGCAATGTCAGTGGCCCCTGGCGCAAGCCCTCACGATCGGCAGCGCCGGCGGCACAGAACTCGGCGATATGGCCGAGCGTGTCGGCGCCTTCATCTCCATAGGTTGCCGCATCCGGGCCGCCGCCGACACCGAAAGAATCCAGAACGAAGAGAAAGGCGCGCGCCATAGATCACCCGATAAGAATGCCGTCACCCGGGGAGGTCTTCCGGGTCATTGGACGTCACCCATATAACGGAGGCATCGACTTGGCAATTTTCCGTTTTGGGATGGCTCTTCGGGTACTGTTTCGAAGATGGGGCTGTTAGCAGTCGCTGCAGCTGATCGAATTGCCCACGCGCTGTCTGTAGTAATATTGCCGGCTGATGGTGATCTGGTTGGTGCCGCTCGGCAGGAAATTGGCGCCGAAACTGAGGAGCTGATAGGGAAGGGCAAGCTCGCTGCGGACGAGGAATGTGCTCGCCTGATTCATGTTGGCCGGTACCGTCACCGTCGAGCCAGCCGTATATGGCCTGGTCCCGTCCTGCGCCCAGGACCAGGCGACCGTTGCCTTGCCTGTCGTGTCGATGGCAATGCCGGTAATCTTCAGCGTCAGGCCGGTCGTGCCGTAGGGCGCGAAGATCGCGCCGGCGACGGAGGGCATGGTCGCAAGCACGGACTTGGTGATCGTCGATTGCTGCGAGACGATGTCCGCAATCGAACCGGCAGAACGGCTGGCTCGCTTCGAGGCGTTGAGGCCGACGGTAAGCTCGAAAGCACCAAGATAGAGCATTACCAACACGGGAAAGAGGATGGCGAACTCGATCGCGCCGACACCGCGTTCATCGCGGGCGAAACGCCTCAGGATGCCGAAGGGCGCGTTTTCCTTTCCAGTCATTCTCGCCGGGCCGTTCACGGATAATTCTCGTTCTGGAAGGCGGCTGTGGCGACGATGAGATAGACTGACGCCGAGCCGTCGGTTGGACGCACATTGGTAAGATATGGTCGCAACAGATCCGTTATGATCTGCCAGCGATAGTAGGCGCGCACCATGTTCAGCGACTTGGCGCCACCGGGCGTAAAGGCAAAGCCTGTCGTGTTGAGATCGGAGTAGGGATCAGTTGACGACTTGCGCGGGATCGTCGTCGGCATGGACGCAAAGCTCGAATAGCTCTCCACATCGAGGTAGAGATTTGCCGGTGTCTGTACTTCCGTCGAAGAGCAGGTAATGAGCACCGCGATCTCATTGCAGAATGCCTGCCGGAATTGCTGCGGTGTCGTGTAGGAGGTCTTATTCGGATCGCTGGTGATCTGCCCGGTTCTGATCTGGCGCGCCAGGGTATCGACGGCGTTGGAGACGACCTGTTCCGCGGTGAAGGCGACGAACGTCTCGATGATGGCGAAGACGATCAGAAAATAGGGGATGGCAAGCAGGGCAAATTCGATCGCTGCCGTCCCATCCCGAGATCGCACGAATGCGCGCAGGCTGCCGCGGGCATTTCGCCGAGTGGCGCTCGTATTGGCGGGAAGGGCGTTATCTGGCGTCATGAACGGTCCGCGGCGATTTACACGCGGACGACACTAGAATTGCTTCCTTGATAATCCGTTTCTCTTCTCTATTCATATTTAGAGGAAGTACGGATTATGCATTATTACTCAAATCTTCGGAAGTACTTTAGAATATTTGCGTTATCGAATATTATTATTGTCCGATAGCCGGGGTCGGTGTCGTCGCCGTGTTGTTCTGCTGGGCATGCTGTTCGCAATTGGGCGTGCATGACAGCACCGCCCGGTCCGTCTGGCGGAAAACGCGAACTGTGTTGCCTTCATCGATCGACACGAGGATCTGCTCGTCGACAATGGCATTGCCATCGGCATCGAGCAGAATGATGTTCGTCGTACCGAAACTCCGGCCGGTCAGCACGATGGTTTTCGGATCGGCCACCGTTGCATCGGCGACCTGGGCATTACCGACGATCACCTTGCTGACGGGGCGATCAAGCTTCAATACGCGCGCGTGATCCATATAGACGCGGAGCATGCTTTCTCCGGCAGCGTTAGAAAGCTGCGGCGTCATGCAGGCCATGGCAAGAATGCCGGCAAGGAATGCTGTTCTGCCGCCGATTGGCATGGCTTGGCCTCTTGGAAAACTAGGGCGAAAAGAAATTTCTGATAGAATGAGAAAGAATGGTGAATGAACGATTAAGGGTGCGTTCCGCCGTGCAATTATGGCGCAGATGTTCCACGTATGGGCTTCGTCGCCACCTTCTCGCATAGTTCATGTATTGTTTCGAGACGAGCCGTATATCTCGCTAATATTCTTACATCTAATAATTTCTATTTGTCTGAAGGTTTTCTTTAAAAATGAAAGGAACAACATATGTATCACATTAACTATTCTATTTTCGCTATGGTATTTACTGTGCATTAACCTAGTTCTTTAAAGCGATGGAAACGGCGGGAAGCTACCGTGCAACTCATCCGATCAACGGCAACAGTTGACGGACGTGCTGTCAACAAAGTGGAGTCAAAAACATGTCCAAGCTTTTTTCGCGCTTCCTGAAGGATGAGTCGGGCGCAACGGCAATCGAATACGGTCTGATCGCCGCTCTGATCTCGGTTGCCATCATCACCGGCGCAACCACCCTGGGCACCTCGCTCAGCACTACCTTCAACAACATCTCGAACAAGATGACCAACGCACAGGCCAAGTACTAATCATACTTGGTGCGGTCGCCGTAATCTAATGCATAAGAAAGCCGCCCAAATATTGGGCGGCTTTGGATTTTCATTTAGCGTGGGCCGATGAAATGTTAGAAGCCGCAACGTTGTTGATCTTTCCGCTATGTCTTTCGATTGCGGCCATTTCCGATTTGATGACCATGACGATACCGAACAGGGTATCGCTCGCGTTGGCGGTGTCGTTCATGGCGCTGGCGCCTTTCTCAGGGCTGCCATTGTCCGCGCTTGGCATGCATCTGGCCGGAGCCACCATTGTATTTTGCGCCTGTTTCTTGTTCTTCGCGCTCAATGTCATGGGTGGCGGCGATGCGAAGCTTTTGGCGGCGGCCGCATTGTGGTTCGGCTTTGATTCCTCGCTGGTGGAATTCCTCGTCTATGTCGCATTTATCGGCGGCATCCTGACGTTCCTGATTGTTATGCTTCGCTCGCAAGCGACAAGCATCATGGCAATCGGTCTTCCATTGCCAAATTCGTTATTGGTTGCGAAAAAAATCCCTTACGGCATTGCAATCGCCATCGGCGGCGTCATGGCCTTTCCCTCCTCGCCGCTCCTGATAGCGGCGACGGGCAGCATGTCCTGAGCTGCGAGCCGGCGAGTAAAAATCGAACTCACACATATAAAATTTCTAATATACGTCAAGTAATCATGGTTAAGTAACAATAAATGTAACTTACCATTAACCATAATTACACCAATTGCCGGTCATTCTGCAGGGCGAAGAATCCTGTTCGCCAAGGAATGATCATGAAACCCGCTCGCATAATGATACTCGCAGTGGCAGCCATCGCGGCCGGGATGGCCGGTCTGCTCGCGATGCGTCTTGCGGGGTCGCGCAATATTGTTCCCCAGCAGATTGCAGCGGTGGTGGAGAAGGAGGCGACGGTCAATGTCCTCGTTGCCGGTGCGAATCTGCCCGTTGGCTCGCGTTTGGGCGCACAATCAATTCATTGGATGCCCTGGCCGGAAAGCGGCATCGTAAATGGCTTCATCACCGAGCGCCAGCGGCCCGATGCGCTGAAAGATCTGAACGGCGCGGTTGTTCGCCTGCCGATATTCGAGGGTGAGCCGATCCGTGAGGAAAAGGTCGCCGATTCCAACAGCCGTATCCTGTCTTCATTGCTGCCGGCCGGTAAGCGCGCCGTCGCCACAGAGATTTCCGTCGCCACCGGCGCCGGCGGCTTCATCCTTCCGAATGACCGTGTTGACGTCATCATGGTGCGCAAGGGATCGCAGCAGCAGCTCGTCACCGAAACCGTACTCAGCAACGTTCGTGTCCTGGCCGTCGATCAGCAGATCGAGGAAAAGCAGGATGGAAGCAAGGCTGCGGTCGGCGCAACTGCGACGCTGGAGCTGACGCCGGACCAGACCAAGGTCCTGGCCGTCGCGCACCAGATGGCCGATCGCCTGACGCTGGCCCTGCGCTCCGTTGCCGACGCGCAGCAGCCCGACACGACGGCCGCCGATTATCTGCTCGCTGGCGACAATGGCGGCGGCATGATCCAAGTCATCAAGTCGGGAGCGATCGTGACCGACGGCCCGAGCGGGCCGAAACCGCAGTGAGAAGGGGCGAGACCATGTTCAAGACAAGCAAGAAAGCCAGCCTTCCTCTCGCAGCCGTTCTTTCCTTTTCGGTTGCCTTTGCAGGTTTGCCCCTGGCCGATATTCCCGCCCTGCTGCGCACGCCATCGGCCTTCGCCGGCGGCTCCGACAGTATCGTCACCATAGCCGGCCTTGGCACGAAGCGCACCCTGAAGCTCGGGCTCAACAAGGCACTTGTCGTCGATCTCCCGGCCGACGCACACGATATCCTCGTTTCCGATCCCAAGATGGCGGATGCGGTGACGCGAACCTCGCGTCGCATCTACCTTTTCGGCAAGACGGTCGGTCAGACCAACATCTTCATTTTCGGCGCCGATGGCAAGGAGATCGTCAGCCTTGATCTGCAGATCGAGCGCGACATTGCCGGCCTGCAGGACAATATCAAGCGCTTCATTCCGGACTCCGACATCAGCGTCGAGATCATCTCCGACAACATCGTCCTCACCGGCATGGTGCGCACACCGCAGGATTCGATCCGCGCCCAGCAGCTCGCCCAGGCCTTCCTGAAAGGCGGCGAAGCGACGACGCGAAACCAGACTGCCTCCGGCAGCGGCGACAACAACGCAGTCGCCATTTTCGCCGAAGGGCGACAGACGTCGCAGATTGTCAATATGCTGCAGATCGAAGGCGAAGATCAGGTAACGCTCAAGGTGACTGTCGCCGAAATCAAGCGCAGCGTCCTGAAGCAGATCGGTTTCGATAACCTGGTCAGCAACTCCTCGGGCCTGGGCGTGGCGCAACTCGGTAACATCGGCAATAGCGGAACGACGAACTTCCTCGGAGTAAATGGAGACCCGACGAATGCCACCGGCGCCGGCGGCATCTCCACGCTCTTCAAATATGCTCTCGGCAAATACAATATCAGTACTTACCTGAACGCTCTCGAACAGGCCGGCGCCGTGCGCACCCTGGCAGAGCCGACACTGACGGCGATTTCGGGACAGGCCGCGACCTTCAATTCCGGCGGTCAGACGCTCTATTCTACGACTGACAAGGACGGCAATACGACGATCACGCCCTATACCTACGGTATAACGCTGGCTTTCACGCCTGTCGTTCTTGCCGGCGGGCGCATCAGCCTGCATGTGCAGACACAGGTTTCCGAACCCGTCGCATCATCGGCAACCCCGACTTACAATCAGCGCGCTGCCAATACTTCCGTCGAGCTGCCATCAGGCGGATCGATCGCTCTTGCCGGCCTGCTGAGCGACAGCGTGCAGCAGACGACCTCCGGAACGCCGGGCGCATCGAAGATACCCATCCTGGGTGCCCTGTTCCGTCAGAAGAGCTTCGAGCGGGATGAGAGCGAGCTTGTGATCATTGCAACGCCCTACCTCGTGCGGCCAGTCGCGCGCGAGAAGCTTGCTCGTCCTGACGATAATTTTTCGCCGCCGAACGATGCCGGCGTCTTCTTCATGAACCGTGTCAACAAGATCTACGGCCGCAAGGATGGTCCGCCGGTCGCCGACGCCGATTTCCATGGCACAGTCGGCTTCATCTACAAGTGAGGAGCGGGATCGTGACAGCAGCCTTTTCAACGAGCTTAGCGAGAGATCAAAAGATGGTCAGCCCCAAAAGCAATGCGCCTCGCAGCGTCCGGCCACGCTTCTCGAAACCGATGCTGATCGCTCCGGTCCTGGCTCTGATATCGGCTGTCAGCGGCTGCGCCGGCTCCCCGGACGGCATGGCGACGAGCGCCATCAGGGACGATTACCGTCAGCGCCATCCCATCGTGCTCACAGAAAAGGAGCACAGCGTCGACATCCCCGTCGCTGTCAGCGATCGGCACCTGACGACAGGCATGCGCGACATGGTTCGCGGTTTCGTGCAGGATTATCGTGCCCATGCAAGCGGCACGGTGGAAATCCTGTCGCCGCGGCAATCGGAAAATGCGCTGGCCGCATCGGCACTCAACTCGCAGATCCGTCGGGAACTGGTGACGAGCGGCATTCCGTCGGGGCGGATCGTCAACACCTATTATGCGGCGAACGGCCCCGGCGATGCGGCGCCGATCCGCCTGCGCTTCTCGGCAACGACGGCAGCCACCAACGCCTGCGGCCAATGGCCGGACGACCTCGCCGATAACGCCTTCGACAATCAGAACTATTACAATTTCGGCTGCGCCACCCAGCAAAATCTGGCAGCGCAGGTCGCCAATCCGACCGATCTGATCTCGCCGCGCGCGATGACGCCGATCGATGCCGATCAGCGTAGCAAGGTCATCAACGATTATCGTACGGGTGCGACCCCCACCAGCACGGCTTCGGTCGGCGGCTTCGGTGGCGGAAGCGGAAATTGAATGCAATGGGCCGGCGCAACGGGATGAAATCATGAACGCCATCGAATACGACATCGGCTCCACTGCCGCGGAAGCGGAGGAGGCCCCGCGCTCGGGCAATCTCGACAATCTGCGGCCGCTGCCGCGCATATCCATACACGCCTTCTGCGAAAGCGAGCAGTTGCAGCAGGTGATGGACCAGTGCGCCAATGATCGACGCATGTCCAAGGTCAGCCTCCGGATTACCAGCGGTAGCGTTGCAGCCGCGGCGAACATGTTCGCTTCGACGCCGACCCCGAATCTCATCATCCTGGAGACCCGCGCCAATCCCCGCAGCCTGCTGGCGGAACTCGAGCCACTCGCCGCCGTCTGCGATCCGAGCACCAAGGTCATCGTCGTCGGCTATCACAACGATATCGGCCTCTACCGGGAGCTCATCCGCAACGGCATCTCCGAATATATCGTGCAGCCGACCGACATGCTCGACCTGATGACGGCGATGGCGTCGATCTTCATCGATCCCGATGCCGAACCGCTTGGCCGCAGCATTGCTTTCATCGGCGCCAAGGGCGGTGTAGGCGCGTCCACTATTGCCCATAATTGCGCCTTTGGAATTTCCAGCCTCTTTTCGACCGAAACCATCCTTGCCGATCTCGATCTGCCCTACGGCACCGCCAATATCGATTTCGATCAGGACCCCGCCCAGGGGATTGCGGAGGCCGTCTATGCGCCGGAACGCCTGGACGAAGTCTTCCTGGACCGATTGCTGACCAAATGCTCCCAGCATCTGTCACTGCTTGCGGCACCCTCGATGCTGGATCGCGCCTATGACTTCGAAGGGCAGGCTTTCCTGCCGGTGCTTGACGTTATGCAGCGCAGCGCGCCGGTGGCGGTCCTCGACGTGCCGCATGTCTGGACGGAGTGGACGCGCTCGGTGCTCGGCGCCGTCGATGAGGTCGTCATCTGCGCGGCACCCGATCTCGCCAATCTGCGCAATGCCAAGAACCTGATCGATGCGTTGCGCAGGCTGCGGCCCAACGACAAGGCGCCGCACCTCATTCTCAATCAGGTCGGCATGCCGAAACGCCCGGAGATCAACCCTTCGGAGTTCTGTGCCCCGCTGGAGACCGACCCGATCGCCATCATTCCCTTTGACATCAACCTGTTCGGCAATGCAGCCAACAGCGGACAAATGATTTCCGAGACCGATCCGAAGTCGCCGATCGCGGAGACCTTCTCGCAGATATCGCACATCGTCACCGGGCGTGTTGCTTTGAAGAAGGCAAGAAAGGGCGGTTTGCTTGGCCTTTTGAAGCGAAAGTAAGTGTTTGATTTCGCGCGGGCTTCCGAAAGTTGGATCTTTCGCGAAGGTCGTGCGGCAGCAGTAGAATTGGAAACAAAGACATGTTTGGCAAGCGCGGAAGTGAAGGTCCTGCAAAGAGCGGCGGCGTAACGCCTCCGCCGGCACAGGTGCGTGCGCCCGCCGCTGCGAGTGGGCCAACGGCGCCGGCCGTGCTGATCGAGCCGTCGCGCGATACCGCGCAGCCGCGTCAGCAGGTAGTCCCGCCGTCGATGCAGACGCCCAGCCGGCGTCGGACCGCGCGCACCGAAGAATATTACGACACCAAGTCGCAAGTGTTCTCCGCGCTCATCGACACGATCGACCTGTCGCAACTTTCCAAGCTCGGCAACGAGGCCGCACGTGAGGAAATCCGCGATATCGTCAACGATATCATCACCATCAAGAATTTCGCGATGTCGATCTCCGAGCAGGAGGAGTTGCTCGAGGACATCTGCAACGACGTGCTTGGCTATGGTCCGCTGGAGCCGCTGCTCGCTCGCGACGATATCGCCGACATCATGGTCAACGGTTCCGGCCAGACCTTTATCGAAGTCGGCGGTAAGACGGTCGAATCCGAAATCCGCTTCCGCGACAATGCGCAGCTTCTTTCGATCTGCCAGCGCATCGTCAGCCAGGTCGGCCGCCGCGTCGATGAATCCAGTCCTATCTGCGATGCGCGCCTGCCCGACGGCTCGCGCGTCAACGTCATTGCCCCGCCGCTGGCGATCGACGGCCCCGCGCTGACCATTCGTAAATTCAAGAAGGACAAGCTGACCCTCGACCAGCTTGTGCGCTTCGGCGCCATCACGCCGCAAGGTGCGACGCTGCTGCAGATCATCGGCCGGGTACGTTGCAATGTCGTCATTTCAGGCGGTACGGGCTCGGGCAAGACGACGCTGCTGAACTGCCTCACCAACTATATCGACCGTGACGAACGCGTCATCACCTGCGAAGACACGGCCGAACTGCAGTTGCAGCAGCCGCATGTCGTCCGTCTCGAAACCCGGCCGCCGAATATCGAAGGCGAGGGCGAGATCACCATGCGCGATCTGGTCAAGAACTGCCTGCGTATGCGCCCCGAACGCATCATCGTCGGCGAAGTGCGCGGACCGGAGGTTTTCGACCTGTTGCAGGCGATGAATACCGGTCACGACGGCTCCATGGGCACGATCCACGCCAATACGCCGCGCGAATGCCTCAGCCGCATGGAATCGATGATTGCCATGGGTGGTTTCAGCCTACCGGCCAAGACCGTGCGTGAGATCATTTCGAGCTCTGTCGACGTCGTCGTTCAGGCTGCGCGCCTGCGTGACGGTTCGCGCCGGATCACCCAGATCACCGAGGTGGTCGGCATGGAAGGCGACGTAATCATCACCCAGGATCTGATGCGCTACGAGATCGAGGGCGAAGATGCAAACGGCCGGATCATCGGCCGGCACGTCTCCACTGGCATCGGCAAGCCGCATTTCTGGGATCGTGCTCGCTACTATAACGAGGAGCGTCGCCTGGCAGCCGCTCTCGATGAGATGGAACAGAAGGCGCAATAGGAACGACGATGTTCGGTATCGATCCCATAGTGCTGTTGATTGTGCTGCTGACGGCGGTCTCTGCTGCCGCAGTCTGCTATGGCATCCTTTATTCGCGGATCGAAACACAGAAGAAGACGGAAAGCCGGGTCAACCGGGTCAAGCAGGCCGAGACCGACCGCGTCAAGGTCAAGGTAGCGCGCGATCGCGTCCAGGAAATGTCGAAGCGCCGCAAATCGGTGCAAGAGACTTTGAAGGATCTGGAACGGCGCCAGTCCGAAAACGCGAAAAAGAAGCAATCGCTGAAAGCGCGCCTGGTGCAGGCTGGCCTGTCGTTGACGCCGTCGCGCTTCTACATCTTCAGCGTGCTGTTCGGCATTTTCGTCACGCTGGTCTTTTTCATCGTCGGCGTGCCGCCCCTCGTCATCTTGGGCATGTTCGTCGCTACCGCCTTCGGCCTGCCGCGCTGGGTCGTCGGCTTTCTCATCAAGCGCCGGCAGGCGAAATTTCTCGATGAGTTTCCGAATACGCTCGACCTTATCACCCGCTCCCTTCGCTCGGGCCTGCCGCTCAATGATGCCGTCCGGCTTGTGGCGGCCGAGGCACGCGAACCGGTCAAGACGGAATTCCGGCGCGTGGTCGAGGCGCAGCAGGTCGGTCTCAGCATGGCGGAGGCCTGTGCACGCATCGCGAACTATATGCCGCTGCAGGAAGTGAACTTCTTCTCGATCGTCATCGCAATCCAGGCCCAGGCAGGCGGCAACCTGTCCGAAGCCTTGGGCAACCTTTCGAAGGTGTTGCGCGAACGCAAGAAGATGAAGGCGAAGGTCAAGGCGCTGTCGATGGAAGCCAAGGCGTCAGCCGTCATCATCGGCGCTCTGCCCTTCATCGTCATGACGCTCGTCTATATCACGTCGCCGCAATACATGATGATCCTGTTCACCGACCCGCGCGGCCATCTGATCATGATCGCCGCCGCCGTCTGGATGTCGATCGGCATCTTCATCATGCGCAACATGGTCAATTTCGAGATCTGAGTGAAGGGAGCCGTCTAGTCATGTCCGATTTGGCCTCCAATTTGACCGATCCCGGTACCCTTCTCGCTATCGTGGTTGCGGTTGCCGTATTTGCGACCTTATACACGATCGCCATACCGATGCTGGAGCGCGGCGACCTCAACAAGCGCATGAAGGCGGTGTCGACGGAGCGTGAGCAGCTCCGCGCCCGCGAGCGCGCACGATTGAGCGCCGATGGCGGCAAGGCGTCGCTGCGCAGCCACAAGAATAGAAATGCCAGGCAGATCGTCGAGCGCTTCAACCTGCGCAACGCGCTCGTCGACGCCAATACCGTCAATCGACTGCGCACTGCGGGCCTGCGCTCGGAAAACGCCTTGAATATATTCTTGGTAGCCCGATTCCTGCTGCCGTTCCTGTTCCTGGCCGTTGCGATTCTCTTGGTCTTCGGTCTCGGTTATTTTGCCTCGAGGCCGCTGCCGATCCGCCTGCTCGGCGTCATCCTTTTTGCCTATTTCGGTTTCTATGCGCCGAACATCTATATTTCCAATCTGGTGACCAAGCGGCAGAAGTCGATCAAGCGCGCCTGGCCGGACGCTCTCGACCTGATGCTGATCTGCGTGGAGTCGGGCATTTCAATCGAGGCCGGCATGCATCGCGTCTCGGAGGAAATGGCGGAGCAATCCCCGGCACTGGCCGAGGAAATGGTACTGACCACGGCCGAACTTTCCTTCCTGCCGGATCGCCGCACGGCCTTCGACAATCTTGCAGCACGTACGCAGATCGAACTCGTCAAATCGGTGACGCAAGCCCTCATTCAGGCCGAACGCTACGGCACCCCGCTCTCGCAGGCGCTGCGCGTCATGGCGCAGGAAGGCCGCGACGAGCGCATGAACGAGGCGGAAAAGAAGGCAGCCGCGCTGCCGCCGAAGCTGACCGTGCCGATGATCATCTTCTTCCTGCCTGTTTTGATGGCCGTCATTCTCGGTCCGGCAATCATCCAGGCGATGGACAAGTTCTGATCTGCCGGCTTGCCGGCGGCATTCCGCATGATTAATCTCTCACGCAATGCTGCCGATAGCGCCCGCCGCACCATTTCCGTAATGCGCCGGGCGGTCGTGTCGGCCCTGTTGGGAGGTTCTGCATGTCATCCCTGGTAATATTTCTCAGCGTCATCGCGGCGGTTTTCATCGGGGCGGTCAGTCCCGGTCCGAGCTTCGTGCTGGTTTCGCGCATTGCCGTCTCCCGTTCGCGCAAGGCTGGCCTTGCTGCAGCCTTCGGCATGGGAACGGGCAGCGTCATCTTCGCGACCCTGGCTCTGTTCGGCCTCAGCGCGTTGCTCATGAAAGTCGAATGGCTGTATCTCGCGCTGAAAATCGGCGGCGGTCTCTATCTGATCTATGTCGGCATCCGCATCTGGCGCAGCGCCGCAGACGATCTTCCGATGGATGCGCCGGCGACGCCCGCAGCGAGCGGTATTAGGCGCAACTTTCTCTTTGCGCTGGGAACGCAGCTCAGCAATCCGAAGACTGCCATTTTCTACGGCAGTATTTTCGCCGCCCTTCTGCCGGCGGCCCCGGCACCCTGGCTGCTGTTTACGGTCCCGCCCGCAGTCTTCCTGGTCGAAGTCGGCTGGTATACGGTGGTGACGCTGGCCTTCTCCTCCAACCGTCCGCGTGCGCTCTATGTCGGCTCCAAGCTCTGGATCGATAGGGTGGCGGGTGCGGTCATCGGCGCACTTGGCGCGCGGCTGGTGGCTGAGGGCCTGCCGCGGCATATCTGGCGGTAAGTATCCGGGCCGATCGAACCTTCGCCGGCATTGCACGGCGTTCGATCCCTGTCCGAACAAGCCCCTGTCGGCAGCGTCCCGGGTTCTCCCGGCTTTACTGCTGGACGACCTTTCTCGTGTCGTTGCCGGCAGCAAGCTTCTGCCAGGAGTTCTGCTGCGCCAGCATGCCGCGCAGATAGGCGACATTGGCGTTCGCCTGTTGCGGCGTCAGTTCCTGGCGGGCGATCTGTTCGGCTTCGGCAAAGCGGCCCTGCAGCCCGACGACAAGCGCGAGATTCTGCCGTACGCGGCTATCGGCGCCCGGTTGGGCGACAGCGGTACGGAGATAGCTTTCGGCATTCTTGAGATCGCCCGTCAGCACGTAGGACATGCCGAGATTGGAAAGGATGGTGGGCTCGTTGGGAGCGAGTACCAGCGCGTCCCGATATTTCGCCCGTGCGTCAGTGGCGCGCCCCAGCTGATCGAGGATGGCGCCCTGGGCTGAAACCAGACGCCAATCCGGCCGATCCGGAAGCTGGGCGCGATCGATGGTCGACAGCGCCTCGTCCAGCTGGCCCGCCGCCGCCTGCGCCTTGCCGTAGGCCGCCAGCACGCCGCGATCGCTCGGATTGGCGATCGCCACCTGCTGCATGACGGCAAGGGCCTGATCGTTGCGGCCGCTCATGCGAAGCGCGTTGGCATAATTGACGCCGGCATCGCGATCCTTAGGATTGGCGTCATAGGCCTTGCCATACGCCGCGGTTGCCTGAGCCAGATCGGTGCTGTTCATCGTGTCGAGGGATTTCGACGTCGTGGGGATCGAGCCGGTCGTTATCCTGTCTTTCCCCGTCGTCGAGCAGCTCGCGAGCGCAAGCGCCAGAAGTGCGGCCGAGGCGCCCCGAAAAAGGAAGGTTCTGAGCAAAGACGTGGTTGAACGGGCGGACATGACGCTATCCCTGAATCCTTAAATCTTGCGTCCGGCCTAGAATCGGAACAGGGAAAGGTTCGACGCAATGTTCGCTCCAGCAATAATCTGTTAACCCTAACAGACGGTTAACTCTCGATTCCCTGAAGTCCCCGATTCCCTGAAGTCATCGTCAAAGGATAGTCATGGCCCCCTATCAATTCATCGAGCGCGCGACGCCTTTCAATTCGAAGGGCGGCGCGACCCTGCCGATCTTTGCCGTCACTCCGGCGCATGTCGAGACCGGCACCATCGACCCCATCGCGCTCGATTGGGCCCGCAAGGCTGGCTACAAGGCCGAAAGCGGCTCGTTGCTGCTGATTCCGACGGCTGAAGGGCATCTGGGCGGGGCCTTGTTCGGCCTCGGCTCCAATCCCTCGGAGCAACCCTTCCTGACGGGCAAGCTCGCACGCAGCCTGCCGGCCGGCGACTGGCACATCGAGACGGCGCCCCTGACGGCGAACCGGCTCTCGCTTGGCTTCGGTCTCGGCAGCTACCGCTTCGATCGCTATAAATCGGAAAAGGCGCCGGCGCCGACGCTGATGATCCCGCGCGATGCCGATGCCGCCGATATCAAACGCCAGCTCGCCGGCGTCTTCCTGGCCCGCGATCTCATCAACACGCCGACCAACGACATGGGACCGGAGCAGCTGGAAGCCGCCTTCCGGGCGCTCGCCCAACACTACAAGGCAGAAATGTCCGTCATCATTGGCGACGATCTGCTGAAGGAAAATTTCCCGCTCGTCCATACTGTCGGACGCGCCAGCGTCGACGCGCCGCGTCTTCTCGAAATGCGCTGGGGCAAGAAGGGCCATCGCCGCATCACGCTGGTCGGCAAGGGTGTCTGTTTCGACACCGGCGGCCTCGACATCAAGCCGGCATCCTCGATGCTGCTGATGAAAAAGGACATGGGCGGCGCCGCCAACGTTATGGGTCTGGCTCTGATGATCATGGACGCCAAGCTCAAGGTCGACCTGCGCGTCATCATTCCCGTCGTCGAGAACTCGATTTCGGCCAATGCCTTCCGCCCCGGCGATATCTATAGGAGCCGCAAGGGTCTCACGGTTCAGATCGACAATACCGATGCCGAGGGCAGGCTGATCCTCGCCGATGCGCTTGCCTATGCCGACGAGGACGCGCCGGATCTGATGATCGACATGGCGACGCTGACGGGCGCTGCCCGCGTCGCGCTCGGCCCCGACCTGCCGCCTTTCTTCACCGATGACAGCGAACTCGCCAACGATCTGACGGAAGCGAGCCTGGAGACGGACGATCCGCTGTGGCGCATGCCGCTCTACATGGGCTATGACAAGGATATCCGCACGAAATTTGCCGATATCACCAATGCCCCTGCCGGCGGCATGGCCGGCTCGATCACCGCCGCCCTGTTCCTGAAGCGCTTCGTGACGAAGACGCCGAGCTGGGCGCATTTCGACATTTTCGGCTGGGCACCGAGCGAACGGCCGCATTCCCCCGGCGGCGGCGAGGCGCAGGGGATTCGGGCGCTGTATCATCATATCAGGCAGAGCGTGCGGTAGATTGCCGTCGTTCCCTCTCCCCGCATTGCGGGGAGAGGGCTAGGGTGAGGGGCCAGGCGCACCGGTGCCACAGCGTTGATCCGGCCTGACCATCACCGGCAATGGGTTCGAAGAGACGGAGACTTTGATCTTTTCGTTACTTTCGAGAAAGCCCCTCATCCGAGCCCTCCACCTTTCGCTTCGCTCAACGTCTCGGTCTCACCTTCTCCCCGCAATGCGGGGAGAAGGGGTCGATGAATTCCCCTTGAATCTGCCACGATCTTGACCGAGACTGGAACGGCAGCGTAACGATTTTCGGGGTTGCCCTTGCCGCTAGATCTCTCTGCCTCGCAGGCTCTTGGCCTTTGGCATGGCGTGACGCTCGCTCAGGTGCGCCGCGAGGATCATGATTTGACGCTGCGGCAGACGGCGATCCTTCTGCAGATCTATCTCGTGCCGCCGCCGCATACGGTGCGCGGGCTTGCCGCTACGCTCGGCGTCACCAAGCCGGTCATCACCCGGGCGCTTGACACCATGGGCGAGATGGGATTGGTCGACCGCGTACGCGACGACCGCGACCGCCGCAATGTCATCATCAAGCGCACGGTCACCGGCGCGCTCTATCTGGAAAAACTCGGCGATCTCGTCATCGAGCATGGCCGCAAACTATAATCTGGGAATTCCGCCATGACGCTCGACCGCCGTCTCAATGCTTTCAGGCCAGATCTCGCCGAAGCCTCTCTCAAGGGCAGGGTCGAGGCCGAGCGCTTTGTCGAAGGCAGCAGCGCTCGCGTCGCCGTCCCGGTCATCGCCCTTCGGCCGAAGCCGGATCTTGCCGCGGGCATCGATACCGAGCTCCTGATGGGCGAAGAGGTGACAATTTTCGAGCGCCGCGACGGTTGGTGCTGGGTCAAGGCGCTGGCGGACGGTTATGTCGGCTATCTTCCCGAAACTGCGGTCAGGCAGGGCGCTGCAGCCCCGACCCATGTCGTCATTCCCCAGCGCACCTTCGTCTATCCCGAGCCGGAGCTGCGCAAGCCGCACGCGGCGATCCTGTCCATGGGCAGCCTCGTGCATGTTGTTGGCACGGCGGAGGCGCGCGGCAATCACTACGTCGTCCTGGAGGATGGCACCGCCATCTTCGCCAAGCATGTACAGCCGATCGGCGATAACAGGGGCGGCGATTTTGTCGACGTCGCCCTGCGCTTCCTGGAGACGCCCTATCTCTGGGGCGGCCGCTCGGGTCTCGGCATCGATTGCTCGGGCCTCGTGCAGCTGGCGCTGTCGATGACAGGCCGTTCTGCACCGCGCGATACCGACATGCAGGCCGTCGGCCTTGGCCAGCCGATCGATCGCGAGGAGTTGAAGCGCGGCGACTTCGTCTTCTGGAAGGGGCATGTCGCGATCATGGAAGACCCGGAAACTATCGTCCATGCCAACGGCCATACCATGACCGTCGCCCGTGAGAATTTCGCTGCCGCCGTCGAGCGCATTGGCTGGCTTTACGAACGTCCGACCGGCTATCGCCGCCTCATCGACTGATCGCCGATCGGAACCGACTTTCCGCTCGTTCGTTATCTCCTTGACCGAGATATGTTTTCGGAAGGAGACGACGATGCTCGTCACGGCCATGGAAAAGACGGTCCGGGATATCTTGCTCGACAACCATATGCGCAGAAGCGGCAAGATCGACCGGCTGCGCGAGCTGCGTAGCGAGGCTCGCGCCATCCAGCGCGCTGGCAGTGAAAGCGCGATGAGTGCGGACGATGGGCTTCAGGACGATTTGCGCGTGATTGAAAAGGCGCTGCACGATCTGGATGCCGATGTCTTGCACAAGGGCGCCGCAACCTTGTAGCCACGGCGCTTGCCATCATTTGTGACAGCGGTGGGTTTACGGTGTGCGAGGACGCGCGATCCAGATGCCGGCGACGATCACGATGCCGCCAAGCGCCTGCAGCAGGGTGACGTTCTCGCCGAACAGGAACCAGGCGAAAAGCGCCGCTGCGATCGATTCCAGGAAGATGACGAGCGAGGAAAAGACGGTCGGCAGTCTTCCGAGCGCCACCGAGAGCAGCCCCTGTCCGCCGGCATGGCTGATGAGGCCGAGCGCCAGAAGGACGCACCATCCCGAGATCGACTGCGGCAATATCCTCGGCTCGAAGAAGAAGGCGACGAGGAACAGCAGAGCCGACGTTATGATGCTGAGTTCGAAGGTGACGCGGGCGGCATTCGTCTTTGGACGGGCAGCGCCAACCGCCAGGAAATAAAGGCCGAAGAAGGCGCCGGTGATGATGGCAAGTGCATCGCCGACGGCACGATCCGGATTGAATGCCAGGCTCTGCACGACGAGCGCCGTGCCGCCCGCAAGGCAGACGAGGAGGCCGAGAAGCGTGGCGCGACTGACGCGCTGCCTCAAAAGAAGCCAGCCGAAGATGACGACCCAGAGCGGCGCCATCGTCGCAAAGAAGGTGGCGTTGGCAATCGTCGTCCGCATGATGGAGAGATGCCAGAAGAACAGGTCGCCCGTAAAAGCGATGCCGGCAAGAATGGTCGGCAGGGTGAAGCTGGCACGCGCCGCATTTGGTTCGGCAGCTTCCGCATAGCGCATCCATACCCAGAGGATCGGCAGCGCCAGAAAGACGCGCCAGAAGGCGCTGGCGAAAGGTCCGACATCGGCAAGGCGCACGAGGCTCGGCGAAATGCTCATCGCCAGCGCCGCGAGCAGCATCGCCACAACACCCAGCACGAAGCCCTTCGTATCGGCGCCTTCATTGAGGCTCGGGCTGCGCATATCGTATTCGGTGTCGGGCTGTGACATTCTTCTGCCTCTGCAAGTCAGTTGATTTGTGGCGCAAACCTAATACATGCGGAATGAGTATTTGGCTCCATTTTGACGGTTTTCATGCAATTTTGTTTCCTCTTTGCGGTAAGGATATATTGAAATGCGCAAATCCGCTGATCTCGATGAGTTCGACCTTGCAATTCTCGAGATTCTCCAGGCTGACAGCACGGTTCCGCAGCGCGAGATCGGCGAAAGGATCAACCTGTCGGCGCCGGCCGTACAGCGGCGCATCAAGCGGATGCAGGCGACCGGCGTCATTCAGGCCAATATCGCGGTGGTCGACCCGGCAGCTGTGGGCTTGCCGATCACCATCGTCGTCGAGGTTCATATCGCGAACGAACGCTATGACCTGATTAATGCGATCAAGCGCAGCTTCCAGGAAGCGCCAGAGGTGCAGCAATGCTACGGCGTCACGGGCGAGGCGGATTTCGTTCTCATTATCGTCGTTGCCAGCATGTCCGCCTATGAAGAGGTGGCGCGTCGTCTCTTCTACGACAATCCGAATGTCACGAAATTCAAGTCGCTCGTCACTATGGACCGGGTGAAGGTCGGCCTTTCCTTGCCATTGACGCGGGATTAGCCGGCTGCGGGTTCACCCCGGCCGCTTCGGCCAGTTTGTCACGCCGCCGCTCCAATTTTCATAAGCCTTGGAAAGGCGCAGCACCAGCATGTCGTCGAAGCGCGGGCCGACGATCTGCAGGCCGATCGGCATGCCGGAGCGGGAAAAGCCGCAATTGATCGACGAGGCCGGTTGCTCCGACATGTTCCACGGAACGGTGAAACCGACATGTTCGAAGGGCCGGGCGGGATCATTGGTGGGCGAGGCCCATTCGGCGGGATAGGAGACGATCGGGTTCGTCGGCGAAAGCACGGCGTCCACCTGTGTGAACAGTTTGCCGCAGCTCTTGCGCATCTCGATGGTCTGGTTGAAGCCGCGTACGGCATCGACGCCGCTGATCTCAGCACCACCCTTCGCCCAGCTATGGATATAGGGCAGGATTGCGCTGCGGCGTTCCTCGCTCAATCCCATGATGTCGCCCCAGAAGCGAGCGCGCCAAAAGACATCGAGCCCGTCAAGCATCTGTCGCGTCAGCACCGGCGCGACGTCGATGATGGTCGCGCCCGCTTCGTCGAAGCGTTTGGCGGCGGCAATGACCGCATCGCGCACCTCGTCATCGACGGGCAAACCACAGCCGGCATCCAGCATCAGGCCGATCCTCATGCCGCTGACGTCGATATCGAGATCCATCCAGTCGATCTCGTTCGGCGGCAGGCTGGTGCCGTCGCGCCAGTCGGGCCGCGAGAGTGTCGCCATGGAGAAGGCGGCATCCTCGACGGTGCGTGTCATTGGCCCGGCGCATCGACCGACATAATAGGGATCGACCGGGATGCGCCCATGGCTCGGCTTGAAGCCGAAAATGCCGGTCCAGCCCGCCGGCAGGCGCACCGAGCCACCGATATCGGTGCCGATATGCAGCGGTCCATAGCCGGCAGCCGCCGCCGCTGATGCGCCGGCGCTGGAACCGCCCGGATTCTGGCTCGGGTCCCACGGATTGCGGCTGAGCTTGTGAAAGCTGGAAAGGCCTGATGACAGCATGCCGTAATCCGGGCAGGTGGTTTTTGCGAAGATTACCGCGCCGTCCTCGCGCATGCGGGCGGCGATCGGCGCGTCCTCGGCGGCGGGAACGAGTTCGACGGCCGCCGTGCCGAGCGGCACCGGCTGGCCCTTGGTGGCAATCAATTCCTTCAGCGTCACGGGAATACCGTCCAAGGCCCCAAGCGGCGCCCCCTTCGCCCAGCGCTCCGTGGAGGCCGCCGCCTGCCTGCGGGCATCCTCGGGATCATAGGCATAGAGAGCAGCGATCGTCGGCTCCCATGCCTCGATATGCTCTTCAAGCGCCAGCCAGTATTCGCTGGGAGACAGGCTCTTGTCGGCAAATTTGCGTCTGAGGTCTTGGATGGAAAGATCGGTCGGTTCAGTCATGGCCTATTCTCTTCATGTCTCAATCAGCGCGTCGCCTCGCGGGGGTCGAGGAGATCGCGCAGCCCGTCGCCGAGCAGGTTGAAGCCGAGCACGGAGAGCGCGATGGCAAGCCCCGGCAAAAGAGCGAGCCACGGCGCGACGTGGAAATAGGTTTGTGCGTCAGCCAGCATCCGTCCCCAGGTGGGCGCCGGCGGCGGCACGCTCAGGCCCAGGAAGGCAAGGCCGGCCTCGGTCAGGATCGCAAGGCCGAGCTGGATCGTCGCCTGCACGATGATGCTGCCCATGATGTTCGGCAGGACATGGCGAAGCGTGATGGACAACTGCGTGTTGCCGATGGCCCGCGCCGCCAGCACATAGTCCCGGCTCCAGGCCTGCAGCGCCGAGCCGAGCGCGACACGGGCAAACACCGGCACCATGAAGACTGCGATGGCGATGATGGCCGTCATGCGCCCTGTCCCGAGGAACGCGCCGAGGATCATGGCCGAGAGGATCGGCGGCAGCGCAAAGATCACGTCGCAAGCGCGCATGACCAGTGCCTCGAACAGACCGCGTTGCGCAGCGGCGGTGACTCCGATGATCGTGCCCAGCGTCCCGCCGATCGCGACGGCCGAAAC
The DNA here is from genome assembly GCA_000799755.1 of Martinezella tropici. Lineage (GTDB taxonomy): Bacteria > Pseudomonadota > Alphaproteobacteria > Rhizobiales > Rhizobiaceae > Rhizobium > Rhizobium tropici_A. The sequence continues at coordinate 127,546 of JUHI01000018.1, forward strand.
GGAGATCGACAGCGAGTTCCAGCAGCCCGCCATCAGCATCGACAGGACGTCGTGGCCGAGTTGATCGGTGCCGAGAAGACCGAAGCCGAAGGGCGGCTGCAGCTTGTGGGTGATCTGCATCTTCGCCGGCGGTACCGGCGTCCAGAACAGCGAGAGGATGGCGACGCCGACAAGCGCGAGGATGATGACGGCGCCGACAATCAGATTGGCCCGCCGCAATGCACGGAAGCGGCGGCGGGAAGGCTGGGCGGCAGCTGTTGCTTCGGCTGCAGTCATTGCGCGCCTCCCGCCCGCAGCCGCGGATCGATGGCGAGATAGGAGAGATCCACGAGGAAGTTCACGACGATGACGAGGCCGGCAAAGAACAGCACGACATCCTGCAGCACGATGATGTCGCGCTGGCTGAGTGCCTGATAGGCGAGGCGGCCGAGGCCGGGTAGGGTGAAGACGTTTTCGATCAGCACTGCGCCGGCGACCAGAAAGGTGAATTGCAACCCGAGGATGGTCAGCACCGGCACCAAAGCATTCGGCACCACATGCCCCCAGAGCACGCGGCTGCGGGATAAGCCCTTGGCGGTCGCCGTGCGGGCAAAATCCTCATGTAGCGTATCGAGCACCGCCGAGCGCGTCACCCGGGTCAGTACCGCCGCCTGCGGCAGCGCAAGGGCCACGGCGGGCAGCACGAGTGCTTTCAACGATGGCCACACGCCGTTGCTCCAGCCGGGAAAACCGCCGGCCGGCATCCAGCCGAGCGAGGTGGCAAACAGCAACACCAGCAGAAGACCGACCCAGAAGCCCGGCACGGCAATGCCCATCTGCGAAAACAGAGCGGCGAGGATATCGAAGAAACCGCCACGCCTGGCCGCTGCGGCGACCCCGAGCGGCACGGCAATGATGACGGACAGCAGAATGGCAAGCACCGCAAGCGGCAGGGTGACGGTGAGCCGCTCCGCAATGAGGCCGGCGACCGGCACGCCGTAGGTATAGGACGTGCCGAGATCGCCCGTCAGCGCGCCGGCAAGCCATTGCCCGTAGCGGATGATCAGCGGCTGGTCGAGGCCCATCTCATGCCGAAGCGCCGCCAGCGTTTCCGGTGTCACCGAGGTGCCGAGCGTGATCGCTGCCGGGTCGCCCGGCAGCAGCGCCATGACGGCAAAGACCAGCAGCGAGACGGCGATCAGCGTCAGCACAAGTCCGAAAATCCGGCGGGTGAGCAATACGATCATAGCAAGTCCATGGCCGATCACGCCGGCATCGATAAATTTGACGGCGGCCGACATGAATCGCCCGCGCAGAAGCGCTCAGTCTTCCCAGGAAACGTTGGTCAGCACGTTGGAGGGAATAGGCTCGTTCTCCCACAGACCCCTAAGCTTCTTGTCCCAGACGCCGAGCTTCGGCATGACGAAGAGGAAGAGCGCCGGCACATCCTCGGCGAGAATGCTCTGCGCCTCGCCATAGAGCTTGTTCTGCTCGGCGGGATCGGTCGTGAGCTGGATCTTCTTCATCAGCTCGTTGAAGGCGGGGTTCTTGTAGTTGAAGTAGTAGGGGTCGCGCGAATAGATGTCGATGTCCATCGGCTCGGCATGGGCGACGATGGTCATGTCGTAGTCGCGGCCGCTGAAGACGTCCTGCACCCATTTCGCCGGAAATTCCGTCGGCTCGATATTCATCGTCACGCCGATATCGGCGAACATCGCCTGCATCACCTGCGCGCTGCGTGGCGCATAAGCCATCTGCGGCGTCTTGATGGTGAAGGTGAAACCATTTGGATAGCCGGCTTCGGCAAGCAGCGCCTTGGCCTTGGCTGCGTCGTAGGGCAGTGTGCCGGTGAGGTCCTTGTAGCCGGGGTCGTTCGGCGTGTAGTGGCTGCCGATGGCGGTCCCGAGGCCCGACCAGGCGCCCTCGATGATCGTCTTGCGGTCGAGCGCCATCATCAGTGCCTGACGCACGCGCTTGTCGTCGAAGGGCTTGCGCGTGTTGTTCATGCCGGCCACGACCTTCAGCTCGGTATTGCCGATCTTGGTCGTCAGTCGGGCATCGCCTGCGAAGGAATTCATGAGTTCAGGCGCTGCAAATTCCGGAAAGGCATCGACATCGCCGGCCTTGAGCGCCGCCGCTTCCGCCTGCGGATCGGAAATGAAGCGGAAGGTCACCTTCTCGAGCTTCACATCGACCGATTTGTTCCAGTAGTCCGGGTTCTTGACGAGATCGACATGGTCGCCCTTGGCCCAGGCGGAGAACTTGAACGGGCCGGTGCCGACGGGCGTCGTCTTGTCGTCGGCGGAGGATTTCGGTCCGACCATGACGGAGGAGGGCCAGCCGAGCCAGTAGAGAAGGCTGCCGGTCGGCGAGGAAAGATGCAGGACAAGCGTTTCCGCATCAGGCGTATCGATCGAGGCGATCGTCGCAAAGAAGCGCTTCTGCGGATTGACGGATTGGGCGCCGCGGGCGCGATCGAGCGTGAACTTGGCGGCGACGGAATCGAAGGCCTGGCCGTCATGGAATTTCACGCCGGTCTGCAGCTTGAAGGTATAGGTCAGCCCATCGGGCGAAATTTCCCAGCTCTTGGCAAGCTGCGGCACGATCTTGCCGTTTTCATTGATGGCAACCAACCCTTCGAAGATGTTCTGCCAGGTGACCTGGCCGATCGCGACAGGGGCGGCGATCGTCGGGTCGAGGCCAGTTGGCTCGACGCTCATGCCGAGATTGAGCGTCGTTTTCGCGGCTTCGGCAGGCGTCAGGCCCATCATCAGCAGACCGGCGGAAAGTGCGGCGCCATAGGCAAGCCGGCGCGCGACGTCGCCGAGGCTCCGGCGTGAAAACTTGGTCATCTCAGTTCCCTTGCTTTTGCCCGCTGGTCCGGCTTCCCTCCGGCCTGCGGTCTTTTCAACGATAGTGTCATCTGACATGCGCACACACAATTCCGAAAATGTGTGCTCGGTGTAGCCGAAATAGCTACACTGATTTTCGTGATTTACGCACCTGTTTCAATCCTGCCTCCCCTTGGCGGAAAGTTGCTGTCGCATGAAGCGTTCGATGAAGTCGAGCAGCTTGCCGGCAGCAAATGAAAGTTGGCGATCCGGCGCAACGCAAAGATCGACCGGCGTGCGCACCCCCTTGCCGCCGGCGACCGGCCGCGCCACGAGCTGGCCCGCCGCGATCTCTCTTTGAACGGTCAGTGCCGGCAGCATGGTGATCGCCGCGCCGCGCAAGACCAGTTCCTTCTGCATTTCCAGCGAGCTCGTTTCGAACACAGGGTCAAGGGTAAGCCCCTCGCGCTCGAACAGCGCGTCGAAAGCCTGCCTTGCACCGAAGGAGCGATCGGGGACGGCAAGTGCGCGTGCCGCGATCTCCGCAAGCGTGATCTCCCCGGCGGCGGCCAGCGGATGAGAGGTTGCTGCGATCACGTCATAGGTCAGCTCGGACCGCAGCCTTACCTTGGTGCCCGAAAGCGGCGGGGCAAACAGCGTCACCGCAATATCGGCTTCGGCATTGTTGACGGCTTCGATGGCGCCGCGGGCGCTGGTGATGGTCACTTCGAAGCGTAGCCGCGGATAGCGCAGGCTGAATTCGGCAAGCGCCGGAGCAAGGATATTGGCGACCGACGCGCCATTGGCATAAATGCTGACGGTGCCGCGCTGCAGACCCTTCAGGTCTTCGATCAGTTGATGAACGTGCTCGAGTTCGCGCAGCGTCCGGCCGGCGCGTGCCGCCAACAATTCGCCGGCGGCGGTCAATCTTATGCCTCGAGCGCTGCGTTCGACCAGCTGCGTGCCGAAGTGATATTCGAGGTTTTCGATCTGGCGGCTGATCGCCGTCGGCGCCACGTTCAGGTTTTCCGCCGCCTGCCGCATGGAACTGGTGCGCACCAGCTCGTCGAAATAGATCAGCGCGCGGATCTGCATGGGCAGGATCTCCGGCTTAGGCGGCGGGCTTGGCGAAGCGATCCCGCCATGCGGTCTGCCCGCCCTTAACGGGCAATGCCGTGGCCTCGTAGACGCCGCGCGCGATGGCGCGTGCCATGACGATCGCGGCGAGGTGGCAGAGTTCCATGAAGCTCGGGATGTCGTCGCGGATGTGTTTGCCGGTGGAGGCGGCAAACACGGTATCGCCGTCAAGCGGCAGATGCGTCGGCAAAAGCGCGCGGGCAAAGCCGTCGTGCGCGCAGATGGACAGGCGATGTGCCTCCGCCTTGGTCAATTGCGCATCGGTGACGACGGCGCCGATTGTCGTGGCGGTGATGTTGGTGCCCTTCAGACGCAGGCGCGAATCGATCGTGTGCGGCATACCAAGTCCGCCGAATTCGCCATTCTCCTCGAAAGGCGCCGCCCAGAAATGCGGGCCATCGCCAATGGTGGCCGCGCCGAGCGCATTGACCGCGACGATGGCGGCGATGCTGTATCCTCTGCTGCTGAAGGCGCTTGCCGAGCCGAGCCCGCCCTTGACCGTCGCAGTCGTCGCGCCGGTGCCGGCGCCGACCGTGCCGAGCGCGAACGGCCCCTTGGTGGCCGCCTTGAAGGCGGCATGGCCCATGTCGCGATAAGGCGAGTGCAGCCCCCAATCCTTGTTGCCGCCGTTGATGAGATCGAACAGGATCGCCTGCGGCACGATCGGTACCAGCGCATCACCGACCTTGAGGCCGCGGCCGATTTCCCGCAAGCCGGCCTGCACGCCGCCTGCGGCATCGAGCCCATAGGCCGAGCCGCCTGAAAGCACGAGAGCATCCACTGCGCCGACCGTCATCGCCGGGTCCAGCAATGCGGTATCCCGCCCGCCCGGCGCGCCGCCGAGAATGCTGCAGGAGGCAACCGCCGGCGCATCGAAGACAATGGCGGTGACGCCGGAGCCGAGCGCAAGGTCTGTGGAGTGACCAACGGCGACGCCTTCGACATCGGTCAGGAGATTAAGGAGGTCAGCCAATGAAAAATCCTTCGCCGTTACGAGCGCGAGGCCGTCATGGCGATAGGACCGCAAAGGGAATCAAAACACAAGATGGGATCGCTGGAGGGATGCGCCGTTAAGGCCGGGCCCGATGGTATGAGGTTCCGCCTGCGAAGCAGCTTCATGCCGGAAATCCGACGGAGGCGTGGTGGGCTCGCGCATGAAAAAGCCCCCACCTTAAGCGTTTCAAAAGGTGAGGGCGGGTGATGGGATTGGGTAAGAGCTTAGGCGAGCCGATCCATCAAACATGGATCGGCTTGGCCTGCTGGCGGGAAAGAAGATCGCGGATCGCAAGTCTCACTTCGTCCGCGTTTCTGAAATGCTGCTCGTCCAGGTCATGGACATGATATTTTACAGCGATGAACTTGAGCCGATCCTGGTCAGGAACGACGATGCCGACGGGAACGCCGGCGTACTCTATTACTTGCTTCTTCATAAATAGACTCCCTCTGCGCACGCACGGCGCAGACATGGCGAATTGACTGTTTGATTCCGGTAGGGAGGACGAACGTCACATTCGACAGCACGGGCGGGAGAGCGCGCCCGAACGGTCATGGCCAAGCACGGACCACCCAAGGATCGAAGCAATGGCTTTAAAATTCAGCATGTCACGTCCCTGGTTGGTGTTGTACTTGTGCGGGCTCCGAAAAGGAGCGCCGCGAACGATGCGTTATTGTCTATTATATTAGTAGACAATAACAATTTCATCTCCAGAAACATATTCCCAAAGATGTCAAAATGTCGACGATCGGTAAAATAAAATTCCGTATCTGGCTAACAGCGAAGAAGGACTTGGTGCTCTTCCGCGCGATGTCCCTTGTCGGAACGGCTCGCCGATCATCGACCAACAGATAGGAATTGGCAGGAGATTCGACAATGCCCCCGCGGCATTAAAATTCACTCGCCGCTAAAACACCTCAATGGTTAACGGCGCTAAGAACGACATCAAAATCCGTCTGCAAGCACCTTTTCCAGCGCCTTCACGAAGAAATCGGCACTTTCTGGCGCAAGGCAGAGCGGCGGCTTGATCTTCAACACGTTCAAGTGATCGCCGGTCGGCTGCATGATGACCCCGAGATCGAGCAGGCGCTCGCAGATCGCAGCCGTCTCTTCGGTGGCCGGTGCCAGCGTCTCGCGGTCGCGGACAAATTCCACGCCGAGATAAAGCCCCGTGCCATGCACGGCGCCGATCAACGGGAAGTGATCCATCAGCGCGATCAACCCGGCTTTCAGCCGGTCGCCGACCACGCGGGCGTTGTCCTGCAAGTTCTCGTCCTTGAGAACATCGAGAACAGTCAGCCCGACGACGCAGCTGACCGGGCTGCCGCCGGCGGAGGAGAAGAAATAGCCTTCCCTCTCCAATGATTCGGCGATCTCGCGGCGGGTAATGACGGCGCCGAGCGGGTGGCCGTTGCCCATGCCCTTGGCGATGGTGATGATGTCGGGCACGACGCCTTGGGTTTCGAAGCCCCAGAAGTGCTCGCCGAGACGGCCATAGCCGACCTGAACTTCGTCGGCGATGCAAAGGCCGCCGCGCTGGCGCACCGCATCGTAGACGCCGGCGAGATAGCCGTGCGGCAGGGCAATGCCGCCGGCATTGCCATAGACCGGCTCGGCGATGAAGCCGGCAAGCCCGTCACCCTTTTCGTCGATCGCCTGCAATTTGGCGGTGACGTCGTTGAGATAGTCATGCCCTGAATCAGGCCCGCGGAACGGGCCGCGATAGGTATTAGGGGAGAGGACGGGATGCACCCAGTCCGGACGCGTCGTCAGCGCCTGCGGATTGTCGGCAATCGAGGTGGAGACGGCATCGCTCGCAACCGTCCAGCCGTGATAGGCCTCCAGTAGGCAGAGGATGTTCCTCTTGCCGCTATGGGCCCAGGCAAGGCGGATGGCGAGATCGTTGGCTTCCGAGCCGCTATTGACGAGGAAGACGCTGTCTAATCCGTCAGGCGCGAGCATCGCCAACCGCTCGGAAAACTCGGCGACGGCGGCGTAATGGAAGCGGGAATTGGTATTGAGCCGCGACCATTGCTGGGCGATCGCCGCCGTCAGGCGCGGATGGGCATGGCCGAGCGTCGTGACATTGTTGACCATGTCGAGAAAGCAGCGGCCCTGCATGTCGAACAGGAATTCGCGCCAGCCGCGCTCGATCTGCGGCGGCATCTCGTAATAGTGCTTCTGCGGCTTGGCGAAGCGGGCATTGCGCAGCGATAGCAAGGCCGTCGTATCCGGTCGCGGCGCTTCACATGCCGGGTTCAGCAGCGCGACAGGCGAGGGAGAGACGGCCGACCAACCGTCCGCCTGATCTGCCGTCGCAAAGAGCGGCGGCACGAGGTTGGGCACGCGGCAAAGCTGCACGCGCAATCCTCCGATCGCCGAGCCTTCGCTACCGACCGTCCCCAAGGTCGCGCCCTGCTCGATGGCCGCTCCGTCCTCGACATTGCTCTCGATGCCATCGAGATGCAGGCTGATTTCTTCGCCGACCAGCACGAAATGCTGTCCCTGCCGCTGCAGCAGGCCGGCAAAGGGAGCCGCAACCGTGGCGCCCGCTGGCAGGCAGACATCGCAATGCAGGGCGAAATTCTGCGGCGGCGCCGTGTTGAGCGGAGCGGCGAGGGAGAGCCTGAATTCGCCGTAGCGGGTCGCCGCCGCCCCCGAGGCTATCGCCGTCTGGGCGAGCAGCCGCCAATCCATATCGGGTTTCTGCCAGTTGCCGTCGCTGAAGTCGGGCCCGCTGACGGAGAGATCGATCGCGGCGATCTGCGAGGGGTCGATATCCGGTAGGAGTGGCGACCAGCCATCCGTCGCGATCGGCGCGACATCGAAGCCGATCGCCTTGAGGATCGCCGCTTCCATGACGTCCGGCTGCGCCTCTGTTGCGACATCGAAGATTTCTCGCTCGAAATCGAGGTTGCCGCGCACATAGTCATTGTCGGGATCGATGGCGAGCTGCTGCTCGGTGCTCGCGGCAAGAATGACGGCGCGTGCGACGATCAGCGGCCAGAGCGCCTTGGCCTCCACTTCCTCGAGCGGGTAGATCGCATGATAGGCCTTGATCGCCGGAAGAATATGGAAGGGATTGCCGTCGGCGTGATGCAGTATCGAGGCACAGGTGACGGCGAGATCGCCCACCAGCCAGCCCTGGATAATGTCGCCGAAATCGATGACGCCATCGGGCACGAGTTGTCCGTGCGAATCGGGATGGCTGACGACATTGTCGTCGGTGACGTCGTGATGCACCGGCTGCACGCGCAATTCGCCCGCAAGCGGCTGGATGCGCTTGACGGCAGCCACCATCGCCTTGGCGATGCGGTCGCGCGCCTCATGGTCCGTGATCGCCGACAAGAGCTGCACGGCGACGGGGCCTGCCCGCCGCAGGTCCCATTGCAGGCTCCGATGCAGGCCGGGGTGATCGAAATCGGCGAGATCGCGAGCAAGCCTTGCCGAGAGAGCGCCGAGCCCGGCGACGGCCGCCGGCGACAGATGCTTGCGCTGCGTCAGCGTCCTGCCCGGGAGAAAGCCAAGCAGCCGAACGAGATAATCCTGTTCGCGCACGGTGATGGCGAGAATGTCGCGGCCGTTCAGGGAAGGCACGACATCGGGCACACGCGGCGCATCCGGTTTGCCATGCAGATGACGGATCGCGGCATTCTGCGCCTCAAGCTCGACCAGCTCGTATTCGGCGTGGCAGATCTTCAGCACATAGGCATTGTCGCCGGCATCGATACGATAGTTGCGATCCTGCTGGCTGCCGAGCTCGGTCAGCGCCCCGCTCAGGCCGTAATGCGTCTGCAGGATCTCGGCTGCTTCCTCCGGCGTCACGTCGGGTCTCGGCAGTTGCATACGGTTTACGAGCGTGGCGTCGGCCATGGCATCCCCCGGATGGTTCATTCGCATCGACACTAAACCATTCCATCTTAAAGAAAATTACCCAAAACAGATAGGGTCGTCGAGCGGAGAGGAGGAAGATAGGCCGCAGAATGCGGCCGGCCAGCCGTTATCTCCTATTCAACCTCGATGGAATAGCTGCAACCGGCCAGCGTCTTGCCCGGAAGCGAGTCGACGGTGGAGACGTTGAGCGAGATGCGCGTTTCCAGAACGGTATCGGAATTTTCCTGCTGGTCCTTGCGCGACAGGATGACCTTTTCACCGAGAAACTTGTTGGGCTGATCGACGGAAGCCGGCACGCCAAGCTGCTTCGCCAGGGGATGCGGATCTGCCTCGTCGAGCACGGCGAGCGGCCCGGTGGAGGCAAAGACGATCCGGCTCGTCTGCCGTCCGAAGACGGTCACCGGCGCGGAAAGCTGGAATTCGCGCAGGAGGGGATTGTCCGATGGAAGCTCGCTCATGCCGAACTGTTTCATGGCCGCAGCGCTTTCCGGCCCGGTCAGCCATAGGGCGAAATTATTATAGCTCGGCACGTCGTAGGTCGTGCATTCGATCAGCTTGGCGAGATCAATCCTGGAGGGGTCCTGCTCGGCGGTTTCGGCATGGGACACCGGCGCAGAGAGCAGGAACGCCGCGAGCAGCAGCATTCCCTTACGATAGAATGACATGTCTTTTCCTAATCCTTGACCGATTCAATATCGCATCGGTGATATCAAATCGCGCCCCGGAACGAAAAGAAAAGGGAGCGGGCCGAAATCGCGCGTTCGCGCCTCACCCCATGCGCTCGGAGGCGTATGAACCGGGGCTTGCCGGGAAGACGACGGTTCGGTTGCCGTTGAGGAAGGTGCGGAAGTGGATATGGGCA
>JUHI01000019.1 GCA_000799755.1 Martinezella tropici
CAGAATGCCGTCGCGCACCTGACGTCGCCAATCGGAAAGTTGGTTTGCTATGACACCGTGACGACGCGCGACATCCACAACGCGCGCACCAGGCTCAAGGCTTTCCTCGACAATGCGAGCCTTCACGTCATCAGGCCACCGCCGGTTACCGCCGCGCGGCTCAACAACCTCATAGCGACCAACAAATCCATCATCCATCATTCAGCTTCCAGATAACATGGAAGCCTTCTCGCATGAGAAACCATGCTCAAAAAGCAGCGGACAAAATGGGACAAAGACGGCGCTTACGAAAGATGGGCGTTATGAAACAGGATTGTAATCGCTGCGCCAGTTTGAAAGCGCTGATCGAGCATGGAGCATGGGTCAGTGACGAGAAGAGAGTTTCGTGCAAGAACTCGTCTCGCAGCCGTCCATTGAAGCTTTCGATGAAGGCATTCTGTATCGGTTTGCCCGGTGCGATGTAGTGCCATTCCACCTTGGTCCGATCCGTCCATTGCAGGATCGCGTTGCTGGTGAACTCGCTGCCATTGTCGCTGACGATCATCTTTGGCTTGCCTCGTCCCTTGATGATCCGGTCCAGCTCACGGGCAACCCGGAGGCCGGAAAGGGACGTATCGGCGACGAGGCCCAAGCGCTCCCTGATGCAATCGTCGACGACCGTAAGCACCCGGAACCTGCGACCACGATGAGTTGATCTGATACGAAGTCCAGTCACCGGCGATCATTGCGGCAAGCGGGATCAGCATCGACGCTCGTGTGCCTATCGCTTGTTTCCGGCCGCCGCACTTGTGCACCGTCAGCTTCTCGTCTCGCCGGAGGTGGAAGAGGGGCGGGAAATGCAACCGGCTCAGTGAGCCACGAGCTCGTAGAAATGATTTGCGCCAGCTTCCCTCAGTTCCATACCGGCCAGGTGTAATATCCGGACTGCATTAAAGGCCTAATACATGAGCGCATCCAATCACACGTTCAGATCCCTCAAAGAAAAACTTGCATGAACGGGGGCATCCGTACACGAGTTGGTTATGTTGTGAACCAACAAAGCGTAATCAGCGCGGGGACGGACTTGTCGCCAGACGCACGCTTTCCTCGGTTAGTGTCTGACCATGAAGTTTAGAAAGCAACGCGATAACATCGTCGATTTCTTCGGCCAGCCGCTGAGAATCCCAATTCCGCGCGGCAGCTGCGATGGCGCCGATTTCGCGCAAGCCCTGGATCGTCAGAAGGCCCTCGATTGCCATGGTCGAACGGCGGAAGACGATGTCAGAGAGATGAACGACCAGTTCCTGGCGTGCGATCCAGTCGATCTCGCGGACGCTATGACGTTGCGCGCCGCTGATGCGCTGGTTGTCGCTGTAGTCTGATTGATGTGCGAAGATCTCTGTCGCCGTCGTGCCGTATCGACTCAAAAGCTCATCGGCTCTGCTTGCCTCGACACCGGTCTTCGCCGCGACCGACTTGATCCAATTCGCACGCTCATCGGAGGTCATCGGAAAGTCCCTGCCGCCGCCGATGGCAAGCCGTTCGGTAGAGGTCTTGCGGGTCCGTTGAAGGCGCGTAAGCACCATATCGGCGACCTCTTCGGCAAAGCCGCGGAACGTGGTCCATTTGCCGCCGACCAGCGAGATGATCGGGAAGGGTCGGCCCGCCTGTGGCTCGAAGACAGGGGCGGAGTGATCGCGGCTGATCAGACCCGGCGATGAGGCGTCGGAGGCGGGCAGGGGGCGGATGCCGCTATAGCTGTATGTCACCTGGCTGCGGTCGAAACGCAGGCTCGGCAGAAGCGAACGCACGCTATCCAGGAAGTACTCGATCTCCGGTTCCTCGCAGCGCACATTGTCAGGATCGTCGCACGGGATATCGGTCGATCCCACAAGCGCCTGGCCCAAATAGCCGTAGACGAGGCAGATGCGGCCGTCGTCGGCTTCGAAATAGATCATGTGGCCGTTGAGGCTGCGAACGAGTTCCGGGTGATCGAGCAGGATATGCGATCCCTTGGTGCCGCCGATCAGATGAGCCGGCGCGCCGAGAGCGGTATTGACGTGATCGATCCAGGGGCCGGCGGCATTGACGACGAGCTTCGGCTTCACGGAGAAAGCATAGCCATCGGAGCGCTGGAAAGTCAGCGTGCCATCGACGGCGGAAACGAGTTTTGTCGCATTGGCGGCAAGCGAGCCCTTATTGGCCTCAAGCCCGTCATTGACCAGTTCAAAGACCAATCGTTCCGGTCGGCTGATCTTGGCGTCGTAATAGATGCCGCCCGCAACGATCTCGGGCGTGACATGCGGCATTTCCTTCAGCGCGCGGCCCTTCAGCAGAAATCTGTGGCGCGGCATGACGCGATTGCGCGACCCGAAGAAGTCGTAAAGCGCAAGCCCGATCTTGATGAGCACCGCGCCGCGGCTGCGCGGCGCTGTCGTCGATCCCATAAGTGTGCGAAGCGCGGCCGGTATGCCACGCATCCAGGAGAAGATCGGCACGAAAGTCGGCAGTGCCTCGACGCAGTGCGGCGCGTTCTTCAACAGCAGGTTTCGCTCGAGCGCCGACTGGGCGACCAGCCGGAATTCGCCAGTTTCCAGATATTTCAGGCCGCCGTGGATCAACCTGGATGGCGCCGCACTCGTTCCCGAACCGAAGTCTGATTTGTCGACGATCAGGCAGTTGACGCCTTGCACGGACAGATCGCGAAACACTCCGGCGCCGTTGACGCCGGCTCCGAGAATGACGACGTCGATATCGCCATCCTGGAGTTGCGAGAAGCGTTGTTTCAGATCGGCGGCCATATCGGTCATAACATCATCGTCCTGCTGGGTTGCCGCGAAAACAGCTGGTTCGCGCGGCGCAATTGGCGGTCAGTCTTGGGAGTGTTGCGCTGCGAGATCTCCGATCCGCGGCCAAAGTGGCGTCATCGCCTCGGCGATATCCTTGAATAGGTCGTAGCGGATTCGGTAATCAGCATTGCGGGTGGAATCCGGATAGTAGGTCCTGGCGATCTTACCGACATCGCGAGGGTCGCTTTCCGGGCTGGTGTAGGCACCGATCCCGGCTCCGGCGCAAAGGGCGGCACCCCAGGCGGCGGCTTCATCGGTTTCGGTCGTGGTAACAGGCATGCCAAGAATATCGGCAAACATCTGAACGACGATCGGATTGCGCGACACACCGCCCGCCAACCTAGCCCGATCGAAGGAAAAGCCGTCGCTCAGGGCATCGATATGAATCTTGTGATTGAAGGCGATGCCTTCGAGGACCGCGCGCAGCATATCACCGCGATCATGCCAGCCGCCAAGCCCGAAGAAGCTGGCGCTTGCATCGGCGCCATAGGGCGAGCCAAACAGATAGGGGTGGAACAGCGCGCTCGATGGCCGATTAAACGCCGCCTCGATCTCGGGGGCGAGCAGGGCATGGATGGACTGGCCCTGAGCCTCGGCACTTGCGATGTCGCTGGCGCAGAGCTTGTCGAGAAACCACTCGTAATTTGCCGAGGACGCCGGCGAGATCGACATGTTGTTCCATTGGCCCGGCGCAATGGCGTTGCGGCAGAACCAGCGGCGGTCGACGCGCGGTTCCGACGACAGCGTTTCGTTGATCGAATAGGTGCCGGCGATGACAGCGACGACGCGGGAGGCATAGCCGCCGGCGCCGAGAGCGGAGGCGGTCACGTCGTGCAGGCCGGCAACGACGGGCGTCCCTTCCGCAAGGCCGGTTCGCTTGGCGACGGCTTCGGTTACATATCCGACAACCTCGTCGGATCGCGAAGCTGGCGGCAAGGCGTCGGCCACCTCTGACACGCCGAAGAGCGTCAGTGCATCCGGAGAATAGTCCTGCGTCGAAACATTGGTGAAGGAGGTGCTTGCCTCGGTCCGGTCGGTGCCGGCGACGCCGGTCAGGCAGAAGCGCAGCCAGTCCTTGCAACTCAGGATCTGGCCGATCTGCGCAAAGCGTCCGGGCTCGTTGACCTTGATCCAGGCAAGCAGCGCAGAAGGCGCCGAGACATGCGGCAATTGTCCGGTCAGCTTCAAGGACTCGTCGGCTACGGGGCTCTTCAGCCATCGTTCGACGACCGACCCGGCGCGGCTGTCGAGCGAGAGAATGGCGCGGCCGAGCGGCTTCTTTGCGTGGTCAAGCAGATAGATCCCATCGCCATGTGCGGTGGCGGCAATCGCCTGAATGTCGCTGGCGGGTCGGTTGCTCAGCCTGATCGCCTCGGCAATGGCGTCCGCCGTCTGCGTCCAGAGTTCTTCCATGTCGCGCTCGACGTGACGAGCCTTCGGCATGAATTGGGTGACGCGGCGGCGCGCAACGGCAAGCGGTGTGCCATCGATATCGAAGATGACGGCTTTGGTAACAGTCAGACCGCTGTCTATCCCGAGCAGACTCGGCATTCTCATGACTCCTGATCGTGAACGACGTGCGGCGGCCACCGATGGGCTCGGCCGTCAGGTTCGTTCCCTGTCGCCTTTGGCGACGACCACATTGATATTCTTGCTCCGCATGCGCTCCAGATGCGCCGCTGGCGTCTTCTCGTCGACGATGACGACATCGAATTCGCTGAGATGTGCGAAACTGTGCAGCGCGCGCCGTTCGAACTTCGTGTGATCCATCAGCAGGATGCTCTTGGCGGCGCTATCGAACATTGCCCGCTTGATGTCGACGATCTCCGGCGACTGATGGAAAACGACATCATCGATGATGGCCGACATCGAAATGAAAGCGACATCGGCCCGCAAACGGTTGATTTCGTTGATCGTCATGCGGCCCATAAAGGCATTGCACCAGTTATAATACTGTCCACCGAGCGCGAGCAGCGTCACGTCATGCATGTCCTTCAGCGCATTCATCAGCGTCAGCGAATTGGTGATCGCCGTCAGCGGCACCTTGGTGGGAAGCTGTGAGGCCATCTGCAAAACGGTGGTGGAATCGTCGAAGAAAATCGCCTGACCCGGTTCGATGAACTGCATTGCCGCCGCCGCAATCATCTTCTTCTCGCCTGCCTGTCGATTGGCGCGATAGACGTCGCTCGATTCAATCAGGCTGGTTGCTGCGGCCGATACGATGCCGCGCGTTTTGCGGAAGAGGCCGCGGCTGACCAGTTCATCGACATCGCGATGTGCCGTCATCAGACTGATGCCGAAGCGCTCGGTCAGATCCTCTATGCGCATGGAGCCCTCCGCCATCACGGCTTCGGCGATCATCTGGCGCCTGGCGATCTGGCGGGAATGGCGGCTGTCGCTCGGCAACTCGTCCTGCAGGAATGATACGGGGCTTGTTTTGTCTGTCACTTTGGCCTCTGACGCTGAGCCTTGCGGAGATGAACTCGCTGCAGCGAATGTTACGCTATGGAAAAGAGTATAAAGAACAGTTCGCTATCCGGGTTTCTAAAAGTACTTCCTGATGTTCAGCCGAAGCGCCGTTCATTGCGGTCAAGGGGTGGGAGCGCCGGCTTGCGGCGCTCCCGATATCATTACTCGGAGAGGACGAACGGTGCCGTGTACTTGTTGACATTGTCCTTGGTGATCAGGATGCAGTCGAAAAGCTGCTTTTCGCTTGCAGCACCCGTCTTGCCGGTCTTGATGAAGCTGTCGGCCTGCTTGACGGCTTCCGCAGAGAAAACGGCGACCGGCTGCAGGACGGTGTACTGAAGTTCACCGGCCTTGATGGCGGCAACTGCATCCGGCGAACCGTCGAAGCCGCCGACCTTGACGTTGGCGAGCTTGCCAGCTTCCTTGAGAGCGGCAATCGCGCCGAGCGCCATTTCGTCATTGCCGGAGATCACGCCGATAATATCCGGATGAGCCTGCAGGATGGACTGCATCTTGTTGTGGCCCTGGGTGCGGTCCCAGTTGGCAACTTCCTGAGCAACCTTCTTCAGGTCGGGATACTGGGTGAGAACGGTTTCATAGCCGTTCGAGCGGGTTGCGGCGTTGTTGTCCGAGGGCGAACCGAAGAGTTCGGCATAATTGCCCTTGTCGCCAACGGCTTCGACCCACTGCTGAGCGCCGATCGCGGCACCCTGGGCGTTGTTGGAAACGAGCTGTGCCTTGGCAAGGCCTTCCTGGTTGATTTCAGCGTTGACGAGGAAGACCGGGATGCCTGCGGCAACGGCCTTCTTGACCGCGCCGACGGAGCCGTCAGCATTGGCCGGATCGAGGATGATGGCGACCGACTTGTTGGTGATGGCCGTGTCGATCAGGTTGCTCTCGGTATTGGTATCGCCCTTGTGCGCGCCGACCGTTGCGGTATAGCCGAGCTTTTCGGCGGTCGCCTTGGCGATATTGCCTTCGGTCAGCCAGTAGGGGTTGGACGGATCGTTGACGATGATCGTCATTTGGCCGGCGGCCCATGCTGCTCCCGTCAGTAGCGGAGCGATAGCAACCGCTGCCATGACAATGCGCAAACCTTTTTTAAACATTAGTCTCTCTCCCTTTGATGAGCTCTGGTGATACCGGTGAACCGGCGGTTCTTTCATCGGCCAGCTCCATGTGTCGGCCGGTGACAAGTTCGTTTGCTGTGTCAGCTCGATTTGGTCCGGCGTCCGTACTGGATGCTGTTCATCAGCACGGCGAGCACGATGACGGCGCCGGTAAAGACCGTCTGCCAGTAGGAGGACACGCCGATGATGACGAGGCCGTCCGCCAGAAAGCCGATGACGAAGGCGCCAAGCATGGTGCCGCGCACCGTACCGCGGCCGCCGGTCAATGCCGCACCGCCGATGACGACTGCGGCAATCGCCGTCAGCTCGTAGCTGGTGCCGGCGTTCGGGCCAGCCGATGTCAGCTGCGAGGACAGCACCAGGCCGGCGATGGCGGCGCAGACGCCCGACAGGACATAGACGATGATCTTGACGCGCTTGACGGGGACGCCGGAAAGATCAGCGGCGCGCTCGTTGCCGCCGGAGGCATAAAGCCAGCGGCCGAACGCCGTGCGGCTGAGAACGAGGCCGCAGATGATGGCAAGCACGGCAAGCACGATCACACCGATCGGAACGCCGGCGAGGCGGTTGAAGCCCAGCCAGTTGAAGCCAGTATTGCCGAGTTCCGCATGGCCGCCGAGATTGTTGTAGGTGAGGCCGTTGGTCATCAGCAACGCGATGCCGCGGGCAACATAGAGCACGCCGAGCGAAGCGACGAAGGCCGGCACGCGCAGATAGGCAATTAGCACGCCGTTGACCGCTCCGACCACGCCGCCAAGCACGCAGGTCACCACGACGACGGCCCAGACCGGCAGGTAGAGAATGACGCCGAGGCTCGAAAGCGTGACGCCCTGCATCAGGAAGCCGGCGATACAGCCGGCGAGGCCAAGCGTCGAGCCGACCGACAGATCGATGCCGCCGTTCAGGATGACCAGCAGCATGCCTATGGCAAGAATGCCGAAGATCGCGACATGCGAGGCCATGGTCAGGAAGTTGCTGAGCGAGAAGTAGTAGGGCGACAGGAAGGAGAAGACCGCGATGATGACGATCAGCGCGAAGAAGGCGCGCCCTTCCAGGATCAGCCGCACGAGACTGAAGTTCCGCCGCTGTCCGTTCGCGATTGGCTTTTTATCTGTGATGTTCGTGACTGACATAATCAGTGCTCCATGAATGCGGCTAGTGCGCGACCACTGCTTCGCCCGAGGCGGCCATGATCTTTTCTTTGGTGACGTCCGGACCGAATTCGGCAGAGATCTTGCCGCGGTGCATGACGATGATGCGATGGGCGATGCTCAGGCATTCGGCGACTTCCGATGTCGAATAGATCACCGCCAGACCTTCCTTGGCGCGCTCGGCGAGCAGCTTGAAGACTTCCGCCTTCGCGCCGATGTCGATGCCGCGGCTCGGCTCGTCAAGCAGGATCACTCGCGGGTCTGTCGCCAGCATCTTGCCGATGACGACCTTCTGTTGATTGCCGCCCGACAGCGAACCGATCGCCGCGTCGCCGCCATCAGTCTTGATATGAACCTTGCGGATCGACTCATTCACCAGAGCCCGCTCGCGGCCGCCCGAAGTGAAGAGACCCTTGGTAAACGCGCCGATGCTGGCAAGTGAGAGGTTCGAGCCGACAGTCATCGTCTGAACCAGGCCGTCGCGCTGCCGGTCCTCCGGCACAAGAACCAGGCCTTGAGCAATGCGACCGGCGATGCTGAGACCGCCGACATCGGTATTTCCGAGAAGGACACGGCCGCCGCTCGATCTCAGGCGTCCCGCCACGCATTCGAGCAGCTCGGTGCGCCCCGCGCCCATCAGGCCATAGATGCAGACGATTTCGCCAGCGCGAACCGCAAGCGACATACGGTCGACGGCATTATAGGCAGCGCCCGAAGGGCCGGGGACCGTGAGACTGTCGATCGTCAGCGCGACGTCGCCCATTTTGTGGCCAGTCGGCGGACTGCCGAGGTCGAAATTGTCGCCGACCATGTTGCGCACGATCCATTCGAGGTCGATATCCTTGCGCTCGGCATAGGCAGTCATGTTGCCGTCGCGCAGCACGACGGCGTGGTTGGTGATCTGCAGCGCCTCTTCCAGATGATGCGAGATGTAGACGATCGACACACCGCGCGCGGTCAGGTCGCGGATAACCTTGAACAGAACCTCGACTTCGGTGGCGCTCAGCGCCGAAGTCGGCTCATCCATGATCAGGATGCGCGAATTGACGGAGAGGGCACGGGCGATTTCCACAATCTGCTGCTGGCCGAGACGGAGATCCTCGACCGGGGTGAGGGGATCGATATGCTCTTCCAACTCTTCCATCAGCGCGCGGGTCTGGCGCTCCTCTTCGGCAAAGTCGACCACGCCGCCTTTCATGATCTCGCGACCCATGAAGATGTTGTCGCGGACGCTCAGGTTCGGCGCCAGGCTCAATTCCTGGTGGATGATGGAGATGCCGCAGGAGCGGGCATGGGTGGAGGACGCAAAGCTGATCGGATTGCCGTCGAGGATGATCTCCCCCGATGTCGGCTGGATGACGCCGGACAGGATCTTCATCAGGGTCGACTTGCCGGCGCCGTTTTCGCCGAAGAGCGTCGTGACTTCGCCACGGCGGATATCGAAGTTCACACCCTTCAGCGCGTGAACGCTGCCATAGGACTTGGCGACGTTGCGGGCGGCGAGAACGACCTGGCCTATGGCCGCCCCATTCTGCTGGACCTGGCTCATTTTACATCGACCTTTACCGGAGTGATGAGCCAGTTCTTCGGATTGATGAGCTTGAACACGCCGACGACCGTAGCGGTCTTGCCGGTCAGCTTCTCCGGATCGAGGCTGCCCAGTGTGGCCTTCTTCATCTCGTTGTTGATGGCGGAACCGGCGTCCTGATATTCGATCTGGTTGGTGAACTGCCCGAACTGGATAGTGCCGGTGGCGTCGCGAAGATCGGTGCCGTTGATCGCAGGACCCGTTTGTACCCGGATGGTGACACCGTCGGGCATGCCGTCGACCTTGAACTCGTTGAGATTGGCCTTGCGATCGCCGAATGTGCCATTCAGCGAAACCGGGAGAACCGGACCGGTGCTGGTTGCGACGCCATATTTCGTGCCGGCTGCTTTCTTGTCGGCGAGAACGGCATTGGCGAGCGTTACTGCATCGACGGCGCGCTTTTCGACATCCGCCTGCACCTTCGGGAATTCCGCAGCGCCATAGGCTTCCGGCTGGAAGCCCTGCTCGCGCACATCGTGTGCAGAGCCGATCTTGACCACCTTGGTATCGGCGGCGATGGCGCCGATCACGATCACCACAGCGGCAATGCCGGCGACGATCTTGAGTTTGGAGCCTGTCGGCTTGGCAGTTGCATATTGAGCTTGCGTATTCATGTTCAAACGACCTTGGGCATGTCAGCCGGATTGCCTGATGGAGAAAGGGAGAAAAGTGCCATGGTGCGGCTTAACGGAAGCCTGGCTTCCGCGTCCGGGCCAACAAGCGCTCCGCTTGGTTTCGGGCTTTGCCGCCACCGGAAAGGAAATTCAACATCAGGAGCCTCCTCAGCGTCCGAGCGGCTGTCTCCTCCAGTCGCCCATTTCTGGTTCACAATCGTCGCGTCTATGCGATATTTGTGATAGAAGTATGTTAATAACTGCATTCTGTATGTTATGAATTCCGGAGCCTGTCAACTGCGTTTTAGCATGTCCCGTATTTGATCTGCCTGAATGCGCTCCGGCCATTCCTGCCATCTTGTCCAGGATGCCAGCAGTTGCCCGACGTCTCGTTGAAAGCGCATTCCAGCTATCGTCTTGGTCAGATTGATACGAGAAAAATAGCATAAGATACTGATAGTAAATAATTAAATCGACAGAGCTTTCGTGCGGCTAAAGGCGTCAGCCATGGTATCGAGGGGATGCGTCGATTACTAGGTGACCTTCCTCCAAGGCATCGCCATAGCTGTTTGCAGCAGTGGCGGAGCGATCTTTCATGTGCATTTTATATGAAAAAAATTACAACACCAGAAAAATATTACTGTAACGGCGGTATCTTTATGTTATAAATCGGCGAACTGTTTGATGGATCGCCGGCGGCGCCGTGTCCGGTTATGCGGCTGGGGTCTGGTATCTGCTAACGCTTCGTTCGCGATCTTCCCTTGTCGGGTAGAGTGCGGTGGCGACGATATATGCGACTTCGCGTAGATTATGCCCTTGGCTGCGTGGGGAGGAATGAAAATGTTTGTGATGTATGCCTATGCCCCTATCGCGGGGTGCAGCATGGTGGAGCTGGCGTACAATGCCTAAGAGTGACGGGATCATCATCGGGATCGATGCGGGTACCTCTGTTTTAAAGGCTGTTGCCTTTGAGCTGACCGGAAGGCAGATCGCCTCGGCGTCGGCGCGAAATCGCTATGAGATGGGTGAGGACGGTTCGGTCACGCAGTCGCTCGGCCAGACCTGGTCGGACTGCGTCAGTGCATTGCGCGGGCTTGGCGAGAAGGTCGAGAACCTTGCTGCCCGAACCGCCGCGATCGCGGTTACCGGCCAGGGTGACGGCACCTGGCTTGTCGGCTCCGGCAATACCCCGGTTGACGATGCCTGGCTCTGGCTCGACGCTCGCGCGGCGCCGACGGTCACGCGCCTTGGCGCGACGGCGGCCAATCGCGCCCGCTTCGAGGCGACCGGAACGGGTTTGAATACCTGTCAGCAGGGCACGCAGCTTGCCCATATGGATCGCTTCATGCCCGAACTCCTCGATCGAGCCGAGACGGCATTGCACTGCAAGGACTGGCTCTATCTCAACCTTACCGGCGTGCGCGCGACCGATCCCTCCGAGGCAAGCTTTACCTTCGGCAATTTCCGCAACCGTCAGTATGACGAGGTGGTTATCGATGCGCTCGGTCTTCAACGCCGGCGCTCGCTTCTGCCTGACATTATCGACGGGACGCAGACGAGCCATCCCTTGACGGCGGAGGCGGCGAAGGCCGCCGGCCTGCTTGCTGGAACGCCGGTCTCGCTGGGTTATGTCGATATGGTGATGACGGCGCTTGGCGCCGGCGTGCGCACCGGCGGCCAGAATGCCGCCTGCTCGACGATCGGGTCGACGGGCGTGCATATGCGCGCCAAAGCCGTGCCTGACGTTCAGCTCAACGATGAGGGGACGGGATATGTCATCGCCTTGCCCATCCCTGGGATTGTCACGCAGGTCCAGACCAATATGGGCGCGACGATCAATATCGACTGGCTCTTGCGAATCGCGGCAGATCTGATGTCGGCGGGCGGAAGCAAGGTTTCCTACTCCGACCTTATTCCCCGCATCGACGCCTGGTTTGCCGAAGCGCGGCCGACGAACCTTCTCTATCACCCTTATATTTCCGAGGCGGGCGAGCGAGGGCCCTTCGTCAATGCGCATGCGCGCGCCGGCTTTACCGGCCTTTCAACCCGGCATGGTTTTGCCGACATGCTAAGAGCTGTGGTCGAAGGTCTCGGCATGGCGACGCGCGACTGTTATGCGGCCATGGGCGACATGCCTTCCGAACTGCGCATCACCGGAGGTGCCGCCCGTTCTAGTGCGCTGCGGGGCTCGCTTTCCGCCGCCGTCAAGGCGCCCGTGCGGATTTCGGATCGCGAGGAGGCAGGCGCCGCCGGTGTCGCAATGATGGCCGCAGTTGCAATCGGTGCCTATCAGGACATGGACAGTTGCATTGCCGACTGGGTGACGCCGCTGCTTGGCGAGGCCGAGGCGCCCGATCCGAAAAACGCTGAGCGCTACGACCGCTTGTTCGAGGCCTACAAGGATGTGCGGCAGGCAATCGCGCCGGCCTGGGACAAACTGGCCCAGCACTAGGATATCGGACCGACGGGCGGCCGTCCGTAAAGATTGATTTGATGATGCCCCAGGCATCCGAAGGAGCATGACATGATGGAACCGGAAATCTTTGATCTTTTCGTGATCGGCGGAGGCATCAATGGTGCCGGCATTGCCCGCGATGCAGCCGGCCGCGGCCTTTCGGTTGTCATGTGCGAGAAGGGCGACCTCGCGGAGGGAACCTCTTCGCGCTCGGGCAAGCTGGTGCATGGCGGCCTGCGCTATCTGGAATATTACGAATTCCGTCTCGTGCGCGAAGCGCTGATCGAGCGCGAGGTGCTCCTGAACTCGGCAAGCCACATCATCTGGCCGATGCGTTTCGTGCTGCCTCATAGCCCGACCGACCGCCCCGCCTGGCTCGTGCGCCTCGGTCTTTTCCTCTACGATCATCTCGGCGGCCGCAAGAAGCTGCCGGGCACCCGCTCGCTCGATTTGCATCGCGATCCGGAAGGGGCGCCGATCCTCGATCAGTATTCCAGGGGGTTCGAATATTCCGATTGCTGGGTCGATGACGCCAGGCTCGTCGTTCTCAATGCGCTTGACGCCTCCGCCAAGGGCGCGCAGATCCTGACGCGCACGGCTTGCGTCAGCGCGCGGCGCGAGCAGGGTAATTGGATCGTCCAGATGCGCGACCAGCGTTCCGGCGACGTGCGAACCGTGCGCGCCCGCGTGCTGGTCAATGCCGCGGGGCCCTGGGTCAATGACATTATCGGCCGCGTCGTCGGTTCGAACAGCCAGCGCAGCGTCCGGCTCGTCAAGGGCAGCCACATCATCGTCCCGAAGTTCTGGGCCGGTCAGCAGGCCTATCTCGTCCAGAACCATGACAAGCGCGTCATCTTCATCAACCCTTACGAGGGCGACAAGGCGCTGATTGGTACGACCGACATTCCCTATGAGGGCAAGCCGGAAGAGGTGAAGGCCGACGAGAAGGAAATCGATTATCTGATCACGGCCGTGAACCGTTATTTCAAGGAGAAGCTGCGCCGCTCCGACGTGCTTGAAAGCTTCTCCGGTGTGCGGCCGCTGTTCGACGACGGCAAGGGCAACCCTTCGGCCGTCACGCGCGATTATGTCTTCGATCTCGACGAGACTGGCGGTGCGCCGCTCCTGAGCGTCTTCGGCGGCAAGATCACCACCTTCCGTAAGCTCTCGGAGCACGCTATGCAGCGGCTCGCCAAATTCTTTCCGAAGATGGGAGGCGACTGGACGCGCGGGGCCGTTCTGCCTGGCGGCGAAATCCCGAACGCCGATTATGTCGCCTTTTCCGACACGCTGCGTGCGGCCTATCCCTGGATGCCGCGTGCGCTCGTCAATCATTACGGCCATCTCTATGGCGCCCGCACCAGGCAGATCGTCGGGAATGCCGCGTCTCTCGCGGAACTTGGCCGGCATTTCGGCGGCAATCTCTATGAAGCCGAAGTCCGCTATCTCGTCGCCTTCGAATGGGCGCGGGCGGCCGAAGACGTGCTGATGCGCCGCACCAAGGAGGGTCTGCGCATGACGGCTGAGGAGAAAGCGGCTTTCTCTGCCTGGTTCGATGCTGAACTGGCGCTTGCCGCCTGAACCAACAGACTTGCCGGGAGACCGTAAATGCCCTTGACGCTTTCACTCAACACCAACCCGCTGGTGAACCGATTTGCCGAGCCTTCCGATCTGATCGAAACGGTCGCGCGCGATCTGCGAATTCGCGACCTGCAGCTCACGCATGAATTCATCAATCCGAGCTGGCAGGCGCCGGTCATTCGACGCCTGACGCGCGACATGCAGGCAGCACTGAAGAGGACCGGCGTCCGCGTGACGTCGGGCATGACCGGCCCTTACGGCCGCCTCAACCATTTCGGTCATCCCGATAAGGATGTCCGCCGCTATTACGTCGACTGGTTCAAGACCTTTGCCGATATTACCGCCGATCTCGGCGGTCATTCCGTCGGCACCCAGTTCGCGATCTTTACCTACAAGGACTATGACGATCCGGTTCGGCGCGAAGACCTGATCCGGATTGCGATCGATTGCTGGGGCGAGGTGGCAGAGCATGCCCGCGGTGCCGGTCTTTCCTATGTCTTCTGGGAGCCGATGAGCATCGGCCGCGAATTCGGTGAGACAATCGAAGCCTGTCTTTCCCTGCAGGACAGATTGACCAGGGCGCCATTCGCCATTCCGATGTGGATGATGGCCGATATCGATCATGGCGACGTCACCTCGTCCAATCCCGACGATTTTGATCCCTATGCCTGGGCGCGCGCCGTGCCGAAAGTGTCGCCGATCATGCACATCAAGCAGAGCCTGATGGATAAAGGCGGTCACCGTCCCTTCACGGCGGAATTCAACGCCAAGGGTCGCATCCAGCCGGAACCGCTGCTGAAGGCCTTCGCCGAAGGGGGCGCCAAGGACAATGAGATCTGCCTGGAGTTGTCGTTCAAGGAGCGTGAGCCCAACGATCGGCAGGTCATCCCGCAGATTGCCGAAAGCATTGCCTTCTGGGCGCCTCATATCGACACGGGCGTCAACGACTTGCATATCTAGCCGCTGGAGCGGCCGAGTCTCGATTCCATGAGCGCCTCATTTCTAAACGGAGGAGGTGGATTGGGGTGTTTTGGCCGGATGGAAGGCTGGCGAGGAGCTATGCACAGCGAAATGAAAGGGAATGATCGATGACGGATGCGGATGCTTCGCTCGCCGTGCGGGCGGCCTGGTTGCACTATGCCGGCGGATTGACTCAGTCCGAAGTGGCAAAGCGTCTCGGCGTGCCCTCGGTAAAGGCGCATCGGCTGATCGCGCGCGCCGTCGCCGAAGGCGTCGTCAAGGTGACGATTGACGGCGACATCGTCGAATGCGTCGAACTCGAAACCGAACTTTCGGCCCGCTTCGGCCTGCAATATTGCGAGGTAGCGCCTGATCTCGGCGAAGAGGGTTTTGAATTTCGCGCCCTCGGGCAGGCGGGGGCCGGCTTCTTGCGGCGGGAGATCGAAAGCGGCAACAACAAGGTCATCGGTCTTGGCCATGGGCGCACGCTGTCGTCCGCGGTTCACCATATGGCCCGGGTCGGCGCCAAGGATCTGCGTTTCGTCTCGCTGCTCGGCGGTCTGACGAGAAACTATGCGGCCAATCCTTATGATGTGATGCATCGCATTGCCGAGAAGACCGGAATGCAGTCGCATGTGATGCCGGTGCCTTTCTTCGCCAATACGCGCGAAGACCGTGATGTGCTATTGGCCCAGCGCGGCGTCAAGGAGGTCTTCGATCTCGCCAACGGTGCCGATCTCAAGCTCGTCGGCCTCGGTACGGTGGATACCGATGCGCAGCTCGTCTTGTCGGGCATGGTTGAGCCGAAGGAGATCAAGGAGATCACCGCAGCCGGTGGCGTCGGCGAAATTCTCGGCCATTTCTTCGATGTCGATGGCAATATTCTGGAGACGACGCTGACGGCCCGAACGCTGTCGGCCTCCTTGCCGCGCGCAAAAGGCGAGCGGCTTGTGGCGCTATCAGGCGGATTGCCGAAGGTGGAAGCCATTCGTGCAGTCCTCAAGAGCCACTGTCTCTACGGGCTGATCACGGACGAGAAAACGGCAAGGGCGCTGCTCCAGCGCTGACGCTAGTGTGAAAACATGAATTCATCTCAATGTAACAGTAAAAATGTTGAATTGTGATGTATCGGTGTTATATTCCTATCAGCGTCATTTAGGTCTTTGGCCCGGGGTGCAAAGGTGAAACGGGAAGAGCGCCAGCAATCGATCATCAATCTGCTCATCGAGCACAAGACCGTCGATCTCGACGATCTGGCCGATCGTTTCGTCGTCTCCAAGATGACGATCCATCGCGATCTCGATGATCTCGAGCAGGCCGGTGTGTTGCGCAAGGTTCGCGGCGGTGCGACGATCGACGCGGGAACGCAGTTCGAAAGCGATTTCCGTTTCCGCGAGCGCCAGGGCCATGACGAAAAGGTCGCCATGGCGCGCTCGGCGCTGGAACTGGTCGAGCCGGGCATGACCATCATGATCAACGACGGCTCGATGGCGGCCGTGCTCGGCGAGATGCTGTTACAGAAACGGCCGCTGACGCTGATTACCAACAATGCCGCGATCATCGACCGCATGAGAAACGAAAGCGGCATCACTCTGATCGCGCTCGGCGGTGTCTATTCCGCCAAGTTCAACGCCTTTCTGGGCGTGGTGACAGAAGAGGCGCTGTCACGGCTTAGGGCCGACGTCGCGTTTCTGTCGACGCCGGCCGTCTCCGGCAAGCTCGCCTATCATATGGATGACAATGTCGTACGCACGAAGCGTGCGATGATAGCGTCCGCGGCAAAGAGCTGCCTGCTCGTCAACCATCACCGCATAGGGCACACCGCCATGCATGTGATGGCAGACCTTACCGACTTCGGCGCCGTGATTACCGATCACGCGCCTGATGCCGTCATCCTCGAGCAATTCCGCCGGGATGGCATCGCCCTGACCATCGCCTCGAACCAGGATATGACATGACAGATAAGCCTCGCTATTGGATCGGCACAAGCTGGAAGATGAACAAGACGCTGGCGGAGGCGCGCGCCTTTGCCGAGGCCTTGCGTGCCGCCGATGCGCTGAGGGACGAGCGCATCCAGCGCTTTATCATCCCGCCGTTCACGGCCGTGCGCGAAGTGAAATCAATCCTGTCGGACAGCTCCGTCAAGGTCGGGGCCCAGAATATGCATTGGGCCGATCGCGGTGCCTGGACAGGCGAGATTTCGCCGCTGATGCTTAGGGATTGCAACCTCGATATCGTCGAGCTCGGTCATTCCGAACGCCGCGAACATTTCGGCGAGACCAACGAAACCGTCGGACTGAAGACCGAGGCGGCCGTGCGCCATGGCCTGATCCCGCTCATCTGTATCGGTGAGACGCTGGAGGATCGCGAAAGCGGTCGGGCAGCGGAGATTTTGAGCAAACAGGTGGTCGGCGCACTCTCCAAGCTCACTGATGCTCAGAAGCACGCCGAGATATTGCTCGCCTACGAGCCGGTCTGGGCGATTGGCGAAAAGGGCATTCCGGCAGAACCTTCCTATGCCGATGCGCGCCAGGCGGAGATCATTGCGGTTGCGGAAAAGGCGCTTGGTCGAAAGATCCCGTGCCTCTACGGCGGATCGGTCAATCCGCAAAATTGTGAAGAACTCATATCTTGCCCGAACATAGACGGGCTTTTCATCGGCCGTTCGGCCTGGAACGTCGAGGGTTATCTCGACATCCTCGCCAAGTGCGCCGCCAAACTCTGAAGGAGGTGACATGAAAGAGGCCGCCTCCACCGATAGAACGGATCACTGAGATGCAGGTGATGATCGAGGGACAGTCACGCTTCCAGCCTTTCGGCTTACCTTATTGGGGTTTCACAGATCTCAATAAAGGAGTTGGAAGCATGACTGCCTCTTATGAATACCATATCGGCGTCGACTACCACAAATCCTATAGCCACCTTGTGGTGCAGGACAGTAGCGGCAAAACGCTGCGCTCTGGCCGGGTGAAGAACGATCGCCAGTCGCTGGGCGAGTTTCTGGAACGCTACCGCGAGAACTCGCATGCCGTTGTCGAGGCGACCCGCAACTGGATGGTGATGTACGACTGGCTCGACGACATCTGCGACGATGTCGTTCTGGCGCATCCTTTGAAGGTGAAGGCGATCGCCGACGCGAAGATCAAGACGGACAAGATCGACGCGACGGTGCTGGCGCATCTGTTACGGGCCGATCTGGTGCCGGAGGCATGGGCTCCCGGAGAGAAGGCGCGGGAGCTTCGCGTGGCGCTTCGCGAACGCATGTTCTACGTGCGGCTGCGCACGATGGTGAAGAACCGGATCGTGACGGTGTTCGACCGTTACCCGGAGCAGACAGCCCAGTTGAAGAAGCTGGGCGACCTGTTCGGCAAGGCCGGGCGTCAGCAACTCGCCGCGCTCAATGTGTCGGAGATCGACCGCGTCCAGATCAACCGGGGGCTGGAGTTCATCGGCGACATCGACGGGCGCATCAAGCAGTCGGAAGCAACGATCCGGGCGATGACCAAGGCCAATGGCAATGTGAAACTGTTGAAGACGATCCCCGGCATCGGTGAGTTCTTCGCTCGGCTGATCGATGCGGAGATCGACGACATCTCGCGGTTCCGCAATCCGAAGAAGCTTGCCGCCTATGCCGGACTGGTGCCGTCGACCTATTCGAGCGGCGGCAAGACCTTTCATGGCAAGATCATCAAGCAGGGCAACAAGTGGCTGCGCTGGGCCTTCGTCGAGGCGGTGACGCCCGCCATCGCCACCGATGCGCAACTTCGCGCCCAATACGAGCACCTGAAGATCAGAGGAGTAAACAAGGCGCGCGTCGCGATCGCGCGCAAGCTTTTGACGATCGCCTTCCAGATCCTGCGTGACCAGCGCGCTTACGAGCTGCGCGGCGAAAGCACCACGGAAGGCGCGTCGACGATATGCCGGTTGTCCTGATGACGGTCTAGCGAGCCCGGCAGGTCTGGGCTGCGCTCTTGAAGGAGAATGAGAAACCGGGAGCCGAACGTCACTCTGTGACCGAAGCTAACGCATCAGGTCACGTATTGGAGATTGGTTCAGAACCGCAGGACGGCAACACGCTGTCCAGCGGAAGGAAGAGATTTAGCCGATCGGCGCCAATGCCGGTCAAACCACAACCGAATCCAAGGAAAAGCCGCCAGTTGAAGGCGTTTTGCCCCTTGTGTTCTTTCATTGGAGATCATCATGAAACTTGCTATTGCTGGAGACAGCGCCGGCGAAGGCCTCGCCAAGGTTCTCGCCGGCCACCTTAAGGATCGTTTCGAAGTGAGCGAAGTCTCGCGCACGCAGGAAGGCCCCGATGCCTTCTATGCCAATCTTGCCGACCGCGTTGCATCAGGCGTGATCGACGGCACCTACGACAAGGCGATCCTTGTCTGCGGCACCGGCATCGGCGTCTGCATCTCGGCCAACAAGGTGCCGGGTATTCGCGCGGCTCTCACACATGACACCTATTCGGCGGAGCGTGCAGCTCTTTCGAACAACGCCCAGATCATCACCATGGGCGCTCGCGTCATTGGTACCGAGCTTGCCAAGGCGATTGCCGACGCCTTCCTGGCGCAGACTTTCGACGAAAACGGCGGCTCTGCCGGTAACGTCAAGGCGATGAACGAGGTTGATGCCAAGTACAACGCCCGCTGAGCCTATCTCCCGGTCGATAGAAAGATAAACCCGGCATTTTCACCGATCTGCCGGGTTTTCTGTATCAGGCGATCGCGGCGAGCCCCTGTCAGTCGAGCTCAAACTTGATATTCGTTTCGGTCAGGACGGCGCCGAAGCGAGTTGTGACGAGACGGATAAGGTGGGCAATTTTGCCTCAATCGTCGGGCCTCTCGGTGGTTCGGCCATCTGCTACCATCGATGATTTTTCTAGGTCGGAGAGAATGTTGCCGACAGAGATGGAACGGTGTCGAGGCCGTCAATCTACTACCTCAACGAAACGCTGTCAGTGAAATTGCCGCGAATAGGGTTGGACAACCAAATATTGGCAGTAACGTCATCATGATAAAGCGAGAAAGTTTCTGCCGCTCTGATGATGTCATAATCGATGCTTCCTGCCCTTGAAGTAGTTATTTGAAATATTCTTATAAAATAAACTCGCATGTGAAAATGAAATGAAAATTAATGCATGGATACAAATAAACAATAAGAAATATATAGATGTGGAGATATGTTCCGGGAAAACTACATATATTAACAGTAAGTCTTGCGTACAATATCGAATGGAGTCGCGCTGAAAGCAGCGTAAAGCTTGAGACGATCGCGGCATTCTATGTTCCATCGTTCGCCAACGGCTTTTTCTGGGTTCTTGCGCATGCGTGATGTTGCCAGGAAGGCACTAACAGCTGTTTTCCAAGAAACTTATATCCGGGACATATCGATCTGCATGGGCGGAGGCAATCGGCACGCTTCAGTCCGAAGCGATGTTGCAGCCTTGCCAGCAGATCACGGATCTATGGCAGATCAACTGTTTCGCCGAATGGCGCAGGGCCGCAATATCCACAGCATAGCGCTCGAGCGAGGATACCTGATCTTCGTGCAAAAGAGGAGGCGCCCGCTTCTGCGGGCACATTCCCAAACTTTATGATATGAGACAGTCGCGTCAGGCAGCGGGCGCAAGCGGCTGAGCGGCTTGATGGCGCGCCCACGCTATGCCGTCTTCAAGGGAGGTCGCTCGATAGGCGAGATCCGTTCCGCCGGAAAATGCCGCCATGAACCGACGTATCTTGCCGTAGCTATTGTCCAGCACCGCATGCGGCCGTCCGAGCAAAATCGAGCAGATATGGACATGTAGCCGGTCGGTGACGAGCGCCTGGCCGCGGGAGATTTGACGGATACCGCGCCGCAGTCGGTTATGTGCCGCCGCGTCCAGTTTGCGCAGCCGTATTTCCGCCGGTTTAAGAGCCAGCAGGGCCGTTGCCGCGCCAAGCGCCTTCGAGATTCGCACGCGTTTTGCGGATTCGGTCGTCCAATCCTCTTTGGGAATATCGGGATAGGCCTGGAGATTGGCGTCTCCTACCTTCTCAAGATCTGAGCGCAGCATGGCGAGCACGGGAAATTGTGGTTCCTCCGGCTGAATGGCTCCGATGCTGAAGGCCATGTCCGGGCAAAGGCGCACCTCGCAATCGAAATGCTTATGGGCAAATTCCTTCGATTCCTCGTCGCGCACCAGCAATACGAAGTTCTTGTGGCGCCCGATGGCGCGGGCGCTTTCATCCAGGCGCGCCTGCGACTTGTAATGAATGGATTGCGGGAACTGGATCACCTGGCGATCGGGAAAGCGTTCAAGCACCCGTTCGCGAAAGTCTTGGTGAGCATCCCAGATGTCACCGAAATTGCCGCCGCCATGAATGAAGATCGGGCCGGTCGGCATGGTGCGTTCGAGTTGCTCGGGCGAAAAATCATCGATGCGCGAGACATAGGTCGGTCGCTTGCCGTATCGCCTGTCGAGATAGGCCATTTCGCCCAGCCAGATGGCAGAGTCGCCGCAGTTGCGGATGTCGGGAAAGTCGAGGATCGCCAGCGGCTCATCATTGCCGATGTAATCCTTCAGGCAATCGTGGATCATGTTGTCGAGTTTCGCGATCAACGCTCGATTTGATGGTAATGTCATTTCCCCATTCCCCCATTCAGATGACAAGTCAATCCGGCCAATGTGGCCGCGCGTTTTCAGGCAGGACGTAGTCTCGGCAGCACCTTGCCGAGGATGTTTCGAACCTCCGTTTCAGGGCCGGTCGGCCGCTTCATCAATGTCCACAACAGCAGCGTGGAACCGCAGTAGAGCAGGCCGCCAAGCAGGATCAGGATTGCGAGGTGTGTCACGAGCACGAATTTGTCGTCGGTGTAGGCCAGATGGCTTGAGGCGAGCGCGACGCCTGCCGCCATCACGGCGACGCTGGCGAGTGCCCGCAGGTTCACCGAAAGCTGCCGGGCGACGGTGATGCCGGTGAAGCGCCGCACGAGCATCATGTTGACGACGGTGCTGAAGAGGCCGGTGAACACGCGGCCGGCGATGACGCCCGGAAGCCCATAGAGGAGCAAGCCGGCGATCATGATCGGCACCCGTAGGCAGAACATCTGCGTGTCTCGAACGAAGAGCACGCGCGTCTCGCCCTTTGCCATGCCGAGCGGCTGCACCAGCGAGCCGAGCGTTTGCAGCGCGAAGACGGAGGCAAGCGACTGAATGATGAAGATGACTGGCGCCCATTTGTCGCCGAGTGCGAGCCTGACCAGCGGATCGGCTGTTACGGCAACACCGATGCCGGCTGGAAGCGCAACGGCGGCCACCAGCGCCTGCACCCGCTGATAAGCGGCGGCGAGCCGGCCAGGATCGTTGTGGATGCCTGCAAAAGCCGGATAGATCGTCTGGGTGAGGGGAGCTGTCGCCTCGCGTGTCGGCATCATGGCAAGGTTGCTGCCAACCGAATAATAGCCGAGCTGTATCCCGCCGAGCATCTTGCCAACAAGCAGGTAGTCGAAACGCCAGTTGAGCGTGCTGACGATCTGGCCAGCGGTAAGCCAGGCCGAAAAGGAGAAAAACTCCCTCATGTGCTGAAAGGTGATCCTGGGCCTGAACGGCAGCACGAGATAGGAGACGATGACATTCGTCGCCTGGCTGAGAAGCGTGCCGATGATCAGCGCCCAATAGCTCTGATAGATGATCGCGATCGCAACAGAGGCGACGAAGCCTGCGAATTTCTGCGAAACGGCAAGCACGAATTCCTGCCAGAAGATCAGGTCGCGCTGGAGCATGATGCGCCGCGGATTCGTGAGACCGCCCATCAGCATGCTGATGCCTAGAGCGAACATGACGCCTGCCAGTCTGGGTTCATCGAACAGGGTAGCGGCCGGATAGGCAAAAATCGCAAACAGGATGCAGATCGCCAGCCCGCGCGCGGCATTCAGGGTCCAGGCGGCGCTGAAGTGGGACTCGTCCGGTGCGGCATGGCGGATCAGCGCCTCGGAAAGGGAAAGCTCGGTAATGGTCGTGACGATCATGAGGATCGTCATGCCTAGAGCAACCACACCGAAGTCGGCGGGCGCCAGATAGCGCGCCAATACGAAAGTGCTGAGAGTTGCAAGTCCGTTCACGATCGTCCGAGACAGACTTAACCACATGCTTCCCTTGACGAGCCGTCCGGTGATGCTGCTCATAGGATACTGAAGTCCCACTAGGCTGTGGCGTGACCTCTCAATCGCATAGATATTCCTCGCCATTCCAACGGCTTAGGGTTGGAATAGCTGCGTAAGATTATGCGAAATCATATGGTCACTCTGGATGGGGCAGGCCCCGGCGTCTGAGCGGGAACTAGTTCGATGAATCCCTAAGTCAACATTTTCGGTTCATTTTCGCATCAGTTTTAATTCATTTCAGCATCATTTTGCTCGTGGCATTCGCTACGCATTATAGGAGAGATGGTGCCGATGATGCCCACTTATGGGCGCGTTTCTTCCTCCACCAAAGGGCATGGTGAGATGCAAATGGCCGACGCCATGGAGAAGCGGAATCTAAGCCAATCCAGCCCTGCGTGCTGTTGTCGTAAAACGTAAAGATCTGTATAGCGCTGCGAATAGCATGAGTGGCGATTTGTAAAACCAAGCTCATCGCACGCGGCAAGTTGATGAAAGAGGAGTAGCGCATTACTGCTATTCACAAGATGCGGGTTCGTTTGTCAGGTTTGATGCAAGTCAGATGCAACACCGTCAAAAGGCGATCGCGGCGGTCGGCTAGCGGTGTCGGCAAACGCGCACCTGGTAATGTTTATTTGATTGGTTCAGCGCCGCAGGTCGCTTTGGGCAACGGATCGGGCTGGACGAGTGTTGGAAGACGATGTAGCGCGTGTTGGTTGAATTGACTATGCGGCACATCGGTCACAGAGTGGTTAGCTAAGAGGAATATATCAATGGCGGTTCTCGTCACAGGTGGTGCGGGTTACATTGGAAGCCATATGGTCTGGGCTTTGCTGGATAACGGTGACGATGTTATTGTTATAGATCGCCTTTCCACGGGCTTCAGATGGGCGGTCGCGCCAGAGGCAGTGTTCTATGAAGGTGATATTGCCGATCGAAGCCTGCTGAAATCCATCTTCGCGAAGCACGACATAGACGCGATCATTCATTTTGCTGGCTCAGTTGTGGTGCCGGATTCCGTTTCCGATCCGCTCAGCTATTATGAAAACAACACGGTGAAATCGCGCGAGCTGATAGCTGCAGCTGTGGCCGCTGGCATACCGCATTTCGTGTTTTCCTCGACTGCAGCTGTTTACGGCACGCCGACTGACGATCATCCTGTTATTGAAAGCGCTCAATTACGTCCAGAATCTCCCTACGGATCGTCGAAACTGATGACCGAGATTATGCTTGCAGACACGGCTGCAGCAACATCCCTCAATTATACCGCCTTGCGATACTTCAACGTTGCCGGCGCAGACCCTGACGGCCGTACCGGCCAATCGACTGCAGGGGCAACTCATCTGATCAAGGTCGCCTGCGAGACAGCACTCGGCAAAAGGTCTGAGCTGAATGTTTATGGTACAGATTACCCGACGCCGGACGGGACCTGTGTCCGAGATTACATCCATGTATCGGATCTCACAGACGCGCACCTTAAGGCGCTGCAACGAATGCGTGGCGGTGGCGGATCGCTTGTTGCAAACTGTGGATATGGTCGCGGATTCTCGGTTCTTGATGTTGTCGATACCGTGAAGCGAGTGTCCGGAAGGGATTTTCGTTTTAATCTTGTCGGCCGCCGTCCTGGCGATGCGGCCTCTATCGTGGCGAATCCATCGGTGGCCAAATCCGAGTTTGGATGGCAGCCACGGCACGACAATCTGGATTTTATCGTGCGCACCGCACTGAACTGGGAAGACCATCTCAGTCGTCACAATAACAAGTAAGAGGTTCGGTTTTCGGGTAAACATCGAGATTGCTGCCGGCCAGGCTGACAGGGTGTAGGGTATCGCAAGCGCGAGATCCACGAAGGCCATCCGAACACAAGATCCGTTAAACCTGATTGCCCAAGAAATGAATTCCAAGCCGATCCTTCCGATCGGCCGGGATTTTCTTCGCAAACCAATGAGCTGGGAGGCCTGTTATTTGTCGCTTCTACCGGCTAGCCACTGCTTGAATTCGACATTCGTGTCGGTCTGGATGGCGCCGACACCGGCGGCGGTGAGTGCGCCCCAGACGCCTTCGGGATCTCTGAGCGCGCGGCTGTCGTTGAAGTCGAGATTGTGGGAGACGTCGAGCGTGTTGACCCAAAGCCGGATATTCTGCCGCTCCAGTTCTTCGCGTGCGGCGGCGAGATCGGCGATGTCGGTAAACTTTACCTCGATCATCGGTGCCCGGAGCCGTTCGATCATCCGCAGGTCGTCGGCGAATTTCCTAGGGCGGGCGGAAAACATGGGCATGTGCGGAATGGCACCGAACCAGTCTGCATCAAGCACAGGAAAATTGGCCGCCTGTGGTTCGATATCCGATTTGATGATGACATGACCTTCCGCCCCCAGCCGCCGCACTGTCGCAATGACTAACGGCAACTCATGCGGAAACTTTGTGTCGATATTGACGAAGACGCGGCCGCGCGCTTCTTCAAGCGCCTCTTCGAGTGTGGGGACGCGCTCATCCGTCAATGCCGCTATCTCCCCACCGGCGCCTGAGCGCAGACGCAAGCCACGGATCGTGTCCAAGCTGCTTGCTCCGACAATGCCCTTGCCGGACGTCGTGCGCTCCAGCGTCTTGTCGTGAATGACGACGAGATGGCCGTCAGCGGTTGCCTGTGTGTCGATTTCCACGAATTCGACGCCGAGTTCGGCTGCCCCGCGGATCGCCGGCAGGGAATTTTCCGGCGCCTGGGACCAAAGGCCACGATGGGCGATCGTCAGAATGTCCGTATTCGTGCGCGAGAGAAGATCATAGATATCTGCAATACGGGGAGAGGATGAGGCGGCGGCGTGGCTGTGCATGGGAGGATTGCTTTCGTGCGGTGTCGTTCATTGGTGGGAGTAAGCGAGTTGATGTCCGCCGTCGAAAGCGGGCGTCAATGGCTCCGGCGGGCGCAATATCATCTACACCGTTGCCTCATATGGTTTTATTACACTTAAGGTGTAATAATTATGACGAGGCTGCGAATATGTGGGAGTGCGGATTGCGGCCAAGCGGATGAGCGGCTAAGGCGGGATCGCAGCAGCAGGATTGCAATCATGACAGCGCTTGAAAAATCCCCACTGGCAAGCGAGAACGAGCGCCTCATCCTCGATATCGTCCGCCGTCACGAGCCAATCCCGCGCGCGGCCATA
Organism: Martinezella tropici; assembly: GCA_000799755.1. GTDB lineage: Bacteria > Pseudomonadota > Alphaproteobacteria > Rhizobiales > Rhizobiaceae > Rhizobium > Rhizobium tropici_A. Next base: position 26,089 of record JUHI01000019.1, read on the forward strand.
ACAGCTCACACCAATTTAACGCAGCAATCGGTGCATCGCCTTGTTGAAGCACTGACGGCGCGGGGGCTGCTTTGCGCCGGCTCGCCGCTAAAAAGGGCGCGGGGGCAGCCGAGCCCGACAATCGAACTGGCGAGGCAGTCTGTCCATTCGGTCGGCATTTCCGTCAATACGGATGCCATGACACTCTCAGTTGCGGATTTTGGCTGCGATATCGTGGATCAGGAGACGGTGAGGGGGGTGCCTTCGGACCGCAGGATGGCATTGACGGTGCTTGCCGAAAAATTGGACTTGATCCTGGCGCGGCGAGGAATATCGCACGAGAACCTCATCGGGCTCGGTTTCGGTATGTCGGGCTTCTTCGTTGGCGATGTGCGTCTCTTCAATGCACCCGAGCCTCTGCGGGACTGGTCGCTGGTCGATCTGCAGCCGGAACTCGAGCGCGCATTCGCATTGCCTGTCTGGTTGGAAAATAACGCGACCACGGGCGCCATCGGCGAGAGCTTGCGCGGTGTCGGGCGCTGGTGTCAGACCTTTGCATACCTCTCCTTCAATTACGGATTTGGTGGTGGTCTTGTCCTGGAGGGACGGCCCTATCTCGGCTTCCATGGAAATGCGGGTGAATTCAGCGTCATCTATGATCCAGACGAGGCGCCGCGTCGGCCGGCCCTTCAATATCTCATCCGCATGTTGCAGGACAATGGTATCGGCATGGGTTCCATCGAGGAGCTGAAGCAAGATTTCGATCCCCGTTGGCCTGGCGTCGAGAATTGGCTGTCAGAAACCATGCCGATGCTCGATAGACTCATAGCTACACTTACGGGAGTAATTGATCCGCAGGCCATCGTCTTCGGCGGCCAACTGCCGCCCAAGCTTGGGCAGATGATGATCGAGCGTGCCCGCGTGCCCTCGCAACGCCCCCACCGCTATGGCATCGCGCCGTCGGGTCCGCGGCTGGTTCTCAGTGAAGCCGAAGGTGATGCCAGTGCGATCGGAGCGGCCTTGCTTCCACTAAAGTTCCGCTATTTCGTGTGAGCCTGCTTGCATCCAAGCCCGAGGAGGCGTGGGTAGGCCTGACCGGCATGAGCGCTGCGGCGAGGAATGCTGGCTTGTTTTCGTCAACGGATTGACGTGGGACTTGGTGGAAGAATGCCACCTAGATATTCGGTATTCGCCATCTTTCCGGTAGGTCTGCGAAATAACCCCACGATGCCCAGGGGAGATCACGCCTGTTGCTGGGTCGCGTCGCCAGCCGCCATTCCGGTGGATCTGGAAACCCGTGCCAAATCAGCCGCATCAGAAGCATATCTTCACCATCATACGTCGCATAGAATTCGACATCGGAGCTACGAAGCTTTCCGACCTCTATGCCGAATAGCGATTGGCCGGTATCAGGTATGGAAGTCCAAATAATTGTCTTAACCGCTCTGTCCTGAAATCCGGCAAACTGTAAGTCCGCTACCTCGTCGGGAGCGTCCCACGGATCAGCCTCCCAATCGTTAGACGTCGAGTTCATACGATCCATTTGCTTCATAAGCCGTCCACTCGAGCCGCTTTTCGGCATTCAGAGCCTACAGTCTACGGCGATTTGGCGCAGTCTGCCACCAAAGCCTGTTACCCTTGGAGGAGCCGTCAAATACGCGTATCAGGTAGCCTGATCACATATTTGTCCGGACATGCTGGAATAGTTGGTCTAAGGGATTTCAGTTCCGCATCATCGATACTTCAGCGTGCCGTCAGAACCCCTTGTTAATGCACGGCCGTATTTTCTGGACGACCATATTGGCGCGCAAGACTGCAATCATCGTCGGCAATGGAAAACTGGAGCGCGATATCGCCGATATCGTGGATGGCGCGCAGTTCGTCATGCGCTTCAACGAGCCGAACCTCACCGGCGGCATGAGCGGCGAACGCACCGACATGATCATGCTGGCCGCCTCGAGCAAGACCTTGTATCGGCGGATGATCGAACCGGATTTCCTGGACAACAAGGCACTGAAGGCGGCAAAGGTCGTGATGCTTGCCTATCATCCCGAGATCATTCGCCAATATCACCCTCGGCCCAACATTTTCCAGCGTTTGTCGGGCAGAAGGGCCGATTGGACGATGCAGGCGATCAAGCAGCTGGGCAAGGCGGGCAAGGAGATCCGCATCATGCCGCCGCAAACCTACATGGACGGCTGCAGCGAGCTTGGTATCGCCGGACCTTACATGCACCAGATCTTTCCGAGCACGGGTTTCCTTGGCATCGCCTATACGCTTGCGAAATTTCCGGCATCCGAATGGGACGTCAAGCTATGTGGCTTCAGCTGGGAAGGATGGAAGCGCCACGATTGGCAAAAGGAGCGTATCTGGGTCGAAAACAGGATTGCCGACGACCGCCTCAGCCTGATCACCTGATCCATCCGATAGTCAGGGTGTGGCAGGTTCTACCGCTCTACTGGCTGTTGCCGCTGCCAAGCAATCCGCGCAGTTCCGGCAGTTTGTCGTTCACCAGCCAGCCATAGTAGTTTTCTTCCGGCAGCTTCTTGCCGCCCGAAGCGTCTGCGGCTTGGCGCAAGGCAAGCGCGCGGCGACGCGGCTGGCCGACATTATAGAGCGTCGCGGTCAAGCCCGGATTGTCGGTGATGTCGAAGCCCTGGGCGCGATAGGCATCGATGGCATCCTTCACGATCGCGGCGATGTAGATGACGCTGCGATCGGGGTCCATGATGTCGCGATAGATGGCCTGCGGATCGTCGACGGAAAGTTTCGGCAGGCCGCTCGTCGCATGCACGAGATCGGTGACTTCGAGCGCCGTCAGCGGGCTGATCTGTCCAAGGCCGAAGGTCTGGCCTGCGAAGAAGGGCTGGAAGAACGCGCGCTGGAACGTCATGTTCTCGTAAGTGACGCCATCGATGACCTTGGCGCGAAAACTCTTGTCCCAGGTCTCGTCGCGGCACTCCCACAATTCGGCACTGCCGGCAAAGGCGTTGCAATGGGCGAATTCCGGCTTTTTCAGGAAGGTCTGGACGGTGACGTCCTTGTAGGCGAACTTGAAATCCGACTGCGAATAGGCCATCGCCTTGACGTAGTAGGATTTCACCCTGTTGACGATCGTGATGTTGTAGGTGTGTTCGCCGACGAGGGCGCCAACGATGTGGATCGGGTCGATCTGATAGGCCTGGCCGGCCTTCTTGATCGAGGCCATCAGATCCTTGTCGTCACGAAGCACGCCGACGATCTTCTCGTATTTTTCCTCATAGGTCGTATTGAAGGCTTTGGCCCGCAGCGCCGATGTATTGGGTACGGGCGGCTGAACGGTGTTCCGATTGCCCGGTGGCACGCGCACGAGTTCATGAGCGAAACTGGCGTTCGTCAAGGCAAGGGCAAGAAGGAAACCGAGTGCCGGGATTGTCGACAGGCGTGTTCGCATTCGCAAAGTGACTTTCCAAAATATTCCCCGGCGCGGGGACGATCTTCATACGCGATCGGGGCGTGAGCGCAAGAGCGGATGCTTCTTCTGCCGCGCGAATCACAATAAACTTTAACGAAACGCAGCTATCGGCTGCAGATACCTGTCGGATGCTGCCGTTAGGGGTTGCATCCCTGTTGCCTTGATTTTCGAGGGTATGCCGGTGAACCATCTTGTGATCGCAGGGAGCATCTTGCTTGCCGCCGCCCCTGGAGAAGCTTTGCCGACGATGGCGGATGTTCCGACTCTTGCCAAGGCGGCGGTCGCTCGACGGATCGAGGTGCCGCCCTCAGCCATTCATATTCTGGCTGCCAAGCCGAGCGAACGAATGCCGGGCTTCGTCGTTTGCGGTCGTGTCGAGACGGCGGGCGGGAATGACGACACGGGTGCCGAGGGTGGAGAGCGCTTCTTCGTCGTTATCCCCGGCAATTTTGCCGTCCTTGATCAGGACGGCAAAGGTCTTGTCGATAGCTATTGGTCCGCCAATCACTGTGAGTGAGAAGCCAGGGCCCTGCTGATCATGGCCAGCTCTTCCGGCGTGCGTCCCGATTCCAGCCGAACCCAGTTGTTGGGATCGTCGGCCGTCTGGCGCTTGATGAAGGTGTAGCCCGTTCCGCTCCAGTTTTTGACTGTATCGGTCAGATTGTCGAGGATCAGATCGCCATCGTCGGTGCGAGCCATCAGGACGAGATGTCCCTCGTTATGGGTGTCGAGAACGACCGTCAGCAGCAACGCCGAGCGCGGCCAGCCGGCTTCGACAAGCAGCTTCTTTTTCAACAGGACATAGTCATTGCAATTGCCGGCGCCATCGTCGGGATAGGTCCACCAGTTGATGATGCCGAGCTTGTAGATGCCGTAATGGTCGTTGTCGCCGATGCCCTGGATCTCGTGATTGACGAGACTGTTGATCTGCTGCAGCTGGACCCAATGGTCCCGATCGAGATTGACGAGCGATGCGGTCTTTTCACCGGCCACGCATTCGGCAGGCTGGGCCTTGCAGAAGCTTGTCCAGCCAACCGGTACGGCCGCCTCCGTCACCTCGCGGGCAAACTGGTGCGCGTGCGTGGTGGTGGCATTAACGACCGGTTTTGCGGTTGTTGTCGTCGAGAACAACAGGCCGGCAACGAAGAGAAAGCTTGCAGCGACTAGAAGTGAACGCATACTCGGCTCCATGAGTTGAGCTCATGAAATCCGATGCGGTCGAATTTATTCGAAAGAAGATTATTCGCATTTTATCGAACTGGCGCTTTCGACTGCCATGCTATTCCTGGGCCGCCGACCGGAGGCCGACTTTATGATTTCCGAACGGTTACGAAACGCGCTCTCGGGTGAAAATCGCCATGGAAGTTCGGAAATAAATATTATATTTCAAATGGATAAGTCTGTTACCAAAGGGTTCCGGCGGCGTTTATGATTTATTTGTCTTAAATACGAATCCGTCTCACGCAATGGCGATGAGATACAGGGATTTGGCCCACGAGAGCGTGATGGTCGATAACAGGTTTGGGGAAAAGGACGCCCGAAGGCATATCGGGACGCCATCAGATGCCGGTATTTGGGGCGTGCTGCCGGTCGAGCGCTACGCAATCTGAAGATCAGGCTCGATTGTACGAAAATCGCGCAGGCTAGGGCCTGCGCGATCTTGCTCTACTCCTGCAGATGATTATTGCTGCGCCTGTTTAACGGCGGCGCATCCGTTGCGGCGGCAAGCGGCCGGAAAATGCGGATGCTCCATCGTCCTCGGCAACGGCTGCTTCCTGGAAGATCTGTCCGACGGGCTTTGGCCGCCCAAGGAAGAAGCCTTGCGCCTCGTCGCAGCCTTCGACGCGAAGAATTTCGAGTTGATGGTTGGTCTCGACACCTTCCGCCAGAACCGGAATCTCGAGGCTCTTTCCGAGCGTGAGCACGGCGCGGACGATCGCCTTTGCCTGAATACTGTGATCCACCTCGTTCATGAAGGAGCGGTCGAGCTTGATCTTGTCGAAGGGGAAGGAGCGCAACGTATCGAGAGACGAATATCCGGTTCCGAAATCGTCGATCGCAACGGTGACGCCGAGCGCCCGGATTTGCCGCAGGACATGCAGCGTCCGGCTCTTGTCGGCGATAATGGTCGACTCGGTGATCTCCAGCTCCAGTCGCGACGGCGACAGGCCCGTCTCGATAAGGATCGTATGGATGAGTTTGGCAAGATCGGCGTGCGCGAATTGCACGGGCGAAAGGTTGACGGCAATCTTGTAGGGCTGGTCCCAGGAGGCGGCCTCCTTGCAGGCCGTCCGCAATACCCATTCGCCGATGACAAGGATCGTACCGCTTTCCTCGGCAATGGGGATGAATTCCGAGGGCGGCACGGCTCCACGCTCCGGGTGATGCCAGCGGACGAGAACTTCGTAGCCACAGATCTCTCCGGTGCGAACGGATGTCTGCACCTGATAATGCAGGTCGAGCTGGTCCAGTTCGACGGCGCGTCGCAGGTCCTGTGCCAGCGTATGGCGCGCGCGGGCAGCCTCATCCATCTTGGATTCATAAAAGCAGACGGCGCGGCCGATATCGGCCTTGGCGCGATACATTGCGAGATCGGCATTGCTGACGAGGCGTTCATGGTCGATGCCGTCATCCGGATAGATGGCAACGCCGATGCTGGCGCCCGTTACAGTCTCGAAGCCTTCAATCTGGATAGGCTCGAACAGGATCTTCTCAAGTCGGGCGACGAAATCCAGAAGTTCGCTTTCTTCACCGAACCGCTTGACCGCGGCAAATTCGTCGCCGCCGACACGGGCGACGAACTCGCCGTCCCGGACCAAGCGCAGCAGCCGGCGCCCGATCGCCTTCAGCGCCTGGTCGCCGGCCTTGTGACCGCGCAGGTCGTTGATTTCCTTGAAGCGGTCAAGGTCTATGCCGATCACTGCAAGCTTCACGCCGTCTTCCCTGGCATGCCCCATCTCATTCTCAAGATGGTCAGCAAAACTGCTGCGATTGGGCAGGCCCGTCAGAAGGTCGTTGAGCGCCATATGCTGAAGCTTCTGAATGGATTCGCGAGAGGCCCGTTCGTCGATCATGTAGCTTGCGACGCCGGTGCCGATGATGAGCAATCCGCCGCCTGCAACGGCGACAGCCATGGCCTTCAGTGCATAGGTATCGACAAGGGCAGCGCCGGTCGCAAGCGGCGTGACCGATACGGCGGTCATGGCCGTGAAGTGAAGCGAGACGACGGCAACGACAAAGAGAGCAAGACCGGCAAACCAGGAAAACTGCCAAGGCCTGCGCACCGACTGATTGAGCGCGAGCGCCGCGAAGATCACCGAAAGCAGCACGGAGCCGATGACATAACCCTGGTTCCACTCGACAATGCCATCGACATGGTAGGCCATCATGCCTGTATAGTGCATGGCGGTGATGGCAAGGCCGACGACGGCTCCTCCGAATTCCGGCGCGATGCGCGGCAGATGCGACAGGGCGATTGCAAAACCGATGGCACAGCCGATGACGGCCAGCAGGAAGGAGACCATGGTCAGGATCGGATCGAAGGTCACCGGCGCGCCCACCTCATAGGCCAGCATGGCGATGAAATGGGTGCACCAGATCGATGACCCGGCTGCCACGGCAGTCAGGAAAATCCAGCCGCCGCGTTGAAATTCGTGTGTCTTTTCTGCTCGCCTGAGCAGGCTAAGCGTAATCCATCCTCCACTGACACAGACGAATGCCGCGAGAAGAACGAGCCAGAGATTATGCTCCGTGAAGATGCAGGAAAGAACGCGCACGTAGAGATCCCAACTATAGCTAACAGGAGGGAACCGCTCCAACTACGGCGGCCGCGCCTGAAATCGATGTGCATTGCTTTCGCGCTCGAACACTAAAAATCGAGTAAAGATGCTTTGAGCAAAACTGCGATGATTGAGTTATTTTTGCGCACGAGAATTTCATTTCGGCGCATGAAGCGCGCTCCATTTTCACAAATATGACGTTGTTCGGCAAAATTCCGCTCATAATGGGGATAATTTGGGTCAAATTTTCACAGGCTTCGCCCGCCAGTCAATAAATAGATAGGAGAAATATTGGTAAATTTCCTATGAATAACTGAAATATAAATTAGAAAGTCGCCCTTATGGGAATTTAAATATTTGCGAGCGATAATATTAATAAGTATATTTGAAAGTAATAATACTTTCATTTCGCGAGTATCTCAAAAATACAACTTATACTATAGAGAGTTTGTTCGTTATGAGATTCAAGGTTTGCCGACAGTCGTTCGATGCGCTGCGTAAATTTTCGGGAAAGCTGTTTCTGGACCGCTCAGGCAATTTTGCGATCACAACGGCACTCGTTGCCGTTCCGTTGATTGCGGTGGGCGGCCTTGCGCTCGATGTCACCGATGCGATGCTCGTCAGAACGGAATTGCAGAATGCCGCCGATGCGGCGGCGGTCGGTGCGATCGCGGATTCATCCCCCGCAGTTGCCGCCGCCATGGCGATGACAAGCGACGGGACCGTCAATATCGGTCAAAGCGATGCGAACAAGCTCTTCTTCGGCCAGGCGTCTAGCGATCTCCAGAACATACCTGTCAATGTCAATGCCGCCGTAACGCGCACGGGAAACGTCGTCTTCTCAACGGTCAATTTTACTGCGAACGTGCCGACTACGCTTAGCCAGGTCATTGGAAAGACATCAATTCCCGTCAGCGGCTCGGCATCGGCACAGTATCAGACGGCAAGTTTCATGGACTTCTACATGCTGCTGGACAATACGCCGTCCATGGGCATAGGCGCCACTTTGACCGATATTCAGACAATGGTGGCAAAGACACCGGATAGCTGCGCCTTTGCATGCCACAATCTCGATACGACGAACAATTACTATAATCTTGCGAAGAGCCTCGGTGTCCAGACTCGTATCGACGTCGTTCGCCAGGCGACACAGTCGCTTACCGATACGGCGGCAACCAATCGGACAACGCCCGATCAATACCGCATGGCGGTCTATACGTTCGGCACGCAGGCGGAAAACATCGGGCTGACGAGCGTATCGACGTTGTCATCCGACATGACGCAGGTCAAGAACACGACGAGCGCAGTCGACCTGATGACGGTTCCCAACCAGGGGTACAACAATGATCAGGATACAAGCTTCGACACGATGCTGACACAGCTCGCGCCGATCATCGGCACCGGCGGCGGCGGCACGACCACCACCGACCGGCAGAAGATCCTATTTATTGTCACGGATGGCGTCGGCGACAGCTACAAGCCCAACAGTTGCACCGAACCGACGACTGGTGGGCGTTGTCAGGAGCCGCTCGCGACGGCCTTCTGTCAGCCGTTGAAGAACCAGAACATCAAGATCGCCATTCTCTACACGACCTATTTCCCGCTGCCGACAAATGGCTGGTACAATCAGTGGATCGCACCGTTCCAATCGCAAATCGGCACCGACCTGCAGAATTGCGCGTCGCCTGGGCTTTATTTCGAGGTCAGCCCGACGCAGGGCATCTCGGACGCCATGAACGCGCTGTTCCTCAAGGTCATTCGCACACCGCGCATCACGAGTTGACGATGGGGATGTGCACTGGTGCCGGCAGGACGATCAGGTAAAAGCCAGAGACTTGATGAGACCCACGATCTTCTGCCGCGTCCTTGCATCCCTGATCTTGGCAAAGGCCCGATTGAGTTCGATTCCCTCGTCGGATGAGAGAAAGCTGACGAGATCGTTTCGGACGGCTCGTGCCTCGTCGGCGGAGAGATCATCGTCAGAGACGGGATTGTCGAAGAAGTGGGAGATCGGAACGTTTAGGCAGTCCGCAACGCGCTGCAATCGGCTGGCGCCGACGCGATTGGCGCCTTTTTCATACTTCTGAACCTGCTGGAATGTCAGATCCAGCCTTTCGGCCAGAGCCGATTGGCTCATGCCAAGCAGGCGTCGTTGTGCGCGGATGCGTTTGCCGACTTCGATATCGATCGGGCTGGGGGGCTTTCTTTTGGGGCTTTCTTGCACGGGTTCCTCTTCCTGAGCGGAAAGCCGCCGTTGAACTTCGAGGGCCTTTGACCGATGCCACCGAACGCCTGAATGTCCCCTTGGCGAAGCTTTCAGCCTATGACTGCCGAGCGTTCTGGAAGACGGCAATTGCGATTCACCCGGAGCGGGATAAGGCGCGGTATTTCATGCGCATTTGGTACAATAGCTGCGCAATTTGACCATTCCGCACCGTGCTGATGGAGGGCGAATGGAGTTTCCGTCTAATCGGCGGCCGACTCACGGCCGATCTGTCGCACCGTGTCGATGAAGGCCCTGAGCTTTGGCGCGAGTTCGGCACGACGCGGAAAGTAAAGGAAAAGCCCGGCTTCCGTCACCGCATAGTCGCTCAAGAGGTGAACAAGTCTGCCGGATGCGATGTCCGCTTCGACCAATGGTTCGAAAACATAGGCCAGCCCCACGCCCGCAACGGCGAGTTCGATGGCCGAGTGCGATTCCGTGACGATCGCCCGACCATTCACAGCGACTGCCACATCTCGTCCATTCTCGACGAATTCCCATTGATAGAGGCCGCCGGAGCGGATCAAGCGATAGCCGATGCAATTGTGGCTGGCGAGATCCGCAAGCGTGCCCGGACGCCCGAAGCGCCCGATATATCGGGGCGATGCAACCACGATCGATCGGAAGGGAGGAGTAAGGCGAACGGCGACCATATCCTGCGCGATCATCTCACCAACGCGGATGCCGGCGTCGAAGCCTTCAGAGACGATATCGGTCAGCCTTTCATCGGAAAAGATTTCCACTTCGACTTCGGGATAGCGCACCGCCATGGCGGCGATCACGCGGGTCACTGCCAGTGGCAGGCTGATGCGGGAGGCATTGATGCGCAACAGGCCGCTTGGTCTGCCCTTGACGGCCTTGATGCGCTCGATGCGCTCATGAATGTCCTGCAATGCCGGAGTGATCGTACCGATCAGGCTCCTGCCGGCCTCGGTCAACGCGACGCTGCGCGTCGTGCGCGCGAAGAGGGGCTGGCCAAGTCTTTCCTCTACCAGCCGCACGGCATGGCTGACGGCTGATGCGCTCATGCCCAATTCGCTCGCGGCGGCGGCAAATCCTCCGCGGCGGGCGACGGCGGCGACGATGGGCAGATGTGTCAGCAGATCGCGATCCATTGCTGCACAATATCGCATAATGCATGCGAATTAAATGATCTTATCGAATGGCTCGCAAGCGGCAACATTGAGCGCATCGCATTACGGAGCGTGGCTGGTCGTCGAGAACAGCTCGCCAATTTAACGAGGAGCAAGAGATGAGCATGGAATTCTATACGTTGGGCAATAGCGGCCTGAAGGTGACGAGGCTTGCGCTCGGCACCATGACCTTCGGCACAGAATGGGGTTGGGGAGCCGACAAGGAAGCCGCCCGTGCGATCTTCGACGCCTATGTCGACGCTGGCGGCAATTTCTTCGATACCGCCGATGCCTATACGGGCGGCACCTCGGAAAGCTGGCTCGGAGAGTTCATCGCTGAACGCGGATTGCGCGACGACGCTGTTATCGCGACAAAATTCACCATGAACCTTACGGCGCATACGCCGAACGCGGCCGGCAATGGTCGCAAGAACATCCTGCGGGCGGTCGAAGGTTCTCTGAAGCGGCTCAACATCGATCATATCGATCTCTACCTCATGCATTGCTGGGACCGCCTGACCCCGCCTGAAGAGGTCATGCGCACCTTTGACGACCTCGTTCGCTCGGGGAAGGTGCTGCATGTCGGCTTGTCCGATGTGCCGGCATGGTACGCCAGTCGCGCCCAAGCTGTCGCGGAACATCGCGGCTACGAGCCGATCTCGGCATTGCAGCTCGAATATTCGCTGGCCGAGCGAAACATCGAAAACGAATTCGTGGCTTTCGGTACGCGTTATGGCGCCGGCATCATGGCCTGGAGCCCGCTTGCGAGCGGCCTGCTCAGCGGCAAATATCGCCCAAGCGGCGGGGAAGGGGAAGTTACGGGCCGCCTTGAAACCGTGCGAGGCACATCTAATCCCGGCTTCCAGAAGTTTAACGCGCGCAACTGGGCCGTCGTTGCAGAACTCGAGAAGGTGGCGGCTGAGATCGGCCGCAGCATGGCACAGGTGGCCGTCAACTGGACAATGACGCAGCCCGGCATTGCTTCCGTTATCATCGGTGCCACGAAATTGGAGCAGCTGCGCGACAATCTCGGCGCTCTCGAATTCACGATACCGAGCAAACTGCGCCGGCGCCTGGATGAAGTCGGCGCATTGCCGCCAACCTTCCCCTATTCCTTCTTCGGCGCAGAGATTCAGGGCAGCCTGACCGGCGGCCAGACTGTTGGAGGCAAGCCGGCGGGTTACTATCCGGATTTGAATATCTCTGGAAAGTTTGCTGGCGTGAGCTGATCCCCCGTGACTGCGGGCAATATGCCGGCGACAGTCGGCATATTGCCGTGAAATGAAGCGGGTGCCTTGTTTCTTCCCGGTTCTGCTGCTAGACGGCCGGCTGTGGCTCCGAGGAGCCATGAAATCCGGTCGCAGCCCACCCGGTCAAAACAAGGGATCACACAGTATGAAGACCATCGTCATCTGCTCCGGCGGATTGGACTCCGTTTCGCTCGCCCACAAGGTCGCAGCCGAACATCAGCTTGTTGGACTCGTCTCCTTCGACTACGGTCAGCGGCATCGCAAGGAGCTGGAATTTGCCGCAGCCTGCGCCAGACGGCTCGCCGTGCCGCATGATATCATCGACATCACCGCCATCGGCAAACACTTGACCGGATCGGCCCTGACCGACGATGTCGAGGTGCCGGACGGGCATTATGCCGAGGAAACCATGAAGGCGACGGTGGTGCCGAACCGCAACGCCATCATGCTCGCGATTGCCTTCGGGCTCGCGGCCGCGCAGAAGGCGGATGCCGTCGCCGTCGCCGTTCATGGCGGTGATCACTTCATCTATCCCGATTGCCGACCGGGTTTCATCGACGCCTTCCAGCAGATGCAGAACCACGCGCTCGCCGGCTATGCCAGCGTCTCGCTCCATGCGCCTTATGTGACGATCTCGAAGGCAGATATTGTTACAGACGGCGCCAGGCATCAGACCCCCTTTGCCGAAACCTGGTCCTGCTACAAGGGCGGCGAGCGTCATTGCGGCCGCTGTGGCACCTGCGTCGAGCGCCGCGAAGCCTTCCACCTTGCCGGCATCGTCGATCCCACAGAATACGACGATCCGGATTTTTGGGTTGCTGCGACGGCCGGCTTTTCCGCCGAGGAGGTGAAGTGATGTTCCGCATCACCAAGGAGTTTCATTTCTCCGCCTCTCATCAACTCTCGCATCTGCCCGATGATCATCAATGCGCGCGCATGCACGGGCACAATTATATCGTCGTCATCGAGCTTTCGGCCGCTGAACTCGATGAGAACGGCTTTGTTCGCGATTATCATGAGCTGCAGCCGTTGAAGCGCTATATCGACGAGACCTTCGATCATCGTCACTTGAACGATGTCCTCGGGCATGATCGCGTCACCTCTGAATATCTCGCGAAGCACTTTTATGACTGGTGCAGAGAGCGCCTGCCGCAGACATCTGCCGTGCGTGTCAGCGAGACGCCGAAGACATGGGCGGAATACCGGCCATGAGCGACGCGCGCATTCGCGTCAGCGAGATCTTCGGGCCGACGATACAGGGCGAGGGGATATTGATCGGCCTGCCCACGATTTTCGTGCGCACCGGCGGCTGCGACTATCGCTGCTCATGGTGCGATACGCTGCATGCGGTCGATAGCGATTATCGCGATCAATGGCGGCCGATGTCGGTCGACCAAATCTGGCGCGAGGTTACGCGGCTTTCCGGCGGCAAACCGCTGACCGTATCGCTCTCCGGCGGCAACCCCGCGATCCAGCCGCTCGCTCCGCTGATCGCGCGCGGCCATGCCGAAGGCTATCGCTTCGCGCTGGAAACTCAAGGAAGCTTGGCCAGGGAGTGGTTCGGCGCTCTCGATGTGCTGGTATTGAGCCCGAAGCCGCCGTCGAGCGGCATGGCGACGGATTGGGCAGCCTTCGATGACTGTCTGCGCATGGCGGGCGACGGACCGCAAATCGCATTGAAGATCGTCATATTCGATGATCTCGACTATGCCTATGCCCGTGAGGCTGCCTCTCGCTATCCTCAACTGCCCCTCTATCTCCAGCCTGGCAATCATACCCCGCCGCCAGCCGATGCCGAAGATGCCTCTGTCGATATCGACGGCATTGTCGAACGCATGCGCTGGCTGGTCGAAAGGGTCAGCGACGACCGGTGGTTCGAGGCAAGAGTGCTACCGCAATTGCATGTCATCGTCTGGGGAAACAGGCGCGGCGTTTAAGGAAATTGCCGGCGGCCATAGCGGAGCTCTGTGCCATCCGCTGGCATCTGGCGCTTTCTAGCGGTGGCCAAATCCGGCAAAAGCCGGGGTACTATGTCATGATTTCCCGTCGTGGGCGTCGTCCTCGACGGCGTTCGTTGCCGCCGGCTTGAGGTCGAGATCGAAAATGTCTGCAAGTGTCTTCAAGATCTGCAGAACGCCTGGATGATTGCAAGTATAGTATCTGAATTGCGCCTGACGCCGTACTTTGACGATCCCGGAATGATGCAGACGCGTCAGGTGCTGGCTCAGTGCGGATTGCGATATCCCTAGCTTCTTGGCGAGACTATTCACATCCTCCTCATGGCCGGACAGATGAATACAGACTTCCAGACGCTTGGGATTGGAGAGCTGGCTGAGAAGATCTGCATGATAGATGAGGCGTTCATCTTCCGTAGTCTGATCTGAGTACATCGCGCGGCCAATCGTTGGTGTTAAACTACAAAGTCCCTGGCATCACACGATGATAAACGCAAAAGTTGCAAAATTATGGTCTAAATTATTGCAAAAACGTTGCGCCTTCGCGGAGCAAACGGACCTCCCACTTAAGTCGATCGCAGCTGATCAACCCTTCCTTAGCCGACAACTAGGGTCGTATTGTATTTTGGGAATATGTCCCGCATTCGATTTGCGATTATTCTGTAACAAAATCGAACGAACTGCCTTGTTTTTGTCCGCCTTTTGACATCGCAGTGCTAATTAAGCGGTCTATCTTCTGTCTCATCGAACAGGAGGTAACCATGACCCAAAGGGACTTGACGATCGCCGAAGTTCTCCAAGATCCGCTGATCCGCCAGGTCATGCGCGCAGATCGCATATCCGTCGCCCGGATGGCGAACCTGCTGCAGGACGCCGCGCGCCGGCAGGAACGCGCCTTATCCGTCAAGCTTGCGCCGATTGCGCATGCTGCCGCACATTCCGTGCCGCAAGCCGACTTACGTTGATAGTCGTATCACTCAACCGCGACCATTGCCGCATGAACGGCGATGGTCGCTGAGATATTTCGGGACCGCAAGTTTTTTACCGCCACCCTTTGCAGTCAGAGATCACTGAGCTTTCTCCGCGACCTCGGTAAGGCTGCCGTCATTTCCGCACCTGCCTGTCGCTGGTTCGACAATGCGTTCGAGTTGATGTCAAAGGGCGCCTTCCCGGTTGAGCGAAATCGCATAGACGCTGGTGGTTCCCGTGATGAAGAGCTTGTGCTTGCCGCGGCCCCCGAAGCAGAGGTTGGAGACCGTTTCCGGCACCAGGATCTTGCCCATGAGATGACCGTCCGGAGCGATGCAATGCACGCCGTCGGCCGCTGACGACCAGAGATTGCCATCGGTATCGAGGCGCATGCCGTCGGCGCAGCCCGGCGATATCACATGAAACACCTCGCCGCCCGATAGATGCCAGTTTTCACTGACGTTGAAGACCCGGATATGCTGCGGATCGCTGCCATGCATACGCCCGGTATCGGCGACATAGAGCTTCCTTTCGTCTGGACTGAATGCAAGCCCATTGGGGCAATTGAAATCGGTCAGGACCGCCTGCATGGAACCGGACGGATCGACGCGGTAGACGTTGCAGGGCAGTTCTTGCTCGCTCTTGTGGCCTTCATAGTCCGTCGCGATGCCGTAATGCGGATCGGTGAACCAGATGGCGCCGTCCGAGGCGACGATCACATCGTTGGGCGAGTTCAGACGTCTGCCCTGATAGCCGTCGGCGATGATCGTGATCGATCCGTCATATTCGGTGCGGGTCACGCGCCTGCCGCCATGCTCGCAACTGACAAGACGGCCTTGGCGATCCCGCGTATGGCCATTCGAAAAATTCGAAGGCTCGCGAAAGACGCTGGCGCCGGCGCCGGGTATCCAGCGCATGATGCGGTTGTTGGGGATGTCGGAGAAGAGCAGGCAATTCAGATCTCCGAACCATACCGGCCCTTCCACCCAATCGAAGCCCGTGGCGATCTGCTTGACGGGAGCATTGCCAAGAACGAATTTCCCGAAGGCCGGGTCCATGATCTCGAAGAACGACATTGTAACAATACCTCCCATAAGGTTACATCTAGGGATCGATGTGTTATCGATAACATATCCAATAGAGTCCGCAAGCTGGGAGGATAGTGCATGAGCCATATTCTGGCGTCGAGTGTCTTGAGTGACGAAGGGGTGATGACATTGCTGACCGCTGCGATCTCGGCTGCTTCGCAGATGGGGCAACCGCAATGCATTGTCATCGTCGACCAGTCCGGCGTGACGCTCGGTTCCTTCCGTATGCGCGGCTCGCGCTTTCAGTCGCTGAAGAGCGCGCTCGCCAAGGCGCTGACATCGGCCTCCATCGGCGCGCCAAGCCATTCCCTGGCGGAACATGCAAGGGTGCCTCTGGCCATTGCCACTCATGGCGGGATGACCGGCTTGCGCGGCGGCTTGCCAATTCGCGTTGGCGGTACGCTCGTCGGCGGCATCGGCGTCGGCTCAGGTTCGGGTGAGCAGGACGAACAGGTTGCCCGCGCCGCTCTCAAGGCGATTGGCGCGGATATCGACTAGGTCAGGTATCGGCGCGAAACCCATCTTTGTTTGCGGCCGAGTGGGCTTCGCGCCGATTTGGGTTCAGGCGAAGACGATCTGAGCCTTCATCGCCTTGCTTCGATCCGAGGCGATCTCGAAGGCGCTAAGCGCATCGGCAAGCGGCACCGTGTGCGTAATGAGCGGGCGGACATCGATCAGGCGCTTGCGCATCAGGTCGACGCCGACGGCAAACTCCTCATGAAAGCGGAAGGAGCCGCGCAATTCCAGCTCCTTGGCCGTGATCGCCAGCATCGGCAGGCTCATGTCTCCGCCGATACCCAGCTGGACGATGATCCCACGCGGTCGGAGTGCCGCAATGCCGCCGACAAGGGCTGCCGCGGCACCGGAGCATTCGTAGAGCACATCGAAGGTGCCTTTGTCCGCAGAATAGGCGGCAAGCGCCTCTGGCTCGTTCTTCGTGTTGATGACCTTGTCGGCGCCGGCTTCCCTGGCTAGCGACAAGGTGAAATCTGAAAGATCGGTCGCCACGATCTCGGCCGCTCCCGCCCGTCTCGCGGCAAGGATCGACAAGACGCCGATCGGACCGCAGCCGGTCACGAGAACCCGCTTGCCAAGCATCTCGCCGGCGCGGCGTGTCGCATGCAGGGTTACGGCAAGGGGTTCCGCCATCGCCGCCTCGCCCGGCGTCAGGCCGTCGGCCGGCACGCATTGGATGGCGTCGGCAACGAGCGTCTCGCGGAACGCCCCCTGAATATGCGGGAAGGGCATGGCGCTGCCATAGAAGCGCATGTTGAGGCACTGGTTGGGCAGACCCTGCAGGCAATAGCGGCAGGTCCGACAGGGGCGGGAAGGAGAAACGGCAACAAGCTGGCCGACCTCCAGCCCCTGTACGCCGGGACCGAGCGCGATCACCTCTGCGCTGACCTCATGGCCAAGGATCATCGGCTCTTTCAGCCGCACGGTGCCGAAACCGCCGTGATGGTAGTAATGCAGATCGCTACCGCAGACGCCGCCGGTGGCGAGCTTTAGCTTCACTTCCCCTACACCCGGTTCTTCCTCCGGATAATCCTCGATCCGCACATCCTTGGCGGCGTGAGCGACGATGGCTTTCATGTCTTCCTCCTCAAAGAACGGGTGTCGGCAGCGCCTGGCCGGCGAAATGGGCCGCGAGATTGTCGCGCACCAGCTGACCCATGGCCTTGCGCGTCTCCACCGTGCCGGACGCATGGTGGGGCTGCAGCAGCACATTGTCGAGGGCGAGAAAGCGCGGATTAAGCTTCGGTTCGCCTTCGAACACGTCAAGGGCAGCCGAGCCGAGCTTGCCGGTCTCCAGCGCCATAAGCAGCGCTTCCTCATCGATATTGGAGGCGCGGGAAATATTGATTAGCATGCCTTCCGGACCGAGCGCCTCGATCACCTCCTGGCCGACGATATGACGGGTCGCCGCGGACGCGGCGAGGGTGACGAACAGGAAATCCGACTGCCGTGCCAGTTCGACCGGATCTGCCACGAAACTCATGTCTTGAGCATAGGATTTCGCCTCGACATCCGAATAGGCAATCTGCATATCAAAACCCTTCAAGCGTTTGGCGACCTCGAAGCCGATGCGGCCGAGGCCGAGCACGCCGGCTCGCCGTCCCCAGACACGACGCTTGAGGGGATAAAGACCCTTCTCTGCCCAACTACCGTCACGCACCCAGGTCTCCGCGCCCATCATGCCGCGCGACTGGCAGAGCATCATGGCGATCCCGAGATCCGCGACGTCATTGGTCAGGACATCGGGGGTATTGGTGACGCGGATGCCGCGCTCGCGGCATGCCTGCAGGTCAACGGCGTCGAAGCCGACGCCATAGACCGAAATCACTTCCAGATTGGGGCAGGCCTCGATCATGGTGCGGTTGGCGCCGAGCTCGCCCCGCGTCGCAATGGCCCTGATCGACATTCCGACCTCTGCGAGCAGCTTCGCCTTGTCGGCGGCCTCGAAATAGCGATGAACCTCAAACGCTGCGTCGAGCGGCTCTTGATCCCATTGCGGGTAGGGGCCAATCTGCAGGATTGTTGGCTTGGCCATCTGATAGTTTCCTCCCTTGACTTCGAATGTTATCGATAACATAAACAGGGGAGGCGATCATTGTCGAGATAAAAAACGGAGGAAACGATGTCTCTTGGTCTGTTCGATCTGAAAGGGCGGCGTGCCCTGGTGACGGGTTCTTCCCAAGGCATCGGGCTTGCGCTTGCCAAGGGACTGGCGGCGGCCGGCGCCGAGCTGGTGCTCAATGGCCGTGACAAGGACAGGCTTGCCAAGGCCGCTGAAAGCTTCGAGGGCGCGGCACATATCCTGGCATTCGACGCCACCGACCACGAGGCCGCGCGTCAGGCGGTCGATGCTTTCGAAGCCGAGAAGGGCGCGATCGACATTCTCGTCAACAATGCCGGCATGCAGTTTCGCACGCCGCTCGAGGATTTTCCGGCAGACGCTTTCGAACGTCTGTTGCGCACGAACATCTCGAGCGTCTTCAACGTCGGGCAGGCCGTCGCGCGACACATGATCAAGCGAGGCGCGGGCAAGATCATCAACATCGCAAGCGTGCAGACGGCATTGGCACGGCCCTCGATCGCGCCTTACACGGCAACCAAGGGCGCTGTCGGCAATCTGACCAAGGGCATGGCGACGGACTGGGCCAAGTACGGGCTGCAATGCAACGCCATTGCGCCTGGCTATTTCGATACGCCACTGAACGCAGCGCTCGTTGCTGATGCCGATTTCTCCGCATGGCTTGAAAAGCGCACGCCGGCCGGACGTTGGGGGCAAGTCGAAGAACTGGTCGGCGCTTGCATCTTCCTCGCCTCCGACGCTTCCTCCTTTGTCAACGGTCATGTTCTCTATGTCGACGGCGGCATCACAGCCTCGCTCTAATGCTGCCGGCGCGCGCCGGATCGTCGTCATGGGCGTCAGCGGCTGCGGCAAGTCGTCCGTGGGCTCGGCACTGGCCGCATGCCTTGGCGGCATCTATGTGGATGGCGATGATCTGCACCCGGCCGCCAATGTTGCCAAGATGAGCAACGGCATTCCATTGACCGATGCGGATCGATGGCCCTGGCTCGACAAGATCGGGCATTGCCTGGCCCTGGCGGATGAGACCGTGCTGATTGGATGCTCGGCGCTGAAGCGAGCCTATCGTGATCGCATTCGTGATGTCGTCGGCGCAAAGGTTTCCTTCGTTCATCTTGCCGGCGCGAGGGAAACCATACTGAGGCGCCTTCAGGCGAGACGTGATCACTTCATGCCGCCGGCATTGCTGGATAGTCAATTTGCAGCGCTCGAACCGCCAGGCGCCGACGAGCAGGCGATCACCGTCGATATCGATCAGCCGCTGGATATGCTTGTTGCGGCCATCGTCGCAAATTTGGAGGAGATGCAATCATGAGTAACAAGGCAGCGCTGATCGGCGCCGGCGCCATGGGTGGAGCGATCGGTGCCCGCCTGGTGGAAACCGGTAATCGGCTGATGGTTTTCGATCTCGACAAGGATAAGGTCGCAGCGCTGGTGGCAAAAGGTGGCACGGCGGCCGCGAGTGCAGCCGAGGCGGCCGCCGTTTCCGATTACGTCGTCCTCAGCCTCAACTCGCCGAAGATCGTCCATGCCGCAGTATTTGGACCCGAGGGCGCTGCTGCTGGCGCAAGGCCGGGCACGCTGATTATCGACATGTCGTCGATCGATCCCGATGCGACCAAAGCGCTTGCCGCCGAAGCGGCAGAGAAGGGATTGCGTTGGGTGGATAGCCCGCTATCCGGCGGCGCGCCTAAGGCGCTGGTCGGGCAATTGACCCTGATGGCCGGCGGCCGCGAACAGGACGTCGCGGACGCGCACCAGCTCCTGCAGCATGTGGCCTCGAACTACACGCATATGGGCCCTGTCGGGGCGGGGCAGACCACCAAGCTCATCAACCAGGTGCTTTGCGCGCTGAACTTCGTTGCCGTCGCGGAGGCCACGCAACTGGCGCTCGATGCCGGTGTTGACGCCGCAAAAATCCCGCAGGCACTGAAGGGCGGGAGAGCCGATAGCGCCATTCTGCAGGAATATATGCCGCGCTACGTCACCAAGGATTATCGCCGCACCGGCCGGATCGACAACATGGTCAAGGATCTGAACGGTGCGCAGGATCTTGCGCGCAGGACCAATACCGCCATGCCGCTGACGGCAGTCTGCGCCGAGATACACCGTATGCTGACGGCTTCCGGGCTTGGGGGCGAGGATCAGGCGGCATTGATGGAATTCTTCAAAGGACCGGACAAGGAGATCGCTGGATGATTACCCGATACGCATTATTCGAAGGCAAGGTCAGGGAAGGGGAGGCAGAGGCATTTCGGACGGCTGTGATGGAAACCATTCTGCCGAAATGGAAGCAGTTTCCAGGTGCTCTCGATGTGCGGGTGACGTTCGCCGAAACACGCGATGAAGGCGCGCCCGAGTTTCCGATGATCCTGGCTGTCAACTATCCGGATATGGCCGCAGTGGAAAAGGCTCTCGCAAGTCCGATGCGTGCCGAAGCCCGTGCCGCGACCGAAACGGTTCTCGCACGCTTCTTTGAAGGGCGCATCCATCATCACGTGACGCTGGCCCATGAATTTCAATTGTAGGTCGCTTTCGCAAAATGGGGTCCGATGCGAACCATCCGCCGCCCTTTGCTCGCTTGATGTGACGTTTGATAGGGGCTCTTGCCATTATGGGATGAGGCATATTACTGTGATGGTAACGATAACATAGGGCATTGATGAGTAGCGATCGCAAAACGCCGACCATGGCGGACATAGCCCGGGTCATGGGAGTCTCTCCCATGACGGTATCGCGCGCCTTCAAGGCGGACAGCCTGGTTAGCCCCGAGACCCGCGAAGCGATCCTGAGGGCGGCGGAAGAGCTGGGCTATGTCTTCGACAGCACGGCCGCCAATCTGCGTTCGCAAAAGTCGGGCTTTGTCGCGGTTACCATTCCCTCGATCAACAATGCCAATTTTGCCGATACGGTTGGCGGCCTCTCCGATACCCTGTCCAAACGGGACATGCAGATCCTGCTCGGTTATACGAACTATAATGTCGAGGAGGAGGAGCGGCTGATCGAGCAATTGCTCCGCCGCAAGCCGCAGGCCATCGTCGTCACCGGTGGCACGCATACGGAGCGGGCGCGCAAGCTGTTGCAGACCGTGGCAATCCCCGTCATCGAGACCTGGGACATCCCGGCCCATCCGATCGACCACTATGTCGGCTTTTCCAACAGGGCCGTCATGCGCGATATGGTCGATCACTTCGTTGCACTCGGCTGTCGTCGCATCGCTTTCATCGGCGGCGATGTCCAGCGGGATTCACGCGGCAGCGAACGCAGGCTCGGCTTCATCGAGGCGATGCAAGCGCATGGCCTCGATGCTTCCAGATTGATCGCAGCGGGTCCACCGCCGATTTCGATGCGCGAGGGCGCCAATGCCATGGCGAAGCTGATCGCGCTTCATCCGGATACAGAAGCCGTCGTTTGCGTCTCCGATCTTGCCGCCTATGGTGCGCTGACGGAATGCCGGCGGCTCGACATTCCCGTGCCGGGACGGTTTTCCATCGGCGGCTTCGGCAACTATGAAATCGGCGAAGTCTGCGTCCCGACGCTCACCACCACCAACGTCTTTGCGCGTGAGATCGGCGAGCGGACCGCTGAGTTGATCCTCGATATTCTCGATGGCGCGCAGCAGGCTGGCAATGTCCGGATTTCTCCACAGCTGATCGTGCGCGATAGCAGCAAAGTGCTTTGAGGCTTTTCCAGGAAATGGACGCCAGCTGCGCCGCTTTGCGGATTGGATCGCGGTAAAACCAATGATGTATGAGTTCCATGAACAAGCTTCGTAGCCACAACTTTTCGATTATTCGCACCATTCATTGAATGGTGGGTTTTGCGCGTTTTTTGTTCAAATGATGCAACCCGCCCCGAGGTGGGTTTTTTTGTTCCGTTCCGCGGGCTTTGACCGGAGATGTCAGATCATCAAGTTAATATGCCGCGCGCCACGCTTTATATGCTTTGTGGAAAAATAGCGCCCGGAAAGTCGACATTGACTGCCGAGCTTAGCCATATGCCGTCAACGCGCGTGCTGAGCGAAGATTGGTGGATGAGCCGCCTTTTCGGCGCCGAGCTGAACGATGTCTCGGATTATATCCGCTATTCCCGTCGTCTGCGTGACGCCATCGGTCCGGTCGTCTCGGATCTGTTGCGCATCGGGGTATCGGTCGTTCTGGGTTTTCCCGCGAATACGCCGGCCATCAGGTCGTGGATGCGAGCGCTTTTCGAAGCGGCGAGCGCCGATCACAGACTGTATTTCCTTGATGTGCCGGATGAGCTTTGCAAAGCGCGCCTGCGCGCAACGCTAGCGGAACCCACGATTTTTCAGCCTCCGACGCGCAGTTCGACGAAATCACGCGGTATTTCGTGCCGCCGTCGGACGAAGAAGGCTTCAACGTCGTTCGACTTGCCGCAGCGCCGATCGACGAACCGGGCTTGCGCGACGGAAAAGGGCTATGACGGTGGTCCATACGTGAGGAGCTGCCGACGAAGACATGCTCGGGAGCCGGGGCTCGGGCAATGCTGATCCCGCGTTTCGCCGGAGGTCAGATAGCGCTTGCAATGTGGAATGCGTTCACGAACAAATTCAGGGAAACCTCATTGCAGGCAAAATCTTATCTCTATCAGGAGAAAGTGATGAGCAGTCTGATCGACGTTCTCGATGAAAACGGTTTGCGTACGGGGGAGATCCTTTCAAGGCACGAGATCCACGCATTGGGCAAACCTCATCGCGTAGTTCATCTCTATCTCCTCAACCAGGACAATATGATTGTCCTCCAGAAGCGATCGCAAAACGTCGATCATTATCCAGGTGCATTCACCATTTCGGTTCTGGCGCACATCGATGCAGGCGAGAGCAGCATGGACACAGCGAGAAGGGAGATAAGAGAGGAGCTTGGTTTAAATCCAGATGGATACGAAATTGATTTCATGTTCTCGTACAGAAGAGACGCCGTTCTAGGTCCAGCTTACATCGATAGGCAGTTTAATGATGTCTATGTTGCCCGAGGTACATTTTCCTTTGAAGACATCTCAATCGATAAGGGCGAGGTAGATTCCGTTGAGCTTGTTCCGTATGAAACATTCATCGAAATGGTCCGTGATAAGACCAGCAAACTGGCAGACATATATTTCGATGAGTGCCAAGACATAATTTATTTCATGGGAACGACACATGACAACGCGTGGGGTACGTCTCGAAGAGGTACCCGCATAAGCGACTAGAGATCTGCAGAAGAGTGGTCACAACCAGGCTCGGTGACAGTGAAAGGCCCGCCGCAAAGCCTGGTGTCTCGTTACCGGGTTTTGCGGCTGATGCCGGAATTCAGGACCGGGAGCGGGCCGAACTGCGCGCCTCCTAATGACGAATGGTCATTTGCCCCAGATCTTCTTATATTCGTCCTTGTAACCGTTATCCGGATCGAAGGTGTTCTTCGGGCCGCCATCCGATTGGATATTGTCCGCTGTGACGACATGCAGCGGTGAGAGATAGCCGGACCATTTCTCGCCGGAGAAGGCGCGATTGAGTTCGTCGACCAGCTGCCAGCCCTGAAGATTGAGGGGCTCGGCCACGGTGACCTTCTGGTATTGGCCGGCGCGGATGCGTTCATAGGCCGATTGCGAGCCGTCGCCGGCGGCGACATTGATAGGCGCATCGGTGCCGCCCTTGCCGGCGGAGGCAAGCGAAGGACCCATGAAATCGAAATAGAGGTCGTTGATGGCAAGCGAATGGGTCCAGCTGTCACCGTATTTCTGCAGGAGAGACGTGGTGAGCTGCGGCATACGCTGCGAGGTCTCGGCGATCGGGGTGTCGACATATTCGAGCACCTTGCCGCCGAGCCGCTCTATCTCTTGCTTCATCTTGTCGGCCTTGGCGATGGCGATCGCATAGGTGGAGTCGGTGAAGATGATGACACCGGGCTTGCCCTTGGCGTCAACGAATGCCCAGTCGGCGGCTGCCTTCGAGACTTCCATCGCGTCGGTGCTGACATTGGCGAAGAGGCCATTCTTCTCATCCGGACCAATGGTTGGGCCGGCATGCCAGGCGACTAGCGGGATCTTGGCGGCCTTTGCCTGTTCCAGCGCCGGCCCCTGTTCGACGGCATCGAAGCCATCGATGATGATACCGGCAGGCTGCAGCGCCATGGCCTGCCCGAAGGCGGCTGTGCGCCCGCCGATGGAGCCTGCGCCATCGAGAACCTTCACCTGCCAGCCGATCGCTTTCGCCGCTTCCTCAACACCGTTGCTAACGCCGAGAATGCCACCATTCTTGAGGTCGCCTGCCAAGACGACAATGGTCTTGCCAGCCTGCGCCTTCGGGCCGGTCGTCGGACCGTCCCATTTGGTGACCGGAGTAGCATATTTGTCGACGACCGCTTTCGCGTCCGCCATGGGATCGGCATAGGCCTGGCTGGCGCAGAGCACCAGAACGGCGGTCGTGGCCTGCAGGAATTGTCTACGGTTCATGTCTTCTCCTCCCTGACATTTGAACTGAGATGATGGTTATTTCTCCGCCGGCTTGGCGGAGAGCTGCGATGCTTGAGCCGGCGCCATGCGCCCGGCATGGCTGCGGCGACGCTGGGCGTAGCCGGCAATGCCGATGGCAACGAGCAGGGTGACGCCGTTGAACAGGGGCTCGACATAGAAGGAGCCGCCGAACTGCTGGATGCCGGCGATGCCGACGGCCAGGATGATGACGCCGATCATCGTGCCCCAGACGTTGACGCGGCCAGGCTTGATCGTCGTCGATCCGAGGAATGCGCCCACTAGAGCGGGCAGCAAATACTCAAGCCCGACGCTTGCCTGACCGATGCGCAGCTTCGATGCGAGCAGGACGCCGGCGATGGCGGCAAGCGTGCCCGAGGTGACGAAGGCGCCGATAACGAAGCGGCGGACCGGGATGCCGTTCAGCGCAGCTGCCTTCGGGTTGGCGCCGATCGCATAGATGTAACGGCCTATCGGCAGATATTCGAGGACGATCCACATGACGAAGGCAAGGACAAGGACATAGATGCCGGTGATCGGCAGTCCGAAGACCATGGTGCCATTCAGCGCGTAAAATCCTTGCGGCAGCATGCCCACGACCTGCCGCCCGCCCGTATGCCAGAGCGCGATCGCATAGAGGACGGTACCGGTACCAAGCGTTGCGATGAAGCTGTCGATCTTGGCGATCTCCACCAGGAGACCATTCAGGAAGCCCGTCAGCGCGCCCAGCGCTATGACAATGAGCACGGCAACCGGCCAAGGCAGCCCGAACATCGTCTGCAGGCTGATCGCCAGCACATGCCAAAGCACGATGCCATAGCCGATCGTCAGATCGATGCGTCCCGCCGCCATCGGGATCATCGCCGCCAGAGACAGGATTGCGATGATCGTCTTATCCGAAATGATCGAACGCAGATTGAGCATCGTCGGGAATGTCTGCGGCAGCAGAATGGAGAAAAGCAGGATCAGGAAGACGGTCAGGATCACGAGGCCATAGACCGGCAGCAGGCGCTGGATCTTCTGGCCGAAGCTCATGGCCGAAAGCTCGGCGCGGGTCGGCTCGAGCGCGTTGGATTCGATCGATTGCATGGTGTTCTCCTCCGGGTCAGGCCGCTTCGGACGCAGATGCGGCGGCGATGACCGCCGGTGTTGTAAGATCAGCACCGCTCAGTTCGCGCACGATCCTTCCGCGCGAAAACACAAGGGCACGATGGCAGATGTGGGCGATTTCCTCGAAATCGGTGGAGACGACGAGGACGGCGAGGCCAGCCTTGACCGCCTCGGCGATCAGGCGATAGATATCGGCCTTCGCGCCGACATCGACGCCGGCGGTTGGGTCTTCGGCAATCAGTAATTTGCGGCCCGTCGCCAGCCACCGTCCGACGACAACCTTCTGCTGGTTACCGCCCGATAGCGCCTCGATGGCAAGGCTCTGGTCATTGGGCCTGAGGCCGACACGGCTGCCAAGGGAATAGGCGGCCTCCGCTTCCCGGCGTGGCGAGAGGAACGAAAATAGGCTGCGTCCGGAGGCGCCGGGATTGAGGAAGGTGTTCTCCCTAAGGCTGAGCGACATGGCGACGGACTCTTCCGTGCGATCCCTGGCGATAAGTCCAATTCCGGAGGCCATCGCAGCAACCGTGCTGGAAAGATCGGGCATCGTGCCATTCAAGCGCACGCTGCCCTGTGATGGCTCGCAGCCAAACAAAGCGCGCCCGATCAGTTCCTGACCGGCGCCGCGCAGGCCGACAAGTCCGAGCAATTCGCCCTGACGGATATCGAAGGATACTGGTCCTGCGCCACGGCAGGAAAGCTCATTGACCGAAACGATTGCAGGCCCCGGGCTTTTCTCCGCCTTGACGAAAAGCTGATCGGCCTTGCGTCCGACGATCATGCGGATGAGTTCATCGGGTGTGGTCTCCGCGACCGGCTTCTGGCCGACCAGTTGCCCATCGCGCAGAACTGCAACGCGGTCGGCGATGCGGAAGATTTCGTCGAGGCGATGCGAGACGTAGATCATCGCCACGCCGCGCTCCTTGAGGGGACGAATGGCGGCAAAGAGTTTCTCGACTTCATCGGCGGGCAAGCTTGCCGTCGGTTCGTCGAGAACCAGCACATCCGCTTCGACGGCAAGCGCGCGGGCAATGGCAACAAGCGACTTCTCCGTGCGCGTCAACTCCTGGACGCGGGTCGAAGGATCGAAGTCGCAGCCGACAAGCTTGAGGGCTTCGGCGGTGCGCCGCTCGGTTGCCCGCCAGTCGATCAGCCGGCCGCGCAACGAATAGCCCTGCGCAAGCCCGACATTCTCACCGACCGTCATCCACTCGATCAGCCCGAGATCCTGATGGATGAAGGCGACCGGCTGGCGCTGATTGGGTTGCGGCGGGCGGTGATGATACGGCTTGCCGCGAAACAGGATCTGCCCGCCATCCGGTTTGTAGATACCCGCCAATGTCTTGATAAGCGTCGATTTTCCGGCGCCGTTCTCTCCGAGAAGTGCCAGGATTTCGCCCCGGTGCAAATCGAGCGAGACGTTAGACAGCGCGCGCGTGCCGCCAAATTCCTTGGTGATATCGGAAAATTCGAGCAGCTTCCCGTTATCCATCCTGCTCCTCCCAAAGCTTTGATGACGAGAGGCTATGTTATCGATAACATTACGTCAAGAGCCCCAGCGGCTTCTCGAGGAATGGTCTCACAATCAGCCTCGCTACCGCAAAAAGCTACCGTTCAGGTCACGGAGTTGCTTTACGTGTAAAATATATTTTGGTTCGTGTTATCATATTATTGGATTATATAAATATAATCAAAAAATATATATAAGTGATATGCTGATATAGGCGCGCATGGCATGCAATAGTATTGATATTGTTGAAAATATATTCTATTTTCGATTGGAATTAGTTTCGATGCAATGCGAGCGGGGATCTACTTTCAGACTAAGTCATCTGAGGCCTGAAAGGCGGTCAACTCACGCAGCATAAGAGGGGATTGTTTGACCTACGCGACGCGCTCGATGTTCAAAGTCGACAAGGCTGATGCCGAGGAGATGACGGCGCACTACGCGAGAACCCTGTTTCCTGCCGTTGTCGAGCCACTGAGTGGATGCGGCGCAATTTCGGTGGAAGATCGCCATTTTACGATTGGTTCCTGCAGTGTCTGGAGTGGCAAGTGTCATTCCGGCATGAAAGTTACGCTGCCCGGTGGTCCCGATGCCTACGGCCTCTATCTACCTGCCGCCGGCCAGATGCTCGTTGATGCTGGCGGCCGGCAATTGGAATCTGCACCGGGCAGGGGACTGTTGGCTGACATGTCGTTGTTCAGGCGGCTTACTTTGTTCGAACAGCGTGGCCATATGGGCATTGCATTCGAAAAGTCGGCGATGGTTCGGCAACTCAGCGAATTGCTGGATGCGCCCGTTGCGGACGATCTGAAATTCGACGGTCCCGTCGATCTGCTGTCGGAGCGGGGGATGCAGATTGCCACGCTTGGAAATCTGATCTGGCAGAATCTAACGGCGGATTGCTCGGAAAGATCTTCGGCCACATTCAGCGAACGTCTCTTGCAGGCAATGATGATCGTTCTGCTTGAAACCGTACCGCACAACTATTCGATGCAGTTGCAAAAGCCAGCTTCGCCGGCAGTCCCGAAGCAGTTGAAACGGGCAATGGAATATATGCACGCCAACGTCGGCGCCGACATCAGAATGGCGGATATCGCGCGCCAGGCCGGCACGAGCGTGCGCACCTTGCAGGCCGCGTTTCAGCAGTTCAAGGACACCACACCCATCGGCTACCTGCGGATGATCCGCCTGCAGGGTGCGCGGCGAGCCTTGATGAGCGCAGATCAATCGCGATTGGTTGCCGACGTCGCGCGCGATTGGGGATTTTCCCACATGGGCCGCTTTGCGGCGCTTTACTATCAATCCTTCGGCGAAATGCCGTCCGAGACCGCCAGACAGCCTCGGTATGGGGATAGATAGGGTTGCGATCTGTTCAGCGGATGAAGGCGGGCGCCTAGACGGGGCCTATTCGCCGACCGCGTTCACGATGCGGCAGAGATTCTTGCTGACGCCTGGCGCCACTTGCCCGGCCTGCACCAGGAACAGCGCATCGACGCGGCTGCCCTTGCCATTCTTGCGCACCACAACTCGAAGGGTCTGCGGCCGGCCGGAGCCGCTCGTTTCCTGCTGCGCGGTCAGGGTGCCGAGCTTCTTTTCGACGTTCACATCGACGAAGCCTTCTGCCAGAACGGCGCGGGATACCTTGTCGAAGGCAGCATTGGGATTGACGGATGGGAAGACCATCCAGGTCTTGTAGGTGATGCCGGTTACGAGCGGGACACCGCTGCTCTCATAGTGATCCGAGCAGGCGTCAGCAAATGCTGGCGTGGCGGAGAGAACCCCGAGCGCAAATGCGCAAGCTATCCTTGTAAGCATGATGTCATTGCCTTCCTAATGCCGAGAAAGACCATCCGGTCCCGGTGCTGCCAATCCTGCTATTTCTGATGGAAGTCTTCCGCCAAGCGAGAAGCGCATAAGTGGAGAGTTTCGACAGAAAATTATCATTTGTGCCTTGTGAAAATGGCATTGGTGGAATTAGGTCGACACGTTCAAATGGCAATGGGGCTTGCGTGTTTTCTTGCTCCACTCCCTATCGCGATAGTTGCTTCCCATTCGCATTTCCCCGGATATTTCAGCCCAAAGGCTGCTTCGAGCCGCCGTCTCAGGAGCCGCATTTCGACAGTCATGATCGGGATCGGTTGCTATTTGGACACAATGGTAAACAACCGAACTGTCACAATTCATTATTTATTAGCCGCGCATATTGCCTCCCGCCTTGTGGTTGATATTTCTGCCTTGCTTCTAACATCCGAAGGAGATTCCGGAATGCGGAAATGGGCGGCGATTTTACCCTTGGTTGTCCTCGGTGCCTGTGCAGGGCCATCTGATGGACCAAGCGCCCTCAACATTCGCAATGCAAGGATGCCCGACACGCAGCGGAAGATTCCGGTGGTGCCGCTCTCCGAGGCCCCGATGGGTTCGCAGGTTGTTGCGCCGTCCTATTTGCCCAGCGATCAGGGGCTCACAAGCCTGCGCTCGGGTGGCTTTTCGGACGCCCGCTTGCGTCCAGGCGACGTATTCGATGTAACGGTGCTGGATACCGGCGAGGATGGATTGCTGTCCGCCACGCAGAGCAAGTCCTTAAATCTTGGGCGCTTCACCGTCGATTCCCGTGGTTTCGTCACCATGCCCTATGTCGGCAAGCAGCGCGTCATCGATTCGACCCCGGAAGGTCTGCAGTCGAAGATCGTCACTGCCCTCAAAGGTTCTTCCGTCAACCCTCAGGCCGTCGTGACGGTCGTCGACAAGCCCTCCAGCGCCGTAACCGTCGACGGCAAGGTCCGCTCGGCTGGCCGCTTCCCGCTGACAGCCCGCGGCGAACGCGTGCTTGACGTGCTCGCTCTTGCCGGCGGCGCATCCTCCGCGCCGGCCAACACGACCGTGACGGTGACGCGCGGTTCGCAAAGGGCAACTGCACCGCTGGATCGCATCCTGCAGGACAACAAGCAGAATGTGCGCCTCCTGCCTGGCGATCAGCTCTTCGTCAAGGGCACGGCGCAGACCTTCACGGCACTTGGCGCCTTCAAGAGTGTCGGCGAGTTCCCGCTGGAACCGGGCCAGACCACGTTGGCGCAGGCGCTTGCCCGCGCCGGCGGCATGCTCGATGATCGTGCGGACTCCCGCAACTTCTACCTTTTCCGCAATCAGCAGGTCTATGCACGCACGGCGTCGATGACAGCTAATGGCGCAAGTGCGCCGGCGGTTGTGACCGTCAAACCCGTCATTTACAGCGTCAACCTCAAGCAAGTCTCGAATTTCGTGCTGATGCAGCAGTTCAAGATGCAGGATGGTGACACGATTTTCGCCAGCAATGCAGACACGGTCGACTTCGCCAAACTGTTTACCATCTATCAGAAGAGCGTACCGACGGCGGCTGCCCCGCTTCCGGGCAGCTCTTCATCCGCCAACTGACGGGGATCGCACTAGATTCCGGCTATCAGAGCAAGGGCCGCCGCTACGTCCGGCGGCCTTTTCGCGGGGATGGGGTCTGCCAGATGCAGGGCCGCCGCCTTGACGGCAATGATCGTTTCATCGATCTCATTGCAATGCGAGACAAGCAGGTTCATTACGCGACCGGCCGAGTAAAGGTCGGCGCTGAACTGCATGGTCGTATCGACCGCAAGTTCCGGGGCGGTGAAGTCCGGCGTTGCGACCCCGGCAATATCGAAATCGCTGTATCGCGCGCCGTGTTCTACCATCGTGCCGAAATCGGCGAGCTTTAGCTCGCGGAAATCATTGCCGCCAAGCAATAAATTAGCCGGCGAAACGTCGCCGTGGACATAGCCGGCCTGATGGATCGCGCCCAGCCCGACAAGTATGGATTTCACCGCCGCCTTGACATCGGCTGACGACAGCGAACCTGCCGCCAATCGTTGCGACAAGGATCGATCGGCCCATTGCATGATGATTGCCGGACGTCCATCGGGCAGACGAATGGTGCATTGAGGCGCGACAAGATTGCTGCCGGAAAGCATCATGCCGAGCCTGGCTTCGCGCAACAGCAGGGCTTTGATCGTCGCCTCATTGGCTCGATCAGCCGGGACCGTTTTCATGGCATGAAGTGTGCCGAGATCGCGATGGCGTAGCCGGCTGATTTCCGTTCGTTCATTGCGGTGAACAACGGCTTCGACGAGAAAAGTGTTTCCGATAAAGGCTGGCTCACTATCGGGAAGAGAAGGCAGGCGCCGGTCCAATGCGTCGCGCAATCGATCGACCAGAAGATCGCGCATGACCTTCGGTCGCTCGGCTTTGCCGTCGTGGCCAAGAAGATGCAACAGTTCGGCGAAGCTTGCCGCGATCTTCCTCATATCCTCACCGCTCGGATCTGCGCTCATGTCGCGCCGATGACGATGGCGCTGACGTTTTCGCGGCAATTGGCGATCAGCGCTTCCTGGATCAGCGCTTCAGCGGCCTGCTCCAGCGGCGTTTCAAGCAGGATCTCGGCAATGACGCGATCGGTGAGCGTGCGGGAAAGCGGATTGCTGGCGAGCAGAAGGCGGTCGCCCGATTGAAGGCGATCGCCAACGACGTCCGAAACGAACTGATCCTTCAACCCCAGACCGCGACCGAGCGTGCGCCGAAGCCCGATATCGATATGGTCGTGGGTCAGGAGCCGCATCATCCCGTCGCGCAGCAGATAGCATCGCGCGTCTCCTGCCCATATGGCGGCAAACTCGCCGTCCAGCAAAGCAGCAGCGATTATGCTGGCGACAGGAGGGTCGCGCTCCGCGCTCGAACCCTTGGCGCGCAGGATCGCATGGGCATGACTGAGCTTGCTCTTGATGTCCTGCACAAGGGTTTGCGGGGTGTCACGCTGCGAAATGCCTGCAAGAATTCCCGTGGTGATCCGTGCCGCCTCGATGGCACCTATGCCGTCGCCGACACCATCGGCAATTGCGAAGATCGGCGGCGCGGCGCTCACGAGAAGTGCGTCGGCATTCAGGGAAAGACGTGTTCCCGCATGGCTGGCATGGCTGTGTGCTATCGCAAACTCGGGCCGCGCCGTCGTCGTTTGCGGTTGCTCGACAGGGGTGGGCAGGACAGCGTGTATTGCGGGTTCGGGCGTTTCGAGCGTTTTCCGCGTGGCCACCGTCACAAGCTTGACGAAATCCTCAGCCGTCGGGGCAGCCATCGTGCGAAAGCCCTTGCCGTGGCGAGTGCCGGGGCTGATGCGCCACCAGAGCGATGCCGGGGCTGGTATATTCTCGACGGCAGCGGACTGCATTGTAGACGAACGCTTGTCTATGAATGGCGGGCGAAGCCGCTTGATGCCCTCGACGAAACGCGGCATCTCGAAATCGGCCTTGTCGGACGTCTCGGCCAGGGCCTCGACAGCGGTAAACCAACTATCGTCTTCACAGAGATCGCGTAGATGCCCGGAAAAGCGTTGCAATTGGGCGGCGATAATCAAAGGGAAGCTGCGGCCGACGCGGTCGCGGCTGGGCAGCAGAACGCCCGCTATCGCAGATGGAGCCCATACGCCCCTGCCGACGACGAAGCGCCAGGCAGACGTCGCATGAAACAATCGGCGCCAATCTGGCCCCTGTGCCGATTCGAGCGCGATCAGGCCATTGCGGACCCACTGGTCGAGTTCTCCCTGCAGACGCGAGCCAATTGCTGCCGAGACGAAATCGCCATGCGTCGGCAATTTCCCGAAGAAGCCGATCGTATCGGCTTGCAGCGGCGACTGGGTGCGGGCGAGCGGTTCGTTCATCGGCAAACCGTCAGAACTGCGCCGGGCAGCTGAAGTCGGACAATGCTTGCAGCCGGAAGGGGTTGAGTACCGATCCGAACTGTACATCGAATTCCGCGGTCTGGCCCTTGTTGTCGAAACTTGCCCTGAAGAGATCGGGTCCTTCGACAGTCACCTTTGCCGCATCGAACAGGCGGAAGGGCGACCAGTCGCCGCTTTGTACCATCGCCTCCTGCCAGCCTCCGGGCAGGAACGCGATCCGCGACTGGTTGTCGGCATTTGCCGCCGGCCACCCGATGGATTTCGACTGTACTGGACCATGATAATAGACGACGCGCTCGCCGCCGATTTCCATGATGACCGCATTGGCGGAATCCGAGAGCGAAATCGGTTTTACATTGATCGATATCGCCGGTTTATCACTGCCGGCTGGGAAAAAGGCGTGCTCGATCTTGCTGGCATTTTCGAACTGCGCGATTGCCTGGCTGGGGATGCTGTCGCCGCCGAAGGTACCGCGCCAACCCCAGGGCTGGGCACTCGTATCGACGAATGCTTCCAACCGGCTCTTGAAGAAGGACTGGAACAGGCCCTGCGGGCCAAAGAGCCTCACAAAATCAGCCATGGCGATATCCTGACCGGAAGACCTGTCGAAGGGATAGCGGCCGGAGACGATGCGGGCGCAAAGATCGGCGCCTTCGCTGGCCCATAGGTCGTTGATGCGTGTGCGCGCCGTCTTGACCGCCAGCGATCCCATATCGGCGGCGACCGCGACCATCCACGCATCGGCGGGCGCCGGCAGGCCGCGGGCCTGCTGCACCAGATCCTGATTGGCATTGGCAAGCTGGCCGCCGGCGTCGAAGACACGCGCAACCTCCGCCGTCGAATTTGTAGCGCGCGACAGCTGGCCGTAGATATTCTGAAGGGTCGGCTGCAGGCTCTGGATCTGCGAGCGCGGCTTGCCGCTGCCGTCATCGGCCTTCCCATCCTGCGAGGCCGGTTGGGTGTTGGCAGGATTGACCTCCAGCGCCGCCCGCAATGGACCATAGGGATCGGGCGCATTGACGGCGCCTGCGGTGGCGGCCGTCAGCGCTGCATCCGGAGCGTCGTCGAGCGATGCGACTTCGGCGCCAGCGGCCGGGCGTAAATCCGTCGCCACCGCTATGGACTTCAGCGTCATCTCCACGGGGCTCGGATTGGCCGCCAGGATACGCGCCGTCTCGGTCGCATCGGCAAGGTTGCTCGATGGCCGCACCTGCAGATCGGCAAGAAGCGAAGACCAGCGCTGCTGGAAAGCGTCAAAATAGAGCTGCAGTGCCGCCTGTGAAATCGCGTCCGTGGTCATCCCCGATGGAGCTGCGGCATTGTCGCCACGAACCCATTGTTCCCTAAGCGCTTCCGACGCAGCGGCTGCGATCGACGGCAGCACGACCTCGCGATAGCCCTTGCCGGTGAAAATGCCGGGGATGCCGTCGCGCAGCGTTGCCTTCGATTTCCGCTGGAATATCTGCGCGCCGAGCGGTCCCAGGGCATCGGCCGGAAGCCAGGCGTCAAGCTGCCGGGCCTGTCGGGAATGTGTCACGATGTCATAGGCTCGGGCTGCAAGACTTTGGGTGTGGATCGTCTCGCGTGCCTTGGCGATCAGGCTGGTGTCGAGCTCGATCGCCGGCAGGCTGCCTGCGGCCATGGCGTCGACATGGGTGAGAAGTGCCTTGCGCGCGGCGGACCGGCCCTCGCCGGGATAAAGTGCTGCAAACATATCGTCCGATTGCTGTGAGACGAACTCCTTGTCGATTGGTCCCAACCCGCCGAGCATGCCATAGAGTTTCAACGCATCGAAGGTCTTCTGAACGTCCGATGTCTGCTTGATCTCCTTTTGCAGTTCTACCAGCATGCGCGGGAGCAGGAGCGAGTTCAGCGCACGCTGATAGGCGCCCCGCTGGCGGCTGGCGATCTTGTCCTCCTGGTCGAGACCGAAGCTCGTCGGCCAGATGCGTGCCTCGTCGAAGCCGCTGGTGACGGCGCGCAGATTGTCGAGCGCCGGCAGGACACGGAGGAAATCCGCATCGGTGACATCGCGCACCTGGATGCCGCTTGCCAGTTTTTCGTAGTTGTCGATACGGCGTTCGGCTGCTGCGATCGCGCGCGAATTCTGAAAATAGGTCGCCGTCCAGCCGGTGAAAACGATCGCCAGCGCGATTGCGGCCGCACCGTAAGCAATGCGTCTGATCATCGCCTGCCGGCCTGACAGGCGCCTGTCGCGGGCAACCAGCGAAGCCTCGCCGAAGATCACCTCCTTGAACAGGCGCGATAGGAAATAGCTGCGGCGCGTGCGCGGTGTGTCGGTCTCCCGGCTCTGCGTGCCGGAAGCGAAATAGACGCCGCGAACCAGAGGGGATTCGACAAGGTTGGAGGATGCGCAAAGCTCGGTCAGCACCTCGTGCAGGCGCTCACCCAAAGAGGCAAGTTCGGCAGGAAAGCGGAAAATTCGGCCGCGAACCTCGACATTCGGCTCCTGTTGCAGCCGCTCGATCAGCATGGCGTCGACCCGCTGCTGCAACAGCGCGAATTCTTCCATGAAACGTTCGGGCAGGTTCTGGCCCTTGTAGCTTTCGTCGAGATCGAAGGTCGTGCCCCAGACCTGCTCGCGGTCGGTTTTGGCAAGTCCGTCGAAGAATTCGACGAAGCCGGTCAGAAGATCGGCCTTGGTCAGGACGACGTAGACGGGCACGCGGGCATGCAGGAACTCGTCAAGTTCCGACAGGCGTTTGCGGATGGAACGCACCTCTTCGAGCTGCACCTCGTGCTCGCGGCCGAGGAGGTCGGCGATCGAAAGCGTGATGAGTGCGCCGTTGATCGGCTGCGAGCGGCGATACTTGCGCAGAAGCCCGAGGAAGCCTTCCCACCCCGCCTTCGATGCACCGTTCAAATCATCCTGCGTGGTATAGCGGCCGGCTGTGTCGATCAGGATCGCCTCGTCGGCGAACCACCAATTGCAGTTGCGGGTGCCACCGGCGCCCTGGACTGAGTTGCTACCCATGGCGTCGCCAAGGGGGAACTTCAGCCCCGAATTGGTGAGTGCCGTCGTCTTTCCCGATCCAGGCGCACCAAAAATGACGTACCAGGGAAGTTCGTAGATGTAGCCGAAGCGCTTCTTGCTGATACGGCGCAGAAGCAACAGCGCCTCCTTCAGGCGGCTATGGATTTCGCCAACTTCCGCCTGCTGGCTTGCGGCATCGTCGGCAATGCCGTCCACCAGCGCCTTGTCGCGCTTGCGGGCGCGCAACGTCGTGATCAGCAGATAGATAAGCCATGCGGCAATGATCACGCCAATCGCGATCAGCCTTGCTGTTACCCCTGCCAGCGGCCTGAAGCTGCCATAGCCGGCCATCGAGCCGTAGAACCAGATGACGACGCAGATCGCCACTACCCAGATCAGCGATATGAAGCGTTGCCCGAGAAGGCCGGCATAGGCGGAGACATAGGAGCGAAGCGTGTAAAACGCGCCAAGCGGATTCATCGGGCTCCTCCCGTCGTCGTAGCTGGCGCCAGCGGCGCGTCGATCTGCGTTTGAGGCGTCGCCTGCGGGTTGAGAGCGGCATCGCCGAGGCGCTGGGTCGGATCCGTCAGTACCAGGATTTCGGTCCGGCGATTTGCCTCGCGGCCCTCCTGCGTGTCGTTGCTTGCGAGCGGATCGCTGTCGGCGCGCCCCTCCGTCAGGATCGCATCCTTGCCGGTATAGGCCGCAAGAATATCGCCGACGGCGCGGGCCCGGGCTTCGGAAAGGTGCCAATTAGATGGGAACTGGGCGGTGCGGATCGGCACATTGTCGGTATAGCCGACGACAACAGCACGGAATTTTTCCGAAGCCAGTGCGCCGCCGATGCGCTGGAGCAGATCGCGGAACTTGTCGCTGACCTCGGCGCTGCCCGTATCGAACAGGCCGGAATTATTAATGCGGACCAGCAGCCTGCCGTTGGAATTCGAAAGCGTGACGAGTTTGCGGTCGACTTCCGGCTGGAGGAAGGCCAGCAGATTATCGAGCGGCGTCGGCTGCGGCTTGACGACGGGCGG
This sequence comes from Martinezella tropici, assembly GCA_000799755.1. Classification (GTDB taxonomy): domain Bacteria; phylum Pseudomonadota; class Alphaproteobacteria; order Rhizobiales; family Rhizobiaceae; genus Rhizobium; species Rhizobium tropici_A. Next base: position 63,400 of record JUHI01000019.1, read on the forward strand.
CGGCGTTTCCGGCAGCTTCTTCACCGGCGGCGTCTGCGCAACGACTTCCTTCGGCTTCGGCGTGTCGATCAGAACGCTCGGCGTGTCGCGTGGCGGCAGATTGGCCAGGCGCTCGAAGGTTGCGTCGGAAGCATTGTTCAGCGACAGCGTGAAGAACATGTAGCCGAGCGCAAATAGAAGCGCGAGCACCGAAAGAATGGTCCAGAGCGCGACGGCAGTGCGCAGCGGCTTGTGGCGTGCGGAGACACCGCGCCAATGCGGCGACAGCTCGCGCTCGAACACGCCATACTGGCCGAGCAACGTCTTGTAGAGGCTGTCGCGGATACGCCCGAGTTCCAGCGATCCGCGCGGCGAAACACGCGTGCGGCCTTCGAAGGCGAGCGACAGGCAGAGATAGATGAGGAGCAGCAGATCCTTGTTGGCGCCCGGGCTCTGCTGGAAATGATCGAGGAGGTCGAAAACGCGATCGCCGCCGGTCACATCCATGTGGAAGGTCGAGACGAGGCCGGACCGCGCCCAGCCGGCGCGTACGCCCCAGCGCTTGCTCAAAACCACGTCGTCGATGGTTGCGCAGATCACATAATGTGCCGCGCGGGCGCGTTCGGGACTGATGCGGGCACTGGCAAGGTCGCGCTCGTAGCGTCCGACCGCATCGATAGTCACCCGCCGCAGTTCGTCGATATCGGGCTGCTCTTCGGTGTTACGCAGGCTGTGCGCGAGGTTCAGCAACGGTGCTGCCGAGCGGACGATTGTGGGAACGTCGTCGCCGCCGAAGCGAAAGCCACGGATCAGCGCATCGACGGACCAACCGCCGCTTACACCGGCCGGCTGCTTATCCAGTTCTTCATCCAGAATATCGGCCATCTTGCGGGCGGCGTCGTTCTTGCGCGCGCCGTCCTCGGTCAGCTCGATGATCGTCGGCAACTCGTGCCAGGGTGTTGAGCGTGGTGTGTTCATTCTCTGAGAGCCCACAGTTCCATCTCCAGACCAGGGAAGTCGCCTGCGAGGTGCAGGGCGATCGCGCCAGAGGTATCAAGCTGTTTCCAAAGAGGGTTTTTCGTATCGAGTTCGAAATAGATCGTGCCCGAACGATAGGGCAGCTGCCGCGGCAGCACGGGAAGCGGCCTCACGGGGATGCCTGGCAGCGCGACATTGACGAGCTCCGCGATCCGTTCCACGGGGCCGATCTTGATCTGCGCGGGCAGCTTGCGCCTGACATCCTCGGCGGACATTTCGGCGCGGACGGCAAGCACGAAGCCGGCATCCTTGAGCAGCGAGCGGTCGTTGATGGTGCCGACGCGCACGTCGTGACGACGCTCGATGAGTTCGATCGCCACCGCTGCTTGTTCCAGCACTGCGGAAAGAGACGCACGCAGATCGTTGAAAACAGACGAAAATGTTGCCTTCAGATCGTCATGGCGATAGGGAGGGAAATCGCTGGCCCGCTTGCGATCGGTCGTGAAGGTGGCGAGTTCGCCGGCAAGCTGGATGCATTCCTCATAAAAGGTGATCGGGTGGATGCGCGATGCGTTCGCCGCAATATGGCGCAGCATCGGATCGACGCGATTGAGGATATGCAGCAGAAAATAATCGCCCACTTCCGCCGTGCCACGCACCGTGGGGTCGCCGATACGCTCGGCGATCGCCTCCGCCCGGTGACGTACGATGCCGAGCAGCTCGGTAATGAGTTCATTCAACCGTGCTTCGGCGGCGCAGTTGAGCGATGGTGCGATATAATCGGGATCGAGAATGACCGCTTTGTCGGAGCGAACTTCGATGATGCGGGCAAGGCCGATCAGGTCGTAGCCTGCCAGCTCATCGCCGGTTTTCAGGTATCGCAGGCTTAGACGGCCGACGTCGATCGGCGCCATGAAGTCCGTTTCCAGATTCGCATCCGGCGCTTCATATTGCGAAGCGGTAACGCGCACGCTGTTGCGCATCGCGCTGCCGTTCATCGCAACATCGGCCCTCCCGGGCTGACGGGTCGGCAGGGCGAGATAGACGATGGCATTCTTCGTGGAATCGTCGAGCTCCAGCGGCGGTGGCAGATCCGCATCAACAGGCGCTTCGAACGGCGTGCCGTCGGGCAGGATGCCGCGCAGGTTCGACAGCGCGAACTGGCCGATCGCGAGTGCGCTGCGATCGATGCCGATTTCCGCAATGCCCCAAGGGTAGGGTGCAAGTCCCCGCGCCGTCGTGCGGACCAGCCGTTCGGTCCAGCGGTCAGCCTGCTGGAAATGCTGCACGCGAAGGAACATGCCCTCGCTCCAAGCCACGCGATTTTCGTTCTTCATCGGGTGTTGCCCGTCCTCTCTGCCAAACTGGTGATGTCCAGTTCGCGGCTGTCATCGGCTGAGGTGCGGAATGCCTCCGCCAGCAGGTCGCGAACCGAGATGCTTTTGCCGCCTATTTCGAATTGGGCGCGATAGGCCTTCCAGTAATCGCCATTGCCGCGCCAAAGCGCCTTACGCTGGGAGGCATCGACCTGCGCTTCGACCATGCGGGGTTCGAACATGCGGTTGGCCTCGCGCACGAGATTTTCAAGGCCGGCATTGAAGGCGGATTGCCGGGAGATCAATGATCGGAGACGCTCGGCAAGCTGTTCCGTCCGTTCGCGGCTGAAGAGCGAAGCCGAAGAATGCGCGCGGTTGTCGTCAATTCCGAAGACGGCGGCTTCGTCGTCGAGCGTCTGTTCCAGCGTCGAGACGAGAGCTTCGAGTTGCCGCAACGGGTCGAATTGCAGCGCGAAGCTCGTCTCCTCCTGACCTTCGCTCTCATCGGCGATGGCGCGGACATCGTTGGCCGGTACGATCGTCTTGGCAGTCTCGGCCGGGTCTGATCCGGCACCGCGGGCAACGGCGACGGAGACATGCGTTGCCGCGCCGTGTTCCAGCTGGCTGCCGAGCTCGAAATCCGAATTCCAGTCGGTCGGAAGGATCGGCTTGATGCCGTTGATATCAGGCGGGCCGTTCCAGCCGATGTCGACGTTCCGGCTGGGAGATTTGCCCTTCTTTGCCGATTGCGGGAGTGCTGCGATCCAGTCGTTGCCACTCCGCTCGCCGAGCACGCCCGTCGCCGTTCCGCCGCCGGGCGCGATATCGGCAAGGATGGACGAGATCGTCATGGTTTCGTCGCTGAGACGCAGATCGGCGGCCGGATCGTCGATGTCGCGGTCCGCTTCTCCCGTGATAAAGACACTGAAGGCAATATCGCCGAACGCTATCTTGGATCTGTCCGCAAGTCTTGCCGTCTCGCCCTCCAGGATCACGGCTCCGTCGACGCGCGTCCCGTTTGCGCTCTGGTCGCGCAGGAGAAAGCCGGAGCGATCGCGCTCGATCACGCAATGCACCTTCGAGATTGAGCGTTGCTGATCGGAGACCTGCCAGTCGCAATCCGGCGACCGGCCGAGCGTGCGTTTCCCGCGCTCGAAGAACCATCCCTTGCTGGAGCCTTCGCCAGCGATTTGCCGCAGTTCAAGCCGCATGGAGCCCTCCCTGATCGGATTGCCTTTGCGTCTTGCGTGGTTCGCTGATGACGGCATCGCCGCTATCGCGGTCCGCCACGGCGACACGCGCCCAGCTATTCCATCCGAGCCTCGGCGGATCGCCGCCTTCGCCGAGCTGGCAGAAGGGGATATCTTCTTTCTTCAGAACCACTTGAACGTCGAAATCGAGCGACGGGTCGACATAAAGGCGCGTCAGTGCGAACAGCGCATCGATATTCGCGCTGCCCGGCGAAAGAGCCCGATAGTCCTCGTAGTCGACAGGACCGATCACCACACGGAAACTTCCGCCGAAATCATGGATTGCGGCACCCGCCGTCGAATTGACGCCCAGCTGCACGCCCTGCGGCTGCCCCATGCGGCTGCGTTCGCTCTCGGGAATGGAAAGCCATCTGCCTTTGAACAGTTCGATCGCGACCGGCAGGCCGCTGAACTCCTGCAGCATGGCCTGCAGATTGACCGCATTACGCGTGCGGGCGGCAAAGAAGCCGGAAAACCTAAGGATCAGCTCGTCGTCAGGACAAACCCGTTCCTTCAGCCGCGCCGTGCCGAAGCCCGCCAGCGAGAACAGCGTCTTGATGAAGGTATTGCCGTTTCTATCCGGGCTCCATCGCAGCCGCCGGGCAAGGCGATATTTCTCGCTCGCATCGGCGAAAAGCTCGGCAAGGCGGCTCGTGAAGAGATCGAAAAAGCTCGAAAGCCCGTGAGCGCGGTTGCGCTCTTCGCGCATGACGAGCTCGTTGTAGCTCGGCGGCATTGCGCCGAGAGGGCCAAGCAGGCCTGCCATGCTCGCCTTGACTGATCCCGTCGTGCCCCTCTTCTTGAAGTCGCTGACCGCAAGCGGGGCTGGCGAAACGCCGAGCGGCGAAGACACGGTCAAATGATCGCCAGCCGCATGTTGGGCAACGCGAAACGCCGTTGTCGGCTCGAAGCGACCGGGGTCGCTTTCGAGCAATGCGGCGAGTGTTTCGCTGTCATTTGGCCGGAACTGATCCATCGCTTTCGATCACCCTTCCGTCACAATAGCGGCCGCTCGGCGGCGCGGGCCGGCCAGACGGCGATTGGCTTTGTTTGCCCCTTCATCGAGACGGAGAGGCGGGTGAAGCTGTTGATCGAGGTGTAAAGCCCGAAGAACCGGTCGAGAACGCTGCCGAAGAGATAGGCCGAGGGCCGGTCGATGGCGGCCGGATCGAATTCCAGCCGGATATCTGTGCCCGTCACCATCCCGCCGCTGCCAAGCCGCGTCATTGAGCTTTTCGCCTCAACCCGAACCAAAGCGTCGGCAAGCTGCCGGGTTTCGCGGCTGTCCCTGAACGCATAAAGCGCCAGAATGTCTTTCAGCGCAGCCCCGTCATTGTCGAAAATGGACAGGTGGTTCAGCTGAAGATGCGACATCAGCCGCCAATTGCGGCCTTGCTGCTCGTTCATTCGGACCGATGGCGTAGGTGCCATCAGCGCCTCGACCGAACCGACTGCCTCGCTGCCTGAGGCAAGCTGCAGATAGGGATGGCCGCCGCCGAACGGCAACTGCTCGGGCAATTCGCGATTGAGGCACAGCGCGTCGATGCTGGCGATCTTGTCGATCGGGCCACTTGGCCGGCGCGCGCGATCGACGAAGGTAATTTCCATGTCGGACGTGTGGTCGTCGGCATCGAAGCGGCGAGCGCACTGCCAGAACAGCGAGGAAGCTCCGCCCTTCAGGCTGCGACCGAAGAAGGGTTGGCACTGTTCCTCGTCTCCGGTACGCCCGGATACGACTACTTTCTCGATCGCATAGATCTCCCGCGTCTTCTGCCGTCTGGCATCCGGCAGGACGCGATATTCGGTGCGCGTGCCGTCGAGTGCGATCGGTTCGCATTTCTGGCGAAACAGATTGACGATCGGCGTGGCATTGAGGACGAAATCGCGGGCAGAAATGTCGCGCTCCAGCTTCGCGCTGGTTTCGTCGAGATAGATGAAGATCTCCAGCGTCTCACCGCGCCAAGCCCTCAGACCGACAATGTCGATAAAGAGGAACTTCTGCGGTAGGGCGAAGAATTCCGTCAGCAGGCGGTAGCCGGCAAAGCTTGCGCTGGGGTAGGGCAGAATTGCTTCGTCCGGCTCGAAGCCGACAGCCTGCAGCGCTTTGGCAGGCAGCATGACCGGGGAGCGGTCGTCGGCATGATGGGCAAGCGCGATACCAAGCGTGTGGTTGACCAGAAGCTCGTGAATGGCGACGGCCTGCTGCCACGACGAGCCGATGTGAAGCCGTAACCTGTCCAAGCCGATCTCGCTAAATGGCTTGTTGGTATCGCGCGCCCGGATCGACAGGCGCAGGCAACCGGCGGCACCGGCGTGAGACGATGGCGGCGCACTGATGGGATGGCCGGTCAACGAAGCCGAGACGATCTCGATCGGGGCAACCTGCGTATCCTGCGTCGTGCGGAAGCGGCAGCTTTCGCCGCCGATCGGCTCTGCGAAGATTTCCGTATGGCGCGGTACGGTCTGGATGGATGCGAGCGTACTGCTGGGCGTAAAACGCACGATGCTCATCGACGGCAGCGGCGCCAGATAATGCGGATAGAGCGTTTCGAGCAGCCCATCGGTCAGTTCAGGAAATTCATCGTCGAGCTTCTGGCGCACGCGGGCTGCCGAATAGGCAAAGCTCTGGATCAGGCGCTCGACATGTGGATCATCGGCAACCTCGCCAGTTACGCGTAGACGGCCGGCAATTTTCGGAAAGGCATCGGCAAAACGTGCGGCCCTCCGGCGAATGGCGGCCAGCTCGTCGTTGTAGCGCTGCAGGAAGCCGTCAGCCATTATTCGCCTCCACCAGGAAGCGCTGCGTCGATGGGTCGATTGTCGATTCAAAGCTGATCGGTGGCATGCCCTCATGCACGCGGAAGGTCGCGTGAATGCGCAGCCGCAGGGCGCGCTCGCCATTGCCGCGGCTCTTAAGGATGCTCACCTGCACGTCGGTAAGCCGCGTTTCGAACAGCGCGATGCGCCGCTCTATCAGACGGGCAAGCCGGCTCTTGGCTTCGTCGGTGACGAGATTTGCCGAGACCATGCCGTCGACGCCGAATGATACCAAAGCATCGCCGAGCTCGTCATAGTTTGAAGGCGGTGCGTTCGGCCGGCGCCGGGTGTTGAGCAGGGCTTCGAGGTCGCGGCGAATGCATTCGCGCAGTTCGCGCAGCTGTTCGGCTGCCGTCTGCGGCGGGTCCTGCAGGCGATCGGGATTGTCGTCGATCAGTCGATCGATGATCGATCTGGCGACGATCCTTTCCCGCGGTCTGTAGCGCTCCAGCGGATCAACCATGGACGGCGCGCCTCGTCTCACCGGCGGTGGACGCAACTTCCAGCGACTTCAGATCATGGAAGGAGACCAGATCGTCGCCCGCGAGGAAACACTTCTGTCCTCGTCCGGTGGTGATGCCGGTCGGTTCGTCGACCCATTCCGTCTCGCGGCCAAGCAGCAGTTTTGCTCCCGTCGTGCCGTGATAGATCGCCGGCAGAAGTACAGGCGCGTTTGCCCCATCCACGAGTTCCAGCTCCGCCCGCCGGAAGGCAAGATCGCGCGGGCGGGCGATCGGCTCGACGCGAAGAGCCGCGATCCTGGAGAAATCAATCCAGAGATAGGCGCCGCCAGTCATGATAACTTCGAGAGCGTGCGGAATCCGATCGTCGAGATCGCGTAGGTCGGAGACGAGTCGGCCATTCCAATTCATTGGCCTCTCGCCACGAATTTCCTCCAAGGACTGCAGCGCTGTGACCGTATCCGCGGAATGGTCGCGATGCGCGATTGCCACCTTGATCGCTGCCTGATCCAGGGCGGTCGGGCCGTGCGGAAATTCCGGTGCCGCAGCTTCGTCGAACCAAGCCGAGCGTGCCGCCATTGCCCGTAATTGATTGCGCAGCATGGCAAAGCCCATGACATCTTCCGGTGCAAACGTCGTTGCAAGGTTGCATTGAGCGTCGGCGCGAGCGTAATCGCCGGCAAGGATCAAAAGATCGATGAGGAGATGTCGACCGTCCTTGTCGGTGGGTGCCGCTTTGACATGCGCTTTCGCCAGCCCGATCGCATCGTCGAGCGCGTTCTCGCTGAGAGCTTCGGCGATCTTGGCGGAGAGCGTCATGCGGACATCCTTTGCGGTGTGCTTGCGGGGCGAGCGAATGCGTAAGTCGCGTTTGCCGTCTCCGCGATGAGGTGAAAACTTGTCGAGACGTCATCGAGCTGGAAGTGCGGTTGGAGCCGCACCGTGCAAGCAAACATGCCCGGCTTGCCGGGAATCTCGTCGACGCTGATGCCGGCCGAGCGTAGCGGGAAGCGCGTGCGCAGCGAGAGATCCGCATCGTCATTGCCAAGCGTATAGGTCGACAGCCAGTCGTTCAGCTTGCGTTCGATCGAGGCGCTATCGGCCAGTTTGCCGATATCATCGCGCATGATGACTTTGAGATAGTGCGAGAAGCGCGAGGCGCAGAGCACATATTGTAGCATTGCCGCGATGCGGGCATTCTGCCGCGCGTGCTCGCTCGAATAATGCGGCGGCGCATGCAGCGACTGATTGGAGTTGAAGATCGCCGAGGAGGAAAGATACGTTGTTGCGATAGGCACGATGCCGAGTTCGCTGAGCTGCTGCTCCTGTCCGTTGGTTAGCCGTATCTCGACGGGAGCCTGCTCCGACAGCCCATTGCTTTCGATGCCGAGATCGTAGGGGGCGAGCTCCTCCGTGCTCAGCATGCCGCCGTCGATGACATCCTGCGTCACCCCGCGGATATCCGCAAACCAGCCGGACTCGATGAAATTGCGAATGACGATCATCGCGAAAGCGAAAGCGCCGTTGCCCCAAAGCAGAGTGCTGCCATCGGCGGCGACGCTTTCGCGGAACGGAAACTGATCGTCGCGCTCGCGGGAAAACGCCTCATAGGGCGCGCGCATCAGAATCCGTGGTGCGACCAGCCCCAGGAAGCGAGAGTCATCACGGGCGCGAAGCCCGTTCCAGCGGATGCGATTGGGATCATAGGCAAGCCACGAGAAATCCTGGACGCGATTGAGCTCATCGAATTCCTGGAGGCCGATTGCTTGTGGCGCGGCGGCGGCCACGAAAGGGCAGAAGGCAGCAGCTGCGGCCATGCTGATCTGGGTCAGTGCACCCACAGTATCGCTGCCGGCCGACCCTTGCGGCGAGAGTTCGTAATCGCCGATCAGGAGGCCGAAGGGCTCGCCGCCGGGCATGCCGAATTCGCGGCTATAAATCAGCTCGAACAGATGGCTCTGGTCGAACTCCGTCGTCCGCTCGAGATGCCGCGTCAGCTGGGGCCAGCTGACGCTCAGGATCTTGACCTTCACCTCTTCGGATCGGCCGGTGTGGCGCATGAGCATGGCAAGCCCACGCCACCGCGCTTCCATCGCCTGGAATTCGGGATGGTGTAAAATGGCGTTGACCTGCCTGTTGAGCGCATCGTCGATCATGGCGATCACGCGATGCACCTGACGCGGCCAGGCTGCTCTCGGTTCCATCGTTGTCGCGGTCATGGGCGCTTACTGAAGGCGCGCGGCGAGGAGATCGCCGCGCTACCTCTCCTAGCTCTTGCTCGGGATACGGGCGACCATGCGGAGCGAAGTGGTCAGCTCTTCCATCTGCAGCCAGGGACGCATCCAGGCGACGGCGTTGTAGGAGCCCGGCTTGCCGGGCACTTCCTGAACCGTGACCTTCGCATCGCGCAACGGATACTTGGCGCGCGATTCCTCGCCGGCATCGTCGTTGGCGTTGACGTAGTTGGCGATCCAGCGGTTCAGCCAGTTCTCGCAATCCTGCGCTTCCATGAAGGAGCCGATCTTGTCGCGGCCCATCACCTTCAGGTAATGCGCGAAGCGAGAGGTGGCCATCATGTAGGGCAGGCGGGCGGAAACGGCGGCATTGGCCGTTGCTTCCGGCTTGTCGTAAAGCTTCGGCTTATGCGTCGTCTGGGCGCCGAAGAACACGGCGTAGTCGGTGTTCTTGTAGTGGCAGAGCGGCAGGAAGCCGAGCTTGCCGAGTTCGGCGTCGCGACGGTCGGTGATGCCGACTTCGGTCGGGCACTTGAGGTCGAGGTCGCCATCATCGCTCGAGAAGATGTGCATCGGCAGGTTCTCGACCTTACCGCCGTTTTCCGCGCCACGGATCGCCGTACACCAGCCGCTCTGGGCGAAAGCGTCCGTCAGCCGCGTTCCCATCACGTAGGATGCGTTCATCCAGCAATAGGAATTGTGGTCGAGCTCGCCGGTCTTTGAATGTTCGGTTTCATCGAAACCGAAGTCGTCGATCGGATTGGTCTTCGGGCCATAGGGCATGCGGGCGAGAACGCGGGGAAGGGCGAGTGTGACGAAGCGCGAATCCTCGCTGTCGCGCAGGCTGCGCCACTTGGCATACTCGACCGTTTCGAAGATCTTTTCGAGATCGCGCGGGCGGGCAAGTTCGCGGTAGTCGTCGAAGCCGAACATGCGCGGGCTGGCGGCCGAAATGAACGGCGCGAAGGCAGCGGCCGCGATCGACGAAATCGCCTGCAGCGTCTGTACGTCATCGAAGGAATTGTCGAATTCATAGTCGCCGATCAGCGCACCCATGGGTTCGCCGCCCGGCGTGCCGAACTCGTCTTCGTAGATCGACTTGAAGAGCCGCGACTGGTCGAACTCCACGGCCTTTGCCAGATCCCTGGAGACGTCGCGCTTGGAGGCGTTCAGCACGCGGATCTTCAGATTGACGCTGGTCTCGCTGTTCTTGACCAGGTAGTTGAGGCCGCGCCAGCTGCCTTCGAGCTTGGCGAATTCCGGCGACTGCATGATCGCGGCAAGCTGGCGGGAGATTTTCCGGTCAAGCTCGGCAATCGCCTTGTTGAGCGTGACGGTCAGGTTGCGATCATAGGTAACGGTGCCCTTCAGAGCCTGATCGGTCAGCGTCCTCAAGAGATCCTGGGCACGATCGGGTTCGGTCTGGCGGGTGGCGGCGACGATCTGCGACAGGAGGTTTTCCTCGGGCGCAAACTCGGCCTCTTTGGTCTTCAGTTGGCTTTCAGCGCTCATTGTTCGATCCTTGCGGAAAATGCGGGCGATAGTGGTTGAGCTTATTGCCTGCCGCTATCGGCTGCTTGAAACGGGACTGGGCGACCGACGCTTACGGATCGCCGATGATGATCAGCTTGCGGCAGCGGGCTTTTCGGCCAGACCGAGCTCGGACATCAGCTTCGAGAGATCGGCCTTGTTCTGCAGGACGTCTTCAAGCAGCCGTTCCAGCTCTTCCGAGCGGTCCGCCTTGCTCATGAGATCGCGAAGCTGATTGCGCGCATCGAGAAGCGCCTTCAGGGCCGGGACCTGGCTTACGACCGAGCCTGGCTCGAAATCCTCCATGCTCTCGAACTTCAGCGAGACGGGCAGCTGAGAGCCATCGCCCTCCAGCGTGTTTTCGACCGATATGTTCAGGCCAGGCGTCATGCGGCGCATCACGTCGTCGAAATTGTCGCGGTCGATCTGAACGAACTTGCGCTCGCCGAACGGTTTCAGCGGCTGGGTCGGGTTGCCCGAGAAATCGCCGAGAACGCCGACGACGAAAGGCAATTCCTTGATGACCATGGCGCCTTCAGTCTCCACTTCGTACTTGATGTGGACCCTGGGCTTGCGCACTCGCTCCAGCTTTTCGTGAACACTCGCCATAAAATTTCTCCTTCAATGCCAGCGGCAATTTGCTTTTTCACATGTGGCGCAACTCGACTTTGGAAAGGGCGGGTTGCAAAAAGTTCAGGACGACGGTTGCATTTCTCAGCCATTCTTGTTCGGTTTCAGCTGAATCCCCGCCGCTGTCAGCACGGCGTTCCGTGCCTGCTGTTCCGGCAGCAATTCGGCCAGTAGTTCGGAAAAATCCATGCGGCCGCGTCTAACCATCGTCTCGATCGACATCGAGATCGGCGAATGCGGCTCGGTTCGGCGGAAGTAGCGTGCGACCGAAAGCAGCAGCTCGAACGCCTCCTCGCGTGAGCCGATCTGCTCGGCGCTCGAGGGGCGCTGGCGGCCTTGAGCTTGATCGCCGGTGCCATCCTGCTGCTGCGGGTCGGCAGCGGTCTCAGTTGTCGCGTGTATTTCGATGCCGGCGAGAGCGCGAAGCGCCAAGGCTGCCTCCTGCAGGACGTTGTGGGTATTGGAACTCGGCGGTGCCATCTGCCCGCAGCGCTCGTTGAGGATGGATACGAGCCGATCGAAGGCGGCAAGGCAGCCATTGACCATTTCCAGATGCAAACTCATCGCGGCCGTGCCGGCTTCAAGGACGGCTTGGTTCAGCTCATCGCGCCGTTTCACCTCGTTGGGTCGCTGCGAGAGCTGGAAATCCCATAGGGAAAACTGGCCGAATTTGGCCTCGGGAATGAGCGGCGACAATCTGATGGCTTGGATGATGGTGCCTTCGCCGCCGATGCCGTTGAGACCGGAAAGCGGCGCTAGGCGCTCTTCGAGATCGTCTGCTCCGACAGAGTGAAACTTCTCCCAGTGCTTGTCTAAAAGCGACGCGATAGCAAGGTAGACGTCCCGCAACCCCTCGAATCCGCGCTGACGTAATTCAGCCTCAGCCAACCATGCTAATACTTCGAGGTCCTTACTTTTTGAAGAAATAATCTGCAATCCGAGATTGCTGACGTCCGACCAAAGAGGTGAAAGGCTAATATTTTCGCCTGGTGATATACCTCGTTCTGCAGCACGCGCCTGGTTTCTCGCGTCCTTTATTCTATAGTATATTTCACGCATAGAAGTATTGCTGCGCATATTTTCTCCGCATGGCGCACTTTCTTCAAATGGAGTTTCTATGTCGCGAACGTTGATCAGGTGATTAACTCCGTATCACAAAATACATTGTCAGAGGGCGTGATAGTTAGGTCGATATATTCCTTTGTCAACCATGACTATTCTGCAACACAATTGTGACGATTCGAGTTTGTGGTTGAGCGAAAAATTTTATGTTTCGATCTGGACGCCTGGGAATAACCGCCCTAGTTGTTGCCGCTGCATGGAGGGTACAGTTGAAATGAAACCAGAAGGAGGAAACTTCTAAGTGTCCAACATCGATCTCAATCGTCTGATCAGAACGCTTGAGCCCGCATTGCGCGTTGGTCTCGAGGCTGCGGCATCGCTGGCAGCACGCGATCGGCATGCAAATGTCGATGTCGCACATTGGATACTATCATTGCTGAACGTATCCGAAGTTTGCTCATTGTTTGAAGAGCTTAGCATTTCAACACAGGCGCTCCGCAACGAGCTCGATAGCGCCATTGCCGACCTGCCGAGGGGGGACGGAAGCGCGCTGGTGCTCTCTCAAAATCTGCTTGGCCTGATGCGCGAAGCATGGCTCGTCGCTTCGCTTCAATGCGGGCGAAACAGTATCACTCTGGTCGATCTTCTGACCGCCTTGACCGACGATCAATCCTTGCGAATCATGGCACGAGGCATGGCGCCCTCGCTGCGGAATCTCGATCGCAACGTGCTCGAAAAGCGGTTGAGCGCGGTTTCCTCCTCCGACGCGACGCCACCGGTCCAGGCTTCCGAAGCCGTTTCCGCCGCCGAGAACGAATTCCTGCGTCTCTACACACGTGACATGACGTCGGATGCGAGAGCTGGACGCGTCGATCCTGTTATCGGACGCGACCGTGAGCTGCGTCAGGTCATCGATATCCTGATGCGCCGTCGGCAGAACAATCCGATTTTGGTCGGCGAGGCGGGTGTCGGCAAGACGGCGGTTGCCGAAGCGCTGGCGCTTGAGATCGCGGCCGGCAACGTGCCAGACATGCTGAAGCCGGTGCGGATTCTGCTTCTCGACCTCAGCCTGCTACAGGCAGGCGCTGGCGTGAAGGGTGAATATGAACGGCGCCTGCACGGCGTTGTCGCAGCCGTGAAGGCCTCGGCGGAACCGATCATCTTGTTCATCGACGAGGCGCATGGCTTGATCGGCGCCGGCGGGCAGGCCGGGCAGGGCGATGCCGCCAACATCCTGAAGCCGGCTTTGGCGCGTGGCGAACTCAGGACAATCGCAGCAACGACCTGGAGCGAATACAAGCGCCATATCGAGAAGGATGCGGCGCTGACCCGGCGTTTCCAGCTTGTTCAAGTGCTTGAGCCTGACGAGGAAACGGCAATCCGCATGTTGCGCGGTGTGGTCGGTAGCTTCAAGGCCCATCACAAGGTTCGCATTCGCGACGAGGCGCTGGCCGCCGCCGTTCGCCTTTCAGCGCGATACATTCCCGCGCGGCAATTGCCGGACAAGGCGATCAGTCTCATCGACACCGCCGCCGCCGCGGTGTCTCTGGCCCGCCAGACTGTGCCCGAGGCGCTGAAGGAATTGCGCAACGAGCAGGAGATGCTGGAGGCTGAAGCCGTAGCGCTGTCTGCTGAACCGCCGACTTCGGAGCTTGTTGAGCGCCTTGCTGTCATCGAGAGCGAAAAGCGCGAAGCGGCGACCGAGATCGAGCGGCTTCAAGCCAAGCTTGATGCTGAGATCAGGCTATCGGGGGAGGCGGACCGCATCGAGGCCTCGCTCGCCGATCCCAATACCCAGCAGGCGGAAGAGGGCGCTCGTACGCGCGGCGACAATGTCGCGCTCTTCCCACCGAACGGCTCGTCCCTTGATGTGGCGCGTGCGGCCCTGGTGCAGGCTGAACGCAACCTGGCCGATATAGCGGGCGAAACGCCATTGGTTCCCCGCGTGGTCGACAAGGAAGTCATTGCCGGTATCGTCGCGCGCTGGACCGGCATTCCGGTCGGCAAGCTGCTGTCGGATCAGGTAGAAACCGTCAAGACGCTTGATGTCAGGCTTAAGGAGCGCGTCCTCGGACAGGATAGCGCGATCGGGCGGATTTCAGCCGCGATGCGGTCCGCGCGTGCCGGCCTTTCCGATCCGCGCCGCCCGCCCGCCGTTTTCTTGCTTGTTGGCATGTCTGGGACGGGCAAGACCGAGACGGCGCTTTCGCTCGCCGATCTCCTTTATGGCGGCAGCCAGTATTTGACGACTATCAACATGTCCGAGTTCAAGGAGGAGCATAAGGTCTCGCTGCTCCTCGGATCGCCCCCCGGCTACGTTGGCTATGGCGAGGGTGGTGTGCTGACCGAGGCCGTGCGCCGCCGTCCCTATGGCGTCCTGCTGCTTGACGAGATCGACAAGGCGCATCCGGGTGTCCAGGAGGTGTTCTACCAGGTCTTCGACAAGGGAACTTTGCGCGACGGTGAAGGCCGCGACATCGATTTCAAGAACACCACCATCGTGATGACCGCCAACACCGGCTCGGAATTGCTGGCCGCGCTCGCGGCTGATCCGGAGACGATGCCCGAAGGCGAGGCGCTGGAAGCGCTGCTGCTTCCAGAGTTGCAGAAGCAGTTCAAGCCCGCCTTCGTCGGCCGTACGACCGTTCTGCCCTTCATGCCGCTTGATGGCGAGACGCTGAGCGGGATCGTCGATATCCAGATCGGCCGTATCCGCGATCGTGTCGCTGCTTCCTACGGTACCAGCGTTTCGCTCGCTCCTGAGGCCCGCGAGGCGCTGGTCGGCCGGGCCAAGGCAAGCGAAATGGGTGCGCGCGCCATCGAAACCATGATCGGGCGCGATCTTTTGCCAGAGCTTTCAACCTTCTTCCTCGACGCGGTTGCGGCTGGGCGCAAGGTTGGCGGCATCACCATCAGTTTTCACGATCACCGGTTTCTCATCGAGGAGGACGAGGCGATCGGCAAGGAATTCGCCGGCCCCGAACAAGGTGGCACGACGAATGAGGCAGCCCCGGACGAACACAACGCCCGGATGCGGCATTAGACGGAAAGGCAACCCCGCCCTGCAGCGACAGGGCGAATTCAAATCCCAACAGGAGAGTTCAGAGCATGCCGATTTATCTGCAGATCGACGGAATTCAGGGCGATGCAACCCACGAGCAGCACAAGAAGTGGATGGATATCGAAGTCATCCACTGGAACGTCGCGCGCAACATGAAGACGTCAGCCGGTTCGGCGGCGAACCGCGAAGCTTCCGAGCCCACCGTTTCGGAAGTCATCCTGACCAAGGTCAGCGATTCCTCGTCGACCAAGCTGTTCCAGGAAGCATGCTCGGGCCGTACCGGCAAGCAGGCTGTGATCCACCTGGTCACGACCGGCAACCCGGGCGACACCTACATCGAGTACACGCTCACCAACACGCTGATCGCCAGCTACTCGGTCGATTCCAACGGCGACCGTCCGGTCGAGACGATCAAGCTCAACTTCACCAAGATGGAAGTGAAGTACACGCCTTACGACGACTCGCAGACGCCGCAGTCGCCGATGATCGCTTCTTACGATCTGGCAACGACCAAGGCTGCCTAAGACTATCCATGAAACAGAGGCGCCGACCGACTGTGCCGGCGCCTCTGCATCGTCCGAATGTCTGAAGTCAATCACGGCACTTGGTGCAGATGTATCCGATATCGCACATGCGGTCGGGGGCATCTTGTGGCCGTTCGGGAAAGCTAGGAGATCGTCCCGTGAGTGGATTGCCGATAGATAAAGTGTCTTTGACGCCACAGCATTTGATCGTTGAATATACGTCGACCGAGAGCATCTTCGGCATGGTTGCGCCCAGCTACAAGATCAAGGGCGTGAAGGTCGTCGGTACAAGCCATTTCCAGGTCATGCGCTACGTCTATACGCTTGCGCTGGTCGAAGATGTCTATTTCGACGGCAAGAAGCTCCAGGAAATGCCTGGTTTCCGCCAGCTTCTGACCGAATGGATACAGCCGGGCCAGCATATTGTCAGCGTTCCGAACGGCAAGACCAGTATCGTTCATGCCTATACCGGCAAGAAGAACATCATCCAGGCGACCGCTCTGGAACATTACAAGGCCTCGGTTCCACTGGCCTTTCTCAACATTTTCGGTAACGACCCGGCGCCGGACAAGGTTCTTTACGGCAACCCTGCGGTGCCCTTCATCCAACAGGGCGACGACAAGCCGATGGCGGCTGCCTATTACAATAGTCAGTCCAAGCGCTTCGAAATCCTGCAGCAGTTCGACCGGTTGACACTCCTGCAGAATTTCCAACGCCGCTTTTCGCAGGCCATGTCGGCGACCGGGTAATTATCCGGTCGCTCAGGATCGGTTTTGACACAAGGCAAAAAGCGAGAAGCGTTTTATGAACGATCAGCCGTCGGCCAATGATTTCATCCAGGCGACCCGAAATCTCCGGGTCGTTTCGCCGCTTGGCACGGACCAGCTCCTGCCGGAGCGAGTGATGATAACGGAAGGCGTATCGTCGCTTTTCGACATCCGGCTTTCCGTACGCGCCAAGCGTGAGGTCATCCAGCCGCAGGACCTGATCGGGCGTCTGATCGATGTCTCGCTTGAAGTTCAACAAGCCGAAGATGGCGGAGATGGTGTTCGCCGCCCTTTCAACGGTCTCGTGACAGCACTTCAGGAGGGACCGCCGATCACGCGCGGCCTGCGCTCCTATTCGATGGTCTTGAAACCGCAGATGTGGCTGCTGTCACAGCGCTCCGACTGCCGCATCTGGATGGATAAGACCAGCCTCGATATCGTCGAGACCCTCTTTTCCGAGCACGGAATTCCCGCTCCGGATGTTTCCGGCGTCGTCACGCCACCTCCACCGCAGCATTATTCCGTGCAGTGGAACGAAACGGATCTGGATTTTCTGACCCGCCGCTTCGAGGAGGACGGCCTCTTCTACTGGTTCTCGCATGAGGAAGGCAGCCATCGCCTGCATGTCGCCGACGGCGCCAATTCCTGGCTGGGACCGTCTCCCTCCGCGCTGGGCGAGGGCAATGTGCGTCTCGCTCAGGGCTCGACGGATCGCAACCACATCAACGACTGGATGAAGCATTACGCCTATGTTCCCGGCCAGCGCGCCGGCGCCGACTGGAATTTCGAGACGCCGCAGATGGTGCCGGGCACGACCACGCCGTCGCTGATCCAGATGCCGGGTGCGATGAAGCGGGAACTCTACGAATATCCCGCCCGTATTTCGTCGGTCGCGGAAGCCGAACGTGCGCAGAAGTTGCGCATGCAGGCAAGCGAAGCCGATCACAATCGGGTCGTCGGGCGCTCATCGTCACGCATCCTTGAGGCCGGGCGGCGCTTCACGCCCTATGAAGTCGCGCATCCGGAGCATGTCTACGAGGAGCACGTCATCATCCGTGCGACGCATTTCGCGGTCGATCCCTCCTATGAGACCAACACGGACCAGCCCGAATACACCAATGAATTCGAAGCCGTGCCGTCGCGCGTCGCGATGACGCCGCATCGCAACACCGAGCGGCCGCGCATCCGCGGCACGCAGGTCGCAATCGTTGCCGGGCCTTCCGGAGAGGAAATCCATCCCGACCAGTACGGCCGCATCAAGCTCTGGTATCCATGGGACCGCCGCGCCAAGAAGGATGGTTCGGACACATGCTGGGTGCGCGTCGCCCAGAACTGGGCCGGCGGCACATGGGGCGGCCAGGTCATTCCGCGCATCGGCATGGAAGTCATGGTTGCCTTCATCGACGGCGATCCGGACCGGCCGCTGGTGACCGGCGTGGTGCCGAACCCGAGCAACGGCGTACCTTACGATCTGCCCACAAATAAGACCCGCATGGTCATGCGCTCCAACACGCATAAGGGCACCGGCTTCAACGAAATGACCTTCGAGGACGATGCCGGCCGCGAAAACATGTTCTTCCACGCCCAGAAGGACCAGACGACGCGCATCCGCAACGACCGCACCAAACGCGTCGACCGCCACGAAGTCGCCTCCATCGGCGGCAACCGCGCGGTCGAGGTGAGTGGCAACCAAAAGCACGAGATAGGCGGGTCGGTGAATACCGTGGTTGGCGGTACCGGTCCGATGGCCATGGCGCTGATGGGGGCGGTGCAGGGGCTTTCGGGACAGACGGCTGGGTTGCTTTCCCAAGCCGGTCAGATTGCTGGTGGCGGGGGAGAAGGACTGGCCGCATTCGCAGGCACAATTGCCTCTTCGGCCTTGGGCTTCCTCGGATTGGGAGGACTTGGCAGCCGCGAAGGCGTGGTTTCCGGACCGAATCCGAGAGCGGATGCGGGAACGAGCCTGTCCGGTTCCGGCAGTGGTCTAGGCGAGGCGGCAGGCGGCCTCTTTCCGCTCCCCGGCATCATGAATACGGTCGTCGGGTCGTTCAAATCGGATACCGTCGGCGTCGCAAGGGTTGAGCAGATTGGTGTGAGCAAGGTCACGCATGTCGGCCAGACGTCGCTCGAAAAGGTCGGAAAATTCAAGAAAGTGATCGTGGGCGACGAGTTCGTCATCGAATGCGGCGCATCCAAATTCATCATGCGCCAGGACGGCACCGTCATCATTCTGGGGACGCATTTCAACTTCACGGCATCCGGGCCGACGCAAATCAACGGCAAGGTCGTCGATCTCAACAAGCCGGGCGGCGGTTTCGCCGAGGCTTCGCCGACATCGTCGGATACGACGGCGCAGGGCTGAAGCGCCATGTCGGTCGACAATCGCACACCTTTTCCGGCGCTCGCCTTCCGGCAGTACAATCTGGAAGGAGAACTTGCTGGCATCGTCGTAGCCAGAGGCACGTTCAAGTTAACGGATGGCGGTCCGCTTCTGATTGCCGAAGAGCAATATCCCCTGGTCATGTCGGATACCTATGAGGGTGACCCGCATAAAACGCAGCAGCTGGCTTGTACCGACTTGGCGCCTTTCAAACCAGGAACCGATGTGACCTTTCTCGGTGCTGCCTTTCCACCCGACGGGGAGGCTTTATCATCCTGGAATTGCGGCTTAAAGGTCGGACCCGTTAGCAAGCGGTTGCGTGTGCATGGCCCCCGTGTCTGGCGCGCCCATACTCGCAAGACCTGGCGCGGCCTTCTCGACAGCACCAAGGAGAATGCTCTTGATCATTGGGAGCTGACGGAGGGAGAACCGATCAAGTATCTGCCCTTGGATTGGAAGCTTGCCTTTGGCGGCCCCGGCTCGAACGAGAAGGGGGCGTCGCTGGCAAAGAACCCGATAGGGAGGGGTGTGGTCGCTCAACAAGACTATCTCGATGCATCGGAATGGCCAGCGCCACAAATTGAAGACGAGGCGCGGCCCGTCTTGTCTGTCGATGACCGACCGGCTCCGGCGGGGTTGGGCTTTCTATCTCCATTCTGGAAGGATCGGGCAGAACGCGCGGGAACCTATGATGACGCCTGGCTGAGGGAACGGCATCCGCTTCTACCCAGAGATTTTGACTATCATTTCTGGCAGGCTGCGCATCCCGACCTGGTAGCTGAGCCATGGCTTCAAGGCGACGAAGAGTTCGAGTTGGAAAACCTCCTTCCGCAGCGAAAGACGTTAAAAGGCCGCCTTCCGCATATCGGACTTTATGTCGAAATTGATCAAAAGTCGAACTCACCCGAAGGGTGGATGGTGCTCGATGGCGTTCATTTCGACATGCGCCCAGGTGTCGGCCGCGTTTTTCTCACATGGCGCTGCAATTTTCCTTGGCCGGAACGAGTGGAGCTCCCCAGGATGAGTATGGTCGACCTTTCTGAGGGTGTTAGCTGATGGCCGACAACCGACCCGCGGAAAGCCCGCCGGAACCAGAGCCTTTAGAGTACATCCGGATCGATCCGACCAACGAGAACCCGCTGCCGCTCCCTGGCAAGAAAGCTGTGAAAGGTCCCAGGGTAAAGCCCACGGCGCCCGATCCCGCGCCGCCGGAGATCATACCAAAAGAAGATACCGCGCTGGCGATCGTCACCTCACCGGACGTATGCCGATCACCGGAGCATCCGATCCCCTACATGACATGGGGAAAGGGCTCGGATAATCAAAACTATTCGCCTGATGTGCGCGCCAATGGCCAGGTGATCAAGCTCCAGAACTCGAAGTTTTCTTGTTGTTACGGGGATCAACCGGGCGTTGGGCGCGGCATAAAATCCAACACCGTTGGCGATGTTGTCGAGCCTGTAACGTCGTCGACGATCGTCAAGGCGAATGGTCAATGGGTTCAGCGCCACACGGACCGTTGTACGCTTAACAAGGGTAACGCTCCCGGTGAATATGTTTATGTCAAGTCGACAGAGACCGACAAAGCACCTGATGGAAAGGACAAGCAAGATAAGACGCGGGACGAAAAAATCGCGGATTATGCGGATTCCAGGCATTATCGCCGTGCTCCGGATGGCGGATGGTATACCGATCCGAACAGCACGAATGGCTGGGTTTCCAATGACAAGCTTGGGGAGGAAATGGACTATGTGAACAGCGGCCGAGGCAATATCCAGCCGCTCTCACTTGGTTCAGGCCCATCGGAGATAAAGGCCTACACACCCTCATGGACGGAGAAAATTGAAGGCTCCGTTCAAGATGGGCTTATGTCCATGGGCATGGGCACATACCAGGCTGGTGAATATGGCCGGAAAGTAGGTGGCTTGGCTGGCTTTGTGCCCTTCGTGGGAAACGCCCTTTCGTATGACGATGCACGCCGCTCCTTCGCTTCGCACAACTATCTGCTGGGAAGTATTCAGTCAGCCGGTGTTCTCATTGGCTTCGGCCCCGGACGGCTGGCCGAAAAAGGTTTGGAAAAGGGTGCGGAAAACATCGTCGAGAAGCAGCTTGAACGGGCTGCCGCAAAAAAGTTGGAAGAGCAGGCCGCAAAAGAGGCGGCCGAGGCCGCGGCGAAGAAAAAGGCCGATGAAGCTGCGGCCATTGCGACCGAAAGCGGTGCTAAAGGCGCGCGAGTTACGCAAACCGGCTCTTACAAAGATTTGCGTAAACAATTGGAGGGAACAGGTAAACAAGCAAATCACATGAATCAAGACGCGGCGTTTCGCGATGTGATTCCGAGTGACGAAGGTATCGCAAATGCGATGTCAGGAAATGCATTTAAAGATGTAGGATCACCGCATTACGAGTTCCACAAATCTTTGGAAGGTTTCTGGAATCAGTATCGCAAGGGAGGAGCTTTAGAGGGAGCGCGCCCAACTATAGGTGAATATGATAATGCTCTACGCGAGGCATTGAAAGCTGGAGGATACTCATCTTCCGAAGTGGATAACTTGGCCGGGTTGGCCGCACAGAATCGCGCAACCTACGGCTTGAACACAGATAGCCTGGTGCCTAGAATACCAGGACGCATAAATCAATCGAAGTAGCATGGAGAAACTCTTGTCGGAGCCCAATCCCCGTACAATTGCGACGTTAGATAAGCTGGATTCTATTGAATGGTTTTCGAATGTCGGAAAGAGAGACCAGACTTACGCTGAGTACGTAAACTCGTGGGATGAAGCCCTAAAATCCTGCTCGAACACTGAGTGGGAAGACCTTACTTCAGAAGCTGCAAATCAGTTAGCGGAGCGAGTGAGAGAGAAGAGTTTGGATAGATTCAATCAATGGAATTCCATCTTGAAGGTTGTCAAGCCATTTTCTGATGCTTTGGTCGCAGACAAGTCTGAGCATATTTCGGTATCAAATAAGCTTCCTGATACATTTCTGAACTGTGTTAGATGGGACATATTCCATTTGTGCATGGAGGCTGAATATTCTGATCTGGTGGAGCCAGCATTTTTTTCCTCTCTTTCGTTTTATTATTTCAAAGGTCATTTTCCCTGCGGGTATTCCGGCCCCTTTCCGAAGGGCCGGTTCGTTATTTATTGACTTTGACGCACTGGCTATCAATGACTATCGAATTTGATGTTTTTAGGATATCGCATCCAGAGCCAAGTGTGGTTTCTATCCCTATTGGCGTCACTGCGTCACGAACCTCTGAAGTATTCTCCTGTGTTTTCAGCAAAGCCAAGTATTCTTGCAATCTCTTATGATTGCCCAGCTCGGCAGACATCTGATGAAATTCATCTTCGTTCAACTGACGACTTTGCCTCCACAAACGTCTCTCGCATCGCCCGCAGAATAATCACCGCCGAGGCCGCCCCTGGATCAACATGTCCCAGCGACCTTTCCCCCAGCCGCGCCGCGCGACCGCGGGCGGCGACCATGGAGCTTGTGGAGTTTGCGCCCGTTTCGGCGGCTTCGAGGATGGCGTTCCACATGGGGGTGACGTCGCGAGAATGAGCTTTTGCGTTGACGGCAGCTTCGGCGGCAGGAATCCAGGCGTCGAGCATGGTTTTGTCGCCGCGCTGACCCTTGCCGCGCTGCTGGATGCCGGCGCGCATCTCGTCGACGATCATGGCTTGGCAGGCTGTGGAGAGGGATTCATCCGTCTTCAGCGCCTGCGAGGCGCGCCGGAAGGCCGTGGCATAGAGCGGGCCGGTCGAGGCGCCGACGGCATCCAGGAAGGCGGAGGCCGCGACGGAGAAGATTTCCGAGGGTAGCGCCTGTGCAAGATCGAGTTTTGCCAACTCGGCATTCACGGCCATGAAGCCGAGGGACATGGTGATGCCGTGATCGGCGTCGCCGATGGCGCCATCCAGCTCGGAGAGTCTATCCTTCTCGGCGTTGATCGCGATCGATATGCGCTGGAACATGGTGCCCAGGCATCGCGCGGCTTTTTCCGACATCGTCTTCCTCCCGCTCCCGGCCATTTCTGTTGTCGCCGGGCACATTCTTATAGGTTCATCCGACCTTCAAGGCGAAGGTGTCGCATGGATGGTGCAGCATCTCGGTCAATTCCTGATCGAGATGCAGGATGGATATGGACGCGCCGACCATGTCGAGCGAGGTGCAATAATGTCCCACCCAGTTCGCCTCGATCTTGATGTCCTTGGCGTTCAGCCGCTGCTCGACGCGGCGGAACAGGATATAGAGCTCCATCAATGGCGTCGCGCCGAAGGAGTTGATGAGCACGGCCACCCGGTCGCCCGCGGCCGGTTTCATCTCAGAAAAAATCCGGTCCATCACGCGGTCGGTGATCTCGTCGGCGCTCATCATCTTTTCGCGGGTGACGCCGCGTTCGCCGTGAATGCCCATGCCGAATTCGATATCGTCGGGCCCGATCTCGAAATTGTGTCGCCGCGTCTGCGGCAGCGAGCAGGGCTCCAGCGCAACACCCATGGTAAAGGTGCGGTCATTGGCCTTGCGCGTTATCGCCTCGCAGGCGTCGAGCGACAGGCCTCTGTCGCAGGCCGCGCCAGCAATCTTGAAGATGAAGAAGTTGCCGGCAACGCCACGGCGTCCCTCGCGATCCTCGATCGGCGAAGAGGAGATATCGTCCGTTGTTAACACGGTGCGGACGTCGATCTGCTGCTCCTGCGCCATTTCCGCGGCCATTTCGAAGTTCATGACGTCGCCGGCATAGTTGCCATAGACGAAGAGCACGCCTTTCCCGCCGGAGGAGGCCTTGGCGCATTCGAGGATCGGCGTCGGTGGCGGCGAGGAAAAGATGTTGCCGATGGCGACAGCATCGGCAAGTCCTTTGCCGACATAGCCGAGGAAGCAGGGCTCGTGCCCCGTGCCGCCGCCGATTACGAGGCCAACTTTGCCCTTCCTCGGGCCGTCTCGAGCCACCAGTGCCCGGTTTGATCCCTTGATCGGTACGATGTGCAAGGCATGCGCCTTGACGATACCCTCGAGCATCTCGTCGACGGCGTCGTCGGGGTTGTTGAGGAATTTCTTGATGTGCGTCCGGTAGCTGCTGGGCAGGGCGACGCTATTGTCCGCTCGCGGGCGCTGCTGAGCTTTCGGGTCGAACTCGGTGACGCCGTCAGCATTGAGGATGCCGCGGCCTGTGGCTGCATCGGTAATCAGCACATTGATATAGCCACCGCGCAAGGCGGCGAGGATTGCCGGCACCTTGTCGAAACCGCCGGCGACGGCGATCCGCAGGCCGATGGATTTCAGCATATCAAGGGAGATGCCGATGGTGCGATCGTCAAGCGGCCCGGCAATCGGTTGTCCCTTAGCATCGATGAAGCGGCCGGCGAGAACGCCGACTGCGTTCTTGGCAAGATAGTCCTGCAGCGAGACGGATTCAAAGAAGCCGCTGCTGTGGATCGTCGAATTCGGCCTCAGGGATGCCACCCCGAAGATCGCCTTGTTCGCTTTGGCGAGTGTCGCAAACTGGTCCTCGATCAGCGGCTCGCGCAGCAGGGTCTCCCGAACCTCCGGGGCGGAAACGATCGCGGGCGCCGTGATATTGACGAGCTTGCCGCCCGTCGCGTTCGCGAAGGCGGCTGCGCTAAGTTCCGGCGTGTAGGCAAAGCGGGCACGCGTGCCGCCGGTTGCCTGGACGATGGTGACGTCCTGCAGGTTCGGCACATTGGCTTGTTCAGCGACGGCAAGAACGGTTCGGCCCCAGGCGACGGCAAGCGTGTCACCAGATTTAAGAAGCCTGGCAATCGCCTGCGCACCGGCGGTTCCAAGACGATCGATCAGAGGCCGTGAGCCGTCGTCGCTGGGCACGACGAGACAGTCGTTGAGGCCGAAATGCCGCTTGAGCTCCTGGGCGATGGAGAGCGAACTCAGGCGGGACGGCTCGAGCGAAATATTGACGATGCCTCGGCTGCGGGCATCGGCAAGATAGCTGTTCACGGTCGCACGGGAAATGCCCATGATTTCGGCGATATCGCCCTGGGTCTTGCCATCTTCATAATAGAGCCAGCAGGCCCAGACGTATGGGTCGTCGCCATAGCGCAGCGGCATGCTGTCGGACGTATCAGGCACGCCCGCTTTGCTTGCACTATGTTTACCGACCGAAGATGCCTTGCCTGTCATGACGATTCACTGTTCCCATTTTCCGCCAGAAGATGGAAGCATTGGAGCAGGTTTGCAAATGCTTCTTCTTCGAAGGGAGCGGCGCGCGACCCCGTGGTGGAGCACGAGATCGCGCAGCCTTGGGAGAGCCTTGTTATTGAAGGCGCGCGCGCGCGCCGTCTGAAAGCTCCTTCAGAATGATCGCGCAAGAGGTCGCGCCCGCATCCAGCACGCCAAGCGAACGCTCGCCCAGCCTGCTGGCGCGGCCGATCTTGGCCACGAGATTGATCGTCGAGTCACGACCGGCCTCGGCGGCTGCGACCAATGCGTCGAGTGCATCGGCGAAAGATTTGCCGGTCGCATCGGCGGCGTCGAACGCTTCGATCGCCGGAACCAGCGTGTCGAGCAGCGTCTTGTCGCCGACCTTGGCCGATCCGATCGACTGAATGCCTTCGAGCCCGGCATGCAATGCCTTGCTGTAGGCTGAGCTATCGATGGCTTCCATGCCTTCCAGTTTCTCGGCGATCTCGGTGAACATGACGCCGTACAGCGGACCCATGGAGCCGCCGATTTCGGTCATCAGCACCGTGCCCAGCGTGTCGAGCGAGGCTGACAACGACTGGTCCTTGCCCTTCAGACGTTCGGCAGCCATGCCGAAGCCTTTGGCCATGTTGACGCCATGGTCGCCGTCGCCGATCTTGCCATCGATCTCGCTAAGATAGGCACGGTTCTCGACGATGCGATCGGCCATCGCCAACACGATGTCACCTGATGTTGCGTTGTTGAATGTCTGCATGCGTGCGTCCCCCTCAGAGCAGCGTCGTGCATTCGACCTCGACGTCCAAAAGCTCTTTCAGCTCCTCGTCGAGTGCCAGCACGGTGAGCGTCGCGCCGACCATTTCGAGCGACGTGAAGTAGTTGCCGATATAGGTCTTGTAGATCTTCAGGCCCCGTTCGGAGATCTTCGCCTCGATCGTATCGTTGAGGATGTAGAGTTCGTTGACCGGTGTCGCACCGAGACCCGATACGAGGACGGCCACTTCCGTGCCCGCCGCCAGATTATGGTCGTCGAGCACGATCTGGCACATGTCCTCGGCAATCTCTGCAGCCGTCTTCAGCGGCTCGACGCGAACGCCGGGCTCCCCGTGATGGCCGATACCGACTTCCATCGTGCCGGGCTCGATCTGGAAATTCGGGTGCCCAACGGCGGGCAGGGTGCAGGGACCGAGGCCGATGCCGACGGAACGGCAATTGTCGATCGCCTTTTGTGAGGCGACACGCACTTCCTCGAGGCTTGCGCCCTTGGAGGCCTTGGCGCCTCCAACCTTCCACATGAAGATTTCGCCGGCGACGCCGCGGCGCTTCTCGCGCTCCTCGGGCGGTGCGGAGCAGACATCGTCGTTGGCAACAACGGTCGCGACTTCGATGCCGTCCTTGGCGGCTAGCTTGATGGCCATCTTCACATTCATGTTGTCGCCGGCATAGTTGCCATAAAGGCAGATGACGCCGCGGCCGCCGTTGGCTTCGCGAATTGCGTCATGGAAGCTCTTGGCCGTTGGAGACGAAAAAAGCTCGCCGACCGCGACCGCATCCAGCATGTTCTTGCCGGCATAGCCGATGAAGGCCGGCTCATGGCCCGAACCGCCGCCGGTGATCACGCCGACCTTGCCGGCATGCGGGGCATCCTTGGCAACGACGACGCGCGGATTTCCTGCGAGACGGACGATGTCCGAATGCGCTTTGATGAAGCCTTTTACAGTATCTTCAACGACTTCATCGGGGTTGTTGATGAACCGCTGCATGGTCTCTCCTGTCGAATTGTCGAGCGTTTGCGCTCAAAGAATGGTGTAGCCGCCGTCGATCAGCAGATCGGCGCCGTTGATCATCTCCGCGCCGGACGAAGAAAGGAAAACAGCCGCGGCTGCGATCTCCTCCGGGAAAGCGAAACGACCGGTCGGGATGCGCTTCTTGGCTGCCTCGCCCTTTTCACCGGCCCATGCCTTCTTGCCGAGCTCCGTCAGTACGATCGTCGGCGAAATGGTGTTGACGTTGATGCCGTGCTTGCCCCATTCGGCGGCGAAGGTCTTGGACATGCCGATCACGCCGAACTTGGAGGCGCAGTAGGCAACATGCTCTTCGATGGCGACGGTGCCCGCCTGCGAGGCGAGGTTGACGATTTTGCCACCCTTGCCGGCGGCAATCATGGCGCGGCCGACAGCCTGCGTGACAAGGAACGTACCCTTGAGATTGATGTTGATCGTCTTGTCCCAGTAGTCGAGCGGCAGATCCTCGGCGGGGGCAAGGAAGACGACACCAGCGCTGTTGACGGCGATATCGATTCCGCCAAAGTGCGCGACGACATCGCTGACAGCCTTGTTGACCGAAACGGGATCGGAGACATCGCAGACGAATGCCTCAGCGCCGCCGCCGATTTCAGATGCCTTGGCCTTCGCCATGTCGACATTGATATCGAGAACGGCGACTTTTGCGCCCTTGGAGGCAAATGCCGCAGCAACGGCCGCGCCAATGCCGGAACCGCCGCCCGTCACAAGCGCTATCTTGCCTGAGAGCGGGAAGTTCAAATCGATGTCTGGGGATGTCTCGGTCATCTTTTTCAAGCCTCTGTCTTGGGGGAAGCGGGGCGAAAACTCGCCCCGCCGCATTGATCTTACTTGCGGGTTTCAAGCAGCTTGTCGACGTTTTCAGCCGTTACCGGGGTCCACGGAACGTTGTAATTCTTGTCCTTGCCGTCATTGAACGGCATGGCCGGATACTGTTCCCAGATCTTGGATTCCGGCTTGTAGTTGCCCTTCTTGGCGGCAAAGATCGCGAGATCGAGGGCGCCCTGGGCCTGTGCGCTGGCATCCTGCAGGATGGAGGTCATCGTGCCTTCCTTGACGGCATGGAGCGCATCGGTGATGCCGTCGATACCGGCAATGGCGAAGTCCTTGACGTTGAGCTTGGCAGCCTTGATCGCCTCGATGGCGCCGAGGGCCATCTCGTCGTTCTGGCCGATAACACCATTGATCTGGCCAGGGTGCGAAGTAAGCCAGTTTTCCATCAACGTCTGGGCTTCGGCACGCGACCAGTTTGCAGTCTGATCTTCCAGCACCTTCACGTTCGGGCACTCGGCAAGCGCCTTCTTGTTGCCTTCCAATCGCGAAATCTGCGCCGACTGGCCGATCGGGCCTTCGAGGATGACGACGTTGCCCTTGCAGCCGATCTTGTCGAGCACGGTCTTGGCTTCCATGTAGCCGGAGATCGTATCGTCGGAGCCGACATAGGAGGTCAGGAGATCAGAGTTAACGCGGGTGTTGGAGCCGACGACCGGGATGCCGGCGTCATGAGCGGCCTGAACGGCTGTCGCTGCAGCCTCGATATCGATCGGCACGAAGATGATCGCGTCGAACTTCTGCGTGATCATCGTGTTGACCTGTTCCTGCTGCACGAGCGCATCGTAACGGCCGTCGAAGATGGTCAGATCGACATCACCGTTCTTGACGGCGGGATGTTCTTTGAGCGCTGCTGACCAGATCTGCATGAACTCGGCATTGAGGCCGTAGGGCGCGGCGCCAATCTTCAGTTTCTTATCCTGGGCGAGGGCGGGTGACGCCAGAAGTGCGGTTGCGGCAGCAAGAGCAATCAATAATTTCTTCATTATAGTCTCCTCCGTTGAAAGTCCGGCCGTCGCCTTGACGCGCCGTTTGGTTTTCCGAGTGCGAACACCGGAATTTCTTTGGGCTCAGCCGCCCAGATTTCGCTTTTGATCGAGCATGACGGCGCCGACGATGAGCGCACCCTTGAGGACCTGCTGGTAGTAGGACTGGATGCCCATGAGATCGAGGCCGTTGTTCATGACGCCGATGATCAGCGCGCCGATCAGCGTGCCGGTGATGCGGCCGACACCGCCGGAAAGGCTCGTGCCGCCGATGACGACAGCCGCGATCGCGTCGAGTTCGTAGGCAATGCCGGCTTGCGGCAGGGCGGAGCCGGTCCGGGCGGCAAGGATCATGCCTGCCAGCCCGGAAAGACCGCCGGAGATCACATAGACCAGGAAGCGCAGCTTGCTGACATTGATGCCCGAGGTGATGGCTGCATGCGGGTTGCCGCCGACAGCATAGATATAGCGGCCGAAGCGTGTACGGTTCAGAACCCACCAGGCGACGATGAAGACGAGGGCAAGCAGGATGACCGGCATCGGGATCGACAGCACGCTGCCGGTGCCGATCCAGCGGAAATCAGGGGTCAGTGCCGGAACCGGCTTGCCGCCGCCATAGATCAGCGTCAGGCCGCGCGCTGCAGAGAGCATGCCGAGCGTTGCGACGAAAGCGGGGACGGCAAAGCGGGAGACGATGAGGCCGACGACGGCTCCGCAGGCAACACCGACCAGCAGACCGACGGCGAGCGCGACATAGGGCGGATAGGGTGCGCCGATGATGCCGGCCGTCGCCGAGGTCGTCGCAAAGCTGGCGCTGACGATGCCGGTCAGCGCGACGACCGAGCCGACGGACAGATCGATGCCGCGCGTCAGGATGACGAAGGTCATGCCGATCGCCAACACGCCATTGATCGAGGTCTGCAGCAACACGTTGGAAATATTGCCAGCCGTCAGGAAGTACTGGTTCGAAAAGGAAAGGACGACTGCGAGCAGCAGGAAAGCGAGAAAGATCCCGTATTCCTGAATAATCAACCTGCGCCGGTCAGAGCTGAACCAGGAGTTGGACTGATTGTTGTCAGTGGCGGACATTGCAAATACCTCTTGTTGCCGGGCGCTTCATTCTTGGCTTCTTGCTCTTGTCGCCTTCAGGTCGACAGATGCACGAGCGATTGCGCGTCGGCCTCCTCCCTCTTGAGAATTCCGGCAGAGCGGCCCTGGCGCATCACCAGGATGCGGTCGGACATGCCGAGAACCTCGTCTATTTCGGATGAGATCATGATGACGGTGCCACCTTCGGCGGCGAACTCGCAGATGATGCGATAGATTTCGCGCTTGGCGCCGACATCGACGCCGCGCGTCGGTTCGTCGAGTAGCAGCACTTTCGGCTTGCGCAGGAACCACTTGCCGAGCACGACCTTCTGCTGATTGCCGCCGGAAAGGCCTGAGACCGGCATGCTGTCCCGCGCCGCCTTGATGCCGAAACGCTGGATCATGTCCTGGCTGGCGCCGGCCTCGGCCCGGCGATCCATCGAGAAACGCGGGCTCATTTCAGGCAGGCTCGCAAGGCAGATGTTGTTGCGGACGCTGTCGATCAGATTGAGGCCGGTCAGTTTGCGATCTTCCGTGACGAAGGCGATGCCGTGCTGCATGGCTTCGGCGGGCTTGCGAACGACGATGGGGTCGCCGGCAAGCTTGATCTGGCCGCTGCTGACTGCATCGACGCCGAAGATGCAGTTGAAGATTTCGGTTCGGCCCGATCCCATCAGGCCGTAGATGCCGAAGATCTCGCCCTGGTGGGCGGTAAAGGAGATGTCGTTGACCTTGCCTGCTGCGGTCAGGCCGGCGACTTCCAGGCCCGGCGTCGCCGTCGGTACATTCGTCTTGATGTATTCCTCGCCAAGCTCGCGGCCGACGATCATGCGGATGAGGCCGGGCCGATCGATATCGGCAAGAGCGCCGCTACCGACATAGGAACCATCGCGGAAGGCGGTGTAGGAATCGGCGATCTGGAAGATTTCCGACAGGCGGTGCGAGACGTAGACGACGCCTTTGCCCTCCGCCTTCAAGCGTTCGATGGTCGCAAACAGCTGCTGCGCTTCCTTCTCGCCGATCGCCGAGGTGGGCTCGTCCATGAAGATAACTTCGGCATCGTGGCTAAGCGCTTTGGCGATCTCGACCAGCTGAACCTGGGCAACCGAGAGGTTCATCATGAATTGCGTTGCGCGGATGTTGAACTGCAGCCGGTCGAGCAGCGCCTGCGCGTTGCGGTTCATCGTCTTGAAATCGATGCCGCCAAAGCGCGCAGAGGGCTCACGGCCAAGATAGATGTTCTCCGCAACCGTCATGTGCGGAATGGGGCTTAATTCCTGCTCGATGATGGCAATGCCGGCGGCAAGCGCTTCGGCCGGGCTTGCATAATCGACGTCCTTGCCGCGGCGGCGAATGGAGCCGGCATCGCGCTTGTGAATGCCCATCAGGATCTTGAGGAAAGTCGACTTGCCGGCGCCGTTGCCGCCGCAAAGGGCGTGAACGGAGCCGGGCCGCAGCTGAAAGCGCCCATCGCGTAGTGCCGCAACGCCGCCAAAGGACTTTTTCAGCCCCTCCACTTCAAGCAGGAATTCCACTTTCCCCTCCGCACTCCGGATGCCGGAGCAAGATCGAATGCGATCAGCGATCTCTATTCCGTATCGATGTTGACAATATTCGATTTGCTTTCGACAAATGTCAATATAGCGATTTTGAATTCGTGTGGTGACGACTTCCGGTGCCGATGTTGATGAGCAGTGGTGCCCGATAAAGAGCTTCAAAAACTTTTGTAAGCACTTGCAAATATTTAGAATTTTCGCGATGATTCCGCGAGAAGATTGCTGTGGTCGAACGGGGGTGGAACATGCTGTTTCGATCGTGCTGAGACGTGTGCAGCGTTCGCAAGAATGCACTGATTGTGTGGAAAAAACCGGTTGTGGATGCGGAGATTCCGCTTAATTCTAACGCTCAGCGCAGTTCCGACTGATGGCGTCGGCAGCCGGGTGAGATAGAGATGCATCAATCAAAAATGACCATTCTGTCATGCAGCATGGACCCGGAAAGCCGGAGCAGTCTGATTGCTCGTGAAGCGGAAAGGCTCTTGCTGCAAAGGCAATGTGATGTCGATTTTATCGACCTACGCGAGCTTGAGTTGCCCGTATTCGATAACTCGAATTGTTACGACCATCCATCCTACGAAAGGCTTTGCCGTGCTATTCGCGATGCGGATGGCGTGCTGTTGGCCGTACCCATCTACAATTGGTCTGTTGGCAGTGCCGCCAAGAGTCTGATCGAGCTTACGGGCGCGACGGGGGCGGGCGGTCGAAAATCCGCCTGGTTCGACCAGATCGTGACTTTCGTCTGCTCCGGCGGGCTTCCTCACAGCTACATGGCATATGGAAGCTTGGCCATGTCGCTGATGCTCGATTTTAAATGCGTGATCAATCCCTATGTCGTTTACGCTACGGAACGGGATTGGGTGGATGGCACTGTGTTATCCGATACTCTTGCGGCAAGGTTGCGTAAGACGATCGAGGTCAAGCTTGAATTGTCATCGAGATTGAGTTCCAGAACTTATTCTTCTGACTGGGAAATCTGACCGAGCGTCCTATGCTGATTTTTCTTCGGGGTCTGCCAAGCGAATGCTGCGTCGTATGATGACTCAACGTTGACCGTGAGGGCACAATGGTTGACCCTCGGCAATGAAATTGGGGATAAGAAATGACGCCAAATATCCAGGGCGCGGCAAAGCGGGCGCAAAGGGTAACCACGGAACGAGAAGCCTAGGGGGAGATAATGCTTTTGTTCGCTCTCGCCCTCTCTTCCCTCGCAGCAGGCGCTTGGATAAGCCTGCTGCTCCATGAGGGCGCTCATGCCGTCGTCGGGCGGCTCACTAAGCTGCAGATAAGAGAAATTCGTGTTGGTCTCGGACCGATCTTGCTCCGTCTTTATCTGTTCGGGATCGATTTTCGTCTTGCACCATTGCCGATATGCGGTAGCGTCAAGATATTCCAACCGATGCGCCCTTCGAAATATTCGCGGCTTGCCTTCGTCACCGCTGGGCCGGCGATGGATCTTCTCTTGCTTGCCGTCCTCGTTGCGGCATTGATGTATAATCGAGATTCTGAATTTGCGGGCGCTGCTTTGGTGCCTGCCATCATGTTCCAGATCTGGATGGTCTTCCGGAATTTGTTGCCGCGTCATTGCGTGATCTACAGCGAGCATTTGCCGAACGATATGCTGTCTGCCTGGCGGATCTTAGGGGAGAGAAACGATCCCAACAGGCTCTATCGCGAAGGCTATCTGAATGCATTGCGCCCTTATAGCGAGGGAGATACGCCGCCGTTTGAACTCGGCGATCGCTCCGATCGGATCGCCTCGTTTTGGCTGGAGGCGGCAGGTTCGTCCCACGATAGAGTTCAGGAGGCGGTCACCGCGCTTGAGCGCGAGTTGTCTTTTGCTAAATCGCCGCCGGAACGGCTTCTGATAATCGAGAGCATAGCCATTACTATCCTTGCCGGACGAGCCAGGGACTGCGATGGTCGCCTTGATCTGCTGACTGCCGAGGCGGTCGCGCTTCGGCCTGACCTTGCGACGCTGAAGGGCACGCGGGGTGCAATACTGGTGCAATTGGGTCGCTATGAAGAAGCGTCGATCATGCTTGCCGAGGCGGAAAGCAGTGACGATTACAACCGATGCCTGACGACGGCGTTCCAGGCATTGGCGAAATTTCGATTGGGTAGACGCGATTTGGCGGCAAAGGAGTTTGCGGCATCGGCCGCCATTTTAAATTCCCACGATTGGGCGGGCTGGATCGGCGTTGAGATAATGACCAACATAGGTAGTGAAATTGGCTACTTCCCCTTGGGAGACGATGCCGTGTTTAAATCGCATATCACAGGCACGTTACCGTCCTGAGCCATTCGTCATGGCAGTAACGATACTCGTTGTTTGAGTTTTCGCACAGATTGCATTTAAGACATGCGATGCTAGAGTTAAGTCATATTATGATCTAGCAAAGAGTGTAGGGGCAGCTGCGGCTGAAATTGAGAATGACGACACATGTCCGGGGGCGGCAGAGGCTTGCGCAGAGGGTCATCGATGAGCTGCGCACGCAGATCGAGGCCGGCAAGCTTCGTGTTGGCGACCAGCTTCCGACCGAGCCTCAGCTTGAAGCTACCTTCGATGTCAGCCGGACCGTCGTGCGCGAGGCGATTGCCGACTTGCGCGCTGCTGGTCTGGTCAAGCCGGTTCAAGGCAAGGGCGTATTCGTATCCGACACTTCGGCGCGCTCCGGCCTATCACTGACGCCGGTCGAGATTGGCAGCATCCCCGAAACGCTGGAGCTATTGGAGTTCCGCATGGCGACGGAAGGCGAGGCGGCGGCGATCGCAGCCTACCGCCGGACGGCCGAGCAGGAGGCCGCAATAGCTGCCGCCAACCGCAAGATGGCGATGCTGATAGAGCAGGGGCTGTCGACCGTCGAAGCCGACTATGCGTTTCATATGGCGATTGCCGCCGCCACCAATAATCGCTTTTATGTCGATGTGCTCCGGCATTTCGGTCAACGGACCATCCCGCGCGGCCAGTTCCCGACATTGCCTGAGGCAAGTGATCGCGCCTATCTTGAGAAGGTTCACGCCGAGCATGCGGAGATTCTGGCCGGGATTGCCGATCAGGATGCCGATCGTGCCCGCCAGGCCATGCGTGCCCATATGATGGCAAGCCAGCGGCGCTATCGCCTGCTGGCTGACCTGCAGCCGCAATAATGCTCGACAGGCAATTCAAGTCATATTATGTCATATGATATGACTCTCCTGGGAGGTATGGCAAGTGTATTTGGGAACGCAGGTCGAGGCACGCGATGACGACGACTATCGGGTTTTCGCGCAACTGGGGGTGAAGCATATTTGCGCGGATCCGCCGGGAAAGCCCGAGAGCTGGACGCTGTCCGATCTCGAACGGCATCGTGACAAGGTGGAGAGTTTCGGGCTCATTCTGGACATGATCCAGCTTCCCTTGCCGTCGCAGCCGATCGAAAAGGCTTCCTATCCAGATATCTTGCTTGCCGGGCCGGATCGCGATCGACAGATCGATGCGGTCTGCAGGCTTATCGAGGACGTGGCGGCGGCCGGCATTCCCTCCGCAAAATACAATCTCAATCTAATCGGCATTCCACGGACACCGGACGAGCCGGGCAGGGGAGGTTCGCTGAATGCAAGCTTCCGTTGGGAAAAGACGAACCATCAGGCTGCACCTGGTCTCGCGGGCGTTCTGTCGGAAGACGAGAACTGGGAGCGGATCGATTATTTCCTGGAGCGGGTCGTCCCTGTTGCGGAAAGTAATCGCGTTCGTCTTGGCTGCCATCCGCATGACCCCTATACACCGCCGGGCTACCGCGGCGTCACGCGCGTCCTCGGCTCGGTGGAGGGTTTGAAGAAGTTCGTGCTGATGCGCGAAAGCCCTTATCACGGGCTGAACTTCTGCCAGGGATCGATCGGCGAGATGCTCGACAATCCCCGCGAGGAGATCGATGACGTCATTCGCTGGTTCGGTACGCGCGGCAAGATCTTCAACGTCCATTTCCGCAATATCAGGGGCGGCAAGCTTTCCTTCATGGAGACCTTCCCCGAGGAGGGAGACATGGACATGGTCCGCTCCGCGCGTGTCTACAAGGAAGTCGGCTATCGATACATGCTGATGCCCGATCACGTGCCGACGCTCAGCGGCCGAGATCCGACCGGCGTCGCGTTTGCCTTTTGCTACGGCTATATCGCCGCTCTCCTGCAGACCCTCGAACAGCAGCTTTGAACCTTTAACCGCTAGATCGATCGAGAAGAGGATGTCGTCATGAACCCGAGCGACTTGAAAAAGGCCGTTGGCAGCGGGTTGCTGTCATTTCCCGTCACCCCTTTCAATCAAGACCTGACTTTCGATGAGGCTAAGTATCGAAGCCACATCGAATGGCTGGCAAGTTACGAAGCCGCGGTCCTTTTTGCGGCCGGCGGAACAGGCGAATTCTTCTCCCTCAATCCAGCCGAAGTTCCGCAGGTGGTGCGCGCCGCAAAGGCGTCCGCTGGCTCTACACCGATCATCTCGGGAACCGGCTACGGCACGTCTCTGGCCATCGAGATCGCCAAGGCTGCGGAAAAGGCTGGCGCGGACGGACTGCTACTGCTGCCACCATACCTCATGTTCGCCGAGCAGGCGGGCCTGATCGCTCATGTCAAAGCGGTCTGCCAGTCCGTGGGGATCGGCATCATCGTCTATAATCGCGATAATGCCGTGCTCAGCGCCGACAGCATCGCACGCCTGGCCGACGAATGCCCCAACCTCATCGGTTACAAGGACGGGGTCGGCGACGTCGACAAGGTGATAGAGATCACCACGACCCTCAAGGATCGTCTCGTCTATGTCGGCGGGATGCCGACGCATGAAGTCTACGCGCAGGCGTATTTCGCCGCCGGCGTCACCACCTATTCTTCGGCGGTTTTCAATTTCGTACCGACCTTGGCGCAGCGTTTTTATGCGGCACTTCGATCGCAGGATCAGGCGACGGTTGATCATATCCTGAAGACCTTTTTCTTTCCGCTTGTAGCGTTGCGCAATCGCAAGAAGGGCTATGCGGTCTCGATCATCAAGGCAGGCTTGCGCATCCTTGGGCGAGATCCCGGGCCAGTCCGGCCGCCTCTGACCGATCTGACGTCGGAGGAAATGGCGATCTTGGAAAAGATTATCGCGGCGGCCGGATAATATTTGCTAAAAGATCGGCATGATCGCTGGCCGGGCCGGCATCGATGCTCGCACAAGGTGACCCGTGGTTCAGGCTTCTTTCAGCACACCCCGCACATTCGTCTATGTCTCGGCGGCGGTCGCCGGAACTATCGATGTATACAGCATGGATGAGACGACAGGCGCGCTCACGCCGGTATCGCATGTGGATGTCGGCCCCTCGGTCATGCCGATGGTTGTCAGTCCCGACAGGCAGCATCTCTATGCCGTCATCCGCTCGCAGCCTTACCGGGTATTGACGATGACGATCGATCCTGCAACCGGGAGACTTAAGCAGGAGGCTGTCGCTGCTTTGCCCGACAGCATGGCCTATGTCTCTCTCGATCCGACGGGCGGGCTTCTATTCACGGCATCCTATGGCGGCAACAAGATCGCCGTGTTGCTCATCGGCCGTAACGGGCAGGTTACCGCGCAGGCACAGCAAGTGATCGAGACCGGACGCAACGCCCATGCGATCGTCAGCGATCGGACGGGCAAATATGTCTTCGTCACCAATCTCGGCTCCGACGCCGTGCAACAATTCAAGCTCGATCCCGAGACCGGCATACTGAAGGCGAACGATCCGATGCAGGTGTCGACCGGCCATGGATTTGGTCCGCGTCACATTGTCGTCTCGCCCGATAACAGGGCCGTCTATGTCCTGACTGAGTTGACCGGCCACGTCATCCACTATGCGATCGATGCCGACAATGGCACATTGAGCGAGATCGAAAGCGTCGCTTCCATTCCCGCTGATGCCGGACTTTCGCCCGGCATCGCACCGGCCGTGGCGCCCCTGGACGACGGTAAGCCGAAGGTATGGGCGGCGGACATCGGCATCACGCCGGATGGGAGATTTCTCTATACCACGGAGAGAACCACCAGTCGGATCGCGCTATTCCACGTTGATGCCGACGATGGAAGACTAAGCTATGTCACAAACTATCCGACCGAGCAGCAGCCACGCGGCATCCGCGTCGATCCATCGGGCCGGTTTCTTGTCGCATCCGGTGAGAAGTCCGACAGACTGTCGGTCTATGTCATCGATCAGGCGGATGGGACGCTCGGGCTGGTGGGGCGGTATCCGGTTAACGCCGGCGCAAACTGGATTGAGATCGTAACGCTTCCCTAGCGCGGTTTATCCTTTCACGGAATCTCTGAGCTGCATTATCTCTTTGTTTTCAAGCAATTCCGGACGGACGGCTGTTGCTCACTTTTCCTGAAATTGCTCTAAGGCGCAGCCGCCGCGGCAAGCAGGCTTTCAACCTCGGAGGAGGGAAGGGGTCTGGCGAATAAATAGCCCTGAAGCAATTCGCAGCCGGCGCCTTCAAGAAAGCGGGCCTGCTCCTCCGTTTCGACACCTTCCGCCACGACTTCCAGATCAAGGGTTCTGCCGAGCGACACGATCGCTGACGTAATTGCCATATCGCCGGGCTTCTCCGGGATATCGGCTATAAACGATCTGTCGATCTTCAAACGGGAAAGCGGAAAACGTCTGAGGGTGCTCAGACTTGAGTATCCTGTGCCGAAATCGTCAATTGCAAAGCTGACGCCCAGTTTCTTCAGCTCGTGCATCCGCTCTATGGCGCCCTCGACGTCGCGCATGATCAAGCTTTCTGTCAGCTCAAGCTCAAGCCATTGCGGATCGAGATCCGCGAGCTGCAACGCGGAGGCCACCTGGCTTGTCAAGGAATGTTCCAGGAATTGCCTTGCCGATACATTGACGCCCACACGCAGCGTCGGCAGACCGTGATCCTGCCAGGTGCGAGCCTGCTGGCAGGCTTTGCGCAGGACGATTTCGCCGAGCGGGACGATGAGCCCCGTTTCTTCGGCAAGCGGGATAAAGGCGCTCGGAAGCAACAGACCCTCGGTAGGATGCTGCCAACGCACCAGGGCTTCGACGCCGATTATCCTGCCGCTGCGAACCTCCTTCTGCGGTTGGTAGTGCAGTATGAATTCATCCCGCTCCACTGCGCGTCGCAATTCTTCGATACGGATCAGCTTGTTGCGGGCATCTTCCGCCATGGACGGCGTAAACAGCCGAATGGCGTTGCGCCCGGCTTCCTTGGCGCGATAGAGCGCCATATCGGCATTGGCGAACAGTTCGGAGACGGTCTCGCCGTGCTCGACGGCGCAAGCGACACCGATGCTGCAGCCCACGCGGATTTCGACCCCTTGCACGGTCATTGGTCGGGATATGTCGCCCAGAATGGTCGCAAGCCTTTCATAGATTGGCTCCGGTGTTTCTTCCAGGACGATGATGAACTCGTCTCCGCCGATTCTCGATACGATGTCGGGGCTTTTGACATATGCCGATATGCGCTTTGCGACGACCATCAACAACTCGTCACCTGCCGCATGGCCGAGTGTGTCGTTCACCAGCTTGAAGTTATCGAGGTCGACAAAGGCGACAGCCAGAGATTTTTGTTTCCGTGACGGATTTTCCAGAAGCGCGCTGAGCTTGCGGTCGAGCAGCATACGGTTCGGCAGGCCGGTAAGCACGTCATGCTCGGCCAGATAGGCGATATGCGCAATATCACGATGGCGATCGATCGCGATCCCGACGGTTTGCGCGATACCGGCGAGGAATTCCATCAGCCCGGTTTCGTTGCCGTTGGCTTCCGTCACCAACGTCCCATGCTTGCCGCCATCCCGCGAGCAAATGGGAAATTCCAAAATGTCGCCGAGGAATGGGGCGGAGCGCTCGCCGTCAAGAAGGAAGCTGACTGACCTGCCGTTGAGCAGCTCTTCGAGGAGGGATCGGGCATCCTTCAGGAAGGTATCGAGATCGACGCCCCGCGCCACATCCTGCAGGAGTTTCGTCTGAGCGCGCATCAATTTTTCCGCGCTCTTGCGAGCGGAAATATCGCGCGATGCGCCAACGACACCGATGATGTTGCCGTTTCTGTCCCGCAGCGGCACGCGCGACATCATGAGCCAGCCTTCACCCTTGAGGCGGCGCTCTTCGACGCCAAGATCGGCCTCGCCGGTCTCCATGACACGCCTTTCGGCCTCCTCGATCCGGTGCGCGTCGGCCATTGGGTGAATTTCCGCGTCCGTGAGACCGATCAGCTCATCAACATGCGTGAAGCCGTTATTGAGGACGATCGCCTGATTGGCAAAAAGGAAACGGCCGCTTCTGTCTTTGGCGTAGATGTAGTCCGGCACATAATTGACCATCGCCTCAAGCCATTCGTAACGCTCGGTAAGCGACAGATAGCGAGTCCGAAGCGCCTCAATCGGCTCGCGAAGTAGCTCATCCGCACCATCCCCATCTCGGCGCGCTGGCTCTGGCGATCCATCCCTCTGCTGTGGCATCTATGTTCTCTCACCCGGCAAACCGACAATATCGGCAAGCAACTCTGCAATCATCAAAGCGTATTTGACTGGTCTCGCTGGCGCAGTTTGTCCTGTGTCTTCAAATAAATGTTATCATATAGCAAAATTTATAAATATCCGCTCGCGTTTTACCGGAAGAACGCAGCCGACGGCAGCGCGTCTGCTGAAGCCTGCGCAGTATGAGCTTCTCGATCTTTGGAGTAGGGTGTCTGCAGGAGATGCCATTGCGGGTTGAGGGCAAAACCGGCTAAGCCGCAGATGGTAGAAACTCAGGATTCGCGAGGAAAAATTAGCATGTCTGTTGGCAAGGCCGCATCGAACGGCAATCTTGTGCTCGCCGGCATGCTTCTGATGCTGTTCGGCGACTTCATGTTTGCCTTGAACGATGCCATGGGCAAGTGGCTGGTCGCCAGTTTTTCCGTAGGCCAAATTCTGGTTATCCGCTCGTTCGGCTCCTTCATCGTTCTCGCGCCGATGCTCGCGCGTCAGGGCAGCGACGCGCTCTTTCGTCTGGAACGTCCGCCACTGCAGCTTCTGCGTGTCGTCATGACGACGGTTGACGTGGCTCTCTTTTATGCTGCCGTCACCTATCTTCCGCTGGCCGACGTCATGACCTTCTATATGGCCGGTCCCATCTATGTCGCGGCGATCTCGCATTTCTTCCTCGGTGAGAGGATCGGCTGGCGGCGCTGGCTCGCAGTTTTCGTCGGCTTTATCGGCGTCTTGATTGCGCTCCGACCATCCGCGGCGATGTTTTCCTGGCCTTCGCTGTTTGGCCTTGGAGGCAGCCTTGCCTTCGCATTGACGCTGGTGCTTGGCCGGCGGCTGCGGCAGACGCGCGATGCGACGCTTGTCGCGTGGCAAACGGTCGGGGCGCTCGTTGCCGGATTGGTCCTCAGCATCGGCAGCTGGCGTCCCGCCTCAACCCTCGATCTCGGAGCCATGCTTGCTCTTGGCGTTGTCGCCGGCAGTGCTCACTTGATGATTACGCGATCTCTGAAATACGCGCCCGCGTCGCTGCTGGCGCCACTGCAATACAGCCTGCTCGTATGGGCGATCGTGCTGGGTTTCGTTTTCTTTGGCGATATACCCGATATGCAGATTATTGTCGGCTCCGTCATCATCGTACTCGCCGGGCTTTTCATCTTCCATCGGAAGAACTTGGTCGATACGGTTCGGGAAGATGCGGTTGCCCGGGACGGGCATTGAGGCGGGTTCAGTCGAGCTCATCGCGCGGATTGCACTCATCGGAGCAGCCGCGAGTTCTCCCACGGCATGTCAGGCCAGCCTCAAGCTGTTCGTGAGGTCATTTCGGCGGCATTGCGGAAGGATTTCCGGCAGAATAAGATAGACATCTTGAACTCATCTCCCGCCGACTATTCTAGGTGTCGTCACGTCCTGGGGCGGCTGGCCGGCAACCATCACGCGGTTGCGCCCCGCTTCCTTGGCCGCGTAGAGGGCTGCATCGGCGCGGCGTATCTGATCATCGATCGAGCGATCATCGTCTTCCGCGAGGGCAACGCCGAAGCTGGCGGTGATCTTGTAGTCTGGCGGCATTTCCCGGCGCTCGATGTTGGCAAATACGAGCCTGCTCGTATTGGCAAACTGCTCTGCTTCAGTTGGCGTTACTGCCGGCAGAAAGACGACGAACTCCTCACCGCCGAAACGGGCGGCAAAGGCGCTGGCGGGCAAACGTTCCTTCAGCAATTCTGCCAGCCCGAGAATGACGCGGTCGCCCATGGCATGGCCGAATTTGTCATTGACCTGTTTGAAGTAATCGATGTCGCAGATCACGATAGCGCCAGTCTTCTTGCGGGGATGACGGTCCGCGACGGCTCGCTCGAAGCCGCGCCGATTGAGGAGACCGGTGAGGTGATCCCGGTCCGCGGCATCGCGATAGAGTTCCAGTGTGTCGAGCGCAACTGCGGCGAGGGCCGTCAGCGCCAACAGCAGGCCCAGAATCGAGGCGCCGACCTGCATGTAGAAGTCGTAGCGAGACGTAGTGAAGTCGTCGACGCCGCCTGGCAGTGGCAGCAGAACGATCAGGATAATGTCACGAACCAAGGTCTCGAGCACGATTGCGAATGCGACGGTCAAGAGCGCTTTGTCGCGTATGTGCTGCGAGCGGCCGACAGAGAGAGCGATAGGCAAGGCTAGCAGTATGATGCAGGCGAGATCATTGCCGATCAGTTCGGCCGAGAGGCTTTCAGCGACGATGACGGCATAGACATTGGCGGCAAAGGCCACAAGCGCGACGGTCCGTCGTACTATCGTGAAGGACGGTCGGCCAAATCGAATGAGGAGCGCGCCTCCATAGAAGTAGAAGGAGGCGAGAAAAAGCGCATCCGCCGTCAATGTCTGCGCCTGTACGGGAAGCCGCACGAGCGCCAGGGGCACGGAAAAGGCGGCGGCACCCAAGAGATAGCCGATCCCCCAGCTTTTTGCCTGATTGGATCCCCAGCGCCCGACGACGAGAAAGGTGCAACCGAAGATCAGCAGGATTACCGGAAGCAGGAAAGCGAAATTATCGTTCGGCACCGTCACAATCCCTTGACTCTATTCAGCCTGCCGCAAGCAGGATAGCGGAAATCGGGGGGCGCTTGCATGTGAAACCATGGGGGCGAGATATCATATATCTGTGTGACGGCGAGCGCTGAAGAAGGCCGTGATCGCACCGCATGCGATCGTCATGCTTAAGCCAAGAGAATCGGCCGCGTGGAAACTATTTTCCGCGCACGAGGCGAGGCCCCCAACCGGTCACGCATATCGCGAGCGTTTACTTAACGACCCAGAGCAGGAGTTCAGGCGCAATTCTAGACAAGGAACTCCGGCGCTCGTCATAGTAATCGGCAGCGCGGTTCGCCGCCGATTGTGGGCCTATCGCGGAATTTCCCAGATGTTTTGCGGGTGAGCGAAGCCTTAGGCCGCCGCCTCGAGGCCCTGCGCCAGCCCGATTGCACCACCATAATGCGCAGGCAGAGGGCTTCCTAAGGACATAGAAAGCGGAAGACATTTATCAGGCAAGCTACGAGACCTTCGCGGATGTCGCCGAACGGGCCTAAAACTCTGCGCATATACACCATTAAATTTGTCAGTTTAAATGCGGCCGTCAGGCACTGTCAAAAGAACTCAGTTTCGTCAAAAGCTCCCCCGAGATCTCAAACTGGCGCGCTGTTCCTCGGCCCATGGAGTTCTTGACCATCGTTTCCTTAAGCATCCCACGCTTGACAAGCAGATCAACCGTCTCCTTAGCTCCG
The DNA here is from genome assembly GCA_000799755.1 of Martinezella tropici. Lineage (GTDB taxonomy): Bacteria > Pseudomonadota > Alphaproteobacteria > Rhizobiales > Rhizobiaceae > Rhizobium > Rhizobium tropici_A. Next base: position 106,581 of record JUHI01000019.1, read on the forward strand.
CTCCGGGTGAGTTCGGTAACTTCTATTATATTTGAAAGAGTTAGCTTCTGGTGAGCTTGGGTCATTGTGTAGAGGATCGTCATCATGCCGATCTCCTTCAGTCGAGCCTGCGGCGTCTCGTCCTCAAGCGGATGATCGAGGATCTCGTGGAGAATAAGTCCTGAGAAGGCGAGATTGTGCCATTGCGTCTTGAGTGCTCTTGTCATGTTATTTAACTGTGTTATATAAGATAGTATAAAGGCGCGTTGATGGGGCTGATGTTCCCTTCTGCAATGGGGCGGCGCTGTTCCGGAGGGTCCTGTCCATGAAAAACCTTCTGCTGAATTCACGACTTGCGATCTGCTGCATATTATTACCCTACCTGATTTCGGACAGTAAAGCGCTGGCTGACGATTGGGGATGCCGGGTTATCCTCTGCCTCTCAAATCCTGGCGGGGCGACCCAGTACGCGGAATGCCGACCTCCGATCCAGAAACTCTGGAACCAGCTTGCAAAAGGCCATTCGTTTCCAGCCTGCAGCGGGGCGGGCTTTCAAAGCTCCCGACCGGGCTATGAGCCTTACTTTTGCGATGCTGGATATTGGCTGTCGGGGAGTTACGGTCCTCGCGGTGAGCGGGCAACCTGCGTCTCGACATCCCTCCAGCGTGTCAGCAATTTGCTTTGCTCCCATGATCGAGACAATTATGGCGACGGCTCCGACGCGGTTCTGTCACCACGCTGGCAGCGGGAAGGCGGACGTCTTCAATGCATGGGCTATGTGATCATGCGCCCGAATATGCGAACGCAGCCGCACTATGTCGACGTCACCATCGACGGCGTCGGCAAGCAGCGCGTGTGGTACTGACCGATGGCTGCTGTATTCGTCGATCTCGCCCAAGCCTGCGCACCCATGGTTCAGGTGGAAACACTCGCCTCAGTCGTAAGCCTCGAGAGCCGCTTCCAGCCCTTCGCAATCCGCATCAACAGCGGCGCACCCCTTGCGGCACAGCCGACGACCAAAGCCGAGGCGATCGAAGTCGCCACATCGCTGATATCGGACCGTCACGATATCCAGCTCGGCCTTGGCGGTATCGGCGTCGAAGAGCTCCGCAAGCTGAACCTATCCGTATCGGCCGCTTTCGACCCGTGCCTGAACCTCAAGGCCACGGCGACGCTTCTTGACGGCTACTACCGTCTCGCCGTGCGTGTCGGCGCCAATCCGGCCCAGGCCGAGAAGGTCATGCTCCAATCCTATTATGGACGCGACGATCCATCCGTCGGGGCAATGGTCAAATACGACGAGCAGGTGCGCCGTGAGGGAAAACGGCTTTCCGCCAAACTTGCGTCGCTCACCATTGCCGAACCGGATGATCAGGCCGCGTCTGCCGACCAGCCACCGGATCAAGTGGCTCAGCCACTCCCAAGACAAATCTCCCAAGCCGAAGAAGCCGCATCCTGGGATGTGTTCAGTTCCAGGCGCCGGTCTTAAATCCTCATTTTCCAGAATGATCGATCGGAGCAGAGTGAATGATCTCCAAAACCAGTCTTCGCCCCTTTGCCGCCTCGACGCTCATGGCGGCTGCAATCATTGTATCCATGATTGAGCCGGCCTTTGCCCAATCCGCCGGTATCGAAAACGTACTGCAGAACATCGTTACCATGCTTACCGGCAACATCGCCAAACTGCTGGCGGTCATAGCCGTGATCATCATCTGCATTGCCTGGATGTTCGGCTACATGGATCTGCGCCGAGCCGGCTTCTGGATCATCGGTATCGGCGGGATCTTTGGCGCTACCGAGCTGGTCAACACTATCGTTGGAGGCTGAACGCCATGGCGGACGCTCCGGCCATTGAAGAAGACACGCTGTTCCTCGCCTGCACGCGCCCGGCGATGATTGCCGGCGTGACCATGGAAGCGATGGGCTTCAACATCATGCTGACGACGATCATCTTTATCATCGCGGGATCGATCGCTTACGCACTGGTCGGCGTCGTCTTCCATCTCGTGTTCCGGGCGCTCGTCAAGCACGACCACAATATGTTCCGGATCCTGCTTGCCTGGATCGAGACTCGCGGCCGCTCACGAAACGCCTCCTATTGGGGTGGCGCGACACTCTCGCCGCTTAAGCTTGTCCGATGCTATGACGAAAGGGATCTGAGCCTTGCCTAGTCTTGCGACGTTGCGGTCCCGTGAACTCGGGCCTGAGACCTTCATCCCCTATATCCGCCACGTCGACGAAACGACTGTGGCGCTCGATTCCAGGGCGTTGATAACGATGATCGCACTCGACGGCGTTTCCTTCGAGACTGCCGACGTTTTGGACTTGAACGCCCTGCACCGCAGCCTGAACACGCTTTACCGCAATATCGCCGACGAGCGGCTGGCGCTGTGGACACATGTCGTCCGCCGACGTGACAATGCTTACCCCGAAGGGCAGTTTGCCAATCGCTTTTCCGACGGCCTCAATGCCAAATACCGAGAGCGCATGGTCCACGAGGACCTGTTTCGCAACGATCTCTACGTCACACTCGTCTGGCACCCAAGCCGGGATCCGGCCGAGAAAGCGGCCAATCTTCTCTCGCGCCTGCGTAAAGCGCGTCGATCCGGTATCGAGCTTGACGAAACTGCCCTGAAGCATCTGCGTGACAAGGTGGCCGATGTCACCGCGGGCCTGAAGCGCTTTGAACCGCGTATTCTGTCTCTGTACGATCAGGACGGCACCCTGTTCTCAGAACCAAGCGAAGTTCTGCATCAGATCGTTGGAGGACGACGCGAGCCGGTCCCGCTGACGGAGGGGCGCATTTCTTCGGCGATCTATTCGGACCGGGTGATATTCGGACGCGAGACCGTCGAGATCCGCCACGAGGCCGACAGCCGCTATGCCGGCATGCTCGGCTTCAAGGAATATCCGGCAACGACACGCGGTGGCATGCTCGACGGCATCCTGACCGCGCCCTTTGAACTCGTCCTGACACAGTCCTTTGCTTTTTCCTCCAAAGCTGATGCCCGCACGATCATGGGTCGCAAGCAGAACCAGATGGTCAGCGCCGGCGACAAGGCGGCATCGCAGATTGAGGAACTTGGTGAAGCGATGGACGATCTCGAATCCAATCGCTTCGTCGTGGGAGAACACCATCTGGCCCTTGCCGTCCTTGCGCCATCGGTCAAGGAATTGACTGACCGCATGGCGAAGGCACGCGCCCATCTCACCAGCGGCGGAGCGGTCGTCGCTCGCGAGGATCTCGGGCTAGAGGCCGCCTGGTGGGCGCAATTGCCGGGCAATTTCCGCTATCGGGCGCGATCAGGCGCGATTACCTCGCGCAACTTTGCAGCCCTCTCTCCCTATCATTCCTATCCGGCCGGCCAGAAGGACGGCAATGAATGGGGGCCGGCGGTCGCCATCCTGAAGACCGCATCGGGGTCACCCTTCTACTTCAATTTTCATCATGGTGATCTTGGCAATACCTTCGTCTGCGGCCCGTCGGGTGCCGGCAAGACGGTGCTCCTGAACTTCATGCTCTCGCAACTCGAGAAGCACGATCCCCATATGGTGTTTTTCGACAAGGACAGGGGCGCCGATCTGTTCGTTCGTGCCGCCGGCGGCACCTATCTGCCGCTCAGGAACGGCGTGGCCACAGGCTGCGCGCCATTGAAAGCGCTGGAGCTGACAGCCGAAAACAAGGTGTTCCTCACGCACTGGGTCGGCAAGCTGGTGGGAGCGAGAAGCCGAGAACTGACTGTGACCGAGCTGCGTGACATTGCCGCGGCCGTCGACGGTCTGGCGGACCTTCCTGTCGAGCGCCGCTCCATCGGCGCCTTGCGCACCTTCCTCAACAACACCGATCCCGAGGGCATTGCTTCCAGGCTCAGACGCTGGGAGAGGGGAGGACCGCTCGGTTGGGTCTTCGACAACGAGATCGATGACATCGGGATTGGCGCAAAATTCGTCGGCTACGACATGACAGACTTCCTCGACAACGAGGAGATCCGTACGCCGTTGATGGCCTATCTGTTCTTCCGGATCGAGCAATTGATCGACGGGCGCCGCATCATCATCGTCATCGACGAGTTCTGGAAGGCTTTGCAGGACGAGGGTTTCCGTGATCTTGCCCAGAACAAGCTGAAGACGATCCGCAAGCAGAACGGCCTCATGCTGTTTGCGACCCAAAGTCCGCGCGACGCGATCGTCTCGCCGATTGCTCATACGATCATCGAGCAGTGCCCGACGCAGATTTTTTTGCCCAATCCACGCGGCGAGCGCGCTGACTATGTCGACGGCTTCAAGCTGACGGAACGCGAATTCGAGCTCGTTTCCAGAGAGCTCTCCGTTGAGAGCCACCGCTTCATCGTCAAGCAAGGCCACAATAGCGTCGTTGCCGAACTGAACCTCAACGGTTTCGACGATGAGCTCGCGATTCTGTCGGGCCGCACAGCGAACGTCGAGTTGGCAGACGCCATCCGTTCCGAGCTGGGCGAGGGAGACGAGGATTGGCTCGCCGTGTTTCAGAAAAGAAGGAGGTCGGCATGATCCGCATAGGCAGGTTGGGGCTCTTGTGGGCGACGGCCGCGCTGTTGGCGTCGATCAATGTTGCCGCAGCGCAAGGCATCCCCGTTACCGACCAATCGGCGATCGCCAAGCAGATCGAGAGCATTACCCAGCTCAAATCTCAGCTGGATACCCTGAACCAGCAACTCCAGCAGGCCCAGCAGCTCTATGGATCGCTGAACAAGATCACCAACATGGCCGATGTCGCCGGGTTGCTGAACGATCCTTCGATCCGCAAGGCGCTGCCGCAGGACTTCGGCGCCATCGAAGGGTTGCTCAAGGGTTCCGCAAGCGGCGTCTTCGGCAATGCGGCGTCGAAGTTCCTTCACGACAATTCGACCTATCGCACCGATGCTAACGACTTCTACGCGCAGGAGCTTTCCCGCGCCCAGAACCAGAATGCCGGGCAGATGAGCCTCGGCCAGCAGATCTATGATGCAGCAACCAAGCGAATCGACGGCATCGACCTGCTTCGCCAGCAGATATCGAGCGCGGCCGACGCCAAGGATATTGCCGATCTGCAGGCGCGTCTGCAGGCGGAAACCGCCTTCCTGCAAACCGACGTCCTGCGCATGCAGGGACTGCAGATGGTCCAGCAAGCCCAGGTGCAGGTCGACGACCAGCGCAAGGCCGAGGATTGGCGCAAGCGAATGGACACGATGGGAGCGGCGCTCAAATGAAGTGGTTCATTTCCGGGGCGGCGGCGCTTCTTCTGTCTGCCTGCTCCCCCGAAAATCAGAAAGTCTACGCCGTCGATGAACTGGTAGCCGACGATGCGCTGCTGATGAAGATCATCGGCGCGTGCCGCAACAATCCCGGCGAGCTCCATGACACGCCCAACTGCCGCAATGCGGAGGCCGCCGACGGCAGGCTCCGCCTTGAGCGCATGGGCAAGGCGCTAGGGGGTTGAGGCATGTATCAGGTCTTCAGCTTCGTCGATGGGCAGTTCAAGACCCCATTGGAGAACTTCATTTCCTCCGGAACCTCGAACATCGCCAATTGGGTTAGCGGTCCGTTGACGGCGGCACTGACGCTTTACGTCGTGCTCTATGGTTATCTCGTGCTGCGCGGCTCGGTCCAGGAACCCATTCTCGAATTCGCATTCAGGGCCATCAAGCTTGCGATCATCGTCATGCTGGTGAGGAACGCCAGCGACTATCAAACCTATGTCACCAACATCTTCTTCGACACGTTGCCGCGGGAGATATCGCAGGCTCTGAACTCCGGCACGACGCCAAGCGCCTCTACATTCGACAGCCTGCTGGATAAGGGCCAGAAATGCGCTAAAGAGATATGGTCGCGGGGCTCCTGGCCGGTCGATATCGTGACCGGCATCGGCGGCCTGCTGGTCATCGGCGCAAGCTTCCTTGTCGCGGCGATCGGTTACATCGTCTCGCTCTATGCGCGCCTGGCGCTTGCCATCATACTGGCGATCGGGCCGATCTTCATTGCGCTCGCGATGTTTCAGCCGACCCGCCGTTTCACCGAATCCTGGATCGGCCAGCTTGTAAACTTCGTCATCCTGCAGGTGCTGGTCGTTGCGATCGGCTCGCTGCTGATCACCTGCATCGATACGACATTCACCGCGATCGAAGCCTATAGCGACGTCCTGATGCGTCCGATCGCGCTCTGCGCCATCTGCATCGCCGCGCTCTACGTCTTCTACCAATTGCCTGGCATCGCCTCGGCGCTCGCAGCGGGCGGAGCGTCGCTGACCTACGGCTATGGCGCTGCTCGCGATGCACACGAAAGCACGCTCGCCTGGGCTGCCTCTCACACCTTCAGGGCGGTCGGCCGCGGAGCGCGTGGCATCGGCCGCCGACTGATACCGAACCGGGCCGAATGACGGCCTCGATATCAATGGAATTGGGCAGGTTATTATTAGATGATCCGTATCCTTTTGTTGCTTTCGCTGACCATGGCCCTCGCAGGCTGCGGCTCGATCTCCCATCCTCTGCCAAAATGTGACGGCTATTCCCGCCGGCCGCTCAACCGTTCCATGTGGCAGTGGGAGAACAATGGGAAAAGCGAAAAGCCGCCGAGCCATGTTGCCTCCTACGCGCAAGAGCCGATGTCGCCCACACCAGCGGCCTTCGCGCACCTCGATGTCGCAAGTTCCTATCGTCCATGTGAGGGCAAGTGACATGGTGAACGAGGATAGTCTGAAGCGCTATTTCGATAGGGCTCGCCGCTTCGACCAGGATCGGCTGATCCAGGTGGAACGTTCCGCCCGTATCGCCTGGTTTGTCGCCATTTGTGCGAGCATCATCGCTGTCGTTTCCGTTTTCGCCGTCGCCGGCCTCACTCCGCTCAAAACCGTCGAACCCTTCGTCGTGCGGGTCGACAATTCCACGGGCATTGTCGATGTGGTGTCTGCGCTGACTTCGACTGCCGGCACTTACGATGAGGCGGTGACGAAGTATTTTGCGGCAAAATATGTTCGTGCCCGGGAAGGCTATGTCTCGAGCGAGGCCGAGGACAATTTCCGCACAGTGGCGCTGTTGTCGACGCAGCCCGAGCAGACCCGCTTTGCCGCTGTCTATCGCGGCAGCAATCCGGATTCGCCGCAGAATATCTATGGCCGGAGCGCAACGGCACGGATCAACATCGTCTCCATCTCGCTGATCAACGCCCGTGTGACGTCTGTCCGGTACATGCGAACCGTCACGCGAGGCGACGATGTCCGCGCCACGCATTGGGTGGCGACGCTGACCTTCTCCTATGCCAACGCTCCGATGGCCTCGACAGACCGCCTGGTCAATCCCCTGGGCTTCGTCGTCAGCGACTATCGCGCCGATCCGGAGGCCATCAATTGAGACTGCATTTCCTCGTCTCCCTCATGTTGGTGTTGGCTACTGGACTTTCTTCGAGGGCTCTCGCGCTCGACACGCCGCGCAGCGCCCCGCTGGACAGCCGCGTCCGCTTTGTCGACTACCAGCCCTACAACATCACCAAGATCCTCGGCACGCTCAGATCGTCGGTACAGATCGAATTTGCCGCCGACGAGGAGATCGCCCACGTCGCGCTCGGCAACAGCGTCGCATGGGAGGTGGCGCCGGCCGGCAACATCCTGTTCCTGAAACCCCGGGAAAACCAGCCGGTAACGAACATCTCTGTCGTGACGACGCGGCGGGACGGTTCGACGCGCAGCTATCAGATGGAACTGACCGTCCGCGACGGTAGTGTCGAAGCCGGGCAGAACACCTACTTCTATGTGAAATATCGCTATCCGGCCGATGAGGCGGAGCGCCGCAAGCAACAGGCCGCTGCTCGCTCTCAGGCCGCACAGGCTGGCGAAGCCGATCGCGTCCTTGGGCTGCATGAAGCCTATGGCCCCCGCAACTGGCGCTATTCTGCCCAAGGGTCCCAGGCCCTTGAGCCGCAGGCGGTGTACGACAACGGCAAGGTCACGACCTTCGCCTTCGTCGGTAACCAGGAAATGCCTGCCATCTACATGGAAAACTCTGACGGAACAGAAAGTCTTGTCCCGAAGTCCGTCGACGGCAATCTAGTGCTGGTCCACGCAATCAGCCGCAAGTTCATCCTGCGCAGGGGAAGCGATGTGCTCTGCATCTTCAACGAGGCCTATGATCGCGTCGGCATCAATCCCGATACCAACACGACGTCACCGTCGGTCGAGCGTGTCGTCAAGGTGCAACCGGATACATCGCGGTAGGAGATGTCATGGCCGATGAAGAAATCACCCAGATCCCTGGCGAGCGTGCCGAAACATCGGCCGGTCGCCGGCTCGACAACAATCCGGTCCTCAAGCGGGGGATTGTCGCCCTGGCGATCGTTGTCTTCGTCGCCTTCGCCCTCTGGTCGATGCGCGGACAGGAGAAGCGGTCAGATGGCACCCAGCCGGAACGGGTCATCATCCGTCAGACATCGGACTTCGAGCCGGCCAAGGAACCGGTGCAGCCGGTGAAGGCGCCGACCGAAGTTCAACTGCCAACCCCGGTCATGACCGAACGGGCGGCTACCGACACCGACAAGCTGCTCGATGCGGCAAGGCGCGCGCCGGTCATCGCTTATGGTGGCGAGAAATCGCCGGCGACCCGGAGGAGAGATTCGGACCCAACCACGGATCAGCTGTCGAACTACGTATCCCCCGGCATCAATCCCGGCAGCTTCCAGTCGCAAGGCGAAAACGAGGACCAGCGCTTCAACCGCATGCTGGCGCCGACGCAATTGCAGGGATCTCTGGCCGGTACGCTCGGCAACCGTGATTTCATCGTCGCCATGGGTACGTCGGTCCCTTGCGTGCTGGAGACCGCACTTTCGTCCGATCAGCCAGGGTTTACGAGCTGCGTCATCAATCGGGATGTCCTGTCCGACAACGGCCGTGTCGTGCTGATGGAAAAGGGAACCCAGGTGGTCGGCGAATATCGCGGCGGCCTCATTCACTATGCATCCGATGGATCGCCCATTCGGCCGGAGCGGGTCATGGCGGAACTGCAGCCGTGGCTCGAACGCGGTATCGCAATTGTTGCGGATGCGAGTTATTCCTCCATGTGGATACTCGGACAATTGCGCTCGCCAAAAGCTGGCTTGCGCTTCATCACCCCACGGGGCCTCGCCGGACTGGGGTGGGGCTTTCCACTCGCGCTTGGCGCCAAGGCCGCCCAGCCTGATCGCCCGGTCGTGGCGGTTGTCGGCGACGGCGGTTTTGCCCATAGTTGGGCCGAGCTTGAAACTATGATGCGCATGCGCTTGCCGGTCACGGTCGTCGTGCTCAACAATGGCGTTCTCGGTTTTCAGCGCGACGCCGAAACCGTGAAGTTCGGGCAATATACCTCTGCATGCCACTTCGCCGATGTCGATCACGCGGCTATCGCGAGTGCCTGCGGTTGCCCATCCGTCCGTATTGATGATCCCGCCTCGCTCGGGCCAGCCCTCAAACGTGGCATCGAGGCAGGCGAACCGCTGCTCATCGAAGTGATGACCGATTCACAAGCGCACCCGCCGCTGTCTCTGTTTGCGCAAATGGACGAAGCCGCATGACAGCTGCTGCCCGCCAAAGGCTTGCCGTCGTCACTGGCGGCGGTTCGGGGATTGGTTTGGCAACGGTCGCGCATCTGCTCGACCATGGCCATAAGGTTGCGCTGTTCGGTCAAAATCCGGACCATGTCTTCAAGGCGGAACAAGGACTTTCGACGCGGTTCGGTGCCGAAAGGGTGTTTGCCCGCACCATCGACATTACCATGCCGGCGCAAATACAGGGCTTTTTCCATGAGCTCAGGGAGACATGGGCCATGCCGGATATCTTGATTTGCAATGCAGGGATATCGCCCAAGGGTGAAAACGGCCCGACACCGTTCGCCGAGGTTTCCCTTCAGGAGTGGCATTCGGTTCTCTCCGTCAATCTGACCGGCGCGATGCTCTGCTGTCAGGCTGTTCTTCCTGCCATGATCGAACGCAGAGCCGGCCGTATCGTTTTGGTAGGTTCCCTTGCCGGTCGCACAATTCCAAAGATCGCGGGATCCGCCTATGCCATCTCGAAATCCGCCCTTGCCGGGCTGGCGCGATCCTTGGTGGCTACGTCGAGCGGCAGCGGAACGACCGTCAACCTTATAGCGCCGGGCAGGATCGCCACCGATATGGCAGGACCACCGGACAGCGAGATCAACCGGGCTGCGATCGCCCGCATTCCGGTAGGGCGCATCGGGATGCCGGATGATGTCGCCGCGGCGATCGGTTTCCTTGTCTCGGAAGAGGCTGGCTTCATCAATGGTGCGATCCTGGATGTCAATGGCGGGGAATTCGCACCGCCATGAGACGATACCGGAGGAAAAGTGATGGAGTTTCGTATCCTGGTCTGTGCTCAAGATGTGCAGATTTTTCTACTCTTGCGGCATGTTCTGGCAACGGAGGGGTTTATGGCTTTCTGTGTCGACAGCCTCAAAGAGGCTGAAGATCGGTTGTGTGATCCCGATGTCAGAGCCGTGATCGCCGATTGCTCGACCTGTGCCGTGGATGCCGCAAGCCTGCGCAACCTCAAGATCGCGCGATTTGATCTCTCAATCGCATTGTTCTGCAACAGGCCCAATTCGCAGCTCAATGAAGCTGGCGCCGATCTTGTCCTCGCACATCCATTCGATCCAGCGTGTCTCATCGGGTTCCTGCGGCGCTTGAGGCTCGACGCGCTGATTGAAAGAAACGACGCCCGCGCTGAGGTCAACATACTTCGCTTTGCAGATCTCGAAATGAACATTGCCACTGCAAAAGTGCGCAGGAATGGTCACGCTCTTGTGCTGACAGCCTTGCAGTTTCGCCTGCTGCGATATCTCTTGATGAGCCCGAAGGCTGTTCGGAGTCGGGAAGAATTGATCGCCGCGGCATGGCCGATGGGCATAGATGTCGAGCCGCGAACGGTGGATATCCACATCGGGCACATTCGTCGAGCTCTCAAGAGAGCGGGACCGGATCTTGTCCGTACCGTTCGTGCGCGCGGCTACGCGCTGGATTTGGAGTACGAAGCGTGTGACTAGTATGCTGGCGACACTGTAGCGGATCGTGACATAAATAGCACCAGAGGGTGTACCTATAGAATTATACAATTATAGATACATACAAACATCAGATAATCTATCTTATGGAACTCACGGGTCATTTGGGAAGTGTTGCTTTTGACCGTGTAATGGCCTTTTAGCCATGAGTGGAAAAACCCGATAAAGGGTCATTATGGGTGTTGCTTCTTTTCTGGCACTGTCGCAGTTTACCGCGACCGTACGCCAGTGAGAAACCATGCCCGTCAACCTGAACACACCGTACCTTCCGCCATCGATACGCGGCACTGTTTCTGTCAGCTCTTATGGAACACCAAGATTCTGGGCGACCGTCTGGAGCGACGTGCTGAAGACAAGCCTGGAGCCGTCGACGCGCCGCAAGCACTTGGCGGCACTTGACCGCCTTTACGATGCCGTCCAACGCCAACATGGCAAAGATTGTCTCGACCAGCTCATCGCAGATGCCGATGCTGATGCCATCGAGGATTGCCTGATCGGTTTCTTGGCCCAGCTCCGAAACGAAGCCGCTGTTGGCCAAATCGATAAGTCTTCAACATGGACATCTGCCGTGGGCTTCGTGACGGACATGCTGCGGTATGCCGGAAACGCCTCGGGTGTTCGGGCGTCGGAAATGGAGGCCAAGCTTCTTCGGCTCGACACCCTCTATCGTCAGCTCGTTCCGAACCCTGAAACTCCTGCGCCGCCGGTCCGAGCGCTGCCGCCATTCGTAATCGAAGACCTCTATGAAATATTCCGGCCGGACTCGCCTCGCAATCCGTTCAAGACGGAAACGCTGCGATGGCGCAATCTCCTGATCTTCATGTTGTTGCTTCGCCTGGGATTACGTCGCGGTGAAGCAGCCTTGTTGTACGCGGCGTCCTTTAAAGAGGACTTCGATCCCGAGCTGGGAAAGACCGTTCATTGGTTGGACGTCGAGGAAACGAATGACGGCGATCCCCGCTACGAGCAGCCAAGCCTCAAAACGGAGATGTCGCGGCGGCAGCTTCCGTTGTCGTCCGAGTTGGTGGAGCTGGCGCAACATTACACTGCAAACTTCCGTGGCCGCGCGAACTATCCGCACCTATTGATGTCCCAGAAAGCGAAACCGCTGGCGTTGCGCTCATTCGGAAAGATGTTCGATGTAGCGACTGACGCTCTCTCGGAGGAAGCTAAGCAGTCTCTGAGGAAACAAGGCCTTACAAACGTATCTTGCCACGATCTGCGGCATACCTCGGCAGTTATCCGCATGCGGCGCTACCAGGATGCGGGATTGGACGTGGACAAGGCACAGGAGAAGCTGCGCGTCTTCTTTGGATGGTCGAAATCGTCGGACATGCCCCGCCTCTATGCGAAGGCCTATTTTGAGACCAGCCTTGCTGAGGTCTGGGACGAGAAGTTCGACACGTTTGTCGATGCACTGCGACGTACGATCCCGGAGAATGATCATAAATGACCGAAGCCGTATTCCAGCTAGAGCCTATAGTTCTGGAGGAGATCACCCGTCTCTCAATTGGTTTGCCACCCCTTCCGCCGACCATTCGGTACTTCGATGATTTTGAAAATGAGCTTCGATCTATTAGAAATCTCGCTGATAGCGCTCTCGTCGCCGTCAGATTGGACGGAACTTCGACCAAGATCGACTTTACGCACTATCGTCCAGGAGAATTGATCCTAAAGCACGTCTTTGTCGACTTTTTGAGCCGCCTTGACCCGCACTCGGTCGCTCTCCGATACGGCAGTCTCCAACGATATGTGCTCCGCCGTGGGATCACATCCCTACTCCACCTGATCGCTGCCACACCTTTCGACGCGCGGTCGCATTGGAACACCTCTGTTCTATCGGACGTGAGCGCTGTTGAAACATGGGCATTGCGAGCCCTACTTCACTCTCTTTGTCGCCTGAATATCGGCCACTGGTCTCCTCCTGCCACCTCGATCATTCGCGGCCTGAAAAGCCCGAAGGTCGACAGGTACCGCGTCGTCCGCGCAGGTGACTGCTTCCTGCCGCTCGATCAGCAGGCCATGATCATCAACCACATCGACAGCATGTGCGGGAAGTTGGCCGCTGACCCTGCAGCTCTCGAACATGACGAGCTGCGCGACGTCTGCATGCTCGTCATGTCGTTCCAGTACGCGTTCCGACCGGGTCAGATCGCCCGTATCGAACTTGCCGACGTCAGGCTCTTCTCGACGGGTGCTGTCCACGTCGCCGTGTCGTTGATCAAGCAGCAGGACAACAGCAAGCGCATCCGCATCACCCGGAAGGTAAAGCGCGAATGGGGCCCGCTGTTCAACGAACTGGTAAAACGGCGGGAGGCGGGAACGCTCCAACCGGAGGAGGGGGTGCCCCCTCGCCTGCTCTTTGGCTTAACCCCAAGTGGCGTCAGCCGCGCCATCATGGAACTGACCGAGGAATTGACCGGCGACGCTTGGTCACCGACGGACCTACGCCATACGGCTGCCCAACGTCTCGCTGACGGCGGTATCTCCCATGCCGGTCTCACAGAGTTCATGGGCCAGACAAGCGACCGGATCGCCAACGTCTACTTCGATACGTCGCCTGCCCAGGCGCAACGGATCAACGAGGCGCTGGCAATCTCGCCGATCTATTCGAACCTGGCAAAGATCGCGAAAACCAAGACCATCGACAAGGTGATGCTGCTGGGTCTCCCGTCCGACCAGCAGATCGGAGCTGTACCGCATGGCGTTCCCATCGCTGGGATCGGCGGTTGCGGTCTTGGCCAAAGCCTCTGCACGAAGAACCCGGTTCTGGCCTGTTATACCTGCTCTCAGTTTATGCCGCTTGGCGAACCTGAAATCCATGAAGAGGTCCTCGAAAGCTTTCGTCCGGTCGTCGTCGAGTTTGCGTCTGCATCGCGTAACAATCAGCAGTCTCCTGCCTATGGCCAGCTCAAAGGCACCCTCGACGCTGTGCGTCGCGTGGTAGAGGAGCTGAGAGCAAATCAGACAGGAGAGGATCGCGAATGAACCCCTTCTACGTCGAGTATATCGCGACGGCCAAGTCGTTGGCCGCCGAACGCGGGTTGGTCTGGGACCTTGTTTGCGACGATCAGGGAAAGGTCAGCAAAGATACCAGATGGAACTTGACCGAGCTTGTTGGCATGCTGCCACCTCCGACCCTCTGGCTGGGGCAGATTGGAGTCGACCCCGCCGCGTTCCAAAAGTTGAACGAAATTAGGGAACGAATGGGGCAGTCGCTTCTAGTCGCACGTCCGATGACCCAGCACTGGCGCGACCTTTACCTCGCGATCTTCGTTCATCAGCTCGTTGTGCGTAAGACCAAACCATTAAGTGCTATGCAGGTCGCCCAAGGCATCAGACGGCTCGCGCCTGCTGCCGAGGATACTCCTCCTTGGGCCATCACGCCGGATCAGGTTCAGCAAGCCTATAATGCGGTCCTCCAGTCGGCTGAGTCCGGCAAGCTGGCGCTGGACTTCGCTACAACAATACGGACTATCGTTGACGGTCAGAAGCTCGCGGATACTCCGGCGCTCGTGCGGTTTTGTCATCCCTACGCAACCAATGAATCTCTCTCCGCCCAGCAACAAGCGGAGACCCTTCGCAAGAAGCAGAATGCTCATGGTGGAAAGGACGGCCTTCGCCGATCTCTCGCTGAGAGAAAATCGGCCGCAAAGCTTCCCGACGAGCGAGCGTTCTGGGAGTTAGTTCGCATCGTGTTCACAGAGACGCCCCGCACCTTCTCGGATGCCATCCGGTTCGCGGCATTCAGGGTTCAGATCATAATGGGCTTCCGGATCGGTGAAACCGCCCGTCTGCCTTTAGACTGGCGAAGGTGGCGCGAATACATGGATGCCGACGGTCGTCCGGCTGGGGAGAGAGGCGGGCTCTCACGCTCCTTGATGATCAGGCACTTTGCCGAAAAACAGGAAGATGACGAGCGAGAGGACGGGCTGTCATTTTACGAGAATACCCAGCACGTCCCGCCGATGTTCGAAGAGATTCTCGTTGAAACCCTTGATCACGTCGAGAAGATCACCGCACCTCTACGGAAACGATTGAAACTGCAAACCGAGACCGGGCGTATCTTTCCGGAGTTTGACGAGGATGCACTCGTCCCTGCGTCAGAGATGTACGTTCGGATGACGGGCAACGCCGTCTTCACGGATGTCGATCTCCCGCCGGAGTTGTTACAAGCCTACCGCAGGAGTTACGACCCATCGATCCTCGTCGAAATCCGACGCATACAAGCCGAACGAAAGCAGCGCGGTCTCTCGGCCTTCTGGACAAACCCTGCGCAGAGGCAAATTCCTGTACGGACTGCATCCGGCATGCCGCTGGATAGGCGGATCGACTGGCAATCGGCATACATCCGGGTCGGCGATGTAGAGTGCCACATCCGCGATAACCGCGCCACTAAACTCTCTGACATTAATCCGACGACGACGACCGATGGCACTATGCTGTATCCCCATGAGCTAATGTTCGTCCTGCCGGTTAGAAACTTGATCGAGGGGCGCAATGACGGTGTTCTGGACACAACCCTGTATTCTGCTGTCGGACGCCTGGATGTCGAAGACCTGAAGAATATTCTTGGAGGCTACAGCGGCACCACGTGCATCTTCGCTAGGTACGGTCAGACTGAGGAAGATCGCTCATTCAAGATGAAGACGCATGCCGTTCGCCATCTCCAGAACACCGAGTTGTTCCGACTTGGTGTCGCCGACACGATCATCACCAAGAAGTTCAACCGACGCAGCGTCCAGCAGAGCCACGTCTACGACCATCGTAGCCTTGCCGAGGACCTTGCCGATATCGATCTTCCGCCGGAAGCTGAAGAGCGGCTCGGTGACAAGGCGCTGCAGGTCTTCAAGCTGATCTCAGCGAACAAGGCCCGAGGCCCTGTCGTCGACGAGTTCCGCCGCGTCCAGCGGGAATACGGTGACGAGGCGGCCTTCGACTATCTGAATGCAGAGGCAGACGGACTCCATGTAACGCCATACGGGCTGTGCATGAACAGCTTCACCAGCGACCCCTGTCCCAAGCATCTCGAATGCTTCAACGGGTGCCTCCACCTGGCGAGAACGAACGTCGTCAGCGAGCAGGAAAACCTCGAACGCATGCGGGACAGGTTCGCCAAGGTGATCATCACCTTAGAGGCGTTGCCCGAGGACCGGCGCAATATCGGATGGGCGAACCAGCTCACCCACGCACGCATTCGCTACGAAAACATCGTGAGGGCGCTCGGCACGGAACCGGGAATGCAGGTCTTCCCTGATGGAACCGACCTGTCCGTGACGGCCGAGCAGAAGGCTGGCACAACCATTATCGACACGATGAAGCGCCTGAGGGACCTCGATGATTGATAAGAGCCAAGTCCTGGAGGAACTGCTGGAGGCGATGATCGCCGAGGACGAAGACATTACCGTCCGCGCCGTCTGCAGGCGGAGCGATGGCGTCTTCAAGCATGCCACCGACATCACCCGCAACGACACTCGCCACGGGATGGTCAAAGCCGCGATCAACAAGCAGGAAACAATCCGGACAGCGGTCAATCGATCCAGTAAAAAGTCCCGCGCTGAACTGGAGAAGCTGGTGGCGATGAAGAACGCGGAGATCGCGCAGTTGCAGGCCGACAAGGAGCTGTTGATCGCTTCTCACCGTGCCATGATCCTGGCGGTCACCGAAATGGGTGGCTTCGCGACATGGAAGCGCTTCTTCGAACGATATCAGGCCACCGTTGATCGGCTGGAGGAGATGCGTAGCCTTCCCGAGGTCAACGTCATCACCCTCTCGTCCCGGAGGGACACCTGATGGCGCGAGGAACGGGAAAGAGTGGCGTCGAGGTCGCGCAGGAGCATGTCGATGCTCTCCAAGAATACCTTGAGAACCTCGGTGACCAGCCGCTTCCTCGGTACGGCGGCATCGAGCTGAACAAGAGTGCCATTGCCAAGGCCTGCGGCTTCGACCGTCAGGTGTTCCGCACCAATCCCCGCTGCGCCGAAATCCTGGGCAATGCCGACGACCGTGATCGCAAGGCCAACCTGACGCGCCTGGAACAGGCGGAGGCGGACCGGGAACAGAAGGCCAAGGTCGATGGCAACCAGATGGCCTTGGAGGAAGAGAACCTTCGGCTGAAGGCGGAGAACGCTTCGCTGCGCCGAGACCTGGACCGCATGAAGCGGTTGAGCGCGGTGATCGCCGAGACTGGGAGACTTCCATGATTGGGTGTTTGAAGTCTGGTCCTCGGAGCCGCGCCGTCGTGGCCCCGACAGGCCATGGGGGCTGGATCGCAGTGAATGAGGCACAGGGACCCGCGACGGCACGTCGTGGGTGGCCGCAGTGAACGGAGAGCCAGAGCCCATGGCAGGGGCCAATCAACGACGGGGTGGCGCAGAGGGGCAGACGTTCCTGGTCCTTGGTGAGCGTTCTGAGCAGTCTTCCTGGGAGCTTTCCATCACGTCGGTCCATGCCAGCCGGTTCGGCGACCATGTCATCATCGGTCGCGACGAGACCGAGCAGCTCCGCCGTGCCCTCGTTCTTTCCAAAAGGTCGCCGCGTGATCCGGCCATCGGCGAGACGTGGCGCGTCACAGGCTCGATCCAACTCCATCCCGAGTATGGTCCGCAGCTCCATGCCGAGGTGGCCATGCCCCTCGTGACCAAGGGAAGAGCGATCATCCGCCACCTTGCCACCGACAAGCGCTTCGTCGGTATCGGCTGGGCGACGGCGGAGAGGGTCTGGGAGCGCTTCGGCGAGACTATCTACGACATTATCCGGGATCGCGACCTGAAGGCGCTAGCGGATGTCGTAGGGGCAGATCGGGCCATCGCCATCGTTGACGGCTTCGGCATGCTTGCCGAGGAAGTCGAAATCTTCCGCTGGCTGGATCGGTACGGCGTCTCGCCGCGTGTGGCGGGTGCTGCCGCCCGCGTCTGGGGTCTTGGTGCCATCGACCGCATCAAGGCCGATCCGTTCACGATGACATTGTTGGAGCCGTGGAAGGAAGTCGACGCGAGAGCGTTGCGGCTGGGCGTCGCGCTTGACGATCCGAGGCGATTGACGGCCGCCGTCGAGGAGGCATTGGCCATCCGCTTCCGGGCAGGGAACATGGCCTCCCCTTCCCCGGTCCTGAAACCTCTGGTGAAACGCCTGCTCGCACCTTGGTCGGGCGATCCGGCGACTGCCATCGACCTGGCCTTGGCAAACGGTCGCGTGGTGTCGCCATCACCCGATCTTCTTCAGTCGCGAGCCTGCCAGTTCATGGAAGAGGAGGTCGCCCAACAGATCGACGAGCGCATCGGCCGTGAGGTTCCAGGATTCGACGGCAAACTTGTTGTCGACGCCATGGCCAAGGTCGAAGCCGAACTCGGCTATGCTCTCACCGATGCGCAGCGCGAGGCGGTCTTCATGGCCACGACCTGCGGCGTCTGCGTGATAAGCGGCGGGGCTGGCACTGGCAAGACGACCGTTGTCCGGGCGATCCTTGCTGCATTGGAGGCCATCCGCGACCATCTGCCAGCATCGCAGCGTCTCGGCGTCGAACATCTGCAGGTGGCTCTGGCTGGTCGTGCTGTCAGGCGTATCAGCGAGGCGACGGGCCGTCCGGCAAGCACGCTCGCGCGGCTGGTTCACGACATCGAGGATGCAGGTCGTCGTATTGATGCGGGAACCGTCATCTTCGATGAGTCCTCGATGCTCGACACCCCGTCGATCTACCGAGTGCTCGCGCAGTTGCCCGTCGAGGTCAACCTGATCTTCATCGGCGATCCCGGCCAGCTTCCGCCCATCGGTCCCGGCCTACCCTTCCACACCATGGTGAAGGCGGCGAGCATTCCATCGGTCACACTCGACGTCGTTCACAGGCAGGATGACGCTACCGGCATTCCTGCCGTCGCATCCGCCGTGCGCAGCGGAAAGGCAGTCGACCTCCGGCGCTTCGATCCGAACGTCGCCCTGACACCTGGTGTCTATCTCTTCCCGGCGTCGAAAGATGACGTGGCCGGAAAAACCATAGTGGCCTTCCGCGCCATGTGCGGACGGGTCCCGGCCTATGGGAAGACGTCCACCCTGCACGAGATGGACGTCCAGATACTCACGCAGGTGAAGAACGGCCCCGCCGGTTCGAAAGAGCTGAATCGAGCCATCGAGGTCGAATACATGAGCAAGCAGCCCAACGTGGAGGACTGGGGCTTGAGCGTCGGCTCGAAGATCATGTGGTTGAAGAATGACTACTCGAAGGCCCCTCAGCTCGACACCGAAGGCAAACCCGTTGTCGACAAGGTCACGGGTGATCCGATCTGCGTAGGCTTCATGAACGGCTCACTTGGCGTCGTCACGAAGCCCCATCCCAAAGGTGCCTGTGTGCGGTTTGACGACGGTGCTGAAGACGTGATCACCACGGCCGACCTTGAGAAGCTCACCCACGGCTGGGCGATCAGCGTCCACAAGGCTCAGGGGTCGGCATTCAAACGGGTCATCATCCCTGTCGTCCGGTCGAAGCTGCTGGACCGGACCATGCTCTACACCGCGATAACTCGCGGCATTGAGACCGTTGTTCTCGTCGGGGACGATGACGTCATCAACGAGATAACCGAGGCAGCGCCAGCGAGCCTACAGCGCAATACAGCTCTTCGGTTCAACAAAGAATAAAGCAACAGTAGGCTCGATTAGCCTCGGCAACATCGTCTAAGGATGTTGCGATTACATGTGTTGTAAAAAGCAACAAACATCAGAAAATCACCGCTGCAACACCCATTCCTGGCGCGGGAACGCGAAAGCCCCAGCTACGCAGTGCTTCAGTTCACTCACTCACCCAGCTTCAAAGCCGAAACCGCACTCTTTGGAACTAAATTGCGCGCCGACAGCGCTGTCGCTTGCGGCTTCAAAAGGCCGGATAGAATTGAAATCTGATTGACGGCATTTGACTTGACGTAGAAATGGCAGCCTACCAAAGTTGTCGACCTTTAGCGGTTAAAGAACGCGGTGACTCGCGAATGACGATGTGCCTCCGACTTGATCCGTTTTTGGAAATGGCTGACGCCGAACGGGTCGACAAAGCCCTCGCGAAGCTGAATGCATCCGGACTGGATTATGCCGTCACGGGTGGGATGGCGTTGGAAGCGGCTCTCGCTCCAGAGTTCGGCCGTCAGCGAGCTTTCAATGACATCGATGTCGTCACAGCGGGGTTCCACGCTTTGCCGTCGGCCCTCGCTTCGATGTTCATGATCAGCCATGCTCACCCGCATCGTCCGACCGGCAAGCTCGTCATCCAGCTTGTGGAGCCGGAATTGCGTGTTCGTATCGATGTCTTCAGTGCTTGCGGCGATACGTTGGAGCGGGTCAGGCCTGCGCTGATCGGCGATCTGCCGGTCAAGATAGTCGCTCTTGAGGACATGGCTAGCCGCATTGCTTCGGAAATGATGTGCTTTTGCAGAGGTGATACGGTTTCCCCCAAATGCGCTGACGATCATGCCCGCGCGACGCAGGTCGTCGATATCAATCTCGTTGAAACAGCATGGCGGGATCAGCGGCGAAAGATTGATCCTCCAAAATATGCCGAGGCAACGGTTCAGATTGCCGAGGCATTGGAACGGCGACCCGGGAGGTTTGCAAAACAGACCTATTCCACAAATATGGATATCATCTGCCAACATTGCCGCAATACCGCGCATTTCACCGTGGCGTCTCCTGGATTAATTCTTCCCATCCTCGGCCATTGTTAGTTGGGGTAAGAAACCGATCTAGCGCTTGGACGGCATTCCATATGGCGCTAGTGCGTGTGCACGCGCCAAGCTATAGCGCCGATAACCTTGAGCTATCAGCCAGCCTCATCGGCACTCACGAGCAGTTTGTCGATCCTGCGGCCGTCGAGATCCACGACCTCGAAGCGCCAGCCGCCTTTCGTGAAGCTTTCGCCTACGTCGGGAAGATGGCGCAGCTCCTGCAGGACGAAGCCGGCGACCGTCTGGTAATCGCGATCCTCTTCGATCTGCAGGCTCATGAAATCGGCGAATTCGTCGATGGGCATCCAGCCGGATACGAGATAGCTGCCGTCGTGGCGGCGGACGATTGCCTGCTCGCCGCCGGTGTCGGTTTCCTCCTGGACGGCTCCCAGGATCGCTTCGAGAATATCGCCTGACGTGATGACGCCCTCGAAGTGGCCGTATTCGTCATAGACCAGCACCATATGCGAGGAGGAGCGGCGTAACGCCTTGACGACGTCAAGCGCGCTCGAAAGATCCGAAACGATCGGCACCTGCTTGGCCAGCGTCAGAATATCGACCTCGTTTCCGGAAGCCAACGCATCGAAAAAATCCTTGGTGGTCAGCACACCAACGATCTCGTCCGAACTGTCCTTGCGCAGCGGCAACCGCGCTTTTTCCGTGTGACGAAGCTGTTGGCGGACCTCGTCGAAACCGTCCTCGATATCGATGACCTCCACGTCGCGGCGTGGCGTCATCAATGCCCGGGCGGTTCGATCGGCCAGGCGCATGACGCCCGAGATCATCGCCTGCTCTTCGGTTGCAATGACGCCGGCGCTCTGCGCTTCGGCCAGAACGGTCTTGATTTCCTCGTCGCTGACTCCATCCGCCGCTTTGCCCGATTGGCCGAGTGCGCTAAGCACCAGACGTCCGGAAATGTCGAGCAGCCAGACGAGCGGAGCTGCGGCGCGGGAAAGAAACACCATGGCCGGTGCGACCTTACTGGCAACTGCTTCAGGTGCGCGCAGGGCGACCTGCTTCGGCACCAATTCTCCGATGATCAATGACAGATAGGTAATTGCCACGACGACGGAACCGACGCCGAGTGCATCGGCGGCTGCAACGGAGAGGCCTTGTTCGGCAAGCCAGCCCGACAAGCGCGCGCCAAGCGTCGCACCGGAAAATGCGCCGGACAGGACGCCGACGAGCGTAATGCCGATCTGTACGGTTGAGAGGAAGCGACCCGGCTCTTCGGCGAGCCTTATCGCCATGGCAGCACCTCTGCTGCCCTGATCCGAAAGTACCTTCAGGCGGGCGGGACGGGACGATACGATCGCCAGTTCCGACATGGCGAGCACGCCGTTCAGCAGGGTGAGAACGATGACGATGGAAATTTCGAGAAGCAAAGCCGGCCCTTTATTGTTTCAGCGCAAAGATAGGTTGCAAGAGCCATAAAAGCCAGCATGCCGCGGACATGATTTCAGTGGCGAGACAATCAAGGGCAATGCGCCGAGGCTAACGAAGGGCTGGAAGAATATCCGCGGCGATCTCCTCCATGACTTCGCCGGGCGACCTGCCCTGCGTGATTAGATTAAAGGCGACATGATGAATGCCGGCCTCGCGCATCGCCGACAGCGCCCCGATCAGCCCTCGCCTGCCGGTCTTGCCGCCGAGATCGATTTCCTCATATGCGGCCTGTGGATTATCGAGCAATTCCAGAACCATGGATTGGCCGAAACCGCGGAAATCAGTCGTGATCTTTGCCTGCGCGTTATGCCAGAGCGCCAATCGATCCTTCTGGACAGCCAGCGATCGATAATAGGTCGTCCAGGCCGTCGCATGCCGGGCGATCCATTCAAGCGATTGCGACGACGAGCCCACCGCCACCATCGGAACAGATACTTGCTGCAAACCCGGTCTTATGGCGAAGTCGTTTCGCACGCGACCGCTTTCATCAATGACCTGCTGATCCGCACGAAGAGCGGCAGCAAGGCGTTCCCAATGCGATTGAAAGAGCGCTTTCCGGTTCTCGATATCTTGTCCGAACATTTCGTACTCGCTCGGCCTGTCTCCCGAACCGAGACCGAGAACGAACCGGCCTTTCGACAAGGCGGCCGTGGACAGCGCGGCCTTGGCGATATGGAGCGGATGGCGCAACGGCAGCACGATCGCTCCCGTTGCCAGGCGAATGTCGGATGTGACCGCCGCCAGGGCGCCCAGGAGGACCCAGGGATCGGAATGGCCGATCGGATCGGGATAATCCTCGCTGTTGAGGGGAACATCCCTCACCCACAGAGCGTCGAAGCCCAACCTGTCCGCCTGAGCGGCAATTTGGAGCTGAGTGTCGAACTGCACATCGGCATGCGTTCTCGTCTGAGCCGGCAAGACGATGCCGAATGAAAGCTGGTCTGGATGGAAAAGCACGTCGCGTCCCGAAACATATTGCCCTGACAATGAGATAGGGATGATCCTTCCTCAGAAAAGGTCGGGGTCGCGGAAGAATTGGCCGTCGAGGCTGGCCAGATCAATGGCCCGCCACGCGCAGGCGGGCCATGGTTCATTGTGGGCGGAAAGCTGCTGTGCAGCTTTTGGAGCGGATCAGCTTGCGGTGACACACTGCTTGACGAAGTCGCGCAGAGCCTTCTTTTCAAGACCCTTGGCCGTACCCTGGTCATGGCAGGTCTTGCGCTTCGCCAGAACCGGATATTTCTGCTGCATGCAGCTTTGGACCGAATCCTTGCGGGCTTGACCCTTGAGGTTTTGTCCGATTGCATCCTGCCGGCAGGCTTGACGCGCCGTCTTGAGCTCATCCTTCGACGGCATGGCTGACGACGGTGTCGAAGCAGAAGAGGTCGAGGAAGGAGCGGGCGTTGGCGTCGTCGAGGGTGTCGCCGTCTGCGCGAAGACCACGGTTGCAGAAGACAGGGCGAAGAGAGCCGCGGCGGTCACACTTAGCAGCTTGCTGGTCATGGGGCATATCCTTTTGCCTGAAGGCCATTCATGTTCAAGCCGCCGACCCCGTCACGAGATCGACGTGCTTCTTGAACGATGGCCATCGGCTTATCCGTCGCTTGGACTGCCAATTTATTTCCGGCTAGGCCATTGAAGCCGTCAATAGATCACGACGCCCCGGACACTCTTTCCGGAATGCATGAGGTCGAAGCCCTTGTTGATGTCTTCGAGCGGCATGGTGTGGGTGATCATCGGATCGATCTCGATCTTGCCCTCCATGTACCAGTCGACGATCTTCGGAACGTCGGTGCGGCCACGGGCGCCGCCGAAGGCCGTGCCCATCCACGAGCGGCCCGTCACCAGCTGGAACGGACGCGTGGAAATCTCCTGGCCGGCGCCGGCAACGCCGATGACGACGGACTTGCCCCAGCCGCGATGGCTTGCTTCCAGCGCCTGGCGCATCACCTTGGTGTTGCCGGTGCAGTCGAAGGTGTAGTCGGCGCCACCGATCTGGTCGGCACCGCGCTTCGTCATGTTGACGAGATAGGGCACGATATCGTCGCCGACCTCCTTCGGATTGACGAAATGCGTCATGCCAAAACGCTCGCCCCAGGCCTTCTTGTCATTGTTGAGATCGACGCCGATGATCATGTCGGCACCGGCAAGGCGCAAGCCCTGGATGACATTGAGGCCGATGCCGCCGAGACCGAAGACGATCGCGGTTGCGCCCATCTCCACCTTGGCGGTGTTGATGACGGCGCCGATGCCCGTCGTCACGCCACAGCCGATATAGCAGATCTTGTCGAAGGGCGCGTCGGGATTGACCTTGGCGACGGCAATCTCCGGCAGCACGGTGTAATTGGCGAAGGTGGAGCAGCCCATATAGTGATGGATCTTGTCCTTGCCGATCGAGAAGCGGGAGGTGCCATCCGGCATCAGGCCTTGGCCTTGCGTCGAGCGGATCGCCGTGCACAGGTTGGTCTTGCGGGAAAGGCACGAGGGGCATTCGCGGCATTCGGGCGTATAGAGCGGAATGACGTGATCGCCCTTCTTCACCGAGGTGACGCCCGGACCGACATCGACGACGATGCCCGCACCTTCATGGCCGAGGATGGCCGGGAAGAGGCCTTCCGGATCGGCACCCGAGAGCGTGAAATCATCGGTGTGGCAGATGCCGGTCGCCTTGACCTCGATCAGCACTTCGCCAGCGCGAGGCCCCTCAAGCTGAACCGTCATCACCTCAAGCGGCTTGCC
>JUHI01000020.1 GCA_000799755.1 Martinezella tropici
CGCGGTTCGGCCGCGTTGTCCTGTCGATCGGCATCCAGCCGGGCGTCGTGCGCTACTCCGGCATCGCGGCTTCCGCCTATATAGCGGCCACCTTCGTGCTCGTCGGTTTGATTGCAGCCGTCGCCGGCCTGATCCTGACTTCGACCGTCACCGTCTACATCCCGTCTTCGGGCAATGCATTTCTGCTGAATGCCATCGGTGCAACCTTCATTGGCACGACGCTCAGCCCACTCCGGCGGCCGAACGTCGGCGGCACCGTCTTCGGCGTGCTGTTGCTCAGCATCGTGGCCAATGGGCTACTGCTGACCGATCTGAATTTCTATTGGCAACAGGTCGGTACGGGAACGCTGATCTTTGCCGTTCTCGCCCTGAGCTTCATCAACAGAAAAGCCGCTGGCAGCGCGTGAGGCACCGGCCTGTGCGAACGGCAGATAACCGAGTTCATCGAGGATAATGAAGTCGAGGCGTGTGAGGTAATCGGCCATGCGGCCTTGCTTGCCGTTGCGTGTTTCCGTTTCCAATCGATTGACGAGATCGACGACATTAAAGAAGCGTCCGCGCGTGCCGTTGCGGATGAGAGCACGGGCAATCGCGATGGCCAGATGGCTCTTGCCTGTTCCCGTGCCGCCGGCGAGGACGACGTTGCGCTGGTCGGCGGCGAACCGGTGGGCTTCGCCATTATTCCTCCCGACGATGATAGCATGGGCACCGCGCAGCTGCACCGGATCGCGGTCTCACCGCCCGGGGCAATGTCATGGCGCGGAATCCTGCAGAAAACCTGCAAATGGGTTTTCGACGAGCATGACATCGATCGGCTGTGGTTGTATTTGCTCGTGTCCAACACCCGCGCCGCCCGTCTTTATCAAACCCTAGGCTTTGCCGAAGAGGGCATCATGCGTGCGTCGTTGCGTACGGCTGACGGACGTCATGATCTTGTCTTGATGTTGTTGCTTCGAGAAGGCTGGCAGATCCGGAAGGCAAAGCTACGGCCTTAGGACATTGCTACGAGCAACGGCCAACTCAGCGAGCGCAGTCGACGTGAGTGGAAATAGAACATCTGAGGCGAGTGCGGTAGATTCGCAATCCCGTATCACGCTGTGCTGATGTTCAGCGCCAGTGAGATGGCTAAAATGTCAATTACATAGTGATTTCACGGAGGCCGGCGCTTCGATCCTCTTCAACTGCCAGTCAGTTCGCCGTTTCGTTTGAAAGGGGTACTAACGAGCCCGCCGAACGTCAGTCTGCGTGAAATCTTCGCCCACATAAAGCAGAGGACAATCGTGCTCTTTGGCGACTTCATACGAAAAGCAATCGCCATAGTTCAGTCCAGCTGGATGAACACCCTTGCCCCATCGGCCGTAGGCATGAGCCACTCGACGGGCGGCGGCAGCTGTGACGGACACGATCTCGAAGCCGAGGCCTGAAATGAGTAAGTTGACTTCTTCGCCGACATTGCGTCGTGAGGCGACGATGAGGGCCTCAGCGACGGTGCCGACGGAAATCAACAGTCGATCGGCCTCTTCGATTGCCGCCATGCAAGCTTCGCCCTGCGGCTCGTCGAGCACAATTGCCATGAGAGCGGATGTATCAACTGCAATCATGCCGGCATCCCGTCATCGTCATAGAGAAAGTCCTGGCTGCGCGCGGCCGCTGGACCTTGATGCGCCTTGGCTGCGGCCGATGCCCTGACTTTCTCCATCAACGCGCGCCGCCCCTTCGGGCCGGGTGAGACTGCGACGGCGACCAGGCGCACGATCTCATGGCCGCGACGGGTCAGGATGACCTCATCTCCTGCTTCGGCTCGCTTCACCAATTCCGTGAGTTGCCCTTTGGCCTCGCTAACAGACACGCGCATAGCTTAGACTCCTTTAAGCTTTCCCATGCTTTCTCCCAAGAAATGGTCTATGACTTGGTCTAAGTCAAGGCTGCGGGCGGACCCGCGGCGAGGACGGTCTGGAAGCGCTCCGAAATCTGGCATCCTGTTCCGCGCCCTCGTCCCGGCCGTTCAGTCATCCAGAGCGGCAAGAAGGTACCCGAACAAGTGTTCTGAGCTTCTCTCAAAACCCGTCCCTTCGGTCGCTCCTCGATATGTAAAGCGGGCGCTCGACTATATTGCCAGCCATGTGAGTACCTTTCTGAATGGCTGATAAATGAGACGACTTCACCCATCCCGGATGACATCGAGTCTATCCTCGGCGCCGATCTTGTCGACGCGACGACGGCGGAACGTTATGGATGGATCATGCGCACACAAATTTAGGGTGACGTCGACGAACTGCAATGCGTCGGTATGGCATGGTGTACAGCGAAGCTGATGCCATATTGATGACACCAGCCTTTGAGGTGACTCGATGAAAAGCTTAGTTGGGCAGCTTTCGGACACGCTGCACCGCATTGCCGAACTTGAGCGCCGCAACCGCAACCGCCGCCGCAAGGGCACGGTTGCCGAAGTCAGCGACGACAAGAGCAAGTACCGGGTGAAGCTGTCCGATCAGAATGGCAAAGCCTACCTCACGCCATGGATTGGAGCGCGGACGCTTGCGGCGGGTGGTGTCAAGGTGGACGTGCTTTATCAGCAGGGCGAGCAAGTCGATGTCGTGTCCGAAAACGGCGACATGACGGACGCTCAATAGACTTCTCCACGTATAGTGCTGCCAATGCCCGTGAGAACGAGAACATGCCGTTGGATATCAAGATCGGCGAAACGGTTATCGAAGCCTCTCCCGATCTGGTGAAGGTGACGGGTGCGAAGGTGATCGTTCAATCGCACAATGTCCAGCTTGGCGGCGATGGCGGCCAGCGCGTGGCGCGGATCGGCGACAGGGTGAACGTTGCAAGGGGATCGTCAGCGGGCTTTTGGCCGATTGTCGAGGGTTCGGCCAGCGTGTTCGCGACGGACTGACCGAAAGGCTTTCCCAAACGCTGAAAGGGAAGAATGATCTCAGGTCAGATGGAGAAAGCAGGCAATGTTTTGAGGTGGGGTGGACTTCATCTATCGGTTGTGTAATTTACCTTCTGCTTATGGAGATGACTGATGTCAAGCAGAAGCCGGGTGTGCATTTTGTTTGTGACCGATAGTGAAGATTGTTCTCTTGAGTTTGTCAGCATAATCGGCTCGCTCAGAGCCTATGAGTGCTCTGCTATAAGCTGGGCTGAGGCTTCTATTGTTTTGGCTAAAAAAGAATTGATGTTTTAGTCGCAGACAACACATGTCATGTTCCTGTATCGCCGCCCTCTTTAAAATTGCTCAATGAGTGCAAGCGCCAGAAAACGCCCGTTCTGGCAGTGCTTCCCGAAGGGTCCGCGCAAAGAGCCGCAGTCTTTGATGCCGCATTTTGCGATTACATCAGTCATCCCTTTATCGCTGCCGAAATTGCCGTTCGCCTGGCCGGAGCTTCTGCCATGCGGTCAACCTATGGTGGGCAGTTTGTCTCCGGAATAATTGATCCGGCTGCGGAGCACGGGCTCCGTCACTCGATCGAACCGACGGCGCAGCAAGTCGCGCTCGTGCAAGCAACATGCGCATTCATGCAAAAAGACATTGCCATTCATCGCGATCTCGATGGCTTGGCCCGTCTGATGGGTTCAAACCGCAACTCTCTTGCCCGCGCTTTCAAGCATGTTCTCGGCAAGGGTGTCTATGCTTGGCTGCAGGAGCAAAGGATGATCGCCGCCGCCAGATTGCTGCGGACCACCGCTCTTTCGATTCAGGATATCGGTTTCGACCTGGGTTACGAAGATGCCGCCAACTTTGCGACGGCGTTCAAACTGCATCATGGAATGCCCCCGCGCTCATACCGCCAGATAGTGAGGAAATCAAAGATATGAGTGATGCAATCACAGGCGCGAGTTCCCGAAATATGCGCAACATATTAGTGCAACCAAATAGACAACATCGCTAAAATACGTGTTGTCGAGGTCCGCGCGCTCGCTGTGAGGAGGCAGGCAGGTTGCTTGGGGCTCTCCTGTCATCACCCAACCAGTGATGCAAAGTCCGGAGCCTTCTTTTTGGCAATGTAACGAAAAGGAGCACTACGATGGAAACTTATGCTTTCTCAAACCCTAACGGCCTTGATGAGACCCAGGTTAGGACTATCATCACGAACGCGGGATACGAGCCCGACGATTACACTTATGTAGAGGGAGACGATAACACGGTCATGGTGTTTGCCGTGATCCCCATGGACCTCGACGATCTGCTAGCGCACGCCGGCCCGGGTACTACCGTGGTACTTATAGACCTCCTCGCGTTCAACGCCTTCGGCTCCGCGACGGCAAGTATTGGCAATCTGCTCGGTGCCACCAGCTATGGGGTGTCGATCGCGATGAGTGCAGAGACCGTTAAGGCCCTGTCGGCTGGTGGTTATTCTCTCTATGGCTTTAAGGGTGTCAAGACGAAAGCCCGTGGTGGCAGGCCGCTGGTCTGGTTCAAGTCCGTCGATTTCGGGCTGGACACCGAAGTTTCCTGGGAAGTCCAATACAAGGCTTACACCTCCCGATCGGAGATTATTCCCAATGGTCAGATCAAAGGCTTGAGCTCTTATGCAGCCGATCTCGGCCAGAAGCTCGAGGTTCGAACGCCCCAGGGTACGGGTACCGTGGTTGCCGGTACAAAGGGTGTGATTTCAATCGAGAACCTGACCGAGACTTTGGTGACCTGCGGAATTTCCGAAGTCGTCGATGGGAAGGCACAGCCCCTATGCGCCTTCCCGCTCTACGGCAACGGGCTTGACGCGATTGTGCCAATCCAGAAAGTCATGCTCACCTTCGCTACCGATGAGGTGCATACCGGGACAGTGATCGAGAAGGCCTACAGCCAGAGTATCCTGATCGACCTCACCTCAGATGCCCACCAAAAGGTCTCCTACGATATAAACAAAGGCTGGTCGTGGGGCGGTTTTAGCTGGGCACAGACCGTTCGGCCCTCGGCCGATGTCGTGCCGCTACTGATCGAGACCAGCGCTTCCTTCTAGGGGGGCGACAGATTGATCTGCTGAGGAAGGAAGTTCTCTTTCCAGACGAGCATTCGATCCGGCGTGCGGCGACCTCTAGGCTGCCGTGCGCTCTCGACGCTGCCTTTCCTGAGCCGAGAACCACTGGCTTGTCCATTATGAGGGAAGAGCTGAAGGAGAGTCTGGATGCTTATGTCTACAACATATAAAGTCGATCTTTCTCTGGCTCCTGCGACTGTCGAAGCGCTCGTTCACGGCGGCTATTTCCTTTACGCGATGTTCGCGGTCCAGATGACCAACGCGGCGGCCCGGCCGACCATCGGTTTTGCCACGCAAAGCATCACGGCGAGTATGACGATCGAGTGGGCGGCTGACGTATCGGCCTATACGTCTTCCAGCCCCATCGTGGGCGGCGGGATCATCCGGGCCGGTTATGAAACCTTCATCGACTCCGGCCAGACGTTCATTGTCACGAATGGGGGTGTCGGCGAAGTGAAAACCGAGGGATCGCTATCGAAAATTAGCATAGCGAATACGACGGCGGGCTCGTTTACCTCCGGTTTCGCCCGGGCCGTTTCTGGGGCGGGGAGGCCGGTCCCGATCTATGCGGTTCCTCTGTACGGAAACCAGACCAATGTTGCTGCCCCTTTGCCCAAAGTTCTGCTGCAATTCACCACCGTGGATCTTCGACCCGGTGCATTGGTGGAAAGGTTAGCCCTAGATTTCCAGGCAGCGGCGTCATTCAGCCCTTCGCTTCTGATAAGCGTCGCCGAGAAAGAGGTCCGAAGGTTGAGCTACGATATCAATTTGGGCTGGGAATGGGGCGCCTATTCCTGGGCACAAATCATTCCCGCCAACGCCGATTTCGCAAAAGTGCTGATAGAACCCGAATAGTGGTACAGTATCCGATCACCCGCGACTTTAGGGGGCGGCTCGGAAATGCTGTTTTTGGCGCGCCACAACGCTTGCGGTTTTGTCAAAAGCTAATTTACATTCCGAATAGCCTTACCGAAGAACCCGCGGCGATGTCTTGCGCATCAATAGTGCGTCACGGTGATAGGGATCGGATCAAGCGGACAACATCAGGACCGGCGGTCATAATGTGCCGCTCAAACAGGCCGGGGACATGACCGCACCCGACCCGCAAAGCTCAAACATCATTCAAAATCACATTGCCAAACGGGCGCCATCCAGACATGACATCGCCCCATCCGTTCTTTGATTGATGCTGCTAGAGCTCAAACTCATAAAACCACTTTGCATGCGTCATATACCTGTTTGATTTAGCTTGGGAAAATTTGGATTCGTAACACTATCATTGCTAGCGAACCGATCGGGTCAGGGATGAGAGGCAGGTGCGGGCGGGACGTCGGCGCCCGCACCTTTCTCCTCGACCGGTCTCTTGGTCCGCAGGAGGGACAGAACAAAGACAAAGAAGACCGGGACGAAGAAGACAGCAAGGACTGTCGCCGAGATCATGCCGCCGAGGACGCCGGTGCCGATCGCATTCTGGCTGGCGGCACTTGGCCCCGTTGCGATCGCCAGCGGCACGACGCCGAGCGTGAAGGCAAGCGAGGTCATCACGATCGGACGGAAGCGTACGCGGGCCGCCTCGACCGCCGATTCGAGCAAAGGCTTGCCTTGAGCATAGTAATCCTTGGCGAACTCGACGATCAGGATAGCGTTCTTTGCCGACAGGCCGATGATCGCGATGAGCCCGACCTTGAAATAGAGGTCGTTCGGCATGTCGCGCAGGATCGCCGCCAGCACGCATCCGATGATGCCGAGCGGCACGACGAGCATGACCGACAGCGGGATTGACCAACTCTCATAAAGGCCAGCGAGCAGCAGGAAGACGAAGAGGATGCTGAAGGCAAACAGGATCGGCGCCTGGTTGCCGGAGGCGATCTCTTCGCGGGACTGGCCTGACCACTCATAGCCGAAACCCTGAGGAAGTTCGGATGCGAGACGCTCCATCTCGGCAATCGCGGCGCCTGAGGACTTGCCCGCAGCCGGTTCGCCGGTGATGCGGATCGTCGGATAGCCGTTGTAGCCGACGATCTGCGGATCACCCTTGCGCCAATCGGCGGTCGCAAACGACGAGAGCGGCACCATTCCGCCGCTGGCGTTGCGGACGTTCAGCTTCATCATGTCTTCCACCTGCATGCGGCTGCGGCCGTCCGCCTGCACGATGACCTGCTGCATGCGGCCTGCGTTCGGATAGTCGTTGATATAGGACGAGCCAAGGTTCGCGGTGATCGCATCGTTGATATCGGTAAAGCTGACGCCGAAGGTGTTTGCCTTCTCTCGGTCGATCGCAAGCATGATCTGTGCAGCTTCCTGCATGCCCTCGACGCGGACATTCGTCACCAGGCTGCTCTTGGCCGCCTTTGCCATCAGCTCGTCTCCGGCCTGCTTCAGCGCCTTCTGGCCGCGTCCGGCGCGATCCTGGAGCCTGAAGGAGAAGCCGCTCGTCGCGCCGAAGCCGTCGATCGGCGGCGGCGAGAGCGCATAGGACGTCGCATCCTTCAATCCGGCGAACTGTGCGTTGACGCGCGCGGCTATCTCCGGCACCGAGCTGGCGGCCGGCCGCACGCTCCAGTCCTTGAGCGTGACGAAGGCGATGGCCGAGTTCGGGCCGTTTCCGGAGAAGCTGAAGCCCTGGACGGCAAAGACGTTCTCGACAGCCGGTTCGGCCTTGAAGATGGCTTCGATCTGCTTCAGCGAGGCGAGCGTACGATTGGCGCTCGCCTCCGGCGGCCCCTGTATGTCGACGATCAGGATGCCCTGATCTTCTTCCGGCACGAAGGCGCCTGGCAAGTTGACGAAAAGGTAGCCGAGACCGATGGCAAGGGCGAGGTAGACGGCCATCATGCGTCCCGACCGGCGTGCAAGAGCGGCGGCGGTCTTCGCGTAGCCGGCCGTCATCCCGTCGAACTTGCGATTGAACCAGCTGCCGAGACCTTTCTTCGCATGGTGGTTTCCATCGATCGGCTTCAGGAAGGTGGCGCAGAGCGCCGGTGTCAGCGACAGCGCCAGGAAGGCCGAGAACATGATCGAGACGACCATGGTCAGCGAGAATTGGCGGTAGATGATGCCGGAAGCCCCAGGGAAAAACGCCATCGGAATGAAGACGCAGGACAATACCAGCGTAATCCCGAGGATGGCGCCGGTAATCTGCTTCATCGCTTTCTGCGTCGCGGCCTTCGGCGGCAGGCCCTCGTCTGCCATGATGCGCTCGACATTCTCGACCACGACGATCGCATCGTCGACGAGGATGCCGATCGCAAGCACCATGGCAAACATGGTTAGCACGTTGATGGAGAATCCCGTCGCATACATGATCGCGCAGGTCCCGAGCAGAGCGACAGGCACGACAAGCGTCGGGATGAGCGTGTAGCGGAAGTTCTGCAGGAAGACGAACATCACGATGAAGACGAGCACGATCGCCTCGATGAGGGTATGCACGACCTTCTCGATCGAAGCGTTGACGAAGGGACTGGTGTCGTAGGGTATCGAATACTCGACGCCCTTCGGGAAGAACTTCGACAGCTCGTCCATCTTTGCCTTTACCGCCGACGAGACGGCGACGGCGTTACCGGTCGAGGACAGCTGGATGGCGAGGCCCGCGCTCGGATTACCGTTGAGCCGGCTTGCCGTCGAGTAGGTTTCGGCACCGTCTTCGACGCGGGCGACGTCGCGCAGGCGCACGGTCGAGCCATCGGGATTGGCGCGAAGGATGATGTCGCCGAATTGCCTCGCGCTATTGAGTTGGCCCTCGACAATGACGGTCGCGGTCAGATCCTGGCTGACGGGGTTGGGCATGGCACCGATCTGGCCGGCTGCGACCTGTGCGTTCTGCGCGGCGATCGCCGCGCTGATGTCGGCCGCCGTCAGGTGAAGGCCGACCATCTTGTCGGGATCGATCCATACGCGAAGCGCCCTTTGCGAGGCGAAGACCTGAGCGCGCCCGACGCCGGGTAAACGGCGCAGTTCTCCGAGGACGTTGCGGTTGATGTAGTCGCCGAGCGCGATCTCGTCCATCTTGCCGTCGGTCGAGGTAAGAGCCGCGATCAGCAGGAAGCCGGCGCTGGCTTCCTCGACCTGAATGCCTTGCGTACGGACCGCCTGCGGCAGCCGCGCCTCGACGCGCCGGACGGCGTTCTGCACATCGACCGTCGCCTTGCCGATATCGGTTCCGGAGACGAAGGTGGCGTTGATGCTCACCGAGCCGGAATTGTCCGAGGTCGACTCGAAATAAGCGATGCCATGGACGCCGTTCAGCTCCTCCTCGATCAGCCGGGTGACCCCCTGATAGATTTCCTGTGGAGAGGCGCCGGGGTAGGAGGCGGAAATGGAGAGCTGCGGCGGCGCGACGGCGGGATATTGCGCGACCGGCAATATCGGGATCGTAATGATCCCGGCGATCATGATGAAGAAAGCAAAGACCCATGCGAGGACGGGTCGCCGGATAAAGAACTGTGCCATGATTTGATTACTTTGCGGCCTGATCTGAGGTATTCGGCTCGGCGCTTTGCGGCGTCCATGGTTCGGAGACGACCTTGCCGCCGGGCGTGACCTTCTGGACCCCGTCGACGATGATGGTTTCGCCGCTCTTCAGCCCGGAAAGCACGATCCATTCGGCTCCGAGGGACGCGCCGAGGACGAGGTTGCGCACCTGCGCAGTTTGATCTGCGGCGAGCACGAAGACCTGAGGATTGCCTTCGGCGTTCCTTGTCACCGCCCTTTGCGGAATGGTGATGCCGCTCTTTTGAACGGCCTGCTCGATCCGCACGCGGACATACATGCCCGGCAGCAGATCGCCATCGGGATTGGGGAATTCGGCGCGCAGCGTGACCTGCCCCGTGCCGGGGTCGACATTCGCGTTGGAAAACAAGAGCTTGCCCGGCTTTGCATAGCTTGTTCCGCCATCGAAAACGAGTTCGACGGATGCCTGTCCGGGCGCCGGGCTCTGCAGCTTGCCTTCGCTGACGGCGCGTTTCAGAGCCAGGAGATCCTGTGCGGATTGCGTGAAATCAGCATAGACCGGATCGATCTGCTGGATGAGCGCGAGATTGGATGCGCCTTCAGCTGTCACAAGCGTTCCCTCGGTCACGAGCGCGCCGCCGATGATGCCGGTGATGGGGGCGCGCACTTCAGTATAATCGAGATTGATCTGCGCTTCGTCGAGAGCAGCCTCCTGCGCTGCGACGTCGGCATCGGCCTGGGCGAGATTGACGGCGGCGGTGTCGTAGTCGACAGCCGTCGAGACATTGCGCTCACGCAGCGAGCGCTGGCGCTCGAGCTGCTGCTTGGCATTGGCCTGAATGGCTTTTGCTTTCTGCAAAGCCGCCTTTGCGCTTGCTACTCGCACCTGGAACAGTTTCGGGTCGATCCGGTAGAGGACATCGCCCTGATGTACGAGGCTGCCCTGTTCGAAGACGCGTTCCTGGAGGATGCCCGAGACCCGCGCTCGTACCTCGGAAATCCTGGTAGCGGCGATGCGGCCCGGAAGCTCGCTCATGACCGGCACGGGATGTGCCTTGATTTCCAGGACACTGACGGCGGGTGGCGGCATTTCTCCGCTCTCCTGGGCGCGCAGATGGCCGGAAGCCAGCACAAGCATCGCCGTTGCCGCCAATATTGCCTTCCAGCAAGGCAGTTCAAATGCAGATCGCATAGATGTATTCCCAATTGACCGTGTCGCGGTAAGATCGTCGTTCCGCGTCTTGACGGCATGAACCTATTCGAAAGGGTCGCTTCAACGCCCGGCGCGAGTGGCACTTTCGTCCGAGCCTAAGCAAATATTGGGAATGTTGGTCTTTGGTCGACGTTTTGTGGAGGTTTCATGGACGTGGACAGAGGAATGTTGACGAGGAGGCCCTGTCTGACGTTTCCTTCTGGTGAAGGAGCCCCGGATGGAAAATGCACTGATATTGATTGTCGAGGACGAGCCGGAGATCTCGGATATTCTCGAGCGCTACTTTGAGCGCGAGGGATTCCGCGTGCTGACCGCCTCGGATGGGGAGATCGGCCTTTCGCATCACCAGCGGCTGAGACCCGATCTCGTCGTCCTCGATGTCAAGCTGCCGAAACTCGATGGTCACACTGTGCTTGCCACCATCCGCCAAAGGGGTAATACGCCTGTCATCATGGTCACGGCGCTCGCCGATGACCTCGATAAGCTGCACGGGCTGCGTTCGGGCGCCGACGACTACGTGGTCAAGCCGTTCAATCCTGTCGAGGTGGTGGCGCGGGCGCGGGCCATTTTGAGACGGGCGACCGGCAGTGCGACGAACAAGGTCCTGAGGGTCGGCAAGCTTGCCATAGATCCGATCGCGCATATGGCCGTCGTCGAGGACGGCGAGAGCCGTCTGCTGCTGAACTTGACGCGAACCGAATTCCGCAT
Organism: Martinezella tropici; assembly: GCA_000799755.1. GTDB lineage: Bacteria > Pseudomonadota > Alphaproteobacteria > Rhizobiales > Rhizobiaceae > Rhizobium > Rhizobium tropici_A. The sequence goes on from JUHI01000020.1 coordinate 11,362, forward strand.
CCTCGAATATATGGCGGGCTTCCCGAACAGGGCCTTCGAGAGAGGCGAGATCGTCGATGCCTGCCTTCCCGAGGGCGATGCGCTCGACCGTACCGTGGACAGCCACATGAGCAAGCTTCGCCGAAAGCTGGATGCCGCCGGTGTCGGCGAACTCCTCAACGGCGTCAGGGGAGTGGGTTACCGCCTTGGCGACTTCGGTTAGCAACAGCCTGAACAGGCAAATCATCTGGTCGACGACGATCGTCGCCTTCGTCGCTCTTTCCGTCATGTTCTTCGGGTTTCTGATCTATGGCTATGTCTACGATTGGCTGTTCAAGAATTCTGGAAATTCTGACGACTGGGCTGCCAGCGATTTTGTCGTCCTCGCTATCAACGTGGCGATCGGCCAGGCGGTTGGCGCCTATGTCGGATGGCGGCTTGCCCGGCGTCTTGTCAAACCCCTGACGGCGGTGACAGAGGCTGCACGCCTTATTGCTGACGGAGACTTTGCCGGCCGGGCGACCGGCGAGGGCAACTTTGGCGAAGCGGATCGCCTGATCAACGACTTCAACCGTATGGCGGAGGAATTGCAAAGGGCCGAGAAAGAGCTGCAATATTCGAATTCGGCGATTGCCCACGAATTGCGCACGCCTCTGACGATCCTGCGCGGCCGCATGCAGGGGCTGGCGGATGGCGTGTTCGAACCGAGCCAGGAAGTGTTCCGGGGGTTGATCGGACACATCGATGCGCTGACCCGCATCGTCGATGACCTGCGGACGCTCTCGCTGATGAATGCCGGACGCATGGAGCTGCAGCAATCGCGCTTCGACGTCGGAGAAGAAATCGGAGATATCGTCGATTCGGTGAAGCCGACGCTTTCGAACCTCAGCATAAAAATCGAAACCGATTTGCAGAAGATGCTTGTCATCGCCGACCGGGCGCGCGTCCGCCAAGCGATGCTTGCGCTCATCGATAATGTCGCGCGCTATGCTCCCGGCTCGACGCTGCGGGTGGCTTCGCATGCCGTTGACAACCTGTGCGTCATCATGGTTTCGGATGACGGTCCGGGCATGACGACGGCGGAAAGCGAAAGAGCATTCGAACGGTTCTGGAGAGCCGACGATGCCAGAACGCGACGGGGCGGAGGATCAGGTCTTGGTCTTGCCGTCGTCAAGGCGATAGCCGAGGCGCATGGCGGCCATGCCACCATCGACAGCCGCAAGGGTGGCGGCACGACTGTCGTCCTGGCCATCCCCCGCAGTTGAAACCTCGCGGAGAGATGAGCGCATGGATGAGATTTGTCGCTTCTCCCTATGCGCTGAGAATCCGCTGCAGGACTTCGGTCAACTCGGTCGTGCCGCGGCGGATCTCGCCGACATCCTTCTCCGCGTCTATTCGGCCGGCATTATGGGCAAGATAGAGCTCGACCAACAATCGCGCATAGTCTTCCGATAGGCCCGCTCGCATCAGCGCAGCCTGCCATTCGGTCCCGGGAAGCAACTCGGCGACAACGTTGCGACCGGTCAGCATGCCGATGCCGGCTGCAACGTCATTCGGCGTATAGCGCCGAGGACCTTCCGCATGGACCACTCTTAAAGCGGCCTCCTGCTTCTCCAGGAGCAGTTCAGCGGCGATTGATCCGACATCAAAGGCGGAGATGGTCGGAAGCAGCTTGGTCAGCGGATCGTAGAAGCTCGGCAATCGCCCGCTTTCCGCCGCTCCCTTTGCCATACGTGCCCAGTTTTCCATATGTTCGGCCGATCGCAGCAGGATCAGCTTGGTATCCAACTGGCGCAAACGCGCCTCGAGCGCGTGGAAGATCAAGGTGACCCCGGTTCCGGAGCTATGCTGCGCGCCATAGTCGGAAATGGCGAGGACGGTTTGCGGCTTGGCGGCCGTCAGGGCTTCGCCAAGCGAGCCGATCAATCGTTGCATGCCGGAATGAGCCTGAGGGGCGCGAATATCGACTGGGCAGATGATCTGGACCGCGCTTGCGCCTTCAAGCGCTAAGGCGAGGGCCTGATGATCATACAGATCGGCGATCGTGATTTCGCAACCGAGATCCACAAGCCCCTGTGCTTTCGAGGCATCGCGCAGAACTGCGCGAACCGGGGCACCGGCCTTGCGCAGAGCGGCGATGGTCGTGCGGCCAACCTTGCCGTTGGCGCCAAGAATTGCATGCATTGCGTCTTCTCCTGTCAATCTTCCAGCAGCATAGCCATGTATGCCGCTGGGTCGCACAGGTTCGGATGACCGATTGCAGGTTTGGACGACAATCGAACTTATGAATGCATTCGGCTCAGTGTGCCGGGAGTGAGGCCGAGGATGCGCCGCATCCAGTGTGTCATGTGGCTCTGATGGGCAAAGCCTGCAGCCGATGCGATCTCGGCGAGTGGCATCTCGGTCGAGATGATGAGCAATCGCGCGCGCTCGACGCGGCGCGTCAGGATGTATCGGTGTATCGGCATACCGAAAGTGGCGCGAAAGAGTGGCTTTAAATGCGATACGCTCAAACCCACACTTGCGGCGAGATCGGCAAGGGAGAGCGACTGATCGATATGAGCTTCGATGAAATCCGCCAGGTGTCGTTGATGGCGGTTCGTCAGGGTGATGCCGGTTGGCATGGTGCCGGACGAACTGTGTCCATTGCCTTCCACCAGGCGGATCGCCAGCGCCAATCCAAGTGTTTCTGCATAGGTTCTGTCCGATGGAGCAGGGGATTCGATTTCGGCCTTGAGCGCCCAGGCGATCGATTCCAAGCGAGAATCTCGGAGCTGGAATTTGGGTGCGAGAGAAACGGTGTCCGGATTTCTCCCGAGCGCTTCAGCGGCGGCGTGAACGAGTTCCTGCTGGACAGCCACACGGAGAATGGTGCAATCGCGGTCATCTTCCCACCAGCCATCCAGCCCGGCAGGAACGATATCGATATCGCCATGCGATTGCCGGCGCCGATGCTGCCGGCCATCGCACTGACAAAAGGCATTTACGGCCCGTCCGAAATGAATGCCGAGCCGATGTGTTGGCGATCCCGGTACATGGATACGGCCCGCCTGAATACGAACGAAGCTTGCTTCCAGACCTTGCCAGCCGCGTCCCTTGCTGGAGAGGAGGGGAGTGGCCGCGGGATTGAGCTGGTCCATGATTGCGCGCCTCCGCCAAATCCACCGTTCCGAACCGGGAGCGATCTTGATCCCTGAATTATAGATAGGATGGAGCGCCCGGTCGAGCCGATCTTTGGATCAGTGTCCATGCAGGCGATTCGGCGTTTGCTCAAGGTGACAGGAAGGCCAACTATCTATCTTCCCTGGTGTGCCATAGCCTCAAGACGTAGATCGTCGACTGCTGAATTTCGTAGCGGACCTCGTAGTGGCCGACGAGGAGCCGCCTGACTTCGCGTGGTTTGAATTCGAACAACCGTTCCCCAATTCGCGGATTGGCCAGCAGAACGGTCGGCGCCTTGGTCAGAGACTGCATTGTGCGAACGGCTGCCGGCTTGTTGACTGCTGCCGGAAATTCATACCGGCGAGTGAGACCGGATAGCGCCTTGCCGGTCCATTTAGTCTCCATCAGCGTGGAGCCGGCAGTGGCTCGCCTATGCTCAGGCTGTCGGCCCATGCCTGCACGGCCTCATGGTCGATCACATCGTCATCGTCGACGTCGCGAAGGGCTTCGCGGGTCAGCCGCTCGCGCTCTTCTTCCTGATCAAGCCAGGCAGCCAGAGCCTGTTTCATGATCCAGCCCCGGGAGCGCGCAAGCCTTTCGGTCATCAGATCGAGTTTTTCGGCCAGCGAAAGCGGTACGTGCGCAGTCAAGATCTTGGTTGCCGGGCTTGCCACGCGATCATCCATTCTGAAATGTTTGATTTACTTCTAATCATAGTGATTGATTTTGCATCGATCAATAATGCGATCAGCGGGGACCTTGCCTATCTCGTTGATTGCCCGGCTAATAATATCTAGTGATAGAATTCCGATGGCGGTTTGCCGAAATGGCGTCGGAACATTGCGGTAAAGGCGCTCTGGCTGGCGTAGCCGCAATCGAAGGCGACGTCGATGACGCGTTCGCCGTTCGCCAGTTTGCGCAAGGCAAACAGGAGCCGCGCCTGTTCGCGCCATTGCGCAAAGCTCATGCCCGTTTCCTTGGTGAAGAGGCGATGCACCGTCTTGGCCGTGACATCCAGACGGTCGGCCCATTGGCCTGCGGTCGACGTATCGGCGGGGTGCTCGGTGATTGCTTCGCAGATCAGCTTGATGCGCTGATCTTCCGGCATGGGAAGATGCAAGGGCAGCACATCGGAGACGCGCACCTCGTCCAAGAGCAGCTGCATCAGACGGTCGTCCCGGCTGCCTTCCGCGTAATCGAGGGGAACGTCAACGGCGGCAACGATGAGCTCGCGCAAAAGCGCCGGAACCTCGATGACGCAGCTTTTTTCCGGCATGTTGCGGATCGCCGTTGCATCGATGAAGACGGTGCGGATCTTGACCTCGCCGGACATTTTCACATCATGCTCCAGGCCCGCCGCCAGCCACAGAGCCCGGCTGGGCGGCACGACCCACGACCCCTCGGCCGACCGCACGATCATCACGCCTTCGATCGCATAGAGCAACTGGCCGCGCGGATGCGAGTGCCAGCCCGTCGAGGCGCCATCCGAATAGTTGACGTCCATCGCCGCCATGGCGCGATGCGTATCATGAAAATCGAGATGTTTGCGGGTCGGATCGCTCTGCATGTCCCAATCTCTACAGTTATGGTCATCATAGAGTGATACGAACCAACATCAAGACGATAAGCCAGAGCCTTCACATTCTCCATGGTTATCGCACATGAAAAACAAGCTAGCATTTCTCTATCCCCTCATTGCCATCATCCTCTGGTCCGGAAACGTCATCGTTTCCAGGCTGTCGGCGCATACGATCGGTCCGGAGGCAATCACCTTCTACCGCCTGCTTCTCGCCGTCTTGCTGATGAGCACCTTCGTCGCCGTCCCCGCCTGGCGGAACCGCTTCGTCATCTGGCCGCATCTCGGGCAATTCGCCATTCTCGGCTTTCTTGCCATGTGCTTCTTCCAGAGCCTCTCCTACCTGGCGGCGGAGACAACGACGGCCACGAACATGGCCGTGTTCACGGCTTTGACGCCGCTGCTTACCGTGGCCTTGAGCGCCTTCGTGCTGAAGGAAACGCCGACTGTCGGCATGGTCGGCGGGGGCATCCTGTCGCTGGTCGGGCTGATTTATCTGGTGAGCGCCGGCGACCCGGCTGCGCTTGCGCGCAACGGCGTCCATCTCGGCGATCCGCTGATGTTCATAGCGGCGCTGAGCTATGCGGTCTATGGCGTCCTGCTCAAGCGCTGGAACCTGCCTGTCGCCGGTTGGCAATCGACCTATATGCAGGCGATTTGCGCCCTGGTGATCATGTTTCCGGCATTTCTTGCAACGCCCGCGTCCTTGCGTTCGCTGAATGCCGAAACCCTGCCGCTCATCGGCTATGCCGGCGGTCTCGCCTCGGTCGTCCTTCCGTTCCTATGGGTGCGCGGTGTTCATATTCTCGGACCCAATCGCTGCGCAGCCTTCATGAACCTCTTGCCGGTCTTTACCGCGATTGGCGCCATCGTCATGCTCGGCGAGCCGGTGCGCGCCTATCACGTCATCGGCGGAGGCGCCGCACTCGTGGGGGTCGCCTGCGTGGAGCTCTTCCGTCGGCCGTTGCGCAGCGCACCGCCCGCCATGCCCGAGGTCGTCGAGTGAAGATCTAAGGCGTCACGGATGGACGCGGGCTTCTCTGCAGAGGCCGCGTCCATCGATGCAGATCGAGCGTCACTTCCAGCTTGTATAGTCCGAGGCGGTGCATCCGAAGGGGGCTCTCTGGTCACCGAAACGCTTCTTCAACTGATCGCAACCCCAGCGGTTGAGTGGAGTCGGCATCATGTTATTGATGTCCATGCCGGGCGAGGTGAATTGCGAGCCGGCGCTGGTCACATACCAGATCCAGTAGCCGAAAATGCCGGCGATGATGAGGAGGATCACCAGGACGAGCCTGCCAAGCCGCGCCAAGATGGACGGCCCTTTCTTACCTCGCACAACGAGCTCAGGCGGATGACTGCCAAGTTCCGCCGTCAGTGGCGCGAGAATGCTTGCGCGTTCCTGAGCCGTCATGTCGATCCGCTGCAATTGGCTATCCATAAGTACTGGCAGAGCGGTATTGCCATGCCACACGGCAAGAGCCACTGCCTTGCCGTCCTTTTCGCCGACGACCAGAGGTTCCTGTCCCGGCTCGAAGCGCGTTTGAGCCGATCGTCCGGTCTTTTTGGCGGCGATCTTGTCAGCATAGACGACCGTCAATTGCTTGCCACGGCGCTGGACCGCCGTGATTTCGACCGGAACCGGCTCGAGCTGAGCAGCCTGCTGCAATTGACCGCGGACGCACCAGCCGCGCAGGATCTGGAAGATCATGGCAATGCCGGCGCCGCCGAGAAGGGCAACGAAGACGGCGAGCGTTATGATCCGGTTCCAGAGCATATCGAGGCCGAGGCTGAGGGTCGCCAGTTCCGGATGGTCACGGGAGATGACGACATTCGTGTCATAGTCGCCGGCATGGATGTCGACGAACATGATCTCGACGCTCTTGTCATAGGTCTGACCGTTATAGGCGTAGTTGAGATGCGCTTCGCAGCTGGTGAAGAAGCCTCTCTGGGTCGAGCATTTTCCGTCACGAATATCGCCATTGACGGGCTCGACGGGATTTTGACTGATCGCCCAATCCCTCAATATGCCTGGCGCTTCGTAAGCTGTCATGAAAACGGTGAGCCCGATCAGGATCAGCAAGGCGAAATAGCTGACTTTCGGCGTCGTGATCACGCCCTGAGCAAGCATGAGGGCTCTCTGGGGAAGCTTAATCGTCGGGAATGTCATTGTCTGCCTGGATCTCCGAATGGTTGCATAGGCATCCGCAAGGCAGGGAGCGAAGCTATGCTTCGCAAAATCCTGGGGGTTTGACTTGGCGCCTACATTTTGCAACGCGTGAAATAGGCGCCTTGCCTCGTTGCTCAATACCCGGTTGCAGAACATCCTCGACCTCATGACGATCTGGTCAGCAAACGCTTGCGCGGTGTGACCTTTTTGTCTCGCCACATTGACCGGCTGAGGCTGGCCCATCTAGTTTCCGTGCGAATGCGGGATTTTGAGATCGAGGAAGGAGATCGACATGACCAATGTTGCCTGGCATGCGGAGCCGTTAAGCTGGGGCCACGGGCCGCGCAGTTTCGAAGTTTTTCTGGAACCGACCTGCCCCTTTTCGGTCAGAGCCTTCAACAAGCTGGATGCCTTTCTGGCCCAGGCCGGCGAGGATAGAGTGACCGTCAAGATCCGTCTGCAATCGCAGCCCTGGCATCTGTATTCAGGCGTTCTGGTGCGTTGCATTCTTGCCGCTTCGACGCTTCCCGGAGGCAAGGAGATGGCGCGCAAGGCAATGGCCGCGATCGCTGCCCATCGCGAGGAGTTTGAATTTACCGATCATGCCGGCGGCCCGAATATGGATGTAACGCCGAGCGAGCTGATCGAGCGTCTGGAGCGCTACAGCGGACTTGCGTTAAAGGAGGCTTTTGCCATTCCGGATCTCGACCGCGAGATCAAGTGGCATTGCAAATATGCCCGACAGAACGGCATCCACGTTTCCCCCACCTTCATGGTCGACGGGCTGGTGCAGGCCGACATGAGCAGTGGCGACGAGGTGGAAGCCTGGGTGAAGAAAGTCTCGGCCTCGTAGGAGGCGAAAGGCAAGGCGTCGATGTCTTCATCTCGACGCCTTGCCCGTTTCGATTGTCCTCAGTCTTCCACGTTCGGCAGCAGGATTGTCAAAAGTCCGATCAGCGGCAGGAAGGCGCAGAGCTCGAAGACGAATTCGATGCTGGTATGGTCGGCAAGCACGCCGAGCGCCGCGGCCCCGATGCCGGCCATGCCGAAGGCAAAGCCGAAGAACAGGCCGGAGACCATGCCGACGCGACCGGGCAGCAATTCCTGTGCGTAGACGACGATTGCGGAAAAGGCCGACGCAATGACCGTGCCGATGATGGCGCTGAGGACGATCGTCGTTTCAAGATTGGCATGAGGCAGGACGACGGTGAAGGGCAGGATGCCGAGGATCGAGCCCCAGATGACCTTCTTTCGACCGATGCGGTCGCCCACGGGGCCGCCAACCATCGTTCCAATGGCAACGGCGGCAAAGAACACGAACTGGCAGAGCTGCGCCGACCGTTCGGTGACGCCGAAGCGAGCCATGAGGTAGAAATTATAGTAGCTGGTAAAGCTCGCGAGATAGAAATATTTCGAGAAAATCAGGGCGATCAAGACGGCAATAGCAAGACCGACGCGGGCACGCGACAGGCTCAGCGCCTTGTGGACCTTGCCTGATTTTGCCGGCGCGCGCAGGTGACTGCCATTGACTTGATACCAGCGGCCCAAGCCTGCGAGAATGAGAATGCCGACGAATGCCAGGCTCGCAAGCATTGCCATTCCATGCTGACCATGCGGAAGAATGAAGAAGGCGGCCAGCAGTGGCCCAAGCGAGCTGCCGAAATTGCCGCCGACCTGGAACACCGATTGCGCGAAGCCGTGTTTCCCACCCGATGCCAGGCGCGCGATCCGCGATGCTTCCGGGTGGAAGATCGAGGAGCCGAGGCCGAGCAGCATCGCGCCCATCAGCAACATCGGATAGTTCGAGGCCATTCCGAGCGTGATCATGCCGACGCAACTGCAGGCCATGCCGAACGGCAATGAATAGGGTTGCGGTCGTCCATCCGTATACCAACCGACGAAGGGCTGCAGGATAGAGGCGGTGATCTGATAGACGAAGGTCAGGACGCCGAGCTGGGTGAAGCTGAGGTCAAAGCCTGTCTTCAGCACCGGATAGCTTGCCGGCAGCAGAGCCTGGGTGACATCGTTGATGAAATGGCCAAGACTGGCTACCATCAGGACCGGATATATCGTAGTGGCCGCGCGGGGCGGGTTCATGACCTGGCTCATGGCTCTCACTTTTCAATGATCTGCGGTGCTGATATTGGAAAACATCATCGCCCGCTACCGCGACAAGGCGCAATTCTTACGAGACTGGGCCAGAATGGTCAGGAACAGCCGCATAGATCCATTCATCGATGTCGACCGCCCGCTCATTGCCCTCGGCAATGACTATGGAGACGGCCACCGTGTCGATCCGCACCAGCATCGCCGCGCGCAACTATTATATGGCTTTTCCGGGGTGGTGGTCGTGACCACCCCGGACGGCACGCTCGTCATGCCGCCGGAGCGCGGCATGTGGATACCGCCGGGCGTGATCCACAGCGTGCGCATGCTCGGCAAAGTCAGCATGCGCAGTCTCTACATCGAGCCCGAAGCGATCGAGACGATGCCGGATCATTGCCAGGTGGTCGAGATATCGCCGCTCCTGCGCACTCTTATTGCCGAGGCAGTCGATATTCCTGTCGACTATGATGTTAATGATCGGGCCGGTGCCTTGATGGCATTGCTTCTGCACGAGCTGGCGAGGTTGCGACCATTGCCGCTGTCGTTACCGATCCCGCGTAACAGGATGCTCGCCGAAAAGTGTCAGGATTTTCTGCGGCAGCCGACGACGCATGATACGATCGATCTGTGGTCTAGCCACATGCGCATGAGCCGCCGCGCATTCACCCGAATGTTTCGCCTGGAGACCGGGCTCAGCTTCGTCAAATGGCGCGAGCAGGCCTGCTTGCATGCTGCATTGCCACGGCTTGTCGCAGGCGTTCCGGTGACGACGATCGCGATCGACCTCGGTTACAGGAATCCTGCTGCTTTCACGACCATGTTCAAGCGCGCCTTCGGTTATTCGCCACGCGAAATGGCTCGCCAGCATGCGGGAAATGAAACCGGCGGAGCAAATCTCCAGCCGTGAATGTCATGTCGCGTCGAGATAGGGCTTCAGGGGCATGTCGTCGTGCCTTGGCACCGTCTGTCGTTCGATCATATGGTGGATGACCGGCGGCCCGTCGCCGCGATGCAGTCTGTCCAGGTGTTCGGCAACCTCGACATCCGCATGTGTCTGGCGTTGGCTGTGACGGACATAGTCGATCCAGGTCGGTAGATGGTAGCTCTCCGTCCAGGTGTTCGGCTTTTCCAGATCGCGCAACAGCGACCATTGTTTTGCGCCGTCGCGGATTCTCATCCGGCGGCGTTGCGCCATGACGGCCAGAAACTCATGCACGTCGTCCTGCTCGATATTGTAATCCACCATGACCAGGATGGGTCCGCTCCTGGAGCGCAGGTCGAGCTGCAGCTGCGGTTCGCTGAAGGTGTTCGTCGGGTCGAGATTGAGGGATTCGAAGTCGGGCTGCCGCAGCACGAGGCCAAGCAGGCCGCCTATACCAAGAGCCGCGCTTGCGATGAATAGGGCGCCGGTGACGCCGTGCGCGTCGGCCAATTCGCCCCAGAGCCAGCTGCCCACCGCCATGCCGCCGAAAGTGGCGGTCTGGTAGAGCGACAAGGCACGGCCGACGACCCAGCGCGGCGTCGACAGCTGAACCGTGACGTTGAACAGCGAGAAGGCCTGCACCCAGGCGACGCCGGCCGGCATGAGGAGAAGACAGCTCAGCCATACCTGATTGCTGAGCGCCAGGAAAAAGCAACTGACCGCCAGCGTAAAGAAGGCGGCGCGGATCACCCATTCATTGCTCAGTATATCGCGAATACGGCCGATCAGCATTGCGCCGCAGATCGCGCCGAAGCCGAAGAAGCCGAGCATGGTGCCATAGGTGATCGCGGTGCCATGCACATGGTCGCGCGCAACAAGCGGCAGCAGCGCCAGAATGACGATTGCGGTCAGGCCGAAGACGAAGCCGCGGCACATCACCGTGAGCAGGTTGGGCGACATCAGCACGTAGCGAAATCCGGCCGACATCGCGCTGCCGAAGGGTTCGCGCGGCAGGCTGTTGGTCACGGGCGCTTTCTTCCAGCGCCATAGGGTTATGATCAGGGCAAAATAACAGAAGACGTTGAAGAGAAAGGCGAAAGCCGCGCCTGCGGCTGCAACGATGACGCCGCCGATCGCCGGTCCGATACTGCGCATGAGGTTGTAACTCATGCTGTTGAGCGCCACGGCGCCAGGCAGATGCTCACGTGGGACGACATCGCCCATCGAGGCCTGCCATGACGGATTGTGGAGAGCGCCGCCGCAGCCGATCAGGAAGGTGAAGCAAAGCAGCAGCCACGGCGTCAGGGCATTGCTGTAGGACAGAACGGCGAGCGTTGCCGATACGCTCAGCATCAAGGTCTGCGCGATCAGCATGATCCGTCTTCGGTCGTAATTGTCGGCAAGCGCCCCGGCGGCGAGGGAGAAGATCATGACGGGCAGCGTCGTGGAGGCCTGGACCAGCGCCACCATGCCGTGGGATGTGGCAAGGCTGGTCATGAGCCAGGCAGCGCCCACGCCTTCGACCAGTCCGCCGAGATTGGATATGAGCGTTGCCGACCAGAGCGAGCGGAATGTCTTGGACTGAAACGCGACGAGCGGTGAGGTTCTATTGGGCATGTCGGCTTTTCTTCGCAGGATTGTCTTGCTCGACGGGCGCAGCGAACTCGCTCGAAGCGCATGCCCAGCCGAGTCGAAATTGAGCCTATAGTGATTTGCTAATTTCTGAAACGATTTTGGAATAATATTCTCGCCAATACGGTCGAAAATATCTGCAGAGGCAGTAGAGCTCCTTCCAGATGTCACCCGACGTTGGCGTGAGCTGAGGCGGATGCCCGTCGGCTTCGCCGGCAAGGCGTGATCCGCAAATCCTTCTTCTGAATCGCAAGTCGGCAACGCCGGTGCGCGATCAGAGCACGACGACCTTTGTTCCTACGCCGACCCGATTGTAGAGATCCATCACATCCGGATTTGCCATGCGGATGCAGCCCGAAGATACGGCCTTGCCAATCGAATTCGGCTCGTTGGTGCCATGAATGCGATAAAGGGTGGACCCGAGATAGAGCGCTCGCGCTCCGAGGGGATTGTTGAGACCGCCATCCATGTGGTCGGGCAATTCCGGGCGGCGAGCGATCATTTCCTTGGGCGGAGTCCAACCCGGCCACTCCGCCTTGCGGCTGATCGTCTCCGTGCCCTTCCACGAAAAGCCCTGCTTGCCGACACCGATGCCGTATTTGATGGCCGTACCGTCGTTGAGCACGAGGTAGAGACGCTTTTCCTTGGTGGAGATCACGATCGTGCCAGGATCGTAGCCGGAGAAGGAGACAACCGTACGCGCGATCGGGGAGCGCAGCTGGGCGGCTCGCCTGTCATCCTTGAGGCCGGGACTGAATTGCGGCGAGGTCGCGCCTGGATCGAGCGAGGCCTCTCGCTGAGGGCGTCGGCGGGGAGGCAAGTCGCCTTCCTCGTCGTCGTAATAGCTATTGGGGTCGTCCCGATAGCCATAGCCGTCATCGAGTCGCGGGTCGTCGCGATAGCGTGGCGGCGCCTCGCGCCAATAACGAGGGGCAACATAGCCGCCATCCGGGCCATCGTCATAGTAGGGTGATGGTCCCCATTCCTGGGCATGCGCGGCGACACCTGTCATCAGCACAGCCAGAGCAGGCAAGAGAACCAATCTTACAGTCTTCATGGCACACCATACTTCCCGAAGAACGCACCGGACCGCGCGACCGGGTCGACGGGGCACGCGTGACACCGACAATTCTCGATACGGCAGGCGTAATTGTGGCGGCGGTGGGCGAAGGTCGCAATTTTCCGGGCCACTTTGGCCGGCCTGGGCGTTGGTGGCGTCCGGGTAGGAGCCTAAGCATCAAAGGATGTACCGCAAGGAGCGCTGTTGACGCAGAAGCGCGACGGCTATCCAGCTCCCGAAGAGGGTCGCGACAAATGCCACGACCGCCTTGATCGCGGCGGGCTCGTTGATTCCGACGAGTGCGGCCTGAATCCAGGTAAGGGCGACATAGTGCACGAGATAGATCCCGAAGGCACAGGAGGAAAGCAAACTTGCCCAGCGGGAACTTTGATCGACATGCCGGATAAATCCACCGATCAGCGCAATGCTGATTGCGGAACAAGTGACGACGAACAGAAGAGCGGCGATCACGGGAGATGCTGGACCGGAATAGGCGGACGATTGACGAAGGGTTTCGATCTGGATGAGGACTATCCCGCCGAAGGCAGCGCACCCCACGATAGCGAAAGCAAGCCACCACCGCGCAAACGGGCCAGTCTTTCCGAAAAGCTCATGCCCTGCTCCTTCGGAACCGGCCACGGCACCCGCGACAAAGAACGCCATGTAGAGAAGGAGCCGGCTGGCTTGAACCGCGAATGGCCCCCATGAGAACCAATGCGTCGGCCCGAAGGCATCGAGCGCCGGCAAATAAGCACCCAGCGCTATTGCAAGGAAGAGTGCCAGGGCGGTGAAGGGCCGGGCCGTGAGCCAATTCGGCATCATCGCCGATTTCCGGATGAGTGCCGGCGCGAGCAAAGCCGTCAGCACGACGACGCTGTCGAAGGTCAGCAGAACCCAGATGAACCAGGCGGGGCCGGCAGGCCATCCATAAGAGCCGAAGTAACCCGCCCAATAGCTAGGAAATGAAAGATCCGCACCGGTCTGGAGATATGATGGATAATAGGCGGCCGGCATGAGGATGGTCACGGCTATCATGAACGGGATACCCAATCGCACGATCCGGCTGGACAGGTAATTCCAGGGCCCTCTACGCCTAAGGCTCGGGATGACGAAAATTCCGGAGATGAAGAACATGAGGGACATGAAATATATGTCGTTGAAATCGACCAACAGGTCGAAGCCGAGCCATCGGGCGCCATCCACGATCGGAGCGGTCGACGAGAGATAGTGATGCCGATCGAAGTGGGCATAATGCACATATGCGAGCAGCGAGTGGTGAAGCACGACGAGAAGGGTCACGCATGTCCTTAGATTGCCGATGGCTGCGTTCTTGATTTGAGCTTTGACCGTCTCGGGTCGCGTTGCGTCGAGTAGCTGCTTTTCCATGAGAATGGGTCTTTTTGCTGCTTGGGAAGCTGGCGTGGCGGCGCGGACCAATTTGCCGGCGCTCGAGGATCGGTCGGGTATCAGGATCAAGGATCCCTTTCGCCATTGGCCGATAGTTCCCAGCCCTCTTCATCGATGCGGCGAATATTGAGCTTCCTGCCGTCAAATGACAGGCGGTATTTGATCTGTGTGCCGGATCCTATGTCCCTGGTGTCTATTACAAATGTTTGCACGTTCGACCATGTGCCCCTGACAGCCGGAATATGGCCCGGGTAGGGGCCGGAGAGTGCGGGCAAACCCTTGCGATAAAAGCCGTCAAGACCGATAGGCATGTCGCTCGTGAACGAAGAACCGGTCGGGTAATCCAGATACAGCTCGTATTCGACATGCGGGCGGGCATCTGCCAGAAACAGGGTCAGCGATTTTAGGCCAAGCTGGTTCTCTGAAAACCTGTAGGTTTTTCCTGATATCGTGGTTGCAATCTCAGATACCGGGCCAACCGGTGCCGACTTCTCGACCGTGGCGTCGCTGATCGCATTCGCAAGCTGTGCGGCGGCGTTCGGATTTGGCGGGAGCGGGGCCTGAGATTTGACCGCGCTAGAAACGCCATCGATGAGGGCGCGATACTTGACGTATTTCGTCGCCGTGGTGACCGCGACGATATCGAGATCGGGAAACACAGCGATCAGCTGGCCGTCCTTGCCGGTCGCCATATAGGCGTGCTTGTCTGGAAATACCCAGAAGAAATTCGAATAGCTCTGGTTGGGATCGTATGAGGCGTGCATGTTGACGAGCGGGTGGTTCAGAATATCCGCCCAGCCGGTCGGAAGAAGCTGCTTTCCCTCCCATTCGCCGTGATGCAGATACAGATAGCCGATCTTTGCCATGTCGCGGGGCAGCAGGAACAGCATGCCGTATCCGATAGTCAGCCCCTGGGGATCGCGGTTCCAATACCAATCGGCAATGCCCAACGGGGCAAAGAGCCTTTGGCGCGCGTAATCCTCGGCGGGTTTGCCCGTGAGCCGGGTGATGATCGCGGAGACAAGATCGGCGTCGCCGTTACTGTAGTTATAGACCTCTCCCGGCGGGTGCGCCATGGGACGGTCGAGAACGAATTGAACCCAATTGGAGGATCGGTCCATATCCCGCATCGTCTGCTGCGGACCGCCCTCATATCCCTGATCCCAATCGAATCCGGACGTCATGTTGAGAAGGTCTTTAACTGTCAACGCCTTCTTCCGATCATCCATATTTGCAACACGACGATCGGGGAAGAAGTCGAGTACGGGGTGATCGAGACGATCGAGGACGCCGTCCTTATAGACCATTCCGAGAAGAGTGCCTGTGACGGCCTTTGTGGAGGAAAATATCTCGTGCGGGATATCCGCCGTGTAGGGCGCGTAATAGGCTTCGGTGACAATGCGTCCGTGCCGCACGACAAGGAGACTGTCAAAATTGTGATCCGCCCCATAGGCGACAAGCTTGGCGAGCGCTGATGAATCCATACCTTGCTCCTCCGGCGTGGAGGTCAGCCATTCCTTGGTCGGCCATGGGGAATTATCGGTGGCCTGCGCGTATGCAGGCCCGATGCCGACCAAGATCATGAGCGTGCATAAGCTCGATGCCAAATTCAGGATAAGGGGACGTTGGATGTGCTTGCTCATGACGATCTCCGATTTTGGGAGACTATGGCAAAGGCGGATGGCGTCTTCTCGCCGAAGTTTGAAAAACGGCTAGCCGATTTGTCAATGCGACTTGCCGATTGTAAGATTCCTGGCCTCGCTCCGCGGTCCGGTAGGATTTTGAAGGAGCGCCTGCCTGCGAAATTCGGTCGGCGTCACTCCGGTCTCAGCCTTGAACGCCCGGTTGAACGGGCCCAGCGATTGAAAGCCGGCATCCATGGCGATGGTGAGAACTGGCACGTCCTTCTGATCGGGGTCGGCGAGAGCCGCTTTGACCTCTTCGATCCTGTAGCGGTTGAGGAAGGCGTTGAAGTTGCGGTAGCCAAGACCCTCGTTGATCACTTGGCGCAATCTGTACTCCGGCAGGCTCGCGAGCGCGGCGAGGGCGCCTATCGTCAGCCCTTCTCGACGGTAGGCGCGCTCGACCGTCATCAGACGTTCCAACCGGTTGAGCAGCTGCGGCTCGACTTCAGGCTGATTGCTGTTTCTGATCGGAGCCGAAGATGCTTGGCCGGCGGATGCGACGGCCGCTTCCAGCGCGGACGCTTGATGCAGCGCGGCAGTGCGGAACAGGTGCCAGCCCGCGAGAACTCCGAGCACGCAAAGACCGATAGCATTGGCGAGGTTTCTGGTCGGGGCGGACCATGCCAGGACGGCAACAAAGGAGAGATTGGCGATCGCATTGATCGCGATATAGCCGAGCGTTCCCATCAGCACGGCGACGCGCAGCTGTCGCCGGCCGGCGACCAGATCCATTCGCCAGGTGGCCATCGTCTGGATCATCGCAAGCATCCCGAAGCCCAGATTGACGAACATCAGCATCTGGTTCATTGCCCGGGCACTCGAGGTTTCCGCGCAGTAGGAATTGGCTAGCCCCAGGCCGATCGCGGCGATAGCGGTAGCGCCATGCCAGGGGCGAAAGACAAAATCGTCGTCGAAGACCACCCGCGCCCACAGCCAGAAAGCAACCGGTCCGGCCGACGACAACATGATCAGCGGCAGGCTTGCCCAGTACCATTGCGACGGGAAGCCCGGCGCCTCGATGATCGCCGAGGCCGCGCCGGCTCCGGCCAGAGCCGCACGGATAAATTCAGGGGGACGATGTCGCAGGAAAACGGCAGCCATCATAAGCAGCAATCCGGCGGCAGCGCCGCGGCAGCCGTTATCGAGAGCGATGAAACCAGCGCTGTTCATTTCCAAGGGAGCCTTCTGCTACACAAGTCGGCAGCGATCGATGATGGTGGTAGTCTGGTGCCGGGCCGAGCGAGGGATCAATCCTCTGACCTCCGATTAGCGCCAGGAGGCTGAAGCTCCCTCCCGCTCACAAACAGAATGTGTACATTTCCCTCTTCGTAATGGATCAAACCCGCGTCAGTCGTGTCGACCATGATTCCCGAAGACAGTGTGCCGCCGCCTATCATCTCCACGTCCGGCATATCCCACCCGTCATAGCCGGTCAGGAAAGCGCGGTTGTCGAAATCGCAAACGACTATTCCCGTCATTCCATCCACCGTAACGTGATCGCCTACCATTATCAGCCGGCCGGTCGAATACAGCATAGGCTCATCCCAAAACCGTCACCAATGTACTGCAGGTTCTGCTTACGCTCGCCGCTGCCGGAGAAGTCCCACCGCCTGCCGCTCGGATCAGATAATCCGGTCGCAGCCTGCGCTTCGAAAATCATTCCGAATTCACGGCGGCCCGTCTGCTCCGGCTTTCGAGGATAGGATCGGCAGGCTACGGCGTCAACGCCTGCCTCACCGCTGGAATGCTTCCTTCAGATCGAAGCTCTTGCGCTCGCGCAAGTCGAGATCGGCCTCTATATGCTCGATGTGATGAAGCATCAGCGCGCAGGCAGTGTCGACGTCCTGGCGCTCCAAGGCAGAAATGATGTCTGCATGCTCGGAATGGCCGCAACTGGAGGTGCTCGATTGCCCATAGAGCGCGATCACCAGCGAGGAGCGGGCGACAAGTTCTTCCATGAACCGCTGCATGATGAGGTTGCCGGAGATCGAAGCAAGCATCAGATGGAAATCGCCCGAAGCCTTGATCTCCGCCCGGCGCGCGGATTGGCCGCGCTCGCTCATCAAGCGGGCTTCTTCGGCAAGAAGTTGTCTGAGCTGTCTGAGCTGAGCCGGAGCGATCCGCTCGGCTGCCGATTTGAGTATTCCGGGTTCGATCAGGCGCCGCGCGGCAAATATCTGCCGCGCCTCGTCGGGCGATGGATAGGCGACGAAGGCACCCCTGTTCCTTTCGACGTTCACGAGGCCTTCATAGGCAAGGGCCTGCAGAGCGGCACGCGCCAAAGTTCGGCTGACATTGAACAGATCGCCGACATCGCTTTCGGACAGCTTCGTGCCCGGCGCTAATCTTCGCTCGATGATGGCATCGCGCAGGGCGTCGCGGATCTGTTGCGTGCCGGTATCCGCCGGCTCGCTGGAGGACAGGCGCATATCTGCTGAGGAGTTCATGGTTGCTTATCCGGATGGCTGGCCAGAATCATAGCCCGATTTGCGCCAAAGTTAAATGGAATTCGAGGCAAAGTTCGCGCCAGATTGTATACAATAATATGCACCCATCGAGCACGATCGCCTAATTTCTGAGCAGAAAAGCAATTGCCTAATAGAGGGCATTAACCTGCAATCTCCGAAAAAAATGTAGAGACCGCAAGCAGTTAATGCGGCGCAGCAAAACTGGCACGATTGATGCACTGTCTTTCCCAAACCAAAGGGGAAGAAAATGTCGAAAGCGGCAGAGATCGATATAGTGTCCGTTTCGAAGGTCTACGGTACGACCACGGCTGTCCATGCGATCAGCCTGAAGATACCGGCGGGTTCCTATTGCTGTTTCCTTGGACCCTCCGGCTGCGGCAAAACCTCGACGCTGCGCATGATCGCCGGCCACGAGGGCATTTCCTCCGGCGACATCAGGCTCGGAAACACCGTCGTCACCGACTTTCCGCCCGCCAGGCGCGGTACGGCGATGATGTTCCAGTCCTACGCATTGTTTCCGCATCTCGACCTGATCGACAACGTTGCCTTCAGCCTGAAGATGAAGGGCGTCGACAAGGAGGAGCGCCGCGCCAAGGCACTCGACATGCTGAAGCTGATGCAGATGGAGGCCTATGCCACCCGCCGCCCGGCGCAGCTTTCAGGCGGCCAGCAGCAGCGCGTCGCGCTTGCTCGCGCCTTGATCACCGATCCGGAAGCGCTCTTGTTGGACGAGCCGCTATCGGCGCTCGATCCCTTCCTGAAGATCCGTATGCGCGCCGAGTTGAAGAAGCTGCAAAAGTCGCTCGGTATCACGTTCGTCCATGTTACGCACAGCCAGGAAGAGGCTATGGCCCTTGCCGATATCATGGTCATCATGAATGACGGCCGGATCGAGCAGGCAGGCTCCCCAAGGGAGGTCTTTGAGCGTCCCGCGACGGCCTTTGTCGCCCGTTTCATGGGCGATCACAACGTCCTTTCCGGGCGTGTGGCGTCAAGCGAGGACGGCGTAATCACCATGACCGTGCCGGAAGGGCAGGGCTTCGCGGCTAGGGGATCGGGCCGCCAGGCCGGCGAGGCAGTCGACATCGCCATCCGCACCGACCGTGTCCGGCTTTCGCAGCCGACGGACAAAGGGCTCGGCTTCAATGGTGTCGTCTCCAACGTCGAATATCGCGGCGCGACGCTGAAGATCACCGTCATCGGTGCGGGCAGCGATGATTTCACCGTGATCGCAAGCAACGACGACGATGCCACCAGATCGATCGCCGTTGGCGATGCCATCGCTCTGAGTTGGGCTCGGGAGGACGCGATCCTTCTTGGCCGTATGTCCGCATGAAAATCCGAAGCAATCAAAAAAGGGGAACTGACATGACGACTGAAACGAAGACTACCAAGACGACAAAAGGCATTTCCCGCCGCTCGCTGCTGAAGACTGGCGCTGCCGCTCTCGGCGCAATGGCAGGCTCCGGGGTCATCACTGGCTTCCCGACCATCTGGGCTAAATCCAACATCACATTGCGCCAGTTCGGCACCGGCGTTTCGAACATCAATGCGATCGCGGAGAAGTGCAAGGCCGACCTCGGCATCACGCTCGAGATGACGGCGATGGACTCCGACGCCGCCGCCCAGCGTGCGGTCACGCAGCCGAACAGCTACGACATCGCCGACATCGAATACTGGATCGCCAAGAAGGTCTTTCCCGCCGGCGTCATGCAGCCGATGGACGTCAAGAAGCTGAAATACTACGACAAGATCGTGCCGCTCTTCATCAACGGTAAGCTGAAGCCCGACAGCGTCATTGCACAGGGCACCGCGCCGCACACGGTGGGCTTCGTCGAGGGGCAAGACTCCCGCAAGTTCGCCAAGGAGCCGACGCAGTGGATGACGATGGTTCCGACCATCTATAACGCCGACACGCTCGGCATTCGTCCTGATCTCACCGGCCGTCCGATCAACAGCTGGGCCGATATTCTCGATCCGGCCTTCAAGGGCAAGACCGCGATCCTTAACATCCCGTCGATCGGCATCATGGATGCCGCGATGATCATGGAAGCCGCGGGCAAGATCAAGTATGCCGATAAGGGCAACATGACGAAGGCGGAGATCGACAAAACGATCGAGTTCCTGATCAAGACCAAGGGCGAGGGCCAGTTCCGCGCCTTCTGGAAGTCGTTCGATGAAAGCGTCAACCTGATGGCGTCGGGCGAGGTGGTCATCCAGTCCATGTGGTCGCCGGCGGTTGCCGCCGTCCGCTCCAAGGGGATTGCCTGCACCTTCCAGCCGCTCAAGGAAGGTTACCGCGCCTGGGGCGGCGGCCTCGGCCTTGCCTCGCATCTGAAGGGCGCCGAGCTAGACGCTGCCTACGAATATATCAACTGGTACACGTCTGGCTGGGTCGGCGGCTACCTCAACCGCCAAGGTTATTATTCCGCCTGCATGGACACCGCCAAGAACTTCATGTCGGCCGACGAATGGGGTTACTGGATCGAGGGCAAGCCGGCGCAGGGCGACATCCTCTCTCCGGAAGGCAAGGTCATGGAGAAGGCCGGTGCTGTTCGCGATGGCGGTTCCTTCGAGGCTCGCATGGGCGCCGTCGCCTGCTGGAATTCTGTCATGGATGAGGACCGCTACATGGTCCGCCGCTGGAACGAATTCATCGCCGCCTGATCCGATATCCCTTCACTACCTCTCCCGGCCATTGCGGGGAGAGGCATTATAAACGGAGAGCCGAACCATGGCGACCATCGCTTCCTCGGACACGATAGAGGCAACACCTAAAGCCGTACGCAGACTGGACGTGCCCGGCTGGGCGGTGGCCTATCTGCAGGCAACACCGCTGTTCCTGATCCTCGGCTTCTTCTTCCTGCTGCCGATTGCGATGATCGGTATCGTCAGCTTCTGGGACTATGATTTCGCCAACATCTATCCAGCCTTCCTTACGACTAATTACACCGACACGCTCGGTTCCTGGGTGACGTGGAAGACTTATCTCAACACGTTGAAATTCACCGCCATCGTCTGGATGCTGACGCTGTTCATTGGTTTCTGGGTCGCCTATTTCCTAGCCTTTCACATCCGCCGCACGTCGACGCAGATGATCCTTTTCCTTGTCTGCACCGTACCATTCATGACCTCGAACATCATCCGCATGATCTCATGGATTCCAGTGCTTGGCCGCAACGGGCTGGTCAATTCCGCGCTGATCGACATGGGGCTGATCCCGCAGCCGATCGAATGGCTGCTTTATTCCGACTTTGCCGTCGTGCTCGCTATGGTGCATCTCTACACGCTCTTCATGGTGACGCCGATCTTCAACACGCTGATGCGCATCGATCGTTCGCTGTTTGAAGCGGCGCGCGATGCCGGTGCCAGCGGCTGGCAGGTGCTGTGGAATGTGGTGATCCCGCTTGCGAAACCCGGCATGGCGATCGGCAGCATCTTCGTCGTTACCCTCGTCATGGCGGATTTTTCCACCGTTCAGGTCATGTCCGGCGGCCAGAGCGCATCGATCGCGCTGATGATGAAGAACCAAATGTCGTTGCTGCAATATCCGGCCGCGGCAGCCAATGCCGTGGTGCTGCTGGTGGTGGTGCTGTTGATGGTCGCCGCCATCCTGCGCATCGTCGACATCCGCAAGGAGCTCTAGGATGAACCGCGAAAAACGCAGTCTGGAATTCTATGTTCTGGCGATCTTCTTCACCATTTTCGTTCTCTTCCTCTACGGGCCGCTCTCGGCAGTCATCATCCTGTCCTTCCAGGGGCCGGACGGCGGCTTGACCTTCCCATTGAATGGCGTTTCGCTGCACTGGTTCGCCAATCTGTTCGAGAAGCAGGCCGTCGGCGATTTCGGCGCCTCGTTCCAACGCTCCCTGATCCTTGGCCTGATGGTCATGATCGTGACCGTCGTGGTGTCGTTGTTGGCGGGGCTCGCTTTCCGCCACCGCTTTCGCGGCTCGACATTCCTGTTCTACGCGACAGTTGCGAGCCTCGTTGTCCCATCCATCATCATTTCGCTCGGGATCGGCGTCGTCTTCCAGCAGGGCGGCATCGCGCCGGCGTGGTATTCCTCTGCCTTCGGCGCGCATCTAACCTGGACCTTGCCCTTCGGGGTGCTGATCATGTTTGCGGTCTTCAACCGGTTTTCGCCGGCCTATGAAGAAGCCGCCCGTGATCTTGGCGCCAGCTCCTGGCAAACCTTCCGCCATGTCTTGCTGCCGATGATCGCGCCGAGCCTGATCGGCGTCGGCCTCTTCGGCTTCACGCTGTCTTATGACGAGTTCGCCCGTACCCTGATGACATCGGGCACCTACAATACCCTGCCGCTCGAAATCTACGGCATGACGACGAATGTCACGACGCCCGTGCTCTATGCGCTTGGAACCGTCACGACGCTCTTCTCCTTCACCATCATCCTTCTGGCGCTTGCAGTCATGACCATGCTCGGCCGCCGTCAAGCCAAGAAAAGTTGATTTCATGCGCCTGTTGCTCATCAATCCGAATACGACCGCTTCCATGACGGAGAAGGCGGCGATAGCCGCGCGAGCGGTTGCCGGCGTGGGCACGCAGATCATAGCCGCCACCTCTCAGATGGGGCCTGCTTCGATCGAGGGCTATTACGACGGCGCTATTGCCGTGCCCGGCATGCTGCAGGAACTGAAGGAAAGGCAGGTCGCCGGTTATGATGCTGCGATCATATGCTGTTTCGACGATACCGGGCTGGACGCGGCGCGCATGTTCTGCGACGTTCCGGTTGTCGGCCTCTGCGAAGCAGCCGTCACGACGGCTGGATTTCTTGCGCAACGCTTCAGCGTGGTAACGACGCTTGAGCGCTCGCGCATTCTCATAGACAACCTCGTCCAGCGCTATGGCATGGGCAGCCGGGCCAAGGTTCGTGCGTCCGATATTCCCGTCCTCGAGCTTGAGGGGGCGTCTGCAGGCGCGATCGGGAAACTGCGGGCTGAAATCGAGCGGGCGCTTGCCGAAGATGGCGCGGAGGCGATCGTACTCGGCTGCGCAGGCATGGCGGATCTCGCAAGAGAACTGCAGGCGATCTATGGCGTGCCGGTCGTGGATGGTGTCGCCGCAGCGGTCAAACAGGCCGAAGCCCTGGTGTCCCTGGGATTGTCGACCAGCAAGCGCAGCGCTTATGCCTCACCATTGCCCAAGCCATTTTCGGGCGCACTGCAACACCTAGCGCCAGTTGCTCGCTCCCCGTCAAAGTGACTTTTCATGAAGCATGCTTCGTAAGCCTGGGCATGACGCTGAAATTTTGCTGAGCGGTTTCCAAAAGCCATAACAATACTTAGGCCATGGCGGAGTGCATTGGCGCGGGAAAATCCGCCTGCGCAATTCTATATTCGAGTGCCGATTTAACCGAGCCGAGCGCACTTCGGCAGTGAAATGCCAAGCGGCATTCTCATCCCCCTTCGATCGACCGTAACTTCGATATTTGACCGGCGCTGGCCGCTCTCGATAGGCATCATTATCCTTTTTGGCGGAGAATGAGTGAAAAGAGGCACCACATGAACCTGCGTTTTGTCGAAACATTTCTCTGGATCGTCCGGTTGGGCAGTTTCAGCGCCGCGGCTGAAAAATTGAATACGACACAAGCCGCAATCTCAAACCGCATCGCAACTCTGGAGCGCGAGCTGGGCGTGCAATTGTTCGACCGTGACATGCGCACCGTGAAGCTGACGCCTGTCGGCCAGCAGGCGGTTTCCAAGGCCGAGCTCATCGTAAAAGCCGTCAGCGAGTTTCGCGAAGCGATCGTCGATCCCACGACCCTCAAAGGCTCGGTCAGCATCGGTACCATCGATTCAATCGTGCATTCTTTCCTGCCTCGATTTGTCGAGCGCGTGCAGGAGCGCTATCCGGAGATCGCCATCGATCTCAATGTCGATACCAGTCTGAACATAGCGCGGGAAATCATCGAGCGGAAAATCGATCTGGCGTTGATCATGGGGCCGGCGCTCGATCATGGCTTGGTCAATATAGAGATTGGAACCTATAGCTGTGTCTGGGTGGCAAGCCCGAAATACGGCCTGGCCGGCAAGGCGCTAACTCTTGGCGACCTCACACGCTATCCTCTCTTCGCCTTTTCCAAGGGCAGCGTTCCCAATCATGGGCTGTTGCAGCAATTTCGTGAAGTCGGTCTCGAGCCGCCGCCGATTTCGAATTCAAACTCTCTGGCAACGATCATGCGTCTTGCCAAGGACGGGCTTGGTATCGCGCCTTTGCCCCGCGTCATCCTTGGGGAATATCTCGAAACCGGCGTCCTAGAGATCCTCGATGTCACGCCCGCCTTCCACCCTTTGACCTTCCACGCCGTCTATGCCGATCATCCCGATAGCCCGCTTCCATCGATCATTGCGCAAATGGCGGCCGAGGTATCGCTTTCCATGGCGGATGCGTAAGGTTGACGCTCGGCCTATAAGAAAATCCTATAGGAACGCCCAAGTATTTCGAGTTTGTCTGCAGTCGAGATTTTCCGCACCATCCGCCCATCAATGATGGAGGAATGAGCGTGAAAGTAAGCCTGATCCAAATGAACTCGCAGGATGACAAGGCCGCCAACCTTGAAACGGCCGCCCGCCTGATCAACGAAGTCGTCGCCAGCGAGGCGCCCGATCTTATCGTTCTGCCGGAATATTACGCCTTCCTCGGCGAAGGGCGGGACAATATCTATGCGAGCGGCGAAACCTTCCCCGACGGCAATGGCTACCGCTTGATGGCGCGCCTTGCCGCGCAGCATAAGGTGACCATCCACGCCGGCAGCATCGTCGAACAAGACGGCAACAAATATTACAATACCACCATCGTTTTCGGCCCGGATGGCAGGGAGCTGGCGAAATACCGCAAGATCCATCTGTTCGATGTCGACACCCCCGGCGGCGCAACTTATCGGGAATCCGATACGATCAGCCGTGGCGAAGACATCGTCACCTATCAGGTCGGCGATACCAAGGTTGGCTGCGCCATCTGCTACGACATCCGCTTCCCGGAACTGTTTCGCAAGTTGCGCGACAAGGGCGCAGAAGTCATCGTCTTGCCGGCCGCCTTCACGCTGATGACCGGCAAGGATCACTGGGAAGTGCTCGCGCGTGCCCGGGCGATCGAAACGCAGACCTACTTCCTGGCGGTCGGCCAGACGCTTTCGACGTCAGGCGGCCGCAAATGGTGCTGGGGTCATTCGATGGTCATCGACCCCTGGGGGCATATCGTGGCGCAATGCTCCGACGGTGTGGGAACCACGAGTTCCAAGCTCGATCTGAGCTATGTCGCCAAAGTGCGCGGTGACGTTCCCGTCGCCAATCATCATGTTATCTGAGGGGTGGGGCCATGTTTGAAGTCAATGAAATGCCGCATCAGATCGATGCGGATCTGATCAAGCTGATGGAGCAGGTCGAAACCGCAACGATCGGTCACTTCCTGCATTCAGGCTTTGTCGATCGCGAGATCCGCGCGGTGCTGCCCGAAAAACGCGTCGCCGGCACCGCCGTTACGATCCGTCTTCCACATGCAGATTCGACGATCCTGCATTATCTGACCAAGATCGTGCGTCCGGGCGATTTCATCGCCGTCGAGCGCTGCGGCGACGATCGCCATGCCTGCTGGGGCGGGGTCGTGACCCATGCCATGAAACTGGCCGGCATCGTTGGAGCGGTGATCGATGGACCGGCGACGGATTTTTCCGAAATCCGCAAGGTCGAAATGCCGATGTGGTGCCGCGGCCCATCTCCGATAACGACAAAAATTTTGGGATTGGAGGGCGCGATTAACGTCCCGATCACTGTCGGCGGTCAGGTTATCAAGCCGGGCGATGCGATCATTGCCGATGAGAGCGGTGTTGTCGTTCTCTCGCCTTCACAGGCGCGGGCGGCGGCGGAAAAGGCGCTCGGCATGCAGGAAAACGAAATCGTGCTGCTCGAGCGCCTGCGCAATGGTGAATTTCTTCCCGACATTTCGGGGGCAACAAAGATCGTGGAGGGCCAGAAGCGCCAGGTCGCCTGACCAACGACAATCAACTCAAACCAACTCAAAAAAAGGGGAACGAGATGATGTTAGCAAAACTTTCAATGGCGGTGTCCGTGTTCACTGTCGCCGCGATGTCGAGCGCCTCCGCAGAGACAGTGACACTGGCGGCCTATAGCGGGATCTTTCAGCAACATTACACCAAGGCTGTCATCGAGCCTTTCATGAAGAAGTATCCTGACATTACCGTGCAGTTCTACGGCATGTCGAATTCGGCTCAGATCCTTGGCACATTGCGGGCGCAGAAAAGCAGTCCGCAGATCGATGTGGCCATTCTCGATGTGAGCGTCGCCAAGGCCGGCACGGACGAAGGCATTTTTGACAAGATTGATGACAGAGTCTCAGCCAATGTCAGGGATCTTTATCCCAACGCGCGTGTGGAAGGCGTTGCCGGGGTTGGCGTCACCTTCGACAATCTTGTGCTGATCTACAACACGGATCAGGTCAAGCAGGCACCGAAGTCCTGGAATGCGCTTTGGGACAAGCAATACCAGGGCAAGCTGATTATCCCTTCGGCCCCCGACATTCAGGGAACGACGTTCACCA
This sequence comes from Martinezella tropici, assembly GCA_000799755.1. Classification (GTDB taxonomy): domain Bacteria; phylum Pseudomonadota; class Alphaproteobacteria; order Rhizobiales; family Rhizobiaceae; genus Rhizobium; species Rhizobium tropici_A. Next base: position 38,106 of record JUHI01000020.1, read on the forward strand.
TCATCTCCAACAAGCTCGCCGGCGGCACGGACTACAAGGCTAGCCTTGACGCCGGTATCGTCAAGATCGGCGAACTGGCTGCCGGCGTGCAGACCTGGGATCCCAAGCCGGATGTCTATGCTCCGATTGCCAACGGACAGGCAGCCTTGGGCATCGGCTGGAATGCCCGTACGCAGATCTATGCCGAAAAATCCGGCGGGAAGCTGGGTGTCGCCTTGCCCGAGGAAGGTAGCGGCTTTCAAATCAACACGATCAACCTGGTGAAGAATGCGCCGGCTGGAGACGCGGCGAAGAAGTTCATCGACTACACGCTGAGCCCGGAGGCACAGGCAGCCTTTACCAGCGAAATGTTTTACGCGCCGACGAACTCGAAGACTGTTGTCGCCAAGGAGGCGTTGGAGCGCACGGCGGCTGGCGATATGGACAAGATGATCGATATCGACTGGCTCGCCGTGGCGAAGGTCCGGGATCGTATTACCGAGCAATGGCGCCGCCGCATCATTCCGCTCAGCCGCTAAGTCCTGTCAGCACGAAAAATCTGGAGGCCAATATGATGCATCAAACCATCAGGGGCGGCGGTATTGAAGCGATCGACGACCCCTATCTTTCCCTCAGAGACATCAACAAGCGCTACGGCATGGTCGAGGTCATTCCCAACCTCAATCTCGAAGTGAGGAAAGGCGAGCTCATTGCCCTGCTCGGCCCGTCCGGCTGTGGCAAGACCACGACGCTGCGGATGATCGCCGGCCTCATCTCTCCGACCTCGGGCACGATCGCAGTCGGCGGCCGCGATGTGACCCATATCGCCCCGCATGGCCGCGACATGGGGCTCGTGTTTCAAAGCTACGCGCTTTTCCCGCACATGACAGTCGCCGGAAACGTAGCTTTCGGCCTGGAAATGCGCGGCCTGCCTCGCGCCGAGATCGCCGCGAAAGTCGGCAAGGCGCTCGACATGGTGCAGCTTGGACATCTTTCCGGCAGGAAGCCGCGGGAACTTTCCGGCGGTCAGCAGCAGCGTGTTGCGCTGGCGCGCGCGCTTGTCATCGAACCATCCATCCTTCTGCTCGACGAACCGCTTTCAAATCTCGATGCGAAGCTGCGCGACGAGATGCGGGCGCAGATCCGGGATATCCAGCAGGCGCTTGGCATCACCACCGTCTTCGTGACGCACGACCAGGTGGAGGCCTTGAGCATGTGCGACCGTATCGTCGTCATGAAGGGCGGGTTTATTGAACAGGTCGGAACGCCCCACGACATCTACGAGCATCCCGTCACGCCGTTCGTGGCATCCTTTGTCGGGCGCACCAATCGCATCAAGGGCATCGGCGGCCAGGACGGCAGCATCCGTATCGGCTCATCGACGATCCGCGCGGCTGCTCCCGCGCAAAAGGGTGACGTCACGGTGATGGTCCGCCCACACCGCGTTCATATCGATTGGGATCTAGCAGCGGCGGAACGACAAACGCACGCCGCGAACCGCATCCCCGCCGCGCTGTTTCGGATCACCTTCGTTGGCGATGTCATCCAGTACCACTTCAGCATCGACGGTTCCGAGTTCATCGTCGAGGAGGCGACCGTAAGATCCCAGGCGGGACGCCGTCCGGGCCAGACGGCCATGTTGTCCTGGAGCATCGAGGATACGTCCGTTTTCGGAGCCGGCTCATGACGGTGGCGGCGCTCGATCTGCCTATCGCGGCACCAAAATCATCCAGCCGGGCCGGCATCGCCACGGTTCTGCTCCTGCCGATCGCGCTGGTGAATGCGATCGGCTTCCTGCTTCCCGTGCTCAACCTGGCAAAGATGTCCTTCAACGAGGCCCTGGCCGGCGGCGGTATCGGCGAAGCGTTTACGACCGCCAACTGGACCGGATTGCTTCAGGATCAGTTCTATCTCGAGCTGCTCGTCAACTCGGTCACGGTCAGCCTCGGCATTACGATTGCCACACTTCTGGCCAGCTATCCGATCGCGCTTTATCTCCATCGCGCATCCGGCATGTGGCGGACGTTTCTGACTGTTCTTGTCATCTCGCCGCTGATGACGTCGGCGGTCGTGAGGACGTATGGATGGATTGCGCTTCTGGCCGAACAGGGCCCCGTTGCCAATGTCATTGCCGCGATGGGGTTCCAGCCGCCACGGATGATGTTCAATACGACTGGCGTCGTCATCGGCCTTACCGAGATCCTCATGCCCTATATGATCCTGTCGCTCATGGCGGGATTCGGTCGTCTGGACCCGAAAATCGAGGAGGCGGCGCAGACCTTGGGCGCAACGCCGTTCAAGACCTTTTGGCGAATTGTCCTGCCCTTGACGCTTCCCGGTATCGCGCTCGGCTGTCTTCTTTGTTTCGTGCTTGCTATTTCGTCCTTTATCACGCCGAAGCTCATGGGCGGCGGCCGGGTGTTCCTGCTGGCGACGGAGATTTACGATCAGGCCATCGTCACCTTGAACTGGCCGCTGGCCGCAACGCTGTCGATGCTGGTGCTGATCATTTTCGGCCTGGCATTGGCCGTTTATTCGCGCGTCCTGCAGATGATCGATCAAGGATAATGACCATGGCAGATAATCCGACTTCCTGGTCCATGCGCGTGATCGTGGGCCTCTTGTTTCTCTTTCTGTTGGCGCCGGTGCTGCTCGTCTTCCCGATTTCCTTCAGCGGCGACGATGTCCTTGCCTTTCCACCGAACTCCTGGTCGCTCCGCTGGTATGAGGAGCTTGTCGGCAATAGCGTTTTGATGTCTGCCTTTCTGACCAGCATCGGGCTCGCGGTTGTCGTGACCGCGCTATCGCTGATCATCGCCGTCCCGGCATCTTACGCCATCGTTCGATTGAAGGTCACGGGATCGGAGTTCCTGTTCAATCTGTTCACCGCGCCCCTGCTTCTACCGACGATCGTCCTAGGATTGGCCATTCTCATCATTTTCGCGTCGATGGGCCTGCTGGCGACATTTACCGGGCTGGTCATCGGGCATCTGGTGATCACGCTTCCCTATGCGCTGCGGGTCTTGTCCGTGTCGCTGGGCAACCTTAATCTTGCCTGCGAAGAGGCCGCCTCTACGCTTGGCGCCAGGCCTTTGGTCGTGTTTCTAAGGATTACACTGCCGATGATGGCGTCGGGCATCGTTGCCGCCACGGCACTTTGCTTTCTCGTTTCGTTCGATGAAGTCGTCATTACCCTGTTTCTGACAGGCCCAAGGATCACGACGCTTCCCGTGGAATTATTTCATCATGTCGAAAGCCAGGCCGATCCCCTGGTTGCAAGTGCTTCGGTTCTTCTGATCTTGATGACGCTTGCCGTTGTCGTGACCGTCGACAGAACCATGGGATTGACGAAGGCGTTCATAAAATAGCCAATGATTTCGTCCTGGGCCGACAGAAAAGAATGCCCGCGCACCAGGTCCTGAGTGGAACTGGCCGGTAGGAGATGGTGTCGTCATTTAAGGCAGCCCGCAGTGATATGATTGGGCTCGGCTTCGCCCCAGTCGTTGGTCGGCAGGCTGTCAAATGGCGGCGCAAAGACCTGGCGTTCCATTCGAAATTTCACCGGAACGGGATTGCCGGGAGCGTAGTCGATGATCCAGAAATAGTCGTAGGTTGCATCAGGCCATGTATCCGGCACACCGGCAATCTGGTCGAGATGAAGAAGCTGGCGAAGCGTGACTTTCTCTCCCGGAAACTCCCGTTCGAGCTTGGCTTTGGCAATATGATCGTGCTCCCAGACCATCAGAACGGTCTTGCTGTCGTAGAGTGGTTCGGAGAGGACGTCGCGCGCCGCTTGCTGCGTGCGCAGGTTTTCGATCACGGTTGCCGCCCGGCCCTTCTCGCCCTTGACCGGGAGCGCAGTGTACGCGATGACCGGCATGCCCCAACTCTGCGCTGCCGGCGTGCTCGTCTCGATGGGATGCAGGCCGATCGCCAAGATGGCATCCGGTCCTTTGGTTCCGAATAGGGATTGCGATGCGCCGCGGCCGAGATATTGCTGAGCAAGGGCTTGCGAGCGCTGCACACCCATGTCGCAAAGGGCATAAGGATCCAGCTTCTCCGCATGACGGGCGATAATGATCTGCGCGGGCTGTGCAATGGCCAACTCGCTGAACATCAGCGACGTCAGGCAGGCTGTGAGGAGTTTTGAAACAAGGCGAATGCGCATGGCTAACCGACCTCGACCGGACACGTGTTAGGGATTGGTAGCGGGATCTTTGAGTGAATCCAAGATAATCAAAGTTGTAGGATCATGGCCTCCGAGAGTTCCAGGTAGAACGCATAATTCGGGAATAGCAAACCAATGTCGCGATGTATGGTTTTGGCGATCCTCGATCGCCGCGTCGATAACGGCTTCAAGTTGTCTTCAAAGACGTGCTAGAAGCTCCCGAAGTTCCGGGAGATGTCTTACGAATGATAGCTTGGCGTGAGTCGCGTTTACTTCGCGAGAGCTTGTGAGCTTAACCGAGGCATTTCCGGAGTTGCCAAGCGTCAACCGTTTCATAGAGGAGAGCCTGGATGCAGGACGAACAAGCCGCGATCATCAGAGAACTGGGTGTGCCCGTGCAATTCGACGCTGGGATGGAGGCCGAACGACGCAGGGGCTTTCTGGCGAATTATCTGCGCGCCAGCGGCGCCCGAACCTATGTTCTCGGCATCAGCGGCGGCATTGACAGTCTCACAGCAGCACTCCTGGCGCAGGCGGCTGTGCGAAAATTGCGTGACGACGGATATGCGTGCGAATTTGTCGCTGTGCGGTTGCCTTATGGCGTGCAGGCCGACGAGGCCGATGCTCAAGCGGCTTTGGCGGTCATCCGTCCGGACCGCATGATGACGGTCAATATCAAACCCGCCACCGATGCCATGATTTCGGAAGTCAAGCGCGATATGCCCGAGCTTTTCGGGAGAGAACGCGCTGACTTCCATCATGGAAACGTGAAAGCGCGCGAGCGGATGATCGCCCAGTATGCAATCGCGGGGGCGATGCATGGCTTGGTAATCGGTACCGACCATGCGGCAGAGGCACTCATGGGGTTCTTTACGAAGTTCGGCGACGGAGCCGCGGACATTCTTCCGCTCGCCGGGCTGAACAAACGCCGTATCAGAGCCGTTGCCAGAGTGCTCGGTGCGCCGGACAATCTGATCTTCAAAGTGCCGACGGCAGATCTCGAAACGAACGTACCGCTGAGACCGGATGAGGATGCCTATGGGGTGACCTACGACCAGATAGACGATTTCCTCGAAGGCAAGTCGATTGACGACGCGGCGCGGGAGCGCATCCTAAACGCATATCGTGCAACACGGCACAAGCGCGCGCTTCCCGTGGCACCAACGGACTAAGAGCCAAACGAGAGCCGAAGTCTTGCGAAATCGAACACCTAAAGTATCCGTCGCAATCATTCGGATTGGCCTCGGCACTTTAGGTCTTTGATTGGGCGCATGTCGCTGTTGCAAAGCCGCTAAGTGCTTTTGCGTGACATGGCTTAAGTCAGACCTTCCGCGGCGGCGTAGGTAGAAAGCACATCCTTGATGTCCTCCTGCTTTAGAAGGACGGCGCGCGTGGTGACGGAATCCAGATGGTGGGTCATAAGGGCCACAGCTTCGGCAGTGTGTCCGGCGATCAGCTTGTCCAGCAGATCCCTGTGCTCGGACACCGCGCACTCGGAGGAATGCGGCCTCCCGTAAAGGGCAAGGATGAGGGAACTGCGCGCGACCAGTTCGTTCACGTAGCGAATGAGGCTCGCATTATTCGTTATCTGCGCAAGAAGTGCATGGAATTCGCCAGCCAGGCGGATCGATGTGGCGTGTTGCGGTTCGGCAATCTCCTCAGCCGCGATGTGAGCCGACAGCATATTGATTTGATCCTGGGTCAAATTGCCTGAAAGGGTCTCCACGACCAGGCGTTCCAGCGCGATGCGTGTGAGGAAGAGATCCCGGCCCTCTTCCAGGCTGGGTCGAGCAACAACGGCTCCCTTGTTCGGTCGGAGTTCGACCAGTCCCTCCTGGCTCAGGCGAAGCAGTGCTTCGCGTACGAGCGTCCGGCTGACGCCCATTCGCTCCCCGATCGAATCTTCTGGCAATTTTGATCCCGGCGGCAGCGCCTGATCGATGATGGCACGCTTCAAGGCGCGATGGACGGCTTGGGAGCGGCTGCCAGTCGCCTCGCTTATCTTCTTCGCCATCCCAGACTCCCAATGCCCGATCGATCTGACTCATCGAATTGCATACAAAGATCGTATGTGTCCAGCGTCTTCTCGCCTGCTGAATGAGTTGATGTCGGCGACGCGCGCTGCCGCCATTAGGGTCATATCCGCAGAAGCTGCTTCACGAAAATATGTATGTATGCATTAGTGTGAAAATTTGTATACAATAAAAGAATACATAAATTATGAACATCACGCCAGGTGCTTCGATTCAATCGCGTTGGCTCGAGACATCTGCTCCACGATCCGCGACAGATTTGAGATGTTACGCCCAAAGCTGGCGTGATGGAGACTGAAAGAAGAGAGAATATCATGGACAACGAATCGCATTTCCTCTGCGAGGCCATCGCGCTCGCGCACAAGAATTCCCAAAATGGCGGCCGTCCTTTCGGCGCCCTTATCGTCAAGAACGGGGAGATTGTCTCAACCGGCGTGAACGAGATCATCGCCACCAACGATCCGACTGCACACGCGGAGATGACGGCGATCCGTCTCGCCAGCCGGAAACTGAAATCGCCGAACCTTCAGGGCTGCACGGTTTATGCCAGCGGACACCCGTGCCCCATGTGCATGGCCGCGATGCGGCTTGCCGGAGTGAGCGCGGTCTCCTACGCTTACTCAAATGATGATGGTGCGCCGTTCGGATTGTCGACCGCGGCAATATACGAGGATCTGGCAAAGCCCTTTGCCGAGCAGTCGATGACGATCCGCTATGTCCGCATCCGCCTCGAAGGTCAGCCGGATCTCTATGCCGACTGGAAGCGGAGCCAGGACGAGCGGCTCTAACCATGAAAAATGCTGCGTCCCTTTCCATGCGTCCGCTTTTGCTTGTCGTTGCCATCGTCGGTCTCAACTTGAGGCCGTTCATCACAGCGGTCGGACCGCTTGCCGAGGATATCCGAACGGGAACCGGGCTTGGCCTCCAGGGCATGTCGCTTCTAACCATGGTGCCGATGATTTTGATGGGGGTCGTCGCTTTCCTCGGGCCGGCGCTTCAAAGCGCACTCGGCGCGCGCCGGTTGATCCTGGCGGCTCTGGCGGTGCTGGGCATGGGATCGCTCTTGCGCTTCTATTCGGCAAGTGGCTGGCAGCTCGTCGGAACGGCCGCGGTCATCGGCCTTGGGGTGGCGATCATCCAGGCGGTGTTTCCCGGCGTCATCAAGCGGATATTCCCGACGCGCGTCGCTGCCGTGATGGGGCTATATTCCTCGATGCTGATGGGCGGCGGCGCGCTCGGCGCAAAGGCTGCGCCTATCGTAGCCGGCGCGATCGGAAGCTGGCATGCGGGCCTTGCCTGGCTTGTCCTTCCGGCCGCGATCGCCCTCTTGCTCGCTTCCATCTATTTGCCAGCTGACGGCGGTCGGGCGTCAGGCCGCAATGTGACGGCTCATTTCTTGAGGCGCCCGCGCGTCTGGTTGCTGATGGCATGCTTCGGGCTCGTCAACGGCGGTTATTCCTCCGCTGTTGCCTGGTTGTCACCCTATTATCAGGCGCAGGGATGGACCAGTGCGGCGACGGGAAATCTGCTCGCCGTCATGGCTGTCAGCCAGGCGATATCGGCCCTTGTCCTGCCCTCGTGCATTGGCCGCGAAGGCGACCGCAGGATCTGGTTATGGTTGACGATGATCTCTCAGGCGGCGGGCTTTGCCGGTCTCGCCTTCTGGCCGCAACTGGCTCCCTTTGGGTGGGCCGCGATGGTCGGTGCTGGACTGGGTGGATGCTTTGCGCTGTCGCTGGTAGTGGCGCTCGACCATCTGTCCGATGCCGGACATGCCGGTGCGCTGTCGGCTCTGATGCAAGGTGGCGGCTTCTTGATAGCAGCCGTGCCGCCGTGGATCGTCGCCGTGCTGCACGATTTGACGGGCGGCTTCCGGGCCGGTTGGCTGCTCCATCTGGCGAGCGTTATCATCGTCATTGCACTGACATACCGTCTTGCCCCGCATACATATGAGAGAGCGTTTCCAGCCACGGAGGAGGCTTCCCCTGATGCATCTTCCGATCCGCGCCAGTATGGACGCTGACGTTCGAGGAAGAGAGAGCGGAGCGCCTGGCGCGTGGTTCCGCGTGAATCGAATTCAACCCGTCAAGTTCATTGACCCTCCTCGCGGCACAGCCCATTATGGGTGCCGTTAGAGGAGGAAATGCACGAATGTGATGATCTTGCGATGTCGGCACAACCACGCAAGGACGCCACCGCATGAAGAGCATGGGCAAATCTGTTTGAACTTCAAAGCAGATGTCGCTCGGCTCATTGGTACCTGACGTTTTCCAAGCTCCTGAATTGAGCTTCACGCCTTTATGCCGTCTGGAAAGAGGAGACACGACATGGCCATCACCCGTAAGAAAGAAGAACGCGCACTTAGCGCCGAAGAGCGCGAAGTCGTTGCGCAGACCCGCCATCCTGAGGTGCAGGGACTATCAGATGACGCGTTAAGCAAGCTGTTGCGCCGGCTTCGTGACATGCGCGACCGTGCCAAATCGCAAGCGAACCAACAGCGGCGTGAAATGCGGGGAAAAGCGGCCCCAAGGGGGGCTGCCCCCAAGACATCCGATGCCGGTTCGAGGCTCAAGGCTTCCGTTCTGGCCATGAGCCTCAAACGGCTGAACGCGGAGATCCAGCGGCGGGCCGCGATGTCGAGGAATCACTCTCTGGTCGAAAACGCGCATCGCGCTTTGGAGCTTAAGCTGCAGGCTCAGAAGAACAATATCCCGTACAATACCCGCCACGCTAACGACGGCATGCGCAACATACCGGATAAAAAGGCCATTTCGCTGGTGAGGCCGGCAGAGCGAGGCCGGCTGAGAAAGGCGTCTGCAGTGGCTCAGGCCAGACGAGACGCCACCGATTGAATGTGGCCCGGCCTGCAACGCCGCCCGATCTGGACACCCGTTTGGAAGGTCATGCCGCCGTAATCGTCCTCTGCATATTCTACCCTCAGCATCAGTCGGAGCACATGGTTGATCCCGTCAAAGAAGGTCCGGCACGCCTTGCCAGTTGTCCTGCGGGCCGGGCTTTCCCAATGCTTGCAGGCAGTCGTTATTTCAGTTTGACTTGGAGAGCCAGGGCGAAGAACTTGAAGTGCTTGCGCCGGTTCTCGTTCTGCGGCCCGCGCATTAGGCGTGGCACGATATTTAAGGGATAAAACGGATAGTTATGGCAGCGGACGAAACAAAACCAACTCCACAGCCGGTCGTCGCGCGGCTCACGCGCGCTGCGATTTTTCTGGTTCTGACGATCAATCCCGGCCGTGAAAGCGAGACGGCCGTCCGGTCGATGTGCGCGGATCTCGCCGGGCTGCTTCGTGCGGTGGGGTTTCGCGACCTGGAGGGCAGGCTGTCCTGCGTCATGGCCTTCGGGTCCGATATGTGGGACCGTCTTTTTGAGGGGCAAAGGCCGAAAGACCTGCACCCTTTCAAGGAAATCCGTGGAGTGCATCATGCGGTTTCCACGCCGGGGGATGTCCTGTTTCACATCCGTGCGACCCGCATGGATCTCTGTTTCGAGCTGGCGATGGAGATCATGGCGCGGCTCGGCGATGCGGTGGCGACCGCAGATCAGGTCCAAGGGTTCAATTATTTCGACGATCGCGATCTGATCGGCTTTGTCGACGGAACCGAAAATCCCGTCGATCAGGATGCGATCAATGCGGCGATCATCGATGATGAAGACCCGGTTTTTGCCGGCGGCAGCTATGTGATCGTCCAAAAATATCTGCATGACCTGAAAAGGTGGAATGCAATACCCGTCGAGGTGCAGGAAGGCATCGTCGGCCGCAAGAAGTTTTCCAATATCGAACTCGATGACAGCGTCAAGCCGAGTTATGCGCATAATGCCCTGACCACGATCGTCGAAAACGGCGAGGAACTCGACATCGTCAGGGACAACATGCCCTTCGGCGACGTCGGCAAGGGCGAGTTCGGAACCTATTTCATCGGTTATGCCCGATCTCCTGCACGGATAGAGCAGATGCTGGTCAACATGTTTATCGGCCGCCCGCCGGGGAATTACGATCGACTGTTGGATGTCAGCCAGGCGATCACCGGCAGCCTCTTCTTTGTTCCATCGGCAAGTTTTCTGGACGGCGTAGAGCCGGACGCAGCGCCCGCTATGTCCGCCCCGGCAGACCAGCCTGACGGCACGATCTCCCCATCCCGCAATGAAAAAATGGACGGTTCTCTCGGGATCGGTTCTTTAAAGAAAGAGGTTTGACAATGGACAATCTTCACAGGGAACTCGCGCCTATCTCGCACAAGGCCTGGGAACAGATCGAGGAAGAGGCGAAGAGAACGCTGAAGCGCCATCTGGCCGCGCGTCATGTGGTCGATGTCGACGGGCCGAAGGGCTCCGAATTCTCCGCCACCGGCACGGGTCACTTGAAGACGGTTGCGAGCCCGGGCGAGGGCGTCCAGGCCTCTTTACGTGAGGTGAGGGCGGTCGTTGAGCTTCGCGTTCCCTTCGAACTCTCGCGGTCGGCGATCGACGATGTCGAGCGTGGATCGGAGGATTCTGACTGGTCGCCAGTCAAGGAAGCTGCGCGCAAGCTTGCCTTCAGCGAGGATCGGGCCGTCTTCGAGGGGTTCGCTGCGGCGGGCATCCAGGGAATTCGCGAGGCCAGCAGCAACCCGGCGCTGACCCTTCCTTCGAGCCTGAAAAATTACCCCGACCTTGTGGCGAAGGCTGTCAGTCAGTTGCGTCTTGCAGGAGTCCAGGGTCCTTATGCTCTGGTCCTTGGCGGAGAAGCATATACCGCGGCAAGCGGTGGGAGTGACGAAGGCTATCCCGTATTCCATCATATCGAGAAGATCGTCGATGGCGGAATCATTTGGGCGCCTGCGATCAAAGGCGGATTCGTGCTGACGACCAGAGGCGGGGACTTCGAGCTCGAGCTCGGCCAAGACATTTCGATCGGCTATCTCAGCCATTCGGCGAAAACAGTCGAACTCTATTTCCAGGAAAGCTTCACCTTTCGTGTGCTGACTGCGGAAGCGGCGGTCGCCTTGTTGCCTGTACCGGCCGAGGTTGGCAAGGGCGCATAAGCGACCGGCAGATGCGGGGTTGTCGGTGTCTGAACGCTTACGACGCACGCGTCTTTTCCAGATCCGATATCGGGCTATGTGGTGCAGGTAAGAGAGGGCGATGTGTCAGGTCGTCAGCGAATAGCCCAGATCACGCAACGGCAGCCGGCGTACCCGCTCCCCTGTTGCCGCGAATATGGCGTTGCCGAGAGCCGGGGCGAGCGCGGGGAATGCGGGCTCGCCCATGCCAGTCGGCGGATTGTCCGACTGGATGAAATACGCATCGATCGTCATGGGCGCGAAGGGCAGGCGCAATATGGGATAGGCATTGTAGTTCTGCTCCTGGATTTGGCCGTTTTCGATCGTGATCTTGAGACCCATGGCAGTGGAAAGAGCGTCGGTCGATGCTCCCTGTGCCTGCGCTTCGGAGCCGGCCATATCGATGATCGGCCCGACATCCAGCACCACGACGATGCGGTCGATCCTGATCTGCTTTTGGGCGTCGACACTAAGCTCGACGGCCTGCGCGACGTGGCCGGCATGGGAATAGCACCAGGCCAGACCAAGACCGCTGCCGCTCGGCAGCGCCTTGCCCCAGCCCGCCTTGTCGGCGCACATTCTGATCACGTCGGTCGCCCGCTTGGGACTGAAGTTGACGCTCTTATCCTTCGGCGCAAGCTCCGGCACGTCGCGGTTGACTGCGGCGATCAGGAAGTCGACGTGGTCGTGCCCCGAGGCTAGTGACAGTTCGTGCATGAAGCTCTGAGCGGCGAAGACCTGCGCATTGTCCCCGGGCGCACGCCAGGCGCCGGTTGGGATCTTCAGCGGGAGCATGGTTTTGGCACGACGCAGATTGGGCGCCTTGATGGAGTATTTGAGATTGTCGGTGAGGTTGGCGCCGGCGGCTTCCTTCTTGCCGTCGGCCGTGAAGGTGATGAAATGCTCCTGCCAGGCATCGAGCCTGCCATCTCGGTCAATAGCACCCTTGAACTGATGATAGCCAGCGGGGCGATAGAAATCATGGCCGAAGTCGTCTTCCCGGGTCCATTGCAGCTTGACCGGTGCGTTGACCCTGCGGGCGATGGCTGCAGCCTCGCAGGCATAGTCATTCACCAATCGCCGGCCGAATCCGCCACCGACGCGGGTCTGGTGCATCACGATCCTTTCCTCCGGGATACCGGCGACCTTGGCAATCACCGGCAGGCCGCGATCGGGCTGCTGGGTCGGCACCCACATTTCCATCGTTCCGTCATGCCAGTGTGCCGTGGTGTTCATCGGCTCCAGTGGCACATGCGCCGCGAAGGGGTACTCGTAATAGGCTTCAATGGTCTTGGCGGCATTGGCAAAGGATCTGTCCACATCGCCGACATCGTCGTCGAGCCTTTTCGGGAAACTGGCAGCCCGCTTCCTGGCCTCGACCGAAAAGCTTGATGAGGAATCCGTCGACGCCTCGCTCAGATCCCAATCCACCTTCAGATTGTTCTTTGCTTGGAAAGCGCTCCAGGTATCGGTGGCGATGATGGCGACGCCCGGCATGACTTCGACCGATATGCCGGTCCCTTCTATGGCAAAGGCGTCGAGCACCCCGCGCAGAGCCTTGATCTCATCCACATTGAACGACCTGACTTTGCCGCCAGCCGCCGGACATTTGGTATAGTTGGCATAGACCATACCGGGCCGTCGCACATCGATGCCGAACAGAGGCTCACCCGTGACGACCTTGGGATCGTCGACACCGCGATAGCGCTTGCCGATCAGGCGATATTCGGAGCGTGCCTTCAGCGTCAGGCTCTGGGGATCGGGAACCGGCACTCCTGCTGCGGCTACAGCCATCGCGCCATAGCTTGCGGACCTGCCGCTGGCTGCGTGGGTCAAGGCCGAGTCCCGGGCAGTAATCTGCGAGGCATCCACTCCCCATTGTTTGGCGGCGGCGGCGACCAGCATTGCCTTGGCGCTGGCACCAGCTTGGCGCAGCTGGGTCCAGGCGTGTGGAATGGAAGTCGAACCTCCCGCCCCCTGGCTGCCATAGACCTTGGGATTGATGTCGGCCTGCTCCATCACGACATGGTTCCAGTCTGCGTCGAGCTCTTCGGCAATGATCACGCCAAAGGAGGTCTTGATGCCCTGGCCGATCTCCGGACACTTGGAGTAGATGGTGATCGTGTTGTCCGGCGCGATGCGGATGAACGCGTTCATCGGCTGATCCCTGCCGTCCGTCGCCTCCGCCGCAAAGGCTTCGCCGCCAAGGTAGAAGCCGAGTATCAATCCCGCGGCACTCCCCCCTGCCAGTTTGAAAAAGCCGCGCCGGCCCATAGCCATTGCGGTATTGGTTGCATGTGCCGAATGGAGCTCTTGTATCAGCGTCGAGAGATAAGCATCGGATTCGGCAAAATTTGACCTGGTATCAGCCATTGTGTGCCTCCGCGGAAGTGGATTGCTGGGGCGCCTGCTTTCGCAGGTTGGCCACATCCTTGCCTGTCAAATGCGCGCCTTTGGCTCCAAATCGAGCCGTCACATAATTGGCAACGGCGGCTATGTCATCGTCGGAATAGCCTTGGCCGAAGGCCGGCATGAAGATCCTGCCCTCGGCGGTCGTGCGGTTGACGCCGTTGATGACCGTTTGCGCCACATTGGTGGCGCTTGGATCATTGACTGCGCGCACGCCGGTCAAGGTCGCGTAGCCGGTAACCGGGCTCACACCGGTCCAGTCGTGACAGCTGGCACAGGCGCCGGCGAAGATCTTCTCGCCGCGCGGGTCGAGTTCCGCCGTCACGCCCTCCCTGTACGATGCCGGCGCAGCGGTGGTGACGGTGCGCGGCAGGTCGCTCTGATGTGCGGGTATGCTGCGCAGATAGGTCACCAGGGCATGCACGTCGTCCGGCACCAGATAGCTGAGGCTGTCGTCGGCTGCTTCGCCCATCGGGCCGGCCGCACCGCCATGGCCGTTGGCATGTCCGGTCGAGAGATAGAGATAGATATCCTCGTCGCTCCAATCGCCGATGCCGGAATCGCTATCGCTGGTGATATTGTAGGCGCGCCAGCCAGCGGTGATCGCGCCCGCAAATTTGCGGTGATTGTCCAGCGCAAAGGCAGGGTTGCGTGGTGTGTGACACTCGCCGCAATGGCCCAGCGCCTCGGCAAGATAGGCGCCGCGGTTCCATTGCTGGCTCTGGCTTGTGTTCGGGCGGAAGCGCTCATCCGCGTTGAACGCGACATTCCAGAGCGACAGCAGGCCGCGCTGATTGTAAGGCCATGAAAGCCCGTCAAGCTTTGCCGGAGCGTGAGCGGGCGCCAAAGTAAAGAGGTAAGCCTTGATCGCCAGCACGTCGGCGTCGGTCATATAGGTGTAGGAGGTATACGGCATGGCGGGATAAAGTTTCTCACCATCGGCGCGAATACCCTTGTGCACGGCCGCCAGGAACTGGGCGTCCGTATAATTGCCGATACCCGTTTCCCGATCCGGCGTGATGTTGGTGGAATAGATGGTTCCGAACGGCAGATTGAAAGCAAAGCCGCCCGCAAAGGGCGCACCGCCCGGCGCGGTGTGACAGGCCTGACAGTCTGCGGCATGAACGAGATATTCGCCGCGCTTCACCACATCCGCATCGGCAAGCTGCGCCGGAACGCCGGTAATTTGAGCGTCTTGGTAATTTTCCAGCGACACGGTTGGGCCACCGGCAAAGGACGTCGGATTGCGGCCGAGAATCAGCCATTCCGCAAAACCAAGTGCGATGAGGACGATGATCGCAATGACGATGCCGACGATTTTCCTCATGGTCAGGCCGGCTTGGCGGCGGCGTTCTTGATCGCGCGGCGGATGCGGATATAGGTCCCGCAACGACAGAGATTGCCTGCCATGGCCGCGTCGATATCGGAATCGTCGGGTTGGGGGGTGTTATCCAGCAGTGCTGTCGCCGACATGATCTGCCCGGCCTGGCAATAGCCGCATTGCGGCACCGAGGCTTCCATCCAGGCCTGCTGAACCTTGCGGCCGTTAGGCGTCTTGCCAATTCCTTCGATGGTGACGACGGCGCGCGTGCCGACATCGCCGACGGCCAGCTGGCAGGAGCGCACCGGCTTGCCGCCGACATGCACGGTGCAGGCGCCGCACTGGGCGACGCCGCAGCCATATTTGGTGCCGACCAGATCGAGGTGGTCGCGCAGCACCCATAGAAGCGGCATGTCCTCCGGGACATCGACTTCCCGTAATTGCTCATTGATGTTGAGTGTGAGCATGTCTCCATCCCTACCTGACGGTGAAATCGACATATCGACGGAACTGCTTGGGGGATGCTACGCCGGTATCGGCGATGGGTAAACTTCAACAATCCGTTATCGACGCTGTTGCATTGGGGAATGCAGGCGCTTGGCCGGAGTGGATGACGATGAAGTCGCGACAGGCGCCATAGTCACGAAGATCGCGGGGCCTACCGGCCACGCGCGCATCCTGGTTTCGAGAGACGAAGACGATTTTTTCCATCCGGGTGAATAAAAACCCGATTGCACCGTTCACAGCCTGAAACGAAGCGAAACCGTTCGCTGAGCAGAAGGGAAGATGTGACGATGGTGCGATATCGACGACAGGATGTTTCCGCGATCACTGCCGCGCAGGCGAGGCTCATTCGGCGTGCAGCCATGAAAAACCGGCTCATGCCCTTGGCGCTCTATCTCGTCATCGGCTCCATCGCGCTTTTGACGCTGGCGGCAGCGGTCAAGGCGGCGGAAGCGCCAGTTCCCGACGCAATCGCAGCCAAGGGCGCGAAGATCGTCCGGCAGGTTCATGCGGAAGGCTTGCAGATCTATGAATGCAAGGCGGACACGGCGGGCAAGATCACATGGCAGTTCCGCGAACCGCTGGCGACGCTGATGTCTGAGGGCAAGACCGTCGGCCGACACTTTGCAGGACCAAGCTGGGAATTCACCGACCGATCCGAGATCATGGGCAAGGTCGCCGCGCAGGCTCCGGGCGCATCCGCCAAGGATATTCCCCTCCTGCGACTCGATGTCGTCAAGCACGAGGGCAAGGGTGATCTCTCCAAGGTGGATACCATCCAGCGGCTGAATACGAGAGGCGGCGCCTTCAGCGGAGTATGCGACAAGGCGGGCGATCTGCACCTGGAGCCCTATAGTGCCGACTATGTTTTCCTGGCGCACTAAACCTAAGGTCTTGAAAGTGGAAACGGGGTGGCCGAAGCCAGATAGCCTTCTCGTTTCCTGCACTCGAAGCTTCATGAAGGCCCGACCGCAGCCTCAACTGCGGAACGGGAATCCTTGAGCCAAAAGCAGCCCCCAGGAAAGGAAACGACGATGTTCAATCTCACACGTAGACATATGATCGCAGCAGCTGCCGGCGTAGTTGCAACCATCGCGACAACCCGCATCTCGACCGCGCAGCAACAGACTGCCGTTGCGGCCGGTAGCGACGGGCCGTTCAAATTGCCGCCACTGCCCTACGGTTATGATGCGCTTCAGGCCGCGATCGACACCGAAACGATGCATCTGCATCATGACAAGCATCATGCCGCCTATGTCGCAAATCTGAATGCGGCGGCGAAAGAGGCGCCGCAAATTGCCGATCATCCTATGGAGCGCCTGCTGGCCAATCTCGATCAGGTCCCCGACAATCTTCGCACGACCGTGCGCAACAATCTCGGCGGCCACGTCAATCACAGCATGTTCTGGGAGATCATGGGCGGAACGGGTGCCGCACCGGGCGATGAAGTTGCTGCCGCCATTCAGCGCGATTTCGGCGGGCTTGACCAGTTGAAGACCGCCTTCAATGCTGCGGGAGGCAAGGTATTCGGTTCGGGCTGGGTCTTCGTGACCGTCACGCCGGAGGGCAAGCTCGCTCTTGAGACCCGGCCCAATCAGGATACGCCGCTGATGGAAGGCAAGCGTGTTCTGTTCGGCAATGACGTCTGGGAACATTCCTATTATCTTCGCTACCAAAATCGCCGTCCGGACTATCTTTCGACATGGTGGACGGTCATCAACTGGCCGAAGATCGGCGAGCGTTACGTCGTAGCGCGTGAAGGCAAATTGACGATATGATCGAATCCATGAGGACGGCAGGCGATCCCGAGCGGTCGCCTGCCGTCCTCGACCGCCGACAGCGTTCAACAGCATGAGGATGGCGCGTCTTGATAGCTGATCGCAAACTTCACGCAGCTCAGCAGGAGGTGCAGAGCGGTCTCGTCGACCATCTGAAGAGGCTATGGCGCTACGGATATGTGCTGTCACGGCAACGGGATGTGGCGGAGGATCTGGTACAGGCCACCTGTCTGCGGGCGATTGAACGGGCGGCGCAATATACGCCCGGCACGCGGCTGGATCGGTGGTTGTTTTCGATATTGCATTCGATCTGGATCGACGAGGTGCGGTCCAGGCGCATTCGTTTAGGGGGCGGTATCGTCGATGCCGATTGCGCGCTCATCGTCGATGGTGAATATGAAAGCGAAACGCGCCTGATGGCCAATCAAGTCCTCAAACTCGTCGACGGACTTCCCGAAGCACAGCGGAACGCGGTGTTTCTGGCCTATGTCGAAGGTCTTTCCTACAAGGAAATCGCCGAAGTTCTCGATATTCCGATCGGGACGGTCATGAGCCGGCTCGCAAATGCACGTGCGAGGCTCGCCGATATCATCGCCGCGGTGAAAGAGTCGCCGCTTCGGGAAAGGAGAGATTGATGTCCACACATCTCGATGCGACCTCGATGTCCGCCGACGAATTGATCATCGCCTATCTCGATAACGAACTGGATGCTGCAGCAAAGCTGGCCGTGGAGGATCGTCTGAACCGGGATGCCGCGTTTAGTAAGCGATTTGAATTTTTGGCAGCCAATGCCGTTTCGATGGATGCCGCATTCTCGGTTCTGCTGGATGATGCGCCCGTCGAGCGGATGAAGGCGAAGCTTCCCGCTTTAGACCAGGTCGGCCAGAGTGCTGCTTCACCGAACCGGCGCGGCTTCATGGCTGCCGCTTGCTTGATTGCCGGCGCGATAGTGGGCGGAGGCCTGGTGCGGCTCCTTTCTCCGGATGAGGCTGCTTCGTCCAGGAATTGGAGAGCTGTTGTTGCCGATTATATGCAGCTTTACTCTACCGACACGCTGAACAATTTGAGCGATGATCCCGCAGTAAGAGCCGATCAGATTGCCAGAGTGGCCAGCGTCATGCAGTTGCCGTTGACGACACAGGGCCTGATGATCCCGGGCATTCCCTTCAAACGTGCTCAGTTGCTGACCTTCGACGGCAAACCGCTGGCGCAGATCGCTTATCTCGACCCGAAATATGGTCCCCTGGCACTTTGCGTCACTCATAGCAGCACCGGAAAATCTGATTTTCGGAATGAACGGCGGCTCGGGATGAATGTCGTCTTTTGGGCAAGCACCGATCATTCCTTCATGGTGATCGGCCGAAATCCGCCAGAGGAGCTTCAGACCATAGCCGGTCAGCTGCGGCCGGTGCTTGATGGCTAGGTCAATTCGCCGATAGGAGCCGGCGCTTGTGGTCCGTCATTGCAATATCCGCGGTTTGGCCATGAACTTTTCGTCGATCGGGATCGACATAAGTGCATATCCGATTATATCCATAGCGCGCGAGACATCTTGCGATTGCGCTGGCCACATCGGCCTTTCAAGCTGGACCCCTTGAATATGAGGAACGGATTTTGGTCTCCATAACAACGTCATCCGGAACACTGACCTCGGACATGCCGGTCTACCTGAATGAAGATATGCTGCGCCAGCTGGAGCGGCCCTATGAAATCTTCGCGTCCGTTCCGAAAATTGTTGCCCGGTTGATTGTCTATATTGCAGCCGGCAGCGGGCTGTGCGCCTTGCTGATTTTCACGCACAAGACCAGTTGGGGAATTGGTTTTGCAATTCTTTTTCTGGCCGCCGCGGCAATTCTGCTTTTGCAGCTTCGATACGTCAGACAGCCGATCATCGTGTTATCAAAGGCCGGATTGCATCTGCGTACGCGGAGATTCGACAAACTGATGGCATGGCCGACCGTGGTCGAAAATGAGTGGATCGATACATATCGCGTGATCAAGACAAACAGCATCATCTCCCTGCGGGGCGGTGATCCCGCGAAGGGTCACACGGTTGTCGCCACGCATTTTCGCATCAAACGCGACGAATATCTGCGGCTGTGCAGCCTCTACGCGGCGGCAGCGCAGCAATCGCAGCGCCATGGATGAAGGGCAATATTTGCCGTTCCAGGTGGAGCGGCGATTACCTCTTCGCTCTCTGCTTATATGCCTGACAGGCGCTATCATGGCCGTTGCGATCGGTATCTATGGCGGTCGGGTTGGCTTTACCACGCTCCCGCCCAGTCTCCTGATTTTCGGCGGTCTGATGCCGCTCATGATGATCGGCCAGTTGCCAACCCTTGCCTATTATGCACTCAGCCCAAGAAAACTGAGCCTTGATGAGCAGGCCATGATCCACGGCGGAAAGATCTATCCCTACGCCGAGATGATCAGTATCGGCTCATATGTCAGCAAGGCGGCAACGCAAATTCGAATGGTGAACGGCAAGCAGCTCCTGCTACGCTGGGATGTCTGGCTAGGTTGCGAAATCTGGGAGCGGATATTGGAGGCGAAAACCCTGCCGCATCTCCATCGCAAGGCGTGCGACGCATTGGAAAGGGGTGAAAAGGTCGGGTTTGGCCCGGGCGCATCCTTGGGCCAGAAAACTTTGAGCCTGCGCGAAGGCGATGTTGCGATCACGGCAATCAGTTCAATCCGCTTCGTCAACGAATCCAATATGGGGGCGCAACGCCGCATCTTGCATGTCGCCGACGAACGCCGGGAGCTGACAGTGGATGAAGACCAGCTGTGTAACCAACATGTAATGCTCACCCTGCTGGCAGAAAAACTCGCCGCGAGGGACGCCGACGAAACTGTCTCTGCGGAAAAATCCTAAACGTTCGAAGGGATGTTTGCGAGTCTGGACCGATCGAGGGCTGATCCATCGTGATCCTCAACGAGCCGGTGATTATTGAGCCAGCATATCTGCGAGCGCATGCCGCATGGATTCGCTGGAAATACTGAAGAGACCGCCATAGGGAAGATCGAGGTCCAGGATGACGAACAGGACGCTTGCCACCGAGACGATGGCGACTACGACAATGGAGCCTGTGAGCGCATTTCTGGGAGCTTGAAGACCGAAGCTTAGAAATACCAGCATGAGCCAGAAGATCAGAACGCCGAGAAATGGTGCTGAAAGTGAGCCATGCGCATCTTCTATGACGGTCCATCGTGCGGTCAGGAGATTGCCGAACAGCTGGTTGCAGCGCGCAACAAGCAGCTGATGCGCGGGATCACTCGGTTGTTCATGGGCAATCCCAAGCCCCATGGCGTTGAGAATGCTTCCGAGAGACGCCGCTTCGCCGGTCAGAGGTAGTTTTGAGACGTCCGGATGGGTCACACCGGGGGGAAGCGGTTCCCCAGGCCATGTGCTGGCAATGACGGCGGTTGTGTAGCTGCGCAAAAGTTGCCTCTCGTCATCCAATGCGGCGCCATAGTTCCTCAGACAACGGTCCATTTCGGCCAGACCGGCGGCATAGCGATTGCGGTCGTGAGATGCCGTCGTGAATGCATTCAGCTCGGATGCCAAAATCAGGCTCATGACGAGTGCGGCAAAGGTCACGAGCAGTGCCGTTACAACCCGAAGAAAGTCCATTGTCTCACCGCTGCGATGCGGGGCAGGCAATTTGGCGCGCAGTACCGAACCGGCGGCTGCGCTGAATACAAGAAGAACAAAGAGAGCCAGCGTCCATACCATTTCGCGTTGCATTTGGAATGCTCCACCTGCGCCTGGCTGTTGATTATGTCATTTATCGCAACGGAACGGGAGAGTAAAATCTTCGCGCCTCTCCACCAGAAGCTGTTCGTTGCCTGCGACATCAATATCGATGACGGAAGACCCTCGGTGAGCTATGGGGTGCTAGATCCAGGGGCCAGCCGCAACGAGGCATTTTGTTGCGTCGGCCAGAATGCCTCAGGCAAGTACGGCGACGCAAACGGACAGCCAGATCAGGGCTATTCCGAGCGCCAGCGCTCGTCTGGCATCGACCACCTTCTCTGCATCCTCGTCGGCAACGGGTGTTGTGACAATCCAGGGTACAGAACCAAGTGCTGCGAATCCGATGATGGCCAAAGTCACCACGAAATAATCGGATATCTGCCAGCGCCCTTGTTCATACACTCCCCAGTAGCCCATAAAGGCCATCCCGACTGCGAACATGGTGGCGGATGCCGAGCAAAGTCCGGTGACTGAGCCGGCAGGCGCACGCAACTTGTTTCTTTGCTGTGTTTGTCCGTTCATGACGATATATCCAGGATGGCAGGTAGCCTCTGCCTATATATGTCAGGATTTGTGCACGGGGTGAAGCAATTGCGATCACTAGCCGTATATCTGATTAGATAGCCGCCTGGGTATGGTTGTCGAATGTGCTGGCGCCTTGGCGCGGCGTCCCGCGACGACGGCCCTTCCTTCCAAAGCAGTTGGGCATCTTCACTGTACGTAGACGGGAACGACCGCAGAGGTTTCATCCCGGTAGGGCAAGCGGATTTGAAAGCGATGCACACCGCTCTCTATCGGCCAAAAGACGGGCTTGTCGGGGTCGGTGACCGCGAAGGGCTGACCGTCAACGTACCAGACGATCTGTGGGACATGCGGCCTCACGTCGGCTTTCAAGGCAAGGCGATTGTATGCGGCCGGCTGCTCCGGGTTGCGCCAGATCTGACTGTTGCGAGCCGGCGTCGAAATGACGAGATGAATTTGCGGGCTGGAGCCGTCGCGGTCAGGAAGCGTTGTGCTCGCTGCTACCAATGTGCCAACCCCGGCGGTTGCCGTCCCGATACTGCCATCCCAATGCGGGAGTGCTGCTGGCATTTGCGGCATTTCGCTGGGTTTCAACCATTCCACCAGTGTCTGGCTGCATGTCTTGTCGTTGGCCTGGCCATTGACGAGACAAACGTCCACGGGCTTGCGGTCCGGAGGCGTTGGGAAGCGGGCATCGGAGAGGTCTCCGGGTTTGTTACCGTGAACACGGTCGATGATCGCATGAACGAGATGAGCGGCACTGCCGGCGCCCGTCATCCGGTTCATGGTGCCGTTGTCGCCACGCCCGACCCAGACGCCAACGATCACCTTTTGCGAATAGGCAATCGCCCATGCATCGCGGTAGCCCTGCGAGGTGCCGGTCTTGACAGCGACCGGAAACGGATATTCCAGCGAACCGTAGCGATGGAAGCTCGGGAGCCGGGCCTGCGGGTCCGACAGGAACGAGGTAATCAGCCGGGCCGTGTCCAGCGAGATCGCCCGCACGGGCAGGTGTTGCGGTTGTTCGAGCGCCCAGCGAAGATCCTGCAATTGCCCGTCATTGGCAAGAGCGCCATAGGCGCGCATCAGGCTGTCGAGGCGGGTCGGCAGTGAGCCGATCGCCATGGACAGTCCGAAATGATCGGCCGGTATTTCCAGATCATGAAGGCCGAGATCGCGCAGAAAGCGGAAGGTCGTCTCAAGGCCGATGCTGCGCAGCAGATTGGTGGCGGGTACATTGCGAGAGTTGGCCAGCGCCTGGCGCGGCAGCATGGGACCCAGAAATTCGCGGTCGGCATCGCCGATGCCCGAGGCACCTTCCGGCACGTCCAGCAGCATGTCGGTCGGCTTCAGCACGCCGTGTTCGAAGCCGAGCGCGTAGACAAAGGGCTTCAGGGTCGAACCGGGAGATCGCTGTACACGCGTGTAGTCGAAGGCACCGGCATGGCTGCTGTAATAATTGCTCGATCCGACCTGGGCCAGCACCTCGCCCGTCTGGCGCGATACCACCATGGCGGCGACCTGCTGCGCGCCGGCGGAGCGCCAGGCGCCAAGATATTGCCGTGACAGCGCCGTGACGTCGGCTTGCAGGGCGAGATCGATGGTCGTGTGGATCAGCGGCGTCTTCGGGGAAGCTGCGGCTATCTGGCCGTTCTCGATGAGATCGTGATAGCGCAGGATCACATGCAGCGCATCCGGGCGGCGCGGCAGGTCGGGCATCTGCACGTCATCCAGCTGACGATGCGCGATCTCGGCTTCGTCAGCCCCGATGACGTTCTGTCTCTGCAGCACGTCCAGCATCTGATGGCCGCGCTGGATTGCCCGGCGCAACCCGTCGGGCCGAAGCGGGTTCATTCGGGTCGGCGATTGCGGGATGGCCGATAGCAGCGCGATCTCCGCCCAGGAGAGGTCCGCGACCGGTTTGTCGAAATAAAACCGTGCCGCGTGGGCGATACCATGGCTGCCATTTCCATAGGGAGCCAAACGCAGATATTGTGCCAGCACGGCGCTGCGGCCATACCGGAGCGTCAGGGCGACACCCGTGCCGGCCTCCAGTACCTTGTGGAGGAAACTGCGCGATTCCGGCCGCTGCATGCGTGCAACCTGCATGGCAATGGTGGAAGCGCCGGACCGGCGCCGGACCGAGCTCAGATTTTGCCAGGCCGCTCTGCCGATCGCATAGGGATCGACGCCGGCATGCTCGAAGAATCGCCTGTCTTCAAGAGCGAGCGTTGCCTTGACGACGCGATCTGGCAACTCCTCCACCGGCCAATAGCCGTAGTCGATACGCCCGTCGTCGCTGTGGCCGATCTGTGCCAGGAACGCGCCGTTGCGATCATAGAGAATGGGCGTTGGCGCGGGTGCGATGAGCTCTGCTCGCTGGGCGATGGAATAGGCGTAAACAGCCGCACCGGCCGCGGCAACCAGCAGGCTAAGGACAACGAATTTCGATCGACGGGTCTTCAAGAGTGTCATTACCCGGCCAGCGGTTCCTTCAGCCAGTATCCTTTGTCATTCGGTATCGCTATTTCGCCACCACGATCTGTGTTGCGGCACTCGTTCCCTCGACGCCCTTCTGGTACATGGTCTCCGCCAGCGCTTGCGGTTGCGTGTACGTGCCGGGGATCAGGGCGCGCATGCGATAGGCGAAAGTGTAATTTCCCTTCGGCAGAGTGTCATAGGCACAGAAGACCTGGTCGTCGCCATAGGACGTCCAGTCCGGCGTCAAGGTGGGAGCTATTGCAGGCGTTGCCTCCGCGGGCGCGGTGGCGATGTTCGGGTTGAGAGGATCGAGCCCCGCTGCAAGCGGCAGCGTCAGCGCAGCATGCGTGCGGTCTTCGGGCACGACCAGATCAACTCTTTCCTCCAGCACGTCCCCGACCTTCAAGGCGATGGTGCCGTTGGCATCGGGGGTGAGTTTTTCCAAAGGCGCGTTGCCGGCGGGAACGCGGTAGAGCGTGCGGGTAAGGGCGAAATCTTCGCTTCTTGCCTGTGCCTTGTAACCGGGCTCGGCGGATAGATAGCTGGTTTCGACCAAGGCAAGCACGGGTGCTGCGCCGTTGTTGTGGAGCGTAACGGCGCCTGGGTCTGAAATGACCTGCCGCAACACGGGCGCGTTCGCGTCGAGTGTAAGGGTTTGTGCGTTGCCGTTCTGCGTCACCGTCAGCGGCAAAGGCGTGGTTGGCCGCTGCCATGCCGTTGCCAGTGCGCGGATCGCCGCCGCGGTGGCGTTCGTCGAGCCCCAGCCGTCGCCTTCGCCTAATTGCAGCAAGGCATTCCTCAGGGCGGGGTAGCGCGGATCTCCCTCGGAGGTCAAAGCTGCCGCGCGCACCATTTCGGCAAGGCTACGGGTTTCCGAGGGCAGGATGATGGGGTTGCCCTCATCCTGCGATTGACCGTTATAGACCAGTTGGCCATTGCGCGAGAGGATGCGGACGCGCGACCACATCGCCTCGGCAAGGTTGCCGACCAGCCGCTGGTCCGCGTTTGGTACGGCCGCCACCGCCGCCGTCATGCGCGCGACGCTGACATTCGGCATCTGTGCTGCCGAGCGGGAGAATTCGGCCGCATAGGCCGGATCGAGCTTGCCGCCATCGGCCAGAGCTGTCAGGGCTTCCACCCGTTCACGGATTTCATTGCCTGTCAGCAGATGCGGATAGTCCGACCGTAAAGAGAGCTTGAGCACATTGGCAAGGCGTTCCGTCAAGGCCTTGTCAGTCGGCTCTCCTGCCTTGTCTGCGGCGATCAGGAAGGAATAGGCCCATGCCGTCAGCGAGACATTGCCCTTGCTGTGAGGCCAGAAGCCGACAAGCCCATCCGGATCAACCGCCTGGCTGATTGCCAGCACGGTGTTATGCACGTCGCCGTCAATGCGCTTGTCGAGCTTGGCGGCAGCAAGGAGCGGAGAAAAGCTCTTGAAGGCAAGGCCGGAGGAGGCGAGCGACATTCGTTGCTCCGTCGAGCCATATGGCGACTCGACCAAGCTGTTCAGCCCGGCTACCAGTTTTATCAAGGCCGGATCGGAGGCAAGCGTCATGGCACGCTGGAACGATCCTGGACGTGTGGCTTCCTGTGGCGCCGCCAGCACTTTTTCGCCGCCGGCGGGTATTTCGACAATCTCGTAATGTCTGATCGGGATGCTGTCAGCCTTCACCGGCAGCGTTATTTCCACGGCGTCTCGGGAATGATCGGCGAGGCGTTCGACGCCAAACCGCAGGCGCACATCGTCCTTGCCGGGCTTCTGCTCCGGTACCGTAGCGAGCACGCCAATGTGAGCCGGCTTGTTCTGTTCCCAGGTGAAGGAAACATCCTTGTTATCAGCAAGGGACAAGCCATCGGAAGCAATGGTCGCAGCGCCCTGGCCGCCACCGCCTTCGACGACGCGGGCGATCATGCCCGCCTCAAACCGGTCGCCTGCGCGCAGGAAGCGGGGCAGGGCGGCTTGCGCCACGATTTCCTGGCGGATCAGCATCTCCCCGGTGCCGTAGCCGAAGCGATCCGGACCGCTGACTGCCTTTGCGCGCAGCTTGAACACGGTCAGCGAGTCCGGAAGCTTCACCTTGATCTTGGCGGTGCCGTCCGGCCCGATCTTCACGTCGGGAAGATAGATCGGTACTGGCGTGAAGTTCTTGCGGACGGAAATATTATTGTCGGTGCCCCAATCCTCCCGCTCGTCGCCGCCGGGCACCTCATCGAGGGGAATAATGCCGAAGGCCATGTTGCGGGTGTCGCGCAGCGCCATCGTCGATCTGCGCTTGACGATGAAATTCGGCAAGGGGTCCAACGGTTGCTCGGTGGCAAGCGAAAGCACGGCCTGATCGATCATCCAGAAGGTGGCGTCGCCGGCGATCGGCCGACCGAGATCATCCGCCAGATGCAGGGTGACTTCCACCTCGTCGCCCGGACGGGCCTTTTTGGGATAGTCCATGGTGACGGTGACCGTGTTCTTTACCGGCTTGACCGTCACGGTCTTGGTCGCAGCGATCGTGACCGGCTTGCCCTGGTCGAAGGGCGCGCTCGGCGCTGGTGTGCTGCTATCAAGTCGTCCCCGCATGATGAGGAAATGAACCGGGACCTCCGGCATCTGCTCCTTGCGAACCGGCAGCGCATAATGGCCATAGCCGTCTGTGATATCGATCCAGTCGTAGTGGAACTTGCCTTCGGGTTCTTCGACAATGGCGAGAGCGCGCGCTGACTGGAAGGGAGACTGGATCAGGAGGTTGGCGGTCTCGCCGGGGATATAGCTGTCCTTGTCCGTCGTTACGACCGCGGTGCGGGCGGGCGGCTGAGCCCATGTCACGGGCGTCGAGCCGCCGACGAAGAAATCGACGCTCACCTGCTGTCGGCGGCCGACGCGGTCGCTCGCTTCGACCTGGACGATGTAGACGCCTGCCTCTTTCGCCTCGAGGGCAAGCGTCTGTATATCCTTAGTGCTGGTGATCTTGCGCTCCAGCACCGTCTCGTCCATCTGCTGCGTGACATATTTCGCCGAGCCCTGGCTGAAGTCGCTTGCCTGCAGGGTCGAGGTCCAGTTGCGATGGATCAGGCGCGCGGTCATCTCAAGTCCCTCGACCGGAGCGCCATTGCCGTCGACGGCCAGTATCTGCGGCTCGATTGTGCCGGGTGCCGGCACATAGCGTGGCACCTTCAGGCCAAGCACGAAAGGCGGGACCGCATAGACATTGGTGATGCTGCGGACCTGCAGATCGTCGTCGCCGGTCACCGTTGCCTCGATCATATAGCGGCGAGGCTGTGCCGTGGGCTCGATCGTCGTGTCGAAGCTGATGCGCGAGGCGCCGCCGGCATCGGTGGCGCCGTCCTGTTCGAGCGCCGGCGACGATTTGAATTCATCGCTGCCGGAGTAACGGGAATCCGTCGAAAACAGAAAGCCGTCATGACCCGGAGGCGTCCAATTATAGGGATATTGTACGGCGCGCCAGCGGATCGGTCGGTCCGCCAGCAATCCGCCGGCAAAGTAGCGAGCGATCAGGTCGACATTAAAGGAGGCATCGAGCGGCACGGTTTGGGGATTGTTGAGCACGACTTCGAATGTCGGCAGACGATAGGCTTCCTTCTTGAAGGACACGCTGCCGCATTGGAGTGTCTTGTCGCTTGCGTCGGCGCTGTCCGCTGCTGCGTTGCTATTGTCGGTCGTGGCGGCCTGGGCGTCATCTGCCTGGTTCTCTTGCGCCCCGGCGTCATCGCTATTGTTGCCGTTCGCCGAGTTGTCGCCGTTTCCGTCGCCGTCGTCGGATTTCTGCACCGGTTGATCGTCGTTCTCAGATTTCGTCGGATCATTCGGCTCGAAATGGACCTCATAGTCGCCCGTTGCCGGCGTCGTGGCATCGAATTTGTGATAGAAGGCGCCAAATTCATCGAGCTTTACCGGGATGCGCCATTCCTGCTTGTCCGGGCCGGTGATCACGAGCTGACCCGCAGCCTTGGCAAGGCTCAAATGGCCGCCGAGATAGCTGCGGACATAGCCTTTGATATGCACAGGCTCTTCCGGGCGATAAATCGGCCGCTCGGTGAAGACATGGCACAGAGTGCGGGCCTGCTCGTCGCGATCCTCGTCCGGATTGGTGGTCCAGTCGAGCCATGACGTCGAGGGTTTGGTCCAGTTATTCTGGGCATATTGGGCTGGGGCGTGATCGGGATCGATCACCAGCGTATCCAGTCCCTTTGTCACGATGACGCGGCGTATCCTGGCCTCGGTGCGGTTGTTGAGATCCCAGGAAAAGAAACCTTGAGCATCGGTCACGCCGGTTGCAAGCGTGACGAATTTACCGTCCCGCAACCCGTCGAGCCTGATCTGGGCGGCGTCGACAGGCTTGCCGCCGGCAAGCGAGGTGACGGCAAAGCGGACGCGGTCCGGTTCCTCCACCACGCTCAAGGTAAGGTCGGTGACCTGGATGCGGAGCCAGTGGCGAGCCTGATCGTCCACGGCGCGCAGACCGACGAGATAGGTGCCGGGCTGGTCGATGCCCAAAATCTTGGCAAGGAGCGGCTTCAGGTCGAGGCCGAATTTGGTGTCCACGCCGCCTTTATGGATCGGCAGATCGACAAGTTGGGATATGGCGGGCGACCCCAGGGCCTTTACGCGTGCCGCGACCGCGTCGGCCGAAATGTCGTCCACATTAGCCCATTTCTGCGGCTCCTTACCGGGAAGCGGCGGCGCGTCGTCATCCTTGGTATCGAGCCCGGCTTGCGGGAAGGGCCAGAAATCCCGCGATAGCGGATCGATTGCATGGATTCTGATGTCGGCCCGGTCGTAGCCGCGCCCGCGCAAGGGGACGAGCTGCGGACCGAAGCGTTCGACGATGCCCTGCGAGGCGTCCCAGGCGAGAGATGCGGGCTCCGGCGAGAAGGCGAATTTCCGGCTGAATGCGGCGGCGAGCGGACGGCCACGGTCGTCTTTCAAGGCACCGGGAGCAACGTTCAGCGCATACACCTTATCGGTAAGGAAGCGACCATGGACGTAAAGACGCCCATTGCTGGCCTGCGCGGTCAGATCGTCAACCGGTGGAGTGATGCGCAAGGCGTCGCGGGCCGAGAATTGCGCGTCCGTGGCAGGGTTGCTTGAAAACCGGAAGATCAGACCGCGGGCCTGGCTCGGCCGGGAGGTATTGACGCCGCTTGCGTCGTCGGACGGATTGCCATTGTCATCGACCGCCGCGCCACCTGCAGCGCCCGACGTGCAGCGCATGATGCCGTCGATCGTGTTTGTGTCGAAGCCTCTCCCACAGTCGGAACTCGTGAGGGTGAAGGGAACGGCGGTACGTACGCGCAGTTCAAAAATCTGGTCGGCGAAGTCGGGCGTATCGGCAAGCTTCAATCGCACAAGCGCAACACGGCCATCGGGCACGGCTGTACGCAGCTTCACCACATAGGATTGCTGGTCGCTGCGGGCGCTGCGCTCAAGCGGCTGGATATCGAAGTCTTGCGCGCCCAGGGTCAGTCCGCCTTCATCGCCGATTCCGGGTGAAGGCCGCAATTCGATCGACAGCAGGCGCTTCAGCGCGGCAACGTCGACCGGCTCGGTAAATGTCAGCGTGATCTGATCGAGGTCGTTGACCGGATCTGCATCGGCGGCAGGCACGGTGGATACCGGCAGGGGCAACAGGGGTATCAATTCGGCTTGGCTGCCGGCCGTATCGCCTGCTCCTGCCATCTTCACCTTGACCCGATCGAGCGGCTTCCACTTGTCGGCGGGCCGGAATTGCAAGGCGCGTGGGCCGAGCCATTGCCAAGCGCCGGCGACCTGCGGCTCCATCGTAACGAAGCGCTCCGGCGCATCTTCCGGGCCGCCCGCCACTGGGCCCGTATCAGTCGGAAAGAAAATCGTCACGGGATCATAGGCCCGCAGGAATCTCTCCGGCACGATTTTCACGCCGTCGGCCCGTTGCAGAACATCGAGGCTCAACGATGCGGCGGGTTGCTGGGCGTGAGCTGTTGCGATCAGAGCGGAAGACGCCACGGACAGAGCAATGAGAAATGCGATCTTTTTCATGAGCTTCACTTCGATCCCGAGGGCTTCAAACCGGCGTCCCGTAGATAGTCGTTGACGACCTCGGGTGGCGGACCGGCCGGCGGCGGTGACAATCCGACGACTGCCGGCCTGACGATGAGTGCGGGCGCGTCGGCTGGCGCGCGTGCCTCCAGCAGGTAGTTCCCGGGCTCGAGCTGCTTCAGTTGATTGACGCTCTCGCCGAGAACCTGTCCCTTTGCATCGAGCAGCCGACCGATGGCAAGATCCGGATCGGAACGCAAGCCAACGCCGATATTCCCCTTGTTCTTGACCTCGAAGCCGAAAAGGGCCGTTGCTCCCGGCGCAAGCACCGTCGGAGAGCCGATGCCATCGGTCAGAGGAATGACTGGTGTCGCCGTCATATCCAGCGTGCCGGACAAAGGCCCTTCGTGGGTCGAGTAGAGCGTCAGAATAGCCTCGGAAGGCGCGATATAGCGATGGAAGGCGGCTCCCATCGGGAACAGCTGCAGATCGTGGCGGCCGTTCTGTTCGAGATCGGCAATGACCGGGGCGTCGGTGCTGACGTCGAGGACGATCGGCTGGGACGGATCGAGCCGGAACGCCATAGCCTGACCCTGAAGCGCCATGTTCTGAGGCAAGGTGATCGACTTCGGTTCGGGCCGGGGCCAGGGCGACTTGCCACCCCGCTCCAGCCACAGGGCCACCAGTCCGGCTCCATGGTCGAGGATCAGCTGGCCGGCGCCCGATATCGCAAGCTTTTGGCCGCGCAATACCCTGCCATCGCTTCCAACAAAAGTTGCCGCGCCGCCGGAGACATTCAAGACGTCTCCTTTCGTTGCGTCCACGGCGATTGCTTCCGATCCGGCAGTGCCGAAGAACCGACGCAGGATCTGATCGGCTCCAAGCGTCATGAACTGCCCCGGCGACAAGCCAATGCGAGCGGCTGTCGCTTCGGTCTTTGTGTTGACGAGCCAGACTTCCTTGGCTGATGTCGCGATATTGCGCGAAAGCGGCGCAGAGCCGGACCAGACATTGAATTGCTCGGTATCCGAAGGGGCGGAGACGACGGCGATGCCGGGCGCCAGATCAAGCGACAGTCGCTTCACGCCCGCCGGCAATGTCAGCGGCTGTGCGCTGAGCGCGGGTATGGTGGCGGCATAGGTGCTGTCGAGCGCAACAGCGCCAAGCTCGGTGGCGTCGATCGGCTGCAGCCGCATTTGCAGGCTTTCGTCGC
Source organism: Martinezella tropici (assembly GCA_000799755.1). Classification (GTDB taxonomy): domain Bacteria; phylum Pseudomonadota; class Alphaproteobacteria; order Rhizobiales; family Rhizobiaceae; genus Rhizobium; species Rhizobium tropici_A. The sequence continues at coordinate 69,356 of JUHI01000020.1, forward strand.
TTCCGGCATTCCAGACATGCAAGTCCTGACCGTTCGCCAGGGCAACGGCGCTGTTGAGGCTGACGCCCATGCCACGCCCGGCGGCCAGACCCGGTTGCCCGAAGGTGGAATCCGCCAGCCACAGACGGATCTTGTCTGGCAAAGACGCGGAGGCGGGGACAATGGCCTGTTCGCCCGCTGGAAGTGTCAGCGCGGTCTCGCCATCGAGCTTGGCAGCGGTCGCCCGCACGGACCCGTCCTTGCCGGCAATCAGCCACAGACGATCCGATTGCGGGGCAAACAGTCCGGATGCTGCGGCAAGCGGATGTCCGACGCTTGCTCCAGCCTGCAGATCCGTGGCGCCGTCGAGCTCAACCAGTCCCGCGGATGGCACATGCACGAGTGCGACATTCAACGTCAGTCCGAGGCCATCGATCGTTGCCGGTTCCAAGGTGACATCGCCGAGCGTGCGTAGGTCGCGGGAGATGCCCCGCGTGGCAATCTTGATCGGAGCCGAACCGCCGTCGAGCGTCCAGACCGAAGCGCGCCACTGTGTCCCGTCGGCAGAGTTGGGCCAGGCGATAAACGGCGTGCGGCCATGGGCGAAAACTTGCGGCTTCCAGATGCCGTCGGTTCCCAATGTGTCGACGGACATGACCAGTTCACTCGTGGACTGCGCCGCGACGAGTGCGAGCTGATCCTTCTCGCCTGCGGGCAATGGGAATGTGAAGACGGAGCTGCCGATGACTTCGGCATTTGCGCCTGCGGCAAGCGCCGGCTGCGGCAGCTCCTGCGGTAGGGCGAACTGGACCTCGATACTCGAGGCGCTGGCCTGATCGCCGCTGCCATCTTGCTGATCGCCATCGCTTGATGATGCCGACTGGTCGTCCGAACTGCCGTCTGTTTGATCGCTCGTCGTCGCGGGCGCGACAGCCGGCTCAAGGCCAAGCGTATAGGATCCGGCCGGTAGACTGCGGGAAAGCGCGACATTCCAATCGTCGCTGCGGCCTGAGAGGCGTTCGATCACCGCGCCGCTCGCGTCCTTCAGGACGCCTTTCATCTCGCTGCGGCCGAAGGTGCTGAGGCTGACGACGCGGTCCTTTTCCACATTGAAGGAAAGCACGGCAGGGAGATCGACAAAGCGCGCTTCGCCGGGCTGCAGATCCTTCACGTTCAGGGTGATCTCATAGTCCAGCCGGTCATCATGCGCGAGGCTCGTGACGTCGATGCGGTAATGTCCGGCCTTCAACCTGCTGCTGAATTGCGGGCTGGTGGCAAATCTTGCCACCTGATCCTTGTCGTCGCGGACCAGCGTGCCGACCATCCCCTCAGTCAGATCGATGCTGATATCGGTGTCCGCGACGAGATCGAATGTCCAGCTATCGGGAACGCGAGCGTCGGCCTTTCCCTGCGGCTCGCGCCACTGGAATTTCTGCGCCTGATTGAAGGCCAGCGGATGCGGACCGTGGCCCTGCAATTGCGGCGGGTCCACGAGCGATGTCAGCCGGGCGACAAAACGCGAGTCGACTTCACGCGGCTGGATCACGAGGCGATAGTGCCCCGGCGTAAAATCCTGGGTGAGCGTGGAAAGGGGGCCGGGAGCCGTTAGCGGCCAGCCGTCTGCATCCTCCAGGCGCGCGGTGAGATCTCCGTCAAGCGCATAGAGATCGAGCTGATAGGAACCGGCCTTCGCAATCTCTATCGGCACGATGGCGCCGCTTGCAGTCGAAAGCGTGCCGCGGCTGCTGCTGTCGGGAACGAGGGCGGCGGCCTGCGCAAGTGAGGCTTGCATGGCGCCGATGCCGAGATGGCCAGACGAGTTTTTCGCGGAGACACCGACCTGGTAGGTTCCCGCCCGTAGATAGGTCAGCAGCAGCGCGTTATGACCGTCGCCGTTATCGGTGGCTTCTCCCAGAGACGGCACGATCGACGTGCCGAGATCGAGAGCAGTCTGCAATCGCCCGAAAGTTTCGATGCGATAAAGACCGCCTTCCTTCACGTTGAGCTGATAGGACTTGTGAGCATTTTCCGCGAGATCAAGGAATTGCTTCTGGCCGGCGTTCAAGGGCGATGCCGCGATCGGCCGCGCGCTCTTGTGGGGAGCCGTGGCATCAGGCCGCCAACTGACGCCTATCGCGCGGGACGTGGAAACGGCGGGAAAGCGCAGAGTAAGCGTCCGCCCGGCGGCATCGGCATGTTCGTTGCTGACAGCGAAGGCGACGGGTGCGTTATGCATATCGAAGGCGGAGATGACGCCGCCCTGTGGCGCATGAACGTCAATGCGCAGATCCGCCGACGACGGCGGACGCAAAAGAGCAGCTTCGCCGCCGTCGGATTTGTCCGAGCCGGGCTGCGCCGGCTCAGGGCTGACGGGAGCCGGCTGATCCCGGCCGGTTTGCGGCGATGCGCCTGCGGGCTGCCAAAGCGTCAGCGGCCGGGCCTCAAGGTCGGCAGGCAGCGCCACGGCACGCGGCCCGGTCAAGAGGGTAGGGGCTACATTGGTGATGATCTCCAGGCTGGTCGCCGATTGAGCGTCCTGGATGCCGAAGGAGATCGTGCTGCGTGCCGGAGCGGCGGGCTGGATCGGCGGAACGAGCCCTGGAGTGCCGAGAGTAAGATCAAGGATGCCGCCTGCATTGGCATTGGCGGTATTGGGGGGCTTCGGTGAAAGGCGCAGCAGATAGTAGCCCGCATCCAGATCATAGCGATCCGGCTGGCGGGCATCGATACGTGGAGCGTTGCCGAAGAGAATCGGACTGATCTCTGAGTGCAGGGTAACGCCCGAAGCATGGATGGCGATCTGGCCCGCCTGCGTCATCTCGAACAGGAGCGATGTCGGGCCGCGCAGATTGAAACGCTGTCTCCACGCCTGGCCGGGACCGAGACGGGGCATGTCGGAAGCAAGGATCGTTGCCTTGTTGGTGTCGTCGTGGCGGATGAGCAAGGACGTTGCCGGAATTTCGTCTCCGCCTTCGCCCGCAACATCGAGGCTGATGAGATTGGGCACCGAACCGTCGAATTGAGCCTCATTGCTGAAACGAAGCCCGCGAACCTGGAACTGCTGGCCTTCATAGCCTGATATTTCGACGATGCCGGGTTGGTTATTCGCCGGCAATGCCAGCATCGCCACCGGCTCGCGGCTTGCCTTGACGATCGGTGCGCTCCGGAAGGAGGGGGCTGAATCGGTAAGCCGTGCTGCTCGCAGCATTGCCGGCGCGGATTGCGGCAGCTCGAGACGGAAGCGGTCGAAATCGGCCGGCGCCTCGAAGCGTACCGATCCGAAGGGCCCGATGACGCCTTCGGCGATCCCGGCTGCTAGGGACGTCGTGATGCCGGTGCGGATATGAAATGGTTCGGCAGTGTCTGAATTTGCCCAAGCGAGCTTTTCGCCGCCATAGGCTGTCACGAGATAGCGGCCCGGTTCGACCGTGCCGGCCAACGCGGCTCGTGTCATCGGGAGGCCAGGCTTCAATTCGAAGACCGAGATCACCGGCGAAAGCGCAACGATATTGGCGCCGCTGCGCCACAGCCGCAAATCGTGGAGCGAGCGTCCGACGGCCTCCACGTCGACGCGTCCGGAATCGGGGACGTCGATCCAGAACGATCTTTGCTGGAGATCGCCGAGGTCGGCATTTTCCGAGGCGTCGGCGGTCAGGACGGTATCGGGTTGCTCAAGCTCCTGATACGCCTGTGCCTTGAGCTCGACCCTGCCCGTTGCGCCTTTCGCCCCGAAAACGCGTATCTTGTAGGTGCCCTTGTCCAGCAGCGTATCGATCCGCCCATCGCCGACGCCGGGCGCGCCCACTCGTTCTCCCGGCCCTGTCATCATGTCGATGAGCTGCAATGCGACGCCCGAACCGCTGTGGGTGCTGATGGCGATCCGACCCGGCTGATCGACCGTCATCAGCGTGCTTCCATCCTGGTCGGCGGGTAGTTGATCCAACGCCAGATGCGGCTGGGATAGGGGCTCGGAGGATGCGTGCGTTGGAGATAACTGCGGAGCTGCGGCGGGCTGCGATGTTGTACGATACTGTCCGCCCGGAACCCGCATTTCCGAACTGGCCAACGCTGATGGCGCGGCGGGTTGGTCAGGGTTCGGCGTGTTTCGGCTGACGGCCGGAGTGCTTAGCCCGCTCAACTCGGCAATCCGCGACTGATAGATCGTCATGAGGCATTTTGCGAGACCGCTCTGATCGGAATCCACGCATGACTTGTTTCGATCTGAAAGCCAGCGACGTTGCTGCTGTTTCAATTCGGCAAGCTTTGCCGGGTCGCCGCTGAGAGCGTTTGCCGCCTGTTTATAGGAGCTGGCCAGCGCGCTGTCCTGAATGATCAGGGAAGGAGACGCGCAAATCGCCCTTTCAATGGCTGTCTGGGCCTTGCCGCAATCGAAGGATTGCGCGTGACAAACCGTAGAGAAAAGACCAAAACCAAGCGCAACAAGGAGGCGTAGACGAGGGGCGAGGGCCATGGATAACTCGTTTTTGGATGCCGGCACGGTAGTCAATATGGACTATTTTTTGGCAAGGCAAGGGCGCCCCCGAAGAGTCCAAATCCTGATCGCCAACGGAGCGCATTCGAAATTGACCAACGCCTGACTGAGGAAACTTCGCGGTGGGCGGTGGTGGTATCGTTGCTGGACCTCAGGACACTCTGTCGCGGGCGCTAAGCATTGCCGATTATCCCAATGCCCTGCATACGCTTATAGCAGGTACCGGCCTCAGAAAGGACAACGGTGGCAGTCGATTTCAATTCGGAACTTCACGCCCGGCCCTCGATCTATTTTTCGGGTCCAGCGCTCGTCGAGCATATAGCGCTTTCGGGCACGTCGCCGTCGATTTCCGATCTGAGCCATCGCGTCGTCGTTGCCGAGGATGCAATCGAGGGCCCTCGAACCCAGATCGAATTTCATACTGAATTTGTCACCATAACCCGGGTCACGCCTCTTGAGGCCGATCCGTCGACCTGGCCGGCTGGTTCCCTCCTGGCCGACGAGGCGGCGCGGCTCGCCGGCCTCTCGGACTGGTCGTTCATTTGCCGGCTGGAAATTCTTATTTGCGGATCGGCGCCGAGCGAACTCGGTCCTCTCCTTTCACGGCTGCAATTCGGCGACACCGCGGCATCCGTGATTGGCGGCGGAGCAGCGCTCGTTTGTTCGGATTTTCGGGTCAGAGATAACGGCATCAGCCGCACGATCCTCTTCAACAACGATCTCAACGCTTATCGGCTCGGTCGCATGGTCCGCAGGATCTATGAAATCGAGACCTATCGCGTCATGGCGCTTTTGGGTTTCCCTGAAGCGAGGCGGCTTGGCCCCGTGCTTGGCGGCTACGACCGGAAGCTGGTCGAATTGACCAATCGTCACGTCTCGACCTCCGCAGAAGATCACAAGCGATTGCTCGATGAGATTTCCCAGCTTTCCGCAGAGGTGATCTCGGCAGCGGCGCAGACGCGCAACCGGTTTGGCGCAACGGCTGCCTATGCCAAGATCGTCGAGGAGCGCATTGCCGAGCTGCGCGAGACCCATGTGCCGGGTTTTCAGCGGTTTGGCGTGTTCGTCGCACGCCGTTTCAAGCCTGCGGTCAGGAGCTGCGAGGCAACCGCATTGCGCCTTGAACAACTGTCGCATGCGACCATGCATCTGATCGATTTGCTCCAGACCCGCATTCAGGTGGAGATCGAAGTCCAGAATGCGGTCCAGATCCAGGCCATGGCCGATCGCGCCGAAACCCAGGTCAAGATCCAGCGCGCGGTTGAGGGTCTCTCGATCATCGCCATCAGCTACTATCTCCTGAGCTTGATCAAGGTTGCGATCGAGACCGCCGATCATGCCGGCCTTCATATCGATCCGATCTACATGCTGATCTCCATTCCTCTGGTGATCGGCGCGGTCGCCCTCGCGATCCTGAGGGTCAGGCACGCGCTGAAGTCTTGACGTCTTCCGAGCTAGCTCGGAGCAACTGCTATCATCACTCGCGGATGATGGGTGAGCCTCGCCTGCGACAAGGGAATTGGGATGAAGACGCGCACGGTGGTTGCGATCGCATCAGTTCGGATGAGGTTCAATAGATATCTCTAATATTGCGCTGCGATATCTATTCTTTGGCGCTCTGTCCGATAAAATTATTAATTTCCGAGAAATAATCCCGGAGTTTTCTTCATGGCTAGAAGTTATATTCACATTGATGCTGATCTCCACACCTGGAGATACTGATTGTTAATCAAGACTATCTAGCCTCTTCAAGATACAAGCGGCCTGGATTGTTGTTTGCCGCTTGCGGAATATTATTTCTGTCAGAGGCACGCGGGGGGCGCGCCGCGCGATCGCAACGCCACCCAATAAGGTGGTGATATGATTTTGAAATCCGCAACTAGCCGTAATATCTTTTCCGTCGCCGCATGCGGCGTCATCGCGACGGTGGCCGCTTCCGCCATCCTGTTTGATTCCGCTTATACGACCGTTCGCCAATCGAGCCTTGACCAGATGCGGCAGATCGCCAGCACCACCGCGGCCGGATCGGAAAAGACCCTTGGCGCCGCGATCGCCGTCGTCAATTCGCTGGAAACCGTCCTTGCAACCATGAAGGAGGCGGGCGACGCGAACCGGGCGACCGCCGACGCAATCCTGAAGAACATGCTGGTGAGCAACCCGACGGCGCTTGGCGTCTGGACGGGTTGGGAACCGAATGCCTTCGATGGAAAAGACAAGGATTTCGTCGGTAAGGAGGGCCATGACGCCACCGGGCGCTACATTCCCTATTGGGTTCGCAGCGGCGGCCAGATCACCCATGTTCCCCTCGCGGACTATACCGTATCGGGCGCCGGCGACTATTATCAGCTGCCCTTCGCCCAGCAAAGGACCGTTGTCATCGAGCCCTATTCCTACGCGATCGATGGCAAGCAGGTGCTGATGACCTCCATTGCCCAGCCGATCATGATCGGCGGAAAGCCTGTGGGTGTCGCCGGCCTGGACATGGCTCTCGACGACGCTCAGAAAGCCATATCCGCGATCCATCCGATGGGGACGGGCTTCATGAGCCTCGTTACCTCCGGCGGCGGCATGATCAGCCATCCCGATGCGGCGCTCATCGGAAAGAACATCAAGGATGGCGGTGCCGAGACCACCGGTTGGGACCAACTGATCGCCAATCCTGGCACGGAGCGGGAAATCACGCGTGCGGACGGCGCGACCTACTTTGCCGTCGCCGAGCCGGTGAAGCTGACCGACGCGATATCATGGTACGCGATCGTTGCGGTTCCAAAAGCTACAGTTTTCGCGCAGGTCAATACGGTTGTCAGAAATGCCATCGCGGTCACCTCGATCGCGACCGTTCTCCTCGGTCTTGCCGGCTGGCTGATCGCCCGACGCTTCATTCGCCGCATCGAGAACGTCATCGGCGAAACCGACCGGATTGCTAATGGCGATTTGAACGTCGCGCTTAGGGATCGCGAGGCTCGCGACGAAATTGGCGACCTCTCCCGTTCCCTGTACATCCTGCTGGAAAACAATCGCGAAAAGGTCCGGCTGGAAACGGAGGCTGAGGCCAGCCGCTCTGCCCAGGAGGCCGAACGGGCGGAGCGTGCCCGCATCAACGACGCCCAGGAGGCGGAAGTGAAATTCGCCGTCGGCGAGCTTGCCGCCGGGCTCGTGCAGCTTTCGGACGGAAACATGACCGTGCGGCTCGATCAGCCATTTACCTCGGCGCTCGACGAAATTCGTGGCAATTTCAATACCTCCGTCGAGAAGTTGCAGGCGGCGATGATCTCCTTCTCGGAAAATGCCTCGGTGATCCAATGCGGATCGGAGGAGATCCGCACCGGTGCAGATGACCTGGCGAAGCGAACGGAGCAACAGGCGGCTTCGGTCGAAGAGACGGCCGCGGCGCTCGAGCAGATCACGACCTCGATCAAGGATTCGACGACCCGCGCGGAAGAGGCTGCGGCGCTGGTCGGCCGTACCAAGGAGAACGCCGAGCGGTCTGGTCAGATCGTTCATAGTGCGGTCGAAGCCATGACCGGTATAGAACAGTCCTCGCAGTCTATTTCCAATATTATCGGCGTTATCGACGACATTGCCTTCCAGACCAACCTCCTGGCGTTGAATGCCGGCGTCGAGGCGGCCCGTGCCGGTGAAGCCGGTAAGGGCTTTGCGGTGGTCGCTCAAGAAGTTAGAGAGCTGGCGCAGCGCTCCGCCACGGCGGCAAAGGAAATCAAGGCGCTCATTCACTCGTCGGGCGATCAGGTCAAGAAAGGCGTCAGCCTTGTCGGCCAGACCGGAGAAGCGTTGCGGGCGATCGTTCAGGAGGTTCAGTCGATCGACAGCAACGTGCAAGCGATCGTGCAATCGGCAAGGGAGCAATCGACAGGGCTGCAGGAGATCAACACCGCGGTCAACCAGATGGATCAGGCCACCCAGAAAAACGCCGCTATGGTCGAGGAATCCAATGCCGCGACCCATACGCTCGCGAGCGAGGTTTCGTCACTGTCCGCACGCCTTGGCCAGTTCAAACTGGATCATGCCGGAGGAAAGGTTGTTTCGCTGGCGACCTCTTCTCGCGGGGGAACTGAAATGCCTGCCAGGGCTGCCGCAGCGCCCGGCAGAGGCGTGCACCTTTCCGGCCAAAGGGCGCTCAGCGAGAAGCTCCGCTCCGCTTTCGGCAAGACGTCGGCCGCGCCAAGCCCTACATGGGAGGACTTCTGAGGCCGAACTGGCCACCGCACAACAGAGACTGCGTCCGGCGGCCGTTCGGCATCACCGTCGCCGGCATATTCATTCGTTAAAGAGGGCAAACTCTGTGAACGCCAAGTCTCCTGGCGCTGGCAGGCTGGGGCCCTTGAAATATTTTGGCCCGATTTCGGCAAAATAGCGTCCGATTAGTCCCGGGACCGGCGCCCGCGCATCCACCAGGCAGAAGATCATGCCTTTGCGCAGCAGGTATCGTCCAAGCGCGCCGGCACATTGGCTGAGGTCGGCGTGCGATCGGCAATAGATAACCTGACTGGCGGGAACGAGGCCTCTGAGCACCCGGCGTGTCTTGAACACGAACGGATTGACCGAGCCATCGGTAATGCAGATCATCGCATCGCACCCAAGAGCGGCATGGTCTAAAAGGATACGACGCTCGTGGCTCGGCAATTGGTTCAGTTCCGGTGTCTCGGGCCGTACGCTTACCACGCGGGTCCGTGCGTGCACGTGGCTCAATATCGGCAGGAAGGCGTGCTGTCCGTCGGCAAAGCGCTGGAATCGCAATGCCTCGACAACCCTGCGGGTTACCGGGGCGGGTGTCACGCTCAGAAAGGTAACATCCCGGTGGCGCAGGGCGGCCATAATCAATTTGCCCGCATAGGCCCGAAAATCCGGGTCGACCGTCCAGCTCGAGAGATTGCAGCGGATGGACTCCCCTTCCGCACCGGCGTGTCTGAAGTAGAGTGTCAACATCACCCCGACAATGTCTCCGGCGTGATCAAGGATGAAGCCGTAACGCGGAAAGTCACCAACCACCGGTCGATCTTCAATGCGGTTGAGTGCATTCTCCCAATATTGGTGGGAGCGATCCGGGAAACCTCGTTGCAAGCACTCGATAACAGCTTGCCAATCAGCCCTCTCGATGGGACGGCAAACGAGCCCCTCGGGCATTGTTCCCAAAACACTCACGCGAACGCCTCCACTCTGTCTACGGAATTTTACAAATTTAGCGCCCCTCCAAATTATTAATCTTGCAATTTTAGTCAATTATTAATCAATATTTTTCTGCAATATTATTTTGTCATGAAGACGTGTCGTCTGATGGGCAGTGACATTGTCTTTCCACATGGCTGATTTTACTTTGGCGAGATATTTATACTGACTTATATATCATAGGTAGCGCAACTAACGAGCCGGATCTCGAAAGTATATCGGCGGCTTTTGTATCCGAGCCGTCTTCATCTGCGAGGGTGTCAATTTCTGGTTCGGGAAAGTGCTCTGATACGAATGTCACCGTCCCGCCGGCTTTGGGGCGGTCTGGCGGCCTCTGCGGCGCCTGCCGGATCGTTCAGGTCGATGAAACGCGCCTGGGCAGGCTGACGATCGCCGCCAACGATATTGCTGCTGCGGCGGCGACATAAAGGCCGGGAGCGTAGAATCCGATCGATGTACTTCCAAGCCAGGTCAGGGCTGCTGGGGCAAAACCGCCAAAGATGGTGACGGCTGCATTATAGGCGAGCGACATGCCAGTCGAGCGGATTCGGGTCGGGAATACCTCGGCAAGGGTAGCGGGTGCCACGCCGACGAAGCCGGCAACCATGATGCAGAACAAGCTTTGCACTATGACGAGGGTCGTCAGCGTCGGCGTCGCCTGCAGCCACAGGATCAGCGGATGGACGGTGACCAGCATGGTTAGGGCGGCAACGCTCAGTGTCAGCCGGCGGCCGATATGATCTGAGATGGTGCCTGCGGCGACGCAGCCCCCGGCTAGGAACAGGTTGCCGATGAGCGATGCGGTGAACGCCTGCGAACCGGTGAAGCCAAAGGCTCGCTGCACGAAGATCGGCATGTAGATTATCAACACATAGACGCAGACAGCCCATAGCACCGAAAACGCCGTGCCCTTCACAAGAGCGCCGAAATAATCCGTGAAAATCGTCTTGAGCGGGAGGCTTGGTGCCGTTGTTTCCATGGCGGCATATTCGGCCTGAAATGCCGGCGTCTCGTCCAGAGTCCGACGCAACAGCAGGCCAACTGGAGCAATCAGAAGGCCGATGAAGAAGGGGATGCGCCAGCCCCAATCGCCGATTTCCTGTTCCGTCAGAAGGGAAGTGACCGCGAATGCGACCAGTGCTCCCAGTATGTTGGAGAGCGCCATGCTTGCCTGCAGCCAGGAGGCATACTTGCCCTTCTTCTGCGGCGGTGCATGCTCGACGAGGAAGGCCGCTGCTCCGCCTATCTCGCCGCCGGCCGAGAAGCCTTGCAGAATGCGGCCGGCGAGGATGATCAGGGGGGCGCCAAGGCCGATTGCGGCATAAGTCGGAGCGGCGGCTATCAGCAGTGTACCTGCGGCCATGATCATGATCGTCAGAAAGAGTGCGGCCTTGCGTCCGGCGCGATCACCGTAGACGCCGATGATGACCGCGCCCAGCGGGCGGATCATGAAACCGAGTCCGAAGGCGAGGAACGCCTTTACAAGCTCGATGGTTTCGCTGCCGCCTGGAAAGAAATTCTTGGCAATATAGACCGCGAAAAGCGCATAGATCGTGAAGTCGTACCATTCAAGCGCATTGCCGATCGATGCCGCTGCGATTGCTCTGCCGGGCGAACGAGCGGCCTTGGCGGGCGCAGACGGGTCGTATCGATCTATCGTGGTCACGGTTTCTTCCCCCGGGGTCGGCTGCTTCTGGCATAAGGTCGAGATTATTTCACGTCGTCGCAAGAACCCGCAGAATAGCCGGACCATCATGATAGTGCTGACGCAACATTCGGATGAGATTCCGATGTCGCGATTGAGCTGAAACTATCATGTGGATTGTTGCTAGCAAGAGCCACGTTGACTTCTGGTTGCTGGAAACGACGCTGAAGTCACGGTCATTTCAAGATCGATGCCGACGGCGAAGCGCACATCACGAGCCCCCCGGGAATTGCTCCGGCCTTTCGCCGCTCGTGCGCTGAAGCAACGTCCGCAATCTTCGTCCGTTCACAATCCGAAGTGTGGGAAGCTTAGAGCTTCGCCGGTGCCGATGGTAGCGCTGTTCTGCCGGTTGAGCATGGCGCGGAACTCGGTTTCAGGAACGGGCGGGCTGAAGTAGTAACCCTGGCTCTCCGAACAGCCGGCCCTGATGATCATCTCGAGCTGGGTCTGTGTCTCGACGCCCTCCGCCGTGGTCAGCATATCGAGATTACGGCCGAGCGTGGCAATAGACTGGACAATGGCAAAGCTGTCTGGCCGGTTTTCCAGATTGCTCACGAAACTGCGGTCGATCTTGAGCTTGTCGAAGGGGAAACGCTGCAGATAGTTCAGCGATGAGTAACCGGTGCCGAAATCGTCGAGTGCGATGGTCAGGCCGAGCGAACGCAACCTGTTGAGCACTTCCAGATTGGCGGCATTGTCCCGCAAGAGGACCGATTCTGTAATTTCCAGTTCCAGCCGCCGTGCGTCGAATTCCGTCAGCTCCAGCACCGACTTGACCGTATCGACCAGATCAGTTTGGCGGAACTGGACCGGGGAGAGGTTGACCGAAACCCGCACGTCATTAGACCAGTTCAGGGCATCTCGGCAGGCCTGCTGCAACACCCATTTGCCGAGCGCGTCGATGAAGCCGGTTTCCTCCGCCAGGGGGATGAACTCCGCTGGCGGAATCAGTCCGCGTTCAGGATGGCGCCAGCGCAAGAGTGCCTCGCTGGCGACGATCCTGCGCGTCTTGAGCGAAATCTGCGGCTGATAATGGACCTCGAATTGTCCAAGCTTGATGCCGTGGCGCATATCCGCTTCCAGATTGCGACGGTTCTGCAGCTGTTCTTCCATCTGAGGGGAGAAGACGCGGTAGACACCCTTGCCATCGGCCTTGGCCTGGTACAGCGCCAGGTCGGCATTCTTCATCAACTGGCCGGTGCTTCCACCGTCGCGCGGCGCGACTGCGATGCCGATACAGGTGCTGACGACGATCTCGTTGCCATCGATGCGGTAGGGACGACTGATGCCTGCTATGAGACGCTCCGAGAGGGCGCGCGCGCTGTCGAGCGTGGAATCGAGACATGTATGCAGCACGGCGAATTCATCGCCACCCAGTCTCGCCACGATATCATGGCGTGATGCGGTGTTGCGCAGTCGACCGGCAACCTTGCGCAGCAATATGTCGCCGACCGGATGGCCGAGCGTGTCGTTGACTTCCTTGAAACGATCGAGATCGAGATACAGTATGGTGAACAATTGGCCGCCGGATGCTAATCCACGTAGTGCGTGGCCGACGCTTTCCCAGAACAGCAACCGGTTGGGCATGTCGGTCAGTGCGTCGTGATGGGCCATATGCACCACACGGTCCTGCGCGCGATGGCGCTCCGTGACATCTTCGAACGTACAAACCCAGCCACCTTCCCCCGTCGGTTCATGCGATACCGCCAGCACCATCCCGTTTTCAAGGTGATGGATATGGTCGCTGAGCACCGCGATATCGTTCCGGGTACGGGGCCGGTCGCCGGCGCGGCCGCGCATTCCGCCGGTCGCCAATCCGGGGGGTAGCAATTCCGGTGCGATGAGATCGGCAAGTGGCGTACCGAGCCTTGCTCTGATTTCGTCCAGCCCGAACAGCGCCAGGAAGCGGGGATTGTGAACGATGACGCGGTACTGGTCATCGAGTAGGCAAAGGCCCAGCGACATGGCCTCCATCGCCGCATCGAACCGAGCATTTTGCAAAGCGAGGGTCTGTTCCTTGGCCTGTAGGATTTTCTGAGCCCGGCCCAAAAGGCCATTGTGAATGAGTAGCAGCAGGATCAGCAGGCAACCGCCGATGAGCATGCCGACGGTGACCCAGGTCAGGGCCAGCTGCAGGCCGAGGAGACCGCGCCGGTCTTCGGCAATGCGTGCCGAATACCACATGTTACTGTCGCTGGAGAGCCGCGCCAGCTTGGGATAGATCGGCTCCAGGATCTCGAGGATACGCGCCGGCGTGCCGGGCACGGAAAGCTTGTCGAGTAACGGCCTGGTCTGGTTGAGTGCATCCTCGAGATCGTTGAGGGTCTCGCCGATGCGCGGATTGGATTGCACGAACTTCTCGACCCCGTTGGACCGCAGGGTCTTGAGGCGATTGACGACAATGTCGAAGCGCAGTCTGACCTCATGGGCGTCGACGTTGCCGTCGCTCATGCCCATGGCGCTGACACGCTGCTCAAGCCGGGTAAATTCGCTTGGAGCTTGGGCTATCGTCCACGTGATATTGCCCAGGCCAACATCTTGCAGTGCGGTCTGGCGCTGGAAGACCAAGGCGGAAATATAGATCGCCGAGGTGATGAAACCCAGGATCACAATTGTCAGCGCTGTGCGAAGGTAGCGCATGCGGTCCGATGGGGTTTATTTGACGGAGATTGCCTTGACCTGCCACACGGCGCGACCGTGATAGGGCTGTCCTTGCAAGATGGGATTGCTGTCGAACGGATACATGACGAAGAACGGACCTTGGTCGTCGATCGGCATGTAGTTTCCATTGCGTTTGACGGCGAGGATCGTGCCGAACTTGGCGAAATCGCTGGTCGGAATATCGACGCTATAATCGTTCAGGGCGATGATCGTGGCCGTCGCGCCTTGAGCCTTGGCCTTTTCGAGCAGCAGCGCCATCGGCACGCCTTCGAAATTGACGACGCCGTCGTTCCAAGGCGTCGAAGTCTTGATCGAGACGAGGCCCATGGCCTCAAGCTGATTTCGATCGAAGGTCACCGATCCTGATGAACTTGTAATTGTCACGGACGGTACGTCTTGTGCAAGCGCGGGCGCGACGAACGCGGCAAAGATTGCAAAGGCGATGGAGGCGAGAAGACGCATTGGCGGTCCGATGCTTTCGGGGTATGGGCCTTGCCCGTTCTATTTCCAGCCTGCGCAGCTAGCTGTTAAAGATCGGTTAAGGTCAGTAGGTAAATGGAAACAAACTTAACAATTCAAGGTCGGTTGCGACATTACCGCGGCCTAACAGGTCTCTTTCCTGCCCGGTGAGATCGCGATCGTGTGCCACTGGTCCGCACCCTTGCTGTCAAGCCGATGTGTGCCGATTTGGATTTTCTCGGCGGCTTCGGCGAGTTTAAACGCTGTGATTTTTCTCCCCATCAATCATACCGAAGAAGCGCGCTCACCGGATCAAAGTGACTGACGCGACGGCGCTGTTTCCTTGTTACCCTTCGATAATGAGGAAGTGCAACAAATTCATGATAGGCACCACGGCTTAACTGCCCGCAGCGGTTGGCCTTGTCCATCGAAAAGAGAGCTCGGTATCCCGGGGATCGCGGGCCTGTCGGACCGGAGCGTCAAGTGGCGCCCCATGCAAGGCACAACCTGCTCAATTGGTAAGCGGATGATTTAATTCAGGAGGATCGCACGGAAGTCGTTGACGTTCGTGCCGGTTGGGCCACTGACGAAGAGGTCGTCAAGAGCGGCAAAGGCCGACCAACTGTCGTTGCGCCCCAGGAATTCGGCCGCGTTCTTTTCCAGATCGGCAAGCCGCGAAACTGTGTCGCCGTCGGCAAAGGCGCCGGCATTGTTCTCCGAGCCGTCGATGCCGTCCGTATCGGCGGCGAGCGCCGAGATACCTTTTTGACCCGAAATGGCGCAGGCGAAGGAGAGCAGGAACTCGCTGTTGCGGCCGCCCTTGCCCTTGCCCCGGATCGTTACGGTTGTTTCTCCGCCCGAGAGCAGGAGCATGGGGCCTTGCGTCGCCAAACCGCGATGCGAGATCTTTGCCACGATCGCCGCATGTTGACGACCGACCTCCGCCGCTTCGCCTTCGATCGCGTCGGAGAGCACGATGGTTTCGACACCGGCCTTGCGCGCGACCTCTGCGGCGGCGTCCAGCGCGATCGCTGCCGAGGCGACGAGTTTGACCTCGTTGCGGGCGAAACGAGGGTCCGATGGCAACGGCGGCTCGTCGTTGCCGTCCTTGAGATGGCGCATCACCACCTCAGGCAGATCGAGCTCGTAGCGCTCTATGATTTCAAGTGCATCGGCGCGGGTCGCCGCATCGGCAATCGTCGGGCCGGAGGCGACGAGGGCGGGGTTATCGCCCGGAATATCGGAAACGACGAGAGAGACGACGCGGGCCGGATAGGCGAGGGCGGCGAGCCGCCCTCCCTTGATGCGTGAGACTTGCTTGCGCACGGCGTTCATGGCGCTGATCGGCGCGCCGGAAGCAAGCAATGCCCGATTGACGGCGATCTCGTCGGCAAGCGTCAGATCGCCGGCGGGAGCCGGCAACAGCGCTGAGCCGCCGCCACAGACGAGCGCGACGACCAGATCGTCTTCGGTGAGATTGCTCACGGCCGCCATCAGCCGTTCGGAGGCAAGCAGGCCGCTTTCATCCGGCACGGGATGGGCGGCTTCGAGAACCTCGATACGCTCGCAAGGAACGGCATAGCCGTAACGTGTCACGATGACGCCTGAGAGCGGCGCATTCCACAGACGCTCGAAGGCGCGTGCCATCTGCGCCGCTCCCTTGCCGGCGCCGATCACCACTGTCCGGCCCTTCGGCCTGTCCGGCAGATGGGTGGCAAGTGCCTTGTCCGGATCGGCCGCAGCAACGGCTGCATAGAAGAGCTTTTCCAGAAAGGCGCGGGGATCGGCAATGGTCGGCATCGGGTTACTCACATATTACGCGACGGGGTGGTTCGCCATGCGCTCCAGCGCCTTGACGAGGCCGGAATGGTCGAGCCCGCTATCACCATTGGCGGCGCACTGATTGAAGAGCTCCTGCGTGGCGGCGGTGTTGGGCAGCGAGACGCCAAGCGCCTTTGCGCCCTGCAGCGCAAGGTTCAGGTCCTTCTGGTGCAGTGAGATGCGGAAGCCCGGCTCGAAGGTCCGCTTGATCATGCGCTCGCCATGCACTTCGAGAATGCGTGAGGAGGCAAAGCCGCCCATAAGGGCCGAGCGGACACGGGCGGGATCGGCACCGGCCTTCGAGGCGAACACAAGGGCTTCAGATACCGCCTCGATCGTCAGTGCGACGATGATCTGGTTGGCGACCTTGGTGACCTGGCCATCGCCGCAATCGCCAACGAGCGTGATGTTCTTGCCCATCAGCTGGAAAAGCGGCAACGCCCGTTCGAAGCTTGGCTCTGAGCCGCCGGCCATGATCGAGAGCGAAGCATTCTTGGCGCCAACTTCGCCGCCGGAGACAGGCGCGTCGATATATTCGGCGCCGGTCTCACGAACTCTCCTAGCGAATTCCTTTGTCTCGATCGGCGAGATCGAGCTCATGTCGATGACGAGCTTACCTTTCGAAAGACCATAGGCAACCCCATTCTCTCCGAAGAGCACATCCTTGACCTCAGGCGTATCCGGCAGCATCAGGATGATGATGTCGACCGTTTCGGCAAGTGCCTTCGGCGTCTCGACGAATTGCAGGCCGTGGTCGAGCAGTTCCTGGCGCGGCGGAATGGAAAACTTTGATGTGACGACGATGTGGCCGGCGTCCTGCAGATGCCGTGCCATGGGGGTTCCCATGATGCCGAGGCCGATAAATCCGATATGTGCCATGGTTGTTAGCTCCTGATATTGAGAATGGCTGCGCCTTCGGCGTGGCGGCCAGCTGCGGCAAACCAGCCGAGCCCCGCCGCAGTCGTGGTGCGTGGCTTGTACTCGCAGCCGATCCAGCCGTCGTAGCCGAGCGCATCGAGCGCGTTGAAGACAAAGGGATAGGCGATCTCGCCGGTGCCCGGCTCGTTGCGACCGGGATTGTCGGCAAGCTGCACATGCGCAATCTGCGCCTGGTGCTTCTTGAACGTCCCGATCAACTCGCCCTCGGTGCGCTGCTGATGGTAGAGATCATATTGAATGAACAGATTGTCGCTGCTGACTTCGGCGATGATCGAAGCCGCCTGGTCCGGCGTATTAAGGTAGAATCCCGGAATGTCGAAGTGGTTGATCGGCTCGATCAGCAGACGGATTCCGTGTTTGCCCAGTTCTGTCGCGGCATATCTGAGATTGGCGACGAAGGTGGTGCGCAACAACTCATCGGGCACGCCGGCCGGCGCGATGCCAGAGAGGCAATTGATCTTGTTGCAGCCGAGCGTCGTTGCATAGTCGATCGCGGCGGTAACGCCGCGGCGGAATTCGTCGGTGCGATCTGGCAGGATCGCGATCCCCCGCTCGCCGGCGGCCCAGTTGCCGGCCGGCAGGTTGTGAAGTACCTGCGTCAGGCCATGGCGATTGAGTTCGGTGCGTAGTACCTCCTTCGCAAAATCGTAGGGAAAGAGATACTCGACACCCTCGAAGCCAGCCTTGGCGGCCAGGGCGAAGCGATCCAGAAACGGCGCCTCGGTGAATAGCATGGTCAGATTGGCCGCAAATTTCGGCATTGTGTTCCTCCTTTAATCGAGCAGGGCGAGGATCGCGGTCGGGGCATCCTCGCCGCGTTCGGCAAGCTCCTCGAACTCGACGACTGCATTGATGTCGGCACCCATGGCGATGTTGGTGACGCGCTCGAGAATGAACTCGATGACGACGGGAACCTGGTGTTCGCTCATGAGCTGCTGCGCCGTCGTGAAAGCCTCCTGGAACTCGTTCGCGCTGCGAACGCGGATCGCCTTGCAGCCGAGGCCTTCGGCAACTGCGACATGATCGACGCCATAGCCCGGCTCGGCATTGTCGGTGGCATTGATGTTGTCGAAGGCGAGGCTGACCTCGAAATCCATGTTGAAGCCGCGCTGGGCCTGGCGAATGAGACCGAGATAGGAATTGTTCACGACCACATGCAGGTAGGGAAGCTTATGCTGTGCGCCGACTGCAAGTTCCTCGATGAGGAACTGGAAGTCGTAGTCGCCGGATAGGGCAACGATCGGGCGGTCCGGATCTGCGGCGCGCACGCCAAGAGCTGCCGGCAGCGTCCAGCCGAGTGGACCGGCCTGGCCGCAATTGATCCAGTTGCGCGGCTTATAGACATGCAGGAATTGTGCGCCGGCGATCTGGCTAAGTCCGATCGTCGAAACGTAGCAGGTGTCGCGATCGAAAGCCTTGTTCATTTCCTCGTAGACGCGCTGAGGCTTCAAAGGCGTCTGGTCGAAATGCGTCTTGCGTAGCATGGTGCGCTTGCGCTCGCGGCATTCTTCCGCCCAGGCCGACCAGTCGCGCAGCTTGCCTGCAGTCTTCCATTCTGTGGCGACGTCGAGGAACAACTTCAGTGCGGCACCTGCATCCGAGACGATGCCGAAATCCGGAGCGAAGACACGGCCGATCTGCGTCGGCTCGATATCGACATGCACGAAGGTGCGGCCCTCGGTATAGGTCGGAACGTTGCCGGTATGGCGATTGGCCCAGCGATTGCCGATGCCGAGAACGAAATCGGAGGCAAGCAGCGTGGCATTGCCGTAGCGATGCGAGGTCTGCAGCCCGCACATGCCGGCCATCAGCGGATGATCGTCCGGGATTGTGCCCCAGCCCATCAGGGTCGGGATGACCGGAACGCCGGTGATCTCCGCGAACTCGACCAGCAGGTCGGAAGCATCGGCATTGATGATGCCGCCGCCGGCAACGATCAATGGCCGCTCAGCTGCGTTCAGCATGGCGAGAGCTTTTTCCGCCTGTGCCCGCGTTGCCGATGGCTTGTAGGGTTCGAGCGAGGCGTAGGTCTCGATGTCGAACTCGATCTCGGCGACCTGGACGTCAACAGGCAGATCGATGAGGACCGGGCCAGGGCGACCGGAGCGCATTGTATGGAATGCCTTTTGGAAGACATAAGGGACGAGCGCCGGTTCCATGACGGTAACGGCCCATTTGGTGACCGGGGCAGCGATCTTGGCGATATCGACAGCCTGGAAATCTTCCTTGTCGAGGCGGGCGCGTGGCGCCTGGCCGGTTATGCAGAGGATCGGGATCGAGTCTGCCGAGGCCGAATAAAGGCCGGTGATCATGTCGGTGCCGGCAGGCCCTGACGTTCCGATGCAGACGCCGATATTGCCCGCGCGGGCGCGGGTATAGCCCTCGGCCATATGGCTTGCGCCCTCGACGTGACGGGCAAGCACATGGCGGATCGAGCCGCGCGCTTTCATCGCCGAGTAGAAGGGGTTGATCGCTGCACCTGGAACGCCGAAGGCGCAATTGATGCCTTCCTTCTCCAGAACCAGCACTGCAGCATCGACTGCTCGCATCTTCGCCATGGGAATTCCTCCGTTTCTGGATCGAAGGTATCGCATGTACCACCAAGCGCAATCATAAAATGGAAATCAATCCCATTCTGTGGAAATAAACATTTTCAACAAAACTGGAACAATCGAAGCGAAGCGGATATGTCATGAAGCCAAAGCAGGCGGCGTCAAATGGCGTGGCGCGGGTTTGATCGGGAATGGGCATCGTGGCGGAAAATCGGGAAAAGACGAGGGGCAGGCCGGGCCGGAAGCCGGCGGAGAATGCTGCAGCCTCGTCCGTACAGGTGCTCGATCGCAGTTTGAAGCTGCTGGAGCTGGTGGCCGAAGCCGACGGCGCTGTCTTGACTGACCTTGCAGATCAATCAGCCATGGCACCTTCCACCGTGCACCGACTACTGACCTCTCTAGCCCAGCACGGCATGGTCGCGCATGACAGCGAAACCGGCGCCTGGACGATCGGGGTCAAAGCCTTCGAGATCGGAACGGCCTATTTACGCTTCCGCAAGCTCGGCACGATCAGCCGGCCTTTCCTCAAACAACTGATGGAGGCATCTGGCGAGACCGCCAACATCGCCATCGAGGAGGATGGCGATGTCGTCTTCATCTCCCAAGCGGAAAGTCATGCGCCGATGCGTGCCTTCTTCCGCCCCGGAAGGCGCGGACCGATCCATGCTTCGGGGATCGGCAAGGCGATCCTTTCCACATGGGCGAACAGCCAGATCGAGGCCTTGCTCGGGGGCCGTTCGCTGCAGCATTTCACTGATAAGACCCGCGACACGTTGCCCATGCTGATCAGGGATATGGATGAGATCCGCTCGCGCGGCTGGTCGATCGATGACGAGGAACACACGCTCGGCATGCGGTGCGTGGCGGCGCCGATCTTCAACGAGTATGGCGAGGCCATTGCCGGCATCTCGATTTCAGGGCCGGCCGTGCGGCTGCCGGACGAAAAGGTCGCTGCCCTTGGCCCGATTGTGCGGACGGCAGCGGAAGAATTGACGAAGGTGATGGGCGGACGGATGAAGCGAAGCTGAACGCCTTCGCCGCCATCTCCTATCCGGAAACGACGGCGTCGACAGTCCACCGCACAAGTGGCTCAGGCGAGCTGCAATTGCTCGCGTGCGATCGTGTCCGCCTTCTTGACCTTGGTCTTCATTGCCTTGCCGGCGACGTAGACTTCTGTAACGCAGCGATCGTCGCCCATGGTCTGCAGGATGAAGAGTTCTTCGGCCAATGAGGTCGCGGTGCGCATGCGGAATTCCATGGCCGACTTGGCGCTGGAATCAAGCACGACAATATCGGCATCAGCACCCGCCTGCAGCGAGCCGATCTGATTTTCGAGACCGAGCGCCAGCGCGTTGCCGCGTGTCATGCGATAGAAGGAGTTGAACGGCGTCAGCCTCTGCCCCTGCAGGTGCAGCACCTTGTAGGCCTCATCCATGGTTTCCAGCATCGAGAAGCTGGTGCCGGCGCCGACGTCAGTCGCAACCGACCAACGCGCTCCAAGCCTGTCGAATTGCGCGGCGTTGAAGAGCCCGGAGCCGAGGAAGAGGTTCGAGGTCGGGCAGAAGACACCGACCGCGCCGGTTTCCGCCAACACCGCCACTTCCCGTTCGCTCATATGGATGCAATGGCCGAGCAGCATGCGGTCGTTCAGCAGGTCATAGCGAGCATAGATATCCGTATAGTCCTTCGCCTCGGGATAGAGAGAGGTGGCAAAGGCGATCTCGTCCCGATTCTCGGAGAGATGTGTCTGGACGTAGCAATCCGGATGCTCCGCGACGAGCGCCTTGCTCATCTCCATCTGCTCCGGTGTCGAGGTGATGGCAAAGCGCGGGCTGATGGCATAATGCGCGCGGCCGCGGCCGTGCCATTTCGCAATCAGCTGCTTGGTTTCGTCATAGCCGCGCTGTGGCGTGTCGCGCAGCGCGTCCGGCGCATTGCGATCCATCATTACCTTGCCGCCGATCATGCACATGCCGCGCGCCTCGGCAGCCGCAAAATAGGCGTTGACGCTTTCGGGATGTACCGAGCAATAAGCAACCGCCGTCGTGGTGCCGTTCGACAGCAGCAGTTCGTCCATGAAGCGGTCCGCCACTTCGGCTGCGTGCGCGGCGCGGGAGAATTTCTGCTCCTCGACGAAAATATAGGTGTTCAGCCATTCAAGCAGCTGGGCGCCGTAGGAAGCGATCGCCTGCGTCTGCGGGAAATGAAGGTGTGTGTCGATCAGACCGGGCAGGATGAGGTTCGGGCGGTGGTCGGCGATCGCGACACCGGCATCTGCCAGCTTGCGAATGTCATTGTACAGACCGATGTCCACGATCTTGCCGTCACGGACGAAGATCGCGCCGTCCTCGATATAGCGATAGGACGCTGTATCGTCGATCCCTTGCGGTTCGGCAAGGAAGGTGAGCACACGGCCACGGATCAGGACTTCACTCATTGGGTCTTCTCCCCATTGATGGCACTTTCGTACCAGGAGACGAGCAGTCGGCGCTCCTCGTCGGTAATGTGCGAGGCATTGGCCGGAGGCATGGCGTGGCTGCGGCCGGCCTGCAGGTAGATCTCGCGCGCATGGGCGGCGATATCGCGGTCAGTCTCGAAGACGACGCCCTTGGGAGGGGCGATAATGCCATCCCAGCTCGGCTCCTTCGCATGGCACATGGAACAGCGTCCCATGATCGTATCGCGAACCTTCGGGAAGGCCTGCGCCGTAACGAAGGGCTGCTGGGTCGCGGAGATCTTCGTTGTCGGTTCGCCCGTCAGGATCTTCGGCACCGTGGAAAGCCACATGATGATGATGAAGAGGATGACGGTGATCAGCCAGGTCCAGGTCGGATTGCCGGCATTGGCATGGCGGGTGTTGAACCAGTGGCGGATCGTGACGCCCATCAGGAAAACGAGCGAGGCGATGATCCAGTTGAACTGCGTGCCGAACGCCAGCGGATAATGGTTCGACAGCATCAGGAACAACACGGGCAGCGTCAGGTAGTTGTTGTGTGTCGAACGCTGTTTGGCGATCCGGCCGTATTTCGGATCGGGCTTGCGGCCGGCGATCAGGTCGGCAACGACGATCTTCTGGTTCGGAATGATGATGAAGAAGACGTTGGCCGACATGATTGTCGCGGTGAAGGCGCCGAGATGCAGGAAGGCGGCGCGGCCGGTGAAGAGGTGCGTATAACCCCAGGCCACCGCGACCAGTATGAAATAGAGCGCGACCATCAGGCGTGTATTGTCGTTGCCGAAGGGCGACTTGCAGATCAGATCGTACATGATCCAGCCGCCCGCGATCGAGCAGAGCGAAATTGCGATCGCCACCGGCTTGGAAACGTCAAGGACGGCCGGGTCGATCATGTAGAGGTCGGCGCCGGCATAGTAGACGAGGCAGAGCATGCCGAAGCCCGAAAGCCAGGTGACATAGCTCTCCCATTTGAACCAGACGAGATGCTCCGGCATATTGGCCGGCGCCACCAGATATTTCTGGATGTGGTAGAAGCCGCCGCCATGGACCTGCCATTCCTCGCCATAGGCGCCCGGCGGCAGTTGCGGGTGTTTCTTCAGGCCCAGGTCGAGGGCGACGAAATAGAATGAGGAACCGATCCAGGCGATTGCCGTGATCACGTGCAGCCAGCGGACGGCGAAGGTTATCCAGTCCCAGGCGATGGCATATTCGTACATGGGAACTCCCTCCCGATCTTCATGGGATTGTTTGCCATCGCTCGATTTTCTCGAAAATCCCGGTTAATCCACCAACACTTTCAAAAAAATCTATAAGATCACCCCCGCTTTGCTCCGCACGGCAATGTGGTAGAAAGAGACCATGTCCTATCTTGATAATGTCCGTGTCTTCGTTCGCGTGGTCGAACTCGGTACTCTCTCTGCGGCGGGGCGCGACCAGCGCGTCACGCCCGCGGTTGCGAGCAATCGTATCAAGGAGCTCGAGCGCCATCTGGGCGTGCGTCTCTTCAATCGCACGACGCGTAAGCTGTCGCCGACGGAGCACGGCCGCGTCTTCTACGAAAAGGCCGTGAAGATTATCGAGGCTGTCAATGAGGCGGAGGCGGCGATCGCCGATCTCTCACGCAATCCGAAGGGGTCGCTGAGAATCACGGCGCCGCTCGGCATCGGCCGGCGGTTGATCGCCTCTGGCATTCCGGAGTTTCACGACAAGTACCCGGATATCGAGGTGCGCGTGCGCCTATCCGACCACAATGTCGATATCCTGGCCGAAGGCGTCGATGTCGCCTTCAAGCTCGGGGTGCTGGAAGATTCTAACCTGCGCATGCGCGGCATCCTCAACTGCGAACGTGTGCTTTGCGCTTCTCCGGCCTATCTCGCGCGCCGCGGCGCGCCGGCGGATGCCGATGCCTTGATTGCCGACAAACACGACTGTCTTTTGCTGCGCTATCCCGGATCGAAGGAATATTACTGGACGCTGATGACGGCGGAAGGACCGCGCAAATTCGAGGTTGCCGGCCCCTATGACAGCGACGACGGCGACGTGCTCACCCAATGGGCACTGGAAGACCGCGGCATCATCAACAAGCCGTTGTTCGAGGTGAAGGCCTATCTGAAGGACGGCAGGCTGACGGAGATCCTGAAGGAGAGCCCACCGGCACCGATCCAGCTCGCCGCCATCTATCCCCACAAGCGTTTCCAGGACCCGAAGGTGCGGCTGATGATCGATTTCATGGCGGAGCGCTGTCAGCGGCTCATCGGCAAACTGCTTGAAGACGTGCCGGCGGCCACAGCTTCGTGACTTGAAGGTCACAGGTTGATCTCCCCTTGAATCACGCCAGCGAACACATATATGACTACCGGTAGTCATATGGAGCGGCGACATGAAGGAAATCCAGCTCAAGGATGCAAAGGCGACGCTTTCGGCCGTGGTCGATCAAGCCGTGGCCGGTGAACCGACCGTGATCACCCGTCATGGCCGAAAGGAAGTCGTGCTGGTTTCCTTCGAGGAATGGCAGCGTGTTTCTAGAGTGCCTGATTTTGCCGATCTGCTTTTGGCTTTTCCCGGCGAGGCAACAGATATTCCCGAGCGATCGCGAAAGCCCGCACGCTCGTTGCGTGAAGACGGCTTCTGATCTTGTATCTTCTGGACACCAATATCGTGTCGGCCAATGCGCCGACCAAGCGTCACATCGGCGTTGACGCATTCGCGAGCTGGATGCGTACGAATAGCGACCGGCTCTATCTCTCGGCAATCACCATTGCCGAGATCGAGGCAGGCATCGCCAAAGCGCTGAGAATCGAGGCGACGACGAAAGCGGAGCAGTTGCGACGCTGGCTCGCGGCGGTGGAGCATTTCTATGCCGGCCGTATCCTGCCGTTCGGCCTCGAAGAGGCGAGACAGGCCGGTCAGATACTTGACCGGGCGCGTGCTCACGACCCTGGCTTCGAGGATATCGCCATTGCCGCGACTGCCGCCGCGCACGGCCTCACGGTTCTGACGGCCAATGAGCGCCATTTCGAGCCGCTTGGCGTGCCGTTCGCCAATCCTCTGAAACAGTTGCCCGCTATCCGATAACAGGTTTTGCCTTGATTGGCTGCTCTGCGGCCGTCCAGGTCAGCGCCGCCGTCATGATCTCGGCGGCGGCAAGCGTTGCGATGACGGCCGGGCGTTTGTCTTTCACAGCCGTCCCGCCGATCGGGCAGATCAGGCGTTCGAAAAGGTCCGCCTGGCCGGTTTCGCGCGACAGCCAGTTGCGGAAGGTGGCGCGCTTCGTCTTGGACCCGATCATGCCGACATAGGCGGCATCCGCGCGCTTGAGCGCTTCGGCGGTGATCAGGAAATCGAGTGCGTGGTCATGGGTGAGGATCACGAAGCTGCTGCCAGCAGGCGCGTCGCGCACCACGGCCTCCGGCATGGCGGTCAGGCAAGTCTCGATGCGCGGCACATTGGAGGCAATCAGTTCCTCTTCGCGCGTATCGACAAGCACGACACGCAGCGGCGCGAGCGACAGCGCCATGGCAAGCGCATCGCCGACATGGCCCGCCCCGAAAACATAGACATGCGGCCGCGCCGCCATTTCCCGGTCGCTGCGGGCGACGAGCTCGTTTGCAAGCTCTGAATTGAGCGCCGTGAAGGCAAGACCCACCCGGCCGCCGCAGCATTGGCCGATCTCCGGTCCGAGCGGCACGTTCATCGGTTCCGCCGCAAGGCCGGAACGCAGTGCCCGGCGCGACTGGTCGATTGCCATATATTCGAGCGTTCCGCCGCCGATGGTCGCAAAGATCGCCCGTTCGGACACCAGCATCCAGGCGTCGGTGTCACGCGGCGCCGAGCCCGCGACCCCGGTGACCTCGACCAGTATCGACGCCGGCTCGCGGCGCAGGAAATCCCGGATATCTTCACGGGCGGCAGGCATGACCTCACTCCTTCCGTGCGGCCTTGAGGCGCTCGATTGCCATCAGCACCCGTTCGGGTGTCGCCGGCGCGTCGAGACGCGGGCAGATTTTGTGGTCGGCGACGCTCGCCACCGCATCCGAAAGAGCATGCAGGACGGCAAGGCCGAGCGGCAGCGGTGGCTCACCGACCGCCTTGGAGCGATGGATCGTCGGCTCATAGGCTTCCGACCAGTCGGTCAGCGCTACATTGAAAATCTTCGGGCGGTCGGATGCAAGCGGGATCTTGTAAGTGGACGGCGCATGTGTTCTGAGCCGCCCCTTGCCGTCCCACCAGAGCTCTTCCGTCGTCAGCCAACCCATCCCTTGAATGAAGCCGCCCTCGATCTGGCCGATGTCGATGGCTTTATTGAGGGAGCGGCCGGTATCGTGCAAGATGTCGGTTCGCTCGACGATGTACTCGCCGGTCAGCGTGTCGATGGAGACTTCCGAGCAAGCAGCCCCATAGGCATAATAGTAAAAGGCGTGGCCGCGGCCAGCCTTGCGATCCCAATGGATCTTCGGTGTCTTGTAGAAGCCGGCAGCCGAAAGCTGGACGCGGGCCATATAGGCCTTCTTGATGAGATCGGAGAAGGACATCTCGGTATCGCCGATGCGTACGCGGTTGGGCAGGAACACCACCTGTTCGCGCGGCACCTGATGGCTTTCCGCCGCAAAGGCGATCAGCCGGTCCTTGATCTGGCGTGCGGCATTCTGTGCCGCCATGCCATTCAGGTCCGCGCCGGAGGAGGCGGCGGTCGGCGAGGTATTCGGCACTTTGGCCGTCGTCGTTGCGGTGATCTTCACCCGGTCGAGGTCGATCTGGAATTCCTCGGCCACGACCTGCGCCACCTTCAGATGCAGGCCTTGGCCCATCTCGGTGCCGCCATGGTTCATATGCACGGAGCCGTCGCTATAGACATGCACCAGAGCGCCGGCCTGGTTCGACTCCGTCTTGGTGAAGGAGATGCCGAATTTGACCGGCGTTAGGGCGATGCCGCGCTTGACGATGCGGCTTCCCGCATTGAACTCGGAAATGGCCCTTCTGCGTCCAGCATAATCGGCGCTTTCCTCCAGTTCCGCGACGATGCGCTGGATGATGCAGTCTTCGACCTTCTGGTGATAGGGGGTAAGGTTGCGCTCACCCTTGACGCCCATCGCGTCGTAGAAATTCAGCTTGCGGATATCGAGCGGGTCCTTGCCGACGGCAAAGGCGACCTCGTCGATGACACGTTCGGCGCCCACCATGCCCTGCGGGCCGCCGAAGCCGCGAAAGGCCGTGTTGGAGACGGTATTGGTATAGAGCGGTGCCGACTTTGCGTGAACATGCGGGAAGAAATAGGCATTATCGCAGTGAAACAGCGCGCGGTCGCCGACCGGGCCTGAGAGGTCGGCGGAAAAGCCGGCACGCAGCGCGAAGGTATAGTCGATCGCAAGGATACGGCCTTCATCGTCGAAGCCGACATCGTAGTCGATGGCGAAATCATGCCGCTTGCCCGTCGCGACCATGTCTTCGTCACGGTCGAGCCGGACTTTGACGGCCCTCTTCAGCTTCTTGGCGGCGATGGCTGCGATCGCCGCGCACTGGTTGGCCTGTGTTTCCTTGCCGCCGAAGCCGCCGCCCATGCGGCGCACTTCGATCGTGACAGCATTGCTCGGCACGCCGAGCGCATGCGCGACCATGTGCTGCGTCTCGCTTGGACCTTGGGTGGAGCAGTAGACGACGACCTCGTCGTCTTCGCCGGGCACGGCAAGCGAGACCTGGCCTTCGAGATAGAAATGGTCCTGGCCGCCGAGCCGCATGCGGCCCTTGACGCGGCGCGGCGCACTCTCGAGATTTTCCGCAGCCTCGCCACGCTTCAGCGTCAGCGGGGTGACGACCTGACGGTGGGTCGAAACGTCGAGATCCCAGATGTCGATATCGGCTGGCAGTTCCTCATATTCGATTTTGGCCAACCGTGCGGCGCGGCGGGCCTGCTCGCGCGTTTCGGCGATCACGCAGAAGATCGGTTGCCCATGAAACTCGACCTTGCCGGCCGCAAGCACCGGATCGTCGTGCATATAGGAAGGAGAGATATCGTTGACGCCAGGCACGTCTTCATGGGTGAGCACCGCAATGACGCCGGGAGCCATGCGGACTGCTTCGAGATCGACGGATTTCAGGATGCCGTGCGCGACGGTCGACAGGCCAAGGCCGGCATGCAGCGTGCCCATCGGCTCGGTGATGTCATCGATATAGACGGCAGTACCGGAGACATGCTTGTGCGCGGAATCATGGCGGGGGCTGGTGTGAACTCCGCCGACAATGGTTTCAGCCTTGAGATCGGACGTGTGCTTGTTCATGGTTACGCGGCCTCATATCTGGACACCTGAGACGGTGCCGCATGGGAGGTGGTCTCCAGGTAGAAACGCAGCAGGAGGTTCTTCGCCGCGAGTGCTCGATATTCTGCGGTGGCGCGCATATCGGTCAGCGGCGCGTAGTCCTCGGCGTAGCTTTCCATGGCCGTCTCCACGGTCTTTTCGTTCCAGGGCTGGCCGAGCAACGCCTTTTCGACGGCGAAGGCCCGTTTCGGCGTTGCCGCCATGCCGCCATAGGCGATCCGGATTTCCGCGACGGTGCCATCGGCCGAGAGCGCCAGACGGAAAGCGCCAAGCGTCGCCGTGATATCCTCATCCCGGCGTTTCGTCACCTTGTAGATGGCGAATTTTTCCTCAGCGGCGGGGATCGGGATATGGACGGCCTCTACGAATTCGCCGGCCTGTCGGTCTTGCTTGCCATAGGCGATGAAGAAGTCTTCGAGCGCAATGGTGCGCCGGACAGAGCCCTTGCGCAAGGTCAGCGATGCGTTGAGCGCGATCAACGCCGGCGGCGTGTCGCCGATCGGCGAACCATTGGCGATGTTTCCGCCGATCGTGCCCATGTTGCGCACCTGCTGACCGCCGATGCGGGTAATCAGCGGGCCAAGCGCCGGGATATGTTGCGAGAGCGTCGTGATCGCTTCCGAATAGGTGACGCCGGCGCCGATCGTGATGGCCCCGTCTTTCAGCCCAATCGACTTCAATTCTTGCAATCCGGCAATGAAGACGACCGGTGTGATGTCGCGCATATGCTTGGTGACCCAGAGTCCGACGTCCGTCGAGCCGGCGACTACCGTTGCCGTCGGCGAGGTTTCGAGAATGGCTGCGAAATCATCGAGGTTGGCCGGCACGATCAGCCGATGGCGCCCCTCTCCGATTTCGACGCGCGCGCCGTCGGCAAGAGCCTTCAGCCGCGCGATCATGGTTTCACGCTCGATAAGCAGAGGATCGTCTTGCGTTCCGCCATAACTGGAAATCGAGCGGGCTGCGCGCAGGATCGGCTCGTAGCCGGTGCAGCGACAGAGATTGCCCTGCAGCGCCGTTTCGATCTGCTGGTCCGTCGGGTTCGGCGTCTGCATCCACAAGCCGTAGAGCGACATGACGAAACCTGGCGTGCAAAAACCGCATTGCGAACCGTGAAAATCGACCATCGCCTGCTGCACCGGATGCAGGCGATCTTCGCCGGTCGCCAGATGCTCGACAGTAACGACATGGCAGCCGTCGAGGGAACCGAGAAAGCGGATGCAGGCATTGACGCCTTCATAGACGAGGCCGCCGGACGGCGTCAGCCGTCCCACGAGCACTGTGCAGGCGCCGCAGTCTCCCTCGGCGCAGCCTTCCTTGGTGCCCTTCAACAAGCGGGAAAGCCGCAGCCAGTCGAGCAGCGTCTGGTCCGGCGCGACATCGCGGAGGGCAACGTCCTCGCCGTTCAAAATGAAATGCAGTTCGGAACGGATTGCAGCGACCGTCATCGTTCAGCTCCCGCGATAGGTGGAATAGCTGTAGGGCGAGAGCAGCAGCGGGACATGGTAATGCGCACTCTCGTCGGCGAGGCCGAAGCGGATCGGAACAATATCCAGAAACATGGGAGCATCGCCGGAGCGACCGAGATAGTCACCCGCATGGAAGCGCAGCTCGTAGGTGCCGACCCGCATGGTTTCGCCGGACAATAGCGGCGCATCGCATCGGCCGTCATCGTTGGTTTTGGTGGACTTCAGGAGGTGCAATGCCTCGCCGTCGATCCGGTATAGATCGATGCGCAGACCCTCGGCGGGCTTGCCGAGCGCCGTGTCCAGCACGTGGGTCGTGAGCCGGCCGGCTCCTGGCGAATGAGGCTGCATGCTTTTCTCCCGAACCTAGCACTCCTGCCTCTACTATCCGCCAAGCCTATACCTCAGAAAAGCGGTGGTATCGTTCGAGACTTTCAAATTTTCCAAGGGGAATGGCGTGCGCGATTTGCGGTTAGACATTAGGGTATCGAAAACGTTTGGAGGAACGTTTCATGCGATATCGACGCTACATGTTTGGACACGGCCGACGCCTTTGGCGCTTCGCCGACAAGGTGAAACAGGCTTCGGCATAGAAATCTGCCCTGAATGATAAAGAGGCGACGAGAACCGCCGGTCAACTTGCGCCAGGCTTTTGCCGGCCTTGTCGCCCACAATTCGGGTTTGCGCGTCCGTCTGTCCTGTACCGCGAGAATTGACCCGCGACACTCGATTTGCCTGTCGACCATGCGCTGGCGGCAATAGCCGAGAATGGGCCTTACGACCTCAGAGTGAGTATCCGTAAAGATCATCTTACGGAAATGACAAGACGTGCCGGTCGGACAGAGCGCAATTGACGCCTCGGGGTGAGCACGGCTGCCTATGCCATAGGTCGCGGATCGAATTTCACGACACCTGTCGCCAATCGCCAATCGAAACTGAGGTGACTTCAAGGAATGAAAACGGGAGACCATGGATGAAAGTAATCGAGATTCAGCCGCTGACCAGAGCCGCATTCGCCCTTTTCGGCGATGTGATCGAAATGGAGGGCGCACAAAGCTATCCCATCAATGCCGGCAAATGCATTCGTTATCACGACCTCGCAAAGGTCGAAGCGATTGGTGAGGAGGCGCGAACGATGATCAGCTGGTTGCGCGGCGAACCCTATGCGCTGCCGTTGGAACTAAAGATGGTGGAGCGGCATCCTCTCGGCAGCCAGGCGTTCGTTCCGTTGTCTCCTCATCCGTTCCTCGTCGTTGCGGCGCACGAAACGAACAATGGGCCGAGCGAACCCGTGGCCTTCCGCACCCAGCCCGGGCAGGGCGTCAATATCTGGCGCAATGTCTGGCACGGTATCCTGACGCCGCTTGACGGCGTCTCCGACTTCATCGTCGTCGACCGCGGCGGCAAGGGCATCAATCTCGAGGAACATTTCTACGGAGAGCCGTTCCTGGTCCGCTGAGGGGATCTCGATCGGTTCAGATACACGAGGGGCGCTGCGATGCAGGCTGTGCCAAAACTCTCGACGACATGGTGGGAGAATTAGCCCGAAGGGGCCGAACGGGTCAGACGACACAGATCGCCGATCTGATAACATTCCTGGCATCCCCGCGCGCTGCAGCCATAACCGGTACCGAATATGTCATCGACGGCAGGACCGTTCCAACCGCTTAAGGGGGCTCCCTCCGCGAGTTTTAGCCTTGGGGTCTCGCGCAGAAGGGGGCGACCGAGACTTGAGGCTCGGCCGCAGGAGGAAGGCTTCCCCCTGGAAAGCGTAGACCCTGTCAGCCGTGAACCTGGCGGAACTTCGCCTTTCCGGACAAGTCAGACAAGCTGACCCGACCTCCCGGGAACGAGTCCGAGGAGCCCCTGGAAACGTCGTGTCCCATCTCGCAGCCGACCCGCTGGCGCCTTTCATATTGTTCTTGAGCCCGACTAGCGGATTTCTCACGGCCGCCAGTTCTATGGGCGGGCGGGACAGGCACGGAGACTATAGTTCCATGCCGTCCCGAGACGCGGCATAGGGCGGCCGTCAGCGCGCTTGCGCGAGCGCTACGGCATCAGGCCCCGCGGGAAATCGAAGCCGACCGCTTGCATCATGCACGGCGTTCCAGACGCCTTCGGTGACATCGTTCTCTCGGGTGGTCAGCGCTGGCGCAGCAAAGCCTTCCATGATTGGCTTGGCGAAATCGGCGTACTCGCCCGGGAGCAGCTGGTCGAACGGAATGATGGCGTTCGCGCTGAAGTTAGTGGTGGGGGCGTAGCCGGGCTCGACCAGCTTCACCGAGATAGCAAAATGGGCGAGCTCATGGGCAAGCGAGCCTGTGAAGCCCTGGATCGCCTGCTTGCTCGCTGTGTATGCAGCGGCAAGCGGGAAAGCGCCGAGCGTGACGCTGGACGTCACATTGACGATGATGCCCGATCGGCGCGCGCGCATCTGCGGGATGACCGCTTGGCACATCGCCATCACGCCGATCGTGTTGGTCTCAAGCAACTGTCGTACCAGCGACATCGGCGTCACCTCGAACACTCCGACCGCGCCAATGCCAGCGTTGTTCACCAGCACATCTATAGGGCCAGCAGTTTCAATCAGCGCCGCTATGCTCGCTGCGTCGGTGACGTCGAGCGGCAGAACCTGCAGACGGCTGGTATCACCAGCAAAGTCGGCCGCTTCGGGCTGCCGCATCGTGGCGATCACGTTCCAGCCCTGTGCCAGGAAATGCTCGGCGATGGCCTTGCCATAGCCCGACGAGGTTCCGGTGATGAGGATGGTTTTGGTCATGTCTGTCTCCTTGTTTCGATGGACCAAGAGATAGACAGACACGGTGATACGATCTATAATCAATAGTACGTATTTAATTATGGATCGTCCAGGTGGATCCCCTGAGTGACATCATTGCCCTGCTGCGTCCGAACGCAGCCGTCTCGAAGCCCATCTCCGGCAAGGGGGCATGGGGCGTTCGATATGCATCCTACGATTCACCGGGCTTCACCATCGTCCTCTCCGGCGAGGCTTGGCTGACCTTCGATAAGGAAGAGCCGCTACGTCTGGCGCCCGGCGATTTCCTGTTGCTGCCGACAACCCCGGCCTTCTCGCTGAGCAGCGAGCCGGGCGTGCGGTGCGATCCTGTCGAACCGCGTGCCGAGGCTGTTCGCCACGGTGAAAAGGAAGGCGACCCCGATTTCATGGCGCTTGGCGGCAGTTTCGCGTTCGAGCGTGTGAATGCGCCGCTTCTTCTCTCACTCCTGCCTGGACGCATCCATGTTCCCGCGTCGGAGGGCAAAGCCACGCGTTTTGGTCGTCTAATCGAACTGCTCACCGAGGAGTGCGCCGCCGATTACCCGGGCAAGGATCTTATCCTGCAGCGGATGCTGGAAGCGTTGCTCATCGAGGCGCTGCGCTGGAGGAGCGTCGGAAAGGATGGAGCGGTTGCGGGGCTGTTGAATGGCATGCGCGACCCGGCGCTCTCGCGCGCCCTCCATGCCATCCACGCGGATGTGCGCGCCAGTTGGACGGTTGCCGAGCTTGCCGGCATCAGCGGCATGTCGCGGTCAGCGTTCTCGGCCCGCTTTGGTGAGGTTATGGGCTGCGCGCCCATTGAATATCTGGCGGGCTGGCGTATGGCGCTTGCAAAGGAGGCGCTGATTAGGGGAGCAAAGTCGCTGGACCGGATCGCCGACGAGATCGGCTATGAATCAGCCAGCGCCTTCAGCACGGCGTTTCGCAAGCGCCTAGGCTGTCCGCCGGGCCGATTTGCACGACAGGGCGTCGCTTAGCCGCCGCTGGCCCGACTCACGGGGGATGATTTACGCACAGCCTGGATGGCGACGCCCCTTCTTTTGCAAAGACATGTTCCCGTTTTCCTCTGTACCCAAAACGCAAGAAGACCGGGTCACTCCAGCGAATGACCCGGTCTTGCGTTTATCCCTCGCTGCTGGAGCGGTTCAGCTTTCACGAAAACTCTGAACCGCTCTGTCTCATTATTATCCAGCAATTCCGGACGGAAAACCCGCTGCGCACTTTTCCTGGGTTGCTCTAGTCCGCGAAAAAGGCGAAGCGCACAACGAACAGGGCAGCGACGATCTGCGTTGCCGGATGCAGCATCGACCAACGGCCGGTGAAGATTTTTACGGCGACATAGGTGATGAAGCCAAAGGCAAGGCCGTTGGCGATCGAGTAGGTGAAGGGCATTGCAAGCGCCGTGATTGCCGCTGGCGCCGCCTCGGTCAGATCATCCCATTCGATCTCGGTCAGCTCGCGCATCATCAGTCCGGCGACGTAAAGCAGCGCCGGAGCCGTTGCGTAGGCAGGAACTGAAGCAGCAAGCGGTGAGAAGAACAGAGCTGCGATGAAGAGGGCTGCGATCGTAATTGCCGTCAGACCGGTACGGCCGCCAGCCTGGACGCCTGAAGCGCTTTCGACGAAGGCGGTCGTGCTGCTGGTTCCCATCAGCGAACCAGCGACAATGGCGGCACTGTCGGCAAGCAGAGCCCTGCTCAACCGGTTCGGCTTTCCTTCCTGAATAAGGTTCGCGCGCTTGGCGATACCGATCAGCGTCCCGGTGGCGTCGAAGACTTCAACGAGCACGAAGACCAGGATGATATGGACGAGGCCGCCATGCAGAGCGCCGACGATATCGAGCTGCAGGAAGGTCGGCATGATCGATGGCGGCGCCGAAACGATACCGTGGAACTGGCTGACGCCGAAGATCCAGGAAAGAACGGTGACCGCGAGAATGCCGATCAGGATGGAGCCCCTGACCTTCAACGCATCGAGAGTGGCGATGATGAAGAAGCCGAGGATTGCGAGGAGCGGACCGGTCTGCTTCAGATCCCCGAGGCCGACGAGTGTCGCCTTGTTGGCGACGACGATGCCCGCGCTCTTAAGCGCGATGATCGCCAGGAAGAGACCGATACCAGCTGCGATCGCGCTTCTGAGCGAATGCGGTATACCGGCGATCAACCAACTGCGGACGCCGGTCACCGTCAAGAGGACGAAGATGCAACCAGAAATGAAGACCGCGCCAAGCGCCTGTTGCCAGGTAAAGCCGAGGGCTGAGACGACGGTGAAGGCAAAGAAGGCATTGAGCCCCATGCCCGGCGCCATCCCGATCGGCCAATTGGCGACAAAGCCCATGACGATCGAGCCCAATGCAGCTGCGAGACAGGTCGCAACGAAGACGGCGTTGCGATCCATGCCTGTCGTCGACAGAATATCCGGATTGACGAAGATGATGTAGGACATCGTCAGGAACGTCGTCACGCCTGCGATGAGCTCGGTGCGCACGGACGTGCCGTGTTCACTCAGTTTAAAAAGTCGTTCAAGCATTGTTCCTCCCTAAGCGTTCCCGACGCTCGTGAAATCATGGGGCTTGCCAGCATCTCCTCCGGATGCGGGCCGCGAGAAGCGGCTTTCAACGCTTCGTGGCGAGGGGGGATTGTGCGCTTTTCTTGGCTTCGCGCGCTAGAGCCGGATTTCCCTGCAATTCGCGAAAGACATTCTAATTTTTCAAGCTATTTCTGCGCGAATTGCTGCCGGTCTTTTGAGACACGGCTTGCGGCGAAATCTGTCGCTCGGCACAGCGCAGCCGTCAAACGCTGCCGGTCTCACAAGAGAGATATGTACGATATTTATAGCGACAAGGTGACAAAGCCAATCAATTTCCGCTGGATGGCGAAACCGTGATCGCCGTCTTGGCCGAGGAAGGAATGCCCGGGTGCCGATTGTCGGTACCCGGGCATTGCGCGCAGTTAGGGATTACTCGGTGTTAGCGGGCCTTGGCGGCTGCCTGCTTGATGATATCGGCGACCGGGCCGGGATTGGATACGTAGATGGCATGGCTGCCGGCAGCTTCCGCCGTAGTGGCTTCGGCACGGCCAGCCATGGCGCGCTGCGCAGCCGGCGGGATCATCTTGTCTTCGGTGGCGACGAGATACCAGCTCGGCTTTGTTCTCCAGGCCGGCTCGGTGACCTTGCCTTCCAGGGCTGGGATGCCCCACGGCACCTGCGAAGCGCCCATGAAGGCGGCAAGGTCTGGCCGAACGTCGGCGGCGAAGGAAGCGGCGAACTTCGTTGGATCAAGGAAGAGGAAGCCGTCGACTGGGGGCAGGATCGGCGGTACGGGATCGCCGGGCTGCGGATTGGAGATGAGCGTGGCAACCGATTCATCACGATCCGGCGCAAAGGCGGTGATGTAGACCAGTCCCGCCACTTTCGGGTCGGTGCCGGATTCGGTGATGACGGCGCCGCCATAGGAGTGGCCGACAAGGATGACATCACCGGAAGCCGATGCAATCGCGCGCTTGGTAACGGCAACGTCGTCTGCGAGCGAGGTGGTTGGGTTCTGCGCCACGATGACCTCGTAGCCGTCCTTCTTCAGGAGATTGTAGACGCTTTCCCATCCTGAACCATCGACGAAGCCGCCATGGACGAGAACGACGGACTTGATTGCTGCATTTTCCGAAGCATTCGACATTTGAGTTCTCCTTTGGAGTTGCGTTGTTGACGATCTCACTATGAGCGAATGCGGCGGGAGACGCTTTGAGACGACCTTCAGAGGGGTGTGATTTTGCCTTTAGATGGCTTTGATTTTGCTTTGTGACATTGTTACGGTAGCTGAACGCGCCGATAGCGGCCTGATACCGGAACATCCAACTTGCTGTATCATTTTGAGGATTTCGCACTCGATCAGGACAGGCGCGAATTGCGGCGCGGCAGCGAATTGCTTCGTATCGAGCCACAGGTGTTCGATCTCTTATGTTATCTCGTCAGCAATCGCGATCGTGTCGTCAGCAAGGACGACATCGTGGAAGCGGTTTGGCAGGGGCGCATCGTTTCCGATGCCACGCTCAGCAGCCGCATCAACGGCGTGCGCAGCGCGCTTAGAGACAATGGCGACGAACAGCGGCTCGTCCGCACGATCATGCGCAAGGGCATTCGCTTCGTCGGGACGGTGCGCGAGGAGCAGGGCGCATCAACGCCAATGGCAATGGAAAAGGCCCCGCAAGGGTTGAGCCTGCCAGACAGGCCATCGATCGCCGTGCTGCCCTTCGACAATATGAGTGGCGACCCTGAGCAGGATTACTTCGCCGACGGCATGGTCGAGGATATCATCACCGGCCTGTCGCGCATCAAATGGCTCTTCGTCATTGCCCGCAATTCGAGCTTCACCTACAAGGGCCGCGCCGTCGACGTGACGCAGGTCGGGCGCGATCTCGGCGTGCGCTATGTGCTTGAAGGCAGTGTGCGCAAGGCCGGCAACCGCGTGCGCATCACCGGCCAGCTCATCGACGCGGCCGACGGCAGCCATCTCTGGGCCGAACGCTATGATCGCGACCTCACGGACGTATTCGCGCTGCAGGATGAGATTACGGTCAGTGTCGTTGCCGCCATCGAGCCCAGCGTGCGCCGCGCCGAGATCGAGCGGGTGAGGCGCAAACGGCCCGACAATGTCTATGCCTACGACCTCCTGCTTCGCGCCATGCCCCAGATCTACACTTTCATGCCGGACGATGCCGCCGCGGGCTTGCCGTTATTGGAGCAGGCGCTTGCCATCGAGCCCGGCTACGCGCTGGCACATGGCTTTGCCTCCTGGGCTCATCAGAGCCTTTTCGTGCGCGGTGGCATGTGCGCGGAAAACCGTGAGAAATCGATCCGTCACGCGCTTGCGGCAATCGAACACGGCCAAAGCGATGCGATGGCGCTTGCTCTCGCCGGCTTTTCCATCGGCTTGCTGGCGCAAGACCGAAGACTGGCCGACGAAGCATTCGAGCGGGCTCTGGCGCTGAGCGCTTCCTGTGCCTTCGTTTATGCCTTTGGATGCGTGCCCGTCGCCTATGGCGGCGACGTAGAGCGTGCGATCGCATGGGGCGGGCACGCAATGCGGCTCAGTCCGCTCGATGCGATGAGCTGCATTCCCCAGGGCATCATCGGTTTCGGCAACTTCCTGCTCGGGCGGCATGAGGAAGCGATCGCAGCCGGCCGGCGGGCGGTTCAATTAAACCCGGGCTTCAGCATTCTGCACGGATGGCTTGCCGCGCCGCTCGCCAAGCTCGGGCGGATCGATGAGGCAAGAGTTTCCGGCGAGCGATTGCTGGCGCTCGATCCGGGCTTCACCATTGGACGGTGGTCTGCTGCCGTCGGCATTGCGCCGGCCATAGCCGATACTGTCGTGGAGGCGCTTCGATCGGCGGGCCTGCCGGAATAGTGGCGCTCCGTTGGTCTCGGCTTAATAGATCAAACCGCTTCGCTTCGAGCACTCTGGCGTTGGTTGGGGTAAAGCGCACCCAGCCACCTGCCGGACACGCCAACCGCCTCAATCAGGTTTTTGCAGCCTTGGCAAAGGTCGGATCGAACGTTTTGTCGAAGGGTACATCGGCATTGGCGAGATCCGGATCGAGCGTCTTCAGCACGCCCATCATGGAATTATAGCCTTCCACCGTGACCATGCCGTCCGGAGAATACATCTCCTTGGAATTTTTGAAGGCCTGCATGTAGAGATCGCGGTTGCCGAGCAGATATTCTTCCGGAACGACGCCGGCGACATCTTCCGGACTTGCCGTCGAGATCCATTTCAGCGCCTTCATGAA
This sequence comes from Martinezella tropici, assembly GCA_000799755.1. Lineage (GTDB taxonomy): Bacteria > Pseudomonadota > Alphaproteobacteria > Rhizobiales > Rhizobiaceae > Rhizobium > Rhizobium tropici_A. The sequence goes on from JUHI01000020.1 coordinate 107,972, forward strand.
GGCATTGACCGTCTTCTGCGTCGTGATCGGATTCGCCTTGGCAAACTCGCGCTTGATGTAGACCGTTGCGGCTGGGTTTGGACCGCCGAAAAGGGCGCGCGTGCCGGCTTCGGTGCGCGTATCCAGAAGAACGGTGATGTCGCCGTCATATTGCAGCTGCGCAATGACAGGATCGAGATGGGAGAGCCCGTCGATCTGGCCGCTTTTGACGGCGGCAACCGCGCCGGCGCCGCCTCCTACACCGATCAGCGAGGCATCGTCAGTCTTCAGCCCGTTCTTGAGCATGGCGTATTGGAACATCAGCGCGGTTGACGATCCCGGCGCGGTCACGCCGATCTTGCGGCCCTTCATGTCGGCCATCGACTTGATCTCGCCGGCCAGATCCTTGCGCACGGCGATGACGATGCCGGGGAAGCGGCCGAGATTGCAAATCCCGACGATATCCTGGCCCTTGTTTTGCATGCGGATCGTATGCTCATAGGCGCCGGTTACGACATCGAGCGAGCCGCCGATCAGGCCTTCCAGCGACTTCGAGCCGCCGGCAAAATCGTTGATGGTGACATTCAGACCCTCCTCCTTGAAGAAGCCCTTTCGCTCAGCGATCGTCAGCGGCAGGTAGTAGAGCAGCGGCTTGCCGCCGACGCCGATCAACAGATCGGGCTTTTCCGGTTTCGCATCCTGTGCTGCGGCCGTCACGATGCCAGCCAGCGATGCGCCGATGCCGAAACTCGCTGTTCCGATCAAAAACGTCCTGCGTTCCATGTGCTTGTCCTCCACGTCTCTGTTGTTTCTTGAACTACTGGCCGCGCCAGGCCAGCAGGCGTCGTTCGATTATTGTCATCACCCAATCCACGAGCAGGACAAAGGCCGTCAGAACCGCCATGCCCGCAAAGACGCCCGTCACGTCGAATACACCCTCGGCCTGCTGGATCAGGTAACCAAGCCCGGCGGCCGAACCCAGATATTCGCCGACGACGGCGCCGACCACCGCAAAGCCCACCGACGTATGCAGACTGGAAAACACCCAGGAAAGCGCCGAGGGCAGGTAAACGTGTCGCAGCAACTGCCGCTCGTTCATGCCAAGCATGCGGGCGTTGGACAAAACCGGCTGGCTGACTTCCTTGACGCCCTGATAAACGTTGAAAAAGACGATGAAGAAGACCAGCGTGATGCCGAGCGCCACCTTGGACCAGATGCCGAGGCCGAACCACAATGCGAAAATGGGTGCCAGCACGACGCGGGGCAGGGCGTTTGCGGCCTTCACATAGGGATCGAAGACGGCTGCGATCAAGGGTCGGCGTGCAAACCAGAAGCCGAAGACGATGCCGCCGAAGGCACCGAGCAGAAAGGCCAGGATCGATTCCGACAGGGTGATCCAGAGATGATACCAGATCGAGCCGCTTACGAACCATTGGATGACGCGCTGCGCGACCTTGAGAGGGTCGGCAAAGAAGAAGGATATGGTCTTCGGATTACCGAAAAGACCGGTGTTCGTTGCCAGATGCCAAAGGACGAGGATGACCAGCGCCACCAGGATCTGCAGCGAGAGGAGGAGAGTGCGGTTCATGCGGTCTCTCCGCTGCTCTGGCGGTAGGCCGTCATGACCTCATCGCGCAATGCCTGCCAGATGTCACGATGCAATTGGTTGAAGACCGGATCGTGTCGGATCTCCCCGATCTCCCGAGGGCGCTCCAGACGAACTTTGAAGTCGCCGATGATGCGCGACTTCGGACCGGCCGACATGATGACCACACGATCAGCAAGAGCAATTGCCTCGTCGAGATCGTGCGTGACGAACATGACGGCCTTGCGGTCTTCCGACCAGAGCTTGAGCAGCAGGTCGCCCATGATCAGGCGGGTCTGTGCATCGAGTGGGCCGAAGGGTTCGTCCATCAGGAGCAGCTTGGGATTGCGGATCAGCACCTGCGCAAGACCGACACGCTTGCGCTGGCCGCCCGAGAGCATGCGCGGAAAGCGATCCGCAAAGGCGGCAAGGCCGACACGAGCCAGCCATTCACGGGCGCTCTTCCTTGCATCGGACTGGCTCACTCCGGAAATCTCAAGACCGATGGCGACATTCTCAAGCACGGTCTTCCAGGGCATCAACGAATCCTGCTGGAAGAGATAGCCCGCCTGACGATTGAGCGACTTCAGCGGCTGACCGAAAATCTCGACGGTCCCGGACATCGGCGTTAAAAGCCCGGCCGCTGCATTCAAAAGCGTGGATTTGCCGCAGCCCGTCGGGCCGACGATAGCGACGAACTCATGCGCGTCCACATTGAGATCGGTTGCCGCGACGGCATCGAACCGCGTCTTGCCGGCCATTTCAAACGAAATCGCCACCTGTTTCAGGCTGACCGCCCGCACAGCCTCCATTGTCATGCCCTGCTGCTTCCTCCCGGCCATCCCGCCGACTGCGCCGGACGTCAGGTATTGTCATTTCTGGTCAACAGATCAAACGCCGCCGCACCAGTCAATATGCGATCGGGCATGCAATTCGTTATGTCACAAGGGAAGCCTGCAAGCTCTACCAAAGACCGGGCATCAGCCGAAACCTGATGCGCTTGGCATAGTCGGAGTAGCCCTCAAGTCCGGCTTGAAGCAGCGCATCTTCCCAGCTTGTGCGCAGGATCAGGAGCGCGCTTGCCCAGGCGGCCGGGATCAGTGCCCACCAGGAGCCGAGCGACAGGGCCAGCCCGGCAAACACCAGGATCGCGCTGACATAGCCGGGGTGGCGTACATAGGCATAAGGGCCATTGCTGATGACGTGCTGGCCGCGTTCGCGCTGCAAGCGCACGCCGGGCTCGAAGAAGCGATTGACGGCTTGAGCCCAGGTGCCGAGCGCGATGCCGGCTGCGAGCAGGATATAGCCGAGGATCATGACGGGAACCGGCATCATCGACCACGCCATTCTGCCGGCGTCGAACGTTGCAATCGGTATTTCGGCAACCATTCCGAGGCACATGAGCGAGACGAGGACGATGTCCCAGCGTTTGGTACCGGCCTGGAAACGGTTGCGGGCCCTGAAGATAATCGGGTTCACGCGCCGTATGACCCCGATCGCGATCGAGTAGCTGACGACGAGGAAAGCGATGAAGATCCAGCCGGGCAGCCAGTCAAGGCGACCGGCCGGCAGAAATACGAGCACAAGCAGCGTGAGGGGAATACCGATCCCATAGGAGATGACGGCTGCACGAGGCAGCGGCTCTGGTTCGGTAACGGTCATTGCGCAGGCTCCTTGCAGGACGGATATGCGATGCGGCTGGCGGCAGTTCCCACCTTTTCGCGTCGCGCGGCCGCGCCTCGATGTCCATAGTGTGATCCCAACATGGCAAGTTCTTGGCGACAGCGCTCGCAACGTATCTGATTTTGGGGATCGTCGGCCACTTAGCTGAGGCGGATGAAACAAAGCCGCGAATTATGCTGATATCTTGGATTTGTGCTGCATAGGCCATCGCAACGGACGGATAGGCCAATTCGATGCCTTGACATCGAAGGTACCGGGTTTAGACCGGCCTGAATGTCATATTGCTCCTGCCCCCTGGAGATCTCATGAAATTCCTGGCTTCCTTTTCCGCCTTCGTCGGCAAGACTTTTTCCATATGGGTCATCCTGTTTGCCGTGCTCGGCTTTTTCCTGCCCGATGTCTTCAAGCAGTTCGCGCCCTGGATCGTCGTGCTTCTCGGCATCATCATGTTCGGCATGGGGCTGACTATCTCCATAGACGACTTTCGCGAGCTGGCGCGCCGTCCTCATGAGGTCGCGATCGGCGTCATCGCGCATTTTGGTATCATGCCGGCGTTGGCACTGCTGTTGACGAGGATCATTCCCATGCCGCCGGAAGTCGCCGCCGGCGTCATTCTGGTAGGCTGCTGCCCGGGGGGCACGTCGAGCAACGTCATGACCTATCTTGCGCGTGGCGACGTGGCGCTGTCGGTTGCCTGCACGAGCGTGACGACGCTTGCAGCGCCGATCGTCACGCCATTCCTCGTCTGGATGTTCGCAAGCCAATATCTGCCAGTTAATGCCTGGTCGATGTTCATCAGCATCGTGCAAGTCATCATCGTGCCGCTGCTGCTCGGCTTTATTGCCCAGAAAGCCGTGCCCAGCCTGGTGCGCGCGGCCATCCCGGTACTGCCGCTTGTCAGCGTCGTCGGCATCGTCCTTATTGTTGCGGCGGTCGTTGGTGCGTCGAAGGCGGCCATCGTTCAGTCAGGCCTGTTGATTTTCGTCGTGGTCGTGCTGCACAACGGTCTCGGCTACCTGTTCGGCTATTATGCGTCGAAGGTGCTTGGGCTCAACCTCTACAAGCGCAAGGCGCTGGCGATCGAAGTCGGCATGCAGAATTCAGGGCTTGGTGCTGCGCTCGCAACCGCCTATTTCTCGCCGATCGCTGCCGTTCCCAGCGCGATCTTTTCCGTCTGGCACAATATTTCCGGTGCGACCCTGGCGAACTGGTTCGCCTCGCGCGAGGACGCGGACGCACCGCCTCGCGTCTGACCGGGATAGGAGTTGAGCGGATAGAGCAGGCGCGGCTTCAGGCCGCGCCCATCCGCATCTGCCGGGCTGCATCCACATGCACAAGCGCCTCAGCCGCCTCGATGATGGCGTGCGTGTCGATGCCGAAATGGGCATAGAGATCGGCGATCGTGCCGGTCTGGCCGAAATGCTCGACGCCGAGCGATACGGTTCTATGGCCATGGACGGAACCGAGCCAGCCGAGCGTTGCCGGATGCCCGTCGGTCACGGTAATCAGGCTTGCGGTCCGCGAAACCGCAGCCAGCAAGGTTTCCACATGGCTCGACGCGGCGACATGGCCATGCCGGCGCGCACGCTGCGCCGCTGTCCAGCCGGCATTCAGCCGATCGGCCGAGGTGACCGCGAGCACGGCGATGTCACCATGGGCTTCGGCGAGTTGGCCGGCCGCCATCAGTACTTCCGGGGCGACGCAGCCCTGATAGGCGAGAACGATGCGTGTACGGGCAGAGGGCCGACGCAGCCAATAGGCTCCGTCGATCACGCCTTGACGGAAGGCTGGATCTTCCCGCCGGAGGGCGATCTGCTCCAGCGGCCGGGTGGTCAGGCGGAGATAGATCGACCCGCCTGTCTCGTCGCGCAGCCAGGTTCGCTCATCATGTCTTGTCTCGCCATCGCGCTGCATATAGTCGAAGGACCAATCCATGATGACGGAGAGTTCGTCGAGGAAGGCCGGCTCGAAGCTTGCAAGACCATCCTGGCTCATGCCGATGAGTTGCGATCCGATCGACTGATGCGCACCGCCCTCCGGAGCGAGCGTCACGCCGGACGGCGTGCCGACGATCATGAAACGGGCATCCTGATAGCAGGCATAGTTCAAGGCATCGAGACCGCGGGCGACGAAGGGATCGTAGACGGTGCCGATCGGCAGCAGTCGCTCTCCGAACAACGAATGGGACAGGCCAGCCGCACCGAGCAGCAGGAAGAGGTTCATTTCAGCGATGCCGAGTTCGAGATGCTGGCCGGCCGGCCCGAACTCCCACTTCTGCGTAGACGGGACGCGTTCGTCGCGGAACGTATCGGCGAGTTGCTCGCGTGCGAACAAGCCACGGCGATTGACCCATGGCCCGAGATTGGTCGAGACGGTGACATCGGGCGCGGTCGTGACGATGCGTGCCGAAAGGGCGTCGTCACGCTGGGCAAGGGCGTCGAGGATCTTGCCGAAGCCGGCTTGCGTCGACAGTTCGCGGTCTTCGAGGAAAATCGGGCCGGAGGAGGGAAGCGCGGCAGATCTGAAGCGTCGTCTGCCCTCGGCAAAGAACGGCACGGTCGCAATGAAGCGGCGCACCTCGTTTGGCGATCGAATCGCGCCGAAAGTCTCCCATTCTTCGCCTTGGCTGACGCCGATGCGCTTCTGGAAGGCCTCCATCTGCGCCTTGGTCATCAAGCCGGCATGGTTGTCCTTGTGCCCGGCAAGCGGCGTACCCCAGCCCTTGATCGTATAGGCCAGGAAGACCGTCGGCCGGTCGTGATCGACGCTCCCGAAGGTGTCGATCAGCGTCTCCAGGCAATGGCCGCCGAGGTTGTTCATGAGATCCGAGAGCTGCTCGTCGCCGCGGGCCGCAAGAAGATCGCCAACACCCGGTTCCCCGCCGATTTCCTCGGCCAGCCGCTTGCGCCAGGCACTGCCGCCCTGGAAGGTCAGCGCGGAATAGAGCTGGTTCGGACACCGGTCAATCCAGTCGCGCAATGCCTCGCCGCCAGGCTCGCGAAAAGCAGCCTGCTGAAGCGCACCGTATTTCAGCACCTTCACATCCCAGCCGAAGGCAGTGAATATCTTTTCGATGCGCTGCCACAATCCTTCGCGAATGACGCCGTCAAGGCTCTGCCTGTTATAGTCGATCACCCACCAGGTGTTGCGCAGATCGTGTTTCCAACCCTCTTGCAGGCATTCGTAGACATTGCCCTCGTCAAGCTCGGCGTCGCCGACCAGCGCGACCATGCGTCCGATCGGACGGGCCTGCGACCACGGTTTTGCGGCGATGTAGTCCTGAATGATTGACGCAAAGGCGGTGACCGCGACACCAAGCCCGACCGAGCCCGTGGAAAAATCGACGTCGTCTACATCCTTGGTCCGGCTCGGATAAGACTGCGCCCCGCCGAAGCCACGGAAGTTTTCCAGCTTCTCCCTCGTCTGGTTGCCCATCATATATTGGATGCCGTGGAAGACGGGCGAGGCATGCGGTTTGACGGCGACGCGGTCTTCAGGCCGCAGGACGTGGAAGTAGAGCGCGGTCATGATTGATGCGAGCGAGGCAGACGAGGCCTGATGGCCACCGACCTTGACCTCTCCCTTCGAGCGTAGATGGTTGGCATTGTGGATCATCCAGCAGGCATGCCAAAGGACCTGCCGCTCCAGATCCTTCAGATGGGCCAGTGTTGCCGGCGTCGGGGCCTGCGCACTCATCGTCGTCTCTCCTCCATATCCTCTTGGCGAAATGCTACACCCGGATCTGAGGTAAAACTGGTCTCAGTTGACCTGAATTTGATGAAATGCGAAACGTTCTTTCGAAAATTACCATTTTATCGGTTTGTCATGCCTATTTCCAGACTTCACCTCGATGCAGCCTCCATCAGGATTCTCGATCTCCTGCAGCAGAATTCCGAAATGAGCATTTCGGATCTTGCCGAAGCGACTGGGCTTTCGGCTTCGCCTTGTTGGCGACGGGTCAACGAACTCAAGGAAAGCGGCCTCATCAAAGGCGCGGTGGCCCTGGTCGATGCGCAGTCGCTCGGGCTTGCCGTGAATGTCTTCGTGCAGGTCTCCCTGAAGCAGCAGGACCGGGAATCGCTCGACGTGTTCAATGCCGCCATCAAGACCAAGCCGGAAATCGTCGAGTGCTATCTGATGACGGGCGAGGCCGACTACATGCTACGGGTGGTGGTGGAGGACCTGATGAAATTCCAGGCACTGGTGGTGGATTTCCTGACCCGCATTCCTGGGGTCGCCAATATCCGCTCGAGCTTCGCCCTCAGCCAGATCAAATACACGACCGCGCTGCCGACCGACCACCTGAAGTCGAGAGGCTGACGGCGAACCCTGTCGCACACGGCGTTCAGCTCAGATTCTTCGCAACCGCGCAATAGACCGGCTTATCCGTCCACCCGGCAAGCCGGGTGACAGTAAGCGCGATAGCTGGCAGCCGTCCTCGGGCGTCAAGGCGTATGGATGCGCTGTCGCAGCGGACAAGGTCCAATTGTCCGGCCAGATCCGGTTCGTCCACCCCATCGAAGATGCCGCGGCCGGTCACCTTCAATGCGGCTTCCTTGGCGACCCAAAGGCGATAGCACATCTCCAACGCCGTCGCGCTATCGAATGCAGCCAAAGCGGCCGCTTCCTTCGGAGAGAAATGATCGGTAGCAAAGGCGATCGGATCGAGGCCACTGGTATCCTCGATCTCGATATCAACACCGACCGCGCCATCGGGCGCAAAGGCCGCCAGCAGCAGATCGGCACGATGCGAAAGCGAAACGCCCAACTCGTGATAGGGAGGACCCAACACCGGTCGGTCGGTTGGCCGGCGACGGATGGAAAGATCGTCACGCTGCGCGGCACGTCTCAGCGCAGCTTCTGCGGCTTCATCTCGCTCATGGCGTCCGCCCGGTGCCGGGCGGACAAGGATGGCGATCGCATTGGCAACCGTCAGGACGACCTCGGATCGAGCGGCCGTCATGCCGCTGCTCACGCGGCGGCGGAGGGCAGGGCCTCTTTTTGGACGACCGGAGCGGCTTCCGCTTCGACTTGCACGGCCTGGGCGGGTGCGCCGACCCACGATGTGCCCGCCGGAATGGCTTCGCCCTTCATGACAAGGGTCAGCAGCCCGATCTCGGCGAAATCACCGACATTGGCTTCGTAGAGCACCGTGCTGCCCGAGCCGACAGATACACCCTTTCCGATCTTGATGCGGCCGACCTTCATGATGCGGTCCTCGTAGAGATGGGTCTGCGGGCAGGAACCCATGTTGATAACCGCATGGTCGCCGATGCTGGTGCAATCGAACTCGCAGATGTCGGTGCTGTTGATCCACGTCCCCTGGCCGATCTTGGCGCCGAAGGGGCGGAGCAGCCAGGGCAGGAACGGCGTGCCGCGCAGATAGTCGAGCAGCATCTTGCTGGCGAGGCCGCCGTAGAAGACCGCCACAGCCTCCGTGCGCATGGACCACCAGGACCACATCGGCCGGTTCATCGGCTTGTAGGTGCCGATCAGGGTCCATTTGAATGCGACGGCAACCAGATAGAGGATGCCCGAAGTTGCCAGACCCGCAGCCATCAGCGTCCAGAACAGGCTGCCCCAGGCGCCGTTGTCGATCTCTCCCGCCATCATGTCGGACATGAAGAGCGCCATGACGATGAGGATGGCTGTTGGCAGCGAGGTATGCATAGCTTCGAATACAATGCGCACAAGGCGCATGCGCAGAGGCGGTGCATAGGTGGCGCTCGCAGCTGCCTGCAATCTTTCGCGTGTCGGCAACTGGAACGCCGGGCTGCCGCACCACGTTTCGCCTGCCTTGACATGCATGGAATCGGGCAGGCGCGTCTTGATGCCGACGAGTGAATCGCTCTCGATCACGGCACCCTGCGAAATCACGGAGGAATTGCCGAAGAAGCAGCGATCCCCGGTCTTCAGGCGCTTGAGCACCATCCAGCCGTTCTGGATTTCTTCGTCGCCGAAAATCGTCTCGTCGCCGATGAAATTGTCACGGCCCATTTCGATGAGGTCGTAACGGCCGGCGAAATTGGCCGAAATCTCCGTGCCCTTGCCGATCTTGGCGCCCATCAGGCGGTACCAGTTGCGCATGAAGACGGTGGCATACAGCGAGTTCAAGGTTTCCAGCATGGCCTCGGTCGTCAGGCCGACGACCCACTTGCGGAAATAGAGGTTACCGAAGATGGAGTAGCGACCCGGTACCACACGGGGCAGCAGCACCCATCTAAGCGCGACGACCACAGCCATCGACACGACGATCAACAGGAAGGCGGCCGGCCAGGAAAGTGCTGCGATCATTCCCCAGGACAGCGCTTCGTCGGTGCCGGGCGCGTAAATCTGCTGCACTGCGGTGAAGAGGTAAAAGGCCGGGAAGATCGGCAAAAGGCCGACGACGAGGCTGAGATTATAGGCGACGAAATAGGCGGCGAACTGGAAGATGCGGCCGACGGTTCCAAGCTCCGGATGCGCGGGCATGACCTCGTGTTCCGCATGGCCCGTCTGGCGAGCGGGCGAGCCATCCCAGCACGTGTGAGCCTCGACATGGGTGCCTGCGGCAAGGGCCGTCAGATCGCCGATGATCGCGCCGTCGCCGATCGTGACATTGTGGCCGATGACGGTGCCATTGCCGATCTGTACGCCTTCGCCGATATCGATCGTGCCGACATGGATCTGATTGCCGATGACCTCGACATTGGCGAGTTTCACCTTGACACCCAGGCTGGATCTTGCGCCGACACGGACCAGGTCGATCGCACCTTCCTCGAATTCGTCGATCATCGCATCCTTGCCGACCTTGGCGCCGAGCGCGCGCATGTAGACGCGGATGAGCGGCGACCCCTTAAGGAATTTCGGCGCGGTGAGCTGAACGATGCGCTGCATCAGCCAGATGCGGAAATAATATGTGCCCCACAGCGGATAGACGCCGGGCCGTGTGCGGCCGATGACCAGCCATTTGAGGGCGACGACAACGAGCTTCTCGCCGAGATTGAGGGCGAGATAGACGCCGCCGAGAATGAGTATCTCATTCCAGACCGACGCGCCGTCATCGATCAGCAGGATCGAGGCGAGCAGCAGGCCGATCCATTGCAACGTCGCGAGCGCGACGATGAAAGGCAGCACCACGGCCTGGGCCAGGCCGCAGAAGAAGCGCCGGCGCCACGGAACAGGTTCGAAATTCTTGCGCTCCGGCGCGGAAGTGCGCTCCGTGCGCTGCTCCAGGATTGCCGCAATGCCACGCAACGTGCGGCCTGCATAGACGTCGCGCAGGGCGATGCCCGCAAGCAGCGGGATCTTGCGGACTTCGGAAACAAACCGTGCCGCCAGCATGGAGTGACCGCCGAGTTCGGTGAAGAAGTCAGCTTCGAAATTGATCGAACGCAGGCGAAGGGCCTCGGTTGCCGCCTTGAGCAGCTGCGCTTCTGTCCAGGTGCGCGGCGCTTCCTGGGCTTGTGTCGATTGATCCGCCACCAGCGGGATTGCGGCAAGCGTCTTGCGATCGATCTTGCCCGAGGGGAGACGCGGCAGCGACACATGGCTATGCCAAGCGGCAGGCACCATATAGGGCGGCAGCTTGGCCGCCAACACGGCACGGGCCTTGTCCCGATCGAAGCTGTTGCCCGTTGTGACGACATGGGCGACGAGCATCTCTTCGCCATCCGGCGGCCGATGCACCACCACGGAGGCGGCCTTCACATCCGCAAGCTCGCCGACGACAGTCTCAATCTCGCCGAGTTCGATGCGGTAGCCGCGGATCTTGACCTGGTCGTCGATACGACCGAGGAAATGCAGCTGGCCCTCTTCGTCCATTAGCACGGCGTCGCCGCTGCGATAGAGTACCGGATCGTCATGGGCCGCGAAGCGGTTGGCGATAAACTTGTCCGCCGTCAGCTGAGGCAGATTTCTGTAGCCGGCGGCAACGCCCGGTCCGCCGATCAGCAACTCGCCCGTGTCGCCGCGCGCGACGAGCTGAAGATTTTCGTCGACGACATAAGCCGTCGTGTTGGCAATCGGGCAGCCGATCGTAATTGGCCTCGAAGGGTCGAGTTCGGCATAGGTCGCAACCACCGTCGTCTCGGTGGGACCATAGGTGTTGATCAGGTGCCGGCCCGGCTTGGAGAAGCGGCTGACGATCGCGGGCGGGCAGGCTTCGCCGCCGACGATGATGACGCGCAGGCTTTCGACGTCGCGCTCGAGCATGGTGAGCAGGGTCGGCACGGTGTCGATGACCGTGATCTTTTCTGCTTCCAGCACATCGGCGAGCCTGTCGAGCTCGGCCATGACGGCAGACGTCGCTACCTTCAGCGTCGCGCCGACCAGATAGGGAACGAATATCTCTTCGAGCGAAAGATCGAAGGCAACCGAGGCCTGCTGAAGAACGACGTCCGATTCGACCATGCCAAGAACGTCGTTACCTGCCCGCAGATAATGGCAGATGTTCCGATGCGTGATGACAATGCCCTTCGGCTTGCCCGTGGAGCCGGAGGTGTAGATGGCATAGGCGGGATCGTCGCAGGTGGCGGCGCGCGGCGCAACGCCATTGCCATCTTCTGCAAGCAGCGTCTTGAGAATGAGCGTCTGGCCGTCGAAAGCAGGTGCAAGCGCGGCCTTCTCGTCATGCGTCAGCAGCCATTTGGCGCCGCAATCGGCAAGGCTGATGGCAACGCGGTCAGAAGGGGCGGCGGCATCGAAGGGGATGTAGGCGGCACCTGCCTTGAGGATCGCAAGAAGCGCGACATGAAGTTCGAGCGAACGCTGGAACCACAGGCCGACGAAATCGCCCGGGCCAATACCGCGGCGGGTAAGCGCCTGCGCAGCCTCGTCAGACAACCGGTCGAGTTCGGCGTAGCTCATCGCCTCCGCCGTTCCGATCAGGGTCAACGCCGTCTTCTCGGGGCAGCGAGCAGCTGTCGCCTTGAATATGTCCACGAGGGTTTCATTGCGGACAAACTCAGGCCGAACGCCGCCTGAGAAAACCGAGAGGCTGGCATTTGGGGTAATCGACGAAATCTGGATAGTCATGATAACTTCTGCGGAACGAAACTCGGCACAATCAGCGTGCCATCTGTCAACGCTTATACACCTTTTAATTTGCAGCTCTCTTACGGGCATTGTCAGGGAATTGTAATGTTGTGAAAGCTATGTTGCATTGGCGTGGGACACGGCCTGCGTGCAATCTCGAAAGAAGGATTTATATCGTTGCGCATATTCGGGCGAAGAGCCGGCTGGCCCCGCCGGTTGTCCGTTCTCTTGGTGGCGGCTTTGCTAAGCGCGCCAGGCGTGGAGGCATCAACTCGCTCGCACAGCAATATCCTGATCGAGGATGCCGGCAGCTTGCGGCCACTGCGGGAAATCTATGCTGTCGTCGCACGCGAAATGCCTGGAAGGGTGCTGCGAATCAAGCGGGTTCGCCGGGCAGGGCGCCAGGCCTATGCCGTGCGCGTATTGAAGCCGGACGGTAAACGTGGTGACATAGTGCTCGACGGTGCAACACTCGCCGTGATCGAGAGACGCTGAGAATGCGCATTCTTATTGCTGAGGACGAGCCCAGTATTGTGGCGGACATGCGCCGTTGCCTGGAGGATCAGCATTATGTTGTCTCGACCGTGAGCAACGGCGAGGAAGCTTGGTATCGCGGCGATATCGAGCATTTCGATCTTGTCATCCTGGATCTGGGGCTTCCGAAGCTGGATGGCCTGACGGTGTTGCGACGCTGGCGTGCCGAGCGTCGCGGTATGCCGGTCATCATATTGACCGCGCGTGACGGCTGGCGCGACAAGGTCGACGGCATGGATGCCGGCGCCGATGACTATCTGACCAAACCCTTCCGCATGGAGGAGCTTCTGGCGCGTGTACGTGCCCTGATGCGCCGTGCCGCCGGGCAGTCCTCGCCGATCCTCTCGAACGGCGTGCTGGAGCTCGACACGCGCCAGCGTACGGTTTCGTTTCGCGGGCAACCGGTGCAGGTGACGGCGCTGGAATATCGGCTTCTTGCCTATCTCATGCACAATGCCGGCACCGTGCTTTCCCGGACACAGATCGCCGACAGCATCTACGACGAAGAGACGGAGCTTCTGTCGAACGCGCTTGAGGTCGTCGTCGCACGCCTCAGGCGCAAGTTCGATGGCACGGTCATCGAGACGCGGCGTGGCCAGGGTTATATCATCCCGCGTGAGGCGCCGCCGTCATGACGCCGTTTTCGCTGCGAGGACGGTTGCTGCTGGGGTCTGCGGTAGCGATCATCGTCGCAACCTTTCTTGCGGGCGTCGGCATCAATGCCATTTCCGGACTGGCGGTCAGGGCTCTTGCCCTCTCCGAGATAGACGAGGAGCTGCGCGTGCTGCTCGCCGCGGTCGATATCAACTCGTCCAACCAGCTCTTTCTCGATGATACGCCAAGCGATTCCCGTTTCGGTATCCCGAATGGTGGATTTTATTGGCAGATTGGCCGCAACGGCAATGTAGAGTTGCGTTCGCAATCGCTCTGGGAGCAAAATCTGCCCTGGCTTCGCGCTCGTCCGCGCGATGCCGGCCGGGCGACGGATATGAAGGGGCCAAACGGCGGCCATCTTCTTGCCGTCGAACGCTCCATTTCCATTCCCTCGGCCACGGGCGATCAGATCGTCGATATCTTGATGGCGCTCGACAATCGCGAGCTCGCACCGGCGCGCTGGCGCTTCTTCTATGCCATGGCGCCGTCGCTCGGCGTGCTTTCGGCTGCCTTGATCGTGGCGGTGGTCGCCTTCCTTAGATACGGGCTGCGGCCGTTGAACGACCTGCGCGCGGCTTTGATGGCGGTGCAGGAGCGATCGGCACGCAAGATCACCGGTCAGTTTCCGCGGGAGGTCCAGCCGCTTGTGGACGATCTGAACGGCCTGCTTGCGTCGCGTGAGACGCAGTTGACGCAGGCGCGCGCGCGCGCCGGCGATCTCGCGCATGGCCTAAAGACGCCGCTCGCAGCCCTTGAGGCGACCGCGCGCATATTGTCGGAAGAGGGCATGTCGGAGCGGGCCGCGGCGATCCAGACGGAGGTCAGCCGGATGGAAGCGCAGATCAAGCGAACGCTGGCGCAGACCCGCGCGAGCCTGGCGGCCGCCCATACGGTCGGTGTCATGGACGCAAGCGCCGATCTGCAGAAGATCATCTCGGTCATGCGGCGCTTGTCGAGCGAGCGCAAGATCGATTTCGAACTCGTCGCGCCGCCCGAGATGTGGCTGGCGATCGACGAGGCTGATTTTGCCGACATCACCGGCAACCTGATCGACAATGCCAGGAAATGGACCGCCGGCAAGGTCAAGGTTCGCCTGTCGCAGCTCGCCGAGCAAGAGGGCGTGGAGTTGCGCATCGATGACGATGGTCCCGGCCTGCCCGAGGATGCGGAGATGGCCTTCATCCGTCGCGGCCGGCGGCTGGACGAAAGCATCGCCGGGACTGGATTCGGTCTGGCGATCGCCAAGGATCTGGTCGAAGCCTATGACGGCAAGCTGACGCTTGCCCGCTCGAGCCTCGGCGGACTGTGTGTCACCGTCAACCTGCCGGCGCGGCTGGTGAAGGACAAGCAGGCGGCGCTGGAAAGCTAGTCGAGCGCTTTTCCGGTGGGAGAGACAGCCCATCGCCTCATTCGGCCAGAACACAACTCCAGGAACCATGCGCAGAGTGTGCTTCGCCGCCCGCCTCTTCTGCTTGCGCAATTTCGGCGGGCGGGTCTTTCTCGATCTTTTCCGCCTTAGGCGGCACGACGCGTGCGTGGCGCTTGGATCGCCGGCTCGGCAATGCGAAACTGTGCGAGCAGCTCATTCAATGTCGCAGCTTCCGATGCGAGGCCATGACTTGCCGCCGTCTGTTCCTCGACCATGGCGGCGTTCTGTTGCGTGCCCTGATCCATCGTGTTGACGGCGGTGTTGATTTCCTGCAGGCCGGTCGATTGTTCACGCGAGGCCCGCACGATCGCTTCGATGTTGCTGTTGATCTCCTGGACGTCGCGGACGATCACCTCAAGCGCTTCGCCCGTCTGGTTGACGAGGGTGACGCCGCTCTTGACCTGCTCGCCAGACGCGGTGATCAGCGATTTGATCTCCTTGGCCGCCTGCGCCGAACGCTGGGCGAGCTCGCGGACTTCCTGGGCGACCACGGCAAAGCCCTTACCGGCTTCGCCGGCGCGAGCCGCCTCGACGCCGGCATTGAGCGCCAGCAGGTTGGTCTGGAAGGCAATGTCGTCGATGACACCGATGATGTTGGAGATTTCGCCAGAAGATTTTTCGATCATGTTCATCGCGCCGACGGCCTTTTCGACGATCTCGCCGGATTTTTCCGCGCCGCTTCGAGCCCGGGTGACGAGCTGCCCGACTTCCTCGGCCCGGCGGACACTGTCCTTGACCGTGGTGGTGATTTCTTCCAGGGCTGCTGCGGTCTCTTCGACCGAGGCAGCCTGTTGCTCGGTGCGTCGCGCGAGGTTGTCGGCGGCAGCGCGGATTTCTCCCGCGCCGGTGTCGATTGCCCTGGCATTTCGTCCAACTGTCGTCATGGCGTCATTCAGCCTTGCGACGGACGTATTGAAGTCGTTGCGCAGACGATCGAGATCGCCAACAAAGGGGGCGGTGATGCGGTGAACCAGATCACCGTTTGCAAGACGGCCCAGGCCATCTGCGAGCGCGTGCACGGCGGAAGCGATCTGTTCTTCCTCGCTGGCCTTGAGGGTTTCGCGCTCACGCCGTTCCTGTTCGCTGAGCAGGCGCGTGTCTTCGGCCTCCTTCGCAAGCCGGCCGCGCTGGATCATATTATCTCGGAAGACGGCAACGGCCGCAGCCATGCGACCGAGCTCGTCCTTGCGGTCGGTTCCGGGGATCTCGGCCGAGACATCACCGCCGGCAAGCCTGCCCATGACGCTCGTCATCTGCAGGACCGGCCGGAGTACCAGCCTCGACAGCAGCGCTGCCAGCACGACGATCAGCGCGATGACTCCGACGAGGGTCGCAATCGCTGCAGCGATGCGGAATTTCACGATCCCGGCGAATGCCATGTCGCGGTCTATCTCTACGCCCAGATACCAATCCGTACGGGGCAGACCCTCAATGGGCAGGAAACTGACGAGAACGGGCTTGCCGTTGAAAGTCGTCTCGGAAATGGCCGAGCCGATGACGGGTGTCGCTTGCGGGAAGACGTCGGCGAGCTTCTTGGTGACCAGCTGCTGATCTTGATGGACCAAAATGGTCCCGTCGTTCTTCACCAGGAATGCCGAACCCTTGCCGCCCATCGTGACCGATTTGATCATGGAAATGAGCGAGCCGAGCGAGAAATCGCTTGCCGCGACGCCGAACAGCTTGCCGTCGCGCTTGACCGGCATGGCGGCGCTGATGACGACGTTGCCCGTCGAGGCGTCGTTGTAGGGATCGGTCAGGACCAGCTTGTCGGCCTTTACGGCATCCTTGTACCAGGGCCGCTTGCGCGGATCGTAGTCCGCCGGAAGCGGCTGGTTGGGAACGCTGGTAAAGACGCCCTGCTCATCGCCGACATAGGTGGACATGAACTCACGCAGCAGCACGGGATTGTCGAAAGCGCTGCTGATGGCCGCCGGATTTCCGACCTTGGCGGCGGCATTTGCGGCAAGCTCCGTCAGCATGACGCGGGCGCCCAGCCAGTTCGAAATGCTCTGGGAGGCCTGAAGGCCTGAGGATTCGATCTCTCCTTTGATCGCGTCTCGGGCCAAGCCGCGCTGAAGGCTGTCAATATAAACTGAAAAACCACAGAGGGCGGCGATGACGACCAGGGACGCCACCACCAAGATTTTCGTCATCAAATTGAAACGGGTCTGCACGGGATCGGTCCTTGAAAGTGATCCAACGTGTCGATGGTTGAAAAGCCGACGCGCCGGATGGGACAAACGTCATGGTCATTCCAGCAAATGCCGTCATGGCGCCGCGCATGTCTTAATGAGACATGCGCTCAGATATGATCGAGAAGCGTTAAGTTGCCTTTAATCATGATCCGTCACGACCCATGGCGATGAGGTTTTGCAAGGGATCGGGCAACTGGGATGCGTGTCACCGGTCGTACGCACGATAGCATTAAGTCTCAACTTGCAATCGCCTTCACGTATCTCTCCATCGAGCGTTCCACCACGCGGTTGCCATCGGTCTCGATCGTGCGGCCGGGAAACGCGCCGTAGATCGCGTCGAACCGATGGGGCCGAACCGCGTCCGATATTGCTTTCACGGCCCTGGCGTCGAGGGGGATGAGGTTGGGATAGCTGCGCATGAAGCTGACGAACTTGCGATCCATCGTCACCTGCATGGTATCGCCGACGAAGAGGGCGCCGCGGCCATCTTCGAGCCAGGGACAATGAAGCACGGAACTGCCTTCAAAATGACCGCCGCATCGGATCATGGTTGCCTCGCCGATCGACAGCGTCTCACCCGCCCACAGGCGCAAGGAATCGCCGGGTCTCTGTACCCATTCGGCATCGTCGGCATGGATATGGATCGGTACGTCGCCGCAGGTCGCGCTCCATTCGAGCATCGATGAGTAGAAATGGGGATGCGAAATGGCGATCGCACTTAAGCCGCCCATTGCGGCAATTCGGGCCTGGCTTGCCTCGTCGATAAGGCTGAGGCAGTCCCAGAGGATGTTGCCATCTGGCCCTTCGATCAGAAGGGCGCGTTGGCCGATGCCGAAGTAGGGTGAAATCTGCAGGCTATGGACACCCTTTGCCTCCTCATTCCAGACGACGGCATGCGTTTTGCCGAGAATTGCCATTTCGGTCCATTCCTGTCCTGATCGGGGCACGAATTGACGGTCATCCTCACAGATCGGGCAGCTTGACGGCGGCTCGCCGCGTTCGCCGAACTGGGTGCCGCATGTGATACAGATAGAACATACCATCCCGAAATCCTCGTAAGTCTGTCTTTGCAGTCCGCGGGCTCGCCGCGCGGCTATATGACCTTATATGTTATATTAGGCATTGGTCGGATGGATCAAAGCGAATTGGTGTCGTCGCGAGCAGAAAAGCGTCGTTCTCTGACCAGTTTTTTCGGTTGGAAAGAATATTCTTAGAGAATAATGACAGAATCAATAATTGGATATTATATTGATTTTACGTCATAAATTTATTTCTTATCTCGTTTTATGACAATCGGGCCTTGCAAAAGGCCGAAAGGCAGTAAAACATAGTCGGTTAATGAAATTTTAGCTGATGATGATATTGCTGTCCGGCGCATGTCCGGGCATCGCAGGCATATGGAGGACCATCATGGCGCTTATTTTCGGCCTCGTCGCTCTGGCCGGCCACATCGCCCTTTTGCTTTGGGGCACGCGCATGGTCCAGACCGGCATCCAGCGCGCCTTCGGCCCCGATTTGCGGTCTTTCCTCGGCCGTGCGTTGAGCAATCGTACCAAGGCGTTTTTTGCCGGGATCGGCGTCACCGCCATCCTGCAGAGCAGCACGGCAACCGGCCTGATGGCGTCCGGCTTCGCAGCCGGCGGGCTGGTGGATCTCGTGCCGGCGCTTGCGGTCATGTTGGGAGCCAACGTCGGCACGACACTCATCGTCCAAGTCCTGTCCTTCGATGTTGCCGCCGCCTCGCCGGCGCTCGTTCTGATCGGCGTGTTGATGTTCCGGCGCACCGGAAATTCGCGCGTACACGATCTCGGGCGCGTCATGATCGGGCTGGGCTTCATGCTTCTGGCGTTGCATCAGCTTCTCGACCTGATGACCCAGTATGAGGGCTCGAAAGCGCTTGCCTATGTCCTCGACGCCATAGCTGCGACGCCGGTGCTAAGCATGCTTCTCGCCGCCATCCTGACATGGGCGGCTCATTCCAGCGTTGCCGTCGTCTTGCTCATCATGTCTCTCGCAACCAAGGGTCTCGTCAGTGTCGATCAAGCGTTCGCGCTCGTTCTCGGCGCCAACCTCGGAACCGCGATCAACCCGCTGATCGAGGGACAATCGGGTGCCGATCTGTCCGTGAAACGGCTGCCCATCGGCAACATGCTGACCCGCGTCGTCGGTGTCGCCGCGATGATCGGTTTCCTTGAGCCGGCCGCTCGCCTGTCGGCGATGATCGACAGCGACAGTGCCCGCGCCGTTGCCAATTTTCACAGCGCTTTCAATGTCGTGCTGGCCTTGGTGTTCATG
>JUHI01000021.1 GCA_000799755.1 Martinezella tropici
AGCTCGGACCAGCGCGCGACATCGGCTTCCTCCATAAAGGCGTCGCAATAGGTCCGCGCCGTTCTGAAGGTTCTCTCCGTCATGAACGGAACCGACAGCTTGAGGGCGCTGGATTCCAGAATGCTCCGCACCTCGAAGATCTGCACGATTTCCGGCTCCGAAACGCTGGTAACGATCGCGCCCCTGTTACGATGGAACTCCACCAACCCTTCGGCCTCAAGGCGCTTCAGCGCCTCGCGAACCGGGATCTTGCTGACATTGAAGAGACGCGCGACATCGTCCTGGCGGATCGGCTCGCCTTCGTCGAGCGAGCCGTCGGCAATGGCATCGCGGATGAACTTCAGGATCACATCGGATGTGCTCGGCGCCTTTCCCAGATTGGGTATCTCTTCGATATTGAGAGGCATGCAGTCTTTGTTCCCTGGAAACGGCGTGAGGTGATCAACGGTTGCGAGACCGCATCCTCTCCTCAATATCGTCATCTCCTTCCCTCGCGCAAGCGCGTCAAACGCCTGCCCAAGGGACCGGCTCCCTACCATGGGAGCCCCGATACGGGACACATCGATATCGCAGCCAATCCCGATGCCGAATGCCGCTTACAGCCAGTTTGGCGGATCCGCCGGAACACGTCCCGCGATCGCTGCCTGCACGCAATCGGCAACGCTGCCGAAACGCACGACCCGACCACTGAGGCCCGGCCCGTAATGCGCGTATTTGCCCGAATTCGTCATGACCGCGCGCGTTCCGGGCGGAAAGACCGGCTCCGAGATCGAGCACCAGCAAAGGTCGGGCAGAACCTCTACGCCGCTCGCCCGCAATCGCGCAAGCGTCCCATCCGCCTCGGCAGCGGTGATGACGTCGCGTCCCGCCGTGACGATGACCATCACGTCAGGCAGCCGTCGCCGGCCGGCAAAGGCGTCGGCGAGCGCGCGACATTCGGCTAGCGAGGCGTGCGGGCTGCCGATGGCCACGAGCTCGACGGCATCCGGCCCCTCGTTCAGCATCTTCCAGGCAGAAGCCATGTCGGCACGTGTGATTGCGAAGCGATCGCCATTCGGATTGATAGCATCGGCAGCCTCCGGCGTTACGCCTTCGACATGCAGCATGGGCGCTGCGGACGTCGTGCCGAAAGCCGCGCAAAGCGCCTTCAGATCGTCGCGGGATGGGTTTCCTAGAGCAAGACCGCGGAGCAATGGAATGCGATCCGGCGAGGCCCTGCCGGCGAGATAGCCGATAAGCGGCCAGAAGGCATCGTCACGGCCCTCGGGCAACTCGACATCGAGGATACGTGTCGCCTTGCGGTTTTGATCGAGATAGACGCCTGAAAGCGGGACACGACCGGTCAAGGCGATGCAGAGATCCAAGAAGTCTGGGTGTTTGGCCGTGCGCGCGCCAAGCACGCTGTTGGCGAAAATGACGGCATTGGACTCGGCCCAGCCGATCGCCTCGCCGGCGCCCGGCGCGCTGCCGAGCAGATAGGGAGAACACGTGAAAGTCGGGCGACAGCCCATGCGCACATAGGCATCCGCCAGCCGCGCGGCGGGATCGCCGAAACCCTCCGGCACGCCCTGCGACCGCCAATTGGCGTGGTCGACCGAAATGGCGTTCATGGTCGTGGGTACGCGCACGTGGCCGCCGAGATCGGCCATTTTCTCTGCAAAGGTAAGATTGGCCGGGCTCGCATAGATGCATCCGTCGATATGCGCCTGCGTCACGTCGATGAGGGAAGTGGCACCTTGCTGTGCGGCCATGGCAGTCAAGATGCGCATGGCCTGGGCAACCGCGACACCCTCGTCACCATCAAGCATGGAGCGGTCGCCGTCCGTCAGTGCGAGCGCCGAGGTCGCCGGCGGCAGAAGCGCGATGGTCTCGCCGTCCGCCACAACGGCAGCGGTTTCAATCCGGATGGTCTTTGCCTTAGATAGACGGGCAAAGACATCTGGCTGGAGGCGCACGACCGGCAGCTGCCTGGCGAACATTTCGGCAGCGACAAGCGCGCCGAGCGTCAGTACATCCTCGACTTCACAAAAGATCAGAGCAGCCGGTGCGCGGCCGGTCAGCGCGAGATCGAGCAGCACGCCGGAGCCGGTGCAGGAGCCCCGGCTCGACGGCATCATCAGTATCGCGCCCGTCAGACATTCGCCATGCAGGGGATGATGGATATCGATCACCTTGCCGGTGGCGGGATCGACCCCACCCCAGAAGCTGAGCGCTTCCTGCGTGGCGACGACACGGCCCTCCGCCGTGCCGCCCATAATACTGCGAGCCGATGCCGTATGGTTCATGTCACCAAAGTCCATATGCAGGAGATCATGATCACCGATACGTAGGGAGGTGAACGTGATCTTACGGTTTCTGTCAGAAGCGTTGCGGCGAGAACGGCGCGAGATCAATCGCC
Organism: Martinezella tropici; assembly: GCA_000799755.1. Classification (GTDB taxonomy): domain Bacteria; phylum Pseudomonadota; class Alphaproteobacteria; order Rhizobiales; family Rhizobiaceae; genus Rhizobium; species Rhizobium tropici_A. The sequence continues at coordinate 2,399 of JUHI01000021.1, forward strand.
GGCATCCGTCCCGTGAGGAGGTCGGCAACGATACACGCCGTACCGGCCGATTGGGTCAGGCCGAGATGGCCATGGCCGAAAGCATAGATCACATCCGGCGTCGCCTTGGCGCGGCCGATCGCGGGCAGGCTGTCGGGCAGCGACGGCCGGAAGCCCATCCACTGCTTGCCGCCCTCCGGCCTGAGGCCGGTCAGGAAGGTGCGGGCCTTCTGCAGCATCGCTTCGGAACGGCGAAAGTTCGGCGGCAGGGCCAATCCGCCCAGTTCCACCGCACCACCGACACGGATACCGGTCGAAAGCTTGCTGACGACGAATCCATGGCCGCCAAAGGTTATCTGCGTGCGCAGATCGAAGGCATCGGACGGGAGCGTCGTGTTGTAACCGCGTTCGGTTTCGAGCGGGATATGTTCGCCGAGTGTTTTGGCAATCCGATGCGAGAAGGCGCCGGCGGCGAGGACGACCTTGCCGGCCTGACGCAGCTTTCCATCCGTCGCCACCACCTCGATCCCCGCGGGGATCGCGCGGAGCGCGGAAATCTCCGATATCTCAATGACGCCGCCACGGCTGCGAAAATGCGAGGCCAGCGCCAGCGTGTAAAGCTTGGGATCGGCAATGGAATACCAGCCGGGCGTGAAGGTGCCGAGCATAAAGCGTGAGGCAAGCCCGGGCTGGATTGCCGCCATCTCGTCAGCTTTCAGATGCTGGAATTCAATGCCGTGATTGCGGCGCACATCCCAGCCGGGCAGCGAAGCCTGGAATTCCGCCTCGCTCTCATAGACCTGGAGATTGCCCTCCTTGCGCAGCATCGAGAGCGTTCCTGTCGCGGCAAGGAACGGTTCCAGCTCCGCCTTGGACAAATCCATCAGGCTCGTCTGGGCCGCCGTGGAGTGAGCGACGCGCGAGGGCTGGCAGGCCCGCCAGAAGCGGAACATCCAGGGTGCAATCTGCAACGCATAGGCCGGCGGCACCGACAGTGGTCCAAGGGGGTCGAGGAGCCATTTCGGCGCCTTCTTCAAAATGCCGGGAGACGCCAGTGGCAGGATATCCGTGAAGGCAAAGGCGCCGGCATTACCGGCTGATGCACCTGCTGCCGGCCCCTCGCGATCGACCAACAAGACGCTCAAGCCGCGCGACTGGGCCGCAATCGCGGCCGAAAGGCCGACCACACCGGCCCCGATGACGATAATGTCAGGTCTCGACATCAGCGTACACTCGCAAGGAACTTCTGCGTTTCAGGATGCTGCGGGGCGCCAAAAATCTGCTCGGGCTTGCCGATCTCGGTCATGACGCCCTGATGGAAATAGGCGACTCGATCCGAGACATCGCGGGCAAACGCCATTTCATGCGTCACGCAGATCATAGTCATCCCCTCCTCCGCCAGCATCTTCAACGTATCAAGCACCTCGCCGACCAGCATGGGATCGAGCGCTGATGTCACCTCGTCAAACAGCATATATTCCGGCGACATGGCAAGCGCTCTTGCAATCGCCATGCGCTGCTGCTGACCACCGGACAGACGGGTCGGATAGATGGAAAGCTTTTCGGCCAAGCCGACATGCGTCAGCTGCTTGACCGCCATTTCCTCGGCGTGCTGCCTGCCGAGGCCAAGCACCTTGCGCGGCGCTAGCATGACATTCTCAAGCACGGTCAAATGCGGGAACGCATTCCACTGCTGAAAGACAATGCCGACCTTGCGGCGCAACTTGTTGAGGTCAGTCGATTTCGCATGCACTTCCGTGCCGTCGATGCGGATGCGGCCGGAATCGATCGGCTCCAGACCATTGATGCAGGTCAGAAGCGTCGACTTGCCGGAACCGGAGCCGCCGATGATGGTGACAACCTCGCCCTTGTTGACGGTGAGGTTGATCCCCTTCAGCACTTCGAGCGGTCCGAAGGACTTGCGGACATTTTCGATCTCAATCATTGGGGGACCACCGTTTTTCGAGATAACCGCCGAGGCGGGCGATCGGGAAGCTGATAATGAAGTAGATCACGCCGCAGATCGTCAGGATCAGCAGCGGCTCGTGCAGGCGGGTCACGAGGACCTGCGAGGCGCGCAACAGCTCGATCAGTCCCAGCCACAGGACCAGCGCGGAATCCTTCATGACCCCGAGCGAAAGACCGATCCATGAGGGAAGCGCGACGCGCGTGGCAAGCGGCGCCACGATGTAGCACATGTCCTGCCGCCAGCTCATGCCGAGCGAGCGGGCGGCGCGACGGGTGTTGGGCGGAACCGCGGCAATGCCGCCGCGCACGATTTCAGTGCAATAAGCGGCGGTATAGAGCGACAGCACCACGCAGGACGTGGTGAATGGCGCCCAACCGAGCTTCAGGATCGCCTGCAGTGCATTTCCGAGAACCAGCTGGATGAGCAACGGTACCGAACGAAACACGTCCAGCAGGAAGGTCAGCGGCGCCGACCAGATCGATCCAGCCTGGACGCGGATGATCCCGAAGACGATCCCAAGGACAGTGCCTGCTGCAACGGACACGCCGGTCACCACGAGTGTCATCCAGGCACCTTTGGCCAGGAAGAGGAGATCATTCCAGGTGAGCGCGGTATCGAACATCTCTCACCCCCTCAGTAGCGAAACATACGCCAGGCGGCGAGCCGGGCTGCAAGTGTGACGAGCTTGGCGATCAGGTAGTAGATCACCGCGGCCAGCGCGAAGAATTCGAAGGTGCGGAATGACCGCGCATTCAGCTCCTGCGTGACGCCGGCAAGATCGGTGCTCATGCCAACGGTGACACCGAGCGACGTCATCAGGATTGCCCAGACCATCTGGTTGGTGATCGGGAGGAATGCGATACGCAGCATCTGCGGCAAAACGATCAGCCGGAAGGCCTGCAGCGATGTCATGCCCAAAGACCGGCCTGCACGCGTCTGCGTATCGGGGATTGCCTTCAGCGCGCCGCGGAAATTCTCGGCAAGATATCCGGCATTGTTGAAGGCGATGCCAACCAGCAGCGCCGTATAGGGGCTCAAGTGAATGCCGAAATTGCCGAGCCCGAAATGGGCCATGTAAATCTGAAAAAGCGCCGGCGTATTGCGGGCGATCTCCACCCAAGCCGAAGCGATACCGGAAAGCAGCCGGCTGCCAGAAAGCCGGAAGAGCGTCAGCGCCAGGGCGCAGGCAAGACCGATCGCCATCGACAGAACAGCGATCTGCAGGGTGACGACCGCGCCATCGAGCAGCTGCGGCAGTACCTTGAAGGCCTGGTTCCAGTGGAAGGTGTAGCTGAACATGAACGTCCACCTTTCGGAAGGTCAAACGGCGCGGCCGTCATGGCCACGCCGTCGTTGAAATCGATCCGATTAGCGATAGACGCTATTGACAGTCAGGGACGGCAGGGCGCCGCCGACCCACTTTTCGTAGAGCTCGGCGTAGCGGCCCGTGCGGACTTGCTGGTTGATGAAGAGGTTGAGATAGTTGATGAGGCCGTATTCTTCGCGATTAGTGAAGAGAGAGACGTAATCCGTCTGGAACGGTGCCTTGCCGACGACGGAGATGCCGGCGAATTTGCCTGATTTCACGGTTGCCTGGGCGACGGTCGAGGTGGAAACGGTCGCATCGAGTTGGCCCTGGCTCAGCGCCAGGAAGACATCAGCCTGCGTCTGATACGGGCGAAACTCGCCTGTGCCCCACTCCTTGACCTGCTTTTCGAGCGCGATCGCCTCGTAGGTGCCGGCGGTTGCGCCGACGATCTTGCCCTTCATGTCTTCGAAGGACTTGATGCCCGACTTGTCGTTGGAGGTGACGGCCATTTCGAAGGCGAAATAAGGAACGGTCATGCCGACGGTCTTGGCCCGCTCCAGCGTATCCGAGGTCGAGGCAACGCCGACGTCGACGCGGCCGGACATCAGCGCCGGAATGCGCTCGGGGAACGGCGTTTCGACGATCTCGGCCGTGACGCCGAGCGCCTTGGCCAGATCGTTGCAATAGTCGACGTCGAAGCCAATCGGATTGTTGTTCGCGTCGCGCGAGCCCATGGGCGGGAAATCGAGCACGACGGCGCAACGGAGCGTTCCCGAGGAGATGATATCATCAAGCTTATCGGCTTTAGCCGGCGTGATAGCTGTAACAGCGGCCAGAAGGCCGAATGCGATGACTATTTTTTTCATTAGAATTTGTCCTCCCGTTTGATCGGCCATTCGCGGCCGCGGTCAATAAACGCTTTTTGCCGGCGCAAATCAAATTGAAAATACATGTAGTATACAAAAAGAATTCAGAAGCATGGGGAGGACGCGGTGGAACTTCGCGTTTTCGACCTCAGATCGGAAGCGATAAACGAGAGTTTGGCTTCATGCCGAAGGGACGGAGATACGATTTCAGTGGAGCGTGAAAGCCACGGTCTTCCCTTTGGATAGCCAAGGCGCTGAAATGCCCAAGAGGACAGCTTGTTCTCGTGTCGATTTTTTGTATACTTTTTGTATTTTAGATTTTCGCACCTATGATGCAAGCAAGGCGAAATAACGGGAGAGAATTCAGATGAGCGACGTGACCACCCTGACGCCGGATGCGCTGCAAAGCCGCGTCGTGGCGATCCTTTCGAAAGCCGGCTTCAATTCGCAGCAGGCCGGCGCGATCGCGCGGGTCATCGTCGCCGGCGAGCGCGACGCCTGCAAATCCCACGGCATTTACCGCATCGAAGGCGTGCTGCGGGCGGTTAAAGCCGGCAAGGCACGACCGGATGCCGTGCCGGTGCTGGAGGAGCAGGAGGGCTCCGCTATCGTTCGCGTGGACGCCAAGAGCGGCTTTTCCAACGCGGCGTTCGAGCTTGGCGTGCCGGCTCTTGCGGAGAAGGCTCGCCGCTTCGGCATCGCAGCGCTTGCCATCAACGACTGCACGCATTTCGCCGCCCTTTGGCCGGAAGTGGAGGCGCTGACGGATCGAGGCCTTGCCGCCTTCGCCATGTGTCCGAGCTATTCCACGGTGGCACCCGCCGGAGGCACGGCACCACTCCTAGGCACCAACCCCTTCGCCTTCGGCTGGCCACGCCTCGACAATCCGCCTTACGTTTTCGACTTTGCAACCTCGGTCGCCGCGCGCGGCGAGATCGAACTGCATCGGCGCGCCGGCAAGTCTCTTCCGGAGGGCTGGGCGCTCGACGCGGACGGCCAGCCGACGACAGACCCGGAGGCGGCGCTTGCTGGTGCGATGCTGCCGTTTGGCGGTCATAAAGGTTCAGCCATCGGCACGATGATCGAACTTCTGGCCGGCATCATGATCGGCGATTTTACCAGCCGCGAGGCACTCGACTACCTCGGCACGACGGCGTTTGCCCCGCGTCATGGCGAACTCATCGTCGCCTTTTCGCCTCAGGCTTTCGCAGTCGGTCGGCCAGGCGATCCGCTTGCCCGCGCTGAAATACTGTTCGAAGCCATCGCCGGCCAGGGCGCCCGCCTGCCCTCACAGCGCCGTTTCGCCGCCCGTGCCCGTGCTGAAAAGGATGGTATCCCGTTGAACGCGGAGGAAATCCGTCAGCTCGACCGTCTGCTGGAACAAGGCCTCGACGCCGTCGCCTGAACGGCATCAAAATGTAAGCGAATGGCAACATAAGATAATGAAAAGAGGCCCCTTTCGGGGCCTCCAGCATTTTGGGCATATGCCAGTGCAGCAGCCTAGGCCTTGTACTTCTCCACGGCGCCGGGAAGCTTGCTCCACTCGGCGTACCAGCTGTTGAACAGCTTGAACTGCGCTTCGACATAACCGCGCTGGCTATCGTTCAGGACGTCGCTTTCATTGAAGTGCAGTTCGTACTCCTCGTCGCCCTTCAGCACCATCATGTGCTTGAAGAAGAGAACCAGATCCGGACCTTCATCGAAAGAGGAGAGGACGGCGAGCGCCTGCTCTAGTTCAAGCGCGCGCTGACGCGCGTCGACATCGCCCTTGGCCGCAGCCTGAGCGAGATTGCACAGATGGATGACTTCCCTCGGCAGGACGTTGCCGATGCCGGTGATGGCGCCCGTTGCACCGCAATTGACGAAGCCGTGGACAACGGCGGTGTCGACACCGATCATCAGCGATACGTCATCGTCGCGGCTGGTGATGTTTTCAGCGGCGTAGCGCATGTCGGCCGGACCGCCGAATTCCTTGAAGCCGACGAGATTGGCGTGCTCGGCGCGCAGCGCGAAGAACAGGTCGGCACGCGTGGCAAAGCCATAATAGGGGCTGTTGTAGATGACGGCAGGGAGATCGGGCGCTGCCGTGAGGATCGCCTTGAAATGCGCCTTCTGGGCGGCGATCACCGAACCACGCGACAGCACGCGCGGGATAACCATGAGGCCTTGAGCCCCGATCTTCTGGGCATGCGCCGCATGCGCGACGGCCGATGCCGTGTTGACGGCGCCGGTGCCGACGATGACGGGCACGCCCGCCTTGACCAGCCGTTCCACGCCTTCCATGCGCTGCGCATCGGTAAGCAGCGGCCAATCACCCATCGAACCGCAATAGACGACAGCCGACATTCCCGCCGCGATCAACTGCTTGCCCTTACGCACCAGCGCATCGAAATCGGGGCTACGATCCGGCTTGCAGGGCGTCATCAAAGCGGGGATCACCCCGGAAAAAATGCTGGCTTTCATCTGTCTATCCTCTTGGGCTCTGGATGGATCGGCAACGAGCCGCAGCCGCGCCTCACCGTCTTTGCAGCATTGATATACCTTTGTATTTATTTTGTCGACAAGAAATATGCAAACTAGAGGCTGACATCGAGGCGGTCGCCGCGCACCAGCAATTTCTGGATCTGCGCAACGATCTGCTCGGCATGTTCGCGCGCCAGACGCTCGGCAAGTTCGATATCGCGTGCCGCAATGGCAGCGATGATTTCATCGTGCTCCTCGACGAAGCGGCGCGGAAGCCGATCATTGTAGGATTGGTAGTAAAGGCGCAGCAGGCGCCTGCCTTCGTTCAACAGACGCGAGAAGAGGCTGGTAAAATAGGGATTGCGCCCGGCTTCGGCGATCGCGAGATGCAGCGCTGCATTGGTGGAGATCATCGCAAGCGCGTCCTGTGCCTCGACCGCATCGGCGAAATCGGATTGCAGCGCGCGAACGCCCTCGAGATCTTCAGGCCGGTGATATTTCGCCGCAAGCTGTGTCGTGACCCGATACATCAGCACCAGCGCATCGAAATAGCTGTGCATGTTGAGAAAGTCGATCTGCGATACCATGGTCGAACGGTTCGGCAGTGTATCGATCAGCCCCTCGCCCGCAAGCCGCACCAACGCTTCGCGGATCGGCGTGCGCGACATGCCGAAGCGCTCGGAAAGCTGCACCTCGTCGATGGGGCTGCCGGGCGGCAGTTCCAGGTCCAGAATCTCGTCCCGCAAGATATCGTAGACCACCTTCACGCCGGAGCCGCGCTTGCGCTCGTTTCGGAGGCTCGTTTCATTATCCATGGCTAGCTGACCTCTTCTTTCAGCGTGAGAAATAAAGGGGCAAGCCAGCTAAATCAACGGCACTTCCGGGCCTGGCCGACGCCGGAAGCACAGCACATGTGAGGATATGGCAGATTTGCCATACTCCAGTAATCGCCGCCGCAACTCGGTTCGATGATCTTCCAAGCCTTCGCCAATGCCATCATTTCTGACGGTGCAGGCCATCCCCTCATCCATCACCCGATGGCAGCTTTGCGCCTTGCTGCCCCGGCAACTTCCAAATTTTCTAGCAGCTTTGCGCCCGCCACCGCGAGCGACACGGCAACCAGTATGGGAATATAAAAGTCTCGATTTGCACCGGTGAATTCGAAAGTCAGCGCAATGGCTGTCAGCGGCATGTTCATCGATACCGCAAGAAATGCGCCGGCGCCGATCAGCGCGGATGCCCCGACCACGATCGGCGGAAGGCCGAAAGCGTTCCACACGCCGCCGAGGACAATAGCAATCAGGGCGCCTATCGTCATTCCTGGCGTCAACAGGCCACCTTCGGCGCCGGCCCTGAGGCTCAGAGTCGTTGCAAACAGCTTCAAGAAAAGGAGCGCCATCGCAAGGCCGACGGTGATATTGCCGTTCAGACCTAGTTGGATCGGACCTCTGCCATTTCCGAGCAGTTGCGGAAAGCCGATCGAGAGGAGCCCGATAAGACCAAATGCCGCAATGCTGTAGGATATGATTTTCGGCGATGCACGCGGCGCCTTCTCACGCGCCCAATTGGCGATCCGCCGATAATAGAAGCCGGCGCAGCCAAAAACCGGGCCGCCGATCGCAGCCCATATGACAAGGGAAAATCCCGTATCCAAAGGCGGCAGGACATATTGCGATTCATCCCCCAAGCCGACCCATGCAACATAAGAAGCTATCGCCGCCGTAAAGAGAGCCGCAATGGCCACTCTCGGCCTGAAGGTCACAAGCAGCACTTCGAGAGTGAAGAGCGCGCCGGCAAAGGGCACATTATAGACGGCGGCAAGACCGGCGCCGGCACCACAGGCTATGAGTATCTGCAGATCCTCACGCGAAAGTCCGAGCGCCCTTCCCAGCAATCCGGCAATCAGGGCACCGATTTCCCGGGGAGCAACCTCACGTCCGAGCGGCGACCCAAGCGCCACGGTGATGATTTGCAGCAGCGCGTGCCCCGTCGTTTCAGCAACGGGCATCGGCGCATCGGGATGGGCCACGGCCTTGCGAATGGAAACCAAAGGGCGGCCGAACGTATAGACGGTCCACCATCCGACACCCGCTATCGCGCCGCAGCACAGAAGTACCACGACCCGTCTTATCGAAGAGGATGCTTCGACACCCTCAAGAAAGCTTACATGGCCGATGATCACATCCAGACTATATCCGAAGGCGAGATGCTGCAGCCCATGCAGGAGCAGCGCCAGCAACATTCCCGATAAGCCGGCCAGAATGCCGACAAACAGGACGGCGAGCGGAAATCGCCAAAATTCGTTGAAGTCTTCGGACGAGACAGCGTTGAATGAAGCCGCTGGGGCACCGGCATCAGGAACAGCCTTGGAGGCAGATATTTCATTGACCATTTATTGCAGACCTACTCAAACGGCGCGAGATCGGTCGACCTTCAGCGCCACAACCTTCATGCACATGCACGTCTCAAAGATGCAAAGGATTGAAGACTTCCCGGCAGTGAAACCATTTTGTTCACAATCAGAACTGTTTCAAGCCAGACGAAGGAGATTTGGCGATCTGAACGGCCATCCGGGAAACGCCGTTCAATGCGTCGAACCCCAACCATATCGGTGGCATCGAGAATGTTTCGCATCACAACCATGGCGGAAAATTGGCAAATGCCCGGGCGTTGTCGTCGCGCTGCCGCAAGCCCGGGGCAAACGATATAGCTTCAGTGTCGACCCGCACGCGCAGCCAATATCGATCGCGGTCGTGAGAATTTAGAGCGCCAAGCGGACAAACCGGGGCCGTAGCCCTTATTGACCCGCCTCCGAAATCAACCAATCGAGAAGTGCCGCCACGAAAGGACGACCGCGTGCACGCGGCATGACCATCGCCAGAAATCCACCGCCGACCCGTGTGAAGCCAAATGGTGCGACGAGATGTCCCGAAGCGATATCCGCCCTGACCAGCCGTTCCTCGGCAAGTGCTACGCCCATCCCTGCGGCTGCCGCCTCGAGCGCTAGGAAGTGATGGGCATGCTCCACGAGCTTGCTGGACTGCAGCTGCGTGCCGGACAGATCCTGCCATGCGATCCAGCTGTGTTCCGCCCCGACTTGGACGAGACGGACCGGGGTGAACCATCGATCCTGCCTCTGCTCCATATCATAACCCGGCGCGCAGACCGGCCCATAATATGCATCACCAAGCGGCACCTGTTCGTCGTGCCTGGCCTTTCCGCGCAGACGATCATAGCTCAGCAGTATATCAATTTCGTAGTCCGGAACCTTGACCTGACCGGTCGTCAGCACGCGCACCTCGATCCCCGGAAACCGCTCGTAAAATCGCGGCAGCCGCTTGGTGAGCCACCGGCCCGCCAGGGTAGCGCTCGCGCCGATCACGAGCGGACGCCCGTCGATTTCCATGCGCAGGACCACTGATAACGCGCCAACTTCATTCAGGAGAGGCGTCACCGAACGCAGCAGCCTCTCGCCACGTCCTGTCAACTTCAGACCGTTGCCGCTTCGTTCGAAAAGACCGCCGCCCAGATCGTCACTCAGCTGCCGGATCTGCTTGCTGATCGCACCATGCGTGCGTCCCAATTCATTGGCCGCAGCTGTTACCGAACCAAGACGCGCCGTGGCTTCGAAAGCCGGGAGCGCCGAAAGAGGGGGCAAACGTCGCATCTATGTTCCATCTACTCACAGAGGCCCGAATATTTCTCAATTTTATTCCGCATAATTGATGTGTAGATAATATATGCAGAACAAATATGCAGTTCCATTCCCTATTTCCTCGCACTAGTCGAGTCTTCTGTGGACTTCTCTCGTAATAACCCACAAACAACTGCATTTACGGCGTGTCGCAGCCACGTATTCGATGAATGCTAATTTAATTATATTGAGAGTCGTCGTGAGTTATTTCGAACTATACAGAACACTCTCAAGATACACTCTCCTTACAAAGCCTCGACTGATCTGCAATCGCGAGGCCACCGGTGACATATGCCGATCGTCAAAATCGACAAATCTCAACTGACGCTCGGCATGTTCATTGAAGCGGTGGAGGGAATCTGGACCGCCGAGCGAAATGTCGGGCGACGCTTCAAGGTCGAGGATCTCACGCAGATTGAAGCGATCCGAAACAGCAATATCAGTGGCATCTTCATCAATACCGACCTCGGAGCCCAATCCGATGCGGCGGCTGCAGCTCCCGGCCCCCAAACGGCGGGCCGATACAAATTGTCGCCAAGAGCGCGGCTGCAGGAGATGAAATGGAATGTCCAGCGCAACCTCTCTCTGGCAAAGCGCCTCATGGAGGATATCCGGACCGGGCGGCAGACAAGTCCTGACAGCTTTGCTCCAATAGTCACTGATATCGCCAGGGCGATGCGGGAAAACCCATCGCTCTATCTCGGAATGACCAGACTTCGGGCACAGGATACGGCGACCTACACGCATTCACTCGCCGTTGCGGCACTACTGTGGAACTTCTCGCTCGCGCTTGAGCTTGAGCAAGGTCTCGCTGAGCTGCTCTGTCTCGCCGGGCTGCTGCACGATATCGGCAAACTGCTGATCCCCCAGGCCATACTCCAGAAGCAAGGACCGCTTGACCCTCCGGAGCGGCGCGTTATGGAAAGCCATGCAGAAAAAGGCGCGCAATTGCTCGACCGGATGGAAACTCTCCCTCCCCTGCTGGCGGATATCTGTCGACATCATCACGAGCGTCCCGACGGCAGCGGATATCCGGATCGCTTATCGGGCGCCGACCTCAGCCTTTACGTGCGCATGACAACGATCTGCGACGTGTTCGACGCCCTGACCGCATCGCGGCCCTATAAAAAGGGCTGGTCGTCCCAGGAGGCCCTGAAGTGGATGCTGACCTGCCAGGGGCAATTCGACAAGGCGCTGCTCTGGAAGTTCATGCTCAGCCTGGAGCCGCAATTGACGAGAGGCATTCTGTAGCGTGGCGCGGGGATCGGGAACCCCGCCCCTACAAAGCCGATGGGCGCAACAACGATACCGGCCATCCCGATAGCCTCCTGGCACGGAGGCAAGCGAACGAATGGAACATAGATGCGACGCCTGCCCCCCTTGCCTGCGCTTCTAGCCTTCGAAGCGACTGCCCGTCTCGGATCGGTGACGGCGGCGGCCAGTGAACTCAGGCGCACGCACAGCTCGGTGAGCAAGCAGATCCGCCAATTGAGCGACGATGTTGGAGGCCACCTTTTCGAGAAAAACGGCAACGGCCTGAAACTGACAGCAAGGGGCCAAGAGTTGTCGAGGCTACTTACACCCTTGCTGAACGATCTGCACATGGTGTCGCATGCCTTGCGCACGGAGGCCGAGGATCGCGCAATCCTCATCGGTCTGAGCACGACGCTGGCGGTTCGATGGCTTTCGCAACGCCTGCCCCGATTCTACGCTCAGCATCCGGGGATAGAGGTTCGCATCGTGACCAACAGGCTGATGCGAGCACCGGACAGCGAGATCGATATCCTGCTGAGCTACGATCGGCTGCGTGATTCATTCAGATATGAGGATTATCTGCCGCTCGGCGATGCGCTCTATGGTCCGGTCTGCGCTCCCGGCTATCTCGTGAAACGCGATGATCATCATTGGTTCGCTCCCGTGCGCCTTTTCCAGAAAGGGGCTGCCCATACCTGGGAAGCATGGCAACGCCTGTCCGGAACACAACTAGCGTCCGACAGGCTTGTCGAGCATATGCATCACTTTCTCGCCCTTGATGCAGCCGCCACCGGCAAAGGTGTGGCGCTGGCCGAGGAGAGACTAGTCCGCGCGGATATCGCATCGGGACGCCTGGTCGCACCCCTCGGCTTTGCGAGAGTAGCCGATGGCTTCCGGGCAGCAGTGATGCCGCGCGCATATGCCCGGCCCGCGATCACTCCCCTGCTGAACTGGCTGGCCATCGAGGCTAACCGGGATGATATCGCCGGCATCTAGCTCAACGGCCACCCCGAAATGCCCATGGATGCTCGCGGTGCGACGTGTCATCTGCCAGGCGCTTGCGACGGAGATTTCAATCAATCCGCAGACTGTCGCGGGTCGCCACGAAGTCCGGCTCATAAGTCTCGAAACTGGCCGGCGACGTGGTGAGGCTTAACGCCTGCACCGTGTGTCGGCCGATAGTGACGATCAACAATTGCTCCAGGACATCCGTCTTATCCTTGAGCACCGAGCATCGCATCTGCCGAGCTGGAAAGCCGCCGAGCGTCGTGTCTTCCGGCTGCTGACACAACGAGGTCATCCCCTTCTCCGCATATCCCGCGCGCATGGTGTTGGCCAGCGATGCCGTCTGGCTTTCCAACGTTGGCTTGTCACCTTCCTTGATCGTGAGCACGATGAGGTTCAGCACCGCAAGCATCTGTCCCTGCTTATCGACTTTCACCGCCAACTGGTTCGACCCATCAAACTTTTCCCCTGAGTTCGATGTAGGCACCGGCGATTGCCGCAATTCCCATCCTTGCGGCCAGGTAACCGAAGATGCAGCCGCAGCCGGCGCTATCGGCAGGAACGCCATCATCGCAATGACAGAAAAGACACGCATCGACATGGTCTTCACTTCAATGTTCAATCGGAAAGAAATCAGAGAGATTAACCTGATAACGGCTGTAACCGATCTCGGCACCCGCGTCTATCAATCCCACTTCTGGCAATCCTTCCGTTCGGCTCCGCGTGCCTGCGCAACCTAGGTGGGGCAAAATCGATGGCAGCATTTCAGCGAACGAGCATAGAAATATGTGTGGCCGGGCCCATTGAGGGGGCACAGGCGAAGCTGGGAATTCACGGATCGCGGCTTAGTGCGGCTCGCTCTTCGTGATCTTTCAACGGGTCCACCCAGCGATAAATTGGATATTTTGCGACAAGGGCTAGGTTAGCTAATCTCGTCAGGGATAAAGCCGCCTGTTTGATGTTTCCACAGACGGGCAAACAGACCATCCTGTTCGATCAGTTCGTCTGGCCCGCCTTCCTCCACGATACGTCCCTGATCGAGCACAACTATCCGGTCCATCCTCGCAATTGTGGAGAGGCGATGTGCGATGGCGATCACCGTTTTTCCCTCCATGATGAGATTGAGCCTCTCTTGGATGGTAGCCTCCGACTCGCTGTCGAGGGCGGAGGTCGCCTCGTCGAGCACTAGGATGGGTGCATCCTTTAGGAGGACGCGGGCGATGGCGACGCGCTGGCGCTGGCCACCGGACAGCCTAACGCCGCGGTCACCGACGAAGGCGTCATAGCCCTTGCGACCCTCGCTGTCGGCGAGATCTGCAATGAAGGTGTCCGCACTTGCCATCTTCGTCACCCTTTCGACCTCTTCCTGCGTCGCCTCCGGCCGGCCGTAGCGGATATTGTCACCGACGGACCGGTGCAGCAGCGCGACATCCTGGGCGATGACGCCAATCGCGCGGCGAAGGCTTGCCTGCGTCACCGCCCGGATATCCTGCCCGTCGATCCGGATCGCGCCATCCTTGATATCGTAGAAGCGCAGGAGCAGATTAGCGAGTGTCGTCTTGCCGGCGCCTGAGAGGCCGACGAGGCCGACCTTTTCGCCGGGCCGCACCGTCAGCGAAAGATCGTCGATGACAGGCTTGCCAGATTTGTAGGCGAAACGAACGTTGTCGAAGCGGATTTGGCCGTTCGGGACGACAAGATCCGGTGCGTCCGGCTCGTCGGTGATGGTGGGCGGTGTCGTCATGACCGGCATGGCGTCCTTGATCGTACCGATCGCCTGGAAGATCTGCTGGCCCATCTGCAGGAATGTAAATGTGTGACCTGAGAAGCGGTTGAGAATGTAGACGGCAGCTGTGAATTCGCCGATCGTGACGAAGCCATCTACGAGCCCGGTAAAGCCGATCGACAGGATTGCCAGCCAGTGCATCATGTTGAGGACAACGACGATGACCTCAGAGGTACGATAGATGCGCTGTTCGCTCTGCTGCGCTTTGATAGCCTTGCCAATTATGCCTCTGATGGCCCCGGCCTCGCTATCTTCCGCAGCGAATTGCTTGACCATCTGCATATTGGCGTAGAGATCGGTGATGGCGCCGGAGATCAGGCTGCGACGCTTGGCGGAGCGGCGTGAGCGCTCAGTGAAGACGGGCGCCAGCCTGACTGCGAGCAGTATGTTGAGCGTGATCCAAATGATGGACGGAAGCGCAAGCTGCCACGAGAGCGCGCTCAGAAGGACAACGGAGCCGACCATCTGCATGATGAAGCGCGGGATGGACTGGAAGGCCGAGATGACTTGCTGCTGCACGGCTGACGCCACTTGCTGCAGGCGCGAAGCAACTTGGCCGGCATAGAGATCGTGGAAGAAAGCGAGGTCCTGCCGCTCCACCGCCCTGTGGCCCTGCCATTGAATAGCCGCCGGCATGCCGATGCCGAGCGTATGCGAAGTGAGCGTATTGACGAGGAAAGAGCCAATCGGGATGCAGGGGAAAAGCATCAGCCCGAGGAAGATCAGCAGCATCCGGTCGTTATGCAGGAAAGCGGCAGCACCCTGCTGCGTGACGCCATCGACGATGACGGACAGGCCCCAGACCATCGTCAGGCTCATGGCCTCGATCGCCATGGTGCAGAGGGCGAGCGTGATCAGAACGCCGCGAAACATCATGACGAAGTGAAGAAGAACGGCCACGGGCCCCTTCGACGGCAGCGGCCGGTAGGGGATATCGAGCGGCCGGATCAGGCTTTCGAAGGGGCGGTAGATCGCATCTGCAATTGGCATGGGCGCTCGAACTCTAGATGGATGGGAGGGCGAGGACTCGGCAGACGGAACAAGACCACCTTCCGGCTGCAATCTCAATTGGAACATCTCAGTAAATGTCGAGCTTCTTGCGATGGTAATCGCGCGGAAGACTTCCTGGCATTCACAAATGGCATTCAATTGCGATGGACAGCGAAACCTGTTTATCTAGTGAGAAACTTCAAGTGGCGGACAGCAAAAGGCTGCGTTGGAGATGGCCCCTTATCTGCTTTTATTTTTCCTCTTCGTCACATGCGGCCTCGTCAATATGACACGCCCTCGAAACTCGATTAGACCAGTGAGTGACCGTGACGCCGAAAACGCCTACAAAGCGGCTTTCAAAATTGAAACCAAGGAGACGGTCGAGCGACGAAAGCTCATAAGCTTCCTTCTGGTAATTGCATTGCTAATCGACATGCTCCTCATCGTGTGGATAGTTCGCTTTGCCTAAAGGCTAGGCTTGCTAAACGGACAGGCCTCTGGATGCGTGGGGTGGCTCCGCCGTCTAACTCAAAAATCTGGATCTCGGACAATGATCTGGTTTGATGCTCTACTGGAAAAGACCGCAGACGATGATCTTCTGCGGCGTTGCATCGCCGTCGTACTGAATATCGATGCCCGCGGGTTGGACGTCATCCACGACATGGACCAAATCTCGGATGCACCGGTGACCTGCCTCGTGACCTTAGAGGCTTTGGGTGACTATTCACAGATGATCAGCATTTACCACACCGGCGACCTCCATCCGATGCCTATCCTCGAAGCGGCCAATCGACTTGCACGTTTGCTCGAGACATCGCTGCTGGTCGCCAATGACGATACCGCGAATCCATATTCCTTCATTCGGATATCCAGACTCGGGCAGGCCTCGGTCGTCCTGGTGGACCCTGACGAATTGGATAAGAACGGCCGCTATGTCATCGCGGGTCAAAATCCAGTTGCGAGCTGAGAAAGTAAAGGGCCGCCCTTCTCACTCCCTTCGGTCAGTGACCTTGCGCAAGCAGCGGTTTGATAAATTGGGCCTTGAAGGACGAAAGGCATCACATGCCACCCAATTTGCTCCACTTAGTAAGTGGGGCAAATTGGGTGGCGGATGCGGGCGTCATCGTGACCTCTCACTGCTTTTGTCGAGGCTGTTCCTTATCGGCTCGAAGCGGTCATCGCACGTATGCTCTCCGTATATGCCGCAATATCGGCCCGGCTCTTTAGGATCACTTTCGAGCCTGTGCATGCATCAAACAGCTTTTGATGACTTGAGTAGCTGGTCGACGAGTTCTCCCGTTGGCGATACTCTCTCACCCACTCGATAAGCTCTCGGAAACTCTCCTCGCTGCCGCCTTGAATGCCCCTGGCCCTCACGTTGGCAATGCACTCTTCCTCTGGAAGATCAATCCAGACCAGCGCCGTCACCCGTGACAACACGGCGTTCACTAGCCAGCCGTATACGCCTTCCATCAACCAGGCCTCGGCTCTTCCGGCGTCGATAACCTCGCTGAGCACGAGTTGGTTTTCTCTTGCGACACCGTACTGACCGGGAGCCCAACGCAAGTCGTCGAGATGAACAATGGGACGTTTGATGATAACGCCGACTTCACGAGCAAGCCATGTTTTACCTGTCCCGCCGTTTCCAAAGATCAGCATCCGCCGAAGGTCTTCAAGATCTGCTGAGTGCAATGGTCTCTCTCCTGCATTCAGGCACCGTAGATTAGACTCGACGGTGAAATTTAATACAATATGGAGAGCCGGAGCGGCAGTTGCCCAGCAATTCGGCGCTGCCCTCGAATTTGCCCCACTTACCCCTCCGCTTACGCTCGGTAGATCAAATAATGCGTTTCGCAATGGCTTGAGATCATGGTTAACGCTTCGTCTAATTGAAGCTATCTAACGTTTTACTTCCGCCACTTATCGTCGTCCTCGTCACGCGTTGTGCCGACGCAAAAAGCCAGGTTGTTGAAAATGTCGGGCCGGGCGTCGTTTCGGCGCCTTGATCAAGCCTCTCTGACCCACGCTCGACGAGGCCTGTATGATACTTGCCTCCAAGTCACAACATAGGGATAGCCACGTTGCCGTCGAGCCGGTGCTATTTCGGCAGAGATTGCAGGCTCTTCATAGCTTCGAGGTCTTCATGCGAAACGAACTCGCAAGCCAGCAGGGTCTTGCCCGGGAAAGCCGCGGATTCGCGGGCTACCACGGACACCACCCCCATCTCCGCCGCGGGTTGCTCTGCAGTGGACAATGGCCGCCCATATGATTTTGTCGCCGTGCCGAGGAGATTGCCCAGGCCATCTGCCGTCAGATGGTATGTCTTGGCCAAATCGTCCGCACGCAAGCCCTCGACTAGAACGCCGAAGCCCGTGCCGGCGAAGACGATTTCATTCGTCTTGAAGCCTTGCCGACCGAAATCCGCGGACATCTTATAGACAGCAGCCGTCATATTCGACGTATCCGCCTTGGCGAGCTTCTCGGCCTCATTATACATCGTCGTCGCGGTCGCGGTCGAATAGGCCGGCTTGCAAAGCGCCGCATCAAAGAAAGACGGCTTGTCGAAAGCCAATGCGCTCGAACCAAGCACGAACGAAACGATGACGCCCAATGACAGGGATGCTGCAATCTTCATGGACAGTTCTCCAGATGACACGAGCCATTCAAGCTTGAATTGCGGCGGCCGCACACCTTCCCTACCGCCCTGAAAGCGACTGGCCAAGCCGCCGATGGCAATTATCTCCAGCTTTTTTCGTCAATGCTAACGGAAAGCTCGGGCGAGCGCGGAATTGCTGCAAGCCAAGACATCAATCCGAGATCAGGTCGCCCCACATCAATGCGCCGGGAAGCTGGTGCTCGACTCTGCCATGAAAGATGGCGGATCGTGCAGTCCGCCCAGCGGTGAACTGCGGTCATCCGGTTCGACGGAAAGATCCAATCCGATCGAGCCTAGCCGCGCCCCTCCCCCTTCCCTCCATGCTGTCGTGTTCGGCATGGACTTCTTCGTCTGTCGCATCAGACAGATGGAAATTGCCGCCCCGAGCCCACCAAAGCCGACCGTGGACAACAGGCAAGGGCCACGAGCAATCATGACTGGGCCGGATTTGGCGGCGGGCATGGCAGGAACCACGCTAAAGACTGCAGAGTCCTCTGAAATTACGAAACGCCTTTGGACCTCGGCCAGACCGATGGGAGCGCTTCGACAAATTGCTTTAAGACAATCGTCCGGCCCGAGCCATTTCGAGCTCGTATCGTATCATCCGCAACTGCCTGACAATTGTGCGTAAAATAACCACCCTTGCCGAATGGGCGACAACTGCCGGGCATTCGCTCCGGCGATCGGCTTGCCATACCTCGCATCGCCCGGATCTGGCTTGCAGCGACTAGGCCAAGATCCTGCGACATTTTCGCCAGCGGCTTGCTACGAACTGGAGATTGAGGGAAGATGCGCCGCGTACACTTTACCTCCCGCGGCCTTGCGAAAGCTATCCGCCCAACCATGAAAATCTCGTTAACCAAAACTTGCTGCAGAATGCGCGACCTCATATATGAACGTCGGCTTGGCGTGAGGGCGAACAAGTTGGGGCGGATTTCTTTGCCGTCCCGTCAAAATCACTTCACAATCAATCCGTAATGGAATTGCACGCAGAGGAACCATTTCATGGAAGAACCCCGGACGACCAATCGCGAGCCGATCCTGGCGACCGAGCTCGATGTCAAGAAGGCGGCGGCTATCAATACGCTTTTGCTTCGCCCCATCGGCATCCTGCCTGTTAAAGCCGGCGACCCCATCCGTCCCTTTGCGCTTGGCCTCTGGAATGAAATCCGCCCGCTCCTGAAACCCGACGTGCCGGTTATGTCGCTTCGTCGCTCCACCAGCGCGTTCCTCCATTCCAAACGTTATTACCATGCCTGCGCCCAGCAGGGCTCCATGCGGCACGACCTTGACGGCAATCCGGTTGAACCTCTTTCGGACGAAGATCGGCTTGCCGCGCACCAGCGACTGGCTACGCTGCGACAGACCCAGGCCCAGGCCAAAGCGACGGTGCAGCATGAAGAACCGCCCGCACCGCCCGTGTTGAGCAAGGCGGAACTCATCCGAGCCTCCCTGCTCGGCAGACGCTCCGACCGAGCTGCCCGCTGACGCACATCGACAACAGCCAAGTTACCTTATTGCGACGATGATGATGGGCGCGCGCCTCGACAGGGCAACCGATCCTTGTCGCCACGGTTGCCTGCCGCATCCCGCTCTTTCATTGAATGTTACCGTTGCCGGCAAGGAAGTCGCATCAATTCCCAGTGACGATCAACGGCGCCGATGCTCACCCTGGTAGTCCGCGGACTACCCCTCAATCGAATTCCGATTGCGACAGTCAATCTTTCTCTTGGACACGACTATTATCCGCTACCTATTGGCGCTTGCCGAGGCGCAAGTAGTCCGCGGACTACTCCTCATCACGCGCGGCTCACAGGCCGAGCGAATCACTATTCGGACCGGCTGCCGCAAATCCTTAAGACAGTAAAGGGCGGCCCGGCCACCCGTCCTCACGCGCTGTTAATGCGTAAAAAGCCGCCAAAAGCTGCCTTTTATCTAAGCATTTGTAAAACGGACACGAATCGGAGCATATTGTAACTGCGTAGTTCAGTAGCATTCTGTCACAATTGCGCAGTTAATTGGGAAAACAACGATGCAGCCGAGTCTCGCGCTACAAGAAGATCAAGAGCACCTTCCAACGCTTCTGGCGACAGATGCGCAGGAATTGTCATATCAGCTCCAGCAACATCAGGCAAAGATCTTCCCGCCTCAGTCACAGAAGACTATGCGGATGTTTTCGCCGGCCGAAGCTGCTGCCTTTATCGGCATCGGGGAGGGTTACCTTCGTCAGATCGCCGCCGAGGGCCATGGGCCGGATCCTCTTTCCAACGGCCGCCGGCTATATGCCGCCGAAGACATGGATCGCATCCGCAAGGTTCTGGATGAACGTAACGGCACCCCGAAATATGTGCCGTGGCGCAGAGGTTCCGAAAAGCTCCAGATCATCTCCGTCATGAACTTTAAGGGTGGCTCGGGCAAAACCACCACCGCCGCCCACCTCGCGCAATATCTGGCGCTGAGGGGTTACCGCGTGCTTGCCATCGACCTCGACCCGCAGGCGTCCTTGTCGGCGCTGTTCGGCCATCAGCCCGAGATCGATGTCGGTGAAAATGAAACGCTCTACGGCGCCATCCGCTATGAAGATCCGCGCCCAATCGCCGATATCGTTCGTTCGACCTATACGCCGAACATGCATCTGATCCCCGGAAACCTCGAACTCATGGAATTCGAGCACGAGACCCCGCGCGCGATGGCGGCCGGTCGTGCCGAGACAATGTTCTTCGCCCGCATTGGCGAAGTCCTGACCGAGATCGAGAGCTTCTACGATGTCGTTGTCATCGACTGCCCGCCTCAGCTCGGCTTCCTGACGATGTCGGCGCTGTGCGCGGCGACGTCGATACTGATTACCGTTCATCCGCAGATGCTCGACGTCATGTCGATGTCGCAGTTTCTCACCATGACGAGCGAACTCATGTCCGTGGTGGAAAATGCGGGCGGTCGCACCAGCTACGACTGGATGCGCTACCTTGTCACCCGCTTCGAGCCGAATGACGGACCGCAAAGCCAAATGACCGGCTTCATGCGAGCAATCTTCGGCAATCGCATGTTGCAGAACGCCATGGTCAAGTCGACAGCCGTTGCCGATGCCGGCGTCACCAAGCAAACCCTTTACGAGGTCGATCGTGCCCAGTTCACCAGGGGTACCTACGACCGCGCTTTGGATTCGCTCAATCTCGTCAACAGCGAGATCGAGACGCATATCCGCCTGACCTGGGGAAGGAAATAAATAGATGGCGCGCAAAAACCTCCTTGAAATCTCGGCGCCGAACACGACGCGAACCGATGCCTCTGCGACAAAGGACAATCGTCCGATTGCTGGCTTCCTACCGCAGGCGAGGGGCGCCGGCCCGGTCGGCGGCATTACGAGAACACTTGGAAACATCACCGAGAAGATGGAGCGCGCCAGCGATCTCGAACGACAGCTCGCCGAAGGCCAGACGGTCGTAGACATCGACCCCAATCTCATCGACGGCTCCTTCGTTACCGATCGTCTCGAAATAGACCCGGTCGAACTTGGCCAGCTTGTCGAACAGATACGCGAACACGGCCAGCAGGTGCCGATCCTCGTGCGTCCACATCCGGAGATCAAAGGACGCTTCCAGGTCGCCTACGGCCATCGTCGTCTGGCAGCAACAAAGGAACTCGGCATCAAGGTGCGCGCCGTCGTGCGGCAGCTCACCGACGACCAACTGGTGGTCAGCCAGGGCCAGGAAAACAGCGCCCGCACCAATCTGTCCTATGTCGAGCGTGCTCTGTTCGGATTGCGGCTCGAACAACATGGTTTCGGCCGCGATATCATCATGGCCGCACTCGGCGTGGATAAGGCGGCGCTTTCCAAGATGCTGATTGTCACCAGACAGGTGCCTTTGCCCCTCATCAGTGCTATCGGCCCCGCTCCCGAGATCGGCCGCAGGCGGTGGCTGGAGCTCGGAGAGCACCTCGAGACTGCTGCTGCCGAGCCAATTATTGCCGAGTTGTCCGCGGACAACTATCGGAAGATGTCGAGCGATGAGCGCTTCCAGCGTGCACTCATTCTGGCAACGAATAAACCCGCATCAGCGAAGGCTACCGCCACTCCTAAATCCATAACCGGAGTTCCGGTGACTTTTAAGCGAACGCCGGCGCGCGCCACCTTTGTTTTCGACAGCAAGGCTGCGCCCGGTTTCGACGAGTTCGTGCAGGAGAGACTCCAATCTCTCTTCAGCGAGTTTCAGCAGGGAAAGGAAACGTAACCCGCAAAAGAAAAAGGCCCCCAAACGACGTCGTCGTGGAAGCCCTTCTCTGATCTTAAGCAAATCGAGAATCGCATTTCCCCGAATCACAGTCAAGAGTCTTTGACGCCGTTTTGGTGAGCAGATTTCTTTTGCCACAACGTAGGTAAAGGAAAAATGGAAGCCGAATATGTGACGACGCCCTTTGGGCGGCGGCCGATGACGCTTGCCATGTTGATGGCTCAAAGACGAGCCGAACATGGGAAGCCGATCCGGTCCGCAGACAAATGGAAAATTTATCGAGCGCTCTGCGAAGCCAAGCCTCTTCTCGGGGTTACCGATCGCGCGCTGGCCGTTCTCAATGCGCTCTTGAGCTTTTATCCGAAGAACGAACTATCGGATGACGCCAACTTGATCGTATTCCCTTCGAACGCTCAGTTATCCCTGCGCGCTCACGGCATGGCAGAGCAGACCATTCGCCGCCACCTGGCTGCGTTGGTCGCTGCCGGTCTACTCGTCCGCAGGGACAGTCCCAATGGCAAACGCTATGCCCGCCGAAACAGGGCAGGGGACCTCAACGAGGCCTATGGCTTCTCATTGGCGCCTCTTCTCGCACGCTCGGAAGAGATCGAACGCCTCGCAGCCCAGGTCGCTGCCGAGCGCCTTCATATCCAGAGCCTGCGCGAACGCATCAGCCTCCACAGGCGCGACATTACCAAGCTGATCGAAACCGCTCTTGCCGAAGCAGTCCAGGGGCCCTGGGACGCCATCTATGCAGGTTTCCGTTCCCTGATCGACAATGTCTCCCGCTCTCCCATCGCAGCAGAGCTCGAAGCTCTTCTGAGCAAGCTCGGCCGTTTGCATGATGAAATCATCAACCAATTGGAAAAGCACGTAAAAGCGTCGAAACTGAGCGGCAATCCCCATCACAATGAGCGGCACATACAGAATTCAGACTCCGAATCTCAAATTGAATCTGAAGGGGCAGCTAAATCGCAAAACTCACCGCAGATCGCCGCACCACGGACAACACCGACAACCGAAAACACCCCGACGAGAAACAGCGAGCCGAGCACAACAAAACCTCCAAAATCGAACTCAGTCTCCCGCAAAGAGCATCGAACGGACCTGAAATCATTCCCGCTCGATCTCGTTCTGCGCGCCTGCCCAGACATTGCGGCCTATGGACCAACAGGCTCGATCAACAACTGGCGTGATCTGCTTGGAGCCTCGATCATCGTCAAATCAATGCTCGACATCAGCCCTGGGGCCTATGAAGAGGCCTGCACAGTCATGGGGTCGGAAAATGCTGCAACCGTGGTTGCCTGCATCCTGCAGCGCGCCCCGCAGATCAATTCAGCAGGCGGTTATCTCCGCAATCTCACGCAGCGAACAGAAAAGGGGGAGTTTGCCATTGGCCCCATGCTCATGAGCCTTTTGAGGGCGAACACAACGGAACGAAAGGTGGCCTAGCCAATCTCATCTTCAATGTGAAAGAGCCGATACCGGTTCCATCTCGGTTCTGAATTCGCAGGACCATCCAAGTCTGACAAAACGCATCGCAGACGGCTCTCGTTGGCGTGGAAGGAGGCGTGCGGCATTCATATAGAGCTAGCGGAAGCAAACATGGAGATCGCTTCCGGTTCGTGTTTTATCTTAATGAAAACAATCGGCTGAGGAGTACATAAAATTCGGCCAAAGTGACCAAATTAGCGATGGGAAACGCGCCTATCGCCCGCCTTTATAGGGATTTTATGCCGCCTTTGCCGATAAATGTCCATAGGTTTCTCGCGTATACGGTCGATCCAGCACCGTGGAGACGTCAATCAACGATCGAGGCCCTCGTATGGAAAATTTCCCGTCCTTGCTCTCCGCCCTGCTAATCGCAGATCGGTATCGGCTTGGCAGGCGGCGCCGGATGGTCCTTCTTGTATTGGACAATGACCGGCTCAAGTGTTTCCTTGGGCCAGAATTTCGGGGCACCGATCTCCTTCAGGCAGGACTCGTTCCAGTACAATCCGGATTGAGCAGGTGATTGCCCCGCGGCAACGGCCTTGGCGACCGCCTTGATGTCTGAGGACTCCGGATAGATATAGAGCGAAGTTGGATTGTCCTTCACCATTGAGATGATCTGATTGGCGTCCGACGCCGCCCAGCTCGTGCAGCCATCGCTGCGCCCGCCGGCATATTCCACCAGCTTCCCGAGAGGAACGTATCCGTCCCGGTTGGCGTAGGGGCTATGCGGGTCCTTCTTCATGCATATGCCGGCAACCTTCGCTGCCGCGTGTCCGCCGATCGCCCGCTGACGCGCATTGGCTGTCTCGCCTTCACCATCGAACTGGAGGAATGTACGAAGATAGGCGGTATCCTTGCTCTGCGGGAGACGGTAATAACCCTTGAAACTCGTCTTCGTCTCCTCCGTGACGTAAGAGCCTCCCATCGTCAGGTTCGAGTCCATCGCGTTGCCGAAGTTCTTCGCGCACATACGTCCATTGCCGAAATCGACGACGCCTTTGAGATCGCGGCCGCTGCCATGGCCTGATGAAACTACGCGGAAAGTCTGTGTCGCCTCGCAGACAATATAGAAGCGTCCCGCGGACTTGCCGTCGTTCGGAGTGTTCGGGCGGGTCGCGTCCATGGCAAAATAGCAGGGATTTCTAACTTTCCCCTCGCTTACTTTCCGCATGTAGAGCGCTCGGGCCCTTTGCAGGACGGGTAGTGCAATCTGCCCTTCGCCCGTGCCGACATAGGCTCCCAGCCAAGCTGGAATATCCGGCTGCCGTGCCGCTGCCAGGGATTGCGATGTTGCGGGAATAAGGATGGCGAGGGAGCAAAGGCTGAGCGTCTGGGCGACGCTTCGAAGGGCATATCTCAACCGCACGGAATTGGTTCTCCTATCAAATATCCCAGGCCCGGATGCATCGCTGCCGGTAGAGGCGATATTGACAGCCTGTCTGCCCCACAAACCACGCTGCCATGCACCCAGATCCAGAAATCACAGTTGTGCGCCGCTTTGCTGAACGAGACCCTAACAGGAGCGGGAAATCCTGACTGCCAACGAGAATTGTACGCCTGCTGCCGGCCTTCCGCCCGCTTTGCGCCAGCATTCTCCAGCGATCGCGGCGCAAATATGGCAGACTTCGGGCGAGCGACGCACAACAAAGGCTCGCGGCCGAAGATCGGGCGGTTCTTGTCGTGCACGCGGCTGGTGCTGGAGCTCAAAGCAATATCCGCAAAAGTGCGTGTGCCCTTCCGGGATTACGCAGGATAAAGATTTCTAGCGAAACCACTGGCTCGACCGGTATCGGGCGTACTCGGCCATTGCCGCCGGTGCCAGGTCTTGAAGCTCCTTAGGGCCAGGGCGTCCTTTAAGATGGATGAATATCGGCCGGGGCTTGTCCGTTTGCGTGATCGCCAGATAGGTGGTTTCAAGGGGCCGCTTGGTGAGCCATTCCGACTCATGACCAAAGGTAATATCCACCTTGGAGCGGTCGAGGCGGTATTCGCTGACAAATGGTCCGGTGCAGCTCGTTTCGACGATCGATGTCTGATCCAGCAGCACTGCTGTCGGCGTCCGCAAGAGGGTGGACACTCCAGAAACGATCGTGAAGACGATACACCAGACGGCCCAGACGGCAATCCTCCGACGCGTGAAGAACGGACCTTCGTCCAGCATTTCCACTCCCGGTCCGTAGCGATTGGGCCTGCGGACGGATGCAGAAAAGCTCGCAACGATCGCCATCTGCATCAGAAAGCTGCTCAGGAATATGGCACCCATGCGATGACCGCAGTCGAAACTCGAAAGGAAGCCATTGTCTAAGAGCACCATCGCGCCACCCCACGTTGCGGGTGAAGTTACAGGGTGTCCCCAAAAAAACTCTTCCATGAATGCTTCAACATGACGGCAATGTCGAAACATGCGCTGTGCCTGAACCCTATCGCCTAAACGTCGTTGCGATGTTTCTTGCCTTGAGCGCCGTGAGCTTTTCTTCCACCTACGTCACGTCACGTCACGTCACCCGGGCGCGGCGCCGTGTGCTTCTGTAAGCGGGGCAGGCCGTCGTCCATGTGAAGGAATGGCAATTGCTCGCTCACATATCCATGCACCGTTGGTGCATAGAATTCCGGATGGTCCATCGCACCCAGCATCAGAAATATCTGATGGTCGATGCGTGCATCCCGATAGGCGATTGGCGCCCCACAGTTCGGACAAAAGCTTCGTTTGACAGGATATTGTCCATAGGTCGCTTCCTCACGGCCTCGAAAAGTCAGGTCTTTCGTCAGGAAGCCCACGAAAGCCGCAACGGGTGCGCCGCTTGCCCTGCGGCAATCGCTGCAATGACAGTAGCTCGTGTAGAACGGCTCCGCCGAAGCCTCGAACTTAATCGCGCCGCAACGGCAGCCTCCTGTGTGAAGTCGCGTCATTGATTGGCTCCCCGCTGAAATCCGCAATCTGTTTGAGACGTTGACGCGGCGAATGTATCGGCACAAAGCCATGTCCGCAAATGACGCTTGGTCGCGGCTTGAACATCATCGACACGAAGGACGCCGCCGGTGCTTTGCCGAGCGGCCAGGTATCAGGCAAAAGAAAAAGGGCCCCGAAGGGCCCCCGTGACTGGTCGAAGCGAAGTTTAGCGCTGGAGATTGACCAGAACGTCCAGAAGGTCGGAACCGGTCTGGAATACCTTCGAGTTGGCCGTATAGCTCTTCTGTGCCTGGATCATGTCGGTGAGCTGGCCTGCCAGGTCGACGTTCGATGCTTCCAGCGAGTTCGACTGGATATAGCCGAGGCCGTTGCTGTTGGCGAAGCTCGTAACGGTCACGCCGGAATCGGCATTGGCTTGATAGACATTGCCGCTCATGAGCGTCAGCTTGTCCGGGCTTGCAACGGTCGCCAGCGGAATCTGGTAGATCGCCTTCGGGTCGCCCTTCGCGTAGTTGGCATAGACGACGCCGTTCTTGTCGATGGTGACACCGGTAACGGGGCTTGCCGCCTGTCCATTGGTCGAACCGGTGGACGCGAAAGCCGAGGCTTTCTGGGTCATGCTGGTGAGATCCATGGCGATCGAGCCGGCAGTCGTCGGATCGGTGATGGTGAACTTGCCGCCACTTGCCATATTGCCGTTTGTATCGAAGGTCAGCGTGCTGGTGGCAACAGGACCGGAAGAATAGGGGAAGGACGAGCCGCTACCTGAAGTATTGGCGTCGGCATTACGGAAGACGCTGACTTCCCAAGTACCTGACGTTGCCGGCGTTGGCGGATTCGTGGTGTTATCAGCGGGCTTGGCATCGGCAGTTTTGGTATAATAGACGTCATACATGACGGTGTTGCCAAGCTTGTCATAGCCGACGACCGAGCTCTTCTGCGTGTTGGCGGTTACTGTCGCGCTGTTTGCACCGTTTTTGCTCGGCAGTGTGTTCGGATCGGTAACGGTTGTCGCATTCGAGTTGAGGTTGCCGGTAAAGCTGCCCGACGTCGAGGCCGAGTTGGCAAGGCCGCTCTGATTGACATTAATCGGCACCAAGCCGTCAAAGCCGTTGACGACGACGGCCGGAGCACCCGATGCATAGGAATAACCCATCAAGGTATAGCCGGCAGAGTTCACAAGGTTGCCGTTGGCATCCGGGGTGAAGTCGCCGGCGCGGGTCAGAACCGTCGAGCCGTCTGCGCCCTGCACCACGAAGAAGCCTGCGCCGCGGATCGACAGATCGGTGCCGGAGTTGGTGGATATGGCATCGCCCTGCTGCGTCACCGAATAGCTGACATTCGTCTCGACGCTGCCGGAATTGTAGCTGCCGCCGCCCGAAGGCAGGATCAGCGACGAAAAGCTGGTGCTTGCCGCCTTGTAACCCGTTGTGTTGACGTTGGCGATGTTGTCCGACACGGTGCTAAGCTTGTTTGCTTGCGCGTTCATGCCGGAAACTGCCGTTTTCATGCTACCAAAGATGCTCATTGGTTCCTCGCACGTTGCTGATGCCGGCACGATAACCAGATTGACTTGCGTGAAACTGGTTTTTTCCCGACGGCAAAGGCGAGGAGACCTCTTCGCACCGCCTATTGTGACGGCAGATGCGGCGCCGGAAAATCCAGAACGCGGTTGGTGTAACTCTCGATCAGCGCGCTGAATGGCGTCCCGTCCGGCAGTTTCAGCACGGCATGATGTTCAAGGACAAACGAAGGAAGAGCAAGAGGCGCAGTTCCCGATGGCGGCAGATCGGCGCCGGTTTCCCATCCTTGCGGGAGAGGCGACCAGAGTAGTTTCGCCGACAGGTTGGTGCGGGAGAAGTTGAGCGCCTGGACGGCGCGGCCGAAGGCGATATCGCTCGTATCGAGCGCTTTGTTCATCTCTGGCGTCAGCTTGGCCGGTACATACCAATTATCCGCCTCGGACAGGATACGATCGCCGCAGGCCAGGCGCACGCGGCGATAGGCGATGGGTTCGTCGGCTCCGACGTCAAGCAATTTCCGGACTGCTTCATCCGCTGGCTTGTCCTGGCCACGCACGCGCTGCGCGACGATTTTCGAGCCTTCCGGTGCAAGCTTATGTGCGGCGCACCAGCGGTCGAGCGTTAGCGTGGCACTCGCATTGCTGAGGAGATCGGCGTTCAGGGTTTGCAGGATTGCGAGCGCCTCCAGACGCGAGGTCGGCGTATCGGGCCACTGGGAGGCGGCCGGCATCTCCTGCGCCGCCGCCGTCTGTGCGCCAAGCGCGATGGCGACGGAACCGCCGAGGGCGATCATGCGGACGAAAGACGAAGACTTTGGCGGCATGCGATGAAACCCTCCGCGCGGGATGTTTTGACGAGGCGAAATCTGATGGCCGAAAAATGCACCGCTGGCATAGATGGCAGGCTCGCCGCTGTTGGCAAGGCCTGAAAGTACCGTTACCGGCAGGCGCGGCAAACGGCTGCAAAGCAAGGTCACCTTTGCCCTGCGGTGTACTTACGATCCGATCGCATTCAGGCTCGTGACGGCCATCTGAATGAGCCCGGCGGTGGCGGCGAAGGCCAATGCGGAGACGAACAGCGCTCCCAGGATCAAAAGGCCATCTCTCGCCATCAAGGCAACCGAGATCGCTACGAGTGCAAAGACCGGCAGGTAGTTGCCGAGCGGGATCGGCAGGGCAATCGCGACCGCGAGCAGGAAGATCGGAAAGGACAGCAGCCATTGCATGGTGCCGCCAGTGAAGACGGACAGCCGGCCGGGGCGAACGACAGCTTCGATCCTGGCGAGGATCGGCGCGCTGTAACGCACGATGAGTTCCACGACCGACGGCGAAAGCCTGCGCCGACTGAGGAAGGCCGGTAGCCATATGGTCCGCCGGCCCAGCGCGATCTGTGCCGCCACCAGGGCAAGTGCGCTGCCGAATACGATACCGAACGGACCGGGTATCGGAATCAGCGCGGGCAAAGCGAGAAAGAGGATGGTAAAGGCCATGCTCGTGCGACCGAGGCCGCAGAGCACTTCGCCGACGGAGATTCCGTCCTGCTCATGGGCGAGCCTGGCGAGGTCGCGCAGGCGAGCGGAGGCAGTATCGTCAAGCGATGCCGTGCCTGCTGTCTGCTGCGTCATCCGACGTCACCCGACATGTTCACTGAACCGGTTTGCCTGGATGGAGCTTCAGGCCTCATCGGCCCCCTCGCTCTTTCCCTGAATGAGCTTGATGACCGTCGCGCAAGCCGGATTGCCCTTGTCGAGCAGGTCGGCGGGGCTGCTCCAGCCGGTAGAAAGACCGATGACGGTGGAGATCGCCCAGAAAGTGTCTTCCGATGCACGCTTCGCCAGCGCGGGGACCTCGGAGGAGAGGCACGCCTGCGATTGCCTGACCATTTCGACCGGCTGGCCGGCGGCGACGGCATGTCGCTCGATCTCGGCTTGAAGCGGGCCAAGGGCGAAGGTTGCAAAGAGGGCTGCGAGGAGATTGGAGATCATGTTTGTACCTTGTCGGAAATCTGTTTGAAGCGGGGAGGGAGTGCCCGCACCGTGCGGGCACTCGAGACATCAGGCGTTTTCAGCCTTGTCGCGCGTCTTCAGCAGGCTCCAGCCGACACCGCTTGCGATGATGGCGAAGGTGATGCCAAGCGACAGGGCGGCCGGAAATTTTTCCAGGCCCAGCATGTCGGCGACGAAGATCTTCGAACCGATGAAGACCAGCACGATGGCGAGCGCCGGCTTCAGATACTGGAAGCGGTGGATCATCGCGGCGAGGGCGAAGTAGAGAGCACGCAGGCCGAGGATCGCGAAGATATTCGAGGTGTAGACGATGAAGGGGTCGGTGGTGATGGCGAAGATCGCGGGAACCGAGTCCACGGCAAAGATCACATCGGCCACTTCGATCACCACGAGCGCCATGAAGAGTGGCGTGATGAACCAGACCATCTTGCCGTTCTGCGGATGCGGCTGTTTGACGAAGAAGCGCTCGCCGTGATGATGGTCGGTGACGTTGAACCGGTTGCGCATAAAGCGCACGAGCGGGTTCTTCGAGACATCGGGCTCCGTATCCTTCACGACCAGCATCTTGATGCCGGTCACGATGAGGAAGGCCGCAAAAATATAGAGAAGCCACGAGAATTCGGCTACCAGCGTCGCGCCGACGCCGATCATGATCGCGCGCAGCACGATAACGCCGAGAATACCCCAGAAGAGCACGCGGTGCTGATAAAGGCGTGGGACGGCAAAGAAGGCGAAGATGAGGGCGATGACGAAGACGTTGTCGAGAGCCAGTGTCTTTTCGACCACGAAGCCTGTCATGTAAGCAAGGCCGGACTCGGCACCGAGATACCACCATACCCAACCGCCGAAGGCGAGGCCGAGCGTGATGTAGAGGACGGAGAGCTTGATGCTCTCGCCAACGCCGATTTCCTTGTTTTCCTTATGCAGGACGCCAAGGTCAAAAGAGAGGATGGCGACGACGAGCGCAAGGAAGCTCGCCCACATCCAGAGCGGCTTTCCCAGCCACTCGACGACGAGCAAAGACGTTTCCATGACGGAAAACCTCTGTCGGCGCAGTGTCGGAAAGGTCCGACATCGCAAGAGCGCCGACGGCTCTCACCAGAGGGGCCCGGACCAGCGGGTTGGCCAATAGCTGGGAAGCTGAAGTTCGCGTTTCAAGGGGCTGCGGACGCTTTGTGAGAGAGCTGCGATTTTCCCGCTCGCCTAATCCGCGGTGCGGCCGATGTGGATGCTGTAGACGCTTGCCCATTCCTGAGCGACGAAATTGGTGAGCGCGGCGGGAATTTCGACAAGAGCGCTGTTTCGCGCTAAGATGCGGAATCCTCTTGGAAGGCAAATAGCAATGCGCTCGATGATCTTTTCATAGTCGACGATCAGCATCTCGCGGCCGACCATGAGATCGAACAATGCGGGATTGGTAATCACGTGGTCGTTTTCACAAAACCAGTAGGAGGCGATGGTCAGATCGGGGAGATAGCCGATCTGCGCCGGCAGGTTTCGTCGTTCGAAGGCAAAGCGCCCGGGAAGCCCGGCAGTCGACATGAGTTCCCGGCTCAGCAGAAGCTGACTTTCCGAGGCGTCCAGGCCTCGAAGCTCGAGATCGGGATTGTCGGCGAGATAGGCAAAAGCGAGACTGAAGGCGCCTGAGCCGCAGCCGAGATCGCACACCCTTTCATATTGGTGGATGGCCCCTCCGAGGCTGGAAAGCGCTCGCAGGCACTTCAGAGAATTCCGCATTCCGAACGCACGGGTGAAAGCATCGGCCGAGCGACCATAATCGAATATCTCGATCTGTCGCCGGCTATTGACAGCATTGAGCAAAGCAATGGAGTCGCTATTCGGGTGATAAAGATGATTACACTTTAGAAGTGTCTCGGCAAAACCTTCGAGGTGCCGCACCTGTACGTCCACGTATGTCATGCAAGCCCGTCCTCGCTGGAGATATACTCTTCCGAATTGTCGGAAGGGAGCATAGCCGCAAAGCAAGTGCTTCACCCGCCCTCTGTCCTTGATGGACCGCGCTAGTCACAGCTTTATCGTCGGCAGCCACCCGAACCGTGCCTTTGGGAGATCTGGAACCGGGCGAAGCAGTCGTTTACCGGTCGCCGTGCCAGTTGTGTGCCGTCGGTACGGGAAATCCCTCGAAGGTCTTGAGCGTGTCAAGCACGATCGACGTTTTCACATGCTGCACCGATTCGTGCGGCAGCAGCACGTCGTTGACGAATCTCGAAAGGCCCGCGAGCCCGCGGGTTGCCACCTTCAGGTGGTAATCCATCTCGCCCGTCAGCGCGTAGGCTTCCAACACCTCCGGCAGCCCGTTGATGAGCTGCGAAAAACGGCGGGCATTATCCCTGTTGTGGGTAGCGAGCGTCACGGAAATGACCACCAGCATGTCGAACCCCAACTTCTGCCGATCGAGATTGGCCTGGTAGCCGCGGATATAACCTTCGGCCTCCAGCCTGGTGCGGCGGCGGGAGCATTGCGACGGCGACAGCGCGATGCGTTCGCCGAGCTCGTTGTTCGTCAGTCTGCCGTCCTTCTGCAATTCTTCCAGCAGACGCAGGTCCAACTTATCGAGCTGTTCATCCATTGCGCAAAACTCCCAAGATCCTCACGAAGCTTGTACAAATTTGATCCCTCCTTCTGAAAATTGCAAATTTTCAGGCGGCACCGTCGCCAGGTCTTGCGCGGTGGATGCGGTGGCTTTCAGCCGGCTTGGTGCGAATGAAGGGAAGAGATATTATGCGATCGTGGATGCTTGCATCGGCCTTTTTAGATGCTGCACATACAATCAGCTTTACTTATCGATTGTGCCATCTGAATTTCCGGTTGCAGAAAGTTGACGCTTTTTTACGTGATTGTCATGTGGCTTTTATAAGTGGGGGGTGGGAAGCAACCAACGCAGGGGGTAAAAAATGCGTAAACTTCTTCTCGCCATGATGTCTGCGACCGTATTGTCCGGCGCGGCCCATGCAGCGACAGTCTACCCGTTGGACCGGGCAACGGTACTCGCCGGTTCGCCGTTCGATTTCAAGGTGGAATTCAGCAAAGTCGTCAAGCCGGAGGACGTGAAGGTCACCGTCAACGGCGAAAGCTACGACGCCGTCTTCGGCAAGGCTGCCGATTTCGTCGCGGAAGAAAAGGGCGCTGAGGACAAGGTCCTTGGCTCGGCTCTGATCCTGCGCGGCGTCAAGCTCGGCAAGCCCGGCCAGTACAAGGTCGAGGTTTCGGCAGGCGACGAGAAAAAATCCGTCAACTGGGACGTCTACGGCACATCCGCGACGCCTAAGGCCAAGAATATCATCTTCCTGCTCGGTGACGGTCTCTCCGTTGCGCATCGCACCGGCGCCCGCATCATGTCCAAGGGCATGACCGAAGGCAAGGCCAATGGCCGCCTCGCCATGGACGACATCCCGCCGGTCGCCTTCATCGGCACCTCGTCGACGTCGGCTATTGCGACGGACAGCGCCAACACCATGTCGGCCTATATGACCGGTCACAAGTCCGCCGTGAACGCGCTCGGCGTCTATGCCGACCGCACGCCGGCCAGCCTCGACGATCCGAAGGTCGAAACGATCGGCGAAGCCCTGCGTCGCACCGGCAAGAAGTCGCTCGGCATCGTGACCACGGCCGAAGTCGAAGACGCAACGCCGGCAGCGCTGGTATCCCATACGCGCAAGCGCGGCGACAAGGCCGAGATCGTCGGCATGATGTACGACGTCAAGCCGGACGTGCTGCTCGGCGGCGGCTCGGCCTACTTCCTGGCCAAGGATGTTCCCGGTTCTAAGCGCAAGGACGACAAGGACTATATCGCGCTCTTCAAGGATGCAGGCTATGCCGTTGCAACCGACAAGAACGAGCTGGCGGCGGCTGCCGGGTCGAACCAGGACAAGCTGCTTGGCCTGTTCCACACCGGCAATCTCGACGTCACGCTCGATCGCGAGTTCCTGAAAAAGGGTACCGTCGGCAAGTTCCCGAACCAGCCGGGTCTCGTCGACATGACCAAGGTCGCGCTCGACAAGCTCTCCAAGAACCCCGAGGGCTTTTTCCTGATGGTCGAAGGCGCATCTATCGACAAGATGAGCCATCCGCTGGATTGGGATCGTGCTCTGGTCGATACGATCGAATTCGACAAGGCCGTTGCCGTTGCTCGCGAGTTCCAGGCCAAGAACCCGGACACGCTGATCGTCGTCACCGGCGACCATACACATGGCGTCTCGATCATCGGCACTGTCGACGACGACAAACCGGGCACCGAAATGCGCGAGAAGGTCGGCACCTATGCGGCCGCCGGCTTCCCGAACTATGAAGACAAGGATGGCGACGGCTATCCGGATCGCGTCGACGTTTCCCGTCGTCTCTTCATTGCTGCCAATAACGGTCCCGACCATTACGAGACCTTCCGTCCGAAGCTCGACGGTCCTTTCGTTCCGGCAATCCAGAACGAGAAGAAGGAATATGTCGCCAACGAAGCCTACAAGGACGTGCCCGGTGCCGTCTTCGTGCAGGGCAACATCCCGAAGGACGAGGACAGCGGTGTCCACGCGGTCGACGATGTCGTGCTGCAGGCTGCCGGCCCCGGTGCTGAAGGCTTCCGTGGCTACATGGAACAGAGCGACGTCTATCGCGTGCTGGCCGACACCTTCGCGCTCGGCACCGAGAAGATGTAAGCCTTTAGAGACCATGCGAACACGGACAGGCGGCTTCTAGGCCGCCTGTCTTTCTCCATCTTTTATGGGGTCATGCGATGTCGAAGAATCCGATCGCCACCATCAATCGCCGGAATTTTCTGGCTGCTGTCGCGACCTTGCCGGTCATGGGCGTCGCGATGCGCGCCAGCGCCTCCGAGAAACTGGGCTTCGATCAGCTCTACAAGAGCTTCGGCCCGCTCGGTCTCGAATTTTCCGACAAGGTAAAGCAGTTGAGCGGCAAGGAAATCGTCATCAATGGCTTCATGGCACCGCCGTTGAAGGCGGAGGCCGCCTTCTTCGTGCTCACGGAAATCCCGATGTCGCTCTGCCCGTTCTGCTCTTCCGATGCCGACTGGCCTGACAATATCATGGTCGTCTATCTCGCCTCCAAGCAGACATTCGTCCAGTACAACGCGCCGATCATGGCACGCGGCGTGCTGGAATACGGCTCGTGGACGGACCCCGAAACCGGCTTCATCAGCCAATTGCGTCTGAGGGACGCCTCCTTCAGGACTGTTTGATTTCCATGCTCGCTCTCGACGTTTCCGGCTTGAAGATGCATTTTCCGGGTCTGGCCGCGCCGGTGCTTGCCATTGACCGGCTTCATCTACCGGCTGGCGGCCGGCTGGCTATCACGGGTGCGTCCGGTTCCGGCAAGAGCACCTTCGTCAATGCCATTACCGGTTTGGAAAACGTGAGGGATGGCAGCGTGTCGTGGAATGGGACGGAGATCACGCGCCTTTCCTCCGCTCGCCGGGATGCCTTTCGCGCCCGCAATATCGGCCTTGTCATGCAGGACTTTCATCTGTTTCCCGGCCTGTCTGCCTTCGAGAATGTCGTGCTTCCCGTGAAGCTGGCGCGGCGTCTCACGGTTGAGGAGCGGGAGCGTGCGCTGAAACTCTTGTCTGCCACCGGCATTGCTCGCCCGCAACAGAAGATCGAAACTCTGTCGCGCGGCGAGATGCAGCGCGTCGCCGTTGCCCGCGCGCTGCTGTCGCGTCCGGGCGTCATCGTTGCGGACGAGCCGACGGCGAGCCTCGATCGCCGTGCTGGCAGCGATGTTGCAGAGCTTCTGCTGCAATTGTCGGCGCAAGAGGGGGCGACGCTGATCGTCGTGACGCATGATGCCACGCTTGCCGAGCGTCTTGGCCGCCGCATCAATCTGGCGAGCGGGCGTATCGAAGAGGACAGCCAAGAGGTCGTTGCGCAATGATGACTTTCATTCTCGCCGATCTCCGGCGCTTCTGGAGTGGAGCGCTGGCCGTCGTGGTGCTGATTGCCCTATCGGTTGCCTTGAGCGTAACGGTCACGTTGCAGGAGCGGGCGGTTCGTCTCGGCAGCGCGCGCGCCGCCGAAAAATTCGATCTGCTTGTGGGGGCAGCCGGCAGCGAAACGCAGTTGGCGCTTTCCGCCGTCTTCCTCCAGCCCGCGCCGCTGCCGCTGATGGAGGGCGCCGTCTTTTCACGTCTCGCCAATGATCCGCGCGTCGAGCTGGCCGCGCCCGTTGGCTTCGGCGATTCCGCTTACGGGCATCCGATCGTCGGCACGACCACTGGCCTGATCTCTTCCCTTTCGCCATCGCTGGCGCAAGGTGCGATGTTCTCGCGCCTCGGCGAGGCGGTGGTCGGCTCCGACGTCGCCTTGTCGCAGGGTGCGGAAATCAAGCCGATGCATGGCACGGCCGAAACCGGCGGCGAAACCCATACCGCGATCACCTATAAGGTTACCGGTCGCATGGCGCCGACCGGCACGGCCTGGGACCGGGCGATCCTCGTGCCGATCCGTGCGGTTTGGCAGTTGCACGGCATGCATGGAGAGGACGGGCACCACGACCATGATGGCGACGAGGCGGATGCGCATGGCGCTGAGAACCCCGGCCAGGATCATCACGAAGACCATGGGCACGAGCATGGTCACGTCGATGCAGACGCCCCGATCGATGAGCATTTCAACGCGCAGACACCCGGCGTTCCGGCCGTTCTTGTGAAGCCGAAGACGATTGCCGATGCCTATCGCCTGCGGCAGGAATATCGCACCGGCGCGACGCTCGGCGTCTTTCCCGCGGAAGTGCTGACGAGGCTCTATGCGACGCTTGGCGATGCCCGCAGCCTCTTGTTGGCGATCGCGCTTGGAACGCAGGCGACCGTAATTGCCGCGATCGTGCTTGTCACGATCATGCATGTCGGAGCGCGTCGCCGGCAGATCGGTGCCTTGCGTGCGCTCGGCACGCCGGTCCGCTCGATCGTCTCGCTTGTCTGGGGTGAGCTCTTCGTTCTGTTTGCCGCCGGCATCGCGCTCGGCATCGTCTTTGGCTATCTCGCAGCACTGACCATCTCCGCCCGGCTCGCCGCATCGACAGCGGTGCGTCTGCCTGTTGGTTTCGTCTTCGACGATTTATGGCTCGTCGGCGGCTTTGCTGCTGTTGCTGCTATCATTTCCATCGTCCCGGCGATCAGTGCTCTGCGCTCCAGTCCGGCTACGGCGCTGCGCGCCTGATGCGGCACCCGCAAAAGTCGAGGTGAAACTGGATTGCAAAACTCCTGTTTATTGACTAAAGCCATCTCGCGCATCTGATGGAGGATCTCGTGATGGCGAATGGTGCAATTAAAATCGCTTCAATGTTCGGCCTGATCGCGTTGCTGGCTGCCGGTTCTGCCGCAGCGGAAGATGCAAAGACCCTCTCCGTGACGGATGATCGTGGCGTCAAGGTCAATGTGCCCGTACAGCCGAAGCGGATCGCCGCCATCTCTTATTTTGCCGACGACGTCGCCCTCGCTCTTGGCATCAAGCCGGTCGCGAGCACCTATATGACGGCGGGCCGGCAGCCGGATTTTCTCCTCGGCCTGACCGCGCAGATGGCGCAGATCGGCCAGCGCGCCAAGCCTAATCTGGAACTGCTGTCGCAAGCCAAGCCCGATCTCATCGTCGCCATCCGTCGCTATACGGTCGGCAACGCGCCGCAGCTCGAAAAGATTGCGCCCTATCTCGCCTACAACATGGAGCTTCTGACGGAGAGCGATAAGGAAATCGCCGAATTCTCGAAGATCCTCGGCAAGCCCGAACGCGGTTTGCAGCTGAATGCCGATTTCCACAAGCATCTCGATGAGATCGCCGCCAAGGCCCCGAAGAACGTGCATCCGCGCTTTGCGATCATGTGGGGCGGCGAGACACCCTTCGCCTTCCATACGGAAAACACCTCAGCCTCGATCGTTGCCGCGATTGGCGGCGACAATATCGCCGGACCGAAAACGCCCGGTGGCCCCTTCGGCATCGATCTGAGCCTGGAGACCATGCTGGAGAAAGACCCCGAAGTCCTGTTCATCTACGACTCCGGCCCGGATCGCCCGCATGAGAACAACCCGATCTGGCAGGAACTGACCGCCGTCAAGAACAAGCGGGTCTTCTACGTTGGGGATCAGTGGGTCGAGACCAATGGTCCGATCGCGCGCGAAATTGTGCTGCGCGAAGCCGCGCATTATCTGTATCCGGATGCTTTCCCCGCCGTCGATGTAAGGGCGGAAGCCGCCAAGATCATTCCTGCCGATATCCAGAAGTAAAAAGTGCTTCGGGCCGTGGCCACGATGAATGCGCGCAAGTCGCTGGCGATGATCACAGTCCTCGTCGCTGCGACCCTTCTGATCGTCTTCATCGGTTTGCTGCCCGGCGCGAAGGTCCTGACGATTGCGGACGCCGGCCGGGCTCTCTTTGCGCCGGACGGCAAGATCAATTCGATCCTCGTTTGGACACTGCGCCTGCCGCGAAGCCTTGCTGCAGCCGTTGCTGGCGCCGGACTTGCCGTCTCCGGCTATCTCCTGCAGACATTGACGCGAAATCCGCTCGCCGACCCCGGAATTACCGGCGTCACCGCCGGCGCTGTCACGCCGATCGTCTGCTGTTTCGTTTTCCTTCCCTGGCTTTCGTCCACCTATTATCCCTTCGTTGGCCTTGCGGGTGGCCTTGCGGCCGCTGCCGTCACCTTCTGGGTCTCGAAGGGTGGGCAGGGGCGGCCGCTGCATCTGGCGCTTGCTGGCGTCAGCATCTCGCTGTTTCTCGGCGCGATCACGATCTACGTGCTGCTTCTGACCGGGCCACAATCGACGTCGCTCCTGTTCTGGCTCTCCGGCGGCTTTCAAGGGCGGTCCTGGTCGCATCTCACCTATATGCTCCCCTGGGTCGTCGTCGGGGTTGCGGGTGCCTTGGCGCTCCATCGCGTGATCGGCATGTTTGCGCTCAGCGATCATGCTGCCGCAGGCATGGGCGTGCAGCTCAATCTTTGGAAGCCTGTGCTGCTCGTGCTCGGCGTCTGTCCCGTCGCCGGTGTCGCACCTGTTGCGGGGCCGGTCGCCTTCGTCGGGTTGGCGGCGCCTCATATCGCCCGCTTGCTGAAGCCGCGCGGTGCGGCCTCTGAAATCGCGCTTTCTGCCGCTATCGGAGCTCTGATCGTGACGGTCGCAGATCTCATCGCCCGCACGATCGCCATTCCGAAGGAACTTCCCGTCGGCATCATCACGGCACTGATCGGCGGCCCTGTCTTCATCTACCTCATCCAGCGCGGTCGCCTGCAATTTCGGGGGCATGGCCTATGATAATGGATGCCCCCGCCACCTATTTGCCGCGAAGAGGCATGCTGCCGATCGTCATCGTCATTGCGCTTCTCTCACTGATTGCCTCGATATTCTTAGGCGTTGTCGATCTGCCTGTTGCCGATGTGCTGGCGGTTTTCAGCGGCAAGGGCTCGCCCGAGGCGCAATCGATCATTCTCGATATTCGGTTGCCGCGCATCGTCACCGGTATTCTTGCCGGCATTCAGTTCGGCATAGCCGGCCTGCTCCTGCAGACGATCACGCGAAACCCGCTTGCCGATCCCTCATTGATGGGTGTGTCGCAGGGCGCGACGCTGACCGTCACGCTGTTCCTGCTCTTCACCGTCTACATCTTCAATCCCGGCGAGAATACGGTGGCGGAACTGCCGATCGCCTGGCTTCCGGTCGCAGGTCTTGCCGGCGGAATGATCGCCGGCGGCATCATCTATCTGCTCGCCTTTCGGCTCGAGCTCAGCCCGCTGCGGATCACGCTCTGCGGTGTTGCCATCGGTGCGGTCCTGCATGCGCTTGCGGTCGGCCTCATTGCCGGCTGGGGATCGGCGCGCATCGAGATCATTCTCGAGTGGCTTTCCGGTAGCCTTTACGCACGCACCTGGGACCATGCGCTGTTTCTCCTGCCGTTCACGATCGCAGGCCTCCTCGTCCTACCGGTGATCTATCGGCCCGTGGTCATGCTGCAATTCGATGCGCAGGTCGCCCGTTCGTTCGGCCTTGCCTATCGCCGGCAGTTTTCCGTTGTCCTCCTAGTTTCTTGCGCCCTTGCGGCAAGTGCCGTCGGTGCCGTCGGCCCGATTGTTTTCGTCGGGCTTGTCGTCCCGCATCTGGCGCGTTTTCTCGCCGGCCGGCATTTCCCCTTGGTTCTGCCTCTCACAGTCGTCCTTGGCGCCATCTTCGTTACGCTCGGCGATCTGATCGGCCGCCTCGCCGGGCAGGCGGAGGAAGTGCCGATCGGGGTCGTCACCGCGATTGTCGGCGTGCCCGTGTTACTTGTCCTCTTGAGAAAAATTCCGTGAGATCGCCATGCCGCTGTCCTGTTCGCAACTCTCCGTTTTCTATGGTCGTCGCAAGGCGCTGAGCGGCTTCGGGCTTGCCATGCAGAAGGGCGAGATCCGGACGCTCATCGGCCCGAACGGCTCGGGCAAGAGCACGGCCCTGCAGGCGCTTGCCGGCCTGATTGCCCCAGCCGAGGGGAAGGTGACGATCGAGGATGTCTCGGTTGCAACCATGTCGCGGCGCGCGATTGCCAAGAAACTCGCCTTCCTGCCGCAGCAGCCCTCGGCACCGGACGAGATGACGATCGCGCAGCTGGTGCGGCAGGGCCGCTTCGCCCATGTCGGGCTTTTCCGCAGCTACGATCGTAGGGATGAAGAGGCGATCGAATGGGCGCTTGAGAGCACCGGACTTTCGAGCCTTGCCGACCGCACCCTGCAGGAGCTTTCCGGCGGCGAGCGGCAGCGGGCCTGGATCTCAGCGGCACTTGCGCAGGAAGCCGGCATATTGCTGCTCGATGAGCCGACCTCGTTCCTCGATATCGGCTATCAGGTCGAGGTGCTGGATCTGGTTCATCGCCTGAGCCGCGAGAGGGGCGTCACCATCATCATGGCAATCCACGATATCAATCAGGCGATTGCCGTCAGCGATCGCATCTCATT
Organism: Martinezella tropici; assembly: GCA_000799755.1. Classification (GTDB taxonomy): domain Bacteria; phylum Pseudomonadota; class Alphaproteobacteria; order Rhizobiales; family Rhizobiaceae; genus Rhizobium; species Rhizobium tropici_A. The sequence goes on from JUHI01000021.1 coordinate 43,482, forward strand.
GCTGGAAAAGGGCGAGCTGCGCTTCGACGGTGAGCCGAGGGCGCTCGCCGAAAGCGGACTGATCGAGAGGACTTTCCGGGTGAAAGGGCGGTTCGTGCAGGTAAGCCCGGACGCACCGCCGCATTTCGATGTCGAGCTTAAGCGGCTCAGCCATTGAGGGGTTTGACGAGCCGGAAGACGATCTTGGTCTGGGTATAGTAGTCGAGTGCATCAGCGAAGTCAGGCGTCCAGCCATCCTCGACGAAGGGGATGAATCCGTCATATTCAAGCTTGCGGCCGGAGACCGCGAAGCCTGCCTTGGCGAAGGCGCGGCCGTAGTCGGAAATCGAACGATCCTGGACGACGGTATTCGTGCGCTTGGCGACGAGATCGCGCCACTTCGGCCAAAGCGGGTTGTCCGTATGGCAGCCGGTGACGGCATAATAGACGCCGCCGGGCCTTAATGCCTTCCAGATATCCGCTGCGTGCGCGTGGATATCCTCGACGAGGTAGATGACTTCGTGGCTGATCGCGAGATCGAATTCCTCGACCCAGCCGTCGAGCGTACCGCCCACTGCATGCTGGACCGGCAGGTTGCCCTTGAAGGCTTCGGCCTTGGCGATCGACTGTTCGGCGATGTCGATGCCGAGAGCCTTACGGAACGGCCTGATGGCATAGAGGTGCCGCAGCAGGCCGCCCTGATTGCAGCCGAAGTCGACGACGCTCTTGGCGGACAGATCGCGCTCGACGATCAGTTCGATCAGATGCCTCCAGATCGGCGCATGGCCATCCGCCATCCTATCTTCCGCATCAGGGTCGACATACCAGGTGGCGATCGTCTTTTGACCTTCTTGGCTCATCGGCTTTCTCTCCAGGCTGTTCGAAACGTGCCCTGTCTTTAGGCCGGACTTCGGCCCATGGCTAGGTTTTGAAACCCAAAAGCCGTGCCGACAGACGATTTTATCTGCGGCAGTAACCCGGAGAGTAAAGGCTATACAGTCAATGCAGGCGCTGGCCGTTCGATGGATCGAACAGATGTGCCTTCGACGGATCGATCCTCAGTTGAATCGGCTGGCCTGGAGACACAGAGGGGCGATCTCTTACGGCTGCGACGATCGATTGCGCGCCGGCCTGCAATTGCAGATGCGTGTCTGAGCCCGTCGGCTCGATGATGATGACCTTGGCCTGCACGCCGGCGGTGTCAATGGCGATATGTTCCGGGCGGATGCCGAGCTGGACGGATCGGCTGAGATGGCGGCGGGCGCTCTCCGGCAGCGGCCAATGCAGGTTTTCCGCGTCCTCCAGTCCCAGAGCCCCGTTTCGATCGGTGACGGTACCGTCTATGAAGTTCATCGATGGCGAGCCGATAAAGCCGGCAACAAAACTGTTGGCCGGCGCATCGTAGATTTCAAGCGGCGAGCCGATCTGCTCGATATGGCCGCCACGCATGACGACGATGCGGTCGGCCATCGTCATGGCCTCCATCTGGTCGTGCGTCACATAGACCATGGTGGTGCCGAGCCGCTGATGCAGCGTCTTTATCTCGGTGCGCATCTGGACACGGAGTTTTGCATCCAGATTGGACAGCGGTTCATCGAAGAGGAAGACGGCGGGGTTGCGAACGATGGCGCGGCCCATCGCCACGCGCTGGCGCTGTCCACCCGACAATTGCCGGGGGTAGCGATCGAGGAGAGTGGCGAGATCGAGGATCGCGGCGGCATCGTTCACCTTCTTCTCGATTTCGTGTTTGCTGCGGCGCGCGAGTTTCAGCGAGAAAGCCATGTTGTCGCGCACCGTCATGTGCGGATAGAGCGCATAGGACTGGAACACCATGGCGATGTTCCGCTCGTTCGGTTCGAGATCGTTGACGGTTCGGTCGCCGATTTCGATCTCGCCACCGCTGATGCCTTCTAGCCCGGCGATCATCCGCAGCAAGGTGGATTTGCCGCAGCCCGAGGGTCCCACGAGCACCATGAACTCGCCGTCTTGTGCGGTGACGGAGACGCCATGCAGCACTTCGAGCGCACCGTAGCGTTTGATGGCGTTTCGAATGGTCAGTTTCGCCATGAATTTGCTCCCAAGAATGTTGGGCGGCGCTTCAGCGCCCGCCCATGCCCGCGTTAAGGGCGATGCTGTTGTAGATGAGCTTCTGCAGGATGATCGCGAGGAGGATGCCCGGAAGCATGGAAAGCGTGGCGCCTGCCATCAGGTAGTTCCACTGCGTGCCCTGCTGCGTCTGGAACATGGTGAGGCCGACGGGCAGGGTGGCATTGTCGGCACCGGTCATGACGATCAGCGGCCAGAGGAAATTGTTCCACTGCCCGATGAAGGTGAAGAGCGACAGAAGCCCGATCGCCGGCATGGAGAGCGGCACGATGATGCTGACGAGGATGCGCAGGCGCGAGGCGCCGTCAATTCTTGCCGCTTCCTCAAGCTCCATGGGGATGGAGAGAAAGAACTGTCGCATCAGGAAGGCGCCAAAGGTACCGAAGGAGATTGGCAGGATCACGCCGGGGAAGGTGTTGACCAGACCCAGCTTGTTGACGATTAGAAACAGCGGAATGATCAGCATCAGCGGCGGTACCATCAGCGTGCCGATATAGCCGAGCAGCAGCGTTTCTCGGCCCCTGAATTTCAGCCGCGCAAAGGCATAGCCGGACAGGCAGGAGACGACGACCGTGATCGCCGTGACGCAAATGGCGATGATGGCGCTGTTGAGGAAGAAGCGGCCGAAAGGCAATTGGGTCCAGGCGGCGGCAAAGTTACCCCATTCGAAGACCTCCGGCAGGATATGCGGGGGTATTGCCGTTACCTCGGCATTCGAGCGCACCGCGTTCGACACCATCCAGAAGAAGGGAAAGAGGAAGGCAAGAGCGACAAGCGCAAGCGCTGTGTGGTTGACGATATCGAGCACCAGCTTCCGGCGCGCTCTGGCCTCGGATTTAAGCGTCATAATGCACCCATTTGCGCTGGAACCAGAATTGCAGGGCAGTTAGCACCATGATCAGCGCAAACATCACCCAGGCGATAGCGGAGGCATAGCCCATCTGGAAGTTCTGAAAGCCGCGTTGGTAGATGGCGTAGCCGAGCGTTGCCGTCGACGATCCCGGGCCACCCTTGGTCATGACGAAAATCTGGTCGAAAACCTGCAGCGAGGTGATCGCCGTCATGACGGTGCCGAAGAATAGTGTCGGCGAGATCAGCGGCAGGCGAATTTTCCAGAACCGGTCCCAGGCCGTGGCGCCGTCGATGCGTGCGGCTTCGAGATAGGTTGCCGGCACCATGTCGAGCGCGGCGTTGAAGAGAACCGTATTGTAGCCGACGCCGGCCCAGATCGATGTCAGCACGACGGCCTGCATGGCGAGCGTACGATCGTTCAGAACGCCGGCGAGGGGCAGCGACAGCGCCGCCGTCAGGCTGTCGAACAGGCCGCCGCTCGTGAAGATCAGCATCCAGACCATGGCGACGGCGATGAGCGGGGTAAACGTCGGAAGGAAGAAGATCACCCGGAACCAGCGCTGGCCGATCTTCAGGCTCGAAATCCAGGTCGCCAACCCCAGCGAGATGACGATATTGAGCACCAGATATTCGACCGTGAAGAAGATGGTGTTGCGCATGACCGTCCAGAATTGAGGGTCGGTCGTGAACAGGCGCACATAGTTGGAGAGGCCGACGAAACGCGGTGTGCCGAGCAACTGCCAGTTGGTGAAGCTGAGCGCGATCGAGGCGAGGATCGGCAGGACGAGGAACAGCACGATGCCGATCAGGCCCGGCAGCAGGAAGAACAGGGCTGTCCATCCCTCGCCTCTGAACCATCTGCGCGAGCGCGGCCTTGGTCTTGCAATCATGTCGGTGTGTTTGCCCAGCATCATGGGCCTCTCCTTCTCGGCAGGGGCGCTGCGATCGAGCCGATGGCCCGACCGCAGGCCGGCCAGGTGCCCGGATTACGGAAGCTGGCTCTGAATGTCGCTCAATACGCCTTGGGGTTTCGAATCTCCCGTCAGCGCCAGCGGCACATACTGCATCACCAGATTTTCGAACTGGTTCCATTTCTCGTTGATGCGGAACGGCGTGGTATGGGCGAACATGTATTCCAGCGTGTCGCGCGTGCCGGCGACATTCTTTGCTGCCCCATCATACCAGGCGGTTTGCTGTGCAAGCCGGGCCGGCAGCGCGCGCCCGGCCGAACCGAGAATTTCCGCGGCCTTCGGGCCGGTCAGGACCTGCAGCGCCTTGAAGGCGGCGTCCTTGTGCTGGCTGGCGGCGGAAATGCCCCAGCCGGAGCCGGCAGTGATGAAGCGCGACGGGCCGGCGCCGCGCGGCAGCGGTGCAATGCCGATCTTGAAATTGACATTGGCCTGCCCGGTAATGAGCGACCAGGGACCGTCGATATACATGGCGACATTGCCTGAGGCGAAGCGGCCGCTTGCGGCAGAGGCATCGGCTGCCGAGGCAAAGACCGGTGAGAGTTTGTCCTTGGCGGTGAGATCGGCGTACTTGCTGAAGGCATCGACAAAGCCGGCATTGGTAAGGTCGAATTCATTGTCGGCGTTGAAATAGTCAGCGCCGAGCGCGACGGGGCCGGCGATGAAATCGAAGGCCTGGGTGCCATAGCCATAGGTTCCGTCCTTCGTCAGTGCCTTGGCGTCGGCCTTGAAATCGTCGAACGTCCAGTCCTTGGCGGGCTCCTTCAAGCCGGCGGCGGCGAACTTGTCGCGATTGTAGAAGACCATCCAGGGGCCGACATCATAGGGCAGCGCGTAGAGTTTGCCGTCGCGGGAAAGTCCGGACATGATCGACGTCTCGAAGTCCGCCACCTTCACGTCGCTGCTTTTCACGTAATCGTCGAGAGGCGTCAGGATAGAGTAGAAATTCGGCACGCGCATCGACTGCATCGAGACGATGTCGGCGACCTGTCCCGATGCCGCCAGAACCGGCAAGCGCGTCCAGTAATCCGTCCAGCCCGAAAGCTGCAGCTTGACCGTGATATTCGGATATTGCTTGTTGACGAGATCGGCCAGCTGCTGCCAGAGCTCGGCGTCGTTCGGCTGACCCCACATCTGCCAGGTCAGGGTCACGGGGGCATCTTCTGCCTTGGCGCCGATGCCGTATAGCGAACTCGCCGCAAGGGCGGCGGCAAATATCAACGAATGTTTCATTATTGTTCCTCCTCCTTAATGACTTTGGTTGCAGTGACGTTGATCACTATCCGGACGCTCCCCTCCGGCTTGGTCTTGCGGCCGATTCAGGCCGCGATCATGACCTCCAGGTCGGCGATCAGGCCGATCAGCTCCGTTCGCTGACGCCGCCAGTTATCTGGGCCCTGTCCCGGCTCCAGGATGGCGGTCATCCGCTGCAGGAAGTCGGGCGGTAGCCGCTCCAGTTCGGCCGCCATGGGCAGGTTCCAGCCATCGCCCGGAAAATAGACCCGGTTAAAGGCGAACACCGCCTGCAGGATGGCGTTGGCAAGTTTGCCCGTCAGCCCGACGAGAAAGACGAGATCGCGGCGAACGACCTTGCTCTCGTAGTGGTAATCCTCGGCCCAGTAGCGCAGGATCTCCATATACTGGCTGAGGACCGAGGCCCTCAGCGCTTCCGGGTATTGCGCCAGCTGCTGCTTCCAGCCGGCAAGCAAGCCACGCGGGTCGGCGATGATCTGCTGGCTGGCAAGATCCGTTGGCAAGTGATAGCCCCAGATCGTCCATTCGAAGCTCTTCGGCACGACGATGCCGGCAAGCCAGGAGTCCAGATCGCGCTGCACGCCGGTATAACGGCGCATCCAGACGCCATCCATGCGGATGCCCTCGGCCTGCCAGCTCCGCAGCGCGGCATCGAACTGCCGCCACGCTGCGGTCTCGCGAACCTCCGGCCCGCGATAGGCATCGGCATAGACCCGGAAATCGAAATCCGATTGTGCATCCGACCGTCCCTTGCCGCGCGAGCCGGCGAGCGCGACGGCGCCATTGCCGTCCTCGGCCAGGTCGGCGATCAAGGGCGTCATCGCGGCAATGAGTTCGGTTTCTCGGCTCATGATGATACCGGGAGGCTGGATTCCACGATCTCCTTCAGTCCTTGAGGATCAGCTCGATGACCGGGGTGACGACGTCAGGCTTCAGAACCGGCAGTTCGAGTGTCAGGATGCCTTCGCCGACGGCGACGCCGATATTGGAATCGACGTCGGCATCCGGATCGAGCCAGTGCAACTCGCTGGCATCGTGCAGGAACTGCGCATATTTGACCTTGCGGCCCAGCCCTTCGATGTGGATGTGCCGGAACGGCCAGGTTTGGACATGCAGATAGAGCCGGTTGCCCTTCTGTGTGAAGCGGCAGCCGCTTGGCGCCTTATGGGTGGAAGGGCCGGCGCCGTAGATCGCACGACCATTCAGCCGCATCCATTCGCCATAGGTGTCGAGTGCCTTGATGGCGCGGGCGTCGAAGGTGCCACGACCGGTCGGGCCGACATTCATCAGCAGATTGCCGCCGAGCGAAACCGTGTCGATCAGCATGTTGATCAGCTGGCCGGCATCTTTCCAGGTTGTCTCGTCGCGGTAATAGCCCCAGGAACCGCTGAAGGTATGGCAGGCTTCCCAGCGCACCGGCAATCCGGCGACGGTCGGAGCGACGCGGGGCGTGTATTGTTCCGGCGTCACCAAGTCGGGCATGTGGTCCGCGTCGCGCGGCAGGTCGAGACGATCGCCGATGATGATATCGGGCTGCAGCTGGCGCACTAGTTTGATCAGGTCTTCACTCTCCCAATCGGCGCGACCCTTGCCGGGCAAGCCCTTGTAGACGCGGCGCGGATAGCTGAAATCGAACCAGATCACGTCGATCTTGCCGAAGTTCGTCAGGAGTTCGGTCACCTGGTCGCGCATGTACTTGGCATAGCGCTTGACGTCGCGACCCTCGTTAAGCTTGGCGGCATCGGGATGATTGCGTTGCGGATGATGCGCGTCGATCGGGAAATCGGGGTGATGCCAGTCGAGCAGGGAATAGTAGAAGCCGACCTTCAATCCTTCGGCACGAAGCGCTTCGACATAAGGGCCGATCAGATCCTTGCCATAGGGCGTGTTGGTGACCTTGTAGTCGGTGACCTTGCTGTCCCAAAGGCAGAAGCCTTCATGGTGCTTGGCGGTGAGGACGACATATTTCATGCCGGCCTCGCGAGCGCGGCGTGCCCATTCGCGGGCGTCATAGAGATCGGGATCGAAGTTGTCGAAATACTTCTGATAGGCCTCGGTGGTGAATTCCTCGCGGTTCTTCAGCCATTCGTGGCGTGCGCCGAGAGCGTAAAGTCCGAAGTGGATGAACATGCCGAAGCGGTCGTGTCCAAACCATGTCTTGCCATCGGCCACATTCTGGCCGCCACTGATCGCTGCGTCGCTCACACTATCCTCCCAAGTGTTGAGGTTCTATCGAACCGGTTCGATTTAATCATTGATCCACTTGCCCCATATGTCAAGCACGCTGTTGAAATCTATTTCCGCATATTGCTTCATTGCCGACAAATGTTAGATTTGTGACAGCGATTCATTGAGGAAATCATCTTCGAGTGGAAAGCCAAAGGCGATAGAAACGGTTCGATAAAATCATGGCCACAATTCGCGATGTCGCCAAACTCGCTGACGTCTCCGTCTCGACGGTGTCGCTGGCTCTGAGCAATCCGGCGCGGGTCAGCCAGAAGACGCTGGAGAAAATTCGTCAGGCGATCGCCGCGGTCGGCTTCGTTGCTGATCCGCTTGCGCAAAGCCTGGCGCGCGGCCGCAGCCGCATGATCGGCTTTGTCGTCGGCAATGTCGGCAACCCGTTTTTCGGCGATATCCGGCGTGAGCTGGAAAATTATGCGCTCGACCACCAGCACTTCGTCGTCGTCACGGATTCCTCGGGCAAGACGGATCGCGAGAGGGCGATGGTCGAGCATCTGATCGGTCTGAAGACAGCCGGCCTGGCGCTTGCGCCCTCAGGCTACGACCAGGATTATCTCGACTTCATCGCTGGCCTGAACGTGCCGATCGTCTGTTTCGACCAGAAGGTCGCCGGCATCGAGCGTGATTTCGTAGGCTCGGACAATTACCTCGCTGGCGCGATGCTGACCGAGCATCTGCTGCAGCTCGGCCATCGGCGCATCGCCTTCATCACCGGCCCGAGCCATATGCACACGGCGACCGAGAGATATCGCGGCTTTGCCGAGACCATGGCCAATGCCGGCGTCGAGGTGAACCCGAACTTCATCGTCGACGGCCAGTTCACACGCACAGCTGGCTACGAGGCAGCGATGCGCCTGCTGATTCAGCCCGAGCGCCCGACCGCGATCCTCGGCGCCAACAACACCGTGGCGCTTTCGGCGCTGCAGGCCATGCAGGAGCTGGGTTTCCGCTGTCCCGAAGACATCTCGCTCGCCATGATCGACAATGTGCAGTGGAGCTCGGTCATCACACCGCGCATCACCATGGTGGTTCAGGATACGCTGGCGCTCGGCGGTATCATCGCGCGCCGCCTCATGCACCGCATCGCCAGCCCACAAGGGGCGGTCGAACCCCCACAGGATTTCGTGCTGACGCCAAAATTCGTGCCCGGCAATTCCTGCCGGAGGATTTAATACTCTGGGCGCGGCAGCGAAGGAATTCTCCTAGGCCTTGGCGGCCAGCCGCCGCCGGCTGCCGCTCTCCAACAGAATGGCGATCGCCGTGTAGACGGCTGCCAGCACCCATAGCGTCAGAAACGGCTGGCGAACATAGGGAAGGGGAGCGCCGAGCTGCGAGACGGCAACGATGCCGTTGATCGCCGACGTACTCGGCAATACCGTTGCGATGGCATGCAGGAAGGGCGGCATTGCCTCCGTCGGCCAGGAGAAGCCGGCGAGGAAGAGGAAAGGTATGCCCAGCGCGGCCGATACGAGCTGCACCGTCAGCGGATTGCGGAAGAGACTGGCGATCACCATTCCGAGAGCGCCGACGGCAAGCACGAAGGGGAGCGCGAAAATGAAGATCGAAAGTGGCGTGCCGAGACGGGGAATATCGTAGAGATAGGGAATGACGATCAGGTAGAAAGGTACGACAACGGCTTCGAGGATCAGATAGGCAAGCAGCTTTCCGGCAACGACCGAAATAGGCCCGATTGAAGCCGCAGGCCCGGTTCTGAGCGCATCGTTTCGATAGGTTCCGAGCAGTCCGACGCCGATCAGCAATGTCTGCTGCATGATGAGAACGAAGGCAGCCGGCAGAATATAGGTCGCATATCCGCCCTGCGGATTGAAGAGTGGCACGGCCGTCAAGGGCATGGGGTCCGAGGCTGCGGCGGCAATTCTCGGATCGACGTTCACGGCAATCAGCCTTGCGGTTTCGACCTCCGCCCCCATGGTCTTCGCAACTGCGGTCACGCCGCCGGATATGCGTTGATAGATCAGGAAATAGCTGGCATCGGCATAAAGTGCGACGGGCGACTGTCGATTATGCAGCAGATCGCGCTCGAAATATTGCGGAATGACGAGAATACCGAAGAGATTGCGGGCATGGACCTCGCGCTCGGCGCTTGCCTGATCCGGAAGGACGGCCGCAACCGCGACATCCGCCGACGCATCGACGCGTCGGGCGAGTTCACGGCTGCTGTCGGTGCCGTCGAGATCGACGACGGCAATCGGTACGTGGCGCAGGGCTTCCGTGCGGTAGGGTTGGGGATAGAGGGCGGCATAGATGATGGTGGCGACGATCAATACCGAAAAGGCCGGCTTCAGGGAGAGAATGCGGCCAAGCTCGATGCGGCAGACCGTGAAAATGGACCTCATCCCGCTACCCTCCCGGTTGCTGCCGCTTGTTCCATGCGACGCTGCCGTCGTGCCCGGATCATCTCCAGTCGCAATGCCGTCAGGCTCGCAAGCAGAAGCACCATGAAAAGCAGAACGGCGATCGGCTTCCACGAGAGATCGATCGGCGTGCCGCGGATGGTCTGGTCGATGCGCGCCATCAGATACCATGTGCCGGGGATGATCTGCCCCCAATAATAGGCAAAGGCATTCATGCCGATGCGCGGAAAGCCGATGCCCATGAAGCCGAAGGCTGGCGCCATCAGGAGCGTTCCGATGCTGATGGCGCTCGCCATCGGCCGAAGCAGCAAAGCCAGCAGCACGCCGATGAACTGGTTGGCGAGGATGAAGAGGATGCCAGCCAGCACGAGCAGATAACGATCACCGCGTAGCGGCATGTCCAGGAAGCCGAAAAGAACCCAGTCGGCTATGCCCAGCACCACCAGGAACAGTAGTGTATAGGGGAGAATCTTGCCGGCCATCGCCGGCCACAATCCCCCGCCCAGGCGGCGCAGCAGACGCAGGCGATGCACCGTTTCGACATCGAGCCCGATCGTATAGGCCATCGTCGTGACGATAATGACTTGCAATACGCTCGGCAGCAGGGCGGCGAGCAGGAAATGCGCATAGTTGAGCGTCGGGTTGAAGAGCGGATTGACCTGGACGGGTATCGGCGCCAGCGCCTCTTGCGCGGCGTCGACGGGTTGGCCCTCGGCCGTTCTGAGCGCCAGGCGAATGCCGGCTGCAACGGAGGGAACAGCGGCGCTAACGCCGCGCAGCGTTAGATTGCCTGTCGTCATCGTCTGGGTGTTGTAGAAAAAGACGACCTCGGGGCGGCGGCCGGAAAGGACATCGCGCTCAAGATGGATCGGCAGCATCAGCAGGCCGTGCACCTCACCGGACAAGATGAGCCGCCTGCCTTCCGCGAGATCGCTGACATTGCGGACGACAGCCGTATCCGGCGTGGCATCCACCGTGCGGATGATCGTCCGCGAAAGATCGGTATTGTCGAGATCGAGCACGGCGATCGGCAGGCGCGTGGCAAGGCCGGCGCTGAAGACTGCGGCCAGCACTCCCATCAGCAACAGAGGCAGGATGGTGGTGAGGAACAGCAGGAAGGGCCGGCGCCAGAGACGATCGAACTCCCTTCTAAAGACTGTCAGGAAGCCGGGGCGCAACCGCCCTTTCCCGATCATGTCAACGCCCCGCCGGCGGCCAGGACGCAATGGCGCTCATGCCCGGACGCAGGCCCTGCACCGGTTGGACGGGGTTCGCCCGCACCTCGAAAGTGCGAAGATCGAAGTCCCCGGTCGCCCGTGTCGCACGCCAGGTCGCATATTGCCCCTGGGCATTGATAACAGTCACTTTGACCGCGATCGTCTTGTCGCCGAGCGCGGGTACGGTGACGTCGAAGGTGTCGCCGACCTTCAAACCCTTCAGCAGATCCTCGCGAAGATTGAAGGTGAACCACGGATTCTGCAGGTCGATCAGCGAGAAGATCGGCGCCCCTGCCGAAAAATTCTCGCCGAGTTCGGCGACACGCGTGGTGACCTGCCCTGAAATCGGCGCGACGATGGTCAATTCGTGAACGTCGGTCTGCTGCTGGTTGAGCGAAGCCTTCGCCTGCTCCACCTGTGTCGCCGCCAAGGCCTTTTCTTCCTTGCTCGCACCCACGACGGCAAGCTGGAGATTGGCCTGGGCGGACTCACGCTTGCGGATGGCGGCCTCGAGGTTGCGGGTCGTTTCGTCGACGCGCGATTGCGTCGACGCCCCTGTCGTAATCAGCCTTGCCTGGCGGCCGGAGTCTTCCTGATAGAGCGTGACATCCGCGTCCGCCGCAGCCAGCTCGGCCTGGCGTGCTGCGATCGTTTCCGGTCTGGTGCTGTTGACCCTGACGAGATCGGCCTGCGCGACGGCAAGTGCTGCCTCGGACATGTGAAGAGCGGCCGTCAGCTGCGGGCTTTCCAGCTCGGCGATCACGGTACCACGCTCAACGTTGTCGCCGACATCGGCGTTCAATTTCGCAACACGGCCCGAAACACGAGGGCTGATGTCGACGCGGTTGGCGGATACCTCACCTTGCACGATGAGCGGCGGTGGCCTTGTGGCAAACCATAGGAGGACACCAAGTCCAGCGAGGATCACGATGCCAATCAGAACACGAACCACGCGCCACATCCAGTCGCCTCCCACTCCGATTTTCGAAACGTATGTCACACCGTAACGGCCATCGCGCGAGCTCCGACATCAATCGGCACCAAGAGGCTTTACCCGTCGTCCGGCCACGTCTCAGCAGTCCCTGCCCGACGGACTGTAGCAGAGGAAATTGACAAAAGCACTTGGTTTTGAACGGCTTGCTGCAGCGGCGATCAAGATCGGGATATGCGTCGGGCCGGCCGGCTTCCATATTGGATCAAACGGATCGGCACACGCGACAATGGAAAGCTGCCGCGATCAACTCACGCACCGAGAATTATAGGCCTAAGTATAGATCCGAAATAAGAAATAATATTACTTAACACATGGAATCCAGCGGAACTGATAGGGGTAATATTTAAATATCGTTGTTCCGACGGGTACATGGTCTAAGATGGACAATCATACATTCAGTCATATCAAGCCTTATCGCCCGGTGGATGTCGGGTTCAACAGCTTGGGAATTGTTTGTAGTGGAGCCGTGATTGCGACGGTTCTCGGCGCTCTCGATATGAATATCGTCAATAGTGCGCTGCTGCAAATGGCCATGGAGTTCGATGCGTCGCAATACATCGGCTGGGCTATCACCGCATATATGATCGCCATGACCACGGCCACGCCGCTCTACGGCAAGCTTAGCGACATATATGGATGCAGGCGCGTGTTTGCCGCGAGCTTCGCGATCTTTCTGGCCGCCTCCCTGTTCTGCTCGCTGGCGATGTCTGAAACGCAGATTATATTGGCGCGTGCCCTGCAAGGGCTTGGAGGGGGCGGCCTATTGATACTCTCGCAGATCGCGATCGCCGATCTGGCATCGCCGCGGGAACGCGGCAAGTATCAGGGGATATTGGTTGGCGCCTTCATGCTGTCCAGTGCGGCCGGACCGACCATCGGTGCATTTGTGACGGCGCATCTGTCCTGGCAATGGATATTCTACGCGAATTTGCCCTTGGGTACATTGTCGCTCGCGCTCATCCTCACGGGATTGCGTTCCGTACCGCGCCGCCTCAGCCAAAGGTTCGATATTGCCGGCGCGTTGCTGTTTTCCGCGGGAAGCACGGCACTGTTGCTCCTGCTCGCCAATATCGGCTCGTTCATTGCCTGGACCTCGCCGATGACGGTGGCGATCGTCGGCTTTGTGGCGGTGATCGGGATGCTGTTTCTGCTGCAGCAAAGCTATACGGCACAGCCGATGCTCGATCTCAATCTCTTTCGCCGCCGTGCATTCTCGGTTGCGGTTGCGGTAACGGGCGTCACGACGTTTTCGATGCTTGGAGCCTTGGTCTTCCTGCCGCGTTACTTCGAGATAGTGCTTGTGCAAGATCCTCGTCAAACCGAGATCATGCTGATGCAGCAAGCTGCCGCAATGGCGATCGGAGCCATTGCCAGTGGCTATCTGTCGTCTCGCTTCGCCCTCTTCAAACCCTTCGTTCTGCTGGGCGTATTTCTGGAAGCCGTCGCACTGATATCCCTCTCCGTATTCATCGCCATTGGGGCTAACGGCGTCGCACTCTCCCTGGCATTGATCTGCCTCGGCCTGGGCATGGGAATGTTCGCCCCCTGCATGACGGTCGTCGTGCAGAACTCGGTGGGAGACGCCAATATCGGGACGAGCACTGCGGCGATATCCTACGTCCGCTCGCTTGCCGGCTCTTTGGGCGCGACGCTGGCGGGCGGAATGATGGTTGCGTGGCTGACGCAGGATTTTGCGACAATCGGTCTGGCCATGAATCCGCACGCCATGATCGTCGCCAACGTGGAGCAGATCAGGGAGTTGCCGCCGACCATACAAGCCGCCGTTCTCGAAGCTTATCGCATCGCCCTTGCCGTCGGCCTCTCGGTTGCCGGCTTCCTGATGGTGGCCGCCTCGATGCTGCTGCTGATGCTACCCGACGACAGGCAGGTCTTCTCCGGGGAGGCGCTTGCGCCGAGGAACTGACGTCCCTTCGCGCCTCCTCATGCTTCTGAGCGCGTGCTCTGCAGGGTGCCGTCACGAGGCTCCCTGCATTCGCTCGTGACGGACATCGGTGTCGGCAGGTGCGAGAGCTCGAGTAGAATGGGTGCTGGCCGCAGTTTCGGATGATGCTCGAGTTTGGCGTCCGGCCAGAGACACGGCCTTGCGTTTCCTTGAGAAGCCCGAGATGAGTTGAATTGCCCTTGCCTGCGGCCGGACTTGCGAGAGCCGCAATCCGATGTACGGCGCGGTTTGGCGCGGGGCGCCTCAGTGCTGGTTTGCGAAACTGATCCTGGCAATGAGGCCCTTCGGTGGTCTTTGGATCAGCTCGAGCGTGCCGAAGTGTGCAGTGACGACTTCCTTTACGATGGAGAGGCCGAGACCAACGCTTCCGGGACGGTTGGAGCGGGAAGGGTCGAGGCGAACGAAGGGCTCGATGACCTCCTGTACCTTGTCGCTGGGGATGCCGGGGCCGTCATCCATCACGTCGATGATGATGGCGTCACTCGTCTCGGACGCGACGATATTGACGATATCGCCATAATGGATCGCATTGTCGACGAGATTGGTCAGCGCTCTGTTGATCGCATTCGGCCTGCAGAAGAAGCGCATATGCTGCGGGCCGTCATATGCGACATTTGCGCCTCTGTCCTCGTATTCGTCGCTGAGCGTCGACAGGAGCGCGCCAAGATCCAGCCACTCCTTTTCCTCGCCATGGAAACTGCCGCTCAGGAAGGCGAGCGCCGAAGTCACCATGGACTGCATCAAGTCCACGTCGCGCAAGAGATTGGCGCGTTTCAGCTCCGATTGCTCGGCTTGCAGCTGCAGGCGCATGCGCGTCAAGGGTGTTCTGAGATCGTGGCTTATGGCCGCCAGCGTCCGCGTCCGGTCGCTCATGGAGCGGCTGACGCGCTCCTGCATCAGGTTGAAAGCTCGTGCTGCGCGCCTGACCTCGACCGGCCCTTCCTCTTCCAGCGGCGTCACATTGATCTCGCGACCAAAGGCATCTGCCTTTGCGGAAAGGCGCTCCAGCGGTCTTATGACCCTCCATGCCGCCCAAGTCGACATGCCCGTCACCGCTACGCAGAGGAAGAGCATCATCGATATGATCGGTGGAGTCAGCCAACGGGAATAGACGGGTTTGTCGGTACGGATATCGAGCGTTAGCTCCCCGACACCAATGAGAACCTGGATGCTATCGAGACCGTCAAAGGAGCTGCATTCGTGGACTGTTGTCCGCGTGGAAATGTCCGGGAGTTCTGATCGCAGTAACGTTTCCAGATTGCGTGCATCCGCAGAGTACCCGTCGCAGGCAATTGGCGTATGTGTAAGTGCAATTTCCATGTCGGGTCGCCTTGATGCGGCCACCACCGCGGCCCGCTGCTCGTCCGGGGCGGTCCTCAGGCTGTCGACGAGGCTTACGACGCGAACGGTGACCTGCCATGGCCAAGGTAGCGAAGGTGACGCGCCGGAGTGCATGAAAGACAGAGTTAGGAGAATCAGCAGAAAACTGACGGCGGAAGAGCTCGCGATAATCGCGAGGATCTGTCCGATCGTGGTTGTGAAGAAACGCTGGATCATCCGCTGGTGACTTCGGCCTGAAAGACGTAGCCGTCGGCGCGAACCGTGCGGATCGGGTCCGTCAGCCGGTCGTCGACGGACAGTTTTCGCCGCAGCCGGCTGACCAGCAGATCTATGGATCTGGCGGATATGGCGAAATCGTCGCCACGGGTGAGGTTGATCAACTCCTGGCGGGAGAGGAGCTGCTGCGCTTTCTGGCAGAATATCAGCAGCAGATCGGTCTCGGCGCCTGTCAGCGGCACCCGAAGTCCGGACGGCGCGCGAAGAAACCGGCGATGCGGATAGAAGGCGAAGCCGGAAAATTGCAGCAGCATTTCCGAGCTTGGCCGGGCGGGGATGCCGTCTGTGCCCGTCTCGCGGCGAAGAACCGCCCGGATGCGGGCCAGCAGTTCACGCAGGTCGAAGGGTTTGGAGACATAGTCGTCGGCCCCCAGTTCGAGCCCGATGACCTTGTCTATAGTTTCGGAGAGCGCGGTCAGCATGATGATGCGCGGCCGATTGGTGGAGGGCAGCTGTCGGCAAAATGTCAGGCCGTCCTCGCCGGGCAGCATCAAGTCGAGGAGGATGAGATCGATCTGATTGGCCGCGAGAATCTCGCGCGCCGTCTTGGTATCCACGCATGCCGAGGTCAAAAAGCCTTTTTCGCGCAGGAAACCAGCCAAAGGTGCGCTGATATCCGGGTCATCTTCGACGATGAGGATATGGGTTTCGGACAAGCGATCCTCGATCAATCACGAATATGTTCAACGAAACTTATAGTCGAACGAGGCCGAAGTTTCATGCCCGCAGATGGGTCAACCTCCCTGGAGAGGCCGCTCGATCCGCTGGCGACCAGCCCGTTGCTGTACTTGAATTATAAATAGAATTGAGGCCGGGCAAACGCAACACGCCGATTGTGTCAGTATTGACACAATGTTTAAAGATGTAAACTTACCAATAAGTTAGTTGATTCCGGACTCTCGTGGACCTTCATTGTGACCTTGGAACCATGCCCAGCTCCGGGCCTGGCTGTCTTTGTTGTTGCAGTTGTCATGGATACACGAGCTACCCCTCCCCAGGAATCGAACGTTCAGACCGGCAAATCGCGAAAATTCCGCTGGTGGCCCTGGTTTCTGCTCTTCGTCGCCGCCATTGCCGGGCTCATCGTCTGGCGCCACCCTTGGCAGCAAAGCGCCACGTCCTTTGGACCGCGCCGCGGGGCACCGATGCAAACCGTGCAATCGGTCGGTGTCTCCCCCGCAACCAAAGGGGATATGCCTGTCACCTTGTCGTCCTTGGGTACGGTGACGTCGCTTGCGACGATCACAGTCCAATCGCAGATCAGCGGCTACCTGACGGCGGTCAATTTCCACGAGGGTCAGATGGTCAAGAAGGGCGATCTGCTCGCCCAGGTGGACTCTCGCGCTTACGAGGTCGCGCTTGCCCAATACCAGGGCCAACTCGAAAGGGATCAGGCACTCCTCGACAACGCACGCCTCGATCTGACCCGCTACGAGCGCCTCATCAAGCAGGATTCGACGACAGGACAGACCCTCGACACGCAGAAGGCTACCGTCAAGCAGGATGAGGGAACGGTCGTCCTCGACCAGGCACAGGTCGATGCACAGAAACTCAATCTGGAATATTGCCGGATCGTTTCGCCGGTCGACGGTCGGGTCGGCCTGCGCCAGGTCGATGCCGGCAACTATGTCACCGCATCCAGCTCCACCGGTATTGTCGTCGTAACGCAGACAACGCCGACTTCGGTGATTTTCACTCTTCCCGAAGATAGCCTGGCGCAGGTCCAGGGCCGATTGAAAGCTGGCGCTCAGCTTGGCGTCGCCGCATATGATCGCACCGGCACGATCAAGCTGGCGGAAGGCACCCTCGACGCCCTCGACAACGAGATCGATACAACAACCGGCACGCTCAAATTGCGCGCGCTGTTCGACAACAAGGACGACAGCCTGTTCCCCAATCAGTTCGTCGATGTGACGCTGCTGGTGGATACGCTGCACGGTGTCGTCCTGGTGCCGGATGCCGCCGTCGACACCGGCACGCCCGGAACCTTCGTCTATGTCTTGAATTCCGACGACACCGTTTCCCTGCGCAAGATAAAGACAGGCCCGTCGGCGGACGGCCAAACTGCGGTGCTCTCCGGGTTGGCCGAGGGAGAGAAGGTCGTGGTGGATGGCGGCGATCATCTGAGCGATGGCGCCAAGGTCAGCATTCCCGGAAGCACGCCAGCGGGCGCGCCCGCTCACAATGGCGGCAAGCAGGGCGGGCGTAAGAAGCCGGGCGCATCGCTATGAATCCGTCCCGTATCTTCATCCTGCGACCGGTTGCGACAACGCTGCTGATGGCGGCACTGCTCGTCGTTGGTATTATCGCCTGGCAGCAGTTACCGCTCTCGGCCTTGCCGGCGGTGGAATATGCGACAATCGAGGTGCAGACCTTCTATCCGGGAGCGAGCCCGGACGTGATGACATCCGCCGTGACGGCGCCGCTGGAAAAGCAGCTAGGGCAAATGTCTGGTCTGCGGCAGATGTTTTCGCAATCGTCCGGCGGCGCATCGGTCATCACGCTCGAGTTCGATCTCTCCGTCTCTCTCGATGTTGCCGAGCAGGAGGTCCAGGCTGCGATCAATGCCGCCAGCAACCTCTTGCCGTCCGGCCTGCCGGCTCCCCCGATCTATGCCAAGATCAATCCGGCGGATGCGCCGGTTCTTACCCTGGCGATGACATCGTCGACGCTGCCGCTGACCGATGTGCAAACCCTTGCCGACACGCGTCTGGCACAGAAGATATCGCAACTTCCAGGCGTCGGCCTGGTGACGTTGAGCGGCGGCTATAAGCCCGCCGTCCGTGTCCAGGCCAATATCCGCGCCATGTCCGCCTATGACCTGAACATCGACGATCTGCGCACGACGCTCGGCAATATCAATATCAACACGCCGAAGGGCACGCTGGACGGGCCGCACCGCTCCTACACGATCGATGCCAACGACCAGATCAAAGATCCGTCCGATTATCTCAACAGCGTGATCGCCTACAAGAACGGTCGGCCGGTGCTCCTATCCGACGTCGCCGACGTCGTGCGCGGTCCGGAGAACACGCAGCTCGGCGCCTGGATGAACACAACGCCCGCCATCATTCTGAACGTGCAGCGCCAGCCCGGCGCCAACGTCATCCAGGTGGTCGACCGGATCAAGGCGATGCTGCCGCAATGGACGGCCGGGCTACCCTCTTCCGTCAGCGTCGTGCAGCTCACGGATCGGACGACGACTATTCGGGCATCGGTTGCCGATGTCGAATTCGAGCTGACGCTCGCTGTTTGCCTGGTTGTCATGGTGATCTTCCTCTTCCTGCGCAATCTGCGGGCAACCTTCATCCCGAGCCTGTCGGTGCCGCTGTCGCTGGTCGGTACGTTCTCGGCGATGTATCTTTGGGGCTTCAGCCTCGACAATCTCTCGCTGATGGCGTTGACGATCGCGACCGGCTTCGTCGTCGACGACGCGATCGTCGTCATCGAGAACATCAGCCGTCATATCGAAGAGGGTCTGCCGCCGCTCGAAGCCGCGCTGAAAGGTTCTCGCGAGATTGGCTTCACCATCATATCCCTCACGGTCTCGCTCCTGGCGGTGCTGATCCCGCTTCTCTTCATGAGCGATGTGATCGGGCGGCTCTTCTATGAGTTCGCAGTGACGCTGGCGGTGACCATCGTGCTGTCCGCCGTGGTGTCGTTGACGCTCGTGCCCATGATGTGCGCGCGGCTGCTGAGCGGCAGGCCGCATCGGCCGGAGACGTCCGGGAAGAAAAAGAGGCGGAGCTGGTTCGATTACCTGATCGGCGGTTATGACTGGGCGCTTACCCGGGTGCTCGAGCATCAGCTCATAACGCTGCTAGTTGCGACCGCAACGGTGGGCGTGACCGCCTGGCTCTATGTGGCGATCCCGAAAGGCTTCTTTCCCACCCAGGATACCGGTATCATTCAGGGCATCACGGAGGCCTCTCAGTCGATTTCCTTCGAGCATATGAGCGAGTTGCAGATTTCCCTCGCCGATGCGGTGCTGAAGGACCCGGATGTCGTCAGCGTCTCCTCCTTCATCGGCGTTGACGGCACCAATACGACACTGAACGTCGGCAGAATGCAGATCAATCTGCGGCCAAGGGATCAGCGTAGCCAGACGGCCAGCCAGATCATTCGTCGCCTGCAGCAGGAAGTGGCAGAGGTTGCGGGCATCACGCTCTATATGCAACCCGTCCAGGATCTGACCGTCGACACGCAGATCAGCGCGACGCAATACCAGTTCATCCTCGACAATCCCTCGCTGGACGAGCTGAGCACCTGGACGCCGAAGCTGCTCGATGCGCTTCGCAAGGCGCCGGAGCTCGCGGATGTAACGAGTGACCTGCAGGACAGCGGCCTTTCGGCGACGATCGACGTCGACCGCGCGACGGCTGCCCGTTTCGGCATCACGTTGGCGACGATCGACAACGCCCTTTACGACAGCTTCGGACAGCGGCTCGTCAACACGATCTTCACCCAGTCCAATCAGATGCGTGTCATCCTTGAGGCTCAGCCGAAACTGCTCAAGGGGATGCCGGCGTTGGATTCGATCTACCTGCCGTCGGCGACAGCAAGCACCGGCCAGGTGCCGCTAAGCGCGATCGCGCACATAGTCATCGGCCACAAGCCTATCCAGATCGGCCATCTCGCGCAATTTCCCGCCACGACGATTTCGTTCAACCTGGCGCCCGGCGCCTCGCTCGGCACAGCTGTCACCGCCGTCACGAATGCTGAACAGGCGATCGGACTGCCGCAGAGTTTCGAGACCAGCTTCCAGGGAGCGCTGGAGGCATTTCAATCCTCGCTGACGAACGAAGTCTATCTGGTGATCGCGGCCGTCCTGGTGATGTATGTCGTGCTGGGCGTCCTCTATGAAAGCTTTATCCATCCGCTGACGATCCTGTCGACGCTGCCGTCTGCCGGCATCGGCGCGTTGCTGGCGATGCAGGTCACGGGCGCCGATCTCGACATCATAGGGATCATCGGCATCATCCTCCTGATCGGCGTGGTCAAGAAAAACGCCATCATGATGATCGATTTTGCGATTGCGGCGGAGCGTGAGGAAGGTCTTGCGCCACGCGCCGCCATCCATCAGGCTTGCCTCCTGCGCTTCCGGCCAATCCTGATGACGACGGTTGCGGCGCTGATCTCCGCCGTGCCCCTGGCGTTCGGATCGGGAAGCGGCTCGGAGCTTCGGCAACCGCTCGGCATCGCCATGATCGGCGGGCTTTGCGTCAGTCAGCTGCTGACGCTCTTCACGACGCCGGTCGTCTACCTGGCGCTCGATCGTCTGGCGAAATGGCTGCGCGAGCGGGGAGGAAGAGCTCTTGAGCCGGAGACGCCAGCGCCATGAACATCAGTTCGATCTTTATCCGGCGCCCGGTCGCAACGATCCTGATGACGATCGCCATCGGCGTTTCGGGCTTGCTCGCTTTTGGCCTGCTCCCTGTCGCGCCGCTGCCGGCGGTCGACTTTCCGACGATCAGAGTGCAGGCGCAAATGGCGGGTGCAAGCCCGGATACGATGGCGGCAACGGTGGCGGCGCCGCTCGAAAGACATCTCGGCCAGATTGCCGACGTGACCCAAATGACCTCGCAGAGCAGCGTCGGCTCGACGAACATTACGCTGCAGTTCGGTCTCGACCGGAACATCGATGGCGCGGCGCGCGATGTTCAGGCCGCGATCAACGCGGCGCGCGCCGATCTGCCGAGTTCGCTCAAAAGCAACCCGACCTATAATAAATTCAATCCCGCCGACGCTCCGATCCTGATCCTGGCTCTGACCTCGAATACCCTGACGCAGGGCCAGCTCTATGACAGCGCCGCGACCCTGCTTCAGCAACGGCTCTCGCAGATCGAGGGCATTGGCAATGTCGATATCGGCGGAAGCTCGCTCCCGGCGGTCCGTGTCGAGCTGAACCCGGGCGCCCTGTTCAAATACGGCATCGGCCTCGAAGATGTGCGCGCCGCGCTGTCAGCCGCCAACGCCGACAGTGCCAAGGGCTCGGTCGACGATGACGGCAGACGCTATCAGCTCTATGCCAACGACCAGGTTCTGCAGGCGGCGGAGTACAGGGACCTCGTCATTGCCTGGCGCAACGACCGGCCCGTGTTCCTGCGCGATATCGCCGAAATCGACGATTCGGTTGAAAGCCTGCGCAATGAAGGTTTGATCAACGGGCAGCGCGCCGTCCTCCTCATTCTGTTCAAGCAGCCCGGTAGCAATATCGTCGCCACCGTCGATCGCGTCAGGGCGGAGCTGCCGCAGCTCAAGGCGGCCTTGCCGGGCGATGTCCAGATGACCCTGACGGGTGATCGTAGCAGCACCATCCGCGCCTCGCTGGCTCATACCGAGCTTTCGCTGATCATCTCGGTCATTCTCGTCGTCCTTGTCGTCTTCTTTTTCCTGCGCAGCCTGCGCGCGACGTTCATTCCGGCCGTGACGGTGCCGGTTTCCATTCTCGGCACGTTCGGCGTCATGCAGCTGTGCGGATACAGTCTCGACAATCTCTCGCTGATGGCGTTGACTATCGCCACCGGCTTCGTGGTCGATGATACGATCGTCGTGCTCGAGAATATCTCTCGTCATTTGGAGAGCGGAATGTCGCATGTCGAGGCGGCTCTGAAGGGGGCCGCGGAGGTCAGCTTCACCGTCGTTTCGATGAGCGTTTCGCTGATTGCAGTGTTCATTCCGATTCTGCTCATGGGCAGTATCGTCGGCCGGCTCTTCCGCGAATTTGCCGTCGTCCTGTCGATTGCGATCGCCGTGTCCCTCATTCTGTCGCTGACGACGACGCCCATGATGTGCGCGCTTCTCCTGCGCCGCGAGCAGCAGGACAAGCCCGGCCTGCTGGCTCGCGTCGCCAATGGAGTGCTTGATGGATTGCAGGATCTTTACGACCACTCCCTGCGCCGCGCCCTGGAGCATCCTGTTCTCGTCGTCATCACCCTGCTGCTGACCGTTGGGCTGAACATATTGCTGTTTGCCATCGTGCCGAAAGGCCTGTTTCCGCAGCAGGATGTCGGGCTGATGATCGGCGGCATCACCGCCGACCAGAGCATCTCGTTTCAGGCGATGAGCAAGAAGCTGGCTCAGGCGCAGGCCATCGTGAAAGCCGATCCGGCCGTGGCGGCGGTGACCGGCTATACCGGCGGTCGCGCCACCAACCAGGCACAGGTGTTCATCACGCTGAAACCTCTGGAGGACCGTACCGCCTCTGCATTCGATGTCATGGCACGGCTGCGCCCGAAGCTTGCGGCGATACCCGGCGCTCAGCTGATGATGTTTCCGATACAGGATCTGTCGGTCGGCGCGCGGCAGAGCTTTGCGCAATATCAATATACGCTCCAGGCCGATGATACCGCCGAACTGCAATTGTGGTCGAACAAGCTGCTGGCGGCGATGAAGGAGAGCCCGGTGCTTGCCGACGTCGCGACGGACCAGCAGACGGGCGGCCTGGAGACGCGCGTCGTCGTCGATCGGCCCACCGCGGCGCGCTATGGGCTCACGCCCAGCATCATCGATCAGACGCTCTATGACGCCTTCGGCGAGCGGCAGGTCTCGACGATCTACAAGGCGCAGAACCAGTATCATGTCGTGATGGAACTCGCGCCGCAATATCTTCAGAACACCGATACTCTCAAGCAGATCTATGTCAGCTCCGAGGGAGAATCGGCAAGCGGCACCGAGACCACCAATGCCGCTTCGGACACCGTCACCAGCAATGTCGGCAAAAGCAGCTCGACGAGTACGACGAGCAGTTCTTCGGCCAGCAATCAGGCGACGAACTCCATCGCCAACAGTGGCGGCAGCGCTTCCAGCGGATCGGCGGTCAGCACCGGCAGCGAGACGATGATTCCGCTCTCCGCCTTCGCGCATCTGGCGCCGGCGACTACGCCCGTACAGGTCAGTCATCAGGGCCTGGCGACCGCCTCGACGATCTCATTCAATCTTGCGCCGGGATATAATTTCGCGGATGCAACTGTCGCCGTCGAGCAGGCGGTGCGCGGCATAGACATGCCGATCACTGTCCGCGGCAGCTTTGCCGGCTCTGCCGGTGCATCGCAATCGGTCATCGCGAGCATGCCCTTGCTGATCGCGGCTGCGCTGCTCGCCGTCTATGCGATACTTGGCGTCCTCTATGAAAGCTACGTACATCCGCTGACGATCCTGTCCACCTTGCCCTCCGCCGGTGTCGGCGCAGTGCTGGCGCTGCTCCTGGCCAATGTCGAGTTCACCCTGATCGCGCTGATCGGCGTGTTCCTTCTCATCGGCATCGTCAAGAAGAACGCCATTCTCATGGTGGATTTTGCGCTGGAGGCCGAACGCACCGACGGCCTGCCGCCGGTCGAGGCGATCCGCCAGGCATGCCTGATGCGGTTCCGTCCGATCATGATGACGACCTGCTCGGCACTGTTCGGTGCCGTGCCTCTTGTGCTCGATCAGGGCATGGGATCGGAGCTGCGCCGGCCTCTCGGCATCGCCATCATCGGCGGCCTTATCGTCAGTCAGTTGCTGACCCTTTATACGACGCCGGTCGTCTATCTCTATCTGGATCGCCTGCGCGCCAGCTCCTGGAGATTCTGGAGCCGCGTCTTTCCGAAATCAGCCGCTACGGGAGCAGCGCAATAATGAAAAAGATCGGGGCAATTTGCACTTTATGTAGCACCCTGTCGATGCTTCAGGCCTGCACCACGGGCCCGAACTATATGAAGCCGACCGTCGAGACCCCGGCTGCCTTCAAGGAGGCGCCGAAGGGCTGGAAAGTGGCGCAGCCGAGCAATGGCGTCGACCGGGGGCCTTGGTGGGGCGTCTACAAGGACCCGCTGCTGAACGAGCTCGTGCCGCAGGTCGCCATCAACAACCAGAACCTCAAGGCCTATGAGGCGGCCTATCGCGAAGCGCAGGCTGTTATCGCCGAGGCACGATCGGGCCTGTTTCCCTCGCTGTCCATCAATCCAGGTGTGACGCGCGAACGCAGCGCCGGGATTACGCAGACGACCGGAACGGCCGAGGGGAGTGCCAGCTGGGATCTCGACCTTTGGGGCAAGGTGCGCCGGCAGATCGAAAGCGACAAGGCAGGTGCCCAGGCAAGCGCTGCGGAACTCGCCGACCTCACGCTGACAGCGCAGGCGCAGCTGGTGACGGATTACTTCGAATTGCGATATCAGGATTCGCTGATCGATTTGCTGAACGCCACGGCCAAGGCCTATCAGGAAACCCTTACGATCACTCAGAACCAGTATGCCAGCGGCGTTGCCGCCCGCTCTGACGTCATCACGGCGCAGACGCAGCTTGCGACGACACAGGCGTCCGCCATCGCCGCACAGCAGTTGCGTGCCCAATATGAGCATGCGATCGCGCTGCTCATCGGCAAGCCGCCGTCCGAGCTTTCGATCCGGCCGGGCAGGCTGGCGCAATCCGTACCCGCACCCCCGGCCGCGATTCCTTCCTCTCTGTTGGAACGCCGCCCGGACATCGCCGAGGCGGAGCGCACGATGCAACAGCAGAATGCGCTCATCGGCGTCGCGGTGGCGGCCTACTATCCGACCGTCTCGCTGTCGGCTCTTGCCGGATATAGTGGTGCGTCGCCGCTCTTTTCGGCAACCAATGCCATTTGGTCGCTCGGGGCGAGCGCCAGCGAGACCCTGTTCGACGGCGGCGAACGTTCCGCCGCGGTCAAGGCCGCGCGCGCGACCTATGACCAGAGCGTCGCCAACTACCGCCAGACGGTGCTGTCAGCGTTTCAAAACGTCGAGGACCAGCTATCGAACCTCCGCATCCTGAAGCGGCAGGCGGCCGCCCAGGATAAGGCGGTGCGGCTCTCCCGTCAGGCGGTGACGATAACGATCAATGAATACAAGGCCGGGACAGGCGCCTATACGAGCGTCGTCACTGCGCAGGCAACCGCGCTTTCGAACGAGCAGGCGGCTTTGCAGATCCGGGAAGGCCTTCTGACATCCAGCGCCAGCCTGATCGAAGCGCTCGGTGGCAATTGGAGTGTTGCGCAACTGCCAAAGGATGCGCAGCCATAGCTGCCTGCGCATAGGTACGAGCGGCCAGACGGTATGAACCGAAAGTCAAAGCCGATCGGTAATCGGCCGGGTCGAAGGGCATGGCGCGGTTCAGTCGTTTCCTTGCCAAACGGCGCCATAATCTGGCGCCGTCTCTGCTGGCCGATGCTGCTCCTCCACCGAGGCTCCCTTAGAACTGATTGCCGAAGCCAAAGCGGAAGTTTTCAACCTGGTCGTAGCTCTGCTTGAGGAACGGCACGGCGTAGCTGAGATTGATCGTGCCAAATGGCGAGGCCCAGGTCAGGCCGATGCCGGCAGATGCGCGTAGCGCAGATCCGTCGTGCAATACATCTCCGTCGACATTGGCGTCGTTGCCATAGAGCGTTCCCGCATCCACGAAAACGGAGCTGCGGAAGCCGAGATCCTGCGGCATGCCCGGCGTCGGCATGCTCGTTTCCACCGAGGCGGTGAAATATTTCGTGCCGCCGAGCGGATTGTCAAAGGATGTTCTCGGGCCGATACCCTGATCCTGAAACCCTCGGATCTCGGTGCCGCCGATCATGAACTGATCGAAGATATTCAGATCCTGACCGTTGGTCGAGGTCATGTAACCGGCACCGACGGTCACCATGCCGACGATGTCCTGCGAGTCCGAAAGTGTATGGTAATAGCGCGCTTTACCGCTAAGCTTGTAGTAATTGGAGTCGCCTCCAAGGCCAGCAAATTCTTGCGTGACCTTGGCGATGAAGCCGTCGCGTGGCAGGTTCTGATCGTCGAGCGTATTGTAGCTGAAGGTCTGGGAAACGCTTGATTGCGTCCACGGACCATTGTTGATCAGATTGAGGTATGGTGCGGAAAGATTGTCCTGCCAATCGCTCTCGCCGGTGTAGGTAATCTGCTTGTAGGTGTAGCGGAGCGTCGTGGACAGGTCTTCGGTAATCGGCGCAGTGACACGCAGCGTGACGCCTTCTTCGCCGTAGTCGTAGTAGTCGCTGCTGGTCGTTATGCTCTTGAACAGGTCGAAGCCGGCGGCGAGGCGCTCGCCGAGGAAGTACGGCTCGGTGAAGGAAAAAGTGTAGGTCTGGCTTCCGCTCGTGCTCGCGCCCGCGGCGATCCTGATATATTGGCCGCGTCCGAGGAAGTTCTTCTCCTCCACGGAGGCTTCCAGTAGCGGGCCGCCGTTGGCGCCGACCGCATAACCGCCGCCGATCCCGAAAGAGCCGGTCGGCTGATCTTCGACATCGACGACGATGACGACCCGATCCGGCGCGCTTCCCGGATTTGTCGAGATCTTTACCGACGTAAAGTAGCCGAGTGCCTCGAGACGGCGTTTTGCGCGCGCCAGCATCTGCTCGTTGAAGGCATCGCCTTCGTTGAGATCGAATTCGCGCCGAATGACATAGTCTCTCGTTCGCGTATTGCCGCGAATTTCGATGCGTTCCACATAGGCCCGCTCGCCCTGGTCGACGATATACTCGATGGAGACGGTGTGATCCTCGGGATTGCGATTGCCGCGAGGCGTTACCTTGGCGAAGGGATAGCCGGCAGCCTCGATACGCTTCGAGATCGCGTCGATCGATTTCTGAATATTCTGGGCGTTATAGGTATCGCCCTTGCTAGTAAGGACGAGGCTCTTCAGATCGTCCGCATTGATACCCTGCACGGTGGACGTGACGGAAATATCGCCGTACTTGTACTGCTCGCCCTCATCGACCACGAAGCTGACGGCGTAGCTGTTCGTTGCATCGTCGAAGGTTGCGCTGTCGGAAACCAGTCGGAAATCGACATATCCGTGATTGTAGTAGAACTTGCGAAGCGCGTCCTCGTCGGCGGCCTTCTTGTCTTCGCTGTAGATGTCCTTGCGGGTCAGAAACGACAGGAAATCCGATTTCTTCGTGCTGATGACGGCGGCAAGACGGCCGCTGCCGAAGGCATGATTTCCGGAGAATGTCAGCTTGCTGATCTTCGTGCGATCGCCTTCATTGATGACGAAGGCAAGGTTGACGCGGTTCTTCGCGATATTGATCACCTTCGTCGTGATCTGGACATTGTTGCGCCCGATCGACGCATAAGCGTCCTTGATCGTCTTTATGTCGTCTTGAACCTGGCTTTCACTATATGGACCGGCGGCTTTGGATTTGACCAACCCTGATAGCTTGTCGTCCTTTATCTGCTTGTTCCCGTTGAAGACAACAGCATTGATCAGATTGTTCTCGTGTACGGAAACAACGAGGCTATGCCCCTCGACGGAGATATGCACGTCCGAAAAATAGCCGGTCGCATAAAGTTGTTTTATCGATTCATCGATGTCTGCTTCCGAGAAACTCTTGCCGGGTGCTATCGTTATATTGTCTTTTACTGCCGTGGACCCGACGCGTTCCGCACCTAATACACGTATGTCGCTGACCATGGCCGCCTGTGCGGGCAGTGGAATGGCTGTGGCGGTGCTTATGAATGCTAAAATGGCAATTGTTGAATTGGAACGTTTTAGTTTTGACCGCCGCAAATTAGAGTTCATCTACGCTTTTACCTTGCATTTCGAAATGGCGGTCGTTCCGCGGGTTTTCAAAGAAATGAATGTCCATGCGGCCGGAGAATCTGCCTATGAGGTTGAAAGAGCACTATCACTTCCCCGTGCTCTTCGGTGTTAAGTAATGTTAAGTAATATTTCGACCGAGTCTTCGTAACGCCACCATAACGCGAGCCGCGTCATGCGCTCCGAGCGCATCGGACTGCTATCGGAACGGCGGTAAGGGCGAGAGCTTCAAGCATTCCGACTTCTCCCTCGAAAACCTCTGAAGAGAAGCGGTTCAATGCCGGGTGGCTCAGTTGCCACCGACCTTGACGTCGCCGAGGGTTCGGAATGTCAGATGCAGCATTATCGACCAGTCGACGCCGGTCGCGCTGGTCGTGTCCCTTTTCCAGTCATAGTCCAGGCTTGCGGTGGTACATTCGTCGGAATAGGTGACGCCAAAGTCGTGCTCGCTCAGATCCTTGGCACGCAGATCATATCCGAGCTTCGTATTGACCGACCATTCATCCGACAGCTTCAGCTTGACCTGCGGCTGGAGCTCGTCTTCGGTCGTTGGAATATCGTAGTCAGGCTGAGCTTCGATATGCGTATAGGTCAGCTGCGTGTCGACAATCGGCGTAACATAACCAATCGTCGTGTCGCCGCGCTTCATTGCGAAGGTGTCGTGATCGAGCCGGTACGAGGTCGACAGCGTCACACCGTGGGGCATAGTCACGCCGAAATATGTGACATAGTCGGATCGTGCCGTTTCGAGCCCCGATTCGAGGCCGGCGCCGACCAGGTCCGGCGTCGCAAACGAGTTCATGCCCATCAACTGATAGGACTGGCCAAAGATGCTGTCCAGCTTGTAGCCGCTATCGAAATTGCCGGTATAGCGCATGCCGACATTGGCGCGCGTTCCCCCTTCCACGCGGTCGAAACCCGAGAACTTATCCCGATCGAAGAGGTTGGTCGCATCGAACACGAAGCTCTGGGCGTCTTCGTTCGGCAATTGACCCGCGAGCTGTTCGTTCGGACGGAGATAGATCTGCGCTATGGGCTCGAAGACTTGTGTGGAGTGCGTGGTGGTTGCCAGTATCGGATATTTGGCCTCCAATCCGGCCGTCAGCATGTCGCGCGCGGCGACGCCGTTGGTGTCATAGTTGCCCGCATAGACATAGGACGGGCTGATGGAGTTCGGGCCGTCCATCCCGAGGGCCATCGTGTCGCCGCGCGCAGCAAGCAGCGGCGTCAACTCCAGACCCTGAGGGGTGATGAAGGAGCGCTGCCATTGCACTTCGGTCGTCAGGCGGGTGTAGTCACCGGCAAGTCCGAGGAAGCGGTCGGTATTGTCCGGATTGACGACGACGTCGGCGGTGCCGCGTGAGAGATTGGTGAAATTGCTGGTGAGCGACAGCTCTCCGCCGTAGACAGGCTTGGGGTCGATCGCGTGATAATCGATGACGGGAAAGACGGCGGCCTGCTGCTTTTGCGATGTCGTGCCGGTCGTCGAGTCCTGTTCGTCGAAGTAATAGCCCCGCATGTCGAAGTAGTTTTGCTTGCCGATGCCGGTCAGATAGGCCTGATTGACGCGGGTGCTCTGATTGAGATCCTGGATATTGTATGTCCGGGCGAAGTCGTTGTCGGTCTGCGCCATGACGTCCCAGCCGAAGGTCCAGCGCGGATTTATCTTGAAGTCGCCCTTGGAGGCGATGAGCGCTCTGAACCTGGCGTCCGCATCGGGCGTGCCGGCTGAGAACGATCCCGGATCGGCCTGGTCGATAAGGGCGGTTCGCAAGGTGTATGTGCCGTTTTCGAGCCGCTGGCGGAACTCGCCCTGCAGCAGCACGCCCTGGCTGCTATAGGCTGTTGCCGTGACGGTTGCATCCATGCTCGGCGAAATCACATAGTAGTAGGGAATTGCGGCGCCGAAGCCGAGATTTTGAGAGACGCTGAATGTTGGAAACAGAAAGCCCGACTTTCTCTTGACCGTGTTGTCGGGGACAGTCATCCATGGGACATAGGCGATCGGTTGGCCGAAAAGCTCAAGCCTGGCGTGTTCTAGCCTGATCGTGTGCGTAATGCCGTTCTGGATGATCCTTTCGGCTTTCACCTGCCATAGCGGAGCGCGGCCCTGTTCGGAGCATGGAGCGCAAGCCGTATAAACGCCCTTGCTCAGGATAACCTGGGAGCTGCTGACGCGGTTGCCCTTGATGGCCACCAATCTGGTATTGTCGGGCATCTCGACCCGCAGGGCATCGATGAAACCGTTGGAAAAGTCATTCGTCACATCCATCCTGCTACCGTAAGTCCGGTTGCCATCAGGCGTGATCAGCTCCACATTTCCGGTTGCAGTCATTCTCTTGGTCGTTTGATTGTAGTCGACACGATCGGCGACCAGCTTATAGCCTCCATAGTGGATTTGAACTGCGCCGCGTGCCGTTATGACTTGCGTATCCTTGTTGTAGATAGCTTCGTTTGCCTGCAAAAGCAGTTTTGTTCCGTCTGGAATCTTGATGTTGGTGGTTGTTGGTAGAGCCGGCTTCTGCCCCGCTGGTTGCTGCTGCACTTGATCCTGAGCAAGCACGTGATCGCCGGTAGCACATGTAACAAATACAAAGACTGACAGTGCTACCGTGTGGGAACTCGAACTACGCAGAACCATACGCCTCAAATGCCGAACTCCAGAGACTGGGCGGGAGATGCAGGCACTTTCTTCCAGGGCGTGTACCGACCATATGTGATCGCAATCATGCTGCAGGAGATGACTTTCCTTGCGCTATTGCTATGCGATAGATAGCTGGATAGCGGTGAGGCGTTCCTGCTTGTTTCCCCGTATCGTACCGCCGCAAACCGCTGATTCGCTGTTGCTTTGCCCCAGCATGTTGCGACGTTACCGGGGTTCGCAATGATCCGATCTTTGATATCGGATACTGCAGAAGTATGCGTAGCTGAACGCACGATTTCGGACTCCATTGCCATTTGGCAAGGAATAGACGAAGATAGCTATGCTTTGGATTAAGTTGCGTTAAATTATATTTCTACATATTTCCGACTGTATATTTTGTTTTTCTGTATATATTTTTGTGTAGTTTTTGAAACAAAGTGACAGCATTGATAATGTATCAGATGATACTTGCCACATGCTCGACAAAATTCGGTGCAGTCTGCCTAATGGACGATACATCTTGTGCGGGAATAACCCCACGAGATCTAAAGAACATCGGCGACATGTCTCGAGAGCATCGGAATGTGCCCGAATTGGCCTAAGCTGCAGTAAGGGTGCCCATGAATACCATTAGAACTGCAAACAAGGAGCAGAAGCAGTCTATTCTCCTGGTGGAGGATGACAGCGAGATTGCAAAGATACTGTCGGAAGTCCTGGCCGAAAACGGCTTTAACAGTGCGTGGGCGCCCTCCGCCGAGGAGATGGATGCGTATCTGGAAGACAATACGACGGATCTCGTCATTCTCGACGTGATGCTGCCTGGCGAAAGCGGACTGAGCATTTGCCGTCGGTTGAGAGCGACCTCACTGGTTCCCATAATCCTACTGACGGCGCGTTCGGAGGATGTGGACAGGATCATAGGGCTGGAAATCGGCGCAGATGACTATGTCACCAAGCCTTTCAATCATCGCGAGCTGCTTGCGAGAATCCATGCTCTCTTGAGGCGCTCGCATATCAACAGGGCGCCAAACGATCCCTTCCATTCGGCCTTTCGTTTCGAAGGATGGCGCGTCGAGCCCGGGCAGCGGCAGCTGTTCAGCCCCGAAGGCGCTCGTGTGACGCTGACGAGCACGGAGTTCGATCTCCTGCTCGCCTTCTGTCAGAATGCGAGGCGTATCCTGACCAGAGAGCAGTTGTTGGAGTTGACGCACAGCGGCACGGCCGGCCCGATCGGCCGCAGCGTCGACGTACATATCAGCCGAATACGCCAGAAGATCGAACCGGACCTGCGCTCTCCGACCTTCATCAAAACCGTTCGTCTGGGAGGCTACGTCTTTACACCCAGCATAGAGATATTATGACGAGGTATCTTCGCTTCATCAACCACAAGTCCATCGTCACGCAGATGATCGCCGTCGTGCTGGCGGCCGTTGTGCTGGGGACGGTATGCACGTCGGTTGCGTTTCTCTTTCTCTCGTATGGATCGCACAATGAAGGCGACTCCAAGCTTGCAGCGGTGTCTGCGGCCGCGCGCATAGCGACGATTGCGGAGGAGGCGCGGCAAAGTTCGTCGGTGAAAGAATTAAGGAAGATCGTCAGTGGTTCCCGGTGGCTCGATATGCATATGGAAATCGTTCCCAGCACGGCGTTCTTCTCCAGCCGGGAATTTACGTCCGGTGAAAGACGCACAGTGCCGGACAATAACTTCTCCGACGAGCTACAGAACGAGCTTCTCTCCCATTGGAACCTGCCGGCATCCGATATCTCGATCTCCACGGGCAATTCCGTCGTCGTCAAGATCAATGATCAATATGCCTTGATCTTCCAGACGACGCACCGTCCGCCGATGCAACGGTTCATCTTTATTCAGCTTGGCTTCGTCGTTGCCACCGTCATGATCGTGGTGCTTTTCCTGGCGATCTATATCATCAAGCGGCTCATGGCCCCGCTGTCGTCGATCGCGGCGGCAGCCGACGCGCTGGGACATGTGTCGACGCAGGCGCAGCCGATCAGCGATGCAGGCCCGGAAGAGGTTACCCAGGTGGCGAGGGCTCTCAACCACCTCCACGGTCGTCTACAGTCCCTGATAGAAGAGCGGACTCGCATGCTGGCGGCTATCAGCCACGATCTTCGCACGCCTCTTACACGCCTGCGCCTGAAGCTTGAGCGCAGCGTCCATTCGGTCGAACTCGGAAGCATGATCGACGAAATCGAGATCATAGACAACATGATCTCGGAGACGTTGCACTATCTGCGTGAGCAGAACGATCGGCGCGCCGGTTACGTCATCGACATGCCGAGCCTCATCCAGACCGTCTGCAACGAGTTTGCAGATTTGGGTTTCGACATACAGTATCATGGCCCTCCGAGAATGGCTTACTTCTGCGAGGAATTGGGCATGAGGCGGGCGCTCTCCAACGTGATCGACAACGCGATCAAGCATGGGACGGAAGTTGCGGTATCGCTGGAAAGGCAAGGGGAGAACGGCTTTGAAATCCGGATATCCGACAATGGTCCGGGGATTCCGAAGGAACACCGGGCCAAGGTGCTGGAGCCCTTCTACATTGCTGACGATGCGAGATCGCTGATCGGGAGAAGCGGATTCGGGTTGGGTCTTTCCATCGTGCGCGATGTCGTATCACGTCACCGCGGAACCATTTCCTTCGCCGACAACTCGCCCTCGGGCCTAGTCGTCCGGCTGTCGTTCAATCAATCACGGTTGGAGGAATTTGCGAACTGAGGCTTCGGTCGACACGACGGGCCAATCGGCATGGCGTCGCTAGCGCGGCATTATCAGCCCGAGCCTTGAGATATCGAAGGTGTGATGATGGGCGATGGCGGCGGCGCCAATGGCGCCTTCCTGAGGTCCGAGTGTGGACAGCATCAGGGCAGGGGCGGGGATGCCGGTGACGATGCCGCGGCCGACACCTTCCGAGATCCGGTCGATTGCAGCTTGCGCCAGTCGTGATACCGGACCTCCCAGGAAGACGACGCTCGGATTATAGAGATTGA
Organism: Martinezella tropici; assembly: GCA_000799755.1. GTDB lineage: Bacteria > Pseudomonadota > Alphaproteobacteria > Rhizobiales > Rhizobiaceae > Rhizobium > Rhizobium tropici_A. The sequence goes on from JUHI01000021.1 coordinate 77,244, forward strand.
CGAGCGAGACGAGCCCTTGGACGAGCCAGTGAACAAAGTGATCGATGGTTTCGATGGCTTTGCGGTCGCCTTGGAGTGCGAGATCGACGATGTGCCCAGGGAGTTCCGTAAGCTCGATCCCGGAGAGATCGGGTGTTTCCAGAAAGCGGTGGGCGATGGCGGCAAGTCCGATCTTGCTTTCCAGACAGCCCTTGTTACCGCATCCGCACAAGGGGCCGTCATCGGACAGGCGGAGGTGGCCGAATTCGCCGGCCGTGCCGTTGGCGCCACGCAGCAACCTGCCATCGACAACGACTGCGCCGCCGCAGCCGGCGTCGAGCTTCAGGAAAAGTGTACAGGTATTGGGCAGCGACGGATCGTTGTAGACGCAGCCGAAAGCGCCGGCATTGGCGTCGTTCTCGATAAAGAAGGGCAGATCGATCCGTTCGGGGAGAAGGCTCGGAAAGTCGACATTGCGCCAGCCGACGATGGGCAGATTGACGACGAAGCCATCGGAGCGGACGATGCCGGGAAAGGCAATCCCCACGCCCTTGAGCTTGCCCTTGAAGAAACGGTTGTTCCGGAGCCTGTCGACTTGCCGTGCAATCTCTCCGGCAACCTCTTCGGGCGACATCCGGTTGTGAAACGGCATCTCGCTCGTTTCGACAACGGTTGCCGCCAGATCAAGCAGCGCGAAGCGCAATATGTCGACGCCGACCTCGACGCCAAGGAAGAAGGCGCTGTCGGCCTTAAGGGCGACATTGGTGGCAGGCCTGCCCGGCTCGCGATTGGTCTGGCGGCCGGAACTGGGGGCTTCGATGTCCTCGACGAGCCCCTGCTCGATCAGGTTGTTGATGAGGCGGGTTACCGTGGCGGGCGTGACAGAGAGATGGCGGGCGATCTCGATGCGGCTGGCCTGCCCCTGAACGCGCAGCATGGTCAGGATGGTCAACTCGTTCAGATATTTCGCGATCGTCTGATCCGCCACAGTTTCGTCGTCCGATTCCGTTTTTGATTCCAGGCTGCATCAGTAGCAGCACTTTGCTGCGATTCTTCGAAATATATTTTATTTCTTTTGTAAAAAAATTATAGACGTGATTTATAACGAGAAGCGAGGAGGAGCCAGAAGTCGTGGGCAAATCGACCGTTGCCGGCCAGGCATGGGCGAGGAGGGGTTTTTATGTACGGCTCTTTCCCTGAAGTCCGTTTTCCAGGCGCTCGGCCGAGCGCCACTCGACACCACTACGGAAGCGAAGGAACTATCGATGCCAGCAAAAGACGAACGACGCCTTCGCATCGGCGTGCTCGGCGCCGGCCAGATCGCCCAGGCGGCGCATTTCGAGAGCTGCACCAAGGCCATCAATGCCGACCTCTATGCAATCTGCGACGTCGCCGACGATCTAAGGGAGCGGATGGCGATCACCCATGGTGCTCGCAAGACCTATGCCGATTATGACCGGATGCTGGCCGATCCCGATCTTGATGCCGTCATTATCGCAACGGCGGATGCCTTTCATGTTCCCGCCTCGATCAAGGCGCTGGAAGCCGGCAAGCATGTGCTCTGCGAGAAGCCGGTCGGCGTCACCGTCGAGGAATGCCTTGATCTGAAGGCTGCGGTGCAAAGATCCGGCAAGACGTTGCAGGTCGGCCACATGAAGCGGTTCGACGCCGGGCTGCAGGCCGCCAAGAGCTTCATTCGCGACGAGATGGGCGAGATGGTGGCGCTCAAGGCATGGTATTGCGACAATACCCATCGTTATCCGATGACCGACGCGGTACAGCCGCTGATCGTCACCAGCGCCAATGCCCGCAAGCCGTCCGTCAATCCAAAGGCGGATCTGCGTCGCTATTACATGCTGGCGCATGGCTGCCATCTGATCGATACCGCGCGCTATCTCGCCGGCGACATCGTTTCGGTCCATGCCCGCCTGTCGGAGCGTGCCGGCATTTGGTGCTGGTTCATCGACGTCGAATTTGCCTCCGGCACGCTTGGCCATCTCGATCTCACTGTGCAGGTGCGGATGGATTGGCATGAAGGCTTCCAGATCTATGGCAAGAACGGCAGCATTCTCGGAAAGACCTATAATCCCTGGTACTACAAAACGAGCGAGGTCGACATTTTCCGCGAAGCTGACGGCATGACCCATCGCATACTCGGCGCCGACGGCCATTTCTACCGCCGGCAGGTGGAGGGCTTTGCCCGGACCATTCTCGATGGCGCCGTCATGGAGGGTGCGGATATCGATGACGGGCTTGCCTCGGTCCAGGCGATGGTGGCAATCGCCCGCTCCGCCGAAAGCGGCAAGGCGGTGGCACTTGCCGATGTGACAGGCGGTGTGTGATGAAGCTCGGCATCTTCGCAAAGACGTTCGATGGAACCGTGCCGGCGACCGTGCTCACGTCCGTTGCCGAAGCCGGCTTTGCCTGCGCGCAATATAATATGGCCTGTTCCGGTCTGGCACCCATGCCCGATGCCATCAGCCACGAGCAGGCGGCTGCCATTGCCGCCGGCGCCAAGCGAGCCGGGGTCGAGATCGTCGCTGTCTCCGGCACCTACAACATGATCCATCCCGATACCGCCGTGCGCAAGCAGGGCCATCGCAGGCTGGAGGAACTCGCCGCGCATTGCGCCGGAGTGTCCACGCGTCTGATCACGCTCTGCACGGGCACGCGCGATCCTCTCGATCAATGGCGGGCGCATCCCGGCAACGATCGGCCCGATGCCTGGCGGGATCTGCTTGAGGCCATGGAAATCGCCATCGGCATTGCCGATCGATATGATGTCGATCTCGGCATCGAGCCGGAACTGGCCAATGTCATCAATTCCGCGCAAAAGGCGCACCGACTGATTGCCGAACTCAAGAGCCCGAGACTGAAGATCGTGATGGATCCGGCCAACCTCTTCGAGGTTGCTCCCTTGGAGGAGCAACGGACCATCGTATCATCGGCCATCGATCTCCTGGCCGACCATATCGTGATGGCCCATGCAAAGGATCGCAATCCGGACGGCAGCTTCGCAACCGCCGGCAAGGGTGTCCTCGACTACGCGCATTATCTCGGCCGGCTGAAGCAGATCGGCTTTAACGGCAGTCTCGTGACTCATGGCCTCAAGGCGGACGAAGCTCCAGGCGTTGCGGCGTTCCTCCGGAACCTCCTTGCCGACGGAGGGACGCGATGAGCGAGGCGGCGGCGTTTCGGACAAGCGACGGCACGCTGTTGCATGTCGACAGCGCGGGAGAAGGCGCACCGGTCGTCTTCCAGCATGGCCTGTGCGGGGATGCCGGGCAGACGAACGAGGCCTTTCCGCCGGATGCCGGTTTTCGCCGGATAACGGTCGAGGCGAGAGGACATGGCCGCTCCGAGGCCGGCAATCCCGATCGTTTCTCCATTGCCACCTTTGCCAATGACCTGGCGTCTTACATCGAGAAGAACATATCGGCGCCCGTGGTCCTTGGCGGTATCTCCATGGGAGCGGCGATTTCGCTGCATCTGGCGGTCAAGCGCCCGGATCTCGTCAGAGCGCTCGTGATTGCCCGGCCTGCATGGCTTACTCAGCCTGCTCCACGGAACATGGCTCCGAATGCGGAAGTCGGGCATCTCTTGCGGCAGATGTCGCCCGAAGAAGGCAGGGAGGCATTTCTCGCAGGCAGCACCGGCCGGCGATTGGCCACAGACGCTCCGGACAATCTCGCCTCGCTGGTCGGCTTCTTCTCGCGGATGCCTCATGCCGTCACGGCAGCCTTGCTGACCGCGATTTCCGCCGACGGCCCAGGCGTTACCGATGCCGACGTGTCATTGATATCAGTGCCGACGCTGGTGATCGGCCATCAGCGCGACCTCGTCCACCCGCTTGCCTATGCGGAGGATCTTGCTGCCCAAATCCCGGGCGCGCGCTTGGCGATAATTACACCGAAGGCCGAAAGCCGTTCGCAATATCAGGCCGATTTCCGCAAGGCGATGGGCGATTTTCTCAAGGACCTCAAAGACAATGACTAATCCTCCCAAGAACTGGATCGCTAATCTTCCCAAGAATCGATTGATCGGCGAATTTTCCGTCTGGTCTGCGGATCTGCTGCGCCTCGCCGACGATCTCGCCAGGGTCGATCCCTATGTCGATGTTCTCCACATCGACGTCGCCGATGGCCACTTCGCGCCGGCGATGCTGTTTTTTCCCGATCTGGTCGCGGGTATCCGGAAGATCTCGGCGCGCCCGATCCACGTGCATCTGATGACCGCCGACAGCATTCTCCTGTCGCAGATCGAGCAGTTTGCCGATGCGGGCAGCGACCTCATCAGCATCCATCTTGAAAACGAGGCTGTTGCCGATGCGGCGTTGGATCTGCTGGCTCGCCGCGGCATCGCGGCTGGCATGGTGCTGAAGGTCGAGACACCAGTGGCGCAGGTCGAGAGATACGTTTCGCGCCTGGATTTCCTCACGCTCCTCGGCACGGCGATCGGCGTCAAGGGGCAGGGGCTGGACGAGAGGGCGGGAGATCGGTTGCGTGAGGCCAAGCATCTCATCGACACGTCGGGCGCGACGCACAGGATCGTTCTGGCAGCCGATGGCGGGATTCGCGAGCATACGGTTCCTCTGCTTCGTCAAGCGGGCGCCGAAACTGTCGTCCTAGGCTCTCTGGCCTTCAACGCTCCCTCGTTACAGGAGAGAATGGCGTGGCTGCATGCGCTTTGACCTCCGCACCTTGATCTTGATATGGAGTGACGAGTGAGCCGGTTCGCGATCGGGATCGATCTGGGTGGAACGCAGGTCCGGGCGGCGCTCGTGGACGAGCAGGGCAACATCCATCGGCGTGTGGAGGAGCGCACCGATGCGCAGGCGGGGCCGGATCGGGTGCTTGGCCAAATCCGCGGTCTGACAGAGCAATTGCGCTCAGCCTGTGAGCCGTCAACCATCGCCGGTATCGGCGTGTCGGCGCCAGGCCCGCTCGACACGGAATTGGGATTGGCGCTTGATATCCCGACATTGCGCGGCTTCTCGAACTATCCTTTGCGCGAGGAATTGCGCAAGCGGCTATTGCTGCCGGTCAGCCTCGAGAATGACGGCATCGCCGCTGCGGTCGGGGAATGGCAGTTCGGCGCCGGCAAGGGGTTCCAGAACCTCGTCTATGTCACGGTCAGCACCGGCATCGGCGGCGGCATCATAGCGGATGGGCGCGTCGTGCGTGGTCGCAAGGGAATGGCCGGTCATGTCGGCCATATGTCGATCGTCCCGGACGGGTTGATCTGTTCGTGCGGCGGCAAGGGATGCTTCGAGGCCTATGCTTCCGGAACTGCTTTCACCAAGCGCGCGCGTGCAAGGATTGCCGAATGTGCGGAAACTTCCCTGGCAGGTAGTGGCGAAGGCATTGACAGCCGTAGCGTCTTTATCGCGGCAGAGAAGGGCGACGCGCTTGCCACTGCTCTGGTCGATGAGGAGGCGGAGCTTCTCGGGCGAGGCTTTACGAGCCTCATTCATATGTTCAGCCCGGAAATCGTCATCATGGGTGGTGGGCTGTCGCAGCAGTTCGACCGCCTGCAAGCCGGCATTCAATCGCATGTCGAGCGCAACGCCATGCCGGCGTTTCGCGATGTCAGGGTCGTGGGCGCTGCGCTTGGCCAGAATTCGGGGCTTATTGGCGCGGCGGCCCTCGCGTCTTTCTCCAGGCGACCCTCTTCGGAGCTGTGATTGCCGTACCTTCCGGCAATAGGCCAGGGATTGCCGATCTAGCCTCGCGCAAGGTCTGGTTGCGATAGTCCATGCGGGGCGAATACCGATGAACTGCGCTGTGGGGGCGATCTATGATTTCGACGTATCTCGGCTATGTGTCCGCGACAAAGGACATGGCATCGACGCTTGCGCGTATCGCCAAGCAGGCGACAGTCAAAAGCGATCAGCAATATTACGATACGCATATCGGCAAAGTTAAGAATGTCGACGAGTTTCTGAGCGACTACAAGCTGTACAGCTACGCGATGAAGGCCTACGGCCTTGAGGACATGACCTACGCCAAGGCCTTCATGAAAAAGGTTTTGACGAGCGACCTCAGCAATCCAAGCAGTTTCGCAAACAAGTTGACCGATAGTCGCTACCGTCAATTCGCTGCCGCCTTCAACTTCGGCGGAGCGTCAAAAAATCAATCGGCCCAAAGTGACACCCAGAAGAGCGATACCATCGGCCTTTATGAGCAATCCTTTGCCAATGAAACGACCTTGGCCAAAAAGGAAAGCAAGTTCTACGACACCTGGATCGGCAAGGTGTCGAATGTTGACGATATCGTCAACAGCAGCAGGATGCGTGACTATATTCTTCGAGCGCACGGCTTGAACCCGGACAATGTGTCGAAGACGTTCATGAAGTCGGTCTTGACGAGTGACGTCAACGATCCGAACAGCTTCGTCAACACGGCGAGCAACTTCTCCTCGGCATCGGTCCAGGCGACCTACAAGCTGATCGCGTCGCAGTTCAGCTTCAATGCCGATGGAACGCTTTCCGCTGCGACGGCGCAGACGACGCAGCAGAAGGAGGCCATGATCTCGCGCTATGACAACATGGTCCCGAGCTTGCTGACGCCGGCGGCGGCGATCAGCAATGACGACTACTATCGCCAGGCGATCACGAAAGTTCAGTCGATCACCGATATCACCGGCGACAACAGGTTGTTTTCCTACATAAAGTCGGCATTCAATCTCAACCCCAAGCTCACTCCGGTCCAGTTCAATCTTGCTTTTACCAATCCTGATTATGCCGCCGTAACCGACATGACGGACATGGTCGCACACTTCAAATTCGCGTCCGACGGAACTTTGCCGGCCGGTCAGCCCGCACAGACCCAGCAGGCGATCGACGATATCTCGACCAAATACCTGAAACAGGCCCAGGGGGCGAAGCAAGCGCTGTTCGGCGATGCCGAGAAGCACTACAAGACCGCGGTCAGCGGTATAAAAACGATCGCGGACTTCTTTGCCGCCAACGATACGAAAAGCAAGAATCTTCCAACCATCGAGGACATGGCGCTTCGCGCCTTTGGAATTGGCAAGAACGAGGTTTCCAGGGATCAGTTGCGCAAGATCATGGAGAGCGATCCCTATGACAGCAAGAGCTATGTCAACTCGTTGAAGGACGACAGGTTTGTCGAGCTTGCCAAGGCGTTCAATTTCGACAGCACCGGCAATCTGCGAGCACCGGTCACGGCGCTGTCGCAGACATCGATCAACAGCTTCATATCCGGCTATTCGAAGTCGAAGACCTTCGGGCTGACCGGTGAGATGCGGGACAAGGCGGTCAAGGATGCGAAGGACGCGGCGACGGATTTCAGCAAGTCGATCGCCAAGGTCAAGACGGTCGATGACCTCCTGGCCGACAAGAAGCTGACGGAGTTTATCCTCGTCGCAAACAATATCGATCCCAAGTCTGTCGACAAGAACACGTTGAAGAAGGCCTTCACCGCCGATCCGGAGGATGCCAAGAGCTTCTTGAACACGCCGGCGGGCCAGCAGTTTAAGGCGATGGTGAATGTGTTCAATTTCGATGCCAAGGGCAATCTGACCACAGCCAAGATCGAGGCAGGTCAGAACAAGGGCGCGCGTCTTGCCACGAACGATCTCTATCTTCATCAGACCCTGGAAACGCAGCAAGGCAATTCCAGCGAAGGTGTCCGCCTGGCGCTCTATTTTCAGCGAAAGGCGCCGCAGGTTAACTCCGTCTACGACATCATGTCCGATCCGGCGCTCTACAACGTGATCAAGACGACCTACTCACTGCCGGCATCCATGTCGAACATGGATGTGACCCGTCAGGCGGCGATGCTGGAAAAGCTTTTCCCGATCAAGGATTTGCACGATGCCGGCAAGGTGAACAACCTGCTCAAGCGCTTCTCGGCCGTTTACGATGCGGCGAATGGCGGCAATACGACCTCCCCAGCGTCCGCCATTCTCACGCGAGGCTCCGGGACGGGCATGAGTGCCGACTTGATGCTCTCGATTGCCCAGCTTAAATCGCGATAGGGCGTTCTGCTTCATCGCAAGAGGGCTATTGCCGCTGCGTGATCCGCAGCGGCGTCCTATTAATGCTGCAGCACACTCGGGCCGCCGTCCAAAATCGCTGGACTGGCGTGAAGAGCCTGTTTGACTAGAGCTCATAGTCGCATCCCTTGCGCCGGCAAGCATTGTTCCTGATGCGGTTGCCGGCGACGATCCAGGAATAGTCGAGCAAGGTGCCGCCGAAGATTAAGACGCGCGCTGAAAGCGAGCCGTTCTGCAGGTCGACAATGGTCATAAACGGTCGCCTTTCTCTCACAACCAAGGTCGAGGCCGAATGGATTGGCACCCTATACTCGCCCTATGCCGTGCCAATAAATATATATGATTTATTTTAGTGCTTTTGTCAGCTTTCCGTACACGGCACCTGGCAACTCCCACGTATTGAAGGCTATTGGCGGCTATCGATTGATGCCTGCCAAAACACTGCCATAAATAATCATACACAAATGTTGACTGGTATGATGTTTTTTCCTATTCAAATCATCAGGCCTAGCGGCCTGTAAATACAGTCTAATTATTATACAAATAATTGACTTGTATTACAATATAACTTAGGGAAGTCGAGCGGTTCCCGGGAGATGGATGGGGACGCGCAAACAAAGGGAGAGAGATCATGCGCTTTTTCAAAGCGGCAATCCTTGCAGGCACCTTTGCCGTTCTCGCGGCTGGCTCCGCTTTCGCGGAGGACGTCAAAATCGGTTTCATCGTGAAGCAGCCTGAAGAGCCCTGGTTCCAGGACGAATGGAAGTTCGCCGACCAGGCCGCCAAGGAGAAAGGCTTCACCCTCGTCAAGATCGGCGCCGAAGATGGCGAAAAGGTCCAGTCGGCGATCGACAATCTCGGCGCACAGGGTGCGCAGGGCTTCATCATCTGCACGCCCGACGTCAAGCTCGGCCCCGGCATCGTTGCCAAGGCCGCCGCCAATCAGTTGAAGCTGATGACTGTCGACGACCGTCTGGTGAACGCCGAGGGCAAGCCGCTCGAGGATGTGCCGCACATGGGCATCTCCGCCACCAAGATCGGCGAAACCGTGGGACAGGCGATCGTTGATGAAGTCAAGAAGCGTGGCTGGGACATGAAAAATGTCGGCGCGATCCGCGTTTCGTATGATCAGCTCCCAACGGCTGTCGATCGCGTCGAGGGCGCGATCTCGGTGCTGAAGGCAGCAGGCTTCCCGGCCGCGAACATCTTTGATGCGCCGCAAGCCAAGACCGATACTGAAGCCGCGCTCAACGCCGCGACTACGGTTCTCAACAAGCATGCCGACATCAAATATTGGGTCGCCTTCGGCCTCAACGACGAAGCCGTGCTCGGCGCTGTCCGCGCTTCGGAATCGGTCGGCATCCCGGCAACGAACATGATCGGCGTCGGCATCGGCGGCGCGGATTCGGCGATCAACGAGTTCAAGAAGCCCGCCGCAACCGGCTTCTTCGGCACGGTCATCATCTCGCCGAAGCGTCATGGCTACGAGACGGCCATCAACATGTATGACTGGATTGCCAACAGCAAGGAGCCGCCGAAGCTGACGCTGACTTCCGGCTCCCTCGCGCTGCGTGGTGACTACGAAAAGGTGCGCAAGGATCTCGGCATCGAATGATCATCCTGCCAGGATGATGTCCGTCCGGCGGCTCGTTGCCGCCGGGCCCTCTCTCGATGGAGCGATCATGGCATTCCTCGAATTCAAGGGCATTTCCAAGGGCTATCCGGGTGTCCAGGCGTTGTCCGACGTCTCCTTCGCTGTCGAAAGAGGCGCTGTGCATGGACTGATGGGCGAAAACGGTGCCGGCAAATCGACGCTGATCCGGGTTCTCTCGGGCGATCAATCGGCAGATACAGGGAGCATCGTCATCGATGGCGCGGAGCAGCATTATGGCTCCGTGCGCGATGCCTTTCATGCCGGCGTCATCGTCATCCATCAGGAGCTGCAGCTGGTGCCGGAATTGACCGTCGCCGAAAACCTCTGGCTCGGTCGTTTTCCCGGCAAGGCCGGTGTGATTGACGGCAGGACATTGATCGAGACCGTCCGCACGAAGCTCAAGGAGATCGGCATCGATGTCGATCCGACAGCCAAAGTTTCCTCGCTGTCGATCGGTGCCCGCCAGATGGTGGAGATTGCCAAGGCCGTCATGGTCGATGCGCGGGTAATCGCGCTCGACGAGCCGACCTCCTCGTTATCGTCGCGCGAAAGCGAAATCCTGTTTTCCCTGATCGACCGGCTGAGAGCCAATGGCACGGTCATCCTCTATGTCTCGCATCGCCTGGATGAAATCTTCCGGCTCTGCGACAGCCTCACCGTGCTGCGTGACGGCAAACTTGCCGCACATCATCCGAAAATTGCCGATACGACGCGCGAGCAGATCATTTCGCAGATGGTGGGCCGCGAGATCAGCAATATCTGGGGCTGGCGCGAACGCCCGCTCGGTGACGTGCGCCTCGAGGCTAAAGAACTCTCTGGCTTGAAGTTGCGCAATCCCGTCAGCTTCTCGGTACGCAGGGGCGAAATCCTCGGCTTCTTCGGTCTCATCGGTGCAGGAAGAAGCGAGATGGCTCGCCTCCTCTACGGCGCCGATCATCGCCATCAGGGGAGCGTCTCGATCGACGGCGTCGCCGTTTCGCCGAACAACCCGAAAGCCGCCATCAGCGCCGGCATGGTACTCTGCCCGGAGGACCGCAAATTCGACGGCATCATTCAGGGGCGGTCGATCGAGGAAAACATCGCCATCTCCTCGCGGCGGCATTTCTCGCCCTTCGGCATCCTCAACCCGAAGAAGGAAGCTTCGGTCGCCGATCAGTTCATCGCCAAGCTCAGGGTACGCACGCCCTCGCGCAAGCAGGATATCGTCAATCTCTCGGGCGGCAACCAGCAGAAGGTCATCCTCGGCCGTTGGCTTTCCGAGCAGGGCGTCAAGGTTCTCGTCATCGACGAACCGACGCGCGGCATCGATGTCGGGGCCAAGTCGGAGATCTATGAAATTCTCTATGAGCTGGCGGCTGGCGGCATGGCGATCGTCGTCATTTCCAGCGAGCTCCCCGAGGTCATGGGCATTTCGGACCGCATCATGGTCATGTGCCAGGGCCGCGTCGCCGCCAATGTCGCCCGCGCCGATTTCGACGAACGGGCCATTCTGACCGCTGCCCTGCCCGACAAGAATGCCGCCGGCATAATCTAATTCAGGAACGATTGTGATGAATTCGTTGAAAAAAATCCTTCTCGGCGAACAGGGTCTGGTGGTGATCTTCGCGATCGCCTTTGTGATCGTGTCGCTCTTCGTTCCGAGCTTCCTGACCGAGCGCAACATGCTCGGCCTGCTGCAGTCGGTGGTGACGATCGGCATCGTCGCCTGCACCATGATGTTCTGCCTTGCTTCGCGCGACTTCGACCTGTCGGTCGGTTCGACCGTCGCCTTCTCCGGCATGATCGCCGTCATGGTGTCGAACTCCACCGGCTCTATCCCACTCGGGCTCGTGGCGGCCCTGATCTCAGGCAGCGCCGTCGGTGTCGTCAATGGCGTCGTCATCGCCAAGTTCCGCATCAATGCCTTGATTACCACGCTCGCCACCATGCAGATCGTTCGCGGCCTCGCCTTGATCGCCTCGGACGGCCGCGCCGTCGGCATCAACGATCCGGCCTTCTATCAGCTGGCACTGTCGCGCTTCCTCACCGTGCCGACGCCGATCTGGATCATGGTGGCGCTGTTCATCATCTTCGGCTTCACGCTCAATCGCACCGTTTTCGGCAAGAATACGCTTGCAATCGGTGGCAATCCCGAGGCCTCGCGCCTTGCCGGCGTTAACGTCGTCAACATGCGGATCTGGATCTTCGCCCTGCAGGGCCTCGTCTGCGCCATCGCCGGCATCCTGCTTGCTTCACGCATCACCTCGGGCCAGCCGAATGCGGCAACCGGGCTCGAACTCTCCGTCATTTCAGCCTGCGTGCTTGGCGGCGTGTCCCTGGCTGGCGGCCGTGCGGCAATGACCGGCGTTATCGTCGGCGTTCTCATCATGGGCATTGCCGAAAACGTTATGAACCTGCTCAATATCCAGGCCTTCTATCAATATCTGGTGCGCGGCTGCATTCTGCTGATCGCCGTTCTGCTGGACAATCTGCGTTCGTCGGCGGCAGGGCGCGGTAGCCGCGTGTGACCCGATTTCCTGAGAGAAGTTTGGGGAGAAGTTTGCCGAGCTTGCAGTTGCGCATTGATGCCGGGGCATGGTGCCGCTCATGATCGCCGCCGGGCAGCGGAAGGGAGTGCAAGTGATGAGTACGCGTTTGGGATCTTTACGGACGCAGAGCGGGGCCGCGCCCGAACAGGGACGGCGCACCGTGCGCGAGGAGCTGTTGAAGAAACTCATCGGCCAGATCGTCTCGGGCGCTCTTGCCGAGGGCTCGATCCTTCCGAACGAAGCCGAGCTTTCCGAGGTCTATGGCGTCAGCCGCACCAGCCTGCGCGAGGCCATGCAATATCTGTCGGCGCTCGGAATGGTGCGCTCGCGCACCCGCGCCGGCACCACGGTCCTTCCGCGGGAAAACTGGAACTATCTGGACCCGCTGGTTCTCGACGCGACGCTCGCGCTCAGCAACGACCGCAGCTTCTACGATTCCCTGCTCGATGCGCGCCAGGTGCTGGAGCCTGCTGCCGCGGCGCAGGCCGCTGCCAATGCCACAGCCAAGCAGTTGGCGCAGATTGCCGAGGCTTTCGAGGATATGGTCGCCGCCAATGCCAGGGATAACGAGGCTTGGAGCCAGGCGGATCTGGAGTTTCACACGGCCATCATCAATGCCAGCGGCAACTGGGTTTTCCGGCAGTTCGCTACCGCCATCCGCGCGGCTCTGCTTGCAAGCTTTCGCCTGACCAATCGGGCGAGCCAGTCGCATGAATATGCGATCGCCCGGCATCAGGATGTTTTGGATGCAATCCGCATGCGCCGGCCCGATGCCGCCCGCTTTGCCATGGAGCAGTTGATCGGAACGGCCAGAATGGAGCTTAGCGACGCGCTGCGCGCCGCCAAGCTGAACGACGATTCGGAATAGGCCGGCATCCGAAGATCGGGAAACCAGCCCGATCCGTCTACTTCGTCGTATAGCCGCCGTTGACCAGAATGGTCTGCCCGGTCATCCACCATCCCTCGCTGACGAGGAAACGAATGTAGGGGACGATATCCTCGATGTCGGTAAGGCCGGTCTTCGAGAATTTCGAAAGTGCGGCTGCTCCCTTGTGATAGGCCTGGGCATCGGCGCTTTCCGCCGGATAGAAGAACGGCGTATCCATCGGGCCGGGACCGATCGCGGTCACCGAGATGCCGCGTTCGCCGAACTCTTTCGCGGCAGCCCGGGTGAAATGCTCCACCGGCGCCTTTGTCCCGGCATAGCTCGAGTAGAACGGCGTGAAGGCGCCGAGCAGCGATGTGACGAGCGTGCAGATCTTGCCGTTGTCATTGAGCGACTTGCCGGCTTCCTTGAGGAAGAAGAAGGCGGATTTCGAATTGACGGCGCTCATCTCGTCATACTCGGCCTCCGAAATATCGACGATCGGCTTCTTCAGCACCTTGCCGACGGTGTTGATCGCAATATCGGGGCGGCCGAAGGCGGAGACGGCCTCGGCAAAGAGTTTCTCGGCCGCACCTGCGGTCGTGAGATCAGCCTGGAATGCCGCCGCTTCGGCACCGGCGGCCTTGATGGCCGCAACCGTTGCATCGGCCTCGGTCTTCGTTGAAGCGCTGTTGTAATGGATGGCAATTGCCTTTGCGCCGTGAGCCGCAAAATCGCGGGCGATCAGGCCGCCAAGATTCTTGGCGCCCCCGGCGATGATGACGGTTTTTCCCCTGATGGAATGGTCGGTCATGAATGAGCCTCCTTGGGGGACGGCACCGTGCCGTCCTTCCTGAGGCAAATCTATCGTCTGGAATTCTCCGATAAAGCGGGCTAATTTGACATCATCTGTCAGAATTCATGGACAATGGCGGTTTAGATTGGATCGTATCGACCTCTTCAGGATTTTTACCCGCGTCGTGGAGTGCAGCAGCTTCACCCGCGCTGCCGATACGCTCGGCCTGCCGCGCTCGTCTGTTTCGGCTGCTGTCATCGAACTGGAGGGGCGCGTCGGCGCACGGCTGCTTCATCGCAGCACGCGAAAGGTTTCGCCCACTCAGGATGGCGCGGCGTTCTATGACCGCTGCCTGCGGGTCATTGTCGATGTCGAGGAAACGGAGAGCCTGTTTCGCCAGAGCGACGCCAAGCCTTCAGGCAAGCTGCGCACGGATGTGCCGGGTCGCATCGGCCGGTTGATCATCGCGCCGGCGCTCCCGTCGTTCCTCGATCAATTTCCCGACATCGAAGTGGATCTTGGCGTCACCGACCGTGCCGTCAACCTGGTGGAGGATAGCGTCGATTGCGTGCTTCGCGTCGGGCCGCTTGTCGATTCCGGACTGATTGCCCGGCCGATTGGAAAGCTGCCGCTCATCAATGTCGCCAGTCCCGGCTATTTGTCGAAGCACGGCACGCCGCAAACGCCAGCGGATCTCGACGGACACTGGGCCGTGAATTATGCCTCGCCCTCGACGGGGCGAACCGAGCCCTGGGAATGGATGGAAGATGGCGTACTACGCAGCTTGGCCTTGCGCGGTCGCGTCACCGTCAACAGCGCCGAGGGCTACATTGCGTGCGCGGTCGCCGGCCTCGGTTTGATCCAGAATCCGGCCTATGACCTGTGTCAGCATCTCCAGGCAGGCGAGCTTGTCGAGGTCATGCCGGATTATCGCGCGGAACCGCTGCAGATGACGTTGCTCTATCCCCACCGCAGGCATCTCTCCCGCCGCGTTCAGGTCTTCGCTGACTGGCTGCAGGTGCTTTTGCAAGAGACGGTCGTGCGGCAATCGAGCCCGTTCGAGCGCAATGCCGTCCGCATCTAAGTGACCTCGCAACGCGGCCGGCTTGCCTCTTCTCGCGCGACAGCGCGTCTCTACGCGCCCATGCGGCCATATTGCCTGATGAGTTCGGCAAGCTGTTCGTGGGGAATGGCCTGAATACGAAGGCGATCATAGGGCGTTCCGCCCATGTCCTCGGCCGCCAACATGGCGTTGACGACGGCCTCCTCGACGCTGTCGACCGCAGCCATATAGACGGGGTCCAGCGGTTCGTCGTTGACGATCTCCAGGGGAAGGTGGCCATTGGCTCTATGCGCCATCGGATGCGCATTCGCGGTCGAGAATGCCAGGAAGATGTCGCCGGAGTTGTTGCCGCCGGGCGTACCGTTGCGGCCGATGCCGATGGCGGCGCGGCGGGCAAGGCGCTTGAGCTGGTGCGGCGCGAGCGGCAGGTCGGTGGCGATGACGACGATAATGGAACCGCGCTCCTTAAGCTGGCTCTGCGGCGTGCCGTCCCGCATGTGCTGGCCGACCGGTACGCCCGCGATCGTCAGCCAGTCGCGCTGACCGTGATTGGCCTGCACCAGCGTCCCGATGGTGTAGGTGCGCCCGTCGAACTGGACGATACGAGAGGATGTGCCCGTTCCGCCTTTGAAGCCATAGGTGATCATGCCGGTGCCGCCACCGCAATTGCCTTCCTGAACCGGCCCGGCTGCGATGCTATCAAGGGCAGCGCGCACGTCGGTTTCGCTGATGTGCAGCCCGTTGATGTCGTTCAAAGCGCCGTCATAGGTCTCGGCGATGACGGGCATGATCCAGAGGAAATCATCGGTCTGGTAGGTCGAGGCGTAGCGGTCGATCATCCACTTGACCGTGGCGTGATGCGCCATGCCGACGCCATGCGTATTGGTGATGACGACGGGACCGAGAAAATAGCCGCCGTCCTCGATCCAGTGCGTGCCGGTCATCTCGCCATTGCCGTTGAAGCGGTGGACGCCGGCATAGACGGGGACGGGGGTCTCGGAGTCCATATGCGGCAGGATGGCGGTTACGCCGGTGCGCGTCGGGCGCTTGCGGCCGGGACGCGGCTCGTTCTCGATGATGGTGCGGAAGCCGACGCCGATGCCGGCGACATCGGTAATGGCATTGTTTGCGCCGGTGCGGCCGGTGAAGGGGAGGCCGAACTGGCGGCCGCGCGGTTTGCGTGTGCTTGTTTTCATGGTCATGTCATTTCTGCCGGGAGCGAAGGTAAAGGCCAAGGGAGGCGACGACGAAGGAGAAGGTCAGCATCATCACCGCGATTGCGTTGATCTCGGGTTTGATGCCGCGGCGAAGCATGGCGAAGATGAACATCGGCAGGGTCGTGACATCGACGCCGGCGATGAAGTAGGTGATCACGAGATCATCCATCGAGATGATGAAGGCAAGCAGCGCGCCGCCGAGTATGCCGGGCATCAACTGTGGCAGCACCACGCGGCGGAATGTCATCCACTCGTTGGCGCCGAGATCGGCCGAGGCGTTCTCCAGCGTCCGGTCCATGCCGGCAAGACGCGCCGACACGACGATGAACACATAGGAGGTCAGGAAGGTGCATTGGCCGATGATGATGGTCATCAAGCCAAGCTGGATGCCAGCACTGACGAAGAAGATCAGAAGCGCGATGCCAAGAACGATATCGGGCATCAGCATCGGCATGAACATGGCGACCTGATAAAAGCGCTTGCCGAAGAAATTGAACCGGTGAAGCGCGATCGCCATGGCGGTGCCGAGCAGGGTCGAGATGACAGTCGTCGTGAAGGCAATCTTCAGGCTGTTGAAGACGGCGGCGATCAGCTGATCGGTCGATTCGATGTAGAGCGCGTTCTCGGAGACTGCCGTCTTGAAGCCGAAAACCTGCGCATACCAATCCGTCGTGAAGCCGCTCCAACTCATCATGTTGACCGGGTTCGCGTTGAACGAATAGACGGCGATCAGCACGAGCGGAATGTAGATGAAAGCGAAGAACAGCAGCGTGTAGAGCGCCAGGCCGCCGTTGAAGAGGGTGCGTGCAATCTTCATCAAACCCTCCTCATGCCGTCAGCGCCGCGGTCGCATTGCGACGACCGGACAGGATGACATAGGCGAGAAGCAGGACCAGCATCACGGCCATGACCATCATGGCGAGCGCCGAACCGAAGGGCCAGTTGCGTGCCGAGAGGAACTGGCCTTCGATGAGATTGCCGAGCATCATCACCTTGGCGCCGCCAAGCACCGCCGGCACGACGAAATTGCCAAGCGCGGGGATGAAGACGATGACGGAACCGCCGGCAATCCCTGGCGCCGTCAGTGGCAGGATGATGCGCAGGAACGTCCGGATCGGGCCGGCGCCGAGATCGAGCGACGCCTGGACCAGTCGCCAATCAAGTTTCTCGATGCTGGCATAGATCGGCATGAACATGAACGGAATGAAGACATAGACCATGCCGAGGATGATCGCGCCGTCCGTATAGATCATCTCCAGCGGCGCGGAGATAATGCCTGTCGCCATCAGCGTATTGTTGACCAGCCCGGTCGGGCGCAGGATCATGACCCAGACGAACAGTCGGACGATGAGGCTGGAAAAGAACGGCAGCGTAATCAGGAAGAGGCAGAAATTCTTCCATCTGTCCGGCAGGCGGCTGATGTAGAAGGCGGCGGGATAGCAGACGAGAAGCGTCGCGCCCACGGTCATCGCCGCAATCCGGATCGAGCGGAGGAAGATGCCGATATAGACCGGATCGTACTCCTCGAATTCCGGATTGGCGAAGCCGAGGATGCGGCCGAAATTGTCGGGATAGAAGCTCCATTCGACACCGCCATAGAGGCCGGGCGTCAGGAAGCTCGTCACCACCATGATGCCAAGCGGGACGAGGAAGAAGACAAGAAGGAACAGCGTCACCGGCCCGAGCAGCAGCCCGAGCTGGAGTCGCCGGCGCGCAACGATATTCATCAGGCGGCCTCCCTCGTGGTGATGAGGTGGACGCTTGCCGGATCGTAGTGCCAGCGTGCCGATTGGCCGGCGTTGAGTTGACCGATTGCACCGCGCTGCGACGCCGGGATCTGCGCCATGAGCTTGCGGCCACTCGTGGTTCGAGCGAAGACCTCGAAGGAGGAGCCGACATAGACGATTTGCTCCACGGTGACATCGATGGCCGGGCAAGTGTCTGCGGAGCTTGCGAGGAAGAAACTCTCCGGACGGATGAGCGCGACGGCTGGTTCCCTGCCTTCCGCCGCTGCCGCCGGAGCATGCAGGATCGCCGTGCCCTCGCTGGTAACGAAGGTCCGACCGTCGCTGCTGCCTTCGAAGAGATTGCTTGCTCCGATGAAGCTTGCGACGAAGGTATTTTGCGGATGATCGTAGATCTGCCTGGGCGTATCCAGCTGCTGGATGCGGCCCTCGGCGAGCACCGCCACGCGATCCGACATGGTGAGCGCCTCCTGCTGATCATGCGTCACGAAGATGAAGGTGATGCCGAGCTCGTGCTGCAGGTTCTTAAGCTCGAGCTGCATCGTCTCACGCAGATGCCGGTCCAGCGCCGATAACGGTTCGTCGAGAAGAAGCACCTTCGGGCGCGCGACGATGGCACGGGCAAGCGCCACGCGCTGCTGCTGGCCGCCCGACAATTGCCGCGGCAGGCGGCCTTCCATGCCTTCGAGCCCGACCATCTTCAGCATTGCCCGCACGCGCTCGATGCGCTCGGTCTTGCCGACGCCAGCTGCCTCCAGCGCATAGGCCGTGTTCTCGCCGACGCTCATATGCGGAAACAGGGCGTAATTCTGGAAGACCGTGTTGACCGGCCGGCGATAGGGCGGCCGGTCGGTCATGTCTTCGCCGTCGATCATAATGCGACCCGCGTCGAGTTCGACGAAGCCGCTGATCGCCTGCAAAAGCGTGGTCTTGCCGCAGCCGGAAGGCCCGAGAAGTGTAATGAATTCATTGCGGCCGATCTCAAGATCGATGCCGTCCAATGCCTTGACCTGCCGACCCTCAGGAGTCGCAAAGGCCTTTGCGGCTGAGGCCAGCCGCACAATCGCATCTCGCATTCGTCGTTCCCCGAAATGTTATTAAATTAACTCTTGCGTGATTTGGATATGTTGATATCATTTTTTCGTCGAAGTCAACGCCCTCAGTGCGGTCGGTTACTGCTTCCGAGAAAGGCCGAACCAAGCGTGCCGAAGGGACAATAATCCTACTAAGGGGAACAGAAATGATGATTTTGAAAGGCGCGTTTCGGCGCCTGGGTCTCTTTGCGCTTACCGCATTGCTGCCCACAGCAGTTCTCGCCGATGAACTCAACATCTATAACTGGGGCGAATACATCAATCCGGCCGTCCTCCAGAAGTTTGAGGAGGAAACCAAGATCAAGGTCAATCTCTCGACCTATTCCTCGAACGAGGAAATGCTCGCCAAGATCCAGGGCGGCGCCACCGGCTATGACATCGTCTTCCCGTCCGTGCACATGCAGGACATCATGGCCAAGCTCGATCTCCTCGAAAAGACCGATATCAGCAGCTATGAAGGCTTCAAGAACATCGACCCGCGCTTCCTGCGGGCGAAGAGCGACCCCAAGGGCGAATATTGCTTGCCCTACGCCTTCGGCACGGTCGGCATTCTCTATAACCGCAGGGTTCTCGGCAAGGACATCACCGGCTGGAAGGATCTGGTCACAACGGTCAAGGCCAAGCATCTGAAGTTCACTCTGCTCGACGATATGCGCGAAGTGCTAGGTGTCGGTCTGATGCTCAACGGCCATTCCGTCAATTCGGTCAAGCCGGAAGAGCTGCAGCAGGCTGCAGATACGATCATCGACATGAAGCCCTATGTTGCCGCCTTCACCTACGATTCCCGGCCGATGGTCGAATCCGGCGATATTGCTGCTGCGCATTTCTTCGTCGGCTCTATGATCAACGTCTTCGGCAACCCCAAGGATCTTGGCTATGTCATTCCCGAGGAGGGCGCGACCATGTATCAGGAAGACATGTGCGTGCTGAAGACGGCGCCGAACAAGGCCAATGCCATCAAGTTCCAGCAGTTCTACACGCGTCCGGATATTGCGGCACTCAACGTCTCGCAGCAGACGAACGGCACGCCCAACGTTCCGGCGCGCCAATTGACGCCGGAAAACATCAAGAATAGCAAGGAGATCAATCCGACCGACGACACCATGAAGCGTCTGCAGATCTTCGAGAATCTCGGTCCGGGGCTGCGTCAGTTCGATCGTGCATGGACGAAAGTCAAAACAGCGCAGTAGTATTGCAAAAGATACTCCGCCCGGCCCGCGGGCGGAGCTTCACCGGAGGGAAGATTGTCGAAGCATATACTGAAGCTCGTTCAGAGCGCTGAGATGCGCAAGTCGAAATCCGACAAGCTGATATCAAGCTATATCGAGCGCAATATCGCCGAACTTCCCTTCGAGACAGCCAAATCCATTGCAGCAAGACTCGAGATCTCGCAGATGACCGTCGGCCGCTATCTGCGGCGGCTGGGTTTCGATGGTCTCGACGAACTCAAGGCGGCGTTGCGCCGTGGCAGTCGCTCCAATCCGGCCTGGCAGGTCAAGGGATCGCTGGATCGTTTCCAGGAGGATCTGCGCGACGGCAAGTTCCTTGCGGGCCTGTTGCAGCAGCAGGTCGACAATCTCGGCATGATTTACGAGCTGACGACGACGCCGCAATGGCAGCAGACCATCGATGCGCTGATCTCGGCGAGCGAGGTTTATGTCGCCGCCTATCAGAATGTTCGCGGCATTGCGCAATATTTCGCCGCCCAGCTTTCCTACACCCGGCCGCGGGTCGCCTTCATGGATGGCTTGAACGGCACCTACTCCGAACTGCTTGACGGTTCGGTCGAAGGCCGTGTGCTCTTCCTTCATGACGTCAGGCGCTTCGCCTCAAAGGCGCGACCGCTGGCGGAGGAGGCCCGCCGTGCCGGCGTCAAGGTCATTCTGCTGACGGATGAGTTCTGTCCCTGGGCGGAAGAGGTGTCGGATATCTCGCTTGTCATACCCGGTTCGCATGGCCCGCTTTGGGATGGGGCTGCGACGATGACCGCGGTGATGGATCTGCTTCTCAGCAACATCATCGTCCTTCTGCGCGGCAAGGTCGACGAGCGTGTCGAGCTTCTGACCCGTCTGCAGGATGTGTTCGGCGATTTCGAAAGCTAAAGCGCGTCGCGATCTTTCAGATTCGCTCCCCGCGCTTTAGCTCTTTGATTTTTGCATGTCGTTGGCGCAAAACCGCTGCACACTTTTGCGCGACATGCTCTAATCACCGGCTCCTCGCTCCTTGCGCTTGCAGGAAGTCCGAGCATAAATGTAGCACCGCACCATGCCTTGAACCAATCGATGACGACCGTGGCTTTGTTTTTCCGCGCCTTTTTCTGCACCGTCTTGGCGGCGGGTCCGACGCCTGCATTTGCCGAGGCAACCGGGCCCCAACTTCCGACCGTGCAGCAGCTGCAATCCGCACTTGACGAGGTGAAGCCTGGGCTTGCGCGAATCCGCGAGTTTTTCGGCTGCGTCCCCGTCTTCGAAAAGCCGATGACCATTCGCCTCTGCGCGCTGAAGGCGGAAGGAACCGATTTCGTTCAGTCCATTCCATTTCGGTTTGTCGACCGCCGCTGGCAGATCATCCTTGATCGCACGGGACGACCGCCGGATATGAATGGGGCTTGCGCTCCGCTCGATGTGGCGCAGGCTGAACTTCGCAAATTGCGCGGGGATGATAAGCTGCGCGTCGTCGGCGTGGCCGATGATGGCGAAGGAGACTTCACCACCACGCGAGGTATGCTGCGTGATCATACGGGCCCCTACCGCTTGACGTGCAGCTACAATGTCGTCACCGGCGCCGGCACAAAGACCCTACTGATTACCTATATCTGGCATGACGGCGCACGCTATATTGTCGATCCGGATATTGAGGCATGGCCGGATGAATAATGGTAGCCGGTGGCGCACAGGCGCTGTGAATCTCGACATTGAATGTGGAGGAGATCTCGGAATGACCGAGGATGAGAAGGCAATCCGGGATGTCGTGGAAAGCTGGACCGCAGCCAGCAAGGAGGGTGATACGACCACCGTTCTGGAGTTGATGACGGATGATGTCGTCTTCATGGTTCCCGGTCGGGAGCCCTTCGGGAAGGAGGCGTTTGCCGCGGCTTCCAAGGGCATGGACGGCATGAAGATGGAGGGCGCAAGCGAGATCGTCGAGCTTCAGGTGCTCGGCGACTGGGCCTATATCCGCAACCATATCGACATAACCGTGACACCGCCGGGTGGCGATGCTGTTCATCGTTCGGGCTATACTCTTACGCTTCTGCGCAAGGAGGCCGATGGTCAGTGGCGCCTCGCACGAGACGCACACCTTCTGTCCGTCCGCAACTGACCCGGCATCGTTGTTAGCCTGTCGAATTCAATGGCTTCATCAGGCCCTGTCCAGCGCAGACGCCAGGTCGGCGATCAGATCGTCTGGATGCTCGATCCCGATCGATAGGCGGATCGTCGATTCCAGCACGCCTATGCGGTGCCGCACGTCGATGGGCACGCCGGAATGCGTCGTCGTTGCTGGATGGGATGCAAGCGATTCCGTGCCGCCGAGGCTGACCGCGAGCTTGAAGATCTGCAGCGCGTTCAGGAATTTGAACGATGCCGGCTGGCCGCCCTTGATATCGAAGGAGAAGGTGGAGCCCGCGCCGCTGCATTGGGCGGCGAAGGTGCGGCCCGTTGCCGATGACGGATCGCTATAGGGCAGATAGTGGATCTGCTCGACCTTCGGGTGATCCCGCAGGAAATCGGCCACGGCCCGGGCGTTGCTGTTGGCCCGTTCCATGCGGATCTGCAGCGTCTCCAGCGAGCGGCCGAGCATCCAGCAGGAATGTGGGTCGAGCTGCGTGCCGATCGCTCCGCGCAGTGCCTTCACCTGCTTGATGACAGCCTTGGAACCAAGGGCTGCGCCGGCGATCAGATCGGAATGGCCGCCGACATATTTGGTCAGCGAGTAGAGCGAGATATCCGCCCCATGTTCGATCGGCCGCTGGAAGACCGGGCCGAGCAGCGTGTTGTCGCACGCGACGATCGGCGTATGCCCCTGCTTCTTGCCGATCGCATCGGCAACGCGGCGGATCATCGCGATATCGACCAGGCTGTTCGTCGGATTGGCTGGCGTTTCGACGAGAATGACGGAGACGCGGCCCTTGGCCATGGCCTCTTCGGCTGCTGCCGTCACCGAGCCTTCGTTGACGCCATCGGCAAAGCCAACGGCTGCGACCCCGAGATTGAGGAATGTTTTAGCGATCAGCGTTTCCGTACCGCCATAAAGCGGTTGGGAATGCAGGATTGCATCGCCCGGTCGTGCAAAGGTGAGAAGGGTGGTCGCGATTGCAGACATGCCGGAAGAAAACAGCGCGCCGCTTTCCGCTTTTTCATAGACAGCGAGACGATCCTCGACGATTTCGCTGTTGGGATGGTTGAAGCGCGAATAGACGAGGCCGACGCCGGTGCCCGCCGGTGGCTCGGTACGGCCGGAGACATAGTTGAAGAAATCGCGCCCGTCCTCGGCCGATTTGAAAACGAAGGTGGAGGTCAGGAAAACCGGCGGCTTGACCGCGCCCTCGGACAGTTCCGGGTCGTAGCCATAATTCAGCATCTGGGTTTCGGGATGAAGTGCGTGGTTGCCGATATGCGTTTTGGACGGATGCGGCGCGGTCATGACGGTCTCCTCAGCCAACGACACGAATTTTAGAATCGCATCATATCATCAGTTGCGGTGCCGCTTGCCATAGTCTTTGGTAGACGAGGCGGGTTCGCTTTGGCGAACCCGCCTCGTCAACATCGTCAGTAGATATCAGGCACGTACATTTCCGGCGGCACCGGCGTACGATGGTAGTCGGCGTTGCGCATGCGCTCCGGCAGGATGATTTCCGGCTTCGGCACGTTTTCGTAAGGGATCTGGCTCAGAAGATGGGCGATGCAGTTGAGGCGCGCCTTCTTCTTGTCGACGGCGTGGACGACCCACCAGGGGGCTTCCGGAATATGGGTGCGCTCCAGCATCTCTTCCTTGGCCTTGGTGTATTCTTCCCAATGCACGCGGCTCTGCAGGTCCATCGGCGAAAGCTTCCACTGCTTCAACGGGTCCTGGATGCGCATGTTGAAACGGAATTCCTGCTCCTCGTCGGTGATCGAGAACCAGTACTTCAGAAGGATGATGCCGGAGCGGACGAGCATGCGTTCGAAATCCGGCACGGAACGGAAGAACTCTTCCAGCTCCTCCGATGAGCAGAAGCCCATGACGCGCTCGACGCCGGCGCGGTTGTACCAGCTGCGGTCGAACAGCACCATTTCGCCTGCCGTCGGCAGGTGGGCGGTATAACGCTGGAAATACCACTGATGCCGTTCGCGCTCGGTCGGTGCCGGCAGCGCGACGACGCGGCAGACGCGCGGGTTGAGACGCTGTGTGACGCGCTTGATGGCGCCGCCCTTGCCGGCGGAATCGCGACCTTCGAACAGCACGACGACCTTGAGCTTCTTGTATTGCACCCAGTCCTGCAGGCGCACCAGCTCATGCTGAAGACGGAAGAGTTCGCGGAAGTAGACCCTGCGGTCGAGGGTCGCTTCGCCTTCGCTGATGAGGCCCTCGGCGACCAGCTCATCGAGGCGATCCTCTTCGAGCTGCATTTCCAGCTCTTCGTCGAAGCTGTCGACGATCTCATCCTTGATGCGGCTGAGCGGGTCCTGGTTTTCTTCGGTCATTATGCGCCTCCTGCTCTGTTTTCATATTAGTGCTGCAGCCCTGAAGCCGCAGAAAGCCGGCACGTTGCTCGAGCATGTGCCGGCTGCGACTTCGGCATTATTCTGCGGTCCAGCCGCCGTCGACGGAAAGCGTCGTGCCGGTAATCTGCTTGGCGGCGTCGCCGCAAAGGAAGACGGCGATTGCCGCGACTTCATCGACGGTCACAAATTCCTTCGTCGGCTGGGCGGCCAAAAGCACGTCATGCTTGACCTGCTCTTCCGTCATGTTGCGGGCCTTCATGGTCTCGGGGATCTGCTTCTCGACGAGCGGCGTCCAGACATAGCCGGGCGCTATGGAGTTGACCGTCACGCCGTTCTGTGCGGCTTCGAGAGCAATGGTCTTTGTAAGACCGGTAATACCGTGCTTGGCGGAAACATAGGCAGACTTGAATGGCGAGGCGACGAGCGCATGCGCCGAGGACGTGTTGATGATGCGGCCCCATTTGCGCGCCTTCATGCCGGGAATGGCGGCCTTGATGGCGTAGAAGGCGGCAAGCAGGTTGATGCGGATGATCGCTTCCCATTTGTCGTCGGGAAACTCTTCGATCGGGGCAACGAACTGGATGCCGGCATTGTTGACGAGAATATCGAGGCTACCGAAAGCTTCCTCGGCTTCATGCACCATGGCGGTAACTTCCTCGCCATTCATCATGTTGGCGCCGGAGTAGCGGCACTTTACGCCGAAATCAGCTTCGATGGCGGCGCGTTCCTTCTCGATCGCATCGGCATCGCCGAGGCCGTTGATCGTCACATTCGCACCCTCGGCTGCAAAGGCGCGGGCAATCGCAAGCCCGATGCCGCTCGTCGAACCGGTGACCAGTGCATTCTTCGAAGTCAACGAACCCATAATGCTACTCCCGCAATCGCTATGACATGGTTGAGTAAAGGGAAATGCTCAAGCTGGGCGCACACTGCCAGCCTGATATGTCGCTTTGATTACAGTGGCGATGGGGCCTCTTGCCGCAACCGTTCGGCGCCTGACACTTCACTGTCATGCAACCGTGCAAATTTCCGCTCCGGCGCCCGGCGGTTTTCTCTAGCGACGGACAATATGATGAAGGTCGAAGACATCCTCAAGCATGCCTATGCAATGCCGCTGACCAATCCCTCCTATCCGCCCGGACCCTACAGGTTCTTCGATCGAGAATATATCATCATCACCTACCGCACCTCGCGCGAAGCGCTTGAGGCGGTCGTGCCCGCACCGCTCGAAATCGACGAGCCGCTGGTGAAATACGAATTCATCCGCATGCCCGATTCCACCGGCTTCGGCGATTATACCGAGACCGGGCAGGTCATCCCGGTCACCTATCGCGGGCAGAAGGGCGGCTACGTCCACTCCATGTATCTTGACGACGATGCGCCGATCACCGGCGGTCGCGAGATCTGGGGTTTCCCGAAGAAGCTTGCCAGCCCGAAGATCGTCAACGAGGGCGAGGTCATTGTCGGCACGCTGCATTACGGCAGCGTTCTCTGCGCCACGGGGACGATGGGCTACAAGCACAAGCCGGTCGATCAAGGGCCGCTTCTCTCTGTTCTTTCGGAGCCCAATTTCCTGATCAAGATCGTGCCGCATGTCGATGCCACCCCGCGCATCTGCGAGCTGGTGCGCTACTACCTGACGGATATCACCATCAAGGAAGCATGGACCTCGCCAGCCGCTCTCGATCTCAGGCCGCATGTCATGGCCGATGTCGCGCGGTTGCCGGTCCTCGAAGTGGTTTCCGCCGTGCATTTTACCGCCGATCTGACGCTCGGGCTGGGTGAAGTCGTTCACGACTACCTCGCTGAGCGTCGGTAAGCGGCTGCCTTATTGTTAGATGATACTGGAGACGGACCGTGCTTGAACGAAACGCCAAGGCTGCAGCCCCGACCATTTCTGAAATAGCCGCGCAATATGATCGTGTCGCTCTGGTGTTTCAGGGTGGCGGGGCGCTCGGCGCCTATCAGGCCGGTGTCTACCAGGCGTTGGCCGACGCCGGCTGTGAGCCCACCTGGCTTTCGGGCGTCTCGATCGGCGCGGTCAACGCGGCGATCATCGCCGGCAATGAGCCGAGCCGGCGCCTGCAGCGTCTGGAGCAGTTCTGGCAAATCATCTCCGGCCGCAAGATCTGGGCCTATACGCCGGAAGGCGACTTTTTCCGCGATATCCGTAACCGCACCAGCTCTTGGATGACGATGACGATGGGCCAGCCCGGCTTCTTCAAGCCGCGCTTTCCAAATCCCTGGCTCGAACTGCCGGGTGCCGAAGGCGCGACCAGCTTCTACGATTCGTCCGAGCTGAAGAAGACGCTGGAGATGCTGATCGACTTCGACGTGCTCAACGATGGCAAGAAGCGTTTCAGCGTCGGCGCCGTCAATGTGCGCACCGGCAACTTCGTCTATTTCGACACCGACAACATCCGCATCGGCCCCGAGCACATCATGGCAAGCGGCGCCCTGCCGCCCGCCTTGCCGTCCATTCGTATCGAAGGCGAATATTATTGGGACGGCGGCATCGTTTCCAACACGCCGCTGCAATATCTGCTCGATCAGGAAGAAGACCGCAGCTCGCTCGTCTTCCAGGTGGATCTGTTCAGCGCCCGCGGCGTCCTGCCGCGCAGCATGCCGGATGTGCTGTCACGCCATAAAGACATCATGTATTCGAGCCGCACGCGGCAGAACACCGACAATTTCAAGCGCATCCACGGGCTGAAGATGAAGCTGCTCGGTGCGTTGAAGCGGGTGCCGAAGGACCAGCTGACGCCTGAAGAGGAAGAGCTGATCGCGGATTATTCTAATGCCGGCGTCGTCAACATCGTGCATCTGATCTATCAGCATAAGAGCTACGAAGGCCACGCCAAGGACTATGAGTTCTCCGGCACTTCGATGCGCGAGCATTGGGACATGGGACTTGAAGACACCAAGCGCACGCTGCGTCACAGCGAATGGCTGCTGCCACCCTTTAGTGACGATGCCGTCGCGATCCATGATCTGCACCGCGAAGATCCGGTTTGAGCCGGCAGACGAAAGGCGGCTGGATTTCAGGGTTGATTAGGCCGGCGCGAGCGTTGCAAGCTCCGGCTTTCGCACGACGGTCTCAACTCTGCTTTAGCCGGTGCCGATGAGCCGCCTGTTTGGCGCGATTGCCGCACATCGCCATGCTGCACCAGCGCCTGCGATGACCGCGCGTGTGGTCGACGAAAAGTAGGGTGCAAGCATGGCCCTCGCAGGCTTTCACATCGGAGAAGTCCTCCGTGCAGACGAAGCGCCCCAGCGTCTCCCCGATCGGCAATAGCAACGCCTCGGGCGAGCGCCATTTCCGCATCGGACGAAAAGCAAACTCGCCGCTTTCATCCCGCTGATCAGCAACGATCCGGCCGAAGCCTTCATCACGTTCCAACAGGCGGTTTAACGGCTCCAACTCGCTCAAGGCATCCGATGCCAGTGGCTTTCCCTTGCGGGCAAGCACGAAAGCCCTGAACCATTCACGCAGGCTTCTTGCCTGATCGGCGACCTTGTCGAGTTCGCCGGGCAGCGCCTGCTCACGCATGGCGACAAGCGTTTCTCGCGGCACCAGTTCGGCCTGTTCCAGCCAGCGCAGCAAACCCTCTCCATCGCTAAGCCAGTCGATCGGCGTGTCCACAGGCGTTGCGACCGAATTGAGGAAATCCAGTCCCGGCGCGTCGCCGACAAAGATGGCGGGTGAATGGTTGTCCATGGACTACTCCTGTTCGGGCCGGCGGCGATGCCGAACGGCCGCTCGAAAGCACAGCGCCTATATAACCTATCAAATGCCACTTGACAAGTTACGCACATCGGACGTAACCCTATAGATGTTATTTAAACGGTTACTGCCTTCAAGGCGCGAGGAGAAAACTCATGTCGTCGCAAAATGCAGATATTGTTCTTGTTCATGGTGCCTGGGCGGATGGGTCGGGCTGGGCAAAGGTGATCGCGCCATTGACCGCCGCCGGCTTTTCGGTAGCCGCCGCTCCACTGCCGTTGACCTCCTTTGCCGAGGATATCGCCGCGCTGGATCGCACCTTGGAGCGAACGGAAAAGCCGGTGGTCCTGGTTGGACACGCCTATGCCGGCGCCGTCATCGCCGCCGTCTCAAGCGAAAGGGTCAAGGCGCTGGTCTATGTCGCGGCGCTTGCTCCGGATGAAGGGGAAACGGTCGCAGATGTCTTCTATCGCGGTGAGCCGCATCCGCAGGCACCGAAACTGGCGCCCGATAGCAACGGGCTGATCTACCTCCCGCAGAATGCATTCGCCACAGCCTTTGCCCAGAATGCCAAGGCTGACGAGCTTGCAGTTCTCGCCGCTTCGCAGCGGCCAATCTCGCCGGCGTGTATTACCGTCCCCGTCGGACGTCCGCTCTGGAAAGATCGTCCCGCCTGGTTCCTGATTGCCGAGGAAGACCGAATGATCCGCGGCGACAACCAGCGTTTCATGGCGGCGCGGATGAAGGCGGAGCAGCGCTCCATCCCGGTTGATCACATGCCGATGGTTACGGCGCCGTCTGTCGTTGTCGACATTATTCGAGCTGCGGCGACCACGATCTGAATCCTCAATCTGTAACTCTAAAAATCTAATCAGGAAGGTTATGAAAGGACCTTATCATGACTGACATCAGCTATCGCACCGTCAATGTTGAAGGCGTCAAGATTTTCTATCGCGAGGCAGGCTCGCCAGGCGCGCCCAAGCTCCTGCTGCTGCATGGCTTCCCGAGCTCCAGCCATATGTATCGCGATCTCATTCCGCTGCTTGCCGACCGCTATCACATCGTCGCGCCCGATCTTCCCGGCTTCGGTCAGTCCGATGCGCCGAAGGGTAGCAACAGCTTTGACAGCATCGCCGAGACAATCGACCGCTTCACGGAAATTGTCGGCTTCGATCGCTATGCCGTTTATGTCTTTGACTACGGTGCGCCGACAGGGTTCCGGCTGGCGGTGAAGCATCCCGAACGGATCACGGCCATCATCTCGCAGAATGGTAATGCCTATGAAGAGGGTCTGGGCGACGAGTGGAGCCCGATCCAGGCTTACTGGCGCGAACCTTCCGAGGAAAACCGCAATGCGCTGAAGGCGGCATTCACGCCCGAAGCAACGGCGTGGCAATACACGCACGGCGTTCCCGATGTCTCCAAGGTTTCTCCGGACGGCTATTCGCTTGACAGTTTCTATCTGGCGCGGCCGGGAGCGGAGACGATACAGCTCGATCTCTTCGGTGACTACAAGAGCAATGTCGCGCTCTATCCGACGTTCCAGAATTACTTCCGCACCCACAAGCCGCGATTGCTGGCGGTATGGGGCAAGCACGATCCCTTCTTCGTGCCGCCGGGCGCAGAGGCCTATCGCAGGGATATTCCCGAAGCAATCGTCAAGTTCCTGGATACCGGCCATTTTGCCCTGGAGACCCATGCGGCTGAGATCGCGGACGAAATCCGCGCTTTCCTCGGTTGATGTCGAGCCCGGCCGCGTCGGCGATTGGCGGGTGCGGCCGGGCAACATTCTCCAAGCGGCATTTTTTGAAAAAGGAGGAATATCATGTCGGACAGAGTGGCTATTGTTACCGGTGCCAGCCAAGGTATCGGACGTGCGACCGCCATCCGCCTTGCACGGGATTTTGATGCACTGGTGCTGGTCGCCCGCAACAGGGGCAAGCTGGAGGAGACGGCCAAGGCGGTGGAGGCGGCGGGCAGCAGAGTGCTTGTCATCGACGCCGATCTCGGCGAACCGCCGGCGGCGCAGCGGGTCGTCGACGAAAGCCTGTCGGCTTTCGGCCGCATCGACGCGCTCCTGAACATTGCGGGTGCCGTGCCGCAGATCGACCTTTTCGACATGACGGATCAGCAATGGGACGATGGTTTGGCGCTGAAACTACATGGTGCGCGCAGGCTCACCATTACCGCCTGGCCGGCATTGAAGGAGAGCCGAGGATCGGTGGTGCTGATGTCCGGCAATTCGGCGGCTTTCCCCAAGGCGCCCTATGCGGCTGTCGGCACGATAAACGCTGCAATTGTCGCCTTGGCCAAGGCGTTCTCCGATCGCGGTATTGCCGATGACGTCCAGGTCAACAGTGTCTTGCCCGGCCCCGTCATGACCGGGCGGCGGCAATCCTACGTCGAACATTGGGCGCCCTTGCACGACATGACAGTCGAGGAGGCAACTGCCAAGTTCCCGCGGGAAGCCGGGATCGCCCGCTATGGCGAACCGGAGGAGATTGCGGAGCTGATGGCCTTCCTGGTCTCGCCAGGCGCACATTGGATGACAGGTTCGGCTTTGCGCATGGATGGCGGCGAGGTGAAGTCCATCTGACCCATGCTTGCTTGCGCGATATCAGCGCGCCTTGTAGCTGACCGAGATCTTGGCGCTTGCCAGGGCGGTTTGCGCCAGCTGCGCGCCGTTGAAATCAAGTGTGCCGATCTTAAGCGGCTTGTCGAAGGCAAGATCGAGCGCGAAGAAACCTGTGGGGTGCGGCAGGTCTTGCACGAAGCGGAGCAGCGCCTTCTTCGATGCCGCATCGATCTGGCTGTCGGGCAGGGCCTGGAGTGCCGTGACCGTGGTGTCTCGCAGTTGGTTGATGCCCTGCGCCGGATCATCCGAGCCGCTCATCTGCTGCAGGAATGCGGCGAGCGAGGGGATGGCCATCCCCTCGAACAGTCCCATGTTATCGAGCCGGAAGCGCAGATGCGTGAGGCTGACCGTTCCATCCTGTGTCAGCGCCGGTATGCCGGCATTCTTCGGCAGGCTCAGTTCGGCCGAAAACGACGCCTTGCCAAGGCGCAGATTGGTGAGCTGCAGCTCCTGAATATCCAGATAACCGTCCTTCGGATCGAAACGGAAAGAGCCGGACATGTCCATCGGCCATTGCTGGACCGTCGTGATGTAGTTGGCCATGGCGCTGTCGAGCATCGGCGTGAAACGCACGCCCTCGACGGAGAACCGCCCCCAGTTGGGCAGATGATCGGGTTTGCTTGCCATGGTCTTGAGGAAGTCGGCGAGCCCGTCTCCCTTGAACTCGGCACGTTCAAAGGTCCATCCCATTCTGCTGCCGGATTTGAAGAGGCCGTTCGTAACCGCGCAGCCGTCATGCAGGTCGGAGATGGCGAAACCGTCCGCATGCTGGATGATCTCACTGCTCTCGATAAGGTCTGTGCAAGGCGTTCCGGCTGCAACAGCGGCGGCGGGGACAAGGGAAGCGAGCAGCGAGAGCAGGAGGGGGAAGCGCATCTTTCAGGTCTACCTGTTTGAGTCGATCGGCAAATACAAGCTGCGCCATGTTTGCGGCTATGCCGTCCATGTCAAGACGCGGCGCCTGGATAAATGCCCGCACCTTTGCCTTTCGGGACGGAGAAGCCTTCCTAGGTCGAAGCGGCCTTATCGTCGGCACGGATGAGATCGGCTGCCTTTTCAGCCAGACAATAGGTGGCTGCGACCGTGTTGGCCGAAACGATGCTCGGCATGATCGAGGCGTCTACGACGCGCAGGCCCTCAACGCCATGCACGCGCATGGTCACGGGATCGACGACCGAACGCTCGCCGCGCCCCATGGCGCAGGTGCCGACGGGATGAAACAAGGTGCCGACGCGCTCGCGGATGAAGGCGTCGAGCGCTCCGTCGCTTTCGATCTCCGGTCCAGGGTCGATTTCGGCATCGAGATGCGGTGCGAAAGGAGTCTGTGCGGTGATTTGCCGTGCGAGCCGGACGCCTTTGCGCAGTACGTCCATCGTGCTGGCGCCGCGAAAGAAATTGTAGAGGATCGAAGGCTTGTCGTGCGGATCGGCGCTCTTCAGGGCGACGCGGCCGATGCTGCCGGGCCGCAACTGGCAGACATGCATCAGAAAGCCGTGGCCGGTAAAGCCTGATGCCGCCTGAGTATTGGCCCGGCCGGTACAGAAGAAGAGCTGGATGTCAGGTCGGTCGCTTTCCGGATCGGTGGAGATGAAGCCACCACCTTCACCCGTTGTTGAGGAAAACAGCCCGCGCTTGTTGAAAATCCAATTGAGCACATGACCGACATTGCGCGGCAATGCTCGCCAGGAAACCCCGTAGGGGGCAATGGATTTCGCCCTGTATTCGATTGTGACGTCGAGGTGATCCTGCAGGTTTTCGCCGACACCGGGCAAATCCGCGATAACAGGAATGCCATGGCGTGCAAGGTCCTTTGCATTGCCGATGCCCGATAGCATCAGCAGATGCGGCGATACGAACGAGCCTGCCGAAAGAACGACCTCGCGCCCATTAAGCGTTCCATGCTGGCCTTGCCGCCGAAACGCAATGCCGGTCGCCTTCCGGCCGTCGAACACGACGCGTGCGACTTCGGTTTCGCTCATCACGGTCAGGTTCGGCCGATGCCGTACCGGATCGAGATAGGCACCTTCCGCGGTGACGCGCTCGCCGTTTTTCTGCGTAAATGTATAGAGACCGACGCCGTTCTGCCGCGCGCCGTTGAAATCGGCATTCAAGGGATGGCCGGCTTGCTGCGCCGCCTCCAGGAACACCTCCGCCATCGGATTGACGCTGCGTAGCGGCGCGATGTTCAACGGTCCGCTTGAGCCGTGGTAGGCGGGGTCGATCTGCCTTTCGAGCGGCATGTCGCCGAAACGGATATGTTTGGCCGCGCCGGGCTCGGCCAGGATTTCGAAACGCTCTAGCTTCCGGAAGTAGGGCAGCAGGTCGTCGTAACCCCAGCCCGGATTGCCGAGGTCGTGCCAATGGTCGAAATCCTCGCGTTGGCCGCGAATAAAGATCTGGCCGTTGACATTGGTCGAGCCGCCGGTGCCCCGGCCGCGCGGAAGAGCGATGGAGCGGCCCTGCAGACCGGGCTCCGGTTCGGTTTCGAACCAGGACATGAATTTCGGACCGCCGAGAATGGCGAGCGCCGGGGCCATGAAGGTGATCATGGCAAGCGGAATACGCACAATGGCCCTGCGCGCGTTGCGATCCATACCCGCTTCCACGAGGCAGACGCGGTTAGCCGGGTCCTCGCTCAGGCGATTGGCGAGCACGCAGCCCGCCGCACCTCCACCGACGATGATATAGTCGAATTCGGCCAAGGCTCAGATATCCTGGGTCTGCGGCAGGATCACGAGATCGCGGATGGTGACGTTGGCTGGCCGCGTCAGCATGAAGAGCACTGCATCGGCGACATCTTCCGACCTCAAGCCCTCTCGCGCCGCAACCTTGGCATCGATGGCGGCAGGGTCGGTATAGCCCCAGAGCTCGTTCAGTACGACACCGGGTGCGACCGAGCCGACGCGGATATTGTGTTTCATCGTCTGCCGCCGCAGCCCATGGACGAAGGCCTGGATTGCGTGCTTGGACGCCGAATAGATCGGCTCCCAATGGATCGCCTGATGCCCTGCGACCGAGGAGGTTACGACGATCTGCCCACCACCTTGGGAAATCATGCCGGGCAGCGCGGCGCGTGCGAGCCGAAAGACCGAATTGACGTTGATCGAAATGAGTTCGTCCCACGTGTCGGGATCGCCTTCGGCGACATCGCCGGGAATATAGAGGCCTGCATTGGGCAGGAGAATGTCTATCCGGCCGAAGCGCTCGATCGTTGCATCGACGACATTTTTGACGGCGCCCGGTTCCGTGAGATCCGTCGGCAGTACCAGCGCGCCGTCGCCGGACTTGTCGGCCACGGCTTGCAACCTTTCAGCGGAACGGCCAACGAGCGCGAGCTTCGCACCCCTCTCACCAAGCGCCAATGCAATCGCGCGCCCGATGCCGGAACTTGCGCCTGTGACGAGCGCGACCTTGCCTTCAAGCTTCTGTTCCAAGATGTCCTCCCCGCCGGCGGCCCTTGGAGAATCCCGCCCGTGAGGAAGCCTAGGCAGGCCATCTTTATCCGTCAATGAAAAATATTTCTCACATAAATTTCAGCTACGAACATCGATGCCGGTAGCGACTAGCATGACCTTCTGGCAGGGTTCGTCAGGCGGAAAGCCTGAAACCTTCGGCTTTGAGCTGCTCGCCGACACGGCCGCTATAGGGCAGAATGCGGCGCAGAACTTCCTGCGCCAGCGCCTGGGCATTTTGTTGTGCCTTGTCGAGATTGCTGACCGTTCCGGGATCGATCGAATAAAGGGTCTGGCCGTAGCCGAAAACCTCGCGATATGCCGCGCGCTCGATGATGGGCGTGGACATCACATGGACGCGCCGGCTGGAGAGCAATTCCTTCACCGATTGCAATGCCCGCGTGGTCACCATCGGATTGACGCGGGTTAGAACCACCGAATGCGGGATGCGGATATCGGCCCGATCTTCGAGATATTGCAGGAGCTCGATGACGTTGGTTGCGCCTTCCGCATCCATGGCCGAGCCCTGCACAGGGATCAGCACATAGTTAGAATAGCCGAGCGCCTGTGCAAGCAGCGGACTGCGGGCGCCGGGCAGGTCGATCAGAAGGAAATCGACCTCGCCGCGTAGTTTACGCGCATGCTGGCCGAGATTGGCAGCCGTGACATAGGGAACGACTGAAAGCGATGCGGGCGCCCTCTCGGCCAACCGCTCATGCCATTTGGAGATCCACAATTGCGGGTCGGCGTCGAGGATGGCCACCGAGAATCCCATTCGCGCGAGTTCACAGGCGACGATGACGACGGCAGTGGTCTTGCCGGCACCGCCCTTGGTGTTGGCAAAGGTCAAAACGGCCATGGGAACTCCCTGGGCTGATCGGATGGACAACGCAATAGGGTGAGGCGAGGAGCTGTCATGGCTTGCGGAAATGGTTACGCATTTATGGTTAACAAACTCTTTTAAGCGAAGCGTTCATCGAGTGTCACGCTTTCAGCCATCATGTCGAAGTTGGATCGGCGGCGTCGGCACACCACATCCATTGAATGTGTCCCGAACTATGAAGGCGGTTCGTGCGGTGGAGAAAAATGCTTATTCGCGAGGCAGCAGCTGAAGATACGCCGGTGCTACTAAGGCTTCTCCGTCAAATAGCATCCTCTTCGAACAATATTGACTATGGAGCCGACACCAGCGACGAGGAGATGCTCGTCATCATTCAAGACTGCACCACGTTCGTGCTTCAGAAGGGCGGGGGTGTCGTTGGATTGAATGCCATTCAACTGGTCGACTTATCCGGACATCCGCGATCCCGCTACAAGAAGATGGCGTTTATTATGGCGTTCGGCGTCGATGAGATCGAGCGTCGCCAAGGCTTCGGTACCGCGCTTTTCGAGCACATGCGACATTGGCTTGCCGAAAAGGAAGTCGACTACCTAAGTCTGAATGTGTCATTTTCCAATGAAGCGGCCCAGGCTTTTTATCGTAGAATGGGGCTGATTGAGCGATCTCTATACATGGAGCAATCCTTGAGATAGGCCTCCAAATCTGGAGCTTCACGCCGCAACGGCGACGTTATGACTTCAAATCATCAATGCCGCTTGTCGGCCGCCAGGATTTCGCGGGCGATCTGATCCAGGCCGACCGTCCTGTCGACGCCGCCGTGGGCGATCGCTTCCTTGGGCATGCCGAAGACAACGGATGTCTCTTCGTCCTGCGCCACGGTGAAGGCGCCGGCGTCGTGCATTTCCTTCATGCCGCGCGCGCCATCATCACCCATGCCGGTCATGATGACGCCCATGGCGTTGCCAGCCGCCGAGCGCGCAGCCGAGCGGAAGAGCACGTCGACGGAGGGTCGATGCCGGGAGACGAGGGGGCCGTCCTTGATCGCGACGACATAACGCGCGCCCTGACGTTCCAGCAGCATGTGCTTGC
Source organism: Martinezella tropici (assembly GCA_000799755.1). GTDB lineage: Bacteria > Pseudomonadota > Alphaproteobacteria > Rhizobiales > Rhizobiaceae > Rhizobium > Rhizobium tropici_A. The sequence continues at coordinate 113,650 of JUHI01000021.1, forward strand.
CGCCGGGTGCAATCAGCACATGACCGCGCAGAACCGCATCGCCGTGCTCCGCTTCCTTGACCTCGACCTCGCAAAGACTGTTCAGGCGCTTGGCGAAGGCGGCGGTGAACTTTTCCGGCATATGCTGCACGATGACCATGCCGGGCGTGTTGGCCGGGAGCGCCATGAGCAGTTCGCGTAGCGCCTCCGTGCCGCCCGTCGAGGCCCCGACGCAAACGATCATTTCAGTGGTCTTGGCCATTGCCCTGCCGCTCGGCGGCGGCAAAACGGCATCTGCCGTCAGCTTGGCCGAGGGTTCGGCTGTCGCGACGATACGCCGGCGCGTGCTGCCGAGCCGTGCCGCTGCCGCACCTTTGACCGTTTCGCGGATCATCGCAGCCGTTTCGGCAAGATGATCGGCGGCCGCGATCTTCGGTTTCAGAATGATGTCGACCGCGCCAGCCTCCAGCGCCTGCATTAAGGTTTCCGAGCCGGCCTCGGTCAGCGACGAGCACATGACGACCGGGATCGGCCGCTGCGCCATCAGCTTGCGCAGGAAGGTGATACCGTCCATCCGCGGCATTTCGACATCGAGCGTAATGACGTCCGGTATCTCTTCCTGGATCTTCTTCGCAGCCATGAAGGGGTCGGAGGCGACGCCCATGACCTCGATCTCCGGATCTGCCGACAGCACTTGCGTCATGACCTGACGGACGCTGGCGGAATCGTCGACGATGAGCACACGGATCTTCTTGGCCATGGGTGTCAGACCCTTCTGAAAACCGTATTGGCGACCTGCTTGACCGGCAGGTTGAGCCCGCTGATCGTCTCGGAGTGGCCGACATAGAGGAAGCCCCCCGTCACCAGCTTGTCGCAAAGCCTCGAGAGGACCTTTTCCTGCGTCGGCTTGTCGAAATAGATGAGCACGTTGCGGCAGAAGACGATATGAACCTTATCGCCGATTTCATAGGCGCGATCCATGAGATTGAGACGGCCGAAGCCGATCCGTGAGCGCAGCCTGGGGTGAATCCGGACTTCGCCTCGTTCCGGATCGCGCGCCTCCATGACATAGCGAAGCCGCCTTTGTCGGTCGACCGGGTCGATCATCGATGAGGGGTAGACGCCCCTGCGCGCCGCCCTGAGGACGTCAGTTGAAAGGTCCGTGGCGAGAATGCTGTATTCCGGGGCACCGTGGGCGTCGCGATAGTCTTCCATGACCATTGCGATCGTATAGGGTTCCGCGCCGGTGGAGCAGGCAGCGCTCCAGATTCTGAGGCGGCCATGGCCTGCCGCCAGAAGTTCGGGCAGGGCGGCATTCTCCATGTGCTCGAAATGCTTCGGTTCCCGGAAGAAGTCCGTCTTGTTCGTCGTCACGGCATCGATCAGATGGATCGCCTCGCGGTCGATGCCGCCGCGCTTGAAAAGATAGTCGCAATAGTCGTCGAGGTCGCCGATCCCGGTTGCTCGCAACCGGCGCCGCAACCGCCCCTCCAGCATCGTGCGCTTGCCCGGAGGCATCTTGATGCCGCTGTAGTCGTAGATGTAACGGGCAAGCTGGTCGAAATTCCGCCGGCTCAACCCCTTGTCACCGTATTCTCTCAAATCCTGCATTGCCACGCGACGATCTCACTCAAACAGCGGCGAACTCGGGGGCCCTATGGCCGGTGCCTACTCCCATCAGCGACACCTTGTCGGTCGATGAGAAAAGCTTCGCGAGATCGATGATGACAACGAACCCACCGTCGCGGCGCACGACGCCGGCAATGTATTCGGACGGCCAGCGCACCCCGATATCGGGGGCGCTTTCGATCGACTGATGCTTGAAGGACGTCACCTCGAAGACGCGATCGGCGACCAGGCCGAGCGTTAGGGCCTTGTCCGTGATCGGGATGTCGATCACGAGGATGCGCGTGTGCGGCGTCTTCGTGGTGGCCGACATGCCCAGACGCAGGCGCAGGTCGATAACCGGCACGCCCTGACCGCGCACGTCCCGGAGGCCGAGCAGATAGTCAGGTCCATGCGGAATGCGGAAGGCGTCCTGATGGTCCAGGATTTCCCGGACCACCTCGACAGGCACGGCGAAGCTTTCATCGCCGAGGCCGAACGTCACATATTGAGCTTCGGTGCTGGTTGCAGCCATTTATGCGCTCTCCCTGAAGTCGTTGTCGTCGGCATCGGGTCCGCCCATTGACATGTCGAGGGTGAAGCCCTTGAGGCGAGCTTGCTGGGCGGCGACGCTGTTGTCGGCGCGTGTCGCAGGGGCTCTGGCAGCTGGTGCCTTAGCGGCAGGCTTCGGCTTGGCCAGGCTTGCGGCATGATGCACCGGGGCGTGGACGGCCTGAGCCTTGCGGGCATTGGCCTGCTCGACGCGGAAGAAGGCGATGGAGGCCTGCAGTTCCTCGGCCTGGGCGGCGAGTTCCTCGGAGGTCGCCGACATTTCCTCGGATGCGCCGGCATTTTGCTGCGTCACCTTGTCGAGCTGCTGGATCGCCTCGTTGATCTGCGATGCGCCGATGTCCTGCTCGCGGCATGCGGCCGAGATCTCGGCGACCAGTTCGGCGGTCTTGCGGATATCGGGCACCAGACGCGAGAGCATGTCGCCG
>JUHI01000022.1 GCA_000799755.1 Martinezella tropici
ATATGTTTGCGACGGTTCAGACTGGAAACATTCTCCTGGCGGATCGCGCCTACGACAGCGACAGCTTACGCCAAGGCCTCAAAGCACGAGGAGCGTGGGGCTGCATCCGCCCCATGCCAAACCGCGTCAACATCCCCACCTTCAGCCCATGGCTCTACAAACAACGCAATGCCGTCGAGCGGTTCTTCAACAAACTCAAACACTTCCGTGCCGTCGCAACGCGATACGACAAACGCGACGACAATTTCCTCGCAGCCGTTCAGCTCGCATCAATTCGGATTTGGATACGATCTTATGAGTCGGTCACCTAGTGTAACCGGACGTGGATATCACGGCGGCGAATTCGGCTGAATAGTGTAGCCGTGCAGCCGCAACCTCTTGCACCGCTTTATTGCCGACTGGTTTTGAATAAAGCTTGCATTGAGCCACCAATTCCGCACCCTTCCACGAAGCAATTATATCAGCGCCTTGGTCGCCTGAAGCCTTTGTGATACGGGCCTTCCAGCCTTTGGACTTCAATTTTTCCGTGCACCAAAGTTCAAACTCAAGCGGATCTATAGGAAGGTCAGCGGTTAGTTTATGCCCTGATACTCGTTCGAACTCACAAACCTCCCTCTCTATAAGATCTCGCAACACAATCCGAGACGGGCCAATTAAGTGTGGGTCTCCGAGTAGGGCCAGTTGAGGCTGAATTTGGGGCAAAACCACGGTTGCGAGAAAGTAATCCAGCTCCCGATCGAACCCAGCTCTCTGGACTTCACCATAGTCTCCGACAAGAAGGTTTTGGCGCTTCTTGGCAAGAAGAGCTCTCTGATGCTCCCTAGCGAGTTCCAGGCACTTTGCCGTGGCTACTCTTGCAGCATTTCCTTTTGCCCACTTTACCAGCGCGAAAACCGCAACAAACCCGAATCCTATGATGCAAATTGCGACAAAAACGAAAACAGGATGCGCTTTGGCCCCTTCCCACATAGCACTTCCTAGTGTGACGACTGCAATTCCCGCGAGTATAACAGAACCAAAAAAGCTGTCCGCTTTACGCGATGCCATGTGTAACCTGCTCACGATGGGGTCTCTATGGCTTCTTGGATAACAAGGAACGACTAACCGCGAATTAAACGCGAGGGTTGTTAAAGCCTTAAAGCGCTAGTATATTTCTGGAAGGCAGATACGGGCTGCAGAATAAGGCGCTCAATCTCCAAAATTCTGGACACCTTCAACCTCCTAGCCCGGCTGGCATGGTACTCGCGAGTGCATAAGGTTCTTGCGGTTTCAATTTCCAATGCAAGAGCTGTCACAGAGAAAAAGATCCATCGGCTCCATCTAGTGTTTTAATCCGACGGTAACCGAATGCGACGGTTGTTCTCCTAAGAGAGAAAATCGGACAACTTGTAAGCGATTGATTTGAAGCATTTTAACTGGCATTCGCCAAACTTGTGAGAGAGCCATCGTGATCTCAGAGAGAGCTTCAAACGAAAAATGCCCAAGCATTTAATGATTGCCATTCACTGGTTTGGTCCATTTAAGTCGCTTGACGACGCACGGCAGAGCGCGAAGGAAGAATTGGGCTCAGGGCTGTATATGTGCACCGGCCGGGTTAAAAGCCAACGGTCAGTACAATTGCAATACATTGGTATTGGCGGGACCGTGCATACTCGCTTGGTGAATTCTCACCACAAGCTCAGCGAAGTCACAGATAGTCGACAAATTTGGCTTGGCCAGCCGTCGAGCGCCGAGCCTTCCGGCAAGAAACTGAAAATGACGCAAGCAACTCTCGATTACGCCGAATGGCTCCACGCGCATTTTCTTAAGCTCCCCTTGAACGAAAAGAAGACTAGAAAGCCTCCTGAGCGACCTGTCACGGTCCTCAATCGGTGGTTCAAGACAAATTACGAGACGCCATATCGCAATAGACCCCATCCGGATTGGCCGGACTTAGTTGACTACCCTTGGTTCGATGACATGCCCACAAGGTTGGTCTGGTTTGGTGGCAAGCAGAGACTTTTGCCAAGCCCAAGCTATCGTGTTTTATAATAATGATGGCAATGTAGTCCGCAGCGGCGTCCAACAATCTTAAACTGCCACGCGTTGCGTTATCGGGCGTTACGGTCACGCTTTAGTCAGTCGGAAGTGCGCGTTGGGTTTGTCGATCCTAGATTCTGAACAAGGAAAACAGCGAGAAATCACCGTCACTTGCCATTGAACCAGATTTCGTCAAGATCAATCGGGGAAAACCGCTGATTGTCCACGTCCCCCAAGATCGAGTGCTTTTCCTGAAGCAGGCGGATCACATCGGCCCCAGTGGCAAAGGTGGCTTGTTGCTTCGACTTGCAGAACTTTTCGTTGGCGCGATCAACACCAACCAAAAAGCTGCTCGGTTGCCGGCAAGCGCTTAGCGCAAAAGACGGAGAGGCCCTGCCGCTCCGTCTTCTTGACCTCAGGAAGAGTTCAAACGCCGCCGGCTCTTGTGGCTTACGGGCTGACGGCGCGTCGACAGAAATCGGTGACGGCTGCGACGAGCTTGGGCCGATCGACCTCAAGCCCTTCGGCCAGACGGTCATCCACGGCGCTGTGCATCGCATTGAACAGCATAACGGCAGTGAGGCGGGCATCGACGAAGGAGAATGCGCCGGCGGCCTGGCCCTCAAGCAGGAATGCGGTTAGGCGGCTGACAAGGGGATTGGCGCGTTTCATATCTCGCTTCGTCGGCTGGAACTGATGAAATACCAGATCGTGGAGCGCAACTTCGTCGAGATAGCCAATCACGCAGGCGCGCATGCAGACGTCAAGCCGTTGCATCCAATCGTCAGCAGCCGCGGCCTTCGCCGCAGCGTCGATCCTCTCGCAAAAGCGCTTGACGAAACGCGCCTGCAAGGCAGCGAGGACATCATCCTTGGTCTGAAAATAGAGGTAGAAGGTACCCTTGGCGACGTCCGCAGCATCGACGATCTCCGCGACACTGGTCGTGGCAAAACCCTTTTCCAGAAACAGCTGTTGGGCGGCGTCCATCAATTCCTCACGGCGGACTTCCGGCGGTTTGGTGCGCGGGCGCGGGCGGTCTGTAACGGTCACGGGCTCTCCTCGCTGTTCATAGACTGTCGATGACGAGACCCGCCGGCGAGAGGGCGGATGCGCACAACCACCTAACCGCCAGCGACCCCTTCTCAAAGACTTCTAGCGGCATATCGAGCGGAAGACGAGCAAGACTTCGTCTTGCGGCGTCGACGGCCGATGCGGGGGCAACGACGGCAATCCCGAGAAGCGAGCGGCAAAGCGCCTCGCGCGCAAGACCGATCCGTTGCATAATAATCGGGAGTGTCGCCGCATCGCTCGGAGCCACGAATTCGCAACCGGCAATCAGGAGAAGCGCAAAGGGCTGCTCGCGCTTCAGCCAACGCTCGACCGTATCCAGGCCTGCGCGTATACCGTCCGCGTCGAGCAGCTTTTCGGCAACCAATATTGCCAGCGGCCAATGCGTCTCATCCCCCTCCGGCAGTGCGGGCAGAGGCATGGTCATGACTGCCGGCGCAAAGCCGTCAAGCCTCGCAGCGCCCTCCCGACATCGAGCGGCCTTCCTTGCGTCGCCTCAAGGGAGGCAAGCCACATCGCCGCCTCGTTGACATCGTCGAACATCTGCGCGGGAACCCCGAACAGCTTTTCGGCATTCATGCGGCTCATATCCTCCAGAGCCTCCGGCGGCACCACGGTCGCCATGCCGATGACGAGCTGCCTGATCCGCTCGCCGTTGGCCTGAAGCCAGACCTTTGCCTCCTTCGCGCCGCCCTCCGGCCGCTTAAGCGCCTCGGCATCCGTGAAGACACGCAATGTCGAAAAGGACTCGCCGCGATCGAGCCAGCCGTCCCAATCCGAGAAGAAGGCAAGCTGCTCATCGAGCGACATAACGCCGTGGGCGGCAGACAGAACCAACGGCCAATGAGTGAGATCGTGACGGATCATGATTGGGTATCCTTCGATGCGACAAGACAGCAATGGAGGCCGTCTCGCGCGGCCGTTACCGCTCCATCATTACGAGCGACCATGCGGATCTCTCCAACCTTCGACAATAACAAGGCATATCTATGACTGACCGTCGGTCATTTGTAAAGACCTTGGGTAACGTATCGAATATTGTCAGGCTGCCTCTTATCCAACCCGATCTTCGAGCTGGCATCCGGCCCCCACCTGGTCGATCGAACGGCCTACTTATGCCGCATATGGACATACAGCGAGGGCTAGCGAGCCTATATCCTCTGCGTGTATTCAAAGATGAATCAACACAACCCCAGTATGATTGGCAATGACTATGTTTTCGACAATTTTAGAAAGCCAATCATGCCCTCGAAAAATTGGCTTCTGAATAGCTGTGCGTGCGACTGCAGCGCCCAGGGAGCAATCTTCGGGTTCAGAAGAGCTCCCAAACATGCTGCCCATAGCTCGAGCATCGCTTTCATCTCGGATTCTACGGTGAGTCTATGTTGACAGGATCACGCCAATCTCATTGCTTGTCTGAGATAGCTCAGGCAAACAACGTCGATGAATTGCGTCAGTTTTTGTTCAAGTTCTGCTCCTTGTACGGTCTGGCAAACGCAGTTTTTCACGTGACGCAGATCGCTGCGCTGTCGCAGCGAAATCCGCTATTGCTGCTGACCTACCCGCCGGAATGGGTGGAGACATATATCGCTCACGACTACTTCGCGATCGATCCCGTTGTACAAGCCGGACGCAACGGCTTCCTGCCTTTCGACTGGTCGTCCCTCGATTTGCAGTCTCCACAAAGCGTCTCCTTCTTCCGCGAAGCCGAAACCTTTGACGTCGGTCGCTATGGTTTGACGCTGGTGGTTCGAGGACCGCATGGCGAACGATCGCTGTTTACCGTTACTTCGAATCTGAAGAGCGGAGACTGGGAACAACTGCGAAACAACATAATAGGCGATCTGCAGGTGATCGCCTATTATCTTCACGAACAGTCGCTGATCGTTTCCGGCCTGCGGGAGCAAAGTATCGGACGCAGGCTTTCGAAACGGGAAACCGAATGCCTTGAGCTGTTGGCGCGCGGCCTGCTTCCAAAGCAGATCACGTCCATTCTCGGGATTTCCGAAAGCGCCGTGCGCCTTTATCTCGGCTCCAGCCGCCGCAAACTTCATGTCAGCACCACGAACCAGGCCATCGCGAAAGCAATCTCGCTCGAGCTCATCAAAAGCTGAACTGGATATTGCCCGGCGACGAAGACGCGAATTGCAAGGTCGGGGTCTTGTCGTCCCGGCCTTGCATCGTCCTCAGCCGCTGCTCGAGCCGCTGGTCGGCTTCCTCGCTCACCTCCCACAGACCCACATAGAGATTGCCGATCTCCGGACGCGAGCGGGCGAGCGGCGTCGGCGACCATCCGATCTTTCGATAGACCCCGACCATCGACGCATCATAAACGCCCATGATGTGCTCGATGCCCGACTTCAGGCTCAGACGGCAAAGGCCGGAAAGAAGCTCGACGGCAGCAGTTTGCGACGAGGCGCGTCCGGCCTTGGTCGGAGGATGCACGCAAAACCGGGTGCATTCCCAGATCGAGGGGCTGCAGATATCGAGATCCTCGTTGAAAAAATGCCGGAATTCGCTCGAAAGCATCGTCTCGCTCGTCGTTGGCAGCAGCCGCAACGAGCCGGTTAGCTCATCGCCATCTTCCTTTACGGCCAAATAGATGGGATCATGCTCGTCGTCGAAGCGATCGATTTCCAAACCGCCTTCGACATTGACGTCCCATCCCATCCGGTCTCGAAAGACAAGCGCACGAGCGTGGAACATCTGAGCGAAATACGAGGACGCCGCAGTGCGGTCTCGACGGGTCAATATCTGTAACATTAGCCTCTCCAAATTTTGCCTTAAGAAAGCACCTTGGAGCCAGGCTTCAATATATCGATTCCGCCAGATTGCACGGCCTCGTGCGCCCATTAGAATCGGAGGACACGGAGCAAAGCAAAAACGTCATCGCTTTCCGGACACGTGATGACGAACGCATAAAGGATTGCAGAAGTCGGCTGACTATCGCCCCTCGAGCGACCTGAAGCCGCCATCTTCCGCCGCACGACGCAGAGCTGCACATGGCTGCTCCGCAAGACCCGACGCCGAAAGCCGATCCAGGACGCCGACGACTTCGGCAAGGCCGCGCTCTTGCGCATAGTGCATCGGACCGCCACGCCAGCGCGGAAAGCCGTAGCCATGGATCTTGACGAGATCGATGTCGGCGGCACGGACCGCCATTCCCTCTTCGAGGATCAGCGCCGCCTCGTTCACCATGGGCAGGATGATGGCATCGGCAATCGACACCTCGTCCCAGGTCTCTTGCCGCCATCCGGCGGCCTCCTCGACGATGGTGGCGCCGACGATCTCGGACGGCTGCGGCGCCCGCTCGCCGTGTCGATAGTCGTACCAGCCGCCGCCGGATTTCTGGCCGAAACGCCCCATGGCGCAGAGACGGTCGGCGACGGGAGCAAATGGCACCTCGCCGCGTTCGTGGGCTGCCTTGCGCTGGAAGGCCGCGATATCGAGTCCGCCGAGATCCTGCGCCTCGAAAGGTCCCATCGGCAGGCCGAAGGCCCGCATGGCTGCATCGACGACAGTTGGCGTGGCGCCCGAAAGCAGCAGCCGCTCCGCCTGTGCCCGCGTCACCTTCAGGATCCGATTGCCGATGAAGCCGTCGCAAATGCCGGCGCGGACGGGAATTTTCCCCAATAGGCGGGCAAGTGCAAAACCCGTCGCCAACACACCCGCCGTCGTCTTTCCTGTCGGCACGATCTCCAGAAGCTTCATGACGTGAGCGGGACTGAAGAAATGCAGCCCCAGGAAGCGTTCCGGCTGCGCAAGTCCCTCGCCGATCTCCTCCGGATCGAGATAGGACGTATTCGTCGCCAGCACCGCATCTGCGCGGCAGACCATCTCCAACCTGGAGAAGACGGCACGCTTGACGGCGAGATCTTCGAAAACCGCCTCGATGACGAGATCCGCATCGGCGAGCACGCCATAGTCGTCGGTGCCGGTTACACCGGCCATCCGCTCCGCCGCGACCTCGGGTAAGATACGACCCCGCTTTACGAAGCCATCGAAAATCCGGCTGATATTGACAAGTCCCCGCTCGACGGCCGCCTCATCACGCTCGACGAGAATGACCGGCAGACCGGCGTCCCTGAGAGCGGCTGCGATGCCCGCCCCCATCGTTCCACCACCAACGACTGCAGCGCAACGGACATCGCGCGGGGTTACACCGCCAAGCTCCGGTGGACGGGCCGCAGCCCGCTCCGAAAGGAAGACGTGACGCAACGCAGCAGCTTGAGCAGAGCCGCGAAGCTCCAGAAAGGTCTCACGCTCGAAGGCCGTCGCGGTCGCAAAATCCTCCTCACTAGCGCGGCGGATGCAAGCGAGCGCGCGAAGGGGGGCAATCTCGCGTTTCGCCTTGGCCGCGACACTCTTTTCCGCGCGCTCCCAGAAACCGGCATCGACCGCCGGAAGGCTGCGCTCGCAAATTGGCTGTGGCCTGGGCCTGTTGGCGGCATCGCGTGCGACGGCCACGGCATTCTCTAGCAGATCGCCCCCGACAACGGCATCGACAAGCCTGAGCGCCTCTGCCTTTCGCGCATCGACCGGACTGCCCGTTGTCACCAGATCGACCGCCTCGGAAATACCGATCAGCCGCGGCAGACGAACCGTGCCGCCGGCACCGGGGGTGATGCCGAGCTTCACCTCCGGCAGACCGAGATTTGCCGACACGGCAGCGATGCGATAGGCGCAACCGAGCGCGACTTCGAGACCGCCACCGAGCGCGCTGCCATGGATCGCAGCCACCCACGGCTTCTTCGCAGCCTCGATACTCGCGACAACATCGGGAAGGTGCGGAGGCGCCGCAGGTTTGTCGAATTCACTGACATCCGCGCCGGCAATAAAAGTGCGGCCGGCACAGATAAGAACGGCAGCGGTTACACTCTCATCCGCATCGATGACGGAGACCGCCTCCATCAACGCCTGACGCAGGGCTTGCGAAAGCGCATTGACCGGCGGATTATCGACGGTGACAATAGCGATTGCGCCCTCGTGGCTAATGGCGACGGTCATGATCTTCCTCCCGATCTTTGTTTTATAATTGACTGACCGGTCGGTTTATGCAAGGCTTTTATCGTTGCTCCTGGAAGGGCGACAGGGAGGAAACATGTCCGAATCCGACACCATTCTGTCGGCACTGGCCGACGGCGTCTTGAGCCTCACGCTCAATCGACCCGACAAACTCAACTCCTTCAACGAGGAAATGCACCTCGCTTTGCGCGCCGGTTTCGAGCGTGCCCATAAGGATGCCGATGTCCGCGCCGTCCTTCTCACCGGCGCCGGCCGCGGCTTTTCGGCCGGCCAGGACCTTGGCGATCGCGACCCGCGCAAGGGTACGGCGGATCTCGGCCATACGATCGAGACATTCTACAATCCACTGCTGCGCCTCATCCGCAGCCTGGAAAAGCCTGTCATCTGCGCCGTCAATGGCGTGGCCGCCGGCGCCGGCGCCAACATCGCTTTTGCCTGCGACATCACCCTTGCGGCCCGCTCGGCCCGTTTCATCCAGGCCTTCGCTAAAATCGGCCTCGTGCCGGATTCCGGCGGCACCTGGAACCTGCCGAGACTTATCGGAGAAGCCCGCGCCAAGGCGCTGGCATTGACCGCGGAGCCCCTGGATGCCGAGACGGCAGCAAGTTGGGGGCTCATCTGGCGCGCGGTGGACGATGACAAGCTGATGGACGAGGCAGCAGCGCTCGCCACACGGCTCGCTGCCGGACCGACGAAGGGGCTCGGCCTGACGAAGCGCGCCATTCAGGCGGCGGCGACGAATTCGCTCGACGAGCAGCTCGATCTTGAACGCGACCTGCAGCGCGAAGCCGGCAGCAGCGCCGACTATGCCGAAGGCGTCACCGCCTTCCTCGAAAAGCGCAAGCCGGAGTTCAAGGGACGATGAGCATCAGCAATAACCTTTCGCCACAAGCGCTCGCCGAAGCCTGCGCAAAATCCATGTGGGACGAAGACAACGCCAGCCGTCACCTCGGCATGGAACTGAAAGCCGTGTCACCCGGCGAGGCGACCCTTTCGATGGTGATTACCGAGGCAATGACAAACGGTCACGGCACCTGCCATGGCGGCTACATCTTCACACTCGCCGACTCCGCCTTCGCATTCGCCTGCAATAGCTACAACCAGCGCACCGTCGCCCAGCACTGTTCGGTGACCTTTATCGCACCGGTCTTTGCGGGCGATCGGCTGACGGCGACGGCGCGGGAGGTGTCGCGACGCGGCCGTGGCGGCATCTACGACATCGCGATTACCAATCAGGAGGGCGAGCAGATCGCGGAATTCCGCGGCCACTCGCGAACGGTCAAGGGCATGCTTTTGCCGGAATAAGGCTCATGTCAGCGGCGTCTAGCATTTCTGGAGGAGACATTCATGGAAAACCTTTCCCCGCGCGCCGGCGAGCTTGAGGCGATCGAGACAGCCTCGCGCGACGAGATTTCCGCATTGCAGCTTGAGCGCATGAAATGGTCGCTCACTCATGCCTACGAGAATTCTCCTTTCTATAACAAGCGCTTTGACGAAGCCGGCGTGCATCCCTCCGACTTGAAGACGCTGTCGGATCTCGCCAAGTTTCCCTTCACCACGAAGAAGGATCTTCGCGATACCTATCCTTTCGGCATGTTCGCCGTGCCGCGCGAAAAGCTCTCGCGCATCCACGCTTCGTCGGGCACGACTGGCAAGCCGACCGTCGTCGGTTACACCGCAAAAGACATAGACACCTGGGCGAGCCTCGTCGCCCGCTGTATCCGCGCCTCCGGCGGACGGGCGGGCGATCTGGTTCATATCGCTTATGGCTACGGCCTTTTCACAGGCGGCCTCGGCGCGCATTACGGCGCAGAAAAGCTCGGCTGCACGGTCGTGCCGATTTCCGGCGGCATGACGGAACGTCAGGTCACGCTGATGCAGGATTTCAAGCCGCGCATCATCATGGTCACACCCTCCTACATGCTCTCGATCCTCGACGAATTCCGCCGCCAGGGCCTCGACCCGCGCGAGAGCTCGCTCGCTGTCGGCATTTTCGGGGCCGAGCCATGGACGAATGCCATGCGCGAGGAAATCGAGCACGCCTTCGACATGCACGCCGTCGACATTTACGGCCTCTCGGAGGTCATGGGACCGGGCGTCGCCAACGAATGCGTCGAGAGCAAAGACGGGCTGCATATCTGGGAAGACCATTTCTATCCGGAGATCATCGACCCCGTCACCGGTGAGGTGTTGCCCGACGGCGAGATCGGCGAACTGGTCTTCACCACGCTGACCAAGGAAGGCCTGCCGATCATCCGCTATCGCACGCGCGACCTGACTCGGCTGCTGCCGGGAACCGCCCGCGCCATGCGCCGCATGGAGAAGGTGACCGGCCGCTCCGACGACATGATGATCCTGCGCGGCGTCAACATCTTTCCGACACAGATCGAGGAGCAGATCCTCAAATGCCGCGGGCTTGCGCCGCACTTTCAAATCGAACTGACGCGCTCCGGCCGCATGGACAATATGACCGTCCATGTGGAATGCACGCTGGAGGCGGCGGATGAAACCGCACGGGACGTTTCGGCCAAGGAGCTTGTCCATCATATCAAGAGCGTGGTCGGCGTAACGACGAAGATCACCGTGCATCCGCCGGGCGGCGTCGCGCGCTCGGAAGGCAAGGCGAAGCGCGTCGTCGACAATCGACCCAAGGAATGATTGGGCATCCAGCGGGATAGCCTGGCAAGGATTTGACTGTATATAGGAAGACCGGCCGCACGAAGCGACCACGACCGACGGGGAATGGGCAAAGCAGGACAACATGGCACGCACGCGCGCAGTTGATTTCGAGGAAAAGCAGCGTGGTATCCTTGCTAGCGCCGCGGCTGTTTTCGCCGAGGTCGGCATGGAGAAAGCTTCCATGTCCATGATCGCCTCGCACGGCAATGTCTCGAAGGCCCTGCTCTACCACTATTACCCCGGCAAGGATGCATTGATCTTCGATATCGTCCAGACCCACCTGACGGAGCTGGAAAACGCGATCGACGCGGCGGACCGCACCGATGTGACGCCGCAGGAACGGCTGCGTCTGCTCGTCAAAGCCGTGCTGGAAAACTACGAAGGCGCCGACAACGAGCATCAGGTGCAGCTGAACGGCACCCATGCCCTATCGCCGGAGCAGCTTGCGGAACTGCGGACGATCGAACGGCGGATCGTCAGGCGCTTTTCGAGCGTCATCGAGGACCTCAACCCGGATCTCAACAAGAACAGGCCGTTGCTGATGCCGGTCACCATGTCGCTCTTTGGCATGATGAACTGGGTCTATATGTGGTTCAGGCCCAATGGCCCGATCACCCGCGACGAATATGCCGATATCGCCACCACCCTCATCCTCGAAGGCGTCAAGGCCGTCCGCTAGCTCCACGCCTCAGTCGCCGAACTTCATTCTCTCGAGGATAAGCGGATCATACTCAGGCGCGCGGATGCGGCGGCGATCCGGCTCCGGCGCGGTCAGCGGCTCGACGGCGACCAGCTTTTCCTTCGCTTCCAGCGCCAGGCGCTGGTAGATAGCAGTGCCCTGCCGCTTCCAGGCGATCTCATCCGGCGTCAGTTCCCGCACGACACGCGCCGGCGAACCAACGGCGAGACTGTTGGCCGGGATTTCGGCGCCGGCCTTGACGAAGGCCATGGCGGCGACAATGGCGTTCTCGCCGATGACGGCTTCGTCCATGATGACGGCATTCATGCCGACCATCGCGTTGGGTCCGATGCGGCAGCCATGCAGCACCGCGCCATGGCCGATGTGCCCGGCCTCGCCGCGCAGTACGGCGCCCGGCCCTACATAGCAGGCGGGACCGATGATGACATCGCCGATGACGGTTGCGGCCGGATGCACGAAGGCTGCGGGATCGATGACGGGGATCACGCCGTCATAGGAGTAGATCTGCGCCATTCAGCCGGCTCCCGAAACTTCGACGTCGTGACCGGTCTCCGCCACGGATTCCAGCCGTTGCGCAAATTCGCGGCGCAAGGTGCGGCGAAGCTGAGCGGCCTTGTGCCGGCGGATATCGACCGGCGTTACCGGCACCAACTCGGGCACACGCACCGGGCGGCCAGCCTCGTCGACGGCAACCATGGTGAAATAACAGGAGTTGGTATGGCGCCGCTGGCCGGAGCGAATATTCTCCGCCTCGACCCGAATGCCGACTTCCATCGACGTGCGACCGGTATCGTTGATCGAGGCGCGGAAGGTGACGAGTTCGCCGACCTGGATCGCCTCCTTGAACAGCACCTGATCGACCGACAGCGTCACGGCATATTGCTTGGAATAGCGCGACGCGCAGGAGAAGGCGACGCGATCGAGCAGGTTCAGAAGGGCGCCGCCATGCACCTTGCCGCTGAAATTCGCCATGTCGGGCGTCATCAGCACGGTCATTTCCAGGCGATGCGGGTCTTGCTCGATCGTCGTCATGCGTTCACTCTCTCGTTTTCGCCACCATCGTCAGAACATCATATTGCGCGACGGCGGCATCCAGCTGGTTCGTTACCTTGCAATCCCAGCGCACCTCGCCGTGCTCGGCATTGATGCGAGGATTGATCTCCTTGCAGGTCAACTGCACCTTAAGCGTATCACCCGGATTAACCGGTGTCAGGAAGCGCAGATTGTCCACACCGTAATTTGCAAGAACCGGACCCGGAGCCGGATCGACGAAAAGGCCGGCGGCGAAAGAGACGATAAGATAGCCGTGCGCAACGCGGCCCTCGAAGAACGGGTTAGCCTTGGCAGCCTCCTCGTCCATATGGGCGTAGAACGTGTCGCCGGTGAAGCTCGCAAAATGCTCGATATCGTCCAGTGTAACAGTGCGGGTGGCGGTGATGAGCTGGTCGCCGATCTTGAGTTCGGCGAGCGACTTGCGGAACGGATGCTCGCCGTCGGTTCGGGCATCCGCGCCGTCCATCCAGCGACCCGTCACTGCTGAGAGAAGGCGTGGAGTGCCCTGCACGGCGGTGCGTTGCATATAATGCTTCACGCCGCGAATACCCCCGAGTTCCTCGCCGCCGCCGGCACGGCCGGGGCCACCGTGAACCAGGCCTGGCAGAGGCGAGCCATGGCCCGTGGAGCTCTTGGCGCTGGCGCGGTTGCCGATCATCACGCGGCCATGGAACGGCCCAAGACCGAGAACGACCTCCTCGGCGAATTGCGGATCGTTAGTGAAGACGGAGGCAACGAGGCTGCCCTTGCCGCGACGCGCCAGATCGACCGCCTCCTCCGCCGTATCATAGGGCATGACGGTGCTGACCGGGCCGAAGGCCTCGACATCGTGAACGGCGCGCGCAGAGCCCGGCTTGTCGCAATAGAGCAGCACAGGATTGAGAAAGGCGCCGGCGCTTGCATCGCCGGACACGACGCGCGGATTGTCCGGATCGCCGCCAACGATCTCCGCCTCGGTGGCAAGGTCCCGAATGCGCGCCCGCACTTCTTCGCGCTGGTCGAGGCTTGCAAGCGGCCCCATGCGAACCGTCTCGTCGGCAGGATTGCCGATCGCCATCTTACCGAGGCGATCGTTCAAAGCTTCGATCAGCGCTTCGCTATAGGCCCGGGGCGCGATGACGCGGCGGATCGCCGTGCATTTCTGACCGGCCTTCACAGTCATCTCGCGGGCGACTTCCTTGACGAAAAGATCGAATTCCTCCGTGCCGGGCGCCGCATCGAGACCGAGGACGGCCGCATTGAGGCTGTCGGCCTCCATGGTGAAGCGCACGGAATTTTCGATGATCGCCTTGTGTGTCTTCAGACGCTGGCCAGTTGCGGCAGAGCCGGTGAACGTCACCACGTCCTGGCCTTCGACATGATCGAGGAGATCGCCGACCGAGCCGCAGACAAGCTGCAGCGCCCCCTCCGGCAAGAGGCCGCTTTCGATGATGCGGCGGACCATGAGCTCGGTGAGATAAGCCGTCTGGCTTGCCGGCTTGACGATTGCCGGGACGCCGGCGAGCAAGGTCGGCGCGACCTTTTCCAGCATGCCCCAGCAGGGGAAGTTGAAGGCGTTGATATGAACGGCAACGCCCTGCAGCGGGCTCAAGACATGTTGCGCGGAAAAGCTCTGATCCTTCGACAGCTGCTCCACATCGCCATCGAGCAGCACACGCGCATTCGGAAGCTCCCTCCTGCCCTTGGAGGCGTAGGACAGCAGGGTTCCGATGCCGCCTTCGATATCGACCCAGCTATCAGGGCGCGTCGCACCGGTCGCCGTCGAGAGCGCATAGAATTCATCCTTTCTCTCAAGCAGCGCCTGACCGAGCGCCTTCAGCATCGCAGCGCGCTCATGGAAGGACATGCGCCTCAGCGCCGGGCCACCCTTGTCGCGGCCATAAGCCAATGTCTGCTTGAAATCGATGCCGGAGGAATCGATAAACGCGACGGGCACGCCGGTCGAAGCATCGAGCAGCGGCACGCCCTCCTTGGCGCCGGCGACCCACGCGCCGCCGACATAGCTTTCAAGCCGACGCGGCTGGTTTGCCATGATGTTCATCCGAATTTCCTTCCTTCATCTTGTCCGGCAACCCGAACGGAAAGGCCAAGCGCTTTCCCCGAATTGCTCAATTCAATCCGAGCGCAGACAGTTGCGCATCGACATCGGCCCGCCAGTCGGCAAGCAGGGTTTCGTTGGGCGTATGGCGAAGGCCGAAGCGCGACAATGTTTCGAAGCGGGTGGAGCCGGCATGGCCGAAGCTTGCGGCAACGCGGGGATACCAATAGGCGATCGAAACTAGCGCCTGCGCCCGCCCCTCATCCCCGGCGACGATGCGGGCAAGGCCCGCGACGCCTAGTTCCGCATGCCGCTTTTCACGCGGCAGGATGGCTCGGAAGACTTCGGCAAGTGGCTGGTAGGAGACACGTGCGAGCTCTTTCAGCTGCACGACGCTGGCAGCGCCCATCAGTACATTCATGACGACGGCATCCACCCAGCCTTCAAGCGGATAGTGGAAGACAGAAAGCCGCATGTCGCCACCCTGCCTGACGGCGCCGATATCAGCCTCGCGAGAGAGCCGTACGGCCCAGGGATGATGGACGGCATAGCGGCCGCCATCCACCCCGAAGGTCTCCATGATTTTCAGGACCTGACCGGCATGGTCGGTCTTTTCCAGTACGATCCGCGCCGCGGAAATGCGTTCCTGAATGCCGGGCGCATCGTTGATGATGTCGGCAAAGCCGGCGGAACCGGCCAGTTCGCTATCGACGAAGCTCGCCATGAGACGCAGCAGTTCGCCGCGATAGCGCGGAGGCACGTTATCGGGCGAGGAGAGCATGCCGCCTTCCTCCAGATATTGCTCGATCGGCATCGTATCGGACATGTCGTTCCTCCCTTCGATGCGGCCCGGCCTATTGGTCGTAGCTGACGACGATGCGGTCGGTCAGCGGATAGCACTGACAGGTCAGCACATAGCCCTGGCGTACCTCGTAATCTTCAAGCGCATGGTTGACCTCCATCTCGACCTCGCCTTCGAGAACCTTGGCGCGGCAGGTAGAGCAGACACCGGCCTTGCACGCGTAGGGCACGTCCATCGCGTTTTCGAGCGCAGCATCGAGCAGGCACTGGCCCTGCTTCGGGAATTTGAAGACGCGCGTAGCGCCATCGAGTGTCACCGTCGCCTCGCAGCTCGTTCCATGATCGGCTGTCGCAACATTCTCCACCTTGCGGCGGGCGCGGCCGGGCTGCGATGAGGCAAAGAGCTCGAATTTGATCTGATCGTCGCGCATGCCATGCTCACGCAGCGCCGCAGCGATCGCCAGCATCATCGGCTCGGGACCACAGATGAAGGCTGTCGCGACCGACTTCAGATCGATCCAGCTCTTGAAGAGCGCCTTGCATTTTTCCGCATCGATGCGGCCGGTGAAAAGGTCGATCTCCTGCGCCTCGCTTTCGAGAACGTGCAGCACTGACAGGCGGCCGAGATAGAGGTTCTTCAGATCATCAAGCTCTTCGCGGAACATGATCGAGCTGATCTGCCTGTTGGCGTAGACGAGCGTAAAGACGGAGCGCGGTTCGCGCACCAACACGGTCTTGATGATCGACAGGATCGGCGTGATGCCGCTGCCGCCGGCAAAACCGAGATAATGCCTTGCGGCGGCAGGCTCGATCGCGGTGAAGAAGGCGCCCATCGGCGGCATGGCTTCCAGCGTGTCGCCGGCCTTCAGATTTTCATTGATCCAAGTCGAGAAGCAACCGCCATCCACGCGCTTGATGCCGACCTTCAGTACGCCCTCATCCTTGCCGGCGCAGATCGAATAGGAGCGGCGCAATTCCTCGTTGTCGAACTTGCGGCGAAAGGTGAGGTATTGGCCCTGCGTGAAATCGAAGACGGCCCGATCCTCCTCGGATGGCGCAAGCGTGACGACGACCGCATCGCGCGTCTCGCGGCGCACATCGGTGACGGTCAGGGGATGGAAACGTGCCATGAACGCGGGCCTCGCTGGGGTCAAATGCACTTGAAATAATCGAAGGGCTCCAGACAGTCGGTGCAGCGATAACTCGCCTTGCATGGCGTCGAACCGAACTGACTGATCTTTTCCGTCGCCGCCGATCCGCAGCGCGGACAGGCGATGGTGAGGTTGGAGCGGCCGGAAAGCCGGTCGATGCGTTTCATCAAGACGCCGTCTGCAGCCGTGCCATCGATCGGCGGCGCAATACCATAGGCGCGCAGCTTCTCGCGTCCCTCGTCGCTGATCCAGTCCGTCGTCCAGGCGGGCGATAGCCGCCGCTCAAGGCGCACCCGGTCGAGACCTTTTTCAGACAGCGCCCGCTCGATCTCGAGGTTGATCACGGTCGTTGCGGGACAGCCCGAATAGGTCGGCGTCACCGTGACGACAAGCGTATCCTCCTGCCAGCCGACATCGCGGATGATGCCGAGATCGGTCAGCGAGATCACCGGTATCTCCGGGTCCGGCACTTCCGACAGCCAGTGCCAGACCTCGTCGACCGAAGGATGAAGCGCGGTCGTCATCTCCGCCTCCTACCAGGTCGCGCCCGGATAGGCGCGCTGCAGGAATTGCAGTTCGGCCAGCATATAGCCGAGATGCTCGGTATGAACGCCGCGCCGGCCTCCCTTGTGCATATAGCCATCCGCCGGTCGCTTCAGTGTCGCCTCCACGAGCGCATCGGAAACGATCTCATCCCAGCCGGCCTTGAGGCTTTGCGGTTCCGGGATCACGCCGGCCTGCACCAGCGCCGCATCGAACGCATCGCCGACGAACATTTCGCCCGTGAAGGCCCAGAGTTCATCGAGCGCCTCCTGCATGCGGCGATGGCTTTCGGCCGTGCCGTCGCCAAGGCGGATGATCAGGTCGCGGCTGCGATCGAGATGATAGGAGACCTCCTTGAAGGCCTTTTCCGCGATCTCGGCGATCCGCCGATCAGTCGACCCCTTCAACGCCCTCAGCATCAGATAATGCCAGGCATCAAAGAGGAACTGCCGCATCAGCGTCTTGCCGAAATCGCCGTTGGGGCGCTCGACCAGCAGGACATTGCGGAACTCGAAACCGTCTCGCAGATAGGCAAGATCATCGGCCGAGCGACCTCTGCCCTCCACCTCACCCGCCAGACCGAGCCAGAGCTGCGTCTGACCGATGAGGTCGAGCGCCGTGTTGGCAAGCGCGATATCTTCTTCCAGCGCCGGCCCGCGGCCGCACCATTCGGAGACGCGATGGCCGAGGACCAGCGTGTTGTCGCCGATGCTCAGGAGGAATTCGAGGAGGACGGCCGGGTCGATCGCCGGCTCAAGGGCAGCGGCCGCCATCACATGTGCCCCACTTCATCCGGAATGTCGAAGAAGGTCGGGTGACGATAGACCTTCGAATTGGACGGGTCGAAGAGCGGACCTTTTTCGGAAGGCGCGCTGGCAGTGATCTCGCAAGACCGCACCACCCAGATGCTGACGCCCTCGTTGCGGCGCGTATAGACGTCGCGCGCATTGTTGATCGCCATCTCGGCATCGGGCGCATGCAGGCTGCCGACATGGCGATGGTTGAGACCGTGCTGACCACGGATGAAGACTTCCCAAAGCGGCCATTCGCTGGACATGTTTCTCACTCCCTGACTATTCGGGCCGTCTTATTCGGCGGCGATCTTTGCGGCGCCGCGACGCTCGGCCATCTTCTCGGCATGCGCCGTCAGGCCATCGCGGAACCAGGCGCCATCGGCCCAGGCCTGCTTGCGGGCATTCAGCCGCTCCGCATTGCAGGGGCCGTTGCCGGCGATCACGTTGAAGAATTCTTCCCAGTCCGGCTCGCCGAAATCATAGCCGCCCTTTTCCTCGTTCCACTTCAGCTCGGGATCGGGGACGGTCAGGCCGAGATATTCGGCCTGGGGCACGGTCTGGTCGACGAATTTCTGGCGCAGCTCGTCATTGGAATTCTGCTTGATCTTCCAGGCCATCGACTGAGCCGAATGCACGGAGGCGTCGTCAGACGGACCGAACATCATCAGCGATGGCCACCACCAGCGGTTCAAGGCATCCTGCACCATGGCCTTCTGAGCCGGCGTGCCCTTCACCATCTTCATCAGGATATCGAAGCCCTGGCGCTGATGGAAGCTCTCTTCCTTGCAGATCCGGATCATCGCCCGCGAATAGGGGCCATAGGAACAGCGCTGCAGGGGAACTTGGTTCATGATGGCTGCGCCATCGACCAGCCAGCCGATCGCGCCGATATCGGCCCAGGTCAGCGTCGGGTAATTGAAGATCGAGGAGTACTTGGCCTTGCCGGAGTGCAGCTGCTCGTACATCTCGTCGCGGCTGATGCCGAGCGTCTCGGCGGCGCAGTAGAGATAGAGACCGTGGCCGGCTTCGTCCTGCACCTTGGCGAGCAGGATCGCCTTGCGCTCCAGGGTCGGGGCGCGGGTAATCCAGTTGCCCTCCGGAAGCTGGCCGACGATCTCGGAATGGGCGTGCTGGCTGATCTGGCGGATCAACGTCTTACGATAGCCTTCCGGCATCCACTCCTTCGGTTCGATCTTCTGGCCGGCATCGACGCGCTCCTGAAAGGCACGATCTTGCGGGTCCATCTCGTCGAGGGAACGGATGCGGGCGCCGTCGGTTTTCACCATCTGTGCATACATTGATCTTTCCTCCGTCTTCGCGCACCCGGCGCGCTCGAGAATAATCACAGGCCTGCGGGCAACTTGACGTCCTCAGCAAGACCAGAGCCTCACGGCGCCGCCAGTATAGGCCTGTTTCTCGTTCTCCTCCACGAAACAGCGATCCGACAGCAAACGCATTAACCGACCGATCGGTCATTGTATTAGCATGCGATATGTCACATCACAAATGAATTTTTTGAGTTTTCTGTGACATTTGACGCCTTAGGGCTGCGATACGAGAAGAACTCGCGTGCTATGTGGCTGAACGAATTGATCTTTTAGAGAGACTTGAGGCGATCGAGCCGGTTTTGGCTCGCCGGTGTCGCTTCTTTCAGCTTGCCGGTCTCGTTGACGAAATGGCGGCCGACATAGGCATCGGCCTTCTTCGACAATATTTGATAGAGATCGGCAAACAGGCGTCGCGCGCCCTCGCCCGGCCAGTTGGCGGGAAGGGCCGATTTCGGCAGATGCGGTTCGCGCAGCATGATCAGGCGATACTGATGGACAAGCAGCAGCCGTGCGATCAGGCAATCGAATGGTGACAAAGCCGCACAATCGCCGACGCGCTGCGAAAACGCCCCGAAACGAGCGATAAATTCGCTATAGGCTTCCGCAAAACGCTCGAGGTTCCAGGCCTCCTCCGCAAACTCCTTCAGAGCCCCGTTCTCGGTCGCAAGTTGCGCGTCGAAGACCACGACTCGGCCGGGCAAGGGCGGCGCAGGATGCGTTCCCATGGCAAGACGCGGGCTGAGTCTCGCAAAGCCATCCCGTTCGAGCCCCTGCATGATCTCCTCTGGCGCGGGTCCGTTGATCAGCACGAACTGCCAGCGGACAGCAGGCTCCGGGCCATAGAAGAGGCTGGCGGCTTCGGCAAATTCCGCCTGGGCGGCGTCCGTCAGCCTGTAATAGCTGCGGCGCCCTTCCCGCTCTCCCGCGAGCTGACCGGCTGCAACCAGTCGCGAGACTGCAGTGCGCACCAGTGTTTCAGTGATGCCGACGCGCTTGCATGTCTCGATGAGATTGCCGATCCAGACGACGCTTCCGCGCGGCTCGACGACATCCCCGTAAATCGTGACAATGAAACTCGCGGCCTTGATGGGCAGGTCGATCAGGAGCGCCGCGACCGTTTCGCCCAAATCCTCTGCGAGTTTGACGTTATCGGCCGACAATCCAACCCTGCTCCGCATCTGCAATCGATAGGGTTTATTAGCGCGAGAAGTGCATGGTGTTCAAGGCAAGCACGGTTCGCGGCTGTCATCGCGTGACATTGGTCGGCAAGGCAGTGGTGTACTTGACGCATTTCAGCGAGAAGTGCGACGACGAGCTCAACACCGCTTCATGCGTCAAGATACCCCGCATCAACAGCCCCTCATACTCTCGGACATCGGCGACAACCGCCCGGATGAGATAATCCCACTCTCCCGACATGGAATAGCATTCGAGAACCTCGCGATAGCTTGCGATGAACTGCTCGAAATCGCGGCGCGTTGCCGGATCGTGGGTCTTCATCTTGACCTGACAGAAGACGTTGAGACCCTTGCCGATCTTGTCTGGATCGACGAGGCGAACCGTCCTGCCCAGCACACCGGCGCCTTCCAGCGCCTTGATCCTTCGCCAGCAGGAGGCGGGCGACGCACCGACCTTTTCGGCGAGCGACGCCTGACTGATATCGCCCTCCTCCTGCAATACCCGCAGGATCGCTCTGTCGACGTGATCGAGATTGAAGTCTTCCATTCAAAAAGCCGCCATATATGAAATAAACACCTCAAATACTAACGCGAAAACCGCGAAATTGAAAGGAATAGCGCGAGCATTCTGAATTAGAATCACGGTGCCATATGGAGGAGAATCACATGGCCCAGCTAGCCTTCAGGAACCATGAGCGCAATGCGCCCGACGATCGCATCGACTGGCGCAGAGTGGCGTATCTCGTCCACCTTTCACGAGCCCTCGACGAGATGGAAGAAAAGCGCCTCGTTCCGGAAAAGAAGGTTCTCTATCAATTTTCCGCCCGCGGCCACGATATGGCGCAGGTCCTCCTCGGAACCCAGTTGACAAGCCTGCACGACGCCACCTGCGGCTATTATCGCTCACGGCCACTTCTGCTTTCGCTGGGTGTCGATCCGGCCGACGCTCTCGGCTCCGCCATGGGCCGTGCAGGCGGCTATTCCGACGGCCGGGACATCGGCGTCGTCTTCAACTATCCGAACCACTCGGGCGCTTCCGCCTTGCCGATGTGCGGCGGCGTCGGCGCACAATATACGCCGACGGCCGGGTGGGCACAGGCGATGAAATATTATGCGACCACGCTTGGACGCAAGGAATATGCCCGGGACATCGGCGTCGTGCTTGGCGGCGATGGCTCCGTTGCCTCGAACGGCTTCTGGGCCGCACTTACAGCGGCGACGACGCAGCAATTGCCGATGCTATTCTACATCGAGGACAACGGCTTTGGCATTTCAGTTCCCTCGACAGCGCAGACCCCCGGCGGAAACATTGCGGCAAACCTCGCCAGCTGGAAGAACCTGGCAATATTCGATGGCGACGGCTGCGATCCGGCCGAGGCAGCTCATCTGATCCAGGAGGCGGTTTCCTTCGTCCGCGAAGAGCGCAAGCCCGCCTTGCTGCGATTGACTGTTCCACGCCTGGAGGGTCACAGTTTCCAGGATACGCAGACCTATAAGAGCGAGGAGACGGTGAAGCGTGAGTGGGAGCGCGATCCCCTGCCGCGCCTGAAGGAATTCCTCGTTCCCGCCGTCATGACGATGGAGGAATGGAACGCCTGCGAAAGCCAAGCGCACGAGATGGCCGAAAACGCCCGCTCAGCCGCCGAAGGCAGGCCCGTCGCCGATCCCTCATCCGTGACGCGCCATGTGTTCTTCGATGGCGACATGCAGGTAATGGGCGGCCAGCATCCCGGCGGATATGTGCCTCCGGCAGCGACCGACGAAGCCGAGACCGCAGGTCCGCGTATCAACATGGTCACCGCCATCCGCCGAACGCTCGAACACGAGATGTCGGTCAACGAGCGCGTCGTCATGTTCGGCGAAGATATCGGCCCGAAGGGCGGCGTGCATGCTGTTACCCTCGGTCTGCAGGAGAAATTCGGCGCCGAGCGGATTTTCGATACTTCGTTGTCCGAAGAGAGCATCATCGGCCGAGCGGTCGGCATGGCGCTGGCCGGGCTCGTCCCCGTTCCCGAAATCCAGTTCCGGAAATATGCGGAGCCTGCCACCGAACAATTGAACGACTGCGGGACCATCCGCTGGCGCACCAATAATCGCTTCGCCGCTCCAATCGTCGTGCGCATGCCCGGCGGCTTTTTCAAGTGCGGCGATCCCTGGCATAGCCAGACAAACGAAGTGGCTTTCATTCACCAGCCCGGCTGGAAAGTCGCCGTTCCCTCCAATGCGGAGGATGCCGTCGGACTGCTGCGCACCTCGATGCGCGGCAATGATCCTGTCATCTTCTTCGAGCACCGGGCGATGCTCGATCATGCCTGGGCGCGCCGCCCCTATCCCGGCGACAATTTCGCACTTCCCTTCGGCAAGGCTAAGCTGACGCGGACCGGAAGCGACATCACCATCGTCACCTGGGGCGCCATGGTGCATCGCTGCGAGGAAGCCGCCGAAGGCATCTCCGCCGACGTCATCGATCTTCGCACCCTGATGCCCTGGGATCACGAGGCCGTGCTTGCATCGGTCGCCAAGACGCATCGCTGCCTCATCGTCCACGAAGATCTCGAAGCTGCCGGTTTCGGCGCCGAGATTGCCGCTGTCATTGCAGACAAGGCATTCACGGATCTCGATGCGCCGGTCTCCCGCCTGACCATGCCCGATATTCCAAGCCCGCATAATCCCGTGCTTCTCGACTGGGCCGTACCGTCGACGGAACGGATCGCCAAGCGTATCGCCGAAATCCTGGAGTTCTGAGGATGACCGATATCATCGAGATCACGGCTCCGATCGAGCAGGAAGGCACGAAGGCCGTCGTTCGGAACTGGTTGAAGCAGATCGGCGACCGCGTTCGCGAGGGCGACGCGCTTGTCGAACTGGAAACCGACAAAGTGACGCAGGAAATTGCGGCCCCGTGCGACGGCGTCCTGAGCGAAATCTCGATGTCGGATGGCGATGACGCCGAACCTGGAGCGGTCCTCGGGCGAATGAGGGTGGGTGCAAGCGACGCTCGGACGGAAACATCCGCGGTTCTCCCGCAGGCACAGTCCGCCTCTTCGACAACAACTGCCTCCACATCCACCTACTATTCACCGGCCGTTCGCAAGGCCGCCGAGGAACATGGGATCGATCCGGCCAGCCTGAAGGGCAGCGGCAAGGGCGGCCGGGTTACGCGCGCCGATATGGATCACGCGCTGGAAGCCGGCAGGCCCAGCCCATCCGCTCCCCTGTCGCCGCCGATGGTGGCCGAACAGCCTTTTCCTACAGTGCAGACTGGCAGCAAATCCCGCACCGTGCCGCATTCCGCCATGCGGCTTTCCATCGCAAGGCACATGGCCCTATCCCTGACGACAGCGCCACAAGTCACCGCGGTCTTCGAGGCGGATTTCACGGCGATCATGCGCCATCGTGAACGCCATAAGGATCGCCTCAAGGCCGAAGGCGTGAACCTGTCCTACACCGCCTACTTCGTGGCCGCGTCCGTTGCGGCAATGAAGCTGGTGCCCGAGGTCAACAGCCAGTGGCACGACGACGGCCTCGAGATATTCGAAGACATCAACATCGGTATCGGCATCGCCTTGGGCGACAAGGGCCTCGTCGCCCCGGTAATGCCGCAGGCGCAGACACTTTCGCTGGAGACCATTGCTGCCCGCCTTCAGGACCTGACGACCAGGGCGCGATCCAATGCAATCAAGGCCGATGAACTCAAGGGCGGAACATTCACGATCTCCAATCACGGCGTATCCGGTTCATTGCTCGCATCTCCCATCATCATCAACCAGCCGCAATCGGCCATTCTCGGCATCGGCAAGCTGGAGAAGCGTGTCGTGGTGCGGGAGGTCGATGGAACCGATACGATCCAGATCCGCCCGATGGCTTACGTTTCCCTGACGATCGACCATCGCTCGCTAGACGGCCATCAGACGAATACCTGGCTGAACGAGTTCGTGCGCGTGCTGCAGAGCTGGCCCGAATGAATGCGCAGCTGTCGGCATCGCGACTGTGCCGGTCCTTGTCATGCGCCTTCACGCGCAACAGGGCGGTCAGGAAGGCATGTTCGGGATCGGCGAGAGGCTCAGCTCCCGTTTGACCATTGGAAGACATGCATGGCGGCTCGCGTGAGCGGAGCGCAAGGGAGGAACAAATGAACAAGACAGCGGTTTTTGACAGCCTGGCGGAACAGAAGCCGGACCCTCTGCTTGAGCTGATCGCCAAGTTCGCGGCCGATCCGAGGTCGGGAAAAGTCGATCTCGGAGTTGGCGTCTATCGTGACGAAACGGGCCGTACCCCGGTCATGAGAGCAGTCAAGGCCGCAGAGCACCATCTCTGGGAAACCCAGGAGTCCAAATCCTACATCGGGCCTGAGGGCGATCCCGCCTTCCTCAGGGCTCTGGCAACGGAAGTGTTCGAAGAGCGCCATGGCGGCAGGCTGCTTGCGGGAATTCAGACGCCGGGCGGCACCGGCGCCCTGCGTCTCGCCGCAGAACTGCTTGCCCTCGACAAGCAACGCAAGATCTGGATCGGAACGCCGACATGGGTCAATCATCGCGCGATCTTTGCCGCCGTCGGCCTTGAGGTCAAAACCTATCGTTTCTTCGATATCGCCAAGCAGACCGTTCTCGTCGACGAGATGCTGACGACCTTGCAGAATGCCGCGCCCGGCGATGCCGTGCTGTTGCAAACGAGCTGCCATAACCCGACCGGCGCTGGACTTTCATCGCAGAACTGGCGAGACATCGCCGCCGTTATCGCTGCCAAGGGATTGTTCCCGCTCTTCGACAATGCCTATCAAGGTCTGGGCCGCAGCCCCGTCGAAGACGCAGCGGGCATGATGAGTGTCATCGAGGCAGTCGGCGAGGCCATGGTTGCCGTCTCCTGCTCTAAATCATTTTCGCTTTACCGAGAGCGTACGGGCGCGGCCTATCTCTTCGGCGATCGACAGGCGCCGCTGAACAAGGGCGTCGGCAATCTGGCAAGCCATGCCCGTACAAGCTACTCCATGCCGCCGGCGCATGGTGCGGCCATTGTTGCCGCGATCCTGCAAGACCCATCACGCCGCCAGGCATGGGTTGATGAACTCCGCGAGATGCGCGTGCGCATCGCCGAAATCCGCCACGCTGCCGCCGAAGCCTTTGCTCAATTCCGTCCCGAACTCGCCCATATCGGCTCCCAGGAAGGCATGTTCTCCCTTCTGCCGATCTCCCCGGAAAATGTCCAAAGTCTTCGGTCCGAACACGGTATCTACATGCCGGATTCCGGCAGGATCAACGTGGCCGGGATGCGGGTTGCGGATGTTGTATCCGTAGCGGATCGCGTCGGTCCCTATCTGACATGATTGCATGCCGTTGCGCTCAGGCGCCCGTGCAATTACCTGAGTGCAACCACCACGTGGCCACTAGCGCGATGCCAGCCAGCGATCACGTGCGGCATGCTGCTCGGCAAGTTCCGCCTCGTCCCAATAGCCGATGAGGACGCCCGGCTCGATCAGCGGATCGAAATGCGGAAATTTTTCGTCGGCTGACGTCACCCAAGCATCCGACACCGTGATGCGGTTTGCGGGCGTCTGCAGCCAGCGCTCAAGCGCGGCTTGCAGCCCATGAATGGCATCCGCTTTACCAGGATCGCGGCCGAGATCGACAAGCTCGTCGGGGTCGGCGATCAGATCGAAAAGGATCGGCGCCACGCCCGGGCCGGTGACGAGCTTGTGCTGGCCATCGGTGATCATGAACAGCCGGCAATCGCCAACGAGCAGGTCAAGCGCCAGCCGCGCGCGCTCGCCGGAATAATCATATTCGCTGACGGCGAAGCGGCGCCAGGAGGTGGATTTCTCATCTCGCAGCAATGGCAGGATCGAGCGACCTTCCAGCACGTGCGGCTTGCCGCCGCCGCCGAGATAATCGAGAAAGGTCGGAGCCATGTCGATCATCTCGACCAGCTGATCCATCACCACGCCACGCGTCGCGTCGGCGGCCGGCGAGGGATCGTAGATGATCAACGGCACCTTCACGGAAATATCGTGGAACATGTATTTCTCGCCGAGCCAGTGATCGCCGAGATAATCGCCATGATCCGAGGTGAAGACGATCATCGTGTTTTCGAATAGACCGCGCTCTTCCAGAAACTTGAAGAGCACCCCCATCTGAT
Source organism: Martinezella tropici (assembly GCA_000799755.1). Classification (GTDB taxonomy): domain Bacteria; phylum Pseudomonadota; class Alphaproteobacteria; order Rhizobiales; family Rhizobiaceae; genus Rhizobium; species Rhizobium tropici_A. Next base: position 26,510 of record JUHI01000022.1, read on the forward strand.
CGTCGATCTGCTTGATGAGGCCCATATAGGCCGGGATCACCGTCTCGCGGACCTCGTCGCGCGAGAAATTGACCGAGTAGCGCTCGCGCTGAAAGGCGGCCAGGACCGGATGAGGATCCACCCGCTCTGACGCGGCGCGGACAGGCGGCTTCACGTCCTTTGCCGAGTACATGTCGTGATAGGGCGCCGGCACGATATAGGGCCAGTGCGGTTTGATATAGGAGAGATGCGCGCACCAGCTCTGCCCCTTGCTCTCCGCCTCATCGATAAAGCGCATGGCGCGGCGGGTCATGTAGGGCGTTTCGGAATGCTCCTCTGGAATACGAGCGGCCTTGTCGGCATGGGCAAGCAGCCAGCCGTTGAAGTTCTCGCCGTCCTCCCCCTCGCCGGAGTTAGCCCAGTGTTCCCAAGGGTTTTCGGCATCGAAACCATGATCCCGGAGGTAGGTGTCGTAGACCGGATCGGCATCATAATTGCTCGAGGGATGCAGCCCGTCATCGCGTTCGTAAGGCTCGAAGCCGCATTGAGCGACATGCACGCCGATGATCGAATTCGGGTCTATGCCGAGCCTCTCCATGCCCTCCTGGTCAGCGACCATGTGCGTCTTGCCGATGAGCGCACAACGCACGTCGATCTCGCGCAGATGATCGCCCAATGTCGGCTCGCCGACACGCAGTGGAATCCCGTTCTGTGTCGAGCCATGCGAGCGAACGTAACGACCAGTATAGGCGCTCATGCGCGAAGGGCCGCAGACGGTAGATTGCACATAGCAATTGGTGAAGCGCACCCCACGAGCGGCAAGACTATCGATATTCGGCGTCTTCAGCGCCGGATGTCCGGCACAGGACAGATAGTCGTAGCGCAGCTGGTCGCACATGATGAAGAGGACGTTCTTTTTCGTGGTCACGGATCAACCCTTGCTGTTCGTGTCGAGATTGCGGTAGTGCCAGAACAGCCAGCGCTTCTCGAACTGGAAGACGAGGCTGTTGATGATGAGGCCTGCGAGTGAGATGAAGGCGATGCCAGCAAGGCCGCCGGCGATCTGGAAGTTTTCCTGCTGACGCTGGATGAAGACGCCGATGCCATTGGTCGCAAGCAGCATTTCCGAGGTAACGCTGACCAGCAGCGCCGAGGATACGGCGAGCCGGATGCCCGTGGCGATCATCGGCAAGGCCGCCGGCAGGTCGATGTGCCACATCGCCTCGAGGCGCGTCAGATGTAGCGCTCTTGCGACAAGATTGGCGGAGGGATGCACCGTCTTCGACGCCTCGTAGGTATTCATTAGCAACGGCACGGAAGCCGCATAGCAGATGATGACGATCTTGGCCGCGTCGCCGGTCCCGGCAAATAGCATCACGATCGGCACCACGGCAGGCGGTGGCAGCGTCGCCAGCATGTCGATTGCCGGTTCGAGGATCTGGCCGAGCAGCTTTAACCGCCCGAGAAGAATGCCGAGCGGCACCATCAGCGTTGCCGCGACGAGGAATCCGATGCAGGCGCGCATGAGCGTGTGGCCAAGCTGCCCGACGATCTGCGGATAGAGGCGGCCGATCGACAGCATGATCTGCCAGGGCCCCGGAAAGAGCGGCGTATGCGCCCGCAACGCCAGTCCCTGCCAGACGAGCAGGATCAGGATCGGCAACAGAAGCGCATTCCAGGCGACGTGTTTGTCGATCATCTTCATGCAAATCGCTCCGTCATGCGCATGTGCCAGCCGGTGACGCGCCAGCGTGCGAGATTGACCAGCCAGTTCATGACAACGCCATTGAAGGCGCAGACGAACATCAGCGCGTAGACGTCCGGGATACGGGTCGCGAAGGCCTTTCGGATCAGCATGAAGCCCAGACCATCGTGACCGGCGAGCATTTCCGCCACCACGACGGCGATCAGACTGATGGTCGCGGCATAGCGGATGCCGGAAAAGATCTCCGGCCAGGCGGCGGGCAGCTTGATCTGGAACAGGATTTCGCGTTCGGAAAGGCCGAGCATCTTACCGGTCTTCACCTGCACGTCGCTGACGGCCGACAGGGCGGCAGCGCCGTTCAGATAGGGCGGCCAGATCGTCACGAGAATGATGACGAAGGCGTAGAGCTTGAAGCCAAGGCCGAGCATGAAGACCGCCATCGGCACCAATGCTGCCGGCGGGATCGGCTGGACGAGTGCCGCGATCGGCCGGAACCCGGCGCGGAAGGTCGGCGAGATTTCGGCCAGCAATGCCAGCCCGACGCCGATCAGCGAAGATCCGACAATGCCGATGATGGCACGCATCAAGGTCAGCCCGTCCCCGGCCAGCAACTCGCCTGACATCAGCATCGACCAGAAGGCAGCGGCAATCGCTGTGATCGATGGGAAATATTTGCTCGGCACGAGCTCCAGCGTTGCGACCAGCTGCCAGATCGCCACGATCAGCAGGAAGGAGACAAGTGCCCGAAACCGAAGCAGCCAACGTTCGAAACCCATGGTCAGGCCATCTCCGAAACCGGCGTCTGCGCACGGAAACGACGGATCGCTGCCATCACGTCATGGCGGATCTCGAGGAAACGAGGATCTTCGCGCGTGGTGATCTGGTCGCGCTTCTTGCCGAGGCCGACAACGATGTCATGATCCACGCGGGTCGGGCGGCGAGTGAGCACGACGACGCGATCGGCCATGTAGACGGCCTCCTCGACATCATGGGTCACGAGAATACAGGTCTGTCGGAAGCGTTCGGCCAGATCGAGCAACAGGTCCTGCATGTCGGCGCGCGTCTGCGCATCGACTGCCGCCAAAGGTTCATCAAGCAGCAGCAATTCGCTTTGCGAGGCGAGCCCTCTTGCGATGGCGACGCGCTGCTGCATGCCACCGGACAGTTGCCAGGGAAACCGGTCCGCAAAGCCATCCAGCCCGACGGCTGCCAGAAGCTCGCGCCCGCGCGCCAGCTTCTCGGCCCTTGTGAGGGTTGCATTGCGAACCATGCCGAAAACCACGTTTTCGAGATTGGATTTCCATGGAAACAGCGAGCGCGAGTAATCCTGGAAAACCACCGCGATGCCGGTCGACGGGCCGCTCAATGCCTTCCCCTTGAAGCTGATCGAACCGCTGTCCGGCTTCTGCAATCCCGCGAGCGTCATCAGCAGGGTCGTCTTGCCGCAGCCGGACGGACCGACGATCGAGACGAACTCTCCCTTCTTTACGGAGAAGCTTATTCCATCGAGAATTTTAAGGGCACCCTCGCCCGATCCATAGGCCTTTGCCAACTCCCTGGCATCCAGCATCACATCCATTTCCATTCCTCCCGAATGAAAAGGGCCGGCGATGGCCGCCAGCCCCAGCTTGCCCGTTCACTTTGCGAGATTGTCGACCATGTCGTCGGCCTTCGCAGCGTCGGGCAACATTCCCGTCTTGTGCATGGAATCGAGAATCTTCTGGACGTCCGCCGTCTCGATCCTCATGTCGCGCTCAATGGTCGGCAGGATGAAAGTTTTGGCGGCTTCGGGCGTAAGGCCGAGGAATTCGACGGCCGCGGCTTCCTCCTTCGCACGATCTGCCAGCAGGTCCTTGTAGGCCTGGTCGGTGACCTCAGCGAATTTTTTCAGTGCCTCACGATTGGCGGCAAGATAGTCGTCCGTCGCGAAGATCACATCGTTGATGACGGGTTCCTTCTCGTCTGCCAGCATGCCCTTGGCGATCACCGACGAGCCGATCGCCTTGTTGACCGTGATCGAGGAATAGAAGGGATTGACCGTGCAGGCGGCATCGATGCTACCTTGCTCGAGCGCTGCTTCCTGTTGCGGGAACGGCAGCACGACGGGCGAGATATCATCGAAGGATAGACCGGCTTTCATCAAATGGTCACGCCAGGCGAGTTCGCAGAGACCGCCATTGGCATTGAACGAAATCTTCTTGCCTTTGATATCGTCGAGCTTGGTGACGCCGGAGGCCTTGGAGGCGATCAGCCAGATGAATTTGGTGTCTGGATCGACCTCGTGGGCGAGAGCCAGGATCATCTTGACGTTGACACCGTTGAGGCGGGCATTGATCGGCGGAATGGGTGCGGCATAGCCGATATCCGCTTCGCCCGAGGCAATCGCGGCGACGACGGCCGGGCCGCTCTGGACTTCGGTGAGCTGAAGATCGATGCCGGCCTTTTCATAGGCCCCTGCCTTCTGCGCAGCGATGATCGGCAGCATGGAATCCGCCAGCAGATAGGCGAAACGAAGCTTGATGTTCTCGGCTTGTGCCATGCCGCTCGTGAGCGCAACGGCAAGTGTTGCGATCGCGAGTGATTTTCGCGTTTTACTGAACATGTTAAGTATATGCATATAAGTTCCCCTTGATTCTTGCTTGCGAGACGCATTCGCCTTACGGCCTAGTTATTGAGCAAAGTGTGTGGTAGTTGCTTGACAATGTCAAACAAAAAAATCGAACCAACTTCTGTAGAAAATTTCGGACCGACTCCGTCACCTTGGGCGCAGCCGCACGACATCCGAGACCTCTTCTCCTACCGGCTTGCCTATTTCGTGCGGCTGAACGATCGCCACGCGCAGACGGTGCTGATCGAGGAGTACGGGATCACTCTGGGGGAGTGGCGGGCGCTGGCGACGATCCGTTATCTTGGCCGCCCCTCGCTGCGCACGCTCGCGCGAACGACGCAGCAGGATGAAGGGCAGCTCAGCCGTTACGTCAGCGGCCTCGTCAAGCGCGACCTGCTCGCCAAAAAACCGAACGCGGAGGATCAGCGCGTCATCGAACTGATGCTGACCGAAAAGGGTGAAGCCTTGCACCGCGATGTCATGATGTTTGCCTGGCGGCTGAACCAGGATCTGTTCACGGACTTTGACGAGGCCGAACGGCAGCAGTTGATGTCGCTGCTCGACAAATTGCTGGGTGCACTGGAACGCCTTTGACGGACGCACACGCCCGTGTCCTAGGAGCAGTTTTGTAGAGCCTTCCGAACCTGATCGACCCTCGATGGCGTTCGGCGCCCTCTCCGCGCTTTAACCCGCGGTGGGATCGATGCACCGTGGCCAGCAGCCCTCATTTCCATCAATCCACCGGAGCCGACGAGGGCCTGGAGACTGGTTCCGAGCAGGGGCAGCCGGCATGGCTGCCCGCCCGGTTCTCGACGTCTTGCAACTATTGACCTTTTCATACATAAATATATTCTGCGTATATGCAAAGTTGATCGCCTTTTGGTGATCGTCTCGGTAATGGCTCGGTCGGGGTCTGATTTGAGCATAAGGGCATGCGTTGCACGCGATGGTCTCGCGGCAAGGCCTCTGCCTTTGGGAGGAGTAGATATGACTGACGACAATCCGGCGCTGCAAAGCGCCGTGCGCAAGGCGACCATTCGCCTCCTGCCCTTTCTGGGCCTGATGCTGATCCTGAACTTTCTCGATCGATCCAATGTCGGCTTTGCCAAGGTGGCCTATCAGGCCGATACCGGCATTTCGGATGCGGCCTATGCCTTCGGCGCCGGTATTCTCTATCTCGGCTATGCCACCTTCGAAGTGCCCAGCAACCTGATCATGCAGCGCGTCGGCGCCCGCCTGTGGCTTAGCCGCATCATGATCACATGGGGCATCGTCTCGGCCTGCATGGTTTTTGCCCATACGCCGATGAGCTATTACATCGTCCGCTTCCTGCTCGGCGTCTGCGAGGCAGGTTTCTATCCCGGCGTGCTGCTCTATCTGACCTACTGGTTCCCCGCCAAGCAGCGAGCACGCGCAACAGGCCTGTTCTATCTCGGCATTCCCCTGTCGCTGGTGATCGGCGCGCCGCTTTCCGGCTGGCTGCTCACCCATCACGACGTCCTCGGCCTCACCAACTGGCAATGGATGTTCGCAGTCGAAGGCCTGGCGGCGACTGTCGTTGGCGTCCTCGCTCTCTTCTTCCTGACCAGCCGTCCCAACGAGGCGAAGTGGCTGACGACCGAAGAGAAAAATGCGCTGAACGCCGTCATCGAAGCGGAAGAGCGCAGCAAGCTTTCCGAGGTGAAGCATTCCGTCTTCAGCGTACTGAAGGATTGGCGCGTCCTTGCCTTCATCGGCATTTATCTGTTCATCCAGGTCGGTGTCGGCCCGATCACCTTCTACCTGCCGGCCCGGTTGGCACAAGCGCTCGGCGGCGGCGTCAACACCTGGGTCGGCGTCCTGCTCGGCCTGCCCTGGCTATGCGCGCTTTTCGCCACCCGCTTCTTCACCGTCTATGCCGACAAGCACGACAACCACCGGATCGTCTGCATCGCCATGCTGACGGCCGGCACCATCGCGCTTGGAACGATCGGCCTGACCATGAACCCCTGGGTGATGGTGATCGCCGCCTGCATCGCGGTTCCGGGACTTGCATCCTCGCAGCCAGTCTTCTGGAGCCTGCCGACCCGCTATCTCGGCGGCGTCGGCGCGGCAAGCGGCATTGCCTTCATCGTTTCGCTCGGCAATCTCGGCAGCTTCGCCTCGCCGCAGATCAAGGCCTATGTCGATGCCGCGACAGGCAACGGCGATATCGGCTTTTATATTCTTGCCGGCTGCTGCTTCTTCTCGGTGGTGCTGCTGATCGCGCTCGGCTCGCATCGCCGCTGGATCGTCGATGCCGAACCGGCAGCCGGTAGCAGTCGCACGCATTAAACGGACAAACGTTCGATCCCCGCCTATAGGCCGGCGGGGATCAACCCGATGCTCTAACCGGCAACGATCTCTTCAAGTGCCAGGGCAGCACCCAGCAGCCGTTCGTCATGGTTCCTGGGCGCCGACAGCAGGAAGCCGACCGGCATGCCAGCTTCACCCGTACCACAAGGCAGGGACACGCCGCACCAATCGAGGAAATTGCCGATCGACGTATTGCGCAACGTTCTGCCGTTGACCTTCGTAAACACCTCGTCATCGGCCTCAAGCGGCGCGAGCGCAGGTGCAACATGGGCGACCGTCGGATAGGCGATGAATTCATTCGGCCCAAGCATTCCGGAAACCTCCTTGATCAGCTGCTCGCGCACCTTGAGCGTTTCCAGATAGCCGACCAAAGTCGTCTTCTCGCCCATGCGCGTGCGCGCCACGACGCGCCGATCCATGGCTTCTGCCTCGGGTCCCGCCAGGCGGCGATGATGCAGCACAAAGGCTTCTGCCGTAACGAGCGGCCCGTATTCTGCCATCAGCTGAAAAAGCGTCTCGAAGACCGGAAACGCCGCGCGTCTTATCTTGAGGCCCGCAGCGCTCAATCGGGCAAGCGTCGCCTCGAATGCTGCGAGAACGCCATCCTGCGCATTATCCATGACGACATTGGTCGGCACCACGACGGAAAGCTGTGTGGCCTCGGCGCGCTCCACCTCAGGGACAAAACGACCGCGCATCGCCGCATCGACCCAGATGGCATCCTGGACGCTGCGGCACAAGGGACCGAGCGAGTCCAAGCTGGCCGACAGCGGAAAGACCCCGTTCATGCTGTAGCGGCCATGGCTGGCCTTATAGCCGACAAGACCGTTGAAGGCGGACGGTATGCGCACGGAACCGCCGGTATCGGTGCCGATCGATACCGGCACGAGACCTGCCGCGACGACGGCCGCGGAACCGGAAGACGAACCACCCGGAATGCGCGCGACATCCGAGGCTAGAGGATTGAGCGGCGTGCCATAATGCGGATTAAGGCCGAGGCCGGAAAAGGCAAACTCGCTCATATTGACGCGACCGACGGCAACCATGCCGGCTGCTTTCAAAGCCTTCACTACATCGGCATCATCCTGCGCAGGCTCCGCATCGGCGAGCACGATCGATCCGGCCGTCGTCGGCAGGCCGGCAATGGCAAAGAGATCCTTCCAGGCAATAGGAATGCCATCCAGCAGCCCGCGCGAACGCCCTTCGCGCAGCCGCTTGGACGAAGCCGCCGCCTCTTCCTTCGCGCGTGTCTCAAGCAGCCGCGTGAAAATCGCCTGATCCTTGTAGGTCCGGATCGCATCCAGCGTCTCCTCGGTCAGCGCTACCGGATCGAGACTGCCGGACTGGATCAGGACCGACAGCTGCGCGATCGATTTGCCGAGATGTGTCTGTGTCATAGGCCCTGCTCTCCTCTGCCGCCGACGAGCTGCATCCAGCGGCGCACCAGATAATTGTGCTCATCCATTGTCGTATTCCAAACGGCAATGCAATTGGCGCGTTGCCAGTAGGAACCGCCGCTGCGAACCGAACCCTTTCTGATCCGCATCTGCCCATCCGGGCCGGGCAGATCTTCGATCGCGGCAGCACCTTCGTACCAGTAATCCCATTCGGCCTGCGTCATGAACTGCCGCGAGCGCTGCGGCGTCGAGATATAATAGCCCTGCCGCGCGACGACGGCGCCCGGCCAACCCGAGATCCACCAATTGAGATAGTCATAGGCGACATCGAGCAGGCGGCCGCTCAGATGCTTCGAAAGACACAGGCCGCCATGCCAGGCGCGATAGCCTTCCGCAGGCACGGCCTGCTCGACGGGAGACCCCCTGGAATTCAGGATACCGATGCCGGGCGACCACATGCTCTGGACGCTGGTCTCGCCGGCGATCATCAGCCGTGCCGCATCCTCGGCGGTTTTCCAGAAATCGCGGAAGAAGCCGGCCTTCTTGCGCTCCTCCAGCAGATCGATCAGCTGGTCGATCTCCTGAACCGACATGTTGCCGATATCGTCGAACGACATGAGGCCGGCTGCCTGAGCCGCCAGCGCCGCATCGAAGATGCCGATGGCAGGTTCGTCCACCAGCGCTACCCTACCTGCCCAGCGCTCGTCGAAAAGCGCGCCCCAGGAGTGCATGCCGACGCCGTTCGGCGCGAGATCAGTCCGGTAGGCGAAGCTGTCGAAATTATGGGTGGTCGGCAGCATCGAGATAAAGCGCGAGGGCGTATCTCCTAGAGCGAGATTGGGCTGGACGAAGAGCTTGCGTGCCGGCACGTCACCAAGCCCCATTCTGGGATTGGGGCCGATATGGCCGGTCTTGGTGAGATCGTTGACTTCATCCCAAAGCACGATGCGCTGGGTGTCCACGGGCTGGATCGCGCGCCAGTGCCAGACGATATCGAGATTGTGAAAGCATTGGTCGTAGATATCGTAGGTTTCCGGCTCGCGGGCCGCCTTGTACTGCGTCGTCAGAAAGTCGTTATTATCGAAGGTGACGTCAATGCCGAGATCGTCCTGCGCGCGCAGACGCAGCTCTTCCAGCAACGATATTGCCGTGCCAAGAATTCGCAAGCGGGGCCGGCCAGCCAGATGCAGGGCAGGAGCGCTCAGGTTTCTTGCAACGGATTGGTGTTTGTTCATATGTAGACCGGTTGTCTCATTGCGCCGCGGCGATGAAGGTAGATGCGGCGGACGGCATCTGCGCCAGTGTGAAGGCTTCGAAAGAGCGTTTCAATAGAGCGCCGTCGAGCCCATCGAGAATGAAGACGAGGCGCGAGGTGCGATCCTCCGAAGGCCAGCGATCCATATGAACCGGCGTGTGAACAAGATGCTGGACGCCGTGAATGGCAACGGGGCGCTCCTCGCCGCTGAGATTGAGAATGCCCTTTACCCGCAGCACGCGCTCCCCATGCCGATTGAGCAGCATGGTCAGCCAGAGCCCGAAGGCCGTCCAGTCGACCGGTCTGTCGATGCTGAGCGAAATCGAGGAAATAGCCGCCTGATGCAGCGCGCCGTCCGACGAGACGAGCCGCACCGGCTCCTCGCAGTAAAAGCCGCTTTGCGACAGGCCGCTACTGGGCGAAATGTTGTTCTGCGCGGCAACAAGCGAAGAGAGATCGAGATCAGTATCGGTCGCGATCAGGATCGGCGCATCGGGATTGAGCCTGCGAAGGCGAGCATGAAGCACCTGCCCGTCACGGTCCGGATCAAGATCGGTCTTGGTCACGATCAAGCGATCCGCGACCGCCGCCTGCCTGTTGGATTCGATATAGGTGTCGAGCTGATGCAGCCCGTTTACCGCGTCGACCGTCGTAATCACGTTGCCGGCGCAGAAGTGATGCCGGAGAACAGGGTCGGCCTTGATGGTCGACAGAACCGGGAAGGGATCGGCAAGGCCTGTGCTTTCGATGATGACGCGCCGGAACGGCGGCACCAGCCCGCGCTCGCGGCGTGAATAAAGCTCCTTGAGCGCGGCTGCGAGTTCGCCGCGCACCGTGCAGCAGACACAGCCCGACCGCAGCAGCACCATTTCGCCATCGACGCTTTCGACAAGGTCGTGATCGAGCCCGATCTCGCCGAATTCGTTGATGAGCACCGCCGTATCGGCAAAAGCTGAGTCCGCCAGGATGCGCTTCAGCAGCGTCGTCTTGCCGGAGCCGAGGAAGCCCGTCAGCAGATTGATCGGCAGGAAACCGCTCGCCTCAATCGACATGTCGCGCCTCCATTCTTGCGATGAAGGCCATGTCGAGGGGATCGCAGGCCCGGCCGACGAGCCTTTCGGCCGCCGGCCACAGGTGACCGAGATCCTCGATGATCTCGCTCCTGCCTGTTCGCGTCGACAGCACGAAGGATGCGCCCTGCCAGTCGGAAAGGACAAGGCCGAAGCCCGAGAGCATCTCATTGGCGGCACGGACGCGTTCGGCGCGCTCGCGCCGCCGGTCGACGCTGGCGTGATTGCGCGTGAACACACCTGGCCGCGCGGCAGCATCGGTCCAGTGCTCGTTGCCGCCAAGCACGCCGCACAGTGAACACATGGCGATAGCCTCCTTGAGATGCACTGAGTACTTCAGCCTAGCCTGCTATTTCTTGCGCGGAAAGCGGGCGGCGAAATCATCGGCGATCTCGTTCATCGTGACGAACTTCACGCCCGGATGCTTGATCATATGCGCATAGAGCCGCTCCAGCATCATCAGCACCTGCGGCCGACCAGCAACGTCCGGATGGATGGTGATCGGGAAAACCGCATAATCCATCTCGCGATAGACCCAGTCGAACTGGTCGCGCCACATCTGCTCGATGTGATGCGGATTGACGAAGCCGTGGCTGTTCGGGGATTTCTTGATGAACATCATCGGCGGCAGATCGTCGAGATACCAGGATGCCGGGATTTCGATCAGATCGGTTTCCTTGCCGCGCTTCAGCGGCACCATCCATTCCGATGGCTTGCGCGAATAGTCGATCTTCGTCCAGCTGTCACCGACGCGCACATAATAGGGCGTAAAGTCATTATGCATCAGCGAATGGTCGTACTTGATGCCGCGCTCCAGAAGCAGCTCGTTGGTGACGGTGGAGAATTCCCACCAGGGCGCGACATAGCCGGTCGGGCGCTTGCCGGAAAGCTTGGTGACCAGTTCGATGCACTTGTCGAGGATCTCAGTCTCCTGCTCGCGTGTCATGGCGATCGGATTTTCGTGGCTATAGCCGTGGATGCCGATCTCATGGCCGGCGTCGGCCACGGCCTGCATCTGCTCCGGGAACGTCTCGATGGAGTGGCCGGGAATGAACCAGGTCGTCTTGATGCCGAAGCGCTCGAAGAGTTTCACCAGCCGCAGGCTGCCGACTTCGCCGGCAAAGAGGCCGCGCGAGATATCGTCAGGTGAATCCTCGCCGCCATAAGAGCCGAGCCAGCCGGCCACGGCATCGACGTCGACACCAAAACTGCACAAGATTTCCTTTGCCATGGGATGACCTCCTTTGATCGGGTTTTCTTTAATCAGTGGGCTGGAATGACGGTCGCGTCGGCCGGATCCCAGGTAAGCATGACATCGGCGCCTACCGGAAAGGCACCGGGTTGGTATTTGTCGACATGCGCCTCCAGCGCCAGACCGCGGCCGTCGGGCAGGCTGATGCCGATCTGCGAGATATGGCCGACGACATCGAAACGATCGACGCGCGCACCGACCACATTGCCGCCAAAGGTCCGGGCGAGATTCTCGCGTCCCGAGACGCTCGCCGCATGAACCTCGATCGCCTCCGAAGGGATGACGATATTGACCTTGCTGGACAGGCCACCATTGGCGCAGCCTGACAGCGTGCCGAACGAGGTCGTGACGAATGTGCTGTCGGCCTGCGAGCCGGCAACCTCGCCTTCGAAGATGGTATTGCGACCAATGAACTGAGCAACGAAGGGCGTGTCCGGTCGCGTATAGAGCTGATGCGGCGGGCTGATCTGCTCCACCTTGCCCTGGTTCATCACCACGATGCGGTCGGACAGCGCCAGCGCTTCCGACTGCGCGTGCGTCACGAAGACGAAGGTGACGCCAAGCCTCTTCTGCAGCAATTTGAGTTCGTTCTGGATCGCCTTACGCAGATTGGCATCGAGGGCACCTAGCGGCTCGTCGAGAAGCAGCACGTCCGGCTCGACCACGAGGCCGCGGGCAAGCGCGATGCGCTGACGCTGGCCGCCGGAAAGCTTGTCCGGCTTTCGCTCGGCAATATCCTCCAGCCCGAGGGTAGCGAGAATGCGGTCGACCCGCGCATCCCGCTCGGCCTTCGCCATGCCCTTGACCTCCAGGCCGTATCCGACATTCCGTCGCACCGTCATATGCGGAAACAGCGCATAGTTCTGGAAGATCATCGATGTCGGCCGCTTCTGCGGCCTGACATCGTTCATGCGCTCGCCCTTGATCATCATGTCGCCGGAGGAGATGCTCTCGAAGCCGGCGATCATGCGAAGCGTCGTCGTCTTGCCGCAGCCCGACGGGCCGAGGAAGGCGATGAACTCCCCCTTCCTGATCGAAAGATTGAAGTCGATGACGGCTGGCGTGCCATTGTCATAGACCTTGCCGACATTGATGAGTTCCAAATCATACATCACGAGAGATCTCCGGGCGTGGGCGAGAAGGCGGATATCGCCTCCTCGCGGAGCTGAGGGCAGATGGCGAACGCCACCAGATCACGCATTGAGGAATTCATCCCACTTCTGGACGAGATGATCATATTCGTCAGGCCACTGGTGCCAATAGGCGACGTTCTTGGCGCGCTCGGCCAGCGAGCCGCCATCACGCAGGTCGCCTTCCTTGATGCCGCGCTCGGCAGCCCCGACCCAGGGCTTACCCTCGTACCAGAAGGCGTATTTGTCCGGCGCCATAACCTTCTCGATATTGGTCGATGGCGAGTAGTAGCCCTGCTCGGACACGGTGATACCGGGCTCACCGGACAGCCAGTAGTCGGCATAGGCGATCACGGCTTCCTTGTTGGAAGTGCCAGCAATCATCGAAGGTCCGATCGCCCAGCCGCGATAGCCTTCCTTCGGTACGGCGTATTTGCACGCCTTGCCCTGGGCCTTGACGGCCATGACCGCCGGCTGCCATGCATCGCAGACGACCATTTCGCCCGATGCCATCAGGTTGACCAGCTCACCGAAATCGCCCCAAAGCGCCCGGAACTGCCCGTCCTTCTTTTTCGACACGAGGAACTTCGCGGCCTCGTCGATTTCGGCCGTCGTCGGATTGGCCGGATTCTTGACGTTTGAGAGCCCCAGCGTGTTCATCGCCATGATGGCTTGGCCGAAAGCAATCAGCGGATCGGTATTAAGGCCGGACTTTCCTTTGAACTTCGGATCGAAGATCGCTGCCCATGTATTGGCCTCCTCGGCCGACAGGACATCGGGATTGTAGCCGATGGAGTCGTAGTTATAGACCGCAGGCACCATGTTCAGCGTTGTCTTGGCATCGTCGGCCCAGATCTGCCCGACGATCTGCTGCTTCGGCTGCCATTTGCCGGAAGGCGTCGTGAAAGTGTCGCGGATATTGGCCCAGTTTTTCAGGGAGGCGGCCGGGATCGGCTCGACATTGTTTGTCATGACGATCGACGGCAGCCGCTCGGCGATGATTTCCCAGCAATCGTAATCCTTGGAGCCGGAAAGGATCTTGGTCTGCGCGTCCGGAAAGGTCGCAGCCGTGCCGGAGGTCTGCCCGACGCCGCTCACCTTGCGGAAGTCGTCGAGGATACGCTCCTGAACTGTTACCGAAAGGCCGATGGTGCGCAGTTGCTCCTTGGCAAGGTTGGCAGCCTGTGCGTAGGCTGCCCGCGACGACAGGAAGGGCGTGCCGCCGCCGATCGCGAGCGCCATCACGCCGGCGGAATGCTTCAACAGAGAGCGTCTGTTCATTTCCATTTTGGACATTTTGTTCTCCAGTGCTGATTGCTGTTCCCTGAGCCCTTGGTGGGCTTATTTCATTGCCGTATCGCCTTGCCCGGCCGTTGCCGGACCGGGGCGATCAGTACCGCCCCACGAGGAGGCCACCATCCACGACCAGAACCTGACCGGTCATGTATCTCGCGCCGTTCGAAGCGAGGAATGCGATCACGTCGGCGATATCTTCCGGCTCGCCGAGCCGGCCCATCGGAATAAACTCCGCCGCCTTTTCGGCGCCCGCGGGCCCGAGCGAATTCTCCTCCGAGAGAAGCTGCGCTGTGCGGATGTAGCCCGGGGCAATGCCGTTGACCCTGATGCCGTGCTTTGCCAGCTCGACGGCGAGCCCGCGCACCAGGCCGACGACACCGGATTTCGCCGCAGAATAATGGACATGCTCGTCCCATCCATAGGCGACACCCATGATCGACGAGAGAGCGACGATGCTGCCCGATCTGCGAGCACGCATGCCCGGCACGGTGGCACGCACGAGCCTGAAGATACCCTTCAGGTCCACATCCATGGTCAGGTCCCACTTATCGTCGGTGAGCTTGTCGAGAGGTGTCCGATGCGCGATGCCGGCATTGGCGACGATGATATCTATCCTGCCGAAGCGCGCCTCGACATGGGCGACCAGCCGGTTCGCCGCCTCGGTCGAGCGCACATCGTAAAGATGAAACTCGGCGGAGCCACCGCCGGCAAGAATGTCGTGAACCGTCTGTTCGCCTTCCTTCTCGAGGATGTCGGTGACGACGACATGATCGCCGAGTGCGGCAAACGCCTTGGCTGCCGCCTGGCCAATGCCGATGCCTGCGCCCGTGACGATGACAACTCGCTTCTCTAGACTGTCCATCTGCTTTCTCCTTCAGAGCATCACGTCGCCGGAATTCGGCCCGAGCGTCTGGCCGACGAAAAGACTTGCTGCCGGCGACGCCAGAAAGGCGACGGTCGCGGCCACCTCCTCTGGTTCGCCGAAGCGGCCGAGCGGCAATTCGCGCTTCTTGCGTTCGCGCCACTCTTCGGAAAGGCCTAGCACCAGAGGCGTATTGATCGGCCCCGGCGCCACGGCATTGACGCGCACCCCGCGGCTGGAAACCTCGCGGGCAAGCGCCTTGGTCATGCCGATGATCGCGGCCTTGGCGCCGGAGTAGTGAACCAGCTCGATGCCGCCAATCTGCCCGAGCTGCGAGGCGACGTTGACGATGACGCCCTCGCCCCGTGCCAGCATCGACGGCAGGACGGCCTTGGTCATCAGGAAGGTGCCGCGCACATGCACCGCAAACATCCGGTCGAAATCCTCAACTTCGAGGTCCTCGAATGCTGCCTGATGGGCGATGCCTGCATTGTTGACGAGAAGGGCGACGTCACCATGCAAGGCCTCGGCGGCGGCATGGATTGCCGCCACATCCTCGGGTCTGGCGACGTCGCAGGCGATCGCGGTCGCCGCACCGCCCGCCTTTCGGATCTCCGAGGCGACAGCCTCGGCGCGCTCGCCCGAGAGGTCATTGACTAGAACCGCATAGCCATCGGCGCCGAGACGCAGTGCAATGGCGCGGCCGATACCGGAGCCGGCACCAGTGACAATGGCAGAGATGGGAGCAGAGATGGGGTCGGAAACTCTCTGCACCATCACGCGTCCTCCTGGATGCGGACGCGCTTGGCGCGCCGGACCGACAGCCCCATCAGGATCGCGTAGGTGCCGAGGAGCGCGAAGGAAAACAAGGTGGTCAGGACGCCGAAGGCAAAGACGTTTGGATGGACCTCGACAGAGAAGGTGCCGTAGATGGCGAGCGGCAGCGTCAGCTCGCGGCCGGAGGCGAACAAGGTGCGCGAAAACTCGTCATAGGAGAGCGTAAAAGCAAACAGCATGGCCGAGAGCACGCCGGGGAAGATCAGCGGGAACGTGACCTTGCGGAAGGTGCGTACCGGCGTGACGCCGAGCGACCAGGATGCTTCCTCCATGCTCGGATCGAACCGGTTGAAGATCGCGAGCATGACCAGAAAGGCAAAGGGGAAGGTATAGACCACATGCAGGACAAAGGCCGTGCTCCACCAGTGACGGTCGATGCCGAGGGCATTGGCGACAAGAGCCATGCCGAGGCCGACGAGCACGCCCGGCACCATCATGCCGAGAACGATCAGATAAAATGCCACGCCCGAGCCGCGGAACTTGCGGCGAAAGGCCTGGGCGGACATGACGCCAAGCACGGTCGAGACGATCATGGTCATCAGCGCCAGCGAAAGCGACCGGATCAGCGCCTGGTCGATCGGCAGGGGCGCGATGCGCGAGGGCGGCGTCAGGCCGAAGAGATGCCGATACCAATAGGTCGACCATTCGATGATCGGGAACTGCGGACCGCCCTCCGGGCCGGTCTGGAACGACAGGATCGCCAGAACCACTAGGGGTCCGTAGAGGAAGATCAGGAAAAGGGTCGTATAGACGCCAAGGCCGAGCTTGATACCGCCAGCATTCATGATCAGAGCTCCTTTCTGAGGTCGACGACCTTGAGAAGGGCTGCGACAACGGCGCCCATGATGATCGTCAGGACGACGCCGGCGACTGCGGCGAAGGCCCATTTCAGCGAACCGACCTGGGTGACGATGATATTGCCGAGCAGATTGACCTTGCGGCCGGAGAGTGCGGCAGACGTTGCGAATTCGCCGAGAACCATGACGGAAACGAAGATCGCGCCGACCACAACGCCCGGCATGGAGAGCGGCAGGATGATCGTACGGAAGATGCGCCAGAAGCTTGCACCGAGATCCTGCGCCGCCTCGATCACCGAGGCGTCGATGCGGCCCATCATGAAGGCGATCGGCCCCACCATGAACACGCAGTAGATCTGCGTCATGCCGATGATGACGGACAGTTCCGAAAACAGCAGCACCTCGATCGGTTGCCGAATGACACCGAGATTCATCAGGATCATGTTGATCGCGCCCTCGGTGCCGAGCATCGGCCGCCAGGCGAGCACGCGGATCAGGAAGGAGGTCCAGAAAGGGATGACGCAGAGCACGAGTAGCACTGTCTGCAGCGTCTTGTTCTTGATGAGAAGCCCAACGAAGAGCGCAGCGGGATAGCCGACCAGGAGCGTCGAGATCAGCACGAGCAGCCAGATGCGGATCGTCGTCCAGAGCGCGCCGAGATAGGTCGGGCTCGTCAGGAAGGTAATCCAGCTCTGCAAGGTCAATGTCGGCTCGATCTTGAAGGTCGTCTGCGTCCAGAAAGACACGTAGACCATCATCAGGATCGGCAGGACGAGGAAGGCGACCATCCAGATCATGCCCGGCGCCAGAAGCCAGAGCGTCTTGCTCGATTTTCGGCGGATGGTCGGGCCTTCCTGCACGGCTTCCTCGCTTGTCGCAACCATGGTCATTTCTCGCTCTCCTTGGAGGGGCCGGGGAAGGGTTTCGAAGGGCTCACATCAGCCGAAAACAAGGGCGTCCTCCTTCTTCCAGACCAGCGCGTACCGGTCCTTTTCGACGAAGGTCGGCGGGCGGGCATGGCTAAGGTGAGATTCGACCTCGAAGACGTGGCCACCATTGAGCGCAAAGAAGGAATTGACCGCTGCTCCGGAATATTCGCTGGCGATGAAGTCGGCCTCGATACCGACCTCATCGTCCGAGAGTGCCGCACCGCGTAGACGGATCGAAACACGGTCGTAGCGGATAGCGTAAGCCGGCTGCGGCGCCTTCCTGCGCGATCCACTCAGCGGAAAGCGGCCGGCAGGCCCGACGAAGGCATCCTCGACGACATCGCCGGCAAAGAGGTTGTAGCAATTGAGGAAACGGGCGACAGCCGCAGTTGCTGGGCGATTATAGATCACATCGGAAGCAGCGGCCTGCGCGATGCGGCCGCGATCGAGAACGAGTACCAGATCCCCCATTGCCAGGGCTTCGCTCTCGCTGCCCGTAACATGAAGGAAAGTCACGCCGCAGCGCTCGCGGATGATCTTGAGCTCGTTGCGCATGCGGCCGCGAAGATTGGCATCGAGCGCACCGAGCGGCTCGTCCAGCAGCACCATCTTCGGCTCCGTCACCAGTGTACGCGCCAGGGCAACGCGCTGACGTTGGCCGCCGGAAATCTGCGTGACCGCGCGATCGTCAAATCCCTTGAGACCGACCAGCGACAGCATGTCCTGAATCCGCTTCGCCAGGACACGCGCATCCGTCACAGGGTCGACCTTGCGATTGCGCAGGCCGAAGGCGACATTTTCGGCAACGGAGAGATGCGGGAACAGAGCGAAATTCTGGAAGACGAAGCCGATGCCGCGATCATGCGGCTCCACGCCATCGAGCCGCTGGCCGTGAAAGAGGATCGAACCGGCATCCGGCTCCTCGAAGCCGGCAATGACGCGCAGCAACGTCGTCTTGCCGGAGCCGCTCGGCCCGAGCAGCGAAATATAGGCGTTGTCGGGCAGAGAGAAATCTACCCGGTCCAGCGCGGCAGACGCGCCATAGGACTTGGTGACTTGGCTGAGCTGAAGAACGGTCGACACCGATTTCCTACCAGTTTCCAGGCAAGGACCATCCTTCAGGCAAAGCGTCGCCATCGCCGGGATTACATCGATCCGGACACCAGACGTCGGTCTGCATTCGCGCATCATCACATGCGCGTCAAAGAGATGTTCCTTGGCGTTTCAAAGAGTTCCACCTACGGCGCTTCTGACGAGCGCCTTGATGATTGAAGCATTACATAAATGATTTTTGTATTCAATAGACTTTTTCTGAAAGTCGAAGCTTTAAATCGACAACCAGGCGAAGAGCGTGTCGCGACGAGAGGATAAACACATAACCGCTTCGCGGTATCGGTCGCAAATGCCCGCCGCGAGCGCCTGTTCGGCAGCACTCGCGTGTGATGGGGCCCCTAGGCAAACAACACGTATCGCAACCTTGCGCAACGGCAATCATCGCCAGGTCGCGCATCAAAATTGCAAAACAAAACATATTTTGTATTCAATAGTCATTTATTTTTGCGCTATGTTAGCGCTGCAAAAAGCGTAAGAGTGAGGCATCAGAACGACGTGAGTCCATTGCATCAGATGACCGAAGACCGAGCGCGCCCCAGCGCGCAAAAGCGCTACGAGATCGCCGAGGATGTTCTGCGTGGCAACATCGAAGACAATACGCTGCCGCAAGGCGTGGTGCTGCTCGAAGGTCCGATCGCCGATATCCTGCAGATCTCGCGCGCGCCCGTGCAGCGGGCGCTGCAGACACTGGAAAGCGAAGGGCTGGTTCACCGCTTCGACGGGCGCGGCTATCTCGTCGGCCCCGCCGGTCGGGGCATCGAGCCGAACCGCATCGATATCAAGACACTTGGCCTGACCATTCCGCGCCATGCCGACGAGGCTTTGCAGAGCCGCTCTTCCTGGGAGCGGATCTACAATACCGTCGAGGCCGACGTCGCCGGCTGTGTCGTCTTCGGCCAGTATCGCATCATCGAGATCGAACTTGCCGATCACTTCAACGTCAGCCGTACCGTCGTGCGTGACGTGCTGACCCGTCTGCGCGAACGCGGTCTCGTGCGCAAGAACCAATCGTCCCACTGGATCGCCGGCCCGCTGACGGCGCAGATGATCAAGGATCACTACGGCCTGCGTGGCATGCTGGAACCGCAGGCCCTGGTCGCCGGGGCCGGCAGGGTCGACCGGGAACGGTTGAACGACCTGTTTTTGCGCCTTAGCGATCTCGAGCGGCGCGAAGCCGCCGATCACCTGGCAGCGCAGGAAACCATCCATGCGGACTTCATCGATATCTGCATCCTCGCGACGCCGAACGAGCGGCTGAAGGAATCTATCCGCAACAACCTGCTGCCTGTCACGGCGACGGAGCGTTTGCTGCGGCGGCTCGGGCTGCCCGGCGACCTTGCCATCATCACGGAGCTGCGCCTCATCGTTGAACTGCTGCTGCGAGGCGCCGTGAAGGCGGCAGCGGCGATGATGGAGACCCATCTCGAGGCTTCCGTCAACCGGACAATCGCGCAAATGAAGATCGTCGCCATCATCCCCGGTCCCGGTGTGACGGCCGCCTATCTGACCCGCGTTCTCGAGTGAGGCACGGTCGATCCCGGCCGTGTTCCGTCTGTTCGGGAAGGCTGGGATCGGGAAGGCGACCATCTATTGATCCTCTAAGCCAGGGCTGCGCGAAGCCGCGCAAGCAGCGCCTGCCGGTCCGCCCGCGCCGCGAGCGCCTGATCCATCGTAACCTCGACGAACTGCGTCGGCGTATGCGGCTGCAATTGCCCGATCAGATCCATGTCGGCGGAGATCACCGTTCCCAACATGAAATAGCCGCCGCCGGAAACGGCGTCGCGATGCAGGATGATCGGTTCCGTTCCGCCCGGCACCTGGATCGAACCATAGGGGTAGCAGCTGTCGACGATATTGGAGGGGTCGGAGCCGGCGCCGAAGGGCTGCTTGCGCTCTACGAATTCGAGCTTGCGGCCGCCACGGAAACGGTAACCCATGCGATCTGCTTCCGGCGCCACCTTCCACTGATCGGCAAAGAAATTGCTCTTTGTCTCCTTAGTCAACCGATCCCAATAGAGCCCCGGCAAGACCCTGAGTTCGGCCGGCGTACCGGGCTTGCGGCGCAGCTCTTCTGCAACCGAACGGCCGACACCTGCCATCGAGCCGGAGCCGACGGGAAGCTCATCGCCGATAGCGATGGCCTTACCGTTAAGGCCACCGAGGGCGCCGATCACGTAAGTCGATCGGCTGCCCAAAGCTTCGGGAACGTCGATGCCACCCGATACCGCAATGCAGACCCGCGCGCCGGACTTCAGAAAGTCGAAGCTTACGATCTGCCCCGCCTTGATCTTGAGGGCGGTCCATCCCGGTTGCAGCTCGCCATCGATCCTGACCGGCATGTCGGCGCCGGTGACGGCAATCAGCGCATCGTCCTGAAATTCGAGCTTAGGCCCCATGAAGACGGCCTCGAGCCCGGCGGCGCTCTCGTCATTGCCGACAAGAAGATTGGCTGCCCGCATGGCGTAACGATCCATGGCGCCGCCGACGGGAATGCCGAGATGAAAGTAACCGGGCCGTCCGAGATCCTGAATGGTGGTGGAAAGGCCGTGATGAAGAACCTTAATGGCCATGAAGCGCACCCTCCAGCTTGGCGTTGTATCCGTCGATATCGGCCTGGTACTGCCGAAGGTCGAAGCGAACCTCGCGGATCGGCGGCGCAAAGCGTCCCTTGTCGACATCCTCGACGGCCTGGTCATAGCCATCACGATCGATCGGTCGAAATTTTACGATGTCGCCAGGACGGAAGAACACCATGAAATCACGCAGATAGCTCGTCGATTGCGTGGGATCGAAGATCGGCATCGGCGTGATGCCGAACATCTGATAGCCGCCTGCCCCGCGCACCGAATAGATGCAGCCGAAGCAGCCGCCATGTCCCACAGTCAACCGCGGCGTATCGGTTCGCGGGCGCAGATATTTCGGCACTTCTATCTGCCGCTGCCGCTCGACCATCTGATACATGAACGGCAGCCCGGCGACGAAGCCGACCATGGAGACGAACCACGGCGAGCCGGCATGGGCCGAGATAAAGTCCTCGACAGCTCCATAACCATTGATCCTGGCGGCATAGTCGAGATCCGTGCCCGTCGGCTCCTGATGCCGCTCGCGGAAGCGCATCAGCGTCTCATGCGTCCAGGGATCGTTGTAGAAAACCGGGATTTCGACGATGCGGGTCGTGATCACGGGCTCTGCCTTCTCGGCGGCGCCCTCGATCGCCCTGACTTCTTTCAAGAGATCGTCCGGCTTGATCAGGTCCGGATCGAACTTGATCTGGAAGGACGCATTGGCGGGGCAGATTTCGGTGACGCCCCTGATGGCGCTTTCGCGCACGCCCTTGGCCATCGACAGGCTCTTGAAGAACGCCTCGAGGGACATCTCGTCGCTGCATTCGACGAAGAGATGCTCGTCACCTCCGAACGTAAAGCGAGCGGGCATCAGGCAACCTCCGCCGATATGCCGTTAACCGCGGTAAAATCGGTCTCCAGCCAGGATTCGAGAAAACGGGTGTGGAACGTCCCCTTGCGTACCGACGGGTCGCGGGCAAGCGCCAGGTGCAGAGGGATCGTCGTCGGCAATCCCTCGATCATAAGATTGGAAAGGGCGCCAGCCAATCTCTCGAGGCAGGCGTTGCGATCCTCAGCCCAGACGATCAGCTTGCCGAGGAGTGAATCGTAGAAGGGCGGCACGGTATAGCCCGCATAAAGCATCGTATCGAAACGGATGCCCTCGCCTTCCGGAACGGACAGTCTTGTCACGGTGCCCGGCGCCGGAAGAAAGCCCTTGGCCGGGTCCTCGGCATTGATCCGGCACTCGATGGCATGGCCACGAACGCGAATATCGGACTGCGACAGCGACAAGGGTGCCCCACCCGCCACCTTGAACATCTCCTGCACCAGATCGATGCCGGTAATCATCTCGGTCACCGGATGCTCGACCTGGATGCGCGTGTTCACCTCGATGAAGTAGAACTGCCTGCTATCCTCGTCGTAGAGATATTCGACCGTCCCCGCGCCGCGATAGCCGACCTCCGCCGCAAGGGCCACGGCACTGGCGCAAAGGCGCTGCCGGACATCTTCGGGCAGCAGGAAGGCTTGCGCCTCCTCCCACACCTTCTGGCGACGACGCTGCAACGAGCATTCGCGCTCGAAGCAATGCACGAAGTTGCGTCCGTCACCAAAGATCTGCACCTCGACGTGCCGGGCGCGGGTGACGACCTTTTCCATGTAGAGGCCACCATCGCCGAAAGCAGCGGCGGCCTCCGCCGAAGCAAGCGGAAACTGCTCCCTGAGTTCGGTAAGCGACTGGACGATGCGAATGCCGCGCCCGCCACCACCGGCGGCCGCCTTGATCATCACGGGAAAGCCAGTCCGTTCGGCAATCGCCTCGGCAGCACCAATATCTGCAACGCGACCATCACTTCCCGGCACCGTCGGTACGCCGGCGCGCGCGGCAATTGCTCGCGCCGCCACCTTGTCACCGAGCAATCGTATGGCCTCGCCGCTCGGTCCGATGAAGATCATCCCGGCTGCCTCGACGGCATCGGCAAAATCGCCGTTTTCAGACAGAAACCCGTATCCAGGATGAACGGCATCCACGCCGGCTGTTCGCGCGGCCGAAACAATGGCCTCTATGTTCAGATAGGATTTCTTCGGCGCTGGCGAACCGATATCGATCGCCTCGTCTGCCAGTTTCACCGCGAGCATATCGGCGTCTGCAGCGCTATGGACCTGCACGGTGCGAATACCGAGCGCCTTGGCAGC
Source organism: Martinezella tropici (assembly GCA_000799755.1). Taxonomy (GTDB): domain Bacteria; phylum Pseudomonadota; class Alphaproteobacteria; order Rhizobiales; family Rhizobiaceae; genus Rhizobium; species Rhizobium tropici_A. Next base: position 49,834 of record JUHI01000022.1, read on the forward strand.
TTTTATGATCCTGACGGCGATCTCGCCGCGATTGGCAACCAGAACGGAGCGGATGGTCATGGGTCCACCTCCGCGATGATCTGGCCGGCCATGACAGGCTCTTCATTGTCGACAAGGAAGGTGATGTTCTTGCCATCAAGCCCAGCCGGTATCTGCTGAAAGGTCTTCATGACTTCGATCAGGCCGATCGTATCGCCTGCGGCAACCGCATCGCCGTCAGCCTTGAAGGGCGGCGTGTCCGGAGAGGAAGCCCTGTAGAAAGTTCCCGGAAGGGGTGATCTGATCTCAAGCTTGCTCATGGGACCTCCGTGCTGCGTCGCTGTTCAAAATCTGTGAAACGGGTGCAATTCTTATACCCTCGGCAATGAGGGCCTCGCGCATGTGGCGCACGATATCGAGCGCACCCAAAGTATCGGAATGAAAACAGATGGAATCGAAGGCGATCGGAATATCCGCGCCGTTGACGGTGCGCACGACGCCCTCGGTGCAGGCTCGCACGACCTTGCGGGCAATCGCCTTCGGATCGGGTCGGCCGACATCCCTGGTGAAGACGATCCAGCCGGTATCGCCATAGTCGCGGTCGGCATAGAACTCGCGGACGACAGGCTGGCCGGCTTCCTCGGCCGCAAGGCAGGTGGCGGAACCATCCATGCAGAAGACGAACATGTTCGGCGCCGCGGTGCGCATGTATTGTATGAAGATCTGCGAGAGATCCGGGTTTGCCGCAAGCTCCATGTAAAGCGCGCCATGCGGCTTCACATGCTGCACCGGCACGCCGTAGCGTCTGGCGAATTCCCGCAGCGCGCCGACCTGATAGACCAGATCGTTGACCAGTTCACGGCTGGTGCCGTTGATCTTGCGCCGCCCGAAGCCCTGGAGATCGTTGTAGCCGGGATGAGCTCCAACGCCGACGCCATGGGCAGCCGCCATCCGCACGGTCTCGTCCATGAGATTGGGATCGCCGGCATGAAAGCCGGTTGCGATATTGGCCGAACTGATGAGCGAGATGAGTTCCTCGTCATGCGCGTCGCCGATCCGCCAACGGCCGAAAGCCTCCCCCATGTCGCAATTGATATCGACAGCTTCCTTCAAATGCCTTCCCTCGCACTTGCGTCCCGCTCAGGACCGATACCGAAACGCTAAGGGCAAAGAGGATCTTTGAAAAATACAATTTTTAAAGTTACATTATCTGATAAATTGATATCAGCGCCTGAAATAGCATCAGGAAATATTAATTGATATCAATAGCATACGGAAACTGCGCAAGAATATATCGAGAATAAGCTCATTTCAGATCCACGAAATCTGAAACAGCACAGCAGCTTTCAGAAAAATAGATGGGAAAAGCCTCATGGGTCTGAGCCTCCGGCAGCTTCGCTATTTCGTCGCAACAGCGGAATACGGGCAGATTTCGCATGCGGCCGTCAACCTGTCGATCTCGCAGTCCGCCGTCACCGCGGCGATCAAGGATCTCGAACTGACGGTCGGCGTATCACTGTTCAACCGTACGCCGCAGGGCATGGAGTTGACCACGGCGGGCCGGCAATTCCTGTCGCATGCCTATGAGATCCTGGCAAAGGTCGATGAAGCGACCCATCTCAATCTGGTCAGCAGCGATATCGAGGGAGAGCTCGTCGTTGCCGCCACCTATACCGTCATCGGCTATTTCCTGCCGCTGCATATCGAGCGCATCCGCCGCCTCTATCCGAAACTGAAAATTCAGCTCTACGAGGTCAATCGCGAGTCGATCGAAGAAGGCCTTCTGACCAATCGTTACGACATCTCGGTACTGCTGACATCGAACATCCTCAACCCGATGTTGACGACCGAAACGCTCCTGAGTTCCGTTAGGCGCCTTTGGTTGCCCGCAGGCCACGATCTCCAGCGGCGCGACGGCATAGGCCTGCGCGAAATCGCGGAAGAACCCTATATCATGCTAACGGTCGATGAAGCCGCCCACTCGTCACTGCGATACTGGAGCCGAGGCCCTTATCAGCCGAAGGTGCTTTTGCGGACCAGCTCGATCGAGGCTGTGCGATCGATGGTGGCCAACGGCCTCGGTGTAGCAATCCTTTCGGACATGGTACACCGCCCTTGGTCGCTTGAAGGGCGGCGCATCGAGACCGTGAACATTCAGGACCCGGTTCCGCCCATGGATGTAGGGCTGGCCTGGCGCGCCAATGTCGAGTTCAGCCAGCCGATGCTTGCCTTCAGGCGCTATTTCCAGCAGGCCTATAGCCTGCCGGGCACGAATTCCTGATCCTCTACCCTGGTGGTATTTCCGGCTTTGCGCTTCAACATGCGATCGCCCGGCCGCGTGCTTGCGCAAGCCATTATTGCACCAAGACAGGCTGCGTGCACCTTGCGTCAGTCACGCTTATATCGGCTTGCCCGATACCGATGCCGAGCAGACCGAGCAGACCGTATAGAACCTGATCGAGCGGCGCGGTGACAATCGACAGCGTGTCGGCGAGGGCGGAGAGCACCTCCTTCGGCGTTCCGATCGTCAGGAAGAGCAATTGGATGGTAATGGTGGTGTTTTTCAGCAGGGACGAGACCGTGGAAGTCAGGACACTATTGGTGGAGACGGTCTTGATCGTACCTGCCGAAATCTCCGGAGGCTGAAAAGTCACCCGCGTCGGGCTCATGTTTGCGATGTCGATCTGTGCGCTTGCAATCACTTTCAGAAGGAGGGAATCGATGATCGCGGCCGGTGTCACCCTCGGCGTGGAGCCGAAATTTACGAAGGCTGACGTGTTAACATCACCCAAAGCAACTTCTGCAACGCCCGGCACGGCGTCAATCCCGACGACGGCGTTCGGCATGGCGCCGCCGACACAGGTGATCGAAGCAAGCTTGGCCTCGGCAGGAGCAAGCTCGACGTAAAGCGGTATCCTGATTTTCAGGCCGGCGATCAGGGACAGGCCTGTGATGGCGACTTCGAGTGCGGTCCGAACCTGCGGCGTGCGAACGATCGTGCCGGGCGCCCCTACGGCAAGGGCGGGGGTCTGTTGCGACATTTCACCGATCGCCAGCGTCAGCGTTGCTGTCGCCAGACCGGGCAGCGCGACACCTAGGTCGATGGCGATCTGCCTTTGCTGATTGGCGGCCATCGCCGTCGCCGAGATCAGGTTCAGCACGTTGATATTGGCGGTCAGATTGGGAGAGGTGCCAACGACATTGCGTCCCAGAGGACCAAGATTGACAATATCCTGCAGCTTGACGGTCAGTTTCGTCGTACCAAGCGTCTTGCCGAGATTGTTGATAAGGGTCACGACCCCCGCCGAAAGATTGGTCGACTTGCCAAGAGCGCCGAGGATCTTGTCATAAGTGACATCCGTCGCCAGAAGCTGATTATAGCTTATGCCGGTCAGCTTGAGATCCGTCGCCAGGAGATTGAGGAAACTCAGAAGATTGACGTTCGCACTGATGAGCGATTGATAGTCCGCAACTTTTAGGGAAACCTGCGTTCCCAGCAGCGTACTCAGGAGCTGATTCAGAATGCCGCCATTGAGGCTCAGAAGCCGCGATCCGATCGAAAAGGCGGCCAGACGCTCATTGGATGCCGTGCCCGTCGCGCTCAGGGTCGGCGGCGTGGAAAAGGCGGAAGCGAACGGCATCACGGCCTTTTGGGTCAACGTCACCTTGACCGAATCGTATGGCGAAGTTCCTGTGGAAGAGAAGCGATTTGCAACCGGGATCGATGTGTCCGCCGTGTAGGCGCCAAGTACCAGATTGCCTACGGTCTCATATTGACCGGAGTTGGCCGTAGCCGCGTTGACGAGGCCGTTGCTCGTCATATAGCTGCTGCCCGAGGCAATCGCCGGGGTGGTGCCGTTGCTGACGAGATTGTTCAAAAGTGCGGTCTGGGCATTTGCGATATCGGAAGCAGCCGAGATTGCACCGATGTCGCTCAACTGCTGCAGGCGCCGTTGCTGCAACGTCATCATCCCGTAATCGATGCCGAGGCCAAGGCAATAGAGGATCAGGGGCGAGACAAGGGCAGTCGTGACGGCGACATTGCCTCGCTTGTCTCGAAGCGACGCAAGCCGACCGAGAAGCCGTTTCATCACAGTCCTCCCATGCGAATGGTCGAGTAGCGACGAATGGTTGGGTTCGGCATTGCGAACGTATAGAGATTCCAGATCGGAAGAGCCGACGCGTCATAACTGGCGCTGACCGTGAACTGGTTGGCGTTGGTCGGGTCGGTGGCGACGGTCACCGTCAGCTTGGTCTTGTCGATGAAAGCGTCATTGATCGTCGAATTGGTGACGAAGCTTTGAACAAGCTGGCTTCGCTCGTCTGCCGATAGCCCGGCGATTGCCGTTCGGGCGGCATCGGCCGTCAATTGCTGCAGCGAGTGAGCGGCGGTGAGATAGATGGCAAAGGCGACCAGTGTGAGAAGCAGAAGGAAAAAAAGCGGCGCGATAAGAGCGAATTCGACCGCTGCGGCCCCCTTATTCTCCCTGTAGAAATGAGAAACACGATACATAGTCCTGTCTCCTTCAGTCGACCTTCATCTGTTCGATGACGGTCGAGGAGACCTTAGGCTTCGGACGTTAATTTTATATTTCTAAATAAGGTATTTTCTAATATGATTACATCTTAAAGATGTTGAATACTTGATGAAATTGTCGTTGCACTGAAGAACGTCTATCTCTTTAACTTCCGGCTAAGGGCACCCGGCAAGGCCCCGTTTCCACGCTTTCCTTTATCCGCCTCGCTCCTCGACGCAAGTCGGTGGAGACACCTCGGCGGCGGCGCTCCCTTCGATACCAAGCCCGGCACGTCACATCGTGCTCGAAGCCGAGATCCACAGCCGATAAATCATTTCTTCTTCGGTACCAGATCCCAGCCGCCCTGGATGTTTCTGATGAAGCGGCGGTTTCCTTTATAATAGCTGACCGCGCCCGTCCGATCGACCTTGATGGATGTCGGCAAGGACTGCGTCACCGCCTTTAGCCGCTCGACCATATCAAGCGCCTCCTGCCTTTTCCCCGCGCGGATCAGCGCCATCAGTTTCGACTCTTGTTTCATCCTCTATACTCCCGTTGATGGAGGTCTAAGGGCGGGCGGAACTTGCGACTTGTCAGTCCTACTTGCATATTGGTCACCCCACTCGGCGTTGCATGAACAGCGAACGCAGGGCTACGGCCACTACGCAAACGCTGGAAACGAGAAAGATTGCGCCTGACATCGCGTAGATCGTCGGCGAGGCGCCGGAGTTCATCTTGCCGAACAGCACCACCGGCAGCGTGTTCTGGCGGCCTGCCAGATAGAAGGCGCGCGTAAACTCGTTGAGCGACAGCAGGAACGAAAAGATGAAGGCACTGACGAGGCCCGGCCGGATCAATGGCAGGGTAATGTCCCAGAACTGCCGGAAACGGCCGGCGCCGAGATCGTCGGCCGCCATCAGATAGGTCCGCTTGACCGCGGCAAAGCTCGTCAGGATGACGATGAAGGCAAAGGGCATCGCCCACAAGAGATGGCCGGCAATGACGGTCAGGGCGGATGCTTTCACGCCGACGCGGCTGATGACGGTCGAAAGCGCCAGCCCCTGGATGACGCCGGGTACGAACATCGGCAGCAGCACGGTCAGAAACCACAGGCTTCGCCCGCGGTGAAGCTCGCGATGGGCGAGCGCCGCGCCCAGTGACAGCAGCGTCGCGATGACTGCCGTCGCAAGCCCGATGACGATCGACTGGCCAAGTGCTGCGACGAGCGCGGTTTCCGAGCCGAGCGCAAGATACCATTTCAGGGTAATGTCCGAAAAATGCGGCAGGCCCGGCTGCAGCGCCGGATTGAACGACACGCCGAGCAGATAAAGCGGCGGCGCATAGATGACGAGGAGGCCGAAGACGGTCAGCGTCCAGATGACGATGCGCGGCGTCGCTCCTTCCCGGACGATCATTGGCCTCGCTCCTCGAACAGCGAAGAGAGGCCAAATATGGCGTCTCCGATCAGCACCAGTCCGAACACGATGACGAGCATCAGCGTCGAAATGGCAAAGGCGAGCGGGAAATTCGCGACGCGCATCACATCGTTGATCATCACGGAGACGATCGAGGCGCCGGCACCGCCGAGCATCTGCACCTCCGTCGAGGAGCCGGCGACCATGACGAAGACGAACAGGAAACCGGCGAAAACGCCGGAATAGGTCAGCGGCAGCAACACGGTTCGCGCCATCGTCCAGAAGCCGGCGCCGAGATCGCGCGATGCCGCCAGCGCGACCGGATCGACGCGGCGCATGGAGAGCAGGATGGGGAAAGTCGCAAACGGCAGGTACGAGGCGACAAGCCCGACGATGACGGCGAAATCGCTGAACAGCAACCAATCGAGCGGCGCATCCGTGATGCCGGCCTGCTGGAGAAGCGTGTTGATGACGCCGGTGCGGCCGAGCAGCAACCGCCAGGAAAAGGAACGAATGAGATAGGATGTGAAGAACGGGATGGTCAGGAGCGCGGCAAGCAGGACCGACAGCCTTCGCCGGGCCAGAAAATACATGGCATAGGCCGTGGGATAGGCGATGACGAGGCAGATCGCCGATGTCAGGAATGCCTTGCCGAGCGTCGACAGGAACACGCTCCAGCGCCCGGCATCCAGGATAGCGCCGTAGGCGGCAAGGCTGAACTCCGGCTTGATCCAGTAAGTAGCCGAGTCCCAGGCGCAGAAGCTCCAGACCACAACGAGAACAAGCGGCGCAAGGCCAAGCACAAGGATCGCCGCAAGCGGAGCAGCTAGCAAAAGCGCCGATGTCTTCATGGTCCAGTCTCCCTTCTCTTGGCGTTGATCCCATCGGCTCGGGGCCGGCCTGTCCTTCGACAGATGAGCCAGCCCCGGTCCATCGCGTTAAATCAGGCGTTGCGCAGCTTCTGCCACCACTCCTCGTAGAGCTGGAAATTGTCCGGGCGGCAATTCTGCCAGTAGACCTTGCCCGAGAACTTCGCCTTCACATGGTCGGCAAGCTTGGCGACGTCGTCGGCCTTGTATTCGTCCGAATGGGCCTTGGCGTAGGCAAGGTTGTTGTCCGTCGGCACGAGATAGCCGCGCGCCTTGCCGAGCTCGCAGCCATAGAAGCCGGCAAGCAGCGCATCGACGAATTTATGGGCGGCCTCGGCCTTGCCGCGCTCCGCTGCGCCCTTGAGCAGAACCGTGTTGTTGCCCCAGCCCTCATAACCTTCGACGGGTGCGGCATATTCCACCTGAAGCCCGCGCTTGCGGCCTTCATAGACGATCGGCTCCCAGCCGGTCATGGCGTCGACTTCCTCGTTGGCGACCAACTGCACGCCCTGTTCCCAACCATTCCAGAAGGTACGGAACTGGCCGTCCTTCTTGTGCTTGATCAGGAATTCCATGACGAGACCGAGCTCGGATTCCGAAAGGTTGCCCGGCTCCTTGATCGGCTTGTTCTCTGCTTCCTTGAGGTAGATGGCCGTGAAGATGGCGCTATTGATCCAGGCATCCTCCATGGCGACCCGACCCTTGAGCTTGGGGTCGAAGATGACGCCGTAGCTGTCGACCTTGCCGAGCTTGTCGGGGCGATAGATGATGGAATCGGCGTTGACGACAGTCGGAATACCGTACTGCTTGCCCTCATAGGTCAAGGTCGGGATATCCTTGGCCCATTGCCAGATGCCGGCAAAATTGGAGATCTTGGAAACGTCCCAGGGGGCGATCAGTCCCTGCTTGGCGAGTTCGCGCTCCGCGCCGCCCTGAAAGCCGCCGACATCGAAGAGATCGTTGGCATTGCCGGCGGCGAGACGTGCGACGACCGGACCGACATCGTTGCCGTTGTCGGTGAATTCAGGCGAGACGCCGCTCTGGCGGGCAAACTCCTGCCATTTGTCGCCTATGTCGAGCGTGGCCGTCGCCCAGAATGCAACGCTTGCATCGTCGGCCATGGCGCGCGTGGCGGAAAGCCCGCCGAAAGAGAGCGCGGCCGCACCCGCACCCATCAGCTTGAGCATGTCACGGCGCTGCATGTTACTCCTCAAGGCGGAGGAGACGAGATCACTGCTTTTGTTCATCGTGTCATTCCCTTCCCTCATTTTTCGCTTAATTCAGCTATTCGGGTATTACTCATCGCCTCCAGCCAAGGCCGGTATTCCGGAACGATCGATCAGGAGCGCAGCACCCGGCTTCAAACACACGCGCACGCTTTCGCCCGGCAAGGGCGGAATTGCGTCCGCGCTAGTCGTTAACACCACACGCTGGCTGTCGGCGAACGCAAGCGTAACGTCATGGCTGAGTCCGCGATAGATGCTTTCGACAACCTTAAGTTCAATTATTTCGGAGGCCTCTTCGCCTGCCTGGATCAGTTCGACCCGATCGGGGCGGATGGCGACGAGCGCGTCGGGCGGCGGCGCGGCGCCGGAAAAGCCCGCGCTGACGCGTTGTCCGGCAATCGTCGCGATGGCCTTGTTGCCGGAAACCGAAATAGTCTCAGGCTTCAACAGCGTATCGATGCCGACGAAACGGGCAACGAAAGCATTGGCCGGAGCCTCGAAGAAGCGCGAGGGCACGTCGATCTGTTCGATCCGCCCCTTGTGCATGACGGCCATGCGATCGGAAAGGCTGAGTGCCTCGTCCTGATTATGGGTGACGAGAATGAAGGTTGCGCCGGTGCGCTTGTGAAGACGACCGAACTCGTCACGCATCTGCTGGCGCAGCCGCTCGTCAAGCCCGGTCAGCGGCTCGTCGAGCAGAAGGATGCCGGGTTCCATGACGAGCGCGCGAGCAAGCGCGACGCGCTGACGCTGGCCGCCTGAGAGAAGATTGACGTCGCGATCCGCAAAACCGGATAGCTCGACGAGGTCCAATGCACCATCGACCTTGGTCTTCAGCGCCGCGCCCGACAATCCCCGCAGCTTCAGCCCATAGCCGACATTCTGAGCGACATTCATATGCGGGAACAATCCAAGCGACTGGAAAACCGTATTCACCGGCCGGCGATTGGCCGGAACGGCCGCCATGTCCTTTCCATCGAAAAGCACACGGCCCGAGGTCGGCTTGTCGAAACCACCGATCAGCTTCAAGAGCGTGCTCTTGCCACAACCGGACGAGCCGAGCAGCGTAAAGAACTCCCCTGCCCTGATGTCGAGCGTGACGTCATCGACGGCTCGCGTCGGCCCGTAGCTTCTGACGATATGGTCGAGACCGATCGCTATCGCCATATCAGACGCTTCTCCCATCTCGCTCGCGAATGAGCAGCAAGCCTTCCTCACTCACTTCAAGCTCCTGACCGGCGATCACCAACGATGTCGCCGTCGCCTCCTCGACGATGAGGGGGCCGGCGATCTTTTCGAAAGGCGGCAGCCGCGTGCGCTCGTAGACGGGGCAGGACACCCATCCGGTCGCCCCGCCGAAATAAACGTCGCGATATCCTTTGAAGGCTGTCGCCAGCGAGCGGTCTGCACCAGCGAGTTTCGGGATAGCGATGATCGGGCCGTGGAGCACCGCCTCCAGATGGATCATCGTGATCTCCACAGGCGAACCGGGCAGGCTGAACGTATAGGCACGCTCATGCGCGGCATGGAAGCGTTCCGCAAAGCTTTCGGCATCACCCTCCATTTCGAAAAGAGCGAAGACACCATGTTCCTGCCCGCGATACCGGGCTTCGACACGGCAGGCATAGCGTATCTCGGCTGCGTCGCCTTTGGAGAAGTACTTGACCGCCTCACGCTTCAACTCGTCAAAGCGGCGCTTCAGATTGCTGATGGCGTCCGGGTCGAGGGGCGCGAACCACGTGCTGCGGAAATCGGCGCGCGGCTCCGCCGCCAGCATTCCCCAGGCCGAAAAGATGCCGGGATGCGGGGGGACTACAGTCATCTTCACGCCGAGATCACGCCCGAGGCGTGCGGCAAGCGCCGGACCCGCGCCTCCGGAAATGACGAAAGCCGCATCACGCGGATCGTGCCCGCGCTGAACCGTCACCAGCTTCAGCGCATTGATCATCGAGGCATGAGCGATTTCGACGATCGCGAGAGCCGCATCCTCGACCGACAGCCCCATCGGCCCGGCAACCGTGGCGATGGCGGCAGCGGCCCTGGATTTGTCGAGCCGCATCTGGCCGCCGGCAAAGCTTGCCGGATCGAAAATGCCGAGTGTCAGCAACGCGTCGGAAAGGGTGGGCTTGGTCCCGCCGCGGCCGTAGCAGGCAGGCCCCGGTGTCGAGCCGGCACTTTCCGGTCCGACGCAAAGTGCGCCGCGCTCGTCGATGCGGGCAATCGAGCCGCCGCCGGCGCCGATTTCGACGATATCGACCACAGGCACCTGCACCGGATAGCCGGGCGCGATGCGGGTATGCTCGAGCTTGTATTCGCTATCGAGCGTCGGACTGTCGTCATGGATCAAAGAGCATTTCGCCGTCGTGCCGCCGACATCGAGCGACAGCACCTCGGATTCACCAAGCACGGTACCGATGCGCGCAGCACCCGCCACACCGCCGGCTGGTCCGGATTCCACAAGCGTCAGAGGACTTAACTGCGCCTGATCGAAGGTGGAAATACCGCCATTCGACTGCATGGCATAGTAGGGGCAGGTGAGATCGCGTTCGGTCAACGCACTTTCAAGCCGGGCAAAATAACGCTTGATGATCGGCTGCACATAGGCATTGAGCACGGCCGTATTGGAGCGCTCATATTCCCGCCACTGACGGGAAACTTCGTGGCTGGCGCAGACGGTCACGTCAGGCAAAGCTTCAGCGATCGCTTTGGCGCAGGCAATCTCATGTTCGGGATTGACGTAGCTGTGAAGGAAAATGACGGCCACCGCCTCCACCTTGCGAGCGCGGCATTCACGGATGATCGGTTCGAGATCGCCAAGCTCGATCGGTGTCAGCACATGGCCTTTGGCGTCCATGCGCTCGCGCACCTCGAAGCGCAGGCTGCGCGGCACGAATGGTTCCGGGCTCTTGAACTGGAGATTATAGAGATCCGGGCGATTGCCGCGGCCGATCTCCAGCACGTCACGAAAGCCGGCGGTGGTGACAAGTGCGGTGCGAACGCCCTTTCGTTCGGTGATCGCGTTGATGACGGTCGTTCCGCCATGGGCGAAAAAGATCACGTCTCGCGTCGAAAGCCCGTCCTTCTTTTCGGCAAGTTCGATCGCCGTCAGCACGCCTTCGGACTGATCGTGAACGGTCGTGAGGCTCTTGGCGGTAAAGATTTCGCCCGTTCGCTCGTCATAGCCGACGAGGTCGGTAAAGGTGCCGCCCACATCCGTCGCCAGTCTGATCATCGCGCCATCCCCTCTTCATATCCGTACAGACCGCGCGCCACTTCGCTGGTGATATAACCGTCTTCGAGATCACGGCGGACCCGTTCCGGCTCGCGAGCTCGCGGGTCGCCCCAGCCGCCGCCGCCGCCGGTGATGATCCGCACCAGATCGCCGCGGTTCAGTCCGATATGCGGCTCGCGGCCGAAATTGCTGACATCACCGCCGTTGTCCTTTACCTGCAGGAGATTGATGCTGCCCGGCTCGCCGCCTTCGATCCCCCATGGCGGCGTGTCGGTTCGCCCGAAACTGCAATAGGCCGAAGCACCGTCTCCGAGGACCTCATAATCGCGAATGACGCCAAAGCCGCCGCGACGGCGCCCGGCACCCGATCCACCCTCGACATTGAGCCCATAGCGGCGCACGAGCAAAGGAAAGCGTGCTTCGATCACTTCGACGGAGTAGTTATAGGTATCGCCATCGGTGAGCGCGATCAGCGCATTGGCGCCATCGCCGTCCCTGCTCGCACCCCAGCCGCCGTGCTGCGGCTCGATATGGATGAATGGCTGTCCCGCCGCATCCTTACCGGCGATATAGACGACGCATAGGCTCGTATAGGAACCGGCGGAGAAGCGCTCGGGCATCAGCCCGGCAACGGCCTTCCAGACGAGTTCGGACGCATGCACCGAGCCCTCGTAATACCAGCCGGTCGGAGAGGGCTTCTCCGCGGTGAAAACCGAACCCTTCGGCGCTATGACGGAGAGCGGCCGGAACCAACCCTCGTTGGAGGGGGCCTGCGGCGCAACCAGCGCCTTGAATATGGTGCGCACGGCCGAGTGCAGCGCGCCCGCCGCACAATTGATCGGGCCTGCGACCGCTGGCGGGCAACCGGTGAAATCCGCGGTGAGCCGATCTCCGGCGATCGTCACAGCCACCTTGACCTGGATAGAATCGGTAGTGACGCCATCACCGTCGATGATATCCGCTGCCTCATAGACACCATCTGGCAATGCAGCGATGGCGGCGCGCGCCTGCTTCTCGCTGACCGACAGGAGGTGGTCGAATGCGGCCTCGACGACATCGGTGCCATATTTACGGGCAAGTTCGCCCATGCGGCGCGCGGCAACGCGGACGGTCGCGACTTGAGCCGTGAGATCGCCGATGGCGACCTCAGGCAACCGGACATTCTCGCGGATGATACGCAGGACTTCGCCTGAAAAGCGGTCGCTGCGCACCACCTTCACACCGGGAAGCCTCAACCCTTCCTGGAAGACCGAGGTTGCATTGGGCGCAAGCGAACCCGGAACCGAGCCGCCGACATCGAGATAATGGGCTACGTTGATCGCATAGGCCAGTATGCGCCCATCGAAGAAGATCGGCTTGACGATGGCAAAATCGCAGGCATGCGTGCCGCCGGAATAGGGGTCGTTCGTCAACAGGATGTCGCCGTCCTGCAGATCATCGCCATAAAGCGCGATCAGCGATTTGACCTGAGTGCCGAACGTGCCGGTGAACAGGGTAATGCCGTTCATCTGCGCAACAAGCTCGCCTTCGCAAGTGAGAAGGCCACACGCGAAATCAAGGACCTCATAGATGACCGGGCTCATCGAAGTCCTGGCCATGACCACACCCATCTCGTCGACGGTGGCGGCCAGCTTGCCCTCGATAATCTCCTGCGTCACCGGATCGACGACGACCACGAATCTACCCCCTCATTATTATATTCGCACGAGTGCAGATTAGGTGTTTTTTCGGCCGTCGATAGCCTTCCCGATGGGTGGGCATACATACCAAAACCTACCCGTTCGGGTAGGTTATCGATTGAGCATGCCCTTTTGGCGCGCTGCCGTCACGGCCGCGGTCCGCGTCGAGACGTTGAGCTTTCCAAAGATATTGCGCAGATGAAACTTGATCGTATTGTCGGACAGCGCCAGCCTCCGGCCGATTTCCTTGTTGGAAAGCCCTGAGCTTAGCAGCTCCAGTACCATGCGTTCCCGGCCGGTAAAGACATATGCACCGTCCTCGGCGGCCTGCTCCTGCGCCGGCTCTCCAGTCACCAGCAGAGATTGGAGACGCTTTCGCGTGAGATTGGCGACGCTTTGATGATTGGCGAGTGTGCGAAGTTCGTCGAGACCCGTGGAATAGTCGAGATGAAGCAGCGCGCGGTAATCGCCAAGCGGCATCGTCAACACGAGATCGGAAAGGCGCGCGGCGGCAAGATCCGCACGACCTTCCGCCAGGAGGATCGCCATTTCGATGAGCGTAAGCTCGATCGTGCGCGGGACATGCGGCCGCTGCGCCTGTCGCGTCCTGAACTGATCGAAGACTTCGCGTGCCTTGGCCTTCTCGCCAAGGGCCAGGTAGGCGCGCGTCCAGAAGATCGCCGGCGTCGCCCCCCTCAAGTGGATAGCGAGCGTATTGGCGCGGTCCGAGACGATGGCCTGCATGCCGAAACCGCTGGCCTCCGCATGTCGGATTGCCTGATCGAGATCACCCGACCCCATGAGCAGCATGGCGCGCTCGCCATCGATCAACCGCGTCAGCCGATCGAAGCCGCGACGGCGCGCCACGGCGCGAATGCGATCCATGGCCGCATGGGCGGCGAGCAAATCCTCGCGCATGCGCAAGACGCGCTGTTCGGCCATGAAGCCCGCGGCCAGAAGATCGAACCAGGTGTCATGAAGTTCGAGATGCGGCAGCGCCCATTTGAGGATTTCGGCGGCGACATCGACCTCGCCGCGCATCGACAGGACTTCAGCCTTTAGAACCTGGCCGACAGCGTCGAAATCGCTGCCAGAGCCGATATTGGCCTGGGCTTCGCTGATCAGCTCTTCGTAGGAGGAAAGCGCGCTGGCGCAATCGCCCGAAAGAAAAAACGCCTGACCGACATGGGTATAGAGGTGCATCGCGCCAAAATCGGCACCACCGTCACGAAAGGCGCGCGTGGCCTGATGACCATAGTGCAATGCCCGGTCGAGCTCGCTCCGGATCAGGAAATTGTAGGAAAGCATGTTGAGCGCCAGCGCCCGGTGAATGAGCTCCATCCCATCAGGCTGCCGCAAATCGTCCTCAAGCGCGGAAAGATCGGCAGAGCTGGCCCAATGATCCGTATAAAGCGCCAGCAGGATGCGTACGACACGCAGATCCTTTGCCAGGATCGCGTCACCCGCAGCAGCCCGCTCGGCAATGACGAGATAGTGATTGGCGGCAGCAAGCTGCGCCGCCTTGGCGTTGAAAATCGAAAGCCCGAGGGTCACAAGCGGAAAGCGAACCAGATCGATTTCCGACGCCCGCGCGCTCAAGGCCTGGAAGAGCGTCGCGCCACCGCGGGTCGTGGCGTAGATGCGCCGCCAGCCGCCGGCAGTTTCGACGATGCGTGCGGCAAGATTGGCATCGCCCGCCAAGAGCGCATGATGAACCGCGCGATCGACATCGCCCTGTGCCTCGAACCAGTGCGCCGCGCGATTGAGTGCGAGATTGGCATCGACGCCCCTGCGACTGGCGGTCTTCTTCAGGAATTCGTTGAAGACCGGGTGAAACCGCATCCAGTTACCCGGGCCGGCGAGCAAGGTGACCGGAAGCGCGTATTCGGCCAGCCTCTCGCTAAGATCGGCATGTTCTCTGCCGCCCAGAACCGCTTCGAGCAGCGAATGATTGAAAGCCGGCAGAGCGGCCGTCTCGATGAGAAACTGGCGTATATCTTCGGGCAGATGTTCAAACACCTGCTCCGACAGATAGGAACCCATGTCCGCGCCGCCGCCGTCGAAGGAGGCCAGAATGCTATCGCTTTCCTCCGATTCCGAGACCAGCAGGCTCACCATCTGCAGCGCCACCGCCCAACCCTCGGTCCGGCGGTTGAAAGAACCGACCTGCGCCTCGGTCAGATGCGCGCCCTTGCCGGCGAAAAGCTCCCCCGCTTCGGCATCGGTGAAGCCAAGTTCGGCGACGCCGAACTGCTTGAACTCGCCGCGCAGCCGCAGTGCCGAAAGCGGAAAGCGCGGCGGGCTGCGACTGATGAGCACCAGCCTGACATGTTCGAGCGAGAGATCGGCGAGGATCTTCGCCATCAGCGCCTCGGTCGCGTCCGTCTGGGCGAAATGGTAATCGTCGAGAAAGACGACGAGCGGCCCTTCGATCTTGCGCAGGCGTGTCGCCAGCACCGAAAGCAGGGCTGTCGCAGACAGGCTGCCGGCATCGGCGCCATCTTCTTTCAGCCACGTCTGCAACGCATCGATCAGCGCAAGGAGGAAAGCTTCCTGATTGGTATGTTCGGCATCGAGCGACACCCAGCAGAGCTTGACGCCGTCCTCCTTCAGCAATTCGTACCATTGAACGGCCAGCGAGGTCTTGCCGTAGCCGGCCGGCGCGACAATGGTCGTCAAACGGCGCAGCCCGGCCCGCCGAAGCTGCCGCAACAGGTCGCTACGTTTGATTGTTTGCTGCCCGCTGGACGGGGGAGCAAATCGATTCTGTCCACTCATGGCGCGGGATGATGCTGTCTTGGCAGCCAGTTTGCAACCCACGCGAAAACGTTTGCAAGGCTGGTTTTTGTCATTATCCGAAATATCGATCTATACATTTTTAGATTGAATTTTTACGAAGATACCACAAAAGGCCGAAGCTAGCCCGGCAAAATGACGTGCCGGTTTCATCATGTAATGAATGCGCTTCGGCGGACAAAATTTCGCCATTTCCAGCCATAAACGGTCCGTTAGGGATTTGTTGACCATAATTGGACGGTATAGCGATGCCGCGGACGCGGCGCCTCTGATTTCTGTGTCTCTTAGCAAGGGCGAAAGTCGTATCCGTGCACCACGTGATCTTTTCCATTCCGGCGACAGTTTTCGCCACGACTTTCTCATTCGTCGCTTGCCGGGTGGCGCTAATCGCGATGCTGATGCTCGGAGCCTTTGCCGGCTCGGCGGCCGCCGAGGATCGGGCGCTCAAGCTCTTCTTCACCCATACGGGGGAAAGAGCGACCATCGTCTTCAAGCGCGGCGGCCGATATGACCCGAGAGGTCTTGCCCAGATCAACCGCTTTTTGCGCGACTGGCGAAAGAACGAACCAACCAGGATTGATCCGGAACTGCTCGATCTCGTCTGGGAGGTCTATCGCCGCAGCGGCGCCAGGGAATCTATTCACGTCGTCTCGGCCTACCGCTCCCCTTCCACCAACAGCATGCTGCGCAATCGCTCGCGCGGTTCTGGCGTTGCAAAACACAGCCAGCATACGCTCGGCAAGGCGATGGATTTCTACATCCCCGGCGTGAAACTTGCGAGCCTGCGCGCGATCGCCATGCAGATGCAGATCGGCGGCGTCGGCTTTTATCCCAACTCCGGCTCGCCCTTCGTGCATCTCGATGTCGGCAGGGTGCGCGCCTGGCCGAGAATGTCGCGCCAGGAACTCGCACGGCTTTTCCCGAACGGACAGACGCTGCATGTCCCGGCGGATGGCAGACCGCTGCCGGGCTATCAGGTGGCAATCGCGCAATCCAAAAAGCGCCCTTCCCAGATGGCGAGCAAGATCACAGCCGTTGATGACGACGATGACGATGCCGGATCATCTATCGCGTCTCGCAGCGTCGAACCCGATCGCAGCCTTTTGACCAGTATGCTGCCGACACCCAGAAGCCGGGCCGTAGATGGGCTGGAGGCCCAACTCGGCAAACGCGTGGCAGAGGAACGCAAGACCCAACCCTTCGCCGACCTGGCTGCTTATGCCGTCCCGCTGCCCGCATGGCGACCAACCACCAGCGTTGCCGTCATACCGACGGCTGCCCCTGAAAGACCCGTCCCTCCTGCTGTGCTTGCAAGCCTGGTGGTCGGACGCAACGACGCCGGAAAGCTCGTCGTATCTGATAATGCGAGGAATACGGCCGATAGCACCATGGCAAGGATGCAGCCAATGGCGCAGCTACCGAGCTCCACCGCCCAGGAAGTCTCCGGCGGCGTCGGCGCCATGTCGACCGGAGCGATCGTCGCCTGGGCTCTGCAGCCGCCGGGCATGGCCGTCAACATGACGCTTCCGAGCCTCGTCAGCGCGCCAATCCCGATGCACGACGACATGGCGGAGGCACAGGCCGGAGCTTACGATGGTGACGATTTCGATGTCGAGCGGTTCGGCTTCGAAGGCTAGTGCAAGCTTTTACTGTGTGGTCTGCCAAGGTTCAGTTGGGCTGATCGGCTGATCTTGGCGGCAGTACCGACAGCGCAAGCTGCGCGAGACCGCCGAGCGTAAAGCGAAACAATCGATCCGTCAGTTCTTCATCCGTCGTTGTTTCCCGGCCGAGCGCCGGAATGATTTCGGACACGCGTTTGTCGGCGACCAGAAGCATGAAGCACGGCGCAATCGTCGAAAATGCCCCCTGAGCAACGAGCGGATGGTCCGGCTCGACACCGATAATCTGGGCAAGGATTCCAAACAGCAGAGCTTTCTTCGGCTCGATCTCTTCGCGTCGGAGCTTGCCGATGTGCGGCGTCGGCGCAATCAATTCACGGACGATGACCTTGGCCGGCCATGAATTCTCATTCCCGGTCCGCACCACCTTGACCAGCAGACCGATGAACCGGCGCAGCTTCTCCTTCGGATCGATATCCGCCGTGGCGGTGCCGGCGAGCACTTCATAGCTCATCAGGCGACGATGCGCCTCGGCAAGGACGTCTTCATACAAAGCTTCGATGCCGCCGAAGTGATAGTTGACCGCCGCGGCATTGGTTTGCGCGCGCAGGGCAATTTCCTTTGCGGTGGCGCGGTCGAAGCCGAATTCCGCGAAAACAGCGCCGCCTGCCTCGAGCAGGCTCGTCCGCGTCGTCGCGCCATCCTGCCGATCCCGAGATCGGACCGTTCGTCTATTGCCTCTCGCCATTGCGTCTGCCTTCCATTAATTCAAATATTAATTTGAAATTTGAATTTTACAAGTGCTATAATCACTGCGGATCGATCCGGGTCACAGTCCGTTTCGTCAAAGCCGGCATCCCCTTGGAGTTCAGATTCAGCATGCAGCGCGTCATCGTCATATTGGTCCTCTTGATCGCCCTCGCCGGCGGCGCCTGGTGGTACTTCCATAGGGATAGCGGCAACAACGAGCTCGTTCTCTACGGAAATATCGACTTCAGGCAGCTCGCTCTCGCCTTCAACGGCAGCGAACGTGTCGCCGAAGTCCTTGTCGAAGAAGGCGCGCAAGTCAAGAAAGGGCAGATCCTCGCCAGGCTGGACACCAGCCGGCTCGTGCCTCAGGTCGCTCAAGCAGAGGCGCAGGCGGCCAGCCAGCGCGCCAATCTCGCCCGCCTCAGGAACGGCAGCCGCCCAGAGGAGATAGCCCAATCGCGCGCCAATCTGGAATCGGCCAGGGCGGAAGCCGTCAATGCCCGCGCGCAATTCGAGCGCCAGAATGCACTTGCTCCCAAAGCCGCCGTGAGCCAGCAGGCGCTGGATGAAGCCCGTTCGGCGGCGGCGGTCGCTGACGCCAAGGTCGTCGCGAACCAGAAGGCGCTCGATCTGCTCGTCGTCGGCTCCCGCATCGAGGATATTCAAGAGGCGGAAGCCCAACTGCATGCGGCGGAAGCCAATGTCGCGCTACTCCACCAGCAGCTTGCCGATGCCGAACTGAAGGCGCCCGCCGATGCGATCGTGCAATCGAGGCTGATCGAGCCCGGCGAAATGGCGTCCCCAACGCGCGCAGCCTTTTCGCTTGCGACGATCAGCCCGAAATGGGTGCGGGCCTATGTCTCGGAAACCCAGCTTGGGATGCTCCGCCCCGGCATGAAGGCGAATGTCACGGTGGATTCGCTGCCTGGGCGTACGATCCCCGGGTGGATCGGCTTCATCTCTTCGGTCGCAGAGTTCACGCCGAAGTCGGTGCAGACGGAGGAATTGCGCACCAGCCTCGTCTACGAAGTCCGCGTTTTCGTCGATGACCCCGACAACGCGCTTCGACTTGGCATGCCTGCAACCGTCAGACCGATTTCGGGCGACCAAACGAACGTCGCAACCAGGCAGCAGCAATAGAACGGGGATGCCATGAGCGACGGCGATCTTTCCGTCATAGCAAAGAATTTACGCAAGACGTTTCGGCGGGATACCGGCGAAACGGTGGAGGCGCTCGCCGATGTATCGCTCGACGTCCGCAGGGGAGCACTAACGGCGCTCGTCGGCCCAGATGGCGCGGGCAAGACAACATTGCTGCGGCTGGCATGCGGCCTCATTGTGCCGGATGGCGGCAACTTGCAGGTGATCGGCGTCGACATCGCCAAGGAACCGCAGCATGTTCAGGACCGGATAGGCTATATGCCGCAAAAATTCGGCCTCTACGAAGATCTGAGCGTTCAGGAAAACCTTGACCTCTACGCCGATCTGCATGGCGTCACGCAACCCCAGCGCGACGAAACCTATCCACGCCTCTTCGAGATGACGCAGCTTGGCCGCTTCAAGGAACGTCCGGCAGGCAAATTGTCTGGTGGTATGAAACAGAAGCTCGGCCTTGCCTGTACGCTGGTGCGGGCGCCGGAGCTGCTGCTCCTCGACGAGCCTACCGTCGGCGTCGACCCGCTGTCGCGGCGCGAGCTCTGGGAAATCGTCTTCAAGCTCGTCAAGGAGGACGGGCTCTCCGTGATCGTCGCAACCTCCTATCTCGATGAGGCCGAGCGTTGCGAACACGCCGTGCTCATGCATGCCGGAAAGATCCTCGATCAGGGTCCGCCGGCCGAAATCACGGCGAAGGCAAACGGTTGCTGCTTCATGGTCAGCACTCCCGATGGCATGCCTGCGCGATCCCTGCAGGCCCGCCTCTTCGCACAGCCCGGTATCGTCGATGCGGTGCCGGAAGCCGGGCGCGTGCGGATCGTGCGAAAGCCCGATCAGAACGGCAAGCCGCTGGAACTGGACGAGGCGAGGCTCGATATCGAAAGCGTCGCGCCGCGGTTCGAAGATGCCTTCATGATGCTGTTTGCCGCCGTCGTCGATGATGCCGAGCGCCAGATGCATGCCGGCCAGCCATCGGATCATCACAATGGCGATGAAACGGTCGTCCAGGTTCACGACCTCCTGCGCAAATTCGGGGATTTCACCGCCGTCGACCATGTCAGCTTCAGCGTCCGCAAGGGTGAGGTCTACGGCCTGCTCGGCCCGAACGGGGCCGGAAAAAGCACGACTTTCCGGATGCTGTGCGGCCTGCTTCCCGCAAGCGGCGGCACGTTGATGGTCGCAGGCGCCGACTTGCTGACGGCAGGTGCCAAGGCGCGAGAGCGGCTGGGTTACGTCGCACAGAAATTTTCGCTTTATGGCCAGCTGAGCGTGGACGAAAACCTGGAATTCTTCGCAAGCGCCTACGGTCTGCGCGGCAGACACCGGAAGGACAGGATCGCCGCGTTGAAGAGCCAGTTCGAGCTCGACCAGTTCTCAAGACTGCCAAGCGGCCAGTTGCCCGGCGGCTTCAAGCAGCGTCTGGCGCTCGCGGCCGCTCTGCTGCACGAACCGGATATCCTCTTCCTCGATGAAGCAACGAGCGGCGCCGATCCGCTGGCGCGACGGCAGTTCTGGGGGCGGATCACGGCTCTGTCGGAGCAGGGCGTGACTATCATCGTCACGACGCATTTCATGGAAGAAGCCGAATATTGCGACCGGATCATCATCCTCGATGCCGGCAGGAACCTGGCCGAGGGCACGCCGGTCGAGATCCGCGCCCATGCCGGCACGCATGGAGAGGCGGCAGCGACAATGGAGGAGGCCTTCATCGCCATCGTCGAGAAAGAGCGCCACAAGAAGATGGAGGCGGCGGCATGAATGGTTCCGTCGACAGGCCAGGCCAGGGATTTCGCGCAAGCTTGCGCCGCATCCGCGCGCTCATCCGCAAGGAAACCTGGCAGCTCCTGCGCGACCCGAGCAGTATCGCGATCGGCATCGTCATGCCGGTCGCGCTGCTGATCCTGTTCGGATACGGCATCAATCTCGACGTCAAGAACGTTCCCGTTGCGATTGTCATGGAAGAGAATTCCGCCGAAGCGCGGGGGTTGGCCTCGGCCTTTGAGCTCTCCAGTTACTTCTCGCCGAAGCCGGTCAAGACGATGGCCGAGGCAGAAAGGATGCTCCTGTCATCCAAGGCCAGGGCGATCCTGCGCATTCCCTCGGATTTCGCGCGCAAGGTCGCGCTGGGGAATGGCGAGGTACAGGTGGTCGTCAATGGCAGTGATGCCAATACGGCCCGCATCTCGCTTAGCTACGCCGAAGCGGCGGTCGGCGTCTGGGCCGCCAAGGAAGCATCCCGCGGAGCGGCACCTGCCGGCAGCAGCGTCACAATCGAATCGCGTCTCTGGTTCAACGAAGCCAATGACAGCAGCTATTTCCTCGTTCCCGGTCTCGTCGTCCTCGTCATGACGTTGATCGGCGCGCTTCTGACCGCCCTCGTAATGGCGCGCGAATGGGAGCGCGGCACCTTCGAGGCGCTCTTAGTGACGCCGGTGCGCTCGACAGAGATCCTGCTCGGCAAGACGGTTCCCTATTTTCTTCTCGGGCTTGCCGGGTTGGCGCTCTGCGTCGTCGGCAGCCGGTTGCTCTTCGGCGTGCCGCTTCGGGGATCGCTTTTGATCCTCACGGTCGTTTCCATGCTCTATCTTCTGGTCGCGCTCGGTCTTGGCCTTGCCATATCCTCGATCACCAAAAGCCAGTTCATCGCCAGCCAAGTGACCGTTCTCGTCACCTTCCTGCCGGCCATGATGCTCTCCGGCTTCATGTTCGACCCCAGGAGCATGCCCCTGGCGGTGCAGGTCATCACCTACATCTTCCCCGGCCGATATTTCGTCACCCTGCTGCAGACCCTGTTTCTCGCCGGCAATATCTGGAGCGTCATCCTGCCCAATGCCGCCGTCCTGGCCGGCATGGCGATCGCGCTTCTGGCGCTTGCAGTGCGCATGACCCGCAAGAGGATCGCATGACCATGCTGATCGCATCGCTTCTGCGCATCCTGACGCTGATCCGCAAGGAACTCCTCGTCATCCTGAAGGACCCGAGAAGCCGGGCAAGCCTCGTCGTCCCACCCATCCTGCAATGCCTGATCTTCGGCTACGCCGCGACCTACGACCTCAACACCGTTCCCTATGCGCTTGTCGACCAGGACAGGACGACCACATCGAGGAACCTCGTCGCGAAGCTCGAGGGATCGGGCATATTCGAAAGGGTGGCGACACTGGCGCAAACCGGCCAGGCCGTAAAGCTGCTCAATAACAAGGAGGCCGTGCTGATCATCGTCATCGAGCACGACTTTGAAAGGCAATTGGAATCGGGTGCCTCCGGCACGGTGCAGGTTATTGGCGACGGCCGTAATTCCAACACGAGCGGTATCGCGCAAGGCTATGCCAACACCATCATCGCAGACTTCACCGCCGGCTGGCTTGCCCAGAAGGGCTACCCCGGCAATGGCGTAGATGTCACGACCCGCGCCTGGTATAATCCGCAGCTGGAAACGCGGTGGAGCATGGTCCCTTCGCTCATCGGGACGATCACCATGCTGATGACGATGATGCTGACCGCCATGTCGGTCGCCCGCGAACGCGAGGAAGGAACCTTCGATCAGCTGCTTGTGGCGCCGTTCACGCCGACCGAGATCATGATCGGCAAGGCCGTCCCCTCGATGATCGTCGGCATCACCCAGGCATCGACCATCCTGCTGGTCGCCCTGTTCTGGTTCCGCATCCCCTTTGCGGGCTCATTCCTGACGCTCTACCTCGGGCTCAGCCTCTTCCTGGCCGCAGCCATCGGCTTCGGATTGTTCCTGTCATCCATCGCCGCCAACATGCAGCAGGCGATGATCCTCTGCTTCGTCTTCCTCATGCCGTTCATGCTGCTCTCCGGCTTGATGTCGCCGACCGACAACATGCCGGAGATCTTGCAGTATGCGACGATGATCAATCCGCTGAAATACGCAATCAACATCACTCGCGGCGTCTATCTCGAAGGCGCGGGGATCGATACCCTGCTTCCCGATATGCTGGCGCTCGTCGCGATTGCTGCGGCAACGATGCCGGTTGCCGCCTGGATGTTCCGCCACCGTTTGAACTAGACATGTCATCCGATGATCCGCCCCGATCCGAACCTTGTTCGACCGGGGCGAGACATCTCAATCTGCGACCTCAAGTACAAGCTCGATTTCAACCGGCAGACCGAGCGGGAGGCTGGCGACTCCAAGCACCACGCGGCCCGACAACAGTTCAGCGCCAAAGACCTTGAAGAGCAGTTCGGAGGCTCCGTCGGCGACCTTCGGGTGATCGCGGAAATCACCTTGTGTCGCGATATAGACACCGAGCTTGGCAACCGCGGTTACCTTGTCGAGCGAGCCGAGATGCTCCTTGATCGCCGACAATGCGCTGAGAGTTGCAAGCTCGGCAGCCTTGTATCCATCATCGACGGATAGTTCCGCGCCAAGGCGGCCGACATATTGCGGCTTGCGGTCGATAACCGGCAGCATGCCGCTCAGGAACAGGAGCTTTCCGATCCGTACCCCTTCCACGTAAGCTCCAAATGGTGTCGGAGGCGGCGGAAGCACGTAACCAAGATCCCTTAGCCGCTGTTCTGCGCCAGCGGCAGGCGCTGTAGCAGCGCTCACCATTTTCCGAAATGCGCGCCGCCGTCGACGTTGAGCACCTCCCCGGTTATGCGCGGAGCTTCGGTCAGGAACAGGACGGCGTCGGCGATTTCCTGCGGCGCGGAAATGCCGGGCATTGGCGACAGGGTATTCAGGAAGTCCCTGGGATTGTCCTTGTGCAGCGGCGTATCGACCACACCGGGGGCGACGGTGTTCACACGGATGCCATCCTTTGCATATTCAAGGGCAATGTTTTTCGACATCGCCTCGATGCCGCCCTTGGTGGCCATGGCGACGGAGGCATTGAGGCCGGCAATCGGATGGTTGACCAACGGCGTCGTGATGCTGACGATGCTGCCCCCGGACTTCTGCTTCAGCATCTGGCGCACGGCAAGCTGCGTCAGATGGATGAAGCCCTCCAGATTCGTGGAGGCGAGCCGGCGGTAATCCTCAAGCGTATAGTCGAGGAACGGCTTGGCAACGAAGATGCCGGCATTGTTGACAAGCGCATCGATCCTGCCGAAACCGGCGAGCGCGGCGTCGACAACCCTTTGCGCCGTTGCGGGGTCAGCGATGTCGCCATCGACACGAACCAGCTTTTCGGACGACTTGATCTCGCTGGTCTGCGTCACGCGCCGCGAGGTCGCAACCACGTTGTAGCCGCGATCGAGGAAGCTATTGGCAATTGTCGCGCCGATGCCTTGAGAGGCACCCGTTATGATAACAGTTCTTCCCGTCTGCATTGTCATTCTCCTTTGCACGAAGCAGCCCCATCGCCGCGCGCCCGTCTGAAAGACTGGCGTGATCGAGAGGGGATGAGGCGGTTGGCTTGCTCTCGTGAAAGGAATATGCCCATTCGGGCTTTATGCGATTAGATGGAAATATATGGAATCAATTTTCCATCTATGCAAAAGTTGCAAGATGACAGATCTGAATGATATCGCGATTTTTGTGAAGGTGGCGCAGTTCGAGAGCTTCAGCCGGGCGGCCCATGCCTTGGGAATGCCGGTCTCGACGGTCAGCCGCAGGGTCACGGCCCTGGAGGAGCAATTGGGCGTTACGCTGCTGCAGCGCACGACCCGAAAATTGAACCTGACGGCGCAGGGGCGCGCCTATTTCAACCAATGCAGCGAGCCGCTCGACCGTCTCCATGACGCCGAACACATTCTTACTCACTCACAAAGGGCGCCGGAGGGGCTGCTCAGGATTTCAGCGCCGGTAGTCCTCGGACAACAGCCCTTCTACGACTTCGTATCGGCATTCCTGAGAAGCTACCCACGCATTCAGGTCGATCTCTTCATCACCAATACGTTCCTCGACCTGATTGCCGAGAATGTCGATGTCGCCATCCGCTTCGGAGAACTGCAGGATTCGTCGATTATCGCCCAGCGCATCGGCAAGAGCGTCCGTTATCTCGTTGCAACGCCGGACTACCTGCAAGGCCGTTCAGCGCCCGCAAGGCCGGAAGATCTGAGCGAGCATGACTGTATTCTGCTCAACGGCCGCAACAACGAGGCGGAATGGCATCTCGTCAGCGCCAGCAAGTCGGCGAAAATCGCTGTTTCCGGGCCGATTTCGAGCCGTGACTTCCAATCCGTCAGTGCTTTCACCTATCAGGGCCACGGCATCGGCCTTCTGCCATCGAACTATTGCGACGAGCGCATCGAGCGCGGCGAGCTTGTCCGTCTCCTGCCGGAATGGTCTTCGCCTGAGATCTTCGTCCATGCCGTCTACCAGACCCGCCGCTTCTTGCCGTCGAAACTGCAGGCTTTTCTGGACGCCTTGCGGGCCTGGAAGTCGCCGCTCTGGATACCGCTGCGTTGACAACCACGCAGCACATAAGAGACCGGTGACGCAGCCGTTGACCGGTGGATTGGCAACCCCTGGGGAGTTTGACTAGAGTGCCGGGCGTCGGCAGACAACTATGAACCGGCGATAGACGAAGGTTCGCAGCCTGTTTCTCAAATTTGCGTTCTTCCGCTGCGCCCTGGCGATGGGCGCGTGCGACTGCAATTGAATATCCGCAAAGCCGGCATCTGCAAGAAGCGGGATCAGCGTATCCGAGCGTAGCCCGCCGCCGAAAGGCAATGCTTCCATGATACGGGCATGGCGGCTGCTGAGCGCGCCATCATAGTTCTTGTCGGCGCCGATCAGGCGGTCGATCAAGCGTATCAGCAGCGTTGCAACCCTGCCGCCTGGCTTCGGCGCAGCCCAATCGCCATCGAAGATCACGAGGCGCCCACCGGGCTTCAGCAAGCGACGCCATTCCTTCAGGGCTTCCTCCGGTCGTGTCAGCGTCCAGACCAGATGCCGGCAGACGATCGCATCATAGGCTTCGTCCGGTTCCATGGTCTGTTCGGCATCCGCCAGCAGAAAGCGCAAACGCGGCTTGCCCGCATGCTTCCGGCGCGCGACGGCAAGCATTGCCTCGGAAAAATCGAGTGCCGTCACGTCATGACCGAGATCATGGATCAGGCGGGTGACTTCTCCTGTGCCGCAAGCAAGTTCCAGCACGCGCTTCGGCTGGGGACCGAGCGCCGCGCGGATCGGCTCCTGCCAGGCATCGGCCTCGGGGCCAGGCGCGATTTTATGCCCGAAGGCAAGATCGAAGGTTTCAGAGCGCTTCGACCAATAGTCCCTGATCTCCTCCTTGAGATCGAAATTGGCGCCGTCCATGCAATCAACCTGCCATGTATTGAATGTTGCAGCGGCCGTGGACCGAAGATTTCTGCACATGCGCACGCACGCCGAAAACCCGTTCGATCAATTCCTGCGTCAGCACGTCTTCCGGCGGGCCGGCCGCGACCACCTCGCCCTTCTGCAGCACGGCGAGACTGTCACAAAACATCGCCGCAAGATTGAGATCGTGCAGCGCGACGATCGATGTAACGTCAAGCCTGGAGACCAGGCCAAGAATGTCGAGCTGATGCTGGATATCGAGATGGTTCGTCGGCTCGTCGAGCAGAAGCTCGCTCGGTGTCTGGGCAAGCGCCCTTGCAATATGGACCCGCTGCCGCTCTCCACCGGAGAGGGTTTGCCATAATTGCCCAGCGCGGCTCTGCATGCCGACGCGAACAAGCGCATCCGAAACCGCCGCATCGTCTTGAGCGCTCCAGGCCGACAGGGGGCCGCGATGCGGCGTGCGACCGAGGCGCACCACGTCCATCACGGTCACTTGCGTATCGGTTGTCGCCTGCTGTTCAACGAGCGCGATGCGGCGGGCAATATCGCCGCGCGAAATCGAGGCGATATCGCTGCCGCCAAGCCGGATGACGCCGCTCTTGACCTTGCGCAGCCGGCATATCAGCCGCAGCAGACTGGATTTTCCAGAACCGTTCGGCCCGAGAAGGCCGAGGACTTTGCCCTTTTCGACCGTCAGGCTGACGCCGTTGACGATCAGACTATCGCCGGCCGCAAACGTCACCGTGTCAACCGCGATGCTCATGCCGTCCTCCGGGCGCGATAGAGAATAAGGGCGAAGGCCGGAGCTCCGAAGAGGGCGGTGACGACGCCGATCGGCAGGATCTGCTGGGGAATGATGATGCGCGAGATGATATCGGCAGCAACCATGAAAATGGCGCCGGCCAGCGCCGCCGCCGGCAGCAGCCGATCATGGCTTGGTCCAACCACAAAACGCGCTGCATGTGGAATGACGAGCCCGACGAAGCCAATCGAGCCGACGATGCTGACGACCGCCGCGGTCATCAAGGCCGTCACGCCAAGCAGGACGATCTGCGCTCGCCGGACCGCAATCCCGAGCGAGGCCGCCGCATCCGTGCCGAAGATGAAGGCATCGAGTACCCGGACATGCGCCATGCAAACGGCAAAGCCGATGATGGCGACAGGTCCGGAAAGATAGACGTCCGGCCAGCGCACGCCGCTCATGGAGCCGAGCAGCCAGAACATGACGCCCCTCGCCTGCTCGGCATTGGCCGAGGTGGTGACGATATAGGAGGTGAGCGCATTGAAAAGCTGCGAGCCGGCGACGCCGCAGAGAATGATGCGCTCGCTCGTGCCGCCGACGCCGGCGGCAAGCAGACCGACAAACAGGAAGGCCGCGACCGCGCCGAGAAAAGCGCCGCCGGAGAGGCCCAGAATGCCGTAACCGAGCCCGAGGATCATGATGCAGACCGCGCCGGTGGAAGCGCCGGCGGAAATGCCGAGCACATAGGGCTCGGCAAGCGGATTGCGCAGCAGGGCCTGCAAAACCACGCCGCACAGCGCCAGCGACGCACCGGCGCTCGCCGCGACAAGCGCGCGGCTCAACCGATAATCCCAGACGATCCCCTGATGGATCCGGCTGAGTTCGAAGCCCGTGCCGAACAAGCGGTTCGACACGGCCTTCGCAGTGGTCGACAGCGGAATCGAGATCTCGCCGATCGACACGGCGAGACTGATCATGAAAGCGAGGAGGACGACCGCAGCCATGGCGAGCGCCCAAAGCGCCCACCATGGCCGACGTTCTGCAACGAGGCTCATATTTTACTGTGCCAGACCGAAGGACTTGATGCCCTTGGCCAGGATTTCGATACCGTCGATCGTCCGGATGGTCGGGTTCATCGACTGCGCATCCATCATGACGAAATGCTTGTTCTTGACGGCATCGAGCTGGCTGGTGACGGGATCTTTCTCAAGGAAGTCGACCTTGACCTTCGGGTCGTCGGCCGCGTAGCGGCGGCGATCCATGGTGGCGATGACGATCACGGCTGGATTGGCCTGTGCGATCGTCTCCCACCCTACCAGCGGCCATTCCTCTTCGGTCGTGACGACATTGCGAGCGCCGATCGTCTTCAGAATATAAGCCGGGGCGCTGTTCTTGCCGGCGATATAGGCATCGCCGCTGACTTCCTTGCTGGAGAACCAGAACACGATCGGCAGATCCTTCGCCTTGGCTCCGGCAATCGAGGCAACAGCATCCGCCTCGCGCTTCTTCAGGTCCGCGATCAAGGCATCGCCGCGATCCTTAACGTCGAAGATCTGAGCGAGTTCATCGATCTCCTGGTAGACCAGACCCATCGTGAACAGCTCCTTGCGCACGCCATCGCCGCCATCGGTATTGACCTTGGCGACGCAATCCGTTGGGGCGACGTAGGTATTGATTCCGAGCTCGGAAAACTGCTGGCGCTTGCCCACGGAGCCCTGTGTGCCGACATGCCATTCGAATTCGGCAGCCACGAGATCCGGCTCCTTGCCGACCACGGATTCGAAGCTCGGATCGTTGTCGGCAAGCCGGGGGATCTTGGCATTGGCTTCGGCATATTGCGGCAGAACCGGGCCGACCCACACGGCCGTTCCCGCAATCTTGTCGGCAAGGCCGAGCGAAAAGAGGATTTCGGTCATACCCTGGCCGATCGAAACGATCTTGGCCGGCGCTTTCTGGAAGGTGACCTTCTCGCCGCAATTATTGATCGTGAGGGGATATTGGGTCGCGGCGAAGCCGGACGCGGCAAACCCGGTCAGCCCGAGTGCAAATGTAATGGTCGTCAAAAAATGGCGCATGAAAGATCTCGATAGGACAAGGAAACTGGGCGGTGTCAGCACAATCGCGCTCAGGCAGGTCGCCGCCGGTTGCGAAGATCCCAATCAAGGCCGAAAAAGCTCGGATAATGTCGAAGGCGCAGGTCAATCATTCTCTGTCCTTTCCGAGCATCCCCGCCCGGCTGATTGGATCGTGATCGACGGCAGGTCTCCTGGCTCGCGGATATCTGACGATCATCTGCCTTCCCGCAAGCTTGGCTGCAGTGGCATGGCTCAAAGCCTCTGGAGCGAGCCGGAAAAGGTCACCCCGGGATGATCGGCAATCCGCTTACAGTTGCGGGGGCAGCCACGGTCTAGGTCCCTCTTGGGTCGCCCTCACCGTGTTCCCTATTAATCCCCGCGGAGTCTTCCTTGGGGAACCGTCGCGTCCAGTTATTCCGGACGGACCCTTCCCGTCAAGAACGCATGGATAGTAAAGAGGAAGGGGCACATCATGCTCATTGCCAACGGCCCCAGCAATGCTAAGCCGCCTCGGCCTGCTCCACACGATTTCTTCCGCCCGCCTTCGCCCGGTAAAGCGCCTTGTCGGCGGCTTCGAGCACATGCTTGAAATCCGTGGTCGGCTCGAGCGAGCAAGCAATGCCGATGCTGACGGTGACATGGACGGCGTCCTGATCGAACATCAGCATCGTCGTCTCGATATCGCTGCGAATTTTCTCCGCAACGGCGGCGGCCGCCCTCATGTCGGTGTTCGGCAACAGGACGACGATCTCTTCGCCGCCATAGCGGGCCGCGATATCGGTTTTGCGCACGGTTTGCCGGATGACATCCGCCACCCGCGCCAGAACGGTGTCGCCGAAGGAATGGCCCCAATTGTCGTTGATTTTCTTGAAGTGATCGATATCGAGCATGATGATCGAGAAGGGAATGCGCCGCACACCGGCTTCCTTGCTGCATCGATCGCCTTCGCGCTGCAGCACCCGGCGGTTGGGAAGCCTCGTCAGCGGATCGAGGGTGGCTTCATTCTCCAGCGCGCGCTGGATGCCGATGCGATATTGCTCCCGCTGCAGCAGATCCGACAGCAGCATGACGCCAAGAATATTGACGATCGTCACCGGGAGCGCGGCCGAAAGGAGAAGCGCGCGCGCAACCACCCACGGCAGAAAGAGGAGAACCACGAGCGACGTGCAGGTCGCCAGGCCGAACAGGGCCGATCGTTTCCATCCCGTGCCGGTCCATTGCCGCGGCAACAGGCTGAGCGCATAGCCGGCGGCCGCGACGATCGCGATACCGGCAACACCGCCCATGGCGCCCATCCCGCCGACCATGAAGCGAAACAGGGCCATCATCGCGGCGGCCACGATCGTTCCCAGCAGGCCGCCGTAGATCGGTATGAGGACAAGCAGGATCGAGCGGCCATCCTGAATGACGCCTGGCATCCACTGTATGGGATCGCCCATCGACAGGATACCGACCAGCCCGAACAACAGCCCGACGGCAGCCGATTTCAAAGCGCCGCGCTCGACGATGCGGATCACCCAGGAATAGGCATAGACAATGATCGCCACCTGGCCGAGGACGCGAATGAGCGAGACCAAATGTGTTTCAATTTCCATTGCTATTCCCAGTCCTCGCGACTAGCCGTAACGAATGACCGGTATCGGCATAGTCGAAGTCGATGCCGGATACCATGCGATCTCCGTAAAATGGTTTACCAAGCCTCTCGCTGATTGGCGGCCTGGCGATGGTGTTCGGACGGGAATTGTGGGCGGAGGTCATCGTCGCAATCGAACTTCTGAAGCAATGCGTCTCAATATGGCTGTCTCCGGATTCTGTCATGCGAGCCAGGCGATATCGGGCGCGGCCGATAGATCCGAATGGTCAACGCTATCTGGCGCCGCGCGCCTGGCGATCAAGAGCTGCCGGTCAATTTGGCATTCCGCTGGGCGTTTCGACGCTGTCGGTGCTGCGCTGTCATCGATGTCCGCAAACTTTGCGGCGGCACGAATTGACGCATTGCGCTTGTAATGAGCCTGTCCTATGACTGCAACCTTATCCGCGGGATGCGGGTGGTGGGGACAAGAATGCGGAAGACAATTTCGCGTACATGGCAGTGGAGTGCGCGCATCGTCTGCGCCATGGCGCTGTTGCTTGTCGGCTTTGCCCATCAGCCGGTCGTCGCCACGGCGGATGAGATATCTCCCATAGAACTTGCGCAATACAGGCTGCCGGACGGGTCCCTGCCCATTCTCTGCATCACCTACAAGGACGCGGACGGCAAGGTGCATGGAAAAGCCTATGCGCCCGGGTGCGAAGCCTGCCGGATCGCTTCCGCCGCGGTTCTGCCCATACCTCCGACCGAGATTTGCGAACGCCTCGCCTCTCAGCGCGGAGAGACCGTCGTTGCAAGATCGGAAGCCTTCCATCGGCAGCTTTATCCACCGAACACCGGCCCAAGGGCGCCACCCATCCTCGACATCGTTGGCTGAACCGGCGTTGCGGCTTTTGTCGTGACGCCCGCCGTCAACGGCTGCCGTCATGCGCGACCTTCAAGTCGTGAAATCCGAGGATTGGTGTTTTCCGCAAAACTTCGCCGAACGAGCCGCTGCGGCCGCTCACGCGAAGCAGGCGCATTTCAAACGGCGAACAATCGCCGCCCCTCCCCGGATCGATCGCTTGCGGCAGCCCGCCGATCTTCGGAGGATTTTCATGTCTGCCTTTACCGCTGCTGAACCTGCTGTCGCAGCTACCCATAATATCTCACTCTATCGTGCAATCTGGCGCTGGCATTTTTTCGCCGGTCTTCTCGTCATTCCCTTCATGCTCAATTTGGCAATCACCGGGTCTTTGTATCTCTTCAAGGATCAGATTGCCGACACCTTCTATTCGCATCGCTATCTCGTTGCCGAGACTGGCACGATGCGGCAGCCGCAGCAGATCGTCGATGCCGCACTCGCAGCCTTTCCCGGCGCCCGCGCAACCTCCTATCATGAGGCATCGGCGCCAGACCGCTCGGCCTGGGTCACGGTCTCCAGGGACGGCCAATCGACCATCGTCTACGTCAATCCCTATGACGGCAGCATCCTGGGCTCGGTCGGCTCGAAGCAGGAGTTCGGCTGGGTCGTCAAGCGTATCCACAGCCTCGAATATTTCGGCGAATGGACCAACCGTCTCATCGAGATCGCG
This sequence comes from Martinezella tropici, assembly GCA_000799755.1. Classification (GTDB taxonomy): domain Bacteria; phylum Pseudomonadota; class Alphaproteobacteria; order Rhizobiales; family Rhizobiaceae; genus Rhizobium; species Rhizobium tropici_A. The sequence continues at coordinate 82,287 of JUHI01000022.1, forward strand.
GCAGGCTTCGCCCTCGTCCTGGTGGTGACCGGTATCTATCTCTGGTGGCCGCGCCAGCAGGCCGGAGGCGTGCTCACGGTTCGCGGCAATCCATCACGGCGCGTCTTCTGGCGCGATCTGCATGCCGTGACCGGCGCCCTCGCAGGCGTCCTCATCTTTTTCCTGGCCTTCAGCGGCATGCCCTGGTCCGGCTACTGGGGCGCCAATGTCAATACCTGGTTGACCGCCCACAATTTCGGAACGCCGGCCGCACTCTGGGATGATGTGCCGAAATCGACGAAGGTCACGCAGGATGTCGTCGGCCGCGCCGGCTGGGTGGTCGAGAATGCGCCCGTTCCGCTCTCCGATATCGCCGCGGCGCAATCGGCAAAGCCGATCGGCCTGAACAGGGCCGTCCACATCATGCACGGTCTGGGCATGGTGGCCGGTTCAGACCTTGCCATCCCGACAGATGAAACCGGCGTCTATACCGCAAGTCACTATTTCGGCGATCTCGGCGAGGAGCGAACTGTCCATATCGACCAATATTCCGGCAAGCCACTCGTCGATATTTCCTACGACCAGTATCCGGCGCTCGGCAAGGCGATCGAATGGGGCATCAACGTCCATCAGGGACAGGAATGGGGCCTCTTCAACCAACTCCTGATGCTTGCGGCATGTCTTGCCATCATCCTTTGCTGCGTCACGGCCGCGACCATGTGGTGGAAGCGCCGGCCATCCGGCCGCCTTGGTGTGCCGCCGATGCCGCCGCAGAAAACGGTCTATGTCGGCCTGTGGCTCATCGCCATCATCTTCGGTGTCGCCTTTCCGCTCACGGGAGCCGCGATCGTCGCAATGCTGCTCCTCGACCAGTTCGTGGTTCGCTTCGTGCCGCCACTTCGACGTTTCTTTTCGTGACGAGACCAGGCGGAGCCGACGGCTTCGCCGCACCCTCCTCTTCCGGATCAAGGATATCGACCATGCTGAAACGTATTTTTGCTCTCGCCGCCTTCGGGCTGGCCCTCTTTTCTTCTTCCCTCGCTTTTGCCGACGACGTCAAAATCGGCAATCTCACCATCTCCGCGCCCTATGTTCGCGCCATGGTGCCCGGAGCTCCGGTCGGCGGCGGCTACCTGACCATCACCAACAAGGGCGACACCGACGACCGGCTGGTCGCTGCAAGCTCGTCGCGCGCCGCAACGGTCCAGATTCACGAGATGAAGATGGACAAAGACGTCATGATCATGCGCGAGCTTCCCGACGGCCTGCCCATCCCGGCGGGCAAAACGGTCGAGCTCAAACCCGGCGGCTACCATGTGATGTTCATGAAGGTCGCCGAGCCCTTCCTTCAGGGCCAGACCATCCGCACGACCCTGACATTCGAAAAGGCCGGTTCGGTCGATATCGATTTCCCCGTCGGATCCCTGGCGGCAAGCAAGCCAGACGAAGACGCAAAATCCGGTGACGACATCTCGGGCATGAAGGGCATGGACATGGGTGAGGCACACGTATCCGGAGATCCGCAACGCGATATCCCCGCGACGATGAAAGCATTGTTCGAGACGCCGGAAAAGCCGCTGGCCATTCAGCCGGTGGTCTCGCATGGCGACTGGGCGGTGGCCGGATGGGTGCAGGATGGCCGCGGCGGCCGGGCGCTGTTGAAGAAGGGCCTCGACGGATGGGCCGTGCATCTTTGCAGCGGCGACAGCCTGAAGAACGCCGACGCCCTGGAGAAGATCGGCCTATCGCGCGATGACGCACAGGCCATCGCCACCGATCTTGCCACCGCTGAGGCCAAGCTCGACGCCAAGACCCTGGCTCTGTTTTCGAGCTTCGAGGGCACGGTGATGATGGATCAGGCTGAGGCTGCCCATGCGGGAGGCGACCATGCCGGCCATAACAAATAGTCCCTTCAAGCACGACCGCAGTCCTTCCTTGCGCGGCTTGCCTGCGCGCTTGAAATCAGTCGTTGCTCTCAGTGCGATTTTGCCTCTGTCAGGTTGCAACATGGTCGTGCTTGCGCCCTCCGGCGACATTGCCATGCAGCAACGCAATCTCATCCTCATCTCCACGGTCCTGATGCTGCTGATCATCGTGCCGGTTATTGCGCTGACGCTCTTCTTTGCCTGGAAGTACCGACAGTCGAACACAAGCGCGACCTACGATCCGGAGTGGCATCATTCGACGAAGCTCGAGCTGGTCATCTGGTCGGCTCCCCTTGCCATCATTATCGCATTGGGATCGGTGACCTGGATCGCCACCCATCAACTGGATCCCTATCGGCCGCTCGACCGCATCGCGGCCGGCAAGCCGCTGCCGCCCAACGTCAAACCGGTGACCGTCGAAGTCGTCGCGCTCGACTGGAAATGGCTGTTTCTCTATCCGGATCTGGGGATAGCAACCGTCAATGAGCTGGCTGCGCCCGTCGACACGCCGATCAATTTCAAGATTACGGCGACATCCGTCATGAATTCGTTCTTCGTCCCGGCACTTGCCGGGCAAATCTATGCCATGCCCGGCATGGAGACGAAGCTGCATGCGGTTATCAACCGGCCCGGCGAATATCAGGGCTTTTCGGCCAATTACAGCGGCGCCGGCTTCTCGAATATGCGCTTCCGCTTTCACGGCCTTACCCCGGCGGACTTCGATGCCTGGGTGCAGAAGGCGCGCGCCCAAGGTAGTTCCTTCGGTCGCTCCGAATATCTGAAGCTCGAACAGCCGAGCGAGAAGGAGCCGGTTCGGTACTTTTCGCATCTCGATCCGCAGCTCTACGACGCCATTCTCAACATGTGCGTCGACCAGTCGAAGATGTGCGTGAACGAGATGATGCGCATCGACGCAAATGGCGGCGGCGGCATGGAAGGGATCAACAACGTTATCCGCCTGGCAAACAAGAGCGACCCTTGGAACAAAACGCCGGTTCGGCCCACCAAGCCTTTCGTTGCCGCACTCTGCACGCCGATGGGGACCGGACCGGGCGGCAGCGTCGAGACCGGTGCGGCGCCTCTCGCCAAGACCCGGATCGACTAGCCCGGCCGCGACCAAGAAGGAGATACTCCATGTCAAACACATCTCGCTTTGCCAAAATGGCGATCGCCGCCATAGCAGTCATCGCCGCTGGGGCCATCGGCTATGCAACATTCCTGATGATGCCGCGAGCGCAGGCTGCTGGCAGCATCGGTACAGCCTTCACGCTCACGGACGACCGTGGACAACAGATTACGGAAAAAGCCCTCGCCGGACATCCCTCGCTTGTCTATTTCGGCTACACGCATTGCCCGGACGTCTGCCCGACGACGCTCTACGACATGTCGGGCTGGTTCAAGACGCTTGGGCCGCAGGCCGACGGGCTCAAGGCCTATTTCTTCTCCGTCGATCCGGAACGCGACACGCCTGAGGTCATGCACAGCTACACCGGCAATTTCACCGACCGGATTACAGGCATCACAGGCAATCTCGATGAGATGCAGAAAGTCATCAAGGGCTGGCGGATCTACGCCAAGAAGGTACCCAGTCCGGACGGCGGATACACCATGGATCATACCGCCTCCGTGCTGCTGGTCGATGCCGGCGGCAACCTTAGAGGCACGATCGCCTATCAGGAAAACAACGATGTCGCCCTGCAGAAGATCCGGAATCTGCTGCTGCAGAACTAGTTCCGTGGCGCACAGGCGCCAGCGGAAGACGAGAATTCCGTACGGCCCACCCGCCGGCGGATAGGGGCGATCGACCGATCGCCGTCACCCGATCCGCAGGTTACCCGCGGGTCATCAACATGATGAGGAAATCAGAATGCCCCCGATCAAGAAGTTGCTCCTCGCCGCTGCCGCCATCAGCATCGCTTTCGCCGGCGAGGCCTTGGCACATGCCCATCTCAAGTCCGCCGTTCCGGCGGTCGACGGCGCCGTCAAGACCGCGCCATCGGAACTCGATCTCACCTTTTCGGAAGGTCTTAACCTGAAATTCAGCGGCATCAAGGTGACCGGGCCCGATAAAGCGGCGGTCAAGACCGGCGAGGGCATGCTGATGAACGATGGCACCACGCTGATGGTGCCCGTGACCGACAAGCTTGCGCCCGGCAAATACACGGTCGAATGGCACGCACTCTCGACGGACGGCCACAAGACCAACGGGACCTATGGTTTCACCATCGCACCTTGACGTCCGGAAGCCGTCCGCAACGACGCGGGCGGCTTTACCTTCCGGACGATGGCATCCGGCTCGATGTGACGTATCCCGCCAGACGCTGGCAGACTCAGGCTGAGCCGGAAATAGAACCCTGCAGGAAGATCGCCGCGCACTCCGTCGCGCGGGTTCTGATCTCTTCGTCGTCGGGCGCCGGACGCTGGCCCAGCATGACGGCCCGCTGCGGTTCCATGGTCATCATGCCCCGGAGGAAGCCGGCGGCAAGGGAGATGTTTTCGATTCTGATCGCTCCCTTGTCGCGCTGGCTGCGCAGCCAGCCTTCAAAGACTGCGGTCGTGGCGACGATCGCCCGCTGATAGAACGATGCCGCGATCTCCGGAAAACGATCGGCCTCGGCAATGGCGAGGCGATTGATGGCGATCGTTTCCGGGTCCAGCGCCAGGCGACCATAGGCAATCAGGATCTGTTCGAGCCCATGGTGTAAATCCGGGTGCTTGAGCAGCCCTTGATCGACTTCGACGTTGAAACGGCCAATGCGATCCGTAATCACCGCATTGAAGATCTCGCCCTTGCTTTCGAACAGCCGGTAGACCGTCTTCGTCGAGACGCCGGCTTCCTGAGCGATGTCGTTGATGCAGGACGAAGCATAACCCGCCTCCAGAAAATGTTTGCGCGCGGACGAAAGCACGATCGCTCGGGTGTCGTCATCGCAGCGGACCTGAGGGCGCCCCCTTGGGCGTTTCGTGGTTTTTTGATTTAGGACCATAGATATTTTCCAAAATCTAGTTGACTTGCACTTTATAGCGCTTATTTTGGAAAATATCAAGTTTCCAAAATGAACTTGGCCGCTACCCCTGCCCGGCAGCGACCGTCTGTCAGGAGCAAGTACATGGCTAACAATCTGCATATCGTGACACCCGAAGGGGCCTCCGGCAAAACGCAGGAGAGCATCGAGTCAAAGGCCAAGGACGGATTAGTCGCCGATCCCCGTCCCGAAGCGCCGAAGGGCGAGGCAAGCGCCAACACGACAACGGGTCGTGGCAAGACGCCCCGCCGACTGATGTACGGCGCCGGCCTGATCGCCATCATCGCCGCGGCGGGCTATTACGGGCACGACTACTGGCAAAACGGCCGCTTCGAGATATCGACCGACGATGCCTACGTGCAGGCGGACAACAGCGCAATCGCCCCGAAAATCTCCGGCTATCTGGCCGAGGTCCTGGTCAAGGACAACGAGGTCGTCAAGGCCGGCCAGCCACTCGCGCGCATCGACGATCGCGATTTCCGCGCAGCGCTCGACCAGGCCAGAGCCGATGTCGCCGCAGCGCAGGCAACGATAGAGGCCGATCAGGCCTCGCTCGATATCCAGCAATCGACGATCGCCGCGGCCCGTGCGACACTGGACGTGGACAAGGCGAATGAGACTTTCGCCGAACAGAACAACAAACGCTATACCAGCCTTGCCTCAAACGGCTATGCGGCCGTGCAGACGGCACAGCAGGCAGCCTCGCAAATCGCCTCGGCCCAGGCCACCATCGTCAGGGACACCGCGACGCTGGAAGGCGCCATCAAGCAGGTCGCGCTCCTGAAGGCCCAGGTCGCACAGGCAAATGCCGCTCTGCAGAAAAACCTGGCAATCCAGCATCAGGCCGAATTGAACCTCTCCTATGCGACGATCGTCGCCCCGGTCGATGGCACCATCGGCAATCGCACCCTGCGCATCGGTCAGTATGTTCAGGCCGGAACGCAGCTGATGTCGCTGGTGCCGACCGATCAGGCCTATGTCGTCGCCAACTACAAGGAGACGCAGCTGACGGATGTTCATCCCGGCCAGCCTGTCGATATCGAAGTCGACATGTTCCCGGGCAAGGTCTTCCACGGTCACGTCGACAGCCTCGCGCCAGCGAGCGGCCAGGAATTCGCACTGCTGCCGCCGGACAATGCCACCGGCAACTTCACCAAGGTCGTGCAACGAATCCCGGTGAGAATAGCTCTGGACCCGCAGACCATGGATAGCGGTGAGCTGCGCCCCGGAATGTCCGTCGAGCCGAGCATCAACACGAAAGCAGGCGCCGCGCACTAAAACTGCCGGCGGGAGCCCCCACCATGTCAACGACTACAATGGACGGCCGTCCGATGCCGGCCGCTGCGGCACAGCCGCGCGCATCGACAAGAGAGTGGATCGCAGTGTTGGCCGGCATGATCGGCGCCTTCATGGCGATCCTGAACATCCAGATCACCAATGCCTCGCTTCTCGACATCGAGGGCGGCATCGGCACGGGTGTAGACAATGGCGCCTGGATTTCGACATCCTATCTCATCGGCGAAATCGTCGTCATTCCGCTCACGGCCTATTTCAGCAGTGTCTTCTCGTTTCGCCGTTATATTCTCGTGAATTCGGTGCTGTTTCCGCTGTTTTCGCTGTCCTGCGCCTTCGCGCACGATCTCGGCACGATGATCGTGCTGCGCGGCCTGCAGGGTTTTGCCGGCGGCGTGCTGATCCCGATGGCCTTCACCATGGTGCTGACGAAGCTTCCGAAGCCGCAGCAACCGTTGGGGCTGGCGATCTTCGCGCTATCGGTCACCTTCGCACCGGCCATCGGCCCGACAATCGGCGGCTATCTCACTGAAAACTACGGCTGGCAGACAATCTTCTTCATCAATGCCGGACCGAGCGCCATCATGGTGGTGGCGCTTGCCCTGACGCTGGACAAGCAGCCGATGCAGCTCAAACTGCTGCGCGAAGGCGACTGGGCCGGCATCGTCACGATGGCCATCGGCCTGTCGGCGCTGCAGACAGTGCTTGAAGAAGGCAACAAGGACGATTGGTTCTCCTCGCCTTTCATCGTTCGCCTGAGCATCGTCGCAGCCGTGTTCCTGACGCTCTTCATCATCATCGAGCTCAAGGTTTCCAAGCCGCTGGTGAAATTGCAGCTGCTGAAGCAGAGAAACTTCGGGCTTGGCGTGCTTGCGAACATCCTCATCGGCGTCGCGCTGTTCGGAACCGTCTATATCCTGCCGCAATATCTTGGCCAGGTGCAGAAGTACAATGCCGAGCAGATCGGCAACGTTCTGGCCTGGACGGGTCTGCCGCAACTGCTTCTGATCCCGCTGGTTCCGCTGATGATGAAGCGGGTGGATGTGCGCTGGCTGGCCTTTTTCGGCATAGCGGTCTTTGCGCTCAGCTGCTTCATGAACGTCACGCTTTCGGCCGACAATGCCGGCGATCAGTTCTTCTTCCCGAACATCGTCCGTGCAATCGGCCAGGCCTTCGTCATCACGCCCGTCACCGCGATCACGACCGCCGGTATTGCTCCGGCCGACGCAGCCGCCGCCTCGGGCCTGACGAATATGCTGCGCAATCTCGGCGGCGCGGTGGGCACGGCCTCCCTCGGCACCATTCTGACGAAGCGCGAACAGTTTCACTCCAACATCATCGGTCAATCCGTGACCCTCGCCCGCGATGAGGTTCGCGAACGCATCGACCAGATGACCGGCTACTTCCTGTCGCATGGTGTCTCGGACCATCAGGTGGCCCAGCAGAAGGCAGTGATCGCCCTCGGCCAGATCATCAAGAGACAAGCGCTGATCATGGGCTTCAGCGACACCTTCGCCGTTATCGGCGTCGTCCTCGCCATTGCCGCGATCACCGTGCTGTTCACCAAGCGCCCTCAGGCAGGTGGCGGCGCTGGCGCTCACTAAGCCAGCCGGCTTCAGGCGCACGCAATGACGCGAGCATACGAACGAGGCGTGCGCCTCCGCCATGAAGATCATGCGGTGCCTCGATGGCGTTCGGAAACTTCCGGGCGCCATCGTTCGATTCCTGCCTAGCCTGCCGAGCGGAGACAAAGAGGCGACAGCGGATCATCACGATCAGCTTGCTCCATGCACGAGCCGAGGCCGCGCACTGTCTTGGCCGGAAGATAGGAGAAACGGTGAACTGAAGAGGCAAATCGCTGCTGTGCTGGGATCTTCAGGCGCCCGAGACGGCTACCTGTTCATGTCTTCGACCACCCAGCGAAAAAATAAAAGTATGACGGCAGCAAATAGTAATAACTGCATCAGTTTAGGTATATCAAGCATATCATAGCTCTCTAATTTAAACGCTGCATCATGCAGACAAGCTACAATATCGGGGTATGTATTAATTATCTTCTATGGTCGCGCAGCATAAATTATGATTAATACACAGTTAATCTAGTTTATACACCATAATCATTTGAAATTCAGATCTACACTACACTCAATACGCGCTGCCACGTCAGGTTGGGCAAGTGACACTATACCCGTTCGAAGCAATTCCGGCACGACGCGGAGCAACCTTTGTCGCGAACTACGCGAAAACAAGACGATAGGGCATTTCGGCAATCCCGTCTAAAAGCGGAGATACTCTAATTCACTCCGCTTCCGCCATGTGAACCATCTCGTTTACGATAGGCCGATGGATTAATGCCGTGGCGCTGCAGACGGGCATAGAGGCTGCGACGCGGCAGCTTCAGTGCCTGTGCGACGTCTGCGATATCTCCTTCAAACCGCTCCAGCGTGGCCCGCAGAACGTTCACCTCGAACTGGTCCATCTGATCGGAGAGCCCCAGTTCCGGGGGCGGCCGGATCTGAGCGGAGGCAAGCCCAAGCGCCACCTGTGTCGCATAGTTGCGCAGTTCTCGGACATTGCCCGGCCAATCGTCCGTCAGAAATCGTGCTTCCATGGCGGCGTCGATGGGCGGACGCGGCACGCCGAGCTGGCGCGCCGTCTCGTCGAGAAAAGCGCTGAACAGCAACCCTATGTCGGCGCGACGCTCCCGCAGCGGGGGAATGCGAATTCGCACGGTTTCCAACCGATAGAGCAGATCGGCGCGAAAACGATCTTCGGCGACGAAAGAATGCAGATCGCTCTTCGTGGCCGCCACAATGCGCAGATCGACGGGAGCCGGCTCGCCGCCCGCAGAGGGCAGCTCGCGCTCTTCGACAACACGCAGAAGCCGCCCCTGCAGCAAGGATGACATACTGTCGATCTCGTCGAGAAACAGCGTGCCGCGATCGGCCTCGGCAATGCGCCCTCGCCGGACACGGTTTCCGAACAAAGTTTCGTCGGCGATCGCGTCCGGCAGGGCAGCGCAATCGACCGCAACGAAGCTGCGGCCACGCCGCCTGCTCCAGCGATGGATGAGACGGGCAACGAGCTCCTTGCCGGTGCCCGTTTCGCCTTCGACCAGAACATCCACATCAGCGCTTGCGACTTGCCGGATCGTTTCACGCAATCGTGCCATGACCGCCGACTGGCCGAGAAGCGGCGACGCATCCTCGGCCTCGGCGGCGGCCTGCCGCAAACGCCGATTTTCCAGCACCAGCCGGCGCGTCTCCAGCGCCCGCCGCACCGACGCGATCAGATGATCGGTGGCGAAGGGCTTGGCGATGAAATCATAGGCGCCCTGCTTCAACGCGCCGACCGCCATGGCGATATCCCCATGACCAGTCATCAGGATGACGGGCAAATCCGGGTCTCGCGCCAACACTGCTTCCAGCAGATCGTGCCCATCGATGCGCGGCAAACGGATATCGCTGACGATCACGCCCGGCAACGTGGTCGCAAGGCTCGCCAGCGCCGACTGCCCGTCGCCGTGGGTTTCAACTTCGAAGCCGGCGATGACGAAGGAATCGGCAAGCGCGGCATTGAAGGGGCCGTCATCTTCGACCAGGAGAACTTTCTGCTGTGATTGTAGGGTCATGCCCGCCTCATCGTGATTACGAAAGCCGCGCCGCCGAGCGGCGACGGACCTGTTGTCAACGATCCGCCGAGATCGCTCATGATGTCCTGCGCAATCCCGAGCCCAAGCCCGAGCCCATCGGGCTTGCCGGTCACGAACGGGCGGAATATCTGCTTGGACAGCGCCGGATCGATGCCAGGGCCGTTGTCGGCGACGGTCAGCGTCACCACGTCCTTCGCCGCGATATCGACAAGTACGGCGACGTGCGGATCGGCGATATCGGCAACGGCGTCGATGGCATTCTGCAAGAGATTGACGATGACCTGTTCCAGCCGCACCCGCTCGGCAAACACATGCGGCTGCCCCTGCGCCGGAAGATCCAGCTTTGCTCCCGCCTTGCGAAACCGGTTTCCGACGAGCAATAAAGCCCCGGCAATGATGGCATCGAGCGGTTCTGCCCCGGCCGCCTGCCGTCCCCGGCGCGAGAACCGCCGCATCTCCTGCGTAATCGTGCCGATGCGCGCCGTCACCTCGACTGCGGCATCGAGATTGGCGCCGACGCGATCGAGGCGATTGGCCGCAAGATGGTGACGGGCATTCTCGGCAAGCGTGCGGATCGTCGCGACAGGCTGGTTGATTTCATGCATCAAGCCCGCCGTGATCGAGCCGACGGAGGCAAGCCGATTGGCCTGGGCGAGCTCCTCGCGGGCATCGCGATAGCGATCTTCGGCGCGGGCGCGTTCGGCCATCTCGTCGCGCAGCTCGGCCGTGCGCGCCGCGACGGCCTCCTCAAGCGCTCGCCGGTCCGCCGCAGCACGCGCAGCGCGGGTCATTCGCCACCAGATCGCAGCCGCGACAACGGCCAACCCCAGAATTGCGGGCAAGGCCAGCAGCCAGGCCTTAGCCCATGCGTCCTGCAACGCCGTGCGGGTATCGAGAAGGTGCAGGAGACGCAAGCGCGTACCGACGACCGGCTGCTCTGCCGCAATCATGATCCGACCTCGCGGACCGCGTATGCGACCAGCATCCTCGGCGCGATAGTTCCCTGGGCCAAGTGCCGCGTCGCGATATTGGCCGCTCGCGACGATGCCGGCCCGGTCTTCCGGCGACAGGGGTGCAAGCGCGGTCAATACCTGCGACGGATCGGATGCGGCCAGGATGATCTGGTGCTCATCGACGACCAGCGTCTCGCCGGGATCGTTCGCCCAGATGCGTGAGACGGCATCGAACTCGAATTTGACGACCACGACGCCTGCTGGAGCCGCGGCGTCACCGACCCTGCGGGCCAGAAACAGTCCCGGCCTGCCGCTGATTGCTCCCGCGCCATAATATTCCGCCGTGCCATCTTTCAGCGCCTCGGAAAAATAGGGACGGAAACTGAAGTTCTTTCCGACGAAACTGTCTTCTGTGCCTGCATTCGAGGCGGCAATGACAAGTCCCTTTTGATCGACCAGGTAGATGATGTAGGCGCCAGTTTCACGGGCCAGAAAACCGAGCTTTTCGTCAAGCCGGCGGGCCGCATCGGTCGTAGGGCTTGCAAGCGCTTCGCCGAGATCGCGATACTCGCCGAGAACGATGGGAAGAAGCCGGAAGCGCGCCAGTTCGCTGTCAAGCAAGCGACTATGCTGTGCCGCAAGTCCACTCGCCTCTACGCCCAGGCGCCGAAGCGCATCCTGACGCGAAAACAAAAGAGCCGCATACCAAATAGCGGCCGCCGCGGCGAAGCCAATCGCAGTCAGCAGCACAATTCGCTTGATACCAGAACCTTTCATTTGTGCAGAATATTGCACAAATTGCGAAATGGCTATGCATAATCTTGCGCAGATTATCTCGCAGAGCGGCCCGGAATCCGGGGAAAAATTAAATATATCAATATGGTATTCCGCCCACTCCCTGAACCTCGTGCCGCTCTCCATCCCCACGTATCAATGCAGGTACTGGGAGAGTGGTCCTCAACACGCAGAAAGAGCCGGCTGTCAGCCGGTCAACCGGCATTACCGGCGCCGTCTTGAAGAGATCGGCTGGTGGCCGTCGGAATGCATACGGCCTCTCCCGGCGAACCCGTCGTCCGCAGCGAATAACCGCTCGGCCACGACGACCAGAAGCAAGAACGGGAGGAGAGGCACAATGCTGAAGACACTACAAGATCCCATTGCAACGACTGCAGCGGCGGAAGCGGCCGAACGGCGCAAACGTCTGAAATCGATCATCGGTGGCTCCACCGGCAATCTGGTCGAATGGTTCGACTGGTATGTTTATGCCGCATTCGCGCTTTATTTCGCACCGCATTTCTTCCCCGCCGGCGACCAGACGGCGCAGTTGCTGAATTCGGCAGCGGTGTTTGCCGTCGGCTTCGTCATGCGGCCGATCGGTGCCTGGATCATGGGGCTCTATGCCGACCGCAAGGGCCGCAAGGCCGGTCTCGCTCTTTCGGTGACGCTGATGTGCGCCGGCTCGCTGATTATCGCGCTGACGCCGGGATACGAAACGATCGGCGTCGCAGCGCCCGCGCTTCTGGTTCTCGCACGCCTGATGCAGGGCCTGTCCGTCGGCGGTGAGTACGGCGCCTCGGCGACCTATCTCTCCGAAATGGCCGGTCGCGAACGGCGCGGCTTCTTCTCGTCCTTTCAGTACGTCACGCTGATTTCCGGTCAGCTACTTGCCATCGCCCTGCTGATCCTGCTGCAGGCCGTGATGACGACGGAAGCGCTGAACGCCTGGGGATGGCGCATTCCCTTCTTCATGGGAGCGGCGCTTGCGGTCGTGGTCTTCTGGCTGCGTCGCGGCCTTGCCGAGACCGAGAGCTTCAAGAACGTGAAGGCAAGCGATACGCAGAAGTCCGGTTTCTGGATGCTCATCACCCGGCATCCAAAGGAAACTGCGCTCGTCATGCTGCTGACGGCCGGCGGCACGCTCGCCTTCTACGCCTATTCCATCTATATGCAGAAATTCCTGGTCAACACCTCCGGATTCAGCCGGGAAACATCGAGCGAGATCAACGCGATCACGCTATTCATCTTCATGCTGCTGCAACCTATTGCCGGCGGGCTTTCTGACAAGATCGGCCGCAAGCCGCTGATGATCGGCTTCGGCATCTGCGGCGTGCTGTTTACCTATCCGATCTTCTCGGCACTCGAAACCACGAGAGATCCAATCATCGCGGGACTGCTGGTCATGGCCGCGTTGGTCATCGTCACCGGCTACACCTCGATCAACGCTGTCGTAAAAGCGGAGCTGTTTCCCGCCCACATCCGCGCTCTCGGCGTCGCGCTTCCCTACGCCCTCGCCAACACGCTCTTCGGCGGCACGGCCGAATTCGTGGCGCTCAAATTCAAGAGCAGCGGTTGGGAACAGGGGTTCTATTGGTATGTGACAGCGATGATCGGCATCTCGCTCATCGTCTATCTCTTCATGCGCGATACCGCCAAGAACAGTGCCATCCAGGAGGATTGAGAGGGTCGGTTCGGCAGAAAGATTGCTGCCGACGCGCGCTCGACCGAATAGGATCGGCGGGACATCCATGATGTTCCCGCCGATCGTCCTTTGCAGCTTGCATCATAGTCCGCGCCATTCCATTGTGGATGACGAAGGCATATTCGACGGGTCTCGTCGTCCCGAGCACAAAAGACGGCCAAATCTGTGCGAAACCTGTATCTTAGTATGATATCCCTGGATCAAGCTTAGGCGCATAAAGGCTTATCGGACTTAGAAAGGCAGTCAGAAAAGGTCGCATTATTGCCCCCAGTTCCCACCATAGCCATTGTCGATGACGATCACGCCATTCGCGAAGCGATGGACGATCTCGTCAAGTCTTGTGGCTACGAGTCCCAACTGTTTGCGTCGGCGGAGGAATTCCTGGCGTTCGAGCAGCCGTCGACGATCGACTGCATGCTGATCGATGTGAAGATGCCGGGTCTGAGCGGCATCGAACTCCAGGCCGAACTCAACAAACATTCGAAGCATCCGCCGGTAATCTTCATAACGTCCCACAAGGACGAACGGACGCGCAGAACGGCCATGAGCGGCGGCGCTTTCGCCTTCCTTGGCAAGCCGGTCGATATCGAAAAGCTGATCGGCTATCTGGAGTCGGCGCTCGGTCACTAACGGCTGAAGCAACGTGCCGCATCCCAGCTGCCCACCCCGGGTTATCCGCCTCTATCGTCTATCCCACCATCGTCATGCTTTATCGCGGCTCTTTCGACGCACGAAAAGGCTCCGGCCGACCGACGCGAGGACTCGCGTCCCGACACGAATACATACTTTTCGAGAAAGCAGCCTAGACCTACGTCTAGGTGTGCGTCCGCCTCTTCGGTTGTAGCTTTTGCTCATCACATTCGGGAAGAGGAGCATGCAATTGTCCGGCTTCTTTACAGAGACCACCATCTTGGCTCGACCACTTGCCGATACCGGCGTGCGGTATGGTGTCCGCAATCCCGCTCTGTCGACAAACGCCCCCATGTCCTCCGGTCACTTAGCCTTCCAGCGGCATAGACCGGATCGGGACATTACCTTTCGCCGCCGCCGCCTCTCGGCAACCCCAAAAAACGGGATGCTTTACCGGCCGGTGCCGGTGTCCGGCTGCCGAGGCGCGGTCTCCGGCGGGATAAACCTATCAACGTCAAAGGAGTGATAGCAATGGATTCTCTGTCAAGACGCTCAGTCCTGGCCCTTGGAGCCTTGGGAGGCGCGGCAATCGCGACGGGTGCCGCCCAGGCGGCGGCCTTCGGCAATCCCGATCAACCGGCGGAAGGTGCCATCAACGCCAATCCGGCCGGCCTCTCCGATCCCGGTCCGAAAAACCCCGCGCTTTACGAGCAGTTTCCCTCCTTTCAAAGTCCGCCCGCAACCGACATCGGTGATATGCAGCTGTTCTGGGGCTCATTCAACAATGCCACCAAACGCATCCAGAACGGCGGCTGGGCGCGTCAAGTTACCAAGGCCGACTTCGCCATTTCCGAAGCCGTGTCGGGCGTCAACATGCGCCTTGGCCCCGGCGGCATTCGCGAAATGCACTGGCATCGCGCCGCCGAGTGGGCGATCATGACCAACGGACGCTGCCGCATCACCGTTCTCGACACACAGGGACGCGCCTATGTGCAGGATGTGGGCGTCGGCGATCTCTGGTACTTCCCGGCCGGCTTCCCGCACTCGCTGCAGGGGCTCGGTCCTGACGGCTGCGAATTCGTGATCGTCTTCGACCAGGGCGACCAGTCCGAATACAATACGCTCTTGGTGACGGACTGGTTCGCACACACTCCGCCCGATGTACTCGCCAAGAATTTCGGCGTCCCTCAGGATACATTCAAGAATATTCCACTGCAGGATCTCTGGATATTCCAGGGCAAGGAACCAGGCCCGCTCTCGGCCGACCAGGAAGCCGTTGCTTCGGCTGGCCTGCCGCCCTATCCCTTCACCTACAAGCTGACCGCGTCCGCGCCGATAAAGCAGAACGCCTCAGGCATTCTCCAGCTTGCCGACAGCAACACGTTCAAAGTCTCAAAGACGATCGCCGCGGCCATCGAGACGATTAAGCCCGGTGGCGTGCGCGAGATGCACTGGCATCCGAATGCCGACGAATGGCAGTACTGGATCAAGGGCGAGGGCCGCATGACGGTCTTCGATTCCGGCCCGCGCAGCCAGACCGCCGACTTCCGGCCCGGCGACATCGGCTATGTCAAGAAGAGCCAGGGCCACATCATCGAGAACACCGGCAAGACGGATCTGCAATTCGTCGCCGTCTTCAAGGTGGCCGAGTATCAGGAAATCGGTCTGTCGTCCTGGCTCACCCATACGCCGCCGGCTCTCGTCGAGCAGCATCTGAACATCACCGCTGCCGATATCGCCAAGTTCCCGTCCGATCAGCCGGGCATCGTACCTGAATGATGCTCGCTTCCGTGGCGCAACTGCCCGCGGCGTTTCCACCCATTGCAAACTTCCTCCCAGGAAGCCCTTCGGTCGGCATCAAGGTGCCGGTCGGAGGGTTGATCATTGTGCTCAACTGCGGCAATACCCCCTCGACAGCAACGAGGACTAAGACCGCGCGAAATGCTCCAGACACCTTACTACCTGATCGACAAGGCAAAACTCCTGCAGAATATGGAGAAGATTGCCTATGTGCGGGAACGTTCGGGCGCAAAGGCGCTGCTCGCGCTGAAATGCTTTGCCACCTGGGCAGTCTTCGACCTGATGCGCGATTATATGGATGGCACGACCTCCTCGTCCCTCAATGAGGTGCGCCTCGGCCAGCAGCGCTTCGGCAAGGAAACGCATGCCTATTCGGTCGCCTACGCCGATTATGAGATCGACGAGGTCGTGTCTCACGCCGACAAGATCATCTTCAACTCCATCAGCCAGCTGGAACGCTTTGCCGACAGGGCTTCAGGAGTTGTCCGCGGCCTACGCCTCAATCCGCAGATCAGCTCCTCGAGCTTCGACCTTGCCGATCCCGCCCGCCCCTTCTCACGGCTTGGCGAATGGGATGCCACAAAGGTCGAGGGGATGATGGACAGAATCAGCGGCTTCATGATCCATAACAATTGCGAGAATTCGGATTTCGGTCTGTTCGACCGCATGCTCGGCGAGATCGAGGCGAAATTCGGCACCCTGTTGAAGAAAGCCGAGTGGGTCAGCCTTGGCGGCGGCATCCATTTCACCGGCGAGAATTATCCCGTCGACGCCTTTGCCGATCGCCTGAGCGCCTTTTCGCAGCACTATGGCGTGCAGGTCTATCTGGAGCCCGGCGAAGCGTCGATCACCAAATCGACGACGCTGGAGACGACGGTCCTCGACACGCTCTACAACGGTAAGCACCTCGCCGTCGTCGACAGCTCGATCGAAGCGCACATGCTCGATCTCCTGATCTACCGCGAAAACGCCAAGCTTCGGCCGAATGCCGGGCCGCATCGCTATATGGTCTGCGGCAAGTCATGCCTTGCCGGCGATATCTTCGGCGAGTTCGATTTTGAGCAGGAGTTGAAGATCGGCGACCGTATCTCTTTCCAGGATGCGGCGGGTTATACAATGGTCAAAAAGAACTGGTTCAATGGCGTGAAGATGCCGGCGATCGCCGTCAAGGAACTTGACGGCACCATCAGAACGGTTCGCGAATTCACCTACGCGGACTATGAGCAGAGCCTCTCCTGAGGCTTATCGAAGGGATAGAAGGAGATATCCGATATCATGAAGAAGAACGTCCTCATCATCGGCGGCGGAGGCGTCGCCCAGGTGGTGGCGCACAAGTGCGCCCAGAACAACGATGTCCTGGGAGACATCCACATCGCCTCGCGTACCAAGGCGAAATGCGACACAATCATCGAGAGCGTGCATGAAAAGAAGGCGATGAAGCAGCCGGGCGTGCTCGAAGCCCATGCACTGAACGCGCTCGACATCGAGGCGACCAGGGAACTGATCCGCAAGACCGGTTGCCAGATCGTCATCAATGTCGGCACCGCTTTTCTCAACATGTCGGTGCTACGCGCCTGCATGGACACGGGCGTGGCCTACATAGATACCGCGATCCACGAAGAGCCCGGCAAGATCTGCGAGACGCCGCCGTGGTACGGAAATTACGAATGGCAGCGGGCAGCGGAATGCGCCGACAAGGGCGTGACCGCCATCCTGGGCGCCGGCTTCGATCCGGGCGTGGTGAATGCCTATGCGCGCCTTGCCAAGGACGAGTACCTCGACACGGTGACGGATGTCGACATTGTCGACATCAATGCCGGCAGCCACGGCAAGTATTTCGCCACGAACTTCGACCCGGAAATCAACTTCCGCGAATTCACCGGCGTCGTCTATTCCTGGCAGGACAATCAGTGGCAAGTGAACAAGATGTTCGAGATCGGTCAGGAATACGACCTGCCCGTCGTCGGCAAACGCAAGGCCTATCTCTGCGGCCATGACGAGGTTCATTCGCTGGCGAAGAACATGGGTGGCGCTGACGTACGCTTCTGGATGGGCTTTTCCGATCACTACATCAATGTCTTCACCGTGCTGAAGAGCATCGGGCTTCTGTCAGAACAGCCGATCAAGACGGCGGAAGGCCTCGATGTCGTTCCGCTGAAGGTGGTCAAGGCCTGCCTGCCCGATCCGGCGTCGCTGGCGCCGCAATACGAAGGCAAGACCTGCATCGGCGATTTCGTTAGGGGTCTAAAGGACGGCAAGGAACGGACGGTCTTCATCTACAATGTGGCCGACCATAAGGAAGCCTACAACGAAGTGGGCAGCCAGGGCATTTCCTACACCGCCGGCGTCCCGCCGGTGGCCGCCGCCATGCTTGTCGCCAGCGGCGAGTGGGATGCGAAGAAGATGGTAAATGTCGAGGAGCTGCCGCCAAGGCCCTTCCTCAACATCCTCAACCGGATCGGCCTGCCGACCTATATCCGCGACGAAGAGGGCGAGCGTCCGCTCAATTTCTAAGGCGCGCCTTTGCGCGTCAATCTGATAGAGCTAGGCCCCATGCTTTCGGGCCTAGCTCTCGAATGCTCACAGCCTTCAATGCACCAGCTCGCGGCTTTTCTTGCGCCCGTTCAGGAGATGAATGAAGGTAATCCCCTGCTCCAGCAGGAGTTCGGCGGCTTTCAGATCGTTCGGGCCAAGATCGGACGAACAGCCGCGCAGATTGCATGCCAGAAACAGCGAATTGGTAGCGGCAAGCGCATCGCCATCCTCCTCGGCCTCTTCTGCGGTGGCCTGCAGTACATCCGCGACCGCCCCCATCAGGTCGGCCCGCTCCTGCAGGTTCATTTCACCAAGACTTTTCGTGATGTCATCCATGATCTCTCCTTGGCGCGCACGAACAGTCACGACATCGGTCGAGATCGGCGCAGCTTGCAACTTGGAAACGATTGAAATGCGGTTGATGACTGAAATATGGCAATGAACGCCGGAAGCGGCAAGGCATGGCTTCCATGCGGAGGGCGCATGGCAGCCCATGCGCACTGTTCCGCAGACACGCGAAGACGCGAGCTGCTTGCCCGATTGCTTCCAGAGCGGTTCAACGTTTCATGAAATCTCTGAACCACTCCAAGCGCGATGGGGATTCATCTTGAATTGATGACAGCTGCGGCGAAATGGATGATAGCACCGCTTATGCCGTGTGAATGGGAAGGTCATGATCTCATCTGCGTCAACATGGCTGATGTCGTATGCAGCAGTTTTGAGGTAGTGCTCCCCACGATAAATGTGTCAAGTAATAGCTTGGAAGTATCCAAAATGTGGGATTGGTTCCCTTTAGTCTTC
The DNA here is from genome assembly GCA_000799755.1 of Martinezella tropici. Classification (GTDB taxonomy): domain Bacteria; phylum Pseudomonadota; class Alphaproteobacteria; order Rhizobiales; family Rhizobiaceae; genus Rhizobium; species Rhizobium tropici_A. The sequence continues at coordinate 101,360 of JUHI01000022.1, forward strand.
TTTCCGCTCAAGGTTCTCGTGTTAGGCACGGGCATGTTCTTCGCCATCAAGTGGCATCGAGATCAAGAGAAGAAGAAAAACGAAACCAGCGGACCGTAAACAGCTGCCGAATACGCCCTTGACGCCTCGGATTAAGTGTTTGGTCCCGGGTTTTGGTGGTGCATTGTTTTCGCGCAATTCCAGACGGAAAGCCGCTGCGCACTTCTCACGGAATTGCTCTAAAGCCGCGCGATCCAGTCGTGATCCGGGTGCAGCTTTTCCAGCCATCTGCGTAAGTCATCTCTTTCCGAAGCGGCAAGCCTGGGTAAGGCGAGATCGAAATCCTTCTCATCCTTGTCGCGCCGGTGCTTGGCCTTGAAAAGCAGGATCGCGGCCGGAGCAAGAAAGGGAAGACCGTCACTGGTCTTGCGGATCATAGCACTGCGGGGCATCGTCAATGAAAGGTCGCGCTTATAGACCCAGGTCGCAGGCGTGCCGCGTTCGGGCATCATGTCGACGCGCCAGCGCCCCTCCACCGGGTCGGCGCCCCAAAGCTGCGCAACATGCGCTGCCGGCGGCACCGATGACGGAAGATAATCGATCTGGCCATCGACAACCGTGAAGAATGTGAGCTTCCCGAGCAGTGAGCGGGCACGCTCGATATCTTCACGAAGCACGGCAAATTCCAAATCCTCATGATCACGCGTCTGCCGCCCATGCCACAGGTCCAGCGCCCAGCCGCCGACGACATACCAGTGAATATCCGTGCCAAGCCGTTTCATCAGCTCGGCCGGATGCCACGCATTCCAGGCTTCTTGGGGCAAGGGTCTCATGGGATCGGATGCCTATCGGATGATATTTCCTTTCCCATAGACCTTTGGCCGCCTCGAAGAAACTGCCTCTCTCGCAGATAGACTTAAGACATGCGACGCGACATGCCGAAGGCACGTCCGCAAGTGTCGAGGCGGTCGGTTAGCGGGGACGCCGGAGCGCTCGCACTTTTCCGCTGCCGCCACCACCGGCATAGAAGCGGTCCTTACCATCGGATTCGAGGCCGGAGACACCAGCACCCTCGGGCATTTCGAGCCGCTCCAAAACTTCGCCGGTCACCGGATCGACGCGCCTTACATCGCTTTCGTCACCCTCCCAGGTGCCGTGCCATAGCTCGCCATCGACCCATGTCACGCCGGTGACGATACGATTGGATTCGATGGTGCGCCTGATGCCGCCGGTCTCGGGATCTATTTCGTAGATCCTGCGGCCCCGATGCTGCCCGACCCACAGGCTGCCATCGCTCCAGGCAAGACCGGAATCGCCGCCATTGCCCGGTGCGGGAATGGTCGCGACGATCTTGCCCGTCTGAGGGTCGACCTTGTGAATCTTGTCTTCGGCGATCTGATAGAGATAGCGGCCGTCAAAAGCCGTGCCGGCATGAGAGGCGATGTCGATCGTGCGCACTTGCTCGCCGCTTTCCGGGTTCAGGGCATGCAGCTTTTCGCCGGAGGCGAACCAGACGTGCTGCCCGTCGAAGGTGACGCCGTTTACGCGCGGCGCGTTGTCGAAGGGACCGTATTCGCGAATGATTTCCGCTTGGGACCTTTTCATGCTTCCATCCTCCAGTCGGGATCGGTTTGTTGTCGATGATGCGGGAGCCTAGTCGCTCGGCAGTGGGCCCGGGAGTAACAATGTTGTCGGGAAGCCGACGACTGGCGGCATCATCCAACGGCGCGCTCGGCCGTTGCCAACGCTCTGTACGACGCCTTCTGCCGCAAGCGCCTCAAGAGCACGCTGCACCGTGCGCGGACTTGTCGCGAGCGCAATCGACAATGCCGAACTCGACCAGGCTTCTCCATCCGAAAGAAGGGCAAGCAGCGAGGCGTTCTCGATCTCGACGGGTGGCGCAAGAACAACCACGTCGCGCTTTCCGCGCGAGATCAGAGCGAAGCCGTGCTGTGTCGCGCTGATCTCGGCAAGCGGCTCCAGGGCGGCGCGGAGCCTCCCGATTTCGACTCTTAATCGTGCCCTGTGAGATTCATCGGCGTGGCGGGCGCGAAATGCCCGAGAGAGCAATAGTGCGCGCGGCGCATCGGCTGGCGCCGCCTCTGCAAGCACGCGTGCCAGGGCAAAAAGTACGGGCCGGCTCGCAAGCGATATGATGTCTGCGCCGCTGCGCACGACGTTTCGACAGGCGTCCATGACCAGAACATCCGACGTCAGAAGCGTCTCGACCTCGTCGAGCGACACCAGCCTCTCGCTCCCTTGCGCGAGCAGACGGGCGGCCGGTTCATGCAGAATGCGCGTGGCATCGCTCACCTCGATTGCAAGAGCGGGGATGCCCGACTTGAGAGCTGCTTCTGTGGCTCGCGCGAAGGCGGCACGGGCCGGTTCGATACGAAGGCGGCGAATGGCGATGCCGGCGACTGCCAGTTCATGGCTTGCCCTTGCGGCGGGCGGCAGCGGCGATGGATCGAGTTTCGTCGACAGCCGCTCCGCTTCGTCCAGATGGCCGATCAGCAGCAGCCGGCGTATCTGCAGATTGCGGGCATGGGCGGCGTTGATGCGATCGCCATGTTTCTCGAGAACGGCCCGCGCCGTCTCCAGTGCCTTTTCCGGCCAGCCGAGATCTCGCGAGACAAGGGCGATCTCAGCTTCGGCCACCACGCAACGAGCGCGGGCGACAGCCTCGCGCGGACCGAAGGCACGCGCCGCGCTCTTCAAAAGCGTCTTTGCACGGACGAGATCGCCGAGCTGTGCCATGGCGATGCCGCGCAGCGCCAGCGCCGGCCCGTCGTCGCGCAGTGCCACGCGCTTCAGCGCGCCCAACGCATCGCCAGCAGCAAGCGCCTGAGCCGCCGCAACGATCAGCGAGTCCATCGAAATCCCGTCACACTTGTAACTCCCACCCGTTGGGCCTCCAGCCGTAAGGTATCGCATATCGGCCGGCAAGATACAGCGCCGACAGGACAAACCTCACAAAGGCAAGAGGAGACGAACCATGACGATGCATAAGACAGGAACGCGCAAGGAATGGCTTTCGGCACGACTATCCCTGCTGGAACAGGAAAAGGAGCTGACCCGGCGCAGCGACGAGATTGCCGCCCGCCGCCAGGAATTGCCCTGGGTGAAGGTGGAGAAGGATTATCGCCTTGAGACCGAGAGGGGCGAGGTTCCGCTCTCGGCCCTTTTCAAGGGTCGCTCGCAGCTTCTCGTCTATCATTTCATGTTCGGACCGGATTACACGGCCGGCTGCCCGTCCTGCTCCTCGATCGCCGACGGCTTCGACGGCATCGCCGTGCATCTTGAAAATCACGATGTCGCCTTCTCGGCTATTTCCCGCGCACCACTCGCAAAGCTGCAGGAGTTTAAGCGGCGGATGGGCTGGACCTTCGATTGGGCTTCTTCTGCCAACAGCGATTTCAACCATGATTTCAATGTCTGGTTCACGCCTGAGGAACAACGCGGCGGCGGCATCGAATACAACTATCGCCGCGAACCGCCGATGCCCGACGCTCAGGCGGGCAAGACGATGCAGCAATGGGAACTGCGTGGCAGCGAAGGCCCGGTCGCACAGATCGCCTCGATGACGGGAACGGATATCGCGACCTATACGCGCGACCGGCCGGGCGTCAGCGCCTTCGCCATCCAGAACGGCGATATCTACCACACCTATTCGTCCTATGCCCGCGGCCTCGACGGTCTCTGGGGCATGTATCAGTGGCTCGACCGCGCGCCGCTCGGCCGCAACGAGACCGGCGTCTGGTGGAAGCATCACGATCGGTATGGAGCAAACTGATGTCTAGCTCATCCGAAAACAATGAAAGGGTCGGCGGCTATGCCGCCGTCCCTGCTCTACCCGCCAACGCCAGCCGGTGGCTGGCATTGGCGGCAGCGCCAAGCTTCGCCTTTATGACTGCCCTATCGGCCTATGGCGCAGGCGGCGACATGATCTGCTCGGCGCAGGACAGTCCGATGCTCAGCGGGATGGTGCCGATGTATCTGCTCATGAGCCTCTTTCATTGCGGCCCGTGGTTAAGGCTGCTCACAAGAGAAGGGCATGACGCTCGCGTGTCGGACTAAGTCGCCGAGACGCTAGGCTAGATTCTTCAGATAGAGCGAGAGCAACTGCGTCTGAGAGGAAATGCCGAGCTTGCGGTAGACATTGCGACGGTGAACCTTCACCGTACCGGTTGAAATATTGAGCTTCAACCCGATGGATTCCGACGAGTGTCCCTGCAAGACGAGATCAACGATCGCAGTCTCTCGGCTCGTCAGATTGAGGTCCCGCCAGACGGCTTCGGCTGGTGGGACGGTTTCGTTCTCGCCCTTTCTGCGCCGGCTTCTGCTGCCGGCGGCCAACTGCGCATCGAAGCGCGAGGCGAGGCCCGACCAATAATGCCTGACCATGCTTGCGACGAGCGGCTCGACCTTCTTCAGCGTCATGAATTCCGCGGGCGGGAAAACACCGGTCTTCTCACGCCGCATCAATGACAGGACGATGGTGATGTCCTCGTCGGCATTGACGAAGAAGCCGATTTCCTCCGCAAGCCCCGTCTGCACATAATAGGTCCGGTAATATTCGCTGGAGAAGAAGCGATCCGGCGCCAGCTCGCGCATCCTGAGCACGCCTTCCCGGCGGCCGCGGGCCGTGTGGTAGAATGGATCCAGCAGATAGGGGCCGGCCTGGTAGAGCGTGACGAAGACGACATGCTCCTCGCGGTCGAAAGTGCTGTAGAGATCGATCGGCCGTTCCTTGCCGCGATAGGCGAAAACGACGACGTAATCGAACCGCACCAGCGCCGCCATCATCTGGCGGAACGTCTCCCCGAACTCGGCATCCGCCATCGTCGATCGGCCGATCGTGGCGTTGAAGGCGGTAAACAGTCCTTCAAGGTCGGTGCTCATATGACGGGTCCCCTTTGCCGCCCTGCACAGTTCAGCGCAGCCCCTATATACACCTTCCACGAACCTCTTTGCGCGAAAATACCTCTTTCGGGGTATATACCTCGCAGGAAGCCCGGGCTTACTCTTTCTTTAACGACGGTGGCAATAAGGCAGATCAAAGACTGCCGACCAACCGCAGGGAACAGACGTGGCATCCGCTTCAACGAACGATATCGAATTCCGTTCGGTCACGAAGAACTATGGCGCCGTGACCGCCGTAACGGACATCAATCTCAATGTGCCCAAGGGCGCGTTCCTGGCGCTTCTCGGGCCTTCCGGCTGCGGCAAGACGACGTGCCTGCGCATGATCGGCGGCTTCGAACAGCCGAGCGAAGGAACCGTTTTGATCGACGGGCGCGAGATGAACGGCGTGCCAGCCTACCGGCGCCCGGTCAACATGGTCTTTCAGCACTATGCGCTGTTTCCGCATTTCAACGTCGCACAGAATGTCGCCTATGGGCTGAAGCAGATGCGGCCGAAAGTCGGCGCTGCCGAAATCGACCGGCGCGTCGCCGAAGCGCTGGAGATGGTTCGCCTCGGCGGCTTCGCCAAGCGGCGCATCCATGAAATGTCGGGCGGACAGCAGCAGCGCGTCGCGTTGGCGCGCGCCATCGTCAACCGCCCCTCCGTGCTCCTGCTGGACGAGCCGCTCGCCGCCCTCGACAAGAAGCTGCGCTCGGCCATGCAGATCGAGCTTCAGACGCTGCAACGCGAACTCGGCATTACCTTCGTTCTCGTCACTCACGATCAGGAAGAGGCGCTGTCGATGGCCGATATCGTCTGCGTGATGAGCGCCGGTCGCATCCGCCAGCTCGGCACGCCTCAGGAGGTTTATGACCGTCCCGCCGATCTTTTCGTCGCCGATTTTGTCGGCAAGACGAACCGCATAGAAGCGACGATGGAGGCTGACGGCGAAACGCTTCGTCTTGCAGACGGCTCCGCGCTTTCGGCGGGCAAACGGCTTGCGCCGGGAGCGGCCATCGCCGCTCTCCGCCCGGAGGCGATCCATCTGAGCCGCGACATGGCCGCATCAGGCATGTCCTTCAAGGGCACGGTGACCCACCGCATCTTCCTGGGCTCCTCGGCCGAATATGCGGTGACCGTTCCGGGGCTGGGCGATTTCCTGATCACCTCGGATCGACGCAGCATGAACGAGAGCGATCTCGTGGGTCCCGGCGAGGAAGTCTTCCTCGGTTTCGATCCCAAGACCTTACATGTCTTTCCAGCATCGAATGCATAAGCCAAAACAAGGGAACAGCATCATGAGCAAGGATTACAAGGACAATCTCCCCATCTCGGCCGAAGGCTTCATGGACGAATTCATGCGCCTGAAGCGCGGCTCCGTCAGCCGTCGTCACTTCCTGAACATCACTGGCCTCGGCCTTGCGACCGCGGTACTCTCGCGTTTCCCCGGCGCGCTCTCGACGCCCGCCTATGCCGCCGGCGAACTCGGCACGCAGATGTCGATCGCCACCTGGCCGAACTATCACGACCCCGCGACCTTCGAGAACTTCAAGGCCGCGACCGGCGTCGCCGTCGAGGTCAACGTCTTCGGCTCGAACGAGGAAATGCTGGCAAAGCTCCAGGCCGGGGCCTCCGGCTGGTCGCTCTTCGTGCCGACCAATTACACGATCTCGACCTATCACAAGCTCGGCCTCATCGAGGAACTGGATCTTTCCAAGGTTCCGAACTTCAGCCAGACAACGGAAAGCCCACGCTTCACCAAGGAAGGGCAGATCGACGGCAAGACCTATGCCGTGCCGAAAAACTGGGGCACGACCGGCTTTTCCGTGAACACCAAGAAGATCAAGAAGACGCTTACAAGTTGGAAGGATTTCTTCGAAATCGCCCAAACCGATGCCGATGGCCGCGCCATGGTGCATGATTACCAGCTGACCACCATCGGCAGCGCGCTCGTTTCCCTCGGCTACGACTTCAACTCGATCAAACCCGAAGAGCTTGCCAAAGCCGAGGAGCTGCTGATCAAGGTCAAGCCGCATCTCTTCGCCATCAACTCCGACTACCAGCCCTCGATGCGTTCGACGGACGCGTGGCTGACGATGTGCTGGACCAATGACGGCGCGCAGCTTAACCGTGACATGCCCGAGCTTGCCTATGTGCTTGGCAAGGACGGCGGCGAGATTTGGACCGACTACTACGCCATTCCGAAGGATGCGCCGAACAAGGCCGCCGGCTATGCGCTTCTCAACTATCTCATGGACCCGAAGAACGCCGTGAAGGAGCACATCGCCAACGGCGCGCCGACCACTGACAGCCGCGTCATCGCGCTGCTGCCGAAGGATATCACCTCGAACAAGATCGTCTATCCGGATGAGGCCGCCCTGACACCGCTCGAATTCGGTGCCGCCGTTACGCTCACCGACCCGAGCCGCGCCGAGCTGATGGCACGCTTCAAGTCGGCCTGATCGCCCTCGCCCAACTCCGGCCTCTGCCGTCATGACGGCAAGGGGCCGGCCTCGCGCTTAGAACCGGCGGATAAAGAACTTTTCGATGCCCCTTAACCCTGCCACCAAACGGCGCCTCGTCACCGCCGCCCTTGTCGGTCCGGCCAGTATCTGGCTGTTCGTCTTCCTGGTGCTGCCCTTCATCGCCATCATCGTCTTCGCCTTTGGCGAGCGTGCGCCGGAAGGCGGCTATCAGGCTGCCTTCACCTTCGCGCAATTCGCCAATCTCGGCTCGCGCTCGGCTGCGTTTATCAATACGCTAATCCTTGCGCCGATCGGCGCGGCTGCCTGCCTGCTCGTTGCCTATCCGGTCGCCTATTATCTGGCGATCAAGGCAAGTCCGCAGCGCCGCCTGCTGCTCGTTTCGCTTGTCGTCGTTCCGTTCTGGACCAGCCTGCTAGTGCGCACATATGCCTGGATGTACCTGCTCGGCGCGCGCGGTATTCCTCATCTGCTCGAGTTTTTCGGGATCGAGAACGTCAGGCTCATCAATACGCCGGGTGCTGTGCTGCTCGGTATCGTCTACGGCTATCTGCCGCTGATGATCATGCCGATCTATGTCAGCCTCGAAAAACTCGACCGCCGGCTGCTGGAGGCATCCGCCGACCTCGGCGCCAAGCCCATTTCGACATTCTTCGGCATTACGCTACCGCTATCCTTGCCCGGCGTCATGACCGGCGTGGCGCTGGTGACGATCCTCCTGCTTGGGGAGTATCTGATCCCGCAGCTGCTGGGCGGCGGCAAGGTGTTCTTCATCGGCAATGCGCTTGTCGATCTCTTCTTGCAATCACGCAACTGGCCGTTCGGATCGGCGATCGCCGTGACGCTCGTTGCCGTCGTCGTCATCGTGCTGCTGGTTGCGATGCGCATCGCCTGGCGCGTTGCCGGCACCCGCCAGGTGGATCTCGTCTGATGCGCGCACTCGTTACTTTCGTCTATCTTTTCCTTTATACGCCGATTGCGCTCGTCGTGCTGTTCTCCTTCAATGCCGGGCGGAACGCGAGCGAGTTCACCGGCTTTTCGACGCAATGGTACGGGCGGGCGCTATCGAACACCTTCCTCATGGAAGCGCTGCAAAACAGCCTTATCATCGCCTTCACAAGCGCGGCGCTGGCCGCGATTTTTGGCACGATGGCGGCGATCGGCCTGGAACGGCTCAGTTCAGGCATGCGAGCGGTCTTTGACGGGCTCTTTGCCGCTGCGATCGTCGTTCCGGGTGTCGTCATCGGGATTGCGACGCTGGTGGCGCTGGTCGAAGTCTTCGGCATCATCAATCCGCTGATCGCGGCCGTCTGGCCCGGCGACCAGCCGCCGAAATTCGCGCTCGGCTACGGCTCGATCATCGCCGCGCACGGCCTGTTCACCATGGCCTTGGTGACAATGATCGTGAAAGCGCGCATTGCCAGTCTCGGCCGCGATATCGTCGAGGCCTCAAGCGATCTCTACGCGACGCCGCTGACCACCTTCCGGCAGATCGTGCTGCCGCAGATCATGCCGTCGATCCTCGCCGGCTTCCTGCTCGCCTTCACCTTCTCCTTCGACGATTTCATCATCGCCTTCTTCGTCGCGGGGTCGAATACGACGCTGCCGATCTACGTCTTCGCCTCGATCCGCCGCGGCGTCACGCCGGAGATCAATGCGATCGCGACCATGGTGCTGATCGCATCGCTCTGCCTCATTCTCATCGCGCGCTTCCTGATGCGCGAAAAGACAACGACAAACTGACCAGGGAAAACACATGATACTCAAGGATCGGGTCGCAATCGTCACCGGAGCCGGCTCCGGCATCGGCCGCGCCGGCGCGCTGATCATGGCGCGCGAAGGTGCGCATGTGATCGTCGCCGACATCGATTCGGCAAACGCCGAGGAAACCGCAAGCCAGATCGCGAAGGCTGGCGGAACTGCCGAAAGCCTCGTTGTCGACGTCATGGATGACCAGGCGCTCGATGCCGGTATCGCCAAGATCGCAGCACGGCACGGCCGCATCGATATCCTGCACAATCATGCAGGCTCTCAGGTAGCGGGCAATCTGGAGGAGGTCGCGGTTTCCGGCTTCGATACGTCCTGGAACCTGAATGTCCGCGCGCATTTCATGGCTTCGCGCTTCGTCATGCCCGTCATGAAGAAAGCGGGCAAGGGTGTCATTCTCAACACCTCGTCGTCGTCAGGCGTGCTCTATGACCGCGAGATGATCGCCTACACTACCTCCAAGCATGCGGTCATCGCCATGACCCGGCAGATGGCCGGCGACTATGCCCGTTTCGGCATCCGCGTCAACGCGCTCTGCCCCGGCTGGGTCGACACCCCGTTCAATGCGCCATTCATTGCGCAGATGGGAGGACGCAGCGCCATCGAGGGCTATATCGCCGAAAAAGTACCGCTCGGACGATGGGCCGACGTCTCCGAAATTGCCGAGCCAATCCTGTTCCTCGTTTCCGACCGCTCCTCCTATATGACAGGCCAGATCCTCGTCGTCGATGGCGGCGAAACAGTCGTCTAAGCCATTGAGCCAAGTTGGACCGATCGCCGACACCCTAATGCGCGCTGGCTAGAGCGCACTCCTCGCATAAGCTGAGTGCGCGTCACTATCACCAGGCGTTCGGTTCACGCACCATGTGGATGATATTGGCCGGGCTGGTGATCCAGCCGCCCTTGAAGCCTTCCGGCAACGGCTCTATGGCATCGCAGCGCACGACGCCAGCCTTCTCAAGCCGTTCAGCGGCCTGATCGAAGCGCTCGGTGAAGAGTTCCAGCCAGATCTCGGCCTGGCTAAGCCCCGGCGCCTCATCGAGCCAGAGTTTGTTCGGCCCGAGTTCGAAGCCCACGGCGGGCGCCTTGTCGGTAATCGGCGTCAGGCCGACGACGTCGCGATAGAAGGCGAGCATAGCCTGATATTGATGCGGCGGCACCTTCATGGCGATATCGATGCCGCCATAGATCGTCGTTGTCATGTCTTTTCCTCAAGGTTTCAGCAGCATTTGGTTGGCGGTGCGCGAGAGCAGTGGCTGGTGACTTTGCCGCTTGCACCGGTTTGTCGGCCCGACACGCATTCTCGAACTTCCGCTTCATCAAACCCTTTCTCATTGCACGACGCCAAAATATGTTATAAAAATATAACATGTCAAGCGAGCCGGACGACGACCTGATTTTCAAAGCGCTGGCGCATCCCCGCCGACGGGCGATGCTGGATCGGCTCAAGCACGAGGCGCAAACCACCGGCATGCTTTGCGAGACCTTCGCCGACATGGATCGCTGCACGGTGATGCAGCACCTCAAGGTGCTGGAAAACGCCGACCTGATCATCACTCGCCGCGAAGGGCGCGAGCGCTGGAATCATCTCAACGCGCTGCCGATCAAGCACATCCACGATCGATGGATCGGCAGCTATGCCGAACATGCCGTGACAATCCTGGACAGGCTCAAGACGGATCTGGAGAATGAAGGGTGACTGCGCAACCTACCCGCCGGGGGCTGGATGCTTTGCCGCCCACAAGTCAGCTGCGGCGGTTGGGAAGATGGTGGAGGAGCGACCGGCAAGCCTGCATGATATGATCGGTCAAGAATGCGGCCGCCCTATCGACATCGCCCGCTTCGCAGAGGGCCAGCAGGTGGCGATGCTCGCGGTCTGCCGTTTCCTTGCCGTTCGACAGGGTCAGTTGCACCCGCAAATAGCGCTCGAGACGGTCGTTGACGGAGCGGATCGTGCTGACCAGATAGGGTCTTTGCGCGTCCTCATAGAGACAACTGTGGAATTGCCAGTTCAGCTCGGACCAGCGCGCGACATCGGCTTCCTCCATAAAGGCGTCGCAATAGGTCCGCGCCGTTCTGAAGGTTCTCTCCGTCATGAACGGAACCGACAGCTTGAGGGCGCTGGATTCCAGAATGCTCCGCACCTCGAAGATCTGCACGATTTCCGGCTCCGAAACGCTGGTAACGATCGCGCCCCTGTTACGATGGAACTCCACCAA
>JUHI01000023.1 GCA_000799755.1 Martinezella tropici
CAGATCCCACAAGCTTCGCCGCCCACGTTTCTCTTTCTTCTCATCTTCAATTGTCAAATAACAGACCGGTCAAACCAGTCAAAAACAGCGTCCCCTCAATCCCAAGCCTAAAGCCCAGAACCACCAATCAGCATCGCAGCCAATCAAGGAAACACCAGAGCGAAGGACTTCGTCGCCAGCAGCGCCGCCGCCCTCGTCAGTGATCGGGCTTATAGACCCCCCAACCCGACATAGTCAACACCGCCGCTGTAAAAATTCTGACATTTTTCTAAGCCACTGTTTTTAAACAACTATTACAACCGTCAACCAAAATACAGAAGAAACTTACTCAAATTGGGACGAGAAACATTGTTCGAGTGGCAAAATTTTCCACCAAAGGCGGAGTCCAGCCGCCGGCTGCCGAAACGCAGCCTTCCGGATTTCCAAACGACCGATCCGATTCCCGGTCGAATCCATTGCCGCAAGCCTCAGAAAAACCAAGATTTTCCGCCAGGTTTCTGGTATGGTTTAGGCTACATATAAAGGAAGGGAGGAAACAATGCAGACAGCAAGACCGGAAAGCATCATCGAAGTGAGCTTCGACAGCGTCAATGGCCGCCGCGCGCTCGGCATTATGAGCATGCGCCAGGCATTGGACCTGCCCGACCTGCCGAGCTTCAGTTATACCCATCCTGACCCGCAGAAGGCGGCTGCCGGCATCGTCTTGAACCGTCAGGAGCTGCAGAGATTTCTGACCTGCCATTGAGCAGGCAGCCCCGCGCTACTCCCCGATCGCGCGCAATCGCGATTACCTAGTAGGCATGCCTATTTCAGGCCGCTTTTCTCTCCATCATCGTCAGCGGCAACAGGACAACGGCATTCAGCCCACCTCCCTCGCGATCCTCCAGACAGAGAGCACCGCCATGCGCATCGAGAATTTGGCGAACGATCGCGAGGCCTAGGCCGCTGCCGCCGAGATCGCGGTTGCGCGATTCTTCCAGCCGGACGAAGGGTTCGAGCACTTCCTTGCGCCGCTCTGCTGGAATGCCCGGTCCACGATCGCCGACGACGATGGCGCCATGCTCGCCGCGATGCTCGACGGCGATATCGGCGCGACCGCCGTAACGCAGGGCGTTGTCCATGAGATTGTCCAGCACTCGCGCGAAAGCGGTCTCGGTCATCGTCACGGCGAGTGGCTGCCCGATCGGCGCGAAGGCGATGAGGCCATCATCGTCCTGGCGCTCGGCAAGATGGGCATCAATTGCCGCATCGAGATCAATGATGGTCTTGCCCTCCGAGATGACGGTGCTGCGGGCAAAGCCGAGCGCATCCTCCACCAGCCGCTGCATCGCCTCGACATCGGCGATCGCGCGTTCGCGGTGCGGCGTTTCCGGCATCATTTCCATGCGTAGGCGAAAGCGAGTGAGATAGGTCCTCAGATCATGCGAAATCGCGCCGAGAATGAGGGTGCGGTTGCTGACCAGCGCGGCGATGCGCAATTGCATGGCATTGATCGCCTTGATCAGCATGCGCAGCTCGCAGGCGCCTCTTTCAGGAATATGAACCGGCTGCAAGCCATTGCCGATCGAGTTGACCGTTCGCGATAGGCGCGTCAGGGGGCGGGTTTCGCGCGCCACGGCGGCAATGGCGATGACCGCGACCAACATGCCGAGGACGCCGGCGATAAGGCCGACGGGAACACCGTTCAATCGCACCGTCGGCGTATCGGGCAGGTTGAAGACGGCGATCTTGCCGCCGGCAACGCCGATCGAGACTTCCATGATCCTGTCCGGCGCGCCGACGGAGAACCAGCCCTGTGGCTTCTCCGACAGCGAGCGCATGTTGAAGTAGCGATTGCCCAGGGCGATCGCCGCAAATTCGCGGGCCAGCTTGTCTGTGAGTGTCAAGTCCGAAGTCCCGGCTCCATCGCCACCAGCCGGCGCATCGGCAAGGCGGATCGACAGGCCATTGGCGTTCAATGCGCGCACGGCGAGCGGCTGCGCCTCCGGCGGAATGGCATCGAGCAAACGGATCGCCGTCTTGACCTGCATCGCCGGCGACAGTTCCGGATTGAAAGGCGTATCCGGCTTCAGCTGCGCGGCCACGAAGGCCGCGAGCTGGATGACGAACAATGCCGCGGCGACGATCATGATGATGCGGGCGACGAGACCGAGTTTCAGCATGGCTCAGACATCCTTCACGTCCATTGTGAGGAGATAGCCGGCATTGCGCACGGTGGTGATGATATGGGCGCCATCCGGCAGGCAGTGCCCGAGCTTGGTGCGCAGGCGGGAGACCGTGACGTCGATGGTGCGGTCGAACGGATCGGCGCCGCGGCCGCGCGTCCAGTCGAGCAACTGCTCGCGTGACAGCACGCGACGCGGCCTTTCGAGGAAGCAGACCAGCAGATCGAATTCCGCGGTCGTCAGATGCACGACACGCTCCCCCTCCATCTCGATGATCCGGCCATCGAGATCGACGGTCAGGCCGGCGAAGCTCTTGCGCCTTGAGGGGGTCGTGACGTCTTCCGGCCTCTCGGGGCCGGAACGGCGGAGGATGGCACGGATGCGCGCCAGGAGCTCACGCGGATTGAAAGGCTTGCCGAGATAATCGTCGGCGCCCATTTCGAGGCCGAGAATGCGATCGATATCTTCCGTTTTCGCCGTCAGCATGAGGATCGGCACCTTGCTGCGGGCGCGGATGCGGCGGCATGCCGACAGGCCGTCTTCGCCCGGCAGCATCAGATCGAGGATGATCAGGTCGGGAAAGCCCTTGGATAGGATGCGATCCATGGCGGCGGCGCTATCGGCCGCCTGCACCGAAAAACCCTCACGGCTCAGGAACTCCTCAAGGAGCGCCCTAATCTCGCGGTCGTCCTCGACCAGAAGCAGCGATGCGGAAACCATGGCTCTTCCATGCCGGGCGGGAGACGGTTTTGGCAACTGGGAAACGGCCAGCGTTACAAACTGTAACAAATCTCCTCCGTTTTGAAAAATCCCAGCAAAGGAAGCAGCGCAGTTTCTCGGCAAGCACGATCCCTCCGGAGCGAATGGCGACAACCTCGTTGTCGCCTACCCGACCCCATCGCCCGCTCCGGTCCGCGACAGGGCTCGCATCCATGAATGCGAGCCCTGTCTGCCTTTCTAATCTATCTCTTCGACGATGCGATTTGCGTCCGGTCCGCCGCCATGCGAAAGGATTGTCCTTAACCGGCAACCATGTCGGGTCACGACAACAAGCGGATGAGGCAAAACGGTTGAGCCAACGGCAATCACCGCAAAGATCAGGCAGGGCGGCGAGAGGCAGGCAGGAGCAGGAAGGCAAGCGCGTGACCTTGCCGCGCGCGCTTTCCAAGCTCGGCTATTGCTCGCGGACGCAGGCAGAGGCGCTGATTGCTGCCGGCCGTGTGACCGTGGACGGCCGGACAGTGTCGGACCCGGCAAGCTGGGTCGATCTGGAACATTCGAAATTCGCGGTCGACGGAAAGGCAATCGCCGCCGAGAAGAAGCTCTATTTCATGCTGAACAAGCCGCGCGGCCTGGTGACGACCCGCGACGATCCCGAAGGACGCCCGACCGTCTATGACTGCCTCAAGGACGTGGATGCCCGCCATCTTGCTCCCGTCGGACGTCTGGACAAGGCAAGCGAGGGCTTGCTGCTCTTTACCAACGATACGGTGCTGGCACAGGCGCTGCTCGATCCCATCAGCCATGTCGGCAAGACCTATCATGTGCAGGTCGACCGCATCATGGACGAGGAACAGTTTGCGCGCATGGAACGCGGCATCGTTGATGATGGCGAACTGCTGACCGCCAGCTCCGCCCGCCTGCTGCGCAGCGGCGACCGCAACGGCTGGATCGAGGTGGAGTTGAAGGAAGGCCGCAACCGGCAGATCCGGCGCATGCTGGAGGCACTCGATATCGAATGCCTGCGGCTGGTGCGCGTCGCTTTCGGCGATATCGCGCTCGGCGATCTACCGAAGGGCGCGGTGCGAGCCCTGACCGAAGCCGAAGTCCTCGGATTGCACCGGCGCGCGGGAATGAAGGTCAATAGATAGAAGGCGGATTGCAATGCTACCCCATGACTTCTGGCAGGAGCTGCATGCACCCGGCACCTTCGATCCGACGGAGGAGCGCAAGGATTTCCACGTGGCCGCGCTGCCGGACGGGCGTCAATTGCGCCTGCCGATCCGCGTGCTCGCCGACGGCGACCGCGCACTGGCATCGCTGATCGTCAATCAGGCAAGCTTTGCCGTGCTGGAGGCGCTGGCGGAGGCGCTTGCTACTCGGCTCGCCGCTTATGATATCGATGTCGTCGCGGGATTACCGACGCTGGGATTGACGCTGGCAGCCGCGGTGGCGCGGGCCCTCGGCCATGCGCGCTATGTGCCGCTCGGGACTTCCCGCAAATTCTGGTATCGCGAGGAGCTCTCGGTCTCGCTGTCCTCCATCACCACGCCGAACCAGGAGAAGCGTCTTTATATAGACCCGCGGATGCTGCCATTGCTGGAAGGAAAGCGCGTGGCGCTGGTCGACGACGTCATCTCCAGCGGCGCCTCGATCGTTTCCGGGCTTTCACTTCTGACGTCCTGCGGCATCCGGCCCGTCGTGATCGGTGCGGCAATGCTGCAGTCGGAACGCTGGCGAGATAGCGTCGATCTGGAAGGCGGGCAATGGAGCGAGCGGATTGTCGGGGTGCTTTCGACGCCGATCCTGGAGCGGAGCCAAAATGGCGGCTGGCGCCGGCCGAACTGACGCAGTCATTCGACTATTGCGATCGACCGGCAACTGGAGTGCCTCTTAATTATATGTGAAAGGCGTTCCGATTTTCGCGGTAATGCGCTAAGGGTCCGCTCAAGAAGCATCCGTCGGGCGGATGCACGAGCCTGTTGGTGGACGCGTTGCGAATTCTCTCCGAAGCCCATTTTCCGGAATTGCCCAATTACTATCGCGGCAAGGTGCGCGAGAATTATGATCTGCCCGACGGCAGCCGTATCATCATCAGCACCGACCGGTTGAGCGCCTTCGACCGCATCCTGACCTGCATTCCCTATAAGGGCCAGGTGCTGACGCAGACGGCTCGCTATTGGTTCGAACAAACGCGCGATATCTGCCCCAACCATGTGATCGACTATCCCGACCCGAACGTCGTCGTCGGCAAGCGATTGAACATCCTGCCCGTCGAGGTCGTCGTCCGCGGCTATCTCGCCGGCACCACCGGCACGTCCATTCTGACGCTCTATAAGAAAGGCCAGCGCGAGATGTACGGCATCACGCTGCCGGACGGCATGCGCGACAACCAGATCCTGCCGGAGCCGATCATCACACCGACGAGCAAGGAATTCGATGGCGGCCACGACGCGCCGCTGACGCCGGCCGAGATTGTCGAGCGCGGGCTTTTGACCGAGGCGCAATGGCAAACACTCACGGGTTACGCCCTTGCCCTGTTCGCCCGCGGGCAGGAGATTGCCCGTAGGCGCGGACTCATCCTGGTCGATACCAAGTATGAATTCGGCACCGACGAAAACGGCGAGATCATCCTGGCCGACGAAATCCATACTCCCGACAGCAGCCGTTATTGGCTGGCCGACAGCTATCAGGATCGTTTCGACAGGGGTGCGCGACCCGAAAGCTTCGACAAGGATTTCGTGCGCGCCTGGGTCACCGAACGCTGCGATCCCTATAAGGATGAGATCCCCGAGATCCCGAGCGAACTTGTCGAGGAGACGTCCAAGGTCTATATCCGCGCCTACGAAGCGATCACCGGCATGTCTTTCGTGCCGGATGATCGTGGCGCCACGCCACTTGACCGGGTTCGCGCAAGCCTGGCCCGCTATTTCCCCTAGAGACCGTCCGAACGGACGTTTGGTCTGCCGGAACCTGCCGAGCGGCGCCTGAGGGTTGCATGCGATATCGATTCGCAAGGGCTCCACACCTTCTGGTGGTGTGGACAAGGGTATGTTTTTTGCAACACCTTAGATTTTTTTTTAACGGCACACTGATATTTCGGCCGATCCCACATATGTTCGCAGCCGAGAAATCGTAAAAGCCACTGTGCTATTGCAAAACTCATTGCTAGATTGACGCCGACCGCTTCGGGTCATTGTTTGTATTGCGTAAGAACTGGAGCGCCGACACATGGGGTCATTTCGATCCCGAAAAAACACTGATCAGTAAATTGAATTGTGGGACAATGTGATGGTTTCCATTCGTACTGCCGCCCCCGCCCTGCTGCTTGTTTTGGCAGGTTGCGTGAGCGGCCCAGACCATAAGCCACCGGAAATGCCGCTCCCGGCCAAGTTCTCGGAGGGCGGTACGAAGGCGAACGGCGATGTCGCCGGCTCGCAATGGTGGACTGCTTTCGGCGATTCCAAGCTGAATGCCTTCGCCGCACAGGGACTTGCCCAGAACCTTAACATCCAGCAGACGCTGGAGCGCATCAATCAGGCGGAAGCCGCCGTCGTAACCGCAGGTGCTGGTGGCCTCCCAAGCCTCACCGTCAGCGGCAGCAATACGACCAGCGATCAGACCGGAACCAGGTCGCTTTCTCCGACCGGACACCAAAATGTAACCACCGGCACTGCCTCGGCTTCCTGGCTGCTCGACCTGTGGGGCCAGTATCGCCGGGCGCGCGAAAGCGCCAATGCCTCGCTCGATGTCGCCTATTCCAACGTCGACGTCCAGCGCCTGGCCCTTTTGTCGGATCTCGCAAATAGCTACGTCAACGCCCGCTATTACCAGGCACTGATTTCGATCGCTCAGGAAAACCTGAAGTCGCGGCGCGACACGCTTGCACTGACGAAGTTCCAGCTCGACGCCGGTGCGGCATCCCGCCTCGACGTGGTTCAGGCCGAAGGCCTCGTCAACCAGACGCTGGCCCTGGTCCCCGGCTATGAAATCAGCTACCGCCAGCAGGTGCATCATATCGCAACGCTGCTGAACGTACCTTCGGCAACGATCATCGCGCAGATGCAGCGCGGTGGCAGCCAGCCGGTGTTCCGTGGCAGCGTCCGCACCGGCGTTCCCGCCGACCTGATCCGCAACCGTCCGGACATTCGCGTTGCAGAACGCACTCTCGCTGCCTCGACGGCTCAGATCGGCGTGGCGGAAGCCAAGCTGTACCCGTCAATCACGCTCAGCGGCTCGATTTCGCCGTCCTATGTCAGCACCCACGCAGCAAACGGTGGCCTGACGAGCTGGTCGTTCGGTCCGTCGCTGAACCTGCCGATCTTCGATGGCGGCGCCCTGCGCGCCGGCGTCAAGAGTGCGGAATCGACGAGCCGCGAAAACTATCTCGCCTGGCAGCAGACGGTACGCACGGCCATCGAAGACGTTGAAAACGCACTGTCGGCCGTCAGCCGCGACGCACAGACGGTTGCCGCACAGCGGGCTCAGGTCAAGTCCTACCAGGAAGCCCTGCAGCTCTCGACTGCAAGCTACAAGGACGGCGCATCCTCGCTGCTCGATGTTCTCGACGCACAGCGCAACGTGACGGCTGCCCAGCAGAGCCTGGTTCAGGCCATTCAGCAGAGCGCCCTCGACTATATCTCGCTGAACATCAACATCGGCGCAGGCTATGTGCCGGCGAGCAAGGCGACCATCGCTGCGGCTCCGGCCAAGGTCGTCAAGGTTTCGGCCAAGAAGGCGAACTGACGATCCCGCCTGCTCCGGCGGGTGCATTGCTTGACATCAGAGACCGCTGCAGCCATCTGCGGCGGTCTTTCCTTTTGGTGCGGAATTGCTGAAAATGAAAATGGCGCGCTCCGCTTTCGCAAGGAGCACGCCATCGCCAAAAACAAAAAGGCCGGAATAATCCGGCCTTTCGCCATCCGCCTTCGCATCAGTGCCAGTACATCCGTGGTCAAAGGCAAGGGCGGAACTGCAGCCAGATTGATCATGAAAGGTTAACGAAGAGTTAACGCCACTTCCATGTCATCGACGGATAAAACGGCTCGCTTGCCAGCGCGCCAGCACCCATCGGCTGCATGACTGAAGCGTATATCGGCGTGCAAGGTGGCAATTTCAAGGCCACCTCTCCAGTTTTTTCGAATAGGCTTTTGGCGCGGCCGATGCCATCGCGACAGCAATGCCTGCAAAGCTAAGTAAGCCTTACCGAAGATCCAGCAGAGTTTGAGCATTCCACGACACCGTTCAAGCTGCATTCATGCAGATACTTCTACAACACATGCAAAGATTGAAGAGGCGTCACGAAATCCTATCAGATTCCGTGCATGGGCAGGCCTTTATCTTGCCGAAATTGGAAAGTCTTACCGAATGGCGCCGGGGTAGGCGCACGATAGCGGAACTGGCACCGGACGGCGACTTCGCGGCGAAGGTGCGCAAAGGGAGAATAGTCTATGAAGTTCAAGATTCTTGCGGCGGGCATTCTGGCAGCCCTCGTCGTGCTGCCGGCCATCGCCGAAGCCGCGGAAGGCTTTGCCACTGCAAATGTCAACATGCGCTCAGGCCCGAGCACCGCCTATCCGGCGGTGACGATGATTCCCGTCGGCGTGCCGCTGCAGATCAACGGCTGCCTCAACGAGACGCCCTGGTGCGATGTCTCCTTCTATGGCGGCCGCGGATGGGTTGCCGGCCGTTACATCCAGGCGACCTACCAGTCGCGCCGCATCTATGTCGGCCCGCAATATTATCGTCCACTCGGCATCCCGACGGTGGTCTTCAACATCGACGACTATTGGGGCCGCTACTATCGGGGCCGCGACTTCTATCGCGACCGCGACCGCTGGCGCCGTGGCCCGGGCTGGGTCGATCGCCGGCCAGACAGCGGCTGGGATCGCAATCCTCCCGGATGGGATAACGGCCCGGATCGCAATTGGGACCGCCGTCCCGACCGTAACCGCGATTGGGATCGCGGTTCGGACTGGAACAATAGACCGGACCGCAACTGGGATCGCCGCCCTGATGACCGGGATCGCGACTGGAACAGGCAGCGCGACGGCAATCGCAATGGTAACGGCGATTGGGGCCGCCAGCGGCCGGACAACAATCAGGATTGGGGCAACCGCCCGGATCGCCAGCGCGACAACAATCGGCCAGACAACAATCGCCCGGACAATCGTCAGCGCCCCGAACCGCAACGGCCGCCTCAGGCACAGCCACAGCCGCAACCGCAACCGCAACCGCAGAATAACCCGCGGCCGAATGCCGGCACGCCGGGACCTTACAGCCCTGACCACAGGGACCCATGCCCGGCATCGGAACCGAATTGCCGGATGTCCGTCCGAGGCTCGAACCGGTAACGGCATGCCTCAGATCCAGAAAAAGCCAGCGACCCTAAAAGTCGCTGGCTTTTTTCAATGAAACGATGCGCTGTTTCGAAAAACACCCGCGTTTCGCGCCATGCGGCAGCGTGGGGATTAATCGGTCTCGCAGAAGGGTGCTGCAGGTTCAAATACTCTGTCCCTTGCGCCGCTTTCGCCGGCTGGCAAGATCGGAACGGTCGAACGACTATGGGATTGCCGCTGCGCGTCAATGCATCTTCAGATGCGCTTCCCGCGTCGCCGAGATGAACATTTCCCGCGCCTCTTCGGCCGACCTGCGGCCGTCAATGGCAGCCCGGCACAGGCTTCTCGCCGCCACATAGAGCGGGCCACGCCGGTCGGGCCAGAGATTGGCCATGCAATTCAAGGCCTCGGAAGGACCCGTGACGACTTGAAACGTATCTTGAGCAAATCCGATCTCGATTGGATTGCTCCATTTGATGTGTCGCATGAACACTCCTCCTCACGCGCTACCAATTGCTTGGAACTGTCCTCCAAGACAGCCACATGACAGTACTATAACCTCGATCAGAGCATTCGAAAATATGGAAGATTGCGTGCATTACGCGAAGTATCGCCGCAGCCCATGCCGCAGGCTTCGCCCGCTGAATCGAGCAAGACTGCATCTTGAAGTATGACGAAAACGGGTGTGGTTGCGGATATTCGCAGGCGTGCGGGCAATCTACTTGTCACGGGCGATCCGCCGTGCTTCGTCCGGGGAAAAACCGGCGCGGCGCGCGAGCCTTTCAAGACCGAATATCCGGTCGATCTGGTCGACCAGCCACAGTTCGAAATGTTTCCACATTGGCATAGCCTCCTCCGCTGCAAACCCTTCCGGCGCAGCAGCCGACAATGAATATCGCGCCCGGCCTGCCAATTTCCGCCCAGCTAAAACTGTCAGCGAAACTGGGGCGGCCGCTGCGCGTTGGAGAGCAGTTCCTGCTTCGTTGCGAAGTCGCCAAACAGCTTCTTCAGCCGGGCTTCCTCCTCCTTACAAATCCGGTGGCGCCGGGCGAAATCCTCGACGCTCCAGACCTCGCGCAACTTGCTCTGGTCAACTTCCTCTATCTTCAAAAATGAACTCATCTGTTCGCCCTCCTTCTTCTTATGAGGAGATAATGCCCAGAATAGCGAAAAGTTCCCCGAAGTACGCCTGCCGGATGTGCTGGGACGCACCGACATTGCGGATCGGAATGTTCTTAATTCCTCCTTAAATCGCCGCATTTACAGTTCAGGCGGGACTTGATGTCTTCACGAAGGTCCTTGAACCAATGGCGGGTTGCTCCGCCTCGAAAGCCGGCATCGGTTTTCGGGGTACCATGTCGGCCCGGGACGGCCGAGCGGGCTCAAAGATTCCTACCGCTATCGTGATCAGCCTGCTAGAAGACATGGAAACACTGGGCACCGAGGTACGACCGGCCGGCAATGGCAGATAAAAAGAAATCACGCCAGAGGATAGAACCATCCTTTTCCAGCGGCCGGGAACGCACTGACGACGGATTCAATGCCGGCGAACGCATCGTTGCAAACAGGCGTTCAGCGAAGAAATATTACGAAGAGCCTGAACCGGACGAAGACGAGGATGAAGACGACGAGGATGAGCCCGTGGTCGAGAAGCCTCGCCGCACCCGGAGCCGCCGCAAGCCCGCGCGCCGTGCCCGCCCGCGGCGCGGCTTCTTCGGCTTCATCCGTTCGACGATCTACTGGGGTCTGGTGCTCTGCCTCTGGGCCGGCATCGGGCTTGCGGGCCTTGTCGTCTATTACGGCTCCCGCATGCCGAGCGCCAGCACCTGGTCGATCCCCGAGCGGCCGCCGAACGTCAAGATCAACGACCTTGGCGGAACGCTGATCGCCAATCGCGGCACGACTGGCGGCGAGGCCGTGGCGCTCAGCGACATGTCGCCCTACATTCCCGAGGCGATCATCGCCATCGAGGACCGTCGCTTCTATTCGCATTTCGGCTTCGATCCGATCGGCCTTGCGCGAGCCGTCGTGACGAATGTGGTGACCGGCCACGCCGTTCAGGGCGGCTCGACGCTGACGCAGCAGCTCGCCAAGAACCTGTTCCTGTCGCCGGACCGCACGCTGGAACGCAAGGTGCAGGAAGTGCTGCTGGCGCTGTGGCTTGAGCACAAGTACACCAA
This sequence comes from Martinezella tropici, assembly GCA_000799755.1. Lineage (GTDB taxonomy): Bacteria > Pseudomonadota > Alphaproteobacteria > Rhizobiales > Rhizobiaceae > Rhizobium > Rhizobium tropici_A. Next base: position 11,404 of record JUHI01000023.1, read on the forward strand.
GGACCAGATCCTGACGATGTATCTGAACCGGGTCTATTTCGGCTCGAACGCCTATGGCGTCGAAGCGGCATCGCGGCGCTACTTCAACAAGTCCGCCAAGGACGTCAATCTCGGCGAGGCAGCCATGCTCGCCGGCCTGGTCAAGGCGCCCTCGCGGCTGTCGCCCGCCCGCGATCCTGCCGCCGCCGAGGCGCGCGCGCAATTGGTGCTGCAGGCCATGCGCGAACAGGGCTTCATTTCGGAATCCGACGTCAAGACGGCGATGTCGCAGCCGCCGACGCGATCCAAGAGCTATTGGAGCGGTGCGGAGAACTATGTTGCCGACATGGTCATGGATCAGCTCCCCAAATTGATCGGCGGCGACGTCAAGGAAGACCTGATCGTCGACACCACGCTCGACATGTCGCTGGAGGAAAAAGCCGAGAAGGCACTGAGCGACGTGCTCGAAAAGGATGGCAAGAAACTGAACGCCTCGCAGGCCTCGCTCGTATCAGTCGATGCGACGGGCGCCATCCGGGCGCTGGTCGGCGGCCGCGACTACGCGCAGAGCCAGTTCAACCGCGCCGTCACCGCCAAGCGTCAGCCGGGCTCGGCCTTCAAGCCGTTCGTCTATACCGCAGCGCTCGAAATGGGGCTGACGCCCAATTCGATCCGCAACGACATGCCGGTCAAGATCGGCAATTGGGCGCCTGAAAATTACGAACAGCGCTATAGCGGCCCCGTGACGCTTGCAACTGCAATCGCCAAATCGCTGAACACGGTTGCCGCGCAGCTTGTCACCGAGGTCGGGCCGGATCAGGTCATCAAGGTTGCCCACAGGCTCGGCATCGAATCGGACCTGCAGTCCAACGCCTCGATCGCGCTCGGCACCTCCGAAGTGTCGCTGCTGGAACTCACCTCCGCCTATGCTACCTTCATGAACGGTGGCTACAAGGTGGCGCCGCATGTCATCACCAAGGTGACGACCGCTTCCGGCAAGGTGCTCTATCAGGCCAATACCGACAATCCGCAGCGGGTGCTGAACCCGGATATCGTCACCAACATGAACGCCATGATGGCAGGCGTCATCGCCTACGGTACAGGCAAGTCGGCGCGCATCCCCGGCTGGCAGGCGGCCGGCAAATCGGGCACGACACAATCCTTCCGCGATGCGCTGTTTGTCGGTTTTACCAGCCACCTCACCACGGGCGTCTGGTTCGGCAATGACGACGGCAAGTCGATGCGCAAGGTGACCGGCGGCGGGCTGCCGGCCAGGGCATGGAAGGAATTCATGATCGCCGCCCACAAGGGCATCACGCCGACGCCGATCTTCGGTGGCGGCCAGATCATCGACAACGGCCTGCCGATGGCGCAGACGGCGCCGAACGGCGACCAGCCGACGACGATCGGCAACATCATCTCCGGCGTCGCCGACGGCGGACAACCGATGCAGCAGCCGACCCTGCAGCAAAGACCGTCGCAGCAGCCGGTCCAGCCGCAGATCGTCAACCAGGCTTCCGCCAACGACGACCCGCAGGACCTGCCGCCGGCAAACCTTGCCGACGATACGAATCCCTACAGCTCGAACCCCTATGACAACAGCGATATTCCGCCGGCCGATGTCGGCGACAATGGTGCTCCCGCCGCAAGCCCGCGGCCGCATCGCTCGTCGCTGCTCGACGTCATCCTCGGCCGATAAGATCGCAATTTTTGCGCCGCAGCGCTGCGCGTCCTATAGGGCTCGTTACGGCGGGATGCCGAAAAGTGTGAGCGGTTTTCGGACGACATACTGCTCTCACTTTTTGATTTGGAGACGGATTCATATTTCGGGTCGATTTGACCTGAAATCATCCGGCTCCAAGGTCGCCGTGGCGCTTTAGATCTGCTGGATGATTTTATCCCTAAATCGATCCCGATTTAAGGAATTATGCAGTAGACGCTTGCATGGTCGCGGCAAGGCTGCTCTGATACGCGGTCGCGTCAAATCCGCCTGTCCCCGGCGCATATGGGACCGCGTGGAATTTGGACGACAAACCATTTGTTTTGCTGGATTTCAGGCCATTTCCTGCCTTGCAGTCAGTAAAACCGCTACTTATATACGCGGCATCACCGCAGTCATGGCTGCGCAATCCTCAAGACCATCCCGTAAGGGGCTGTCAATGGAATGCCTGACAGGGGTTCCGACAGCTTGCTTCAAGGAGAGAATGACATGGCAAAAGTAATTGGTATCGACCTTGGAACGACAAATTCCTGCGTCGCCGTCATGGACGGTAAGGACGCGAAAGTGATCGAGAATGCCGAAGGCGCCCGGACGACCCCCTCCATGGTTGCCTTCACCGACGACGGCGAACGTCTCGTCGGCCAGCCGGCCAAGCGCCAGGCTGTGACGAACCCCACGAATACCCTCTTCGCTGTCAAGCGCCTCATCGGCCGCCGCTACGAAGATCCGACCGTCGAGAAGGACAAGCACCTTGTTCCTTTTAACATCGTCAAGGGTGACAATGGCGACGCCTGGGTAGAAGCGCAGGGCAAGGGCTATTCGCCCGCACAAGTTTCCGCAATGATCCTTCAGAAGATGAAGGAAACCGCCGAATCCTATCTCGGCGAAAAGGTCGACAAGGCCGTTATCACCGTTCCCGCATACTTCAACGACGCTCAGCGCCAGGCAACCAAGGATGCCGGCAAGATCGCCGGTCTTGAAGTCCTGCGCATCATCAACGAGCCGACGGCTGCAGCCCTTGCTTACGGCCTCGACAAGAAGGACGGCAAGACCATCGCCGTTTACGACCTTGGCGGCGGCACCTTCGATATCTCCATCCTCGAAATCGGCGATGGCGTCTTCGAAGTGAAGTCGACCAACGGCGACACCTTCCTCGGCGGTGAAGACTTCGACATGCGCCTCGTCGAATACCTCGTTGCCGAGTTCAAGAAGGACAACGGCATCGACCTCAAGGGCGACAAGCTTGCCCTGCAGCGCCTCAAGGAAGCTGCCGAAAAGGCCAAGATCGAGCTTTCTTCCGCACAACAGACCGAAATCAACCTGCCCTTCATCACGGCAGACGCGACCGGCCCGAAGCACCTGACGCTGAAGCTGACCCGCGCCAAGCTCGAAAGCCTGGTCGACGATCTCGTCCAGCGCACCATCGCTCCGTGCAAGGCAGCCCTCAAGGATGCCGGCGTTACCGCCGCTGAAATCGACGAAGTCGTTCTCGTCGGCGGCATGAGCCGCATGCCGAAGGTACAGGAAGTCGTCAAGCAGCTGTTCGGCAAGGAGCCGCACAAGGGCGTCAACCCGGATGAAGTCGTCGCTCTCGGCGCCGCCATCCAGGCCGGCGTTCTGCAGGGCGACGTCAAGGACGTTCTGCTCCTCGACGTGACCCCGCTGTCTCTCGGCATCGAAACGCTCGGCGGGGTCTTCACCCGTCTGATCGAACGCAACACGACGATCCCGACGAAGAAGTCGCAGACCTTCTCGACCGCCGACGACAACCAGTCGGCCGTGACCATCCGCGTCTCGCAGGGCGAGCGCGAAATGGCTGCCGACAACAAGCTGCTCGGCCAGTTCGACCTCGTCGGCCTGCCGCCGGCACCGCGCGGCGTGCCGCAGATCGAAGTCACCTTCGATATCGACGCCAACGGCATTGTTCAGGTTTCGGCCAAGGACAAGGGCACCGGCAAGGAACAGCAGATCCGCATCCAGGCCTCCGGTGGTCTTTCCGACGCCGACATTGAAAAGATGGTCAAGGATGCCGAAGCCCATGCTGCGGAAGACAAGAAGCGCCGCGAGGGTGTCGAAGCCAAGAACCAGGCTGAAAGCCTGATCCACTCCAGCGAGAAGTCGCTGAAGGACTACGGCGACAAGGTCACGGAAGCCGACCGCACCGCGATCTCCGACGCGATCGCAGCGCTGAAGACGGCAACCGAAGCTTCCGAGCCGGACGCCGAAGACATCAAGGCCAAGACCCAGACGCTTATGGAAGTTTCCATGAAGCTCGGCCAGGCGATCTATGAGTCGCAGCAGGCGGAAGCCGGTTCCGGCGACGCCTCGGCAGCCGGCAAGGACGATGTCGTCGATGCCGACTACGAGGAAATCAAGGACGAAGGCGACCACAAGCGGTCTGCATAAGCGCGAACCGAAAGGTTCAGGAAACTTAGATCCGGCTGCCTCATGGCAGCCGGAAATCCATTTCCGGGGTTCTAATCCTTAATATGGCAAAAGCGGATTTTTACGAGACATTGGGCGTCTCAAAGACGGCGGACGAGAAAGAGCTGAAAAGCGCCTTTCGCAAGCTGGCAATGCAATATCATCCGGACAAGAATCCGAATGACAGTAATGCCGAGCGGAAGTTCAAGGAAATCAACGAGGCATACGAAACGCTCAAGGACCCGCAAAAGCGCGCTGCCTATGACCGCTACGGCCACGCTGCTTTCGAGCACGGCGGCGGTGGCGGCTTCGGAGCCGGTTTCGGCGGCGGCGGCTTCTCCGATATTTTCGAGGATATTTTCGGCGAGATGATGGGTGGCGGTCGCTCGCGCGGACGCTCCTCCGGCGGTCGCGAACGCGGCGCCGATCTTCGCTACAATATGGAAATTTCGCTGGAGGAAGCCTTCAGCGGCAAAACGGCGCAGATCCGGGTTCCGACCTCGATCACCTGCGACGTCTGTTCCGGCTCCGGCGCCAAGCCGGGCACGCAGCCGAAGACCTGCGGCACCTGCCAGGGCTCCGGCCGTGTGCGCGCCGCGCAGGGTTTCTTCTCCGTGGAACGCACCTGCCCGACCTGTCATGGCCGCGGTCAGATTATCCCCGATCCCTGCACCAAGTGTCATGGCCAGGGCCGTGTGACCGAGGAGCGTTCGCTCTCCGTCAACATCCCCGCCGGCATCGAAGACGGTACACGCATCCGCCTGCAGGGCGAAGGCGAAGCCGGCGTGCGCGGCGGCCCATCGGGCGACCTCTACATCTTCCTTTCAGTCAAGCCGCATGAGTTCTTCCAGCGCGACGGCGCCGACCTCTATTGCGCCGTGCCGATCTCGATGACGACTGCGGCGCTCGGCGGCACCTTCGATGTCGCGACGCTCGACGGCACCAAGTCGCGCGTTTCTGTTCCGGAGGGAACGCAGGTCGGCAAGCAGTTCCGCCTGAAGGGCAAGGGCATGCCGGTGCTGCGCTCCAGCCAGGTCGGCGATCTCTATATCCAGATCCAGATCGAGACGCCGCAGAAGCTGACCAAGCGCCAGCGCGAGCTGCTGCAGGAATTCGAGCAGATCTCTTCGAAGGACAACAATCCCGAATCGACGGGCTTCTTCGCCCGGATGAAGGATTTCTTCGATACGTTCAGCGACTGAGCAGCGAATCAAAAATGTTTCACATGAATCCGGCCGATGATTCGGCCGGATTTTTTGTTTCAGCGAACGAATCACGCGTCTGCTTGCGAATCAGCCCCAGGTGAGCGGATCGAGCCGGAGATAGAAGGCGAGACGCTCGCGATCCGGTTCCGCGATCCCCAGGGTCTCGAACAGGATCGCAAACGCCCGCTCGCCCTGTTCCGGTGCCGCCCAGCTCTCCTCGGCATTGGCAATCATCAGCGAGAGATCGACATAGCGATCCGCCTTGCCGACACGGCCGAAGTCGATCAGCCCGGTACATTGCAGGCTATGCGGATCGACCATGAAGTTCGGCATGCAGGCATCGCCATGGCAGAGAACTCTATCTGCCGCCTCCTGCGCGAATCGGAGAGGCAGATCGCGCTCGACGCGATCAAGCAATTCACGGGCCGGCTTACCCCGATCCTCCGGCGGCAGGAAATCCCGGTTCACGGCATCGCACGAGACCACATCCGCTGCTCGCGCAAACATCAGCGACAGGCGGCGATTAAAGGGGCATTGATCGGCCGGCAGCTCATGAAGTGATTTCAATTGCCGCGCCATCGATGGCCATGCCTTCAGCAAGGCGTCTCCATCCAGATCGACCGCCGGGATGCCGCGGATTGCCGTCATGGTGAGACACGCCCCTTCCTCAACATCGCGCCAGTCGATGACTTCAGGGACGGAAATACCCCTGCCCTGCAGCCAAAGCAGCCGGTCGCGTTCACCGGCGAGATCTGCCGATCGGTCTGACGACGCAATTTTCGCATAAGCGAGGCCGTCTTCGCGGCGATAGACGAGATCGCCCGATTCGCCCGATTTAACCGGCGTCCAATCGAAACGCGTATGCGCAAGCAGTGTTTTTGCAGAATCCAATAGATGCCTCCTCATCCCAAAATCTCTCCGAGCATGGCGATATAGGGAGTGCTGTACGCCAATACCAACCGTTGCAGGATTCAAACCACGAGGTGGCGACTCAGATTGTTTTGCACAGACCCCGGCGATGATTCGGCCGGACTTTTGTTGGAAGAGCGATTCACCCGCCCTCTTGGTTCGAGACGGCCCTACGGGCCTCCTCACCATGAGGGCTGATCCTCTCGTCGTGCCCATAACTTCCCCCAGAAGCGCAGTTCGCTCCACCCTCATCCTGAGCCCGTCGAAGGACGAGGGTGGCCCCGGCGGCGCTTCATTCGATTGGCATCGCGAACAATCGGTAAAATCCTTGCACTGGAGCGGTGTTCGGCATACCCCTCGCCCCATCGACCAAGAATCCCAAGGGCCTATGCCGAACAAGGTTTTCATCTCGCGCCTGAAGCTGACCGACTTCCGCAACTATGCGGCGGCGGCGCTGACGCTTGATGAACGGCATGTGGTCCTGACCGGCGACAATGGCGCAGGCAAGACCAATCTCATGGAGGCGGTCTCGCTGCTGTCTCCCGGCCGCGGGCTGCGCCGCGCCGCCTACACCGATGTCACCCGCGTCAATGCATCAGGCGGATTCTCGATCTTCACCGAACTCGAAGGCATGGATGGCGCCGTCGAAATCGGCACCGGCATCGATGCGACGGACGAATCGACCGCCCGCAAGCTGCGAATCAATGGCACGCCGGCCAAGACCGTCGACGAACTCACAGACCATTTGCGCGTTCTCTGGCTGACGCCGGCCATGGACGGGCTGTTTACCGGCGGCTCCTCCGAGCGCCGCCGTTTCCTCGATCGATTGGTGCTGTCGCTCGACCCCGCGCATGGCCGCCGGGCCAGCGATTTCGAGCGCGCCATGCGCAGCCGCAACAAACTTTTGTCGGATGGCCGGTTCGATCCATCCTGGCTCGGCGGTATCGAACAGCAGATGGCAAGCCTCGGTATCGCCATGGCGATCGCGCGGCAGGAAATGCTCGGCCTTCTCTCCCGGCTGATTGCCGACACACACGAGACGACGCCATTCCCCTCGGCGGCCCTTGAACTTTCCGGCTTCCTCGACGGACAGTTCGATCGGCCCGCCGTCGATCTGGAAGACGCCTATGCCGACATGCTGCGCGAGGGGCGCTACCGTGACTCCGCCGCCGGCCGCACGCTGGACGGACCTCACCGGGCCGATCTTCTCGTACGGCACCGCGAAAAGGACATGGAGGCGGAGCGCTGCTCCACGGGCGAACAGAAGGCGCTTCTCGTCGGCCTCATCCTTGCCCATGCGCGCCTCGTCGGCAACCTGACGGGCTATGCGCCGATCCTGCTGCTTGACGAGATCGCCGCGCATCTCGACGAGGGACGTCGCGCGGCGCTCTTCGACCTTATCGACGGGCTCGGCGGCCAGGCCTTCATGACCGGCACGGACAAATCCATGTTCTCGGCCCTTGGCGAACGCGCGCAATTCTTTACCGTGGCGCATGGCGGCATTACGAAATCCTAGCGCCTCCTTGCCGGCGATTGTGCTAGACTTCAGCACATGGACCCTTTGAGCTCAGACGAAATCGGCCGCTATCACCGCCATATCCTCTTGCCGGAGGTCGGCGGCGCCGGCCAGCAAAAGTTGAAGGCGGCGCGCGTTCTCGTCATCGGCGCCGGCGGCCTTGGCGCACCCGTGCTGCAATATCTCGCCGCCGCCGGTGTCGGCACGCTCGGCATTGCCGATGACGACCGCGTTTCGCTATCCAACCTGCAGCGGCAGGTGATTCACGACACGGGTACGATCGGCGAAATGAAGACGCAGAGCGCGGCGGACGCGATCGCGCGGCTTAACCCGCATGTGCGGGTCATCCGTTTCGAAGAACGATTTAGTGCTGATAGCGCTGCGCGGCACCTCGCCGGTTTCGATCTCGTCATCGATGGCTCCGACAATTTCGACACGCGCTATGCGGCTGCCGATGCGACCGAGGCGGCGCGCCTGCCGCTGGTGACCGGCGCTGTCGGCCGCTTCGACGGGTCCGTGACGACACTGAAGCCTTACGAAAGCGACGTGGAGGGCAATCCCAATCCACGCTATCGCGATCTTTTCCCCGCCCCGCCGCCGGAAGGTCTCATCCCCAGTTGCGCGGAGGCGGGCATTATCGGCGCCCTGACTGGTGTCATCGGCACGCTGATGGCGATGGAGGCAATCAAGCTCATCACCGGCATCGGTGAGCCGCTGATCGGCCGGCTGCTCCTCTATGACGGGCTTTCCGCACGCTTCGAAACCGTGCGCTATCGCCGCAAACGCCCTCGGGTCGCGGCGGAATGAACCAAATCGCGCTTCGCCGTATCGATGAGGGCTTTGGCCGCTGGGATGCGTTGCTGGATCTCATCCTGACATCCTTCGCTTACATGAATGGCCGCATCGATCCGCCCTCCTCTGCGTTGGCGCTGACGGCGGAGACTTTAAAGACCAAGGCGATCGACGAGATCGCATACATTGCAGTTGAGGGCGAGCAGCTGGTCGGCTGCATTTTCTGCCGACCAGAGGCGGAAAGCCTTTATGTCGGCAAGCTCGCTGTGCTGCCGGCGGCGCAGGGCCGGGGTATCGGCAAACGTCTGCTTGTCTTGGCAGAGGCGGCCGCACGGGATCTCGGCCTCAAGGACCTGCGGCTGGAGACACGGATCGAGCTCATCGACAATCACGCCACCTTCGCCGCCTGGGGCTTTCAAAAAACAGCCGAAAATCGCCATGCCGGCTTCGATCGGACGACATCGATCGAGATGCGCAAGGCGATCGCCTAGCGCATCCTTCGCTATGGGGTCGGATTCTTACGCCTCGCGCGGCGGAATGCGGGTGATTCGAGCGCCCAGTGCATTCAGTCGTTCCTCGATGCGCTCGTAACCGCGCTCGATCTGCTGGGCGTTGTTGATGACGCTCGTGCCCTCGGCGCACATCGCCGCAATCAGCATCGCCATGCCGGCGCGGATATCAGGGCTTTCAAGCTGTGCGGCGCGCAGCTTCGAAGGGCCGGCGACGATGGCGCGGTGCGGATCACACAGAACGATGCGGGCGCCCATGGCGATCAGCTTGTCGACGAAGAACATCCGACTTTCGAACATTTTCTCGAACATCAGCACGACGCCGTCGCATTGCGAGGCGGTGACGATGGCGATCGACATCGTGTCGGCCGGAAAAGCCGGCCATGGCTGATCCTCGATCTTCGGAATATGACCACCGAAATCGGGCTGGATCTTCATCTCCTGACCGGAGCGGATGATAAGATCGTCGCCATCGATCTGGCAGCGGATGCCGAGGCGCTCAAAGGTCATCAGGGTCGAGCGCAGATGCTCGACCCCCGCCCTGCGGATGGTGATCTCCGAACCGGTGACGGCGGCAAGGCCGATCAGCGAACCGACTTCATTGTGATCGGGGCCGATACGGTGCGATGCGCCGCCGAGCCGCTGACCGCCGTGGATCGTCATCATGTTGGTGCCGACCCCCTCGATGCGTGCGCCCATGGCAATGAGGAAGCGCGCAAGATCCTGAACATGCGGCTCAGAGGCGCAATTGCGCAGGATCGTCGTTCCCTCAGCGAAGACGGCGGCGCAAAGCGCGTTTTCCGTTGCCGTCACCGAGGGTTCGTCGAGGAAGACATCGGCGCCACGCAGCCCTTCGGTGCGGAAGCTGTAGACACTGTTGACCTCGATCCTGGTGCCGAGCTGCTCCAGCGCCAAGAAGTGTGTATCGACGCGCCGGCGGCCGATAACATCGCCACCCGGCGGCGGCAAGGTGATCTCGCCGCAGCGCGCCAGCATCGGGCCGGCAAGCAGAATGGAGGCGCGGATGCGGGCGCAGAGATCGGGATCGAGATTGGCCGGATGAAGCTCGCGCGCCTCGATTTCGAGCTCGTTGCGGCCGAGCCAACGAACTTTCGCGCCGACCGACTGGATCAACTCCACCAGCGCCTCGACATCGCGAATGCGCGGCACGTTGCTGAGCTCGACGCGCTGGTCGGTCAGAAGCGATGCGGCGATAATCGGCAATGCGGCATTCTTGTTGCCGCTCGGTTCGATCTCGCCCGACAGCTTGAAGCCGCCCTCGACCACATATTGAATCCGCTCATGCGGCAGCGCCCGCGCCATCGTTTCCGCCCTTCCTGATTTGTGTTTGCCGTCACCTCTGGGCCGGCTTTGTGACATGCACATGACCGGCCGGAGGCAATAAAGATCAAATTTGAAGCGGGCGTCGTCCGCTTCGCTTTGGCTGGAGAATCAGCGATTCGCTTATCGGAACGGCAGCACGCGATTGGGCGGACGATGGCCGTCGATGAAAGTGCGGATGTTGATGATGACCTTGTCGCCCATGTCGATACGGCCCTCGAGCGTGGCCGAACTCATATGCGGCAGGATCACCACCTTGCCCTCATTGGCGAGCTTCACCAGCTTCGGATTGACTGATGGTTCGTTCTCGAACACGTCAAGGCCGGCGCCGGCGATCTTTCCCTCGCGCAGGATCTTGATCAGCGCGGCCTCGTCGATGACGTCGCCGCGCGCCGTGTTGACGATGTAGCTCGTCGGCTGTAGCAGCGCCAGGCGACGGGCCGAGATCAGATGGTAGGTCGCCGGCGTCGACGGGCAATTGACCGAGACGATGTCGACGCGGGCGAGCATCTGGTCGAGGCTGTCCCAATAGGTCGCCTCCAGCTCGTCCTCGGTCGCCGGATTGACCCGCTTGCGATTGTGATAATGGATCGAGAGGCCGAACGCCTTGGCGCGGCGGGCAACCGCAGTGCCGATGCGCCCCATGCCGACGATGCCGATTCGTTTGCCGTGGATGCGGCGACCGAGCATCCAGGTGGGCGACCAGCCCGCCCATTCGCCGGGATTGTCGGTCAGCACGCGCGCACCTTCCGCCAGCCGACGCGGCACGGCGAGGATGAGCGCCATGGTCATGTCGGCGGTATCTTCGGTCAGCACGTTCGGCGTATTGGTGACGGTGATTCCGCGGCGGGCCGCAGCCTCGACATCGATGTGATCCGTGCCGTTGGAGAAGCTGGCGATCAGCTTCATCTGCGGGCCAGCCTCGTCGATCACCTCGGCATCGATCCGGTCGGTAACGGTCGGCACAAGCACGTCGGCCACCCGAATCGCCTGGATCAGCTCAGACTTTGTGCGCGGGCGATCATCGATGTTGAGCTCGGCATCGAAGAGCTCGCGCATCCGCGTCTCCACCGCGTCGGGCAGTTTGCGCGTGACGTAGACCTTCGGTTTTTTCTTCGTCGTCATGGCGAGCGGCGATGCCTTGTTCAGATGTTCTTAACCAAGAAGCGGGATAATTTTCCCGTTCCGGGCATTTCTACCAGACCCGCAGGCGAAGACAAATAAAACTCGCTGACGCGATCCGGGGATTTGCCGCCCACCGGAGCGAAAGGTTGCCTAAACGGCGCCTTTGTCATGACGAACGAACGGAAATCCCCATGCGTGGCAAAGCATTGAAGTCCTGCGCCATTTTCGCAATCGGCCTGATGCTGGCCGCCGGTACGGCCGATCTTGCCGCCGCGCAGGCTGCCAAGGGGCCGAGCGGCCTGCCGCTGCCGCGCTTCGTCACGCTGAAGTCGAAGCGGGTCAATCTGCGCATCGGGCCCAGCTCCGACTATGCGGTATCGTGGCTCTATCTCAAGCAGGGCCTGCCGGTCGAGATCATCCAGGAATATGATAACTGGCGGCGCGTGCGCGATGCCGACGGCACGGAAGGCTGGGTCAACCAGTCGCTGCTGTCGGGTCAGCGTTCGGCCATCGCTGCGCCGTGGATGAAGGGCAAGGGCAAGGCCGTCTTCGTCAACATGCGTCGCGAATCGCAGCCATCCTCCGCCGTCATCGCCAAGCTTCAGCCCGGCGTGATGATGAGCGTCAAGGAATGCACCGGCGACTGGTGCCTCGTTACCGCCGACGGCACCGAGGGATGGGTGGCGCAATCCGAGATCTGGGGCGCATACCCCGGCGAAGCCTTCAAATAACGAAACCCGACCGCACCACGACGTCAGCAACAGCGCGACTTTTCCCACGCAATGCTGTATCCGGAATCGGACAAGGAGACCGGCGATTTTGGGCTATGTGCTGGGTGTATTCGGGGTTGCCATCGTCATGTTCGCCTCGACGAACATAGACGACATCTTCGTTCTTCTCGGATTCTTCGCAGACCCGAAGTTCCGCGCGAAGCAGATCGTCATCGGGCAATATCTCGGCATAGGCATTCTTTACGGCATCAGCGTCGTTGCCTCGCTCCTCGTTCTCGTCATTCCCGCCGCCTATATCGGTCTGCTTGGCTTTGCGCCGATCTATTTCGGCCTCAGGAGGCTCTGGGAACTCTGGAACGGCATCGAGACGGGCGACAATCCGGAAGATCATGAGAAAGCCTCGGCGGGGCATGGCAACATCGTGGCCGTCACGCTGGTAACGCTCGCCAATGGCGGCGACAATCTCAGCGTCTACACACCCATCTTCGCCACGCGCTCGATCTATGAAATCCTGACCATGGGCTGCATCTTCGCGGTGCTCACCGCGATCTGGCTCGGCGCGGCGCATTCCCTCGTCAATCATCCGACCTTGGGAGCGCCCATTCGGCGCTACGGGCACAGGATCGTGCCATTCGTTCTGATCGTGCTCGGCATCCTCATCCTGCATGAGGCCGAAACAATAACGCTCTTCTGGCGCTAGGGGATTGGCGCCAGCGTCAAAAAGCAAAAGCCGCCCGGCATTTCACGGCGGGCGGCTTTCGCAATCACGAAAAATGGTCCCGATCAGAGAAGCCCGAATTCCTTTGCCGCGTCCGAGAGCGACCGCATCGGCCGCGGGCCGATCTGTTCGATGACGATGGCGGCGGCGAGATTGCCGAGCTTGGCGCAATCTTCCAGGCCGCGGCCCTGCGTATAGCCGAACAGGAAGCCAGCGGCGAAAAGATCGCCTGCACCGGTCGTGTCGACGCGCTCCTCGATCGGATGGGCGTCGACGACATAGCGTTCGTCGCCGCGCACGATCACCGCGCCATCCTTGCCCGTCGTCACGGCGGCGATCTTGCAATCGGCCGAAATCAGTTTCAATGCCTTGTCGAAGTCGTCGGTCTCATAGAGCGAGAGGGCTTCATCGCGATTGGCGAAGACGATATCGATAGTGCCCGAGCGCATGAGATCGAGGAATTCGTCGCGGTAGCGGCCGACGCAGAAGCTGTCGGAGAGCGTCATCGACATTTCCCGGCCGTGGGCATGGGCGATGCGGGCGCATTCGCGGATGGCTTCCTTGGCGCGGGGCGGGTCCCAGAGATAGCCTTCGAAATAGGTCACCTTGGCATCGGCAACGACATCTTCCTCGACGTCCTCAGGGCCAAGCTCGACGCAGGCGCCGAGATAGGTGTTCATCGAACGCTCGCCGTCCTCGGTGACGAAGATCATCGAGCGGGCGGTCGGCGGAAAGGTGCCCTTCGCCTTGGTCTCGTAATGCACGCCCTGAGCGCGGATATCATGGGCGAAGATCTCGCCGAGCTGATCTTCGGCGACCTTGCCGAAATAAGCGGCCTTACCGCCGAAATTCGCGACGCCTGCAGCCGTATTGCCGGCACTGCCGCCCGAGGCTTCCAGAGCCGGTCCCATACGCGAATAGAGAAGCTCGGCGCGCTCGGCGTCGATCAGGTTCATCGCGGCCTTGGTGATCTTGTTGTCGATCAGGAACTGATCATTGCAACGGGCGATAATGTCGACGATGGCGTTGCCAACGGTCAATACATCGAAACGAGTCATCTATAGGAGGGTCCCGGAATTGGTGATAGCCGGTATCCGGTAATATCGGTTTTTCCGAAGTTTGGAAGAAAAAACAGCGCCAGCGCGACCAACTTCGTTCCATTCAGTCATTTCGCTGTCACTTTCTATCTTTAAATGCTTATCAAGCGGCTGGGATGGGAAGCTCGAAATACTTCCGAGCCAGTCTGGGAAGGAATGATACCTTCCGCCTCACCGGTACGCGGGCCGACCACGGATGAACTGGCGGCATGTGCACCGGGGGGATCTTCCGGCGAGATCGGACACACAAGCGGGCATTGCCCGCTTTTTTGTTTTTACCGCTTCCCGCACGGAAGCAAGCTGCTACAACCTCCGGATCGCCCTTCCCGAGCCACAATCTTCACGGCCACGCCCGGCATGTCCGAAATCTTTACCGATGTCCTTCCAGTCTTTCTGCTCATTCTCGTCGGCTGGGTCATCGTTCGCACCGGCCTGCTGAAAGCCGAGGTCGGCGAGGCGATGAGCGAATTCGTCTTCAAGATCGCCGTGCCGCTACTTCTGTTTCAGACCATCGCGACGGCGGATTTTCGCGGCGCTTCGCCGTTTCGGCTGTGGATCGCCTATTTCTCCGGCGTCGCCATTACATGGACGGCCGGCCATATCGTCGCGACCCGGTTTTTCGGGCGAGATGCCAGGATCGGTGTGCTTGCCGGCGTTTCTTCGGCCTTTGCCAATACGATCTTCATCGGCCTGCCGCTGGTGGGGCGCACGGTCGGACCGGACGGTGTCATGGCGATGTCGATCCTGATTGCCGTGCACCTGCCGACGATGATGATCGCCGGCACGCTGCTGATGGAACAGGCCGAGCGAAAGGAGAATGCCGGCGCCGGCCGCAGCATCGGCGAACTGCTGCGACAGGTCGGCAGCAACCTTGTCCGCAATCCGCTTGTCATCGGCCTTTTCTGCGGCCTCATCGTTCACCTCACGGGCATTCCGATCCCCGCGACACTCGGCACCGTGGTCGACAGCATCGCCAATATCGCCGGTCCGGCGGCGCTGATTTCGCTCGGCATGGCGCTGCGCCAATACGGACTGTCGGGCAATCTCGGCATTACCAGCGTCATCTCGGGCTTCAAGCTCATTCTGTTGCCGGCCTGCGTGCTGGTCGCCGGACTTCTCCTCGGCCTGAGCCCGGAATGGCGGACAGCACTCGTGCTGACAGCCGCAGTTCCTACAGGTGTGAACGCCTGGCTGATTGCCAATCGCTTCGGGGTGGGCCACAGTCTCGCCGCCTCGACGATTACCTTGACGACAGCGCTCGGGGCATTCTCGGTGTCGTTTTGGGCTTATCTGCTCGGATAGCGGAGGCCCGAGCCCACCGACGGTAACGGCCATCTCCGCATTTGGAGAGGCAGGCAGGAAAACGGTCATATATTTGCGCATCCCGGCCCTCCCACCCGGAGCGCAACAAAGGATGGCACATGAATATTGCAGCTTCACTCACCAATCCCGCGTCAGCCTATTCGCATAAGGTCTTCGTATTGCAAGGAGGCGGCGCGCTCGGCTCCTATCAGGCTGGCGCCTTTCAGGCATTGCGCGAGCAGAATATCGAGCCGGACTGGATCGCCGGCATCTCGATCGGCGCGATCAACGCGTCGATCATGGCCGGCAATGTGCCCGGCGAGCGGCTGGAGGCACTGCGCTCCTTCTGGAACAAGGTGACGGTTCATCTTCCCGTCGACCTGCTGATGCAGGAACGGCGCGAAACCAACCCCTTCTATCGCTCGGTCAGCAGCTGGTGGGTTTCGACCTTCGGCGTGCCCGGCTTCTTCTCTCCCTGGCAGATCCCGGCGTGGTTCCAGACGCGTGGCTCGGCGGGCGCGACCAGCGTCTACGACACCGAGCAATTGCGCCAGACACTGCTCGACCACGTCGATTTCGATCGCATCAACCACGGACCGGTGCGCCTGAGCCTCGGCGCGGTCAACGTGCGCACAGGCAACTTCGCATTCTTCGACAACAAGGACATCAAGATCGGGCCGGAACATGTGATGGCGAGCGGCGCCTTGCCGCCCGGCTTTCCGGCGGTCAAGATCGGCAACGAACATTACTGGGACGGCGGCCTGGTCTCGAATACGCCGCTCAGCTACGTGCTGCGCAATGGCGCGAACGTCGATACCGTCGTGTTCCAGGTCGATCTCTTCAGCGCCACCGGCCCGCTGCCGCAGGACCTCGAGGAAGTCGAGGAGCGGCGCAAGGATATCACCTATTCAAGCCGTACCCGGCTCAATACCGATCTCTTCCTCGAGCGGCATCGCCTGCGCCGCGCCATATCCGATCTCTATGCCCGCCTTCCCGAAGATGCCAAGGCCGATCCGGAGATCAAGAAGCTGGAGCAGCATTGCTCCGACTATGGCGTCACCATCATCCACCTGATCTATCGCAACAAGCAGTTCCGCTCGCATTCGAAGGATTACGAGTTTTCGGCGTTGTCCATGCACGAGCATTGGGAGGCCGGATTGCGCGATGCCCGCAAGGCGCTGGTTGCGGAGGACTGGCGCATGCCGCCGAGCGCCGAGGACGGATTGAAGGTCTTCGACCTCGATCAAAGGACGCGCTCTCGCCGACACGCGATCTGAACGACGCAACACGAAAAACCCGGCCCTGACGGCCGGGTTTTCAATCCGTCATGCGGATCGGCTTAGTTCGTTGCAGCGGGAGCTGCGTTCGGGTCCGGCAGCGGCTCCGGCGTGTCTGCGAGCGTGCGCAGATAGGCGATCACGTTGGCGCGATCCTCTTCCTTCGGCAGGCCGGCAAAGCCCATCGCCGTTCCGGCCACGAATTTCTTCGGCGCGGCAAGGAAGTGATAGAGGTGGTCGTAAGTCCACTTTTCAGAGCCGCCCTTGGAGAAGTCCTTCATGCCGGACGAATAGGCGAAGCCCTCGTGCTCGCCAACCGGACGGTCGATAATACCCCAAAGATCGGGGCCAACCTTGTTTGGCCCTCCCTTCTCTCCGGAATGACAGGCCTGACACTTCTTGAAGATCGTTTCGCCGACCTTGGCATCAGCCTTCTGCAGCAGCTGAGCGATCGGCGTTTCCGCCTTGGCGGCAGCAGGCTTATCGCCCGCAGCCGGTTCCTCGGTCGCGACGATGGCGAAACCGGGCTTTTCCGGCGTCTCTGAATGGAAAATAAATCCTGACGCGAGCGACACGGACTTCAACACGAACAGCGTGGCCAAAAGCGCCCCGACACCCATGTTCACGTAGGATGAATTCATCTGCTATGCTCCCCTCGCCGCCGGCATCCTCCGCCGGCCCATCTTGAATTCGCGCGAAACCTATGTCTTTTGGCTGTTTCTTGCAACTCTGTAAACGGTCTCCACCGTGAGACGTTTTGACACTTTTCCCTCGGGAATAGAAGGCCCAACAATGACTGATTCAAATTTAGACAAGACGCTGGTCCTCATTCCCGCCCGCTTGGCTTCCACGCGCCTGCCGGGCAAGCCGCTCGCCGATATTTGCGGCCTGCCCATGATCGTACAGGTTGCCAAGCGCGCGCGCGAGGCGGCGATCGGTCGCATCGTCGTCGCCGTCGACCATGAAGATACCTATGCCGCAGTCGCCAATGCCGGCTTCGACGTCGTGATGACCGGCCAGGATCATCAGTCCGGCTCCGACCGTATCCACGAGGCGCTGCAGGCCGTCGATCCGCAGGGCCGCGCCGAAATCATCGTCAACGTCCAGGGCGACCTTCCCACAATCGACCCCGAGACCATCCGCGCGTCGCTGCGCCCGCTCGAAAACCCGGCCGTCGACATCGCCACGCTGACCGTCGAGATCAAGGACGAGGAAGAAAAGACCCTGCCGAGCGTGGTCAAGGTCATCGGCTCGCCCATCTCGGAAAATCGCCTGCGCGCCCTCTATTTCACCCGCGCCACCGCGCCCTACGGCGTTGGCCCGCTCTATCATCATATCGGCCTTTACGCCTATCGCCGCGCCGCCCTCGAAAAATTCGTGAGCCTCGGCCCATCGACGCTGGAACGGCGCGAATCGCTGGAGCAGCTGAGAGCGCTCGAAGCCGGCATGCGCATCGATGTCGAGATCGTTGACACGGTCCCGCTCGGTGTCGATACTCCCGCCGACCTTGAAAAGGCCAGACGCATCCTCTCCGCCGCTTCTCTCTGACGGCATTCCCCCAAGGGCAGTCCCATGATCACCAAGACCAACAAGATCTCCTTCCAGGGCGACTACGGCGCCAATTCCGACATGGCGAGCCGTGACATGTTCCCGACCATGGAGCCGCTGCCCTGCCAGACCTTCGAGGATGCGCTGACCGCCATCGACAACGGCGATGCGGATCTCGGCATGATTCCGATCGAAAATACGATTGCCGGCCGCGTCGCCGATATCCATCATCTGCTGCCGGAATCGCGCCTGCACATCGTCGGCGAATATTTCATGCCGATCCGCTTCCAGCTGATGGTTCTGCCCGGCGTCAAGAAGGAAGAGATCCGCACGGTGCACAGCCACATCCACGCGCTTGGCCAATGCCGCAACATCGTGCGCGCCAACGGCTGGAAGCCCGTTATCGCCGGCGATACGGCGGGTGCGGCCAAGCTGGTGAAGGAAACCGGCGACCGCAGCATGGCGGCGCTGGCGCCGCGGCTTGCAGCCGATCTCTACGG
Source organism: Martinezella tropici (assembly GCA_000799755.1). Classification (GTDB taxonomy): domain Bacteria; phylum Pseudomonadota; class Alphaproteobacteria; order Rhizobiales; family Rhizobiaceae; genus Rhizobium; species Rhizobium tropici_A. Next base: position 30,097 of record JUHI01000023.1, read on the forward strand.
GCTGGAAATCATCGCCGAGAATGTTGAAGACACCGAAAACAACATGACGCGATTCGTCGTGCTGTCGCGCGACGAGAACTGGGCGGAGCGCAGCGCGCCGGACGAAAAGATCGTCACCACTTTCGTCTTCAACGTCCGCAACATTCCAGCCGCGCTCTACAAGGCGCTCGGCGGCTTCGCGACGAACGGCATCAACATGACGAAGCTCGAAAGCTACCAGCTCGGCGGCCGTTTTGTCGCGACACAGTTCTACGCCGACATCGAGGGCCATCCCTCCGATCCGCATGTGCGCCGGGCGCTGGAAGAGCTGCGCTTCTTCTCCGAAAAGGTCCGCATCCTCGGCGTCTACAAGGGCCATCCGACGCGGGGCGATCTTTAAGATCCGGCGCGAACCGGAGCCACCTCGTGGTTCGAGGCACCGCCGTTTTCGCTGCGCTTAACGGCGCTGCATCTCACCATGAGGCGGACAACATTCTGCGGCGGAGCCCGCAAGATCAGCCCTCATGGTGAGGAGGCCTGAAGGACCGTCTCGAACCACAAGGGCGGGTAGCTAAGCAGCAATCTACTTATCCGGCTCACAAACCCGAAGACGGTGGCCATCCGGATCGAGCACGACGAAGGTCGGGCCGAAATCCATCGTCGTCAGTTCCTGTGCGATCGGCAGGCCGCGCGCTTTCCAATCTCTATAATGCTGCTCGACGGCACCGGCGCCTTCGACCATGAAGCCGAGTTCGCCGCGATTGCCGATGGCGGAGGGTTGCGGTTCGACGCTGCTGCGGCGCCAGAGGCCGAGGCTTAAGCCATTGTCGAGGGCGAAGGCCACGAAGTTCGGTGCCGCGAAGGTTGGCTCGCGGCCGAGCAGATCGCGATAGAAAGGCGTGCTTTCGCCGGGGTCCTTGACGTAGAAGATGATGAGGTTTGGGTTGGTCATTCGGATATTCCTCTTGGCTTGGTGGATATAAGGGCATGCGGAGGTAATCCGGCGAGCGGAACGGTGCCCGCCGGGGATGGTTTTGTCAGTGCATGACAGAGTGCTTGCGCAACAGCGTATCCGCAGCGCATTGCGCTGTTCGCATCAGCCTGTTGTGCTTGAGCTTTTGATTATGCGTATGTCATTGTCACGGAGTCGGTGATGAGCCCTTGCGGCTCGCTTCAGCGCATCCGGTCTTCCTCGCGGTAAACGGCGCGGCCGTCCAGAAAGCCCAGATCGCGCTTCACGGAATCCGGCGTCTCCTCGATATCGAGACGATTCCAGCGACGCTCGAAGTAGCCGCGCACGAGCTGCAGGAGACGAGCCGTCCATGCCGGCACTGAAGGATTTCCGCCTTCTCGCACCTCGACGTCACCGCGATGGGCCTGCCTCGTCATGGTGAAAACGTTGCTTGTCATGATCGGTCCTCTTCCTGCTTGGATGGTGCCGATAATAGCCAAGCCTACTGACAGTTTCTGGCAGTAGCGTTACGCCGATGGGTCAATTGTGAGCCATGCCCTCTCGCGCCTGCCATTCTCTGGCGAGGGCGACTCGGCGGCGCGGATAGCGCGCCTCCAGCACCGCGAAATCGACGATGCGATCGGCGCGGAAATGACGATAATCCTGGCGCAGTTCGCACCAGGCCATGATGATGCGCGAATTGTCGAAATAGCCGAGCGCAAAAGGCCAGATGCGCCGGGTCGAGATAGCGCCGTTCACATCGCCATAGGTCAGCTGCACCATGCGCTCCGTCTGGATCGCCTTACGCATCAGGGAAAGATCGGCCTTGTCTTCGGTGATGCGACGCGTACCGACGACCACCGCCGCCTGGTCGACCGCATCGCGAAGGTCCGCAGGCAGCACCGCGGCGATCTTGGCGAGGGCATCGGCGCCGGCCGCCGCCAGGCGGGCGTCGGTTGCGCGCGCCACCCATCGCGACCCCAGCACCAGCGCCTCAATCTCATCCTGCGAGAACATCATCGGCGGCAGCATGAAACCGGGCTTCAATATATAGCCGATGCCCGGCTCGCCCTCGATCATCGCGCCCTGCGACTGCAGGCTGGCGATATCGCGATAGAGCGTGCGCAAGCTGACGCCGGTTTCCTCCGCCAGAACGGAGCCGCTGACCGGACGGCGATAACGCCGAAGCGTCTGCAACAGCGTCAACAAGCGTTCCGAGCGTGCCATGGCAGAATAAGACCTAGCGTTTCCATTCCACCCAATCGCGCATCAGGCGATGGGCGATGGCGCCTTTCGGCGGAGACGTGTTGCCGGAGGCCGAGACGCGGTCGAGCATGGCAAGCGTCTCCTCCGGCGTGAACCAGCGGCAATCCTCAAGCTCGGCGTCGTCCATATGGATTTCGAGGGACTTCGCCTCGGCATAGCAGCCGATCATGAGGGAATGCGGCATCGGCCAGGGCTGCGAGGCATGATAGCGCACGCGGCCGATCTGGATGCCGGATTCCTCATGCGTCTCGCGGCGCACCGCATTCTCGATGGTTTCGCCCGGTTCGACGAAACCGGCGAGACAGGAATACATGCCCGGCGCGAAATGATGGCTGCGGCCGAGCAGGCAACGATTTCTCTCCTCATCGATACCAAGCATGATGACGACCGGATCGGTGCGCGGGAAGATCGTGTGCTCGCAGGCCGTGCAGACCCGCTTGTAGCCGCCGATTCGGCTCTCCATCACCGAGCCGCAGCGGCCGCAGAAGCGGTTGTCGCTGTTCCAGCGGATAAGGCTCATGCCTTGCGCGGCTTCGCCGAGGATTTCGCCTTCCAGCAGCAGATCGCGCCAGAGCGAACGCATATCGGCCGGCTTGTACTGGCAGGCAAGTTCGTCGGCATTGACGCGCACCGGCACGGCAAGTCGGGGCTCGCCGGTCTTGCGATAGCCGAGAAGAACGGCCTCCTCCCAATTCGGATCGAGATCGTTCAGCTCATAACGGGCAAACAGCGGATCGAGCACCTGACCGTCATGCTTGAGGACAAGCCGCTCCTGAGCGAAGGCGAGGATATGCGTGCCTTCCTTGGCGAGCGCATGCTTGATCGATTCCTCGTCGCGATGCTCGGCATCCCGGTCGAGCTGGTTTTCCGCAAAAGCGGTGAGACTGCTTGGTTCCGGATGCGGCACATCCGAGGAAAAGATGGAATGGCTCATTGTGAAAGCGTGTCCCGCAACTTGGCTATGAGGCTGTTCATGTCGTCGTCCGAATAGGGTTCCGCCTTGCCGTAGCCCCAGACCGGGCCCGGCCAGTTGGCATCACCTTCGAACCGCGCAATGACATGAACATGAAGCTGGCGGACGATATTTCCAAGTGCCCCGACATTGATTTTTGTTGCACCCGTCGCCGTCTTCAACGCGCTCGCAACCTTATCCGTTTCGAAGGTCAGCAAGATCCGATCGAGCGGGGTGAGCTCGAAAACCTCCGATTTATCAGGCCTGCGGGGGATCAGCACGAGCCATGGCCAACGGCTATCCTTCATCAGCCTGACGTCGCAAAGGCCTGTGATCGCGACGGAAACGCTGTCATTCGCAAGACGATCGTCGAGCGTAAACTCCTTCAAGGGGGCATCCTCCATTGTTTTATCAAATGTTTAGCAGTTTTTTTTGACCTTGGCTTGCTTTTGATGGCGATATTGCCGATATGTGCATCCGGGAGGTTGGTGGTGGACGAGCCACTCGCCAACCGGGTCAGGTCCGGAAGGAAGCAGCCCTAACGAGCCCGGCACGGGTCATTCGTGCCAGCCTCCCACCCTTTTCCGAAAGCAAGACCCGGCTTTCGCCGGGCAATAAGCTAGGCACCGGGCAACAAGCAGGGCGATGAGCGACACCGAGCGACAAGCAAAAGATGCCGCTTCGACCGGCACCGGCTACCGGGTGCTGGCCCGCAAATACAGACCCAAGGACTTTACGGACCTGATGGTCGGCCAGGAACCGATGGTTCGCACGCTGACCAACGCGTTCGAAACCGGCCGTATCGCCCAGGCCTATATGCTGACCGGCGTGCGCGGTGTCGGCAAGACCACGACCGCCCGCATCCTTGCCCGCGCCCTCAACTACAAGACCGCTGACGTCGATCGCCCCACCATCGACCTGCGTGAGCCCGGCGATCATTGCCAGGCGATCATGGAAGGCCGGCATGTCGACGTGATCGAGATGGACGCCGCCTCGCACACCGGTATCGACGATATCAGAGAAATCATCGAGCAGGTGCGCTACCGGCCGGTCTCGGCCCGCTACAAGGTCTATATCATCGACGAAGTGCACATGCTGTCGACGGCGGCCTTCAACGGCTTGCTGAAGACGCTCGAAGAGCCGCCCGAGCATGTGAAGTTCATCTTTGCGACGACTGAAATCCGCAAGGTGCCGATCACGGTGCTGTCGCGCTGCCAGCGATTCGACCTGCGCCGCATCAGCGCGTCGGATCTCGTCGGCCTCTTTACCACCATTGCCGGCAAGGAAGGCATCGAGGCCGAGCCGGAAGCGCTCGCCATGATCGCCCGCGCAGCAGAAGGCTCGGCGCGCGACGGCCTGTCGCTGCTCGACCAGGCAATCGCCCATGGCAGCGGTTTCGTTGCCGCCGATGCCGTGCGCGCAATGCTCGGGCTTGCCGACCGCGCCCGCATCGTGGATCTCTTCGGCCATGTCGTCAAAGGCGATGTTTCGGCAGCGCTTGCCGAATTCAACAGCCAGTACGAGGCCGGCGCCAATCCCGTCGTCGTGCTCACCGACCTTGCCGATTTCACCCATCTCGTGACCCGCCTCAAATATGTGCCCGATGCCGCCGACGATCCGTCGCTCAGCGAAATCGAGCGCACGAAAGCGGCGGAATTCGCGCAAGGTATCGCGGTGACAGCACTTTCCCGCATCTGGCAGATGCTTCTTAAGGGCATCACCGAGACAGAGAACGCCTCGCGCACCGCCGGCGCTGCCGAAATGGTGCTGATCCGGCTCGCACATGCCGCGCATCTGCCGGCGCCGGAAGATGCCGCCCGCAGGCTTGCCGAATTTTCAGACAGCAATGGCGGTTCGCGCTCGTCGCCCTCTCCGAGCGGCGGCAATGGTGGCGGAGCAGTGTCTTATCAGGGCAATACGATAGCGCGTGCGGTCGAAACGACGGCACCACGACCCGCGCCTTCGGCACCGGTCGCCATGCTGCGCGCCGTGCCGAATACACAGCCGGATTCGCAGCCTGTCGGACGCATCGAGCCGAAGCCGGCCGAAGCGCCGAAGCCGCTCGTACCGATCAACTCCATGGCCGATATCGCCGAACTTGCCAGCCAGAAGCGCGATCCGAAGCTGAAGGCGCTGGTGCGTACCTTCGTACGCCCGGTCAAGCTTGAGCCGGGCCGGCTCGATGTCAGCCTGACCTCCGGCGCTCCCGGCACGCTGCTCAACGAACTCGCCGTCAAGCTGAAGGAATGGACCGGCATCCACTGGATCGTCAGCCTCAGCCGCGAGGAAGGCCAGCCGACGCTGGTCGAGGCCGAAGCGAACGCCCAGAAGCAGCGGGTCGCCGATGCGCGGCAGGACCCCGATGTCGCGGCGATTCTTGCGCAATTTCCCGGCGCAAAGATCATCGACGTCAGGGTGCGGGCACCGGAGATCGAGGAAGAAGAGCAGACTGCTGCGCCGGCAGCCGCCGAATCCATCGATGGCGATATTCTGCCGGGCGACGATATAGAATTCTAACGCTAGAATGGATGCCAATGGAACCGCATCGGCCTGAGGCCGTTGGCGAGACATCCTGGCTGATCAAAGAAACACTTGCAGAAGAAGGACCAAAGACGATGCGCGACATCATGGGCATGATGGGCAAAGTGAAGGAAATGCAGGCGAAGATGGAGAAGATGCAGTCGGAAATCGCCGACATTCGCGTCGAAGGCAAGGCCGGTGGCGGCCTCGTCACCGTCACCGTCAATGGCAAGGGCCTGATGCTCGGCCTCAAGATCGATCCCTCGCTCTTCAAGGAAGACGATGTCGAGATCCTCGAGGACCTGATCGTCGCCGCCAACAAGGATGCCCAGGAAAAGGCCGAGGCAATCGCGGCCGAAAAGACCCGCGAATTGACCGCCGGCCTGCCGATCCCGCCCGGCTTCAAGCTGCCGTTCTGAGAGAAGCGCCTCGTTCAACCAGCAGTCCCGCCCAACGGTCAACTCGCGGCCGATCACCTTTTGCGGCTTCGTTGAAGGCAAGGCGATCTTCGAACGCTTTCGCGCCCAGCTAAGCTGGACGTAAATCAGGCATTTGGAAATGACGGGACGGAGTGCTATCTCTGGATGTCTCTTTCCAGATACCGTCTGGCCTGCCCGATCGGAGGAAATGTTATGAGCCTGTCGACGCTGCTTGTTTTTGCCGGTGCCCTGTTCATTGCGGCGGGCTCGCCGGGGCCGAACATTGCGGCGCTGGTGGCGCGCGTGTTGACAAAGGGCGCGCGCAACGTGCTGCCGTTTCTCTCCGGCATGTGGCTCGGCGAAGCGATCTGGCTGACCTGCGCCGTTGCGGGCCTTGCGACCATTGCCGAAACCTTCCACCTCGCCTTCATCGTGATCAAATGGGTCGGCGTCGCCTATCTGCTCTATCTTGCCTGGAAGATGTGGTTTGCGTCTTCCGATACAGCCGGGGAGGAGTTGCCGGATGAGCAATCCGCCACACGGCTCTTCCTTGCCGGCTTCACGGTGACCATGGGCAATCCGAAGATCATGGTGTTCTACGTGGCGCTGCTGCCTTCGATCATCGACCTGCACGGCGTAACGATTTCCGGCTGGGCCGAGCTGGTGGCGACGATGTTTGCGGTGCTTATCGTCATCGATTTCTCCTGGGCGATGCTGGCCGCCAAGGCCAGAACCTTCCTCAAGAGCCGCCGGGCGGTGCGCATCGCCAATCGCGCCAGCGCCGGTACCATGGCCGGCGCGGCCGTCGCGATTGCCATGCGGTGATATTAGACTGCTGCGTCGCCTTCTATGAGGGCGCGCAGCTTGTAATGAATGGGGACCGCCAGATAACGCGCCCGATCCTTCGGCGATAAGCGCCTGCCGAATGTCGCCATCATTTCCGGCATCGTCACCCTCTCGCCCGTATGAGGCAGATGGGAAACCGGCATATCCACGCTCACCGTGCCGCTCGACAGAACGCGGCAATAGATACCGGGGCGCCCGGCTTGCGTGTAACGCTTGACGAACTTCGGATCGCCCATCTTTGCCGCAAAGGTAGAGCAGGGAATGCGCGCAGAGGTCACCTCCAAAACAAGATCGCCTACTATGAATTTGTCACCCACGGCAACCTGGCAATTGTCCAGACCGTCTATGACGAGATTCTCGCCGAAGGCACCCGGTTCCAACGATTGCCCGAGTTCGCTCGCCCACCAATCCAGCGTCAGCGAACCCTCGACATAAACGGCCTGATCGCGGCCGCCATGATGCTCGCGATTGCAGATGGCGTCGCCAAGCAGCCCCTGTTCATCGATCATGACGGCGCCGCCGACGGCATGCTTGTTGATGCCGGTTTTCGTTTTTCTGCCTGGGAGCGTTTCGGGGGCACCGAGGCAAACGGCCAGAATTTTCATCGCTCAACCGTCCCTTCCGTGATTCCGTTCCGTGAGCATATGAGCTAAAAGCCTCCCATGGCAAAGCGAGTCACCGGCCCCGAAATCGAAAAACTCATCCAGCTTCTGGCGAAAGTGCCAGGCCTCGGGCCGCGCTCAGCGCGTCGCGCAGCACTGCATCTGATCAAGAAGAAGGACCAGCTGCTCGGGCCGCTCTCCCATGCCATGGGCGATGCCTATGACAAGGTGAAGATCTGCTCGCGCTGCGGCAATGTCGATACCGTCGACCCCTGCACGGTCTGCACCGACGATCGCCGCGACCAGTCCGTCATCATTGTCGTCGAGGATGTCTCCGATCTCTGGGCGCTGGAGCGATCAGGCGCGATGAATGCCGCCTATCACGTTCTCGGCGGCGTGCTGTCGCCGCTTGATGGCGTCGGGCCTGATGATCTCAACATTCGCGGGCTGATCGCGCGTGTCAGCGAAGGCGGCATCCGCGAGATCATCATTGCCGTCAATGCGACGGTCGAAGGGCAAACCACAGCGCACTATATAACCGACCAGCTCGACGGGCTCGAGGTCAAGATCAGCCGTCTTGCCCATGGCGTGCCCGTTGGCGGCGAGCTCGATTATCTCGACGAGGGCACGCTGGCGGCAGCGCTCAGGGCTCGGACGGCGATTTGAAGCGATTGTTTTCGCGAAGACATAAAGGACTGCGTATGAGGAGAGTGCATACCCCCCTCTGTCACTTCGTGACATCTCCCCCACAAGGAGGGAGATTGGTAGCCTGCCGCACCGACCTAACTCAAATCAACACTGTATCCACAGAGACTGAAGCGCGCCGTATTGTTAAAGGCAGCAGCGAACTCCCAACGATCTCCCCCCTTGTGGGGGAGATGTCCCGAAAGGGACAGAGGGGGGTATCGGCGGTCGGGCATTTTCTCTCGTTCCTTTGCATCCTCCTCCTCGCCCTCCTCCCCCTGCCAGCGCTCGCGGCCTCCAAGGCCGATGTCGAAGCGCAGTTTCAGGTCTGGATTCAGAAAGATCTCTGGCCGGAGGCACGGAAAGCCGGAATTTCCGAAAAGACCTTCAAGGCCGCATTTGCCGGCGTGACGCTGAACTGGGATCTGCCTGACCTCGTACCGCCGGGCTTTCCGAAGCCGAAGGAGCAGAAGCAGACGCAAGCGGAATTCTCCTCTCCCGCCCCCTATTTCAACGAGGCGCGACTGCAGAAGCTGGCGGCGACTGGCCGGAGCCTTGCCTCGCAATATGCGCCGGTGCTGCGGCGGATCGAGAAAACCTATGGCGTGCCGGGACCGATCCTGCTCGCCATCTGGGGCCGCGAGACCGGCTTCGGCGCCGCCAAGCTGCCGAATTCGGCGATCCAGGTGCTGGCGACCAAGGCCTTCATGTCTACCCGCAAGGACATGTTCCGCACCGAACTCATCGCGGCGCTGCGCATCCTCGAACATGGCGACGTCACGCCGGATCAGTTCAAGGGTTCCTGGGCCGGTGCGCTCGGCCAGCCGCAGTTCATGCCGACCAACTATCTGAAATATGCCGTCGATTTCGATGGCGACGGCCATCGCAACATCTGGACCTCCGTGCCGGACACGCTGGCCTCCATAGCCAACTATATGGTTCAAAAGGGCTGGCAGCGCGGCCGAGGCTGGGGCTACGAGGTCACGATCCCGCAAAATGTTTCCTGCGCACAGGAAGGGCCCGATCTCGCCAAGCCGATCTCGCAATGGGCCTCGCTCGGGATCGCCCGCGTCTCCGGCAAGGCGTTTCCGTCGGACGAAATGCGCGCCAGCGGCATGATGCTGGTGCCGGCCGGCCGCGACGGGCCGGAATTCATCGTCACGCCGAACTTCTACGTCATCAAGGAATACAATAACTCCGACCTTTACGGCCTCTATATCGGCAATCTCGCCGATCGCATCGCCAATGGCAGCGGCGCCTTCGAGGAAAAATGGGGCGATGTCGGCAAGATGCTGCGCTCCGATGTCGCCAATATGCAGAAGGTTCTGGAGCATAAGGGCTATGATGTCGGCGGCACGGACGGGCTGCCGGGCTACAAGACCAGGCGGTCGATCGGCCAATGGCAGGAAAAGGGCGGCATGAAACCCACCTGCTATCCCGATAGCTCCATGCTCGGCACGCTGAAGTAAGCAAATGGCGGATACGCCGACCGGCGAATATAGGGCTGCAATCCGGATCGGCGAAATCTGAAGCGGGTCTGTATCGACCCGCCCATCGCACTATGCGGAAACGGGGCCTATCTGCCTTCCGCCAGTTCGACTATTTCCTTGAGATAGGCGACATGCTCGCGAAACGCGCGGCGTCCTTCCCGCGTCAGGGATATGCGGGTCTGCGGCTTCTTGTCGACGAAGGCCTTTGCGGTTTCTATGTATCCCGCCTGCTCCAGCGTCGTCAGATGGCTGCCCAGATTGCCGTCCGTCGCACCGGTAATCTTCCTGAGCGCGATGAATTCCAATGCCTCGCTCGCGGTATGGGCATGGAGAGCGGCCATGATCTTGAGGCGAAGGGACTGGTGAATCACTTCATTGAGGGCGGCCATTACAGTCTCCTCATCCACACGCCGCCGACCAGCAGACTGCCGCCGCCGAAGACGGCGATGCAGAGGGGCAGCCAGGGCTGCAAGAAGAAGAATGACAGCAGGCTTCCGAGCGATACGACCGCGGCAAGCCACACGAAGCCGCGAAGGAAGAACACGCCAATCAATCCGTAGGTGAGGCCGAGAACCAGCGCGGGGTAGACTTCATATTGGGCCGCGTGCATCGGCTGCATCACTTTGAGCGTGGCAAGCATGAAAAGCGTGACGATCGCAAAGACCGCCAATATTCTAACGTTGACCTTCTTCAGATCCTCGCCGGCGCGAAATGTCCGCATGCCGATCAGGACGCTGCCTGCCAAGCCGACGCCATCCAATACGAGCCAGATCAGGTTCGCCGACAGTGTCGGCAAGAAGAACATGCTCGAATAGCCGACAAGCCAGATGATGCCCCAGAGGATCAGGTAGGAAGAGGAGGTTCGGTAACCTCGCAAGCGGTTGCTGCGCAAGGTTATCTCATCAACCTCGCGCAATGCGTGCCGGGCTTCTGAGGGAGAAAGTTCCATGATCGATGCTCCTGCCAAGTGGAGAAGGCAGCCTGCTTTGCCCAGCATTGCCCTCTGTAACACAGAGTGCATATCTTCCATTACTCTGTCAAGCAGAGTCCTCTGCCTCCTTGTGATCGGGATGCGCGAGCTGAATCTGGCGGAAGCCTTGCAATTTGCTGGAAAGGGGCTTATATCTGCTTCAAATTCTTGATCGTGTGATGAAGAGTGGGCCGCAAGGACCCGCTCTTTTTTATTAGCGCGATCTCCCAATGCATGCACAATGCAGGAGTGAATGCTTGTCGGACGTGACAAACGCAGACAATACCAACGAACCCAGGCTGATCGTCGAAACCGGCCTTGATCAGCGCGTCGCCGCCATCATCGAGCCCGTCCTTGTGGGCATGGGCTTTCGCCTCGTGCGCGTGCGCCTCCTCAATCTGAACGGCCTGACGCTTCAGATCATGACCGAGCGCAACGACGGCACCATGACCGTCGAGGACTGCGAAGAGGTCTCCACGGCCATTTCGCCGGTTCTGGATGTGGAAGATCCGATCGATAAGGCGTATCATCTGGAAGTATCCTCGCCGGGTATCGACCGACCGATGGTGCGCAAATCGGATTTCCAGCGCTGGATCGGCCATATCGTCAAATGCGAAACGTCGATCCTCGTCGAAAGCCGCAAGCGTTTCCGCGGCAAGATCGCCGCTGTCACCGATGACAGCTTCACGATCGAACGCGACGAGGCCACCCGCGGCGAAGAGCTCAGGGTGACCATTCCGTTCAGCACGCTGGCCGATGCCAAGCTGATCCTGACGGACGATCTCATCCGCGACGCTCTGCGCGCCGACAAGCTGGCGAAAGCCCAGGCAGCGAACCAGAACGAAGCGGACGAAGACGAAGAATAACCGATCAACGAACCGCCGGACGGAACGGGAACCCTGAAGGCAGGAAGACGGAGACTTAAGACAATGGCAGTCAGTGCGAACCGGCTAGAACTTCTGCAGATCGCAGATGCAGTGGCGCGCGAAAAGGTCATCGACCGCGAGATCGTGCTTGCCGCAATGGCGGATGCGATCCAGAAGGCGGCGCGCTCGCGTTACGGCACGGAATCGAACATCCGCGCCGACATCAACCCGAAGACGGGCGAGATTCGCCTGCAGCGCCTGCTCGAAGTGGTCGAGAAGGCTGAAGATTATTCCACGCAGATCCCGCTGGAACTGGCCCGCGACCGCAATCCGGACGCAGCCCTCGGCGATTTCATCGCCGATCCGTTGCCGCCGATGGATTTCGGCCGCATCGCCGCGCAGTCGGCCAAGCAGGTCATCGTGCAGAAGGTGCGCGAAGCCGAGCGTGATCGCCAGTTCGACGAATTCAAGGATCGCGTCGGCGAAATCGTCAACGGCACCGTCAAGCGCGTCGAATATGGCAACGTCATCGTCGATCTCGGCCGCGGCGAAGGCATCATCCGCCGCGACGAGATGATCCCGCGCGAAAACTTCCGCTACGGCGACCGCGTCCGCGCCTATGTCTACGACGTCCGTCGCGAACAGCGCGGCCCGCAGATCTTCCTGTCGCGCACGCATCCGCAGTTCATGGTCAAACTCTTCACCATGGAAGTGCCTGAAATCTACGACGGCATCATCCAGGTGAAGTCGGTTGCCCGCGATCCGGGCTCGCGCGCCAAGATCGCCGTCATCTCTAACGACTCGTCGATCGATCCGGTCGGCGCCTGCGTCGGTATGCGCGGTTCGCGCGTTCAGGCCGTCGTCGGCGAACTGCAGGGCGAAAAGATCGACATCATTCCCTGGTCCAGCGAGCCGGCGAACTTCGTCGTCAATGCGCTGCAGCCGGCCGAAGTCGCCAAGGTCGTTCTCGACGAAGATGCAGAACGCATCGAAGTCGTGGTGCCGGACGAGCAGCTGTCGCTGGCCATCGGCCGCCGCGGTCAGAACGTCCGTCTCGCCTCGCAGCTGACCGGCTGGGACATCGACATCATGACGGAAGCCGAGGAATCAGAGCGCCGTCAGAAGGAATTCAACGAGCGCACCAATCTCTTCATGGACGCACTCGACGTTGACGAAATGGTCGGCCAGGTTCTGGCTTCCGAAGGCTTTGCCGCCGTCGAGGAACTGGCCTATGTCGATCTCGACGAAATCTCCTCGATCGATGGCTTCGACGAAGACACCGCGCAGGAAATCCAGACCCGCGCCCGCGAATATCTCGAAAAGCTCGAAGCCGAGATGGACGAGAAGCGCAAGGCGCTCGGTGTTTCCGACGAACTGCGCGAGATCAACGGCATGACCGCCCAGATGATGGTCGCGCTCGGCGAAGACGGCATCAAGACGATCGAGGACTTCGCCGGCTGCGCCGCTGACGACCTCGTCGGCTGGAGCGAGCGCAAGAACGGCGAGACGAAGAAATTCGAAGGTCTGTTCTCCAAGCTCGAAGTCTCGCGCGTCGAAGCCGAACAGATGGTCGTGCAGGCCCGCCTGCTGGCCGGCTGGATCACCGAAGCCGATCTCGCCGCCGAAGCCGAAGAGGCATCGGAGGGTGAAGGCGAGGCCGAGCAGGAAGCATGATGAGCGCAGACGGGCCGAAGGCTCCACCCGAAGACGATGATCTTGCGGGTGACGGCACAAATGGCCGTATGTGCATCGTAACACGCGAAAGCGGATCGCCGGATGAGCTGATCCGCTTCGTCGCCGCTCCGGACGGAACCGTGGTTCCGGATCTGAAGCGGCAGCTGCCGGGACGCGGATGCTGGGTCAAGGTCGACCGGGCGCTCGTGGACAAGGCAGTGGCAAAGAAGTTGTTCTCCCGCGCCCTGAAGGCGGAGGTGGCCGTGCCGAGCGATCTCGGTGCCACCGTCGACCGCCTGCTTGCGGCGCAACTGGCCGGGATGATGAACATGGCTCGCAAGGCGGGCCAGTTCGTATCCGGCTCGTCGAAGGTGGATGGCGCCGTTCGCAACGGCTCGGCACTTGCCGTGTTCCATGCGATCAGCGCTGCCGCCGATGGCGTGCGCAAGATCGACCAGGCGCGCAAGGCCTGGCATCTCGGCATGGAGACCGAAGCGGAAATACCGTCCTTCCGTGTCTTTACGGAGGCGGAAATGGAAGAACTGATGGGCCAGAATGCTTTTATCCATGCCGCAGCGCTTGCAGGGCAGGCGGGTGAGGGTGTAGTGAAGCGCGCAAACCTGCTCGAACGGTACCGCAACGGCGGTCAGTCCCGGGCAACGGGCGGCGCTGGCCGGCGAAAACAATGACGCGGTCACCGGCCTCTGCCGGACGCCTCATTAAGGTACATGCATTGAACGACAGGGTCTGACGGACATTTCCGAGCCCTGTCCGAAGGAACAGGAACGGAATGACCGACAATCAAGACGACAAGACGCTGAGTGTTTCGGGTAAGAAGACCCTCACCTTGAAGCCTTCAGGCGTAAACCAGGGCACCGTGCGCCAGGACATGGGCCGCGGTCGCACCAAGGCGGTCGTGGTTGAGACCCGTAAGCGCCGCCCGCTACGTCCTGAAGACGAAAAGCCAATCACGCCGACGACGACAGCCGCACCTTCGGTGACGCGCGTTGCCGAGCCGACGCCGCAGCCGCCGCGTCCGCCGCAGCCGGCTCCGCGCATTCATCAGCCAGGTGGCCAGCAGCAGCGTCCGGCCCAATCCAACCAGGGCTATCAGCAGCGCCCGCAGCAGGAGCGCTCGTCGCGTCCGGTGGTTCTGAACCATCTGTCGGCCGACGAGATGGACGCTCGCCGCCGCGCGCTCGCCGACGCCCAGGCTCGTGACGCCGCCGATGCCGTTCGTCGCGCCGAGGAAGAAGCACGCCGCCGCGTAGAAGAAGAAGCACGCCGCGTCGCCGAACAGGCCGAGGCCGCTCGCCGGGCTGCCGAAGAGGCTGCTCAGGCCGCAGCAGCCGCCAAGGTCGCGGAACAGGCCCCAGCCGCTCCGGTCGAAGCCAAGGTCGAAGCTCCGAAGCCGGCTACGCAGCCCGCTCCGGCACCGGCCGTCGCACGCCGCCCCGATGCCCCTGCCCCGCAGTCTGCCCGCCCCGGCGCGGCAACCACGGAAGCGCCGGCCAATCGCCGTCGTCCGGGCGGTGAGGAAGAGGAGAGCCGTGGCCCGCCTCGCGGTGCTCCGATCCGCGGCAAGGTTACCCGGCCCGAGCCGGCAAAGCCCGTCACCACACGTCCGAAGACCGACGAAGAGCGTCGCCGCGGCAAGCTGACGGTCACCACGGCTGACGTCGACGAAGACGGCAACGCCCGCGGTCGTTCTCTTTCGGCCATGCGCCGCCGGCAGGAAAAGTTCCGCCGCAGCCAGATGCAGGAGACCCGCGAAAAGATCTCGCGTGAAGTCGTGCTGCCCGAGACCATCACCATTCAGGAACTGTCGCAGCGCATGTCCGAACGCGCCGTCGACGTCATCAAGTACCTGATGAAGGAAGGCCAGATGATGAAGCCGGGCGACGTCATCGACGCCGATCTGGCCGAGCTCATCGCCGGCGAATTCGGCCACACGGTCAAGCGCGTTTCGGAATCCGACGTCGAACAGGGCATCTTCAACGTTGCCGACGAGGAAGGCGAACTGGTTTCCCGTCCGCCGGTCGTGACCATCATGGGTCACGTCGACCACGGCAAGACCTCGCTGCTCGACGCCATCCGCCATGCGAACGTGGTTGCCGGCGAAGCCGGTGGCATCACCCAGCATATCGGCGCCTATCAGGTCGAGCAGAACGGTCAGAAGATCACCTTCATCGACACGCCCGGTCACGCCGCCTTCACGGCGATGCGTGCCCGTGGCGCCCAGGCGACCGACATCGCGATCCTGGTGGTTGCCGCAGACGACAGCGTGATGCCGCAGACGATCGAATCGATCAACCACGCCAAGGCGGCCGGTGTTCCGATCATCGTGGCGATCAACAAGATCGACAAGCACGAAGCCAACCCGCAGAAGGTCCGCACGGAACTGCTGCAGCACGAAGTCTTCGTCGAATCCATGGGCGGTGAAGTGCTCGACGTGGAAGTCTCTGCGAAGAACCGCACCAACCTCGACAAGCTGCTCGAAGCCATCCTGCTGCAGTCGGAAATCCTTGATCTCAAGGCCAATCCGAACCGCACGGCGGAAGGCACCGTCATCGAAGCCCAACTCGATCGCGGCCGCGGCTCCGTCGCCACCGTCCTCGTACAGAAGGGCACGCTGCGTCCGGGCCAGATCGTCGTCGCCGGCGACCAGTGGGGGCGTGTGCGCGCACTCGTCAACGACAAGGGCGAGCATGTGAAGGAAGCCGGTCCGGCCACCCCGGTCGAGGTTCTCGGCCTTTCGGGCACGCCGGCTGCGGGCGACAAGTTCGCCGTCGTCGAAAACGAAAGCCGTGCCCGCGAGATTTCCGAATATCGTCAGCGTCTCGCCCGCGACAAGGCGGCCGCACGCCAGTCCGGTCAGCGCGGTTCGCTCGAACAGATGATGACCCAGCTGCAGAGCGCCGGCGTGAAGGAATTCCCGCTGGTGGTGAAGGGCGACGTGCAGGGCTCGATCGAAGCCATTGCCGGCGCGCTCGACAAGCTCGGCACCGACGAGGTCCGCGCCCGCATCGTCCATTCGGGCGCAGGCGGCATCACGGAATCGGATATTTCGCTGGCGGAAGCCTCGAACGCGGCCATCATCGGCTTCAACGTTCGCGCCAACGCCCAGGCACGCCAGTTCGCCGAGCGCGAAGGCATCGAAATCCGCTACTACAACATCATCTACGACCTGGTGGATGACGTGAAGGCGGCGATGTCGGGCCTGCTCTCTCCGGAGCGCCGCGAAACCTTCCTCGGCAATGCCGAGATCCTCGAGGTGTTCAACATCACGAAGGTCGGCAAGGTCGCGGGTTGCCGCGTCACCGAAGGCAAGGTCGAGCGTGGCGTCGGCGTCCGCCTGGTTCGCGACAACGTCGTCATCCACGAAGGCAAGCTCAAGACGCTCAAGCGCTTCAAGGACGAAGTCTCCGAGGTCAACATGGGCCAGGAATGCGGCATGGCCTTCGAAAACTACGAAGACATCCGCGTCGGCGATACGATCGAGTGCTTCCGCGTCGAGCACATCACCCGCACACTGTAATCGATCCTTCGATTTGCGAGATACAAAACCGCCGGCCAAAACCGGCGGTTTTTTCTTAGGCGAAACCGGGCGAGAATGAGCTGCAGCCATGACGATAGAGCCTGAAGACGATCGTTCCATCACCGTCTCCTTCGTTCGCCAGCCGGCAGAGCATGTTGACGTCATGCGTCAGGCAGGGCGGCGCCTCGCCCTTCGCCGACCTGCCAACGCCCATAATCGGGCCGCCTGGTTCTTCGTCTCGGCAATCGGTGTCGGCGCGGGTCTGCCGGTGCTGTTTCATTTGCTGCGCGCATATATCTTCGTACCTGTCTTCGGAATGTCGCGATCCATGGATCTCGGCGACATGGCGATCATCTGGCTTATCCCCACCCTGATCATCTATGCGTTCATCCTGATCTACTCGCGCTGGCTCACGCGACGGCGTCTCGCCGCGATGCAATCGCGCATACGGCCCGACGTCGCCATCACCGTGACGATCACATCTGAGGGCGGCACGTGGGCTTCGGCACAGACATCGATCTGGCTTGGTTGGCGCGAGATCCGCAATATAGGGCGTCGCAACGGGCGCATCGAATTCGACACCGAATCCTTCGTCACCTATATCCCGACGTCCGCTTTTGCCGATCAGGCGGCACAGGACGCCGCTTTTGCAAGGATTCTCGGCTTCTGGCGGGCGGCAAACCCGGTCCAGCCTTGACCTTTGCGCCGGATCGAGTCATGTGACCCGCTTTATCGCGTCCAAGGGACGCTGCTAACGGAACAACCATGACCAGACCAACTTCTTCCGCGCCTTCGCAGCGCATGCTTCGCGTCGGCGAGCAGGTGCGCTCAGCGATCACGCAGGTTCTGCAGCGCGGCGAAGTGCGCGACGACCTGATCGAGCGCACCGTGATCTCCATTTCCGAGGTGCGCATGTCACCGGATCTGAAGATCGCCACCGCCTTTGTGACCCCGCTCGGCGTTTCCGACCACAACGCCGTCATCGAGGCGCTGAACCGCCATGCGAAATATATCCGCGGCCGTCTCGGCCCGCAGCTTCGCCAGATGAAGTACATGCCGGAAGTCCGCTTCCGCGACGATACGAGCTTCGACAATTACAAGAAGATCGATGCGCTGCTGCGCTCGCCCGAGGTCAGCCGCGACCTCGAAGACGACAACGACCAAGATCAATAACAGAGACAGAGAATGTCCAAGCCACGCAAGCCCAAGGGCCGCCCGATTTCGGGCTGGCTCATCCTCGACAAGCCGATCGATTTCGGCTCGACTGAAGCTGTTTCCAAGATCAAGTGGCTGTTCAAGGCCCAGAAGGCCGGCCATGCCGGCACGCTCGACCCGCTCGCCTCCGGCATGCTGCCGATCGCGCTCGGCGACGCCACCAAGACGGTTCCCTACGTCATGGACGGCCGCAAGATCTATGAATTCACCGTGACCTGGGGTGAGGAACGCGCTTCCGACGACCTCGAAGGCGAAGTGACCGCCACATCGGACAAGCGTCCGGGCGAAGAGGACATCCGCGCGCTGCTGCCGAACTATACCGGCGTCATCCAGCAGATCCCGCCGCAGTTTTCCGCCATCAAGATCGCAGGCGAACGCGCATACGATCTGGCTCGCGAGGGCGAGACGGTCGAGATCCCCTCGCGCGAGGTCGAAATCTTCCGCCTGACGCTGCTTGCCTGCCCCGATGCCAACACGGCGCATTTCGAAGTCGAATGCGGCAAGGGTACCTATGTACGCGCGCTTGCCCGCGATTTCGGCCGCGACCTCGGCTGCTATGGCCATATTTCCGGCCTGCGCCGCAGCTTCGTCGCTCCCTTCGCCGAAGAGACGATGGTGCCGCTTGCCGATCTCGTGGCGCTTGAAGCGATCGAGGATGCGGACGAGCGGCTTGCAGCCCTCGATGCCCTGCTGATCGACACGGCGGAGGCCCTGTCGTCTCTGCCGCATCTCGTCATCACGGATGATCAGGCGCATCGCCTGAAGATGGGCAACCCGATCCTGGTGCGCGGCCGCGATGCGCCGGTTGCCGAGACCGAGGCCTACGCCACGGCGCGCGGCAAGCTGATCGCCATCGGCGAGATCGGCCAGGGCGAATTCCGCCCCAAGCGCGTCTTCGGCTGACCTTCGGCCAGCCGGCACAGGCGGCTATTGCGAGACAATGGCGATGCGATATGCTCCCCGACGGGCCATGGCGGCCCGTTCAAGGGGGGAGAACATGCGCAGAATGACCATCGGGATACTGGCAGTCCTTTCATTGTTCCTCACAATGGCGAGTGCGAATTCCGCCGAGCGCTGGGCCAGTCTGCCGGCTTTCCCGCCCATGCCGCAGCCGAAAACGAGCGGCATGGCCGATGTCAACGACATCAAGATGTATTACGCCGAATACGGAGCCGGCGACCCCATCCTCTTCATCCACGGCGGTCTCGGGAATGCTGACATCTGGGGCCATCAGGTTGCCGACTTCTCCAAGGATCATCTCGTCATCGTTGCCGACAGCCGCGGACACGGCCGTTCGACGCGCAGCCAGCAGCCCTTCGGCTACGACCTGATGACCGCGGACTACGTCGCGCTGCTCGACTATCTGAAGATCGACAAGGTGACGCTGGTCGGCTGGTCCGACGGCGGCATCATCGGCATCGACATGGCGACGAAGCATCCCGAAAAGCTGACGCGCGTGATCGCCCAGGCGGCCAATGTCACCACCGACGGCGTCAAGCCCGACGTCATGAGCAACAAGACCTTCAACGACTACATTAATGTCGCCGGCGACTACTACAAGAAGCTGTCGCCGACGCCGAACGAATACGATGCCTTCGTCAACCAGATCTCGCAGATGTGGGCGACGCAGCCGGCATGGACCGCAGCCGACCTCGGCAAGATCACGGTGCCCGTGACGCTTGCGATCGGCGACCATGACGAGGCGGTCAAGCTCGACCATACGCAGATGATGGCAAAGGAGATCCCAGGCGCCAAGCTCGTCATCCTGAAGGACGCCAGCCATTTCGCCATGCTGCAGGACCCAGAAGGCTACGATGCGATGATCCGGAATGCCATGGCGGGCCGCTGAAAAGCGCCCCGGGGAGAAGCCTCTTTCCATTGCCGCTCATTTGGTTTATAGGCAGCGCCAGCATCAGGCATGCCTGATTGCATTCGCGGCCAATGCTGGACGACATCCCGGCGTTTGGCGACTTCAATCTCCTCTCATAGAAAGGATCATCCGATGTCGATCACTGCTGAGCGCAAGGCTGCGCTGATCAAGGAATACGCTACCGTCGAAGGCGACACCGGTTCTCCGGAAGTCCAGGTTGCGATCCTGACCGAGCGCATCAACAACCTCACGGACCATTTCAAGGACCACAAGAAGGACAACCACTCCCGTCGTGGCCTTCTGACGATGGTTTCCAGCCGCCGCTCGCTTCTTGACTACCTCAAGAAGAAGGACGAAGGCCGTTATACCAAGCTGATCACCAGCCTCGGTATCCGCCGCTAATAGAATCTCCGGCGGGCGTTCTGCTGAACGCCCGCCGGATGCTTATGAGGGGTATGAACCCTCAAGACTGTTTCGCTTGGCGCCTTTACATTGGCGCAACGCGAAGCTGCCGGCGGGCCGGATGGGCCGGACCTGCCAAAAACAACCGTTGACCTGTCATGGGGCAGGATTGCTGGATGCTTTCAGCCGAAGCCTAGCGCTTCGGCCTGATTTCGAAAGCCTCTCGTTGTCTTGCCCGTGATGCGTCACATTTCGTGCGGTTGAAGATGCGCCCTGCCGAAATCGTCGGCCACGGCGCCTTTTCCCGCATAGTGCAAGGATAAGATATGTTCGATATCCATACCGTAGAAATCGAGTGGGCAGGCCGCCCGCTGAAGCTGGAAACCGGCAAGATCGCCCGCCAGGCCGATGGCGCCGTCGTCGCCACCTATGGCGAGACCGTAGTGCTTGCGACCGTCGTTTCCGCCAAGTCGCCGAAGCCGGGCCAGGACTTCTTCCCGCTCACCGTCAACTACCAGGAAAAGACCTATGCCGCCGGCAAGATCCCCGGCGGCTACTTCAAGCGCGAGGGACGTCCGAGCGAAAACGAAACGCTCGTTTCCCGCCTGATCGACCGCCCGATCCGCCCGCTCTTCCCGGAAGGCTACAAGAACGACACCCAGGTTGTCGTCACCGTCATCCAGCATGACCTCGAAAACGATCCGGACATCCTGTCCATGGTCGCGACGTCTGCAGCCCTGACGCTCTCCGGCATTCCGTTCATGGGCCCGATCGGCGGCGCCCGCGTCGGTTACATCAACGGCGAATACGTGCTGAACCCGCATCTCGACGAGATGGACGAGTCGACCCTCGACCTCGTCGTCGCCGGTACGCAGGACGCCGTTCTGATGGTTGAGTCCGAAGCCAAGGAACTGCCTGAAGACGTCATGCTCGGCGCCGTCATGTTCGGTCATCGCGGCTTCCAGCCTGTGATCGACGCGATCATCCAGCTCGCCGAAGTCGCCGCCAAGGAACCGCGCGATTTCACGCCGGAGGATTTCTCCGCGCTCGAAACCGAAATGCTCGGCCTTGCCGAAGGCGAACTGCGCGAAGCCTACAAAATCACCCAGAAGGCCGATCGCTACGCCGCCGTCGACGCCGTCAAGGCGAAGGTCAAGGCACACTTCCTTCCCGAGGAAGGCGAAGCCAAGTACACGGCCGAAGAAGTTGGCGCCATCTTCAAGCACCTTCAGGCCAAGATCGTTCGCTGGAACATTCTCGACACCTCGAGCCGCATCGACGGCCGCGACCTGTCGACCGTTCGTCCGATCGTCTCGGAAGTCGGCCTGCTGCCGCGCACGCACGGCTCGGCTCTCTTCACCCGCGGTGAAACGCAGGCAATCGTCGTCGCCACGCTCGGCACCGGCGAAGACGAGCAGTATGTCGACAGCCTGACGGGCATGTACAAGGAGCGCTTCCTGCTCCATTACAACTTCCCTCCCTACTCGGTTGGCGAAACCGGCCGCATGGGCTCCCCGGGCCGCCGCGAAATCGGTCACGGCAAGCTCGCATGGCGCGCTATCCGCCCGATGCTGCCGTCGGCTGAGCAGTTCCCCTACACGCTGCGCGTCGTCTCCGAGATCACCGAGTCGAACGGCTCGTCCTCGATGGCAACAGTTTGCGGCACCTCGCTCGCTCTGATGGACGCCGGCGTTCCGCTGGCCAAGCCGGTTGCCGGTATTGCCATGGGTCTGATCCTGGAAGGCGAACGCTTCGCGGTTCTTTCCGACATTCTCGGCGACGAAGACCACCTCGGCGACATGGACTTCAAGGTCGCCGGCACTGCCGACGGCATCACCTCGCTGCAGATGGACATCAAGATCGCCGGCATCACCGAAGAGATCATGAAGGTCGCTCTCAGCCAGGCACAGGGCGGTCGCGCCCACATCCTCGGCGAAATGGCCAAGGCCATCACCGAAAGCCGCGGCCAGCTCGGCGAATTCGCACCGCGCATCGAAGTCATGAACATTCCGGTCGACAAGATCCGCGAAGTCATCGGCTCCGGCGGCAAGGTCATCCGCGAAATCGTCGAAAAGACCGGTGCGAAGATCAACATCGAAGACGACGGCACCGTCAAGATCGCCTCGTCTTCCGGCAAGGAAATCGAAGCGGCCCGCAAGTGGATTCACTCGATCGTCGCCGAGCCGGAAGTCGGCCAGATCTACGAAGGCACTGTTGTCAAGACCGCCGACTTCGGCGCCTTCGTCAACTTCTTCGGCGCCCGTGACGGCCTCGTTCACATCTCGCAGCTCGCTTCCGAGCGCGTTGCCAAGACGCAGGACGTCGTCAAGGAAGGCGACAAGGTCTGGGTCAAGCTGCTCGGCTTCGACGAGCGCGGCAAGGTTCGCCTGTCCATGAAGGTCGTCGATCAGGCAACCGGCCAGGAAATCGCCGCCGACAAGAAGAAGGACGACGCGGCCGAATAAGCCCGCGCCTTCATCGACGTTCCGGGGCGCGGGATTTTTTCCGCGCCCCTTTTTGTATTGAATGCCGCCGGCTTGGCCCGCTTTCGTTGAAACCGTGTTCCCGGCCCCTCACCCTAGCCCTCTCCCCGCACATGCGGGGAGAGGGGATCATGACCGTGCTCGATCACTATCCTCCCCATCCGGAGGCATGTCGTCTTGCTCTGTCGTCCCCTCTCCCCGTTTCAACGGGGAGAGGGTTAGGGTGAGGGGCAAGCATGCTCAAGTAAGCGGCGCATATCCGACAGACGAAACCCATTCCCGAGACGAGACCACGCCCATGAGCCGCGATGCCCTGAAGACCCTGTTTCACCCCTTTGCCTCCGGCACTGTCGACGCGCCCGGCGAGGGTCAGCGCATCCTGTTTCTCGGCGCCGAAGCGGGTTTCTCGCTGCCGGGGGGCTTTGCCGCCGAGTTGTCCGCCGTTCAGGGCTTCCGCCCCTTCTATCGCCAGCTGCAGGCGCAGCGCATCAATGTGACGCCGGAGATCGAAGGCGACGGCTATGATGGCGCGCTGGTGCTTTGCGGCAAACACAAGGGCGAGAATGAAGATCATATCGCCGAAGCGCTTGCTCGCGTTAGGGAAGGCGGCCTCATCGTCGTTGCCGGCGGCAAGGAAGACGGCATCCAGCCATTGCGCAAGCGCATCGAGGCCTTCGGTCTCGCAATCGAGCACATGCCGAAATATCACGGCGTTGCCTTCTGGTTTGCACGCCCTGCCGACATCAAGGCGGCGACGGCACAGCTTGCGAAGCCGGCAACACGTGTCGAGGGCCGCTTCACCACGGCGCCAGGCATGTTCTCCCATGACCGGATCGATGCCGGCTCGGAACTGCTCGCCTCGCGTCTGCCGACCGACTTTGCCGGCGACGCCGCCGATTTCGGTGCCGGCTGGGGCTACCTCTCCGTCGAGCTCGCGACGAAATCACCGAGGATCGAGCGTATCGACCTCTACGAGGCCCACTACGGCGCTCTGGAGGCCGCGCGCGCCAATCTGCTGGCAAACTGCCCGAAGGTCGCCCAGCGCTTCTTCTGGCACGATCTCACGAGCGAGCCGGTCAAGGACAAGTACGACCTTATCATCATGAACCCGCCCTTCCATGAGGGCCATGCCGCCGAGCCCTCGCTCGGCCAGGCGATGATCAAGACCGCCGCGTCGGCCCTGCGCGGCAGCGGACGGCTCATGCTGGTCGCCAATCGCGGCCTGCCCTACGAGCCGGTTCTGGCGGAAAACTTCAAGGAGTTCGGCGAAACCTGCCGCAATGCCCGCTTCAAGGTTCTCTGGGCAAAGAAGTAAGCGACGAAGGCGGCCGATCGGCCGCCTTTCCTTTATGGATCAGGTCTCTTCGGCGCGACGCTTCCGGGGCACAAGGTAATCCCGCAGGATCAGAAAGTTTCTTTCAACGAGAAACCAGAGCGTCGCGGCAGCAAGGAAGCAGGTGGCGAGATAGATGATGAAGCCCGACAGCCCCTGAAGATTGTCCCGCCCGAACACCATCTGATCGATATGATAGATGCCCTTATGGGTCAGATAGAGGCTGTAGGACAGCGTTGCGATACCTGATATGGCCGGCAGGTGCCAGCGCCCGATCTTGCGCTGCAAGTCCAGTAATGCGCCAAGGATGAGCGCTGTGCCCGCCGAGAGCAGCGGAAAGCCGACGACCGCGCCTAGCAGAGGCTGAAATACCAGCGGCAGACTGGTTTCGGCAAACGGGCCACGAACGGAAAAGATTACGAGCGCCGCCGTCACTGCCACGCCGCCGATGCCGAGCGCGATGTAAGGCGGCATATACCGTGCCCACAACAGCGGCTTAAACAGCCTGATCGCAGCGAGAACGACACCGAAGGTCAGCCCATCGAGCCGATTGTAGGTCGGGTAATAGATATCCCTGAGATAGACGGCGAGCGCCTCCCTGTAAGCCTGTATTTCAACCAGCGGGCCGACTTGGCTCTGCCATAGCGCTAGCCTCAAGCCCATGCCGGCAATAACGATGGTCGCAACGAGAAGGGCGACGGAGACCATCGTCGCGCGGCGCTTCAACAAGACGACGAGAAGCGGCAGGAGAAGATAGAAATGCTCCTCGACGCTCAGCGACCAGGCCTCGGTGAACGCGCCGCCGAGGCGCGGATCGAGCCCGAAATTGACCGTGAAAGTCAGGAAACGCCAGAAGGATTGCATCGTCGGCGCATCTCGGAGAGACGGGACGAGCGTGTAGACTGCGAGCACAAGCAGGAAGGCCGGCAATATGCGGAACGCGCGGCGCATATAGAAGGTCTTGAAATCGATGGCATTGCGGCGCGCGGCCTCTGCCATCAGCTGGTTTCCGATGAGATAGCCACTCAGCACGAAGAAGATGTCGACGCCGATCCAGCCATAGGGCTGGATGCCGGCAAGCGGCAGCGGCGTTGCCTCTGCGGGCAGATGCACAAGCATGACCAGCAGGATGGCGACCGCCCGCAATAGATCCGGCCCCAATGCCCTCGAGGTGGCAGCGGTTTCTAGCGACGTCGTCTCGTCCAACGGATCGAGCGGCTTGGAATTGGCAACAGTTATGGTGTTCACGGCTGGGGTTCCCGTAAATGGTCAATGAACGCCGATGGACATGCAGGAAATACTGTTGATTGCCTGCCTTGTATCGGAATTCCGGCCAGCCGTAACGGGCCATCCCCGGCAAGATAGAATTAACCTAAAATTTTCGTAAAATCTTATCGAATGGATATTAACGGGCCGATTCGAGGCTCCACCCATGCGCGAAACCATCCATAGATTCGCCTCTATTCGAAGAGAGGTTCCTCTTTCGAATGGCCAAAGGTTTTCGCAAGAGGGGGAAGCCGACGATGGATGTTACGCGCCGCATGGTGCTGCAAGGCGGCCTGCTGACCCTTGCCTCAACATTGCCGGCCGTGAGCGGAGCAGTCTCAGTTGCTCCGACCTGGCCGTCATCTCTGGTGGAAGCAGCAAGAGCGCAGATCGGCGTGACCACGCGCTATGACCCCACCTATGTCAAACTGGCCTATCCGGGCGGCGATGTGGCCCCAGATCGCGGCGTTTGCACCGACGTCGTCATCCGTGCCTATCGCCGCGCCTTCGGGCTCGATCTGCAAAAGCTGCTGCACGAAGACATGAAGGCCAATTTCTCCGCCTACCCCAAGGCATGGGGCATGAAGGCGCCTGATCCCAATATCGATCACCGCCGCGTGCCTAATCTTGCCGTCTATTTTGTCAGGCGGAAGGCCGCATTGCCATTGCAAGACGATTTCGCGGCCTATCGCCCCGGCGACCTCGTCACACAGATGCTTCCCGGCAATCTCACCCACATCGTCATCGTCTCATCAAAAACATCGACTGAAGTGCCGGGACGTCCGCTGGTCATCCAGAACATCGGCGCCGGGGCAAGCGAGGACGATACGCTGTTTGCCTATCAGCGGACGGGGCATTATCGATTCGCGCCCTCAGCGGCCTGACCCGAGCGCGTCAAGGGCGAGCGAACACCTATCGCGATCTGGCGGTTCTCTCGGACCACTCCTGGCGCAGAACCGCATAAACATATTCGTCCCCCCAAACACCGTTGAAACGGTCATTCTGGACGAGATGCGCCTCACGCCGCAGGCCGAGCCGTTCGACGACGCCGACGGAACCGGCATTCTTCGCGTCGAGCCGCGCAAAGATCCGATGAAAACCGAATTTTTCGAAGCCAAGGCTGATGACGGCTTCGACTGCTTCGGTGGCGTAACCCTTGCCGGCATAGGCCGGATTGAAGATATAGCCAACCTCGGCCTGCAGAGCGGCCTTGTTGGTGAGCTTCAAGCTTACCTGACCGAGCAGGGCGTCATCCTCACGTCGGACAACGGCGCAGCGGAGAATATCGCCATCATCAGACAAACGCGTGTTGAAACTCGCGTCGAAACGCTCCCGGAGCTCCTCTTCCGATGGAGGGTCGCTGTAAAGATAGCGATAGATCTCCGGCAAGGAGCGATAGGCACGGTAGGCTTCGAAATCCTGCGGGACAAATCCCCGAAGGATAAGACGGTCGGTCGATGCAAAGGGTTCTGCGTCACTGGACGTCATCGGGAATCCTTTGGAGGATATCCGGAAATTCGATCCTCCCGGTCAAAGACCGGAAGGATAATTCAAATCGCAGCGCTTATTCCGCATCCGCGCTCGACAGTGTTTCCAGCGTCGGCATCGAGGTGATGTTGTAGCCGGCATCGACGAAGTGGATTTCGCCGGTCACGCCTGCCGAAAGATCCGACAGGAGGTAGAGCGACGACGAGCCGACCTGGTCGATCGTGACGGACTTGCGCAGCGGCGCGTTGCGCTGGTTCCACGACAGGATGGCGCGGGCGTCGGAAATGCCGGCGCCGGCCAGCGTGCGGATCGGGCCGGCGGAGACGGCGTTGACGCGAATGCCGCGCGGGCCGTAATCGGCGGCGAGATAGCGAACGGACGCCTCGAGCGCGGCCTTGGCGACGCCCATGACGTTGTAGTTCGGGATCACGCGCGTCGAGCCGTTATAGGTCAGCGTCAGCATGCTGCCGCCTTCGGTCATCAGGTCGGCGGCGCGCTTGGCAATCTCGGTGAAGGAGAAGCAGGATATCACCATGGTGCGGGTGAAATTCTCCCGCGTGGTGTTGGCATAGAGCCCCTTCAGCTCGTTCTTGTCGGAAAAGCCGATGGCGTGGACGATGAAGTCCAGCTTGCCCCAGCGCTCCTTGATGGCGTCGAAGACGGAATCGACCGAAGCCAGATCCTCGACGTCGCAAGGCAGCAGGAAATCCGAACCGACTTCGGCTGCGAGCGGCTTGACGCGCTTGCCGAGTGCTTCGCCCTGAAATGTAAAAGCCAGTTCGGCGCCTTCGGCCGCGAGCGCCTTTGAAATGCCCCAGGCAATCGAGTGATTGTTTGCGACGCCCATGATGAGGCCGCGCTTACCCTGCATGATTCCGGTCATTGCCTTATCCGTTGTAGCGCTGGAATACGAGCGTGGCGTTGGTGCCGCCGAAGCCGAAAGAATTCGAAAGAGCGATGTCGATCTTGGCATCGTCGATGCGCTTGCGCACGATCGGCACGCCTTCGAATTCCGGATCGAGTTCGGTGATATGAGCGCTTTCCCCGATGAAACGCTCCTGCATCATCAGGATCGAATAGATCGATTCCTGAACGCCTGCTGCGCCGAGCGAATGGCCCGTCAGCGACTTGGTCGACTGGATCGGCGGGATCTTGTCGCCAAAGACTTCGCGGATCGCGCCGATTTCCTTGCTGTCGCCCACCGGCGTCGAGGTGCCGTGGGTATTGATGTAGTCGATATCGCCCTTCACGGTGGCGAGCGCCTGGCGCATGCAGCGCGCGGCACCCTCGCCCGACGGCGCGACCATGTCATAACCGTCCGAGGTGGCGCCGTAGCCGACGATTTCGGCATAGATCTTGGCGCCGCGTGCCTTGGCATGCTCAAGCTCTTCCAGAACCAGCACGCCGGCACCGCCGGCGATGACGAAACCGTCACGCTTGGCGTCATAGGCACGTGAAGCGGTTTCCGGATGATTCTCGTTGAAATCGGAGGACATGGCGCCCATGGCGTCGAAGAGGTTCGACATGGTCCAGTCGAGGTCCTCGTGGCCGCCGGCGAACATCACATCCTGCTTGCCCCACTGGATCATTTCGGCGGCATTGCCGATGCAGTGCGCCGAGGTCGAGCAGGCGGACGAGATGGAGTAGTTGACGCCGTGGATCTTGAACCAGGTAGCCAACGTTGCCGAGGCGGTCGACGACATCGACTTCGGCACGGCAAACGGGCCGATGCGCTTCGGGCTGTTGTTCTTGCGGGTGATGTCGGCCGCCTCGATCAGCGTGCGGGTCGACGGGCCGCCGGAACCCATGATGATGCCGGTGCGCTCGTTGGTGATGTCACCTTCCTCAAGCCCGCTATCGGCGATCGCCTGCTTCATGGCCACATGGTTCCAGGCGCCGCCCTGCGACAGGAAGCGCATGGCGCGGCGATCCACCAGTTCGGTCGTGTCGATGTTCGGCGCGCCCCAAACCTGGCACTTGAAGCCGTGCTCGGCGAAATCGGGGGAGAAGGAAATGCCGGATTTGGCGTCGCGCAGCGAGGCGGTCACTTCTTGAGCGTTGTTTCCAATCGAAGAGACAATACCCAGACCCGTAACTACTACCCGTCTCATGTCGATGACCTTTTCTAAAACATCTGTCTTTGTGGAGGCGGCGGCGCCGCGGTTCAGGCGACCTTGTCTTTCGACAGGCCCACACGCAGGTCCGTCGCCTGATAGATGGTTTCGCCATCGGCCTTCAGCCAGCCATCGGCGGTGCCGAGGACGAGACGGCCGCGCATGACGCGCTTGAAGTCGATGCCATATTCGAGAAGCTTCGTATCCGGGCGAACCATGCCCTTGAACTTCACTTCGCCCGTGGAAAGCGCCATGCCGCGACCGGGCTCGCCGAGCCAGCCGAGGAAGAAGCCGGTCAACTGCCACATGCCGTCGAGGCCGAGGCAGCCCGGCATGATCGGATTGCCGGCAAAATGGCACGGGAAATACCAATCGTCGGGACGCACGTCATATTCGGCGCGGATGAAGCCCTTGTCGAAGGCACCGCCGGTCTCGGAAATTTCAGTAATGCGGTGGACCATCAGCATCGGCGGCAAGGGAAGCTGTGCATTGCCCGGGCCGAACAGCTCGCCGCGGCCGCAGGACAGAATTTCCTCGTAATTGAAGCTGGATTGTCTCGTCGTCATAAAAATTCCGTTTCCCCCGCATGAATGCCGATGGATGTGAAGCTTTAGTGCAAGATCGACAGAAAATGAAGCGCAACCATCACACTCTCATTCGCCTATCCGATCGAACGCACTAGCCCTTATGTGGTGGTCGCATACAGGAACGCCAGAGCCGCTACCAGTGCCAAATGCGGCAAAAGCCCGATTTTTCCGGCTTTTGAGCACCTTCCCACCCCATTGAAACTATTGAAAGCAATCAAGGCAAAAGTTATATGGCTTAGTAAAGAATTATAGAGATCAGGAATCCGGAGTCCCTGAATGGCGGAAGAAGCCGAAATCGCGATCGAGAGCAGGCTGCGCAACGTAGGCCTCAGGCCGACCAGGCAGCGGATCGCGCTGGGGGATCTTCTTTTCGCCAAGGGAAACCGCCATCTGACCGTGGAAGAGCTTCACGAGGAAGCCGTTGCCGCCGGCGTGCCCGTCTCCCTGGCCACGGTCTATAATACGCTGCATCAGTTCACCGAAGCCGGCCTGATCCGGGTGCTCGCCGTCGAGAGCGCCAAGACCTATTTCGACACCAACGTCTCCGATCACCATCACTTCTTCGTGGAAGGGCATAACGAGGTGCTGGATATTCCGATCAGCAACCTGACGATCGGCAACCTGCCGGAGCCGCCGAAAGGCATGGAAATCGCCCATGTCGACGTGGTGATCCGCTTGCGCCGCAAGCAGCGGTAAAAGACAACGACGGCTGGACTGTCTCACGGCTCCCAACAAAGCCGCCCATTATTCGCGAATTACATCACATCGTCCGGATGCCGGCCCGGCTTATGGTGGTAGGTCGGGAAGGTCCAGCCGAACCAGAGCGCGCCGCCGCGCACGGCGAAAGCCGCGGCAACTCCTAGCCCGGCCGACGCATAGAGCGGCAGCATCGTCGCGTTGGCGGCGGTGAAGACACCAGCACCGACGAGGGCGGCCGTCACGTAGATCTCCGGCCGCAGCAGAACCGAGGGTTCATTCGCCAAGAGATCGCGCAGGATGCCGCCGAAGGTCGCCGTCAGCGCGCCGGTGACGATCGCGACGGTGGGAGAGCCCGTCGCCGCCATGCCCTTGGCCGCGCCCATCACGCAATAGGCCGATAGGCCGACGGCATCGAGCCAGAGAAGCAGCCGGTAGCGCGATTCGAACAGGTGGGCGGTGAAGAAGAACAGCACCCCGACCACCGCGCAGATGATGATATAGGTCGGGTTCAGCACCCAGAAGACCGGCACCCGGCCAAGGACGATATCACGCAACGTGCCGCCGCCGATGCCGGTAACCGCCGCCAGGAACATGAAGCCGATCAGGTCGAGCTGCTTGCGCGAGGCCGCGAGCGCGCCGGTTGCGGCAAAAAGGGCGACGCCGACATAATCAAGAAACGAGAGAAGCGACATCGAAAACTCCAGCGGAACGCCCGCGATTTTCCGAAATGAATCACGACGGCAAGGGCCGCGCAAGCAGGCACATGCAAAGATGCCGCAGCGGTTGCGGCTGTTGTCGCGGCCGCGACGGCGCTTCGAAAGGAATCCCCCGTGAAATCCCTGCTGATCGTAATCCTCAACCTCGTCGCACTCGTGATCATGCCCGTCGTGGCCGAGGCGCAGCAATCGATCCTGCAGGACCCCGTGGCCTACGAGAAGGATCACTTCACCAAGAGCTGCGACGGCCAGGTGAGCTTCGGCGATCATTTCGCCACCCAGCAGGACATCAACAACGACAAGCTGATGGATATCGTCATCAACGAGGGCGAGATCACCTGCAAGGGCGAAAAGCAGGCCTACTGCACCGACGAGGGTTGCCCTTACAATTTCTACGTCCAGGTGGCCGAGGGCGGCTACCTGCTGATCGCCACGGCGCAGATCTATGGCTATGATTTCATACAGCGCTTCGGCAACATGGTGCTGGTCATGAAGATGCATCCGCGTTTCTGCGACCGCAAGGAAGGCGAGGCCGTCTGCGAAATCACGGTCCGGGTCCGCGGCACCAAGTTCGTCACCATTTCCCAGAAATAGGATTTACAGCGCGGACCGTCTTGCGGCCCGGACACGTGGCTACGGTCCGGGACACGTCGTCACGGTCCGGGACACGTCGTCACGGTCCGGGATAAAGCGCCGAAGTGCGACCTACGAAATAATAGCCGACGAGGCCGACCCATTCGCGCAGGCCCGTCGCCAGCAGCTGCGCATTGCGCGAGGGCTGGGTGAAATCGAAGCCGAGCCTTTCCTTGCCGGTGCTGCGATAATCGACCGGCCACGGCACGACGGGAATGCCCTGCTTGCGGAAGATGCCCATCGAGCGCGGCATATGGAAGCCGGAGGTAATCAAAAGGCAATCCGAAAGCCCGTTCTGGGCGAGCAGCTCCTTGGTGTTGACCGCATTCTCGAAGGTAGTGCGCGAGGTCTTGTCCTCGACCATGCGGCTTGTCGGGATGCCGAGCGCGGTGAAGAAACGCTCGGAAATGACGGCATCGCCCTCATACGTCCCGCCGATCGAGCCATCACCGCCCGAAATCACGATGCGCGCCTGCGGGTATCTTTGCGCCAGGCGCAGTGCCTCGATGAGGCGGTCGCCGGCCGAATCGAGCTCGTAGCCGCCACGCGCCGTCGTCACCTCGTTCTGCGTCGCGCCGCCAAGCACGATCATGCACTTCAGATCGGCCGGATCGGCAGCGGGATGCGGAAAGCGCTCTTCCAGCCCCTGAACGACATAAGCGCCGGCCGTCGTATAGAGCGAGACGAACAGGATCAGCACCGACAGCAGCGAGGAGACAATTGCGGTGGCACGCCAGCGCAAGAGAACGGCGATAAAGGCCAGAAGGACGAAGAGAAAGGCCAGCGACAGCGGCTGACCAAAGATCCAGACAAGTTTCGAAAAAACGAACACGGCATATCCTTACGCTTGTCGGCAAAACGATTCGACTTCCTCCCTAGCAGATTTTGTGCGCTGCAATGTGGCTATTTCGCCCGTGGCGCTGCGGGAGCCGCCATTATCAGCCGCTGGTTGAAACGGCGCTGCAGCCGGCGCGGAATGAAAAGCGTCGATAACGCCAGCGCGAGCGCGACCATCGAAACCAGCCAGAGCGCCCGGGCGCCGAGACTATTGGCGAGAAGCGCGCCAATGATGGCGCCCGATATCATGCCGCTCCAAGGTACGATCTGCACCCGCCAGGCAAAATCCCGATCGCCCAGCAGAAAGCGGCCGATGCCGCGACCGAAGCGCGAGAGCGCGCCGGTCACATAGGTCAGGCCGATCGGCAAGCCTTCGATATGCTCGACCGTGGCATTGACCATCCCCATTGCGAGCACGACGAGATAGAACTGCACGAGAACCAGCGACGGCTCGCCAAAGCCGGCGGCCATCGCGAGAAGGATGCTGACGCAGGCAAGCACCACGAAAGCCCGCCGATCCGCCGCATGGGCAACGACGATCCCAAGCGCATTGCCGGCAATGAAGGTCAGAATGGCGGAAAACAGCACCGCCGCATGACCGAAATCCCCCGTTCCCAAAGCAATCGCCGCCCGCGTCGTATTGCCCGTCATGAAGGACACGAAATTCCCCGTCAGCATCAGCCCGACGGCATCGGTCATCCCGGCCAGAAAGGCGATCGAGGCAACAAGCGAAAGCCCCGTCACGGTGCGGCGGGTTCTGATGAGACGACGGCGGCGCTGTCTGGTCATGGGCGATTCGGGGTGTGGTTAAGGAGGATGGGAGGCTAGCACGGAGTTGGGGGTGCGGAGGATGCGGCGTTCGCTCGACACAAAGAATCTTGCCGAAGCGCGCTTATAATCTCTTCTTGGCAAAGGCGCGTCCTGATCCGGATTTGAGATATTTTTCGAACGCTTGTGCCTGCGCCTCATCGGAAAAGCCGATGTAGGTTTTGACCAACCACGGCGCATATTTCGATGTGTGAGGCACTTCTCCGGCATTGTGCTTCGCCAGGCGGGCTTTTAGATCTCCAGTCACACCAACATAGTGACGATCAGGAAACTCACAGCTTTGAAGGATATAAACATATTTCATACACAAGATGATAGCGTACGGCCGCAAAAGCACAACCAGAGCGCTATTTCCAGCTGTACAAGCAATGACTTCGAGACGAAATTGCCGACGGGGATTCGGAGAGGTCCGTTTCCATCACTGCGGAACAGTCTTCAGCTCATCCGGCCTTAGCGCCTGCCAAGCGGAAGCTCGATCAAATAGTCCGCACACAAAAGCGAGATCGTGAAAGATTAATCTGTACCGAGTAGAGAAAGTCCGCTTTCGTTGCTACGCAACTTCAGCGGGACAGCCTTCGTCTGCTGGCTTGCCGAACCGAAGCTCGGAGAGCGAAGGCTGGTGGAGCTAAGCGGGATCGAACCGCTGACCTCTTGCATGCCATGCAAGCGCTCTCCCAGCTGAGCTATAGCCCCATCAAGATGGTGCCGTTTTACCGGCCCTGGGTCCCTTCCGAGCGCTTCGCCCGTCGGGGTGGCGGCTTATTACTTGTGGTTTTCACAGATAGCAAGCCGAAAAATTCGGCCCGGGAAAATTTTCTTGGTTCCCGAGCCGATTGTCTTTCAGATCAGACGTCGTCTTCGTCGCCGGTGACGCCGATGATGTCGCTCATGTCGTCATCATCTTCATCTTCATCGGCTTCGAGGAAGGTGTCGTCGTCATCGTCGCCGATTTCGACATCGTCATCGCCCATGTCCGGAATGTCGTCGCCGCTTGCAGCGTCATCGGCATCCTCGAGCGAGACCAGTTCGACTTCCGTGTTCTCGGTATCGACTTCAGCCACTTCGTCTTCTTCCGGAGCTTCCTTGGAAGCGGAGGTTTCCTCGAAGAAGGACAAGGGCCAGGACTTGCCGGTATAGGGCGAGACCACCGGGTCCCGGTTCAAGTCATAGAACTTCTTGCCGGTATCGGGGTCGGTACGTTTTGTTCCAAGTTCCGCTTTCGCCACTGTCAAAGCCTCATGAATGGCCGAATGAAAATTCGGCAATGCCGGGGAAGCCGGCGTTTTAAGGGAAATATCAGCCGGTCCCCTTAATCGTTGCGGCCGTATCTGTCAAAGCTAAACTTCATGCCGCTTTGCACCCGGTTTTCGCGCGTTGCGGGATGACTGGGCAGCGGGCCTGTGCTAACCAGCCCGTGTGAACCGCAGAACATCTGGCCAAGGACGAGAGCAGCCAGCACAGAATGCGGCGGAAATACCGGCATCGCAAAGGATATTGCCCATGCCGCACACTGCTTTTCCCAAACCAGCCGTGGCACACCGCTCGGCCGGCCTTTCCGGCACGATCCGCATTCCCGGCGACAAATCCATCTCCCATCGTTCCCTGATGTTCGGCGGCCTTGCTGCGGGCGAGACCCGCATCACGGGCCTGCTCGAAGGCGAGGATGTGCTGAATACAGGCAAAGCCATGCAGGCCCTGGGCGCTGCGATCCGCAGGGATGGCGACGCATGGATCGTCAGCGGCACCGGCAATGGCGCGCTGCTGGCGCCTGCGGCACCGCTCGACTTCGGCAATGCCGGCACGGGCTCCCGCCTGACCATGGGCCTGGTCGGCTCCTACGCTTTCGAAACTACGCTCATCGGCGACGGCTCGCTTTCGAAGCGGCCGATGGGGCGCATCCTCGATCCGCTGCGCCGGATGGGAACGCAGGTCCGCGCCGCCGATGGCGACCGGCTGCCCGTCACGCTGCATGGACCTCATGTGGCAAGCCCGCTCACCTATCGCGTGCCGATGGCCTCGGCGCAGGTCAAGTCTGCGGTGCTGCTCGCCGGTCTTAACGCGCCCGGCATAACGACGGTCATCGAACCCGTCATAACGCGCGATCACACGGAAAGAATGCTCGCCGGCTTCGGCGCGGCACTTTCAGTCGAGACCGATGCCGCGGGCGCTCGCACCATCCGCCTCGAGGGTCAAGGCAAGCTCACAGGCCAGATGATCGACGTTCCGGGCGACCCCTCGTCCGCCGCCTTCCCGATTGTGGCGGCCCTGATCGTGCCCGGCTCCGACATCACCATCCGCAACGTGCTGATGAACCCGACGCGCACCGGCCTGATCCTGACGCTGCAGGAAATGGGCGCGGATATCGAGATCCTCGACCGGCGCGTCACGGGCGGCGAGGATGTCGCGGATTTACATGTGCGGTCCTCGACGCTGAAAGGCGTGACCGTGCCGGCCGAGCGCGCGCCGTCGATGATCGACGAATATCCCGTGCTCGCGGTCGCCGCCGCCCTTGCCGAAGGTACGACCGTCGGCTGGAGGAGCTGCGGGTGAAGGAATCCGACAGGCTCTCCGCCGTCGCCGAGGGATTGAAGCTCAACGGCGTCGACTGCGCAGAGGGCCAGGATACGCTGGCGGTCCGCGGTAGGCCGGACGGCAAGGGTCTGGGCAATGCCGGCGGCGGGGAGGTCAAGACCCACCTCGATCACCGCATCGCCATGAGTTTCCTTGTCATGGGGCTTGCCAGCGAGCACCCTGTCACGGTCGACGATTCCGCCATGATCGCCACCAGTTTTCCGGAATTTTTTGCTATGATGACAAGATTGGGCGCGACGATCGAAGCCAGAGACTGATAGACCGCGCCATTGGCCATTCGGAGCCTTGCCTTGCGGGGATTCCTGGAAATGGCGCAGCAAACGGATCGAAGCCATGTATCAGCCTCCCCATCATCGCGAAGACGATCTTGCCACGCAGCACCAGCTGATCCGCGCCCATCCGCTGGGACTGCTCATTACGGCTGGTGATGGCGGGCTGATCGCCAATGCCCTGCCGTTTCATTTGAATACGGAACTGTCGCCGAAGGGTACGCTGCAGGCCCATCTGGCGAGGGCAAACGGCCAGTGGAAGGAAATTGCGGCCGGTGCGCCTGTTCTCGTCGTCTTCCAGGGCGCCGATACCTACATCACGCCCTCCTGGTATGCGACGAAGCGGGAAACCGGCAAGGTGGTGCCGACCTGGAACTATGCGATCGTGCAGGTGCGCGGCCCGGCCCGGACCATCGAGGACCCTTTATGGCTCCGCACGCAGATCGGCGCGCTGACGGGCGAAAACGAGAGCGACCGCGCGCAGCCCTGGACAGTAGAGGATGCACCGCCGGAATTCATCGCCGCCCAGATGAAAGGCATCATCGGCATCGAAATCGACATCGAGACGATTGACGGCAAATGGAAGGTAAGCCAGAACCGGCCGCTGGCTGACCGACAGGGCGTCGCCGAAGGCCTTTCGGCGATCGATCGCACGGAGGCAGCGGAAATGGCCGATCTGGTGCGTCGCTACAGCAAATAACGAAAGACCGGGCAGGGACAGACAAGACATGATCATCGCCATCGACGGACCAGCGGCTGCCGGCAAGGGAACTCTGGCACGCCGGATCGCCGAAACCTATGGCTATCATCATCTCGATACCGGCCTCACCTACCGCGCTACCGCGAAAGCCCTGCTCGATGCCGGATTGCCGCTCGACAACGAAGCCATCGCCGAAGCGATGGCGCGCAAGGTCGATCTGGCCGGGCTCGACAGGACCGTTCTGTCCCGGCATGAAATCGGCGAAGCCGCATCGAAAATCGCCGTCATGCCGTCCGTGCGCTCGGCATTGCGCGAAATGCAGCAAGAATTCGCGCGCAGGGAGCCGGGCGCAGTGCTTGACGGTCGTGATATCGGCACCGTCGTCTGCCCGGAAGCACCGGTGAAATTCTACGTGACGGCCTCGGCCGAGGTCCGGGCGAAGCGGCGTTACGATGAAATCATCGAAGCCGGCGGCAGCGCCGATTACGACGCCATTTTCGAGGATGTAAAACGGCGCGACGAGCGCGACATGGGCCGCACCGACAGCCCTTTGAAACCAGCTGAAGACGCATACTTGCTAGATACCTCAGAAATGAGTATAGAAGCGGCGTTTCAGAAGGCTAAATCGATCGTCGATGCCGCTCTGAGCCGAAATGCCTGAAAATATGAGCGGCTTTCGCGCGCCCCGCGCCGGAAACCGCCGATTTCAAAATAGCCTGACATTCCGTCCAAGCGCCGGATAGTTTCCCGAAAGGGAGGCGGACTGGGGTCAGGCCCGTTTAACGCGAACCACCGGCGCGTCAGTGTCCAGATCGCATGATCGGGACACGCCAGGAGATTTTATGTCTGTAACTTCCCCCTCTCGCGAAGATTTCGCAGCTCTTCTCGAAGAATCCTTTGCCAAGAACGACCTGGCTGAAGGCTATGTCACCAAGGGTATCGTCACTGCCATCGAGAAGGACGTTGCCGTTGTCGACGTCGGTCTCAAGGTCGAAGGCCGCATCGCGCTGAAGGAATTCGGTGCACGCGCCAAGGACGGCACGCTCAAGGTTGGCGATGAAGTCGAAGTCTACGTCGAGCGCATCGAAAACGCACTCGGCGAAGCCGTTCTGTCGCGCGAAAAGGCTCGCCGCGAGGAAAGCTGGATCAAGCTCGAAGCCAAGTTCGAAGCTGGCGAGCGCGTTGAAGGCGTCATCTTCAACCAGGTCAAGGGTGGCTTCACCGTCGATCTCGACGGCGCTATCGCCTTCCTGCCGCGTTCGCAGGTCGACATCCGTCCGATCCGCGACGTTACCCCGCTGATGCACAACCCGCAGCCCTTCGAAATCCTCAAGATGGACAAGCGCCGCGGCAACATCGTCGTTTCGCGTCGTACGGTTCTCGAAGAGTCCCGTGCCGAGCAGCGTTCTGAAATCGTTCAGAACCTCGAAGAAGGCCAGGTTGTTGACGGCGTCGTCAAGAACATCACCGATTACGGTGCGTTCGTTGACCTCGGCGGCATCGACGGCCTGCTGCACGTCACGGACATGGCATGGCGCCGTGTGAACCATCCGTCGGAAATCCTGTCCATCGGCCAGCAGGTCAAGGTACAGATCATCCGCATCAACCAGGAAACCCACCGTATCTCGCTCGGCATGAAGCAGCTCGAGAGCGATCCGTGGGATGGCATCCAGGCCAAGTATCCGGAAGGCAAAAAGATTTCCGGTACCGTTACGAACATCACCGACTACGGTGCGTTCGTCGAGCTGGAGCCGGGCATCGAAGGCCTGATCCACATCTCGGAAATGTCCTGGACCAAGAAGAACGTTCACCCCGGCAAGATCCTGTCCACGAGCCAGGAAGTCGAAGTCGTCGTTCTCGAAGTCGATCCGACCAAGCGTCGTATCTCGCTCGGCCTGAAGCAGACTCTCGAAAACCCGTGGGCAGCATTCGCCCGCAACCATCCGGCTGGCACCGAAGTCGAAGGCGAAGTCAAGAACAAGACCGAGTTCGGCCTGTTCATCGGCCTCGACGGCGATGTGGACGGCATGGTTCACCTCTCCGACCTCGACTGGAACCGTCCGGGCGAGCAGGTCATCGAAGAGTACAACAAGGGTGACGTCGTCAAGGCTGTCGTTCTCGACGTCGACGTCGAGAAGGAACGCATCTCGCTCGGCATCAAGCAGCTCGGCAAAGACGCAGTCGGCGAAGCAGCAGCTTCCGGCGACCTGCGCAAGAATGCAGTCGTTTCCTGCGAAGTCATCGCAGTCAACGACGGCGGCATCGAAGTGAAGCTCGTCAACCACGAAGACATCACCTCGTTCATCCGCCGCGCCGATCTGTCGCGTGACCGTGACGAACAGCGTCCGGAGCGTTTCTCGGTTGGTCAGGTTGTCGACGCTCGCGTCACCAACTTCTCCAAGAAGGACCGCAAGATCATGCTGTCGATCAAGGCTCTGGAAATCGCAGAAGAGAAGGAAGCCGTTGCTCAGTTCGGTTCGTCCGACTCGGGCGCTTCGCTCGGCGACATCCTGGGTGCGGCTCTGAAGAACCGCAACGCCGAATAATCTTCGGTAGAAGCCTGGAAACAAAAGACCCGCCGGATCGCTCCGGCGGGTTTTTCTTATGTTTGTATTGCAGCGATCCTGCCGCCCATCCGTTGCGAGGCCGCCTATTCCCAGGCCACCATGCGCCGATAGAAATCGAAGGCGTGATCGTGCAGGGGATCACGCAGAGGCTGCGGCAAGGCAGCGAGTTCCGGCTTGATGCTATCGCCCCGCCGTGAGGCCAATCCTTCCTCGGCTTCGTCGGATGCCTCTTCTATCGCCTGTGCTGGCCGCTCTTCGGCATGCGCTTCGTTCTCATCCTGATCCTGCGGGGTCTCTTCGTCCTGAGCTTGCCCGCCCTCCTCATCGCCAACGGGATCGACTCGATCGAGCAGCTTCGATTTGTCATTTTTGACGGGCGCATCGGCCGGCAGATAGTTCGCGACGACGAAGGGAACGCCGAGCGGCAGAGGCGCCGACATTCCCGCCTGCTCCGCAGCCTCATACATCGCCATCGGCGCCGCAGACGACATTTGCGGCGGTGTCTTGCCGGCAGAGAGCGCAGCGGCGACGGGCGCTTCAGGTTCCTCCATCAATGTCACCGGCATGGCCGTTGCCGGAACCACGCTCTTGGGGCCTTCATTGACGGTCGGCGGCGTTGCGGATTGGGCCTGCGTCGCCGCATTGCCGGTCAGTGCCTGCGCGATGATCTTCTCAACAGAGGAAGAGGGATTGTTGATAATCTGAAGAAGATCGGCATCGGTCGCCATGATGGGCGGGCTGATGACAATCTGCAGGCCCTGTTTGATATCGGCTTCGATCTGCTGGATATCCCGCGGCACGGGCGGCGGCGTCAATGGCGACCGGATCAATGCGACCTCGGTCGGGAGTTTGGCTTCGGCGGCGATCGCCGTCAGCAGCACACCCGCAGTCAGATCATCGACGAGAGACGCGAGCACGGAAGGCGAAACCGGGGAGGCCACGGCGGCAACGTTGCCGGCAGACGCGGCTTGCGGGGGTACGGCGGTTCCGTTTTGTGCGGCTGTCTGCGCTTGGGTTGTCTGGCCGGCAGCCGACGCGGGTTGAGCGGGCATCCCCGGCTGCGGGGTCTGCTGTCCTGCGGGCGTGGGTTGTGCAGCGGGCTGAGCCGTCGCTGGCGTGGTCGTCGCGGGCGCGGGCATGGCGGGCGCCGGCTCCTCTGCGGCAGCGGCAAGTGTCGTTGCCAGCGCGGCCATATCGGCAGCTTTTTGCAGCGTGGCCGACGCCGACGCCTGCCGGGCCGGCGTTTCCAAATTGCCGGCATTCTGTCCATAGGAATTGACAACCGCCTTCAGCGCAGCATCCGGCTCGCCAGCCGACGCCTGCTCAAGACTGAGAGCGAGCTGAATCGCCTGAGGGCTTTCCGGATTCTCCAATGCCGCAGCGAGAAGCGGCAACGGCACCCGCGTCGTCATCTGCGCATCCATCTGCTGCTGCGCGGCGGCAAGCTGCGGCGGCGGCAGGCTGCGGATTGCGGCGGCGACACGCTGCGCATAGGCGGTATTGCTCTCGCCCGGTTCGCGGGAGACATTCACTGCCTTGCTGGCGGCATCGATGGCGGAGAGCAGGCTGTCCAGCATGCGCTCGCGGGCTGCAACCAGCAGCATGTTCAGTTTGCCTTCGACACTGGTGTTGACGGCGCTGGACAGAACGGCAATCGGCGTTGCCGTCGTCTGAAGCCCGGAGGTTTCAGCGGTTGCGGCAATCGGCTTATCTATGGACACACCCACAGCGGACACGGCACCAACGGGAAGCAACATGACATGCTCCTTTGTCTGGCAAGGCGACGATGGAAGCGGGAGGGCAGGTTCAATCCAGGTCCGCTCATGCGGCCGGTGGATTTCCTAGCGCCGGATGGCCGACGTGGCGAGGCACGAATGCGCGCAACTGGAAATCATCCGCAAAATAACAGTCTAGTCCTTAACAGATCCCTAAATGAAAAGGCCGGCGCCATTTTCGCGACACCGGCCCTTCGATTTGGCTCCTGCGGCAAAACCCTCAGCTATGCGCGAAAATATCCGCCTCTTCCCAACCGAGAAGATCGAGCTTGGCGCGGGTCGGCAGGAAAGCGAAGCAATCATCCGCATAATCCATGCGGCCGTCGCGCAGGAGACGCTCGGTCAGCTTTTCGCGCAGCGCATGCAGATAAAGGACGTCAGAGGCAGCATATTCGAGCTGCGCGGGCGACAATTTTTCCGCAGCCCAGTCGGACGATTGCTGGGCTTTGGAAATATCGACCTCGAGCATCTCCTTGAGATTGTCCTTCAGGCCGTGGCGGTCGGTATAGGTGCGGCAGAGGCGCGACGCTATCTTGGTGCAGAAAACAGGCGTCGTGGTGACGCCGAAGGTATGGAAGAGAACCGCGATATCGAAACGGCCGTAATGAAAGATCTTCTGGTGCGTGGGGTCGGCGAGCATGGCGACGAGATTGGGCGCCTGCTTCTGACCGGCGGCAATGCGGATGACGTCGGCGCTGCCATCGCCCGGCGAAAGCTGCACCAGGCAAAGCCGGTCGCGGCGCGGAACGAGACCAAGGGTTTCGGTGTCGATGGCTATGGCGCCGGTATAGCGGGCGGCATCCTCAGTGGAAATATCGCCTTCGTGATAACGGATGGTGGCAGCCATGAGATTCTCCCGGCCTGTCTTCAGAATTCGCTTTTCGTCCGTTCTATAGAACAGACGGGCTGAGAACCATACCGCCGCCGTTCAAAATGTCGGCGGCGTGTTGATCCAGAGCAATATGGTCTCGCCATCGTGCCGGTTGCGCCAGGAATGATAGCGGCGGCTCTCGAAGTAAAGGGAATCGCCGGGCAGGAGATCGAAGAACTGATCGCTGTCGAGCACCAGCTCCAGTCGCCCGGCAAGAACATGAATGAACTCCTCGCCTTCATGACGGTAGGCGCCCTCGCTCTCGGCACCGGGCGCGAGAACGAAGCGATGGCAGTCCATCATCGTCTGCCCTTCGGCGAGAAGCTGGACAGTGACGCCAGGCGTCGTTGCCGGCCAGGCGCGCCATTCGCCGGATCGGATGAGGGCGGGCACGTCCTCCCTCTCCTCGCCGGACAAGCGCGAAACGGTCGTGCCATAGTAATCCGCGATGTCGTGAAGGGTCTTGAAGCTGACACCTTGAGAGGTTCGCTCCAGGGTGGACAGCGTCGAGGACGTCATGCCCATGTCGGCGGCAACCTGTTCCAGCGTCTTGCCGGCGGCATGGCGCAGCGAGCGGAGTCTGCGGCCGATGTCGGAGAATATCGATTGTTCGCCATTCTCCGTGCCGGCAGTACTCCCCTCCTCCGTCTCAAGCGCTTCGCGAATCGCCGCCGGATTGAGGCCGCGCTCGGCCCGAAACCAGGAGATACGCTTCAGCCGCGCCACGTCCTCGGCACTGTATTGACGGTGTCCGGTCTCAGAGCGGGAGGGAACGACAAGCCCCTGGCTTTCCCACAGGCGAAGCGTCGAGGCCGATACGCCGGCAAGACGCGCCGCTTCCGCCACCTTGTAGCGCACAGGGTAGCGCTCCGGTTCGATGCTGCTCATTTGCCAATATCCCTGATCTTTTGTCTTTTGAACCGTTTAGCATGGATGAAGCGACTTAGCGC
The DNA here is from genome assembly GCA_000799755.1 of Martinezella tropici. Taxonomy (GTDB): domain Bacteria; phylum Pseudomonadota; class Alphaproteobacteria; order Rhizobiales; family Rhizobiaceae; genus Rhizobium; species Rhizobium tropici_A. Next base: position 73,050 of record JUHI01000023.1, read on the forward strand.
GCCTTAAACACCGCACGCCGCCCTCGCACGGAGCCCCCAACGCATTCTTGTCACCCTCACAAAATCTCGCTTGAAATCTTGCAGGAAAAATGTAGGAGTTTTCATAAATAACTTGCAGAACTTCTGCAAGATAATTCCAAACGACTTTCTGGGAGCCACTGCCATGACCCTGACCGAGCGGAAGAATGCCGCGATTTCCCGCGGCGTCGGAATGACGACGCAGATCTATGCCGATCGCGCGGAAAATTCCGAGATCTGGGACAAGGAAGGGCATCGTTATATCGATTTTGCCTCCGGCATCGCCGTGGTGAATACCGGCCACCGCCATCCCCGCGTCATTGCCGCCGTCAAGGAGCAGCTCGACCGTTTCACCCATACCTGCCACCAGGTCGTGCCCTATGAGAGCTATGTGCATCTGGCCGAACGGCTGAACGCGATCGTTCCCGGCGACTTCGCCAAGAAGACGATCTTCGTGACGACCGGCGCCGAAGCCGTCGAAAATGCCGTCAAGATCGCGCGGGCCGCCACGGGCCGCTCCGCCATCATCGCCTTCGGCGGCGGCTTCCACGGCCGCACCTTCATGGGCATGGCGCTGACTGGCAAGGTCGCGCCCTACAAGATCGGCTTCGGCCCCATGCCGGGCGATGTCTTCCATGCGCCCTTCCCCGTGCCGCTGCATGGCGTCAGCGTCGAGCAGTCGCTGGCCACGCTGAAGAAACTCTTTGCCGCCGATGTCGATCCGCAGCGCGTCGCTGCCATCATTCTGGAACCCGTGCAGGGCGAAGGCGGCTTCTACCCCGCGCCTGCGGCCTTCATGAAGGCTCTGCGCGAGATCTGCGACCAGCACGGCATTCTCCTGATTGCCGACGAGGTGCAGACCGGCTTTGCGCGCACCGGCAAGATGTTTGCGATGGATCACCATGAGGTGGCGGCCGATCTCGTCACCATGGCGAAGAGCCTTGCCGGCGGCTTCCCGCTCGCCGCCGTCACCGGCCGCGCCGAAATCATGGATGCGCCAGGACCGGGCGGCCTCGGCGGCACCTATGGCGGCAATCCGCTTGGGATCGCCGCTGCCCATGCGGTTCTCGACGTCATCGCCGACGAGGGGCTTTGCGACCGCGCCAACCAACTCGGCGCACGCCTGAAGCAGCGACTGGAATCGCTGCGCGACAAAGTGCCCGAGATCGCCGACATCCGCGGCCCCGGCTTCATGAATGCTGTCGAGTTCAACGATGCCACCACCAAGCTGCCGAGTGCGGATTTTGCCAACAAGGTTCGGCTGACCGCACTCGACAAGGGGCTGATCCTTTTGACCTGCGGCGTCCATGGCAACGTCATCCGCTTCCTGTCGCCTATCACCATTCAGGACGGCGTGTTCAGCGAGGCGCTCGACATTCTCGAGGCGTCGCTGCTGGACGCAAGCGCCTCCCATTGACGCGCGCCATTGACGATTTTCCCATTATCCGCCCGCGCAAGCTGCCGGGCGAAAACCTGCCGGAGTGCATAGCATGTCCTTTACAACAGCCATGACCAAGCATGTTCCCTTCTCCTCGCGTTTCCTGCGCGCCGCCGGCTATATCAACGGCGCCTGGACGGCGGGTGGTGCTACGAAGACGTTTGATGTCATCAACCCCGCCACCGGCGAAGTGCTTGCGTCGCTGCCCGAAATGGGAGTTGCCGAGACGACGGCTGCCATCGACGCAGCCTATGCCGCACAGCCCGCCTGGGCCGCCCGCCCGGCAAAGGAGCGTGCCGCAACCTTACGCAAATGGTTCGATCTCATGGTCGCCAATGCCGATGAGTTGGCGGCGATCCTGACCGCTGAAATGGGCAAGCCGCTGCCGGAAGCAAGAGGCGAGATCCTCTACGCTGCCTCCTATGTCGAATGGTATGCGGAAGAGGCCAAGCGCATCTACGGCGAAACCATCCCCGCACCCTCCAACGACAAGCGCATGGTCGTCATCAAGCAGCCGGTCGGCGTCGTCGGCACGATCACGCCCTGGAACTTCCCCGCCGCGATGATCGCCCGCAAGATCGCACCGGCGCTTGCCGTCGGCTGCACGGTCGTCTCGAAGCCTGCGGAGCAGACGCCGCTGACGGCGATCGCGCTTGCCGTGCTTGCCGAGGAGGCAGGCATTCCAGCCGGCGTGCTCAACGTCATCGTCGGCACGGATGGCCCGGCGATCGGCCGCGAGCTTTGCGGCAATGCGAAGGTGCGCAAGATCAGCTTCACCGGCTCGACCGAAGTCGGCCGCATCCTGATGCGCCAGTGCGCCGACCAGATCAAGAAGGTCAGCCTCGAACTCGGCGGCAACGCGCCCTTCATCGTTTTCGACGACGCCGACCTCGATGCCGCCGTCGAAGGCGCCATGGCTTCGAAATACCGCAATGCCGGCCAGACCTGCGTCTGTGCCAACCGCATCTATGTCCAGTCGAATGTCTATGATGCCTTTGCAGCCAAGCTTGCGGCCAAGGTCTCGGCGCTTTCGGTCGGAGACGGTTTCAAGCCAGGCGTGACTGTCGGCCCGCTGATCGACGAACAGGGCGTTGCCAAGGCCGAGGACCATGTACGGGATGCCGTCGCAAAGGGCGCCAGGGTTGCGCTTGGCGGCCAGCGCATCGAAGGTGCCGGCACCTTCTTCGCGCCGACCATCCTGACCGGCGTCGACCGGAGTATGAAGGTCGCGCGCGAGGAGACCTTCGGCCCGGTGGCGCCGCTCTTCCGCTTCGAAACCGTCGAGGACGTCATTGCCCAGGCGAACGACACGGAATTCGGCCTTGCCGCCTATTTCTTCGCCGGTGACTTGAAGAAAGTCTGGCGGGTGGCGGAAGCACTGGAATATGGCATGGTCGGCATCAATACCGGCATCATGTCGTCGGAGACGGCGCCCTTCGGCGGCATCAAGCAATCCGGCCTCGGCCGCGAGGGCTCGCGCCACGGTGCCGACGACTATCTGGAAATGAAGTATCTCTGCATCGGCAATGTATAGCCGACTATCAGGTTGACGTAATGTGAACGCGGCCCCGCCATAGCCGGGCCGCGCTCAACCGGCCAGTATGAAAGGCGCCGGTATCGAGATTGAGCCTGAGACCATTGACTTCGGCCTGCCGGATCGGCGTGTGACCGTGAACGATCAGCTTCGGCAGCGGCTGTGCGCTGTCATAAAAATGCGAGCGGATGAAGACGAGGTCGTGATCCTGCTGATCCGCAATCGATCGGTCGGGATCGATGCCCGCATGAACGAATAGGGCCTGTGGTGTATCCAGCAGGATTGGCAAGCGGCGCAGGAAATTGATGTGATCGTCCGGAAGCCAGGTTCGCAGGAAGGTATCGAGCTTTTTCTGGCTGGGATATTGCTGACGCAGCGTCTGGATATCCGCGCCATAGGACGCAAGCGTGGCGTCGCCTCCGAGCGTCACCCAGTCATCCAGCGATATGCCGCCATCGAGATAGGCCAGCATCTCCATTTCATGATTCCCCGTCAGGCAGATGCGATCGAAACCGTTCGGTGGCGGCGCCATCAACCGACCGATGACTTGCGCCGAGGCGGGGCCGCGATCGATGTAGTCTCCCAGCATGATGATGAGCTTGCGGCCGGGAAGCCCCGCCGCGTCGGCAACGATCTTGCGTTCCAGCGCGCTTAGGAGATCGTAGCGGCCATGAACATCGCCGATGACATAGGTCGGCATGTCGAGACGTTCGAGGCGCTCCCGGCGCCGACGATGGCCGAAGCCATTGGCCATTTTTTCGCGTATCCTAGATGCCGCCATGAAACTGCCTTTCGAGCGCACACCCCTGAACGCCTTAACCGTGTCTGCAAAAAGGACTCAAAAACGACGATTCTTTGCCAGAGAGGCGGAAATCATCGCCGGTGACGGTTCCGGCAGAGGGTCTAGGCCTGCGGCACCGGCTCGCCTTGCGGCAAAGCGTCCCGAACGGCGCCTTTATGCATGGAGAAAGTTGACAGTGCGTATCCGCAATCATATCGCGCTAGCCAAGCTGGCGCGAGAAACTCCCGCCACCCGGCAATACGCAATATCCCGGCAAAGCGCGATGCCGGGCTGTTTCGGCGTGGCGGCCGCCGGATTGCCGGCCAAACCGACAGCGCCCCAAACTGGAACGTTACATCCATGCTGCCTGTAAATTTATCGTGAAGTCCTGATGGATACAACGACAGCGCTCCAACTCTGCCGCTTCCTGCATGATTCATCCCTCATGCTTCTATGGGGCGCCTGTGCCTATCTTTCTATGTTCGTGCCAAAGACGCTCGCCGACGCCGTCTGGCGCATGATTGCAAGATCGTTCTTCCTGATTACCGCAATTGCCGTCCTGACGATGCTGGCTGCGCTGCCGGTAACAACCGCAAGTATCGGCAACGGATGGAGCGATGCACTCGATGCCGGGATGGTCCACGACGTGCTTTTCGAGACGACTGTCGGTACCGCCTGGCAGGCACAGGCTCTGGCGGCGCTGGTGATGATCGGCGCCTTGCTGCTGCCGGAGAGCTGGCGGCGCCATGGCCTGGCCCTGGGTGCCGGCCTCGGGCTCGCCTCCCTTTCATTGACCGGACACGCCTCGATGCTGGAAGGCTGGCTCAAGCAGGCCCATCGGGCCAACGATATCCTGCACGTCCTGACCGGCGGCGGCTGGCTGGGGGCGCTGGTGCCGCTGCTTCCGATTCTCAGGCTTCTCGGCCGACCGGAATACAGGGCGGAAGCGCAGATCGCCCTGCGCCGCTTCTCCAATGCCGGACACGTTGCAGTCGCGCTCGTCATTCTCTCCGGCGTCATCAATACGCTGCTGATCCTGAAGCGCCTGCCGACCGACTGGTCTTCGCCCTATCAGATGCTGCTTGCCATCAAGATCGCGCTCGTCGCCATCATGGCCGTGCTGGCCATCGTCAATCGCTATGTCTTCGTTCCCTGGATCGGCCGCAAGCCGGCCCGCGCGCTGCTGGCCCTTCGGCTCGGAAGCATCGCCGAGATCGTCATCGGCATTGTCGTCATCGGGCTCGTCGCCTTCTTCGGGATGATGGAGCCGGTCTGAACAATTTCATGAAAGCGCACGGCGACTTTCCGTCGGGAATTGCGAGGAGATAAAGGGATGGAACGGTTCAGAGATTCCGCGGAAAATTGAACCGCTCTCGCTGTATGCTCCAAGGCATCCTTAGCCGCCGAGCGACTTCACGACCGCGCGAACGGCGGCGGCATCGCCTGTCGCAGGCTTGTATTCCAGGCCGACCCTGCCGCGATAGCCTTGGGCGAAGAGCCAATCGAGCCGTTCCTTCAGATCGACATGGCCAGTGCCGGGATCATTGCGGCCGGGATGATCGGCGACATGGAGATGCACGATCCGGTCGATCCGATCGCCGACCACCGCACGCGTGTCCTCACCCATGACGGCGGAGTGATAGACATCGTAGACGATGCCGATTTCCGGACGGCCGACTTCGTCGACGATATCGAGGCCTTCCACCGTCGAAGACAGATAATAGCCGACATGATCGATCGTCGTGTTCAACGGCTCGAGGCCGAGCCGGACACCGGAACCTGCAAGAATCTCGGCACCCGCGCTGAGAGCAGCGACGATGGCTGACCGCTGCTCGCCACGTGAAAACTCCGGCAGGTCGTCGCCAGCCTGCGCGATCAGGACCGTAGCGCCGAGGCGTTTCGCCACGGCGACGGACTCTCGCAGACCCCGCAGCCATGCCTCCCTGTTTGCCGGATTCGTCAGCGCGATCATCGGTTCCGCGACCATGCCGGAAACCGCAATGCCGGTCTCCGCAACGGCGGCGGCGATCGCATCGAGATCCTTGTCCGTCCAGTGCCAGAACTCGACCGCATCCAGCCCCGCCTCGTGCGCCAGCCGGATACGATCGGCGAAGACGTCGCCGTCGCGCGCAAACAACCATTCGATACAAGCCGAAAACTGCCGCATGAGATTCTCCTCCCTCAACCGGTGAGGAGCAATGCGCGAGATCGCCCGTAACTGCAAGTCTCCCTAGCGATGATATTGCTGGGGCAGGCGCGGCATCGAGGGCTTGATGGCCTCGACGTTCATCGCGGAAAGGACGCGCATGTCGCGACGGAAATCGGAGGGCGTCATGCCGGCGATATGGCGGAAGGATTTGTTGAAGGCGCTGATCGAGCCGAAGCCGCTGTCCATCGCCACCTGCAGCACGTTGGCGCCGTCGCGCATCAGCATCGCCTGGGCGCGCGAAAGGCGCAGCAGGCTCACATATTTCGCCAGCGTCATGCCGGTGGATTTCTTGAAGAGGTTCATCGCGTATTTCGGATGGAGATGTGCCGCCTTGGCGATATCGACCGTATCGATGTCGTGCAGGAAGTTCTCGGCGATGAAATCGCACATGCGCGCCAGGCTGCGCGACGACTGCGGATGCGCCTGGTCGTTGGCCAGGCTCTCCTGCTTTTCCGGCACCATGCGATAGGGCTCGAAGGCGATGCGTTCCAGGCGCAGAAGAAGCTCCGCAACGGCATGTTCCGCCTTGGCGCCGTCGTCGGACATGACGTAACGGTGCCATCGGGCGAAATTCTCGTCGTCTGCGGCATCGGTCGCCGAGCTTATCAGGGTCTGCCCGCGAATGAGGCGGCCTGAGATATCGAGCGGCAGCCGCAGGCGGAAGAAATGCACCAACGGCAGATGCGCGCCCGCATAGATCGCATCCTCCGACAGCTCATCCAACAGATGCGGCTGGCCGCCCCAGAAAAGGCAGATCTCGCCCGCTCTCAAAGTAAGCTCGTGATCGCCTATGCGGTAATGCACGGTGCCGCGGACGATGTAATTGACTTCCACCTGCGCGTGCCAATGCGGCTTCGCCATCGGCAGCGGGTGGTTATGGAACATCTGCAGGACATTCGGGAGCCCTTCGACGCTGCTCGCACCCGGCTGATAAACCGCCCGTTGACCTACCTTACTTTTCGCCAAGTCGATGTTCCTTTTTTAGGAGACAGAAGCGTACCGACAGCTAGTTTAAGCGTGTTCTCTTGAGGACGGCAATTGAAAAGGGAGGATTTTCAATGCGTTTAAAACTTGCTGGAGCGACGGCACTTGCTGTCCTGCTCGCTTCCGGTTCTGCCTTTGCAGAGCAAACCACCATCACAGTCTGGAGCTGGAACATCGCCGCGTCGGCGTTGAAATCCACGCTCGAGGGGTTCAATAAGAAATATCCGGATATCAAGGTCGATGTGCAGGACATCGGCAACCCACAGGTCTTCGACAAGATGCTGGCCGCCTGCGCCGCCGGCGGCGACGGTCTGCCCGACGTCATGTCGATCGAAAACCACAAAGCCTCGATCTTCTGGAACCGCTTTCCGGACTGCCTGACCGATCTGACGAAGCTCGGCTACAAAGACGACCTGAAGAAGCAGTTCCCGGATTTCAAGCGCGCCGAGCTTGAAGTCGGCGATGCCGCCTACGCGATGCCTTGGGATTCCGGCCCGGTCACCATGTTCTACCGTCGCGACATGTATGAAAAGGCAGGCGTCGATCCGGCAACGATCAAGACCTGGGACGATTTCATCGCCGCCGGCAAGAAGATCTCCGCCGCCAATCCCGGCGTGATCATGACACAGGCCGATCTCAACGGCGATACCGAGTGGTTCCGTATGCTCGCCAATGAACAGGGCTGCGGCTATTTCTCGTATGACAGCCAGAGCATCACCGTCAACCAGCCGGCCTGCGTCAAGGCGCTGGACAAGGTGAAGGAGATCAAGGATGCGGGCTTGATGAGCGCGGCGAACTGGAACGAGAAAATCCAGGCAAACACCGCCAGCAAGGTAGCATCGCAGCTCTATGGCGGCTGGTATGAAGGCACCGTCCGCTCCACCTCGCCGGATCTGGCCGGCAAATGGGGCGTCTATCCGATGCCGAGCATGACGGCCGACGGCCCGCATGCAGCCAATCTCGGCGGTTCGTCTCTGGCAATCGCCAACGGCTCCAAGAACAAGGAAGCCGCCTGGAAATTCCTCGAATACACACTTGGCACCAATGAGGGCCAGGTGACGATGCTGAAGTCGTTCGGGCTCGTGCCGTCGCTGCTGACCGCAGTTCAGGATCCCTTCGTCAACCAGCCGCAGCCTTATTGGGGCGGCCAGAAAATCTGGACCGATATCCTCGCCACCCTGCCGAAGATCCGCCCGAACCCCGGCACCCAGTATTTCAGCGATGCCGACGAGATCATCAAGGCGGTGCAGACGAAATACCTCGCCGGCGGCTATCCAAACGGCAAGGCTGCGCTCGACGATGCAGCCCAGCAGATCGCGTCCGCGACGGGTCTGCCGCTTGCGAAATGAGTGATACTGCCGGGCGTGCTTCCCAAGCCGCGCCCGGCATCTCCGCCGCTCTAGAATCAAAGAAGTAGAGCGTGACGTCGTCCGAAAACTGCCTACACTTTTCGGCGTCACGCTCTAGGGCGGCGGGGATGCGACGTCACGCATCATTTCCCTGCGCATAAAGGAGAAGGCTTTCATGCGGTTGCGAAACCGGAGCGCCTATGCGTTCCTTGCACCCTATCTTCTGGTGTTCGCCGCTTTCTGGGTCTGGCCGATCATCGATTCGTTCCTGATTTCGTTCCAGAACACCCGGGTTAATCCGTGGACCTTCAATCTGTCGCTGAATTGGGGGCGCCTGTTCGGCGACCCGGCCTTCTACAACGCGCTTCAAAACACGCTGATCATCCTGATCGTCCAGGTGCCCGTCATGATCACGCTCGCGACGGTCATGGCGGTGCTGCTGAATTCACCGCTGTTGAAGGCCCGCGGCATCTTTCGCTTCGCGTTCTTCGCACCCGTCGTCGTCGGAGAGGTCGCCTATGCCGCCGTCTTCCGCCTGATGTTCAACGTCGATTTCGGCATCATCAACAAGCTGCTCGGCACGATCGGCTTTGCACCAGTGTCGTGGTTTGCAGAATCGCATGCCGCAATGGTGCTCATCATCATCGCCGTTACCTGGCGCTGGGCGGGTTATAACGCCATCATCATCCTGTCCGGGCTGCAATCGATCCCCGAGGATGTCTATGAGGCTGCGACCCTCGACCGCGTCAGCCGCTTCCAGCAGTTCATTCACATTACGTTGCCTCTCCTGAAGCCGATCATTCTGTTCTGTGTGGTCCTTTCCGTCATCGGCACCATGCAGCTCTTCACCGAACCATATCTGATCACCAACAGAGGTGGCCCCGGCGGTGGAACGGAGACGCTCGGCCTGCTGCTCTATCGCCAGGCCTTCCAGTCGACCAACTTCGGCTATGCCTCGGCGATCGCCTACACGATGGCGGCGCTTGCGGTAGCCATTTCTCTTCTCAATCTCTGGGTGGGGCGCGAACCGAAATGAAATCGAAGTCCAAATCCAATCTGATCCGCTCCCTCGCCTTGCACGGCCTGCTGATCCCGCTCGCCATCATCTGGCTGTTTCCGCTCTGGATGATGTTCGTCTTCTCGACCATGCCCGACTACGGCATTTTCAGCCCCGGCATCATCCTGGCGCCGTCGACAGGTTTCATGGACAACGTTCGGAACCTGCAGGCAGACACCAACTTCATCGGCGCCATGACGATCTCCATCGTCGTCGCCGTCGTCTACACCTTCCTTTCGGTCATGCTGACCTCGATGGCCGGATGGGCGCTGGCGCGCTACCGGTTCGCCGGACGATCCGGTGTCATCGGCATCATCCTCGGCACGATCACGCTGCCCTACTCCGTCGTCATTATCCCGCAATTCATCATGGTGGCTCGCGATTTCGGGCTAGCCAACACATGGGTTGCGCTGATCGTACCGCCGCTCTTCAATTCGCTCGGCGTACTTTTCATGCGCCAGGCCTTCTCGATGATGCCGGGCGAGCTCTTTGACGCCGCCCGCGTCGAAGGCGTCAAGGAATGGCAGATCTTCCTGCGCATCGCCCTGCCGCTGGCGCGGCCGACCATGGCGGCGCTCGCCATCATCCTGTTCCTGGCCTCCTGGAACAACTACCTCTGGCCGCTGCTTATCAACTCCCGACCGGGAATGATGACCGCGCCTGTGGCGCTCGGAACGCTGATCGGCCTCACCAGGGTCTCTTGGGGCGGCATCATGGCCGGTGCGGTCATGCTGACGGCACCGATCCTCGTCATCTTCGTTCTGCTGCAGCGCCACTTCATCGCCGGCATCGCCGCCGGCGCAGTCAAATAATTCCGGGGACCATGCATGGCTGAACTGTCTCTTACCAATATCGTCAAGCGCTACGGTGCACTGGAAATCATCCACGGCGCCAATCTCGACGTGAAGGACGGCGAATTCGTCGTCTTCGTCGGCCCCTCGGGATGCGGCAAGTCCACGCTCTTGCGCATGATCGCCGGGCTGGAGGATATTTCCGGCGGTGAACTGAAAATCGGCGGCCGGCTGGTCAACGATATGGAACCGGCCGATCGCGGCATCGCCATGGTCTTCCAGTCCTACGCCCTCTACCCGCACCTGACCGTCGAACAGAACCTCAATTTCGGGCTGCGCATGAACGGCAATCCGAAGGCCGACACCGATCGCCGTGTCAAGCAGGCGGCCGAGATCCTGCAAATCACCGAGCTGATGCAGCGCCGGCCGAAGCAGCTCTCCGGCGGACAGCGCCAGCGTGTCGCTATCGGCCGCGCCATCGTGCGCGAGCCGCAGATCTTCCTGTTCGACGAGCCGCTCTCCAACCTCGACGCTGAGCTGCGCGTGCAGATGCGCGTCGAAATCTCCCGACTTCACAAGAAGCTCGGCACGACGATGATCTATGTCACGCACGACCAGACGGAAGCGATGACGCTGGCCGACAAGATCGTGGTGTTGCGCAGCGGCAATATCGAGCAGGTCGGTGCGCCGCTCGACCTTTATGACGACCCGGCAAACCAGTTCGTAGCCGGATTCGTCGGTTCGCCGAAGATGAATTTCCTGCAGGCCGAGGTTACGGACAACCAGCAAGGCCGCGTCGCCGTCGTGCTGAAGGGCCAGCGCAATGTGCGCCTGACATTGCCCATCACCTCGGCCAAGGTAGAGGTCGGCCAGCCGGTGACAGTCAGCATCCGTCCGGAACATTTCCTCGATGCCGGCCGCGGCGACGTAGATATGACCGTCGACGTCGATGTCGCAGAGCATCTCGGCAATACCAGCTACATCTACGCCAATATCGAAAGCGGCGAGCAGATCGTCATCGAGCGCGAGGAATCCCGCAGCACGGGCAATCGCGACAAGCTCACCGTGGCGCTATCGGCGGCCAAGACATTCCTGTTCGACAGCGCCGGCAACCGATTGCGGTAGGCGCTGCCCTTCATCCCTCCCAAGACAGCATGCAGATTTAGGAAAGGATCGTTCCATGACTACTGAGACACCAATCCGCTGGGGCATCATCGGCCCCGGCCGGATCGCACAGACTTTTGCCGATGGCGTCGCCCATTCGCGCAGCGGCAAGCTGGTGGCGATTGCCAGCCGCAACCCGGACAAGCCGGGTCTCGGCGACCAGTTCCCCGGCGCACGCATCGTCAATGGCTATGAGACCCTGCTCGCCGACAAGGACATCGACGCTGTCTATATCGCCACGCCGCACACCGGCCATGCCGAATGGGCGATCAAGGCCATCCGTGCCGGCAAGCATGTGCTCGTCGAAAAGCCGATCGCGCTTTCCGCCTTCGATGCAGAAGCCATCTATTACGAAGCCAGGAAGGCGGGCGTTTTTGCCGGCGAAGCCTTCATGTATCGCGTCCACCCACAGACGGCGAAGCTGATCGAGCTTATCAAGAGCGGCGTGATCGGCGATCTGCGTATCATCCGCACCTCCTTCGGCTTCAACATGGGCAAGGTCAATCCGGAACACCGGTTGTTTGCCAATGATATGGCCGGCGGCGGCATTCTCGACGTCGGCGGCTATCCGGTTTCGATGGCGCGCCTGATCGCCGGCGCAGTCGATGGCAAGCCGTTCCTCGATCCCGACAAGGTCTCGGGCGTCGGCCATCTCGGCCAGACCGGCGTCGACGAATGGGCTTCCGCCGTCCTGAAGTTCCCGAACAACGTCATCGCCGAAGCGTCCTGCTCGATCATGGCAAATCAGGACAACACGTTGCGCATCATCGGCTCCGAAGGCCGTATCGAAGTGGCCGACTTCTGGTTCGCCTCCGGCCACAAGGGCGGCGTCGGCAAGATCGACGTCATCAAGGGCGGCGAGACCCAGACGATCGAAGTCAAGGAAGACCGCTGGCTCTATTCCTTCGAAGTCGATGCGGCTGGCGATGCCATCCGCGCCGGACAAAAGGAATTCGCCTATCCCGGCATCGGCTGGGCGGATTCGATCGGCAATCTCCGGGTTCTCGACCAGTGGCGCGCCTCGATCGGTCTCGAGTACAGCGTCGAGAAGGCAACAAAGCGGACGAAGAACATTGCTGGTGCTGTTGTCACCAAGGGCAACAGCATTCCGAAGCGCAACATTCCCGGCATCTCCAAGCCCGCATCGCTCGTCACGCTCGGCTTCGAATTCTTCCCGAATTTCGCGGCCGCCTCACTGACGCTCGACGCCTTCTATGAAGCCGGCGGCAATGCCTTCGACACGGCCTATGTCTATGGCGGCGGCAAGACGGAAAGCATTTTTGGCGACTGGCACACCAGCCGCAACGTTCCGCGCGAGGAGATCGTGCTCATCGGCAAGGGCGCCCATTCGCCACTTTGCTACCCCGACATGATCGCCAAGCAACTCGACCAGTCCCTCAACCGCCTGAAGACCGACTATGTCGACATCTATTTCATGCACCGCGACAACACCGACGTTCCGGTCGGCGAGTTCGTCGATGCCATGGATGCCGAGGTGAAGGCCGGCCGCATTCGCGGCATCTTCGGTGGCTCGAACTGGACGCGCGCCCGCTTCGACGAGGCGATCGCCTATGCCGAGAAGAACGGCAAGACGGCACCGGCTGCGCTTTCCAACAACTTCTCTTTGGCGGAAATGCTCGATCCGATCTGGGCCGGCTGCATCGCCGCCTCGGACGACGAATGGAAAGCCTGGCTGAATGCGAAGCAGATCCCGAACTTCGCCTGGTCGAGCCAGGGCCGCGGCTTCTTCACCGACCGCGCCGGCCGCGACAAGCGCGACGACGAGGAATTGGTTCGCGTCTGGTATTCCGACCGCAACTTCGGCCGCCGCGACAGGGCGATCGAGCTGGCGCAGAAGCTCGGTCGCAGCCCGATCCATATCGCGCTCGCCTATGTGGTCGCCCAGCCCTTCCCTGTAATACCGCTGATCGGCCCGCGCACGATCGCCGAGCTGGAAGACAGCCTTTCGGCGCTCGACATCAAGCTGACACCGGAACAGGTGAAGTGGCTCGAAGGCTAAGATAGGCGCCCACCTTGAGAGGTGGCATCGAAACAAGAAGCCCATCCGGTTTCCCGGATGGGCTTTCTCATGCGCGTGAATGAACGCCGAGACGTCAGGCGGCGAAATCGAATGTCTTCGTATCCGCCCCTTCGAGCCGCAGCAGATAGGCCTTGCGCTCGAGGCCGCCGGCAAATCCACGGAGATCGCCGGCCGATCCCACCACGCGGTGGCAGGGGGCAATGATCGAGATCGGGTTGCGGCCATTGGCGGCGCCAACGGCGCGGATCGCCTTGGCCGAGCCGATTTCCGTTGCGATCTGGCGGTAGCTGCGCGTTTCGCCGAAGGGGATGGCAAGCAGAGCCTGCCAGACCTTCTGCTGGAATTCCGTTCCGGCAAAATCGAGCGGCAGATCGAAAGCCTGTCGTTCGCCGGCGAAATATTCGCGGAGCTGCCGCTCGGTTTCCAAAAGCACGGGATGGCTCTCATCTTCCGCCACGATGAGCAAGGGCACGCGGCCCGGCCGATCATTGTCCCAGAGGATCGCGGCAAGCCCATCATCGCTGCCGACGAGCTTCAAGGCGCCAACGGGCGAATTCACGATCCGATAGACATATTGCTTCTGTGCATTTTTCGGAAGTTTGGTCATGCCGATATCCTTTCTTTGGATTGCGCTCATGACATCGGGCGAGATTGCCTCTGATGAAGCGCTGATGTCCGCATTGGACCTCAAATGACGATTCCCAACCACCCGAAAAGAGACGACAGGCGGCGAAATCCCAACATTTCCGGATTCACACGGGCAGCCTCAAGATGACGCAGCCGGCCCGGTCGCGCTTGGGAAATGGGTCGGGATTGTGTAAAAAGCGAAGAGAGGCAAATCATGAGAGCATGCGGAGCCCGATATGTCAGTTCGCCCGCCGCGCAATTTCAATCCATCGCATATGAGCGAGACCGGCCTCGGCATCCTCGAATATGAGGTCATGTCGGAACGGGCCAGCACGCTCGGCCATCACGGCATGAAGGTCGAGGCGGCGCTCGCTGCGTTGCAGGAAGGTGAAACTAAGGGCAAGGAAGGCGTCGAGCACGAGCGGCTGGTCGATATCGCCGCCGAGGCCGTCTGGGGAATGTTCATCCACCGCGAGATCTGCGGCCTGCGCAATGGCCGCGACGTCATCCAGCGCTACGGCATTCCGAACAAGGTGCTTGCGCGGCTCGGCGCCAGCCCGCGGCATCCCTCGATTTAAGATTTCAGGATCGCCTGGAAGCGCGGATCGAAGGCGTGGCCGATCGGCTCTGCCGCCGCGCCCCGCGCCACGGCCCAGGGATCGGTCATGCCGAGCTGCAGGCGGGGCAGCAACCGGTCGGGACGATCGGCATTGGAAGGCAAGAGCGGCTGCATGGCGGCGATCAGCCGCGTCGCCAGCGCAGCCGGCGCACCGCCGCACAGAATCACCGTCTGCGGATCGAAGATGGTTTCGATGAGCTGCACGCTCCAACGCAGGTCGATCGCCGCTCTTTCGATCCAGGCGAGAATATCCGGATCGTCTGCCGCAGCGCGCTTGTCTATCAGCGAATAGAGGTCCGGCGCCATCGGATCGACACCGAGATGATCATAGAGCGAAGCCAGCGACGCACGATGCTCCAGCTGCGTGAGCCGTCCGCCCGCCGTCAGCAGCGCCATACCGATTTCGCCGGCGTTGCCATGAGCGCCGCTATAAAGCTCGCCTCCGAGGATGAGCCCCGCGCCGATACCGTAACCGACATAAAGACAGACTGCATGATCGAGGCCATGGGCGGCGCCGACCATGCGTTCGGCGGTCGCGCAGGCGGCGGCGTCGTTCTGCAGGGTGACATTGAGGCCGGTGCCGGCCGATAGGGTCTCCAGCAGCGGGAAGCGCTGCCAGGGGCCCATCATCCAGGGATTGTCTGTATCATCCTGTTCGATGCCGAAGGGTCCCGGCATCGCTGCGCCGAGACCGACAAGGCGCTTTTCCGCCTGTGCCACGCGCTGTTTCAGTTCGTTGCGTACGTCTTCCACCAATTGCAGGACGACGGGCGTGCCTGTCGTCGGGCCGCCGGCCGGCAGGTTCGCTTCCTTGCGGATCAGCACATTGCCGACGAGATCGACGGCGATAGCGCGGGTGATGTGACGATCGATCTGCAGGCCGATGGCGAAAGCGCCCTCCGGCACGAGGCCATAGGGGGTCGACGGTTGCCCGCGGCCGCGGCGCACCGTTTCCTGGGACGTGACGAGCCCGTCGCTTTCCAGCTCCTCCATGATGTTGGAGACCGTCTGCTTCGTCAGGCGTGTGGCGCGCGCAAGATCGGCGCGGGAGAGCGCGCCGTTCAGCCTGAGGGCATCGATGATCACCCGCCGGTTATGGGCGCTGGTGCCTTCGTGGTTCGTTCCGCTCGTAGCCCTGATCGGGCGATTCTCGTTCATCTGTTTTTGCCTCTTGACACCAATAGAATATTGAAGAACAAATTAGTCAAGACAATTGACTTAAAAGAAACCACAGAGTTTCATCAGGGAACTTGAGCGAGCCCTCGGGCTCCAGAGACGCGCCGATCGATGTTCGGCAGCCGACCCGGCCAATTGCCTGCTCGACAACCGATGGCGACGTCAGCCGCCGTCGGAAAAATCGCGTGACTGTCAAAAACTGGAGGATGGAATGTTGAAATCATTGAACAAGACATTGCTCGGCGCAGCGCTGATCAGCGCGTCCTTCGCCTCGCATGCCTTTGCCGAAACGACGATCAATGCCCTTTTCATGGCGCAGGCCGCCTATAGCGAAGCCGATGTGCGCGCCATGACGGATGCCTTCTCCAAGGCCAATCCGGACATCAAGGTCAATCTCGAATTCGTTCCCTACGAGGGCCTGCACGACAAGACCGTGCTCGCTCAAGGGTCCGGCGGCGGCTACGACGTCGTGCTCTTCGACGTGATCTGGCCCGCCGAATACGCGACCAACAAGGTTCTGGTCGACGTATCCTCGCGCATCTCCGACGACACGAAGAAGAGCGTCCTGCCGGGCGCCTGGACGACGGTCCAGTATGACGGCAAATACTATGGCATGCCCTGGATTCTCGATACCAAGTACCTGTTCTACAACAAGGAAATCCTGGAAAAGGCCGGCATCAAGACGCCGCCGAAGACCTGGGACGAGCTGAACGAACAGGCGAAGATCATCAAGGACAAGGGTCTTCTCGCCACTCCGATCGCCTGGAGCTGGTCGCAGGCCGAAGCCGCGATCTGCGATTACGCCACGCTCGTCAGCGCCTATAAGGGCGACTTCATCAAGGACGGCAAGCCGGACTTCCAGACCGGCGGTGGCCTCGATGCCCTGAAGTACATGGTCACCAGCTACAAGTCCGGCCTCACCAACCCGAACTCCAAGGAATTCCTCGAAGAGGATGTCCGCAAGGTCTTCGAAAACGGTGATGCCGCCTTCGCGCTGAACTGGACCTACATGTACAACATGGCCAACGACCCGAAGGACAGCAAGGTCGCGGGCAAGGTCGGCGTCGTTCCGGCACCGGGCGTTGCCGGCAAGAGCGAGGCTTCGGCCGTCAACGGCTCGATGGGCCTCGGCATCACCTCTGCCAGCAAGCATCAGGACGAAGCCTGGAAATACATCACCTTCATGACCTCGCAGGCGACGCAGAACCAGTATGCCAAGCTCAGCCTGCCGATCTGGGCATCGTCCTATAGCGATCCGGCCGTGACCAAGGGCCAGGAAGAACTGATCGCGGCAGCAAAGGTCGGCCTCGCTGCCATGTATCCGCGTCCGACGACGCCGAAGTATCAGGAACTGTCGACGGCACTTCAGCAAGCGATCCAGGAATCGCTGCTCGGCCAGTCTTCTCCGGAAGACGCGCTGAAGTCTGCTGCCCAGAATAGCGGTCTCTGATAGTCTTACCGGGCGGCGCTAAAGCGCCGCCCGCCTCCTATCCTCCATGAAGAATGAAAGAAGGGGCCCGTCATGTCCGGCACCTCTATGACAACTCGCGCCTGGCTCTTGATGCTGCCGCTGCTTGTGGTGATGATCGCGGTCATCGGCTGGCCTCTCGTCGACACGGTCGGCCTTTCTTTCACCGATGCGAAGCTTGTAGGAACCGGCGGCAATTTCGTCGGCATCGACAACTACGCGAAGATGCTGGCGAACTCCAATTTCCAGCGCACGCTGATCACCACCGCTTGGTTCGCGATCATCTCCGTCGCCGCCGAAATGGTGATCGGCGTGCTGGCCGCGCTGCTGCTGAACCAGGATTTCAAGGGCCGGGGCGTGCTGCGCGCACTGATGATCCTGCCCTGGGCGCTACCAACAGTCGTCAACGCGACGCTGTGGCGCCTGATCTACAATCCCGAATACGGCGCGTTGAACGCGGCCCTTACCCAACTCGGCCTGCTCGATGCCTACCGCTCCTGGCTCGGCGAACCGGGCACGGCGCTGACGGCGCTTATCGTTGCCGACTGCTGGAAGAATTTCCCGCTGGTGGCGCTGATTGCGCTCGCTGCCCTGCAGGCCGTGCCGCGAGACATCACCGCCGCCTCGCTGGTCGATGGCGCCGGACCCTTCAAACGCTTCCGCTTCGTCATCATGCCCTATCTTGTCGGGCCGCTGATGGTGGCGCTGGTGCTGCGCACCATCGAAGCCTTCAAGGTCTTCGATATCATCTGGGTGATGACGCGCGGCGGCCCGGCAAACAGCACGCGCACGCTGTCGATCCTTGTCTATCAGGAGGCCTTCTCCTTCCAACGGGCAGGGTCGGGCGCGTCGCTCGCCCTCATCGTGACACTGCTGGTGACGGTGCTTGCCGCCGCCTATGCCGCCCTTGTCCGCAAAACCGCAGGGAGTGCCACCTGATGGAACGCAAGAGCCCGCTCTTTACCTGCTTCATCTATGTCTGCGCCATCCTGCTCGCCGTCGTCATCCTGGCGCCGATCGCGTGGCTCTTCATCATGAGCATTTCGCCGGCTGCCGATCTCGCCGCCAAGCCGCTGCGCTGGTGGCCGCAGACACCAGATTTCTCGCGCTACAGGGTTCTGCTGTCCACGCTGGAAAACAGCGAGGGCGCCGCCTTCACCTCATCGCTGCGCAACAGCATCGAAGTGGCTGGGATGGCGACCATTGCCGCTATCGCGCTCGCCATTCCCGCCGGCTGGGCCGTATCGCGGACGCCGTCTGTCGGATGGTCGCTCTCCATGGTCATCGCCACCTACATGCTGCCGCCCGTCGCGCTCGCCGTGCCGCTCTATATGGGCCTTGCCTATCTCGGCCTGCTCAACAACGTCTTCGGCCTGGCGCTCGTCTATCTGACAATCCTGGCACCGTTCACGACCTGGCTGATGAAATCCGGCTTCGATTCCATTCCGAAAGAGATCGAGGCCGCGGCGATGATCGACGGCGCCGGGCTGTTCCAGACCTTGAAGATCATTACGCTGCCGCTGGCCATGCCTGTCATGGCGACCTCGGCGCTCTTCGCCTTCCTGCTTGCCTGGGATGAATTCTTCTATGCGCTGCTTTTCACCTCGGACCAGCGCGCCAAGACTCTCACCGTCGCCATCGCGGATCTCGCCGGCGGCCGTGTCTCGGATTACGGACTGATCGCGACTGCCGGCGTGCTGGCCGCCCTGCCCCCGGTGCTGATCGGCCTTGTCATGCAACGCGCCCTGATCTCGGGCCTGACCAATGGCGGCGTCAAGGGATGACCATGACCACAGAGAAAACACGCCCCGAAGGCCTTGCCGCCATCGACCGCGAAATGGCTCGCCAGCATAGCGATGCGCTTGCCTCCTTCGAAGCATCAGCCGATATGGCCACCAAGGCCGCCGCCTCGCTGAAGCGTACCGGCAGGCTGCTGCTGCTCGGCATGGGCGGCTCGCATGCCGTCAACCGCGCCGTCGAGCCTCTCTATCGCGCAGCCGGCATCGATGCGATCGCATTGCCGCTCTCCGAACAGCTCGGCCAGCCGCTGCCGCTGGATGGACGTACGATCTTCATGACCTCGCAATCCGGCGAAAGCGCCGAGGTCGTGCGCTGGTTCAACGAGACGGGCGGCACTGCCGAGACCTTCGGCCTGACGCTGGAGGGCACTTCCTTCCTCGCGAAGACCGCGCCTTCCCTCGTCGGTGCCGGCGGCACCGAACTTGCCTTTGCGGCAACCCGCAGCCTCACCGTCAGCTTTGCGCTGCATCTGGCGATCTTCGCAGCCCTCGGGCAAGATCCGACGCGTGCTCTGGCCGTGCTGCAGGCGCCTGAGGCGCCCGATATCAAGCCGGCGCTCTCGGCTCTCGCCAATGTCGCGACGGTCGTCACTTCGGGCCGCCGCCTGCAGGGTGTCGCCGAGGCGCTCGCGCTCGGTCTCACCGAACTTTCCCGCCGTCCCTGCTTTTCGCTCGAAGGCGGTCAACTGCGCCACGGCCCGATGGAAATGCTCGGGCCCTCGATCGGCGTCGTGCTATTCCGTGGCAACGACGCGACGGCGAGCCTGGTAACGGCCATGGCCGTTTCCGCCGTCGAGACGGGTGCGCCCGTCATCGTCTTCGACGGCTCCGAGCAAGAGCCGGTACCTGGATGCGTCACGCTCCGCTTCAAGCCGGAAACCGGCATTGCCGCCATTTTCCAGATGCTGCCCGTGGCGCAGTTGCTGATGATCGCCTTTGCCGACGAGCGGGTGGAGAATGCGGGCACGCCGGTGCGCACCACCAAGATCACCCGGAGCGAGTGAATGAAGCCGCTTGCAGTCATCGGCAACGTCAATATCGACCTGATCCTCGGGCCGGCAGCACCATGGCCGAAGGCCGGCACTGAGATCATCGTCGATCACGACGAGCTGCGCGTCGGCGGCCAGGCGGGCAATAGCGCGCTCGCCTGGGAAGGCCTCGGCGTCGAGTACGAGATTTCGGCCAATGTCGGCAACGACCAGTTCGGGCGTTGGCTCAGTGAAGCCTTCGGCGCGCGCAGCAGCAAATGGCCCGTACGGCCGGAGGGCACGACGCTCTCGGTCGGCATCACCCATCCCGATGGCGAACGAACCTTCTTCACGACGCGCGGCCACCTGCCGCGTTTCAATCTCGACGACGTGCTTACGGTTCTCGACGGTGACAGGCTTGCCGGTGGCTACACGCTCCTTTGCGGCGCCTTCCTGACCGAAGATCTCGCCCGCGACTACGACGCCCTGTTCGACTGGGCCGAGAAGCACCGGATCACGGTTGCCCTCGACACCGGCTGGCCCCTCGATGGCTGGACGGACGCGAACTGCTACGCTACCCGCGGCTGGCTTTCCCGCTGCGGCGTGGCGCTGATGAACGAGGTCGAAACCACGACGCTTGCCGGCATGGATGATCCGGCCGAGGCTGCACGCGCGCTCCATGCGCTGATGCCAAAGGGTGCCATCTTCGTCGTCAAACGCGGCCCGGACGGCGCGATTGCCATCGATGCCGACGGCAATCTCGTTTCGGCCGCGGCGCCGCGTGTCACGGTCGTCGATACGATCGGCGCTGGCGATGTCTTCAATGCCGGCTTCCTGGCCGCCCTTGCCCGCGGCGAGCCGCCTGTGGCCTGCCTTTCGGCGGGGACCGCGGTCGCCTCCCGCGCCATTTCCACTCTGCCGCGCAGCTACGGCCCGGCCCAAGCATCCGAGGAGGCCGTTCAATGAGCGCGCTCGAAATCCAGAACATCCGCAAGAGCTACGGCGAAGTAGAGACGCTGAAAGGCATCGATATTTCCCTTGAAAGCGGCGAATTCCTGGTGCTGCTCGGCTCCTCGGGCTGCGGCAAGTCCACGCTTCTGAACATCATCGCCGGGCTTGCCGAGGCGACGAGCGGGGATATCCGTATTGGCGATCGCTCCGTGCTTGGCGTGCATCCGAAGGACCGGGACATCGCCATGGTGTTCCAGTCCTATGCGCTCTATCCAAATCTGTCGGTCCACCGCAACATCGGCTTCGGCCTGGAAATGCGCAAGGTGCCCGCCGCCGAGCGCGACAAGGCGGTACGCGAGGCGGCAAAGCTTTTGCAGATCGAGCCGCTGCTGGAACGCAAGCCGAGCCAGCTCTCCGGCGGCCAGCGTCAGCGCGTGGCGATCGGCCGTGCCCTGGTGCGCAAGCCGGAAGTCTTCCTGTTCGACGAGCCGCTCTCCAACCTCGACGCCAAGCTGCGCATGGAGATGCGCACCGAGCTGAAGCGCCTGCACCAGATGCTTAAGACCACGGTCGTCTATGTGACGCATGACCAGATCGAAGCGATGACACTCGCAACCCGCATCGCCGTGATGCGGGACGGCCGTATCGAGCAGCTCGGCACGCCGGACGAAATCTACAATCATCCGGCAACGCTCTATGTCGCGACCTTCGTCGGCGCGCCGCCGATGAACCTGCTGAACGCAACCGCCGATCAGGGTTCGCTGCGCATCGATGGAACATCGATCACGCTGCCGATGCCGGCGACGAAAACCGAGATCAAACAGGGACAGGAGCTGGTTGTCGGCATCCGGCCTGAAACGCTGCGTCTCGATGAAGACGGCAAGCTCGAGGCCGTCTGCGAAGTCGCGGAACTGACCGGTCCCGAACTGATCGTGACGGCACAGGCTGGCTCGCAGCGGCTGATGGCCTGCCTGCCGCCGCGCACCGTGATCGCCGAGGGGCAGACCTTGAAGCTCGGTTTCGACGCCAGTGCGCTGCACCTCTTCGATCGTACTAGCGGCAAGCGCTGCGAATAGGCTTCAGCACGGCCGGAGCACCGGATCAATCGTTGACAACACCGGACACGCGGCGCGCGGCGCCGCCAGTCATCCTTCGCTCCAGTATATCGTTCGGCCAGACGGGTGCGCGGGTGATCCGGTAGACGGAGGCCGGCGGCAGGTTGAAAACGGTCCCGCCTATTCTCTCCGCCTGCAGGCCGAGAAAATTCAGGACATCATCCGGCACGGGGCAGCGCGGCCCGTAGGTGAACTGGTAGAAACCGCCTTCCGGTACCAGACAGCGAAACGCGCCTTGCATGATCTTCACCACACGCCGCGTCGGCATCGACGGAAGGCCAAGTCCGCTCAGCACCGCGCCGACGCTCCCTTCGCGCAGCATCGGCACCTCCGGAATATCGGCCGCGCTCATCTGCAACACGCGCGCCTGCGGAAATCGCCGCTTGAGCAGGGCCGCAAAATCCGGATTGAGCTCGACCAGCGTGATATCGGGCTCCGCGACACCACGGTTGCGCAGGGCGTGGGTGAAGACTCCCGTGCCGGGGCCAAGCTCGATGACCGCGCCGGTCGCCGGCGTAATATCTTGCGTCATGATCCTCGCCAGCGCCGCGCCAGAAGGCGTAAGGGCTGCGGTGCGAAGCGGTGCGGTTGCCCAATGGCGCAGAAAAAGCAGGCTGTCTCTCATCGTATCGATCTACCCTTTTTGGTTGTTTGTTTCCCGCAAGGGTTTGATCGGATGGCTTGACGTCAGCATTGCCAGGAAACGTCATGTTGCCGCAATGTGGCGCGCGCACGAGACAGTCGGCAACGGATGACGGGGAACGAGCGATGCGGCTCCTGGTAATAGAGGACGAGCCGGAGATGGCGCTGGCCTTGCAGTCGGCTCTGCGACGGCACGACATGATCGCCGATCATGCCGATGGCATGGCGGCGGCCATGGAGATGATCGTGGCGGGCACCTACGATGCGATCATCCTCGATCGCGGGCTTCCGGAGGGCGACGGGCTCACGCTCATTCCGCAGATACGCCGGCACAAATCGAGCATACCGGTGATCGTGCTGACGGCGCGCGGACGGCTTGCCGAGCGTGTCGCCGGCCTGGATGGCGGCGCCGATGATTACCTGGCGAAGCCCTTCGCCTTCGAGGAACTTCTGGCGCGTCTGCGCGCCGTCATGCGGCGACCCGATCACTTGAGCCCGTTGACCGTACGGCTCGGCCGCATGACGCTCGATCTCGATCACCGCGAAGCGAGGGTGGAGGGCATGCGTTTCGATCTGCCGCGGCGCGAGCTGTTGGTACTGGAGGCGCTGATGCGCCGCGCCGGCCGGATGGTGCCGCGCGAAATCCTCATGGAAGCGGTCTTCGCAATGAGCGACGAGGTTCAGTCCAACACACTCGACAGCCATATCTCGAGACTGCGCCGCAAGCTCGCCGAAGCGGATGCCGGCGTCACCATCAATGGCGTGCGCGGGGTCGGCTACATGCTGATGGAGCGGGTATGAAGGAGCCGGCCGGCCGTTCACTCAAATGGCAGTTGATTCGTCGGCTGCTCGTCCTTCAGAGCCTGATACTCCTCCTCGTTCTCGGCATCTTGTTTATCAAGGGCGACCTCTTCGCCTTCCGCTCGACGGATCGGACCATCGAAGCGCTGCAGCATGCCATCCAGCGCGACGCGACCGGCCAATTGCAGCTGCGCGATACGCCGGAGCTGACATCGCTGCGAGCGGCCGAACCAGGCCTCTGGTTCATCATTCGCGATATCAAGGGATTGCAGATTTCGGAAGGTCCGGTGCCGGCGATCTTCACCCGTATCAGCGAGACGCTTTTCGGCATCGGGCAGGCCCGCTTCGGCTCGACGGTCGACGGCCTGGCGATGGATCGGCCGGAAGCGCGCATGCGCACGGTCTATACACCAGCGGGCGAAATGCAGGTCATGACAGGCACCGAAAGCAGGGCGCCGCCGGCAATCGTCGCGCTGGGATTGCTGCTGGTCTTCCTCAAGGTCGGGCTGCCGATCATGATCGTCATCGCTCTGGGCATTCTGCTCGCAACGCCGCTGGTGGTGCGCGGCGCGGTCGCCGGCATTGCCAAGGCGGAAAAACAGGCGGCCCTGATCGATATCGGCCAGCGGGGCGTGCGACTGGAAACCGCGGGCACGCCACCCGAGATCGCCTCGCTCATTCGCGCCGTCAACGAAGCCCTTCGCCGGCTTGACGACGGCTACGAGCGGCATCAGCGTTTCCTGGCGGATGCCGCCCATGAACTCAGGACGCCCATCGCCATTCTCGGCACCCGCGTCGCCGCCCTGCCGCATACGCCGGAACGCGTGCAGCTGGTGGCCGACGTCGCGCGGTTGACGACGCTGACCGAACAGTTGCTGGATATAGAGCGGCTTCAACGAGACAAGGTCGAGTTCCGCCCGGTCTCGCTGCTGACGCTTGCCCGGCGCGTTGTCAGCGATATGGCGCCGCTTGCCTTTCCGGCCGGCTACGAGCTCGATCTGACCCATTCCGGTCCCGACATTCCCGTTCAGGGCGATGAAGCGGCGCTGGAGCGCGCCGTGACGAGCCTCATCCAGAACGCCATCGATCACGGCGGCGGGCGGGGAACGATCGGTGTCCGCATATCACCGGGGCTGGTGGAGATAAGCGACGAGGGGCCGGGGATACCACCCGAAGAGCGCGAGCGGATCTTCGAGCCATTCTACCGGCTGCGGCCGCGTTCGCGCGGGACAGGCCTCGGCCTGCACCTCGTCCGGCAGATCGTGGAACTGCATGGCGGTCGCATAACTGCCGATGCCGGCAGCACGGGAGGCGCGCGCCTGACCATAGATCTTCGTACGGATACTTCACTGGCTGCGGTCGCCAAAGCAGTTTGACCACGCTGGTCCCCAGCCTTGATGAAGCTCCCGCCTCTGGCGCCTGCAGAAATTTTCGATCCCGTAATGTTACCGCAAGGCAGAGCGCTGAACCTGACGACACAAACGATCGTCGGGAAAGAACCGTGTTTCAACATCTTCAACGCAGCACGCGCTGGCCTTTCGTCGGCCTTCAACTGAGCAATTTCGCCCTGAACTGCAGCCATGCCTTCGCGACTGTGCTTTATCCCTGGATCATGTACGATCTCACCGGCAGCGTCATTTGCATGGCACTGATGGCCTTCGTCAACGGTATCGTGATTTTGATCGGCATGATCTTCGGCGGCTACGTGGCCGAGATGCTCGGCACACGCTACACCGCGCTCATCTCCGCGAAGATCGGGATGCTGACGTCGTTGCTGATTGCGGTGCTTTACATGGCGGATTTCCTGCGCCCGGGCACCTTTCTCCTTCTCGGCTTCATCGGCTCCATCCTCGATGGGCCGGCGACCGTTGCCACTGAAGCGAAGACCCCGGAAATCGCCCGCCTTTCAAGACTGTCCTCGACCGCGGCCAATTCCATCGATGACGCAATCGACGGGATTGTGCTGCTGACGGCATCGGCGGCCAGCGCCTTCATCATCGCCGTCATAGGCCCGAAGGACGCGGCCTGGTGGATCGTCGTCGGCAACTTCGCCGCAATGATACTCCTGTCTTTCAGCCTGCCGCGGTTTCGTCTGGGTCCGGCGCCGAGACTTGGCGATATCGTCGACGCCGGCGCGCGGCTCCGCGCTGCCGCCGTGTCGCTGTCATTCACGCTTTGGGCAAGCGCAGCACTCGGTTTCTTCATCGTGCTGCAGGTCTTCCTCGTGCCGGTCGCCTTGCGGCTCGAGGGTGCTTCGGTGGCGTGGCTCGGGCTCTTCATTGCGGCGTCCGCGACAGGTACCGTCATGATGAACCTGCACCTGGCGTCCCGCCACGCCATGCCAGCGCCGGCGATCATCGTTTCCAGAGCCCTTCTTGGCCTGGCGCTCTCGATGTGCATCTTGTGGATGCAGATTTCGCCGCTGACGATGATGATTGCCGGCCTCGTCGCCGGATTGGCGAATGGCTGGCTCTCGCCCGCCTTTGTCGCGATCCTGCAGATGAAGGCTCCGCGCGACAGCCGGCCCTTTGTGATGGGTCTTTCCTATTCGGTCGTACTGCTGTTTCTGCCGATCGAATATATACTGACGGGCGCCGCGATCGGTCTGACCTCGTTCCGGACGACTTGCATCCTGCTGATCTTCCTGTTGTCGCTGGCGGCAGCCGTCAGTGCGGCCTGGCTCGAATGCATCCGGACCGACTGACCGAAAACGCACGAGAGGCCGATGATGCGGCATGCGCCTGATTACGCGCAATGATGCCGTAATGTTCATCGCTATGTCTGGACAACACTATTTCGCTTCATGGAGGGTGAAAATGCGCCTCTTGCTTGTAGAGGACGAGCCGCAGATGGCCGATGTGCTTGCGACCGCCCTGCATCAATACGACATCATCGTCGATCACGCCCGGAACCTCGACTTTGCGAGAGGCGCGATCGCCGACCAAGTGCATGACATGATCGTGCTCGACCGACAGCTGCCAGATGGCGACGGGCTGGAGCTTATCCGCGATTTGCGCGCGATCGGCGCGACGACGCCCGTCATCGTGCTCACCGCCCGCGGCTCCGTTGCCGATCGCGTCAAGGGGCTGGATTTCGGCGCCGACGACTATCTCGCCAAGCCATTCGCGCTGGAAGAGCTTCTGGCGCGCATCCGCGCGCTGATGCGCCGGCCGGCAACCGTTGCCTCGATGATTGCGAAGCTCGGCAGGCTGGAATTCAACCTCGACGACAGGGAAGCGCGGGTCGATGGCAAGGTGCTCGATCTGCCGCGACGCGAACTCCTGGTGCTGGAAACGCTGATCCGCCGCCAGGGCAGAACCGTTCTGCGGGCGGCGCTGGAAGAAGCGGTCTACGCCTTCGACGACGAGATCCAGTCCAATGCGCTCGATTCGCACGTATCGCGGCTTCGCAAGAAATTGGCCGACGCTCGGGCCGGTATCGAAATCCATGGCATTCGCGGCGTTGGCTATCTCCTGAGGCCGATCGCATGAAAAGTCTCAAATCCCGTTCGCTGAAGCGCCGGCTGATTGCCCAGCTTCTACTCTTCCAGGTTGGCATTCTCTTCCTGTTCAGCGTCGCCTTCGTTGCCTATCTGATACAGGCGGGGGACGGCATCGTTCTTTCCGATCCAGAATTCGCGGATGTCGCGGCGCGTGCGATCGAGCGCAAGGCGGATGGCCACCTCGTTCTCGACGAGACGGATGAACTCGCCAAACTCAGGCAACGTTCCGCCGACTTCTGGTTCATCGCCCGTAGCGACAAGGGCGAGATCGTTCAGACCGGCAATGTTCCTCCAGTCTATGCGGATATGGGGCAGTACCTTGATCGGCTGACCTATGCCGATATCCGGGATACGCAGGCACCCTTCACCTATCTTGCCGTCATTCGTCGTGCGTCCGGTCCCGCCGGCGATTTCGTCGTGCTTGGCAAGGGCGACGTATTCAGCATGACATATGCCATCCTGCTTCTCTCGAACCTGTTGATGGTGCCGATCCTTGTCCTCTTGGTCATCGTCACGATCATCGTCATTCCATGGATCGTCAGCAGAGCATTTTCCCGCCTCTCCACGATCGCGAAGGAAGCGGAAGCCATCGATATCGATCGGCGCGGCTACAGGTTGCCGGAGGTCGGCATTCCCCGAGAAGTCATGCCACTCGTCAACGCGATCAACGGTGCCCTGCAGCGCCTCGATGAAGGGCATGAACGCCATCAGCGATTCATCCTCGACGCGGCGCACGAGCTGCGCACCCCCGTCGCCATCCTGCAGACGCGCGTCGAAACGATTGTGGATGGGCCGATCCGCAACCGTCTTCTCTCCGATGCGGGCCGCATCGCGGCGCTTGCCGAACAACTACTCGACCTGCAGCGCCTTGATGTCGGCAATACGCACTTTGCATCCATCGATCTCGTCGAAATCTGCCGCAACGTCGCCGCGGACATGGCGCCACTGGCGATCGCGCAGGGTTATGAACTCTCTTTGGAGACAGGGCTCGATCACCTGGTCATACAGGGAGACGCTGGCGCACTGCAGCGCGTCGTCTTCAACATCGTGCAGAACGCGATCGAGCATGCGGGCGGCAAGGGAAACATCACGATCAGGATCGATCGAAGCGCCGTTATCGAGGTGACGGACGAAGGGCCGGGCATACCGGCTGCCGAACGCGACCGGATCTTCGAACCCTTCCATCGCCTTCATCCGCACGAGCATGGAGCCGGCCTCGGGCTCAATCTCGTGAAGGAGATCATGCAGAGGCACGGCGGCCACGTCGTCGTCTCCGACAACCCGCAGGGCGGCGCGTGTTTCCGCTTGTGCTTTCCGGGCTGACTGCCAACCCAAAGACTGGCAGCCGCTCCATCCTTAAAAAATAGTTAAAAAATTCCGCTCAACTGTATAAAAATACTTGATAATTTTTCAATATTTTCAAATCCTGCAATGTACCCGCAATTCTCACCGGCAAAATAACCTCATCTCCTGAAGACGATCCGTTCCCCAAGACGGACGGCATCGGAGAGCAGCAGGAACCGATGTCCGGTTCTCCAACGCAAACAGAGACCTTGCGAGCGCCGAGGGATGGCGCATGGGTTTCGTATGGAGTTAGCAATGTCGCTCAGCGCAAAATCTTTCCTGTTCGCGGCTCTGGCCATGACGGCCGCGACCAATGCCTCTGCCGCCGACCTCACGACCTATCAGGCCCCGGATGCCGCTTATGACAGCCCGCGGGCCTTTCAGTGGAGCGGCGCCTATTTCGGTGCCCATGGCGGTATCGCCTCGCCGAAGTTCAACCCCTTCGCCAGCGGCAAGGGTCTGACCGGCGGTGTGCAAGCCGGCTACAATTTCCAGGTGGGGCCTGGCATCGTCGGTGCCGAACTGGAAGGTTCCTATCTCGGCAACAACGAGATCAGCGTGCCGAACGGCAAGGTGGAAGAACGCTTCCGCGGCGCCGCCAAGGCGAAGGCCGGCCTGACCTTCGACCGTACGCTCGTCTACGGCACGGCGGGTCTGACGATGACGAAGTTCGAAGGCGGCAAGGGGGTTTCCACTTCGGGCGGCTGGAAGCAGGGCTATCTCGTCGGCGGCGGTGTCGAACAGGGCTTCGGCGGCGGGCTGTCGGCCAAGATCGAATACAACTACGTCATGACCAACGACGTATCGACGACATCGTCGAGCGGCAAGTCAAAGACCGATCTGCGTGACCACGTCATCAAGGCCGGCCTGAACTACCGCTTCTGATTGCCGATTTGCACAGATCGGGCACGCCGTTCAAGCCAAGGCGTGCCTGAAGGAGAGCGGCGGAGGATGGCTGATCCAACCCCGAACCAGTCCTTTCGTCGCTCTCTATCATGAAATGAACGCTGATATCCGGTGCCATGATGAGCTTTGTCACGAAAATAACCATTGCCCTGGCGCTCGCCGCGCTGGGAGTTGCAGGCGTCGTGATCGCTCCGGCCAGAAACGATGCACGCAACGACGCGCGCGATGCGCCGGTCGCCCTTGGGCAGACCGCCAGCATCAAGACGGTCGAAGTCGCCCCTCTGGAGGTGATGACGGTCCGCCGCCGCAGCTACAGCCGGGAGATTCGCATCAACGGTTTCATCCAGCCGGCTCGACGCGTGACCCTCACCGCGAGACTGTCCGGGACGGTTGCCTCCGTCGAGACCGATGTCGGGATCGCCGTGCGCGCGGGCGACGTCATCGCGCGCTTCGATACGGAAACGCTGACGCTGACCCTCAACAGGCTGGTGGCAACCACCGAAGCCAAGGCCGCAACGCTTCTGCGGGCGCAAAAGGATCTGGAGCGCACGCGCAGCCTTGCGGCGAGCGGAGGGGTCGCGCAGGCAAAGCTGACCGAAGTCGAGACCGACGTTGCGGTGCAGAAGGCGGAGTTGCGTGCGCTGCAGGCGCAGGAAGCCGAAGCACAGCGCGCGCTCGACGACGCGGTCGTCACTGCGCCGTTCGACGGCATCGTCAACAGCCGCAAGATCAATCCCGGCCAAGCCGTCTCGATCAACACGGAACTGTTCGAGATCGTCGATATATCCAGGCTGGATCTTGTCACCCTTCTGCCCCCGCAGGAGAGCGCCGGGCTCTCGATCGGACAGGTGGCCAATATCGAGATCGAGGGCCTGCCGGCAAAGTCCTTCACCGCCCGGCTCGACCGGATCAGCCCCGCGACCATAGACGGCTCGCGCTCGCTGCAGGTCTATCTGCGGCTCGAGCAGACCGCAGCAGGCCTTCGCGGCGGTATGTTCGGCCACGGCACGCTCCAGATCGAAAACCACGAAAACATCCTTGCCGTTCCTACGGCCGCCATCAGCAAGGAGGGCGAGGACAGCTTCATCCGCACCATCACGGATGGCGCGGTGCGCCGGCAGCCCATCGTGCTCGGCAATGCCAGGATCGGAGAGGATCTCGTCGAGGTGCGCAGCGGCTTGAACGACGGCGACCTCATCATCACCGTCCCCCTCAAGGAGGTTGCAACCGGCACTCCGGTCAAGATAGCCGGGCGCTGAGGGTTCCACATGTTTCTTGCCCGCATTTCCATTCAGCAACCAGTTTTCGCCACCATGATGATGGTGGCAATCGTCGTGCTTGGAATCGTTTCCTGGTCGCGGCTGCCCGTCGACCTTCTGCCCTCGGTGGATCTGCCGACCGTCGTCGTCTCGACCAATTACGACGGCGCCTCGGCGCTCGCCGTCGAGCAGCAGGTCAGCCGCCCGATCGAGGAAAGCATCGGCGCGATCTCCGGCATCAAGAAGATCTCCTCGCAATCCTCGACGGGAAATTCACTCGTCATAGCCGAGTTTACCCTCGAAACTCCATCGAGAGCGGCAGCAGACGAGGTGCGCGACCGTATCTCGCGGTTGCAGGACGCGCTTCCCGATGGCGCGGACCGGCCGCTGGTGACGCGCTTCAATCCGCAGGACGCGCCGATCATGTCACTGGCCGCCTTCTCCGCCGACATCTCCATCAGCCGGATGACGCAGATTGCAGATACGACGATCGTGCCGCGGCTGCGGCGTGTACCCGGCGTCGGGCAGGTGACGCTGGTCGGCGACAGCGAAGAACAGGTGCGCATCCAGCCCGACCCGGTGAAGCTGCAATCCTTCGGCATCCCGATACCGACCCTGATCGAGGCCATCCAACGGGCAACGCGTGACAGCGCCATCGGCTCCGTCGTCTCCCCGACACGTGAGCGCAGCATCACCGTCAGCGTTCAGCCGGGCAGCGTCAGGGAATTCGCCGACATCGTCATCGCCCAGGATAGCGCCGGACGCGCCATCCGCCTCTCGGAAGTCGCCGATGTGACGCAAGCGGGCGCCGATCCGAAAAGCCGGGCATGGTTCAACGGCAAGCCTGCGCTCGGCCTCGACATCAACAAGCTGGAAGGCGCCAATACGGTCGAGGTCGCCAAAGGCGTCGAACGAGAGCTGGCTAAGCTCCGGCAGGATGATGCGCTGCGGGATATCGGCATCGTCGTTTCACAGGACAGTTCCCGCACGATCGTCGGCCAGATCGGCGATGTGCAACGCACCATTGTCGAAGGCGGCGCGCTGACGATCGTCATTGTCCTGCTGTTTCTCAATTCCTGGCGCTCGACCATCATCACGGCGCTGACCCTGCCCGTGGCAGTGATCGGCACTTTCGCCGCAATCGCCGTCCTCGGCTTCAGCCTCAATCTGATGACCATGCTGGCGCTGTCGATCTGCATCGGTATCCTGATCGACGACGCCATTGTCGTGCGCGAAAACATCAGCCGTCACGCGGCCATGGGGAAGGATCGCCGGCAGGCCGCACTTGATGGCACCACGGAAATCGGGCTTGCGGTGCTGGCAACTACCTTTTCCATCGTCGCGGTCTTCCTTCCCGTCGCCTTCATGGGTGGTGTGATCGGCCGGTTCTTCCTGCAGTTCGGCGTGACCGTCTCCGTTGCCGTCCTGATTTCGCTCTTCGTATCCTTCACGCTCGATCCGATGCTTTCGAGCGTCTGGGCGGATCGGCCGACCCAGCGACGCAAGGGGCGGCTGCAAGTCCTGCTCGACCGGTTCGACAGGGCTTTCGAGCGGGTCGCGCATCGCTATGGCAGCCTAGTCGGCTGGTGCCTTGGTCATCGCGCCATAACATCCTTCTGCGTCGTCGCCCTGTTTATCGGGAGCCTCTGCCTCATTCCGCGGATCGGCATGGAATTCGTGCCGAAGTCCGATCAGGGCATGATTGCGGTCGGTCTCACCCTGCCGGAAGGATCGTCAGTCGACTACACCGCCGCCAAGATCCGGCAGGCCGAGACAATCCTGCGGCAATATCCCGATATCGAGGATCTCTATTCCACGGTAAACAGCGGCGACAGCGCCAACACCAACGAGGCGAGAATTGCCGCTTCGATGGTGCCGGCAGACCGGAGAACGATGAGCTCGGTGACGATCGCGCCGAAGCTGCGGGAGGCGCTGAGCCCCGTCGCCGGCACAAGGATCGAGGTCGGCCAGCCCGGCGAAGGTTCCGGGGCTCAGGCCAAGACAATCCAGATATCGATCCTCGGCGGGGATCTGAACGTGCTGGAGGAAATATCGCGCGACATGATGGCCAAGCTCGGCAAGGTCGCGGGGATCATCGACCTCGAATCCTCCGCCGACAAGAAGAGGCCGATGCTGATGGTGCGATTGCGTGCGGACGAGGCGGCCGACCTTGGCATCTCGACGGCGACCATCGAGCGCAACCTCAGGCCGCTTGTCGCCGGCGAGAAGCTGACCAGCTGGGCCCATGGCGGCGACGAATCGCGCTACGTCGCCATCCGGCTGCCGGAAACCGGACGCCGGACGATCGAAGACCTCGCGCAAATTCCGATCCCCGTCGATCGCAAGGGCGCAACCGGCCCCGCGGCCACCGTGCCGCTGTCCCAGGTGGCCGATATCACGGAGACCCTGGCGCCTAAGACGATTACCCGGCGTGACGGAGACCGCGAGGTTCGTCTCTCCGCAAACCTGAGCGGCCGTCCTCTCGGCCAGGTCGTAAGCGATATCCGGACCTTGATTGCCGCAGAGGCCGTGCCGCCGGGCTATCGCATGACAATCGGCGGCGAGGCCGACGACATGGCCGAAAGCTTCGGCTATGCGCTGCAGGCGCTGATACTGGCGATCGTGTTCATCTACCTCATCCTCGCCTCGCAATTCGGCTCCTTCGTGCAGCCTGTCGCGATCATGACCAGCCTGCCGCTTTCCATCAGCGGCGTGCTTGTCGGTCTTCTCGTGACGGGATCGACGATCAACATCTTCTCGGTCATCGGCTTCATCATGCTGATGGGCCTCGTCACCAAAAATGCCATCCTGCTTGTGGATCATGCCAACAAGCGGCGGCGAGACGGCGCGAGCATGCGGCAAAGCCTGATCGATGCCGGCATTGTCCGCTTCCGGCCGATCATCATGACCACGTCGGCGATGATCATCGGCATGATGCCGCTCGCGCTCGGCTTCGGCGAGGGTGGCCAGGAGCGCGCGTCGATGGCTCATGCCGTGATCGGCGGCCTCGTCTCATCGACGGCGCTGACGCTCATCTTCGTGCCCGTGGCCTTGTCGCTGATCGAGAATTGCCGGACAATGTTGAACAGGAAAGCGGGTCGATCGGAAGCCGAGCGGATGAAGGATGCGGCCGAATGAGAACGAAAATACCCTGGTTCCGCGTGAAGGCCTATGGCTATGGCGCAGGCCTGCCATGTCGCTGGCAGGGATGGGTGGCGATCGCGATCTATGCGCTCGTGCTGGCTGCCGCCATTTCCGTTGCCACGCCCTATGCAAGGAGCTATCCGGCTGCCTATGTGGCGGCGATCGCCGTCCCGACCGCAGTGCTGATTTTCGTCGCCCGGTGGAAAAGCAACGCCCCATGGCGGTGGCGATGGGGCGAGTTCAAGGACGGGGATGAGGATTGATCTTCGGGCTTCTGCCCAGGTATCCCTACCGATCAGAGACTGCCCGGTCTGGAAAACAGATGCGTGAAAACGGTGTCGCGCGTCCTTCCGCCGGCTGAGCCCGGTATCCTCCGCTCTTCACCGGTGAGACGCGCAAAAACGACCCTGCGATCTCCCTTGACGGCCCAGCCGACGAACCAGCCATACATTCGGTTGCGGTCTGGTCGCGCTCCGGCTTTGGACGCCGGCATGGCGCCGGTCTTGCCGAAGACATGCCAGCCCGAGGGCTGCGCTCCATAGTCGGCTATCTTTGCCGTCATCTCATAGGCCTGCGCGCTGACGCCAAGCTCGTGGCGGACCAGCTTGCGGAGAAATACGAGCTGTTCGACCGGCGAAATCTTTAACGACGAACCGAGCCAGGCATGCGTCAGGCCATCATGCTTGCCGGGATTGCCCGACACATCGCGATTGCCATAGTCGAATTTCCGGACATAGGCCTGAAATTTCTGGGCTCCGAGCGCTTCCGTCAGACGCTGGGAATACCAGACGATGGATTTCTCCATCCAGAGGCGTGGCGTCGCCTCATGTTCCCATGTCGTCGACCAATCCGAATAGCCTTTGACATAGGGCCAGACAGGTTTGGCCTCATCGGTCAGTATGTGCGCGTCATAGCCCATGAGGCTGAGAGCGAGCTTGAACGTCGAGGCGGGAGAAAGCGTGCGGTCGCAATCGCCCTCCCTCACGAGCGCCTTGCCGCTTTCTACATCTTCCACGATCGTGCAGATCGTCTCCGCATTCGCAGCAGCCGGAGCAGCAACGAAGACCGCAACAGCAAGCAAGCTCGCCTTTCTCATGATTCCCCCTCATCTTACGGTCAGATAGGACACTGCAACGCGTGCCGTGATGACATTCTTGCCTGACACGATCGGCACGCCGCCGTCCGAACTTGCAGCGCGCAATCTCGCCTCGGTCGATGCATAGGGAAAGACGGTCGCCGCCGGCTGATCTTCGACCGCGACGATCGATCCAAGCTTCAGGCCGGAGGCTTCGGCAACCGCGCTTGCGCTTTTCATCGCCGCCGCAATGGCATTCCTGCGCGCCTCATCGACCGCACCTGCAACATCTTCCACCAGGAAATCGACGGAGCCGCCCTCGTTGACGCCATTCTTCAAGGCGACGTCGAGGACCTTGCCGACCTCGGCGACCTTGCGGACACGCACCATCAGCGTGTTCCGGGCATCATAGCCGATAATGGTGGAGGATGGCGGCGTGCCATCCGGCTTGGCCGTGTAGTCGAAACGGGGCGAAATCTGGAAATCCGCGCTTTGCATGTCGTCTCTGTCGATCCCCATGGCAACCAACGCATCGATAAGCTTGCGGGTCGCCTCGGTGGAGGCCGAAACCGCCGGGCTCGCCTCGGCTGCCTGACGCAATACAGTCAGACGCACAACGGCAAGATCCGGGCTGCGGATGGTCTGTCCCTCGCCAACGACACGAATAAGGCCGGCGCCCTGGCCCAATTTCTCCTGGGCATGCGAGGGAATGGCCGCCGCGAAAGACAGGCCTGCGGCTGCAATCATCATCATTAGACTGCGTTTCATCGGCTGGAATCCCACAATTGGAGAGATCATTCGCATTCGAGCGAGGGCTGGCGGAAGCTGGTCACGAACCAATCGGAACCGGAGCTTCTGGTATAGAAGGTGTAGAAGCATTCCGTGTGTTCGACATAGCCGGGCGTCTCCGTGACCTCGTAGCGCTTGCCGCGGCGCGTTTCCTTGATCTCGCCGCTGGATTGGCCAGGCACAACTTGCGTTTTCTGCTTGCGCCATTGATAGGCGCGCTCGCCCGGGCGCAGGTCATAGACATTATCAGGCGGACCGTAATCGAGCATCACGCTGCTGATCGGCGCTCCAATATAGCTCTTCATGATCTGCGAGGCGCAGGCCGACAGGATCAACAGGACTGTGAGCACGGCAATCCCGACAGGGAGCCGCTTCATGCGGGTGGCTGACATCAGGCGCGTCCTTTGCAACTGGAGGAAGATCGCAGGCAGAGGTACGTTTCATGGATTACGGCAGCATTGCGCTTTGCGGCATCAGCCATTTTTTGTTGAACGGCCAAGGATTTGGCGGACGCCTTCCTTGCTGAAAGGCTGCGCCAACTGCCCGAGAAACCCCTTGGCGATCTCACCGCGAATGCCGATATCGGTCGAGGACGGCCGGTCTGGATTGAAGTAGGTGCCGAATAGCAGGTCGAAGACCACGACGTTCTCGCCGTAGTTCGTATTGCCCTCGCGAATATCCTTGGAGTGATGCCAGCGATGCAGGCGCGGCGTGCTGAAGATGTAGTCGAAGACGCCGGTTCGCATATCGACGTTGCAATGGGTGAGGATGCCCATGAATGCCGTGACGGCGCCAAGCCACCAGAAAACCTGTAGTGGCGCGCCCATGAGATAAAGCGGGATCTGGCTGAGTGCCACCTTGAACAGCGAATCGGCAATATGGAACCGGCCCGTGTTGATGACCCAGAGCCTGACGACGCTGTGATGCAGCGCGTGGAAGCGCCAGAAGAACAGCCGCTCGTGCGCGATCCGGTGCGACCAGTAGAGACCGAGTTCCGCGATGACCACGGCCATCGCCACCTGCAAGAACATGGGCAATGCCGCCGGCCACAGATCGAACCGGGCGCCGGCAAGCGGCTGCAGCACCATCGCCGCCAGCATCGGGAAAATCGCTCCGAGCAGCGCAAGCAGCTGCACCAGCCCCTTGGTCAGCAGCGTATGGGCGATACTGTTTGCCGTCTCGCCATCGGGGAGCAGCCAGCGCCGCTCATAGGGAATATGGCGCTCGAGCAGCAACAGCAGCAACACCTCGCCAGCATAGACGAGCGCGAAGCCGAGCATGGGCCGTTCGCTCGCGAAGGCGAAGCAAGTGAGAAGCAGGCCCGAGAAGAATATAAGAGGCCAGGACGACAGCGAGAGGATCGTCTTCATTGCGAGTCCAGCCAGTCCAAGAGCTCCCGGCAAGACCGAGGCCGGCCATCGCTGAAACGACCGTCCGTGCACGGATTGATAGAGGGTCGCCGGGCGTGGCTGTATTCCTCATTCGGCCAGCCGCGCCAGCGATCATGCCGCAAGGCTCGCCGCAGTTCCTCGCAACTTCGCGGGCGGCCATCACTGACGCGACCGTCGGTGCATGGGTCATATCTGTCTTGAACAAGAATGGCGTGCCGATTGTCCCGCTCCGGGCCGAGTTCGGCCGTGGAAAGACAAGCGCCGCCGGCCGCCATGATGCAGGCCACGAGAAAGGAAAACTGCATAACCATCCGCCTTTGGTTTCCGAGATGGCCCGGATGGTCGACAGAGTGGATTGCGGGAGCATTGCGTTATTTCAGGGAAGCGCGTGATGCGGACAGCCCACGATGACCGCGGGGCAGGAAACGCCAAAGTCTCCGAACCAAACACACGTAAGCTGCGGCTCGGATGGGTGTTTTGTTACCATGGATGGTTGTCCATAGGCGGGAGTCTTGGGCTTTGGGATTATTGAGCTATCATCGCGATCGAGGATGAAGTTTTCGCGCGGGCGATCAGGCTGTATTTATGGGAGGTAGACTTGGTTGCGGGGGCAGGATTTGAACCTGCGGCCTTCAGGTTATGAGCCTGACGAGCTACCGGGCTGCTCCACCCCGCGTCACCAGCGCAAACCGCGTTGCGGTTTATCGCGTCAGCGCAAACCCTTTGGGTTTGTCGCGCTTGCGTAAACCCTCTGGGTTTATCGCGAGTACCCT
Organism: Martinezella tropici; assembly: GCA_000799755.1. Taxonomy (GTDB): domain Bacteria; phylum Pseudomonadota; class Alphaproteobacteria; order Rhizobiales; family Rhizobiaceae; genus Rhizobium; species Rhizobium tropici_A. The sequence continues at coordinate 110,765 of JUHI01000023.1, forward strand.
TGGACCGTTGTTTCGGGTGGCCAAGGGGATAATTGCTTGCTTTCAGAAGCGACAAAGGCCGCTTGGAGCGGCCTATTGTAACACGGCTTGGCCGTTTGAGCGTAAACCTTTTGGGTTTATCGCGTGTGATCAGAGAAGATTTTTTGAGACGCATAAACCGCGATGCGGTTTAG
>JUHI01000024.1 GCA_000799755.1 Martinezella tropici
GCGACGATGACGGACAGCACCATCGCCGAGACGATCGTCACCGAGAACTGCCGGTAGATGACACCGACCGAACCGGAGAAGAAGGCCATCGGGATGAACACGGCCGACAGCACGGTGGCGATGCCGATCAGGGCGCCGGTGATTTCCTGCATCGACTTGATTGTCGCCTCGCGCGGCGACAATCCCTCCTCCTCCATCACGCGCTCGACGTTTTCGACGACGACGATGGCGTCGTCGACCAGAAGACCGATCGCCAGCACCATGCCGAACATGGTCAAGGTGTTGATGGAATAGCCGAACATCGCCAGCACGCCGAAGGTGCCGAGCAGCACGACCGGGACCGCAAGCGTCGGGATCAGCGTGGCTCGGATGTTCTGCAGGAAGACGAACATGACGATGAAGACGAGCACGATGGCTTCGAATAGCGTCTTGACCACGTCCTCGATCGACAGCTTCACGAACGGCGTCGTGTCATAGGGATAGACGATCTCGACGTTCGGCGGCAGGGTGCTGCGCAGGCCGTCGATCGTCGACTGAACTCTGGCCGCCGTGTCGATGGCATTTGCATCGGTCGCGAGGCTGATGCCAAGACCGGCCGCCGGCATGCCGTTGTACACGCCTGATGTGATGTAGCTGTCGGCACCCAATTGCACGGTGGCGACGTCATTGACGCGCACCAGGGAGCCATCAGGCTGGCTCTTGAGGATGATGTTTTCGAACTCCTCCGGCGTCTGGAAGCGACTGCCGGCCGTGACAGTCGCATTGAGCTGCTGGCCGCCAAGCTGCGGCAGTCCACCCAATTGGCCGGATGAGACCTGCACGTTTTGCGCCTCGATCGCGGAAACGACGTCCGAGGTCATCAGCTGATATTTGACGAGCTTATCCGGATCGACCCAGATGCGCATGGCATAGCGCGCACCGAAAAGCGTAGTATCGCCGACACCCGGAACTCGCTTCAGCGTATCGTTGAGCGTGCTGTCGATATAGTCGGCAAGATCGGTTGGCGACAGCTTGCGATCCGTCGAAACGAAAGCAGCAACCAGGAAGAAGCTGCTTGTCGATTTCGAGACGGTGATACCGGTGTTCTGCACGACCTGCGGCAACTGGGCGGTGACGAGCTGCAGCTTGTTCTGCACCTGCATCTGCGCGACGTCAGGATCGGCCTTGTTGGTGAAAGTGAGCGAGATCGAGGCTTGCCCAGTCGCCGTCGAGGTCGACGCCATATAGTCGAGATTGTCGATGCCGGTCATGCCCTGCTCGATGACCTTGGTCACCGAGTTTTCAACGGTTGCGGCGTCGGCCCCTGAATAGGTGGCGGTGATGCGCACCGTCGTCGGCGCGATCTGCGGATATTGCGCAACCGACAAGGTCAGGATGGATAGGCCGCCGGCCAGCATGATGACGATGGCGATCACCCAGGCAAAGACGGGTCGGTCAATAAAGAAGCGAGACATTTCTTACCCTCAATTCGTCGAGCCGGTGACCGCGGCCTCGTCTGTGCCGTCAGCCTTGCTCCTTTGCCCGGATTGAGGTGCGTCGGCCGCAGACGCCTGCTCAAGATTGCCGCTGGCATCATCAACGGTCACCAGCGCTACGTTCACGTCTTGGCCGTCACGGACGCGCTGGACGCCTTCGACGATCACACGATCGCCGTCGGTGACGCCCTGATTGACGAGCCAACTGTTGCCGATGCTGCGTTCGACCTTCAAGACCCGCTGCTGCACCTTGCCGTCGGCGGTCACGAACATGGCGATCGGTTCGCCCTTGGTGTTGCGCGTCACGGCACGTTGCGGCACCAGGAAGCTGTTTTCGGCAATACCCTCCTGAAGCGTAGCGCGTACATACATGCCCGGCAGCAGAGTGCGATCCGGATTGGGGAAGACGGCGCGGACATTGAGCGTTCCCACCGTCTTGGCGACCGCAGCCTCGGCAAATGCCAAGCTGCCGGTTTCCTTGTACTGGCTCCCATCCTCAAGCATCAGACGGACGGCAACATTGTCGCCACTTGTCTTCAGCCGCCCCTCCTCCGCCGCCCGGCGGAATTTCAGGAGGTTGGTGCTCGATTGGGTCACGTCGACATTGATCGGATCAAGCTGGCGGATGGTAGTGAGTGCCGTCGTCTGCTCGGCCGTGACCAGTGCGCCGACCGTGACAGTCGATGCATCGACGCGACCGGAGATCGGGGCGCGGATCTTCGTGTAATCGAGATTGATCCGCGCCGTCTCCAGAGCCGCCTTGGCGGAAGCCACGTCAGCCCTCGCCTGAACGAGCGTCGACTGCGCATCATCGGCATTCTGCTGGCTGACTGCGTTCTGCGCGCTGAGACCCTTGTAGCGATCCAGCCGGGCCTGAGCATTGGGCACAGCACCTTCGGCCTTCTGCAGGGCGGCCGCCGCGCTATCATAGGATGCCTGGTAGGGGGCCGGATCGATTTCGTAGAGCACGTCGCCCTCTCGGACCTCACTGCCTTCCTTGAAATTGCGGCTGCGGATAATGCCGCCAACCTGCGGTCGCACTTCGGCAACAAGGTTGGCGCTGACACGCCCCGGCAGGTCGGCGGTGATGGCTACCGATTGCGGATGCAGGGACATCGCGCTGATCTCGGGTTTTACAGTTCCACCCCTGTTCTGCGCCGCCTGCTGCTCGTTGCACCCGGCCAGTAGTGTGACTGCAAATCCCGAAGCCACGGCTCGCATTAAGTATCGTTTCATATATTCCTCATTGTGTAAGGATCTAAATCCAAGACGGAGCAGGACTGCCTCCTCAACGGCGCAGTTGTGCGCGAACTCTCCGCAACGCCGTCAGCTCCGGAAATCATCGTCAGGTCTGTTCGGATCGACCATGCGGCGGCACATCGAGCACGATCGCATGGCCGACCATCCGAGCTCCGCCGAGGCTGTGGATGCCATCAGCGGCCTCGGCCCCAGAACTCCGCGCGCTCAATCCATTGGCAGTTGCGACGCAAGCCGCCGATCGGTTGTGATTCACGATTTCACCGCTCCCGTTGTGCAAATGCGTTTCCACGAAGGGCGGAGCGTTCGGTGCAAGAATCGATGGTTGAATTTGAAAGACGAATAAGCGTCTTAGGGTTTGGATCGTCGCTCCCGACTTCTATTTCCGTATGGGCATCATTTGAAACCGACATATAAAGGACGGATGTCGAGTTACCATCATCACTATCTCGGCATTGTTTCCTGCATATCTTTCGACTTGATACCAAGCTGATATTCACCGTTTTAAACCTTATTCAATGTGCGCCAACACTAAGGTTATTCTGGTTTTGTTGCGCAGTTTTGCCGAAAAGTGGGCAAAGTGTGTCAATTGATCTCAGCATATTTGCTTACGAAGCCGTGTTTGCGATATGGAGTTCTGCATGTCGCTCGACTGCGCAACCCTGATCATACCTTCTATCGCAAGAAGCACATGCTTGCTGATGCGCTAATCCTAAGCAAATGGTCACACCAATCGTTGATTGGTGTATACCCACGATATGTTTATCAATCGACTTGACATGGCGATTGCACAACCGCTGACCGCAGCCTGGATTGATTTTAAGAAGATGGATTGCTATGCGCGTTCAGCCGCGCTCATTGCAGCGATGCACCAGAAGTCGTCTTGCGGATGGTAATTTCGATACCACCCATGGACTTGCCATCGTCGGTCACATCTGGCACGCGAATATAAAGGATCTCGGAATAGTTGCGGAACGTGCCGCCAATTAGCTCATATATAGCAAGCGCTGTATTTTCCGGGAGTTCTTCGACCGACACGCTTTTACGTTGCTGCATAGGGTTCTCTTTCAAAAGTCGGGGCGCCTTCAAGAGATGAAATGACTGCCGACACTTTAGTCGCGATTTGTCGCAAAGATATCCCAGGAATTCGGGAAACTGTCACAAAAGCGTGAGGATCTGCTCATGGAAGCGGCCATCGCCATGCGGAAATATTCCATGCGGCTCCACCGCCAAGTTGTCGGCGAGCAAAGGCGTCCAGCAGGTTCCTCGATGCCCCAAGCCGCCGTCATAGCCGCTCGTATTTCCAGAGCTCAGGCAGCAGGCAATATTGTCTGCTCAAACAGTCAGGTGCCGACGGGCTTCCGGCGTATCGAGTGTCTCCGCCAACCCTTCATGCACGATCTCGCCGCGATCCATGATGTAGACGTAATCGGCGAGCTCACGGCAGAAATCGAGATACTGCTCGACGAGCAGGATCGCCATGCCGGTCGAATCCCGGAGATAGCGGATGGCCCGGCCGATATCCTTGATGATCGACGGTTGGATGCCCTCGGTCGGCTCGTCCAGGACCAGAATCTTCGGCCGCGTCACCATCGCCCGGCCGATCGCCAGCTGCTGTTGCTGTCCGCCGGAGAGATCACCGCCGCGGCGCGACAGCATCGATTTCAGCACCGGAAACAAGCTGTAGATGTCATCGGGAATGCTGCGGTCGCGGCGGGCAAGCGGTGCGTAGCCGGTTTCGAGATTCTCCTTGACAGTGAGCAGCGGAAAGATCTCGCGACCTTGCGGCACATAGCCAATCCCCTGCTTGGCGCGCGCGGACGGCGCCATGCCGTTCAACGTCACACCGTCGAAGGCAACCGTGCCCGACGACAGCGCATGCTGTCCGGTCACGGCGCGCAAGAGCGAGCTCTTGCCGACGCCATTGCGCCCAAGCACGCAGGTGATCTTGCCCATCTCCGCCTTGATCGAGATGCCGCGCAGCGCCTGGGCGGCGCCGTAATGCAGGTTTGCGTTTTCGACTGTCAGCATCTCACCGCCCCAGATAATTCTCGATCACCTTCGGATCGCTGCTGACGAAATCGATGGACCCTTCCGCCAGAACCGATCCTTCGGCAAGACACGTGACCTTGACGCCGAGATCGCGGATGAAGCCCATGTCGTGCTCGACCACCACGACCGAGCGCGTCTTGGCAATTTCCTTCAGCAGTACAGCTGTTTCGGCTGTCTCTGCATCCGTCATGCCTGCCACCGGCTCGTCGACCAAAAGCAGCTTCGGCTCCTGGGCGAGCAGCATGCCGATCTCCAGCCACTGCTTTTGGCCGTGTGAAAGATTGGCCGCCAGTTCGTCACGCCGATGCGATAGCCGCACCGTCTCAAGAATCTCCTCGATGCGACCGCGATCTACAGGCGTCAGACGATAGAAGAGCGTCGCGAAGACGCCACGATTGCGGTTGAGCGCCAATTCAAGATTGTCCCAGACGGTATGGCTTTCGAAGACGGTCGGCTTCTGGAATTTCCTCCCGATGCCGAGCTGGGCGATATCGGCCTCGTCCTTCTTCGTCAGGTCGATCTGGCCGTTGAAGAACACCTCGCCCTCGTCGGGCCGCGTCTTGCCGGTGATGATGTCCATCATCGTCGTCTTGCCCGCGCCGTTCGGGCCGATAATGGCACGAAGCTCACCCGGCTCGATGACGATCGACAGCGAGTTCAAAGCCTTGAAGCCATCGAAGGAGACGGAGACATTGTTGAGATAGAGCATGCTGTTGGGTTTGATGTCCGGGATCATGGTTCTACTCCGCAGCCTGCACGGATTGCTGGGCTTCATCCTTTTCGGCTTTCGGTGGTGGGCTTGCCGGCTTGCTTTTCTTGCCGAGATATTGCGCGACGGTACCGACGATACCCCTCGGCAGGAATAGCGTCACCGCGACGAACAGACCCCCAAGTGCAAACAGCCAGAAATCGGGAAACAGACCGGTAAAGACGGTCTTGCCGCCATTGACGAGGATGGCGCCGACGATCGGGCCGATCAGGGTGGCGCGACCACCAACGGCCGTCCAGATGACGACTTCGATCGAATTGGCCGGCGCGAATTCGCCGGGATTGATGATGCCGATCTGCGGCACATAGAGCGCGCCGGCAACGCCAGCCATCATGGCCGAGACGACGAAGACGAAAAGCTTCATGTGCTCGACGCGATAGCCGAGAAAGCGCGCGCGGCTTTCAGCGTCGCGTACGCCCACAAGCACCTTGCCGAACTTCGAACGCACGATAGCCGAGGACAGCATCAGCGCCAGCGCCAGGACCACCGCCGTTAGCGCAAAGAGCACGGCGCGGGTACCATCGGCCTGGATGTTGAAGCCGAGAATGTCCTTGAAATCAGTCAGGCCGTTATTGCCGCCGAAGCCCATGTCATTGCGGAAGAAAGCCAGCAGCAGCGCATAGGTCATCGCCTGCGTGATGATCGACAGATAGACGCCGTTAACCCGGGAACGAAAGGCAAACCAGCCGAAGACGAAGGCCAGCAGGCCGGGTGCGACGAGGACCATCAGCATCGCGAACCAGAACTGATCGAAGCCGTACCAGAACCAGGGCAGTTCCTTCCAGTTCAGGAAGACCATGAAGTCGGGCAGGATCGGGTTGCCGTAGGTGCCGCGCGAGCCGATTTGCCGCATCAGATACATGCCCATCGCGTAGCCGCCAAGCGCGAAGAAGGCGCCATGGCCGAGCGAGAGAATGCCGCAATAGCCCCAGACGAGATCGAGCGCCAAAGCCAGAAGCGCATAGGTCAGATACTTGCCAAACAGCGACATAAGATAGGTTGGCACATGCAGCGTGCTGGTTTCGGGCAGAGCCAAGTTTGACAGCGGCACGAGCACCGCGACGGCAAGCAGGATCGCAATGGCGATGCTTATGCGGCGGTCGAGCGAGCGCAGAATGAACGCCGTGATCATGCTTCCACCGCCCTTCCCTTCAGCGCGAAGAGGCCGCGCGGGCGTTTCTGGATGAAGAGGATGATGAGGACGAGAACAAGGATCTTGCCGAGTACTGCCCCCGCATAGGGCTCGAGGAACTTGTTGAGGATACCGAGCGAGAAGGCGCCCACAAGCGTTCCCCACAAATTGCCGACGCCGCCGAACACCACGACCATGAAACTGTCGATGATGTAGCCCTGACCGAGGTTCGGCGAAACGTTGTCGATCTGCGAGAGCGCGACACCCGCCATGCCGGCGATGCCAGACCCCAGCGCAAAAGTAAATGCGTCAACCCAGGACGTGCGTATCCCCATCGAGGAGGCCATGCGCCGGTTCTGCGTCACCGCCCGCATCTGCAGGCCGAAAGCCGAGCGCTTCAAAAGAAGCAGGAGCGCCACGAACACGCCGAGCGAAAAGACGATGATCCAGAGCCGGTTCCAGGTGATGGAGAGATAGCCAAGATCGAAGGAACCCGACATCCACGAGGGGTTGCCGACTTCCTGATTGGTCGGCCCGAAGATCGAGCGCACCGCCTGCTGCAGGATCAGCGAAATGCCCCAGGTGGCGAGTAGCGTTTCCAGCGGCCGGCCATAGAGAAAGCGGATGGCGCAGCGTTCGATGACGAGGCCGACAGCGCCGGTGACGATAAAGGCGACCGGCAGGGCGATCGCCAGCGACCAGTCGAACAGCTCCGGGTGGGACGCGCGGATTATGCTCTGAACGACGAAGGTCGAATAGGCGCCGAGCATCACCATCTCGCCATGCGCCATGTTGATGATGCCCATGACGCCGAAAGTGATGGCAAGGCCGATGGCGGCAAGCAGCAGGACGGAGCCGAGCGACAGGCCGTACCAGACGTTCTGCACCGCATCCCAGAACTTCAATTGTTCCTGAATGCCGGCAATGGCGGCTGTAACATCGGGCTTAAGGCTGTCATCGACTGAAACCGAAGATAAAATGCCGATGGCATCGCGCCCGCCTTCATTCTTGATCGTCTCTATCGCCGCTTTCTTGTCTTCTGTGCGTCGGTCAGAACCAAGGATCGCAACGGCCCTTGCTCTTTCGAGAACGCCGCGAACTTCCGCATCCTTCTCACTCTGAAGCGCGGTCTCGACGGCTTCCAGCGAATCGGCGCCCGGCGCCTTCAAAATGGATTGCGCCGCTTCGAGCCGCGTTGCGCGATCCGGGCTCATCAGCGTCAGACCGCCGAGAGCCGCGCGAACCGCACGGCGCAGATTGTTGTTGATCTTGATCTTGCTGAGATTGTCCTTGGCTACCTGGCCAGCGCTTTGCCCAGTGAGTGCGTCGACCAGATCCATGATGTCGCCAGAGGATTTTGCAATGAATACCTGATTGTCGGATTTTCTGACGTAGAGATCACCGTCGGAAAAGGCCTGCAATGCCGGCACGACCTTGGGATCGCCTGTCTTCGCAAGAGCTTGGACGATCTCGCCGGCCTTCTGGAAATTGGCCTGGCCGAGGGAATTGATCAGGCCGTGGGCATCTTCCTGGGCGCGCAGGCTCGTCGCCGTCAGCGTCAAGACGAGGCAGAAGCCGGCGATCATCGCCAAGGCCATACGGTAAACGAATTTGTCGAACATTGTGCTAGTCCCCTCAGGTTGCCGCGGGCAGAAGAGCCTGTCCGCGGCGCCCTTGCATCACGACAGCTGAAATCAGGAGCCCTTGCCGCCGCACTTGCCGGTGGTGACGTTGAAGTTGCCGCAGTTCATCGGCATCCGCCAATCCGAGATCAGGTCCTTGCTATCTGGAAGGTAGTCCGACCATTCCTTGCCGACCACGGCAGGGGTTTGCGAAACGACATCGAACTGGCCGTTTTCCTGCACTTCGCCGATCAGGACCGGCTTGGTGATGTAGTGGTTCGGCATCATGGTGGCATAGCCGCCGGTAAGGTTCGGAACGGTCACGCCGACGAGCGCGTCGATCACCTTGTCCGGATCGGTGGTGCCGGCCTTTTCGACGGCCTTCACCCACATGTTGAAGCCGATATAGGCGGCTTCCATCGGGTCGTTGGTCACGCGCTTGTCGTTCTTGGTGTAGGCGTGCCATTCCTTGATGAAGGCGGCATTGGCCGGCGTGTCGACGGACTGGAAATAGTTCCAGGCGGCGAGATGGCCCACAAGCGGCTTGGTGTCGACGCCGGCGAGTTCCTCTTCGCCAACCGAGAAGGCGACGACCGGAATGTCCTCGGCCTTGACGCCCTGGTTGCCCAGTTCCTTGTAGAAGGGAACATTGGCGTCGCCGTTGATGGTCGAGACGACAGCCGTCTTCTTGCCGGCCGAACCGAAGGTCTTGATCTTGGAGACTTCCGTCTGCCAGTCGGAGAAGCCGAACGGCGTGTAGTTGATGATGATGTCCTCGTCCTTAACGCCCCTGGACTTCAGATAGGCTTCGAGGATCTTATTGGTCGTGCGCGGATACACATAGTCGGTGCCTTCGAGCACCCAGCGCTGCACGCCTTCATTCTTCATCAGATAGTCGACGGCCGGGATCGCCTGCTGGTTCGGAGCAGCACCCGTATAAAAGACGTTGCGCTCGGACTCTTCGCCTTCAAACTGCACCGGATAGAACAGGATCGAATCCAGTTCCTTGAAGACGGGCAGGACGGACTTGCGCGACACCGAGGTCCAGCAGCCGAAGACAGCAGCGACCTTGTCCTTCTGGATCAGCTCACGTGCCTTTTCGGCAAAGAGCGGCCAGTCGGAGGCCGGATCGACGACGACGGGCTCGAGCTTCTTGCCGAGAACGCCGCCCTTCTTGTTCTGCTCGTCGATGAGCATCAGCATGGCATCCTTCAGCGTCGTTTCCGAGATCGCCATGGTGCCGGACAGCGAATGCAGGACGCCGACCTTGATGGTATCGTCGGCTGCGAAGGCGCCGTGAAATGCGGTGGTGGACATGATGGCGCCAAGCAGCGCGCCGGAGACGAGAGATCTGAATTTCATCCGTGGTTCCCCTCTTTTTTGTCTGCCGCAACGGCCGGTAAACAAGTATTAACCGTTGCCTTTTGCGACTATCCGGCCGCCTCTTGGGAAACCACATACGTAAAATGACGTAGGTGCCGGGGCGAAATGTGCAGCTTTGGACACGCTGATGCCCTTAAGCACCGTATCGATCCATGTTACGACATCCTTGGACTGCCAGCGTGACTATAGCTGGACGGACGAAGGGCAAGCATGGCTGCGCGGCAACGCATCATTCCGGTAAGACGCGAGTATAATCGCTGGGTCGCGAACCAGACGCTGGAAGACTACGCCCTGCGCTTCACCGCCAAGAGCGCGCGGCAATTTTCTTCGCAGCGCATCTCGCAAACGGCGATCGGCGCCATATCCTTCCTGGCGCTAGAGGCGATCGGCGGCACGATCACGCTTTCCTACGGCACGACGAACGCCTTCTATGCCATCATCGTCGCCAGCCTCGTCATGCTGACGGTTGGCCTGCCGATCAGCCGCTATGCCATCCGCCACGGCGTCGATATCGATCTCCTGACGCGCGGCGCAAGCTTCGGCTATATCGGATCGACCATCACCTCGCTGATCTATGCCAGCTTCACCTTCATGCTGTTTGCGATCGAGGCGTCTATCATGTCGGGAGCGCTGGAGCTGACGCTCGGCATACCGGTGTGGATCGGCTACATCATCAGCGCCGTCATGGTGATCCCGCTCGTTACGCATGGCGTTCGTCTCATCAGCCGATTCCAGTTGCTGACGCAGCCCTTCTGGATCGTGCTCAACGTCCTCCCTTTCGTCTTCATCGCCTTTGCCGACTGGGGGAAGTTCGATCTCTGGCGGGCCTTTGCCGGCCTGCATCACGCAGCCAGCCCATCGGGCACCGCCGCTCCCTTCGGTCTGATCGAATTCGGCGCGGCTTCCGCCGTCATCCTGGCGCTGATGTCACAGATCGGCGAACAGGCCGATTTCCTGCGCTTCCTGCCGCCTGACGGCCATCGCAAATGGCGTCATCGCCTGGCCGTCTTTCTGGCCGGCCCAGGATGGGTCATCATCGGCGCACCGAAGCTGCTCGCTGGCTCCTTCCTCGTCGTCTTGACGCTGACCTCGGGCGTGCCGGCCGATCGCGCCGCCGATCCCGCCCAGATGTATCTGACTGCCTTCGGCTACATGATCCCTTGGCACAATGCCGCGCTACTCCTCATGGCCGCCTTCGTGATGATCTCGCAGCTGAAGATCAACGTCATGAACGCCTATGCCGGCTCGCTCGCCTGGTCGAACTTCTTTTCGCGGCTGACGCACAGCCATCCCGGGCGCGTGATCTGGCTGGTCTTCAATGTCGCGATTGCGCTGCTTTTGATGGAGCTCGGCATCTACCGGCTGCTCGAAGAAACGCTCGGCATCTTCTCGATCATCGCCATGGCCTGGCTCTGTACCGTCTCCGCCGATCTCTTCATCAACAAGCCGCTGGGGCTCGCTCCACCCGGCATCGAATTCAAGCGCGCGCATCTCTACGATATCAATCCGGTCGGTCTGGGCGCGATGGCACTTTCGGCAACCATTGCCCTCATGGCGCATTTCGGCGCTTTCGGCTCGATCGCGGCATCGCTTGCGCCCTATATTACCCTGATCGTGGCATTCGTCGCCTCGCCGGCCATCGCCTGGACCACCAAGGGCAAGTATTATCTCGCCCGCAAGCCGCGACAGAGCTGGAAGAACCTCAACACCATCACCTGCTCGATCTGCGAGCATCCGTTCGAGCCGGAGGATATGGCCTGGTGCCCGGCCTATGCCGCGCCGATCTGCTCGCTCTGCTGTTCGCTCGACAGCCGCTGCCATGACATGTGCAAGCCGAAGGCACGGCTCAACACACAGGTCGGGACAGTCGCAAAGACCCTGCTGCCGGAAAGCATCGTCGCCAAGCTCGCCACGCGCCTCGGCCGCTACGGTATTGCCGTTGCGGTGGCGCTGACCGCCATGGGCGCGATCCTCGCAATGATCGCGCATCAGGTCGGCGCCGCCTCTCCCGAAACGGCAAGTGTCGTCGATCGAACGATCCTGATCGTCTTCTTCGTCTTTGCCGTGATCGCCGGTGTCGCCTGCTGGTTCTATGTTCTTGCCCATGACAGCCGCGTGGTTGCGGAGGAGGAGTCCTCGCGCCAGAATACGCTGCTCCTCAAGGAGATCGCGGCGCACAAGAAGACGGACGCCGCCCTGCAGGGCGCCAAGGAGGCGGCCGAAGCGGCAAACCGCGCCAAAAGCCGCTATGTCGTGGGCTTGAGCCATGAATTGCGCACGCCGCTCAATGCCGTGCTCGGCTATGCGCAAATCCTCGAGCGCGACGAGACCATTCCGGCACCTAGGCAATCCTCGCTTAAGGTCATCCGCCGCAGTGCCGAGCATCTGTCGGGTCTGATCGACGGGCTGCTCGATATTTCGAAGATCGAGGCCGGCCGCCTGCAAGTCTATTCCAACGAGATCAACATCCAGGATTTTCTCGACCAGATCGTCGACATGTTTCACCCGCAGGCACAGGCCAAAGGCTTGAGTTTCATCCACGAGCGCTCGTCCGCCCTGCCCGACTATGTCCGCACCGACGAGAAGCGGCTGCGGCAGATTCTCGTCAACCTGCTCTCCAACGCCATCAAGTTTACCGATGCCGGAACCGTCTGCTTCGAGGTAGGCTATCGCAATCAGGTCGCCACATTCACGGTTTCGGACACTGGCCGCGGCATCGCCGCAGAGGACCTTACCCGCATTTACGAGCCCTTCCAGCGCGGCGAGGCCGACAGCATCAGGCCGACGCCCGGCCTGGGTCTCGGCCTTACCATCACACAGCTGCTGACCAATACGCTCGGCGGCGAGATTTCCGTCTCAAGCGAGAAGGATGTCGGCTCGACGTTCAAGGTGCGCCTGATGTTATCTGCCGTGATCCGGCCGATGAAGCCGCCGGCGCAGGAACAACGTATCGTCGGCTATGAAGGGCCGCGCCGCACCGTCGTCGTCGTCGACGACAACGAGGATCACCGCGAAATGATGCGCGAAATCCTATCGCCACTCGATTTTATCGTCCTCACCGCCGCCGGCGGGCCGGACTGCCTGACGCTGATTGAAGGCATCAAGCCCGATCTGTTCCTGGTCGACATCTCCATGCCCGGCATGAACGGCTGGCAGCTTGTCTCCCGGCTCAGGGAAAACGGCCAGGCGGCGCCGATCCTGATGCTGTCGGCCAATATCGGCGATGCGGCGGCGGCCACTGACAGCGACGATAGCCATAGCGACGCCATCTCCAAGCCCGTCGACATCCGCCAGCTCCGTGACAAGCTTGCGCTGCATCTCGGATTGAAATGGCTCTATGCCGATTCGGCTGCTCCGCCCGCTACGAAACCGCCGTCACCCCTGAAGAGCCCTGGGATCGAGCATGTGTGCGAGCTGATGCGCCTCGGCGAGATCGGCTATATCAGGGGGATCGAGGCGAAGCTTGCGGATCTCGCCAAGCTTGACGAAAACAGACCCTTTACCGATGCCTTGCGCAGCCATGTCCAAGCCTTCGATCTCGAGGGATTTCTAAACATGTTGCGCAGCTTCGACACTGAGAAGGTAGAATAGATTGGCCGAGCCCACCCATCCCCGCGACATAGTCCTGCTGGTGGACGATTCGCCAGAGGCGCTTGGTTTCCTGACCGACGCGCTCGAGCAATCCGGCTTCTCCGTGCTGATCGCCACATCCGGGTCGGCGGCGCTCAATATCGTCGAGCGCATCACGCCCGATCTCATCCTGCTTGATGCCGTCATGCCTGTCATGGATGGTTTCGAGACCTGCCGTCGGCTCAAGGCCAATGCCGGCATTGCCCAGATCCCGGTCGTCTTCATGACCGGGCTCACCGAGACCGAACATGTGGTGCATGCGCTGGAATCGGGTGGCGTCGACTATCTGACCAAGCCGATCAATATCGACGAACTGCGCGCCCGCATTCGCGTTCATCTACGCAACGCCCGCTCCGCTCAAAGCGCCAGGGTGGCGCTCGACGCCGCGGGCCGTCACCTGCTGGCGGTCAAGGGCAGTGGCGCGATCCATTGGTCTACGCCGCAGGCAACTCGCCTCATCAATGCGGCAACCGGCAGCGACGACGGCCTTGAGATCGCCTCAAGGCATATCGCAACCTTCATGCTGGAACGCGAACGGCTTGGCCCGGCGCGCGACAATCTTCTTCCCATCGGCAATGGCGGCCAGACCGCGCTGCAATTCACCTTCCTCGGCGCCATCGGGGCCGACGAATATCTCTTCCGCCTGACGGCCAGTAACCAGAACGCCGACGATGAGACCCTGCGCCAGAGCTTTTCGTTGACACAACGCGAATCCGAGGTGCTCCTCTGGCTGGCCAAGGGCAAATCGAACCGCGATATTGGGGAAATCCTGGGTCTTTCTGCCCGCACGGTGAACAAGCATCTGGAACAGATCTATGTGAAGCTCGGCGTCGAGAACCGTGCATCCGCTGCGGTCAAGGCCGCTCATGTTTTGCATCGGCCCTGAAGCCAAATCTCATCCAGCAGAACGGACGGAGTTTCCCAGCGACGGAACTGCGATAGAGCCCATTGAGGTTTTCAAGCCAACACACCCTCGCCAGGCAATCGTCGCTGTCATGTTCTGCGTACGCAAAAAGGCAGCGGCACGACCGCAAATTGATGCTTTCCACCGCCAGCATCCTTGCCGTATCCGTTGACAAGCGAGATGCAGACGAGAGGATATGGTAATGGCGAAGCCCTTCTACTGGAATGAACTCAACACCTATGATTTCGCCGAGCTCTCGCCCGACACCACGATTGCGATCCTGCCGATCGCCTCGACGGAACAACACGGTCCGCACCTGCCGATCGCCACCGATGTCGCGATCGCTGAGGGGATGCTGGCGGAACTTAAGGTCCAGCGCCCGGATGATCTCGATTTCCTCGTGCTGCCGCTGCAGGAGATCGGCAAGGCCAATGAACATGTCTACGGCCCGGGCACGCTCTCGCTGGGTGCGGAGCTGCTGATCCCGGTCTGGACCGCCATCGGCGCGAAAGTCGCCGAGGCCGGTATCCGCAAGATGGTGATCGTCAACTCCCATGGCGGCAATCTCGATATCATGGGCATTGTCGCGCGCGAGCTTCGTGTGCGCCATCAGATGGCCGTGGTCGCGACGCAATGGACCCGCTTCGGCACTCCCGACGGCATGATCGACGAGCACGAGCAGCGCTTCGGCATCCATGGCGGTGACGTCGAAACCTCGCTGATGCTGCATTTCCGCCCCGAGCTCGTACGAATGGACAAGGCTCAGAATTTTTCATCCAAGGCCGAGTGGATGAAGGAGCATTCGAAATATCTCCAGCCCTTGCCGCCGCATTCGCTTGCCTGGATCGCGCACGACCTCAATCCTAACGGCGTCGTCGGCAATGCCGCCAACGGCACAGCGGAGAAGGGCGCGCTCATCTGCCGCCACGAGGTCGCAGGCTTCATCGAGATGCTGCGCGATCTGCGCGACTATCCGCTTGCCAACCTCTATTCGAAATAGGCGTCCGCGCGTCGTCGCTCGGAGAACGGGATGATATGCCCCTTCCCCTGCAGTTCCTCGACGATCCCGGCCAATTCCGCGAGCAGGTATTCGACAAAGAGGCTGGTGGCAGCATCGAGCGGTGCGCGCGTGCGGGCAAAGAGCTTCATCGGCTGAGGCCGTGAATGCGGCTCGGCGATCGGCCGGAACACCAGCTCGCCACGCCGACATTCCGTAATGACGTCAAGCGGATTGAGCAGCGTCAGCCCGGCGCCGCATTTGACCATCTGCTTCAGCATTTCCGACGCATTGCTCTCCAGCACAGGCTCGACCTGGACCGAAAGACGTGCCAGCGTCAGATTGATGACGTCCCTAAGGCTGGTGCCGGGCTGCGCCAGCAGCAGCCGCTCCTCGACCACATCCGCAAGGTTGATCGGCCCCGGTCCGATTAGAGGGTGGCCGGGCGGCAGCACGACGCCGATTGGTATATCGAAATTGCCGAGGGAACGGATACCAGGTGTCGCGGGTATGTTGAAACCAAGTCCGATATCGACTTCGCCCGACACCACCGGCGCAATGGTCGTCGAGCCGGCATCGTTGCGCAGCTGGATGAAGACCCTTGGATGTTCGGAGAGAAAGCGCGCGATGATCTCGGGCAAGGGACCGCCAGTAAGCCCGACCGTCGCAACCATCCTGACCTTACCGGCCTGCTGCATCTTGAGGCTGCGAATGCGGCCCTCCAGCCGCTCGTAATTTTTGAGAACTTCGCGAATGTGCTCGATGCAGAGCTCTCCCGCCGCCGTCAGTCGCAACCCGCGCGGCAGGCGCTCGAAGAGCGGCGCACCCATTTCCTCTTCCAGCGCGAGGATCTGTCGGTTGATCGCCGACGAGGCCACATTGAGCCGTGCCGCCGCCTTGCGGATCGAGCCGCAGCGAGCGATTTCATGGATGTAGAGAAGCCGTCTTGAATGCAGCATGCGCGTTCCCATTGCTTATTTTTTGCCCAGGCCGCACAATTTAGGCACAGACCCAGGAACAGATGCCGAAAAGGCATCAATGCGCACGAATTTTGATGCTTTTCAAAGCGCAAGGCAACCGCTCAAATGCAGGAAATGGGCGCCAACAACGACGTCCCATGGCAGATAAAGGGAACAGTCAGCCATGTATAAAGCCTTGAAGACAAAAACATTCTTTGCCGCCATAGGTCTCGCCGCCACGATCATTTCGACCGAGCCTGCAAGTGCGCTCGACAAAGTCACTTACGGCACGAACTGGCTCGCCCAGGCGGAGCACGGCGGCTTCTATCAGGCTATTGCCGACGGCACCTACAAAAAATACGGCCTCGACGTCACAATCGTTCAGGGTGGTCCCAACGCCGCCAACCAGGCATTGCTTATCTCAGGCAAGCTGGATTTCTACATGGGCAGTCCGCAGCAGGAAATCGATGCGGTCAAGCAGGGTATTCCGATCGTCGATGTCGCAGCGATCTTCCAGAAGGACCCGCAGGTGCTGATCGCCCATCCGGACGCCGGCGTCGAGAAATTCGAGGATCTCGCCAAACTGCCGACGCTCTTTCTGAGCAAAGACGGCTACGTCACCTATTTCGAATGGATGAAGGCGAACTTTCCGGGCTTCAAGGACGAACAATTCAAACCTTATAATTTCAGCCCGACTCCCTTCCTTGCCGACAAACAATCCGCACAGCAGGGTTACGTAACCTCGGAACCCTATGAGATCGAGAAGCAGGCCGGCTGGAAACCGAAGGTCTTTCTGATCGCCGATGCCGGTTATTCGCCCTATTCGACGATGATCACAACCCAGAAATCGCTCGTCGACAAGAACCCGGATCTCGTGCAACGCTTCGTCAACGCTTCGATCGAAGGGTGGTACAATTATCTCTACGGCGACAACAAGGCGGCCAACGAACTGATCAAAAAGGACAATCCGGATATGACGGATGGCCAGATCGCCTATTCCATCGCCCAGATAAAGGAACATGGGATCATCGAATCCGGCGACGCCCTCGACAAGGGTATCGGCTGCATCACCGATGCTCATTACAAGAAATTCTTCGATGAGATGGTGCAGATCAAGCTCTTCGATGCCGACACGGACTACAAGAAGGCCTTCGACACGCAGTTCGCCTGCAAGGGCGTAGGCATGTCGCTAAAGAAGTAGGGCTTGGCAACCCTCCCCCTCGGGGAGGATGGAATCGACAAGGAGCCAAACCATGACAGTGTCTGAGGCTACCAAATTCACCCAAACGGAAATGCGCAAGCGGCCGCTTGTCGCCATGGAGCAGGTCTCCAAGGTCTTCTCCAACGGTACGCTGGCGCTATCGGGCATGTCGCTCAATGTGGAGAGCGGCGAGTTCATCAGCCTGCTCGGCCCTTCCGGTTGCGGCAAGTCGACGGCCTTACGCATCATCGCCGGACTTGGTGGCGCTTCCAGCGGCAGGATCGATTGGCCAAGTTCGCGCATCAACGCCAAGGGACTGCCGGAAGGCGATATCAGCTTCGTTTTCCAAGAGCCGACACTGCTGCCCTGGAAGACAGTATTCGGCAACGTGTATCTACCACTGAAACTGCAGGGGATCTCGAAGGCGGTTGCGCACGAGCAGATCATGGAGACATTGGCAACGGTCGGCCTCAAGGATTTCGCCGAAGCCTATCCCCGCGAACTGTCCGGCGGCATGAAAATGCGGGTTTCGATCGCCCGGGCGCTGGTGACGAGGCCGAAGCTGCTTTTGATGGATGAGCCCTTTGCGGCACTAGACGAGATTACCCGTCAGAAGCTCAACGACGATGTTTTGCGTCTCTGGCAAACAACGGGGATCACCGTCATCTTCGTCACGCATTCCGTCTACGAGTCCGCCTATCTCTCCAACCGCATCGTCGTCATGAAGGCGCGCCCCGGCCGCGTCCATACCGATTTTCCATTAGAGACCAGCGGCGAGCGCGATCCCCTCTATCGGTCGTCGGAAGAATACCGAGAGGTCTGCGAAAAGGTATCTCGCTCCCTGATCGAGGCCATGGGCAGGCAGGAGGTCCATTGATGAGCGACAGCACTGGCCTGACCGCCAATCTTTCCATTGAATCCAGCGACACGCCCTCTGCCAAAATGATCGAAAAACGCAATCTGGAACGTCTGCTCGGCGTCTTTGTGCCGGTCCTGACCGTTCTCGTGCTTCTCGTTCTCTGGCAGCTTCTGGTCGTCTGCGCCGACATCCCGCAATATATCCTGCCCAGTCCGACCGCAGTCGCCAAGGCATTGTATTCCGACTGGGGCATCCTCTGGCCGGCCCTATGGGTGACGACGGAGATCACGTTCATATCGCTGATCCTGGCGCTGATCGGCGGTGTGGGCTTTGCGATCTTCCTGGTGCAGTCGCGCTGGATCGAGCTTGCCTTCTATCCTCTGGCCGTCATCCTTCAGGTAACGCCGATCGTCGCGATCGCGCCGCTGATCCTGATCTATGCGCCGACGCGCGAGGCTGCACTGTTGATCTGCGGCTTCCTCGTCGCCTTCTTTCCGATCCTTTCGAACATGGTTCAGGGCTTGAAGAGCGTCGATCACAACCTGCTCAATCTCTTCGATCTGTACGGCGCCTCGCGCTGGCAGGCATTGCTGCATCTAAAGCTGCCGGCCGCCCAACCCTATTTCATGACTGGTTTGAGAATCGGCGGCGGCCTGTCGCTGATCGCCTCGGTTGTTGCCGAATTTGCCGCCGGCTCCGGCGGCCCGAACTCAGGTCTGGCATTCCGCCTGCTCGAAGCGCAATACCGTCAGAACATGCCGCGCCTCTTTGCGGCACTCCTGCTTCTCTCGGCGCTCGGCGTCGCCATCTTCGCCTTTACCTCCTTCATCTCATGGCTGAGCCTGCATCGCTGGCATGAGAGCAGCCTCAAGCGGGAGAACTGATGTCACACGCCTTCATGTCGCCGCCGAACGCCGCCCGCTTCGTGCTTTGCAATGCCACCGTTCCCGCCGTGACGCTCTCCGGCTTCAAGGCGCCTTCGAGCGACGGTCTCGTCAGGGCCGATATCGTCGTCGCCGACGGCCTCATCAGCAACATCCTCGTGCCGGGCACAGCACCGGTCGAATATGCCAAGGTCGACATGCGGGACGGCATGGTCTGGCCGACTTTCGCCGACATGCACACCCATCTCGACAAGGGGCATATTTGGGAACGGCGGTCCAATCCGGATGGCAGCTTCATGGGGGCGCTCGATGCCGTGCGCACTGACCGCGAGGCCAATTGGTCGGCGGAAGATGTGCGCAAGCGCATGGAATTCTCGCTGCGCTCGGCTTATGCCCATGGCACCGGCCTGATCCGTACTCATCTGGATTCGCTGGCGCCGCAGCATCGGATTTCCTTCGAGGTTTTCGCCTCGATTCGCGAGGCCTGGAAGGACAAGATCGCACTGCAGGCCGTCGCTCTCTTCCCGCTCGACAGCATGGTTGACGATGCCTTTTTCGCCGACCTGCTCCGCGTCGTGCGCAGTGCCGGCGGCTTGATGGGCGGCGTCACACAGATGAACCCGGACATTGATGCACAGCTCGACAAACTGATCCGCGCTGCCGCCGACAACGGTCTCGATATCGATCTGCATGTCGACGAAACCGAAGACAAGCAGGTGCTGACGCTGAAGGCACTCGCCGAAGCCGTGCTTCGCAACGGCTTCACCGGCAAGGTGACGGCCGGCCATTGCTGCTCGCTTGCCAGGCAGGACGAAGATGTCGCCCGCGCGACCATCGATCTCGTCGCAAAGGCCGGGATTTCCATCGTCTCGCTGCCGATGTGCAACATGTATCTGCAGGATCGCCATGCGGGCCGCACGCCGCGCTGGCGCGGCGTCACGCTTTTGCACGAACTTACCAAGGCCGGCGTGCCGACCGCCGTTGCTTCTGACAATACGCGCGACCCCTTCTATGCCTATGGCGATCTCGATCCGGTCGAAGTCTTCAGGGAAAGCGTTCGCATCCTGCATCTCGACCATCCGCTAGATACGGCGGCGAGGGTTATCACCACCTCTCCATCAGCCATTCTCGGTCGCCCGGATCTCGGGCGGATCGCCGTCGGCAGCCCCGCCGATCTCGTGCTTTTCAGCGCCCGACGCTGGAGCGAATTCCTGTCCCGTCCGCAGTCCGATCGCGTCGTCCTTCGCAAGGGCAAGGTGATCGACCGCAGCCTGCCCGACTATCGTGAACTCGACAGCGTCATTGGAGCCTGACATGCCGGATTATCAGCGCATCAAGAAAGAACTCGAAGGTATCGCCGTCGAAGACAATCCGGCGCTCGTGCGCCAGAAGAGCCGCGACTTCTATTGGTATTCGCCGATCCTGAAAGCCCAGCTCGACAATGTCACGGCCGATCTCGTGGTAACGCCGAAGACCGAGGAAGAGGTGATCCGCACGCTAAAGGTCGCCTACGCGCATGACGTGCCCGTTACGCCGCGCGGCGCCGGCACCGGCAATTACGGCCAGGCCATGCCGCTCTCCGGCGGCATCGTGCTTAACCTCGCCACCATGAACAGCATCAAGGAAATCCATCCCGGCCGCGTCATCTGCGAGCCCGGCATCGTCATTGCCGAACTCGACCGCCAGACCAAGGCTCATTCGGGCCAGGAGCTGCGGTTCCATCCCTCGACCGCGCAGACCGCAACAATCGGCGGCTTCATCGCCGGCGGCTCGGGCGGTGTCGGCTCGATTACCTGGGGCGGCCTGCGCGATCTCGGCAATATCCTGCGGCTGCGCGTCGTGACGATGGAAGCAGAACCCCGTGTTCTCGATTTGACCGGCTGGGATCTGACCAAGGTCAGCCATGCCTATGGCACCAACGGCATCATCACCGAGATCGAAATGCCGCTGGCGCCTGCCTATGATTGGGTCGATGTGCTGGTCGGATACGACGATTTCATGGATGCCGTGCGCTTTTCCGATGCGCTCGCCAAATGCAACGGCATTCTGGTCAAGGAGATCGCCCCGATCGCCGCGCCCATTCCGTATGAGTATTTTGCACGCCACAAGCCCTATATCCGTCAAGGGCAATCGATCGTCGCACTGATGATCGCACCACATGCGATGGACCCCTTCATCGCCTTTACCCGGCAGCAGAAGGGCGAGATCACCTTCCGCTCCGACAAGGTGGAGAGTATGAAGGGCATCCCCCATGCGTACGAACTCGCCTGGAACCACACGACGCTGCGCGCCCTCAAGGTCGATCCGTCGATCACCTACCTGCAGGTGCAGTATCCAGGGCCGGATCACGTCGCCAAGGTGCAGAAGATGGTAGAAATCTTCGGGGACGAGGTGCCCGGTCATCTCGAGTTCATCCGCTTCGACGGGCAGATCCAGTGCGCTGGCCTGCCGCTGGTACGCTACACATCCGAGGAGCGGCTTGAGGAGATCATTAGGATTCACCAGGACCACGGCTGCCCGATCTTCAATCCGCACCGCTATACGCTCGAAGAAGGCGGCATGAAACAGACGGACGTCGTTCAGCTCGCTTTCAAGAAGGAAACCGATCCGAAGGGCCTGCTCAATCCCGG
Source organism: Martinezella tropici (assembly GCA_000799755.1). Classification (GTDB taxonomy): domain Bacteria; phylum Pseudomonadota; class Alphaproteobacteria; order Rhizobiales; family Rhizobiaceae; genus Rhizobium; species Rhizobium tropici_A. The sequence goes on from JUHI01000024.1 coordinate 21,755, forward strand.
CAAGATGATCGCCTGGGACGATCCGAATTTCGACTTCAAATCAGGCAAGAACTACCTCTTTCCCGGTCTTGCCGATCTGATGGAGGCCTCATGAAGGTTCTCGTCCTTCATTCCCATCCGGTCGAGGAAAGCTATGGCGGCGCGTTGCACCGGCAAACCATAGAGAGCCTGAAACGCAGGGGACATGAGGTCGACGACTGCAACCTCTATGCGGAGGGCTTTGACCCTGTCCTGTCACGCCATGACCGGTTGATCTACCATGACTATCCCGAAAATACCGAAGCTCTGAAACCTTATGTCGAGCGGCTGGAGCGCACCGAAGCCCTCGTGATCGTCACCCCGGTCTGGAACTTCGGTTTTCCGGCCATCCTCAAGGGCTATTTCGACCGGGTCTGGCTTCCAGGCGTTTCCTTCGAACTCGTCGACGGCAAGGTGCGCTCCAAACTGCAGCATATCCGCAAGCTCGGTGCTGTCTTGACCTATGGCGCCGATCCGTTCCGAGCCTTTATTGCCGGCAACCCGCCGAAGAAGATCGTCAAGCGCGTGCTGCGCGCCCAGATAAAGCCTTTTGCGCCCGTGGTCTTCCTGGCGCATTACGACATGAACCGCTCGACAGAGACTTCGCGCAGCCAGTTTCTGGCGCGGGTCGATCGCGAGATGCAGCGATTTTAGACCAGACCTTGGTGTTGTCACATAAACGCGGCATCAGTGAATTTGGCCTGGAGACGGTGGCATGAAGAGTTCTGCCGTCAGCCACAAGCGCCACCATTACCCGCAACAAATCATCTCGAATGCAGTCTGGCTGTATTTCAGGTCTCCGCTGAGCCTGCATCTCGTCAAGGAAAGCTGCTGGAGCGTGGAATTGTCGTTTCAGCTGAGCAACCACCACTTTCGATGTTTACAACAACCATCACCGAAGCCGAGATTCTCTACGGTTTGCGGCTGCTTCCGGAGGGTCGCCGTCGTCGCGCGCTTGAGACCGCCATTCTTCCGAATTTATCGACGATTTTTCCGGACGCGTGCTGCCGTTAGATCGCGACGCCGCCGACTTCTATGCGACAATCGCCACCGACAGTCGCCGAGCCGAGCGGCCGATCAACCAGTTCGACGCGCAAATCGCTGCAATTACGTTGTCTCGCGGGGCGTCACTGGCGACACGCAATATCCCTGACTTCGAAGCGATCGGCCTGCATCTTGTAAATCCATGGAACCGTGGCTAGCGGCGTGGCTAAAAGTTCGAAATCTGAAACGACGGAGGTTGCACGGCGCGCCGAAGAACTGGATGCACTCGACACCATCCTGCCACTTGACCGCCGCGATCAGCTGGCCACCTTGCTGAAGGACGAGGATGTCGCCACTGATCTGAACCCTTCAAACTGGATCAATTTTTGCGATGTTGCTTTGTAACGTGCTCCCGTTGAAATAGGCTGTTTGGGACTGAAATTTCCACCCTAAGCGGCGGGGTGAGTTCAAACTAATGGCTTTCGGAAGTAAGCGACGCGATTGGCTTCCTTGAAGCCCCAGTTTCCGCAACCACTCCTCAAAGCAGCAGCTGATTCACATGATATCTCTCTTGATAGATATCAATCGACGGACTATATCAGGATAGCTATCCAAAGAATGAGGAGGGTCGCTATGCCGGCAAGAACAGCGAAGATTTTTACCACCGGCCGCAGCCAGGCAATCAGACTTCCTGCCGAATTTCGTTTCGAAGGAAAAGAGGTCTTCGTGCGTCGTGACCCTACAACTGGCGACGTCATTCTATCACGCAAACCGGATTCCTGGGACGGTCTTTTCGCGCTCTATCGTAAAGAACCCGTACCGGACGATTTCATGGACAGGGATGACCGCAAGCAGAATTCGCAGGACCGCGATCCGTTTGAAGGCTGGCCGGAATGACGATGTGGATGCTCGATACCAATATCGCCAGCCATGTCATCAAAGGCGATCGCCCCGAAATCGTCAGTCAGCTTGCAGCACTTCCTATGGCTGACATCGTCATTTCGTCCGTCACGGAAGGAGAGTTGCTATATGGCCTTGCCAAGCGCGGCTATCCAAAGGCGCTATCGGAAAGGATCAGGCAATTCCTTCTTCGCGTCGACGTACTGCAGTGGGATCATGACGTGACGCAGACCTATGGCGACCTGCGCGCGGCTTGCGAAGCCAGAGGCACGCCGCTTGCATCGCTGGATATGATGATTGCGGCGCATGCCGTCGCGGTCGATGCAGTTCTCGTTACACGGGACAAGGCATTCACCCGGATTTCAGCGCCTCTGAAAACGGACGATTGGACCTGATGGTCTGTCATGAGAAAGCCGGCGAGCTTGAGGTCGCCGACGCAACCAAGCCCGGAACTGAGCTAAACGAAAAGAGGATCAGCGTCTTCATCCTTTATGCGCAGTAGTCGAGAGATCTGAAAATTGGCTCGTTGTTCTGGCTCGCGGAGAACGTGAAGCGCCTTGATCCGCTTGCGCATTTGGGGAAACGAGGAATCGCATTCCCCAAAAGCAGTTTAATGACAATTAAAGGCAGAAGAGCTCTAGTTGTTCAAAGCGCCGCCGATAATGGCGCCGAGTGCGAAGGCAGCGGCTGGATACCAAAGGCCATCGCTGTGACGACGATAGCCCGGGCGGCGGTCGTGGTAACCTCTGTAACCGTGATAGTAACCCGAACGGTCCTTACCCCGATATGGTCCCCATCCTGGGCGCCCCGGTCCCCGCGGCGGCATCTTGCGATGAACTTCGTCGGGACGATCGCGATGATGACGGGGCCATTCCTGTGCGTTGGCAAAGGGTGCTGCCAGCGTTACCGCGGCCATGGCGAGAATAAAGATCTTCTTCATTGGGCTTCCTTCCTTTTGATCAGGAAACCTTAGTAATCTTAAGGTGAACAGAGCGTTAACGCGTTGCTACCCTAAATAGCCGATTGCGCGAGATATCGCCGAGATCAATCCGGCCCGTCAGCCCTGAGAGCATCATCAAAGACGAGCCGAATATGCGCATACGTCAACCAAATCGGTGATATGGCAAAGCCTAGACGCCTGCCGACTTGCGCAGCGGCGCGGCAAGTTCCGCATCCCGACGCTTGACTGCCTGAATGTCGCGATAGGCATTGGCCGGGTGGGTTGCCGGCAGGTAAGGCCCATCGCCGAACAGCTTTTCGCGCAGCGTGCCCGGGCGATAGGCGGTCGCATAAGCGTCACGCTTCTGCAGTTCGGGAACGAGCAAATCGACGGCCGCCTCGAAGCTGTCTGGCGTCACGGCATAAGCGAGGTTGAAGCCGTCGACGTCGGTCTCTTCTACCCATTCCTGCAAGATATCGGCGACGGTCGAGGGAGAGCCTACGAAGACCGGCCCGGTTCCACCGATCCCGCCCCATTTAGCGAGCTCCTCGACTGTCCAAACCCGGTCCTTGCCGCCGAAATGCTCGATCATCGAGACGATGGCGTTGGTTTCCACCTTCTTCAACTCGTCGGTCGGCGCATATTGGCCAAAGTCGATGCCGCTCCAGCCGGACATGAAGACGAGCGAGCCATCGTAGGAGGCGTAGCTCTGATATTCCTCGAACAGGCGCTGCGCCTTCGCATCGGTTTCCGCAATAATCAACGTCGTGAGGTTATAGATCAGCACCTTCCTTGGATCGCGGCCAGCAGCCGCGGCCCTCTGCCTGATATCGGCAACATAGGCGCGCAGCAAAGTCTTGGTCGGAGCAGCAACGAAGACGCATTCGGCATGACCGGCTGCGAAGGCCTTGCCGGGTCCAGACGCACCCGCCTGATAAAGTACGGGCGTCCGCTGTGGCGACGGCTCGCAGAGATGATAACCGGGAACGTCGAAGTACTTGCCCTTGTGACCGATTTCATGGACCTTGGCGGGATCGGTGAAGACGCCGCGTTCGGCGTCACGCAGCACTGCACCCTCTTCCCAACTACCTTCGAACAGCTTGTAGAGAACCTCCACATACTCGGAGGCGATCTCGTAGCGGTTGTCATGGGTCTTCAAACCGCCTTGACCGATGTTCTTGGCACCGCTTTCGAGATAGGAGGTCACGATGTTCCAGCCGACGCGCCCCTTCGTGTGGTGATCGGCGGTCGCGAGCCGTCGGGCAAACGTATATGGGTGTTCGAACGAGGTGGAGGCCGTAATTCCTATGCCGAGATGCTCAGTCGCAAGGGCGATTGGCGCCGCAAGCTGGATCGGATCGTTGACCGGTATTTGCGCGGCCTGCTCGATCGCATGATAGTTCGACCCTTTGTAGACATCATAATAACCGATGACGTCAGCGATGAATATGCCGTCGAAAATGCCGCGTTCCAGCGTCCGGGCCAGATCCTGCCAATAGTCCAGATCCTTGTATTTCCACGACTTGTCGCGTGGATGTCTCCAGAGGCCGGGGGATTGATGGGCGACACAGTTCATGTCGAACGCGTTGAATCGAATATGCCTTGTCATGCCGGCTCCGGGCGAATTGCACTGGCGACCAAGCTATTTGTGGCAGTGTTTTCCGGAAAGTAATCAGATAATGTCTATATACTGTATAGGGAAATATTTTTCCCATCGCTTGCCGACAATTCGCTATTCGATGCTTGTGGTTGGCGATCGACGGCAAGGAGCCGAGGATGGGTCTGTATTGCGGCGGACGGCTTGCGGCCCAGACGAATATCCGCATGTGATCGGTAAGGTGCCAATCTGCCGTTGGCTTCCACCGCAATCCGGCGCGGCCCAGACGCCGGCACGGACAACTGCCCGGCTCAGCCTAGAGGGCCGCGTCGTAAGCGGACCATGTCGGCGGCACGATGCGGAAGCCGTTTTTCCCGGACAGTTTCGCCTCGTAAAGCCCGCGATCCGCTTCCGCGAATATGTCCTTGGATGAATGGCCGGGGACGATGATGGCGGCACCAACCGAGGTTGCAATGCGAATCGACTTTGCCGGCGTCGAGACGGTCCAGTTCAGCCCTTTAACGACCCGGTCGGCAATCTTTGCAAGATGCTCAGTCGAGACGCATTCATGAATAACGGCAAATTCGTCGCCACCGATCCGCGCCACCATATTGGCCTTGGGAACCGCGCGCGAAAGCCGATGCCCCGCCGCTTTGAGGCAGTCATCTCCGGCCTGATGGCCAAGAGTGTCATTCACGGACTTGAAGCCGTCGAGATCGACCAGAAGAAGCGCCCGGCCGGTTCGGCCCTCGGTGGCGCAGATTTCGTTGAAAAATGTCTCAAATCTGGTGCGCGACGTCAGCCCGGTGAGAATGTCATGCTCGGCCAATTGCCTGAGTTGCTCGACCATCGTCTTCTCGGCGGTGACATCCTGCTTCATCCCGAAAATTCGGGTCGCGGTCCCATCCGCGACCTCGACGCAAGCGGTTATCCTTATCCAACGGCGGTTGCCACTCGCGGTAATGATCTCGACGTCCAGGCTAAAGCCCTCGCCGGTACGAATTGCCTTCTCGCGGACCTCGTCGAGGCGCCTGCGGGTTTCCGGAGTATAGAGCCTAAGGATTTGGTTCCGCGTCAGCGGCGTTTGCGGAGCAAGATCAAAAAGCTCATAGACCGTATCTGTCCAGCTAAGCGTCTGATCGGGTAGGCTGCATTCCCACACCCCGATACGGGCAGCCTTGAACGATCGATCGAACAATTCCCGCAAATGCAGGAATTGGCGGGAACCCATTGCCTGTGGATCGAGTATTCCATTTCCATCGCAAGACACTGGAAGCCCTCACCCGCTGATCAAAAGATTATCGCCGGCTTCATTGCCGACAATCTTTTCGGAGTAGAGGATTGCATGGATTGTTTGCATTTTGGTTTCCAAAAGCCCGAACGCCGCGATTCTCACCGATATCAACAGCTCTCTTTTGAAACCAAGCCTCCGAAGTCGGCACGATCTCAAGCGAAGGACGTATTTCTGGATGCTTAGAGCAAGCAAGAGCTGCGGATTAACACCGCGTTATCGACCACCGCCGACTCGACAATCACGAAGATGGGCCCCGGCACCATCGTCCTGAGACATCCGGCGCCGGCCGATTCTCCGCTATACCTGGCCTATGCCGCTCAAGCCAACCAATGCGCCAATGCCGAGGACGACAAGCGGATGGACGCGCGTTGTCGAGAGAACAACTGCGCCGAGCGCGGCTATTACAGCCAGAATCCAGCCCTGCGTCGATGCCTCGGTGATGACGGCCGCGCTTGCCGTGACGAGCCCGGCAGTCATCGGCACCAGCCCGGCCTGCACGATCCTGCGCCACGGCCTGTCCTTGAAACGGTTCCAGAGGTGGAGCACGAAATAGGTCAAAACCGAGGAGGGGCCGAACTTTGCCGCCGACGTCACCAGAACGCCCGCCCATCCGGCGACATGCCAGCCGACCAGGGGCACGACCATCAGGTTCGGGCCGGGAGCGGCCTGCGCCAATGCGAAGAGCGCACCGAATTCCTGTGCCGTCATCCAATGCTGGACGTCGACGATCTGCCGATGCATTTCCGGCAAAATGGAATTGCCGCCGCCAAAGGCCAGCAAGGAAAGCTGCGTGAAGATGAGAGCAAGCGTAAGCAAGGTCGTGGTCATGATTCAAGCTTCCAGGTGGCGATAATGCTGATAGGCGCGAGAAGCAGCATGGTCGAGAGCAACGGTAGCCCGGCGATGGCGATGGCGACAAAGCAAATGGCGGCAACGACCAACGCGACAGGTCTGCGGCGCAGCGGCAGGACGATCTTGACCGCCATCGAGATCAGCAGGCCTGCCGCCGCCGCGGCAAGACCCGCAAACATATGCTGGATGCGCGGATCGCCGTTGAACTGATCGTAGATGACGCCGAGACCGATCACGATCGCCGTCGGCGCAACAATCAAGCCGAGAAGAGCCGAAAATGCTCCCGCAACGCCTTGGAACTTCGAGCCGATCGCAACCGACATGTTGATGATATTGCCGCCGGGCAGGAACTGACAGAGCCCGAGCAACTCGGTGAACTCCTCGCCGGTCAGCCACTTGCGATCCTCGACCACCATGCGGCGCGCAAGTGGCAAGACCCCGCCGAAGCCGATAAGACCGAGTTTGAAAAAGCCGAAGAAGAGTTCGGCGACGGTTGGCCCTTCGCGTTGCGCGACGGCGTGGGGAGAAATGGCGTCCATATCCTGGCCTGCGTGCTTCATGTCAAACAAGACGACAAAATAGGCTTTTACCGGCTGTGCGTCCAATATATGGATTATGCATTATCCATATCTATGAGATATGCCATGATCGAGCTTCGACACCTGCGCTATGCCGTTACCGTTGCCGATGAGGGGCACATGACCCGTGCCGCCGAACGGCTCGGCATCCAGCAGCCGCCGCTCAGCCAGCAGATCGCCAAGCTGGAGGCGATCGTCGGCGCGCCGCTCTTCAGGCGCCTGCCGAGAGGCGTCGAACTGACGGACGCTGGCCGTACTTTCGTGGAGCGGGCGAGGGCCGTCCTGCACGACGTCGATCTGGCGATCGAGGCGACAAGACGCAATGTCCGCGGAGAGGAGGGAAGCCTCGCCATCGGCTTTACCAGTTCGGCGGCATTTCATCCCCTTCTCACCTCGGCCGTCCGCTCGCTCGGTGAAAGGTCACCCGACGTCGTCCTCAAGCTCGAGGAAGCCAGCACGCCAGATCTCATCGCCGCGCTGCATTCCGGCCTCTTAGATGTCGCGCTCGTTCGCTCGCCCGTCGCCCAGTCGAGCGGCCTTTTGATTTCGCGCATACTCGACGAGGAAATGCTGATCGCCCTTCCCGATCGTCATCCGCTTGCGATCGCGAAGGGCGAAAGGCCTGAGCCCCTCCAATTGCAGGAACTCGCAAACGAAGCCTTCATACTATATCGGCGCCCATCAGGCCCCGGATTATACGACGGCATCATAGCGGCCTGCCTTGCCGCAGGTTTTAGCCCGAAAATACGGCATGAGGCCCCGCGATTGCTATCGACGCTCAGCCTTGTCGCCGCCGGGCTCGGGATGTCAATCATCCCGGCGTCGATGGCCCGGCTGGAGACGAACGGGATTGCATATCTAAGGCTCGATCCTCGCGCCAATCTCATCGCGCCGCTTCATCTCGCGCGCCGAGATGAGCAACCAAGCGGCGCATTGCGGCTGTTTGCCGATATTGTCCATCAGGAGAAAGCCTCGTTGAAATACGGGCAGTGAGCCGGCTATCCAATTTGTCGACAAGCACTGATCGAACGGACGTGAAATGAGTTGCGATGAAAATGGAACCAACGCGATATAGCGTATATTGCTCTATCGATTTAAACCATGGGACACGGGAATGAATTGGATGCGGCGCAGCGTTCTCGCATTCCTGGGCGGCCTTATCCTGGGTAGGCCGTCTCTCGGTCGGGCGTCCAGCAAGTCCTCGGCGTATGCCGTGTCCCGGTCCAGCTACAAACCACGTCATGTGCTTTGCTTTCTCGGCAGGGAAGATGGTCTTGCCGCGCTCCTGCAGAGTGCCCGCGCTGCTATCGCCAACTTCGGTGATGATTTCACCGCCGATGAAGATGGTTCGCAGGACGAGCCCGACGACCGGATGGTCCGTTCATTCAATATCTGCTGGGACCGCGTGGACCCTGACGCCTATGAAGAGGCCGACGAAGACGCCGTCGCCACTCACGGGTCTGTTCTTTACGTCCTCGGACCGCCGATGTCGGCCGAGGTCGCTGTCGCGACATCCGCAAGGGCCCTGGTGTTCGTGCAATACATGCTCGATCACGGTGCGATCGCGGTAAAGGGTGAGACTGCGGGGGTAGCCCACGGTATACGGCGATGGAAAGAGCTTTCCGGACAGGCGCGCCGCGCAGCCGATTCTCAAGACCTGCTGACACTTGCCAAGACCTGCCGCCTCGCCTTTGCCCGCCGGCCGATTGGCGACGATACCGAGGGAATGGCCAGCGTCGGCAATCATCTGGTCGGCTTGCCCGATGTGCACGTTACCTTTATCCGAAAAGACGATCAGCAACCGTCGACCAATGCCGAACAGCTTGAAATCGCTGCCCTGATTGACGACATCGGCGACCAGATGGCACGGGACGGCGTTGACGCAACATTGGCGGCTCGTCGCGCGGCCCTATCCGACGACAGCCGCTATGACGAAGATGAATATAAATTCAATCCGTTCGGGGTGGTGACCATTCGAGACAAAAAGCTCTGACGACGCCTATCCCCTCGCCTCATCAGGTAGGATAGCGCGCGTAGGTTAGAAGCTCAGCGTGGTATCCGTCCACAAGCGAAATCCTCCAAGAAACGCATTTTCGTTCTCGCCGACGCGGCAGCCCGGCGGCAATTCCTTGAGCTTTTCGGCATTGCCTCCGCCAATGACAATGTCATGCGGCAGCAACGCGGCCCGCAATCTCTCGACAATCTCTTCAACCGACTCCCGCCATTTCTTCTTGCCGTATTTCTCAAGGCCGCGTTCGCCGATAAAATCTTCGAAGGTGCCGCGCTTCTTGTAGGGCAGGTGGGCAAGTTCCATGGGAAGGCAGACGTGATTGACGATCATCGCCGACCCCAATCCCGTGCCGAGGCCGAGAAACAGCATATTACCGGTCTTGTAGTTGCCGATCGCCTGCATCACGGCATCGTTGACAAGCTTGACCGGCTTGCCGAAAGCGGCGGAAAAATCGAAATCCTGCCAACCGGGGCCGAGATTGTGCGGTTCGACAGCCGGCTTGTTATCTCGAACCGGGCCTGGGTATCCCATGCCGATAACGTCGTATTGCCAATCCTGAGTAAGGTCCTTGACGGCCTTGACCATCTCCTTTGCCGACATTGTCGGGCCGGACACCGCCGCGCGGCGATCGCCGCCGGAGCTTACGCGCATTTTCACATGCGAACCGCCAAGGTCGATTGCCAGCACGACAGGATCCTTCGCCGCCGCCTTAGCACTCTCTTCCTTGGGTTCCACCTTCGCTTTGCGTCCTTCTTTCACCTGGCTCATCTTCATCGGCACCTTCTATTCGTGGGGCATCCTTCGTTCTATGCCGCATCAATGACCGCGACAGAGAAATCCTCTCCTTCCCAATGGTCGGTATCTGGCCAGTAAAACGTGAAACTGATCACAGCCCCCTTGGATAGGTGTTCGCATGAAAGCTCGGCAACATGGATGCCGAAGGCATTTTGACGGGTTTCGGTATCGTTGACGCTCGCCCAACCATCAAGGCTCCAGCGCACGGCAGCCCGCGCCATGACCTCGATCCTCAAGCGCTTGCCGACGGCAAGCTGCGACAACTTATTATTGAAACGCCATAGCACGAAGGGTGCCGTAACCCTGTTTTTCACATACCGTTCGACACCCTGCGGCGGCATGTCGAAAACGGCGTCATCTCTCAGCGAGCGCAAGAGCTTGATATGTTCGGCGTGGGCCCAGACAAGCGGCATGGCGCTACCGGAGGGTCCACCGAAGACAAGGCCCAACTCCGGAATGTCGGGGCGATCCCACACTTGCTCGGGAAACAGACCACCCTGCCCCGCGGACTGTTCGAGCGTTCTCAGCAGCTCGAAGGCAGCTTCGCGTCGACCGGCCGCAAGCTCGTAATGGGCACGCTCGCCGGCAAGCAGCGGCCATGGACGCCCGATGCCCGTGCCGTCGAACGGGCCGCCGTCTTCGTGCTCGCCATAGCCGTCACCTGTATAGCGATACCATACCCGCCCCTGAGGCAGGTCGCATTTCAGTTGCGCGTCGATGACCCTGACAGTGTCGACGATGCGCGGATCATCGGCGGCCCGCAATCCGAACCGTACCAGCGCCAGGGCATCAGGACTGACGACGCGAGCGGTCGGCAGCAGCGATTCGGCGGGTGGCCTGTTCTTGATCGGCACGAAACCATCGGCAGGCGAGCTTCCATCGGCGATGTCAGGCGGCGCGATGCGGACGTAATAGCCCCTGACCCCAAGGCCGGAGCTGTCCGGATCGTTGCTGACATAGGTCCAGCGCTCGATCTGGTCGTTCCAGGCATCCGCGGTCTGCCGCAAGTAATCCGCATTATGCGATTGCCCTGCAATCTCCAGAATATCGGCGGCCGCCAGCAATGCGGCGATCTCAACCGCCAAGGTGAAGGGAGAAAAGCCGCCGTCTTCCTCCCAACGGTCCTCGCCGGTAACGGGACCGTTGACAACCACATAGCGCGCGGCACGTTCGACCATCGGTACGTAGGATAAAAGCTGCTCGCCCGTTAACGCCCCTTCCCGACGCAACGCATCGGCAAGCAGGATCGGGAAGGCGCATTCATCCATCTGTATCCCGGTCCAGTAAGGCTCGCCGTCCAGCCAGCAATTCTGCGGCCAGTGTCCATCTTCTTCCTGGATGACGCGTAGATAGGTCAGAATGCGGAGAGCATCCTGCGAGGCGCCCGCGGCCAGGAAACCGCCGGCGGTCTCGACCAGATCTCGCGGCCATACGAGATGATATCCACCAAGATCCTCGTCACCTTTGGCAAAGCCCCACGGAATGGAGAGGGAGGCAACAGCCGGCCCCTCGAAGGATAAAGGCCGGTGCGTCGCCAGAACGGCTGTCGATATCCGATAGCGATTGAGTTCGGGCGGAGGTGCTTTCGGTTCGTCGAGGGCCAGCAGCCCGTCCTGCCACGCCCGCCAGTCGGAAATATAGCTGCGTTCCGCATGCTCGTAGCCAGCCTGCAGACTGGCAAGGGCATTGTAGCCGGCTTCCTTGGCATGGCTCCCAAAACCAAGCGATATCGTAACCGTGTCATTGCCGGCGGTCAGATCGATCTCGCCGGTCAACGCGACGTTGCCATCGGCGGCATGCATGACTGCCGGGTCAAGTTGCGCCGTTTTTCGCAGTTGCTGCCATCCATCGGAGATGCCGACATAGCCGGCGGATGCCGTGCGCCAACCGCCGCTGACGGCAAGCGCAAGCGAGACACCGCCCGCGCCCGTCGCAAAAAGCATCGGCGTACCCTTATAGTCTCCCACCCAGCCCGTATTTCCGTAGCCGGCATTGACCAGATGCGGAGCCGCAAGCAGGTAGAGACGATAATCGTGGATCGCTCCTTCGAGCGGCTCGAATGATATCTGCTGAATCAGGCTACTGCGCATCGGATCGACAATGATGCGCTTGATGATCCGGTAGCGGCCGTCGATCGCCGTATTAATCAGCCGGTAAGCCGGAACGCCATCCTCGACCGTCGCGACCACGCTCTGCGTATCGCGCTTTTCATCTGAAAAGTAGCCGTTGGGGCCTGTGACGATCAATCCGATATCGCGGGTGCAGGCGCTGTCGACGCGGGGAAAATAGACTTCGTTCAGAATGCCGTGACTGAGTGTGAACCAGATGCGGCAAGCTGGCGAAAGCGCCGTGCCAACTCCGCTCTTTGCGCTGGACGTCCAGCGAGGTTCGATACCATTCACGCTAGAGCCGGAAGCATCGTAAAGCGCCATGCACTGTCTCCTCTATCGTTGCAATCTGCTCCGACAAAGATGTTTCGGCAAGGGCCGGTTTGTTGAAATCGCTGACAATAAAGGACGATCGCCCCGATGAGGCAGCGCCGTGGGCCGCATAATTCGCACGTCGACCGCGCCGCCGTCATCACAGAATCCACCCGATTTCGCTGAACCGACTAGGTGCCGTTCCGCCGCCATTGACAGCCCGCGCACGTCCTGTATTCTGTTATAAAATTGTATATAACATAATAATGGAACAATAAATGGGAGAATATCGATGAAATTAAAAGTCGGATTGCTGATTGCGGCTGCCCTGATTGCAACCCCTTCGCTACTGTTGGCCCAGGAAAAAGGCGGCGTCATCAACGTCGCGACGATCGGCGAACCGCCGACACTGGACCCGATGACCTCGACCGCCGATCTCGTCGGCATCGTGACGCAACACATCTTCGAGACGCTCTACACCTTCGACAAGAGCTGGAACGTCACGCCGCTCCTTGCCGAGAGCCTGCCCGAAATCAGCGCCGACGGCAAAACCTACACCATCAAGCTCCGGACGGGCATCAAGTTCCACGACGGTAGCGTCATGACGTCGAATGACGTCGTGGCTTCGCTCAACCGCTGGATCAAATTGGCATCGCGCGGCAAGCAGGCTGGCGGCTTCATCGAATCGATCGCTGCCCAAGATCCGGCGACGGTTGTCATCAAGCTCAAGCAGCCCTATGCCCCGCTTACCTCGCTGCTCGCTTTCAACAACTCCGCCGCCATCATCATTCCCGCCAGCAAGCAGGCCGACACGATGACCGACTTCATCGGCACCGGTCCGTACATGCTGAAGGAGCGCAAGCCCGACCAGTATATCCAGCTTGTCCGTTTCGACGGCTACAAGCCCCGGGATGGCGAGAGCAACGGTTACGGCGGCGCTCGCCACCAATATCTCGACGAAATCCGCTTCGTTCCGGTTCCGGATGCCAATACCCGCGTCGAAGCGGCCATTTCCGGCCAGTATGATTATATCGACAGCCTGCCAGTCGAATCCTTCGACAAGCTGAAATCCTCCTCTGCGACCCAGCCGCTGCTCCTGAAGCCGTTTGGCTATCCGGTCTTCGTCTTCAACACCGCCGACGGCATCGCCAAGAACGTCGCGATCCGCAAGGCGATCCGTCAGGCACTCAGCATGGAGGACATGCTGGCGGCGGCCTTCGGCAGCACGAATTTCTACACGCTCGACGGCAACATCTACCCTGCCCCCTATACCTGGAGCACGGATGCCGGCGTCAAGGGCAATTACAACGTCGCCGACCCGGATGGCGCTGCCGCTGCCGCCAAGGCCGCAGGCTACAACGGCGAACCGATCCGCATCCTGACCAGCCGCCAGTACGAGTTCCATTACAAGATGGCGCAGGTCGCGGCCGAATATCTGAAACAGGCGGGCTTCAAGGTCGATCTTCAGGTGGTCGACTGGGCAACGCTCACTCAGCGCCGCACCGACAAGGCATTGTGGGACATCTATATCACGCACAGCCCGTTCCTGCCCGAGCCCGCCCTGATCGGCACGCTTTCACCGAGCTCGCCCGGGTGGTGGAACACGCCGACAAGCAAGGCCGCGATCGACGCGTTCAACACAGAGGTCGACCCGAAGAAACGTGTCGAGCTTTGGGCGAACGTTCAAAAGGCGATGTATGACGAAGCTCCCATGATGAAGATCGGCGATTTCAACGCCGTTGCGGCGATCTCCACCAAGCTTCAGGGCGTCGATCCTGCGCCGTGGCCCTATTTCTGGAACGCATCCATCAAGAAGTAAGCCTCCCAAGGCGTTCGGGTGCCGGCCACAGCCGGCGCCCGTTCCCGATCCTGTCTGCCCCGCGGACACAGGAACCAATCCAATGATACGCTACATCCTTCAACGTCTCGCAGGCATGATCGTCGTGATGTTTCTCGTCGTCACGATCGTCTTCGTGATCGTGCGCGTAACCCCCGGCGATCCGGCCGCCGTCATGCTCGGCCCGGACGCGACCGCGCAGGATATTTCAGAGCTGCGAGTGCGGCTTGGCCTCGACCAGTCCATCTTCGTCCAATACCTGTTCTATGTCGGACAGTTGCTGAAAGGCGATCTCGGCCAATCGATCTTTCTCAACATTCCGGTTTCCTCCGCGCTTCTTGAACGCGCCGAACCGACCTTCTTCCTGACGTTGTTTTCGCTCGTCATCGCCGGCGTCATCGCGCTGCCGATCGGCATCTATGCCGCCTATCGGCGCGGATCGCTGGTCGATCAGGCCTCGATGGCGATAGGCATGCTGGCGGCGAGCATTCCAAGCTTCTGGCTCGGCCTCATCCTGATGCAGTTCTTCGCGGTGCGGCTGGGCATTTTCCCGGTTTCCGGCTATGGCGGACCGGGCGCAAGTTTCCTTGACCGGATGTATCACCTGACGCTGCCGGCCGTTGCGCTCGGCCTCGTTTCGTCGGCGCTGATCCTGCGTTTCACCCGCGCCTCGATGCTCGACGTCCTTGGAGACGATTATATCCGCACCGCCCGCGCAAAGGGGCTTATCGAACGTCGCGTCGTGTTGAAACATGCGCTGAAGAACGCGCTCATTCCAATTCTCACCGTCTTGGGGCTGACGGCCGCCGTCCTGATTTCCGGCGCTGTTGTCACCGAGACCGTCTTCGGTCTGCCGGGCATCGGAAGCCTCGTCGTCTCCGCGGTGCTGCGCCGAGACTATCCGGTGATCCAAGGGGCCTTGCTCGTTATCGCCGGCCTCTACGTCCTGATCAATTTTGCGATCGACATGCTCTATCTGCTGGTTGATCCGAGGGTACGCTACTGATGGCCGATATCGCAACCGATACACCCAAACAGATGCCAAGCGAGCGCAGCAAATTTCTGCGCCGGCTCCTGAAGCGCAAGACCGTCGCCGCCGGCCTGATCGTCCTGACGATTTTCGTGCTACTCGCCGTTCTTGCGCCGTGGATTGCTCCCTATTCCCCCTCGAAGCTCTCGATCGTCAACAGGCTGAAGCCACCGAGCGAAGTTTACTGGTTTGGCACCGACGAATTCGGCCGCGATATCTTCTCCCGCACCATCTATGCCGGACGGCTGTCGCTGCTGGTCGGAGCCGCCGTAGTGGCGCTATCGGCCGCTATCGGCGTTACGCTGGGCCTGCTCGCCGGCTTCTTCCCGAAACTGGACACACCGATCGCGCGCCTGATCGATGCGATGATGGCATTTCCCGATATCCTGCTTGCCATTGCGCTTGTTGCGGCCCTCGGCCCGTCGCTGACAACGGTCATCATCGCATTGTCTATCGTCTATTCGCCGCGGCTGGCCCGCATCGTTCGGGCATCGACGCTTGTTATCCGCGAGCTGCCCTACGTCGAGGCGGCAAAGGCTCTCGGTATCTCGACGTTTCACATCATGACGCGGCATGTGCTGAGAAACCTTCTGTCGCCGATCCTGGTGCAGGGCTCGTTTCTCTTCGCCAGCGCCATGCTGGCCGAAGCGGGGCTCTCGTTTCTCGGCCTCGGCGTCAGCCCCGAAATCCCGACCTGGGGAACCATGATCGCCGCCGGTCGCCAATATATCGGCCAGGCCGACTGGATGACCTACTTCCCTGGCTTTGCCATCATTCTCTCCGTGCTTTCGCTGCAAATGGTCGGCGACGGCCTGCGGGACATGCTCGACCCAAGACTTCGAAAGGACCTGTAAATGACCGGTGAAAAAGCGGGCAAGCCGCTCCTCCTCACCAATGTGAAGCCCATGGCGTTCGGCGGCGATGTGCCCGCCGGCGCGATCGACATCCTCATCGGCGCCGATGGCAAGATCGCCGCTTTCGGGCCGCAGCTCGCCGCTCCGGGTGACGTCGAACGCGTCGACGGCAAGGGCGCATGGATCTCTCCCGGCTGGGTCGACCTCCACGTCCATATCTGGCATGGCGGCACGGATATCTCGATCCGTCCGTCCGAATGCGGCGCCGAGCGCGGCGTCACGACGCTGGTCGATGCCGGCTCGGCCGGCGAAGCCAATTTTCACGGGTTTCGCGAATACATCATCGAACCGTCCAAGGAGCGTATCAAAGCCTTCCTCAATTTGGGTTCGATCGGCCTTGTCGCCTGCAATCGCGTTCCCGAACTTCGCGATATCAAGGATATCGACCTCGACCGCATCCTCGAATGCTATGCTGAGAACAGCGAGCACATCGTCGGCATCAAGGTGCGCGCCAGCCACGTCATCACGGGCTCCTGGGGTGTCACGCCCGTCAAGCTCGGCAAGAAGATCGCAAAGATCCTGAAGGTGCCGATGATGGTGCATGTCGGCGAGCCGCCGGCGCTCTACGACGAAGTGCTCGAAATCCTCGGACCGGGCGATGTCGTCACCCACTGCTTCAACGGCAAGGCCGGTTCCAGCATCATGGAGGACGAGGATCTCTACAATCTCGCCGAACGCTGCGCCGGCGAAGGCATCCGGCTCGATATCGGCCATGGAGGCGCATCCTTCTCCTTCAAGGTCGCGGAAGCAGCGATCGCGCGCGGTCTGCTGCCCTACTCGATCTCGACCGACCTGCACGGGCATTCGATGAACTTCCCGGTCTGGGATCTTGCAACCACCATGTCGAAGCTGCTCTCGGTCGGCATGCCCTTCGACAAGGTCGTGGACGCGGTTACCCACGCGCCCGCTTCGGTCATCAAGCTGTCGATGGAGAACCGGCTATCCGTCGGTGAGCGGGGCGACTTCACCATCTTCGACCTCGTGGATGCAGATCTCGAGGCGACTGATTCCAACGGCGACGTCTCCCGCCTGCAGAAACTCTTCGAGCCGCGTTACGCGGTCATCGGCTCAGAAGCGGTCACCGCCAGCCGCTACATACCGCGCGCCCGCAAGCTCGTACGCCATAGCCACGGTTACTCGTGGCGCTAGTCGGAACCTTAAAATCGCATAGCAGGAGCATACGTGATTACGTCCCCAACACAGGCCGCTTCAGCAGCGCAAACACCTTACCAGCGACTGGCTGCGCTCGGGATCGAGCTTCCGCCGCCGCCGCCGCCGATTGCCAACTTCGTGACCCATGTCCGCGAGGGCAACGTGCTCTATCTGTCGGGCCAGGGCCCGCGGGAGCTAGACGGCCATCTCCACTCAGGCAAGGTCGGCGGTGACGTCGGTGTTGATCGGGCCTATCAGCACGCGCGGCTGACAGGCATCAACCTTCTCGCCGTCATGCACGGAGCGCTTGGCGACCTCTCCCGGGTCAAGCGAGTGGTGAAGCTGCTCGGCATGGTCAATGCCGTGCCGCATTTCGAGGACCATCCGAGCGTCATCAACGGCTGCTCGGACCTCTTCATCGAGGTCTTCGGCGAGGCGGGCCAACATGCCCGTTCGGCCGTCGGCTTCGGCTCGCTGCCCGGCAACATCACGGTCGAGATCGAAGCGATCGTCTCGCTCAACGACTGAGGAGGACGAATTCAGTGGTTGCGCCAGCCCATCAGCTTTTCGATCCGCTCGGCAGCCGCGCGCACCTGCTCGCCATAATGGCTGCCGTCGGAAACGACTTTCTGTTCGGGCAGCACGATCGAAATGGTCGCGACGCATTGGCCGTCACGATCAACGACCGGCGAAGCGATGCAGGCAACCGCGTAGTCGGATTCCGCCACCTGGACCGACAGGCGTTCCTCAAAGGCCTTGCCCGCAGAATCGGAAAGCACGCGGGCGTCAATCTCGGCCCGACCGGTCGGGGAGGTGCGGGCGCAGCGCTTGAAAAGCTCGATCCTCTCGTCCTCCGGCAGATGGCCGACCAGAAGCCGCCCCGACGCCGTCCAGTTGAGGGGTACGCGGGTTCCGACACGGGAAGCCACCTGGAAATGGCTTGGCCCATCCGCCATCGCCAGCACCAGCATAGTATCGCCGTCGCGGCCGCAGACCTGCACCGTCTCACTTGCCTGCCGGCAAAGATCGTGCATCTCGCGGGTGGCGACACTCATGAAATCGAGCGACCGGGCGTAGGCGAGACCGTAGTGATAAAGGCGAGCACCCAGCCAAACCGAACCATCGGCATTGCGACCAAGCATGTTCTTTTCGACCAGATCGTCGATGATGACGTAGACAGTCGAAAGAGGCGCCTTGATCGCCTTGGCAATCGCATAGGCTCCGGCCGGCGCGCCGGTTTCATAGAGATAATCGATCACCTGCAGCGCGCGGTCGATGCCGCTTACGCGCGAGCGGCGAGCGCCTTTGGCTTCGGCTTCCCCGCTGGAGCCGGTGCCTTCAGGGAGTGCTGCGGGTAGGGTCTTCGCGTCCAAATCAACGCTCCTCGTGATATTTCGAGAAGCTATTACATTACTATGGCATAACTGTCGATGACAATCGGCAACGGGCCGTCACTTTGGAGAGATAGAATGTCTGACGATATCCGCAGCAAAATCGGCCTGAGGCCTGTCATCAACGTGTCCGGCACCATGACCAGCCTCGGCGCGTCGATCGTCGTACCCGAAGCCATTGCGGCAATGACGGCAATTCTTCCGCAGTTCGTTGAGATCAATGACCTGCAGCGCAAGGCAAGTGCAGTCATCGCACGACTGACGGGCAGCGAGGCAGGCTTCGTGACGGCATCCTGTTCTTCGGGCATCAGTCTCGCCGTCGCCGGCGCCATAACCGGTAACAATCTGCTCGCCATCGAGAGACTGCCCGACATCAGTCCGGACAAGAACGAAGTCATCGTGCAGATGGGCCATGTAGTCAGCTATGGCGCTCCGGTGGATCAGGCAATCCGCCTTGCCGGCGGCAAGGTCGTCCTGATCGGCCAGGCAACATCGACGCATCGCTTCCACATGGAAAACGCCATCACCGAGAAGACGGCTGCCGCCGTCTATGTCGTATCCCATCATGTGGTCGACTATGGCCTGCTGAATCTGATCGAATTCGTCGAGATCGCCCATGCCAAGGGCGTGCCCGTCATCGTCGACGCCGCTTCGGAATACGATCTCAAGCTTTTCCTCGCGCAGGGCGCCGACATCGTCCTCTATTCCGGTCATAAGTTCCTCGGTGGCCCGACGTCGGGCATCGTCGCCGGCAAGAAGGAACTGGTGCGCAATGCTTTCCTGCAGAATATGGGCATCGGCCGCGGCATGAAGGTCGGCAAGGAAAGCATCTATGGCGTCATGGCGGCGCTGGAGGCCTGGGAAAAGCGCGACCATGCCGGCATCCGCGAACGGGAAACCGGCTATCTCAACCTGTGGAAGCGGACCCTGGATGGCCGACCCGGCGTCACCGCCCTGATCGAGCCGGACCCCACCAACAATCCGCTCGAGCGTTTGCGGGTCATTGTCCAGGCACCGGAGGCGCATATCAGCGCCTGGGATCTTGCCGCAGCGCTTGGCCGCGGCAACCCGCCCGTCATCGTACGGGATCATGAGGTCGAACATCACTATTTCTATCTCGATCCCTGCAACCTGCATCCCGGCCAGGAGACGATCGTCGCTGCCCGGCTGGCCGAGGAGCTCGACAAGGCGCGCGCCTCCAACGAGATCATCGCGACGCCGATCGAGAACCGCAGCAGGCATCGCTTTGACGGCATGCTGAACTGGCCCGATTGAGCCATGACAAGAATCGTAGCGGGGGAGTAAAGATGAGCACATCACAGGTAAGGATCGCCGGGAGCGCGGAACCGGTCATTTCAGTCGAAAATCTGACTACCTCGTTCCTGGTGGACGGCGAATGGAAGCCTGTCGTGCGCAATGTTTCCTTCTCCGTCCAGCCGGCCGAGACGGTGGCGATCGTCGGCGAGAGCGGTTCCGGCAAGAGCGTGACCTCGCTTTCGATCATGCGGCTGCTGCAGAGCGATTCAAGCCGGATCGAAGGCAAGATCATGCTCGGCGGCCGCAACCTGCTTTCGCTTCCCGAACATGAGATGCGCAAAGTGCGCGGCAATGACGTATCGATGATCTTCCAGGAGCCGATGACTTCTCTCAATCCGCTCTTTACTATCGGAGATCAGATTTCAGAAGCCTTACTCTGCCATAAGGACATGTCGGCGGCGGACGCCAAGGCCGAGACGATCCGGCTTTTGGAAAAGGTCCGCATCCCCTCGGCCGCGTCGCGCTTCGACGAATATCCCCACCGCTTTTCCGGCGGCATGCGCCAGCGCGTCATGATCGCAATGGCGCTCGCCTCGAAGCCGAGGCTGCTGATTGCCGACGAGCCGACAACGGCGCTCGATGTCACGATCCAAGGCCAGATCCTCGACCTGATCAAGATGCTGCAGGAGGAGGAAGGAACCTCCGTTCTGTTCATCACGCACGACATGGGCGTGGTCGCAGAGATCGCCGATCGCACCGTCGTCATGTATCGCGGCGAGCAGGTGGAGACGGGGGCGACGGCCGACATCTTCCATCGCGGCCGGCATCCCTATACCCGCGCGCTGCTGTCGGCCGTGCCCGTGCTCGGCTCGATGCAGGCCTACGAGCGCCCGCTTCGCTTTCCCGTCGTCAATACCGCGACCGGAGAATCCGACACGCCGGTCGAGGTGCCGGATACGGTGGCGACCGAAAAGCCGGTACTGCAGGTCAAGAACCTCACCAAGCGTTTCGACATCCACTCCGGCCTTTTCGGAAAGCTCAAAGGTCGGGTGCATGCGGTCGAGGACGTCTCGTTCGATCTCTTCGCCGGCGAAACATTGTCGCTGGTTGGTGAATCCGGTTGCGGTAAGTCCACCACCGGTCGCGCAATCATGCGGCTGATCGAGCCGCAATCCGGCTCCGTCGTGGTCGATGGCCGGGACGTTCTCTCGCTTGGCAAGCGTGACATGCGCGAGATGCGCAAATCCGTGCAGATGATCTTCCAGGACCCGTTCGCGTCGCTCAACCCGCGCATGACGGTCGGCCAGGCAGTCGCGGAACCCTATCTCGAACACGGGATGGGAACGGCAAAGGAGGCGAGAGAGATCGTAGCCGACATGCTGCGCAAGGTGGGGCTGACACCCGACATGGCCAGCCGTTACCCACATGAATTCTCCGGCGGCCAGCGTCAGCGCATCTGCATCGCCCGCGCCCTGGCATTGCAGCCAAAGGTGATCGTCGCCGACGAGAGCGTGTCCGCGCTCGACGTCTCGATCAAGGCGCAGGTCATCAATCTGATGCTCGACCTGCAGCAGAGCCTGAACCTCTCCTTCCTGTTCATTTCCCACGACATGGCCGTGGTCGAGCGCGTCAGCCACCGCGTCGCCGTCATGTATCTCGGTGAAATCGTCGAGATCGGCCCCCGCGCAGCCGTCTTCGGCAATCCGCAGCATGACTATACGAAGAAGCTGATGGCTGCCGTTCCGGTGCCGGACCCCGACCGCCGACGCGAGAAACGCGCGGCAGCCGGCGACGAGCTGAAGAGCCCGATCCGGCCGGTCGATTATCTGGTCACGCCGCGCGAATATCGAACTGTTTCCCCCAATCATCTGGTTGCGGTCTGATACCTCTATCCGATCGGCCAGCGGGCCGATCGTCACCCACAAATCGAGCCGCCAATATAGGTCGATCCGCGCCGCATCGATGAGCGACGAAAGATGCTCTTGCAAAAGTGTGCCATGTTGATTAATCGTTTAATCACAAAAACCAGAGCGCATTCTTGAATGAGCAGTACACGCCCCTCTTCCATCCGCGAAATTGCAACCAGGCTGGGTGTTTCCACGGCAACCGTCTCCAATGCGCTGCGCGGTACGGGGCGGGTATCATCAGCCCTTGCGGCTCAGATTCGTCTGGAGGCGGACAGGCTCGGCTATGTCCCTGACCATACGGCACGGGCGCTGCGCACCGGCCGGAGCAATACGGTTGGCCTATTGGTCCCGAACATCGGGCAACCGCTGTTTCCTGCCTTTGCACAGGCGATCGAACGGGCGGCAAAGCAGCGCGATCTGGCCGTTCTGATCGGCGACAGCCAAGGCGATCCCCGGCAGCAGGACTTCGAAATGAGAACCATGATCGCCCGCGGCGTCGACGCGCTGATCGTGATCCCGACGCGCGGCACAACCGTTGTGCCCGAGGATGTTTCGGTGCCCGTCGCCGTCATAGACAGCGCGGCCACAACGGGCAATATCGCCGCCAGCGATCATCGTGAGGGAGGCCGCCTGATCGCCCGTCATCTGCTCGAACTTGGCCATGACAGGCTTCTGATCCTCGCCGGCCCTGAGAATTCACTGGTGGCGCGCGAGCGCGTCGAAGGAATGTGCGAAATCTTCCGCCAGGCCGGTGTCGAACCGGCATTGCGGTACGGCGATGCCACTTTCGAAGCAGGCAGCGCCCTCGGTCGCGAGCTCGATGTGCGGGATTTTACAGCCTGTGCAGCCGCCTACGACGCCCTGGCCATCGGCTTTGCCATCGCCGTCAGAGACAGGGGCTACAGCATTCCGGCAGACATATCGCTCACCGGCTTTGATGATCTGATGTGGGCTCAAATCGTTTCTCCGCCGCTCACCACCGTCCGGCAGGATCTGGAAGCCGTGGCGAACCACGCACTCGCCTTCGTTGCCGGAGAAACCGAGACCAGCGGGATATTCCCGACGGAACTTGTCTTGCGGCAATCGACCGCGCGCCCGTCCGCTTTCGTCCAAGGAGGCAAAGATGCCGAACGAACCCCATGACCTCCATTCACCGGAGCTGCGCGATCGCGCCGTGCGGGCAGCCCTGGGCCTTGAGCCGTTCGACGTGCTCATTGCCGGCGGCACGCTCGTCGACGTCGCGACCTCGGAAATGAGGCCGGCCGACATCGGCCTTGTCGGTCCCCTGATCGCAAGCGTTCATCCCTCCGGAAGCAGGAAGGACGCGAACGAGATCGTCGACGCGTCGGGACGCTTCATCGCGCCCGGTTTCATCGACACCCATATGCATGTCGAAAGCTCGATGGTGACGCCGAGGCGATACGCCGAAACGGTCGTCCCGCAGGGTACGACGACCATCTGCTGGGACCCGCATGAAATCGGCAACGTCGCCGGTCTTGACGGCATTCGATGGGCACTCGAAGAAACACGGCAATTGCCGCTGCGCTTCCTGACCCTGGCGCCGTCCTGCGTGCCTTCGGCGCCCGGCCTGGAGCTTGCCGGTGCGGAGTTCCGGTCCGGCGAAATGGCGACCATGCTGAGCTGGCCGGAGATTTCCGGCGTTGCCGAAGTCATGAATATGCGTGGGGTCCTTGAGAGAAGCGAGCCGATGCGCGGCATCGTCGAGGCCGGGCTTGCGAGCGGCAAGCGCGTCTGCGGCCATGCTCGTGGCCTCGAAGGCGCGGAATTGCAGGCATTCGTGTCTGCGGGGATTCAATCCGATCACGAGATCACCTCGGGCGAAGACCTGCTGGCAAAATTGCGGACCGGCCTCACCATCGAGTTGCGCGGTTCCCACGACTATGTCCTGCCCGGCGTGATCGAGGCGTTGAAAAGGCTGCCGCATATGCCGCAAACGCTGACGATCTGCACCGATGACGTCTTCCCCGACGACCTCGTGAGCGATGGTGCGATGTCATCTGTTCTCAGGCGCCTCATCGGCTACGGTATGAAGCCGATCGACGCCATCCGCGCCGCCACGCTCAACGCCGCCATGTGGCTGAACCGCTATGATCTGGGGCTGGTGGCGCCCGGTCGTCGCGCCGACATCATCATTCTCTCCGACCTGGAGACGATCGCGGTCGACCACGTCTTCGCATCGGGGCGTGAGGTCGCAAGAGGCGGCAGCCTCACTGGAACCTGTGAGAGCGTATCCGCGAATGCCTATCGCGACACCGTAAAGCTTGGCAGGCTTTCTGCCGCCGACTTCACGATCGCACTGCCGGGCATGACGGCAGCCAGGATCAACACGATTGTCAGCCCGCGTTTCACGAAATGGGGGGAAGCGGCCGTCAAAGTGGAAGACGACAAGCTCGTCCTGCCCGACAACATGCTTCTGATGGCGGTCATCCACCGCCACGGAAGAAAGGACCCGACGCCGGCCATCGGCGTGCTGGAAGACTGGGGCCATTGGCGCGGCGCGCTTGCGACGACGATATCCCATGACAGCCACAACCTCACTGTCTTCGGCCGCGATCCCGCGGATATGGCAGCGGCGGCCAATGCCGTTATCGAGGCCGGCGGCGGCATGGCGACCGCTGCCGATGGCATGGTTACGGCCGTCCTGCCCCTGCCCGTCTGCGGCTTGCTGTCAGATGCGCCTGCGAAGGAAGTGGCGGATGATTTCGCCAGACTGCGCGCGGCGGCCGACAACATTGCCGACTGGATGCCGCCCATTCGCACCTTCAAGGCCGTCGTCGGCGCAAGCCTTGCATGCAACCCAGGCCCGCACGTCACCGACCTCGGTCTGACAGACGGGACAACCCAGGAAATCAGACCGCTTCTGGCTGCAAGCCGAAACTGAGGTCATCAGCCGCACGGCAGCGTTTGCCGACTTAGGAGATAGTCACAATGGCCTCAAATATGAATGTCGGACAGCCGGACGACGCGGTCGAACCGTGGTGGAAGAGCTATTTCCGCATGCGCGAGCGCAAGACCAATATCAAGACGGAAGTCATCGCCGGCATGACGTCCTTCCTGGCGTCGGCCTATCTTCTCGTCGTGATCCCCTCCCTGCTTTCGGCCGGAGGCATCGACCGCGCCGCCGCAACGACAGCAACCATTCTCGTCATCATCGGCGCGACCCTGTTCATGGCGCTCTATGCCAATATGCCCTTCGTGGTGGGGCCAGGCATCGGCGGCTCGGTTCTGGTGGGTCCGACGATGGCAGCCGTGGAGCATATTCCCTGGCAGACCGGGCTTGCCATCTCCTTCTGGTCCAGTGTCATCTTCGTGCTGCTGACGGTGCTCGGCGTACGCCAGGTCATCGCCCGCATGGTTCCAGCCCAGATCAAGCTCGGTCTGGGTGCCGCGATCGGATTGTTCATCGCGCTTCTCGGCTTCAAGAATGCCGGTCTCGTCGACGTCAACGCCAAGAGCCACGCGCTCATGCTCGGCTCATTCAGCTCGGGGCAGGCCATCATTGCCGTCTTCGGCATCTTCCTCGCCGTCTTTCTGCGTGGTCGCAAGGTGCCGGGACCGATCCTGTGGGCCATTCTCGGCAGCACGCTGCTCGGCATTCCGCTCGGCGTCACCAAGGTGCCTGCCGCATTCTTCGGAGCACCACACGGCATCTCCGAGATCGGCCTGCAGCTCGATTTCCTCGGTGCGCTGAAGATCGAATATTTCCCCTATCTCTTTGCCTTCTTCGCATCCGAGTTCTTCTCGACGCTTGGCACGACGCTCGCCGTAGGCGCCAAGGCCGGCCTTGTCGACGAGGAGGGCAATATGGCGGATCTGGGCAAGCCGTTCCTCGTCGATTCGATCGCTGCCACGATCAGCCCGCTGCTCGGCATTCCCTCCGCGACAGCGCTTGTCGAAAGCGCCACGGGCGCGGAAGCGGGCGGCCGCACCGGCTTTGCTTCGCTTGCAACCGCGGCCCTCTTTGCCCTTACCTTGCTCTTCACCCCGATCGCGCTGATGATCCCGGCAGCGGCCACCGCACCCGCCCTGATCCTCGTCGGCATGTCGATGTTCAGCGCGCTAAAGCGGGTCGACCTTGAGAATTTCTCCGACGGTCTTTCCGCCTTGATGATGGTCCTCTTGACCCTCGTCTCCAACAGCTTTGGAACCGGCATCGCCGGTGGGCTGTTGTTCTACGTCATCGTCAAGGTATTGTCGGGAGAAGCAAAGCAGGTCTCCATCGGCATGTATCTTCTTGCCATCCCGCTGGCCTATTATTTCTGGACGATAGCTGCTCATTGAGCGGCCACCGATCCTGCGTTTGCATCAAGAGCATTCGCAATTTTCAGCGAGACTTTTGATGAGGGATTTCATGTGACGCCATTTTCAGGGCAAGATTATCCTTTGGGCGGTCCGCCGGTGCTGCCGCTATGGTGTCAGCTACCGCGATCTTGAAGGGGGCCTACCCCCCGGCTTACACCATGCCGGGATTAATCGAACAAAGCCCTCGCAGCGCCAGAGCACCCTCAGCGCTTGGGATCGTTGCAAACCCGTTCAGTGACTGGTTACAGTTAGCCCCAGCGCCATGAGAAGGCTAGGATCGAGCGTGTCAGGGCCGGATTTACCAAGGGTCGCACCGAGGCCGAAGCCGTCGTTGTAGGCCCACAGTCCCCAGCCCATGCCCTCGGCTTCGCAGGCTTTCCGCACAGCGAGCAAATAGGCCAAGCGGGTAGCCTTCGGCCGATTATCGAGGATTCCGAATTCCTCATTGGCTACCACAACGCCGTTCTGGTGCGCCCAGGCGGCCGCCGCATGAATGTCGGCCGCAACCTTGGCAGCCGTCCAACCGGACTGGCAATACCATTTGACCTGGCCCTCGGTCTTGGCAGTCTTGGCGGTCTGGCTGACACTGGTGCAGCCGGAGGGATCGTTCACCGGAAAGATGAGAGCGGAAAGCACCGGTGCATCCTCCGCTGGTAGATCCTTCACCTGCGTGGAGGTCAGGAAGGTCGGATCGTAGAAATGAAACACGTAAACGATGTTTCTGTCCGGCAGAAGCTTCGTCTTCGGCAGGGTGGTGACGTCGTCCCAATGATTGCCAGTGGCCAGGATGGTCACGTTGGGCAGGTGGCTGCGGATGATGCGCAGCAAGCGGAGTTGCAGGGCATCCCAGTCGCTGCCGTTAGGAAAATTTGGTTCGTTGAGGGTTTCGACGAAGGTGAGGTTCGGGTTGAGCGGCGCCAGCAGAGGTGCAAGCTGATCCCAGAATTTCGCCAGCGACGCGCGGTCGCGTGGATTGTTCGAAAGGTCCCATTTTTGGCGTTCCGGTGATATGGATACGCCAAGTCCTGCATTTTGGATCGCCGCCATCTGCACCACTAACGCCTTGGCCACGTCAACATCCAGCTCGCCGTCCGGCTGCTGCAGGGCGGAGGGTGAGAGCGGCACGCGCACGTAGGTGAACCCGGCCGATTTGATCTGCTTGAGGACTTGGAGGCTGACATAGCTGGCATAAAAGCTTATGGGATGCGCGCCCGGATCTGAAAACCAGCGATTGATATTGGCGCCCCGGCGCAATGTTTCAACGCGATTAGGCGGCGGCTGACCGTTGGCATTCACACTATTCGTAAAAGAGATCTGAAACGCCATCGCTGTAAGGAAGAGGCGAGCAACCGTCTTCATGGTGCGAACTCCCCATCCTTCCAAAGTAGCGCCAGATTGTCATTTCGATGCTACAGTTAGATATAGACCAGAATTCCAAATCAACAGGTCGCTCAACCGGAGTTTCATCGCACCGTCGCCGAATTCGGCTATACCGAGGCGGCTGTCGGCAAACGGCAAGAGGAAGCCGGATGCGTTTCTTCCAGTCCCTGCAAGTGTTCATCTTGGTCGTGTGTTTTGCCACCGCCGCCAATCCTTTCGCGGCCGACGAGGTTTTTGCCTCAACCACCAAGGCATGGATCTCCAGCAACGACCCTACCCACGGCGGAGCACCCGATTTCTGGTCGATGTTTGAGCCTGGTGCGCCCTGGGCAAGGGCAATGGCACATGTCGAGGGCATCTCGATCGCCCAGAACCTTGTCACCAACGGACCGCCGGACAAGCTGCGCTCCTTTTATGCCTTTTTAAAGCAAAACCACCTCAAGCTTGCCGTCAGCATCGGCATGCTCACCTGGTCAAATCGCTGCGGAAAGCATGTGGAAGGCTACGTGCCGCCGGGCGGTTCCGACTATGTGGCTCAAAGAATCAAGGCGCTTGGCGGCGAGCTCGACACGATCGACATCGATGAAGCCTTCTGGTTCGGACGGTTCTATGGCGGTGAGAATGCTTGTCACAGCCCGATCGATGCGCTTGCCGCAGATGTGGCGGCGAATTTCAATGCCTATAGACGCGTATTTCCCAACGTGGAGCTCGGGGACACCGAGCCGCTGGGGCCGCCACCTTCCGGCGATCCGACCGGTCGCTGGGCGAAGGAGACGCAAGCCTGGCTCGACGCCCTGGAGAAGCAAACGGGCTCGCACCTTGCCGTTGTCCACGAAGACATTACCGATTGGGATCGACCGCTCGCGGGCTATCTGCCTGCTGTCGCCGATCTGGTGCGGCGCAATCACATCGCCTTTGCCCCGATCATCATAGCCGCAAGGCCGAACGGGCCGGACGCCGCCTGGATGGCGAGCGCCGAACATAACATCGCCCTGTTGAAGGCGTCCGCTGCCTGGCCGCCGGATCAGATCGTCTTTGCCACGTGGCACGCCTTTCCGACCCGTAACCTGCCGGACAGTTCGCCCGAGGCGTTCACTCATCTGGTTAATTTTTATTTCGACGGTCGGTGAGAGGCTCCGTTTGGAACGCAATTTGGCACGCGATGATGGGAAACCTGCGGATGAAACGTCTAATATCGATGCTCAGCGCAGCCTTCGTTCTCGCGGCGGCGTTCGCAAGCCCCGCGACTGCGGCTCCCACGCCGCCGGTGATCGGCGTCAACCTCGTCAACGAGCCCTATAAGCAGAGCGTTTTGGAGCAGGAGGCGACATTCAAGGCTCTGCAATCGGCCGGCGTCCACGTCATCCGCGCCGGCATCCCCGACAATGATGACGGCCTGGCCTTTGCGCAGCGGGCCTATGCTCACGGGATCAAGATCGAGTGGTTGCTATGGATCTATCCCGATCGCGGAACCGCGTGGCCGAAACTGCCCGACGCCTACAGAGGCAAGAACTTCTGGCGCGGCTACCCGCTCTCGACGACGAATGCCGACCAATTGAAGGCTGCAGTCGGCGCGCAATTGGCAAGGCTGGAAAACAAGGGCGTCGTGCTCGCCGGCTTCGAACTCGGCAACGAGATCAACTGGACCGGCTTCAATGCCGATTTTCCCCTCTCGGCCAACGGGCGAATCCTGGACGAGGAAGACCTCGCCAAGGATCCCGAAGGGCAAAAGATCACAAAGGGCTATTTGCGCTATCTTGACAGTCTCGCCGCACTGAAGACCCTACGCGATGGATCGAGGCTCAACCGGGAGACGCCGATCCTCTCCGCAGGCCTCTCCGATCCGACTGGATCGGAGACGTGGCTTAAGAGCGTCGGGGCCGATGCGGTCGGCGTCGAGGCCACCCTCCACTTTCTCCAGGCCCATGGCCTCGACAGGCTGGTCGACGGCTACGGCCTGCATCTCTACCCTTATGCGACGAGCCCGGGGACGACTGAAGGCGTCGCCGGGCTCCGCACACATCTTGAAGCCAACGGTCTATCTGAATGCCGGCCAGCCGCCGGCATTGTCGGAAAGCCTTGCTGGATCACGGAATGGAACTTCAACGGCCTGAAGGGGCTCGACGCATGCCCGATCGATGACGGCATGCGGGTCGAGGCCGTGCAAGACATGCGCGGCCTGTTCAGCGAGCTTTGGCGACAAAACCGTCTGGGCGGAGCGCTCTACTATACCTGGCAAGGTGCCCTTCATGCAGCGGTGGAAGACCATGACAGCGCATTTCGCTGCGGCGCGGTGACAGAAAGCGGGCGCCTGGCGGTCGCGCCGATCCCGGCTCCTACAGCTGCAAGCGAGACCGGTCCTGACGCCGGCCACGCCGGATCGATCAAGCCAAGGCCCTGTGACCTCTATGCAGCCGACAATACGCCTTGCGTCGCCGCGCACAGCACCGTGCGCGCGCTGTACGCCAAATATGGCGGTCCGCTCTATCAGGTGGAGAGGGCTTCAGACGGCACCAGGCAAAATATCGGCCTGCTTTCCGACGGCTACGCAAACGGCACCTTGCAGGACGAATTCTGCGCCAACACCACCTGCATCATCACCCGGATTTACGATCAGTCGCCAAGGCGCAACGACCTCGCGATTGCCGTCGGCGGACGGTACAAGGGGCCGGCCGCCAATGGCGCCGATCTCGGTGCCGCCGCGGATGCGTTGCCGATTACGGCTGGCGGCCACCAGGTTTACGGCCTCTCGATTTCCCCCGGTATGGGTTACCGCAACAACCAGACTTCGGGCGTTGCGGTCAATGGAGAGCCGGAGGGTATGTATATGGTCGCCTCCGGAACCCATTTCAATTCAGGCTGCTGTTTCGACTATGGCAACGCCGAGACGAGCGGCGCAGATACCGGGGCGGGGCATATGGATGCTCTCAATGTCAGCAGAAATCTGGAGTGGCCCGACTGCCGCAACGGGCCTGCAGAGCCCGGAGTGCAGGCCGACCTCGAAAACGGAATATTCGATTGGGACAAGCCAAGCTGCAATCCCGCTTCGAATATAGGCGATGGGCTGCATCCCTTCATCTCAGCATGGCTGAAGAACAATGGTCAGACGCAATTTGCATTGAAATGGGGCGACGCGCAGTCAGGTGGGCTCCACGCCATCTATTCCGGCGCGCTTCCCGCGGGATACGCGCCAATGCGACAGGAAGGCGCGATCCTCCTCGGCATCGGCGGCGACAACAGCCATGCCTCCGCGGGCTCCTTCTTCGAAGGCGCGCTGACGGCGGGTCTTCCGACCGAGGGGGCGGAGAGTGCCGTCCAGTCCGACATTGTCGCTGCGCGCTACGGCGCATCCACGCGCCTGTCCGGAACGCTGACGCCGGGCGCGGAAATCTCCTTGCGGGCCACCACGCCCTGCTGCACCGGAGACTATATCCGAGACGAGAATTCCGCCGCCGTCATCGTGCCCATCACCGCGGACAGTCCCGAGCCAGACAAGGGCGATGCGACCTGGATCGTTCGCCGTGGCCTTGCCGACAGTGCCTGCATCTCGCTAGAATCGAGCAATCACCCCGGCGACTTCCTGAGACGCCGGAACCTTGCGCTCAGCGTAGCACCATTCGACGGCACAGGCCCCGGCCGGTCTGATACCACCTTCTGTCCCGAGCCTGGAAAGAACGGGCAGGGAAGTTCATTCCGGACGGTGGATGACGCGACAAAATACATTCGCCACTACCTTGGAAAGCTCTATGTCGCCGGCAATGGTGGCGCAAATCCTTGGGATGCCACAGCGCATTGGAGCGACGACACCAGCTTCATCATCGGCCCCCCGCTTTCCGCCCTTACGGCGGGCGGGGGCGGCGCGGCCGCCGCCCCGGATACCCGGCCGTCCCCGGCCACGCCGCTTGAGTTCGGCATCGATCGGTCCAACATGGCGACGCAGTGGACCTTGGCATGGCCGCAGGAGCCCAAGGTCTCACCCTTTTTGTCCGCCGACTACAACAAGCCCGGGAATTTCGAGGCGCGCCGCGTTGCCGTGATGGACGGGATCGCGCGGGTTCACGCCGAATGGTTTCGCGACGGCCTGGGCAATGCCGCTCAGGCGATCGATATTTTGAGGCTCGTACACCAGCGCCACATGAAAATGCTCGCGATCATCAGCGCGGCATCCACCGACTATCCACCGGGCGCCTATATCGACAAGGCTCAGAGCGGCTGCCAATGGGGGACCTATCCTCTGAGCAAGATCAACCTTGCCGCCTATCAGAAGCGTATCGAGGCGGAGCTTTCGGCAATCCGCGACGCTGGCGAGACGGTCGACGCCTTCGAAATTGGCAATGAGCTCGATCTTTATTGCAACGATGCGGATAATCCAACCGGCACGGACTGGGCCAAGCACCAGTGGAAATGGTTCCTGAGCGACGCCCAGGTGCAGGCCTTCGCGCGCGGCTATGCGCCCTTTCTGGCGTCCTCGGTCGCCTCGATCCGCAAGTATTTTCCCAAGGCCGAAATCATCACATATGGCAATTCCATGCCAGCTTCGGCGCCGCTGATCGAAGCTCTGGCCAGCATGCGCGACACGGACGGCAGAACGACCGATTACACCGGGTTGATCGACGGCTACGGCGCGCATCTTTACCCGACCTCGACCACCACCCTGGCGATGGTCGAGGAGCTCACCGACGAACTGCACTACGAGGCCGCTCACTACCCGCATGTGAACCAGAAACCTATTTGGATCACGGAGTGGAACCCGGCGGGGTCGAGCTGGTGGAACGGTCAACCCTGGTATTTTCAATACGACGCCCGCGGCAAGCCCGGAGGTGACTTGAACAAGGCTGATACGAGCGGAACCTATCCGGCGATGGACCGGGCGGGCGCCATCCGCGTCTTCAACAAAGATGTCGTCGAGACGCTGCGATCGTCAGCAAGCTTGCCTGTGAACATCAGCCACGTCCTTTACTACGCCTACGATTCCGCCGGCCAATCGCCAAAATGCGCTGAGGTCAAATACAGCTGGAAGACGAACCTTCCGGCCGGATTTTGCCTGGACGGCATGACGGATCCCTCCACCGGCGACCTGCTGCCTGGTATCGCAGCTGCAGTCGCCGGCACTGCGCACTAGTCGCGATTACCCAGCCGCCACCGCATTCGCATGAACTCGTACTGGGCTACTTTCGGAAAGAAAAAAGGGCCGACAGATAGACTGCGGCCCATAAAGTGTGAAGGTCAAAAACCTCCAGAGGGGAACAGCTGCTGCGACGGAACTGGGAGGAAGCCGTCATATGCATCAGCTACGCTCCTTATGCCCGATTTTGCATCATCGATGCATCCATTTTTTGTGCATTGCAGCTATGCGAACGCGGCTGGGCCGTGTTCATTTGATTTGCATGCAACTGGGATATGGTGCCGCCGACGATGGAGGCACCCGAAGCACGCGCATCGCTCAAATGAGCTGCGGGCCTCGCGCCTTGGCAACGGTCGCTTGGATCGATCTCACTTCTAGGATGGCGATTGCCGCAATAGCACAGTCTTGTGAAGACTTATTGTCCCAGCCCGTCATCGCTGCGCTGTTACGTC
Organism: Martinezella tropici; assembly: GCA_000799755.1. Taxonomy (GTDB): domain Bacteria; phylum Pseudomonadota; class Alphaproteobacteria; order Rhizobiales; family Rhizobiaceae; genus Rhizobium; species Rhizobium tropici_A. The sequence goes on from JUHI01000024.1 coordinate 54,912, forward strand.
GAGTAGCTGCTCGATTGGCACCACAGGAACGATATTTTTCACCAATTCCTCCAGCTCCTTGTCGAGGGTCACGAAGGCATCAGCCTGGAGTTTCGTCAAGGCGATGTATTCTGCATGATAAGTGTCAGGCCAAGCTAGTTGCTCGGCCACCGTCCATGCGTGACGTTGGAGCGTTCTGTCCCCTAGAAATCTAAGCTTCAAGGTCTGAAGGTAGGCGAGCGCTGTATCGGCTGCCTTGCGGTCAAGCACCCCACGAGCAACCTCTCCGTATAGCATGGACAGCAGTTGCGATCGCATGAGCGTAGGAGCCATCATCTTATCCGCTGGAGATATCTTCGCGCTCGTCGTTGCAAGACGCAGCGCCACATCCGGACCAATTACAAATCGCGCCATTCTCTACTCCGGAAAAGACAAGGAGATGGCCATCGACAGCTCGGAATGGCGCGACCTTGCATCTTCTCACCGTACCAGCCTTGCGTTGCAAGAAGCAATAGCTTCGGCTTGAGCGCGGCCGGTCGGCACGAGGAGGGTGAGCAGTTGGACACCGCATCTAAACACGCATCAAAGGGGCGCATATTTAGATCAGTACCCCTAAAGAGTTCGTTTCGCAGATAATCCCAGTTATGAGCTTCTTGGCCGGGTGAGTGGCTCCCAACAAGAAGCAATCGAACTCACCTAGAGTGCCGCGCAAACCGAAGAGCAGATCAACCGCCTGAAGACATTTGAGCGAGCAATGCATGATCGCGCCGGCCCATAACTGACGAGGGCGAAAATGTAGCCGTCGAACCACAAAATTGAGGGAGAGCTCGACTAAGCGCCAAGCGACGCCAACCAACGCAGACGCCTGCTCAACGCCACCAGCATCGCCAATACGCAAGCATAGGTCAGCACACCTGTGACGATCTGAAGGACAAAAATTTCGTGCCAGGACAAAGCCTCTGAAAAGCTCTCTCGAACCAAAAACACCGCGACGACCATGATAAGGCTCGAAGGCACGATCAATAACGCTGCCCCCTTGGTAATTTCCAACCAATCCACGTTGGCGAGTTTCGACTGTAGTACGATGCAGGTCAAAAGCGCAAAAGCAGCCGTGAAGCATTGCGCACTTGCCAGCGCCCGCAATCCGAATTGTGCGACCACGATGACGACTACGAGCGAGATCGCAACATTCAAGAGCGTGACTGGAAACCGGTATCCGATCCGTCCGACAACCGAAAGCGACGCCTCGTTGATGTAGCCCGGGGAGAGCAGCAGTTGTCGCAGACACAGAAAAGGAATTAGTGAGGCTGCGGGCATCCAGGCATCACCAAGCACGAGCCGCACGACCGGCTCGGATACCTGCCCTAGTCCAAGATACATGGGCGCGGCAATGGCAATTAACACCAGAACGAACCGATCACAAGCAAAGCCGGCCCGGCGGGTCGATCCGGCAGGCTCCAGGTGCGCGCGGCGGAAAACAACCCAACTCAGCGACCGAGCCGGCTCACCCAGCAGCTCGGACACGACGGCAACGACACGCTCTGCAGCCCTGTAGAATCCAGCGTCCGCTATTCCGAGAAAGCTTCCGACGACCAGGGTCCCAGAATAGGAGCCAATAAAGACGACCAGGCGATTGCCGACGATCTGGCGAGAAAATGCCAGGACTTCGATGACAACTGGCTTTGTGAGATGCAGGCGCGGCAATCGCGCCGCGGCATGCGCCGATCCAAGCAAGAGAACAAGCTGGCAAACGACTTTCGCCACGGCCAAAGATGACGCATTCCCATGCTGGCCAAGCATCACGATTGCTGTTATCAGGCCAGACAACTCGCCCCCAATCCTGACGATTGCACGTTGGCGCAGCCGCCCCGAGGCAACGAGCCTTCCATCAAACGCTGCAGTCAGCGCCGCCGGCAACATCCAGCCGCTGAATAAGGCCAGAATCGCGCTCTGTGCTTCATCGCCAGTAAACATGTGGAAGACGATCGCAGCCACCAGGCCGACGGCAGTGAGTAAGCCTCCGCTGATGAGCGAGATGGTAGCGACTTGATCAAAGCAATGATCAGCATCTCGCGCTTTCATGATGAATTCCGCCCATCCGCCTTCCGCCACAACCACCAGCAGCATCGCTATGGCGGATGTGAAGGCAAAGAGCCCAAATTCTTCCGGGCTCAACATGCGCGCCGCAACGAAAAAGGTCGCGACTTGAGAAAATTGCGAGACGATCTTGGCGGCAACGATCCAAATTCCGCCGGATACGATCATCGGCAGAAACTGGCCCCTTGCCGCCCCTCGCGATTGTGATTGGCCGGTGTGAGGATCTGTGTCCTTGATCGATAAAACCATCGCCAACGTTCCGATTTGGTAGGGCAACGATCACCATGTACTAGACGAGCAGCACATGGTGATCGCCCTCAAGCTCAGGGGTCAATGATCTCCACTTTGAAAGATGACCGAGTATCGATATGCCCAGTCAGCTTCGCTACGGTCGAACGGCTCTCTGGCCCAACGAAGCCAGGGCCATCCGCCCCTTGAACTCTCCGAAGACCATATTTCCTCCTGGCTCGTCAGCACGGGTCGAAACCTGGATGCCTTCAACACTTGAGTCTTAATGTCGAGGTCGATTCCATCGACCACCAGATACCCGCCCGGAACGACCAGCCCCATCATGTTGACGAGGCACCGTTCGGCCAGCTCGTCTGGCATCGGCCCCATGAAGTTGTTTGCCAGGACGATATCCTGCCGACCGACGAGGTTTGAAAGTCTTTCATCGGTCGCGTCGACCGTCAGCCATACAACATCTTGCCTGAGCCGGTCTTTCACACGCAACGACCCATCCGCAAGAGGCTCTAGAATTTCGACAAGTGATGGAACGTCTTTACTTGCAACTTCCGCCCTGCCTGCGACGTACAAGCCGCCCTCGGCTGCGGGGGTGTCCGGAAAGTAGATGCCCCGTTTTGCCACCTCCACCACGACTTCCGATATATCTGCACCCTGTGCCTTCACATTTAGGTCGCTTCGCACCTTCTTGATCGCATGGAGAAAAGAATAGAGTTCGGCCCCCGTGCTGCAGCCGATCGAGATAATGTTGAGATTGCCATTGGCAGGATAGCCGGACGTCAGCGATGCAACCGCAGAAAGCAGCGGCGGGTTGCGCAGGAAATGCGTGTAGTGAGACTGAAACCTCACGGTGTCTCTCACGAAGTTTCGATAGATGTATCGTCCCACGCGGACCATGGTCGGTGTCCGCCTAACCGAACTCGGTATGGTCTCCCAGATCGCTCGACAAAGACGAAAGGGGGCTTGATGGAAAAGAGTGAAACCAGTCATGGTGATCGACATCGAAAACTCCTTCAAATGCGCCGCCGGCTCCTGAGATGGCCGGGCAGGCAAACAGGGACTCGATTTGAGGCGGGACAAATCAATGAGCAGGGCAGCGGCACTGAGACGTGAATGTGTGGCTCCGCTGTAGCCTGCCGACTAATCGACAGGGTTGGCCTGTCTCCGCAGCTGTACTCATCCCGATAACCGCTCAGTTCGAGCCCGGCATCTGATGCGGAGAATGATTTGTCCTACCGAGCGCAAAGACGCGGATCGACGTGAAACGGCCCCTATGGCGGATGATGAAAACTCCGCAGACCAGCGGGAAACAACGTTGGCCAGTATCGTGTGAAATGTGCGCGCGTCGTCTCGATCATTTGGGAGAAAAGTGGCGGGCAGATGACGTGAGAGACGGAATAAGCGCCGCTGCAGTGCGTGCAGAAGCACAACCGCTGGCGGATTTGCGCGTGCCCCGTGCCTAGATCAGACATGGCACAATGATGTACAGAGATCGACGATATGGTGGAGACGATCTGGAAGGGTTGATGAAGGTGCATGCCTGAACGGATATGCGGCGAGTTCAGGGCGAGCGCGATGGATGCCAGAAGCCCAGCGATCATAACAACATTCTGCGCCAAACTGAGCTGTTGTAGCTTCATATGATAGTTGTAGGACGGACCATCCCTTTACTCAATTTAGCAAAGAGTGCCCAAGCCATCGATCAAAGGGAGTAGTTTCGTCGACATCTAGCAGCGTCGACAACGTAACCACCGATGAGATAGGAAAATACTGGTTCTGCCCGGATGCCGCATCTGGCACACAGATACCGTCGAGGGGCGCCCACCCCATCAGAGCCCCTGAGCGAGCTTGTGCAACGAAGGCGTTTACCGCGGGCGTAAGCCTCACACTATCTGTGCGGAGAATCGGTCGATTAGCCACGCCGCTGCCGGACCGGGCGGCGTCTCCGTTCGGTAGATCGCATGCAGCGGGTAGAAACCGAGGCCCCATTCGGGCAGGTGAATTTGCACGAGGCGCCCGGCTTCAATATCCGCACGAACCATGGGCGCCGGCATGCTGCCCCAACCAATGCCGGCCAGCAGCAAGGCATGCTTGGAACCCAGATCGGACAATCGCCATGTGCGATTTCCAAGGACGCCAAGATCCTTGCCTTCCGTCAATCTGAACCTGTCGGCCAGCACGAGCTGAACGTGATCCCTGGCGGCGCCCGGCGGAATCGAGCCGCCTTTGGCCAGTGGATGTCCGGGGGCTGCGACCGGGATCAAGTCAACACCGCCGATATTGATCTGCTCGAGGCCGGATTGCGATTTATGCTCAAGACCACTGACACCCACCGTGGCAACGCCCGATAGAACGAGTTGCGTCACCGCGCCGAGCGCCTCGACATGCAGTCGCAGAGTGACGGTGGGAAATTCCCGTTCGAACGCCTGTGCCGCATCAACCACCCGGCTTGTCGGAAGCATGACGTCGACGACGAGCGACACCTCGGATTCCAGGCCACCGAGCATGCCTCTGATTTTCGCGCGCAGGCTATCGACGCCGATCGACACCGTGCGAACCTCGGAAAGAACCGATGACCCGATCGCGGTCAAGACCGGTTTGCGTGTGCGGTCGCGATCGAACAGCTGTACCCCGAGCTGCTGTTCGAGGGTGGCGATCGTGTAGCTCACCGCCGATGTCGCCCGTCCGAGCTTTCGGCCCGCGGCGGCGAAGCTGCCTGTCTCGACGACGGTCAGAAAGACCTGCAACTGATCGAGGCTCGGCTGGCCGGGGCCCTGCATTTCAAATTCCTTGAACGTTATGACCAGTATTTTACGGGTATTTTTTATCAAAGTGAATGCTTAGTTTTCCGACCAGACAGCGGGGGTCGCAGATCAACCGATCCCTTCGGCCGATCATGGGCCTTAAGTCTCCTCAAGAACACTAGGGATACATCATGAATACGCAGTCCTCTTATCTACCTGCCTTCGGTCGCCTGCTGATTGCGGTGATCTTCATCTTCAGTGGCCTTGGCAAGATCGCCGAACCGGCGATGACCCAGGGCTACATCAGCTCAGTCGGCCTGCCAGCGCCGCTCTTGGCCTATCTGGCGGCAATCGCCGTCGAAATCGGCGGCGGCATCCTGCTGGTGATCGGATTCCAGACCCGGATCGTCGCCCTCGCCATGGCCGTCTTCACGGTCGTGACCGCCCTGTTCTTTCATCATGATTTCGCCGACCAGAACCAGATGATCCATTTCCTGAAGAATGTCGCCATGGCTGGCGGCCTGCTCCAGGTCGTCGCTTTCGGAGCCGGCGCATTCAGCCTCGACGGCCGGCAATCTGCAAGGGTCGCCGCATGAGTGCGCATTCACGCGAGACCTTGTCCGAGCCCCTGGCCATGGCGCTTGCCCACCAAGGCATCGAAGCGGAAGAGCCGATTGAACCGCCGGCAACGACAGCGTCTTGGGCGGCACTGGTGGCGATCGGCGTTGGCGCCTTCGCTCTGGTCACGACCGAGTTCCTGCCGGTTGGCCTACTTCCGCAGATCGCCAGCGATATGACCGTAACCGAAGGCCAGGCCGGACTGGCGGTGACCATGTCGGGCCTGTTTGCCGCCACCGCCGCACCGATCAGCATCTGGATCGCGGGCAGCCTTGATCGACGCAAGGTGCTGCTGTTTCTCCTCGGAATACTCCTGATCGCCAATCTCATCGTTGCGATGGCACCGAGCTTCCTGATGATCCTGCTCGGCCGTGTTCTTCTCGGCGCAACGATCGGCGCCTTTTGGACCATCGCCGGTCCGCTCGGTCCCCGGCTGAAGCCGGGTCCAAAGGCAGGCCTTGCAACGGCGATCATCCTGTCGGGGGTTTCGCTCGGAACGGTGGCTGGCGTGCCGGTGGGCGCGCTGATCGGTGAGCTCGTCGGCTGGCGGTATACATTCGGTCTATCGGCCATTGTCGCCGTGCTCGTGCTTGTCGCCATCGCGCTGCTCGTTCCGCCGCTCCCGGTCAAGAGCTCCGGTGGGCTCGGCGACCTCTATCGGGTCTTCAAGAACCCCATGGTTCGGTTCGGCCTCGTCGGGATTTTCCTATCGTTCGTCGGTCAGTTTGCCGGCTACACTTATATCGCGCCGTTTCTCTTGAAGATCGTACGCGTCGACCCTCCGACGGTCAGCGCAGTCCTGTTCGGATTTGGACTAGTTGGCGTCGCAGGCAACATTCTCGGCGGCTGGGCGGTTGGAAAGAGCCTGCGATGGGCGACCGCCGGTACCCTGACGCTTCTTGGTACTTCGGTGCTATTGCTGATATTGCTCGGTTCCTACCCCGCTGCGGCAATTCCACTGATCCTCGTTTGGGGGCTCGGCTTCGGGATGCAGCCGATCGTCATACAGAACTGGATGTTCAATGCTGCGCCCGATCAATTGGAAGGCGTACAGGCGATACTGGTTTCAGCAGCCCAGACTTCGATCGGAAGCGGTGCCCTCATCGGTGGCCTCCTCTTCGACCAGTTGGGCCTGAAGGCCGCTTTTGCCGCTGCCGCCGTTACGGCATTTCTGACGGCCGCCATGTTCGCTGCCCTGAAGCCGTCGGCAGCCGGCCGGTAGCTGCCGAAAGCGACCCAACCGCCATCGCCAGCAGACATGCGGCCCGGAACCTTGATCTTCGGGCCGCGCAGCCACCTTATTCAGTGCGCTTGCCATCCCTTCGATGACCAGTCAGCAGCACCAATTGAGGAAGCTCGAAAATTAGCGAGGACAGGCCGTCACCGGCCCTGTTTCGAGGCTCCTCTATTCTGTCACATCCTTGTCATCAAATGCGCCGACACCTCATGCCTAATCAGGAGCGGGTATCGACATGGATTATTTCAGACGTTTCAACTTTCTGTTCGCAACGCCAACCTTCGACAGCGAGGATCTGGAAGGCGCCCGCTACAATCAGATCATCAAGGAAATCGAACGCTCCGGCTTTGAAGTGGTGCGGGCCCGCAATCTCGAAGACGCCGAGATCGCCGTCCAGACGGATGCCGCCATCGGCTGCATGCTGGTCGACTGGGGCAAGAAGGGGCTTGAGGGCAAGACGGCCTCCCTCATCAACCTGATGCGCCGACGCGGCCTCGAGTTTCCGATCATCCTCTTGATCCGGCGCAAGCGCTTCGAGGACGTGCCGGTCGAAGTGCTCGATTTCATCGATGGCTATGTCTTCCTGTCCGAGGAAACGCCGGCCTTCATCGCGAAAAGCCTTATCAGCCGGTTGAAGCAATATGCCGAGACGCTGAAGACGCCGTTCTTCGGCGCGCTGGTCGACTATGCGGAAGAAGGCAATCATCTTTGGACGTGCCCCGGCCACAATGGCGGCATCTTCTACAGCCGAAGCCCCATCGGGCGGGTCTTCATGGAGCATCTCGGCGAAGCGGTGTTCCGCGACGACCTCGACAATTCCGTGCTCGATCTCGGCGATCTGCTGACCCATGAGGGGCCGGCACTCGCCGCACAAAAGGAGGCGGCCAAGATTTTTGGCGCCGAAAAGACCTATTTTGTTCTGAACGGTACCTCCACCTCAAACAAGGTCGCTTTGTCAGCTCTCGTCACCGATGGCGACCTGGTGCTGTTCGACCGTAACAACCACAAGGCCGCCCATCACGGCGCCCTGATGATATCAGGCGGCATTCCGGTCTACCTGCCGACCATACGCAACGTCTATGGCCTGATCGGCCCGATGGATTTCGCGACCATGGACGAGGACACTCTGAGAGAGCACATCCGTACCCATCCGCTGGTGAAAGACCCCGAAGCCTACAAGAAGCCACGCCCGTTCCGCGTCGCCGTCGTGGAGCAGTGCACCTATGACGGCACCATCCACAATGCCGAGATGATCCTCAAGCGCATCGGCCATCTCTGCGACTACATCCTCTTCGACGAGGCATGGGCGGGCTTCATGAAGTTCCACCCGCTCTATGCCGGACGCTTCGCCATGGGGCTTGCCGATCTCGGCCCGGATGCGCCCGGCATCATCGCCACGCAATCCACCCATAAGCAGCTGGCAAGCTTCTCGCAGGCCTCGCAGATCCACATGAAGGACCGGCATATCACCGGTCAGAAACGCCGCGTCGAGCACCGCCGCTTCAACGAAAGCTTCATGCAGCACGCCTCGACCTCGCCCTTTTATCCGCTCTTTGCCTCGCTCGATGTCGGTGCGCAGATGATGAAGGGCCGCTCGGGCGAAGTGCTCTGGGACGACACGATCCGCCTCGGCATCGAGCTGCGCAAGAAGATCCGCGCCGTTCGCCGCGAATTCGAGGAGAAGGAGCATCGCCCGGAACGCCGCTGGTTCTTCGAACCTTTCGTGCCGGATCGCGTCGCGATCCCGGACGTGTCGAGCCCCGGCGCCGTGCATGACGTGCCTTGGGAGAGCGTCGCCACCGACCAGCTCGCCACCAATCCGGCCTTCTGGCATCTGACGCCCGGCGCGACATGGCACGGCTTTTCGGGGATGGAGCCCGGCTTTGCCATGACGGACCCGAACAAGCTCACCCTGCTCACCCCCGGCTTCGACCGGGCGACGGGGCAATACACCGAGCACGGCATTCCCGCGCCCGTGGTCGCGCAATATCTGCGCGAAAACCGCATCGTCGCGGAGAAGAACGACCTCAATTCGCTGCTCTTCCTGCTGACACCGGGCGTCGAGGCGAGCAAGGCCGGCACGCTGATCAGCGGGCTGGTCGCCTTCAAGAAACTCCATGACGACAACGCGCTGCTGGAGGAGGCAATTCCGGAATTCTATCGGCGCCGGCCGGGCCGCTATGCGGGCGTGCGGCTTCGCGACCTCTGCATGGAAATGCACAAGTTCTTTCGCCAGGCCGATGTCAGCGCACTCCAGGCCAAGCAGTTTTCCGCCGATCATCTGCCGCCGATCGCAATGTCGCCCCATGATGCCGCGCGCTGCCTGGTACGCAACGATGTGGATTATCTGCCGATCGACGAGATTGCCGGCCGCATCGCAACGACGCCATTCGTTGTCTACCCGCCAGGGATCGCGACCATCGTGCCCGGCGAGCGGCTGACGGAAAGAGCAAAGCCGATGATCGACTATCTCAAGATGTTTGAAACCTGCTTCAATACCTTCCCCGGTTTCGAGGTGGAGATTCAAGGACTCTATCGCGAAGTCGATGCATCAGGCAGAATCAGGCTCTATACCTACGTCGTCGCGGAATAGAGCAATTCCAGAAAAACTGCGCAGCGGTTTTCCGTCCGGAATTGCTAGATAACAAAGAGGTAGAGCGGTTCAGAGATTCCGTGAAGAGCTGAACCGCTCCAGGCTTGAAAATCAGGTTCGATCATGAAGCAGGATAAAACAATCGTCGTTCGCCCATCCCGGGAGAGCGATGTCGACGCCATGTTGGCAATCTATCGCCGCCACATTCATCGCGGCGTCGAAGCCGGGGTTGACGATAGCGACACGCCGCAACCCGACGATCTACGCGAGCGTCGCAAGAATCTAAAGGATCGGCGCTTTCCGCATGTCGTTGCGATCGAGGGCGAGAAGGTCGTGGGCTATGCCTATGTCGTGCTGTTCCGCAAGCGCCCAGCCTATCGCTACACCGTCAAACACTCGATCTATGTGCATCACGACCATATCGGCCAGGGCGTCGGCAGCCTGCTCATGCGCGGGCTGATCGACGCCTGCGCAGCGGCCGGCTTCCGACAGATGATCGGCTATATCGACGCCGACAATGCGGCTTCGCTTGCCCTGCACGAACGCTTCAGCTTCGTTCGTGTCGGCCTTTTGCCGGCCGTTGCCTATCGCTACGGCCGTTGGGCTGACACGGTGATGGTCCAGCGCTCACTCGGCCCCGGCGCAACCACGCAGCCGCCTCCGCCACCGCTCTCCACCCGCTGAAACCGAGCGAGTTGCTGCAAGCCGCGCGTATGTCGATAACGGCGAACTGGTGCCTTCTGCCGCCACGAAGACCCGTGCTTATCTTGTGCGCGGCATCGCAGCGAGCCTGAAACCCAGCACGAAATCCACGACCTTGGACGAGGACATCTCGCAGGGCTTGAGGGCAATCTTCGTTCCGGAAAGCACATAGAGATTGAAGCTGATGATGTCGGTGCCGCCGAGTTCCTCGCCGTAGAGCCAGACCCGTTTCTCATCGGCGGACCGCTTGACGGTCACACCCCAGGCCTGCTCCAGAAAGCGCCCCTCCGCATAGCCCTCGGGCAGCTCTGCAAGCGCATTTTCGAATTCAGCCAAGCCGCCGGACCGCAACTTTGGCGTGTCGTCCCTCATGGAGCCAGGCATTCGTCGCATATGCCGCAACCGTCCTCATCCATCTTCCTGGCCGATCGCACCTTTCGACAGCACAGACACGCGGTACCGTCTGCTCGCGATTCCTCGTCGCGCTCGGGCGGGAGAATCTCCATAAGCAGGTCGGAAACTGGATTGATTGCGATTTGGCCCATCATGAGGCTCCGTATTGGGGGACGGACAAGAGATAGGAAGCCTCGACCGCATCTCAAGGTGGCGTTTGCAGCAAGACTGGCACGGGATGCCTTCTTGGGCTTTCTCAGGCATGACGACAGAGCCGGTTTGATATCGTCATCAAGGATGATATGTTCTGCATTTGTTTCGGCAGCTACAGATGAAGAGCCGTGCTGAACTTGCAGTTTGATGACCGAGTCCGCCATGAACGACATGAGCCCCAGCCCCATACGAAAGATCATCCATGTGGACATGGATGCGTTCTATGCTTCGGTCGAGCAGCGGGACAATCCCGAACTGCGGGGCAAGCCGCTTGCCGTCGGTGGGTCTGCGGCACGCGGCGTGGTCGCGGCGGCAAGTTATGAAGCCCGCGCCTTCGGCGTTCACTCGGCGATGCCATCGGTCACGGCAAAGCGGAAATGCCCCGACCTGATTTTCGTGCCGCCGCGCTTCGACGTCTACCGGGCTGTATCGCAGCAGATCCGGGAGATCTTCGCCGAATATACTTCGATGATCGAGCCACTATCGCTGGACGAAGCCTATCTCGATGTCACCCAGAATCTGAAGGGCATGGAGATCGCCACCGAGATCGCTTTGGAGATCCGAACCAAGATCAGGCAGGTCACCGGGCTCAATGCTTCGGCTGGCATTTCCTATAACAAGTTCCTCGCCAAGATGGCGAGCGACCTGAACAAGCCGAATGGCCAGGCGGTCATCACGCCGAAGAATGGGCCGGCCTTCGTCGAAACGCTTCCCGTCAAGAAGTTCCATGGCGTCGGGCCCGCGACCGCCGAGCGCATGCACAAATACGGGATCGAAACCGGGCTTGATCTGAAATCTAAGTCCCTCGCCTTCCTGCAGGAGCATTTCGGAAAGGCAGGGCCTTACTTCTACGGCATCGCCCGCGGTATCGACGAGCGCCAGGTAAAACCCGACAGGGTTCGCAAATCCATAGGCGCGGAAGATACATTCACGCAGGACATAGACGACCTCGAACTGGCGACGGCGGAGCTGCGGCCACTCGCGCAGAAAGTCTGGCGCTACTGCGAGACCGGCGGCATCAGCGCCAAGACGGTGACCGTGAAGATCAAATACTCCGACTTTACCCAGGCAACACGCAGCCGGACAAGTGCCCATCCGGTCGCCGACGCAAGCGATGTTCTCGCAATAGCATCCGCGCTTCTAGCAACCGTCCATCCATTTGTGCGGCCTATCCGGCTGCTTGGTATCACGCTCTCGTCTCTGACGAACGAAGATGCCGATAATGGTCAGCCGCAGTCCCAGCTCGACCTGGGTATTTGAGAAGGCCGACCTCCCTCCGATCGATCACGATAACGACCCTGATCTCTCTACCCTGGGCGAACGAGAATGCTAGACCTTTTCCTTAGCCGAAGGTAAAGGCATAAGCCTCGGCGCCTGGATCGAGGAACTTGATCTCGAATGTGTGATCCGACACCGGGCCGCTCGCACGCACGAGCTGATAGAGCCTTTGCCCCGTCACCACCCCACTACCGTCTGCGTCGGTATCGACGCCGTGGCTGTCGCCGGGCGGCTTGCCATCGACGGTGATCTGGAAGCGAACGGGTTTTCCGTCCGCCGATGGCCCAAGCACCAGATGCAGGTCGCGGGCATGGAAGCGATAATAGAGCCGACTATCGGCAGCGTTCGAAGTCGCTTCCTGCGGGCCGACGGTCCAGTTACCGGCAAGACCCCATTCGTTGAGTTTCGGCATTGCCGCGACATAGTCGTGAGCGGCGTCGTTCACGGTGCCGGCATCATCCGCAAAATTCTGCGAGCGCAGATAACCGACATAGGTTTCCGGCGATTGTACATCGGCCTCGTTGGAGGCGGCCTCCGCGCCCGTCGCCTTCACGGCCACGATGTCGCTCGCGACATTGCTCTTACCCGCTTCGGCGAGCAGTTGCTGGATCACCCTTTCGGACTGATCGTAATCGCCTTCGCCGAAATGATGGTGGCGCACCTGCCCCTGCGCATCGATGAAATAATGGGCGGGCCAATATTCATTGTCGAAGGCGCGCCAGATCGCATAGTTGTTGTCAATCGCAACCGGGTAGGTAATGCCGAGATCGGCGATTGCCTTTTTCACATTGTCGACGTTCTTTTCAAAGGCAAATTCGGGTGCATGCACACCGATGACGACAAGGCCCTGATCCCTATATTTCTGCGCCCAAGCTTCGACATAGGGGATGACGCGCAGGCAATTGATGCAGGAATAGGTCCAGAAGTCGACGAGGACGACCTTGCCTTTCAGGCCGGCCGCCGTAAGCGGCGGCGAATTCAGCCATTGCACCGCACCATTGAGCGAGGGAATGGGCCCTTCGACCGGCAATTGCGCGGCGGCAGGCTTTTGCGTCATCACCATCGCCATGGAATCGCCACCGGCGGCTCCTTCCGGCTTTGCGCTCATCATCGCCTGGTTTGTCGCGCTCATCATCGCGCCGCCATCATTCTTCATAACGACCGATGACGGCTTGTTCGGGGCCTGAGCTTTGAAACGGTCGACCAGGTTCTGCTCAAGCGATGCTGTGCTTGCGAGCGACGCCTGCGTCAAAAGACCTGTATCGAGCCCCATCGCAATCGCGACGACTGCGGCAAGCACGGCAACACCGACGCCGCGGCGCAGCCACTCGCCGATCCCAAGCGATTGCTTCATCGCCAGGTAGACGCGGCCGCCGATCAGAAGAGCAAGTGCAAGCGATGTCGCCGCGCCCAGCGCATAGGCGAGCAGCAGCAGCGTCGTGCCGACGCTTGCGCCCTGCAGCGCCGCCCCCGTCAGGATGAGACCAAGCACGGGGCCGGCACAAGGCGCCCAAAGCAGACCGGTCGCCACACCGAGCAGCAACGACGCGGCAATCGCCGAGCCGCCGCTCCGGCTTGCGCGGTCGGCCGACTGCGACAACCGCGCGCCAAGTGACACGAGAGGACGTGTCAGACGATCGGAAAGGGACGGAAAGAGGAGAATGATCCCGAAGAGCGCAAGCAGCGCCATCGCGGCGTAGCGCCCATATTCGTTGGCCGCAACAGCCCAGCCGCCGCCGAAGGCGGCAAGCGTTGCAACGGCGGCAAAGGTCGCCGCCATGCCGATCAGCATCGGCAACGTGCTGCGCAGGAAGGGCTGGCCCGCGCGTGCGAAGACGAATGGCAGGACGGGCAGGATGCAGGGGCTGACGATCGTCAGAACGCCGCCAAGATAGGCAAGAATAAACAGAAGCATCGGTCGGTCTCTGATCGCTTAGGCCGCAGCCCTATGGAATGTCATGGCGACGCCGTTCATGCAGTAGCGAAGGCCGGTCGGCTTCGGCCCATCGTTGAAGACATGCCCGAGATGGCCGCCGCAGCGAGTGCAATGCACTTCGTCGCGCACCATGCCGAAGGACGTATCGCGTGATGTCGCCACGGCGCCGTCGAGCGGCGCCCAGAAGCTCGGCCAGCCGGTGCCACTATCGAATTTCGTGGTCGAGGAAAAGGCGTCCTGATCGCAGCCGGCGCAGGCGAAATTGCCCTTGCCGTGTTCGTTCAGCAGCGGGCTGGTAAAGGGGCGTTCGGTCCCCTCATCTCTCAAGATGGCATATTGATCCGCTGTCAGGATCTTCTGCCATTCCTTATCGGTGTGGGAAACCGGGAAATTCATGGCGGTTTTGGCCGCGGCCGAGCCGTAGCCCAATTTAAGGCCAATGGCGCCAAGAACCGTTGCCAGAAGTATCCGTCGTCTGTTCAGCATCGCACCTTTCTCCTTCGACGGACAAGCCGCCAGCTTACAGGGCAATTATCCGCAATCGGCAGCGCCGCAGCGTGTCCTGTCACCATGGATTACGGAAGAGGGGGCCAGCTTGTTACACACATGCCGGTGAAGACACCGAAACGTGATCGACCCTCACTCCGCCGCCAAAGGCTCGGCAATCACGGCAGCGAAACTCGCAAGGCTTGCAGATCGCAGCGGCAGATATGGCTTGTCGCTCTCGCGGCAGAGCCGCTTCACCATGTCGGCGGCCGAATGGCTGATGCAGTCGACCGGGAAAACCGCCGATGACGCCCGCCCGACCATGGCAGGCAACAAGGAGAGATTATCTTCCACGCCGCCATCGTGAAACAGCAACTCGATGTTCCGGCTTTCAGCGAGCTTCCGCAGGCGATCGAAAAGGTTCGGTCGGCCGCCGACATAGAGCAGCGTCTCTTGCCCATGCTCGCCCGCGGCGGTGCCGGGTTCAGCGGCCATAGCGATGGTCACCTCCAGCAGATCCAGTTCGCGCTTCAGCGCCAGGTTCTCCTCTGTGAGGACGGAGACCAGCGAGAGGGCCTTTGTAAGCTTCGTCTCGGCGAGTGCGAGGCGTTTCTCGTATCCCTCCGCGCGCTCCCCGGCTGCTTGCAGCTTTTCCGACAGCCTCGTCTCTTGCCGCTGATCCACCATCGCCGGCGCCGTTTCGCCGGCGGCGGCCTGCGCACGCCGCAGGTTTTCCTCCAGCTCTTCCATGCGCCTTTGCAAGATGACATTGTCTTGAGCAGCCGCTTGCAGGCGCGCCTCCTGCCGGGCGATCTTGTCGTCCCTCGCCTCGACATCCAGTTGCAGTCTGCGCAGACGCGCGAGATCGAGCCGGCTGGAGCTGCCGACGAGATGCGACAGCATGTGCACTTCGCCGAAAATATCGTTCATCAGCGGACGATCGCTGGCCGGATGGCTCATGACGGCCCAATAGGCGCCCGATATATCGCCGTCATCGACGGCCTTGTCCCACTGGACCTTGATCTCGGCCGGCGTCGAAAGCTTTGAAAAATGCTTGAGAATGCGCTCATGACGGCGGTCGAGCGCCTTGTTCAGCAGCTTGGCCGCGATATCGCGCTGGCCGGCGGCACGAACGCCGCGGCTGTGCAGAACGTGATCCGTCGCCGTCTTCGTATCGATATCGCCGACTTTCGTCAGCACCTGCCGCAGCTCCACCGTCGTCAGGCATGTGCCGACGATGGAGCAATGGAACATCGAAGGCAGTTCCCAGGTTTTCAGGCGCTGAGCCCTGACAGATATTGTGGAGGCAGCCGGATGCTGTTCGACGATCGGAAGCGCAAAGGGCCGTTTGTGATTGAGGAGAACCGACATGTCCGCACTAGCGTTATATTTCACCGAATATTACGCTAGTGCGTCTTTCGCCATCAGGCAAGCCCAGCCATCGCGACCAGGCCTTCACGGCCAGAGCCGCTCCTTCAGCCACCCGGCCTTTTCCCGCCTGTATCGCAGACGATGGTGGCGCCGCTCGGTGTCTCCCTGCCAGAATTCGACCTCATGCGGCATGACGATGAAAAGCGCCCAGCCGGTGGCGACGAGATCGGGCTCTTCCTGCAATCGTCGATGCTGCAGGGCCAACTCATCTTCCAGCTCCTGCGACGAACCAAGGACCTCGCTCTGCCGCCCCGTCAGCGCCACCGCCTTGGCGCCCGACGTCCGCGCACGAAAATCCGCATAGCGCTCATGGGCTTCGGCCTGAAACGCCATGCCCCGCAGGCGCACCTGCCGCCCGAGTTGCGGCCAATAGAAGGTCAGTGCCACGGAGGGATTGGCGGCAATCTGCCGGCCCTTCGGCCCCCGACCCGTCGTTGCGAAATGCCAGCCGCGCTGGTCGAGATTCTTCAGGATGAGAACGCGGGCATCCGGCGTGCCATCTTCGTCGATCGTGGAGAGCACCATGGCATGCGGTTCCTTGATCCCAGCCTCGATGGCATCGCGCAGCCAGGAGGAAAACAGATCTCGCGGCTCATCCGGCGTCAGATCCGCTTCGAATGGCGGAAACGGTCCGGCCAGCGATTTCAATATGCGTAGCTCGTCTCTCACGGCATACTCCTCAAGGTCTGGCGATAATCAGACGCAGCGAACCCTCGAAGAAGGGTTGCGTGCGAAGGGCGCCATAGCGGCGATCCCAGGAACCATCGGCCAGATCACCACCAAGTTTCGCGACAAATCGCTCTCCCACGGAAGAATCGACAAAACTCCATGCGGAATTGGCAAGCCGCGCTCCGGGATCGAGCATTCGTTCGGGTCGGCCGTAATAGGCTTCGCCGAAGCCGTCGACGCAGTTCAGCGGGATCGGCACCGCCTTGATCTCCACATCGCCGCCAAGCGCTTCCGCGATCATATTCATAGCCGGATAACGTCTTGCCTCGACGGCGATCATTTCAGGCGCATAGGCGTGCAGCCATGACCGCTCCAGCAGATCCGGATCGCAGCTGAGCACAAGGACCGGGCCACGCGTGACGCGGCGCATCTCGCCAAGCCCCTGCTTCAAATCCGACCATTGATGTACGGTGAAAGTCGCCATTGCGGCATCGAAGTTCCGGTCTGCGAAGGGCAGGTGTTCGGCGGTGCCGTCGATCGCGACGGGAAGATGCGCGGGCCGCTGGGCACGCATCGAGTCGGAAGGCTCGACAGCCGTCACCTGACGATCGATCGGTTCATAGGAGCCGGCGCCGGCGCCGACGTTCAACACGGTCCTGGCATCGCCGAGCGCGGCGCGGATGAACTCGGCAATGTGCGGGTCCGGCTGACGATAGCTGGTGTAGCCCGATCCGATCACCCCGTAGTTCGCGTCGCCTGCACTGCCGTCCTGATGTCTATTCTGCATGTCCTGTCTCCTTGGTATTTACGGACAAAGCTTCGCCAAGTGCGAAAATGCCATTGCATCGCCGCATCTTTGTTCGTTGCTCGCATTGTCCATTCGTCTCGGCGGCAAAAAACACGCTATTCCCTCGGAAGAAAAACGATATGTTCGAACAGTCAATGTTCGGAAAATGCACATGGCTAGGCGAATACCCTCACTGAACGCATTGCGCGCCTTCGAGGCAGCAGGCAGGCTCGGCCGCATGACGCTTGCCGCCGACGAACTCAATGTGACGCACAGCGCCGTCAGCCGGCAAATCCAGCATCTCGAAGAGGTCCTTGGCGTTCCCCTCTTCGAGGGACCGAAGAACCGGCTGAGGCTCACCGAAGGCGGTTCGACCCTCTTGTCGGGATTGACGGCCGCATTCGACCAGATGGATCTGTCGGTGCGTGCCGTTGCCGACACCGAAGACGGTCAGCTCGACGTCTCCTGTCCCGGCACGTTTACGATGCGCTGGCTCATTCCTCGCCTCTATCGGTTTCAGGCGAAATATCCCGCCATAGAAGTGCGCCTGTCAGCCTCATCAAAGCCGGTCGATTTCAGCCGTGACGGGTTCGATGTGGCGATCCGGGTCGGCACAGCGCCGTGGCCCTCAGGCGCCGATGTGATCCCCCTGTTTCCGGAACAGACCGGCGCGGTGCTCGCGCCGTCGCTTTTTGCCACGTCGACGCCCGAGTTCGACGGCCTGCCGCAGCTTCATACGCGTACAAGGCTGCGAGCCTGGGGTGACTGGCTCGCCCGCTCTCAGCGATCCGTGGCGATCGGCCCGCGCGTCGAATACGAGCATTTCTATTTCATGCTGGAAGCCGCGAGCGCCGGGCTTGGCGTCTGCGTCGCCCCGTGGCCCTATGTCAGCGACGACATCCGCTTCGGCCGGCTGATAGCACCCTATGGCTTCCTGGAAAGCGGCCACGAATATGTGGCGCTGCGCCGCGCCCGCCGGAACAGAAAATCCGTACTCTTCTGCGAATGGCTGCATGAGGAAGCCGAGGCCTATGCTCGCTCCAACGCACCTCCGAGGAGATGATGTCGTCAGCCGATGGCAGAAAAGCCGGCTTCGCTCAGGATTTTCTGCCCGGTCGGCGACAATAAAAAATCGCGCAGCTCTCTGGTTTCGGCATCCGCATCCATGCGAATGACCATGCCGTATTCGATCAGCGGCTGAAATTCGTCGGGGATATCGACAATGTTGAAAGCCGGATCACCCGCCAGAAGGCGTGCATTCGAAGAATAGCTCATCATGAGATCGACCACGCCATCGGTGACCAGGTAGGCAGCGCCCTTGCCCGGCGGCGTCGGCGGCGAATTGCGCCCGCCCACCAATTGCCGAGAGCGGGACCGGATCGCCTCCCCTCTCCCCGGATGCCGGGCTTCGATGAGGTCGAAGGCCTCGAAAGCATAGTCACCGCCCGGATCATCGCCCGGTGTCGACGTGCCGATCCTCACGGCGGGATCTGACAGCACCGCGAGAAAATTCTCCGTCGTCAGGCCAAGCTCGGCACGCGAGAGCACACAGAGCCGATTGCGGGCAAAGCAGACCGCGTCTTGCGCAAGACCCATCGAAACAAGCCGCCGCGGATGCGCCATGTTAGCGGACGCAAAGAGATCGAAGCTGGTGCCCGCCTCGATCGTTTCCCGCAACAGGCCGGCAGGCCCGAGCGTCAGCGAAATGCCAATGCCGAATTCATAACCAAACGCGCCGATAATCGCCGGAAACGCATGGCGTAGGCTGCCGGCGGACAAGACTTGAACTGCATTGCTCACGGGCGATTTCCCTTTCGGTCTCTTTGGCGGAACAGCGGCACGAACGCGGTCTCCACAAGCTTACCGTTGCCAAGCGTCGCCGAGCGAACCGGAAGGCCATAGAGCGCTTCGAGATTCTCTTCGGTCATCACATCATCGGTGGCGCCGAAGACGGTTCTTGCCCATTCGAGCATGAGCAGCACCTTGTCGGCGACAGCAACCGCATGGTTCGGCTGATGCGTGGTAAAGGCAATCGCCAATCCCTGCCGATCGGCAAGTGTCGCCAGCAACGACAACACGACATCCTGATTTTTGAGATCGAGCGCTGAGGCCGGCTCGTCAAGCAGTAGCACGGCGTTCTCGCCGGCCAGCGCCCGCGCGATTAGCACCAGTTGCCGCTCGCCTCCTGAGAGCGCTTCGATGTTGCGTTGCGCATAGCCGACCATACCGGTAAGCTCGAGCGCCTCCATGGCTTTCTCGACATCGACCTTGCGGGGTGTCTGGAAAAGCCCGATGTGACGGGCACGGCCCATCAACACCACGTCGAGCACGGAATAGGGGAAGGAACCGGAAAACTCCTGCGGCACGAAGCCAGTCTGCGGGTTCAGGGCGATACTGCCGGCGCTCGGCTTCAAAAGCCCGGCGAGCACGCGCAGCAAGGTAGACTTGCCGCGGCCGTTCGGCCCGAGAATGGTCGTGATCTCGCCGGCGCGAAGTTCAAGATCAAGCTCGCGAAATTGCCAGCGTTCGCCGTCATAGGATTGGCTCGCCCCTTCCAAACGCAGCTTGACCCGATCAGAAACCACGTGCGCCTCGCTGGGTTTGCCTCAGCACTAGCGCGAAGACCGGTGTGCCCATCAGCGCCGTCAGGATGCCAAGCGGGATTTCGGAGCCGGTCGCCGTCCGGGCAATCGTGTCGATCACAAGCAGGTAGAGTGCGCCGATCAGCAGGGATGCCGGCATCATCACGCGATGATCCGGGCCAACGAGCATGCGCGCCATATGCGGCACGACAAGACCGACCCACCCGATGATGCCGCTGACGGCAACCTGCGCCGCGACGATGCAGGAGACCAGCACAAGGATCAGCCAGCGCAAGGGCTCAACATTGACGCCGAGCGCGCGGGCATCCTCGTCGCCGATCGACAGGAGGTTGATGCGCCAGCGCAGACCGAGCAGCAGCAAGCTGCCGATGACGACGGGTGCTGCAATCAGCCAGAACTTCTCCCAATTGGCCGTCGCAAAGCTGCCGAGCAGCCAGAAGACCATGGCCGGCAGCTTGTCTTCGGTGTCGGCGAGATATTGCACAAGGCTTACCAGCGCTCCGAAGAAGCCGCTGACCACGACACCTGCGAGAACAAGCGCCAGGATATTGCGACGCGCGACAATGCCGTTCAGCCCATAGACGATGATAAGGGCGGACAAACCGAACGCGAAAGCCGAACCGAGCAGACCATAGCGCGAAAAGCTCAACAGGATGGCAAGCGTTCCGCCGAAAGCCGCCCCGGAAGAGACGCCCATCACCTGCGGCCCCACCAGAGGATTGCGAAACACGCCCTGCAGCGTGGCACCCGAGAGAGCCAGACCAGCGCCGGCAAGCAGCGCCAGCAGGATGCGCGGCATACGCACCGTAAAGACGACATTCGCCTCCGTCGCCGTCACGGGCACCGCCGGCGGTGAGATCGGCGACCAGAGGATCTCCACGACCCGCATGAAGGGAATATCGTACCGCCCGACACCGAGCGAGACGACAGCGACCATCGCAAGCAGGATCGCCAGCGTGGCGATCGTCGCTCTAGGCCCGTGTCGGCTGGAAGTCACCGCGCTCATTGCGCGGCGCGGTAATCGGTGCGGTAGAATTCCTTGTAATAGGCGTCCGCTTGCCTCTGCATATCGATATCCTTGAACCGCTCGGGATAAAGCTCCTTCGCCATCCAGAGCTCGCCAAGCGCCATGGCCTCCGGCATCGGATAGCCCCAGGCCTTTGCATATTCCGGCATCAGGTAGATGCGGCCGTTCTTGACCGCATCGATCGTCTGCCAGGAGGGGGTCTTCCTGATCTCGTCCACGACGGCCGGGTAGCGCTCCTGGACGAAGATGACGGCGGGGTTCCATGTCAGCACGTCCTCCATCGTCACCTGCTTGAAGCCGCTGATCGAACTTGCAACGTTGCGCGCACCGGCGCGCTCCATCATCAGGCCGGTATATTTGCCGCGGCCATAGGTCGTCAGATCCGGATTGGCCATATAAACAGGCACGCGCTTGTCTGCCGGAATGTCGGCGAGACGATCGGCAACGAGCTTGCGGGTCTTCTTGGTCGCCGCAATCATCGCTTCGCCCTGGTCCTTGCGGCCGAGTACATCGGCGATGAGGCGTACACCGGTGGCAAAACCAGAATCGATCGCAGCCGGCTCATCCTTGACGGATGGGTTGAGCTTGACCGCCTCCGCCGCCGGCACGTCGAGCAGCGAGATCGCCACGACGGAAAGGCCGGCATCCTCGATCTGCTTCACCATGTCGGCCGGCGCATAATTGGTCACGAAGACCACATCCGGCTTCAGCTTCAAAAGCTCCTCGATATTCACCTTGGTCAGGCCGCCCGGCATCGGCAGGTTCGGCAGTTGCGGCGCAAGCCGCACATAATTGGCGCCGAGCTGCTTCTTCCACTCGTCGAGAACGCCGACCACCTTGTCCATCGCATCGAGCTGAACGGCGATGTTCAGCGTCTGATGCTGCAGGATGACGACGCGATTGACGGCATCCGGAATATGCACCTGCCGGCCGATCTGATCGGTCACGAGACGGTCGGCCCAGGCGGGAGCGGAAAATAGCAAACTGCTGAAAATGATGGAAATTTTAGCAAAAATAAGCAGATGGCGGCGCTGGAACATGGAATTCTCCTGAAAAGATTCCAACCGCTATCATTATATTTCTTGGTATACAACGACCGCAAATCCGAAAACCAAACCGCGCCCGCGCCCTCATCGGCGCGGCACGTCCGCCTCTCAGGCCACCTGGAAAAAATGGCCATCGCTCGCCTGCTCGTATCTGCGCTTTGGTGGTTGGTAGTCGGCTCTGCGGAACGGGCTTCCGATCTCTTCATTAGAGATGCGGCGTACCTGACGACGCGCGGGATCGGCAATCGGAACCGCTGCCATCAGGCGCTTGGTATAGTCGTGTTGCGGGTTGTCGAACACCGCATGGCGCGGCCCGATCTCGACGATCTCGCCAAGGTACATCACCGCAACGCGGTGGCTGATACGCTCCACCACAGCCATGTCGTGGCTGATGAAGAGATAGCCAAGCCCGTATTTCTCCTGCAGGTCCAGCATCAGGTTGATGACCTGCGCCTTGACGGAGACGTCGAGGGCGGAAACCGATTCATCGGCAATGAGAAGCTTCGGCTCAAGCGCCAATGCCCGAGCGATGCAGACGCGCTGGCGTTGCCCACCCGAGAATTCGTGCGGGAACCGATCCGCCATCTCGGCAGAGAGGCCAACCCGTTCGAGAAGGTCGCGCACGCGATCCTTTGCCTGCGAGGCACTTGCCAGTCCATGGGCAATGATCGGTTCGGCGAGCGCCTGGCCGATACGCATGCGCGGATTGAGGCTTTCGAACGGGTCCTGAAAAATCATCTGCGCTTCGCGCCTGATATCGGCAAGATCGCCCTTGCCGGCCTTCAGGACATCCTTGCCGTCGATGCGGATTTCTCCTGACGTCGCCGGGGCAAGACGGATGATCGAACGACCCGTCGTCGACTTGCCGCAACCGGATTCGCCGACAAGCGACAGGGTTTCGCCCTGCCGAAGCTCGAGCGAGACGCCTTCGACGGCGTGGATGCTACCGACGGTCCTGCGCAGGAAGCCGCGCTTGACCGGAAAACGGGTGACGAGGTTATCGACCTTCAGGATCGGCGGCTGGTTCAGCCTTACCGTGTCCTCGGTCGGCTTGACCGGCTGCACTTCGCCGGTCGCCATGTCCACCTGCGGAAAGCGCAAGGGCCGGTCTTTCCCGGTCATCGAGCCGAGTTGCGGCACCGCGGACAAAAGCGCTCGCGTGTAGGGATGCCTGGCACCGGCAAAGAGCGCGGCCGTCGTATCCGTCTCAACCTGCTCGCCGCGATACATGACGACGGTGCGATCGGAAATCTCGGCGACGACGCCCATATCATGGGTGATAAAGAGGACCGACATGCCCTCCTCTTCCTGCAACGTCTTGATCAGGCCCAAGATCTGCGCCTGGATAGTCACATCGAGCGCTGTCGTCGGTTCGTCGGCGATCAGCAGTTTCGGATCGCAGGCTAGCGCGATCGCGATCACCACGCGTTGGCGCATGCCGCCGGAAAAATTCATCGGATATTCGTTGAGGCGCGATTTCGCCGAGGGGATGCGCACCTTGTCGAGCAGGCGCACCGCTTCGGCTACGGCCTGCGACTGCGACATGCCGCGATGCTGCACCAGGACCTCGGTGATCTGCTGGCCGATCTTCAAAACGGGATTGAGCGAGGTCATCGGCTCCTGGAAGATCATGCCGATCCGATTGCCACGGATCGCCTGCATGTCGGCAAGCGGCAGCGACAGGAGATCCCTTCCCTCGAATTCGATCCTGCCTGTGATACGCGAATTGATCGGGGACAGAAGCCGCATGATCGACATGGCCGTGACGCTCTTGCCGGAGCCGGATTCGCCGACGACTGCGACAGTTTCCTTTGGGCCGATATCGAAGCTGATATCGCTGACAACATTGCGCCATTCGCCGCCGACGCGGAAGGCCGTGTTGAGCTTGGAGATGGAAAGGATCGGTCTGGTCATGGCTCAGCCTTCCCGCCTTGGATTGAGGATATCGCGGAGCGCATCGCCGATGAGATTGATGCCGACGATGAGCATGAGGAGCGCCAGGCCCGGGAAGAAGCTGATCCAGTAGTCGCCGGAGAGCAGATATTCGAAGCCGTTGGAGATCAAGAGGCCAAGAGACGGCTGCGTAACCGGCAGGCCGATGCCGAGGAAGGAAAGCGTCGCCTCCAGCATGATCGCATAGGCCACGCGCATCGTGGCAACGACGATCAAGGGCGGCAGGCAGTTCGGCAGGATATGGCGAAAGAGGATGCTGCCATCGGGCAAGGCCATGGAACGGGCCGCGTCCACATAGGCGCGCTTGCGCTCCACCAGCGCCGAGCCGCGGATCGTGCGGGCGTAATAGGCCCATTGCGTGACGATGAGCGCCAGAATGATCTTGTCGACACCCTGGCCGAGGATGGCGAGAAAGATCAGCGCGATGAGAATGGCGGGAAAGCTTAGCTGGATATCGACAATGCGCATCAGGAAGGCATCGAGGCGACCGCCGATATAGGCGCTGATGAGCCCGATCGATGCACCTATGACAAGTGCTACGGCTGCACTCGATATACCCACCAGCAGACTGGTGCGAAGACCATAGAGGATCGCGCTCATCAGATCACGGCCCTGATCGTCCGTGCCGATCAGGTAAAGCATGCCACTCGTGGCGTGCGAGCCGGGCGGCAAGCGGCCGTCAAGAATGTCGAGCTGGGCGAGATCGTAAGGGTTCTGCGGCGCGAGCAATGGCGCGAATATTGCCGCAATCACGAAGATGGCGACGATGATGAGGCCTGCGAGAGCAAGCCTGTCATGCAGAAGCGCCGATATCGTCTGGCGGAAGGGTGAACGCGAGGCGGCCTTTCCTGCACGTCCCTGGCCCGCATGCACCGAGCCGGCGTTTGCGCTGTTGTCGCTCATTACGAATTCCCTTCGAGACGAACGCGAGGGTCGACGATCGAATAGAGAATGTCGACCAGCAGGTTGATGACGCTGAACATCACGACGGTGATCATCAGATAGGCGAGGATGACCGGACGGTCGAGCACGCCGATCGCGTCGATGATGAGCTTGCCCATGCCGGGCCAGGCAAAGATCGTCTCGGTCACGACGGCAAAGGCGATCAGCGATCCGAGTTCGAGGCCGATCACGGTAATCAGCGGGATCAGCGTGTTCTTCAGCACATGCACGGTGACGATCCGGCGTTCCGTGAGACCCTTGGCACGGGCGAACCGGACGAAATCAAGCTGCATCGTCTCCATCACGCCGGCGCGGGTCAGGCGGATGACGAGCGAAATCTTGAAGAGCGCCAGGTTGAAGGCCGGCAGCACCAGATGCGAGAGGCCGTCCAGGGTGAAAAGGCTGAGCGGCACCCCGAAGACGGGCACCGTCTGCCCTCGGCCCGATGCCGGCAGCCAGCCGAAATGCACGCTGAACAGCATGATCATCACGAGGCCGATCCAGAAGGTCGGCAGGCTGAAGCCGAGGATGGAGAAGGTCATGATCGATTTCGAGATCAGGCCCTTCGGTTTCAGGCCGGCATAGACGCCAAGCGGAATGCCGATGACGAGCGCCATGACCAGCGCGACGAAGGCAAGCTCCAACGTCGCGGGCATACGATGCAGGATCAGCGTCAAAGCGGGTTGATTGTACACGAAGGAATTGCCGAGATCGCCCGAAAGCGCACGCGTCAGAAACAGCCAGTATTGCTCCCAGACCGGCTTGTCGAGGCCGAAGGACTGGATGACCTGAAGACGCTCCGCCGGCGTTGCCGTCGGGCTCAACAGCACATCGACAGGATTACCGACCAGATAGAGCCCGGCAAAGACCAGAACCGACATGACGAGCAGCGTCAGAACGGTCTGGACCGACCGGCTCAGCAAATATCCGCCCATGAGTTTCAACCTCCCTGCGCTGCGACGCCGAGGCCGCCTTGTCCGAAGCGGGCAATGCGCTCGATCAGCAGTGCGATAAACCCGTCCTCGTCGACATCGGTGATGACAGTGGCATTCGGCGCGCGATCCATCTTTCCGTAAAAGTCGGCATAGGTGTAGCCCATGGTGAGGCCCGTCACCTGCACGCCGACGAAAGCTTCGCGGCCGCTAAACAACTGCGGGCGAATGAGCCAGGCGATCGTGGTGGCATCATGGATCGGACCGCCCGGCCTGCCGAACCGCCCGACATCGCTGCGATCGAAGGTCGAAAACAGATTGAAGAGCGCATTCCCCGCCTCGCCGCCGGCCCGGAACCGCTCGAAATGCTCCGAGGTAAACAGGGCCTGGAACGTCATGTCGAGCGGCATGATGATGATCGGCACGCCGGAGCGATAGACGATCTCGGCGGCATGCGGATCGGCATAGATATTGAACTCGGCCCAGGGTGTGCGATGCCCCAGCGCCGTGAAAGCGCCGCCCATCGAAACGATCTGCCTGATGCCGGATGCCACGTCCGGATGCTGGACGAGCGCCAGGGCAATATTGGTCATCGGCCCGATGGCGCAGATGGTGATCTTTTCGCCGGCCTTTGCCGCTTCGCGCGCCGAGCGCACGATGAAATGCACGGCATGTTCTTCGGATGCGCCGATATCGCCGGCTCTGACCAAGGCATCGTCAAAGGCACCGATGCGGGCATATTTGCCATAGACCTGGTCGCGTACCAGCGGTCCGGCCGCGCCTGCGTAAACCGACACGTCGCGTCGACCGCTGAGGCCGACGATCTTGCAAGCATTGAGCACCGTATCGCGAAGGGCAACATTGCCGGCGACGATCGACAGGCCGAGCACGTCGACTTCCGGCGATGCGAGCGCCATCAGGATGGCTGCGGCATCGTCCACCCCCGGATCGGCATCGATGATGATCTTCTCGCGCGTCATGCGACAGCCTTTTCGGCGTAGCGTGACAGCCGGTCGAGGAAGAAGGCAATCACACCCTCGGCATCGACCTTGGTGACGATATCCGCATTCGGTTCGAGACCGCTCTTGCCATACCAGTCGGCAATCGTCTGCCCCATACAGAGCTCGCTTTCATGTTCGACGAAGACGCGGGCCTTCTCGGTCTGAAACAGATGCGGGGCAAGGATATAGGCCATCACCAGCGGATCATGCAGCGGGCCGCCGCGCGAGCCGTAGCGGCGGACATCGTTGCGATCCCAGAAGGCCATCAGCTCGGCAAGCGTCTGAGAGATACGGCCGCTGACACGCGAGAACTCGGCCACATGTTCGGGCTTCAGCATCACCTGATGCGTCGCATCGAGCGCGAGAGCGACGAGCGGAATTCCGCTCGAGAACACCACATGCGCCGCATGCGGGTCCGCCAGCATGTTGAATTCGGAGGTCATGGTCCGGTTGCCGGGTTCGCGGTAGGCTCCGCCCATCATGACGATCCGCTCGACGCCTTCGGCGATCTGCGGCTTCATCCTGAGGGCGACGGCAAGATTGGTCATCGGCCCGAGGCAGCAAAGCGTGACGCGCTCGCCCGTCCGCGCCGCTTCGGTCAAGGTCTCGATGAGGAAATCGACAGCCGATTTGCTCTCCGCCACCTTTTCCGGCTCCGGCAAAACGGTGTTGCCAAGGCCGGTCTTGCCGTGGAACTGGCCATGGATCGGCTCGCGCAGCATCGGGCGAAAACAGCCGGCAAAGACCGGAATGTCGGGGCGCCCACCCAATTCACAGACCTGGAGGGCGTTGCGCACGGTGCGTTCCAGCGGCTGGTTGCCGCAGACCGGGGTAATGCCGAGGATGTTGAGCTCTGGCGACACGAATGCGGTCAGAAGGGCGATCGTATCGTCAATTCCAGGGTCACAATCGACAATGATCGAAATCGGCTTCATGGGAGAGTGCCTTCAATAGATGGTGGATGCGATGTCAAAGCGCGCCGAGTTTGCGGAGAACTTCCGCGATTTCGCTGCGCGAGGCCTCGCCAAGCGGGAGCTGCGGCTGCATCGGCGCGCCGACCGCAAAGCCCTGCAGCTCTAGCGCCGTCTTGATGCAGGCGGCGATCGAATATTTCGCGAAGATCTCGTTGACCTGCCAAAGCGGCCGCTGCAGTTCCATCGCCCTTGTCCAATCACCGGCATTGGCCGCCTCATAGAGCGCGATGCTCTGCTTCGGCACGACGCAGGCCGGGCCTGCCATCCAGCCGACACCACCGATCATCATCACGCAGACCGGGATATGGGCCGAGGCGGCGAATACCTCCATCCGGCCTTCCGTGCGCTCAATGATCGAAAGAAGACGCCCCGTATTGGTCGAGGCATCCTTGATGTAACGGATGTTATCGACCCGGCTCAGCCGCTCAATAACAGGCAGGCTCAGATCGGAACGCTGGAACTGCGGATTGGTATAGAGCACCACCGGCCGCCCCTTTGCCCCCTTGGCAATGGCGGTGAAGTAGGCTTCGACGCCTTCGTCACTGACCGGAAAATAGGATTCCAGCACGGCGAGGATGCCGTCGGCTCCCGCCTCGACCATGTACTCGGTCTGGGCGACGGCATCGCTGGTCGATGTCGATGCGACGCCGGCAACGACGGGAACACGTCCACGGCTGGCCGTAATCACCGTGTCGACGACGCTGCGGCGCTGATCCCAGTTCAGATAGGCAAATTCGCCCGTGCTCCCAAGCGGCGTCAAGCCATGGACCCCTGAGGCAATCAGGTGGTCCACGAGGTCGGTCAACACGCCCTTCATCACCTGACCGGACGGATCGATCGGAGAAACGAGATAGGGAAATACGCCGCGCAAAGACATGTTCGATCGTCCCTTCGCCGGCTCAGTTCGGCTTCACGTAATAGGGAAGCGTGTAGCCATCCGACCGGCCGGGATAAGACAAGTCCTTTTTCACCGCCCAGGTATTGGCGAGATAGAAGATCGGGATGACGCCAAGATCGTTCATGGCGATCTCGGTTGCCTTGCGAAGCAGCTCCTCGCGCTTACCGTCATCAAGCGTCGAGCGCGCCTCGTTCAGCGCCTTGTCGAATTCAGGGTTCGAATAGCGTCCGCGGTTGCCCTGCCCGGCCTTGTCTCCGAAGGTTTCGAGGATCGGGCCGAGTACGCCGGATGCCTCGCCCGTCTCGACCGCCGCACCGCCCATGATGAAGCTGAATTCCAGATTGGATGCCCGAGTGAAGTAAACGCTGCCCGGCAGGGTCGCAACTTCGGTCTTGATGCCGATGCGGCTGAAGAACTGACCGATCGCCTGGGCGACCTTGGAATCGTTCGGATAGCGATCGTTCGACGCGTGGAAGGTCAGCGAGAAGCCGTTGGGATAGCCGGCCTTGGCGAGCAACTCCTTCGCTTTGTTCGGATCGTAAGGATCGACCTTGATGGCTGGATCGTAACCGAAATAGCCTTCCGGAACTAGCTGCCCGGCGGGCACGCCCTGCCCGTCCATGATGCGGTCGACGAGCGCTTCGCGATTGATCGAAAGCGAAAGCGCACGGCGCACCTCGGGCTTCAACAGCGGGTTCTTGCCATCGGGCCCCTTGGCGAACGGCGACACGTCGCGCGCCTGATCCATATGCAGATACATGATCCGGTTGCCGGCGACATTGACGACCTTCAACTGATCGGAAGCCTGCAGGCGACGCGTGTCGGCCGTCGGGATGCTTTCGATCATATCGACATCGCCGGCAAGCATTGCGGCAACACGGGCGCTGCTGTTCTTGAAGATCTTGAACGTGACCTTGTCCCAGGCAGCCTTTTCGCCCCAATAGGCGTCGTTGCGTGCCAGCACGACGTTGTCGTCGGGTGTCCATGAGACAAACTTGAACGGACCCGTGCCGACTACCCCCTTGCCGGAATTCATCTCTTCCGTCGTGGTATCTCGCATCTTGGCCGGCAGGATCGCGATACGGCTGAGGTTGTTCAGCAGCAAAGGCGTCGGTCCGTCGGTCTTGATGCGGACCGTCAGCGGATCGACCGCGGTGACCTCGGTGATCGCCTTGACATAGGCGGCAAAAGAACTCGGGCTGTTTTTCGACGCAAGCGGAACCCGCTTGATGCTGGCAACGACGTCATCTGCGGTAAAATCGCTTCCGTCGTGGAACTTCACATTCGGACGGAGCTTGAACTCCCAGGTCGTGTCGTCGATCGTCTTCCAGGACAGCGCCAGCGCCGGCTGAAGCCGCTGCTTCTCGTCCTGATTGACGAGGCCATCGAAAATATTGCGCGCCATCGCGCTGTTCGGACCGACGACGTAAAATTGCGGGTCCATCGACGTCGTCGAGGCGGCAAGGCCAACGGTCAGGTCCCGGGCGTGGCTTATGAGTGGCATGGCAAGGGCGGATACCGCCAAGACGGCCGCGGCCTTTAGAAATTTCATGACGGTGCTCCTCCAGCGCTTTTTTAAAATCCGCGCTCTCCAAACAGATTTGATCTGCCACTAAAGCGTCTGCTCCAAAAAGAAAAATTGCATTTTGTGTTCGATCCATGCCCTAATGTTATGGAGGGGATGCCAGGATGCGATTGAAACCAAGGCAAGTGGAAGCGTTCAGAAGCGTAATGATGACGGGGGGCATCACGGCAGCGGCCGATGCCCTGAACGTCACGCAGCCCGCCGTTAGCCGCCTCATCCGCGACCTCGAGGAAATTCTGGATATTACCCTGTTCGAGCGAGTCGGCGCCCGCCTCGTGCCGACGGTCGAGGCGACACAGCTCTTCCGGGAAGTCGAGCGGCTGTATCTCGGCCTTGACCAGATCGCCCAGGCGGCCGACGACATCCGCCGGCACAAGAACATCGTCTTGCGCATTGCAAGCGTAACATCGCTCGTCAGACCATATCTCCATCAGGCGATCCTTGATGTCGTCGGCAATCGGCGTGATATTCCGCTGGTCATCGATGTCGAAAACAGCCGGCACATCTGGGATATGGTCGACAAGAACCGCTACGATCTCGGCTTCGTGTTCGGCTCGCCCCGCATGGCGGACAAGAATGCCGTTCTCCTGCATAGCTCCCATGCCGTCGCCGCCATGGCGCCGGAACACCGGCTTGCCGCGCGAAAGGTCATCCGACCCGCCGATCTCATGGATGAGCGCGTGCTGATCCCCGGCCGCAATTCGCCGCTCAGACTGGCGCTCGACCGCGCCTTTTCCGGGCAGGATCATCAGCCGATGAGCACGATGGAAACGTCGATGCTTAACTGCTGTCATTTCGCGGCGGCAGGCATGGGCGTCGGCATCGTTGACCACACAAGCCTGCAGTCCGCCGGAATCGATATCGTCGCGATCCCGTTCGAACCGCAGATCGAGGTCGCCTACTTCGCGATTCGTCCTTCCGGCGCTCACCGCATCTCTATCTTGGACGAACTGATCAAACGAATGAGCGAGCTCGTAGGCTCAGGTGCAACATCCCCGATCTAGGCCACGGATGGCCTTGCTCGCGCTTGCCATGCAAGTGAAATCGCAGCCTACGGCGGGGCATCGGATGTTCGGCGAGATGCCCGTCGATTTCGAGCTCGGGAGTAAAGCCTTACCGGTAGTCCTGAAGTCGAAGCTGCTCGGGCTCCCTTATCTCCGTCGGCTTCCTTCCATTCGTTTTCATCACATCCCGATTGAAGTCGTTTATTGCCCAACAGACAGCGATAGTTTGAAGATGCGCGGCGTTTTCTATTCCAATTTTCATCAGGAATGTCAGTCGCCCGGCCAAGGCATTGCGGCATTGCTCGTTGCTGTCGAACCAGGGTTGGCTGACGACGCTGTCCAGCACCTTCTGGAGTGTCGCTGCTTGCTTCGGCGATAGGTTGCCTCCCGTAAGGTGGCGAAAACGTTCCATCATGCCTCCTTCGAGGACCACTGCCGGTGCGACATCACGGATGGCCTCGCCCTTGCAAGTGAAACTACTCTGACACTATTACAGTTCGTTACTTCAGTTTTGCGCGATGGGCGGTCCTTGGCGGCAAGCCGTCGGCCGGATCGACCACGCCTATGTCTGCTGCAAGCACGTTAGGCAGACAGTCGTTTAAAGCCTACGTCCATTTTTGACACCGCCGGAACGCCAAAAACCCCATCGAGGGGCGGTAAAAGTGCCTCAAGTGCGGTTGTGGCAATCGATGCTTCAGGTTCTGCCGGCTTGTCGCTCAGCAAGTCCGCTTGCGCTTCATCATTGCGCAGAGCCTCTCCGCGCCGTCTTCGTCGACGGGTGTATAGACGATCATACGGTCGTCATTGCTGGGGCTTGCCCACCAATTGTTGGATTGCAGCGCCAGGATCGTGCCATCGGCCAAGCGGAATCGCTTTACGACATTCTCGATACCTTTGAGCTGATAGCGGTCCCAGACGATGCGGAACTGATCCGAGACGCTCATATAGCGTTCCAGTTGCCGCTCCCAGGCCGGATCGTCGAGATGCTCCGCCATGGAGGCGCGGAAGAGCGCGGCCATGCTGGCCAGCACCTCGTCGGGGTTTACCTGACTGGCGCGCCAGGCAGGATTGACGAGGGACAGATAGATGCAATTGCGATCTTCAAGTGCGATTGCATCGAGATCGACGCCGACGAGACGGCGGTAGGCCTCGTTGAAGCCGCGTATATTGTAGCGCTTCGTCTGAATCATGGCAGGATAAGGACAGAGCTGATCGAGAATGTGCTGGGTTGCTGCCGTCAGCGGCTCACAAACCCGCGGATTTTCGAACCGGGGCGGGATCGGCAGATTGGCCAATCTGAACAGGTGCTCCGTCTCGACTTCGTTGAATTCCAAAGCGTGCGCAACGGAGAGAAGCACGCGCGGCGACACACGGATCGGCCGGCCCTGCTCGAGCTTCGTATACCAGGTAATGCCGATATCGGCGCGCGAGGCCACTTCTTCCCGCCGCAATCCGGGCGTACGAATGCGCCCCGCACGGCCAAGGCCCAGCCGCTGCGGGTCGAGAGCTTCCCGTCGTCTTCGCAGCATCTCGCCGAGTTCCTGTGCGCGCGAAGGCATCTGATTGGGGACGATATCGAGCGTGCCGTGCATTTCACTCTCCAGCCTAATACTTTTTATACCAGTCTAAACAGGTATCTTGTACTAGTTTAGCACGGGTGTAAAACGCTGTGGACTCAGTTCTGGAAATCCTTTGAGGTCCCCATGTCATCCGCACCAATCCGGCTTGGCCAATTCGGCCTGATGATCCTGCTTGCCGGGCAATTGCTGCTGCAGCTCGATTTTTCCATCATCAATGTCGGTCTTGCCGCCATCTCCGCCTCGCTGCATGCCGGCGAGACCGAACTCGAACTCTTCGTCGCCGCCTATGGCGTCGCCTTTGCCGTTTGCCTGGCCATGGGCGCCCGTCTCGGCGACAATTTCGGCCGTCGCCGCATGTTCGGCCTGGCCGTTTTGATGTTCTGCCTCGCTTCGCTTCTGTGCGGCGTGGCGACTTCAGTCGCCTTTCTTATCGTTGCCCGCGCATTGCAGGGCATTGCGGCAGCGCTCATGGTGCCGCAGGTATTGGCGACCATCCATGTCAGCCTGACCGGACGCGATCACGCCCGGGCCGTTTCTCTCTACAGCGCGATCGGCGGCATCGCCTTCATCGTCGGTCAGGTTCTCGGCGGCTTCCTAATTTCGGCTGATATCGCCGGGTCCGGCTGGCGCAGCATCTTTCTCATCAACCTGCCGATCTGCATCCTGATCCTGCTCAGCATGTGGCGCCACGTTCCCGAGACGCGCGGCAAGGGCAGAGTTCCGGTGGATTGGTCCGGCATGATCACGCTGGCGCTTTTGACGCTCTCGGTTCTGCTGCCAACCGCGCTTGGCCCGTCGCTCCACTGGAATTGGCTTTGCCTGCTCGGCTTCGTCCCGATCCTGCCGCTGGGAGCCCTCCTCTGGCGCATCGAACGCGCCAAGGAGGCACGCGGCGCCTTCCCGATCCTGCCTCCGTCGCTCACCCGCATCTCCAGCATGCGGTTCGGAGGGCTGATCGCCATACTCTTCTTCACCTGCTGGAGCGGCTTCATGTTCGTCTTCGCCCTGACGCTGCAGGCAGGTGCCGGGTTGACACCACTGCAATCGGGCAATGCCTTGATCGCGCTCGGCGGCTCCTACTTCATCTCGGCCGCCTTCGTGACGCGGCGCCTGGCAAACATACGCCGTGAACTCATGCTGGCAATCGGCTGCGTGATCCAGATGACCGGTCTTGCGCTGCTCATCGTGACGCTCAAAACGGTCTGGCCGCAGCCGGGCGTCATCAACCTTATTCCGTCCACCGTGCTGATCGGTTTCGGACAGGCTCTGATCGTCAATAGCTTCTACCGGCTCGGGCTGGCCGACGTGCCGCACGAACATGCCGGCGCCGGCAGCGCCATGCTTGCGACCATGCAGCAGGTGTCATTGGGTCTCGGGCCGGCGATCCTCGGAGCCGTATTTGCTCAGGTGCTGCAGCATTCCGGCGCCTATCTCTCGGCCGGGGTAACAGCCGTCACCGTCGAGTTCGGGCTGATGGCCATCCTGCTGATGGCAACGCTTCTACGCTTGGCGCGGCAGCGCCGTCGGCCCGAAGACGAAGCCGAAATCGACGATACGCTGATCGTCGCGCCCGAATGATCGGGCCGAGAAGGTGAGCAATCTGTCGCTTCAATAGCGAAGTCCGGCCTGTGACCAGGCCGGACCTGCATGTTCGATTATCCCTCCGGCCGGATGCCGCTATGCCGGCAGCTGGAAGGCCCAATTGGCGATCAGCACGATGGCAAGGCCGCCGACGAGCGCCAAGTAGGGCAGAATCCCCGCCTTCCTGACGCCCAAATCCTGACCGACCAGCCCGAGATCGTCCATCGCGCCGGCCGGGAACTTGCCGCCATCGCGCACGTAATGCCTGTAGGCAAAGACCGGCAGGATGAGAGCCGCGAAAGCAAAGCCTATCCAGAGCGCATTGGCATAACCCCAGACCTTGGCGCCGGCGCCAAGGAACAGCGCGTTGACGAAGGCAAGCACGGTATTGAGGCCGATGAGCCAGGACGGAGCTTTCCACGGACGCTCGACATGGCCGGAGTCCATACGATGTATCCAGCCGGAGTTGAGATTGAGGAAGTTGAAGATAATGTATCCGACGTTGGAGACGGCAAGCACGAAGAAATAGCCGCTGGTATCCGACGCGATCGCCAGAAGCGAGAGGTTGAAGGCGAAGTCCGTCCACATCGCTCTCGTCGGCGCACCGTTCTCGTTCACATGATCGAGATATTTCGGCAACCAGCCATCCTTTGACCCCTGATAGAGCGTACGCGACGAACCGGCCATCGCGGTCATGATGGCGAGGAACAAGGCCAGGATCATCAGGATGACAAGCAACTGCGTGACGATCCGACCGGCGCCGATCAGACCGCCGAGCGCTTCGGCAACGCCGGTGCCGTCAACGATGCCCGGCGCCAGCATGCCGGCATGGCCGAGCACGCCCTGAAAAGCAAAGGGCACCAGGAAGAAGAAGATGCAGCAGGCAAGGCCTGAATAGAAGATCGCCTTGAATGTGTCCGTCTTCGGGTTCTTCAGTTCTCGCGTATAGCAGACCGCGGTTTCGAAACCATAGGTCGACCAGGCGGCGATATAGAGGCCACCGAGGAAGAGCGTCCAGCCGCCATTGCTCCAGGTTCCATCCGTACCCGCATAGGCGGCCGTTGGCGGCACCAGCCCGGTAACGTTGGATGACATGATCTGGCCGCTGACGATCGGATAGATGCCGATAATGAGCAATGGCACGAGAACGATGATGGCCAGCCACTTCTGCACGCTCGCCGTCTCGGAAATGCCGCGATGCTGGATCGCGAAAATAATCAGCATCAAGATGCCGCCGATGAAGAAAGTGGCGTTGATATTGGCGGTCGCAAGGAATGGAATGTTGAAGGTCAAAAGCGACCAGTTGCGAATGGCCGGCGTCAGGGCGGCGACGCCGTCAGCACTTAAAAGTGCTTTGACCGCATCCGCCGGCGAGGTGCCGGCATGGGCGGCAATATATTCCGCCACCCGCGGGCTATCGACGGTGATAGAACTGGCGTGCGCGCTGATCCAGCTGATCACGGCCTGCGAATCCGCAGCCGGTATCGGGAAGAAGGCATTGAGGATATAGCCGGCCGCAATGGCGCAGCCGAGGGACAGCACCGGCGACCAGGCAAACCAGTTGCACCAGACCGAAAGCGGCGCGATAAATTTCGAGTATCGCAGCCAGGCCGTCGCGCCATAAACCGAGGCGCCGCCGGACTTGTTGCCGAACATGCCGGCAATTTCGGCATAGGTGAAGGATTGCAGGAACCCCATGACCATCGAGATGATCCAGACGACGAAGGCAAGCTTGCCCGTCGTTCCGGCGATGCCGCCGATGGAGAAAAGAACAAGTGGCGGTACGCCTGCTGCCACCCAGAACGCGCCCTTCCAGTCAAGCGCGCGTATAAGCTTACCTTCGGTGCCGGCAGAAGCGCCGGCGTCCACGATGTCTGTCATTGTTGGTATTCCCCATCTTTGTTCCGGACGTATCTTTGTACGTCTCCCTGAACGTGCCTCCCATGGCATTGCGGGGCCTGCTGGAGGTTTTCATGAGCCGAGTCTGTGCGCGGGTTTCCAGATGCATGCCCTTTATACATAGTGAAGATATTTTCTTTCTAGTCAATATCTCTTTACTTTCAGACGGCATTTTGTCAGCATGATTCCGGTGTCCTGACGGACGTCATTTCCCGAGAGGGCCCAATGCGAGATCTCCACCCGCCAACCGCCGGAATACGGCCAATTTCGGCGAGCGTCGTGCGCTATCCGGGCATTCCTGTGCTGCCGGGCGATACCGAACGCTATCGCTGCAAAGGTGGCGGATCGCTCGTCGTGCGCGTCGAACCCGGTGACCGTATCACGGTCACCGATAGCGAAGGCGGGCAGGTCTGCGAGCTCACTTTCTTGGATGAGAAGGGCCGCTTTCAATCCGCAGGATTGGGGTCGGCCTTCACCGGCGAAGCAACCGGCCTGAAGGCCATCCTTTCGTCCGGCAATGATAGCGCTTCTCGCGTGAAAGCGGCGCTGGAGCGGCGTGGCGCCGATCTAGCCTCTGCGGCGGCGCTACACCTCTTCGGCGCGTCATCGCCAGCGGGCAGCACGGCGGAATTCACCATCGCCATCAAGGGCCTGCTTGTCGCCTGTGCGCCGGGAACGGCCATGTCGCCGGAGGCGCAGGATACGGCGACGCCCATCGAGGTCAGGATACGTCGCACGGCGATCCTGCGCGACTATACGTCCGCGCTGCCTGAACCGCTCGCCGATCCGATCGAAGACATCCGCATCAAGGCGGCGACCGCCTCGGCCTATTTCGTCCGTGCCGGCGAATATATCCAGATCATTGATGTCTATGGCCGGCAATGTACCGACTTCCAGGCCTTTTCCGCCCGCAAGGTCGACAAGGGTCTCGATCTCGCGCTCGATTCCACCGTGACCCGCACCCTGCTCGGCCGCAGCTACCCGATGCCCGGCCTTCCTTCCAAGGCCTTCGACCGTGATTTCGAGCCTCTTATAGAAATCATGCAGGACACGGTCGGCCGACATGACGCTTTCGCCACCGCCTGCAATTCTCGCTATTACGACGACATGGGCTATCCCGGCCATGTCAACTGCACCGACAATTTCAACGCGGCACTCGCGCCCTATGGGATTGCCGGCCGCAAGGGCTGGGAAGCGCTGAATTATTTCTACAACACCAACATCGATCACAATAACCAGCTCTATCTCGACGAGCCTTGGTCGAGACCGGGCGACTACGTCCTGATGCGCGCGCTGACGGATCTCGTCTGCGTTTCCTCTTCCTGTCCCGACGATATCGACGCGGCCAACGGATGGGACCCGACCGACATTCACGTCCGCACCTTCTCCGGCAAAGAAAAATTCACACGAGCGGTGGCCTATCGCATGACCCCTGACGCCGACCCCGAACTGACGCGCGAAACCGCGTTTCACCCGCGCCTCTCCGCCATGACACGCGACTATACCGAATATCGCGGCTTCTGGCTGCCGAACCGCTTCTCCTCGGAGGGGCCCGTCGAGGAATACTGGGCCTGTCGCGAACGCGCCGTCGTCATCGACCTCTCGCCGCTCCGCAAATTCGAGGTCACCGGACCGGATGCGGAAGAGCTTCTGCAATATTGCCTGACCCGCGACGTGCGCAAGCTGTCGCCCGGCCAGGTCGTCTACACCGCTATGTGCTACGAGCATGGCGGCATGATCGACGACGGCACGCTGTTCCGCCTCGGGGACAAGAATTTCCGCTGGATCGGCGGCGACGACTATAGCGGCATCTGGCTGCGTGAGCAGGCCGAGAAAAAGGGCTTCAAGGCCTGGGTGCGCTCTTCCACAGACCAGATGCACAATATTGCCCTGCAAGGTCCGAAGAGCCGCGATATTTTGAAAGAGATCATCTGGACGGCTCCCCGCCAGCCGACGATCAGCGAACTCGAATGGTTCCGCTTCGCGGTAGGCCGTATCGGCCATTTCGAGGGTGCGCCCGTCGTGGTGTCGCGTACCGGCTATACCGGCGAACTCGGTTATGAAATCTTCTGCCATCCGAAGGATGCGACTACCGTCTTCGACGCAGTCTGGAAGGCTGGCGAACCCCATGGGCTGAAACCGATGGGCCTGGAGGCACTGGACATGGTGCGCATCGAGGCCGGCCTCGTCTTTGCCCATCACGAATTCGACGACCAGACCGATCCCTTCGAAGCCGGCATCGGCTTCACCGTGCCATTGAAATCCAAGCAGGACGATTTCATCGGTCGCGATGCATTGATCAGGCGAAAGGAACATCCGCGTCACCTGATGGTTGGCCTCGACATCGAAGCCAACGAAGCCGTCGGACATGGCGATTGCATTCATATCGGCCGGGCGCAGATCGGTGTGATCACCAGTGCTACGCGATCACCGATCCTTGGCAAGACCATTGCGCTTGCCCGCGTCGACGTCACCCATGCTGCCGTCGGCACCAGGGTCGAGATCGGCAAGCTCGACGGTCAGCAGAAGCGGCTTCCGGCCGTTATCGTGCCGCTGTCCCACTACGATCCACAGAAGACGAGGCCGCGCGCTTAAGGACGCAGCAGCTCCGCAGATCACGTTTTACCGAGTCGAGATTCCAGCCAGTCAACGGCAAACGCGGTGATTGACGGAGCGTCGACCAAGACGCTACTGGCCTCCCCGACAACGCCACGTGCCCCTTCGCCTGTTGCTAGAAATTCCTCAACGATTGTCGCGAAATAGCCCTCTTCGAGGCTCGGCACAACCGGGTTGGCGGTATCGTATTCCTCCGTCATCCGCCACTCGGGGCCAGAAGCAGCCACGAAGGGCACTTCATAGCGACGGATGCGCTTCCCGGGAATCCGCGCGATATGCTCAGCATGATGGAGCAAGGTCATCGTATCCAACGGTGCTCCCGTCATTAAAACCTTCCCCTTCAGGGCAATGAGCTTTGCCAATGGAGATTTTTGTCCATAGCCGTAGTCGAGAGGATGGTCAGCGGTGATCCAAACCGCCTGTTCTCCGATAGCAGTTACCGATGCGGCCGGATTGCCACTTCGAACAGCACCCGGCGTGGTGCGGAGAAATTCGGGAAAAACTCCATTCGAACGAATAGCGCGAGAGGTCCGTGGGTCGAAAGGAAGAACGTGAGAACGCCACATGCTGAGAACATAGCCGCTTTCATCCAAAAGCTCGTCGTAGCCTGAATTCCAATCAGTATAAGCAACAATGGTTCCCGTTGGCCCCACCGTATCAACAAGCGCCCTAATGAATGTATCTGGCCCATCAAGCAGGCGTCCAACTTTACTCATTGCCGCGTGAACCATCACGGTGTCGCCCGAACACAATCCAATGCGCTGCAGGTCCTCTTGCAAAGAACAATGAGTTCTAAATGGAGCACTTCTGCTTTCTAACACCGCTCTATTGCTCCCAGGGCTGATCGCCGACTGCGATTCAAATAAATGTCAGGCAATTAGAAACAAGATTACATCGCAACAAAATCTAATCAGCCCTTTTCTGTGCAATTGTAATGGCGCGTGCAGCTTCTTCCGAGGAGTTTGCAAGCGAGCGCATTTCGGCCGCCAGCACAGCAAAGCCCGATCCTGCCGTCCCCGCCCTCGCGGCTTCGATGCCGGCATTGACTGCCAGCAGCTTCAGGTAGCGCAGAGACTGCAGGATCTCGTTGGTCTTGGATGCCGTGACCCGCATACCGGCGGTCTGCTCGTCGAGGCGCTGATACAAGGTTTCGACGTTCAGGATGCTGCCCTCGAGATACAAGAGCTCTCCGGCCTCGTCCCAAACGCCGCCGCCGGTCTCCGTCACCCAGACAAGATGTCCGCCGCGGTGGCGAATGCGATATTCCATCGTCCAGTCGGTGCGCGCTTCCAGCGCCTTGCCGACAAGCTCATCCATGAGCGGAACGTCCTCCTCATACATGATCGACGTGAAAGTTCGTACACGATTGCCGACGATCTCGTCGGCCGGATAACCGAAGACGCGTTCAATGCCGTCGGTCATGTCAAGCATCGTATAGTTTTCATCTGCCCGGCAGCGATAAAGGAAGCCGGCCATGCGACCGAGAACGCTTGTCTGAAAATCCATGAAGGCCATGCCCGAAGAGAGGGTTGCGGATGAACTCGTTTTGTCTCAACGCACAAAAGGGCCGGCAAGGGTGGCTGTTCGCCACCCTTGCCGGTTAGGTGGGGAAATGACCGCGGATCAATTGCGCAGATATTCCTCCATCGAATCGTCAAGCGCGTCGACCCAGGGTGTGTGATGTGTCGGCGACATGGTGCCGGTCATCAACGAGCGATAGGCGTTGTCGCGGAAGCCCATGATATTTTCCGCCTTGTGGTGCTCCCATTCCATGAAGGTCTTATTCGTGCCCTCGATGTCGAAGCTCGGATAGTCGGTCTCGGCGAGCAATTCCTTCACGTAGTCGCCCTGATACCAGATCATCTGCTCGGCATCCTCGAGCGTCTCCTCGCGGGCGCGCCATTTGTCGAAATTCGCCTGCAGCTCGGCTTCCGGCGGCAGCTTGATGCGGCCCATGATGACATCGCGCGCCCACCAGGCCTGCACGTCGAACATGTTGAAGGTGTAGAACTGATCCTGCATGCCGATATAGAAGAGTTGCGGATTCTTGTCGAAGATCACGCCCTTGTAGAGATGATCGGCCCAGAGGCGGTTTGCCGTCCTCAGGCGCAGATCATCCGGCAGGAACGGGAAGTGATGCTGATAGCCGGTGCAGAGGATCAGCGCATCGACCTCCTTCGACGAGCCGTCAAGGAAATGAGCCGTCTTATTCTCAAGCCGCGTCAGCAGCGGCCGTTCCTCGAAATTGGCAGGCCATTTGAAGCCCATCGGCTTGGAGCGATAGCTTGTCGTGACGGATTTCGCCCCGTATTTCCAGCATTGCGAACCGATATCCTCGGCCGAGTAGCTGCGGCCGACAAGCAGGACGTCCTTGCCCTTGAACTCGACTGCATCGCGGAAGTCATGCGCATGCAGCACCCGGCCGTTAAAGGTCTTTACGCCTTCGAAATAAGGTACGTTCGGCGTTGAGAAATGACCCGACGCAACGACGACATAGTCGAACTCCTCGTCATACATCCGATCCTGCGTGCGATCATGCGCCGTCACGGTGAACTTCTTCGTGGCATCGTCGAAACGCACCATGCGCACCGGCGTGCTGAAGCGCACCCATTTGCGGACATCAGCCTTGTCGACGCGGCCCTTGATGTAGTCCCAAAGCACGGCGCGCGGCGGATAGGAGGCGATCGGCTTGCCGAAATGCTCCTCGAAGGAATAATCGGCAAATTCCAGGCATTCCTTCGGACCGTTCGACCAGAGATAGCGGTACATGCTGCCATGAACAGGTTCGCCATATTCGTCAAGGCCCGTGCGCCAGGTATAATTCCAAAGGCCGCCCCAGTCCGCCTGCTTCTCGTAACAGACAACTTCAGGGATATCAGCGCCCTTCTTTGCAGCCGATTGGAAGGCCCGCAGCTGGGCAAGGCCCGAAGGGCCGGCACCGATAACGGCAACTCGTGTCATGTCGCATTCCCCTTCTCGATTGTATCGATATTCTTATTGCATGCGGTCGTTTGGTGCGGCTTGAAGCCTCAGTCCGGGAAGATGCCGGCACTGGTCGGAGCCCCGTCGTCATAGGTCGAAAGCCAGTCGATCGTGGTCTGACGGAACCGTGTCAGGCCCTTATAGTCGATGAGCTCGGGCGGGAGTGTGCGCAGCACGCGCGGGAAGCGGCGCGCCCATTTCGGCACGGTGACGAGCTCGTCCATATTCATCAGATAGCAGCGGATGACGAAGAGAATGGCGTTCGAGCGCGGCAGGCGCCAAAGGCTCTGCAACTCCACGCGCAGGTGCACCTTCTCGCCGACATTTTCCGGCGTGACGCTCGTGCGGTCAGGTCCCCATTTCGGGTAGTTTTCGGGGCTGGTATCGAGGCGGGGATTGATCGTCATCGTCCAGTTGAACCGCCGTGTCGGCTTGCCTTGCTGCAGGTTCAAGAGGAATTTGAGCGCGCGGTCGAAGACGCCGATCTGATGGGCAAGCGGCACCGGCCCGTGCCATTCCATGAAGTTCATGCCAATGTCGAAATCGAGCGACCAGTCCGCCTGGGTCGTCACCATGCCGGCATCCATCCACAGATTGCCGTCGCGCTGGTCGACGATGCAGAAATCGCCCTGTGCCTGCCGGGTGATGTATTCGAAGGGCTCGTAAGGCAGCGTCGACGCATCGCCGAATGTAAAGGTGTCGTCAATGCCGAGGGGACGGTTGATCCAGCGCCACTGATCGCCGTTCTTGGTGAGCGTGAAATGTTCGGGATAGCCGGCTGCCTGCTCCTCCATCAGGAGCTCCAGCGTATCCCATTGCGCCGTCATCATGTGCGGCAGCGCCTGGTAGCGCAGGGGATCTTCCTTCAGCACCAGCGCCCGGTCGCGCATCTCGGCGACATAGTGCTCATCGACATCGATCAGGCTTTCGAAGACCGTGTTCTTCTGACCTTTCACATGCGGTTCCATATTGACGGCGTACATGTACTCGTCGCGGTCGAACGGGAACGGAAAGCGCCGGATGTTCTCCGGACTGTTGCGATAGCTGAAATCGTCGCGAAACGTTTCCTGCTTGAATGCGATAGCCATATC
Source organism: Martinezella tropici (assembly GCA_000799755.1). GTDB lineage: Bacteria > Pseudomonadota > Alphaproteobacteria > Rhizobiales > Rhizobiaceae > Rhizobium > Rhizobium tropici_A. The sequence goes on from JUHI01000024.1 coordinate 98,032, forward strand.
CGCTCTCCTGTTCCGGCCGGACGCCTAGAGGTCGAGATGCAATGCGCTCCCCTCGAAACGGGAGACGCAGATCATCACCTTTCGGCCCGAAGCCTTTTCTTCATCGTTCAGATAGACGTCATTATGCAGAAGCTTGCCGTTACAGACGGCAACGCCGGTCTCGCACTGGCCGCAAGCACCGCCGCGACAGAGAAACGGCGGATCGACACCGGCAGCTTCGATCGCCTCCAGCATGCTTTCATGATGGCCGACATGGACGGTCCTGCCCGATCTAGTCAGCACGATCGAGAAAGGCTTGCCGGGCTGCGACGACAGGAAGCGTTCCGAATGCAGGTTCTGCTCCGGCCAGCCGGCCTCGATACCGGTCCTCAGCACGCCGTCGATCATGCCGGCGGGTCCGCACACATAGAGATGCGTACCGAGCGGCTGGCTTTCGAGCAGGCGCGCGACGGGGATGAAATTGCGATCTGCATCGCAATAGATCTTCACCCGCTGCGAGCCGTATTGTTCGACAAGCTCGCGACAATAAGCGCCGCGATCGAGCGAACGCACCGCATAATGCAGCTCGAAATTGGCACCTTCGCGCGAGAACTGCTGCATCATGGCGATGAAAGGGGTGATGCCGATGCCACCGGCAATCAAGAGATGCTTGCGGCCGCGCCAGTCCGGCTGGAAGAGATTGACGGGATAGCTGACTTTCAGTTCGTCGCCCTCCCTCACCTTTTCATGCATGAAGGCGGAGCCACCGCGCGATTCCTCGACGCGGAGCACGCTGATCTCATAGGCCGAGCAATCATGCGGCGGCGACATCAAAGAATAGGCGTTGCGACGCACGTGCCCTTCGTCGTTCATCGAGACGATGACGTGGGCGCCGCCCGAGAAATACGGCATCGGCTCGCCGTCTAGACGCACAAAGCGGAAGCGCTTGATGCGCTCGGCGACCGGCGTCACCTTCGCGACACGAACAGGAATTTCTGTACCACCGCTCACAGGAACAACTCCTCGGTATCGGGCGCGCTGCCTGGTTCCTCCGCATCGATATTGACGCCTTGGAAAGCGCCGAGGCGGCGCGAGTAATGATCGCGCACCAGAAGCGGAAGCCCGCAATGACTACAGGCAAACGGACTTTGCGTCACATCTTCGGTGATGCCCTTGCAGTGTACGCATTGCACCCGGCGGGCAAGCGAACCGCGATGCTCCGTCACAATCGAGGCGTGATCCATGCCCAGATCCAATGCCACCATCATAGCCTGGCCGATAAAACCCTCGGTGCCGGCAATATAGAGCCGCGTGCCCATGTGAGCCGTCGACAGTGACCCTCTCAGGCGGAAGAGCAGGGTCGAGATCGTTGGCGCCGTAAAAAACATATCGGCACCGAGCTTGCGCAGCATCTCGTCTCTGCCCGTCCCTTGCGAACCGCGGGCAACATAGAGGATTTCGCTGCGTGACAGCGCGACATCATCGAACGTAGATCCTTGGTCGAGGAGGGCATTGGCCCCCTCGCCTTCCAGCGCAAACAGATGCCGCCGGGCGTGCGGCTGAATGGAAAGACCCTTATAGACCGGTCGGCTCTTTATGCCTTCGACAAGCATGAGCGCCTCCTTAGCCGATAGCCGTCCTCTTCTTCTTTTCCGGATCGTCGAACGGCAGCGTATGGGCAATCGCGCTCGCCTTGAGGCTCTTGCCGCGCACTTCAAGTTTCGTGCCCTGAACGGCCTTGTCAACATCGAGACGGGCGATCGCCATCGATTTCTTCGTCAAGGTCGAATAGCAGGGGCAGGTAATCACGCCGACCTTTTTGCCCTCGGCAAAGACCTCATCGCCGAGATCGGCCGGGCTATCGGCATCGATCAGCATGCCGAAGATCTTGAAGCGCTCTTTACCCTTGAGCCGCGCGTGCTCTTCAGCACCGCGAAAACCGGTCTTGCCGGGGCTGACGGTAAAGTCGAGGCCAAGCTCCCAAAGACTGTCGCCGGGCGGCTGATCAGCGAAGGGGTACATCTGCGAGTTATCATAGGGGTAGAAAAGCAGGTAGCTTTCGACGCGCAGCATATCGAGAACGCTGAAGCAGCAGGGAATGATCCCCATCTCTTCGCCTTCGGCGACGATGCGATCCCAGACCATCGGCGCATCCTGGCCACGCACGAAGATCTCGTAGCCGCGCTCGCCGGTATAGCCGGTGCGCGAGATCATCACAGGCGCGCCGAACAGCGTCGTCTGCATGTGATGGAAGTATTTGAGGTCGCGAATGCCGGGCACATATTTGGCGAGATAGTCGACAGCGACCGGACCCTGCAGCGACAGATCGTGCAGATCATCGTCGAAGAGGACGGCGCAGTTGCGGCCGGCAGCCTGTTTGAGCACTTCCTCATGGCCCGAGCCCGAACCATGTACCAGCATGAAGGAATTCGGGCCGGTGCGGTAGACGATGCAATCGTCGGTGAAGTAGCCGCGGTCATTGAGCATTGCGGCATAGACCGAGCGGCCAGGATAGATCTTGGACATGTCGCGGGTGGTGATATAGTCGAGCACGGCAATGGCGTGCGGCCCGACGAGATGCACCTTTTTCAGGCCGGAAACGTCCATGATGCCGGCCCTGGTGCGGATCGCGACATGTTCCTGCGACATGTCCTTGTCGTAGGTCCAGGCGGTTCCCATGCCGCTCCAGTCCTCGAGTTTCGATCCGAGAGCACGGTGCCGGTCCGCCAAGGCGGAGAAACGCCATGATAATGCCATTTCGTTCCCTCATTTTCTTCTACGGAATATTTATTTCCTGACTATAATCGTCTTTCACGCCTTGGCAAGCCAAACCTGAGGGTTTTTTCTCGACCGCCAGACCGCATTTTCCTTTAAAACTTCGGTGGCTTTCTGCCGGCGGCACGATGAGCTGCGATAACGGTATTGGCCATCAGCATGGCGATCGTCATCGGCCCGACACCACCCGGAACCGGCGTGATGGCCGCGGCAACGTCGGAGGCCTCCGCATAGGCGACGTCGCCCACCAGACGGCTCTTGCCCTCGCCCCGCTCCGGCGCATCGATCCGGTTGACACCGACATCGATGACGGTCGCACCCGGCTTCACCCAATCCGCCTTGACCATCTCCGGACGGCCGACGGCCGCCACCAGAATATCGGCGCCCTTGGCGACAGAGGCCAGATCCTTCGTCCGTGAATGCGCCGTCGTGACCGTCGCATTGGCGTTGAGCAGCAATTGCGCCATCGGCTTGCCGAACAGGTTGGAGCGGCCGATGACCACGGCATTCAGGCCCGACAGGTCCTCGCCGTGAATCGAGCGTACCAAAAGCATGGCGCCGGCCGGCGTGCAGGAGATCAGCCCGGTCTCAAGATCGCCGGTCGCAAGCTTGCCGGCATTGACCACATGCAGGCCGTCGACATCCTTCTCCGGCCTGATCGACTGGATGATCGGCTCCGAATTCAGATGCTTCGGCAGCGGCAGCTGCACGAGAATGCCGTGGATCGAGGCGTCCTCATTCAGCGACTGCACGAGCCTTGCCAATTCACCTTGAG
>JUHI01000025.1 GCA_000799755.1 Martinezella tropici
GCCACTGACAAAGGTGGGTCCCGCCTGCTCCTGAACCGGCAGCAGAGGCGTGGTATCGGGTGCATAGGAACGGGGTATGCCGACGCTGGCGAGTTGCGCGCTCGGGATCGTCGGCGCCGCCGTCACCGTCAGCACGCCGTCGATAAAGCTCATGTCGTAGTTGCCGGACGCGGCAAGCGAGCCTCGGGTGATGGCATAGCTGCCCGGTGAGGAGAAGGACGTGGCCGCGCTTGCGAGCTGACCGAACAGCCTGTCGCCATTGACAAGACCCGCACCACCGATGGTGTGGGTGAAGAATTGAAAACCAAAGCGATTCGGCAGGCGTGCCGGGCCAGCCGATCAATCGGTTCATGCAAGTGAAGGGGACGCTAGGTGGATTCTAACCCACTGTCGCCGTCCATTTCTGATCAATGACCACCGGACCGCGGCGCCGTGCGGTGTTTTGGTTCAGCTTCATTCAAGGTGGAACGAGAACACAAGCTTATCGCCGGAAGTTCGAAGCGCCCTCGCGCCTGCAATGGCACTGTCGACGATCAGCAGCTTGTGCGCCTGCGCTCTGGTATGGACGTCTATCGGTCACGCCGAGGACAATGCGTGAGATTGTGAAGTGCTCAATGGTACATCCGCCATGCCGGCAACTGTCTGGCAGTTCAGCACTACCACTGGCGACGCCGATTCACGGCACTTATCTTGGCGAAGGCAGGCTGCTCCCCGCCAGGGTGTCTTTCATGAAGTCGACGAAAAAGCGCACTTTGGACGATATGTGCTTACGGCTTGGGTATACAGCATAGACGTTTCGTTCCGGGGAAGGAAATTCGGACATGACTTCGATCAACCTTCCATCTTTGAGATCTTCGGCCACAAGGAAGTGCGGTTCAAGCACCAGAGCTTGGTGACCAAGTGCAATCGATCGTGAAATGTGGCCACTCGATGCCTTTACACGTGGACGAATCTCGAAGTTCCTGGGAGATCCGTCGACCAAAAATTCCCAGCTGTAGCTTTCCTGATCTCTTGCGACCGCTGCAACGACGAATTTCTTAAGCTCATTGGGGTGCACAGGCATACCGTGTCGACGAATAAACTCAGGCGAGGCGCACAAGACCATTTTCATAGTCGAGACGCGCCTCCTGACGAGGTCTGCGGAGTGCGCCTCGCCAATCCGTAAGGCGACATCAAACCCATCCCCGATCAGGTCAACGGGACGGTCACTGAGATCTATATCGAGGCTCAGGCGCGGAGCCTTTGTAAGAAGCTCGGGCCAGGCATTCATCAGATAATGAAGCCCGAATGAGGATGGGATCGATACCCGCAACACGCCGACTGCAGACCCCGCGTTTCCGAGAAGGTTCTGTTCCGCATCTTCAATGATTTCAAGGGCCTCCACACAACGAGTGAAGAAAGCTCTTCCTTCCTCTGTTAATGCAACATGCCGTGTCGAGCGTTGCAGGAGGCGAGTGCCGAGCCGGGATTCCAGCGCTGCTATGTGTCGAGACATAGCCGGCCGAGAAGTTCCAAGTGTCTCGGCGGCCTTCGTAAAGCTTTTGAGTGTCGCCACGGCATGGAATGCCGTCATTTCATTGAAGCGATCCATTGTTTCAATTTTCGTACCAAGCTTGTTCGAAAAAGCAGTCTACAACGGGCTTGATGAAATAATCTACTCTAAAACATGTGAGCTTCAGAAGAGACGCTCGCAGGGCTCAAACAAGCGGTGCACGGCGACATAGCGGCACTGCAAGGAACAATCGTGAGGATAAGCGCATGGCAAACATCGTATGGGCCGCTCTCGCCGCAACGGCGGCCTTGAGTGTAACGTCGGTAGCAAGAGCAGAAGTGATCGAGGTCGTGACGTTCAACCTAAAACCTGGCGTAACCGCCAAGGAGTTCGAGCCACTCGACAAGGCCGTTGGTGCCAGTCATGTTGCGAAGCAGCCCGGCTTCATTTCACGAGAATCAGCCGCCGGTCGGAACGGAACATGGCTAGTCGTAGTCCATTGGAAGTCCGTTAACGATGCCGAGGCATCGATGAACAGCTTCATGGCCGCGCCCGCAGCCAAATCATTTATGGACAAGCTTCAGGCGGATACCATGAAAATGGTACGTTACGATAAACAGTAACGTTGTAAAGCGCATTAATTTAGCTTTCCAAAGCTTGTCGGTGGATCGACCCTTACCACCGGCAAGTCAGCTTGGCATCGGCCGTTGGGCCAGAACGCCGCGAAGTTGCTTTTGCAACAGCTTACAGAGAAAAATGCCGACAAGCGTTGGAACTTCGTTAGGCGCGGTGCACCGACCATCTATGAAATATGGCCCCATGATGCCACCGGACAGGTTGTACGCTTCATGCGTCGAGACAAGCTCCGCAACGATGATAGAACGATATCTGAAACGACGTCATTGTCGAAGTTCATCGCCACCACACCATCCTTGTTCATTTGCGTCGCGATTTCCCCCAGTTGCATCCGAACATGACCTTTCTGCGATGGCGATGTAGCAAACTTGTCAACGAGTTCTCGTCGTTTGAGTGGATCAGCGTCAGATGAAAATGCGGATCAGAGCGAGGTGCAACTGAACACTATGCTGCTGGAAGAAGGCATGGCACGGGTCAGGGCGCGCATCGCCAAGGGCGAAAGCGGCGAATGAAATACTACACAATGCGGCTGTCGTCGGAGGCGGAGACAGACCTTGCGCGGATCTACAACCGTATCGCCGGCAAGTCAGGTTCCGCCATTACGGCTGAAGCTATTTTCAACCTCCTGGCTCAGGTGCTCGCTGGCCCACCGCATCGGCGCCTCGATCTCTCGTCGAAGCCACGGGTAGAAGCCGTTGAGGAAGCGGGTAGCTGCAGGAATGTAGTAGCCGCCATGATGCATATGCGGATCGAGCGTTGTGGCGATCAGCCGACCTCGAAAGCCGCGCCGGTCATCGAAGAGGATATCGCCAATCCGTTCCTCACTATGCGGTCGGCATAGTTCGACAATCGTGTCCGCTGTCCCGGCTTTCAGATAATGACCATGTCTGTGCCATTGCAGGTCCTTCAGGCCGATATAGCGATGCAGGCTGTGGCCTGCGTTGCCCATGCGATGACCGCTATCGGGATTTTCCTGCATGAACCAGGTAAAATTGGTGCCCGTAGGCACGAAGGTCATCCGCGGATCGACGATATCGGCGCGCACACCCCCCATCAGGACCAAGAAGCCCCCTCCATCGAGGAAAGCACGCAAAAGCGCCGCGTGACGTTTGAGTTGGTCGTTGTCGGAGCGGCATGCAATCACCACGGCTCGACTGCGCGCAAGATCCTCCTCGGTCAATTCGGGGAAATAGACGATGCGGTCGATCATCCTGGCATAGTCGCGCAGAAAATTGAGATGCTGGGGAAGCCCGTTATGAATGACTGTCAAACTCATGAGCGCGGCTCCACAAGCCAATTGATCAGATCATGGGTCAGATTCGGTGTATCGTGTGGCCCGCTATGGAAGGCGGCAATGTCGGGGCCGCCATGGCAAAAGAAGATGCCACCCGCCTCGTTCTCGATATACCAGTCGATCGCGTAGGCCCCGCGCCCGATGGTGTTTACCACCTTAGCCCCGGGCGGCGGAGGATTGTGGCCGACACCGTAGACGCCCGCCATTCCCTCCAACAGATGAAACCGATCGAAGGGCAGCCTGTCGAATGCAGGATGAGGGCTGTGACGCTCGACCGAATAGTCGCCGAGACCGGGAAGCGGAATGGGTTCGAAGGGCCGCAGGAACGGCATATAGGGAAGAGCAACGATATCGTTGGCAAGGATGGACGCCCCCTGCTCCCAGGCGCCCTGCAGCCATTCCCGCTTGCGCGATAACATGATCTCATCGCTTTGCATGGGTATGATGATCAGCCGGTGGCGAAGCGGCGCCGGCGTATCGGGCAGATCGCGCACATGGACGATGTCCAGCGTCAGCGGCGCGGTCCGATAAGCCTCCGCGGGCGGTTCGTCCTCATTGCGGCTGCGAATGTAAAGAGCATTGACCATCGTTCGTACCTGCTACCTGCCCATGCGACAAAGGCCCGCCAAGGCGGGCCTTTGTGTTGTGCTATTTGCCGGCGAAGCGTTCGTAGCCTTTGGCCCCGGCATTCATGTCCATGCGCAGGATGGCGTCGATCTGCTTGTCCGTCGGGGTTTGCCCGTAGAGCTTCGGATACCAGTCCTTGATTTCGGCGCGCAGGTCGAAATTGAACAGGTCGGGCTGCAGGATATCGGCAAGCCACATCCAGCCGAGCGGCGATTCCGCACTGCCGGGATCCCAGCGATAGCCGCCCATCGGCATCTGGTAGACCCGCTTGTTCTTTGCCGCGTCGGTCAGGCCGAGCACCGGATCATCATAGAAGCGCTTGACGCTCGCCTTGTCCTCGAACGTGCTGATGAAGATCACCTCCGGATTCCAGGCCGCAACCTGCTCGACACTCACCTGCTTCCACTTGTCGATGTCGGCAGCGGCATTGCGGCCGCCGGTAAGACCGATCTGCCAGCCGTCATGATAGTTGTTGCCGACGGTCCACAGCTTGTCGACGGAGTAGAAGAAATAGGCGACCTTCGGCTTCTTGTCCTCCGCGACGCCCTTCAGGCCCGCCTGCAGCTTGCCGATGACATCGTTGTGCCAGTCGTTGATCATTTTGGCGCGTTCCGGCTTGCCGATCGCCTGCCCGAGCATCGTCAGGCTCTGCTGCACATAGGTGTCGTCATCGCCGCTGACGACAATGGCGGTGTTGAGACCGGCATTGACCAGCGGTGCGATATTGTCTTCGCCCGCATGCGCCCATTGCAGCACGAGATCGGGCCGAAGAGCGGCGATCGCCTCGACATTCGGCTTGCTGCCCTGGGCCGCGCCACCGGCGAGAATTCCGGTTCCAAGCGCCTTGGCCTTGGGAAAGAATTCGCCGAGAATTCCCTGGGCGATCGCCGAATAGGCCTCCGGATGGGCGGCGATCAGGCGGTCGGCGCCTTGGTCCAGCGCGATCACCATCGACGCCATGGGCACCGGAAAGGCGATGATCCGCTCGGCCGGCTTTTCAAGGGTAATGATCTTGCCGGTGAGATCGGTTATCTTGATCTCCTCGGCATGCGCGCTCGCGCCGGCGAACAGCGCCAGGGCGGCCAACAATCCGGCAAAGCCTTGTTTTTTCATGGTCGTCTCGACTTTCCTTATGGGTGTTTTGGCAGCGTCATGGGTGTTCCACACCCGGTCAGGAGAGCAGTCGCACGGCATAGATTTCCGTTGCCGGCAATGGCCGCAAGCGGGCCGCCATCTCGGCCTTCAGTTCTTCGAGACGCGCGTCTTCCTGAGGCGTCCGGCTCGGATTGGCCCCGAGCGTGACGAACTCCTCGCGCACGTGGCCGGGCTTGATGACGGCCTCCGCAGTTCTGTCGCGATAGGTAAAACGGAAGACATAGGGACCCGGCGGATCGCTGATCACGTCCTTGCCGCCAATCGAACGGTCGATAGTGAGCCGGCCATCCGTCAATGCGCGCGTCACCATCTCGATCGCATCGCGGGCGCCCGGACCGGAGAAGGCCGTCAGGATGGAAATCTCCCGTCGTTCGGGCGGTGTCTCGGAAAGCAGGGCAAAGGCCGCCTGCATGGCCTTCAGGCCATGCGCGACGCCGCCCGGAAAGCCGCCGCCGTGAAAGACGTTGATATCGTCGAAGGAGAAAACAAGATCCTTGCCGTTTTCACGGACAGTGATGGTGTCATGCATGGAGATAGGCCTTCAGGTTGGGGACGAAACGGTCCAGGAAGCGCGTGGTGGCAGGCATGAAGTGCGAGCCGTGATGAAACATCGGGTCGAGCGTGGAGAGGATCATTCGCCCCGGTGTCGAGACGTCGTCGACATAGAGAATGGCGCGACCCTCGGCGTCGGTCAAAAGCACCTCTGCACCCTCGGGCGGTTGGAACCAGCCATGCAGGTGCCAGGTGACATCCTCCTTGACCATGCCCCGCATCAACGGGTGATCGGGCGCGACGATCGAGACGCCGAGATCGGCCTTGGGATCTCGCCACCACCACCAGTTGGTCGGCGTTTCGGTAAAATCGATGAAGGGAAGCCAGAGATCGGAGCGGCTTTCACCCAGCGCCACCACCGTGCCACCCGCCTCAAGATGATCGGCGACAACCTGGCGCTGCGGCATCATACGCTGGGCCGGCGTACGGCATGGAACCCAGAGGATATCGTCCGGCCCGAGCGCGCACTCAAGCTCTTCCGGCGCAACGATCTTGTCGAAAGCGTTGGAGTAACGCGGTCCCTCAAGGCTCCGAATGGCCTAGTAGGAGCCGGCCGATGGAGCCACGATGCGCCGGGATTTGGCGGTCGCCGACTTGCTGCCGCCAAAATCTTCCGGTGCTTCGAGTTCCCGGCCGCCGGCGGGGTCCGCGAAACCTACGCGCGCCGGATCAAGACAGGGGGCGCCGCCAGCCCAATCGAGAATTCGTTGCGTGAGTTCGGGTGCAAGCCCCCAATCCTGACCCATGGCGCCGAGATCGTTGCCCGCATGCGAAAATACGCGCCCGCCGCCCGGCCTTGCCCAGACCCAGTCGACCGGCACCTGAGCTTCACCGAGGCCGTTGACGGCGACGGCACCCTCCGGCAACGGATTGCAGCCGCGGCCATAGAAGCCCGCGACACCCTTGTTGGTTTCGATCTGGGCCAGGTCGATCCCGGCGAAGATCGAGTGCGGATTGATCGATGTCAGAACAAAATCGGCCCTTCTGGGCGTATCGATCGGGCGGTACTGCGCCATGCCGTCGAGAAGCGGGCGTACGATGTGTCCGTTGAAGAACCAACGGCCTCCGCCGTCAAGAAAGGCGGCAAGCGCCTCCCTCATGCCGAGCATGGCATTCTGGTCCAATTGGTTGCCCGTGACCAATCCGCGACTGGCGAGCAGCCGCTCGCCAGTCAAATCGGTCTGTTCTACGATTACGATCAGGCCCTCGGCCGCGGCCTTCGCTACCGTCTCCGAGGGAGCGTCGTAGGCGGATTTCAGATAGATGACGCTCACGCCGCCGCCTCGATCCCCGCAAACGCCGGCAGGATGGCCTTGCGCGCCTTGCCATCGGCGCCAGCTATATCGACCCAGGACATCGGCACGCCGTAGAGTTCCGAAAGCTTTTCCGGCTCGATCATGTCCGCGACCGAGCCGCTGATTTCGCGGCCGGCCGGCATCATCAACAACACATCGTCTGCAGCCGCCAGGGCATGGTTGGGGTCGTGCGTGGTGAACAGCACGGCCTTGTCGCGCCGGTGTCTCAACGCGTTCAGAAGATCGAGCGTCCGCGACTGGTTGCCGAGGTCGAGAGCGGATGTCGGTTCTGTCCGTCGTCTATCGCATGAGCCCCGATTGGCGTGAAATGCGTTATCTGCAAGGCAAGGATTTCATAGCAGACACCGACAATCCGAGCGAGAGCTGGTTACAGCGGTATATTCACCCCGATGATCAGGAGATGATCACGACGGCCGTAACAATTGCAATTGCGAACAAGACGGTGTTTGAGCTCGAACATCGTGTCATTCGTGTCGACGGCAGCCTGGGATGGACTCACTCCCGAGCGATTCCTATTCTCGACGGCAACGGAGAGATCGTTGAGTGGTTCGGCGCCGCCCATGACGTCAGTGATCGAAAGCAATCGGAGCAAACCCAACAATTGCTGCTCAACGAGCTCAACCATCGCGTCAAGAACACACTTGCCTCAGTTCACGCGATCGCCCAGCAAACCTTGCGCACGTCGCCTGATCCTTCAGCCTTCGCCACTGGGTTCAGCGGGCGTTTGCAGGCTCTCTCACGAGTGCACACCTTGTTGACGAGCTCGAATTGGGAAGGTGCTGAACTGCATGCGATCGTCCGCGACCAGCTCTCGATAGGCGCGACCGGCGACGACAGGATAACGGTGATCGGACCACCGGCACGTCTCAATCCGCAAGCATCGCAACACATGGCCATGATATTGCACGAGCTCGGTACGAACTCTCTCAAATACGGCGCGCTCTCGAACGCGACTGGGCTGGTTTCGCTTGGCTGGTCTTTGCGCGACGCCCGTCTTCATCTCGACTGGAGGGAGAAAGCCGGACCTCCGATCAAAACGCCTCTCGGCCGTGGCTTCGGCACACGGTTTATCGAGACGGTTGCAAAGGGTGAAGGCGGTACCGCAATGATGTCGATTGAGGATGGTGGGTTGAACTGGGAAATCGTCCTGCCGCTTGCAAGCGCAAATGCTTCCTTTGCGAGTTCGTCAAACTCGCCCGCTGATCGCGCGCATCCCGAAACCGCGACACAAATTCAGCTACCAACAATCAGCGGAAAGACATTCGCAATCATCGAAGACGAGCCCCTGATTGCATTCAATATCGCGTCTATTCTGGAACAGGAGGGCGCGCGCGTTGCCGGCCCCGCTCTCAGCGTCACCGATGCCTTACGCCTGATAGAAGTTTCCGAACTGGACGGCGCTTTGCTCGACGCCAATTTAAGAGGCGACGGAGTCGGCGATGTCGCTGCCGCGTTAATAAGACGAAACATCCCCTTTGCATTTGTGACCGGCTATGGACGAGAAGCCCTACCCGCGAAGTTTGCCAGTGCGAGACTTCTTACCAAACCTTTCACGGAGCAACAGCTTCTGAAAACTGCGATCGAGATTGTCGACCAAGACGATAGTGTGCTCCGCTATCGGGCTTCTGGACGCGAATGAATGCAGATGTTCCGGCGGTGATTGTCACGGGGCAAATGCCCGATATCATCAATTATGGGCGCCAAGAAGCTCCGGGGAATTGTGATGCCAGCAGGCGAAATTGCCTAATCTGAAAACTTGCATTCGGTTAAGCATCGTCTCTGGTCGCCCAAAGTCGGCGTGACACAACAGAGGCACCGGAGGCGAATTCGAATGCGTTAACGCGGCATGGTCTCTTGCATTTGAAGTAAAGTCATAACGGCCTATGATTCCACCTCGTTAGGAGCGGAACTGGACAGGTATCGTGACAATCGTTTTCAGTCCAGGATTGTTGCTGGTTTCCTGGAGTTCTCCCCCGAGACCGACGACAATTGCATCTAACATCTTGCTGCCGAAACCTGTAGTAAGGCGTGTCTTTCCCGTGCCTCGATCGGCGATCGTCAGGCGAATGTCGTTAAGATGATGATCGAGAACAGCGCTTGTTGGTCCCGGACCGCCTCCATATGCGTACTTGTTCGCGTTGGTGATCAACTCTGCGAAGATGAGCCCGACATTGATAGCCCGATCGGCATCCATCAGCACTGGCGAAAAACTGCTGCTGTGGCAACTGCGCCATTCTTCTCCCATGGAGAGAAACAGCTCCTTGGAAAGATCACTGAGATATCGGGCAAGATCAACCGCTCCGACGTAATTGTCCGAATAGAGCCGCCTGTGAACAAGCGCAACCGCGGAAATTCGGCTTCTCGCGTCTGTAAGCTGCTCGACGACCGACATATCGTCGCTTTCCCGCGCCTGCATCTTCAGAAACGTCGAAACGAGCTGCAAGCTGTTCTGGACCCGATGGTTGATTTCCCGCATCAGGAAATCCTTCTGCTTGAGCAATTCATCCTTCTGTTCCAGGGTCTTCTGCAATTCTTGATTGAGCCTTGCAATACGCTCACGCTGAAAGCTTTCGGATATCACACGGCCAACACGGTGGATCGCATCTATATGGTTGTTATTCCATATGTTTGAACAACCACGAACCTCCTCGGACCAAGCCGCGAAGGATGCGCGCGGTGAAAGCGATGCAGCGGTCGAACCGGTCAGTTCCTTATGAGGATTCCCGGCCCATTCCACAACCTGCGCCTTCTCCGCCCGCAGCCATATCAGGAACAGATTTTCCTGCAGCGGGAGCTTGAGCATCGCCAGCCCGCTTGCGACCGCCACCAGATGAGCGGGAAGATCGGATAATCGACCAAACGCATGGCAATGAAACATTCCGTCTCCCAGCCTCGGCTCCGATATCTTTATAATCGTGCGAAGCTCATCCAATTCCGGAACCATACCGGACCGGGCGACCAATACCTCTCCGCTGAGAGCCGCAAAGCCGTCCGATGCCATCATCTCGCGTAGATTGGGCGCAGCCTGTATCAGCAATTCCCGCACGGGAGCGCTGAGCTGAAGCGTCTCGATCAAACGATCCTCATGCGCGCGAAGTGTGAGGCGTTCACGCGCATTTTCCGCTTCATCCTTGGCCTTGATCTGCCGAGCCAGGCTGCTTGCAAGTGCCATCGCAGCAGCGCGTACGGCAAAGGGCATGCGCAAAGGCGTGGCATTGTGACAAGCGATCAACCCCCAAAGCACGCCGTCCTTGATGATGGAGACCGATGCACTGGCGCGTACGCCCATATTGCGCAGATACTGCAGATGAACAGGCGAGACGCTTCGCAACGCTACGTCGCTCAGATCGACAGTCTGGTCCTCGCCACGCGACCAGCGCAAAGGTGCCGGCAGATAGGTCGCATCGGGAATGGCCCGGACACGGTTACGCAGATAGAGCGCACGTGCCTGTCTCGGGATGTCACTGGCGGGAAAATGATGATTCAGGAAAGGCGGGAAGACCTCGTTGCGGTCTTCTGCGATGACTACGCCGGAAGCATCCTCCGTGAATTGATAGATCATAGTCCGATCGAAGCCGGTGAGCTCGCGAAAGGCCGTCGCCGCGATCTCAAAAAGAGCCGAGGTATCGGGCGATGTTTCGAAACGTTTGGCTATCGCATCCAAGTTCGAAAGAGACTGTTCCGGCGTCAATTGCGAGCTTTGGGCTGGCTCAAGCTCAATCAAGATGATATCGCCGACGATATGGCCAAGAACATCGTGAACTTCGCCGTCGACCTCATGTTTGCCCACGATGATTTCGTTGGTTCGCGGAGCTTTTTCGATGCTGGCAATGACATCGAACGTAAGCAGGTCGTCAATCGGCCGACCTAACCAATTGCCTCCAAAATGCACCTCTATCGCGCCTGCCCCGCCAATGACCCTGCCGGTGGCCCGTTCAACGACGAACAAAAGACCGTGCGGCTGAATGGATCCGGGGATGTGTATCGGTTCGCGATCGCATGCGGTCTGATCAACAGAGATTTCAGCCGGCATTGCCAAACAGTCTCCGATAGTTGCTTTCGAACACGCCAAATGCTGCAATCGCCGCTTGATTGCAGCAGTCCTCATCATCGATCCACGTTGTCTCAATTATGTTGAGTATCGTCCGCCAAGACCGCAGATTGTACACCTGCTGCGCTAGATGGCGTGCCCCAAGACTGCCGGACAATCCGAGCTTCGCGGCCCGGTTGATCAGAATCCCCGCTCCGAGGCCCGAGCCCTCCACCACATAAAGAGTTCCAAGGATCGCCGGCATTGAGACGGAGGCGTTAACCACCGCGGGCGACATAACATTATTACCGCCAAGATCACGAACGTCTTCCAGGAGCTGCGGGACGATCTTTCGCCGCGTCCAATTCGGTACCAGCGCGTCAATCTGACTTGCCTCGAGGATTGCTTCCAGCTCAACCCGGCTCGCAAGTGTTGCAGTCAGATACTTTTCATAGGACGAGATTGACCCAAACATCGCGAGTTCTTTGTTTAGTCCATCCAGTCGACGGTGATGTGATTCCGTTGCCGATTTCAAACGCGAACGGCGACCTGACAATAATTTTGCGGGCATAAAACTTATATTCCTCAAAACGACAGCCTTGCTTCGAGCCGGACCGCCCGACTAACAACTCGACACGCGCATGATTTGTTCCGAGCAAATCGTAAATAGATCCCTGCGGTGAAACAGTAATTGGCGTTCCGTCTTCCTCGACGGCGCTAGCGATGCTTCGGCTCTTGCGCCATTCACACGAGCCTTGCGATCAATGCGAAGATTGGCGGGGCATCGGCTCCAATCCAACTGCCTTTTGTCTTTGCTCGCTTCTATTGTCTGCTCGCCATCCAGCCTTAGCGACAATGCTGAATTTCGCGCTTGGTGAGCCAGCAGATAGCCTTCAAAAGGTCTAGCACCGATTAATAAAAGTTAATGCGCAAAGCCCACATGTGCCCTAAGACGCCGTGCAGATAATTCACGAAAGCGGGACGAGAAAATGCTTCGATATCACCATCTGACGGATGGTATACTCAGACCGGAAGAAGTGAAATTTCTCCAGGTCATCTTTGCCACGATTACCGCTGAACCGTGGTTTGATTTGACCGATTACAGCCGCGAATCGCTCGCCGCGCGACTGATCCGCTTGTATCAAAACGGCTTCACCGACGCGGAGCGGCTCCAAGAGCTTGGGTTTTTGACCGCTCAAGCTCACTTCGGTCGAAATACACCTGATGAGAAGCGAAGGGCCTTGGAGCGCCTTTACGACCTCGAAGGGCGTGGAGCTAATGGTTCACACGACACCAGAGGCTCGAATGATTAAATGCCGAAAGATCGACGCAAACACTTACCCGCAAAGAATGTATGTGGGCATGAGCTTCACATTTTCGAAAAAACCTTGCTTGCCTAAATTTTGGATCGCATATGACTTAGCATTTTCCACTCACAATATTTGCAAAGGTAGCACCGCTTGATAGTTTCAACCGATCGCCTACTTTGCTTCGGATGTGATTCTATTACCGCTTGTTTTATCTATTTGGAGCGTTGTGAAATTGAAACAACGCTGCCTTTTCCCAGAACTTAAGAGAATATCCATGAGCCAATCCGCAACGTCCAAAGTTACGAAATGGAACCTTGGCCTTGATCCGGTCGTCGCATTTAGCCTTGTTGGGGCGATCGTTTTCTTCCTGATCAGCGGAGCCTTTGCCTACATCAACACGAGTATATTGCGCGAAAACACGGATAAGATTGTCCGTTCGCACGCGATCATGATAGCGCTCGACGAGTTGCTTTCCAGCGCGCAGGATGCCGAAACGGGACAACGCGGCTTTTTGCTGACGAACAACGAGCGCTATCTGGATCCCTATAATTCGGCGTTGAATGCCGTCCCGCAGCGCCTTAGGGAAATAGAAGAGCTAACCGCAGACAATGCTGCTCAACAGCGCAGGGTTGCAATCTTACAGCAACATGTCGACGCGAAACTTGCCGAGCTGAAACAGACGATCGACCTGCGAAAGGCACAAAGCCTCGACGCAGCCCTGGCTGTTGTCAATTCGGATCAAGGCAAGGTGGAAATGGACGCAATCCGTGCCCAGCTTTTTGCCATGGGTCAATCCGAGACCGAGCTGCGCTCCCAGCGCCTCGACGAGATGAACGATGCCTACCACACTGCTCTCGTGGGCAGCGTGCTGACCGGTGCGCTCGGAATATTGCTCACGATTGTGATGGGCTTGCTCATTCGCAGGACCACACTCACGCGCCGCCGCGAGGAGTGGTTGCAATCCGGCAACCTCGGACTGGCGTCCGCTCTTGTGGGTGACCAACGCACTGAGCAGCTTGGTGATAACATACTTGGATACCTGACGAGGTATGTCGGTGCAGTCGCAGGCGCGATATTCGTCAGAGACCGGGACACATTCCGGCGTGTTTCAACCTATGGCGTTCCTGAAGGAGCGGCGCTCGTCGAGCGCTTCGGCCTGCGCGAGGGCCTCCTGGGTCAGGCCGTGGTAGAAGAATCTCCCATCGTCATTGACGAGGTGCCCGCCGGCTACCTGACGTTCGGCTCGGCATTGGGCAGCAGCAACCCCAACCATCTTGTCATATCGCCCGGCAGCGTCGACGGGGATGTGAACGCCGTCATCGAACTCGGTTTTCTCCGACCTGCTGACGAAGCCGTACTGGAGTTTCTGGAACGCGCATCGTCATCGATCGCAACCGCCGTTCGCTCTGCGAAGTATCGCAGTGACCTCATCAACCTTCTGGAGGAAACGCAACGCCAGTCCGAGGAGCTGCAGGTTCAGGGCGAAGAATTGCGGGTCTCCAATGAGGAGCTGGAGGAACAGGGGCGCGCGCTCAAGGAATCGCACATGCGGCTCGAGCAGCAGCAGACCGAGCTTGAGCAGACGAACTCGCAGCTGGAAGAACAAGCCCAGCAACTGGAAACTCAGCGTGACGATCTGGAGCGAGCTAACACTTCCATCCAGTTGAAGGCTCAGGAACTCGAACAGGCCAGCCGATACAAGTCGGACTTTCTCGCCAACATGTCGCATGAGCTGAGGACACCGCTCAACTCGTCGCTTATTCTCGCAAAACTTCTAGCAGACAATACCGATGAGAATTTAACGCAAGAACAGGTCAAATATGCCCAAACCATTCAATCGTCGGGAAACGACCTGCTGAATCTGATCAACGACATCCTCGATCTCTCCAAGATCGAAGCCGGTCACGCCGATATCAGACTGGAACAGGTGTCCATCAAACGTCTTTCAAACAATATCCGCCAACTCTTCGAACCGGTCGCAGGCAGCAAAGGGATAACGTTCGAGATTAAGATCGCTGACGAATGCCCGGCGATCATCGAGACCGATCTGCAACGGCTTGAGCAGGTTGTAAAGAATCTCCTATCGAATGCCTTCAAATTCACCGAACAAGGACACGTCACCGTATCGATCAATGGGGCTGGCGATAACCGCATCGCAATTGCGGTTTCCGATACTGGTATCGGCATAGCCGAAGATCAGCAGAGGCGCATTTTCGAGGCCTTTCACCAGGCGGATGGCACCATCAGCCGGAGGTTTGGCGGTACCGGCCTTGGTCTCTCCATCTCGAAGGAGCTCGTCCGCTTGCTTGGAGGTAACATTCAGCTTGAAAGTCGCGAAGGACAGGGCAGCACCTTCACGCTCACGCTGCCGTTGACCTACACCGAGGCGGTAGATGCGACCCGTGAGCGCATTGCAACCGGTGTATCCGCTCCATCGCTCGCTCCGGCAGCGAGTGATTCATACCCGTTGCCGCCGCGCAGCCGTCCACTTGACGACGATCGCGCCATTTCACTTGGAGATAAGCGAGTCCTGCTCGTGGTCGAAGACGACGATGCCTTTGCGGAAATCCTCCGGGACTTAGCGCGCGAGGTCGGCTTCCGCGCCCTCGTTGCGACCACCGCACACGAAGCGATAGCACTCGCAAGCCAGTTCGTCCCCAATGCCATCGTTCTCGATGTCGGATTGCCCGATCAATCGGGTTTGTCCGTCCTTGACAGGTTGAAACGCGACGTGCAGACGCGCCATATCCCGATCCATATGGTCTCGGCGGATGACTATTCCGAGACGGCATTTGCGCTCGGCGCCATGGGCTACATGTTGAAGCCCGTCAAACGTGAGCAACTCGTCGACGTCCTGAAAGGACTTGAACGGAAGCTTTCCCAGCGCCTGCATCGGGTGCTGATTGTCGAGGACAATGAAGTGCAACGCGAGGCGGTCGCGAAATTGTTGACCTCCCATGAGGTTGAAACTGTCGGCGCCGGCACCGCGGCAGAATGCCTGAGGCTCTTAAAGGAAGAGATCTTCGATTGCATGGTGCTTGACTTGTCGTTGCCAGATGCTTCGGGCTACGCATTGCTTGAAAAGATCAGCCAGGATGGCGATCATGCCTTTCCACCCGTCATTGTCTATACTGGTCACGTCCTGTCGCCCGACGATGAGCGGAAGCTGCGCCGCTATTCGAAATCAATCATCATCAAGGGGGCGAAATCCCCCGAGCGTCTTCTCGACGAAGTCACGCTGTTTCTGCATCAGGTCGTTTCAGATCTGCCGGCGGAGCAGCAGCGGATGATCCGGAAGGCACGAAGCAGGGATGCGCTCCTCGAGGGACGCCGCATCCTTATCGTCGAGGACGACGTCCGTAATGTTTATGCGCTGACCAATATACTGGAGCCGCGCGGCGCGGAAGTTCAGATTGCGCGAAACGGCCAGGAGGCTATCGACGCATTGAAGAATGCAGCGCTTGGTTCTTCTTCGGCGATCGATTTGGTGCTCATGGACGTTATGATGCCCGTCATGGATGGTCTCGCAGCCACCCGTGAGATCCGCTTGAAACCAGAATGGAGGAAGTTGCCAATTATTGCGCTGACGGCAAAGGCGATGCCCGATGATCAGCAACGCTGCATCGAGGCGGGTGCAAATGACTACATGGCCAAGCCCCTCGATGTGGAGAAACTGCTGTCTCTCGTTCGCGTCTGGATGCCGCGGTGACACAAGATTCAGCGCTAGAAAAAATCGAGGACATTGAGATCCGGCTTTTGCTGGAAGCGATTTACTATCAATATCACTATGACTTTCGCAACTATGCGATGGCCTCGATCAAGCGGCGGCTGAAACGTGCACGGGAGCAACTCGGATTTGCGACGATTTCGGCCATGCAGGAAGGCGTGCTGCACGATCCAACTGTACTTTCGCAGCTTCTTGGATACCTGACCGTCCAAGTCAGCGATATGTTCCGCGATCCACGTTACTTTCGCGCGCTTAGAGAAAGGGTCTTGCCTCACTTACGAACCTATCCGTCACTGAAGATATGGATTGCCGGCTGCAGCAGCGGGGAAGAAGTCTATTCCCTCGCTATTCTCTTTCGCGAGGAAGGCCTGGAATCTCGAACGATTTTCTACGCAACCGACATCAACCACGATGCCCTGCAGGCAGCCGAATCGGGGATCTATGATCTCGATCGCATTCAGCAATTCACGGAGAATCATCGCGCAGCAGGGGGGAAATCATCATTGTCCGACTATTATCGCACAGCATATGGCAAGGCGTCTTTCGACAAGACATTGCGCCAACACGTCGTCTTTTCGGATCATAGTCTTGTGACGGATGCTGTCTTTGGCGAAATGAACCTGATTTCCTGCCGAAATGTCCTGATCTATTTTGACCGTCCGCTCCAGGACAGGGCCGTTGGCCTGTTTGTCGACTCACTCGCAAGAAGGGGGTTCCTTGGGCTGGGCGCAAAAGAGAGCCTGAGGTTTTCGGCTCATGCCGACGGCTTCAAGGACTTTGCACGCGAAGAGAGGATTTATCAGAGGTTGGATCGATGAGCGACGCGATATCGGAGGCGGTCGTGATCGGCGGCTCGGCAGGCGCCATTGAAGCCTTGTCTGCGATCCTGCCAAATCTCCCATCGCACTTCCGGCTGCCTGTCATCGTCGTTGTCCACATCCCGCCCAACAGGCAAAGCGTACTCGCCGAACTCTTCCGCGCTAAATGCCGGCTCGCCGTCGTCGAAGCCGAAGACAAGGAACCGATCAAAGCCGGCACCGTTTATTTTGCGCCGCCCGACTATCATTTACTCGTGGAGACGAAGGATACGCTGGCACTGTCACGCGAGGAGCCTGAGCTCTTTTCGCGTCCATCGATTGATGCGCTCTTCGAGAGCGCGGCAGATGTTTATGGCGAAGGCTTAATCGCAATTGTCCTCACAGGAGCCAATCAGGACGGCTCAAGAGGCCTGTTGGCTATCATCCAGTCGGGAGGAGTAGCTCTTGTCCAAGATCCCGCCGAAGCCTTCGCGGCCAGCATGCCTCGCGCCGCTATCGCGGATTGTCCGGATGCAAAGATCATGTCGCTACAGGCGATAACGACTTACTTGAAAGAGGTATGAGCACATGGGTGCGGTTAAATTCCTGCTAGTCGATGACCTGGAAGAAAATCTGATTTCGCTGGAAGCCTTGCTGCGCCGCGATGAGCTGGAGCTGCTGAAGGCCCGCTCGGGAGATGAAGCGCTCGAGCTTCTGCTCCATCACGAAGTGGCATTGGCGCTCGTTGATGTGCAGATGCCAGGTTTGAGCGGCTTTGAAGTTGCGGAGTTAATGCGCGGCAACGAACGCACGCGACGCGTTCCGATCATCTTTGTCACGGCAGGGAGTGCCGACAGCCAGCGGCGTTTTCGCGGCTACGAGGCCGGGGCGGTAGATTTCATTCAAAAGCCTATCGAGGCGGATATTCTACGCAGCAAGGCGGATGTCTTTCTAGAACTCTACAAGCAGCGCCAGCAGATAGCAGAGCAACGTGACAGACTTGAATTACAGTCGAATTCTCTGCAGGAGGCCGATCGTCGGAAGGATGAATTTCTCGCAACCCTTGCACACGAATTGCGAAATCCCTTGGCGCCATTACGGCATGGATTAGACATCCTGCGGAGTAATCCCGACAGCAAGGCGGCTTCGAATATTCGCGATATGATGGACCGGCAGCTGACGCATCTCGTCCGATTGATTGACGACTTGTTGGATGTCTCTCGCATCAGCCAGGGTAAGATCGAGCTTCGCAAGGAACAGGTCAATATTCAGGACATTGTCGAATCGGCTGTCGAGGCAAGCCGCCCACTTATCGAGGAGGGAGAGCATTTGCTGGAGGTCGAACTTCCGACGAGGCAGCTATGGGTCGATGGTGATCATACCCGGCTTTCCCAGGTGATATCCAACCTCCTTAACAACGCGGCCAAGTATACGCCAAGGGGTGGTAAGATCGAGCTGTCCATCGAGGACACTGGCGATGACGTCAATATCAAGGTCCACGACAATGGACTTGGTATACCGGCCGAAATGCTGTCCTCCGTATTTCAGCTCTTCATTCAGGTCGGTGATCACCGTGAACAGTCGCAGGGCGGCTTGGGAATCGGCCTTGCCCTCGTTCACCAGCTTGTCGCGCTGCATGGCGGAACCGTCGATGCAAAAAGCGCGGGCGTGGGTAAAGGAAGTCTGTTCACCATTCGCCTGCCACTCATCGACGCTCGCGAACCGCCCACTACTTCCAAAGAGCCGGATCCGGAGCCCGCAACTGCGCCATTGATGAAAGCCCTTGTTGTGGACGACAATGTCCTGATTGCCGACGCGCTGGGATGGATGCTGGAGGAAATCGGACACGAATATCGTTTAGCTCACAACGGCGTACGAGCCCTGGAAGTCGCGGACGAGTATTTGCCGGATATAATTCTCCTCGATATCGGCCTTCCCGGCATGGATGGTTATGAGGTCTGCAGGGCGTTGCGCCGAGATGAACGTTTCAGGACCACGCCGATCATCGCCCAGACGGGATGGGGGCAAATGAAAGACAAGGAGTTGGCAGCTCAGGCGGGTTTTGATCATCATCTTACAAAGCCAGTGATGATGACGGAACTCAAGCAGGTCTTGGCGGAAGTCAGCAATCGAAGCGTGTAACTGTGCGAGAGCGGTGCGGCGAGGCGCGCTTGCCTCCCATTGTGATTCGGCGCGGTGATTGGGAGTAAATTGGCGCCACAAGCTATTGGTATTTTAAAGATTGACGGGGTCATTTGGCGGCGCGGTTTCACAATCGGGGAAGGCAAACGGCTAATTTTGCTTTTGCTTCTTCATCTAAAGGTCAATTCCGCCCGACGCTCTGTGTGCCATCTTTCACACACCCTTAGTTGCGCTATCAAGGGCACTCTCTCGTCAACATCCTTAAGCTTGACTCTCCTCGAAAATGAGAACATTTTGGGAACAAAATAAGGAATACGCCATGAGCTCTGCAGAGAAATTTATCGTGCTGCCGTATCGCATGAACCGTGGAAATCTCGTTCCCGGTGAGATGCGCCAGGCATCAAACGTACCGTCTGCGGAGAAGATCGCGGCTTCCATGGCGTCTCGTTTCGCCGGTGTCGCGGCCTATGCTGTGATGGTCGACGAAGAAACCGGCGACATGTCATCCCCTCGTCTGCTGGCCAAGCACGGCGAGATCGCGGACCTGAACGCCGCCTGAAACTGAACGATAGATCGAAAAGGAAACCTGCCTCTGCTCGGCGGGAACGGAGACGTGCGCCATGCAAACGGCCCGCTATAGCTATAGCATTACGTTCGAAGATGCAGAGATCATCCGGGAGCTAATCGCCTTCCTGGGGGAAGACGTCTTTGACCAACGTCGGAAAGACGGCGTTATCGCCAAATCCGATGCATTTCAGCGCCGGATCAGCGAAGTCAGAAACGTGCTGAAAATGATTGGTGCCTACGATGGCGCAAGGATAAGTGACCAACCTTCCGTTAACCAAGGAACCCTACCCTCTCCCGGTGATTCCAGAGTCGCCGTTCGTTTCCCGGAAACGGACGCGCTTACCCTTGAAGGATGTCCCGATGGCTGACGACACCGCAAAGATCGCACGCTCCGCAGACGATATGATGCTCGCAAATCACTTCTGCGAATTCCCCGGATGTGTAAAATGGGGCGGGCTCGGATATGACGTTGGATATGGTGAAGCCCAGTGGTTTTGCTTCGAGCACAAGTGGGACGACTATCGTCTGGGCAAAGCACGCCGCTTCTTCTTCGACGATGAAGCGGCGGGTATCAAGGCGATCATGGCGGAACCTCAAGCCGCGACCATCCGATGATCCTTCTTGTGCAACCATATTGGTGCGGATGAAATGAGTTCATTGCGACCGCCCGTGAGTTCAACACATCTCCGTGAGGCCCTTCCAATTCTCCAATCGCCGTGGCATCGCTGTGACTATGTCATTCGTGTGGACCATCCGTCGCTTGTTCCTGTGCGTTGCCATGCTTGCGGTCTTCGTCGGGCCGATGAGCATTGGGCTTGCAGGTAATGCAATGGCGATGGATGGAGCAGGCAGCAGCATGTCCATGCCCGGCATGAACATGGTCGAGAAGATGCCATGTTGTCCGGATGAGCACCCCACAAAGCCCGATTGCTTCAAGAACTGCGTTCTAGCTCTGCTGTGCACGACGTCTTTTACCGCCGACACGCCGCATGGCGCTTCGCTGCCACTCTCAGAGGCCTGGCAATCGCATCGCTACGAGTTCTTGCCTGCGGCACAATTGACATCGGCTCTTCTTGAGCCTCCTGCCCGCCCTCCCAAAGCCTGATCTCCATCGCTCAATACCGAAACATGCCGCAGTAATTGCCGGATGCCTGGAAGCGTTCGGATAGGCCTGCAGGCGATCAATATTGACCTACGGACGTGATCTGGAAGATCCGTCCCAATGAGATCCATAATCATGAACAGGCTTTCTCTTTCCGGAGGAGCGATGCTCCTCGCCGGCATTCTTGTTGCCGGTTTCGCCACCGTGTCCTTCGCCGCCTCGCAAGACTATGAGTTCCAGCCGGTCTCGACCGATGTCAAGCAAGGCCAGGGATCGCTGGTCCTGGTCCGTCTCGTCGACAAGCGGACAGGCAAACTAGTCCCTGACGCGGTCATCTTTACGACCCGAATGGACATGGCCCCCGAGGGCATGGAGATGATGACCACCCCGGTCTCGGCCGCGTCTTCGACAGAGCCGGGCGTCTACGCATTCAAGACCGACTTCGCCATGGCCGGCGGTTGGCGCTTCAAGCTTGCCGCCAAGGTGCAAGGTGAACCGGATACGGTGCAGGGCGAACTTGTCCTGAAGGCGGCCCCTTGAACCTGCCATCGCGTGTGGCAGCCACGCTCTCCCTCGCCGTATTGCTCGGCGGGGGAGGCTATTGGGCTGGCACGAACAATCTGGGTTCCGTTCTTGGCATGGACCTCACCGGGCAGGCATTGGCCGCGCCTACCGCAAAGAAGACCACGCCGACGGGGGCGATCATCTATTACCGCCATCCGAATGGGTTGGCGGAATTCTCTTTGGCTCCCAAGGACGCATCCGACGGTCGTCCCTTCATCCCGGTGCGTGCCAGTGAAGATGTGAGTTTCGACGGAAGCAAAAATGCCGAGCCGTCGACAAGGACAGCCGACGTGGCCCCACCCACCCCATCTAGCAAGGGACGCATCCTATACTACCGCAATCCGATGGGACTGCCTGACACCTCAAAGGTCCCGAAGAAGGACTCGATGGGGATGGACTACATTCCCGTCTTTGACGGCGAGCAGGTCGACGCCTCCACCGTCAAGGTCTCGCTCGGCAAGCTGCAGCGCACGGGCGTGAAGACGGCCATTGCCGAACTGGCTAGTATCGGCCGCAGGATTGAGATCCCTGGCACGGTGACGCTCGATGAACGCCGCGTCAGCGTCGTCTCGATGCGAACGGACACCTTTCTGGATGATGTCGCCAACGTCACGACAGGCGATCATATCACCACGGGAGAGAAGCTCTTCCAGTTCTATTCGAAGGACATTGCCACCGCAGCTTCGGAATATGCCGCAAGTCGCGGCAACAACGATACCGGACCCGCATTGAGGCTGAGGAATCTCGGCGTACCGCAGGAGGTCATCGATACGATCTCCCGCACACATCAGGTGCCAACCAGCATGGGTTACACATCGCCGCGAGACGGCATCGTCCTCGAGCGTCTTGCGACCGCGGGCATGATGGCAAAACCCGGCGATATCCTGTTCCGCATCGCCGACATCTCTCATGTCTGGGTGATCGCCGATGTTCCGGAGTACGACCTTGCCTCCCTGCGGGTCGGTGCAGAGGCATCGATCAAGATCCGCAGTCTTCCCGGCAAGGCGTTCAAAGGGAACGTCGACCTGATTTATCCCGAGGTCGAAGCCCAGACGCGCACAACCAAGGTCCGCATCGAGCTTGCCAATCCGGATGGCGTGCTCCTTGCCAACATGTATGCCGACATCGATATCGAGGCAGCACCGCCCAATCCCGTTGTCAGTGTCCCCAACAGCGCCGTCATCGACACGGGCGATCGCCAGGTCGTCTTCATAGACAAGGGTGATGGCAGGTTCGAGCCGAAGGATGTCAGCCTTGGCATGCGCGGCGACGACAAGACCGAAGTTCGCCGCGGCGTTGCCGTCGGCGACAAGGTGGTCGTCTCCGCCAACTTCCTGCTCGATGCCGAGAGCAACCTCAATTCGGCGCTAAGCGCGATGACGCAGGAGACCAAGCCATGATCGCACGCGTCATCTCATGGTCCGCCCACAATCTCGTCCTGATCTTTGTCGGAGCCGCACTTGCGGTGGCCGGCGGCATCTATGCGCTGCGCTCGCTGCCACTGGATGCCATTCCCGATCTCTCCGACGTGCAGGTTATCGTCTACACCGAATATCCCGGGCAGGCCCCGCAAGTGGTCGAAGACCAGGTCACCTACCCGCTGACCACGTCGATGCTGACGGTGCCGAAGTCGAAGGTCGTCCGCGGCTTCTCCTTCTTCGGTGTTTCCTTCGTCTATGTTATCTTCGACGATGGTACCGATCCCTACTGGGCGCGCAGCCGCGTGCTTGAATATCTGAACGCCGCCTCAAGCCGCCTGCCGCAGGGCGTCACACCCACGCTTGGGCCGGACGCGACGGGTGTCGGCTGGGTCTATGAATATGCTCTTGTCGCCAAGGAGCTGTCACTTGCCGAGTTGCGATCGCTGCAAGACTGGATCGTGCGGTTTGGCGTGTCGAAGTCCGAAGGCGTGGCCGAGGTCGCCAGCGTCGGCGGTTTCGTCAAACAATACTCCATCGTGGTCGATCCGTCCCGGCTCAAGGCACAAGGCGTGTCGCTCAACGATGTCGCCAATGCCGTCCGGGCCAGCAATACGGATGTCGGCGGCCGTACGATCGAGCTATCCGAATTCGAATTCATGGTGCGCGGTCGCGGCTATCTGAAGGGAATTCCGGATATAGAGAACATCGTGCTGAAGAGCCAGAATGGCGTTCCCTTGCGCCTTGGCGACGTCGCCAGGGTCGAACTGGTTCCAGACGAAAGGCGTGGCATCACCGAGCTCAACGGCGAGGGTGAAGTGGCCGGCGGTATTGTGCTTCAGCGTTTTGGCGCGAATGCGCTGACTGTTATCGACAACGCCAAGAAGAGCATGGATCAGATCAAGGGCAGTCTTCCGCCCGGCACGGACATCGTACCCGTCTATGATCGTTCGACGCTGATCGAGGCCGCCATCGAAACACTCAAGGGCACGTTGGTGGAGGAATCCATCGTCGTCGCACTGGTGACGATCGCCTTTCTTCTGCATGTCCGCAGTGCACTCGTTGCGATCGTCATGCTCCCAGTCGGCATTTTGATCGCTTTCATCGCCATGCGGATGCTCGGCCTTGGCGCGAATATCATGAGCCTTGGCGGTATCGCGATCGCCATCGGTGCGATGATCGATGCCGCCATCGTCATGATCGAGAACGCTCACAAGCATCTTGAACGGGCGCCGCCCGACAAGCCAAGGATGGAGATCCTGGTCGAGGCAGCAAGCGAGGTCGGACCGGCGCTGTTCTTCAGCCTGCTGATCATCACCGTGTCGTTCCTGCCGATCTTCACGCTGGAATCGCAGGAAGGGCGTCTCTTCGGACCGCTCGCCTTTACCAAGACTTTCTCGATGGCGGCAGCAGCCTTGCTGTCGGTGACATTGGTGCCGGCGCTGATGGTGCTCTTCGTCAGAGGCCGTATCGTTCCTGAGCACAAGAACCCGGTGAACCGCCTGCTGATCTGGGTCTACCGGCCGGTCATTTCCGGTGTTCTCAGGGCTAAGGCCCTCACCATCCTGGCGGCGCTTGCAATCCTTGGTGCGACGGCGTGGCCAGCCCAGCACATCGGCAGCGAGTTCATGCCGAATCTCGACGAGGGCACGCTGATGTATATGCCCACCACCTTGCCCGGCATTTCGCTCACCAAGGCGGGTGAACTGATGCAGATGCAGGATCGGATCATCAAATCCTTCCCGGAAGTGCAGACGGTCTTCGGCAAGGCTGGCCGTGCCCTGACGGCAACGGATCCTGCCCCGACGGAGATGTTCGAAACCATCATCACGCTGAAACCGAAATCGCAGTGGCGGCCAGGCGTTACCATCGACAGCCTGAAGCAGGAGATGGATGCCGCTCTGCAGTTTCCGGGCGTGTCGAACGCCTGGACCATGCCGATCCGCGGCCGCATCGATATGCTCTCGACGGGCATCCGGACACCTGTCGGTGTGAAGGTCTACGGCACCGATCTCGGCGAAATGGAGAAGATCGCCCGGCAAATCGAGGGTGTGTTGAAGGGCATCCCAGGGACATCGAGCGCGTATGCCGAGCGGGTGATCGGAGGGTACTACCTCGACATCGTTCCTAATCGCGTGGCGCTCGGTCGCTATGGATTGACAGTCAATGACGTGCAGAGCGTCATCGGCATGGCGCTCGGGTCCGAGGTCGTGACATCGACCGTCGAGGGTCGCGAACGCTATGGTGTTGCGGTCCGCTATCCAAGAGCGCTCAGAAGTGATCCGCAAGCGATCGCCAGGGACGTTCAGATCTCGTTGTCCGGCGGCGGCACGGTTCCGCTCGGCGAAGTCGCCGATGTAAAACTCACTCGCGGGGCAACGACGATCCGCACGGAAAATGGCCAGCTCGCCGTCTATGTCTATGTCGACATCGCCGGCCGCGATCTCGGCGGCTACGTCGCGGAAGCACAGCGGGCGGTGGTGAAATCGGTACAGATGCCGCCCGGCTACTCCGTCGCCTGGAGTGGCCAGTTCGAATATCTCGAACGTGCCGAAGCGCGACTGGCGGTCGTAGTGCCGCTGACATTGGCGCTAATCTTCCTGCTGCTCTACCTGAACTTCAAGGCTTTGACCGAGACGATGATCGTCATGCTGTCCCTCCCATTCGCGCTCGTCGGCGGCATCTGGCTGATGTGGTGGATGGGCTTCAATGCCTCGGTGGCGGTCGCCGTCGGCTTCATCGCCCTTGCAGGTGTGGCTGCCGAGACCGGGGTCATCATGCTGATCTATCTCGATCATGCGATGAAGGAGCAGCGCGAGGCCTGCGAAAAGGAGGGACGTGCCTTCTCGAAACTGGATCTCAACAGGGCGATCATGGTCGGTGCGGTTGAGCGCGTCCGGCCGAAGATGATGACAGTCGTCGCCATCATGGCGGGGCTTGTGCCGATCCTCTGGAGGACGGGAACAGGATCGGAAATCATGCAGCGCATCGCCGTGCCGATGATCGGCGGCATGGTTTCCTCGACATTGTTGACCTTGATCGTAATCCCGGCCGTATACGGTTTGGTCAAGGGATGGCGGCTGCCGACAGCATCCACAGTCGATACGGCCGCAAACGAGAACACCAACAAACTCGCGGCCGCTGAATAGCATTGATGGGTGGACTCTCCTGGAGTTCGCCCATCATGTCCCTTTTCCGAGCGGATCAGCTGCTGCGGCCGTGGAGAGAAATCGTTGAATGACCGAGGACTCTACAGGACGTCGTCCATGCCGAGATTCCAGAGCAGGAGATCAAGCCGAAAGCAACAGTTGCTTGATGTAAGTTCCCGCTCCTGACCTTTGGTATTTTGATATGCAGATCCTGAACCTATCCCTAGGAAGAGACTATACCGAATCCACTTCCGCACGATCGGCATGGCAGCCTTTGCCAGCGTGGCGATGGCGACGAAACGGAGCCTCGTCGCCATCGGCTGAGATTAGATCGACTTCAACTGGACCCGCTGTTCGAGCTTGGCCGCGTCTTCCTTCCTCTCGCTGTAGCGGTCGGTCAGATAGTACGAGGCGTCACGGGTCAGCAGCGTGAACTTCACCAGTTCCTCGCAGACGTCCACGACACGGTCGTAGTAGGACGACGGCTTCATCCGACCGTCGACATCGAATTCCTGATAGGCCTTGGCGACTGAGGACTGATTGGGGATCGTGATCATCCGCATCCAGCGGCCAAGGATGCGGAGCTGGCCTATGGCGTTGAATGACTGCGAGCCGCCCGATACCTGCATCACGGCGAGTGTCTTTCCCTGTGTCGGACGCACAGAACCGACGGCGAGTGGAATCCAGTCGATTTGAGACTTCATGACGCCCGTCATCGCACCATGCCGCTCGGGGCTGATCCAAACTTGGCCTTCAGACCATTCGGAGAACTCCCTGAGTTCCTGGACCTTCGGATGGCTGGCAGGAGCTTCATCAGGCAACGGAAGGCCCTTCGGATCGAAAACACGCACGTCGCAACCGAAGTGCTCCAGCAGCCGCTGGGCCTCAAAGGCGAGAAGGCGGCTGTACGAAACCTCGCGAAGCGACCCGTACAGGATCAGGATGCGGGGCTTGTGATTGGAGAATACAGGACGCAGAGCATCCCGATCAGGCATGCGGAAATGCTCAGGCGAGGCAGCAGGGAATGTGTCAGACAATGCGCTTTCCTTCGTCATCAAGAACGGGTTCGCCATCTTCCTTTGTGAACGGACCCTTGAAGGCCTCTGTCGGAAGGATGTCCAGAACGGCTTCCGAAGGGCGGGCAAGCCTTGTCCCGAGCGGCGTGACGACAATCGGTCGGTTGATGAGGATCGGAGTCACGATCATCGCGTCGAGCAACTGATCGTCCGTGAGACCCGGATTGTCCAAGCCCAGTTCGGCATAGGGTGTACCCTTCTCGCGTATAGCTTCGCGAACCGCCAGACCGGCATCAGCAATCATCTTGATGAGTTGATCGCGCGACGGCGGTGTCTTTAAGTATTCGACGACCGTCGGCTCGATGCCGGCATGGCGGATCAGAGCCAGGGTGTTGCGGGAAGTTCCGCAGGCGGGATTGTGGTAGATGGTGACGTCCATGGTCATGTCCTTTCGGTCGTGGTGTTTCGGGAGGCAGCGGGCGCGGCCTCGTACCAGCCCTTGGTTCGGTTCACGATCCAGACCACCGAGAGCATCACCGGAACCTCGATGAGGACACCGACGACGGTGGCAAGCGCTGCACCGGACTGGAAGCCGAACAGACTAATGGCGGCCGCGACTGCAAGCTCGAAGAAGTTGCTCGCGCCGATGAGCGCAGACGGCCCGGCGACGCAATGTTGTTCACCCGACATTCGGTTAAGGAGGTACGCCAGCCCCGAGTTGAAATAGACCTGGATCAGGATCGGCACCGCAAGCAGGCCGATGATAGCGGGCTTGGCGATGATCTGCTCGCCTTGGAACCCGAACAGGAGGATCAAGGTGGCAAGAAGGGCAACAAGTGAAAACGGCTGCAGCCTTGCCAGAAGCGCGTCGAAGGATCGTGTCGTGCCGCTTGCCGTCAAGCGCTTGCGGATGACTTGGGAAATAGCGACCGGGATCAGGATGTAGAGCACGACCGAGATCGTCAGCGTGTTCCACGGCACGGTGATGGCCGACAGGCCGAGTAGAAGTCCAACGATCGGCGCGAAGGCGACGATCATGATGGCGTCGTTCAGCGCGACCTGGGACAGTGTGAAGTGCGGCTCGCCTTTGGTGAGATTGGACCAAACGAACACCATGGCCGTACAGGGAGCTGCGGCGAGGATGATCAGTCCCGCGATATAGGAGTCGATCTGATCAGCGGGCAGAACGGGACGGAAGAGCCAGCCGACGAACAGCCATCCCAGGAGCGCCATGGAGAACGGTTTCACCGCCCAGTTCACGAAGAGTGTCACCCCGATCCCGCGCCAGTAGCTGCCGACCTTCGCCAGCGAGCCGAAATCGATCTTGAGCAACATCGGGATGACCATCAGCCAGATGAGTATGGCAACGGGGATGTTCACCTTGGCGACTTCGGCTGCGCCGATAACATGGAAGAAGCCCGGCATGACATGGCCGAGCGCAATGCCGACGACGATGCAGAAAAGGACCCAGACGGTCAGGTATCGTTCGAACGTGGACATCTCAGTCGGCTCTATCGGTCTTGATCGATGCACCCTCGGTCGCGCCGATCTGGCGGAGACGGTGTTCGAGCGCCAGGCGATCGATCGATGCGATTGGCAAGCTTATGAAGGCCCTGATGCGGTTGCTCAGGTACCGGGCGGCTTGCGCGAACGCACGTTGAATATCCGTTTCGCTGCTAACTACGGCGGCCGGGTCTTCGATGCCCCAATGGGCGCTCATGGGATGGCCGATCCAGACTGGACAAGCTTCGCCGGCGGCGCTGTCACAGACCGTGAAGATGAAGTCCATCTCCGGCGCGCCGGGTTCGGCAAAAACATCCCAGCTCTTCGAGGAGAAGCCTGTCGAAGGATAGCCAAGGGCTTCCAGCTCCTTGAGTGCATGCGGGCTGACTTCTCCTTTGGGCTGGCTGCCAGCGGAGAATGCCTTGAAACGCCCTCCACCCTCCTTTTTGAGGATGGATTCGGCGAGAATAGAACGTGCGGAATTGCCCGTGCACAGGAAGAGCACGTTGTAAGTTTTCTCGGTCATGGTCGTGTTCCGTGGTTAGGTCGGAGGCCTGTTGAACATCATGAAGGCTTTGCCTCCGGACTACAGCAGGGAGTTAGCTCCGCGATAAGCGGGGCACAAAGTTCGGTCGAACCACCGCAACAGTCCTTCAGCAGAAACAGCGTCAGGTCGCGCAAGCCGTCAAGGTCGGCTCTATAGATGATCGAGCGGCTCTGCCGCTCGCTCTTGACCAGTCCTGCTCGGGAAAGCGTCGCCAGATGCGCCGACATCGTGTTCTGAGGCACATCGAGCAATCGGGCGAGTTCGCCAGCCGGCACCCCATCCGGTTCGTGCCGAACGAGAAGCCGAAAGGTTTCCAGTCGTGTGGTTTGAGCCAAAGCTCCTAGAGCCGCTATTGCATCATTTGATTCCATATATCCAGATTAATGGATATAATGGCAAAGTCAAGCGGTCGTTCTCCAGTTGCGAAATTTAGGGTGCTTAATCAGCTTCAATGGAAATTCCGGCTCTTCACCTTCAACATGTCAATGTGAGGGTCCGGAATGTGAGCATCCCTCGGCTTGACGGTGGGTTTCGGGATCTCGCGTAAATCCGGGCCGCCGCCATGGGTAAAACGGTCTGATCTGATAGCTTTGCCGGTCGATATCAGCCGGCACCCTGATCGCCAGGTCGAGTTCGATAGATCTCCAGCCATACGGGAAATGACGGCGTTTATCCTGCGCCGCTGACAGAGCGATCCCAAACTAAGCTAGTTCTATGTGCCGGACAATTTCCCGGCCAACGGCCCCGCAGATTGACGCGGCCTTGTTTTCCGCTAACGAAACCGAAGGGAGCGGCGGCGTTTGCCGACATGCTCGATAGCCGGCTCGTTGCTCGACCGCTGCCGGACAGAACGTCCCGTCCAAGCTTTAGACTTCGAGCAAAACCTCAAAGCGCGATCCAGGTTTGGCGAAGCTGAGCCGACCACCAAGCCGCTCGATCGACATCTTAACAATCGCAAGTCCAAGGCCGCTGCCTCCAGGAGCTGAGCGTGGCGACCGGTAGAAGCGCTGCAAGACCTTTCCCTGCTCTTCGAGAGCAATCCCGGGACCCTCATCGGAAACGACAACGGTTATGCGTCTTCCGTCTGTCTCCACCATACATTCGACGATGGAACCTCGCGGGGAATGCTGAACGGCGTTTTCGAGGACATTTCGAATTGCAAGCCGCAGCAACGAGGCGTCGACACGGGTGGAAAGAGCCCCAAGCAGCCGAGGTGCCTTGCAGATGATCTCGACGTCGCGGACCCTCTTCAAGGACTCAAGGTCGTTGGCGACGTCGAGGACCAGCGCCTCGACGTCGACCTCTACCGACCTGTCCCTTCCCTCGGCGGCATCGACGGCCGCAAGATCGATGAGCTGTCGCGCCATCCGGCTGGTACGGTCGACGCTCTGCTCGATTCGTTTCAGTGCCCGCTGCTGGACTTCGCGATCACTCGACCGCATAGCAACCTGCGCCTGCGTCTTCAGTCCGGCAAGCGGCGTCTTAAGCTCATGGGCAGCATAGGTGATGAACTCCTGTTCCCGTTCACGAGCAGACTGGACTCGGAAGAGAAGACTATTCAAAGCCCGGATCATGGGCCGCAGCTCAGCGGGAGTCTTGTCGTCGACAAATGGATGAAGCTGCGAAGCATCACGGGCGGTGAGACTGGCGGCCAGTCTCTGCAACGGCGCCAGCCCCTTGGACACGGACAACCAGATCAGACCGGCCATAAGCGGCATGATGAGGACGGCAGGAAAGAGCAGCCCCTTGATGACATCGTCGACGAGCCGATCGCGCACCTGTAGGCTGTCGCCGACCAGAACCCTTATTCCGAGGTCGGGTTTAATCACTGCGTAGACGCGCCAAGCGGCGCCGTTGATCACGGTGTTCCGGAATCCGGATCCGTGATCGGAGAGCGATGCGACTGGCGCGCTGTCGGACTTGCTGAGCAGCTTGCCGTTCACCGACCAGATCTGGCACGCAAGCTGGCGTTCGTAGGAGGGCGCCACCGTAGATCCGATTTCGAGGTCGCGCCCTGTGGCGGGCTCCTGTTCGCCCATCCCGATGACGACGGAGCGGTCGCCGACCAGCGAACTCACCATCTTTGCGGACTCGGCGAGACGGGCATCCAAGACATGCTCAAGGCGCTCCTTCGTGCTGGTGTAGATCCAGACGCAGGCCGACAACCAGACGATGCTTGTCATCAACAGCAGAACGGTAAACAATCTTGTCCGGATCGACATCAGCCATCCCTCCCCACACGGTAACCGACGCCACGGACGGTCTCGATGAAGGTCGGTCCGAGCTTCGTGCGTAGCTTGTGGACGTGAACCTCGATCGTATTGCTCTCGACGTCCTCCTGCCAACCATAAACCTTCTCTTCCAGGATGGACTTAGAGAAGATCATGCCTGGATTCTGCATCAGCGCGTTGATGATTGCGAACTCCCGGCGGGAGAGCGGAATGACGCTGCCATCCTTCAGGGCTTCCATCCGGGCCGGATCGAGCGTGACACCCTGGCTCTGCAGGACGCCTTCCGAGCGCCCCTCGCCTCGCCGAATGATGGCACGCAGTCGTGCTGAAACCTCGTCGAGATCGAATGGCTTTCCGAGATAGTCGTCCGCCCCGGCGTCGAGCCCTGAGATCTTGTCGGCGGTCGCGTCCTTCGCAGTCAGTAGTAGGACCGGTACCCGGTCGCCGCGGTCGCGAACACGCCGCAGAATATTCAGGCCAGTGCCGTCCGGCAGCATCACATCAAGCACGATCGCGTCGAAACGGGTGTGCTCGAGAGCGGAGAGTGCATCGGCGACCGTCGTCACCGTGTCGATGGTGAACCCGGCGAGTTCCAGCCCGACCTTGAGGCCGTCGAGAAGCACATCGTCATCTTCCACTACGAGCAATCGCATCGAACACTCCATTCATCGGCAGTCGCAGACGAGATCTCCGACCCGCACCTTAAGGCTGCCTTAAGCTTCAAGCTGGAAGCCCTACCCGGTCCGAAGCGTCTTTCACAAGGAGATATAATGCGTCTCACCGTTTCCTCCGTCATCCTCGCACTGCTATGGCTCTGCGGGCCTGCGCTCGCGCTGGCCCCCCCGATGAGGATGGAAGAGGCCTTCACGCTTTCGATCGACCGAGCCGGTTCGACGGCAATGTTCAAGTGGACGATCGCTCCGGGATACTACCTCTATCGCGATACGCTCGAGGCAAACACGGGCGATGGGCGGAAGCTCGAGCTGCAGACACAACCGGGCAAGATGAAAGACGATCCCGGCTTTGGCAGCATCGAGGTCTACTTCAACGAGACGACCGCGTTGTTGGCCGATGCTCCGGAAAAGTTGATAGTGTCGTTCCGAGGCTGCCAGGACGGCGGCATTTGCTATCCGGTGCGAATAGTGAAAGTCGACGGCCTACACATAACGTCGAGCGATCCGCTCGAGGCGCGACCGACAAGTGGCACTTCGTTCCAGGCCTTCACACCCATTCCGCAAGTATCGACGACGGATACCGCCGTGAGACCCGCCCCACGCGCAGAGACCGGAATGGTTGAAGAGATCATGTCTCGTGGTGGTGTTGCTCTTCTCCTTGCGTCCTTCACGGGTCTCGGCATCCTTCTCGCGTTTACGCCCTGCGTCTTCCCAATGTATCCGATCCTCGCCGCCACGCTCGGACGGCAGGGCGCGGCACTGTCTCCCGGAAGGGGCTTCTTGCTGTCCAGCGTCTATGTCGTTGCCCTTGCTGCGGCATTCAGCCTGTTCGGCGTACTCGCTGCATGGCTCGGCCAAAGCTTCCAGATCGCGCTGCAGTCCGAGACCGCGGTGGCCGTCATGGCCGGCATCTTCGTGGTTCTCGCCATCGCCAGCTTCGGCATGGTCGATGTGCAGCTTCCGGGATTTCTGCGGAACCGCCTCGCCCGCTCTCAGCGCCCGCTCGGCGGGTCCATCCGATCGACTGCCATCCTCGGCTTCACCTCCGCCCTGTTGCTCGGACCCTGTGTGACCGCTCCGCTTGCCGGCGCGCTCCTTTATATAGCCAAGACCGGCAACATCGCGCTCGGCGCGGCAGCGCTATTCGCGCTCGGAATCGGCAAAGGCATCCCTCTCATCCTCATCGGAACATCGGGAGCAGCGCTTCTTCCTCGCGCGGGCGCATGGATGGTCCAGGTGCGGTGGCTGTTCGGGTTCATCTTCCTCGGCACCGCGGTCTGGTATTTCAACCGGCTCGTCGAACCGCCCGTGACGCTCGGGTTGTCCGCGGCCCTGCTCGTAACGGCAGGCGTCTGCTTCGGTGCCTTCGACACGATTTCGTCAGAAGTCGGACTCGGAAAGAGGCTTGCCAAGTCCGGCAGTCTGCTCGCCATCCTCTATGGAATGTTCCTCGCCTTCGGCGCGGCCGGCGGTGCGACAAGCATGCTACAGCCGCTGAAAGGATTCGACGCCACCATGGCGCCTGCGTCGCCCGGCTTGACCAAGGAGAGCTTCGCAAGTGTTTCGGATGAGGCAGAGCTACGAACCATCTTGGCGCGCAGCAGCAAGCCGAGCCTCGTCTACTTCACCGCCGACTGGTGCGTCTCTTGCCGCGTCGTCGACCGTTCGGTGCTGGTCGATGCGCGCGTCGCGGCAAGCTTAAAGGACTTCAATCTTGTCTCCGTCGATTTGTCCGACATGACCCGCGACAAGCAGAAACTGATGACCAACAATGGCGTCGTAGGTCCACCGACCATGCTGTTCTTCGGCACCGAGAATTCGGCGACCAAAAGCCTGGTCGGAGATATCTCCACGCGAGACCTGATCGACGCGGCGAAGACGGTTGCCCCTACTCCCCAGACTGCCAACCTCACCACAGGACCTCGCTCATGAACGTCACACGCCGTCATTTTGTCGCGATAGCCGGGCTTGCTGCGGTCCTACCTCCGTCACTTGCCTTTGCCTCGAAGGCTCCGACAGACCGCGATATGGTCCTTGACGATCCGGACGCGCCTGTCCTCTGCAACCCAAAGGGCGACGTCACGGTGGTCGAATACTTCGACTACCAGTGCCCGTATTGCAAAAAGTCCTACGAGATGGTCCGGGAAGTGGTCGAACAGGACGGCAAGGTCAAGCTCGTGATGAAGGATTGGCCGGTCTTCGGCGGCGCTTCGGTCATCGCAGCACAGGCGGTGCTCGCAACCGCGAAGCTGGGCATGTACGAGGAGACGCTTGATGCGATGTTTCATACGCCCGCGAAGCTGCAGCAGACCGACATGGAAAAGGCGCTCGCGAAGACAGGCCTCACATTCGACGTCGTCGGCAAGGCCGTGGTCAAGAACCAGGCGTGGATTTCAAGCCTGCTGGATCGAAATTGGATCCAGGCGTCTGCCTTCAAGTTTGTCGGAACGCCGTCCTTCGTGGTGGGATCGACCACCTTCGCGGGCGTCCTCGACCGCAAGGGCCTGAAGGACGCGATCGCGAAGGCGCGCGGCTAGACCGGTTGGCGGGCCTTTGCGAAGAGGTCCGTGAACGCGTCGACGCTCTGGATGGCGCCAGGAACGAGGTATTTGCCGACGATGAAGGCAGGCGTCCCATTCAGTCCGAGCGACATCGCCTGCCTGCCATTTCGTTCCAGCAGCGCCGCGATCTCAGCCTCATGTTTCGCAAGGTCGTCTTGCAGACGGGCAAAGTCGACGCCGGTCGTGCGTTCGACGGCATCGCGCATTTCGCCTGCCTTGGCTTTCGGCGTTTTGATCGCCATAAGAGCCTCGTGCACGGCGTCGTAGCGACCCTGGTATTTCGCAGCGAGCGCTAGCCGGGCTCCGTCTACTGAGTCCCTCGTGATGATCGGCCAGTCTTTGTAGACCAGCCGGACGCCGCCATCCTTTACGACCGCCTCGCGCATCGGCACCGCTGCCTTCTTGCACCATGGGCAATTGTAGTCGAGGAAGGCAACCATCGTGAGATTCCCCATGAGATTTCCGGTTACCGGTGCTGCAGGATCGTGCAGGATCATCTCCAGGTCGACGTCGTCGTTCGCAGACGCGACTGCCGGAATCGCCGCCACGGCAGCCGCGACGACGGATGCCTGAAGAAAAGCGCGGCGTCCGAGCGCCGGTATTGCGGTTTCACTTCTCAAATCTGAACTCCTTTTCATGGATCGGGAACGGTGATCATGCACTTGGATGTTGCTCCCGCTTCGATGGATCGGGCAGGACGACGATCGTGCTGCCGTCCCGGACATTGTTGTAGAGGTCGATAACATCCTGATTCAGCAGCCGGATGCACCCTGACGATACTGCCTTGCCGATCGAGAAGGCCTCGGGTGTGCCATGGAGACGGTAGAGCGTGTCCTTACCGCCCTGATGGATATAGAGCGCCCGTGCACCGAGGGGATTAGTGAGGCCGGGCGGCATCCCGCCATTCTCCTTACTGACCGGCCACAGCCGCGGATCACGCGCCACCATCTCGTCCGGCGGCGTCCACTTCGGCCAGGCGCGCTTGTAGGCAACCGTTGCCCTGCCCGACCACGAGAAGCCGTCACGCCCGACGCCGATGCCATACCGCACCGCCCTACCGCCGGGCAGAACGTGATAGAGGAACTTGTTGGGTGTATCGACGATGAGCGTCCCGACCTTCTTGTCGGTCGGATAGTCGACGGCCTGCCGCCAGTAGCGTGGATCGACTTGGGCGAGCTTCACTGCCGGTATTGGAAACCGCTCCTGCGGCATCGCGGCATACATCACAGGCGTCGGCGAAGAAGGTTTGGGGCTGATCGTGGCTGTCGCGGCGATCGCCGCCGCCGACGACGAAGTCGGGCCGGAGCTGGCGCAGCTCGCGAGGACGCTTGCAAGCGCGGCGACGACAAGCGTTCGGCGGGCGATGATGATGTCTTGCATTTCGTATCTGTCTCCGCTTTCAAGTCAGACAGACGGTGACCACCTTAAGCCAGGCTTAAGGCGCTGATCGAACAGTGGCCGTGATCACCCGACGACCGGAGAAGACCGCATGCGAATGCAAGACTTCAGAGATTTTTCAGCGGCAGCCAACCGACGGACCGCAATCCGTCTCGTCATCCTTCTGGCTTGCTTGCTGGGCGCTGTCTCGCACAGCCTCGCAGCTATGTCGACGGCGCGACAGTGCGACCTGAAGACTTTTTCCGTCCCGTTGCCAGATCCGGTCTCCGGGCGAAAATATCAGCTGTTCGTCAGCCTTCCGGACAGCTTCGACTCAGCAAACCCGGCGCTTCACCCGCTGCTGCTGATGGCCGATGGGGCGCGCGCGTTCCCGCATCATATCTGCGACGTACGAGACGCGGCCAAATCCGAGCAGAAGGACCTCATCGTGGTCGGCCTCGGCTATGCGGAAGGCGAGTCGCTCGAAGACAGTCGTCGCCGCGACTATACGCCTACGCCGCAGCCTTCGACGGGCCATGTTTACGGCGGATCTGCCGCCTATCAGGCTTACATCAGAGACGTCGTCATTCCGTTCGCGGAAGCGCACTACCATACCGACCCGGCCAGACGGATATTCTGGGGTCATTCCTACGGTGGCCTCCTGGCGACAACGATGCTTCTAAGTAACCCCGGAATGTTCCGGACTTACATCATCGGCAGTCCATCGCTCTGGTATGACAAGCATGTGATCCTGGCGATCGAAAAGCAATTCGCCGCCGCGCATAAACGCCTTCCGGCGAACGTCTATCTCTACGTCGGGGAAAACGAGGCGCGTCGGTATGACGCGACCCGTCATGGCTTCACACAGGACATGGTCCAAGATGCAAAGCACTTCGAGAGCCTCCTCACATCCCGGCATTACGAAGAACTGACGACGGAATTCAAGATCGTGCCCGGCCGGGACCACGTCGGCTCGGTCGGACCGGGAATCATGTGGGGCCTGCACCTGGCGCTTCAGCCGGGCAGTTGAACTCAACAGCTCGAATGCCGGTCAGCCAGGTATGGAAAGACATGACCTCGTGACGCCGCAGCGCCTTCTGCGGGGCGACGACATAGTAGGCCCATTTCACCGGCCATCGGATGTCGGGAATGAGATGGACAAGTCGACCAAGCTCCAGCTCCTGGGCCACCAGGGCCTTGCGGACAAGCGCCACACCGCGAGCCGCGACAGCCGCGTTGATCACGGCGGCAGTGGAGTTGATCTTAAGTCCACGCTCACCGGGCGTCTGGTTCGCACCAGCACGCGCCAGCCATTCGCTCCAGGTCGGAAAGTCGCCACCGGATGCGGTGTACCGTCATGGATCAGTGTCTGCTCCGCGATCCAGCCGGCCGTTACTTCCCTGTCGGTCGGAACCAGCTTGTTGTGGCAGACGGCGATAATTTCCTCACCCATAAGATAGGTAGACTTCACGCCTTTCCATGTGCCGAGGCCGCATCGGATTCCGATGTCCGCTTCCCCGTGCGCGAGATCGATAACTCTGTCGGAGACATCCAGCCTAACGTCGACGTTCGGACACTTCGAAGCGAACTCCTCCAGACGCGACATGAGCCAGTTGGCGACAAGCGCCTGCGATGCGGTCACGACGACCACCGACCGGGCCTTGCGGCCGCGCAGCTTCCGAAGACCGGATTCGAGGAGATCCAACCCTTGTGCGATGTCTTCGAGAGCTTCCTGTGCCTCTTCCACCGGCGTCAGTCGTTCGGCCCCGGAACGACGCCTCTTAAACAGAGGGTAGCCGACCCAGTCCTCGAGCGATCGCACGAGTTGGCCGATGGCGGGAGGCGTCACATCAAGCTCCCTGGCTGCGCCCACGAAGCTTCCATGTCTGGCCGACGCTTCCAATGCCTGCAGCGACTTTAGTCTTGTCAGGTTTCTCATATCGATCACAACAAAGATTTTCTTTCTTCTCGATATGGCGTCTTTTCCTCGTGAATGCAAACGCCGAGGTCTAGGTTCGGACGACTGAACACGAGGAAAGACAAATGGTTCTTGAAGGAAAGACCGCGCTGATTACCGGCGGATCGAGCGGGATTGGCCTCGCCGCAGCGCGCGCGCTGCTTGACAGCGGCGCACGCGTCGCAATCACCGGACGCTCGACCGAGAGGCTTGAGAAAGCTGCTGTCGAACTTGGCGGCGACGTACTTCCGATCGACGCAGACGTGACGTCGCTGACCGACCTCGCCAACATGAGAACGAAGCTCGAAAGCGCCTTCGGCTCGCTCGACATCGTATTCGCAAACGCGGGCGTCGCGATGGGCACGCCACTGGCGACGACCGACGAAGCGACGTACCACAAGATCATGGATGCGAACGTGAAGGGCGTATTCTTCACGGTGCAGGCGGTGCTTCCGCTGTTGCAAGACGGCGCGTCGATCATTTTGAACACCTCGTGGCTTAACCAGATCGGAGCGCCCGGTCGTGCCATCCTGTCCGCGTCGAAGGCGGCAGTTCGCTCCTTTGCCAGGACCATGTCGGCGGAGCTTCTCGAACGGCGGATCAGGGTGAATGCCGTGAGCCCCGGATCGATCGAGACGCCCATCCACCAGGGAAGGGGTCAGACCGAAGAGGAGTTCCGCGCCTATGCCGAACGGGTCGGCGCGCAGGTACCTGTAGGTCGCATGGGTCGCCCGGAAGAGATTGCAGACGCTGTCCTCTTTCTGGCAAGCGCTGCGTCGAGCTACATGCTGGGGGCCGAGATGGTGATCGACGGCGGTAGGTCGGAGCTATGATATGTTGATCAACGAAGACCTCAATCGGCGCGTCCTCGTCAAAGCCGCCAAGCTCGACTGGGTTGCGAGCCCCGCCAATGGCGTGGACCGTCGAATGCTCTTCAGGATCGGCGAAGAGAAGGCCCGCGCGACGTCCATCGTCCGCTACGCCCCGAAAAGCAGCTTCGCCCATCACCAGCATTTGGGCGGCGAGGAGTTCCTCGTGCTGGATGGCGTCTTCCAGGACGAGAGCGGCGACTTCCCTGTCGGCACATATGTGCGCAATCCGCCGGGAACTGGACACGCCCCGAGAAGCGACCGTGGCTGCACCATTCTGGTGAAGCTCTGGCAATTCAAGGCCGACGACCGCGAGCATGTCGTGCGCCGTCCCGGTGAAGGCAAATCTGCCACCGCTCGCCCCGGCGTTGTTTCCGCGATGGTCCTCTTTGAAGGATCGGGAGAGCGCGTCGTGTTGGAGGAATGGCAAGCGGATGCAGAAGTCGAACTGCCCAATCCGGAAGGACTTGAGCTGCTGGTCGTCGATGGTGCTTTCACCGAAAGCGGCGACACGCTCGACCGGTGGAGTTGGCTACGACTACCGGCGGGACAGGCCGTGAAGGCAAAGGTCGGCCAGAATGGAGCGCGCGTCTGGTACAAAACTGCGCCGCTGATGCACGACGACGTCTGCGCGTTCGATGAGCCTGCAAAGGAGGCGCAACGATTATGAATTCATGCAAGGTCGCAGTGATAGGTGCTGGGCTCGCTGGCCTTTACACTGCGCAGGCGCTGCACGCGTCCGGCGTGGACCTCCTCCTTGTCGAGGCGCGCGATCGGGTCGGCGGACGGATACTGACCGCCGGCAATGACGGAGCCCCATCCGCAGACGGGTTCGATCTCGGACCGTCCTGGTTCTGGCCCGCGATGCAGCCTGCAATGGCCGATCTCGTTGCCGAGCTCGGACTAGATTCGTTCCTCCAGCACAGCACCGGCGACGTGGTGTTCGAACGAATGTCACGCGAAGAACCGCAACGGTTCTCTCCCGCCGACGAGAACCAGCAGTCCATGAGGGTCTCCGGTGGAACGGGAGCCGTGGTGCAAGCCCTTGCAAGCCGCCTGCCTGACAGTCGGATCAGGCTCGGCACGAAGGTGGCGGCGATAGCGCTGAAGGATGACGCTGTCGAGCTTTCTCTGCAAGGCTTCGACGGCAGCACAGAACTTCTCCGCGCAGAGTACGTGGTTGCAGCTCTTCCCCCCAGACTGCTCGATGCGACAGTCGTCTTCTCCCCGGCACAGGATCCGGTGATTGCCGCAAGGTGGCGTAATACCTCGACTTGGATGGCTCCCCACGCGAAGTTCTTCGCGATCTATGACGAGGCCTTCTGGCGTAAGGAGGGGCTTTCAGGAACAGCACAGAGCATGGTCGGTCCGATGGTCGAGATCCACGATGCGACGACGAATTCGGGCAAGGCTGCCGTCTTCGGCTTCCTCGGCGTCGGCGCCGACCAGCGGGCGTCCGTCGGCGACGAGACGCTGAAGCAGGCCTGTGTCGAGCAGCTTGCAAGGTTATTTGGGCCACGAGCGCTTACCCCGCGCGCGACCATCCTCAAGGACTGGGCCGCAGACCCGTTCACCGCGACGATTGCCGACCGGACCGGCGGGGATCATCCCGTGCCGGGAAATCCTCACTGGGTGACCGGTACATGGGAAGGCCGCCTCATTATGGCAGGAAGCGAGACCAGTCCTGCCGAACCCGGATATCTCGCGGGCGCTATTGTCGCCGCCAAGCAGGCAGTTGCCGATATCCTCTTCAGAGTTGAATTGAAATGAACACAGCACAGAACGCTCCCCTTGATCAAAGTCTCGGCAAGCGTAACGCATGGATCCTGACCGTCGCCCAGGCCTTCGGCGGGGCGAACGCACCGATCGTCATCTCACTTGGGGGTCTTGTCGGCCAGCACCTTTCGCCCGATCCCGACCTGATCACGCTTCCCGTCAGTCTTCTCAATCTTGGCCTCGCGCTTGGAACCCTGCCGGCCGCCTATGTGATGCGGCGGCTCGGCCGCCGCAACGGCTATCTGATTGGGACGACGATCGGAATGATCTCCGGGCTAGTCGCGGCGATAGGCATCATCCTCTCGAGCTTCGTCGTCTTCTGCCTCGGAACCTGCATGGCG
Organism: Martinezella tropici; assembly: GCA_000799755.1. Classification (GTDB taxonomy): domain Bacteria; phylum Pseudomonadota; class Alphaproteobacteria; order Rhizobiales; family Rhizobiaceae; genus Rhizobium; species Rhizobium tropici_A. The sequence goes on from JUHI01000025.1 coordinate 40,731, forward strand.
GGCCTTTATTCGTCCTATGTCCAGAGTTACAGGTTCGCAGCCGCCGACAACGCTCCGGGTTCGGAGGCGCAAAAGGCAATCGCCCGTGTCATGGTCGGCGGCCTGGTCGCAGCCGTTATCGGTCCGCAGCTTGTCATCTGGACCCGGGACGCGGTTCCGGGCACGGCGTTCGCCGGGAGCTTCATCAGCCAGGGTCTGCTCGCCGCGCTGGCTTTCCCCGTCCTTTGGAATCTTCGCGCGTTCTCCGTGACGAAGGCGCAGGGAACAGCCGCTGCTGCCGAGCGGCCGCTGATGCAAATCCTCACATCGCCCCGCTATCTGCTGGCGATCGCCACGGGTGTCGTCTCCTACGGCCTGATGACCTTCGTCATGACGGCGTCGCCCGTCGCTATGGTCGGACACGGACATTCCATCGACCAGGCCGCGCTCGGCATACAGTGGCACATCCTCGCCATGTACGGGCCGTCCTTCATAACGGGCCGCCTGATGGTCCGGTTCGGCAAAGAAAGGGTCGCCGCAGTCGGGCTGCTCCTCATAGCCTCGGCCGCCGCGGTCGCGCTGTCCGGCTTCGACATCGGCCATTTCTGGGTGGCGCTTGTCCTACTGGGGATCGGCTGGAACTTCGGCTTCATCGGGGCGACATCGATGGTCGGCGACTGCCATACGACCGCCGAGCGGAGCAAGGTTCAGGGCGCGAACGACTTTCTCGTCTTTGGGACAGTGGCATGTGCCTCGTTCTTCTCCGGATCGCTGCTCCACAGCTCTGGATGGGAAACGATCAACTGGATCGTGCTGCCGGCCTGCGCGCTGGTCCTCGTTCCATTGGTCTGGCGAACGTATTGGCCCTGATTTCGAGAGGATAATTAATGGGTGACAACTTTCTCCTGACCGCATCCCTCTCAGATTCCGCTCCCGGTCTCCACATCAACGCTCCTTCGACGTCGCTCCTTGCAGGCGTCGCCTTACGATCTGAGAGAATGCATCTATAAGGACGACGGTAGCAAAGATAAGCAGCAGGATGAAAGCCACCTGATCCCAGGCCAGTATCTTGATGCGGCGCGATATTTCGAGCCCGATGCCGCCCGCGCCGACGATGCCGATAACGGTCGCCGACCGAGTGTTGGACTCAAAGAAATACAGCGCCTGGGAAACGAAGAGCGGCAGCACCTGCGGCAGGATTGCGAAGCGGCCGATCAGGAGGGCGGAAGCGCCCGTAGCCTTCACGCCCTCGATCTCCTGTTTGCGCGCGGTTTCTATGGCTTCGGCATAGAGCTTGGCCAGAGAGCCGATATCCGACAACGCAATCGCCAGAACGCCGACCATCGGGCCCATGCCGAACGCACGCACGAGAATGACGGCCCAGATCAACTGGTCTATTCCGCGCAGGCAGTCGAACAGCCGACGGAACCCGAAACGCAATGGTGCCAGGAACACGACGTTGCGCGCTCCGAAGAATGACAGGGGAACGGCGATGAGCGCCGCTGCCAATGTGCCGAGAAAGGCTATGGCTACTGTCTGCAGCATGGCGGCAAACAGGGCTGCAAACGGCCATGTCGAAACATCATGCCACCGAAACATCTGCGAGAGGATCAGCAGCAGTCCGTTTTCCGAGACCAGCCCGCCATAGAGGCGCCCGGGCGTAAAGCCATAATGCGCAAAGAGCAGAGCGACCGCCAGGCAGAGCAGCAACGCGAAGCCGGCTCTCAAAAGACGCCTTGCTGATTTGTCAGCAAATGCACCGGGGCAAAGCCGCGCTGCCGCATCGATTTCCGCGGCTCCTATCGTCTGTCGACGAGATTGGCTCATCCCCTGCTCCCTTCGAGGATCGCGTGGCGCAGCCGCTCGGAAAGCAGATCCGCGACGAAGACGACGCCGACGATCATGATCACCATGGCGCTCAGTTCCTGATAGTAATTGAAGCTGACGACGTAATAGAGTTCCTGGCCGATACCGCCCGCCCCTACCAGTCCGATAATGGAGGCGGAGCGTATGTTGATCTCCAGGCGCATCACCGTGTAGGAGAGCAGCGTCGGCAGCACCTGCGGCAGCACAGCGAAACGCACCTTCCAGAGCCAGTTCGCGCCCGCGGCTTCCAATCCCTCCAGCGGGCGTGGATCGACCGCCTCGTTTGCCTCGGAAAACAGCTTGCCGAGCGAGCCTGTCGTGTGGACGGCGATCGCAAGAATGCCGGCAAGCGGCCCGACACCATAAGCCCAGACGAAGCAGAGCGCGAAGACGATGTCCGGTACGCTGCGGCACAGGTCGAGAAACCGGCGGGTCAAATGAAAGATTGGCAACGGCGCAAGATTTCGCGCTGCGCCGAAGCAAAGCAGAAAGGCCGCGCCCGCGCCGAGCGCGGTGCCGATCAGCGCTATCGCCGCCGTATCCAGAAGCAGCCGCGCATAGTCGCCCGCCCGGTAAAACCAATAGGCGAAGGAGCCCTTGGTCTCGCTGTCGTCAAGCAATCTGGCAACCGTCAGATCGGGCAAGGTCCGCTGAACATAATCCCCGATGTGCGGCATACCCGCCAGAAGCCTCGCCAGAGAGAATTCGGTCTCGTGGCCTGCCAGCAGCACCATCAATAACAGTAGCGCCCAGCCGAGACCGCCATACAGGCGCCGGCGCGAAAGGAGCGCACGATATTCAGCCTCGATGCGGGTGACCGCATCGAGACCGTTGGCGCCGTTGCGGGCTGTTTGCATCTCAATCATAACCATCGAAACAGCGCCCTGCAGACTTACGATTTACGACGAGCCTGCATCTGCGCTTCGCGCATCTTGACGATGCCTTCGAAGAAATCGCGACCGACACGCTTGTAACCGAGGCCGTCACCCTCCTGGACTGCGACGTAGATATCGTGATGCTCCTTCGGCAGCGCCATCAGGAAATCGGTGAAGTCCTTGCGGAAGGCTTCCGGCAGCGCGGAACGAACCGTCCAAGGGCTGTTCGGGATCAGGCCGGACTGCCAGAGAATACGGATCTGTTTCATGTCGAGCAGGCCCTTGCCGACCATGCTGTGGAATACGCCCGTGGTAAAGCCTTGGGCAATGTCTCCCTGCTGCGAGCTCCAGCCGACGCCTGCGTCATACTGGCCCTTGAGCACGGCGATGACGCTCTGCTCGTGGCCGCCGCTGAAGCCCGTCGAGCCGAAGAAGCTGGCGGGATCGTAGCCTTGGTCCTTGAGGTCGAAATTCGGGATCAGATAGCCGGAGGTCGAGTTCGGGTCGCCGAAGGCCAACGATTTTCCCTTGAGATCCGCGAGCTTCTGATAGGGCGAATCCGCCTTGACGTAGAGCACCGAGTAATAGCCGGGCGTACCGTCCTTTTCGATGGAAACAGCCATCGGCTCGACGCATTTGCAGTCCAGCCAGAGGCCGGCATAACTCGAAGCGCCGAGCAGCGAGATATCCACCTGGCCCGCGGCCATGGCATTCATGATGCCGGCATAGTCGGAAGAAGGATAGAGTTTGACCGGAACGTTGAAGGTCTTCTCAAGCAGGGACTTGAAGCCGTTATATTCGGCCAGTCCGCCACCAGAATTTTCCGAACCGAGAATGCCGATGCGGATTTCCGGAACGTCCGCCTTCCAGCTGGGATCGGCTGCAAATGCGGCAGAAGCCAGTCCGGCCAGGCCGATAAGTCCTGCCGCGGCGATGCGTAGGGCGCGCGAAATCATTACAGTAACTCCTGTGTCGATGAACAGCGATGTTTTCAAAAATGGAGCGTCAGCCGGACGCGGCTTCAATGTCGACGGATGTCACCGCTTCGCTGACGTCATGCTCCTCGCCGCCTGCGTAGATCAGGCGCAATGCGGCGCGGTCGAGGGCTGCGGCCGGACCATCGAAGACGATCCTACCGTTCGCCATACCGATCACGCGGTCGCAATATCTACGCGCCGTGTCGATCGTATGCAGATTGCAAAGGACGGTGATCCCGTCCTCGCGATTGATTGATTTCAGCGCGTCCATGACGATCGCCGCGCTCTTGGGATCGAGCGAGGCGATCGGCTCGTCCGCGAGAACGAGTTTCGGCTCCTGCAGCAATGTGCGGGCGATAGCAACACGCTGCTGCTGGCCGCCGGAAAGACTGTCCGCACGCTGGTTCCAGGCATGGGCAATGTCCAGGCGATCCAGCGCCTGCACGGCAAGCACTCTTTCGCGCACGCCGAAATGCTTGAAAAGGAGTGGCAGTACCCCGCGCTGGCTTGCCCTGCCAAGCAGCACATTGGTCAGCACATCCAGCCGTCCCACGAGATTGAATTGCTGAAAGATCATGCCGCATTCGGCTCGCCACTCGCGAAGTGCGGCACCTTTCAACGTCGAGATATTGCGGTTGCCGAAAAGGACATCGCCGATGGTCGGCTCGGTCAGTCGGTTAATCATCCTCAGAAGCGTCGACTTGCCGGCGCCGGAGCGACCGATGACGCCAATCATCTGTCCTTGCGGAACGCTAAGATCAACGCTGTCGACCGCGCGCTTGTCGCCAAAATTCTTGCAGAGGCCCCTAATCACCAGATCGGCCATCAGCGTGTCTTCCACGCCTTCGAAATTGCAGCGGTGACACGGTGAAAAGCAGGATTACCTGACATGGGTCCGCTCATTTCGAATGCCTGTCAGCTGCGTTTCCGGCCGTCATATCGTTGATCTCCAGCGTGTTGTCGATGGTGAATTGCACCCGGTCGCCGGCCCAAACGACCTCGGAATAAGCGATTGGAACCCCTTTCGTATCCGCATCGATCTTGTGAGTGACCAGCACCGGCTGTTGTGGCGGCAGGCGTAAGACGCGCGTGACTTCGGCTAGCGGCATACGCGTCGAAATGACTGTCTTCAGTCGGAAATAGTCATGCACGCCGTACGTGGCGTAAATCTCGGAAAGCCGGCGCAGACTACGTCGCGCCTTGTCTATGTCGGGAAAGCGGTCAACAGGGTGATAGGCGGTGGAGATGCTGATCGGAATATCGTCGGCAAAACCGTAACGCACGATCCGATAAACCGCGGCCCCCTCCTCGATGTTCAAGGCCTGCGCCACCGTGGTCGACGCGGCAACGACTTCTTCGCTGACGGGCTGGTCGGTCGAGGCGCGTCCCTGCTCGCCAATGTTGCGGGACACGCGGGTCCGAAGCGAGATCTTGTAGTCAATGACATCGGCGCGCTGGACAAAGCTGCCTTTGCCGCGCTCGGTGCGAATGAGCCCGTGGGCCGACAGCTCCGATAATGCGCGGCGGACGCTATGACGTCCTCCGCCCAGACGTTCCATCAGGTTAGGCTCGCTGGGAAGCAGGCTCCCGACCGGGTAGACGCCGGCTTCGATATCACCGCGCAGCCTTTCGGCCAGATCTTCCCATCCAATTGCAGGGTTTCTACTCAAAGACCGAACTCATTCGAATGTTGATTAAAGCCATTCGAATGAGTATGCGCATCAGGTGACAGTCGCATGACGGCTGCGAGAATATTTTGTCATGTCGCGACAGATATCGAACCGAGTGCGCAACAGCTTCTATGATCTCGCAGAGTTCGTGCGGCGCGAGCCGCCTGCCGCTATCTTTGACGAATGAGAAGCCAGCGCTCAAGACCTGCATCGCGGGGCTCGGCACACCGTCGACATGGCTTGTACAGCCCATCCCGACAGCGTGGCTTCCGACTTGACAAACCTAAATTGACCGTATTTTAATCACGCTCAAGATATGAGCAGGTCAGCTGCTCTGCTTGTTTACATGACTTCGTTTGTCGAAGGGCAATAGCGCCCCACAACGCCCCGGCTTCCGGGATCCGCGTTGTGGGATTTTTTGTTTTGGGGTGTTGATGCAAGACGTCATGAAGATCGGCATTCTCTATTCGACCACCGGGCCATACGGCTCGCTGGGACGCGAGGCCCGCCTGGGCGCCGAATTCGCTCTGCACGACTACCGTCAAAATGGCGGCGACAAGGCGGAGCTGGTCTTCTTCAACCCGCATGCGGACCTTGCGGCCTATCTCGAAGGCGCCCGAAGCCTTATGCGCGACAGCGGCTGCCGCCATATCGTCGGCACCATCACCTCCGCCGCGCGCAAGGAAGTCATTCCTCTTGTCGAAAAACACGATGGCCTGCTCTGGTACATGTGCCCCTACGAAGGCTTCGAAGCCAACGAAAACGTCATCTACATCGGCGCCTGTCCAAATCAGCATCTGATCCCGTTATTCGAACATCTGATCCCACGCCATGGTTCCAGGCCCTATCTCGTCGGCGCCAACTATGTCTGGGGCTGGGAGATGAACCGGCTTGCCCGCGAACTGATCGTCAATGCCGGCGGCACTATCCTAGGGGAGCGCTATTTGCCGCTCGAGGAGACATCGGTCGAGCGCATCATCGCCGACATCGCGGAGAAGAGGCCAAGCTTCATTCTCAACAATCTTATCGGTCCATCGAGCTACGCATTCCTTGCGGCAATAGGCGAGCTTGCCAAGAGCGATCCGGCCTTCCTTCCGGAAAACTGCCCCGTTGCCAGCTGCGATCTGACGGAGTGCGAATTACAGGATATTGCCGGCGGCGCCGTCGGTCAGCTTTCCGCGCTCTCCTATTTCGACGGGCTGGACACCAGCGAGAACCTCGCCTTCAAATCCCGCCTGAAAGCATGGCGGCCAGAGACCGGCAAGGTCTCCACCATGTTTGCCAGCTCCTATACGGCGGTCGCCCTTTGCATTGCCGCGATCGAGACATGCGGCAGCGACGATCCGATGATGGTCAGGCAGGAGATCGTCTCGCGCGCCTGGCCGTCGGTTCTCGGCAATCTGATCGTCGATCCGACAACCAACCATGCCGCCCTGCCCTTCTATCTCGGCCGTATCAATCCGGAACTGGGGTTCGATCTCATCGCATCGGAGCCCGCCATCCCGGCTGACCCCTATTTGATCACGAGCAGGCAGAAGCCGGTTCGGCATCTCCGCGTGGTGCAGTCATGAAGGGCACTCCCAATTTCGCCGGATGGCGCGTCACGATCCTTGCGGAAGACGACAGCAATACCGAGAGACTGAACCGCCAGCTCATCGTTCTCGGCATGCGGGCAACCCGCCAGTGGACGCCGATATCCGTCGGTGAACTGCCGGATCTTGTCATCGTCGACGTCGACCGCGGATGGGACGAACTGATTCCGTGGAGCGACGACAAGCCGCTGCGTCCCGTCGTTGCCGTTCTCGGTTCCGAAGCACCCGGCCGCATCGCATGGGCTCTGCGCCAGGGCGCGGGCGCAATCATTCCCAAACCGGTTTTGGCATCCGCCGTCTTTCCCGCGCTCGTGCTGGCGGTGTCGATTCATGAGGAACGGATCAGGACGGCCGGTCACATCGCGCGCCTGGAGGAACGGCTGAAGCTCAGGCCCGTCGTCTTTTCGGCGATCGAGAAGCTAAAAGCGGAACGTCAGATCGACGACGAATGCGCCTATGCCATTCTGCGAAACTGCGCCATGCGCCGGCGTCTTCCGGTTGAGCAAATTGCCGCCTTCTTTCTGGTCGGCTCCGAAACATTGTCCGAGGTCGGCTGATGCGGGTATTGAAGGAATTATGCCGGCAACCCGCTGGGTTGTTCGGCCTCATCATCGTCGTCGCCGTCGTGGCCATGGCCATTGCCGCACCTTGGCTTGCGCCCTTCGACCCTGACAACCAGATGTTCGATGGCCTCACTCTCGAAGGCGCGCCCATGCCGCCGGGAGGCCAGTTCCTGCTCGGCACGGACACACTGGGACGGGACCTGCTGTCACGGCTGCTGTTCGGCGCAAGAACATCGCTGGTGATCGGCCTCGTCGCCAACGGCGTTGCCGTCGCCATCGGCCTCTTCGTCGGCGTCATGGCCGGCTATCTGCGCGGCTGGGCCGGCAGCCTATTGATGCGCTTTACCGATCTCATGATGGCGTTCCCGGCGCTACTGCTTGCCATCGTGCTCGCCGCAATCCTGAAACCGAGCCTCTGGATCGTTGCCATGGTCATTGCGCTGGTGAACTGGGTGCAGGTGGCGCGTATCGTCTATACCGAAACCCGCGCACTGGTGGAGCGGGATTTCATCATGGCCGAACGGGCACTCGGCGCCGGTCATGCCCGCATCGTCGTCCTTCATATTCTGCCGCATCTGTTGCCGACGGCCATCGTCTGGGGAACGCTCGGCATCGCAACCACGGTTCTGCTCGAGGCGACGCTTTCCTTTCTCGGGGTTGGCGTCCAGCCGCCACAGCCGTCCTGGGGCAATATCATTTTCGAAAGCCAGAGCTATTTCCAGGCAGCTCCCTGGCTCGTCTTCATCCCCGGCGCCGTCATTCTACTGACCGCGCTTGCCTTTAACCTCGTCGGTGATGCCCTGCGCGACATTCTCGATCCGACCCAGAGAGGCAGAGGCTGATGCTGAACGTTTTTGCAAGGCGTCTCGTTCAATCGGCGCTCATCCTCCTCGGCGTCGCGGCCATCACCTTCATCCTGCTCTATGCCTTGCCCGCAGATCCCGCCCGCATGATTGCCGGCCGCAGCGCCACACCGCAGACGGTGGAGAACATCCGCCGCGAACTCGGGCTCGACCAGCCGCTGCTGACACAGTTCCTGTATTATCTGAACGGCCTGCTGCATGGTGATCTCGGACGCTCCTATGCGCAGAAGACGCAAGTGATGACCTTGATCCTGGCGCGGCTGCCGGCAACAATTACCTTGATGGCTGCAGGTATATTCGTCGAAGTCCTGCTCGGCCTCACGCTCGGCATTATCGCAGCGCTCGATCGCGGCGGCCCGACCGATCGACTTGTCATGGCATCAGCCTTCGTTGGCGTGTCGGCACCGCAATTCGTCGTTGCCTTGCTGCTGCTCTATCTCTTGGCGGCGACGCTCGGCTGGTTTCCGATGAGCGGCTACGGCAGCTTCTCCAACATTGTGCTGCCGGCCGCCACGCTCGGCCTTCTCGGCGCCGGCTGGTATGCCCGCATGGTCCGCTCCGCCATGATCGACGTGCTGAACCAGGATTTCATCCGCACGGCGCGCGCCAAGGGCCTGTCCGGGCGGCGCATCATCCTGCGCCATGCGCTGCCGAACGCCATCCTGCCCATCATCGCCATGATCGGCATCGACATCGGCCAGTTCATGGGCGGCGTCGTTGTGGTGGAAGCAGTCTACGGCTGGCCCGGCATCGGGCAACTGGCCTGGCAGGCGATCCAGCAGGTCGACATCCCGATCATCATGGGGGTCACACTCACCTCCGCGCTCGCCATCATCCTCGGAAATCTGGCGGCCGATCTCATCGCGCCGCTGATCGATCCGCGTATCCGCTCGCATTGAACCACGAAAAAGGGGAACTGATCCATGTTCAAAAGCTGGTTATTGAGAACGACGACCGCTGCCATGCTGGCATTCATGCCACTGGCAGCCCATGCCGCCGATCAGCCGACGCAAGGCGGCGACATCATCGTCACCTACAAGGACGACATCACGACGCTCGACCCCGCCATCGGCTACGACTGGGTGAACTGGTCGATGATCAAGAGCCTGTTTTCCCGCCTGATGGACTACGAGCCCGGCACGGCCAAGCTTGTCCCGTCGCTTGCCGAAAGCTTCACCGTTTCGCCTGACGGCCAGACCTATACGTTCAAGCTGCGCAAGGGCGTGAAGTTTTCCAACGGCCGCGAACTCGTCGCCTCCGACGTCAAATATTCGATCGAGCGTGCGGTCAATCCGAAGACGCAAGGCCCCGGCGCCGGTTTCTTCGGCGCGATCAAGGGCTATGACGACATGGCAGGCGGCAAAGCCGACAATCTGCCGGGCATCGAAGCTGCCGACGCCGGCACGGTCGTCTTTCATCTGAGCCGCCCCGACGCGACCTTCCTGCATGTTCTGGCGATCAACTTCGCCTCGGTCGTGCCGAAGGAGGCGGTGGAAGCCGCCAACGGTGATTTCGGCAAGCATCCGGTCGGTTCCGGTACCTTCACCCTCAAGGACTGGACGATCGGTCAGAAGCTCGTCTTCGAACGCAACAAGGACTATTTCGTCAAGGACGTGCCCCATATCGACAACTTCACCGTCGAGGTTGGGCAGGAGCCGCTGGTCGCGCTGCTGCGCCTGCAGAAGGGCGAGGTCGATATCGTCGGCGACGGCATTCCGCCGGCCAAGTTCCTGGAAATCAAGAATTCGCCTGATGGCGCGAAGATGATCGTTGACGGCGAGCAGCTGCATACGGGCTACATCACGCTCAATACCAAGGTGAAGCCCTTCGACAATCTGAAGGTCCGCGAAGCCGTCAACATGGCCGTCAACAAGGATCGCATCACCCGCATCCTGAATGGCCGCGCAACACCGGCAAATCAGGTGCTACCGCCGCTGATGCCGGGATACGACAAGTCGTTCCAGGGTTTTGCCTATGACGTGAAGAAGGCAAAGGCATTACTTGCCGAGGCCGGCTATCCCGACGGCTTCTCGACCGTGCTTTATTCGACCAACACCGATCCGCAGCCGCGCATCGCCCAGTCGATCCAGCAGGATCTGGCCGCGATAGGCATCAAGGCCGAGGTCCGTGCGCTTGCACAGGCCAATGTCATCTCGGCTGGCGGCACGGAAGGCGAAGCGCCGATGATCTGGTCCGGCGGCATGGCCTGGATTGCCGATTTCCCGGACCCGTCCAACTTCTACGGTCCGATCCTCGGCTGCGCCGGCGCTGTTCCCGGCGGCTGGAACTGGTCCTGGTATTGCAACAAGGCGCTCGATGAACGGGCAGTCGCCGCCGATTCAATGTCGGACCCGGCCAAGGTTGCCGAGCGTCAGGCAGCTTGGGGCAAGATCTTCACCGACATCATGGCCGACGCTCCCTGGGTGCCCGTCATCAACGAGCGGCGCGTCGTGGCAAAGTCGCCGCGCATGGGCGGTGCCGACAGCATCTATGTCGATCCGACCCGCGTCATCAATTACGACGCGATCTTCGTGAAGCAATAAATTCAAGCAATGAGGCCGCTCCCTCAGCATATGGGGGAGCGGGATGACATTCAGCGGTTTTGACCCCGGAGACTTTCATGTGCATCGCCTGCACCCACACGATTCATCGCGCACAGCATAATTTCGGCTGGAACAAGGATTTTCCACCGGCGCTGACGGCAAAGGCCGGTGAGACCATCCTGTTCGAATGCCTGGATTCCTCCGGCGGACAGCTCGGCGCCGATGCGACCCTGGAAACCTTGACCAATCTGGATTTCGGCAAGATCAACCCGGTGTCCGGGCCGGTCTATGTGGAGGGCGCCGAACCCGGCGACGCCCTGAAAGTGACCATCCGCAAGTTTCACCCGATCGGTCATGGCTGGACAGCGAATATTCCGGGTTTCGGCCTGCTGGCCGATCAGTTCAAGGAACCGGCTCTGCATGTCTGGAAGTACGACAGCGTCACCATGGCGCCGTCGGCTTTCGGTCCTGGCGGCCGCGTACCACTGAAGCCTTTTACCGGAACGATCGGCGTCGCTCCGGCTGAGCCCGGACTGCATTCCGTCGTGCCGCCGCGGCGGGTCGGCGGCAACATGGACATTCGCGACCTGACCACCGGCGTCACGCTCTATCTGCCAATCGAAACGAAGGGTGCTCTTTTCTCGGTCGGGGATACGCATGCCGCTCAGGGCGACGGCGAAGTCTGCGGCACAGCGATCGAAAGCCAGATGAACGTCGAATTGACGCTCGATCTCGTCAAGGGCGCCAATCTCAAGACCCCGCGCTTCACGACCACCGAGCCCGTCACCAGACATCTCGACGGAGCCGGCTACGAAGTGACCACCGGCATCGGCCCGGATCTGATGACCGGCGCGCGCGAAGCCGTCATGCGCATGATCGACCTTCTTACGGCCGAACATGGCCTCAATCCAGTCGACGCCTACATGCTCTGCTCGGTTTGCGGCGACCTCAGGATCAGCGAAATCGTCGACATGCCCAACTGGGTCGTCTCCTTCTACTTCCCAAGGATCGTCTTCGCGTGAACAGTCAAAGCGGCCGTCCGGCGGTTCTCTCCGTCCGCAACCTCACCGTCGATGCGAGAACTCCGGAAGGGTTGAAGCGCATTCTCGACGATGTGAGCTTCGATCTCGAACCCGGCAAGACGCTTTGTCTTGCCGGCGAATCCGGATCGGGAAAGTCAGTGACGTCGCTGTCGATCATGGGATTGCTTCCAAAGACCTCGCTCAAGGTCGCATCGGGCGAAATCCAACTGGAAGGCCGCAACATTCTCGGCATTCCCCATCGCGCGCTTCGCCAGATCCGCGGCGGCGAAGTAGCGATGATCTTCCAGGAGCCTATGACATCGCTCAATCCGGTGATGACGATCGGCGACCAGCTTGTCGAGGCCATTCGCGAGCATCAGGCTGACACCGCCGACAATGCTCGGCACACCGCAAAATCAATGCTCGATGCGGTTCAGATCAGCGATGCCACCAAGCGTTTGACGCAATATCCGCATGAGCTTTCCGGCGGCATGCGCCAGCGCGTGATGATTGCGATGGCTCTGTCGTGCCGCCCGAAAGTGCTGATCGCCGACGAGCCGACCACCGCGCTTGACGTTACCGTTCAGGCACAGATCCTGACGCTGATGCGCGAGCTTCGCAACGAATTCAATACCTCGATCCTGCTCATCACCCATGACATGGGCGTGGTGGCGGAAATGGCCGATCGCGTCGCGATCATGCAGCGCGGCCGCATCGTCGAAGAGGGCGATGCCGTCGCCATTTTCGGCACACCGAGCCAGCCCTATACGCGTGAGTTGCTGGCCGCCGTGCCGCGTCTCGGCGCCCATGCCGGCACGGATGAGCCGCCGCGTGTCTCGGATGCGCCAAGGAAGTCGGCACCTTCCGCCGCTATCCTCGATGTTCAAAAGCTGAGCGTGACATATGGTGCGAAGAGGGGCTTCTTCGGCAAGGGTGCGGGCAGCGCCCCGACCGTCAACGACGTCTCCTTCACCATCAAGGCCGGACAGACGCTCGGTTTGGTGGGTGAAAGCGGCTCCGGCAAGTCCACGACCGGCAAGGCCGTCCTCAACCTTATCGCCTTCGATGGCAGTGTGAAGATCGAGGGCCGCGAAGTCCAAGGGCTCTCGCCGACAAAAATGCAGCCGACGCGCCGCGCCGCACAGATGATTTTCCAGGACCCCTATGCCTCGCTCGATCCGCGCATGAGCGTCGGCTCGGCCATTGCCGAGCCTTTGGTGATCCATAAGGTCGGCAATGCATCGGAACGCAAGGATCGCATCGCTGCCCTGCTGAAGCGCGTCGGGCTCACGCCGGATGCCGCCACCCGCTATCCTCACGAATTCTCCGGCGGCCAGCGCCAGCGCATCTGCATCGCGCGGGCGCTGGCACTCGAACCGAAGCTCATCGTCGCAGACGAAAGCGTTGCCGCGCTCGACGTTTCCGTACGCGCCCGTGTTCTGGATCTGATGCTTGAGTTGCAGGAGCAGATGGGGCTTGCCTATCTCTTCATCTCACATGACATGGCCGTCATCGAGAAAATGTCGCATCACGTCGCCGTCATGCGCGGCGGCCGCATCGTCGAGATCGGCACGCGCCGCCAGGTTTTCGAGAACCCCGGCGATGACTACACCCGAAACCTGATGGCGGCCGTCCCCATACCGGACCCGACCTACTATAGACAGGCACGTCAAGGTTGAGCAAATATGCCGGCACTGCAGCGCCGGCATCTATTCGGCTGAAGATGTTGGCGCCTCGCAACCATCATTGGCACCGGCCTCATCTGGTCTCTACCAATATGCCGCTTCATGAAAATCGATCTCCAGGCGCTGCGCCCGCCCGAAGATCGCGCTCAACCGCTTGCGCTCGGCGGCATCCATGCTTCTTCCGGCCTCATCCAGCACCGTCTTCAACCAGCGCGCCTGGGCTTCGAATTCGGGCTCGGCATGAAGCCTGACCCATTCCTTAAGCAGGGGATCGCTGATCGCAGTCCGGTTCGCCTCACTCGACCAGGTCCAGTACATCCATTCCGCGGCAAACATCGCCGCAATCGTGTCGAGAAAGCCGCCATCGCGCGCAATTGACAGCATCCCGTCCCGGAAGGCTGCGACATCTTCCCGTGTTGTGTCATATCCCGTGGGATCGATACCGCGCTCCGCAAAGGTCTTTTCGAAGTAGGCGATCTGCTGGTTTGCGAGCGCATCGAGGACACCGATCAGCCAGCGCTTCTGCTCGATCGTATCGGCCTTTGCGGTGGCGTAGGAGAAGATCGCGATCGCCGTATCGACGAAAGCACCCTCGAAGACGAGATAGCGTTCGAAAGCTTCGTTCGCGAGACGATCGGCCTTGATATCCTCGACGAAGCGATGGCGCACCATCGCTTCGAAGACGCCGCGGTTTTCATCAAGCATCTGCTCGGACAGGGTTTGCGCCATGACCGTTACGCCTCAAGGCCAGGTCTTGCCGCCTCGACGAAGGCGGAGACACGGGCAGGCTCCACCGGGTTCCACCAGACGCCATCTTCTTTCAGCGACGAGGCGACGATGACGCCGTTGGTACGCTTGAGGATCTCGACGATATTGTCCTTGGTGACGCCGGAACCGACGAGCAGCGGCAGATGGGTGGCGGCACCGATCTCCTCGATCTCCTCGATCGTCGCGCTGTTACCGGTCCTCTGGCCGGTGGCGATCACGACGTCGGCGTCGAAGAAGGCGAGATCCCGCGTCAGCTCGTCGATTGTCCGGTCGGCGGTAATCGCGTGCGCGCCATGCTTGACGTGGCTGTCGGCAAAGACCCTGATGTGCTCGGCGCGCAGCAGCGAACGGTAGCGCATCGCCTCGGCGGCACGTCCCTCCATGAAGCCCTCATTGGCGACATAGGCGTTCGCCCATTGATTGACGCGGATGAAGCGCGCATTGCCGGCCATGGCGATTGCGAAGGCCGGAATGGGCGCGTTGGCAAGGACATTGATGCCAAGCGGCACGTCGACGGATCGAGCGATACGGTCAGTCACAACCGACATGAAGGCTGCGGTTTCATGGCCGATATCCTCGGGCTTCGAAAAGGGGATGTCTCCATGATTTTCGATGATCAGGCCATGAATACCACCCTTGACGAGCGCTTCGGCGTCGCGAATACATGCGTCGTAAATTTTATCCATCACCGCACCACGATAGCGCGGAGCACCAGGGAAAGGCGGGCAATGGATCATACCGATCAGCGCCTTGTCAGTACCGAAAATTTCCCGTATGGCGCTTGAAGCCCTATCCGATATTTGCTGCATTTCTCGTTCCTTTCTGAAGGTGTGCCATGCGTGCCTATGTCATCGGTAACGTCGCCGTCGACGAAACCATATCTGTCTTGTCCATGCCCGAAGCCGGCGCCTCGATCCTCGGCCGGGAAGAAACCCGCGACCTTGGCGGCAAGGGTGCCAATCAGGCGGTCGTGATGGGCCGAACCGGCCTTGCCACGACGCTGGTCACGGCCGTCGGCGAGGATTTTCGCGCCCAGACGATCCGCTCTCAGCTTGCCGCAGAGCCGGTCGACGCATGTCTCTTGGGACATCCAGACCGTTCCAGCGACTTCTCCATTATCTTCACGACGCCCGACGGCGAAAACGCCATCGTGACGACGACGGCCTCCGCCGAGGCCATGACGCTTGCCGAGGCGCTTGCGCCGCTCAAGGACGCCGCGGCCGGCGACCTCGTGGTGCTGCAGGGCAATCTCAGCGAAAGCGTTACCCGCGGCATTCTCGCCGAAGCCAGACAGCGTGACCTGACGACCGCCTTCAACCCCTCCCCGCTGCGGCCCTACTTCGCCGAGCTTTGGTCTTTCATCGACATCGCCTTTCTCAATAAGGGCGAAGCCGAAAGCCTCACCGGATCGTTTGGCGAGACCGCCATTCATCGGCTCGCCGAAGCCGGCGTGGCCCAGATCGTCCTGACCCTCGGCGGCAATGGTGCGATCCTTGCCGGCAGTGGCCATGTGCTGGCAACCGTCCCGGCACTCGCGACCGACGTCATCGATACGACGGGCGCAGGCGACACCTTCATGGCGGTGGCGCTTGCCTCGGCCGCACTGAGAGACACCACGCTCGATGCGAGAGCCATCCATCATGCAACGGCCGCCGCCGCCATCACCGTCAGCCGCCGGGGGACGCGTTCGGCCTTCCCCAGCAGCCGCGATCTCGCCCGCATCCTGGCCGGCGAATGAAGCTATTTCTCCTCGGTGAGCCAACCGAGGATGTTCTTCCAAAGACGCCCGTAGCCTTCCCATTCGCAAAAGGCGGGCGAGAGCCAGTGTGGGCCGATATCCGACGTCCAGGCAGCAGTCCTGCCCTTGCCGAACCGGCCGGTCACCAGCAGCGGATGCCCACCCTCGGAATCGGGTAATCGGGCGACGATTTCGACATCGTCCCGGTCACGCACCTCGACCTCGTTAACACCGAGTAGCAAGGGCCATTCGCCAGGAATGCCCGCAACAGTCGCGTGATCCGACTTGACGATGACCGGTGTCGTTCCCTCAGGGATTTCGACACGATCATCATAAGGAAGGCATGTGACCGGCAGCGTGTCCTCGACGGCGGTGCGGCGCCAGCGCGCCTTGCCATCGATCCCCTGGAACGAGAAATAGCCGCCGACCATCAGCAAGCCACCGCCCTTTTCGACCCACGCCTTCAAGAGTTTCAGCCGGTTCGGAACCGTCTTCGAATGCAACCAGACCGCCGGCGGAAGCAGCAGCGAATTGGCGCCGATATCGGAAAGGATGATCGCGTCATAGACATCCAGTCCGGCCATATCGAAGGGCAGTTGTTCGACCGCCTCATGGGCCGGCATATAGGTCAGCTCATACTGGCTGCCAGCGAGCGCCTTGACGAGCGGCTCGGCGCCGAGGTGAAACGTGACGCTTCCGAACTGGTCGAAGCCCTTGTAGTGCGTGGCGGAACTGACCCAGCTCTCGCCGACGAGAAGAACCTTCTTTGTCATGATGTTTCCATTTCTTTTTATGAAGTTGCAGCGGCCTCAAAGACCGATCTGGGATTGGCGCGCATGAAGATATCGAGCGTTGCATCGTCCAGCCCGTGGCGCTTCAGCCGCGGCAGGAAGTGACGCAGGACATAGGCGTAGCCGTTGCCCCCGTAGTGCTTCAGCATCATCTTCAAAAACACGTCGTGAGATAGAAGCAGGCGGTCGCGATGTCCCATCTCGACGAGCTTGACGAGCGCGCGTGCTGCCTCTTCGTCGCTTGGGCATTGCACCTGCTGATCGGCATAGAAGAGGTCCATGCCGATCATGTCGTATTCGAGGAAGGCGCCGCGTGCGGCAAGTTCCGACTGATAGGTGAGATCGTCATGCGACGGGTTCATATGGCAAAGTACCGTATGCCTGAGATTGCCGCCTTCCAACGCCACGATATCGAGAACCTTGTGGCCGAGACGATACCAGCCAGGAAGGTGAACCATCAGCGGCAGGCCGGTGCGCACATGTGCTTCCGTGGCGCCCCGCAGCGATTTCTCTTCCTCAGCCGTGAAGTCGGAAGAGACGCCGATCTCGCCGATCAGGCCGATCTTCACATCCGTACCGTCGGCGCCGACGGTTGCCTCGGACACGATCTCGTCGGCGATCTGAGCCGCCGACATCCCCGCGACCCTTTCAGGATGCGACGAGCCGAGGTAGAAGCCGGCTCCCATGACGATGTTCAGCCCCGTCGCCTTGGAGATGCGGCGAAGAGCCAAGGGATCACGGCCAATGCCCTGGCATGTGGGTTCGACGACTGTGCGGCCGCCGAGCCCGGCAAAGTCCTGAAGCTCCGTCACCGCAAGCTTTTCGTCATCCAACGTGATGTTGTGCTTGTTGACGAAAGGGTCCTGCCGCAGCTCACCCAGGATCTCCATACAGACGAAGCTCTCGGCAAGATATTGCCGATCAGGCGTCTTCGGTGCGTGCCACCAGCAACGGCAATCGTTGAGAATATGCTCGTGCATCAGGGTGACGCCGATGTCGGAAACCGGTATCGGCCCCGCAACGGTCATCACTTGTCCGGATCGAACATGACCAGGTGAAAGCTCATCTGTCGTCATCAGCTCTTCCTCCTGCCTGCCAGCCGGAAGTTGGTGGTGAAGATGCGCGTGTTCAGCCAGATGGCAACGAGGATAATTGCGCCTGTAACGATCTGCGTGAAGAAGGGCGAGATGTGCATCAGGATCAGACCATTGCCGATGACGGCGATAGTCATGGTGCCGAGAACCGTTCCGATCATCGTGCCGCGCCCACCCATCAGCGACGTGCCGCCAAGGACAACGGCGGCAATCACCTGAAGTTCGAAGCCAACAGCCGCATTCGACGAACCAGAGCCGAGACGCGCGGCAATCAGAAGACCTGCCAGTGCCGATGCAACGCCCGAGACAAGATAGACTGACGCAACGATCCATTTGGCAGGCATGCCGACGCGGCGCGCCGCTTCCATGTTCGATCCCACAGCCACGATCTGACGCCCGTACTTGGTGACAGCCATGACGACATAGCCGGCAATCGCGATGAGGATTGCGATCAGTGCCGGCACGGGGAAGCCAGCTAACTCGCCGCGCCCCATATAGAAGAAGCCTGGCTCGTTGTTGATCGGAATGGAGTAACCCTGGGTCAGATAAAGAGCGACGCCGCGCAATATGGAGAGACCGGCAAGGGTAACAATGAAGGCAGGAATGTTCTGGTAGGCGATAAACCAACCCTGCAACAGGCCAATGATCCCGCCGAAGGCGAGCATGCCAATCGACACGATCGGCCAGGGTATGCCTGTCGCCAATGTGATGGCGGCGACAGCATTAATGAGAGCCAGCATCGAGCCGACAGAGAGATCGATGCCACCGGTTACGATCACCAGTGTCATCGCAATCGCCACGACGAGGATGGGAGCGGCCTGGCGCACGATATTGAGGATGTTACCCATCGTCATGAAAGTGGTTGTCGTCAGTGAAAAGAAGACGAGGCATGCCAGGAAAAAGAAGGCGATCGACAGGACCTGCGCGTTTTCGCCCAGGAAATCCGATATCGGCGAGCCCTTGCTGCGTTCGGTGTAGACGGTCAATGTCTTTCTCCCCCGACGATGAGCTTGACGAGATCTTCAAGATTGGTCTTGCCGATATCGCGTTCGGCAACCTTGGTGCCTTCGTACATGACGGCGATCCGGTCGCAGACCCTGAACAGATCCTGCAGGCGATGGGTGATGAGAACGACGGACACGCCGCTTGCCTTGACCCGGTTGATGAGCGACAGGACGGCCTCCACTTCGGCGACGGCAAGCGCCGATGTCGGTTCATCCATGATCAGCACCCTGGGGCTGAACGAAGCAGCTCGCGCGATCGCGATCGCCTGGCGCTGGCCTCCCGACAACTTCTCGACCTTGGCCGAGAGACGCGGAATGCGGATCTCAAGCGCATCGAGCATCCTGCGCGCCTCGCTCAACATCCTCTGATGATCGAGGAACGGGCCTCTGGTGATCTCGCGTCCGAGAAAGAGATTGCCGACGACGTCGACGTGATCGCAGAGGCTAAGATCCTGGAAGACCATTTCGATGTGGCGATCGCGCGCATCGGCTGGCCCCGAAAAGCGGACTTCCTCGCCATTCAAAGAGATGGTGCCCTCATCCGGCAGATAGGTGCCGGAGATGATTTTTGTCAATGTCGACTTACCCGCCGCGTTATCGCCGACGAGGCCAAGGCATTCGCCGGGAAACAGATCGAGATCGACGCCACGCAGCGCCTGATGCGAGCCGAAGGTCTTGCGGATGCCGCGCAGAGATACAGCTGGCGTCACGGCGGACGAGCCGGAGGAATGCCGGGAGGCTTGCGCCTCCCCGGCTCCGGCATAAACAGGCCGGTTTTCCATCATCATTTGAAAACGGCCCGGTATGGGTCGACGTTCTGCTTCGTCACGATCGTGATCGGTACGGAGATGCTCTTTTCAACGCTCTGGCCGGCGTTGAGTTTCGCCAGGGCTTCGACGGCAGCCTTGCCCTCGCCTGCCGGGTCCTGTTGGACGACAGCGACGACATAACCCTGATCGAGACCGGCGATCGCCTGTGCGGTCAGATCCCAGCCGAAGACCTTGATCGTATCCTGCTTGCCCTGGCTTTGAACGGCAGCGATGGCGCCGAGCAGCGCCGGCTCGCCGGTCGCATAAATCGTCGTCATGTCCGGATTGCCGGTGATGAGATTTTCAGCGGCG
Organism: Martinezella tropici; assembly: GCA_000799755.1. Taxonomy (GTDB): domain Bacteria; phylum Pseudomonadota; class Alphaproteobacteria; order Rhizobiales; family Rhizobiaceae; genus Rhizobium; species Rhizobium tropici_A. The sequence goes on from JUHI01000025.1 coordinate 60,882, forward strand.
GAAAGGGCATTGTCCTGGATATTCTGGCCGTCGACAACGCCAGCCGTTTCAATGCCGGCACCCTTGATAGCGTCCTCGAAACCCTTCTGGCGAACGTTCTGAATATAGGAGTTCAGGGCGCCGACGATGCCGACCTTGGCTTTGCCGCCCATGTTCTTCTTGACGTAATCGAGGTAGTAGGCACCGATATCGGCGCCGGCCTTGGCATTGTCGACGCCGATCTGCGACTTCTGCGGGCCGTCCGGCAAGATTGCATCGATGGCGACAACAGGAATGCCGGCATCAGACGCCTGCTTGACCGCCGGCATGATGCCGTTGACGTCGATCGCCACGACGATCAGCCCGTCGACTTTCTGCTGGACATAGGTCTCGATGGCGCTGTTTTGTGCGGCGGCATCATTGTTGGCATTGAAAATGACGAGCTTATCGCCCGAGGCATCCGCGGCCTTCTGAGCGCCCTCGTTGATCTGATTGAAGAAAAGGGCCTGCTGGTTGATCTGCACCAGTGCATAGGTCTTGCCGGCTGCATGGGCGAGTGGTGCTGCCATCGTCGCACCCGCGAGCGCGGTCAAGGCAAGGGCGGCGTTGAACGCCCGACGTCTCATCTGTTTCATGTTCTCATCCTCTGGTTTTGTTATCGTTGCTTGTTATGTGTCGAAGGCGGTGCAACGGATTTCCGCACGACGATTTCGACTGGCACGAGTTCCTCTGTGGCGAGCGATTTGCTCTCCTGCCAGTTTGTCTCAAGAAGAAGGGCGAGCGCGCGTTGCCCGATGGTGCGCACCGGCTGCCGGATAGCCGTCACGGGCGGCGCAAAAAGATGTAAGGGGCTGACATCGTCGAAGCCGATGAGAGACAGGTCCTCGGGGATCGAAATCCCCCTTTCCCTCAGGACTTCGATCATACCGATGGCGATTTCGTCGGAGCTGGCGAAAATGGCCGTTGCCGGCATGCCTTCGTCTAAGAACCGCCGTGCCATCTCCCGCCCACAAGCGATCGTATATTCACCGCTATAGCGCCGGATCGAGGCGGCATCGCCGAAGCGCTCCCGCAGCCCCTTGCATAATCCGTTGAAGCGCCGCTGCGTGCTGATCATCGCATCGGGGCCGCCGACATACAGCACCTGCCGATGCCCGAATTCCGCCAAGTGCCGGCCGGCGAGCTGGCCACCCTGAAAATTATCGCAAAAGAGCTTTGGGACGACGGCAAGCGGCACGTCTTCGTCGACGACGATGACCTTGCCGGTTCGATTGATGAGCTCTGCAAGCTCCCCGTCATCGGGATGGTTGGTAACGAAGACCAAACCATCGACGTGATTGTGCTCAATTAGTCTGAGATAGGCAACTTCACGGCCGGTCCTATTGAGCGTCGCATAGAGCGACACAGCAAGCCCCCGGTCGTTGGCCTCCTCCTCGATGGCGGCGACCATCGTTGCAAAGAACGGGTTGGCAATATCGGGAACCACCAGGCCGATCGTGTCCGAGCGGCCGCGGCTTAGACGTCGGGCATGGGGGTTCGGCTGATATTTGAGGGAGGCGATCGCTTCATCGATGCGCTGCTTGGTTGCCGCCGGTAGATCAAGCGAGCCGTTCAGCATGCGCGAGACGGTCGCCACCGATACGCCAGCGGCTTTCGCCACATCCTTCAAACCGGAGATCCGTTCGTTCGCCATGCTTTGTAAACCGCTTTAGTAAAACGCTTTAGTAAAACGCTTTACTGATCGTGATGGACATAATCACATCTGTCAAGCGCCGCAGAAGCGGTGCCGCGTGATTCACTCAGCGATGGAATGAATGGTGTTCGTAGACACGCGAGAGAGGCAATGGCTTATCTTGCCAAAGGTCGCCCTTGGCTGCGGTTATATCCCGCCCTTGATCATTCAAGGGCGCTTGGCCTCTGCTCCTGCCCAACCATGCGCGCCGCCAGCAATAAGGCCTCTTCGCTCGCGCCCACATTGGCAATGCCTTTGCCGGCGATGTCATAGGCCGTGCCGTGTGCCGGCGTGCAGACGGGGAACGGCAGCCCGCCAATCATGGTCACGCCGCGATCAAAACCCATCATCTTCATCGCGATCTGACCCTGGTCGTGATACATGGTCAGCACTGCATGGAAGCCGCCTTTCAGTGCCGTCAGGAACGCAGTATCGGCCGGAAACGGTCCCTCGACCAGCCAGCCCCTCGCGATACCCTTGGCGACAGCCGGCTCGATGATGTCGATTTCCTCCATCCCGAAGGTACCGCCGTCGCCGGCATGGGGATTGAGCCCGGCAACGGCAATCCTGGGCTCGGTGATCCCGGCCTTGATCAGGCATCTCCGCGTCAGATCGAGCTCGGCGAGGATGGCTTCCTGGGAAATGTGGGAGGCCACGGCCGAAAGCGGGATATGCGACGTCACGCGCGCATTCCAGATCTTTTCCAGCACGTTGAATTCCCGCATCTTTTGGCGATGCTGCAACACATCGGCGATGAAGCGGATTTCGTCGTCATAGCCCGGATAGGCAAGGCGCATGGCCTTCTTGTTGAAGGGCGTGAAGCATACCGCATCGACTTTGCCGTCACGGCCAAGCTCAAGGGCCTTGCGGAAGTTCTCGATGGCAAAGCGCCCGCCTGCAAGGGTCGCCTCCCCCTTGCTGACATCGCCCGGCGCCAGATTGCCAAGATCCACGAATGCGCGGGTTGCCTCCAACGTCCGATCGACTTCATTCACGGACACTGGCTGCAGCTTCAACTCTACTCCCGCCGCCGCAGCGCCCTCGTCAAGAACGCGTCGGTCTCCGATCACCACCAGCCGAGCAGTTTCGCCTACACGCTGCGATACAAGCAGCCGGGCCGCCAGTTCTGGACTAATCCCCGCCGGGTCGCCCATGACAAGGGCAATGAGAGGACGATGAACCGCGTGCATGTCATCCATTTTGTCTGCTCGATCTGGAGTGAATGCAGCAACGCTATCGGAGCAAGGAGGTGACGTCAAGCATTCTGTATACAGCATACAAAGTTCACAGCGGTGGCCACTGATGATCCCGGGCTGGACAGTGGTCGGTGGAAAAGATACGTCGAGGATGACACGCTACTTTGAAAGACCAGGGAGAGGACATGGTTGCAGGCTCCGACCCGCTTCCGAACATAACGGATGGATCGGCGAGCGAACTCGGTCCGATTGACCGCGTGCCTCTTCATGATGCGATCGTCAATCGACTGCGCGACATGATCATCGAAGGCGAGTTGCCGCCCGGTTCGCGCATTCACGAAACGCAAATGGGCCAACGGCTTGGCGTGTCGCGCACTCCCTTGCGCGAAGCAATTAAATTCCTCGCCAGCGAGGGGTTGGTAGAGCTCGTACCGGCCCGCGGGGCGGTCGTGCGTCAATTCAGCACCAAGGACATCAAGGACATGCTGCTTGTCCTAAAGACCCTCGAGATTCTGGCTGGCCGCCTCGCTTGCGAGCATGCAACCGACGGGCAGATCGCCCATATCCGATCCATGCATGATGAGATGCTCGGCCATTATCGCGAAGGCCGGCGCATGGAATACTACAAGCTCAACCAGGGCATTCACTCGGCCATCGCCGCGCTTTCCGACAATGAACCGCTGGCCTATACCCACGGCATGCTGCAGACGCGCCTGAAACGGGTGCGCTTCGTCGGGCACCAGGGCGAGGAAAACTGGGCCAAGGCGGTTGCGGAGCATGAGGAAATGATCGCGGCTCTCGAAGCGCGGGATGCGGCCCGCTTGTCCGAGATCATAGAGCGGCATCTGTCTGCCGCCTGGGAACGGGTCGAAGCCTCGATTTGACGGCCCACCGGCATGGCGTTGAAAACCATGCCCACCCTCATCTCCAAGTCCTTGTCCAGCGTCGCAAGGGAGTCCATGCGCCGCCCCGGTCGCGCAGCGGATCGTCGCCAACCCTTGACCAGTTGCGTAGAAGGCGAGCGAGAAGGAGCCGCCCTTACAATGCCGCTACGTCGCTATCGGCAATCCGGAGCTTGTGGCGGCAGTACGGGCTCGGCGAACGTGCGTTGCAATTTCCCCCAACCGGGATCATGCATATGGACCTGCAGACCAGCCCGCTCGACAAGCGCAAGCGCTTCGCGCTGGCCGAAATCGAGCGCCGCGTCGGTATCGACGGTCAACACCCTGCCAGCCTCCATCAGCACCTTACCGTCGACGATCACGGTATCGACATCGCTACCAAGTACCTGATGGACCAGGCGATGCACCGGCATCCAATTTGGCATCAGATGTGGCTTGCGCATGTCGACAATGGCAATATCCGCCTTCTTGCCGACCTCGAGCGAGCCAATCTCATGGTCCATGCCGATGACCTTGGCGGCATCGATGGTGATCATCTCGAAGATCTTGCCCGGCGGGAGCAGATAGCGATCATGATTATGCAGGATATGCTGGGTGGATTGAGCGATCCTTGCCGTCTGGAACATGTCGAAGTGCCGGCTCGGCGCGGCACCGTCGGAGGTGATCGCCAGCGGAATGCCTCGCGACATCATCTCAAGGATCGGCGTGGAGCGCCCGGGCGGCGCGTGGGTAACGTTCGTGCCGGTCTCTGCCAGGATATCCATCTCCTCATGCGAGATGCCCCAGCAATGCTGTAGATGAATATCAGGCCCGAGAAGCGCGTTTTCCTTGTCCTGGAATGCCATGCGGATCTGCCCGGCAAAGGCGTCGGAATGGATGCGCACGTTCCATTTGTGCGCCGTCTCCCGAACCCTGCGTGCCTGCAGCCGATCGTCTTTCGTTAGGTTCACGGCTTGGTCCGGGGTCGAGGCATTCGAGGGCTCGACGGACGGAACGATGGTAAAGGGAGTGAGGAACACCTTGATGCGTCCGCCCGCGCTGCCATCAAGCGCCTCGATCACGGTTTCCGAGCCTTCGATCATCTGCTCGAAGGTAACGTTGCGGCGCTCCGGCCTGCCGCTTTCCCATCGCGTGACGGGATGCGGCCAGGGCAGCCCGGAAGGGCCGACGCAGACGATCTCGCGCAGGCCGATCTCGGTGTAGGCGCGCGCATGGTTGATGGCAAAGACGGGATCGTCGCTGCGGGGCATAGAGGTGATGATGCTGGCACCCGTCGTCACGCCGGCGCGCAGCCGCTCAAGCCCCGACACAAGCCCATCCGCATACCAGAAGTCGCGCGTGATAAAGTGATAATAGGTCGGCGTGACCACGCGCATCCATAGGCCGTTGGTATCGGCGGCAATGCTGCGGATAAGCGCATGACCGGCGTGGCCGTGGGCATCGATTAAGCCAGGGATAATCAATTTCCCGCGACAGTCGATCACCTTCTTGTCTGAATGACGCGGCATCAGTTCCTCAGCCGCACCGATATCAACGATCCTGTCTGCCGAGATCGCCAAAGCACCATCCTCTATGATGCGACGTTCTCCATCGACCGTGACGATCGTCCCATGCACAAGTAGCAAGCCCTCCACCTTTCCCTCCCTCGTTGCCGCAGCCAAAGTGGCGCCGATCTCGTTGAATTTTGGATACGATAATTGTCGACAATTTAATTGACAATAGGAAAAGCTCCGCCGATACTCCGAGCAAATTGGGACTTAGGCCCATCAAATAACGAAGGGGAGGAACAGATGCTTCGTTTCAAACAGATCGTCATTGCCGCATTGGCAGCCGCAGCCATCGCGGCGCCCGCCGACGCCGCCACACTGCGCTGGGGCAGCCGGGCGGATATCTATTCACTGGACCCGGATTCGGTCCCGTCCACCTCTAACCTCGCTTTCCTCAATCACATCTATGAGGGGCTCGTTCGCTACGATGCGAACTTCAAGATCGAGCCGGCGCTTGCCACTGACTGGAAGCTGATAGACAACAAGCACTGGCGCTTCACGCTGCGACAGGGCGTGAAGTTCCACAATGGCGCGGACTTTACCGCCGATGATGTCGTGGCGTCGTTCAAGCGCGCCGCCGACCCTTCATCGCCGCTGCGCGGCAACATCCCGCTTTATGTCGGCGTCCAGAAAGTCGACGACCACACGGTCGACATCGAAGTTTCCGCGCCGACCTCGCTTTTCCTGAACGACATCACCAACATCTTCATGTTCAACGCCCAATGGCTGAAGGACAATGATAGCGAGAAGCCGACCGATATCGCTTCGAAGGTCGAAGGCTTCACGACCATGCATACCAACGGCACCGGCCCGTTCAAGCTCGAAAGCCGCGTGCCCGACAGCAAGACGGTCCTCGTTGCCAATCCCGGCTGGTGGGACCAGAAGAAGCATAATCTCGACCGGATCGAGTTTGTGCCGATCGCCTCGGCTGCAACGCGTGTCGCAGCACTTCTCTCCGGCGAAATCGACTTCATCGATTCCGCGCCGATCCAGGATCTGCCGCGCCTGGAATCCATGCCTGATATCATCGTGAAGAAGCGCACGGAATTGCGCACCGTCTTCATCGCCTTCAACCGCAAGGACAAGCTTGAGGATGGGCGCCCCAATCCCTTCAATGACTTGCGCGTTCGACAAGCCTTCGAGGCATCCATCGACCGTGACCTGATCAACAAGAAGGTGATGCGCGGTCTGGCCCGGCCTTCCGGCTCGCTCATCGCCCCCGAGATCTCCGGCTACGTCAAGGATCTCGACACCTACAACCAGGCCGATCCGAAGCTGGCACAGAAGCTTCTGGACGAAGCCGGCCAAAAAAACCTCGCCTTCACCTACATGTGCATGAACGACGAGAGCATCAACGAAGAGGATATCTGCTCTGGCGTTGCCAACATGCTGAAGCGCGGCGGTTTCCAGCCGAGCATCGACATCGCTCCGCGTGCGGTACAAACGGCCAAGCGCAGCAACGGCAAGGCCGATGTCTTCAATCTGAGCTGGGCGAACGAACCGACGCTCGATGCCTATTCTCTCCTCTCGCAGGTCCTGTCGACGCGCAATGGCGCCATGGGCGTCTCCAACTATGGCGGCTGGTCGAACCCCGACCTCGACAAATTGGTGGCACAGGCAGCGCAGGAGCCGGACAACGAGAAGCGCTTGGCTCTCGAGGCACAGGCTCTCAAGATCGCCAAGGACCAGGCAATGCTCATCCCGCTGCATCAGCAGCCGATCGCCTGGGCCGTGCTGAAGAAGGTCAAGAGCATCGATTTCCGCGCCGACAACAAGCCGCGCCTGTGGCTGACGCAGATGGCGGAATAGTCGTCGCCGCATCCTTTTGCCGAACGACGAAAAGAGCGCTTCGCAGATTGCGAGGCGCTTTTTCTTTGAGTCGGCATTCCTCGATAAGAAGGCCGCAACCCTCCTGCTTACGATACGGATGCCTGCCGCAGTTGAGTCCTCGCGAAGCGATGCTGCCTATGGCCGAATCTCCATCGGTCAGTTTGCGGAAGAGCCAGTTCGACAACATTGTGCAGCTAATATTGTCGACAATCGCGTTGACAAATTCGAAATTTCTGCGCTAATGGCGCACAGGGAGTGAGGGAGGTTTGCTCGCAGCGAACGACATCTGTTGCCGGTAGCGCGCATTCTCGCGGCTCGAAGCAACAGGGTTTTGCGCAATAGCGCTGCAGCCGTTCTTTCTTGATCCCCCAAGGAAATTTCGCCAACTCCTTCGTGCGCATATTTGCCGAAGGACGAAGCGAAGCTGAGAGGGTCTCATGCTGGTTTTCATCATCAAGCGCCTCGGGAATGCAATCCTGGTGATGCTTGCCGTCGCGCTTCTGGCATTCCTGATCTTCCGGCTTGCCGGTGACCCTGTGGAGTTGATGGTGGGCGAGCAGACCTCGCAGGCGGATCGCGCCGCATTGCGCGAGAAGCTCGGCCTCAACGACAGTCTGCCGACCCAATATATCCGCTTCGTCGTCAATGCAGCGGAAGGCAATTTCGGCGTCTCCTATCGTAATGGTCAGAAGGTGCTGCCACTGATCGCCGAACGCTTCCCGGCCACGCTGGAACTCGTCTTCGTCGCAACGCTGATCTCGCTTATCGCGGGCATTCCTCTCGGCGTGCTCACGGCCATCAAGCGCGGTAAATGGTATACCGAGGGGCTGCAGTTCCTGTCGATCATCGGGGTATCCCTGCCAAGCTTCGTCGTCGGCATCCTGCTCATCCTCGCCTTCTCCGTAAGCTTGGGCTGGCTGCCCGCCTTCGGGCGCGGCGATGTGGTGCAGATCGGCTGGTGGTCCACCGGCTTCCTGACGCCGTCGGGTCGCGCGGCACTGATCCTGCCATCGATCGCGCTCTCGCTCTATCAGATCACGCTGGTCATGCGCCTGGTGCGGGCCGAAATGCTGGAAGTGCTGCGCTCCGACTACGTAAAATTCGCCCGCGCCCGCGGCATTCCACGCTGGCGTATCTATTTCCGCCATGCCCTGCGCAACTGTCTGATGCCGGTCGTCACCATGACGGCGATGAATGTCGGCGCGCTGATCGCCTTTGCGTTGATCACCGAAACCGTGTTCCAGTGGCCCGGCATGGGCATGCTCTTCATCCAGGCCGTCACCTTCCTCGATATTCCCGTGATGGCGGCCTATCTCTGCATCATCTCCTTCATCTTTGTCGTTCTCAACACGTTGGTGGACATCGCCTATGCGGTGATCGATCCCCGCCTGCGCACCGCACGCTGATCGAAACCAGGAGCCGCTCGATGACCATGGAACTCTCAGACATTTCGAAGCCGGAAAAGCCCTCGCGTCCGCCGCTCTTCAAGCGCCTTCGCAACAGCGATCTCTGGTGGTCCTTCACGCATAGCAAGGCAGCGATCATCGGTGCCGTCGTGCTTGCAATCTTGATCCTGACCGCCGTCTTCGCGCCGCTGATCGCGCCGCAGAACCCCTATGACGGGGCGCAGCTCGACATGTGGAAGGCCGAATTGCCGCCGATCTGGCGAGATGGCGGCGAAATGCCCTATCTGCTCGGCACAGATACGCAAGGGCGCGACATGCTGTCGGCCATTCTCTATGGCACGCGCATCTCGATCGTCATCGGCATTGCCTCGGTTGCGCTATCGCTGGCGATCGGCATGATCGCCGGCCTGGTTGCCGGCTTCTTCGGCGGCTTCATCGACAATCTGCTGATGCGCATCGGCGATGTCATGCTCTCCATCCCCACCATCCTCGTCGCCATTCTCGTCTCCACCGTCGTACGACAGATGCTGCCGGAGAACCTGCGTGAAATCGGCGCGTCAGCCGTTCTCGTCTTTGCGATCGCGCTATCGAGCTGGGTGCAATATGCCCGCACGGTGCGGGCGCAGGCGATCGTCGAAGCCGGCAAGGACTATGTGCAGGCGGCGAGGCTAATCGGCGTGCCGGCGCGCCGCATCATGGCCAAGCACATCCTGCCCAACACGTTGACGCCGATCATGGTCGCAGCGACGCTCAACTTCGGCATGGCGATCCTGACCGAGGCGACACTCTCCTTCCTTGGTATCGGCATGCCGCCGAGCCAGCCATCGCTCGGCACGCTCATCCGCATCGGCAACCAGTTCCTGTTTGCCGGTTCCTGGTGGATCGTGCTGTTCCCCGTCATTCAACTCTGTCTGCTCGTCGTCGCCGTCAATCTGCTCGGCGACTGGCTGCGCGACGCTCTCAATCCGAAACTGAGGTAAGTTCATGACCAATCTTCTGCTGCGCAATGTCCGGCCCATGGCTGGCGAAACCTGCGACATCTTGATCCGCGACGGGAAGATTGCCGGCTTCGGAAAGTTCGAGGCCGAGCCGGGCATGGCCGTCGAAGACGGTGGGAATGCCATTGCGGCGCCGGGCCTGATCGACGCCCATACTCATCTCGACAAGACCACTTGGGGCATGCCGTGGCATGTGAACAACCGCGCCGCGATCTTGCGCGAGCGCATCGACTTCGAACGCGAGCATCGCCTGGAAATCGGCATCGACCCGCATCGCCAGTCCATGCGCCATGCAATCGGTCTTGCAGCGCATGGGGCCAGCCACATTCGCAGCCATGTCGATATCGACCCAACCCACGGCTTGCGATTGGTCGAGGGCGTATGGGAAACAAAAGAGAAGCTCCGGGGCATTATCGATATCGAGATCGTCGCTTTCCCGCAATCCGGCGTCATGGTCATGCCGGGCACGGTGGAGTTGCTTGACGAAGCGCTGCGCCGGGGATGCGAAGTACTCGGCGGTATCGACCCCTGCGGCATCGACCGCGATCCCAAGGGCCAGCTCGATATCCTGTTTGCCCTTGCCACCAAGCACGGCGTTGCAATCGACATCCATCTGCATGAAGCCGGCGAACTCGGCGCCTTCACGATGGAGCTGATGTTCGAGCGCATCCGCGCCAACGGCATGCAGGGCAAGGTCGCCATCAGCCACGCCTTCGCGCTCGGCATGAACGACTATCTGCGCGTCGGCAAGCTGATCGACGAGATCGCCAAGCTCGACGTGGCGATCGTGACGACCGGCGCGCCTTCAGCGGCCGTGCCTTCTATCATGCGCCTCAAGGAAGCAGGCGTGCGCGTTGCCGGTGGTTGCGACGGTATCCGCGACACCTGGGGTCCGTGGGGCCAGCCCGATATGCTCGATCGCGCACAGATCATCGGCATGAAGAATGGCCTGCGGTCGGACCGCGATCTGGAACATGTACTGCACATCGTCTCGCAGGGCGGTGCCGACGTCATGGAGCTTGAGAATTATGGGCTGAAGGTCGGTTGCGATGCCGATCTCACCCTGCTGGTCGGTCAGACGCTGGCGCATGCCGTGGTCGAGGTCGCACCGCGCCCGCTGGTCGTGAAGCGTGGCCGTGTGGTCGCCCGCCAGGGCCAGGCCGTGGTGGAGATGCCATGATGGCGGGGGATTTCGCTGATCTTTCACTCGGGTGCCGGCCGGAAGGCCGGACCCTGGTGACGGCGAGCTGGGTGGTCGGCCATAAGGATGACGGTCACACGCTGCTGCGTAACGGTCAGGTCGTCTTTGAGAATGGCGCCATTCTTTTCGTCGGCCATAACTTCCCCGGCAAGGTGGCGCGCCGCATCGATTTCGGCAACGCTCTCATCAGCCCAGGCCTGATCGACCTCGATGCGCTTTCCGATCTCGACACGACGATCCTCGGCATCGACAACCATCCCGGCTGGGCCAAAGGCCGCGTCTGGCCGCGCTCCTATGTGGAGGCAGGCCCCTACGAGATGTATTCACAGCAAGAATTGGCCTTCCAGAAGCGCTTTGCTTTCGGCCAGCTGTTGTTGAACGGCATTACGACCGCAGCGCCCATCGCATCGCTCTTCTATCGCGAATGGGGCGAGACCGTCGCCGAATTCGATGCGGCGGCGGAAGCTGCCGGTGATCTCGGCTTGCGCGTCTATCTCAGCCCCGCCTATCGTTCCGGCGGCATGGTGCTGGAGACGCCGGGCAAGATGGTGCCCGTATTCGATGAAGAGCGCGGGTTCCAGGGCCTGAGGGACGCCATCACCTACATCGAGCGGCAGCAAGGTGCGCATGGGGATCTGGTGCGCGGCATGCTGGCGCCCGATCGCGTCGAGACGTCGACCCTTGCCCTCCTGCAACGCACCGATGCGGCTGCGCAGGATCTCTGCTGCAAGTTCCGCCTGCATATGGCGCAGGGCACAATGGAGGTGGACACCGTACGGAGGCTGCACGGTTCGACGGCGCCCGTCTGGCTTGCCAAGAACAAGCTCTTGAGCGAGCGGCTGATCGCGCCGCATGCCACCAACGCGACCGAGGAGGATCTTGGGCTTTACGCCGAGCACGGCGTTTCCATCGTTCACTGTCCGCTCGTCTCAGCACGCAGCGGCTCGACGCTCAACTCTTTCTCGAAATGCCGCCGGCAGGGCATCAATATCGCCATGGGAACGGATACGTCGCCGCCCGATATGCTGATGAACCTGCTCGTCGGCCTCATCACCTGCCGCATCAACGATCACGCGCCCGACAAGGTACGCAGTGCCGATCTCTTCGACGCGGCCACGCTTGGCGGCGCCCGCGCGCTCGGCCGCTCCGATCTTGGGCATCTTTCGCCTGGCGCACGCGCCGACATCGCCGTCTTCGATCTCGGCGACGCGATCATGGCACCATCGGTCGATCCGATCACGACCCTCGTAACCGGCGGTTCAGGCAAGGCAACCCGCGCGGTCTTCGTCGATGGCCGCCTCTCGATGCTGGATCGCCAGCTGGCGAACTTCGACATGGACAAGGCACGCGAGCAGGCACAGGCGCAATATGACCGGCTGATCGCCAAATATCCCGAGCGCAGTTGGAACCACCCGCCTGTTTCCGACATCTTCCCGCCCAGCTATCCGATCGAGGCAGACCATGGTTGAGGCACAGCAGCCGGTTATCGACGTTCGAAACCTCAAGGTGGAATTTCCGAACCGCCGCGGCACGGTCACGGCGCTGTCGGATGTCAGCCTTACCATCCGCCCGGGCGAGATCCTTGGTGTCGTCGGCGAATCCGGCGCGGGCAAGTCGATGACCGGGCTTGCCATCCAGGGTCTGCTCGAGCGTCCCGGCCGCATCGCCGGCGGCGAAATCTGGCTCGGCAACCGGCGGATCGATACTCTCGACGACCGGGCAATGCAGCATATTCGCGGCCGCGAGATCGGCGCGATCTTCCAGGACCCGCTCACCTCGCTGAACCCGCTTTTCACGGTCGGAGCACAATTGACGGAAACGATCCGGCAGCATCTGCCGCTCGGCAAGGTCGAAGCACGTGCCCGCGCCGTCCAGCTGCTGCGCGATGTTGGCATCCCTTCGCCGGACGAACGGGTCAATCACTATCCGCATCAGTTCTCCGGCGGCATGCGCCAACGCGTCGTCATCGCACTTGCGCTCGCAGCCTCGCCGAAGTTGATCATCGCGGACGAGCCGACAACGGCGCTCGATGTCTCGATCCAGGCGCAGATCATTTCGCTGCTTCGCAGGCTCTGCAAAGAGAAGCAGGCAGCCGTCATGCTGGTGACGCACGATATGGGCGTCATTGCCGAGGCCGCGGACCGCGTCGCCGTCATGTATGCCGGTCGTCTGATCGAGATCGGCTCGGTGGAGCAGGTGCTGCACGCGCCGCGCCATCCCTATACACAAGGGCTGATGGCCTCCATTCCCTCGCTCGGCGCCCGCGTCGAGAAGCTGAACCAGATCGACGGCTCAATGCCTCGGCTGGACGCCATTCCGAACGGTTGCGCCTTCAATCCGCGCTGCAGGTCCACCGGCCCGCGCTGCCTGCGCGAGCGGCCGGAACTGATCTCGACTGCCGACGGCGCAAGCGCCTGCTGGCTCAACGCGGGAGGCACCGCATGACCCTATCGTCCGAAAAGACCCCCGCCTTGGCCGTCGACGGGCTGGTCAAGACCTTCGACGTCTCCGCCCCCTGGCTCAACCGGGTGGTCGAGCGCAAGCCGCGTCAGTTCCTGCAGGCGGTCAACGAGATCAGTTTTGCGGTTCCGGCCGGGGGCTGTCTCAGCATCGTCGGCGAAAGCGGCTGCGGCAAATCCACCGTCGCACGACTGGTGACAGGCCTCTACAAGCCGACAAGCGGCGAGATCCGCTTCGCGCCGGGGCGCGGCGGCACGCCGCTGTCAGCCCAGATGATCTTTCAGGACCCCTATGCTTCCCTCAATCCGCGCTGGCGGGTCAAGAACATCATCGCCGAGCCGCTGCGCGAACTGAAGCTACGCAACTCGGCGAAGGAAATCATCGAGCGGGTCGAGGAACTGTTGCTGACTGTCGGACTTTCGGTTTCGGACGGCGAGAAATTCCCGCACGAGTTCTCCGGCGGCCAGCGCCAGCGCATCTCGATTGCCCGTGCGCTTGCAAGCGAGCCGGAATTTCTTGTCTGCGACGAGCCTACCTCCGCGCTTGACGTTTCCGTGCAGGCACAGGTCCTGAACCTGATGCGACGGCTGCAGGACGAGCTGGGCCTCACCTATCTCTTCATCAGCCACGATATGAGCGTCGTCCGCCACATGTCGGATCGGATCGCGGTGATGTATCTAGGCCGGATTGTCGAGGAAGGAGAGACGGAGGCGCTATTTGCACGCCCGCGCCATCCCTACACCCAGCTGCTTCTGGAAACCATCCCGAACATCGATGCGCCAAGGCGCGATCGTGAACTGGCCGGTGGCGAAGTACCGAGCCCGCTCAAGCCCCCTTCGGGTTGCGCTTTCCATCCACGATGCCCGCTGGCAACGATCAGATGTTCGGCCGAGGTGCCGGCGGTTCGAACATTGTCGAACGGAACGCGGATTGCATGCCATCTGGTGGATGACGAATAAGGAAGATCGCCTGCGGCGGCCTCAGGCGAGCGCCGCACGCAGGTCGTGGGAAAGGTCACGGATCTCAGTCAGATCGAGTTCCGATTCGACGTGTTCAAGGTGATGCGCCATGAGATGCGTCGCCTTGTGTACATCATTGCTGACAATAGCCTCGACGATCTCGGCATGCTCGTCCGGGCCGCAATTGAAGCGGTTGGTATTGCGATAAACGGCTGTGATCAGGGAGGAACGAGCGATCAGATCGCGCATCGTCGAAAACAGAAAGTCCGAGCCGACGGTTTCCGCCAGCAGCAGATGGAAGCCGCCGGAGAGCTTGATGATGTCGGTGGTGACATCATCCGTATTGGCGATGCGCTCCTTGGCAACATGGTCGCGCAAACGCTTCACATCAGCCTTGGAGATGCCCTTGCAGAGCCGCTCTACGACGCAACGCTCGACCGTGCGGCGGACGAAAAACACATCCCGGGCTTCTTCGACGGAAGGCTTCGAGACAAAGGCGCCACGGTTGGGAATGATCATGACAAGCCCATCGCGCTGCAATGTCGACAGCGCCTGGCGGATGCGCGCGCGGCTGACATGGAAGATCGCGGCCATCTGCTCTTCCTTGAGCTGAACGCCGGGTCTCAGCCTTCTTTCCGCGATGGACAGCCAGACCTTCTCGACAATCTGCTCAACGGAGGTCCCGTTTTGATCGGTCATGAGTTGCACTCCTCGTTAAGGCTAGAGAAGCGTGATGCGAAGGAAAAAGTCAATCACAACAATTGGATTTTGATTGCAGCATTGTTGACAATATGAAATGATATTGTCAATCATAAATTGACACACGGATCACGCGATGGAATTCGACTTTGCCGAGCTTGAGCCTCAGAGCCGTTATCGGCTTTTGACGAACTTCGTCGGGCCTCGCCCGATCGCTCTGGTGACGACGCGTTCGCCGGCCGGGCACAACAATGCCGCGCCGATGAGCTTCTTCAACGTCTTCTCGCACGACCCGCCGATCGTCATCCTGGGCATACAACCAAGGCTAAGCGGCGAGGAAAAGGATACCGTCGCCAATATCCGCCGAACGCAGGAATTTGCGATCAACATGGTCGATATGCCGATCTCGCAGCAGATGCTGGTCTGTGGTCTCGGATTCGACAGCGAGATCGACGAACTCGCAATGGCCGGGCTAACAGCCACTCCCTGCCGCAAGATCGATGCCGCCTATGCCGCCGAATCCCCTTGCGTCTTCGAATGCAAGGTCGAACGGCTGATCGACTATCCGCGCCGCACCCTCGTGCTTGGCGAAGTCGTCCACATGCATGTGCGCCGCAATTGCCTCGACGAGGCTGGACATTATGTCGACCCCGAAAACTACCAGCCGATAGCCCGTTTGCACGCCGACAACTACATCGTCTCGGATCGTCAGTTCGTCCTCAAGGCCCCGCCCATCGGTGATTTTCTCACGCCGCAAGACAAGGATCGATGAAAGGTCCCGCCGCAATGCACATACGTCTCATCAATCCGAACTCCACGGCGTCCATGACGGCGCAGGCGCTGGATAGCGCCCTTCGCGTCAAGCAAGTCGAGACGGAGGTCTCCGCGGTCAATCCGAGCGACACACCCGTCAGCATCGAAGGCAGTGCCGACGAGGCGGCCGCCATGCCGGGCATGCTTGCGGAAATCCGCAAGGGGGAAGTCCTCGGGGTCGACGCCTATGTCCTCGCCTGTTTCGACGACCCGGGCCTGCATGCCGCGCGTGAAGTGGCGCGCGGCCCGGTCATCGGCATTTGCCAGGCGGCCGTCCAGGTCGCGATGACGATCAGCCGTAGGTTCTCGATCATCACCACCCTGCCCCGCTCCATTCCAATCATCGAGGATCTTGTCAGCGATTATGGCGCCGAACGTCATTGCCGCAATGTCCGCGCCATCGACCTGCCGGTCCTTGGATTGGAAGAAGACCCGGTCGAAGCGGAACGCCTGCTGATCGATGAAATCGAGAAGGCCAAAAAGGACGATCGCGCCGAAGCCATCATTCTTGGCTGCGCCGGCATGTCCTCCCTTTGCGATCGGCTGCAGGCGGCAACCGGCGTTCCGGTCATCGACGGCGTAACGGCCGCGATCAAGCTGGCTGAAGCCCTGGTCGGGGCCGGCTACATGACATCGAAGGTCAATGCCTACGATTTTCCGCGCATCAAGGGAGGCGAGTGCCGGGCCTGCGCCTAAGTCGCCTCGAATGAGGGCGACGTCAGGCAGTCAGGCCTACGCCAGGACATCGATTTGGCGTTGCCAATCAGGGCCGCCCGCCTATCGCACGCATCTTTGGACGCCGGACGGGTTGTTGCTCGACCGGCGTGTGCCGACCTACACCTAAGTATGATTCAGTACGACATCCCATGCGGCTAGCCTGCGTGCATTATTCGGCACGTCCCCGGTTCAATCCGGGCATTATGCGAGGATCTCGTATGTATCAGGATTCCATTGTCAATTTTGCCACGTCGGGCGAGCATAAAGCCCACATCGTGCGCACACAGCTATTCGCCTTCCTCATCGGCGCGGCGATGGCGGGTGCCTATATCGGCTTTGGCGACATCATCATGTTTACCGCCGGCGCGCATGTCGACCCCGCATGGGCCCATCTGATCATGGGAGCCGTATTTTCGTCAGCCTTGACGATCGTCGTTTTTGCCGGTTCCGAGCTCTTTACCGGAACCGCAATGTACATGCCGCTTGCCGTTCTGACACGGAGGGCCGGGGTTGTGGACATGATTCTCGTCTGGGTCGCCGCCTGGGTCGGCAATCTGATCGGCGCCGTGGTGCTCGCCGGTCTCTTTCATCTTGCCGGCGGCGGGGTACTACTCGGCGACGGCAGTCAGGAGTTTTTCGCAGTCGTCTCCGCCAAGATGTCGGCAAGCTCTCTTGCTCTCTTTGCCCGCGGCATCCTGTGCAATTGGCTCGTCTGCCTGGCGATCTGGATGGCGGGACGCACTGATAACGCAGCAGCCAAGATCATGCTGATCTTCTGGCCGATCACCATTTTCGTTGCCGCCGGCTACGAACATTCGGTCGCCAACATGTTCACCTTCTCGATGGCTCTGCTTGGCGATCACCCCGCCAACATCACGCTTGCCGGTGCCGTCCACAACCTCATCTGGGTCACGCTCGGCAACCTGATCGGTGGTGCAATATTCATGGCGCTCGGCTATTGGGCGCAGTTTCAAAGCAGCGGTCACGTCTCTTTCGTCCCGGCTACGACACCAATTCGTACCGGTGCTTCCCACAAGCAGAGCCAGACCTAATCGCTCTACCGCGCGCCCATTCGGTGCGCGGCCGCCGGCAGATAAAAGCGACTGCTGGACGACCCCATGCCTCGACGTTATCGTCGCCGTCACTTGCCGCCATTACACCTATGGATAGGTTCAAAGGCGCCAGCAAAGGCATAGGCTTGGGAGCGAACAGGCTGTAAGAACATGATGAGAGCACCGCTGCTATTTCGCGCACACGACCCTGGAGGCCGCTATAATGCGGCCTTCGGCTTTGCCGCCATTGCGCTTGCGATCTTCGTATTCTACATCGACACCTACACCGACATAGAAGGCGCCATAGCGATTTTCTATGTCGTCAGCATGCTTCTCGCCGCTCAGGCAATGACGCGCGTCGGCCTGTTGCTCGCGGCAATCGGCTGCGCCTTTCTGACCGTTCTCTCCTATGTCATGACCCATGTTTCCTATGCCATCGCCCATGGCGCGGACGTGGATCTTCAATCGACAATCCGCCTCTTCGGCGCGTTGGCTGCATTGATCGTCACGACCATGCTGCTGCTGAAGACGGAAACGGCTCGCCTCGGCCTGCTTTCGACCAACTCCGCCCTTAAGAAAAGCGAGGCGCGGTATCGTTCTATTTTCGACTGTACGCGCGTCGCGCTCTGGGAACGGGACTATTCGAAACTATACAACTACCTGAGCATCATTCGCATCCGGGGCGTTACAAACATAGGGGCTTACGCCGGAAGCAACCCGCGTTTTCTGGACGATTGCCTGGGCCTGATCAGGGTCGTCGCAGCCAATGAAGCGGCAAGCGAGTTGCTCGGCTCCCGGTCCTCCGCCATCAATGTCCTGCGTGCCGCCGTCCATACCGAACGCCAGACACTGATCGATATGCTTCAGGCGATCATGGACGGGAAAAGAATCTTCGAAGGAAACGTCAGGCTGCGAACCGATAGCGGCGAAGAAAAGCTTGTGCTGATAAGCATCAACCTTCCGGAGGACCCGGCTGCTTTCAATCGCGTCGTCGTCAGCATGGTCGACAATACGCAGCGCGAAATGGCGCTCAAGGCCCGGGTTGAAGCACAGGCGGAGTTGACGAAGGCAGCGAAGGCCGCAACGGTCGGCGCCATGTCCGCTTCTCTTGCCCATGAACTCAATCAGCCGCTCGGCGCAAACGTGGTCAACGCGCAAACCCTGTTGCGATGGCTCGACCGCAAACCGCCGGATCTATCCGCCGCGCGACGCTCGGCGGAAAGGATGGTCCGCGACAGCCAGCGGGCAAGCGAAATCATCCACAATGCCCGCAGCCTGCTTGCTCCGTCGACCAACAAGCTGGAAATTGTCGATATCGATGAGCTGATCGAGGAAACGATAGGCTTGATGGAACACGAGCTTCAGCGGAGCAGAACGGAAGCGCGTTTCGCGCATGGTGCGAAGTTGCCACCCGTTTCGACCGTGAAAATCGAACTCCAGCAAGTGTTGATCAACCTGATCACCAATGCCATCCAAGCCATGGAGGAGGCGGGGAGCCGCGAACGGATCGTCACGATCCTATCAGAACTTGAGGATTGCGATCATGTCTCCATCGTCGTTCGCGACACCGGACCGGGCATCGATCCAGACGCGAAGGATAAGCTGTTCTCGCCGTTCTTCACGACCAAGGCAAAGGGCATGGGCATGGGTCTTTCCATATGCCGCAGCACGCTTGAGGCGCGGGGCGGAATGCTTGATGGTACGAATCATCCCGAAGGCGGTGCAATCTTTCAGATACGCCTCCCGATGAAGCCGGAGATGGAACATGCCTGACACACGCAAGTCGCCGACAGTGCCGTCTGCTCCAATCATCTTCATCGTTGACGACGACTTGTCGATGCGCGAGGCGCTGATTGATCTGTTCCGTTCGATGAAGTTCGAAGTTGAGGCCTTCGAAAGCGCCCCGGCACTCATGCAGGCAGTGAACTTCAACCGGCCGGGATGCATCCTTCTCGATGTGCGGCTACCTGGCGTCAGCGGTCTGGATTTCCAGGTGCATTTGGAGCGTCTCGGCAGCAAGATGCCGATCGTCTTCATGACCGGATATGGAGACATCCCGATGAGTGTCCGCGCGATGAAGGCCGGAGCGGTCGATTTCCTCACCAAACCATTCAAGGATCAGGATGTCCTCGATGCGGTTGCAGCAGCGCTGGAGCGCGATGCCGCGCACAGGCGTCTAAGCGCGCAAAGCGAGGCAATAGTCGCCCTTGCGGAACACTTGACCCCGCGTGAGCGCGAAGTCATGAAAGCCGTGGTCAAGGGATTGATGAACAAGCAGATCGCCCACGAACTCGGGATCAGCGAAGTGACCGTGAAGCTGCATCGCGGCAACGTCATGCGAAAAATGGAGGCTCGCTCGGTCGCCGAACTCGTCAGGAAGGCCGAAGTACTGGGCGAAGAACTCACTCCGTAACAAGGTTCAAGACAGGCGGGGCACATTCGCCGCACTGGGTGATTTTCCCTGTCGGTTGATGGCATGAATAGTGGCTGTGATATGCTGCCTGCGACCCTCGGTGGGGCCGCGCGCCCGGCTCTCCTTGTCTAAGCCGGCCGAGCTGGTCGTTTGAAAACGTTTCGTGGATGTAGGAGGGAAGGATCATGAAGAAGCTTATCAA
Organism: Martinezella tropici; assembly: GCA_000799755.1. GTDB lineage: Bacteria > Pseudomonadota > Alphaproteobacteria > Rhizobiales > Rhizobiaceae > Rhizobium > Rhizobium tropici_A. Next base: position 80,988 of record JUHI01000025.1, read on the forward strand.
CAGGCCCGCCGATGTCGTGCGGGAAATGCTTGAGGGCCTCGTCGCCCTTTCACCTGCCCTCGCCTTGCTGGACACCGAGAATGTCGTCGTTCGTTCAGACCTTCCTGCAGCCGCCGAACGGCCCGTGGCGCTGATCTCGGGCGGCGGCGCCGGGCACGAGCCTGCCCATGCGGGCTATGTCGGACCGGGCATGCTCACAGCAGCCGTTACCGGAGAGGTCTTCACCTCACCGAGTGTCGATGCGGTTCTTACCGCCATCCGTGCCAGCGCGGGGCCGGCGGGCGCGCTTCTGATCGTCAAGAATTATACCGGCGACCGCCTGAACTTCGGTCTTGCCGCCGAATTGGCGACCGTCGAGGGCATTCCGACCGACGTCGTTGTCGTCGCCGACGATGTGGCTCTTTCCAGCCTCGTGCCACGTGAGCGACGGCGCGGTATCGCTGGGACGGTGCTGGTGCACAAGATTGCGGGTGCCGCCGCAGCAAGCGGCAAGAGCCTGAAGGATGTAGCCGCCACCGCCCGGTCCGCGGCCTCCCGTCTCGGCACCATGGGTGTTGCACTCGGCGCCTGCATCGTGCCGGCGGCCGGCAAAGCCGGCTTTGCTCTGGCTGAGGACGAGATCGAGCTTGGGCTCGGCATTCATGGCGAAAAGGGGGTCGAACGTACGAGACTTCTGCCCGCCGACGCCATCACCGACCGGATCGTGGATCAGATCGCCAAGGACATGAAGCTTGCACCAGGTTCCAGTGTCGCATTGCTCGTCAACGGTCTCGGTGCGACACCGCCGATGGAGTTGGCGGTTGTCGCCCGCGGCGCAGTCACGGCGTTGCGCTCGCGCGGCCTCAGGATCAAACGGGCCTGGAGCGGTAATTTCCTGACGGCGCTTGAAATGCCTGGTTGCTCGATTTCTCTCCTTAAGCTGGAGGATGGCGATACCGCGCTGCTGGATGCGGAAACCTCCGCGACGGCCTGGCCAAGAGGTGGTTTGATAGAGGACGTGCCGCGCATCGTTCAAGCCCCGAAGATGCCGGCGAACGAGGCGCCGCTCGGCGATACCGGCCGGTTCGATCCTCGTGAGCTGCGCCGCATCGGTCTTGCCGTCAGCGACGCGCTCGCAGCGGCGGAAGCTCATCTGACTGATCTCGACAGCAAGGCGGGCGACGGCGATCTTGGGGCAAGCATGCTCCGCGGCGCCGAAGCCATTCGTGCCTTGCCCGAAAGCGCCTGGATCAATCCCGCCAATGCACTGGTTGCGATCGGCAATGCATTGCGACGGGCAATCGCTGGAAGCTCCGGGCCTTTCTATGCGATCGCACTGACGCGAGCCGGCCGCCATCTGAGCAAGAGCAATCGCTTTTCAGCCGAAGATTTTCGCGCCGCCTTCGCAATCGGTATCGCGGCGATCAGCGAGATCGGCGGCGCCAAGCCGGGGGATCGAACCATGCTCGATGCACTTGACCCGGCGTTGCAAGCGCTTGAGATTACCGACAGCAATGCGCCTGCGGCAGAGGCTTGGAAACAGGCGGCATCGGCGGCGGCCGACGGGGCACGTCGTACGGCGGATATGGCACCGAAGCTCGGCCGGGCGAGTTATCTCGGCGAGAGAGCGATCGGAATCGAGGACGGTGGCGCGGCAGCTGTTGCGATCTGGATGAAGGCGCTGGCGGCAAGCATCTGATATCGCAAGCATGTTACGTGTTTACGTGTCAGGTCCGATCGTCGCCAAAACCGTCCGCAGTCGCCTTGCAGGCGTGACCGAGCCAGTCGGCAAAGGCACGAACTTTCTGGCGCGCTTCGGTCCTTGCCGGCCAAAGCGCGTAATAACCGTAGCCACTGTCGATGATCCGCTCGAATGGCGCGACCAGCTCGCCGCTTTCAAGATCCTGCCGCGAGAAGACGAGATCGCCCATCGTCACGCCATAGCCGCTCGCTGCCGCGGTCATGGCGAAATCCTGCGTGTCGAAGACCTGATGACGCGAGGCCTGAAACGAATAGGCGCCTTCGGCCTGCAGCCATAGTGTCCAGTCACTATGGCGCGGATTGGAGTGCAACAGAACGCAGTTCTGCAGGTTTTTGACCTCGGGCGGATCGCCGAGTTTTGATAGAAACTCAGGCGAGCACATCGGCGTCAGTTGCTCACGCAATAGCGGCAGCACATCCATACCGGGCCAATGGCCGTTGCCATACGTGATGAGCATGTCGATATCGCCGACCGAAAAAGTCGGCCGCAGGAACCAGGCGGTATCGATATTGATATTCAGGTCCTCATGGTGACTGTGAAGGTCAGGCAGACGCGGCAGGAACCATTTGCGTGCGAAGGTCGGCGGCATGCGGATGGTGAGAGATCGTACCGTCGTTCGCGTTGCTTCGAACGAGGTCTTCAGTGACGCCAGCAGACCATCGACGATCGGGATCAGCGCCATGCCACGCTCCGTCAACGCCACCTTCCGCGTATGACGCTCGAACAGGCTGCAGCCGAAATAATGCTCGAGCTGCTGCACCTGCCGGCTGATCGCACTCTGGCTGAGATTGAGCTCCGCGGCCGCCGCCGTGAAGCTGCCCGTTTCCGCGACGACGGAAAAGGTCTGCAGCGTCTGCAACGGCGGCAGTCTGTTGTGATCGAACCTCGGCTCCATTCCCTACCCGGCTTCCCGCTGCTGTCTCAAACAGCAAGCATTAAAGCATGTGGATGGAATGGCAACCGACGCTTCTCAGCCGATCGCCCGGCGCACCGTCTGAACAGCTTCTCTCACCCTTCGCGGCGCCGTGCCGCCCTTGTGATCGCGGCTGGCGACCGAGCCCTCAACGGTCAACACCTCGAAGACATCCTCGCGAATACCAGGCGCAAAGGCCTGCATGTCGGTAAGCGAGAGTTCGGAGAGCGTCGGTAATGCCTTGTCGCGAGCAGCGCCAACGATCGCGGCAACGGCGTGGTGCGCATCGCGAAACGGCAAGCCCGCACGGACAAGGTAATCGGCAAGATCGGTTGCCGTCGAATAGCCCTGGTTGGCGGCGGCGAGCATTTTTGCGTGTTTGACCGTGATCGTCGGGATCATCTGCGCCGTGACGCTGACCGCCGCTCGCACAGTTTCGAGCGTATCGGTGAGTGGCGGCTTCGATTCCTGCTGGTCCTTGTTGAAGGCAAGCGGCTGGCTTTTCATGAGCGCCGCCGAAAATGCCAGATTGCCCATGACACGAGCGGCCTTTCCACGCACCAGTTCCGCAAGATCCGGATTGCGCTTCTGCGGCATGATCGAGGAACCGGTGCAGAATTGGTCGCCCACCTCGATGAAATCGAACATCGGCGTGCACCAGAGGATCACTTCCTCGCTGAAGCGCGACAGGTGCCCCATGATGATCGAGCCGGCGCTGCAGACATCGACGACATAGTCGCGGTCGGAAACGGCATCGAGCGAATTGGCAAAGGATGCGGCAAAACCAAGCTCGGAGGCGCTGTATTCGGGATCGATCGGATAGCCGCTTCCAGCAAGGGCCGCAGCACCAAGCGGCGAAACGTTGAGCCGCTCCCGCGCTGCGCCGACGCGGTCGAGATCGCGCAGGAACATTTCGACATAGGCCATGAGATGATGACCGAAAGTAACGGGCTGCGCCACCTGCAGATGCGTGAATCCGGGCATGATCGCATCGGCATGTTTCTCGGCAAGATCGACAAAGGCGCCGATTAGCGTCTTCAGATCGTCGGCCAACAAATCCAGCTGCTCGCGGGCATAGAGGCGAATATCGGTCGCGACCTGATCGTTACGCGATCTCGCGGTATGCAGCTTCTTGCCGGCATCGCCGATCAGTGCGATCAACCGGTTCTCGACATTGGTATGAACGTCCTCGAGCTCCCTTTTCCACTCGAAGGTGCCGGAGCGCATTTCTTCAGCCACCTGGTCGAGGCCGTTCTGGATCTGAGCATTGTCCTCGGCAGTCAGAATGCCGGCACGGGCAAGCATCCCGGCATGGACCTTCGATCCGGCGACGTCGTGCAATGCGATGCGCTTGTCCTGGTCAAGGCACTCGTGAAAGCTTTCGAAATCCCTGGAGACCGCCTCCTTGAACAGCGGCGACCATGTGGCTTCTTTCTGATTTCTCATCGCGGTCTTCCCTTTCGAACGAATGCTGCCCTCCTCCGGACGCATCCCCTATTGAAGCAGTGCAAGCAGGCTGCGGGTGTCGGTCTGGTTTTCGAGGTCGAGAACGAAATCGCTGATGGCGTCGACCCTTGCTGTCGGGAGCACCATGCCGGCGAGCGCCGCATATTTGCCGATCAACCGCTCATCGGAGAGCGGGTTTTGCGGACCGCCGAGCGGAAACTCGACGACGAGCCGATGCCGTTCGCCTGATGTCGTGACGATAGTGATCGCCGGCTCGTCCTCATCCTTCATGGCGGGGTCGATACGCACCGTGATGCGGTCCATCAACGGGCCGATCTCAGCCGCCGACCAGGCGGCCTCTTCCAGCTCGGCCAGAAAGACCTTGCCGTAACGCAGCCGCGCTGCGAGCGCATAGGGCAGGCTCATCTGCGCCTGCGCACGCGACTGGATGACCTTGCCGCCGCACATGCCATACTGGAAACCACTGATGTCCACCTCGATGGCGGCGATATCGGCAGACTGAAGACCATGGTTTTGCAACATCAGGTCAAGTGCATCGATCCCGGCATGCGTGCCGCGGCAGGTGGCATGTGGCTTGATGGAACAGCGATTGAGCCGCCAGTAATCTCCGAAGTCGCGGAGAAGCGCCTGCGGATCGCCCTTGCCGGCGCCGAATGTCGCAAAAAAGCTGCCCCAGCGCTCCGGCTCGAAGACACTGTCGGGGCCTTCAAAACCTTGGCCTGCAAGATAGGCGGCCATCAGCCCGCCTTCGGCCGCCCGGCCGGCATGGAGCTTCTTGGTCGAGCTGCCATTGTGGATGAAGGCCCAGGTGCCACCGGCAAAAGAGCAGGCCGAGCCGAGAGCGGAGGCCATAGCATTCACGTCGAGATTCAACATGCTGCCGACGGCTGCAGCAGCGCCGAATGCACCGCAAGTCCCAGTCGAATGCCAGCCGAGGCCATTGTGCTCTTCATAGCCGCCGACCGCTTCCAGAACGCGCCGACCGACTTCATAACCAAGCAGGACGCCGCGCAGCAGTTCGCGGCCACTTAGCGGCTGGCTACGGTCGCCGAGTGCGGCAAGCACGGCAGGCAGGACGACGGCGCCGGAATGATCGCAGCCGCCGCTATCATCAAGCTCATAGGCATGGGCAGAAACACCGTTGACGAAAGCCGACGTCCTGGCGTCGGAGGCAATCGGCCGCCCCCAAATCGGCGAATGTCCGGTCCCGGCCTGGATCCCCAGCATCGCGACGACGGCATCTGTCTCGCGGGATGCCGAGCCGGCGATCGCAGCCCCCAGCGTATCGAGAATATGAAGCTTCGCCTTGTGGATGGTCGCGGGTGGAAAAGCTTCGTAATTCGTCGAGCAGGCAAGCTCGGCCAGGGCGTGTGTCAGATTATCGCTCACCGGCCCGCTCCTCATCGACATAGGCTTCATAGACGTTGATCGGGTGATCGCCGGGCACGACAGTGTCCTTGCCGGCGTGCCAGCGGGCTACGTCCGCAGCCGTCGCCAGCCACACGTCATCGAAGCTCGTGATATGGGCAAGCAAGGCTTCGACGAGCGCGATCCGGCCGGGCGTGCCGGTCCATTCCGGCCGAAGCTGGATAACGTAGCAGAGGCCGTATTTGCGGTAGGCATCGAACTCGGCGATCCAATTGCCCAGCACTGCCTCATACGACGGAATGCGGCTTTGCCCCTTCGGGAAGGCCGGAGTGAAATTGAACTGGAAATACGGCCGGTCTTCCAGTTCGATGTGAACCGGGATCTCAACCAGCGACGAAGAATGGCTATAGGGCACATCGTCACCGTTCAGCGATGCCGACCACCTATAGCCGGCCTCCACTAGAAGGCGATCGAAACGGCGCGGCCAGTTGCCGGCCGGGAGCCGGAAGCCTGAGACCTCGTTCGATGCGATCGCATTCAACGCGTCGCGACTACGCCTCAGAAGATCAATGGCTTCGGTTGCTGACATGGTATCGTAGCGCTCAAAATTCCAGCCATGGCTCTCGATTTCATGCAGCGGTGCCACGACATCGCGCAGCAGCTGTTCGTGGTTCTGCGCGACGATCCCCGGCACGAACCAACTTGTTCGCGCGCCAGCATCGGCAAATACGTTGCAAAGGCGCTCGACGCCGCGCGTCGCACCATATTGCCAGACGGAAAAGCTCTTGCTGCGCCCTTTCAAGTCCGGTGCCTGCGCGACGGCATCGAGCCCATCGTCGAAGATGACGGAGACGATTGCGGCGCATGTCTTGCCTTGTGGCCAGAAGTCTTCAACAACTGCGCCCATCATGCGGCATTCTCCGGATGTTGTGCGATCCACCATTTTGCGATTTCGGCGCAGTGCGTCGCCCAGACACAATCGCCATGGGCGGTGATCGCCTTGAATAGGCCCTCGAGGATCGCCAGCCGGCCGGGCTTGGCGCAAACCTTCGGATGAAGGATCGTCGTCCAGCAGAGCCCCTCGCGATGATAACCCTCGAATTCGGCGCACCAATTGCGCTGGACGTCGGCATAGCCTGAGATGCGGTCGAGGCCGATCGGGAAATCAGGCTCCTCGCTGTAGGCAAGAGCGGTATAGTCATCGATGTCCCAACGACCAGGAATTTCGACCAGGCCGCGGCTGCCGGAGGTCGTGTGAAAGTAAGGCCGGTCGTCACCGCGCATCGAGCTGGAATAAATTACGCCGAACTCGTGCAGCAATTGCGCCGTTTCATCGCTCCAGTCGCCAGAAGGCGTGCGAAAGCCGACCGGCGTCACACCCAGTCCGCTCAAGAAAATGTCGCGGGAACGCCCCATGATGTCGAGCTGCTGCTGGCGGCTACAGTCGATGAAGACTTCGTGATAATGGCCGTGATAGGCGATCTCATGGGCATCGCGAAGGATGCGCTCGCATTGCGACGGCCAGTGCTCCACGACCCAGGTTGGCACGAAGAATGTCGCCTTGAGCCCGTAGGCGGTAAGAAGATCAAGAAGTCGCGGCAGCGCCCGCCACGGGCCATAGGCGCCTTGCGTGAAATAGCGGGGATTGGAGACCAGCGAGCCATCGAGCATCGCATCGCCCGTCGGGCCATCCACATCGAAGGCGAGCGCCACAGCCGATTGCCGGCCTGCCGGCCACAGGCTTGGTTTCGCCGATTTGGTTGCACTCTTCGCAGTCATGGGACTCAGCATGCGTTTCGGGGTGTCTTGGGCCGCAACCATCCATCCGCGGGCGCGAAGCGCCCCGGCCGATGATTGCCTGCATGGGGGAAGAAAGCGCCGCCTTTATCGCGGCGCTTCCTCAATCGTTACTTGACGCCGTTGATCACGGCCTTCGGAACGGCATTGTGGACGAGGCCCCACTTCTTGAGGATCTCATCGTAGGTGCCGTCCTTGATCAGCGCGTCGAGAGCGCCGGCAACCGCATCGCGTAGCGCGGTGTGGTCCTTCTTGAAGCCAATGCCGAACGTGTCGTTGCTGAGCAGCGGCTCACCGACGAGCGTATAGGTGTTGGGCTCGATCCGCATCTGATAGGCGATCGTTTCGATGCCCTGCACGACCGCGTCATAGCGGCCCTGCTTCATGCCGAGACGGGCAGCGTTCGAATCCGCAGTGCCCTCAAACTTGATGGCGGGCTTGCCCTTGCCTTCGCAATTCTCAGCGCTCCATGCTTTGACGTTATCGCCGAAGGTCGTGCTGCGGCTTCCGGCGACCGTCTTGCCGCAAAGGTCGCTCGCCTGCTTGTAGGTTCCGGCGTTGGCATTGACGGTGAAGAGGATCGGGCCGCTGGTGATGTAGTCGACGAAGTCCATGGCGGCCTGACGCTTCACGTTGTCGCTCATGCCGGAAATGATCATGTCGGCGCGGCCGGTCTGAAGGCCGCTCTGCAGCTCCTGGAAGGCGGAAGTGACGAAGACGGTCGTGAGATTGAGCTTCTTGGCAATCGCATTCGCCAGATCGACGTCGAAACCATCGATCGTGCCGGTGTCCGGATTGACGAATTCCATCGGCGGATAGATCGGGTTGGTCATGATGCGGAGCTCGCCGTCCTTAATGAGGTTGAGGCTTGAATCCGCGAAGGCGGCGGTGGCCGCGAGCGAAAGAAGGGCTACCGAGGCGGCGAGACGAATGAGTTTCATGCGATTCTCCTCTGATGATCTTTTTCAGGGTTTTTCTTGTTAAAGCACCGCAGAGATGAAGTTCTTCACTCTGGGATTCCTGGGGTTTTCCAATATGTCGCTGGGCGTCCCGGTCTCGACGATCATGCCTGCATCCATGAAGACGACACGGTCGGCGACCTCGCGGCAAAAGCCGATCTCATGCGTGACGACGATCATCGTCGTGCCTGACGCGGCGAGCTCCTTCATGACGCCGAGGACTTCGCCCACAAGCTCGGGATCGAGCGCCGAGGTCGGTTCGTCGAACAGCATCGCCTTCGGCTTCATGGCAAGCGCGCGGGCAATGGCGATGCGCTGCTGCTGGCCGCCGGAAAGTTCGCCCGGATAGGCGCCTGCCTTGTCGGCGAGGCCGACACGCTGCAAGAGAATGCGCGCCTCGGCTATGCATTCCTGCTTCGGCCGCTTCTGCACCCCGACCGGGCCTTCGATGATGTTCTGCAGCACGGTGCGATGCGGGAAGAGATGGAACTTCTGGAAGACCATGCCGACGGACTGACGCTGGCGGGCGATCTCGCGATCCGGCAGCGGAAATAGCCGATTGCCCTCGCGGCGATAGCCGGCGATTTCATCCTCGACCGTGACATAGCCGGCATCGATCTGTTCGAGCTGGTTGATGCAGCGCAGGAAGGTGCTCTTGCCCGAGCCGGAAGGGCCGATGATACAGACCACTTCACCTTTCCTGATCTCGAAATTGATATCCTTCAGAACGTGAAAGGTGCCGAAATACTTCTGCAGCCCGTGTGCCTTGATGATCGCGTCCATCACGAAGCCTCCCCGACCAGCGCCTGGTTGGCCGCCTGCTGCGCGCTGGCATCCCGCCTGCCCCAGCCCTTGGAAAAATGCTTCTCGATGTAGATCTGTGCGATGCTGAGGATGGTGACGACGACCATGTACCAGATGGCGGCCACGATCAGCAGCTCGATGACGCGCGAATTGACGTAGTAGATATCCTCGACGTTTTTCAGCACTTCGGAATACTGGATGACGCTGGCGAGCGACGTCAGCTTCACCATGCCGATGGTTTCATTGCCGATCGGCGGGACGATGACGCGCATCGCTTGCGGCAGGACGATCTTCAATGTTGCCCTGAGCTTCGTCATGCCGATCGATTGGGCTGCTTCCATCTGGCCCTTGTCGATCGACAGCAGGCCGGCGCGCACGACTTCAGCCGTGTAGGCGCCCTGCTGGATGCCGAGGCCGAGAAGGGCGGCAACGAACGGCGTCATAAGTTCGACCGTTCGAACGGAGAGAACGCCCGGAATGCCGATCGTCGGGAAAATCAGGGCGAGATTGAACCATAGCAGCAGTTGCAGCAGAGCCGGCGTACCGCGAAACAGCCAGACATAGCCGACGGAAATATTGCGCAGCACCGGATTGTCCGACATACGCATGATCGCGGCGATGACACCCAGCACAATGCCGACGATCATCGCGCAGAAAGTCATGATGATCGTATTGCCGACGCCGATCATGACGGCCCTGGTAAACAGGTTCTGTCCGACATATTCCCAGGCAATATCGCCCTTCCAAAAGGCTCTCGCCAGAAGAAGGAGAAGGATGATGCAGATCGCCGCCATGATCTTGGTGCCGATCTTTCGTTGCGGCACGATCACAAGCGCATTCACGTCCAGTGGCGCTGAATTGGTCAAATTTCGATCCCCTGAGCTCATTGGTGAGCTTCCATTTTCTAATGGGGAAAGCTTACGTTGCTTTTGTTTTTAGCCACAAACGAGATTTGAACATGCGATTTATGCCCTTTAAGCATAAATCGACGGCAGCCCCGACGGTCCTGCACGATTTAACCGGGATGGATCGAGATGCGATCGAGGCTTGGATGACCGGTCTTATTCAGCGATCCGGGGTGACGGCCGCCTGGACCATGCGCAGAAGGCTCTTCAATTCAGGCTCTCGCACGCGAGCCGCCGCCTCATTGGGTGAAAACCATTGACGCTGGCGCTGCCCCTGCTCCGGAAATCGGTCATCCAATCCAGCGACCTCTAGAAGGTGGACCTGAACGACAGATGGGACGGTGTCGCCGGTATCGAGAGACTTCAGATAGGTATAGTAGCCGAAACTCTTCTTTCTGACTTTTCCCTTGACGCCAGCCTCTTCCCAGGCTTCGCGTTCGGCGACCTGATGCGGCAGCTTTCCGGCCATCGGCCATCCCTTGGGAATGACCCAACGGCCGCTGTCGCGCGAGGTGATCAGCAGGATTTGTACATCCTTCTCGCCCGCGCAACGCCTGTAGCAAATTGCGGCATATTGCTCGATTGTTCGTCCGGCGAAGAGCTTCTCCGCCTCGCTCGCCAGACGGCGGAGATATGTCTTTTTAGTCATGCGCCGTCACTGCAGCCTGTGGCATCGGGCTCGGTGCTCGACTTTGCAAGAGTTCGCCGCGCTCTTCCAGAACGGGATAGGCCGCGGCCGCAACAAGATGCGAATTGATCTGCTTGAGATCACGCAAGAGGTCGAGGTGAAGCGAGCTGGTCTCGACCGTTTCGATCCCGCCCTGGCGCAAACGCTGGAAATGAGCTTCCGTCCCTTCGCGCTCCGCCTTGCGGAAGATCACCTTCTCCTCGGCCAACATGCGGGCGGCACTCTCGTTCTGCGTCATCAACAGGGCGGCCGTTGTCTGCAGATTTGCTTGCAATCTGTCGAACAGTGCCGACAGTTCCAATTGCCCCTCCTTGGAGAAATTCACCCCCCGGCGCAGGCGCTTTGCCAGATGTGGCAGGAGGTTCTGGTCGAGCACGTCGCCGGCATGTTCCATATTCATGGAGAACAGCAGGATTTCGTTCAGCCGCCGTCTGTCGGCGGCACCGAGTTCGTCGGGATCGATCGACGTCAGATACGTCTTTACCGCCGTATTCAGGCTATCGAGGATATTGTCCAGCGACCGCAGCCGCGTCAGCGCCTTGCGATCGGTATCAGACAGCGCCGCCTTGGCGCCTGCAAGCATCTCCGAGAGCACATCGACCAGTCTCAACGCCTCCCGTGCAGCTGCGCCGAGGGCGACGACGGGCGTCTCCTTGGCTGCCGGGTCGAGATATCTCGGTCGTGCCGGATCGGCCTCGTCGATCTTCTGCGGCAGCAATTTGGTCAGCAGATCGGCATAGGGCCGCAACAACGGCATGAACACCAAGGCCAGCACGACATTGAAAGCGCTGTGAAAATTGGCAACGGCGCGGGCACTGTCGCTGTCGATCATCGCCGACAGGCGAGCGGCCGGCTCAAGGAAACCGATCATCGCGGCGACACCGACGACGCGGGTCAGCATGTTGCCGATGGGCAGCCGTTTCACGGACAGATCGGCACCCGATTGTCCCTCGATCAGCGGGTTGATCGCGGTTCCGAGGTTGGCGCCGAGAACAAACGCGAACGCTTGATCGACACTGACGAGACCCTTGGTTGCGAGAGACATGATGAGCAAGACGACGGCAACGCTGGAATGAGCCGCCCATGTCAGGATGGCGGCGAGAAGCATGCTTAGCACCGGCGTCGCAGCTATGGCGTCGAGGACATAGGCAAGCGCTTTCGAGCCCTCATACTGGGTCATCAGGTCGAGAAGCTGATGCAACGCCAGAAGCATGAAGCCCAGCCCGATC
>JUHI01000026.1 GCA_000799755.1 Martinezella tropici
CCGATGCGCAGATCAGTTATCAGTATATCGAGGCAACCGCGATTGATTACGGCGCCCGCTCTCTCGATTGTTGTGCAGATTTCGACATTCAAACCACGCTCTTGTAGAGCCTTGCCAAGTCGATGCGCGAAAACGTGGTCGTCGTCTACCAAGAGTGCGTTCAGACTTGTCAGTTCCGTAGTTTCAACATGTGATATGGGCCGATCGGGTGTTCTTTCCATTGCTTCCTCCTACGGACGCCCTTGGGGCTGCAGCCGATGGTGCTCGGTGTGTTGTTGATCACGGTTATTGGGGGCATCGCCTTCGCGATCTTGCTGAACCAGGATAATCTATGGGCAGGGCATCGTCCGCATCCTGGTGATCGCGCCGTTCTTCGTCATGCCGACGGTCGCTGCGCTTGTCTGGAAGAACATGTTCATGAACCCGGTCAACGGGCTCTTCGCGCATCTCGCCAAGGCGCTCGGATTGCAGCCCTATGACTGGCTGGCGAATGCGCCGCTGTTCTCGATCATCCTGATCGTTGCCTGGCAGTGGCTGCCCTTCGCGACGCTGATCATGCTGACGGCCTTGCAGTCGCTCGACGAAGAGCAGCAGGAAGCCGCCGAGATGGACGGCGCCGGCGTTGTCTCGAAATTCATCTATATCGTGCTGCCGCACATGGCCCGCGCCATCACCGTGGTCATCCTGATCCAGACGATCTTCCTGCTGTCGGTCTTCGCCGAAATCCTGGTCACCACCAATGGCGGTCCCGGCACGCAGAGCACCAACTTGACCTATCTTGTCTATGTGCAGGCGCTTCTGCAGTTCGATATCGGCGGTGCTTCGGCAGGCGGTATCGTCGCTGTCATCCTCGCCAATATCGTCGCGATCTTCCTTGTCCGCCTCGTCGGCAAGAATCTGGAGGCGTAAGATGGCTCGCAAAGTCACCACACAGCGCAAGGTCATCATGACCGCGATTGCCTGGACGCTCGGGATCCTGATCTTCTTCCCGATCCTCTGGACCTTTCTGACCAGCTTCAAGTCGGAAGCCGATGCGATCGCCTCGCCGCCGCAGTTCCTGTTCTTCCACTGGACGACCGAGAACTATGCGGAAGTACAGAGCCGCTCGAACTATCTGGCTCACTTCATGAACTCGGTGATCATCTCCTTCGGCTCGACGCTGATCGGCCTGATCATCGCCATCCCGGCTGCCTGGGCCATGGCGTTCTCGCCGACCAAGCGCACCAAGGATGTCCTGATGTGGATGTTGTCGACGAAGATGATGCCGCCTGTCGGCGCGCTCATCCCGATCTACCTGATGTTCCGCAATACCGGCCTGCTCGACAGCCGTCTGGGTCTGGTGATCGTGCTGACGCTGATCAACCTGCCGATCATCGTCTGGATGCTCTACACCTACTTCAAGGAAATCCCTGGCGAAATTCTCGAGGCCGCCCGCATGGACGGCGCCTCGCTCGCCAAGGAAATCATCTATGTGCTGACGCCGATGGCGGTGCCGGGCATCGCTTCGACGCTGCTGCTCAACATCATCCTTGCCTGGAACGAAGCCTTCTGGACCCTCAACCTCTCCGCCTCCAAGGCGGCGCCGCTGACGGCCTTCATCGCTTCCTATTCCAGCCCCGAAGGCCTGTTCTATGCAAAGCTTTCGGCAGCCTCGACAATGGCGATTGCCCCGATCCTGATCCTCGGCTGGTTCTCGCAGAAGCAACTCGTCCGCGGCCTGACGTTCGGCGCGGTGAAATAAGACGACAGGGAGAGAAACATGGGCAGCATTACCCTTCAGAAAGTCTCGAAGGTCTTCGGCGAAGCCAAGGTCATCCCTTCGATCGATCTCGATATCCAGGACGGCGAATTCGTCGTCTTCGTCGGCCCGTCGGGCTGCGGCAAGTCCACGCTGCTCCGGCTGATCGCCGGGCTTGAGGATGTCTCCGCCGGTAAGATCGTCATCGACGGCAAGGATGCCACCGAAAAGGCGCCGTCCGAGCGTGGCCTGGCGATGGTGTTCCAGTCCTATGCGCTCTATCCGCATATGAGCGTGCGCAACAACATCGCCTTCCCGCTGAAGATGGCGGGTATGGACAAGGCCGAGATCGACAAGAAGGTCTCGGATGCCGCGCGGGTGCTCAACCTCACCGACTATCTGGAGCGCAAGCCGCGCCAGCTTTCGGGTGGCCAGCGCCAGCGCGTCGCCATCGGCCGCGCGATCGTCCGCCAGCCGTCGGCCTTCCTGTTCGACGAACCGCTGTCGAACCTCGATGCCGCGCTGCGCGTCAATATGCGCATCGAGATCAGCGAGCTGCACCAGCAGCTTAAGACCACGATGATCTACGTCACCCACGACCAGGTGGAAGCCATGACCATGGCCGACAAGATCGTGGTGCTGAATAAGGGCAATATCGAGCAGGTCGGCTCGCCGCTGGAGCTCTACAAGAACCCGCGCAATCTCTTCGTCGCCGGCTTCATCGGCTCGCCGAAGATGAATTTCGTCAAGGGCCAGACGGCAGCACAGCTCGGCGCGCACACGATCGGCATTCGTCCGGAGCATGTGATGCTGTCGAACGAGAGCGGTGAGTGGAAGGGCAGGGTCACGGTCGCCGAGCATCTTGGCTCCGATACGTTCCTGCATATCGACGTCGATGGCATTGGCCCGGTGACGGCACGTGGCGGTGGCGAGTTCGCGGCCAAGGCGGGCGACACCGTCTACCTGACGCCGGACAAGACGCTCATTCACAAATTTAACGAGGAAGGACTTAAGCAATGAACGGACGCCTTGAAGGGAAATCCGCATTGATAACTGGATCCGCGAGAGGTATTGGCCGCGCCTTCGCCGAAGCCTACGCGCGTGAAGGAGCCACAGTTGCAATCGCGGATATCGACATCAAAAAAGCAACCGAAACAGCACGTGATATTGGTCAGCGGGCGTATCCGGTTAAGATGGATGTGACAGATCAATCCTCGATCGAAGCGGCCATCCACGCCGTTGACGACAATACTGGCGGAATCGATATCCTAATCAATAACGCAGCAATTTTCGATCTTGCTCCGATCGTCGATATAACACGTCCAAGCTTCGAGAAATTGTTTGCGATTAACGTGGGCGGGTCGCTGTTTACAATGCAATCGGCGGCGAGATCTATGATTGTGCGAGGACGTGGGGGAAAGATCATCAATATGGCTAGCCAAGCGGGGAGGAGGGGTGAGGCGTTGGTCGCCGTTTACTGTGCGACCAAGGCCGCAATCATTAGTTTCACACAATCGGCAGGGCTGGACCTCATAAAATTTGGTATCAACGTCAATGCGATTGCACCAGGCGTCGTCGATGGAGAGCATTGGGACGGCGTAGATGCTCTGTTTGCCAAGTACGAGAATCGACCTTTAGGAGAAAAGAAAAAGATGGTTGGCGCGGCAGTGTCATTCGGCCGCATGGGCACCGCACAAGATTTGGTAGGAATGGCCGTGTTCTTGGCAAGTCAGGAAGCCGATTATATTGTTGGCCAAACTTATAATGTGGATGGTGGGAACTGGACCACTTGATGAAGCTCGTTGGCGTTCAGATCGCGGCCCTCCAAACACGTTGATCGCCTAGCCGAACCTGTTAGTCCAATGGGGAGCGCTCCAGGATACCATGATTCCAAGAGGGTCTTCATAATGCGACGAGTTCCATAAACTGGATTATGCGATTCAATTCCTGATTGAAGTATTGGCCGCTTATTTCTTGGCGGTACGGGCGCTCCGCTTTCTCTTAAGCCGTTATTTAATCACACTTTATTTACTATTTTCGCACCAACCTTCTGCGCATCCTACACACGCAGGAGCTGCTTTTTTCTTTTCGCCCGGACATTCTCGGTATATAAAGCTGTCACCAAGCAGCGCCGACTTCGCTCTGACGGACGAGGAGTCGTCTGTGGCAGTTTCCCCATTGCTTCGATGAGGACGAGAAGGGACTCCACGGCACCGATCGGAAGGGCATCACAAGGCGGAGGGCCCGCTGTGCATATGGGAAAACTGAACACATTTGAGCGTCTGAACCATTGGAAAAGAACGGGAAGATATTTGTCGCTCCGCCCAAGGACGGCAGCGACTTCAAAGAACTGTTTAAGCAGTTAGCTGCTGTGGGTGCGGGCCGTCCGGTCGGCATTGACGGCTTTCCACAGGGGCCATGGACTCCGGAGCTCCTGGCAGAGGCGATTACGCAGATCGACTCCAATCGGGCCGGAGTCGATTTACGCACGGTCCAACTATGGTTTCAAGAGAACGACAAGGGGATCAGCCCTTCCAATATCAACTGGTTGGCTCGGATCTTCGGCTGCGATGATAGGGAAGCGACGAGCGAATGGCTCCTGGAGCTTAGCGCGGCTCAAGCTCGTCTCACTGCCAAGAGACGAGGTTTAAAGAAAGCGACTTCTGCTGCAGATCCCGGCCCGGTGACCGGGCAAATTCAGATGCAGCCTGCGGACGCCGAGGGACAAGACGACGAGCGCGTTCCGCAAAAAAAAGGCCTCAGCTTGGCCCAACGAACGGAGGCGCTTTTTGGTAGCGGATCTCCCTTGAACCTCCCCGCGTCCACATTCGCTGGCGCCTCTGCCCTCGGATTTTTGTCGTACATCGTGGGGATACACAGCGTTACATATAGTCGGCCAGATGGGGTCGTAAAGCAGGTCGGCTTCCTGTGGGCTCCGAACTGGACGTTCCTGTTCATGATACTTTTACCGCTATTTTTTTCGTTTGTGACAGAGCTGCTACTCCTTTGGAAACAGGACGCGCGCTACAGGCTGTTGGCGCAAACAAACAGGTTTGAACGCAAGGTCTCCTGGGCGCGCAACGTCCAGGCTTATTCTTACTCGTACGCGGCGGTTTTCGTGATTTGCGTGATATTCGCCGGTGTTTTTCAATGGATTGGCGTGTGCTTGATCCCACTGTTGCAAGGTGGTGGCGACTACGCCACGAGTTGGGGCACGGTGGCAAACGTACAACCTGATCTCATATCAGTGCCGGTGGAGATCGTTTTCACTGGGCTCGCGTACCTGTACATGTGCCTCTGCTTCTATCTGTTCTTCGCGGGTCTTATTTTGCTCCACACGATCATCCACGATTTCTGGAGAATAGAAGAAGGATTGATGCCGCTGCTTGGAGGGGAGCATCATCCAGACTGCGTAGTCCGCATCAGAGTCATGCGGGGAATTTTCCGGTGCACCATCGTTGGTATCCTCGTTGCCATATGTATGAAAGTTCAAAGCTCATACCTGAGCTCGGACGGAGCGGATATTGTAACCTGGATAGTCCACGATTTGTTTTCGGTCGTATATCGTGACCATCACGCCGCCAACACCTTCGGCTACAGAATGCCGACGCACTACAGCAGTCTCCTTGTCGCCATTTCGGCGTGTGTCGTCTTTCTTTACGGCTCCATCCGCCTGAACGTCGGAGCGCGGTTCCGTGAGGCTTTGTGGAAGATGTCGGCGGTCGTTGGCCTGCTCTTCGCCACTTATTTGTTGATCGATGCCTTTGACGGCTTTTCAATCATTCTCATCGCGGGAGTGCTGGTTGCGACATACGGCCTCTTTGATCCAGAGTTCGGGCTGCCGCGATCGCGCAAATCGGAGAGCAATCAGGGTGTATCATAGGTGGCTGGATCGTTGGGACGAACGTCGAGCCCAACGCGGTGAAGAAGTTAAGGAAGCGACGGATTTCATCCTCGACTCCGGCCGCGCCTTCCCCGGTGCGGAGGAGGCAGACTCTCTCGAGGAGTTTTGTGTCCTTGCGGACCACGCTGTGTCCGATCCAAGCTTTTACGATGAGCCGGGACGGAGCGTGCAAGGGTTTGAAAGGCACGACGGGTGGCTCACGTTCCCTTCGGAGATCGCCACCGACGTGGACGAGAACAACACCGTTTGGGCAAAACTCACCGAAAGTGGCTCGCGCGATCAGGTTCTGGTCATTTTCCATCATTGGAATGCCCGCGCCCGACAACGCCAGATCGCCGGATTCTTCTCGAAACGTGGGATCACGGTCGTGGAGATTGCTATGCCCTATCATTTCGAACGCAGCCGACCCGGCGCGCTGTACGCCGATTATATGCTCAGCTCAAATCTCGGCCGCACGATCCAATCTGTAAGGCAGGCTGTATGGGATGGGCGGAAACTCATCCGGTGGCTGAAGAGCGAAGGCTACGGAGAGATCTCGGTTCTTGGCATGAGTCTGGGTTCGTGGGTGGCGGGTCTGATCGCAGCGCATGAACCGGCCGTATCGAAAGCTTCGCTGTTTTTGACGGCTGGAAGTCTTGCAGACATGGTTTGGACTGGACGCGCGACGCGCTCGATCCGCGAGAGCTTAGAACCGGCCATTGGACTCACGGATCTGCGGAGGGCATGGGGTCCGCTGAATTTGGAGAATTTCGCGCACAAATTGGCACGGCCCGAACTCGCGCTTCACGTGGTCTTCGCAACAAGAGACAAAGTAGTGTTGCCCGCGCTAACCAAAAGCTTCATCCGAAAACTGCAACAAGCAGGAGCGAAGCCGAGCGTTCTGAAGCTGAACTGCGGTCACTATTCGCTCGCGACGCCCCCGTACATTTTCTTGGCAGGTTGGAGCCTGAAGCGTTTTTTGTCGCGCGCCGCTACATCATAGATTGAGACGTCGAGACGCCCACGTACATGAGCCGGTTGGTTTTAGCGACCCGTCTTTGCATGTACTTTGGACAATCCCCTTACCCGGAGAATTTCCTGCCAAGCCCGGAAGCCAAGAATTTCATCTGGGGCCAGACTCGAGGCCCAAAAAAAGGAAATCTTCCCCGAGCCGTCTCTGTAAAAATTCGAAAATATTAACAAGGACTTGCTGGCGCCATTTCGTTTCGTTTCGGTTGGTTTCGCATCATATCGTGCAATCTGCGGTAATCGTCGTTTTTATCAATTATCAAAAACTGGAAGGCGTCTCGCAACTCAGTCGCGGTTCGGACTAACCCAATGTTACACGGCCACCGACTGCGGATTGCAGCGTTTGAAGGAAGCGAAGCCGGTATGAGAGCAGCTATGGAGACGGTCGTACTCGACGATCGCGGCATTCAAAGACGAGAGGGTTCAGTTGGCTTAGTCATTTTTGAGCGTGATGACTTGCTGCTACGGCACAGGCCGGAGTTTGGAGACCAGACGCTGGGAGATATCGACACAAGATTCCTGGCAATGCTTCAGGAGTTGCGCGACATCAACATCCGCTTCGGGTTCATTTCGTACCATACGGCTTCCCCATTCGATCGTAGCGCACGCATTGATAGTGCAACGCTTACGCGGTTGCTCGACGATCTTCTGAAGGTCTCGGGCGCCGTACCCGACTTCTGGATGGAGGCGATCCATTCACCGAGCCAGGGTCAAACCCGGCACTGGCCCTCGACCTCTGACCTCGATGTGATATTGAAACTGACTGAATGGTATGAAGTCGATCCGACGATGACGGTCGTGGTGCGCAAAGGAAATTTCTCTCGTTTCAGCAAAAAGACGCCTGTTTTCACGGAAATTCTTTATCCAGGATCAAGTGCCGCTGGCTCCTCCGACATCGATACGCAGGCCACAATGGTCTGGCTTAAAACGACGATCAAGCACGCTTTGAAACTGCCGTAAGTCTCATTTCGGCATCAGGGCCAGTTCTACAAAAGCGGCCTTGCTCACGCAGGCCATTCAGCTACCGGCTTCGATCCCGATCCTTATACTGTGGTGGGCGAAGTTTGATCGATTTTGACTGATCGCGGTCACGCCGTTGATTACCTTGGCGTTCCGTGCGATTTTTCTCAGAGCTATCGTGGTCGGCATTTGAGCGTGCTATGCGGGATTGATCGACGGTACGGTTGCTCGAAGTCTTGTTATCGAGTCCCTGCTCCGCTACGTGGTCGCGACCAGTCGCAGACTTCGTTTCCAAGCTATCCGAAGAGCGTTTCGCCTTACCGACCTCTGCGCGATCTCGATTCTTGGTTACACGAGAGTCGAGTTGCAGCCCGACGACCTTGCCGATGACATTGGTCGCTTGCTCGAAGAGCAGCCGATCGGCGGGATTGGCAATCTTTGCCGCAACGCTGAGGGCAGTGGTCGCCAGCATCTCCTTCGCCGCTTTCGACTGAGCAGCACTGATGGGTGTGGATCGCAGCATGTGTTCTTCTCCTTTCATTCTGGTAGGATCATGTCCGTCGCGCACGGCTACTTCCAACCGACGGTATTCGCGCTGCAGGCCGAGCGACAGATCGTGGCTCAGTTCCCGCGCCGTGCTCGGTGCACTTCGGTCCTTAGCAATGCCTTCCAGCATTTGGATGGCGCGCCCAACTGAGTGTCGGGTCTGATCAAACCGCTTCCTCGCGTCTTCCAGCTTCGGCGCGGTGGGCGTGTCGCGAAGCTTGGAGATCACCTTGTCGACAACATTCGTGGGTGCTGTCGCGCCCATGCGGTGAAACATCTCCCATTCCCATCGTTTGATGGGCGGTGGACCAGCACGCTCGACACGCTTTTGACGATCAATCGCTATTCCGCGCTCCCGCGCCTTTTCGGCGAAGCGGGTGCGCCACTCGGTGAAGTCGCGGATATTGGGGTTGAGCATCTTGCCGCTGGCATTGCGTAGCGCGACGATCACATGCAGATGCGGATGCTTCTCAAGGTCGTTGCGATTGTGGACAGCATAGGCATATCGGTGGCCGGAGAACTGCTCTTTTAGAAAGTCACGACCAGCCAGGACAAATCGGTCACGGTCGACATTGGCTGGGCCCGACAACAACAGATGCATGAAATCGCGCGGCTGACGGGTCTGCATCAGCGCGGCGACTATCTTACTCTCGACCGTAAGCTGCTTATGATCGCTTGTCGTCATCTCGCGCCGGTCCGTGGCTTGATAATAGCGGCCGCTCCTGCCCGGGCGCTCCTCGATGTGGGCCTTCGTCGAAAGCGTGACCTCCGCGCCTTGCCGCTGCATCGCATGGAGCGTCGCGGCCAGCCCCTTCGGACCGCTCGAAAACTCCACCGGATAGCGCGAGACTGGCGCCACTCCTTCCATCCGCAATGCTCTGTCCACACGCGCATCGATCGCGTGCACGTCATCCATTTCGGCGGCTATGCGATTCTGGCTGCCCCGATCGGATCGGTCCCTTTTCTCGTGCGCGATCACCAGCGCCAGGTTCAGACGGGTTTGTCCCTTTACGCCCTCGCTAACGCTGAACGCGTAGGTCCGATCGGAATCACCAACATCGCGGAACCCGTCGGACGCAAGCGAACTCAATGCGCGGGCAACGTGTTCCCGGTCGGTACTCTCCAGCTCATAGGTCAACCGTAAAACGTCCTTGCTTCCTTTCCTGTTTCCGAACTCCCGCTCCCAGGATCGGACTTCTTCGCTAAGATCGGTGACCTCACGGCCATCCTGATCATGTGCCTTTTCCTCCTTGCTTTGATAGGCAAGCACGTTGCGAGCCGAGGCCGCACCTGCTCCATACGACAACACCTTGACGACGACGGCGTTATTGCCACTCGCCCGACTTAAGGCTGTCGCCGCGCCGGCGTTCCGCCCAACCGAGGGGACCCCCACCTTTGCCCTCACCGGCGCCTTTTTGGTTCCACCGCCACCGCCGCCGCGGCGTCGAAGCTCATCCTCGATGAGGTCGAAATAGCTCGGTAGTCTGCGGCCTTCAGGCTTAGACCCCGAGCGACTTCTGGAGAGGTCGTTCATCGTGTTTCCTGATCAGGTCGGCGATAAAAGTGGATGGTCTCACAAAGGCTGCATCGCGGATCGAATCCACGGCGGCCATCACCTCGCCCAGCTTGGTCATGATGGCGGCGGCGAGGATGGCTTGGTCGCGCTCTTCCGACAGAAACTCCTCGTTCCGGAAGGCGAGCTCGCGGAGGAACTGGTGCATGTTTGCCAGCTGCCGTTCGTGCTCTTCGAGGATCGCAGGTATATGCATAATCTCCCTGGTGACGATGAGCTTTGCGACAAGATTGACGGAAATATCGAGCCGGCCGGCAAGCAGCTCCACGTTGCTCAGGACATGGGCCGGTAGACGGAACATGACGGCCGGTTCGCGCATCTGCCTACAGCCCCCTCGCCTTCAGCGCTTCGAGGATCAGTCTGTGGGTCGCCGATGAGAGCTGCTCATGCCGTTCCAGCGATACGCGGAAAATCTTCGTCAGCACGTCATCGTCGAGGTAGAGGGAAATACGCTTCCTCTTCACGGATCCCGTAATTTCGTCGGCTTCTATCGCCTGCTCTTCCGGAATTTCTCTTCTGGCTGGAGGACGGCCGAGCTTTGACCTTGGCTCCGTATTGACGCTCGGCTCCTGCGCCTGGGGAGGATCCTCCGGCATCAGCTTGTCGAGATCGAGGCTTGTCGGCATGTAGGAGGTCGCATCCTCCTCCACGTCCCTCGCCTGATCCTCTCTCGATCGGGCAAGGGCGAGAATATTGCCAGCCGGCGTTCTTTCCCTCGACATCGCGCTCAGGCAGCCTCCGCCTGCAGAAGGCCGATGAACTCGTTATTGATCTTTTTTACGAGATCTATCGCGTCAAGCACGCTTTCTGAGGCGCGCCGCTTGGCCGACGGCGTCAGCGTCGGATTGTTCTCGATGCTGGCGAGCTTGGAATAGAGCGACCCGAAGCCGGCGCCGACATCGCTGAAATGATTGCTCTTCCGAATGACCGTGTCGACCATCGGAATTCGGCCGCTTGTCAGGATGGCATGGACTTCCGGAAGGGAGCGATTGTGCTTGAGGGCGATCATGTCCACGTAGTTCCAGATCGCCGCATATGGAATTGGACCCTGCACCCGCTTCCTGGAAATCTCCTTGAGGATCGTCGCCACCTTGATGGCTGAAGTCGCGGCCGTCGGTTCGGGTATGACAGGAATGAGGACTGCATCGCATTCGTGATAGACCTCGATTGCCCGC
This sequence comes from Martinezella tropici, assembly GCA_000799755.1. Classification (GTDB taxonomy): domain Bacteria; phylum Pseudomonadota; class Alphaproteobacteria; order Rhizobiales; family Rhizobiaceae; genus Rhizobium; species Rhizobium tropici_A. Next base: position 10,905 of record JUHI01000026.1, read on the forward strand.
TGGTGAACGTATCCGCCGACATCGTAGATTCGAATATCCGCCGCAGGTGCCTCCGCGAGGCGATCTGCAAACCGGTCATCCGGCGCGACCCGCAGATGCAGCAGCGTGCCGTCGGTGGGGAGCAATCCCCGTTTTATGGAGACATTGTACCACCGCGTCGACGATTCCTGCTCGTCGCAATCGATGAGCAGTGTCCTGTGGCCCTGCTGGGCGAACTCGGCTGCAAGATTGACGTTCAAGGTTGATTTGCCGGCGCCACCCTTGAAGGTCGAGATCGCGAGCGAAAGTGGTTTTCCTGTCATGGAGCCCTCAGCCTCGAAGATTCGCTTGGCTCTGCGCCTGCTGGCGGGCCGCGACCAGATCATCGTTGAGCCTGTTGGCTTCGCGCTCCCGGGCTGCATCTGCCTTGGGATCGCTCCCCGGCCAGAACTTCAGGATCGGCAGGAAAAGGAGCACGAAGAAGGTGATTGTCGCGCCTTTGAACCAGTGGGACTGCTCGTAAAGGTCCGCCGCCCATTGCCAGAGCGCCCGCGTCCATTCCGTCGGTAGCAAGAGGTAAGATAGCGTCAGCGCAAGGCCGTAGGCCAGGAAGGCGGCGATCACCACACAGGCAGCCGTGACGACCAGAAGGTTGGCGACTAAGACCAGAAACCACATTGCCCTGAAGGGAAAAGTCACGACCCTGATGGCCTTTCGATGTGCTGACATCTACCTTCTCCGTGCGCACATTTGAGTGTCAGACCAAACATATCGCAATCCTCGCGGTATTTCCAGACTTGCACTGCAGTATAATTTTGTGCATGCTTCGCGACAGCCAATTGATGACGGATTCACGCATGAACCCCGGCGCGCGGCGGCTTACTCGCCTCCTTTTTTGCACCATTGCATGCACGCAGGACGCCCTGGCGATTGCCGCGGAGGACGATGCTGCTTCGAGAGTCGTCAACTCCTATCAGAAGGCTTACGCAGAGGGGCGCGATCTGATCCCTCCTCCCGAAACAATCCTCGATACCTCATCGATAGTCGAGCGGCTCGACCTGCAAACGATCATGCCTGAGGGCGCCCTGAGCGGGAGCGCGTTTCTTGCCTCCGATGGGACCATCGTCAAACTGGCGGGTGTCCAAGGCTGTCTCTCGGTCGAAGAGGTGGAATTCGCTGGCCTGCGGACGACATGCGCGATGGTTTCACTCGCCGGTTTGACCGCCACGCTCGGCGAAGCCAAGGCGGTCGCTGGCAACGCATTTCCGTGCCATTTCCTCGGGCAAAACACAGGCACGCCGACTGTGCGCTTTGCCGAGTGCTTTTTCGTGAAGGACGGCGACGCACAATCGCTTTCGGAGGTGCTTATCGCCAAGGGATTGGCGTTTGCTGCCCGTGACCGTGCCGGCCGCGCGATATTCCCGGAATATGCGCAGGCAGAGGAAAACGCGAAGAGAACAAAGACTGGAATCTGGGCGAACGCCCACTTCACGCATCCCTACGGTGAGCGCTATCGCGCCAATCCTTCCATGAACTGATCGCGATGAGGTTCCTGATGTTGATGTCCACGCTCGCAGCTTCCGGCCTCTTTGCAGGCATATCGATCATGCCGATGCTCGCCGGGACGAGCCACCCAGAACCTCCTCGCCTCCAGGCGCCGATCATCCCTATTCAGGCGCTTAAGAGCGAAGGTACTACCGCAGGCAGCCAAGAAAGCGATCGAACCCAATTTGTCCCGTTTCCGGTGCAAGCGCAATTCGAAACCGGCGACACCTGGCTTTCCGCCGGGCGGCGATATCGTCTTTACGGCCTGCAAACGTGTCTCCGCGGAACCTCTGTCACGATTTCTCCCGGCGTCATCAGGGACTGCGGAGAGCTCAATCTGATCATGGCACAGGCATTGATCAAGGACACGAAGCCCGTCTGCGCGACGATCAAGGATCTCGACCAAAACAATGCTGTGGTGGCCTGCCAAACGACATCAGGCCAGCGGCGTTATGATCTGGCGACCTATATGATTGCCGAGGGGTGGGGATTCGCCGCCGTCGACACCAGCGGCCATTTGATCGTTCCCGGCTACAGGGTGGCTGAAGAAAGTGCAAGATCGGCACGCGCAGGCCTTTGGGCCTACTCCGACATGCCTCATCCCGTCGCAGTCCTGGCCGGCCAAGCGGGAGCGCAGCGATGAGAGGTGCATCATTGTCGATGTTGCTGATGATGATGACGGCGACCGCCGCTTCGGCGCAAAACAGACCGGCCGATATCCCCCGGCAGATCTTCGGAAAAGTCCAGGTCGTGGACGCCACAACCTTTGAATTCAGGAAGAGCGGACAAACCGTGCGGCTTGCAGGATACGAAGCCCCTCGCCTCGAACAAACAGCAACAAGCGATGGCGTCGACTGGCCGGCAGGTCAAGTTTCGCGGGCCTGGATGATCCTCCGCACACTTGGGCAGGACGTCAACTGCGCACCCATTGCTCGCGACGCGAACGGTCTGGTCCTCGCGCACTGCTTTGTTGGTGAGACGAACCTCGCCGCCACGGCTATTGCAGAAGGCATTGGCTACGCGTTCAACTACCGCGGCGAACCTCAGGTCCCCGCCTATTTCGATATCGAGAGGAAGGCCCGCGGCCTCGGATACGGCGTCTGGTCGTCGCCGGATCTTCTTCCTCCTTGGCTCTACACCGCGTCGGTGGCGACCGGGGACAAATCGAGGGCCTCTTCACTGGAACCTGACGGCGACTTGCCCCTGCCCTTGCCCGTGGGCCCCGCCAAGTCACTGACACCTAATGAAGCACATGGAGGTTGAATGAACCGCATTATTGGAACCGCTGTAGCGCTCATATTGATGTCCGGCTCCGCTTCGGTAGCGATCGCGCAGGACGGCGCCACACAGAAGCAGATCGAGCAGCGCGATCCCGGCTTTTGCGGAGCCGGAGGGGCGGGTTGCGATCCTGCCGAGGTGCAACGGTGGAAAGCTGTCGGCAACAGGCTTGCCGATCTCTCATCAGCCGATCTCAGCCAGTACGCCTATGCCTGTGCAAAGCATAGTGAGTGGAAGAGAGACTGCGAGACCGATCCGGCCGCCATCCTGAAACGCCTTGGGATCGAGGGATACTGAAGCTGGCGATGAACAAGCTTTCCGGTGGCGCGGTCCTAGCGGCGGTAATCGCCTTCCTGTTAGGCGCATTCGGCGGCTATGCGATCAACGAAGTGAGGAAGAGCGGCCAGGAGATCGATCTCGAACACGAGATCACCCGGCTAAAAGACGAAGCGCTACAGAAGACGAGCGGTGACGCTCCCAACGACGATGAGGCGAGCGCCGCAATTGCGAAGTCGGGGCGGTCAATGCGGATTTCTGAATGCAAACCGCGTCAAGCCGCGCCGGGTGTGACGTGCGCTGGCATCATTACAACGACGACGGGGTCATTTGCCGGGGCCAGGCAACCGGGCGTCCTTTCCTTTGCGAAAATTGACGGCGCCTGGACGCAGATTCAATGAACAATCTGAAGGAGCGAACAATGAGACCGACGCTGATATTGGCCGCAATCATAGTTAGTTCGGCCTCTGCGCCATCGGCGACCCCGGCGAATGCCGAGGATGCATCCTGGGGATGCCAAGTTCTCCTTTGCGCGGCGTCGCAGAACCCGTCTTGGCACGGGGTTCCCTACTGCGTTCCGCCCATGACAAAGCTCATTGCGGCCATGAAGGAGCCGGGGTTTTCGTGGCCAATCTGCCATGAGGCCAATGCCGGCAAGCCGGGTCACGAAACCTACGAAGACTGCCCGGTAGGAACGACGGTGGGCTATAGCTCGCAAGGAAACAACGGCGGGGGAGGCGAGCCCGATCAATGCATCAAGACCGTCGATATTTGCCGGTCTGCCGGTCAGCGCGCTTCTGACGCCGACCTAAGGGGAGCCGTGATACGGCGGACCTTCGGCGATCGAGGCGATAGCTGCACTGAGCAGATCGCGACGCGGCGGCCGCGCCGCGCGGATCCCTATTTCTTCGATATTCCTGACGAACAAGGCGTGAAGCAAAGGTTCTGGTTCAACCTGAATCACTAGCCCGCGTCGAATGCGTGTCACGCGCCAGAACTTACGTCGGCTCGTCAGTGGCTTTCTTTTTCCTGCGACGGGCTCGCCATGCCGCTATCCGAGCAAGGTCACTGTCCGAAACCCTGAACAAATCCTCGATCGTGACATTCCACTCGCGCTGCATCTTGTCGAGGGTCGACAGCTTGACATCCCGCATGCCGCGGGTGACCTGAGACATATAGGCTTCCGACACGCCGAGCTGCTCGGCCAGGTCCTTGTTCGTCAACCGGCGCTGGGCCTTCAATCGCATCAGACCGATGGCGAGCCGCTCCTGAAAGGAGAGCGACTTCAGGTCAACCATGTTCGAAAGCTGATCAGCGCCATCGTCCCTCACCCGCGTCATCGAATGATATCCTCACCCGGAGGGTCCATGAACGCGTCGCCGTACGGTAGGCGCCGATAAGGGGAAGCGAGAGCGCGCCGACAGCTGCTTGAATATTTCAGAGTTCTACCGCTCATTCGATGCATGACGTTATTCTGAGACCAAGAAGGTAAGCGCAAACGGTTGTTGTTCATCTCTAGCATGCGACTGTTCACAAGTCCGTTACGCTCAATACACCGCGGCCGACAGCCGGTGCAAGAGACCGATTGCACGCCGCGAGAAGGATGCTCCAGTCAGGCCCTGCTTCCCGCTGTTATTGATGTTTCCCCGTGTTTGTACACCAATCTCCAATTGCGCCAAACTTTAACTGCGGTTAAATTTTTGTCGGTTCTATCAAAGGGAGAAAACTGATGGTGTGGCTCGAGCGGTTTGGCTATCGGTTTGACACGCGGCGGTTAGGAATAGCGGCCCTGTTCCTGGCACTCGCATTCGTCGCTGCTCGGGTGGCCTTTAGAGATAGTCTGACCCTGGGCTATGCGATGGTCATCCCCTCCTACATCTTCCTGTCCGTTGCGATTGAAGGTGCTCGCACAGGGAAAGGCAGCTTTTGGGACATTCGCGGTTGGGCGGAGACGGCCATCGCCGTCGCTGGTGCCGCGGGTGTCGGATATCTCGGCTTCAGCCTTTGGTCGATCGGATATTGACGGCAAACCATGCGTATCGTGGTCCGCAACAGCTCGACCCATGTGTTGTCTGAACTGAGCGACCGCGAGGCGGTCGCGTTACGGGCATGGTACGGCAACGCTGCCTCCAACGACGACGAGGTGATCGCGCTTGCGATTATCCGGCGCGTCAAGGTTATGAATGGCTGGATCGAATGCGACTGTCTGGGCGGGCGACACCAGCCGCTACTTGCCCCGATCCAGCAGGAACGCACGTTTACCCTGCGACGGCTAACCGCGAAGGATGAGGTCCCCGGCCGACACGACAAGCGACCAAATCACGCGCCATCCTGTCCATTCCATGTCGACAAGGACGCCGACCCCGCCCTCTTCGATCGTAGCTTTCATCTTCGCCCACTGCCGAGATCGGATCGCACCTACATCGATGCACTTCCCGCCATTCCCATCCGCCTTGCCGATGTCTCAGGTCAAGATCCCTCCCGGTCGACAGAACGAAACGACCGGCCATCACGACTCGGAGGCATCCTGTGGCGAATGCTCGAGAAGGCGGGCACCAACGTGGTCCCGCCGCTACAGGACGAGCCCGATCTCAAACTCGGCAATCAGCTCGCCCGGCTGCGCTCGGCCGCGAGGGAACTCAGGGTGCTCAGGACCTGGACACTAAATGCGCTTCTATCGACCTGGGCTGCGGACTATTGGAATCCCGACAGCCGTTGGCAACGGTTGCTTGCGACCTCCCGCCCCGACTGGCTTGAAGGACTTCGCCGCACCGGGTTCATGCTGCTGTTCTCAACCAGCGTATCCACGCAGGCGATCATGCCAGCATCTTCCTCGCGAACAATGGACATCCTTGCGAAGGTTCGACAGCCGCTCCGCGGCGATCCGGCAAGTCGAGGGCCATTTCTGACCCTTCTGAACGTGGATTTTCAGGAAGACGATGAAGGCCCGGCTCGGGCTGTGCAGGCCTACGCCCAGCCGGTCTACAACGGCGATACGCTTTTCCCCGTCGAGTCCGGATTTGAGCGTGACGTTTCCCATCTGCTATTCTGGCTTCAGCAATCGCTCTTCGACGCTGCGCCAGAACTCCGGATCTCCATTATCAAGCCACTCTTCGCGTCGGAAACGCCCATAGGTCTTTGCAGACCAGACTTCGTCTTGGAAATTGCATATAGAGATCACCCACCGCGCAGACTCCTCGTTGAGGCCTTCGGGATGGAGACGGAGGAATATCGGGAGGCCAAGGAAAAAACCATTCCGCGAATGAAGCACCTCGGGCCAATCTTCGGCATTTTTCCGGAGGACCTTACCGGACCGAATTCTGAAAATACTGGGCGGCGGCTGCAGGCGTGGGTCGTCGACAAGTTAGGAGATCGCTGAAACTTGCGGCGGAACGCCGGGTCGATGATCCACGTGGTAGAAATATCTTGGGCGGCTCTCAGGCGCCCCGGGATGGGTGTGCCCACTCGCCATCAAGCTCGGATTCCGCTGCCTCGATCAGAGCCACCTGAGCACGGGATCGTATCTCCGGTGGGCAGCTGCCGAATATGGCGGACACAAGCCCTTCCGCGAGTTCGGCGATCGTCGGCGTCAGGTCCGTCGGAAACAGGTGGTCCTCATCTACACCTACTCCCCGGCGTAAAAGTTGTGCCTTGATAGCGCGCTTCTCCACGACACGCTCCTTGATCATCAGCCAGCGGCCGGCGTTAGCCTTGGCTGCCGCGACAATCCGTTCGAAACCGTCGTCTTTATAGAAATTTCGATTTGCGAGGTATCTGATTTCGGCCATGCATCTTCTCCTTCCGTCAGCCCAAATTAAAACTGGCAAATGTCCCATCCCAATCTCAGGCGCGTATTCCCCATTTCGGCACTTACCGCCTATTCAACCCGGTCGGCGTCGTCATGTCGCGCGCTGTCTTCGCGCAGCGGATCGCGAGCAAGATTGGCAAATTCGCGCAGAAATGCCTTCGAACTGTCCTCAGCCAAGCGTCCGGAGAGGGTTCCGATCAAGAGCTCGACATCGGCGTTCAACTCCATCGGGTCGAGCGAGCCCGCGTCAGCCTGCTCAAAAATTGCGTCGTTCAAGGCCTTGATGTCCGCTCCGAATGCGCCCCGGACCTCCTGTCGCCGCAGGAGGACCGATCCAGGGGAAGTTCCAGCCTCGTCTTGGATATCCGAAGTGCGATCAAGCCGATGTCGAGGTCGTGGAGATCCCTGATAGACATTACGATCCAGCTTCGCCTGATCTATCTCGATACGGACGTTCTCGACCTCCATGGGACCGGAACCGCGCGCAGCTGGGCGCGTTGCTGGGGGATTGGCCGTCGTACCGGGTCGCTTGTTCTGCTCAGCTTTCTGGTTTTCCTCCCGAGGCTCGTCCTCCGAGACGCCGGCTTCGCGCGTTTCGTCGAGATCCAGACGCTGACGAAGTTCATCGAGCGACGAGATATAGACATGACGTACGCCCTCCTTGACGATGAAGCGGACGCTCTGTGCCTCCCGGGGTCGCTCGATGGCACCCAAATCGACGTCCATTCCGGCGCCCGACAATTGGCTCGCCGTTCTTGCGAACGGCGTTGTTTCAGGCGCTGGCGCGCCGGGCCAGACGGCCTCGCTATCAGCGATCGTCCACTCGACCGGCTCCATGCAGGGCCTGATTACTGGCTTGAACTTCTGAACCTTCGAAAACATCCGCTCGCCACCCGAGTCGAGCTTCATGATGCGCATGAGCGGCATGCCGGTGACCTGAAGGATCGCTTCCTCCGGCTTCATCATCATCAACGTGTTGACGGGAAGAAGGTCGACCGACACCGGCACCTTCGAGATCGATCGTTGCCTGCGACCATGCCGATGGGAATAGGAGGACTGCTCTACCCACTCCGTCGTCCTTCCGGCGGCGGCTGAGACGGCGGCCGCGTCCTCCTGGTTCTGGAAGTTCATGAACAGCTTGATCGTCGAAGCTCCCATCAGAATCTTCTGGCCAGAGCGCTGGTAAAGCCGCTCGAGCTGGGCACCGTCCTGCAGGATGAAGACGAAGCGAACGCCGTTCTTGCGGATCAGCGGCGCAAGAGTCAGCACGGTGTCTATGCGGCCGCCATTGCCGAACTCGTCGAGCATCATCAGCACTTCGTGCTCGCCATTGCGTAGCGGTCCCATCTGCACGAGCTTGTCGGCCATCTGCTGGATGAACATCGAGATCAGTCGCTCGTAGATCTGCATCGCGTTCCAGTCAGCCTGGATGAAGATCACCAATTTTCGCGTTCTGATCGTGTCGATCGGGATCGTGGTAATCGAGGTCAGCGCCTCCACGAGAGGGTTCTGTAAGAAATTGAGCTTGGCAACGATCTCCGCCGCGATACCTTCCCCGAGTTTTTCGTGCCGGCCGGCAAACTTCGTGAGCTGCATGCGGGTCTGGTCGGAAAGGACCGCCTCGTAGTTTTCCAGCAGCTGGATGATCGCCTTCCGCTCGTCCGACATCGAATTGAGAATGCGGTAGAGTTCGCTCAGCGACTTGCGGGTATCAGGGCATTCAAGCACGAAGCCGAGCATCGCCGTGAGCAGAATTCTGGCACTCTCCTCCCAGAAGTCGGAGGAATCGGACCGCAGGCGCTCCGGCAGCAACATCTGCGTCAGTTTCTGCAGGTCGGTGATCCGCTGGTTGGGATCGGCACTGATCAGGTCGAGTGGATTGTAACCGTCTGTAAATTTGGATCCTGGTGCCAGCAGGAAAATCTCGTAGCCCCGGTCCTTCAGATAGCCCGACGTCTCCTCGAACAGCTCGCCGCTCATGTCGAGGACCATCTGCGATCCCTTGAAGCTCATCATCGTCGGAATGACGAAGCCGCGCGACTTGCCCTGTCCCGGCGAGCCGATGACCATAACATGCTGGTCGCCATCGTTGCGCAGAAGAAGGCCCTGCTTGAGACCGAGCACAATCCCGTGCTTATCGCGCAGCCGGAAATCGGCGGCATCTTTCAGGGTCGCCAGCCGCGCCTTGCCCATGATCATGCGCTGGCGTTTCTGGATCGCCGCCCCAATCGGAAACCCAACCAGCGCTCCCGCCGCGGCCAGACCGGCGAGCGCCGCAAGCACTATCTGGCGTGACGGCCGCTGAAACGTACCGGCCGCGTCGGTGGCTCCAAAGGGGACCTGATACATCGCCGCGAGATGGGCCCCATAATAATCGGCGATAGCGGCATACCCACCAGCTCTGCTTGCGACGAGATAGAAGACAACGCCGTAGACGATCACGGCGGCATAAGCAGCCGCGAAGATGAGTGCGGTATGCGCGATCAAGGTGAACATCGACCGGATATGCAGGAGGTAGAGGATCTTGCGCGACAGCGCCCTGCCGCCTTTGAGCATCCACAAGCACAAAAGGAAAAACAGAAACGGCGAGGCCAGGACTAGAGCCAAGATCGAGAGTCCGACGGTGTTTCGCGCGCGGATGACCGACCATGTGTAGGCAATACTGTCGAGAACGCGGGCCTGCGCAATGTAGTCGTAATAGGAGGTCGACCCGAAGGATGTGACGTACAGGTCGTAGATCAGCGTGAAGAACAGCAGCCATATCAGCACGGCGCCGAGAACGGCGACCGGGAATGTGAAGGCCGAGACCTCCTGAAACTTCGTCCACTTCGGGCGTTCAGCCTCTGCGCCCGTGGATACGCTTGCCATCTTCGTCCACCTCGTCTGCAAAATAGATCTCGCTGACACCGCGGCCGCCGGCAGCATCGCTCTTCTTCAACTGGACCACGATCGGGATGATCGAGCGGATGTAGCGGATGATGTCGTCGCGCTCCATGCGAACATTGCTGTTGAGCACCAGGGTCGACAGCCGGTTGAAGGCATGATGCGGAGAATTCGCGTGGATGGTCGACATCGATCCCGGATGACCGGTGTTGATCGCGTTCAGGAAGTCGAAAGCCTCGTCGCCGCGTAGTTCGCCCATGAAGATCCGGTCGGGCCTGAGGCGCAGTGCAGAGGCCAGAAGGTCGGTCATCGTGACTCGCGCCTCGCCCTGGCCGCCTTTCGAGACGAGCAGCGAGACGACGTTTTCCTGGCGCGGTTCAAGCTCGGCCGTGTCCTGCATCAGGATAAAACGCTCATGGTCCGGGATCGCCGTCAGCATCGTATTGAGGAATGTCGTTTTGCCGGTGGACGTGCCGCCCGAGATCAACATGCTGCGATGGTTGATCGCCGCGAGCTCCAGAAACGCGCGCGTCCTTCCGGCCCGCAGCAGGCGCGATAACTCGATATCGACATCATCGATATAGTCGTCTCCCGTCACCTTGGTGAAGCGGAAAGCTCCGGCTCTCTCGTAATCGTCGAGGTCGAAGCGTCGGATGAATTGCTTGCGGATGGAAAAGGCGTGACCAGTGGCCGACGTCGGATTGAGCACGAACTGGACGCGCTCGCCGTCGGTGAGCGTCGCCGAGAGCAGCGGACGTTCGGCATTGACGGTCTGCTTGGTGAACGAGGCAGCGCGGGACGCCATATGGCGGATCGCCTCCTGATCAAGCCCATCGATCTCTTGCCTGATCATGCTGAGCTGGCCGATCCGCTCGAGCCAGATTTCGTTGCTGCGCTGGCAAGAAATCTCGACCACCACGGGATCGTCGAGAAAAGGTCGGATGGGTTCGAGCGCCTCGGAGAGAAAATGCTGTTCGGCGGAGATCGACAGGCGCGCGTTCATTTGGCGGCCTTCTTTCTGCGCAAGCGGTCGAACTCTTCGCGCACCGGGTCCGGATAGAGATCCGAGAAATCAAGGTCCCGCGTCACGAACACCGTAATATCGGAGCCCTGAGCAATATGGATCGTCGGCTTGATGTTGCGCGTATCCTGGAAGGCCTCGGTCGCCAATTGCTGGATGCCCGATGCGATGGTCTCGGAGGCGATCTCGCGCGCGCGATCCTGTGACGTGGTGCCGTTATCCTGGGGAATGCTGGTCACGGTTCCGTCCGTATTGACGATCGTGATGTTGCGATCCTGTTTCTGACCGAGCTGGGCAATGTATTGCGTCACCCCGCCGATCATGGTCAGGAGCGCCGGCGGTCCGAACCGCTCCCAATATTTCCGATCGACGACACCTGTCATGCCGGAGCGGCCGAGACGGTCCGTACCGTAGGAGCCGAGCTGGACCGAAACGCCGTCGCCGCGGATCATGCGCGTCCAGACGATGAACAGGCGTTCCTGGCCGCGTTCCACACCAGACTTGTAGTCGCCGATCAGCGAGGAGCCGGCGGGTATCAGGATGCGCCGGCCGTCGAAGGAATAGACATCCTCTCGGACGATCGCCTTCACCATGCCGGCAAGGTCGGAATTGACCGCCGTCTCCAGCGTGCCGCGGATCATCGTGCCCTGCGGGATCCAGGCATCGATACGGCGGTTCTCGGCGGCGACCGAGACCTCCACCCCCTGGCCACCCATCGCTTTCAGAAAGGCGCGATCACCATCGACCGCCCCGCCAGTGTCCCCAATCGCCGTAGATGCTCCGGCCGTGCTGTTCGCCCCGAACAGACCAGCTCCTGAAGTATCGGACGAAGCCCGTGCTGCACCGTTCGTTTGTTCGGACTGATCGAAGACAACGGCTGTAGAGCGCACGCGCTCGAGAAGCTTAGCCTGCCGGGCGAGCTCGATGCATTTTGGATTGTCCGGGTTGTTTCCCCTTGAGCAATCGACATCGACCGGCGGCGCGATCTGGACCGGGGCCGGGATCACAGGGGCCGGCGGAGGGGGTGGTGGCGGAGGTGGCGCCTCGGGCACCTGGACAGTCGGCAAGGGCGGCGGCGCCGGCGGATTGAAACCTTCGTTTCTCGGCGCCTGGACCGGACGGAACTCTTCCCGTGGGGTGTTGTCGACTGTCGGTTCCCGCTCCCCGCCGGAAAACAGGAAATAGAGAACGACGCCGATGCCGGCGATCGCCGCCACCACGGCGACCGGCCGCATCAGCCCGATGCCCGAGCGCCTCACCTGCCCGCCAATCGCTGTGTCGTTTTCGATGGAGTGATAGTTCGGATCAGACATCGTGCCTCCCTATCGTGATTTTGATGCGGCGCTGACGCCCGCCGAGCCCAGCCGCTTGGGCGCCACCGCTCCCTCTATCGGCGCCGGCACATCGGCTGGAGCGGTCTTGAGATTGAACAGGCAGGTCTCGTTCTCGGTGCCGTAGCGCAGCGTCCACTGCCGCGAGACCGTGTCGATGACGATGTAGTCCGCCTCACGGCGATAATTGACGAGGCTCTCCCGCCGTTTGTTATCGACGATAAAGATCGCCGGCACATCGCCGGTGAATTTCATGAAGGTCTTCAGGCCGTCGTCGAACACCCACAGTGGCTTGGCGGTATCGCTGCCCTTGAAGCCATAGTCGTAATTGACCTTGTCACGGCGGATGTTCTTGATGTTGGGATTGCGCTCGGCGTCCTGCGCCTGCTTCCAAAGCTCGGCCGTGCCCTTTAAACCAGCGTCTTCTGGGTACATGAACTGCAGCTTGAAGGTCTGGTTCTGGATGGCCTTGCTCTCGTTCACCTCCAGATCGAACGAATAGGTGCGCTTTGTGGTCACGACCGAGAGGTTGGTCGGCGCGTCTTTTTCCATCGGCTTCAGGGTGAGGGAGCGCCTGTCAGCCGATGTGAGTATCTGCCAGGAGACCGTGTCACCGGCGACGACCTGCGTGATCTCCTCATCGGCACCGAACAGGATGGTCGTCACCATCCCGTAAGTGCCGGTCACGACGAAGACCTGCTCGGCCGAATAGGGCAAGGTCCGCACCCGAGGATCGAGCCTGCCAGGCCGGGCAATGAGCTCGGCCTGCGCCGATGATGTTGCCAGGAGCAGTGACATGATCATTCCAGCCATCCTCCGACTCATTGAACGAGCCCCGAAGGCATGGTTTCAGGAACTTTCACATATTCGGTGACCACGAAGCCGAGCGGGTTATAGAGCCTAACCCGATTGCTGGCAGGCAGATTGATCTGCCGGTAGCGAACCGTCGCGGACCACCGATTGACGACCTCGCCTCCCCGCTCCCGCTCTCTCGTCTCGAAGCGCACTGACATGGTCGAGGCGTTGAGCGGATTGACCGACAGGATTTCCGGCCGGATCTCGCCAGTCGTTCCCATGGTCTTGACCGGGCCTCTCGGATTGGAAGGGTTCATCCACTCCGAATAATCCTTGAAGGCTGCCGCATCGGGATCCGACCAGAGGGCGATCATGTCGAAGTTTTCGGAGAGATAGCGGGGATCGTAGGTCTCGCGGCGGATGACGTAGTTACCCACAAACGAGGCGCGAACGGCCTGGATTTCGGAGACGTTCGAGCGGTCCTTGTCGAGCGTCGTCACTGTCTCCATGTAGCCGGTGTTCTTGTCGACGATCAGCGGCACGACCTCGGTTCGAACGAGCGGAAAGAGCTGCGCAACGGAAAAGGACAGAACGCCCGCGACGATCCAGCCTGCCACTGCAAAGACCAGCAGGATGAGACCGATCAATGTCCGCAGCGAGCGGTTCTTCTCCCCCCATGAGAGGTGTTGATCGTAGATGTCTTGCGGGCCGGGGACACGATCGGCCGGCGCCGGCTTCAATTGCCTTTTGAACAATGCCAAATCTCAAACCTCGAAGTCGCAATGAGTAAATCTCTGATCCTCGTCGCCACAGCCTCATTCGCTGTTGCGACGGCGATTGGTAAGCATACGGCCGAGAGCGCCGGCGCCCGCGACACTGCCGCGACCCGCAAGTGCCGCGGCCGTCACGGCGCCCCTTGGGCCGGCTAGCGTGCTAAGTGCTATTGCCGCAGCCTGGCCGGCGCGGGAATTACTGGAGGAGAGGCGCCTGCGCGCGGTATTGTAGGCCGTGTCCACGCCACCCCCGCCCGGAACGCTGGAGAAGGCCGCGCCGTAGGCGAAGGTCCGGGCGAAATCCGGTACCTGGAAGATGAAATAGGAGATCAGCGCGAGGTAGAGCACCATGGCGAGCACGATCGCCAGTGCGTTCTCCTTGGTGGCCATGTCGCCGTTGATCGTATCCATCATGCCGATCAGGAATCCGAACGACAGCCCGGCCATGATATAGGTAAAGAGCAGCATGAACATGCCGTAGGCAACGCCCCTCACCCAGGCGTCGAAGACAAAGCGGGTAATGCCGAAGAAATAGCAGAGAATGGCGATCGGACCGATTGCAAGCATGACGGCGGTGATCATCTTGGCAAAGAGCGTGACGCCTGTGAGGATCAGCAGCATCGGCAGCAGTCCGAAGACCAGCACGATAAAGACGACGACGGCGCCTGTCACATTCGGCAGCCATCCGGACTCGTAGGAATTGAAGAGCTGCATGGCAAAGTCGTAGACTTTTCGCGACATGCTGGCGACTTGCTGGGCGATGTCCGTTCCGGCCGATTGCCCACCCATCGCTGAAGATATCGCGGATCCCAGATCCTGGGGCGCCGACAGCACGAACTGGCCGATATTGTCGTAGAAGAGCGCCCAGGACATGATGAGGGCATAGGCAAGCGTGATCTTGAATGCTGTGATCGCCATGTCCTGAAGCGAAACGCTAGACAGTCCGAGCGCGCCCCAGAGGAAATAGAGGATCAGGAATATCGCGAGGATGCCGGAAACGAGGTTGCTGTTTTCGGCAAACAGCCCCCAGGCCCTTTCCAGAGAGGCCTCGTTGATCTTGTCGAAATATCGAAGCGCGTCGCCATAGAAATTTATTGCGTAGCTGACGGGATCCATGTGTCATCCTGAAAATTATTGACCGGTCGCATCGGGCCGCAATCGTGCTTGACGGCGCCCGCGACCGCATTCTCAACGGCCGTGGTCGTGGGCTCGGATACGAAACCGAGTGCCGGCACAGGGTTTTCGTCAGCCGAGCATTTCGCGAGCTGCTCGTACTTTCCGGCGCAACCGGCGAGCACTGCACCGGTGAACATCAAGACAAGAAACGCCCTCACTGGTTTTGATCCTCAAGGGCCTTCAGCTGATCGCGAACCGAAGCGCCTTGCGTCTGCGTCGCACCGTCACGCATCACGCTGTCGGGAAGCGGGGCGAAGGTCTTGAGGTTCTGCGACGACGTTGCAAGGGCTGCCTTGTACTGCTGGTTCAGGAGCATGACCTGGTTGTTCAGCGAGCCGACAGCCTCGTTGGCGGTCTGGTTGCCCTGAAGCACCATCTGGGTGTTCTCCTCCAAGGCCCCTTTCAGATCCTTCGCCGTTCCGATCTGCTGTGTGGCCTGCATGAACGAGTTCTGCCGATCTTTCGTGGCGCTGTTCATCGCGTCGGTAAGGGCCGTCAGCGTCGTCAGGGCATTGATCCCCTGCGAATAGGCCTGGTTTGCGCCCGAGAGTTCGCCGCCCTTGACGGTATCGACCACCATCTTCACGAGGTTGAGGCCGTTGATCAGTTTGGCTGCGGTGTTCTGGAACTGGCCGCCGATCCCACCGAACACTGCGGCGTTGCTCGATAGCACCGTGCTAAAGTCTGGCGCCTGTCCCATGCTGAAGCCATTGCCGGTCGCGAGCTTTGCAAACTGGCTGGCATCCTGCGTCCGGTCTCCGGTGATCGCTTGAAGGGTTTTCGTCGTGTTGTCTTTGACGACGGAGGTGTCCTGCTGGATCTCGGAGGACAGGCGCTTAATGTCCTGACTGATGGAGATGTTCTCCGAATCTTTGACGGGGACCTGCGCATGTGCGTGTGAGACGAGTAGGATGGCGAATGCCGGTGCGATCACTGCTGTCTTCATATGCCTAACCTCACTTCGTTGTTCAGTTTGCTGTCGGCCGGGAATCGACGACCGTGACGAGGCCGAGTGCTGGATCCTGCATCGCCGTGAAGGTCGCAACCGTGCCATTGCTGCGCGCCTCATCCTGCAGGTCGGACAGCCAGCGCTGGATTTGTTCGGTGGTGGCAGAGGTCGGCACGGCAAAACAGCGCGTGCCACCGGTGTCGATGATGTTGGTCGGGCACCGAATCTCGGCCATGACAAGCGAGCCGTCGTGATCTCCGGAATTTCCACCACCACTGCCGCGCAGGCTTGCCGACGACGATTGCAGCCCCGCCTGCAGGCGCTGGAGATATTGCTGGTTCGCTGCGATGGATTTTCCAAGCAGATCGTTCCACACCGAACCTCGCTCGACCTGCGCCTGCGTGTTGCGGTCGACGGCCTTCTTCAACTGCTCGCCGCAGCCATTCCCGTAGCTGGCGGTTTCGGTCTCGGTTGGGGCCTCCGTTGGCGTCCGATCGCCATTCTGAGCCTTGTTGCGGGCATAATAAGCAGAGACCTTTTTGACGTAGTCCTGGGTCTCCGGAATGTTGGGAATCTGGCCGTTCTGCAGCGACAGCCGATAGGGGCCGGCATTGTAGCCGGCGGCGATCAGGTCGTAGCGGTCGCCGAACATCCCCTGGAGCTGCTTGATGTATTTGACGCCGCCGCGAATATTGTCGCGCGTGTCATAGGGGTTGACGCCGAGCTGCGCGGCGGTACCCGGCATCAGTTGCATGACACCGGTGGCGCCGACCGCCGACCGTGCCGATTGGCGGAAGCGGGACTCCTGCTCGGCGATCGCCAGTGCGAAATTCGGATCGACACCCTGCCGGATCGCCTCCTCTTCGACCATGCTGGCGACTTCCTGCTGGCTCGGCGTCCGCTGGGCTGGCGCAGCCGGTGCAGCGTTTCCACCCATGCCGTCGGCCGAGCAATCGGCGGGCGCCCCCGAACCCTGACCGGGCGCGAAGCTATCGGTCGTGCCGCCCGAGGCACCTTTGACCTTGCGAGTATCGGCCTGATAGGACTGATACCAGTTCAGGGTCGCCTGCTGGATCTTTTGCCGAGCGTTGTCGATCACCGGTAGCTGCGCATGGCCCGCGGTTCCGGCGAAAAGTGCGACGATGGCGAAAGCGCCGGCCGCGGCTCTCTCAAGACGCTTTGCGTTGCTCATCGACCGCCACCCCATCCCAGTCGCAGAATTTCGACAGCCAGTTTTTTGGATCGTCGCCATATTCGTCGAGCAGCATCTCCACCTCGCGGACCGTCTCCTCGCGACCGGACAGCACCTTGATGAAGTCCGGCATGTGAGACATGTCCACGCGGGCGATCACGCTGTTCTTTGCCTGCTTGATCAGCATGAAACGCGAGCTCGGATCGCCGTTCTTCACCCATTCGAACTCTGCCCGCGACAGGCCAAAGTGATCCATGTAGGAGCCTTCATCCGCCTTCGGATTGGCAAAGAAGATGTTCGTCGATGTCTGTTCGATGATCGTCCGGCTGACGCTGGAGCGCACCACATCGTCGGCCGACTGCGTGCCGAAGATGACGAGACCGTTCCGCTTTCGGATGGTTTTGAAGTAGTCCTTCATGGTGCGCTTGAACTCGTCGTCGTCGAGCAGCTTCCAGGCTTCATCCATCAGATTGATGATCGGCGCCCTGCCGTCGTAGATCTCGTCCAGCCGGTGAAACATGTAGAGAAGGGCTGCGGTGCGCACCGTCGGATCGTCGAGGATCGACGTCATGTCGAAGCCGATCATCGGTCGCGAGATATCAAGATTGTCCTCGGCATTGTCGAAGAGCCAGGCGTAAGGCCCCTTGTCGACCCATTTGTCGAGCCGGGCGATCAGGCTGCCCTCGGTCCTCTCGCTGCCGGCGAGCAGTGCGCGCAACGACGAAAGACGGCGGTACGACCTGTCCTTCGTCTTGAGGACGGATTTGATCGCATTGCGGATGATTGATTCTTCTTGCGGCGTCAGGCTTTCGCCTTCCTTAGACGGCTTCAGCATGAAGCTCAGGAGCCCGTAGAGGAAAACGCAGTTCTCCTCAGTATCCTCGAGCAGCAGCGGGTTCCAACCTGACGGCTGGCCGGGCTCCAGCGTCATGTAGGTTCCGCCCGCCGCCCGCACCATGATGTCGAGGCCGCGATCCTTGTCGAAGACGATCGTCTTCAGGTGGGGACTAACGCGGTAGGCCTGCAGGATAAGAAAGGACATGATGACGGTCTTACCCGACCCGGTCGGGCCGAAAACGGTCGTGTGCCCGACGTCACCCTGGTGGAAGTTGAAGAAGAAGGGCGTGCCTGACGTCGTCTCGAAGATCGTGATCGCCGGCCCCCAGTGGTTGCCGTCGGGTTTGCCATAGGGATAGGCGTGAAAGCTGCTTAAGCCGGCGCAGTTCAGCGTTGAGATCAGTGCGCGGCGCGCGATGTAGGCCTGGTTGCCAGGCAGTTGCGCCCAGTAGGCGGGCTCCGCATTCAGGTCCTCGCGGACATAGGAGGCGCCGAGTGCGCCAAGTTCGTTGCCGATCAGGGCGACCGCGTCGTCAAGCTGGGCTGTGGTTTTCGCGATCGGCATCACGGTGAGATGATGCTCGGTGAAAGCGACCCGTTTGCGGGCAAGTTCGTCCCGAGCGATGTCAAGGTTGGCCTGAACACTCGATCCGCCTTCGTCGGCCTTCGTCATCTGGCGGTCCAGCCGTTCGATCCGGCTACGCGCCGTCATATCGTCGACAAAGGACATCGACTGGGTCAGCACCAGCTCGAATGGCAGTTTAAGGACATAGTCGAGCATACCGGCACCGGTCTCTGGCGGATATTCTTTAAGAGAGACCATCGCCGCGTAACGATCGTCGTCCGATCTGTCGCCTTGCAGGTGAATGACGCGGTTGCCGATCGATGTCCTGCGGGCCGGCAACATCTCGTCGATCGGAATGTTTCCAAGCCGGATCGGCCGGACGCGTCCGCCATTGAGGAGCGTATAAAAGAACTCGCATTGTTCGGAGAACCAGACTTTGCGGGCTGCTTCGTCAATCACCATGTCTTCTGAGACGTCGCGGAAGATCGTCCTGTTGTCGCCGACGTCAACCTGTATGCGTTGCACGTCGCGCAGAACCTTCGGGGCATAGACGGAAAGCGATTTCTCCAGTGCCCGCGTCGCCTCGATCAGCTTGTCGCGCATTGCCCGGAATTGTTCCTTGCGCACGATCGTGCCGCCGGCGCCCATGAGGCGGGAAAGCGCCGAGCCCTTCCGGAACATTGGGCGCACGACGAGGGAAACATAAGTGTCGTTCACGAACATCTCGTTCTTCGAGATGCTGGCCTGATAAACGTGATCGAGGCGCTGCATAAAGGGATCGGCGAAGACGGACGGCAACGACGGCGCGACCTTACGTCTGACCACATGCGTATAGAGTGCGAAGCTGCCGATCGAGGAGATCGCACGGAAGCCGGCGTTACGCTGCCGCTGCAGCATGTTGATCGTTTCGATATCGGCGGTCTCGAAAGAAAAGCCGGTGAGCTTCAGGGTCGAGACGAGGCAGTCGTTCTTCAGGCGAATGATGCCGTTTTCGATCGGCACATAGAAAGGGACGTGGGTTGCGACACGGCGATCCGCGAAAATTTCCCAACCCTTCGATAGACTGCCTTTCAGCGATCTCGCCATCGTGTTCATCGCTCACACCCCGTAGGTTCTGACGCCACCACCGAGCTTCCGGCCAAGCGGGTTGACGCCACACATGCTGAGGCGTCCGACAATCTCGAAGAACCAGAGGTCGAGCTTGACGGTGAGCACATAGAGAATGCCGTGCAGGACGACGAACGAGACCGGAAACCAGAGGATGGATCCAAGGATCATGAAGGCCATCAGCGAGACGAAGCACTCAGCGAGGAAATAGGTGTAGGGAATCCCCATGACCGTCGGCGGGCGGGTCAGCGCGAGGATGACGGGATAGGATTCGATATAGTCGTCACCACCGTCAGCGTCGTTTCCTGCCGCCATGGTCATGCTCCCCCGCCGGCGAGGAAGTCGACGAGCTCGGCTGCGGCAAACATGCCGGCAAGGCAACCGGCGACGCGCAGGAGGGCGCCCCAGGACCAGTATCCGAAGGCAGCGGCGAGAAACATGCCGATGAAAGCGATTGCTCCGACAGATCGACCGAACGGGCCGGTGAAGAACTGCACCAGGCGATCTGCCGCCTGTTGCAGACGATCGAGGTTTTGCGCCGCTGCCGGCTCGTATTGACTGATGAGCAGGATCAAGCTCGCGGCAACCACGATAGCGGCGTTGCCGAGCCATTTTCGCCTGGCCATGGAGGACCAGGCAACGCTGCTGTAGAGAATGGCCGTCTGGACTGCCAACGCGATCGGATTCATCTAAACACCTCTTCCTTGACAATTTTGACCGGCCCACCGGTGTTCTTCCGCTCCTCCTCATGTTGAGGACGAACGTCTGGCGGGATCGGCGTTGCGGCTGAGAAAACAAGCATGGGGGATTTTGCCCGCTCGGCAGGCCCACTGTGGCGCGGCGAGCTGGAAACATTCGCCGAAGTTCGGGTTGTGGGCGAGACAATCGGCGTGGCCGCTGTGCCGGTGTAATACCCGACGACACGGGTGACGTAGTCGGCGGTTTCGCGGATCAACGGCAGGGAATGGCGAAGGTCCACGTTGGGCTCGCCTGCATTATAGGCGGCAGCGACCAGCACAGGATTTCTGTACTTGGCGATCAGAACGCGAAGAAACCGCGTGCCCGCGCGGATGTTCTGTTCGGGATCGGTCAGATCAGTCGCACCGAAAGCATCACCGATCCGCGGCATAACCTGCATCAATCCGACGGCGCCGGCGGGGCTGACGAGGCGTGGATCGAAACTGGCATTCTCGGCTCGCATGACCGAAAGCACCCAATTCGGGTCAACGTCCTCCTTTCCGGCGATTGTCAGTGCGAGCCTGGCATAGCCCTCCGGGACTCCGGATAGAAGACTGGGACGGGCCTGTGTCGGCGTCGCGCTGACATCGATCTGAGGGTCAGTTGCCGGGTCGTTGATCGGAGGACCGGACGACTGATCGTGCGCGTAGACGCTGATAAGCGAATGCACGGCGCTGTCGCGCCGTGCATTCGTGCTGCCAGCCGCATCTCCGGATGATCGCCCAGCCCTGTCCGACCCTTCGATCACATCCAAGGGGGCAGCGCTGGATCGGAACAGATCTTCAACGATCGGTCCGTTAAATCGCTCGTCGAAGTTGGTGGAATCGATCGTCGGCACATCCTGCGACGAAGCAACAAAACCAGATGACGCCGGATTTGGTGGCGGTAGGACCGCGACCTTGTCCGCCTTCGGCTCAATGCCGCTCGAACGATGATCGACCTGTGGCGATATTCCCGAACTAATATGACCGCTGCTGTCGTCTGAGCCGGAGGCAAAACCTGTAAGTAATAAGGCCGATGTTCCGGCGATCCACAGTGCGCTTCGCGACCGTGTGTTGTGCGGTCTGTTTTCAGGCGAAAGCGGGACGCGTTCCATGGCTGAACCAGTGCAAATTATACTGCGGTATAAGAATTTGAACTGCATTCCTCCACGGAAATCAACCCAAAAATTTAACTGGAGTGTAATTATGCCGTCGTGGCAAAAGGTAGGAGCGACGGTTTCCCGAGAAGAATCAATCGCGTAGGCGTGACCATTTGTCTGGGTTCCAGCGATACTGGAGCTGTTCGCGGTCACCCAAAATGCGGGCGAGACGTACGGCCGTCCCGCCCTTGACCAGGACCGAACCAGCATCCGCACCTGATCGGGCGACAGAGATTCGGCACACGAAATTGGGCAATTCCGGTTGTATCCTCGTCACCTGATAGCAGGACTCGACTTGGTAGCGTTGGCCATCGTCGGCAATCGACAGGCCCCTCTCCTGGACGGGACCAAGACGCTGGCGTCCGAATTCGGTGCCATATTCCAGCACGCATTCGACGATGTTGTCCCGATAGGCTTTGCAAGCTGTGAGGCTGAGATACGCAAACGGCGCCCGCGGCTGTGGTCGCGGCCCCTCAACCTGATGAGCACATCCGGCCAGCACAGTAATCGCCGCCAGAGATCCGAAGAGCTTCGTGAAAGTCCGCATAGTGTTGCTTTCTAGCTTGCCTGCCGATAACCGGCATTTTCGAGGGCTTCGAGAAAAAGATCGCGGGCAAGCCCGCAATAGGGTGAGGATGGCTGAGCTAGGTGAAGCTGGGTGAGCATCAAACCGAGGTCGAAGATGGTTGTCACGACGTCCTTCAGGTCATCGTTGAAGGCGTCGCGCAACATCTCGCGGCCCTCGTGGCCTTTGACCACGATGGTGTAGTCATCACGTGCAACGCTATGCCAGAGTTCGATCGTGCCGGTTTCGCCGATTTCGCTTTCCGTGTCGCAGACTAGCAAGAGTGCATAATCCGGATCGCGCATTGCGCTTTCCTCTATAGAGGTCTCCCCACAAAACTCCGTCAGCACCGCGTCAGAGGCAAAGAGTAGCAAGCGCTCATTCACTAGAAGGCGCTCTTGGCCAAGTCGAACAAAGCCGTTCATGACCGCGGAGCGGATTGCAGCGGGTGGAAGATTTTCTGCGCAGTGTTCGCAAATCGATGTCAATTGGCCGCCCAGAAAAGCGAAGGCGCTATGGAAGCGATTGACGACGGATCGCTCAACATTTTCGGTCTGGCCGCCCAGCGCCTCGACGAATGCGAATGCATCAAGTGGCCCGTGGGACTTCACCAGTATTTCGCATCCCGGCGCGGACCCTGCGTCACCCAACAAACTCGAAGGGCCAACCACGACAGCGGCGGACCGCGTCTGTGCACCACAGCCCGGGCAGTCCGCTGAAAATGGCACCTTGTACCATTCTTTCGTCAGGAGGGATCGATTGTGTATCAGTGTCAAACCCCATTCTTGAAGAAACTGAATACCGCCTGGTCCGCAGCTTTGACCGAATGAATAACTTATACTCCGGTATAATTTTATCAGTAGCAGATGGCTTGCTCAAGCGGGAAAAAGCCTGATACTTAGACATGTCGGGGTCCGTGGTAGATATGTAGATGCTCGGTTGATCACGTCGCTCAGTTGGCCCCGCTAACGCTGACGGTTTCAATAGAGGCGTTGCCGAAGTCATGTTGTCGCCGTCTTGGTTGTTGCGAAAACCGCAGCAACCAGGATTGCGATTATAACCTTGCCAATTGAGGGAATGTCCAAAGACGCAGACCGCGGGGACGCGCTTTCACCGTTTCGCGAAATGGGTGAATCCCTCATTCACCGATGCGCCGGATCGCTCAAATGCCTGTTCGCAGAATGAGCTGTTCGCTGAGCCGCCCAATCGCGCGCCCACGCAAACACCCATTGAGCGATCTGCGTATTCACCGATTCGCTGATTAACGGGATCGCCTAAACACGCATTCGCCGGATCGGTGTCTCACCATTTCACGGATTTGCTGCTTCGCCGATCTGCCGTTTCACCCGATGGCCCAATCACTGCTCCACTCATTCGCCGACGTACCGATACGCCCAAACGGTGACGCACCTATTCACATATGCACGGATTCGCCTATTCGCACATTCGCAAGCCGGTCCAATCGGCGAACCACCTATCGACGGGTTCGCCCATTCGCCGATTAGCGCAAGCGCCTGATCTCCTAGATGCTGCTGCATTTCACAGCGGCCGGAGACTCTTGCCCCAAAGAGCCGGCTCCCAGCCTCCCCTCCTACCGGCTCGACGTCTCTCCCTCATGGCCTTGTTTCGTTTGAGAAATGAAAGACCGGGAAACCCTCGCTCGCCTTTGAGGCGATCGCCCCTCGGGCGAAACGGCTAATGGTATACCAATAGCCTATCCTGCCATCTTCTAACCAATCGGCCTGGCCACCGTGCCCGAGGCGCCGATGCTGTTGCGAGTCGTCAGACAAAGCAACAGCGATCACAGGCTATGGCCTGTGATCCGCGCCCGAGGAACAGCACGGTGGCCAGGCCGATTGGTTAGAAGATGCTGAAGCGAGCCGTCGTCGTGAGCAGTCGAGAGAACCGTCACCGGAGGTGACGGGTATCAACGACATGCGAACGATGAGACGGCGAGCGCCCCGCAGGAGAGGACGAGCACCTGGAGCGAATGCCCGAAGCATGAGGGCGTAGCGCAAGGTACTCGTCCTCTCCGTCTTGTTTGGGGAAGTCGCGGCAGCGTCCGCTTAACCGGCCCGAAAGGCCGGGCGGGTCTCGACCCGCACCACAGGGAGAGGGGAGTTTGAGGGGAGAGGCGGCAAGTCTTTCTCCTCAAAACCGTGCGCAGGCTCGATGCCTGCAAGCGGTCAAGCCAACGCAAAAGACGAAAGGCGAGAGGCGGCTCCGCCGCCTCTCGCCCTGCAACCTCAATCGTAGACGACGCGCGCAACGCTGATGGCGATGCCGGTCTCGCGCGCAATATCACGGATGATCGTAGCGAGGGGACCGATCTCCGTATCGCTCACAGAGACGGTCGTCGGATAGCTGATCTCGATGCCGTCGCAGTCTGCCGACAGTGCGTTATACCACTCGCCGCCGTCGACCCGATATTCGTGGGTGTCGAAATCGATCTCCAACTCATCCAGCAGGACAATCCTGCAGCGGGCGAGGATTTCTTCCGCACCTTGAAGCTCGCACGAGATCATGCCGTCTGGATCATCTCCAGAAAGCAGCTCGCGCTGCAGATCCATGATGTGGCGCGTCGAGTCGATCGCTGCATCGAGACCGGCCAGCAGGCGGTCGTGGAGCGTCTTTGAGAATTCATCCTCGCAACCGATACGGTTTGCGCTCACGAGAAGCTTGAAGCCAGCGAGCTTGGCATAGAACATGAGAAAGTTGAAATCAGACATAAGAAGCCTCCTTTTCGTTCTGACGAAAAGGCGCCCGCATTGGCGACCCAAGGGGTCAAGGATCGCGATTAGCGACCGCCAGCGGCGGCGAGCGGAGGAACCGATTTTTTCGTCGTGTCGCGTCAGCGGCGCGGCGGAAAAATTGGAGGGGCCGCGATGTCCTTGAGGCCGCCGGGGCGAATGCGACAATAGGAAGTCAGAGAGAGATAGACCACGGCGCCGGCAGGCGCCGTGACCGCTTGCCGAGCGCAGCCGGCCCTGCAGTCTTTCCGCTTCCCCTGACGCCCGACAATCGCGCTAGGGCGCGGCAACCGCGAGAGGGGCGTGACCCGAATGGGCGGAGACCGCCTGCGGACTCCGTGAGCGAAAGTGAATAGCACCGTCCGCCGCAAGCGGCTCGCCCGGGTCATCCACCAATCATCATCGCCGTGAATCAATCAACACCGGCCGATTCAAATATGTCGTTGGACGCAAAGAGTTCCGTGTCCGATTCTGTGTTCCATGATCGCGCAGCGCTACCAGCTCTATGTCGAACGCACGGACGCCAGGAAGAACATGGCGCGCTACTATGCGATGTCGATCGAGCACAACCTGTTCGGCGAAGCCTGTCTGATCCGCCGATGGGGCCGCATCGGTGCCAGAGGCCAAAGACTGATCCATCATTTCGAGACGGAAGAGGAAGCGGTTGGGCTCTTCCTCCAACTCCTGCGGCAGAAGCGGAGGCGCGGCTACGGCCCGAGATCACGTTTACCGCGAGAGGTGATTGCTTGATCGATGACGGATGGAGGGACGGCCAAGCGATGCTTCGGGCGTGACGCGCCGGTCGACCCGGCGCATCACACCAGGCGACATGGCAAAGGCCTCCCTCAGAAGGGTGGCTCGGCGTCGATTGCGCCTTCCTGCTCTGCGGTGATCACGGCCAGTTCGGCGCGTGCTAGCTCCAGCTCGGATTCGATTTCGCGGCGTTCGGCCGGGTCGATTGCTTCGCGCAGTTCGAGGCAAAGCTCTTCAATGTATTGTTCCAGAAGCATCGTCGTCTCCTTGACGTTTGTGAAAGACGACGCGCGCGGTCATGGGGGCGTGGCGGGGTCAAGGATCGCGCCAGCGACCGGCGGAGCCGGCGAGTGGGGGAGCCGATTTTGTCGGAGCGCAGGGAACCGGAGCGGAGGCAAAATTGGGGGCACCGCTCGTCCTTGATGCCGTCATGCACCCATGACATCCTCGGACGGACTGAGCAGACATTTCCTCTCCGTATCGCACCCGAAACCGAAGGCGGGCTCGATGCCCGTCTTCGGGTCATCTGACCTGTCGCACGTGAATAACTGTGGAGATCCCGGAGTTTCCGGCCATTTGCAGCAGCGTGTCGATGACAGTTCCTGATGGCGATGGCAGGGATTCCGGGTCAAACACGATGCGGAGACATGAAATGACCACCACCAATGAAATCGCCGACAAGATTGCAGGCGAGCACCGCCTTACAAAGGTTCAGGGAAAAGCCATCGTCGAGGCGGTCATCGCCTCGATCACCGCGGCGGCGGTGGCCGGCAACGAGACCTCCCTCCCCGGCTTCGGCAAGTTTAAAGTCAAAGAAACGCCGGAGCGCGAGGCTCGCAATCCCGCGACTGGCGCGACGATCAAGGTTGCCGCCGCGAAAAAACTGGCGTTCACGCCAGCCAAGGCTCTCAAGGATGCGCTGAACAAGTAATCTTGCCAGACAAGCAAAAAAATAGTCCGGCGCCGTGCCGGGCTATTTCCGTTCTGAATTTGCATCAGCGCGCGGACGTCCGCTCAAGGAGATCCTGGATGATCGTGTCGCTGACCGCGTGATGCGCTTCGCGGGCATGGTCGTCCAGCAGCTTGTGAAGAATGCCGGACGCCAAGGGTATGAAGTCGAAACCGCGTGCGATTGCCGCGGTCCTCAGTTGCGACAGTGTTTCGAACTCCCGGAACTCCCTGCCCAGCCAGAGTTCAAGATCCTCGCCATCCGCGTCCGGAAATGCTTGGAGGAAGAACGTCTGAAGCGGGCGGTCGTAGCCGATAGTGGCATCCGGGTCAGCGTGGCGGGATGCGGTTCGGGTGACAGTGATCGTGTAGCGGCTCATGGCGGCCTCCTTTGGAATGAGGACGCCGGCCCCGATTTCGGGGCCGGCGGTCCGGTTCAGGCCGGGCTGTTCCAGAGGATGACCTTCTTGCCGGGCTCGCCACCGGGGGCGGGGGCGACGTTGCCGAAGATCACGCCGATTTCGGGTGCTTCGAGCTTCGTAGAGATGTACTCCTCGCCGGTCTGGCGGGAGATGCGGTTCCAGCCTGCGCCGATCTCGAAGCCGGTCTTGCGGTGGATGATGCGGTAGTCCGGGGCTTCCTCGCTCGCCTTGTTGGCGTTCGGGACGAGGGCGATCGGGGCGTTGACGCGGATGGTGGCGAAGATGCCTTCGAGTGTGCCGTCGGTCTTTTCGGTGAGGGTTGCGATCGTGGTAGCCATGGTGGTGTCTCCTTCGTTGCATCGGGACCATTCCCGATGGCGCCCGAAGAAGGGGCCGCGCCGCAGGCGTCACCGGAGCGCAGCGCAGGGGAACCCCTTGCGGGTTGACGCTGGTCGCGGCCGGTCCCTTAGAAAGGCGACATGAAGAACGGGAATGGTCTCTGAGTGCGACGTCGGCGGGAGTCCTGTCGTGGCGACCGGTTTGCGGCCCGCCGGACGTGCAGCGCTCGTGTCGGGCATTGCCGGCGTTCAGGTCAATGCACTCTCGCTGTCAATGGGCTGAACTAGATGCGTCTGATCCGCCCGACCTAGCCTATCGCCGTCTGCACAGACCGCTTCGGTCAACGCTGCATTCGAATTGCCATCCACCCTGACGGGACTTCAGTTGCACTGAAGCTCTTGTGGGTGACCGGGCATGATTTCGGGGCGTTGCTCCGGCGTCCGGTGATGGAGAGGTGCCAAGATCGGTCGAGAACGGCCGGCAGCCTGCCAGCCGACGCTGCCAGGGTCGGCATTGAGCATCGACGGCGCGCCAGCGATACCCAACGGCGGAAGACACACCCGGGATGCCGGCACGCCTCAATCGAGGCGGTTGACTCGGCCGGATCGGCTCCGCGCCTCAGCGAACATGCCGGCAATCTTCACCATGAAGGACTTGCTGAAGCGGCCGAGGATGTCCTGATCGGGCTCGATGTACCAGGAGCGCTCGACGATATCGTAGTTGTACTCGTCGACCATGATCCAGCTCTGCTTCAAGTCGCCAAGGCCGGCGCGCTTGCGCTCGATATCAGGGATTTCGAGAGCGCTCCGGCCTGCCTGCGGCGGCTGGGTGGTGATGGCCAGAAGCGCCAGATGCGTGTTTCCGTCGCTAGTGCCACGGATCGCGATGACGACGCAGACCGGGCGCTGCTTGCGCCCCTCGGTCTCGCCGCGCTGCTGCTGCCATGCCCAGAGATAGGGATAGGAGATGACCTCACCGGGGCGGAATTCACGGCTCATCGTCGTAGCCTTCGCCGCGCGCCAACCGATCGAGCGCCTCGTCGAACAGTGCGACATGCTCGTTGGGCATTTCAGAGATATGATAGGCACGGCGCGGATCGCCACCGGTGCGCATGCGCTCATAATGCTCGTAGCTCATCAGCACAAAACGCGGCTTGTTGTGACGGGTGAGAACGACCGGCTCGCGGCTTGCCGCATCGGTGACGTCGCCGACTTGTTTGTTGAGATCGCCTGTCGTGAACTGCTTCATCGATATGGTCTCCGCTTCGGTTTCCATATACTCCATGTTTTCCATATTTTCAAGAAATGGCGCTCACGCGCCGTCTCCTGTCTTCTGCCAGACCGGGATACCAAGGCGACGTGCCTTGTCGGCGAGGTTGCCTGATATACCCGAGCCGGGAAACACGATGACGCCAGCCGGCATGACGGAGAGCATGTCGTCGTTTCGCCGGAAGGGCGCGGCCTTGGCGTGTTTCGTCCAGTTCGGCTTGAAGGTGATCTGCGTCACCTTGCGGGCCTCGGCCCAGCAGGCGGCGATGCGCTCGGCGCCCTTCGGAGAGCCGCCGTGCAGCAGCACCATATCAGGGTGCTTGGCATGCGCCTGGTCGAGCTTCGCCCAGATCAGTTCGTGGTCGTTATAGTCCATACCGCCAGAAAACGCGATCTTGGTGCCGGCCGGGATCAGCACCTCGGTCTCGGCGCGGCGACGGGCGGACAGGAAATCTCTGCTATCGATCATCGCCGCCGTCATGTTGGCGTGGTTGACCTTGGAGCCGGTGCGCGGACGCCAGGACGAACCGGTCTGTGCCTCGAACAGGTCGGCCGAATAGTCGCGCATGAACTCGAACGCGTTACGGCGCTCCAAGAGCGTGATGCCTTCGGCAATGAGGCGTTCGAGTTCGACGCTCTTCACCTCCGAGCCGTCCTGCGCGCGCTGGCCGGTACGCTGCGCCTCCTCGTTGCGGTCGAGTTCGCGCTGGATGCGCTCGCCGGCGCGATGGAAGAGGTTGGGGATCGACCAGAACAGGTCTTCGAGATCGGGCTCCAGCCGGGTGTCGCCGAGCATTTCGGTGAAGCCGTCGAAGATCGCGGTGATGGCCGACTGGACTTGCGGCTCCTCCGGCAATGGCCGTGGATCGGGCTCGTCCTGGAAGGGGCGATAGCCGAAGACCTGCATCTCATAGATGAAGCGGTCGGTGGGAGACGAAGCGTGGTGGGGCTCGAAGGTATCGTCGGGGTTAAGGATCAGGTTCATGATGATCTCCGTTCGCTGGGCCGCGCCTCTCGCGGCCTGACGGCAACCCGGTCACGCGGGCCGAGGCCGGAACCGCAAGCAAAGCGCAGCGGCCCAGCGAAGCGCCGGGCGGCGGAAGAAGGGTTTCTTGCTTCGCGAGGAATGCCGAGTCGCCCTGCGACCGGCAGGGGAAGAAACCCGACTGACCCGCTGAAGGCCCGGAGGCCCGCGTGGTAAGGGTCGCCTCTCGGCAGGCCCGCGGGCGCGCCCACCCAGGAGGCATCCTCGGACCGTGCTTCACCAAAGCCGCCGGCCCCGCCCACCGGCCCCTTCCGGCCTCATGCGGGCAGATAAGCCATCGCGTCTTCCGGGGTGAGTTGAGCCCGCAGGCTGGCGGTCAGCCGGTCGGGACCCAGCCAGCGCAGATCCTCGTTGAAGTCGCCAAGTTCGGGCGACAGCACCAGCGGCAGGACCCCGCACTCCTGAGCCCGTCTGCTCAATCCCTCGATCCCATGCCGGCCCGCCGCATCAGCGTCGGCCGCGATATAGATGCGCAGGCATCCGGGCGGGAAGCGGAAGGCAGCGAGGTGATTGGCCGTGAGCGCCGCCGCCATCGGCATGCCGGGCAGCACATGCGAGAGCGACAGCATGGTTTCGAGGCCTTCGCCCGCCGCCAGGACCGGCACAGGCGCATTTACCGGAAAGCGGAAGCGAACGCCATTGCCGAGCAGCCCGCCCAGCGCGCGGCGGGGATCGTCCAACTTGGCCTTGCCGACCCCATCCGGGTCGAGCCCCGAGGACAAATAGGTGCGGTGGACGCCGGTGATCGCTCCGGCGGCGTCCGTCACGGCTGCGACCAATGCCGGATAACTGGTCGTCCGGCCCGTCACGAGATCGCGATAGTAGCAGGACGGGTGGAAACGGAGCGCGCCATGGGTGGATGCCCGCAGAATACCACGTTCACGCAGATAGGTGTCTGCGAGCGTACCCGCCAACGGCTGCGTCATTCGAAACAGCCGCCGTGCCCGTTCAGCCGTCGGCCGCTCGACCGGAGAGGCATCACCGCCGCGGGTCCTGCGGGCCGACACCGGTTCGGGGTGGGGCAGACTGAGAAAATGACGCGCCTCCTCGGCAACGTCGCGGAAATCGACGAGGCCACAGGTCTCGCGGACAAGATCGAGCAGATCGCCGAACTGGCCGGTCGCCGCGTCCGTCCAGCGGCCGGCGCGCGGGCCGATCAGATGCACGTAAAGAGACCGGCCCTTGTTGTTGGCGACGTCGCCGACGAGCCAGTAATTGCCGGCCCGGCGGCCGGCGGAGAGATAGTGGCAGCAGACCGACTCGGCGTTTTGCGCGAGACGGTCCGCCAGATCGGAGGCGGAAAGCATGGCAGGCCTCCGTTACGACCGGCGCGCAATGTCGATGAGGCGGTGACGCTGCATCAGCTTCGACAGAATGCCCGGCCCCTCGTCAGTGATCGGCACGAAGAAACGCAGCTTCCAACTGATCATCTCGGAGAACAGGCCGACCGACCGCAGCCAGTCACGCATGCCGTCGATGAAGCCGATGAGCTCGACGCGGTACTCGTTCATCACACGCACCCGGCGGAGCGTCATGTCGCCGGCAAGACCGATGAACGAGGATCCGTCGATCAGTGCCGCCCATGCTTGCTCCGGGGCGATCACCATGGTCTGGTCGATCCCGAAGTTGCGGCAAAGGCCGGCCAAACGATCCGGCGCGACGACACGGCCGACGATGCGCTCACCGTCATCCGTCTGCAGGCGCCGCACGCGGCAGAAATCCTGCGGCAGCAGTTTCCAGATCGGCAGGAGCAGTCCGCTGACGATATGCATTACCGATGTCGAGAATTCCGGCACGGCCGCGACTTCGGCCTCCCAGGCAAGGGCGAAGACCTGTTCGTCAGCCCCCTCCCAGGACGTCTCTTCGAGCTGCCGGACTTCGAAGCGCAGCTCGTCCATCGGCCGGATCAGTGAGACGCGCGCCTGAACAGAACCGTCGTCCAGCATGATCGAGCGGGTCGGCACCATCACCGCTGGCCGGCCCGACTTGCCGTTGATCATCAGCTTGGCGCGTGGATCCTGCCTGAAGAGAGTCAGCACATCATGAAGCAGCATCGGCGCATTGCGATCCCTCCGCTCGATCGTCAGCAGGTGCGACTGCGCGCCGGTGACCGGATGTGTATAGATCAGCCGGCGCTCAGTGACCGTCATGCTGTCGGCGGCGATCGTCTCCAGGCCCTTGTCGTAGATCCCGGCGGCGATCGCCCCTTCGATGCACGCGGCTAGCAACTGCTCGAAGGCCTCGAACAGCACGTTCTGCATCGCGATGGTCAGCGCCAGCATGCGATTGAGGAATGTCTGGATGGGCGGCAACTCATTCTTCAGCCCGCCCTCTTCCGACGTCAGCGACAGGCCGGTGATGCTCTCGAACCTGTCAAGCGAGCAGCCTTCAATCCTGCCGGCCTGCAGCAACCCATAGAACTGCCGCAGCGCGTCGCGGGCATATTGGGATTCGAGATTGTCTTCGCTGCGGAACATCCCCTGCCCGCCGGTTTGGCGCTGGCCCCGGGTGATGGCGCCAAGCGTGTCGAGACGCCGGGCAATGGTCGACAGAAAGCGCCGCTCTGCCTTGACGTTGGTGGCGATCATCCGGAAGCGCGGCGGCTGTTTCTGATTGGTGCGATGGCTGCGCCCGAGACCCTGGATCGCCACGTCGGCGCGCCATCCCGCTTCGAGAAGATTGTGAAGACGCAGGCGCTTGTTCTTGGCGGCAAGATCCGCATGGTAGGATCTACCGGTCCCGCCGGCGTCGCTGAAGACAAGAATGCCTTTCTCGTCATCCATGAAGGCGCGAGCCTCGTCGAGATTGGCGCTGCCCGGCCGGTTCTGCACGGCATAGCGGCCAATAGAGCTGCTGTCCTCGCGGCGGACGATGCGGCGGGAGCGACCGGTGATCTCGGCGACCTGGCTCGTTCCGAAGTGCTGGACGATCTGATCAAGAGCGGTCGGGATCGCCGGCAGGCTGCCCAACGTTTCGACGAGCTCGTCCCGGCGCCGTTCTGCCTCGCGGCAGATCACAGGGTTGCCGTCGGCGTCGTGCACGGGCCGGGAGCTGAGATTGCCGTCAGCGTCGGAAAATTCCTCGAAGAGCTGCACGGGGAAGGAGTGCATCAGGTAGTCGATGACATATTCCCGCGGCGTCACGTCGACCTGCAGATCGCCCCATTCCTCGGTCGGGATCTGTGCCAGCCGGCGCTCGGTCAGCGCTGCCCCGGTTGAAACGAGCTGGACGATGGCCGCATGTCCGTCCTCCAGGTCTGCTGCAGTCGTTCTGAGAAGAGCCGGCGTCTTCATCGAGGTCAGGAGATGATTGAAGAAGCGCTGCTTGGAGCTTTCGAAGGCTGAACGCGCAGCAGCCTTGGCATTTTTGTTCAGCGTGACGGATTTGCCGGCCGCGCTGGTCGCACCAGTGATGCCCGAGGCCTCCATGGCAGCGTCCAGATGGTTGTGGATCACCTGGAACGCCTCAGCATAGGAATCGTAGATGCGCACCTGTTCCTCGGTGAGCTCGTGTTCGAGGATTTCGTATTCGACACCCTCGAAGGAGAGTGAACGCGACGCATAGAGACCCATCGCCTTGAGGTCACGGGCCAGCACCTCCATGGCGGCGACTCCCCCGTCTTCAATCGCGGCAATGAACTCGGAGCGCGTCGGGAAGGGGAAGTCGCTGCTGCCCCAGAGACCGAGCCGTTCGGCATAGGCGAGCGATTCGACTTCCGATGCGCCGGTCGCCGAGACATAGACGACGCGGGCGCTCGGCAGGGCGCGCTGCAGGCGAAGACCCGCCCTGCCCTGTTGCGATGCCGCCTTGTCGCCGCGCTCGGTCTTGCCGCCGGCGGCATTGGCCATGGCATGGCCTTCGTCGAAGACGATAACACCATCGAAGTCGGCGCCGAGCCAGTCGACGATCTGCTGCACGCGCGATCGCCGGCCCTCGCGTTCATCGGTGCGCAACGTCGCAAAAGTCGTGAACAGGATGCCTTCCTCCAGCTTGACCGGCTTGCCCTGCCGGAAGCGGGACAGCGGCGTCACCAAGAGCTTTTCCTGCCCGAGCGCGCTCCAGTCGCGCTGCGCGTCCTCGATCAGCTTGTCTGACTTGGAAATCCAGACGTGGCGACGGCGGCCCTTCAGCCAGTTGTCGAGAATGATGCCCGCGACCTGGCGGCCTTTTCCCGCGCCCGTGCCATCACCGAGAAACCATCCCCGGCGAAAACGAACGGCATGCTCCGTGTCGGGTGCGACGGCCTTCAGATTGTCGAAGGAGGCGTCGACGATCCAATGGCCGGCGAGATAGCCGGAATGAGCTTCGCCGGCATAGATGACGCTCTCGAGCTGGGCATCGGAAAGATCGCCGCTGGAGACGATCCGCTTCGGCAGTTGCGGGCGATAGCTTGGCTTCGGGGGCGCGACCGAGGCCATGGCCACGGATTCGACCAGCCTGTCGGGGTGAGGCTGGGTGCCGCGGATGTGGATCGCCTGCAGCCGATAGGGCTCGTAGATGCCATCGGCTGCGCCCGCCTCGTCCTTCGCCACAGCATCCCGCAATTCGTAGTTGAGCTCGATAATCTCGTCATCGACAGGCAACGAGCGGACCGTCGGAATGTGAGAAACCTGACCGGCGGCGGCTGGGCGATGCAGGGGAGCCGTGACGGCCGGCGAACGCATAGTTCCTGCGCCCTTTCGAACTGCAACCGTTCGAAGGGTGCTAGCGACGTTCGTCTCCATCGACGGCAAGCGCGGTGAAAGCCCTTCAATCCAGGCAAGCAACGTTTCCAGATCGGAGGCGACGCCCTTCGAGGCGACAAGCCTCTTCGGGTCGTCTGCCGGAACTTTGTCGATGACGGTAAGGCGCGTTTCGGTCGTCGTGCCATGGCGGGCATAGATGCTGCCGTCGATCGCCGCGGTGAACAGGACCGTGCCATGCCCCTGCAGCCGGACGAAGTCGTCGCGCCACGCAGGATTGTCGGGGGTGAGGCTTGAACCGGTGATCGCAACAAGCCGGCCACCGGGCGCAAGACGCGCGAAGGCTGAGGTCAGATGCCGCCAGGCGGCGTCAGCGACGCGGCCTTCGACATGAATAACCGCAGAGAATGGCGGATTCATCAACACGACGGTCGGCCGGACAGCATCATCGAGATAGTCGTCGATATGGGCGGCATCGTGCTGCGAGACCGAGACACCGGCGAAGAGCTGTTCGAGCAATGAGCGGCGCACGACCGCATACTCGTTGAGCGCCAGACGCGCGTCTGCGAGCTCGGCGAAGATCGCCAGCAGGCCGGTTCCGGCAGACGGCTCGAGAACGATATCGTCGGCCATGATGCCCGCGGCGCGGGACGCCACATACGCGAGTGGCATCGGCGTCGAGAGTTGCTGCAGCGCCTGGCTCTCCTCGGAGCGTCGGCTATGGGTCGGCACGAGCCTTGCCACCTTCGTCAGCATCGTAAGCGCCGACTGCGGCGCATGGACGCGCGCGATGATCGCCGCGCCGAACTTGCGGAGAAACAGGACCTGAGCGACCTCGGTCGCCTCGTAGGCGTCTTTCCAGAGCCAGAGGCCCTCGGCGTCGCTGCCGCGGAGGGCCTCGATCATGATCTGTCGCAGGTCGCCTGTGGTGACGACTTTACCTTGCTCCAGAAGCGACGTGATTCGACCGGCAGCACCTATAAGTGCGTCAGCGCGGGTTTTGGTCTCAAGACGCGGAGAGGTGGAAACGGTGTGAGGATGCGAGATGATATTCATCGGTCGAGGCTCCGAATGAGAGGGGAATGGGTCTGACCAAGTGCTCTCTTCCGAATTTCGGGAGGAGGAGAACTTGCGGCGTGAGGGTGTGGGAAATGATCGCAGATTGAAGGATGCCGGCGATCGTCAGCGTCTAGGTGGTCGGACCTACGATGAAGCCAGCGGGATCTTTTGGGTCCGGCGGCAGATAGGCGTCGTAGGGATTGCCGTCGGCGAGATGGCCGAATGGCGTGAAGACGTATTCGCCGTCACTGCGGCCGACGGCGCAGAGCACGTAACGCGGCTCGCGTGTCGCGGCATCAAGGCATTCCATGAGAGCAAGATTGCCATCGGACGCGGCGCGCAGCAGCGTGTCGAAGTTTGTACGGGCATGATTGGGGATAGCCATTGGGGTGCTCCAGACAAAATGAGGCCCGGCACTTGACCGGGCTCTGGGATGACGACGATCGGGTTCGCAGACGCGGCCGGGTCTGAGCCAGGCGCGCATGAACATGTCAGGCGGCGCTTTCGAGCAGCTTCTTTGCTTTGCCTTCGAGCTCCAGGCGCGTGTCCTGATTGGTCTTGGTGCGGGCGAGCGCCGTAATGCCCTGGACGAAATCGAAGATCGATTCCGGCGGCCGCCCCTCCTCCGACAGCACCATGTCGATCACCTTGCCGGTCTCGCCTTTCGAAAATCCACGCCGGCGCAGGAAGGTTTCGCGATCGTCATCCTTTCGCGCGACGATCCGCTCCCGTGCCGCTTTGATGCCGGCAATGAATGGCGCAGGCGACGAATTGGCAAAGCTGGTCAGCGCGGGCGCTGCCTCATGCGCGAACCGCTGGGCGGCAAATTTCGAGTGGCGGATGGTGATCTCCTCGAAATTCTCCGTGCCCCAGAGGTTTCGATTGGCGCAGACCGCTCGCAGATAGAAGGAGGCGATGCCGAGCGTTTTCGAGCCGACCTCGGAATTCCAGGCATAGAAGCCGCGAAAGTAGAGATCTGGCTCGCCATTCGGCAACCGGCCGGCCTCGATCGGATGGGTGTCGTCGACCAGGAACAGGAAAACGTCCCGGTCGCTGGCATAAAGCGTCGTGGTGTCCTTGGTGATATCGACGAAGGGATTGTGGGTCATGGTCGCCCAATCGAGCACCCCCGGCACTTTCCACATCGTGTCGCCGGTCCCATTGCCCGCAATCTTCATCACTGCCGAGACCAGTTCGTGGTCCCAGATGCGGCCATATTCCGGTCCGGTGACGGCCCGCAGTTCAACCCGACCATCGTCCAATTCTAACGTCTTGACCAATTCGGCGCGGTGATTGAGCAGGCCATGCTGCAGGTTGATGGCAGCGAGTGGCGCCGGTAACTGGCGCATATAGGTGGCGGGTGCGCCCACGAGGCTGCAGAGCTGACCGTAACTCCAATGGGTCGGTGCAATCGGCTGGCGCTGACCAGGGACGAGGAGTTCGAGCCGTTCGGCGTTGTCGCGTGTCGCCTCGACGCGGATCGCGGCGCTTTCGAGGGTTCGTGCATGCGCGCGGTCGGCGCGGGATCGAACGGTATCGTGGAGTTCGGTCAGCGACAGGAACCGCTCGTCGTCGGGGCGCGAGAACCATTCCGACGAGACACGTCCGATGCGTTCACCGCGGGAGATATCGACCTTGAAGCCGGAGGAAGCGGGCTGGTTAGTGGAAGCAAGGGAGTTCATTTGGATTGTCTCCATAAGACGAAACCCAGGCGCGGTGGCCGGGCGAGGTTGAGGGATGTCTGGGGAAGAAGAAGGATTAATCGGAGGTCAGTCGACGATGCGCCGAGCGGATCGCCGAGAGCGCGGCCTGGAATTCGGCGCTTCCCACCACGTCGGAAAAATCCATCGTGGTGGCGATGGACAGGCATGCGGCGTGGACCTCGTCGTCGGTCACGGCCTCCCGCCCTACAGCTTTGAAACTCGGATCGACTTCGAGCACCGCCGTGATTGCGTCGCGCACACCATCCTCTTGAAGCCTGACCAGGACGTGGGACGGCTTTGGCGGGTCGACCGGCTCTTCAGGATCCGGGTCTCCGGCGAGAATGGCTTCTCCTCTGGCAATCGCCCAGGCAGATCGCGCGAGCCAATCGAGCGACGGTGGCCGGGCCGCACGGACGTCATCGAACAGGATCTTCAATAGTCCGAGCAGGATCTCGAAATGACGCGCCCGGCGCTGGACAGGCTCTTCGAATTGCTGCGGGACCTGGATGGGCGGACCCGCATAGGCCGCATGTGCGCCGTTCCAGATGCCGGTGATATGAATTGGTCCCGAGGAATCGAAATCCTTCTCGGCGATATCCCAACTGTCATCCTCGATAGCAGCACGGCACGCCGCGTCCAGTGTGTCAGCCGCGTAAGTGCGATGCCGGAAGACCGGCAGGTGGTAGGTGGTCTCAATCGTGAAGTCGGGCATTGGTGCCTCCTGAAACGGAAAAACCCGGCACGGGGGCCGGGCTGGTTGCAAAGAAGACCCGACCGCAAAGGCGATCGGGTCAGCGGATGCGATGCTTATGAATCTATTCGGCGGCGGCGAGGTGCCCGCCGTCAATCTCATTCTCCGTATCGCCGGCGTTATCGTTCGATGTTCCTGGCTCATCGAGCAGGAAGGCCGGCAGGTCTGAAGCTTCGAATACAGGCTCAACCACCTCGGGCTGGACGGCACTATCTGCGACAGCGTCGCTTTCGATCGTGCCTTCCCCGATCGTCATGCGAAGCGGTTCCGGTAACCAGCCGCAACCTGTCATCAGTCGTTCGGCCTCGCGGGCCATATCGGTCTTCTTGAGATGGCCGATCAGCTCCGCCGCCTGGTCACCCTTGGCTTCTCGGACCGCCTGCAGGATGCGGGCCTTGGTGACGCGACCGAGATAGTTGTCGGCTGTCGGTGTCCAGCCGGCCCCCACCATGTCGAAACCAATCGAGCGGGCCAGCTGGTCAGCATGGGCGATCGCCCGGGTCCGCTTGTTCCAGGGTTCGATGACCGCGTTGACCGACAGCGAAGCGCAATGGCCAAACAGAGCCTGCCGGCTGACCTCGTCGAGCTTGATCAGGAACTCCCAGAGATCATTCGGATCCTTGGGAAGATCCTGGCCCCAGCCTTCATGCCGCTGCTCAATCTCCTTCGCCCATACCGTATTGCCGAGGCCGGGAGTCTGGCTGAAGCGGGCGCTTTGCAGCGTTACCTCCACGCATGAATCCGAGCCGTAGACGTAGAAGATCTTCAGGACGAACGCGTGCAGAACCGCGATGAAGGCGATGACCGGATTGTTCGCCAGCGCATTGCGCAAAGCAACCGTGCGCGCCGCTGTCAGATCGAGAACCAAGCGGTCGGGAAGCGGCTTGAGCGTTTCGTCCTCGTCGTCCGCCTGAACGCCGTCGCCGCTGGGAGACGACGGGTCGCTACCATGATCTGTGATATCGCCGCCGACATCTTCGGTTGAACTTCCCACGGCCTGTGGTTCGTCTACCGGCCGAACGAAACCGCGCTCGATCTTGAGCTCACCACCGGCGCCGAGCGAAACGAAGACACCGCCGCGGGCGACCTCCTGCGGGTCGAACACGTAAGGGCGGTCGTTGAGCCGGTCGAGCTCGGCACCAAGCTCCTCTAGTTTCTGTTCGGTCGCTTCCGAGTACTCGTCCGCCTCCGCATACTCTGCGTCCAGCTTGTCGTATTCCGCACGGGTTGCGTCAAAGCGGGCCAGTTCGTCTTCCGTCATTTCGGCCTGCTCGCCGTAGAAGCGGCGCAGACCGGACGTGTGGCCGTAGGGAAAATCGAAGGCGGCTTCGACCCATTTCCAGCCTTCGTTCACCCGGATCGCCTCGGCGTCAGCCTTGAGCTTATCCATTACGAGCTGCTCCAGGAGCGCCGGATCCTGCAGCCAACCGCCCTGATCTTGGTCGAACAGATCGCGCATGGTCACACCGCCGGCGGCCTCGTAAGATTCAGTGCCGACGTAGACGGCGCGGCGGTCGCTGGCACGGATTGCGGTTTCGGTCAGCAGCCTGCGAATGTAATACGGCTCGCGGCTATGCGAGCGCGAGATCGTGTCCCAGACCTGCTCCTGGCGAACGTGATCGTTCGCAATTGAGAAAGCCATGATTTGCTCCAGCGTCATCTCGTCATCGGCATAGAGATCGAGAAGCCGCGTCGAGACGGAAGCCAGCCGTAGGCGCTGCTTGACGGTGGCTACCGAGACGAAGAAGCGCGACGCAATCTCCTCCTCCCCGAGGCCCTGCTCGCGCAGGGTCTGAAAGGCGCGGAACTGATCGAGCGGATGTAGGCTGACGCGTTGGACGTTTTCGGCGAGCGAGTCCTCTACCTCGAGCGTTTCGCCCTTACTGACGATGCACGGGACACCCGCAGTCTTTGCCAGACGCTTCTGCACGACAAGGCGTTCAAGGGCGCGATAGCGACGACCGCCGGCAGGAATACGATAGATTCCGGTCTCGTTGCCGTCGCCGTCGAGTTCGGGACGGACGTTGAGGCTGGTGAGCAGCCCGCGATGAGCGATGTCTTCCGCCAGATCCTCGATCGAGACGCCCACCTTGATCTTGCGGACGTTCTGCTGGCTGAGCACCAGCTTGTTGAAGGGAATATCCCGAGCTGCACTGAGGGTGATTTTCTCCATAGCCTGAGCCATGTCAATTTCTCCATGACGGACCGGGCGGAGCCTCTCTCCAACCCTCTCAATCCGTCACAGCTTTCACCTCCCTCCTCTCCCTCTACCCCCTTCTCCATGCCCCACCGTCCCTTCCACCGGCGAAGCTTCTCGTTCGGCCAAGATCCGGCAATATTGCGTGGATGGAAGCCTTTCGGGTGAAGGCTGCCGCGGGCGGCAACCACAGAAGTGCCAAACGCCATTTCAATACCAGTCACTCGGTCTCAATGGCCTGCTGGAAATCGATCGTATTCCCGGCTTACCGGACGCCGGAACGCGACGCGTCGATAACGGAGTCCCTCGATTATTTTTCAACAGCGTCTGCAGCCAGCCCTTGGTCGACTAGAGGTAGGCTCTTGCAAAGAAAATGACGGTGGTCAGGAGGGCAACCACGACGGTGATAGCCCGGACAATCGGCGCCGGCAGCCTGCGCCCGAGATGGGCTCCGCTCCAGCCACCCGCAAAGGCACCCGCAATCATCGGCAGGCATTGTTGCCAGGCGATTGCGCCGGCCAGCACAAAGACGATCACAGCCACCGCATTTGCGGCGGTCACCATGACCATGCGGGTCGGATTGAGACTTTTGATATCACCGCCGCCAAGCAGGCTCCACGCGGCGAGCATCATCAGTCCCACCGCTCCGCCGAAATAGCCGCCATAGATGCCAAGCAGTAATTGGATCGGCAAGACAAGCGCGGTCTGCGAGCGTTTTGCCCGTTGCAGCCGAATGCCGAGCTTGGGTCCGAGAATGAGCATGGACGTGGCGATGAGCAAGAGCCATGGCAGCATGACGTCGAATGTCGTCGTGGGCGTTAAAAGCAAAAGGATACTGCCGGTGACACCGCCTGTGATGGTGGCAACTGCAATCGGCTTGACCCCGACACCGCATACATCTCTTACGCCCTCACGATAGACCCAGGAGCTTGCCAAGCCTCCCGGAAAGAGAGCGAAGGTGCTGGTCGCGTTTGCGATCACGGACGGGACGCCAACGGAGATCAGGGCGGGCAACGACACGAACGAACCGCCACCGGCCAGCGCGTTCATACTGCCGGCGAGGAAGCCAGCCACGAAAAGCAGCAAAAGATCGAACATGGTCGGAAAAAACCCCGGGCGATGCGACCATCCGCCTTCGTCTTCGAGGCAAAGGCGACGATCCTATGGATCACCTTCTAACCAGATCGCTGCCGCGCCCGCAAGAACAGTCCATGCACGGATGAATGCGACGCTTCGCAACAGGAGACGTCGGGGAGCTTGCCTGAGATGCGCCGACCAACCTCACTCAAATGGCAAAAAAACCGCTTTCGCCCAGCGCCTTCTTCATTCGGTATCGAACCGGCACAACATCGTCTGAAGTGCCCGATTTTCGTCACGGAGCTTGGCCATCAGGAGACGTTTCAGGCGGCGGTTTTCTGCGTCGAGTGCGTTGAGGTCATCCATGTGGTTGTCTGGTGGTAGGCCCGCCCGGCGATCGTTGACGGGGGTCATCGCCGGGATCGATGCAGGCTCAGTCTGCACCGAGGCAACGACGGTCCGCCTCGACGCAGCGGGAGTGCGCACATGCCGCGGCGTCGGCGGCACGGACTTCTCGGTTGCCGCAGCCTCTGATGAAAGCTCCTGCTTCGCCGCGCCAATTCCCTCGGGTAGGATGCCAGCAGCAGGTCCCTGGGGATTATGTTCGGGTATGGCAAGGAGATCCGGCGACGGGACGGGGGTTTCAGCCGGTTTTGGGTCGTTGACTGTCGGCCTCGCAACCGAATGTCCGGTATCAGGCAAAATCCCGTCGGCCTCGACCTGTCGGGCCACAGCCTGCAGATCAAGGCTGCCCCAAATGGAAGAAGGTCGCGTCTGGGTTTGCCGCCTGTTCGCCTTGTATTCGACCACGAAGGGCCGTTGTGGTATTTTCATAATTCGTCAATTTCATCGACAGCGGCGGCCAGTAAATCCTGTCCCGCGCAGCGTCATCGTCAAAACCAAGTTGATCAGGTGATCCCGAGCCGCTTGCGCAGTTCGGCGTTTTCGGTGCGGAGTTTTTCGCCAAGCAGTTTGCGCAGTCGGCGATTCTCTTCCTCGAGCTGAATGAATTCGGCAAACTCGTCGTCAACAGCAACTGGGCTGGACGACGTCCCAGACGTTGGTGCGGCGACGGCTTTCTTCCATGTATAATAGGTTTGGTCGGAGATCGAGGCCGCACCCACGGCATCTTTCAGGGTTGCCCCGCCGGCGACGGCTACCTCGATCTGCCTGATCTTCTCAAGCTTGTCCGTGTCACTCAAGCCTCGTGCCTTCGGCTTGTCGCTCTTCTGAACGCTGCTGGCAACCTTGCCCGCCGCAGCCTTGTTGGGGCTCGACCGTTTGCCGCGTCCGGTCACTTTCGTCTTCTCGACTTCAGCTTTGGTCTCGGCGCTATCCGGTTGTGTCAGAACGTCGTCTTCGATCATCGTTGATCCTCGCATCGTTGCATGCGTTTTCGGCCAGGCGCGGGAAAGAGTCAACGTCGCCTGGTCCACGGCCTTTTACACCAGCATGAAACACCCGCGGCAGTCACCGTTGACAAAATCGTTGACTACCCCTATCTGTAACATAACAGGAGAAGCTCATCATGCGTAACCCCTTGTGGAATAGCTTCGATATCGTAAGAGATCTAATCGCAAAAGACGATTTCAAAACAGTTGCCGAGAGAGTTGACTTGGCTCTCAATGCCTCAATGGAGACTGTCGCTGACGTCCTGCCCACTGCGGCGGCTCCGGTGTTACGCCAAGGTGTCGAAGCAGCAACAGGAGCGCTCAGCACGTTGCGAAGCAAGATCCGGGCTGATCGTTTGTCCCCGGAT
Organism: Martinezella tropici; assembly: GCA_000799755.1. GTDB lineage: Bacteria > Pseudomonadota > Alphaproteobacteria > Rhizobiales > Rhizobiaceae > Rhizobium > Rhizobium tropici_A. The sequence continues at coordinate 53,617 of JUHI01000026.1, forward strand.
TACGCTGCCGGGCGGCTGGCAGCGGCCTTGGATATCATGGGGTATGCAGCGTCAGCCACAGCTGACGAGGACGCGATCAAGAAGGCAAAGCAGCAGCCGTTCGCGCGCATTCTTGATATGCTGGCCGTAAAATCTCTACGCAACACCGAGATCGCCGCAGCACTTGGCCAGGACAAAGGATATATTTCGCGTCTGCTGGACGAACTGCGGGCGATGGAGATGGTCACCAGCCATCGACACGGACGGAACCTTTACAACGCTCTGACGCCTGTCGGCCGGCTGGTTGTCGATGAAGGTGTCGAGGCTGCGCGCCGCGCGCCATTGGCCCAGAGCAAGATTGTCAATCTCGGATTCAGCCTCGACAACCGGCCCACCCCGCCCGATGTGCGCACGGCTGAGGTTCCCAGAATAAGTGCGACAGGTTAGCCATGGCAAAGTCACAGGTTACGACCTTCTACTCTTACAAGGGCGGAAGTGGGCGCAGCATGACGCTGGCAAACGTCGCCTGGGCACTGGCTTCGAACGATGAAAGAGTGCTTGCGATCGATTGGGATCTGGAAGCACCAGGGTTGCACCGCTATTTTCATCCGTTCCTAAGCGACCCGGATCAGGGCGAAAGCAATGGCCTGATCGACCGCGTTTGGGACTATCTCGAGCAACTCAACGCGCAGCCGGATCGCAAGGACAGATTCAAGCTCGGCGACTGCAGCGACATCGTCCAGCCTCTTGATCTGCCATTGAAGGGATCAGGTTGTCTGGACTTTATCGGCGCCGGTCGCCAGGACGAGCATTATAGCCACAAGGTTGGCGGTCTCGACTGGAACGGTTTCTATCAACGTTTCGACGGTGAGCCGTTTATCAATGCCATTCTGAAGTGGGCTCGAAACCGCTACACCCATGTTCTAATCGACAGTCGAACGGGTGTTGCCGATACCGCCGGTATTTGCACCTCACAGCTCCCCGACGCTCTCGTCCTTTGCCTTGTCTACAACCGTCAAAGTATCGAGGGGACGGCTGCGATCGCGCGTTCGATCAAGGAGGCGCGCAAAAGTCAGAAGAAACCGGCGCTTAAAATGGAGTTTGTACCCAGCCGGGTCGAGGAACGTTCGACTGTCGAGGCGGCGCGACGTCACACCGCGCAGCGGTTCATCGACCTTATCGAGGGCGGACCGCGCAAGGTCGAGCAAAGTCTCCGGCGGGCGGAAGTGCGCAATTATCCGTGGTGCGCTTTCGAAGAGAAGCTTGCTGTCTTTGAAGAGTACCCAGATGAAAGAGGGTCTCTCCTAGATGCCATGCACGACCTGGCCCGCCGGATTACCGGCTCTACTAAAATAGGCATTCGGCCAGTCGATGCAGACGTTCTATCATCATACTGGCGCCGCGCCGCATTCGACGATCCCCGGCTGTTTGACCTGCGAGCCATCAGCGACCAACCGACTTTGGACGCCTGGAGCCAGGTCCAGTTCTGGTTGGACAATGCGGTCGCAGACGATGGTGAAAGGCCCGAATGGCTGATGTCGCTTGCCGAAGCCGCATTGAGTTTCGTCCTGCGGCGCGACAACCGGCTTTCGTTCCGAACCGGAGCAACCTTCGCCGAAACAGCGGAACAACTTGCCCGCCGCGCCTACAACGAGGAACCAACCACGTATGCGACGCGATATGCACTGATCCTTGACGATATCGCCGGCTTGCTGCAGCGCAATGGCGAGTTCGAGAAAGCCCTCGGCTTGAGCCGCAATGCTGAGCGCCTGTGGCGGGCAGAAAAATCGCCGATCGCAAAATGGCGTCACGCGCGACTGCTCGACCGTCAGGCCGCAATTCTCGACACTTTGGGCCGCGCCGACGAGGTCATCGAGACGTACAAGGAGATAGCCGAGATCTATCGCGCAATTGGGAGACGCGCTCTACCCGTTGGCAACGAGATCGAACCGGCGAGAACCCAGCGTCTGCTGGCCAGCAAGCTTCTCGAAAGAGGTGACGGAAGTGGCGCCGAGCGCGCGATCGTCGCAGCGGTCAAACTTCTTTCGCAAACCTCCACCGCCCGCGACAGGGATCTCGGCGAGATCATAGAGATCCTTATCACGCGCCTCAAGGTCGCGATGGAGATCGGGGATGAGCGTTTTGAAAAAGTTTCAGGTCAGGTATTACTGCACGCCGACCGACTTCTGCCGGCAGATGGCGGACGGGACCGCGTCCAGGATGAGCTGTTCCTGTGCCAGTCGGAATTGTATCGGCGTCGCGGCCAATTCGACGAAGCGCTTTTCCGTATTAAAAGCACCTCAGCCGATTTCCAGTCGCTCCCGAGAGTGGCGCTCCAAGAAGCAGAGATCCTTCTCGATGCCGGCCGGGAACACGAGGCAATGGAGACACTGCTGTCGAATATCCGCAGCGGCGCACCGCTGACGGAGCAAGCGCTCGGTCTTTTTCAACGGGCGATCGCAAGCTCGGAGCATGGCGATCTGTATTTCAATGAACTGTTGTCAACGCTGACCAGGAGTGATGAACAAGGCGCCTCAACCTTCGTTCCGGCCATGCGAGCGCTGACCGACAAGATGCGACATGACGGAACGGACTTCTCGCAACTTGTCCCCCTGCTGCAAACCTTCATCCGCAAGCCGATCTGACGTCATGAAACCGGGACAACTATTCGCGGAATTGTGGCAAATCGTCGAACCCTATGAGGCTGAGGCGACGCTTGCCCCATGGTCCGGACGGCACGCAGCTGAATTCGGGCGGCTCGTCGAGCTCTTGGAGGGAGCGTCAACTGCAGACGTTCCAGCCATGGTAACCGACTATCTTGGCCGCCGGTTGGTGGCGTTCAGCTGTGAGGTCGACACGCCCCATGAACGTGCCTTTGTGGTGATGTGCGCCCTCGACCAGGTAGCGATGCGCATCCATCCCTCTATCAAGACGCGGCTCCCTGGCCGCTCATCGGCAGGTGGACAGATGTTGGCGGCGATGCGGGCGGAGCGGACGATGACAGGCGCCTATGCCGAGTTGTCTGGCAAAGGCTTCGTCCTTCCCAAAGGCCTGTTGATGCCGGGCAAGGAGCGGACAAAGGGATTAGAACAAAGTGGGGTTGCGCTCGCTCATCAGTTTTCCTTTCTGAGCTTCGTTCCTGACCTGCAGAAAAGTTTCAAATTGCGGCCGATGGCGCCGCCGCCAAGTCAAATCTATGTTTCGCACGACGCGGCTCAAAAAGTGGGCCTTGCGCCAATTGCCGAGGATCGTGACGACTTCGAATTTTCGGTGTCGGACCGACGCCATAAAGCGTTTCTGGACACGGTGCCGCGTTCGTCGATTACGGACGTCAGGATCGAAAACGAAGTCTCGGCTCTGTTGGATAAGGGAGCGGGCCTCGTTGTCTTGCCTGAACTCGTCGCCACCAGCTCAGCGGTTATGGGCCTTGCCGAAACGTTGCGCCGGGCGGCCCGCTTAGGTCACTCGTTGGTACTGACGGGAAGCGGCCCTTCCGAAGAGAGGTCAAAAGGGCTCGACAGGCCGTTCAATGAGGCCGTTGTCATGACGGGTGCCGGCGAAGTCCTGTTTCGTCAACGCAAGCTGAATGCGTTCAACATGGCCGCGCCCCGTATGAAGCAGTGCGCCCTACCCCGCGCAGACGGTCACGACGATGACTCGCACATGGAAGATTGCGCCACCGGAAGCGAATTGGTGCTTTGCGACATCCTCGGACTTGGGCGGGTGATGGTGCTGATTTGCGAAGATCTTGAGCAACAGACGCCGGGCGGAGACGCTGCGCTGCATGCACAACCCGACTGGATCTTGACGCCGGTCCTGGATGTGGGCCTCGTATTCGGTCGGTGGGAATACCGTCGCGCCGTTGAAATTGGTCGCAAGACCGGCTCGCGTGTTGTCGTCAGCTGTTCTGCCACCCTCGAGGTTCGCAGTCTCGGTAAGCAGAACCTCACTGAAACCGGACCGAACGCCGTCCGCACCGGCTTCTGCTTCGATGGATCGGTCGAGATGCGTGCTCTGCACCTTGAAACGGGCGGGCCAGCCTTAGGCCATCATATGCTGGTCGAATGGAACCCGAGAACCTGGAAAAAACACAAGCTGGTCGAGGAAAGCTGAACCCGCGAACGCGACGGCCTCGCTTTGGTAATGTCGTTTTGCATTTAATCGCAAGACTCCGCATCCAATAATTCAACAAGATAGCGCGGCACTTAAATTGAGATCAGGCACTTAATCTGAGATTCGCCGGTTCGATTTGGCACTTAGTGTGAGATTCACCACCTGGAAAAAGATGACCACCGATGGCCAAGCTTCATCGGAAAATGCGAAATATTACAGAACGCTATTTCGGAATCGGAGAGCGTCAAGCGCCGAAAAACCAACTGGCGAATCTCAGATTAAGTGCCATGAGCTGCCGGAACGGGCGCATTCTTACAGTTAAATGCCAAACGACAGCGGCTTGTTCGAAGATCTCAAAAGCCGCTTGAATCCCCGCGTTGGAACGACTGTCCTGAGACGCGCAGTCGCTGCGTATGTCCATTCAAAGCGGTACTATTTCGCGAGCGCCCAGCCAAACGCCATGCGTTATGATTTAGAAGGTGAGTGGTTGAGCCGGTCTCTGCAGCTGACCGAATGCTGGCGCAGGAGCGCTTTATGACCTTGAAGCGGGACAAAGGACCACCCTCGCCTGCTATCGTTGATGACAATGTCGCGGCTATAATACCAAGCAAAAATGGAATACTCCGCGCCGCCCTGCTTTCACGAAAAAGAACTCCCGGTCCGGCACCCCACTAGATTTTTCGCACCGCTGCGCGCGTCGACACGTTTGAAGTTAGGCGCGCCTAACTCGTAGCCACCCATCATGTGTACGCTTCAAGGTCGCCCGTTAGCCTGCCCCAAATCTCGCACCCTGTCTTGGTGCCCTAGCTGGCAATGATCGAGCCATGTTAAAGGATGACCGGCGAGCAGAGGTCGAATCCATGTTGCGCGCGCCACTGACACAGGCAAGTTAGGCGCGCCTAACTTCACACCGCAGAAGTGGGCCTGCCCTCACCTCTTTACGCTGCCCAGGTGCCTCTCCGATCGGTGGCGTCGAACCCCTATTCTGGCGGCGATCGGGAGTTCCAATGATCGTCGCGCATGCACCAATATGTTCAAGGCTCAGATGTCTGCATACGCCTTGTTAGACTCCCACCGAACAACCTCGACACCTCGTGTCTACGCCCATCTTGAAACACCGACCAATTCCGCATTTCTATATCACCGCCCGGATCCGGCTCGACACCGAATGCCCTGCACCCTTGAGGGACAATCACCCCGAGACGAATTTGGCGAGGCCACTCCCGGAACGGCGGGAACACGCATCAAACGGCTTAAAATTGACGCGAGATAAAAGAGGCGCGACTAAAACTCCGGGCAGCAGCTAGGCGCGTCTAACTGCTGCCCCACTGTTCACCTTCAGCTGCGCCATGACCATCGGGCCGAGCGAAAACTCTCCTCGTTCCCAGCGCCCGGTCAAATCGCGCAAGTAGCCACCAGGCGAGGTGATAAAGTTCGCCCTCTCGAGAATACAGGCGATCGCGATTGCCGCATTTTCCGGCCCCATCACATCGCAAGCATCTTGATAAGCCGATGGGCTCACACCCAACATCGATCTGACAACAACGGCAGCCAACATCAGATCACGCCAGCCTCCCACCACACCGCCTTGTCCATAGTCGCAAATCTGCGGGCACGCCTTTAGCACAACGCTCAACGGAAAGGATGTGGTCGCCAGACGCGAGGGCAAATCAACTCCACCAGACCTCGCCCCCTGCTCTTTTTCAGAGCGAGGTTCAAGTTCACGGATGGATTCGGGTTTTGAATTCTGTATGTGGCGCTCATTATGAGCATCATTGGTGCTATTAATTTCGATTTCCTCGTGAATATTCAGACGCCTAAGCACTTCAGCATAAAGCAACTGCATTTCGCTGAGCACGTTACCGACGTCTGCCTGCGACGGTGTGCGGGGGAGGCGAGCTATTAGATTGAGATAAATGTCCTCGATTGCTTGCCAATCGCCCTCCGCGCCTTCCTCGATAGCCGCGCTGATCAGTTTACGAACGTCCCTTCGGCATATTGTTAGTGTCTCCTTTGCCCTTCTGAACGCAACACGGGCAGCCACGACCTCCTGCGCCATCAAAGCAAGTTCATCAGCCCGCGCCAGAAGCGGAGACAGGTCGAAGCCGAAGGCCGTTTCGATATCGCCGTCACGATCCTTCCGCGCAAATCTCTTTCCGTTGGCGCTGTCTTTTCGCACAATCAGACCGGCGTCGACGAGGATTGCGAGATGGCGCCGAAGCGTGGCCCCAGCAATGCCGTGGGCGCGCAGTGTCAGCTGAGCATTCGAAGGAAAGACAATCATCTGTCCGTCCTGGCGCAGTTCATTGGTCGGAAGGAACGTTAGAAGCGCATCCAGGATGGCGACGCTGCGATCCTGAAGGCCAAGCGTTTCCCGGGCCTCAGCAACATCTCGGAACACTTTCCACTTTTCGACAGACTTACCAGGCTTGATCTCGTTCGCAGCCAGTTGCCGCTTCACGAGGGCAAGCGTCATCGACCGCCGCCCAAACGGCGTCGTCACATTTCCCGTATGCATCGTCTTTCACCTTTCAGAAGGCAAAAAAAATGAGCTCACCAAAATGGCGCCGAGACTCTTGACGAAGATTCATGGAAATGCGATTCTCTGTCTTGCTACAGAACAGATAAGGGCTTCCACGACGGCGACGTTGAGGGGGCTCTTTTCTTTTGCGGTTTTGACTCCGTGGCTTGTTGATCCAGCGTGCTATTTCGCTGAGCGGTGCTCGCGATACAGTTTTTCAAGCTTCTCCAGGACGAGCGCGGCAAACTCAGGCGCTTCTTTCCTGTCGATGGCGATTTCCAGTTTCCCGTCCGTGTTCAGCACTCTCGCAAGGCGCTTTCCGTCGTCGGCGGTCCACACGTCAACAGCCGCTCGAGCTGGCCGCGGTTTCAAGTGCGCGACAACAGCCTTGAAGCGTGCCTCAGAGGGGAGGGCCTTAGTTTCCGCCGATTCGAGAAACAGCTTGGCCGAATCGAGCGATCCGTCCTTGGCAAGCAGGTCTGCGAGCTCAACCCAGCTTCGGCGCCCCACACCCGGGGCGGCACCGATTGCATTGATTAGATCCCGGGGGATCCTGACCACGACAGACAGCATGTAAGATAGATCGCTCTTATAGACAGACAGGGCCGACATGATGACGTCCCTGGAAAAGCGCTGCTGCAAATTGTCGGCAAAGAGGGCTTTCTCGATATAAGTGAGATCCTCGCGCTCGTTGTTCTCCTGTCCCTGCGCCACAACGAGTTGCTCATCCGTCAAATCGCGAACGATTGCCTTGACCGGGCGTTTAAGCGCCTGAACGGCGCGAAGCCGACGGTGACCAAACGCCACTTGATAGCGGCCGGCCTGGTCCGGGTGCGGGCGGACAAGAATAGGCACCTGCTGGCCTTGCTCCTTAATCGAACTAATCAGCCCGTCGATATCGCCGGGCATGCGGTCTTGCACAAAGGAAGGCTCGACCTCGCCGGGGTCGATCTCGATCACAGTCTGGCCCTCTGCAAGTCGCCGCTCGATCTCATCTGCACGGGCCTGACGGGCCTTCTCCTCACGGATCGTGGACCCGACCTGCTTGACAAGCTTGTTGTCCGCCGAGGATTCGTCAGACTGCACAGACGTTGAAAGCAGCGGGCGGCCCTGTGTCTTTGCCGGACGCGCAGCATCGACCTGTACGAGGTTTAGAAGGTTCTTCCGGCTCATGCGGCTCTCCCCCAGGATTTCTTGATCAGGGTTTCGATTTCCTCATTGACGTTGTTCATCGCCTCGAGGGCACGGTCGTATGTGCTGCGCGTAAACTGACCTCTCTCGACCTCGTAAAGGGTCTGGTTGGTCAGTCCGGCATCAGAAACGGCCGTCGTCTTGAGCATTGGGAAATTTAAGACGTGGGAACCAAAGATCGACCGCAAATAGCCCACCATCTGGTTCTGCGGCCCATCGGCAGGCTCAAAGCGCGTAATCAGGTAGCGCATCCACGAAAAGTCGACGTTTCCCCCCGCTGTGGCCACCTCCCGAAGGAGCTCAGCCACCATCGCCAGGAACTGGTTCATCGACATAACGTCCAGCATCTGGGGATGAACCGTCACTATCACCGACGTCGCCGCGGTGAGGGCGGACAGCGTGAGATAGCCAAGCTGCGGCGGGCAGTCGATGACAACCACATCGTAGTTGCTTTCAACCTCGTCCAAAACCTGGCGAACCCGGTCGAAGAACATCACATCGCCTACTTGGCGCTTCATCAGCGCGCGCGGGGTATCGTGCTCAAATTCCATAAGCTCCAGATTTCCCGGGATCAGGTGGAGATCGGGAATGTATGTCGAACGGATGATCTCCTGGACGGGCCGGCGCTCGTCATCATATCGGATCGCGCCGTACATGGTTTCGTTGGAACCGACATCCAGTTCGGGCTGGTTGCCGAAGAGCGCCGACAGGCTCGCCTGCGGATCCAGATCGAGAGCAAGAACCCGGTACCCCCGCAATCCCAGATACTGCGCCAGGTGCGCCGCCGTTGTGGTTTTGCCGGAGCCACCCTTGAAGTTCATGACTGATATAACTTGTAGCGCTTCGCCATCGCGTCGGTGCGGAAGATACCGCCTGTCAGCGCGGCCGACACGATCGAGATGCCTGCGGATCTTGTCGATGTCTTCGACCGAATACGAACGGCGGCCGCCCGCCGTCGTGCTCACCTCAAGATCTTCGATATCGTTCGATACCTGACGAAGGTAGACCTCCTTGACACCCACGAGCTTGGCAGCTTCTGATGGCTGGAAATGCCGAATCCCTTTCTCGGCAACCGGTGGGAAAGTGCTCAGGTGATGAGCTTGAAGCTGCGCTGCAAGCGCAGAGGAGTGCCGTTCGATGAGTTCGACCAACGTCTCCTGTGCCGCCAATTTTTTCTCAGCCGTTCGCTTCATTTTTCAGCCCGATATTTCACAACAGCGCTTTGGGGCGGCCAAAACCGATTTACACCGCTGTTGCAATAAGCCCCGATTCTGGCGTGCGGGCAAGCTATTTATGGTAAACGAATTCTTAACGAACCTGCTGGTCTTAAAGGAAAATCGGCTCTCTTCACCCGCAAATTCCAAGCGAAACAAGCGTTTGACGTATTTAGGCGCACATCCGAAAGTCCTCGCAAAAAGCAGTTGAGAATACAGGCGCATGCCTCGTTTTCCTGCGTCGGAGCTTGCTTTCGGGTGGAGAACCGAGCGACTCAGTGCGGTGGCGTGTCCAGCCCACAACCTTATTCGACTTCAAAGGCGCCGCGGATAGCAATACCGACAAAACAAATGACTACGAGAACAATCGGGCCGCGCGCCCGGTCCGTCGGGTAGCGCTGTTGTAATAACTCGACGCCTGCTGCACCGAACGATGACGAGATTGCTCCATCGCCTCCGGAAGAGAAATGCCCCGATTGGCGGCTTCGGTCAAATATCCAGACCGCAATCCGTGTGCGGAAAACTCCCCACGCTCTAATCCAGCCAGTTCCACCCGCTGCTTGATGATCGCATTGACCGACTGCGGATCGATCGCCCGTCGCGAAACAGTACCCCAGCGCCCGATTCCCCTGAAGACGCTGCCCTTGTCGATCTTCGCCGCCGCCAGCCAGGCCTTCAACGCCTCGACAGGCCGACCTGTGAGGTAGACGACGTCATCCTGCTCGCCCGTCGTGTTTTTGGTTCGGCCGAGATGGATGGCGAGTGAGGGGAGGGGAGGGCCCTCGGGCGCCTCGACAGGCGGCTCGACTGTCAACTGCTCGACGCGTAAAGCGGCAACTTCACTGCGTCGGCGGCCGCCGGAGGCAAAGGCGACCATGAGAATTGCTCGGTCGCGGACATCACGCAGGCTGTCCGTTGAGCACGTCGCCAGCAGCTTTGCCAGAACGTCGCCTGTGACGGCCTTGGCGCTCTTCCGCTTTCGGGTCCGCGGGACCGCGCGCACGGCAAGGCGAATGGCGGATTTGAGGGCAGGGGAGGCGAAGGCGCCTTCGAGGCCGCGCCATTTCGTCAGTGTCGACCAGTTGGCCAGGCGACGGCGCACGGTTGCCGGCGCATGCGGGCCGGTCGATTTCAAGAAACCCTGCCGGCGCAGATTGTCGGCGACGTCGGGCGGCATGCCATGATCGAGATCGACTGCCCGCTTTTCCGGATCCCACAAATGTTGCGCGACGAATTTGAGCAGCAGCGCCTCGGGCGCCGGCCAGGGCAGTGATTTTCCGGTGGCCGCCAGTCCCCAGGCCTCGAGGTAAGCGAGATCGGAGGTCAGCGCTCTGAGTGTGTTGTCGCCCATGCCTTGGTTGACGAGATGGCGCAGCGTCTCGACATCCTGGTCGGTCAACAACTCCGCGAGCTCGTCGCGCCGTTCTAGCGGCAGGACGGCGGCAATGTTGTCGAGTTCTTCCGATCGGCGTTGGACGGCGGATTTCTGCGATGGCGGCATTTTGGCTCCTGATCGGGCACACCGAGTGTCGATCCGCTTGATTGAGCAGAATCAATTCCGTTGGAATGTTACAGCTTATTCCCTGCCAGGATCATTGGAATCTTCCGGATTCGCCGGAATGCGCGATGTGTGGACATGTTCATCATTCAACCGTTAACCATACGGCGTAAGACGCCACACAAGGACGCCTATTGTCTGAACAGACATCCTTGCTGAAGATGCGTATGGCGATCACGTTGTTTTTTAGATTGCCTTGCCGATCAGCGCGCCGACGATGCCCGTGGTCACCATCGCAAGCGCTCCCCAGAAAGCCACTCGGAATGCCGGCTTCGGAACGTTGGCACCCCCGGCGCGTGCGCTGAGAGCACCAAGTAGAGCCAAGGCGACAAGCGACACTGCCGGAATGGCCAGATGTATTGAACCGCCAGGTGCCAGAATGGCGGTGAGCAGTGGAATGGCCGCGCCGGTCGCGAATGTTGCGGCTGACGTCAACGCAGCTTGTACCGGACGGGCGGTGGATGTGTCGGTGATACCGAGTTCATCGCGGGCATGTGCGCCCAGCGCGTCATGGGCGGTCAACTGCCGCGCCACCTCAAGCGACAATTCCGGCGACACACCACGGGCTTGGTAGATGCTTGCCAGCTCCTGAAGTTCGAGTTCGGGGGCGTCTTCGAGTTCACGTTTCTCGCGCGCGAGGTCTGCGGCCTCGGTATCCGACTGTGAGCTGACGGAGACATATTCACCAGCTGCCATGGCCATCGCGCCGGCTGCAAGCCCGGCGAATCCGGCGACGATAACCTCATTTGCTGTCGGCGAAGCGGAGGCGATCCCGACCATAAGGCTGGCGGTGGAGATGATCCCGTCGTTTGCGCCCAAGACGGCGGCGCGCAACCAGCCAATGCGATCTATCGAATGTCGTTCACTGTGGGTCATTGCTACCAGCCTTCCTTGCGACGAGGGAGAACCGCGAATGTTCGCGTTATTTTAGAAGCATTCTAATTTTGACATACTGTCGTGTGCCGCTACGAAAATCTGATCTCGAAGGTTTGGCCCGAAGACGCTTCCGACCTGATCAGAGAAGCTCCATGAAGTTCGGCGATGCGGCCAACAATCCTCAGCCCTATGCCAAGCCCGTCGTGCGAGCGCGTTATACCGGGAGCCCGCGTCGTTGACGGTGGATAACGATCCTCGATCGTGATGCTTCTTTCACCGACCTTCAAGGAGATCACCGAGTGATCCGGGGTGTGCCGAACCGCATTCTCGATCAGATTGCGCAGAGCATCTCTCAAGAGAGATGGCGCTCCCCTCACATGACTGCTTGTGACATCTGGTAAGAGTTCCAGCGTGTGTTCGTTATCGTACACCCACGGAGCCAGCTGTTCGACCACGGACGATGACAACGCGACCAGGTCGATATCCTCGAACATGCCGTGGTCGACGCTGTCCAGTCGTGCGAGTGCCGTGATCTGCGCGACGAAACGCACGAGATCATCGAGGTCAGCCTCCGCTTTCCTCGCGCGTGGATGATCGATCTGGCCGAGTTCGAGCTTCAGCGCAGCGAGCGGCGTCCGGATTTCGTGGGCAATCCCCGACGTCAGCACCTTCTGTGAGGTCATCAGTTCGCCCACGCGTTCGAACGCCTGATTGACCGCAGTGGCGAGATGGGCAATCTCTCGCGGCATATCCGAGGGGTCCAGATGCGACCGCGAATCCAGGGGATCGATGCGGTCGGCGGCGTCGGCGGCCGCGCGCACCGGCCGCAGGGCCTGTCGTATTGCAAACAAGGTTCCGCCGAACACCAATAGCAGCAGAATGCTCATCGGCACGATCATGTGCTCCAGCACTTCGTTCCAGAGGACATCGGACATGACGTCGGCGGTATCGTCGATCGTCGCGATGTCGACCAGGAAGCGCCGTTCGCCAATCATGAACGCCCGTCCACCGACGAGCGAAAGCGGTTTGCCCGGTTTGATCGATCGCAGCCAGAAGTCCGGCGGGTTAACGTCGCGCGGGAGGAAATGATCCTGACATGCCCTGTCACAGGATTCGAAGACCAGCGTTCCGTCAGCGTCGCGTATCCGGGCGACATAGCCCGTGCTCTCGTTTCGATAGCGATCCTTCACGCTGTCAGGCAAACTGTAGTTGACCAAGCCGTTGTCGATCGTGATTCCGGATGCGAGGCGCTCGGTCTCTTGTTCCACGAAAAGCCGTGAGAGCTCGCCGACATTCCAGTAGTAGTCCGCAAAGACGTTGGCGAGTTGCAGGAGCATGGCCAGCACCGCGAAGAAGGCGATGCGACGTGCCAGAATGGCTCCAAGTGTCGGACGCAGGCGGCTCAATCCCGAACCTCGCGCATCAGGTAGCCAACGCCCCGTATCGTTTCGATCGACGCGCGCGTCGGGTGGCTTTCGAGTTTCTTGCGCAGACGGGATGCCGCCAGCTCGACGGCGTTGCTGCTCCTCTCGTCGCCGAACTCGGAGAAGGCGTGCTCTATCTTGGACTTGGAAACGACCTTCCCGCCATTACGCATCAGGAGTTCGAGCAGTCCTTTCTCCGACGGAGTGAGCGCGATCTCGTTGCCCGCGCAGAAGACTTGTCGCGACGCGACATCGAGCGTCAGCGCGGCGAATTCCAGGACGGGCATCGCGGTGCTGGGCGATCGACGGATCAGGGCCCGTATGCGGGCGGTGAGCTCCCCATTGTGAAACGGTTTCGTCAGGTAATCGTCCGCGCCCGCATCGAGACCGGATATTCGCTCGTCGATCGCAGCCCTGGCCGTCAGCACGAGGACCGGCGTTTGTATGCCGGCAGACCTCAAGGATTTAAGGACGGGAATGCCATCTTCGTCAGGCAGGCCGAGATCGAGGAGAAGAAGGTCATACCCATTCTCCCGAAGAGCGAAGCGTCCTTCTTCGGCGGTTCCGAAGGCGTCGATCTTCCAACCCTCCTTGCGCACGAGCTCGCAAACGAGTTCGCGAAGCCGGGCGCTATCCTCGATCAGCAGAATTCTCATGCCTTCTTTCGACCTGTTACCATAGACCACACCAGGTTTTCCCGATGCCTCCAGCTCTCCACGATGGCTGCGCCGGCGTGGATGAAGGCGAGCACCATAATGCTGTTGGCAATCGTGCCGTGCAATTGCTCAAGCCACTTCTCTCCCCAGAAAGCATCGAGCGTCGTCATCCATCCAGTCAGAGCGGTCGTCGCCAGAAGCGCCATCAGGAGGAGCATCATGACCGAGGCCAAGGGATTGTGGCCGAGATAGCGCTTCTCGTTTCTGCTGACGATAGCCCGAAGCTGATTTTTCAACCTGCGGGGGGTCGGGAAGAAGTCGGAGAACCTTGCATGTCGGGTGCCGACGAAGCCCCAGATCATCCGCACGGCAATGGCGGCCGCGACAACATAGCCCGTCATGCGATGCCAGTATTTTCCTTCTTCAAGGATGAAGAGGTTGAGCATGCAGGCAGTCACGATGGTCCAGTGAAAAATCCTGACCACCGGGTCCCAGACCTTTATGTCCTGCTGGCCACTGTTGGAGGGCGAGCCGCCCCCCGGTCTTGAACGGATGGCGGTCATCGATCAATCACCCTTCTGGACAATGTCGCCGGAGACAGGGTTGAAATAGACCTCGGCGCGCTTGCCATCCTTGTCCTTGCCGTAGATTTCGTAGCAGTTGCCCGTGACCTCGAACGTCTTGACCTTGTAGCCGAGCGCGTCGATCTTGGCCTTCATGGCGTCTTCGGTCATCCACTTGGACTTGGGTTCCTTGGTGCAGCTCGGGCTAGCGAAGGCCAGTGCCGGCGTTGCTGCGATGACTGCGACTGTGGCGATGAGTTTCAGCATGTTTCGATCCTTTGGTTACACCCGGTCGGGCGACGACCGATGGATAGCGGCGGTTTCCTGTCTGTTTGCTGTACGGCCATGTACTTGGTGATGAGCCGCCCAATCCGCACATTGGCACAGCAGCCACGTCGCCAATCTCTCGATGAGGCGCAAAAATCACGTGCTGCGTGGTGGCTGGCCAGTGCCATGCCGTGATCTGCCGTTTCTCATCGCAGAAGTGGTGCATGGCAAACTCGATGTGTCTTCTGACTGTCATCGTTGCGGGGCATTCTGCTAGGTGCAGCGATTGATCGTGGCCGAGCTGATAGCTCGGCTAGGAGGTTCCAATGGCGCAGACACCCGACAGGATGCTTGTCAGAGAGGCCGCTTGGCAAAAGGCGGTTAATCGCGAAGCCGTCATCCGGCCCATCGCTTTCGAAAAGAAGTTGACCGCTCCGGACAGACTTGCCGCGTGCAGGGAGTTGGGCCTCAAGCCAACAAGGTTCTATCAGCTGCTCGCCCAATTCCGGCGAAAACCGGTCACCTCCTCATTGCTGGATGAAACGCCCGGGCCAGAGAAGGGGAGGCGGCTCTTGTCATCGGAACAGGAAGATGCCGTCACCTGCGCCATCCAGGAAACCTATTGCCGTCGTGAGCGGCCGACGATCACCGCCGTTCATGATCATGTCCGCGTCATTTGCCGTCAGCGAGACATACCTGCACCTTCCTGGAAAGCCGTGAAGGTTCGCATCGATCGCTCCGACCAGAAGAAGCTGGCCAAGGCCCGAGAGGGGGCCAGCGTCGCCCGTCAGCAATACAAACCCGTTACCGATGAGTACTCAGCCGGAGCCGCGATGGAGGTCGTTCAGATCGATCATACCTTGGTCGATCTCTTCGTTGTCGACGCTGTAAACCGCCAACCATTGCAGCGTCCCTGGCTGACGTTGGCGATCGATGTCGCCAGCCGCATGGTGGCCGGCTTCTACCTGAGCCTTGAACATCCATCGTCAACGTCGGTCGCCTTGGCCATCCGGCACATGGTTTTGCCGAAGACATCGTGGCTCGCGGAGCGAAACGCGGCTGGCGACTGGCCCGTCCACGGTCTGCCCACCGCCATCCATCTCGATAATGCTCGGGAGTTTCGGGGAAAAGCGCTGGCGTGGGGAGCGGCCGAGCACGGCATCAATCTCATCCATCGACCAGTTGCTCGCCCACATTACGGCGGTCACATCGAGCGGCTTATCGGCACCATGATGGGCGCCGTTCACTTTCTGCCCGGTTCAACGTCGAGCGATATTGGCTCTTGTGGCGATTACAATCCCCAAAAGCATGCAGTCATGACTTTTGACGAGCTGGAGCGGTGGCTCACCCTTGAGATCATCGGCCGCCATCACGCTGATATCCACCGGGCGCTAAAAATTCCGCCTCGGTTGGCCTGGGAAGATGCCGTCCTCTCGCGTCGGGAGCCTCTGCGGCTTCCCTATGACGAACACCGTTTCGTTCTGGATTTCCTGCCGTTCGAGGAACGCATCATACGTCGCGACGGACTGCACCTGTTCGGCCTCAGATATTGGGATGATGTCCTGAGCCCGTTGACCGGTGTTCCGGACAAGATGCGGGTCCGTTACGATCCTCGCGACATTTCCTGCGTGTTCGTCGACGGGCCAAACGGCGAAAGCTGGCCGGTTCGGTTTGCAGACCTCAGCCGGCCGCGGATCACGCTCGGCGAGCACCGGCAGGCCGTCGCCGCTTTGAGGGCTCGTGGTCTGCAATCGGTCGATGAGCATCTAATCTTCGAGACCATCGAAGCCCAGCGACAAATTGTCGAGGTGGCAGGCCGCCAAACACGGAGCATCCGCCGGGGAGCCGAGAGACGGTCGCGAGCGCTGGCGGCGACCGACCGGCAGCATGTGGAGACAATAGATGATGCCGACGAGGACAATTTCTCCGATCTGGCACCGTTGTCGGTGGAGGAATGGTCGTGACGGAGGACCCCCATATCCTACCAGCCTATCGCCAGTATGCCGAGATGGGGATCGAAGAACGGGTCGCCTGGATCCGTGCCGATCGCTGGTTGGAGACAGCCGATGCAAAAGCTGCGCTGACGCGGCTTGAGGATCTGCTCTCCTATCCGCCGCGGGACCGAATGCCCTGTCTGCTTCTCTACGGCGATACCGGCATGGGAAAGACAAAAATCATCAGAAAGTTTCTTCGCAATCATCAGCCCGTCTTCGATCGTGGAACCGGGGTGACGAACATGCCGGTCGTGGCAATGCAGATGCCAGCCGAACCCGTCGAACGCGATGTCTACGGTGAGCTCCTCAATGCACTGAGTGCACCGGGCCCAAGTGGAGACGCAACTTACCGACTGAAGACTACGTGCCGAACCCTGATGCGGAGGATGGGTGTACGGATGCTGATCATCGATGAGATCCATGCCATGTTGACGGGGACATATCGGCAGCAACGAGTCTTCCTCAACGTCATTCGCTTTCTGGCGAATGATCTGAAAGTCCCGTTGATCTGCGCCGGGACCGATCTTGCCCGACAGGCGCTGTTGACGGATCCGCAGCTTGCCGAAAGGTTTGAAGCCCTTCACCTGAAGCGCTGGTCCAATACGCAGCAGCTTGCCCAATTGCTCGCAAGTCTCGGGAGCATACTGCCTCTGCGTGAGCCATCACAGCTCGGGACCGCAGCAGTGCGCCGCAAGGTGCTCGATATGACCGACGGCGTTACGGTGCGAATTTTTCGCCTCATCGAGACTGTTGCGGTCGAAGCGGTCCGGAATGGGAACGAGAGGATTATCTTGGAGAGCTTCGACGCCGACAACCTTGTCCTACCTTTGGTCGCGATGGCGCGGCGCAGTGAAACGCGCCTGCAGCGCCGTGCAATCCCGTGAGACCGGTGCGGCTGCTGGCGATCGCCCCACGGCCCTATGAGGATGAACTTCTCAGCTGTTGGCGTTGGCGTGTAGCGAGCCATTACTCCAGCTCGCCCCGGCAGATCGAGAACTGGATACGTGGTGCTTGGGACGTCTCCAAGCCGCATCTCCTCAGCGATGACATCCCGACCGAACCATCGGCGGCCCGTTTATGGGCGTTAGCCTGTCGCCTGAAGCAAGCAGATGTAGAGCGACTGTCTCTGCAGAATACCCGGCGCAGCAGGGCGTCATTTGTCAGCGAACCCGCGCACCGAGGCGTTTGTCCGACATGCCTTGACGAGGATGCCGAGGAGGGGAGGGACCACTATTGCCGACGGTCCTGGGCATGTGTCGAGGCCGTGGTCTGCCCCCGGCACAAGACTGGGCTCGAGATCAACTGCGGCGGATGTTTCCGCAGCGGGCTGTTTCAGTTTCGGTCTACGCCTGCCGGCCTCGCCAGACTGTTTTGCCGTGAATGCGATGCTGTTATCTCGGCGAGGAGGTTCCAGCGCCGCGATCAAACAGACTTGCTGCAGGTCGCCTCGCTTATCGGCGAGGCCATCGGCAAGGGCGGACCGCGGTTTGAGCGTATCGAGACGGCAAGCCGATTCCTCTGGTCGCCTCAGCCGGAAGGGATGCCCTTTATCACCGCGCTGGGCTTACCGCTGCCATATGGCCAGCGACCGTCAGTTACAGCAGGGGCGGCGGCGCTCGCCAGCCTTCCACCAGCATGGCGGGCCGTGACCATTACGGCCATAGCCGACCTCCTCTTTGAGGAGACCGCCACGGATCCTCTACTCTCTGCCTCTCTCCGTGAAGCCTTCCGCCAATTCGAGCGCGGGCCGGTCCGAGCGTATCATCAGGCGCCTCCTCAAAGGCTGGCCGCGTCTGTCCTAAATCTCCGT
The DNA here is from genome assembly GCA_000799755.1 of Martinezella tropici. Lineage (GTDB taxonomy): Bacteria > Pseudomonadota > Alphaproteobacteria > Rhizobiales > Rhizobiaceae > Rhizobium > Rhizobium tropici_A. The sequence continues at coordinate 71,783 of JUHI01000026.1, forward strand.
GCGGAAACCGAATACCGGCAGCTCGCTCGCGGCATTGTTGAAAGCGAAGGCTGGAAATCTCTGCCGTCCAAAGCGGGGCGCGCAAGAAACCGGGCAATCGGCAGGCTGATGCTCCGCGCCCTCAATGACGAATGAGGCCAAATCGATGTGCTTCGTCCAGCAGGTGGCGAACAGAGGAAGGCTGCCATTTGCGCCCACCGCGCGCCGGCCGCTCTCCCATCTGATCAAGCTGGGCGGCAATATCGCGCAGCGGCGGGCCGGGATCAGCAATGGCAATCGCCGCAACGAGCTTAATCAGGTGATCTTACGGGGCGCGACGGAGCGAGCGCGCCAAAAGCTTGGGGTCGGCCCGCTTCTCGCGGACCATCCGATGCACCGCATAGCGCAGGCGTTCCTTCATCCAGTCATGGCGGCTAGCTACGCCACGCCGTATTGTTGATCGCGACGATGGACGCGGGGAGGCGAGGGGCCTTTTTTGGTCCTGAGCCCGCTGCAACGGCGGGATCACAGGGCGCGCTTGAAACATTCACAATATACGTTATATTAGAATGTATAATGTTTCATCTGACTTCGGAGCCAGCCATGTCTATCATTAAGATTTCTGAGAAGCTGTCGGTCTCGCCGCAGCCGAGCGTCGACGACATCAGGTCCCTGAGGGACAGGGGATTTGCTATGCTCATCAACAACCGCCCGGACGCTGAGGACGCGACACAGCCGGGATCGGAGGCCGAACGCCAAGCAGCCGAACATTGCGGCCTCTCCTACTCCTTCGTTCCGGTCACGCTCGGCACTGTCACCGAAGCGGACGTGCGCGCGTTCCAGAAGGCGCTTGATGCCTCCGAAGGACCGGTTTTCGCGCACTGCAAGTCGGGCACGAGATCTCTCAGCCTGTACTTGATCGGTGAGGTTCTGGACGGGCGGATGGCTGCCGAAGAGGTCGCTGCATTCGGACGTGCCCACGGCTTTGACGTCAGTTCCGCTGCGGCTTGGCTCAAGCAGAACGCGGCAAGCCGACCGCATGTGAAGGGCTTCTTCGACAAGCGCACCTGGAGCGTCCAGTATGTGGTGTCCGATCCCGCAACCGGCAGCTGCGCCATCATCGATCCCGTTCTCGATTTCGATGAGAAGGCGGGAGCCACTGGCACCATCAATGCCGACGCGATCCTCGACTACGTCAAGGAGAATGACCTGACGGTCGAGTGGATCCTCGACACCCATCCTCACGCCGATCATTTCTCCGCAGCCCAGTATCTCAAGGAGAAGACCGGTGCCAGAACCGCAATAGGCGAACGTGTTGTCGATGTTCAGAAGCTCTGGAAGGGCATCTACAACTGGCCCGAGCTCGCCACCGACGGCGCGCAATGGGATCGGCTGTTCGCGCATGGAGAGATGTTCAAGATCGGAACCATCGACGCCAAGGTGATGTTCTCGCCAGGCCATACGCTCGCTTCGATCACCTATGTGGTCGGAGACGCAGCTTTCGTCCACGACACCCTGTTCATGCCTGACAGCGGCACGGCGCGCGCCGACTTCCCCGGTGGCGACGCCCGCATCCTTTGGAAGTCGATCCAGGACATCCTTGCTCTTCCGGACGAGACCCGCATCTTCACCGGACACGACTACCAGCCGGAAGGTCGCGCTCCGCGCTGGGAGAGTACGGTGGCCGAGCAGAAGAAGTCCAACCCGCATCTTGCCGGCGTGACCGAAGAGCAGTTCGTGGCGCTCCGGACGAAGCGCGACAAGACGCTGCCCATGCCGAAGCTTATCCTGCATGCCCTGCAGGTGAACATCCAGGGCGGTCGTCTGCCTGAACCGGAAGCGAATGGCATGCGCTACCTCAAGTTTCCGCTCGACGCATTGCAGGGAGCCGCATGGGAATGAGCACCAACTCAGAGAACGTGATGAAGGTGCAGCTCTCTCCCGCCCAGATGGCCGGCCGGGCCGGCGAGGTTGCCGATCTCCTGAAGACGTTGTCTCACCAGGCCCGGCTGTTGATCGTGTGCACGCTGGTCGAGGGCGAGTTCTCGGTCGGCGTGCTTGAGGAAAAGCTCGACATCCATCAGCCGCATCTTTCGCAGCATCTGACCGTGCTGCGAAACTCCGGCATTGTCGACACCCGGCGGGACGGAAAGCAGATCTACTACCGACTGACCGAGGAGAAGGCCGCGCAACTGGTCTCCGCCCTCTATGACATCTTCTGTGTAAAGGAAGCGACATGACCATCTATCTCCAGTCGCTGAGCGGCGGCATGCTGATCGGCGCCTCCGCGGTCATGCTCCTGCTTCTGAACGGCCGGATCGCCGGCATCAGCGGCATCGTCGGCCGCCTTGCCCAAGGTATCGGCCTGATCACCAATCTTGCGTTCGTGCTTGGCCTCGTGCTCGGGCCGCTCGTCTACCTGCTGCTCGCCGGTGGATGGCCGACCGTCGAGATTACAGCGGGCTGGCCGCTGATAATCGTCGCCGGACTGCTGGTCGGCTTTGGCTCGCGCATGGGATCCGGCTGCACTAGCGGCCACGGCGTGCTGGGGCTTGCCCGCCTTTCTCCGCGATCGATGGTTGCTGTCGCCACCTTCCTATCGACCGGGATTATCGCAGTCACCGTTCTACGAGGTATCGGATTATGAACAGAAACATCTTTCAGTTCGGCGCCGCCCTCGCCTCTGGCATCGTCTTTGGTTTCGGACTGTCGCTTTCGGGCATGCTCAATCCGGTTCGCGTCCAGGGCTTCCTCGACGTCTTCGGAAACTGGGATCCAAGCCTTGCCTTCGTCCTAGGCGGCGCCGTCGCCGTGGCCTTCATCGGAGTAAAAGTGATGAAGCGATTGCGCCGTCCCGTCTTCGACGACACCTTCCACGTGCCCACGAACCGGAAGATTGACGTGCCGCTGGTCATCGGCTCGGCCCTGTTCGGTCTCGGCTGGGGGATCGGCGGCTTCTGTCCCGGCCCGGCCGTCGCCTCTATGTCGGTCGGTATTCCACAGACGCTGCTGTTCGTGGTCGCCATGCTAATCGGCATGACATTCTACGACCGGGTTTGGAGCAGAAGGACATGAGTGACTCCATTCTACTGGCCGTCGGTTCCGGCGGGATCGTCGGCTTCATGCTCGGCCTTCTCGGTGGCGGCGGCTCGATCCTGGCGACCCCGCTCCTTCTTTACGTCGTCGGCGTCGCGCAGCCGCACGTGGCCATCGGAACCGGCGCGCTTGCAGTCTCCGTCAACGCCTTCGCCAACTTCGCGAGCCACGCCATGAAGGGGCACGTGTGGTGGCGCTGCGCCGCGGTTTTTTCGGCGCTCGGCGTCCTTGGCGCGCTGGCGGGCTCAAGCCTCGGTAAGGCGATGGACGGAGACCGGCTGATCTTCCTGTTTGGAATTCTGATGGTCGTCGTCGGCGTCCTGATGCTCAAGCCCAGGAAGCCGACGTCGGCCGAAAACCGGCCGGTCGACCTTAGGATGTGCTTTATCACAGCCGCCGTAGCGCTGGCCGCCGGAGCGGCGTCAGGCTTCTTCGGGATCGGCGGAGGCTTCCTGATCGTGCCGGCTCTGATGCTGGCGACCGGCATGCCGATGATCAACGCGATCGGCACTTCGCTCCTATCCGTCGGCGCCTTCGGATTGGCAACCGCGCTGAACTATGCCGCGTCCGGACTGGTGGACTGGTGGCTTGCCGCAGAGTTCATCGGTGGCGGCATCGCAGGCGGCCTCCTCGGCTTGACACTGGCAACGCGTCTGAGCGCCTACAAGAACATACTCAACCGACTGTTTGCGGTGCTCATCTTTGTCGTCGCAGGTTACATCTTCTACCGGAGCGTGGCATCCAGGACTGCAGGGTGATGCTGCGCCTACAATGACGCGTTCGTGCGGCGTTGCGGAGCCCAACGCGGTGACGTAGCACCATCAAGGATCCGTCAGTCCCGAAGAAGCCCGAAGCGAAATGCCTCGTCCATGAGCGCTTTTACTGACGAGGGCTGCCATTTCCGGCCGCCGCGAACCGGACGCTCTCCCATCTGATCCAACTGTCCGGCAATGTCGCGCAGTGACAAGCTCGGATCCGCGATAGCGATTGCCGCAACGAGCTTCATCTGGTGATCGTCGACCGGCCGACGGGGAGAGCGGGCCAACAATTCGGGGTCCGCGAGCTTTTCGCGAACCATCCGATGAACCGCGCGGCGCAGGCGTTCCACCGTCCAGTCATGGCCGCGGCGATTGAGAACCCGTACAACGTTGTCCCAGCTATGTTGCGGGCGGAGCTGTCGCACCATCGGCAGCCAGGTCTGCGCGGACGAGATCAGCTCGTCGAGATAGAGTTTTTCTCGTGCCTTCGACACCGCCTTGATTGCCTCTGGCCGCCGCTCTCGCAGTCCGGGGTTGCCCGGCAACTTGCCACGTGCTTTCGCGGCCTTGATACCTGCCTTGGTCCGTTCGGCGATCAGCGCCCGTTCAAGCTGTGCGACGGCGCCGAGAACCTGGAGGGAGAACATGCCCTGCGGTGTGGACGTGTCGATCGGATCGCGGATCGATCGGAAATGGACGCCGCGCTCTTCAAGATCCTCGATCACTTGCAAGAGATGACTGACCGAACGAGCGAGGCGATCCAGCCGGACGACGACGAGCACGTCGCCAGCGGCGAGCTCGCCGAGCAGTCTGGTCAGAACCGGCCGGGCCCGTGATGCGCCGGATCCGTGCTCCTGAAATATCCGCTCGCAGCCGGCCGCGCGCAACTCGTCCATCTGTGCGTCATGGACCTGATCGTCGGTGGAGACGCGTGCATAACCGATAAGACGTCTGGTGGCCGGCGACGGTTTGGCGGCTTGCCGTTTTGCCATGGTTTCTCGCCCAATTTTCCGGTGCTCTGTACAGATAATGAATGCGTGAGAAAATGAACAGTTGCAAGCGTGTTTTATCGGGCAAATGCAGCCCCGCCAGACACGAAATCCAATGTCGAACGGGCATCCGGCAGCAATCGGCGTGAAACGCACCCTGGCGGCCATCCTTGGCGGAAATGCCGGAAACTAGGGCGTTCGGGGGAGGGGAGGGGTAAGAAGCGCTGACCGAGGGAGGGATTGCAGAGAAATCCGCGCTGGCCTGAGAGAAGAGTGCCCCTCGCCGAGGCTCTTGTATCCACCGCTATTCCGCCGATCCTCGCCGAAAGCTGCCTGAAAGGCCGGAAAACCAAGCGTTTCCGCTCATTCAGGCCGACCGACATCTGATTTGCGCCGCGAAATCAATCTACCATCGATAAGGGGTACTTATCGATGGTTAGAGCCGCACCTAACAATCATACCATGTGAGGAACAGTAATATTGTACTAGAGTTCCTTTAGCAAATCATTTACCATGATTTCAATGGCTTACGATCTCGCGAGAATCAGCATGACAGCCCTGATGCCGCCGGCTTTCGACGCCGGTGTCGCGCTTACCCGTCTCGACGAGCGCATCGCCCGTTCACCGGTCGGCGCCGGCTTCCTCGAACGCCAGAATTTCGCCGACGCCTGCGCCTCGCTGTGGATCGACGGCGAGCTCGTCCATCTCGAAGACCTCGTCCTCCACGATGCCACCCGCGATATCCGCACCCCAACCCACGAACTCACCATTGCCCGCGACGTGCTGCGCACCCGCCGGCGCATTGTTGCGCAGTCGCCAGATTGGGCGTTATCGCCAGAGGGTATCAGAATTCTGCGACAAACGTCGGACATCACTGCGACCGGCGCCGAGGCGATGGAAGCGGCCGGCGTCATTCCGCCGGCGGCCGCGGTGAAGTATCCGGAGGGGGAGGATGTCGAAGACGTCGAAAATGTTCCCGGTGTTGATCTTGCCGCCATCGATGCAGTGCTCGCCCGATCGGAGGCGGCGATCGAAAACGCGACGCGTCCCGGCCGCGCCGGTGGCCAAGACAAAGATCCGATGATCTATGATCTCGACTGGGACGAGGATGCCCGGCTCGACGAATGGCGCGGCGTGCTGCGGCAGGCTCAAGATATGCCAACAGTGCTGCAGGCGATCGTCGCCCTCGATGCCTGGAACGAGATTTCGGTCCTTCAGCACGCACCATGGCTCGGCCGGCTGTTTGCGGCCTCGATCCTTCGCCAGGCCGACGTCACGACCGGCGCGCATCTCGCCGCCATCAATCTCGGCCTCAAAACCATTCCCGTCAATCGGCGCCGCCACCGCGACCGGGAAACCCGACTGCTCGCCATTGCCCACGGTCTTTTGGCGGCCGCCGAGATTGGCCTGAAAGAGCACGATCGGCTGACGCTCGCGCGAAAATTGTTCGAGCGGAAACTGGAAGGGCGACGGACGTCATCGAGATTGCCGGAACTGGTGGAGCTCGTCATGGCAAAGCCGCTTGTTTCAGCCGGGATGGTGGCGAAAACGCTCGAGGTCACGCCGCAGGCGGCGCGGCGGATCGTCTCGGAGCTTGGCCTGCGCGAGATGACCGGGCGGGGGAGGTTTCGGGCGTGGGGGATACTCTGAGCGCTGAAAAAGCTGCGTCCTCCGCGGATCCGCGTCCCAGGCTCGCAGGGTTCAATCCCAATATTTCAGCCGAGATGGTCGTTCACCGAGGCTTCGCAAGGCTTCTCGGGCAGTCCTCTTTCCTCTATGAAAGGGAGGGAAGGCGGAAATCCTGACCAGCCTCCGAAACCTTGATTACATATTGGCCAACTTTCGCTGCGACGTCGAAGCTGATCCGGCCACGACCTAATTTCTCTGTTATGTCCTGCCGCATCACTGCGAATACAGAATGCCGTCCGCCCAAGGTTGATCGTAGGAATCGGCGCTAGAACGGGATATCGTCGTCCAGATCTCTCGAAAAGTTTCCGCCCGTGGATCCGATCGTCGTGACGGTAACTTCGCCCTCAATGATCGCGAACGGCGATGCGCTTCCGACGACATGGTGACGTCGTGCCAGGCGCTGTGCCGTCTCCGTGAAGGGAGTGGTTCCCTCGTTACCATTGGCGATCATCAGTCCGGCCTCTGTGTAATAGGAGATCAAACGTTCAAGTGTGCTCCGCGAGATTTTGAAGCAGCCAGTCGTGTCGACTGTCGCCAACTCTCCCGCGATTGCCGACGCGATCATTATGCATGAGTCGTCGTGATCGATGTTGAAATAATACTCCCCATTCCAGTCGTTCGTGGAGACGTCGAGATTGGAGAAGAATAAGGGAAAGAAGGATATCCAGGACCCCTGGATTTTGGCGGAGCTCCCGCGCTTCTTGTCATTGCTCGAGGTCAACGGAAGTAGCGTCAGAGTAATTAGCTCATCGGCGTTCGGTAACTTGGGAAGCGGTATCTCTACGCTGAGATTTCCCAGCGCAACACGGAATTTTTCATTTTCTTTGCGGACCTCATTCAATTCCTCAAGCGTGTCGATACTTGCGACAGCGTCTCCTCGAATCCAGCCTACACGCGGCTTGGTCGCCTTCGCGTGATCTAGGGCCTCACGAACAGCCAACTTAAGATCGCCGAGTGTCGTCCAAGTCTTCCGCAGGCGCTTGTGCTCAGCCTCCTTGATGAAATCTTTCAGAAATTGCCGTCCCGCATCAGCTGGCTCGAGCTTCTCGGCCGGGATCTTTCCCGGTTCTCCGTGAAGCATCACCAGAACAGGGACACCTTTCTCCACGGCATATCGAAACTCTTTGTGGGTATAGCTGATGCCGTCTTCGGCCGGGCTGCCGTAACGTCCCGCGATGATAAGGACGTAGTAGTCACACTTGTCGATCAGGGACTTGATAAACTCGAACTGATCTTCGTCGGCGGCTGGAAAGGACTCCATTTGCACAGGAAAGTCCCCCATGCTTATGATTACATCCTGTACCGCGCGGCGCTCTTCGCGGAGATCCTGAAATGTCGAACTGATGAAGACCTGATACCGCTTGTCGTGCACGTTTGGTTCCTCTGAGGCCAACGGGGTAAAACATTAGTTGTGTCCGTCGAAAAGGTCCATGACTGCAGGTAAAGGTGGCTACGCGGCACGCAGTACTCCACAGCTTCCCCGGTGCGCTGGTCCGAACCGAACTGGAGCGAGTCGGCGGGTATCTTCAGGAAATATATCGAAGTCCCATGTTTATCAGCCCCGATACGGCGCTCGCTCTGAAAAAAATGTATCTGGCTATGACAGAATCCTGCATGTTCGGGCCATCGAAACAGCACACGATGATCGATCAGTCCTGAAGGAGAGCGGCCAAAAGTGACATGGAAACAGGTCGATATGGAATCCATGGTAGCCGGACCAATCGCGCAACCGCTCGTCGGTAAAAGTGCGTCATATCCGTTCCAAGTCTCCATCGCATGTTGGATTGATCTGCTGGGTTATGGTGGCATGATTGCAGCTGCGGATTTCAATCCGCTTCACGCCAAATCAAAGGAGGCGTTGCGGCGGCTCCGCGGTTTTCATAAAATCGTCGCAAGCCACAGTGCGCGCCATTTTCCGACGCTGGTCATGAACGATGGAGCGGTCGCCTACCGCGATCTTTCGCTGAGATCGCCTTCGGTAACGTACGATTTCCTGGTACGCTCCTGGGGCCTGTTCAGCGAAATCAAAGACTTCGAAACCGCCGCTGGACATCCTGGCGCCCGCATGGTGTTGGCTTGCGGATTTCGCATGCGCGGGAGGCGGGCGGGCATGGATGCCTCGGCTAGCCAGTTACGATCCATACTCGCCCGATTGGAGGAGGGTCGGATCAACTCGGAGCAGGCCGTTCGTGAAGCGGCATCAGTGCGACCTACCTTTGACATCATCCCACAACTCCAGGCGAACTTTGCCTTCACCAAGGCCTATGTCGCCGAGTCGTCGGGAAAGGCAGGCGGGATTGCGGGTGCAAATTTCTACGTCGATCTGGCGATTTTCGATCGACTAGATTTGGACTGGATTACGCTTGGCGAAGCGATCAATTGGTCGCATCCAAGGCTTGGACTATCTGCAGACTTTGCGTCCGTACTGGGCATCAATTGTCGAAATCGGACCCCGGTTTCTCCTGAAGGCGTTCGCGATGGTCTGCAAATCGCTGAACAACTGACCAGTGATCCCAATGTTCTTCACGCCCTGAGGCAAGCGAAGGACATATAGAAATGCGCGCGAGTGACCTGTACGCCTTGAAGGCGCACATGATTGACAACGAGAAGACTTTAGCCTATATTCCGTCAAAAGATGGAGGCTGACGTGCCCAGCATAGCAAACGAGAACAGTGAGCGTATGAGTTTGAGGGTGCCTGCCACGGCCAAGGCTAAACTTGTGCGCGCTGCGGCGCTTCGTAATACCGATCTGACGGATTTCGTGACGCAATCCGCCCTGCGAGAAGCAGAGGCTGTGATCGAGGAAGCCGAGACGATAAAAGTGTCGAAGCGCGATCATCTTCGCATTCTTGAGCTTCTGGAAAATCCGCCTAAACCTAACGCCAAGCTGCGCGCGGCGATTGCCGGTTTGCCTGGCAGCCTATGACTTTACCTGCATGGCATGAGGAACCGATCGCTAAGTCTCACGGTCGGGCAGTCTTCGATTGCGGCGACGCCCAGATGAACGAGTTCCTGCTCCGCTTTGCCCGACAAAGCCATGAACAGAATGCCTCGAAGACCTTCTGTGCTATCGACGACGCAGTGCCCGGCCGTATTCTTGGGTTCTATACAATCGCGCCTTCGGCAGTCGATCATGCGACTGTGCCTGATGCAATGACACGCGGTCTTGCCCGCCATGATGTGCCGGGCTTCAGGCTTGCTCGACTGGCTACCGACCGCACGGTTGCCGGCCAGGGACTGGGAGGCCGGCTCCTAGCCGCCGCAGCGCTCCGCTGCCTGCGACTTGCAGGTGAGGGCGGGGGACTTCTACTGATCATCGATGCCAAAAGCGAGCGAGCCGCCAACTGGTACGCTTCCTATGGTGCCGAACCTTTGAAGGACAAGCCGCTAACTCTCGTAATGCCGCTTATCTCCTTCGCGGCCGACTTGCGTGCCAAAGGTCTCCTATGATCCCTTAAGGCGCGGGAACACGATTGATTTCGCCGCATTACGAACTATCGCATCGTGATGATCATCTTGAGGATAAGCTGTACCACCAATGACCATATGGCGAGCCGGCGCCTGCGGCGGCCCGGCTAGAGAGGAAAAAGGCCGAAGCGGCCTTCGTCAGCCATTCCGGAGAAATGAATGACCCGATTGCCGAGTTCGACATCGGACGGCGGATCCATGTTCTCAACGATGATGGCTTGTCGGTCCCTGTCGAGGCCGAGAAGGTATCTGTAAAAGTTCCCATTTAGATTAGTGTCGCTGAGATCATCCTCTGCACCGTCGGGCTCGCGGTAAGATAGCAGAGGAGAGTCAAGCACAACGATCCCGGGGTGAGGCAGATCATTGTCGGCGCAATATTGCATAAGAGAAATCGTGAACGCCGACTGCGTAATGGCCCTGAGCCCTTTTCCGTAGGACGTTCTCGCTTTCCCGGACACCACAAGATCTTTGGCGGTTGTGTCGAAGTGCACATGCTCGACCGCAGGGAAACCCCATTGCCGGAGCACGCTTTCAACACGTTCCGCGAACGGGGCCGCCACGGTATTTGTCAGGCGATTGTTGGACGTGGCATCGCCTGTCCCCCCTTCGTTCTGCCGTTCCAGGTTGGCCTTGCGAGTTGTGAGATCATTCAGATTGCTAAATAGACCGAGCGCTTCGCGTACGTTCGCGCCCTTGTCCGCGAGCTCCTTGTATGTTGCGCGTTGTCTTCTAAGGTCAGGTGATACAACGGTCTCGATCTCAATTGAGAGTTCGCTCAGTGAATTCCTCATATGGGGAAGCGATTTCCGAATTGATTGCGCCTCCGCGTTCAACGCGGCAATTGTAGTCGTCAGCTCGGATTGCCGCGATTCGATTTTTTGCATCTCCGCCTCGGCTGCTGCGACGGTCACCGCTACATCGCCGTGGCAGACCGCACTGGGATCGTGATGGTCGGGCGAAGCACCGCATGTGGGGCAGACCTCCTGTTGGAGAACCGAAAAAAAGCTACCCGCCTCGCGGATACCTAAGAGGCGCTCATAGTCCGAAATGTAGTGCTCCCGTAGAAGATTGAAGCGGTCAAGCAGAGTGGCAATTTCCGTGTATCGATCGTTGGTAATCTCGAGCTTTTGGATGATGGCCCGCCTTCTGGAGGAGATCGCCTTGAATTTTTCCTCGGTGAAGGCGAGCTGTTCGGCGCGATTGTCCATCGCTCTCGTAAGCCGCTCCTCCTGATCAGACAGTTCGTCGCGTGAGCCGGATATTGTCGTGATACGTTTTTGAGCATCCGCGATCAGCTGATCGAGAAGATCGATTTGGGCCAGTCGCTTCTGGTCTTCGGCGGACGTGCTTTTGCGTGACAGGAGCGCTGTGTCATCAACGCCGGTCAACAACATCGTGAAGACGGACGTATTTGCCGTATTCGCCGTATAGTTCCCATCGGACAGGGGCGAACGCTTCTGGATGATCTCCTCCTCGTTGACGATCGCCAGCCGCGCAATGTTTCGGAAGCTCAGCGCCTGCGTTTCATCCTTAGCATTCTTTTTGATCCGCTTGTTTGAAAGGCCGATCTTGGAAAGAAGAAACGACGAGAGGTTCGTTTCATCGCGCTCGTTGTGAATTTCACCAAGGGGAGTCCCCTCAGCATCCGGGATCGACGTATGCAGACCCTCGAAGGCCTGGAACTGTCCACCGGCCATGCTTCGAAGCAACGTCGTTTCCGATCCGTCGTCGAAAGCAATCGCGAGCAGTACGCGATCATAGCCGTTCGCCTGCGGGATATCGGGAAGAGGGGCCTTGCCGCCGAGCATAAAATCTATCGCTTCGACAATATAGGACTTCCCTGTGTCGGAAGCCCCATAGACGACATTAAGGCCGGACTGAAACGAAACGACCGCCGGTTCTTTTCCCGAGCCGTGAAAGCAAAGGTGACGGATCTGGAAGCCTGAATATGTCATTATGTCGGTCCGGATGCTTCGTCTTGAAATTCAGAGACCCAGTTGGTGAGAAGATTGCGCATCAGATCGTCAAAAGCTTCATCATCGCAGTTCTGGAAGTAACCTGCGAGCCATTCGGCGCGCTCGTACAATTGTCGGAGATATGGCGTTTGAAGCGCGGTGACAAAAAACTCCGCATTGTCTCCAGCCTGGAACAGGATCCCGCTTTCATCGATAACCTGCTCGACTAGCCCTCGGGACATCATCAGCGCCACGGCAGATTGAACAGACTTTCTTCGGACCTGCGTGACGGGTGACATGATCGGCGTCGGGGGATGCAGGTCCGCTGGTCCGTCGAGGACACTCGTTCGCACGACAAGATAATCCATGGCGGTCAGCCGGTTCAGATCTACCGCCCGGGGGAAATGCGGGCTCTGACGCACATTTGCTGCTGTGCAGGTCTACGACGCACCGATCAACCGCGCCTGCAGGAGATCGAGTTTTGCTCTTCCGTACATCTGGCGCTTAATGAGCTTTAAGCGTGTGATCTGTCCTTCCGTTTGCCCATTTGACCACGGTGATATGATTGCATTCCTGACGGCGTCGAGGTCTTTTTCGACGCCGCCGGCAAACGATCCGACCAAGCTGTCCTTAGCGGCTTCCAACCACTCGTCGAGCTTCCGCGCTGTCTTCGAGCGGATCATGGACTGGAAATCACCAATGGCCGTACGGGCGACCACAAGGTCCGGGACGTTCACTTCGATCGCCGCCACCAGGATCGCTTCGGATTTTGCAAGGTCGTCGCGCGCGGTGGTCATGAGCCGTGCGATAACCCGTGCGGACGGCGTTCTGGCGAGCCCGCTCTGATTGGCCTTTTCCGCAAGACGTCGGCGTTGAGCCCATTGCGATACGACACCACTCTGTCCCACAAAGCCCTTCGTCTTCATCTCACGCCAGAGTGCCGAAGCGTTCCGTGCCCCTTCTTCCCAGCGGCTGTTGAGCCAAGGCGACCAGCTATCCAGAGAACTTGGCCGCGTTCGGAACACGTCGAGACGCTGCCCCCTTAAAATGTCGCGAACGAGCTTCCGGCTATGGCCGGTTTGCCGCACAATCTGCCGAATTGATGTTCCCTTTTTCGACAGCTCCCGAACCGCCTCGTTCGTTTCCTGGCGGCGTAGATACCCCTCATACTGCAGCTTCTCGGCGTAGGTCAGAAGCTTTGGATCAACGACACTGCTGCCGACCGCCTGCCTGATCTGTCGCATCGACTTGCCGACAGCGTCGAGGAAGGCCCGGCTGGAATTCTCCATTAGGTGCCAGCGATCAGCAACCTGCTCAGCATTGGGCAATGCCTTCGCAATAGCCTCACCATAGCCGCCGCCCCGATCGCGAGCGACGGTGGAGATCGACTGATGCCCGGCAAGCCACGCTCGAGACGTATCCAACGCTCGATCCTGTAGCAGGGTGACGGGCTTCCGCCGCTCCAGATCGCAGACGATCGTTCCATAGGTTTGGCCCCGCCGGAAAGCAAAATCATCAATGCCGATGACGGTGAGTTCATCATCCTGGTCGGCAACACGGCGGCGAACCACCCGCAGCAGTGTGTCATTGCTCACTGGTACCATCAGACGATTGGCAAAGGCCGCCGCCGGTCTGCCACCGAGCGCCAAACCAAGATGGTGAACAATGGTCTCCAGCCGCTGGGTGCGCCGACCGTAACGTGCGAGCACGCCACTATCGAACTGTTCGCAGAAGATACGCCGACCGCACAGAACGGCATCGCACCAGAACCGACGCGTCACGATCGCCAGCTCAACTCGACGACCGCCAAACGGCAGGTCAGCGGGCCGACGCAGATATCGGCTTTGAACTCGTCGGCTCTGTCGACCACAGGCTGGACACGTTCCGGAGAGGGCGCGCGATCGCAGCCGAACTTGCACACGCTCTTCGATAATCGTCACATCATCAACTGCAAAACCGGACGGAGCGAGGCTCGCCCGTTGAAATCGTTGCTGCATAGCTGATCCTCCGATGAACCAGCAGAAGCATCATCCTCAACAGCAGCAAATGTGAGTCAGAGCC
>JUHI01000027.1 GCA_000799755.1 Martinezella tropici
GTGGCCGAACGGGCGGTGTCACCCGCGAGCCGCTTCTTGCCCGCTTCGAGGAATTCCTTCGACCAGCTATAATACAGGCTCTCGGCGATCCCTTCGCGGCGGCAGATCGCAGCGATGCTGTCTTCGCCACGCAGGCCTTCCAGCACGATGCGGATTTTATCCTCGGCTGAATGGTGCTTGCGCGTCGCCCGGCGGATATCCTTGATCGTCTTTTCGGCCGCCGATGTCTGCGGCCCGGTTTTCTGTCTCATCTTCGCTTCCTTTGATAGAGCTACGATGAGCCGAAAATCCTCTCTTCTCAATTAAACCAATTCTGTCTCAAGGGCGCTGATGTCGGACAGCATAGCCCGGCCGACACCCTTTTGGGCTGGCACGAGTTTGCTGAGCAACTGGAAACGATGCGCGAGAATTCTGGCGCCGATTGGCTCGCGACAACCGACTACGGATTGACGGGAGAGCTGGCCTTTGAGCTAGGAAATGGCAGCCCCGTTGTGCAAATCGTCGATCGACAGCGTTTCACGTTCGAAACCCCGGATCCGCTATTGGTTGACAAGCCAGCGCTTCTCGTGGTGCCGACAAACGAGGGTGCGATTGAGCGGTATGCAGGCTGCTTCGACTCATTTTCAGTACTAGGCAACCTGTCACGCCAGGCCGGAAACCGCGTCATCCAGAGCTACACCATCGCCATGGTTCAGGGTGCACCGGAAAATTTGCTGTCGGACGGCTGCCCTTTGAAGCTGTAGTTGCCTCGCTCACACCGAGGTGCCGATCACTGTGCCAACCCCGGCGGTAACGGCCATCGCGATAGCCCCCCAGAAAGCGACGCGAAGCGTGGGTTTCAGTATGGCAGCTCCGCCAGCCCTGGCGCCAATCGCTCCAAGCAGCGCCAGAACAACCAGCGAAACTCCAAACACGGCAGGAACCAGAATATTCTTCGGCGCAATCAAAGCAGCCAAGACGGGCAGAATCGCGCCAGACGAAAAAGTTGCCGCCGAGGTCATGGCCGCCTGGATCGGATTGGCTGAAATTGTATCGGAAATTCCCAGCTCGTCGCGAGCATGAGCGGCAAGCGCGTCCTTTGCCATTAGCTGCTCGGCAACTTTCATAGATAGAGCCGGATCGACGCCACGCGATGCGTATATGGCCGCCAGCTCCTTAACCTCCGCATCACGGTTCGTCGCAAGCTCGCGTTTTTCCCTTGCGAGATCGGCGCGCTCCGTATCGGCCTGTGAGCTTACAGATACATATTCCCCGGCAGCCATCGACATCGCGCCGGCGACAAGACCAGCGATACCCGTCACGAGAACGGAGTTCGATGATGTTACGGCCGACGCGACCCCCACCATCAAACTGGCCGTTGATATGATCCCGTCATTGGCTCCAAGGACCGCAGCGCGAAGCCATCCAACGCGGTCTATAAAGTGCCGTTCCATTTGCGCACTGTCCATTCGATTTCCTTTGGGAGCTGAGAGGCAATCATTGGTCGCTGCTACCAAAACCTTCTGACGACCTCATGTCAAAGCGAACTTCAGAATTTTGTGTGGTGCCAAGCGCTTTGCTCGCCTCGCCGTCGGGGGATGCGTGCCCCTCCCTGGTTGCCCTTCACGGAAACAATCTCTCTCTTCCAATTTGAGCTGTCCGCGCCCAACTTCGCTTATCGGCAAGCTGCTGAAAGAAGATCTGCACTCAGCTTCGAAAACGCGATTACTGACGCGATCTTATAAGTCCCTTGTAAGAATCGAATGCCAGGTTCGGCTTGCGATCGAAAAATACCCATTCGATCCGAACCTCGGATGGATGAACCATCTGCAAAAACTGGCCGCGCTTGACGCATGACGCAAAAGCTCCGCTGAAGAAGGGCTTTATCAATGACCTCCATAACCTCCGTTGCGGCAACAGCGGCTGCATCAATCCCCTCAAAACTCCCCGCGCCTACGACTCCGGATTCCGATCCGGCCAAGACCTCAGCTCCAACGGTCGGCTCGTCCTCCGCAGCCAACGTTCCGTCTGCTATTGCAGCGTTGGCGTTGCGTGGAGATGCGGATGGGGACGCCGACGGCCACTAAAACCTAATTTGAAGAAGTAATCACAACAGCGACTGAGCTAGTTGGTTTTCTAGCGGCCTGATAGCTGCAGATAACGTTCACACACCAGAATGCCGCCTCGCCTCGTTTGGACGGCAATCGCTGCTCCGCCCAGGCAGCGCGATGCCTGGGCGGAGCAGCTTGATCTTGGTCCTTTCATTCACAAGATGAAACGCTATCCTACAAGTTTTGCTACTCAAGAGTCAGAACATCGACATCGATCCCGCCTTAGATGGTTCTGTTGCAAACTTCCTGGTTACTGGTGACATGGCATTGATCTCCTGAAGTCGCGGAGATTGGCAATGTTCAAAGGTCGGCATTTCGAGCAGTCAGTGATATTGCTATGCGTGCGCTGGTATCTGAGCTATGGCCTGAGCTTGCGCGACCTGAAGGAAATGATGGCTGAACGCGGCATCAGCGTCGATCATTCGACGATCCATCGCTGGGTCGTCCACTTTGCGCCCCTGTTGGCGGATCGGTTCAATCGGCGCAAGCGCGCCGTCACTGGCAAGTGGCACGCCGACGAGACCTATATCAAGGTTCGCGGCCGATGGACGTATCTCTATCGCGCCATCGACAGCAACGGCGATACGGTCGAGTTTCGGCTCAGCGAGCATCGTGATCTCTCCGCCGCCAAACGTTTCTTCAGAAAGGCTTTCGCCCGGCACGGCCGGCCGGAGCGCATCGTCATCGATGGCAGCCAGACCAACCGGGAAGCGATCATTTCCTGTGACACCACAAGCCGCCTTCAGGATCGGTCCTGCCGTCGTGCTGAATTCCTATGCATTCGACAGAGTCAGTATCTGAACAACCGCATCGAGCAGGATCACCGACGCATCAAGCGGCGTGTCAGACCGATGCTCGGCTTCAAGTCATTTAAATCGGCCGTGGCAACATTGTCCGGAATTGAGATGATCCAGATGCTACGAAAGCGCCAATTGCAGGACGCTTACGCGCCAACCCGTCAATCTCTGATCAGGTTGAGAGCCTGGCTGCCGCGTTCTGAGCAGCCGTGGCAATCTACCGACGCGACTACCTCAATTTTTGCAACAGAACCCGCCCGGGTCATGGGATGGGCCTGCCGGCAGATGCAATACTCCCCGATGTCGCGGACTTTGCTTTTCCGCCGGAGAACTAACTGGCGTGTGGGGACTTAGGGCCCCCAATTTCTGTTCAGTCGAGCTTTGCTTACGGACGCGTCGATGCTTGACCACGATAACTCGGACATCCCTTGCCATCATTTCACTCCTTAAGCCTCTTTCCAAATCAAAAGCCATTGCCTTTTGTTGGAGGAATATAGGGATCGGGATAGCCGAGTTTCGGCTTGCTTGCTTTACTACCTGTATTGCTTGACTGCTGCTGGCTTGGTTCCTTGGTCTTGTCAGACCCACTCGATTGGTAAGCATATGTGCCGAAGATGGCACCTGCTACCAAGGCAACCAGAAGAGCTGTACGCATGTCTATCTCTTTGTCATGAATCCGTCGTTGAGCGATCCCCGCGAACAGTGAGGTTGCGCCGGGCGCGCGGGATTAACTGGTGGGTTCTCTCAGGCTTCAGCCTTCATATGTGCCGCCATGCCGCCTCGGACGCGGAAGGGCGACAAGTTTATGGCTTCTAGTGCTTTGCCATGGTCGAAATCCGGTCGATATGAACCGAACATTTTGCGTGATGAACAACATTGTCGACCGTCGATCCAAAGAGCCTGTCGAAGACGTCGTTCGCATGAGCGGCAACAACGATCAGATCGGCCGATGTCTCGGCGGCCACCGCCAGAATCGTATCTGCGGCCCGGCCGGTTCGCACGTGAACGAGTGCTGGGATTGCGGGCTCCCTGCAGAGCTGCGACAGCTTTTCTTCCGCCTCGTTGATCACGGACATGGCCCAGTCGTCCGGACTTTGCCTGACAAGCGACGGAAATCGCTCGATAGCGTGGACGAGATGAAGGGAGCCATCGATATCGAGAAGCCCCTGAGCCATGTGCAGTAGATGTTCGCCCTTCTCCTTTGAGCCCAAGCCGATAGCGCAGACAATAGTCTTATACACGGACGTTGCTCCTTTAGAATCGGTCCTTCCCATCGCCGCCGACAAACTCGGTTTGAAAGCCAAGAGCTCGTGCACGCTTTAAAAACCGGTCTGCACCAAGTATGTCCACTTTGAAGCTATCGCCCAGACATTGCGCGAGAGGAGCAGACAACTCGCTGCGAATCCATGAATGGGCTCTTCCCGAGAGAACCGCAATTTCCCATTCGTCGTGATCGACATGATCAAGACGAAAGTCGCAATTTTGATTTCGAGAGACACAATATCCTGCGCCCGCAAGGAGCGCTTCTTCTATGCGAGTGGGGTCGTGTTGCATTGCCTTCGCCTCCTACTTTGCCGTTAGCAGTTCAACCTATGTGCAACTGATCATCGAGGGCGTGGACGCCTGGGGCAGACCACACGGCACGTTCTGCCGCTCCCCGCTCAAACAAGGTCCTGATGTTACCTCTCAAGGTGACCTTGCCGCCGGAGACCTCAACCTGGATGGCCTTGGCCTCCAGTTCCGCATCGCGTCCCAACGCCTCTTCAATGCGCCTCTTCACGTCGAAGGCGCTGACGCTCGGAACGACTTCAATGAGATTGGAGATGCAGACAATGCCGGCAAGATCCCTTACGGCATCCGCAGCAGCGTTCTTCTGGTACTGCCATTCAACCGTGCCGGTGAGCGTGACCACACCCCTGCACACACGAACCTGCACCTTCTGCTTCGGAATGGAAATGTTCCAGTCCACCATCTTGACCGCTCGCCGGGCGATGTCGTCGTCATCGGTCCGCCTCGGACCCAAGATGCGGACGTCAATCTCCTGGGCGATGCCACGAACGCCCTTTACGCGCCGCACAGCCTTCTCCGCGGCGTCCTTCTCCGCATATGTGCCGACGGTGGCGTCGCCTTAACGGCTTGGTTGGATCGACTTGGTATTCGGGTTGCCATGACCGAAGCTGCTCATGTTCACTTCAGACGCCACCGCTTTCCCGCTGAGATCATTGCCCACGCCGTATGGCTCTATTATCGGTTCCCGCTCAGCCTACGCGACGTCGAAGATCTGTTGGCTGAGCGCGGCATCAACGTCTCATTCCAGACGGTCTCGGAATGGGCGACGAAATTTGGCCTGAAGTTCGCTCATCAGCTCAGACGACGCTCACGCGGCCACTTTGCCGACAAGTGGCAGCTCGATGAGATGGTCGTGACGATCAAGGGAAGGAAATACTGGCTGTGGCGTGCCGTCGATGCAAACGGTTACGTCCTCGATGCCCTGCTTCAAAGCCGAAGGAACAAGGCAGCAGCGCTGCGTCTGATGCGCAAGCTACTCAAGGACCAAGGTATCGCCCCGCGGGTGCTGGTCACCGACAAGCTGCGTTCCTACGGTGCCGCAAAGGCCGACTTGATGCCGGGCGTCGAGCATCGCTCGCACAAGGGATTGAACAACCGAGCTGAGAATTCCCATCTGCCGCTACGGCGGCGAGAGCGACGTATGATGCGGTTCAAGTCCGCACGACAGTGCCAGCATTTCGTCTCAACTCACGGCCAGATCGCCAATCTTTTTCTTCTTCACCGGAAACACTTGAACGCCACCGACCATCGCCGGCTTCGTACTCACGCCATCTCGATCTGGCGTGAAATCGCTGGCTCCATAGCTGCCTGAAACACGGCACACATCCGCAACGCCGGTTCCCAACATTTAAGGCGACGCCACCGTACTGGGTGCAGCGGGCCAAAGACGCATAGTCCGCTTCAGAGACGGCGGTTTCGAGCGAGGAACCGAGCTCATCCCAGCCCTGTCGGAAATCCACCTCACCCGGCCCCCGAAACATGCCGTTGGCCAGCTCGCCGGCGCCAAAGCCGGTAAAGCGGATCAGTTGTGCCTGCTCCTTAAGTGTCGCCGGCCGGTCCTGCTTGGAGATGTTATTGGCAACGAGGATCGCCGCGACATTGGCGCGGGCACGATCCTTCCAGGACGAAGGTAAGCCGCGATCAGCCTCGATATAGAAGTTTGCCCGGAGCCTCCTCGGGCGTAACGGGGGCCGCGAGGGTACGGCCTTCGGGAGTGCGGATGCCGGCGCCGGCGCCGGCGGCGGCGGATCTGGATCGTCATCGTTGGCTGGCTCGACAGCCGTTACGGGCGCGAAGCTCCCAAAGGCCGTGACGCCGAGCCCAAGACCGGACGAGAGTGCGGTATTGCCGAACATGTCGAGCGTGAAAGGATCGTTGCTCATGATAAAATCTCCTGGTGAAAGCGCGCGTCATCGTTCCGCCAGGGCGATCGGCGGCGAAGGGACGCTGATGACGGTGGGGATCCCGCTGCAGCGGGGACGTTACGACCACTCGATGATGAAGAGTTCCATCGAGTCTGCGTCAAATCTGATGCCGAGATGTCTGGCATTGGGCGTGGCGGCGATCATTGCCTCCAGCTGTACGGCGTCGATGAATTCGACACCGTCATCTCCCCCGAAGGTCTTGCGCTTGACCTCGAACCAGTCGTCGTTCGTGCGCGGATCGCATTCGAGCGCATAGGCGACGAACGGCTTTTCTCCATCCGGCAATCTGCCGTTTGAGCACAAATACACGCCGTGATCACCCACGAGCCAGACACCCGGCTGTTCGTCACGACCGGGATCAAGGCCATAGTGAGGATTACGAAAGCCACCATTGGCTTCGGCGTCGGCGCGACCGCGGGCGATCACCGCCCGCACGGATTCGATTGGAAAGGAAAGCATGGAGCATCTCCTCACGCCGCGGCTGCCGCACGGGCAAGATGGCGCAGCTGGACGGGCAGCTTGGTGGCGATCTCATCGTCGGTCAGGTCGTCGAGCAGCTTCAACCGGGCAAACCCAGCACCGCGGTAGAGAGTGATGACGCGATGACCCGGCAAATAATGGGGGGAGCTTTCGTCGGAGTAGCCGCGATAGGCGTCCGCCGTGGCACTCCAGATGTGCTCGAGACGTTCATTCCGCGTCATCGCTCGCACCGGGCGCGTCTCCCGTTCGATGATCGCCAGCCGCATGTCTTCGACCGACTGGCCGTCGGAGAGATCACAATATCCATGGAAGTGACGGATGACCCCGTCGATCCGTAGCGCGAAGAAAACGGATGTGACAGATTCCGTCAGGAATTCGCGCATTGCGAACATTGAGCCCCGGATCCACAGCGGCGGCAGGATCTCGAACATAGTGTCGTGTTCACGCTCGGTGATTTCGAACCATTCGCCGGCATAAAGCGCACTTGCGTCAGCGTCGAAACGGTGAGGACGTTGCGCATGCCGATCGAACATGCGGAACATCTGATGGCGGTCGGCGACGCTCTGGTAGACTTTACGGATTGCGGGAGGGGTGCTCATTGACGGCTCCTTTGGCCCTGTCCGAACCGAAGCGCGGTGCTGCCTGTCGGCTCACCATCCTCTTCAGTCCTTCATGACCCCTCCCCTCACGCCGCCTCTCCGTCCGGGCGGGTCAAGGGCCGCTCTCGAGCGGGCGAAGCTTTACCCTTGACGCGACCGGCGGGCATGCGGCATGCCTCCTCGTCCTGCCCTCATTGCCATTTCCTTCTTTTCTTCTTCCCGCGCTTTCAGAGCGTCATTCCAGTCCTCGGCCGGCGGCGTCAGTCGTAACCAGTCGCAGCCGACCTCATCGGCAATGTCACGAAGGCGGCCGGCGAAGGTTTCGCCCTGACTATTTGCGTCGGTAGCCGCGACCAGAACAACACCGGGACGTGCGGCAAGCTTGCGGACCGCGGAGTCCGTGGTTGGCGACCACCCGCCGCCGGTGCTGAGATAGAGGCTGCTGTCTCGCAGCCCCTCGAAAGCAGCAAGGCTCATGGCGTCGATCGCCGCCTCGGTGACGCAAAGACGCATGGCATCGGAAGAACCAAGGCGAAACAGAATTTTCGAACCGCCCGCGGAAAACCCCCGCCAATTGGGACCGCGCTCCTCCCAGCCGGTAACAGCGCCATCGTCATTGACATGTGCGGCCCACATGCTGCCATAAGGGCCTTCCCGAAGGGCGTCATTGTAGATGGCCTCCCGGATGATTGTTGCGGGAAGGCAGCGCCCAGTTCGCAGATAGCGCCAGGTCATCGACCCCTGCCAAGGGCTCTGCCGTTTTGCCCAGCGTTCCCGGATGGAAGTGCTGTGAGCGAGGCTTCTCGACGGCCGAGACCAAACAGAATCTGTAGCGATGACGCCGACGAGGTTGGCCACCCGGTCAAGCGCTTCGACAAAGGTGACGTCGTCCAGATGCTCCGCGAGACCGAAGACATCGCCTTTCGCGTCCGACAGTGGATCGAACCAACCCCGCCCCCCATGAATGACGATGACGATTTCCGCGCCGCGCCGGTATTTTAATGCCTTGCGGGTGCTTTCCTTGACGTCGATGGCAAAGCCAGCTTTTTCCAGCAAGGCTGCGCACGGGACACGGTCCCGAAGTTCCTCCAGTTTCTGTTTCTCCATATTTTCCCGGCGCTTTCGCGTCCGCCCTTCTCTCCAGATTCATATCTCCCGCAATTTGCGGGACCGTTTCCGGCGGCCGCGAAGAGCAAAGGGGGCAAGGGCGCGCCCCGGCAATCTGCTGATCTGCAGATCAACGCCTACCGTCGGTGCCAAGGCGCGGCGAAGCTTCCCTTGCCGCCTGCCGTTCGCAAGCGGCACCAAGGAGAGGTAAATGCCGGCTCAATGAGCTGGCCAGGGATGGAATTCACGCACGATCTCCAGATCGTCTTCGTCATCGAGTTCGTCGCTCGGCAGAACGCCGAACTCGTCGCCGGACCTGAACAGCGTGACTGGAACCATCAGGGTGCGGGAAAGCTGGAAGGCATGGTTCTGCGCAAGCAAAAGATCGGTGTTCATCTGAGGCTCCATCTTTGGAGCGGGCCATTCCCGCTCGATGGCTCCCGTCAGTGTCCGGAACCGGTCGCGATCACCGCGAAGGCGAGAGCCGAAGCGGCCGCAGCTTGCCTAGCGGACCCCGTCAGCGGGTTGATCGACGGAGATCCGGGGCTGGACCAGGAAGCCATCCATCAAGAGCGGGAATGGGACGCCTCAACAGATCTGCCTCCGGCCAACAAAGATCGTGCTGATGCGGATCTTGTCGCGCTCCTCGATACCGGATGCTATCTTCTTTTCGCTCCAGTCATCAGGTCAAAGTCGATGCCCACGTCTGCTGGATACGGGTCACATAGGACGTGAAGCAGCGAACGCCTGACGTTGGCGATTGGGAGCCATGCGGAGCCGCCCCTTGAAAAGCCGACACGCAACCGATATATGTTGGTCATAGTCGAGAGCGCTGATCCGTCGGTGCGTTGAACGATTGTTTCACTCGGCTTACCGAATTGGAGCGGACCGCATGCGGTCCGCTTTTTCGTTTCAGGGGGATTCGTTGCATCTACTATATCTCGACGAGTCTGGTCACTCGCATGATCCAAGCTCCGACTTCTTTGTCCTTGCCGGATTTAGCATATTCGAGCGCCAAACGCATTGGCTGGAAGCCCAGATAGATCCTGTAGCGGCGCGCTTTAGCTCGACTAATCCTCGAGAAATCGAGTTCCATGGAAACCCAATGCGCTCGGGCAACGGTACCTGGAAAGGTGTGTCTCCCAACGATAGAGTTCAAGCCGTCGTCGATATCTTGTCGCTACTGGCCGACAAGCAGTTGCAGTTGAAGGTTTACGCCTGCGTCATCGAAAAGAAGCTCTTTTCTCCTAACGATATCTTGGCTCGGAGTTTCGAGGACGTGGCTTCGTGTTTCGATGGATATCTGAAGACACTCTATAAGAAAAAGAACCCCCAACGCGGCTTGGTCATCCTCGACAAAAGCAATTACGAGGAGAAAATCCAGACCCTGTCTCATGTGTTCAAGCACGTGGGGCATGCCAACGGGCAACTTCGAAACTTTGCCGAAGTCCCGCTTTTTCTGGATTCAAAAGCATCGCGCCTCATTCAGATGGCGGACTTGATCGCCTACTGGATTTTCCGTCACTTTCAATCAGGCGACCAGCGTGGCTACAATCTCATAAGGCCGTACTTTGCCCGGTATGGCGTCGGGCCAGTCTCAGGCCTGCGCTGTCATGTCACGCCGGAGACAGAAGCGCGCCTCGCAACACTTCCAGTTCCAGTTCATCCGTTCCCAAAACCATCGGCGAAACCTGTTGTCTCGGATGCATCCGAGGTCTCCATACTCGATGACTAAAGCGGCTTTGGAGGTGTAGGCGCCGCTTCCGACTCGCTGGCTTGAGCATTTTAGTGAAAATTCCGGCTCTTCACCTTCAGCCTATCGATATGAAGATCCGGAACATAGATCTCACGGGCCTTCATCGCTGCCCGCTCCCTCGCATCCGGACCACCGGGCGAACCATGGGCGAATTCATCGCCGCGACCGGTCGGTAGCTTGAACGCCTCGTCGTGATCGGCAAGTCCGGAGAGATCGTTTGAGAGATCGAAGAGTCGCTGGGCGATCAGATGCACGACCTCCCCTTCCCCCTGGATCCGACCATTGATCGCCATCATGCTGGACCCGAGCACGATCCGCCACCGTTGCCCGAAGAGCTTTGGCCAGACGACGACGTTTGCCGGACCGGTCTCGTCTTCCACGGTCAGGAACATCACGCCCTTGGCCGAGCCGGGCTTCTGACGGACGAGAACGAGACCCGCTGTCATCAGCCAGCGACCGTCTCGGGCCGCCATCGCCTCTTCGCAGGTGACGATGTTGCGTGAGATGAGATCCTTCCTCAGGAAAGCGACCGGATGGCTGCGCAAAGTCAGGCCGGTGTGGCTATAGTCGAGGATGACCTTGTGTCCTACCGTCATCGGTCGCAGATCGACCTCAGGCTCCTGCTGTTCGGCAATCGTCCTGCGTTCGCGGTCACCCGCCGCGGCAAACAGCGGCAAGGGTTCGTCCCGCAGCGCCTTGATCGCCCACAGCGCATCGCGACGCTGTAGATCGAGCGAGGAGAGGAAGGCATCGGCTTCGGCGAGCTGCACCAGCGAAGCCGCCGGCACGCCCGATCGGCGCCATAGATCATCGACGCTGTCGAATGATTGGTCTGCGCGGGCAGCGACGATGCGTGCCGCATCACCAATGTCCGCAATCTGAAGCTTCCGCATTGGAGGCGTTGGTTTGGCGTCGAAAACCGCTGTCTGGTGCCTGTCACCAGCTTTGCCGAGCCCGGATCCAGCAAGCCAGGAAGAAGGCGGCAATGTGCCGAACGCCTGGTTTGCTCGCGATGAAACCAAACCGCTGATGTT
Source organism: Martinezella tropici (assembly GCA_000799755.1). Lineage (GTDB taxonomy): Bacteria > Pseudomonadota > Alphaproteobacteria > Rhizobiales > Rhizobiaceae > Rhizobium > Rhizobium tropici_A. The sequence continues at coordinate 11,358 of JUHI01000027.1, forward strand.
CTTTGCCGGCATCCACGTTCCGCAATGGACATCGGTGCGCAAGGTCAAGGATGGGCCGACCACGGATGACCTCTATGGGTTTCTGACGACGGATCCAAACAATCTGGTGAAGCCGATCCACGACAAGGCGATGCCGGTCCTGCTGCTGACCAGAGAAGAGACCGACGTGTGGATGAGGGCGCCCTGGGATGAAGCAAAGGATCTTGCCCGACCACTTCCGGATGAGGCGCTGATCGTCGCATCACGCGAGCCCTATGGATCGACGATCGTCACCAAGGAGGGTGAGCTGGTCAGTCCATCAGGCTTGCTGTAACGAACGGAGTCTCGACGGCTCAATGTAGCGGCGCCTGTTCGGACAAGAGGAGTTCGTGCACCGCCGTATCCACGATTTCCTTCAGCCTGCGCCAACCGTAAAGGTCACGTTCGCTCACCCGCTCCTGGATCGCGGCAATCATCCAGCCGGCCGCAGCTGTGTCGTCGACGTTTTTATGAACATTGAAGTGCTTCAGACATGCCTCGATCCGCGGGCGAGCCGAACCGTGGTCGAGGTCTATCGTCGCTATCAGCGAACGGGCATCGCGATAGGTCTTCGCTATATGATGCTTACCCTCCACTCCGCTCTCGACGATTTTCCTGACGGCAAAGAGCAGAGCCATCAGCAAGTCGGCCGTTTCGTCGGGCACCACGTCATACACCTCCCGCGCCTTCGCTCGCGTTTTGCCCTGCGGAGCCGCGTGCGCTACCTCTGGTTCGTTCAAGATCGACATTCATAGTTCTATAATACGTGGTTTTATGAACTGTCAAATGTTGTGTTTCCGCCATGGATGCGCGGCAGCGAGTGGCACTGAATCTCAGGCGAATACGGGTTATGCGGGGGATCTCGCAGGACAATCTCGCGCTTGAGGCCAATGTCGAGCGCGCCTATGTGGGGTATCTTGAGCGGGGCAATAAGAACCCGACTGTCGTGACTCTTGAGAAGATCGCGGACGCCTTGTCTTGCGATATTTCGGAGTTCTTCGTTCCGGTGGCCGACGATATCGGAGAAGTGAAGCCGCTGAAGAGCGGTCGGAAATCTTCGCGCGGATGATACTCACTCAGTGCTCGACCGAGTTTGGCAAGCACGAATTTGGTTTGATTCCTTCAGGCCAGTTTCAGCTATCCATTCTAGGGTTGAACCATGCGAGACTGGCGCCCCCAATCGAAGTTTCGCATGAGGTTCGCAAAACCTCTCAGCTCTGCCTCACGCCAACGAGGCAGAGCTTCCCCACTTCCGCGCGTGTCAGTAGACTCACGCAGTTCGAGCGAAGCTCTCTCCTGGCCCTTTATGCTCAATATCGTTGGGTATCAGGCACCCCGACAGGCCCGAAAGCTTCTCATTTGGCGACCAACGCTCTAGATCTACTTGATCCTTTTCACTGGATGGGCAATGACGTCTCAGCTGGACATGTTTTCGGAGAATGCGCAGTCCGTTCGCGGAGCGTCGGCGCCAACCTCACGCGTTCGACAGGCCGGATCAACGCCCAACGAAGCCGAGATGGTGCGGATCCTGCAAGCGACCGGACGCTACCAGATCCTGAAAAAGCTCGAGCCGCGTGCGATCGCCCCTGCCCCGAGGCCGGGTTATCCGCTGCGCGGTGTCATCCTTGACACCGAGACGACCGGTCTCGATGCGAAAAAGGACGAGATCATCGAAATTGGCCTGATCGGCTTTACCTTCAATGAAGAGGGCGAGATCGGTGATGTCACTGATGTCTATGGCAGGCTGCAGCAGCCGAGCATTCCGATCCCGGTCGAGGTCACCCGCTTGACCGGCATTTCAGACGCCATGGTCCTCGACCAGATGATCGACATGCCGGCGGTGCGTGCGCTCATCGAACCCGCCGACCTCATCATTGCTCATAATGCCGGCTTTGATCGGCCGTTCTGCGAGGCCTTCTCCTCGGTCTTTGCCCGCAAGGCCTGGGCTTGCTCCAATTCCGAGATCGATTGGAGCGCCAGGGGATATGAAGGGACCAAGCTCGGCTACCTGATCAATCAGAGCGGATATTTCCATGTCGGTCACCGCGCCGTTGACGATTGTTTCGCGTTGCTGGAAGTGCTGGCGCTCACTCGCAGCGGCGCTGAGCAATCTCCCTTTGCCGAGCTTTACCAGGCAAGCCAGCGCTCACGCGTGCGCATCTTCGCCGAGAACTCGCCCTTCGATCTCAAGGATCGCTTGAAAGAGCGAGGCTATCGCTGGTCCGACGGCAGCGACGGCCGGCCGAAATCGTGGTGGATCGAGATCGCCGAAGAACTCCTGGAAGACGAACTCCGCTTCCTGCGAACCGAGATTTACCGCTGGCAGGATGCCGATCCGCCGGTCCAGCGCTTGACGGCGCTCGACAGGTTCAAAGGGCGAAGGTAAGTTCAGCCGGACGCCACTGCAGCGAGGATCACTCAGCTTGCCAGGTGGGCTTTCAAACAACAACCGAAAACAACGACCGTCGGTAGAACGCTTCAATCTCGCGCTCAAACCGCTCGAAAGCGTCACAGATCCACGGTTCGTAAGCCTTGAGACCGTCGCCGTTGCCGAGCGGGCGAGGTGATCTGAGCATCCTGAAAAGCCGCAAGCCTGTAAATCGCATCACCTTTACCAAACACGAAGCTTGAGACTCAATAACACCACCGACTGGCTAACTGTCCATCCGTTAGAAACTCAAAAACTAAATGAACCGCCCAGTGTTGCAAATTTAGCAGTCCGCAATTGCAGTGCGCTTGCCGCGTAGAATCGCTAGGTCGGAACCTAGTTTCCACAACGTGAGTTAGGCTTCAGCAACGATGTCATACTGGCTTCGGCTCAAGCATCCGCGACTGAAATAACCGCTGCGTCTTCGGCGTGGCGTGCAGAACTTTCCCCACTAGGCCATGTGCCAGTATATCTTGTTTGTATGCGCTCGTGGCCGCACCCCCACAATCAATAATAGAATTTTCGCATGGAATGTGGAGTAAATATCGAGGAATCATTATAATATTAGCATATATAAATTATAGTTAATTGCATTTTAATCAGTGTCCGGCAATATTTTACTGCAGTTTAACTTCGGATATTCCGAAACAATACAGGAATGATCGAATGGTTGTTTTTGACCGTGGCAAAGATGCCATTGCTGTTATTACCGCATTGTCAAAATCACAGGCCATGATCGAGTTCGATCTTGCCGGTAGGATCCTCACGGCCAATGAACGTTTTTGTCGAGCACTTGGCTATGAGCTGGCGGAGATCGTCGGAAAGCATCATAGCATGTTCGTCGAACCGGCTTATGCGGGCTCACCGGAATACAAGGCCTTCTGGTCGAAGCTTGCAGCCGGCACTTTCGACCAGCAACAATACAAGCGCATCGGTAAGGGCGGTAGAGAGGTCTGGATCGAAGCCTCCTATAATCCGGTCTTTCGCCGGGGAAAGCCGGTCAAGGTCGTCAAGATTGCCACCGATATCACGGCGAGCAAGCTGAGGACGGCCGAGGACTCCGGTAAGATCGAGGCACTTTCGCGCGCGCAGGCCATAATAGAATTCACTCCCACCGGTGAGATCCTGACCGCCAACGAAAACTTCCTGTCCGCGCTCGGCTATTCGCTCGCGGAAATTCAAGGCAAGCATCACTCGATATTCTGCGAGAGTTCCTACACCGCGTCGAGTGCATATCAGGATTTCTGGAAAAAATTAGCTGCTGGTGAGCTCATCGCTGATGAATTCATGCGGCTGGGTAAAGGGGGGCGCAATGTTTATATCCAGGCCTCGTACAACCCCATTTTCGATCTTAACGGCAAGGTTTTCAAAGTTGTGAAATTCGCGACCGACGTAACCGGCCGCGTTGAAAACGTCAATCAACTCGCTGCGTGTTTGACAAATCTCGCCGAGGGGGATCTGTCGCAAGAAATCGAGAAGGCTTTCATTCCCTCGCTTGAGCGGTTGCGAACCGATTTCAACAGTGCCTCCGACAAGCTGAAACAGGCAATGGCAACGGTCGCGGAAAACGCCCATGCGATTGCCTCCGGATCGAATGAGGTACGCGTTGCCGCCGATGATCTTGCCAAGCGGACTGAACAGCAGGCCGCCTCCATCGAGGAGACGGCTGCCGCCCTCGAGGAGATCACCACGACAGTAAAGAATTCCAAAGACCGGGCCGAAGAGGCGGGCAGACTTGTTGCGCGGGCTCGCAACCACGCCGAACATTCGGGAGACGTCGTACGCAATGCCATCGGTGCCATGGATCAGATCGAGGCTTCGTCGCGCGAGATCTCCAGCATCATCGGCGTCATCGATGAAATCGCATTTCAGACGAATCTTCTGGCGCTAAACGCGGGGGTCGAGGCGGCAAGAGCGGGAGACGCCGGCAAAGGTTTTGCCGTTGTGGCGCAAGAGGTCCGCGAACTCGCTCAGCGATCGGCAAAGGCGGCAAAAGAAATCAAGACGTTGATCACCGCATCCGGCGCCCAGGTCGCCAATGGTGTCGCCCTGGTTACCAATGCCGGCGGAGCTCTGCAGGAAATCGCCGCGCAAGTCCAGGAGATCGACACCAATGTCGTGGCGATCGTCGAGGCGGCGAGAGAACAGTCGACCGCTCTCGGCGAGATCAATCAGGCGGTCGATACAGTCGACCAAAGCACACAGAAAAATGCCGCCATGGTAGAAGAGCAGACGGCGGCCAGCCATAGTCTCGCACGCGAGGCGGCTGCGCTGTTCCAGTTGCTCGGGCAATTCAAATATGGCGAGGCGGCGCGAGCTTCCCAACCGGCCAAGCCACTCAATCCCCCCGCCCATCCACCTCTTCAAGCTGTCGGCCGGCGCGTTCGGCCGCAACTCCAGACGCAGGGCTCCTCCGCCTTGGCCGTTGGAAACGACAGCTGGGAAGAGTTTTGATCGACAATCCGGTTCCGACTTTTGGTCCTTCTACCTGTCTCTTCCAAATGGTCGATTGCGATGAACCCCCGAGCTCTGCAGTTCAATTTCCTTAGTGATGGACGCCTTGATGGCATCAGAACCCACGACACTGTTATTACAAGGTGCTCGACCTTAAATTTTCAATAGCATACAAAGCCTTGACGTCGATGAAACGACTGATACTGAGGCCGGGAGCGGACGGTCGGCGATGCGTTCCGACCTCACGGAGAGCGGCCACTCCGCAGCCCCCATCCCCAGAAGGCCAATGTCCAAAGCGGCAATGTCCGAGCCCATTTGCCATGTGTGGAACCGGGCGTCAGCCGCTCGCTATTGACCGCCCGGCAAGGCGCGGAGCGTATGCGGCAAGTCGGTGGGATATGAACTCCGTGAAGAGCCGCACGCGCTTCGTCTTGCGTGTCTCCCCCTGCGTGAGAAGCCAGATCGTCGCAGGTGATTTCAGGTCGATGCCGGGAACTCTCACCAGCAGCTGATCTGCATCTCCGACGAAACAGGGCAGTCTGGTCATGCCGATCCCTTGCCTTGTCGCAGCGATCTGCGCGTCGGCGTCCGGCGCCCTGAACGGAACCCCTGTAGCACGAACCTCCCCTTCGGCGATCCAGGCCGGAAGAGCCTGATCGCCGACGACGATAGGCCGGATTGGATCCGGCGCATCCGCACGCCACGCGGCCAGTCTATCGCGGGATATATAAACGCCCGCAAGCAGATCCGGACCTCTCAGGCCATGAAGATTGAGCGGCAGGGTCTTACGATCGGAGACCATCCGGATCGCCACATCGGCCTCGCGGTTGGTCAGATTCACGACCTCGCCGGTCGATACGATCTCCATCTCGATGTCCGGATGCAGACGAGCAAAATCGGCGATATCCGGCATGAGCAAGTGGGTCGCGAGGAACGGGGGAAGCGTCACCCGCAGAAGCCCGCGTACGCTCTGATCGCGCCCGAGGACGCGTGTCTCGAGTTGGTGCGACGAGGCTTCCATCTGGTTCGCGAACTCCAGAATCTCCTCGCCCGCGGCCGTCAGGCGGTAGCCCGAAGGCAGCTTTTCGAACATATGCGCCCCGAGGTGCGCCTCTAGTTGAGCGATGCGTCGCAGCACGGTCGCGTGGTTCACTCCCAGGCTCTTGGCGGCGGCCCGCACCGAGCCGCCGCGCGCAGCGGCAAGAAAGTAGCGAACGTCATCCCAGTCGATCATGGTCCATTCCCGCGCCGCGTGGAGCGGCTTCCGAATGCCAGTCTATCATACTGGGCCGAATTGTGCGTGATCGTCGCCGCGTTCGATCAGGAAAGTGGATCGTTTTCGCACCACCGATCCGCGCGATTGCGCACTCACCGCGTGGGGTCAGCGAACCCATATCGAGGCCATCGGAGGATGTTTCCGCAAGCGATGACCCGAAACGCGACACAAGGAATGCATGACATGACCAGATTGAATGGAAAGACCGCCGTGATCACGGGCGGCGCCACCGGTATCGGCCTCGCCGCTGCAAGGCGCTTCATAGAGGAGGGTGCCTTCGTCTTCATCTATGGGCGTCGGCAGCAAGCACTCGATGCGGCTATGGCCGAGCTTGGACCCAACGCCCGCGCGGTAAAGGGCTCGGTTTCCCATGAAGCCGATCTCGACCGGCTCTATGCGGCGGTGAAGGCCGAGCGCGGAACCCTCGACATCGTGTTCGCCAATGCTGGAACAGGAAGCCCGCTTCCTCTCGGCCAGATCACCGCCGAGCATATCGACGAAACCTTCGACACCAATGTGAAGGGCACGATCTTCACGGTCCAGAAGGCGCTACCGCTGATGAGCGACGGCGGTTCGATCATCCTGACCGGATCGAGCGCCGGCACCACGGGCGCCCCCGCATTCAGCGCCTACAGCGCGAGCAAGGCAGCGGTGCGCAATCTCGCGCGGACCTGGGCGGAGGATCTGAAGGGTACCGGTATCCGGGTCAATGTGCTGTCGCCCGGCGCGACGGCGACCGAACTCGCGAAGGAAGCGCTCGGAGAGGAGGGCCAGAAGGCCTACGGAGCCATGACTCCGCTCCAGCGCATGGCCGATCCGGCGGAGATCGCGTCCGTGGCCGCTTTTCTAGGGTCTGACGACAGCAGCTTCATGACCGCCAGCGAAGTCGCTGTCGACGGCGGCTTGGCCCAACTCTGACCCCGGCGTGCTTCGGTGCCTAACTCACACACAACGAAGGACAAAAGATTATGAAAGCACTCGAAGGTAAAATCGCAGTCATCACGGGCGGAAGCAGCGGGATTGGCTTGGCCACCGCCAAGCGTTTCGTGGACGAAGGTGCGCAGGTCGTGATCATTGGGCGGCGCGAGAAAGCCTTGCAAGAGGCCGCGGCCCTTATCGGGAAAAACGTGACAACAGTCGTGGGCGACGTCTCGCGCTTGGAAGATCTGGACCTGCTCTACGCCACGGTGAAGGAGAAACATGGTCATATCGATATTCTCTTCGCAAACGCGGGCGCAGGTACGGTCGCGCCGCTCGCGGCAGCGACGGAGGCCCATTTTGACCAGACCTTCGATGTGAATGTGAAGGGGTTGTTCTTTACGGTGCAGAAGGCCCTTCCCCTCTTCAAGAACGGCGGATCGATCATCCTGAACTCTTCGGTCTCGAACGTGATGGGGCTGCCAGCTTTCAGCGCTTACGCAGCAAGCAAGGCGGCTGTTCGCAGCTTCTCCCGGTCCTGGACCCTGGAGCTTAAAGATCGCAATATCCGCGTGAATACGATGAGCCCCGGCGCGATCGAGACTCCCGCCTTGGCGACAACGACCGGCCTTACCGCTGAGCAAGCCGAGGAGGCTGTCACCCAGTTTGCGTCACAGATCCCAATGGGTCGCAGGGGCAAGCCAGAGGAAATCGCGGCTGCGCTCACCTTCCTCGCCTCCGACGAAAGCTCCTACATCACCGGCATCGATCTCGCCGTCGACGGTGGGTGGGCGCAGGTCTGACCCGGCATCAACACAGGATCGGAGAAGCATTATGAGCTATGCAATCATCGGCTTCGGCAATATCGGCCAGGCCTTAGCCAAGGCGTTTTCCCGCAACGGCATCGAAGTAACCGTTGCAACCACGCGCGACCCGGAAAGCTTTGCTGCTAATGCGGCCGCGATCGGCCCTAAGGTCATGGCCAAAACACTGGCGGACGCCGTGAAGGCGGATATCATCTTTTTGGCTGTCCGTTTCGAACAGCATCCGGAGGTCGCGAAGGCACTCCCCGCCTGGCAGGGGAAGACAATCATCGATGTGACCAATGCCTACGGCGTCCCCCCCGAGCAACTGGGAGGACAGCCTTCTTCCAAGGCCGTCGGGCAGGCTTTCTCTGGCGCAAGGTTGGTGAAGGGCTTCAACCATCTGGTCGCCGCCACCCTTGCCCAAGATCCAGCCGTGCACGGCGCCAGGAGAGTCGTGTTCCTGGCGAGCGACGACGACGCTGCCGCAGACGATATTGGCGCGCTTGCGGAACATCTCGGCTTCGCGCCGATCAAGATTGGCGGCCTGTCGGAAGGTGGGCTACTGGTCCAGGCGCGCGGAAAGAGCTGGGGGCATCTCATCTTCAAGGACCTGCTCAAGTTCGACGCATAAAACGACGTCCCACCGACAGGACCACGATGTACGGATCGGATCGAGCACGATCCGGTCCCAGCGGAATGGAGACATTCCCATGAGCATTGAAAAAACATCCAGACCGTGAAGGACTTCTTCGCTGCGATCGGCCGCGGGGACAAGGAGGCTCTGCTGGCATTGGTCGCGGAAGATATCGAGTGGATCATTCCAGGCAGGGACTGGCCGCTGGCCGGCACCTACCGGGGGCACGCGGGACTGGCAGATTTGCTGGAGACGGCTTCCAGATCGATGGACACCTCCACGAAACCACGGGAATTTGTAGCACAAGGGGACCGGGTTCTTGTCGTCGGCTTCGCCAGCGGGAAGGTCAAAGCCACGAACAAGCTGTTCCAGGACGACTGGATCTTCGCCATCACGGTCCGGGACGGCAGACTGACCAACATCCGGGAATACATCGACACGCAAGCGTTGGCACGCGCCGCACACCCGGCGCATGTGGATACCCGGCCATAAAGGAGATTCTGCTGCACGGCCAATCCAAGCTATCGAGTTGATCCGTTTCGCTCGCGTCAAGACGGACTCCACCGTCATCGACATTTAGCCGTGCGGTAACCACAGGAGTCCCGCCGTGATAAGGGCCACCATGAGCGCTGATGGAGCCGGTGAAGCTCTCCTACGCGTTGGGGACGTGATTTCCCGCAAGGCCAGCCGTTATCCCAAGACCGATCAAGAGGACCCCACTGACATAGCGTTCAGCTATAAGAAAGCTTCGATTGCGCCTCAGGTAATCGCCTCAAAAGCCAGCGGCAAGCGCATAGCCGCCGTCGGTCATAATGCCAAGTAGAGTATAGACCAGGCCGAGAACAGAAGGGAAATCCTCACCGCAAAATACAAACCGGGCAGCCCCAGTGTTCCGTATAGACTCTTCGACGGGTCTTGGTTGGCTTCTTTGCGGCGATGATGGCCTGGGCCTCATATGCCAACCGCTACGCTTTCCAAACCAGTCGCAGGCGCAGCCTGCCCAATTCATCGAGTTGCGCAACCCGATCTTTAAATTGCTGCCGCTCGGTTGGCATTTTCCCAAGCTCGATGGTCGCAAGTTTCCGCCCTTAAAAAGCGCATTGAAGCCGTAGACGTTCCAAGAATGCGTGAGCTGTTGCGGACACTACGCACCTTATTCAGCTCTAACGCCAAAACTGGCGGCACGACGTTGAAAGCCGACGCCAGCTTGATGCACAGAGCGAAGCTTGAGAGAGAGGTCCTGTCAGAGTCGGCTATCCCTTCTTGGCGTCTGCGCGCGTGCGATCCGGCAGATTGTGTCGTACATTTTGTGCATCCTATCTGGATAGTCTTGTCGGGAATCGAAGGTTGCCAAGCTTCCAAAGCTGGGACCCCCGCCCTCCGATAGGGCTGAAAAAGCAAATGCAGTCGCTGAAAGACCGGCAGCGGTTGGAAAGGAATTCTAAAATCTGGCCAATCTTCGCAAAATATTCAATTCTTCCTGGTAAAGCGGCGCCCACGAATGACCATTTATGTGGCACCTGATGATAAACGAACTGGATATGCCGACGGTACTGTTCCTGCAGAAGACATCCTATATCGCCGGCGCCTTGACCTTGGGATATCTGCGACTGACTTCGACAGAAAGTCGCGGCGTCGGCCTTCTCGCCGCAAGCTTCGTGGTCTTAGCTGCAGGTTCAACACTTGCAGGACACGCCGAAATTCATCCCACACTTTACGGCCCCCTCAGCCTTATCAACATTGTCCTTGCCGTATTGGGATATTGCATGCTGGGGTTGGCGTTTGTCGTGATCAGCAACCCTGATCGAAAGGTAAATACGGGGCTTGTACTCATACCTGCCACAGCAACGCTGGCAGCGGGACTGATCACTGATTTCCATCTGAACAACACGTATCGGGCGACGACCTTCACTTTTCTCGGATGCTTGACGATGGCGGCCACGGCAGTTGTGGTGTTCCTCGACGCATATCGTGAGCCGCTTCCAATCCGAAGATTGGTTGCGGCTATACTGGCATCCGCCAGCCTCCTCTCGTTGATCATGGGTCTGGAGTTCTCGTTTAATGCCTTTCCCGTGCTTGATGTCGCCGGCGGCTTTTTCCTGATGATCATTTCCAAGTTCGTGCTGGCGATTGCCATCGTGATTTTCATCAGCGAGCGTCAGCATACCAAAATCAAACATCTGGCCGACCGCGACGCTCTGACAGGCCTCTATAATCGTCGCTTTTTTAACGCGAACACCCCTCAACAACTCCGACATGGCGACGCAATTCTCTTCCTTGATATCGATCACTTTAAGCAGTTGAACGATCGTTGGGGGCATGCCGCAGGCGACGAAGTTCTAGCAACAATGGCACAAGCGGTGCAATCGATCTTGCCTTCACCGGCATTGCTCGCAAGACAAGGAGGCGAAGAATTTATCGTTTTCCTCCCAGGAAACGCGGGGGATGGTTTACTGCATGCCGAACGTATTCGAAGAGCCGTCGCTGAGCTTCGCTATCCTACCCTTGCCCCTGAAGTCGCCGTGACCACAAGCATCGGTATCGCAAGAGCCTTGCATGAAGGATTGGAACTCTCGCATCTTTGCCGGGAAGCCGACCGCGCCCTGTATCTGGCGAAAGCCGCAGGACGAAATCGTGTCTGTGACGCCGACCTTAGCTCTTTCCACGAACTATCTACGGCTGGCCTCATGCAACACCGGGCGCGCCCTTCATGACTCGGGGCCCGACACGTTTCAGCTGAACACAGCTACCTGTTCAATGAGCGTCACGTCATTTTGGGATTTGCGGCAATGGACGAGCGGTGATGTTCACTCGCTCAAATTCAACCGGCAGTTCTTCCTGGCGGAATGCGTCAAGTTATAAAGGGCCTGTCAGCTCGACCCTTACCATAAGCACCTTATTTGCCACCCTTCTCGCAAGATCATCGCCTCCGGGATGTATGGCCACCTCAAGGCGCTTTGCATCGAGCCGACTTTCCCACCCGACCACGGATAAACGCGATTAATTGCAATCTCCAAACAAATGCGACTGACATATACTCTGTCATATCAACAGAAGCGCTGCCAGCGACAGGATCAACGCCGGGAACATCACGACGACGCCGAGCTTCAGGAAAGCCCAGGTGCCCATGTGAAGGCCTTCGCGACGCAAGGCAGCAAGCCACAAAATGGTGGCCAGCGAACCGGTGACGGACAGGTTGGGGCCGAGGTCGACACCGATCAGCACGGCTCCCGCGATCGCGTCGGGGACATGGGCTGCCTGCACAGCGCTGCCGGCAAAGAGGCCAGCCGGCAGATTGTTGACGAGGTTGGAGACGATCGCGACCGAAAGTCCCGCCGCCCCGATGGCCTGCGCCTGCGATTGAGCCGCAAGCGATGCAAGCCTTTCGGATAGAAGAGCGGTGAGGCCAGTGTGATTGACCGCTTCGACGATGACGAACAGTCCGGCAACCAGCGGCAAGACGCTCCAGCTTATCCCCCGGATGGTCTCGATCGGGCTCTGCCGTGTGATGGCGAGAACGATGACTGTCGTGAGAATGCCTGCGGCGAAGGTGGGGACGCCAAGATCGAGATGCATGGCCGATGCGCCGATCAGGATAAGGGCTGTTACCAAAAGTCCCCATCCGGCCAGCCTGGCACTTTGCGACAGGGCCGGCTGTTCGACGGTGGACGCGATGGTGTCTTCTGCCAGTGCCTGCCTCTGCGTCCAGTAAAGGCAGACGAAGGTTACGACGATCGACACGATCGAAGGCAGTAGAAAGGTCGCCATCCAGCGTGACAGGGGAGGCATTTCACCGCCCGCGAAGATCACCAGGTTCGCCGGATTGGAAATAGGCAGGACGAAGCTGGCGGCATTGGCGATGAAGGCGCAGACCAGCAGATAGGGCATGGGGTCCTTGACCCGAGCCGCGCGACAGGCGGCGTAGACCGCCGGTGTCAGGACGACGGCGGTGGCGTCGTTCGACAGGAACACGGTCACGACAACACCAACGACATAAACGAGCAGAAACAACCGCCGCGGCGAGCCTTTGGCATGGGAAGTGGCGATCGCCGCAACCCAATCGAACAGCCCCTCCCGGCGGGCAAGCTCCGACAGCAGCATCATGCCGATCAGGAAGAGATAGACATCGAAGCCCTTGGACACGCCCGCCCAGACATCGGCAGGGCCGATCAGGCGAAACACCAGCAGAAGGGCAGCGCCAAGCACCGCCCAGACGGCTTCCGGCCATCGGAACGGGCGTGCGACGACGCCGAGAGCCGTCAGTCCGGCGATACTCCAGGTGATGGCGGCTTCGGTCATTCAGATCATCTTGGGTTTCAACGTGGATGAATGGGTTTGTTGGACGGCTGCGCGAATCAAACTGTAGCTACGTCACCGCCCCGGCGTACCGTCGTGTGATCGCTTGTTCTCGGCCGCCGCAATTTGTCGAGAAGAAGATAAATGACCGGCGTGGTATATAGGGTCAGCAACTGGCTGACCAAAAGGCCGCCAACAATGGCGTAACCCAGCGGTTGACGCAGCTCCGAGCCGGAGCCATGACCGATCGCCAGCGGCAACCCTCCCAAAAGAGCAGCCATCGTGGTCATCAAAATCGGACGAAAGCGCATGTGCGCTGCCCTGACGATCGCGGCCTCGCTGCTCAATCCCTCCTCCTTCTCCGCCTGAATCGCGAAGTCGACGAGCATGATCCCGTTCTTCTTGACGATGCCGATGAGCAGGATGACGGCGATCATCGCGACAAGCCCGAAATCAAGGCCGGCAAACTGCAACGCCAGAAGCGCGCCAAGCGCCGCAGACGGCAGTGTTGACAGGATCGTCAACGGGTGAATCAGGCTTTCGTAGAGGATGCCGAGAATAATGTAGACCACGACAAGCGATGCAAGGATCAGCATAGGCACGGTCGCCAGCGAATCCTGAAAGGCCTTGGCGCTGCCCGAGAAGCTGGCCTGCAGCGAAGCGGGAGGATGCAAGGCGGCCACGGCATTCTCGATCGCGCTTGTTGCCTGACCCAGGGCAATCGAGGGGGCAAGGTTAAAGGAAATGGTGACGGCCGGCGATTGTCCCTGATGCGAGATCGACACTGGCGAGACGCCATTCGTTGTCCACTTGGCAACGACTGGCAATGGAACAAGCGTTCCATTGCTTGCCCTCACCGAAAGGCGGTCCAGGGTCGCTATGTCGCGCTGCAGGTTTGGCAACACCTCCAGGATGACATGGAACGTGTCGGTCTGCGTCGAATAGGACGCCACTTGGCGTTGGCCGAAAGCGTCATAGAGCGTCTCGTCGATCGCGGAAGGCAAGACCCCGTACAGGGTGGCAGCGGCGCGATCGATGCGGATGGACAGGTTCGGCGCCTCGGCTTGCTGATCGCTGCCGACATCGCGAAGTTCGGGTAGAGCTTGCAGCCGGTTTGTGACTTTCGAGGACCAGTTGGCAAGTTCGGTGATATCGCCATCCTGGAGCGTATATTGATATTGCGTCTTGGCCGGGCGGGCTCCGATATTGATGTCTTGCGCCGACTGCATGAACAGCTTGATGCCTTGCTGCGCATTCAGGGCGTCGCCGAGGCGCTGAATGACCTCCTTTGCGCTGACATCGCGCTCGGATAGAGGTTTCAGTGTGATGTTGATATGTCCCTGATTGAGGGCGTTACCGCCATTGCCGCCACCGATATCCATGAAGACGCTATAGACGGCTGGATCCTTAAGGATGATCGCGCTGACACGCTCCTGCAGCTTTGCCATTTCGCTAAAGGAGATATCTGGCGACGCCTGAGACAGTCCGGCAATGAAGCCGGTATCCTGTTCTGGAAAGAAGCCCTTTGGTGCGATCGCAAAGAGATAACCGGTCAGCGCGACCGTGCCCAGGAAAACCAAGAGTGTCAGATAGCGATGGCGAATGACGGGGGTGAGGCTGCGCGCATAGAGAGATAGAAGCCAGTCAAAGAACGCTTCTCCGGTTCGATAGAAGCGGCCGCGATTCTGTGTGGGAGTAGCGCGTATGAAACGCGATGCCAACATCGGGGTCAGCGTCAGCGACACAAACGCCGAGATCGCAATAGCGATCGTAAGGGTGACGGCGAACTCGCGAAAGAGCCGCCCGACGATACCGCCCATCAGGAGAATGGGGATGAGAACGGCAATCAGGGAAAGGCTGATTGAGATGATGGTAAAGCCGATCTCGCCGGCGCCTTTTCTCGCGGCCTCGTTGGGCTGCATTCCGTCCTCGATATGACGGGTGATGTTTTCCAGCATGACAATCGCATCGTCGACGACGAAGCCGACTGCGACGACGAGAGCCATGAGCGACAAATTGTCGAGGCTGAAGCCGAGAACCCACATGGGCGCCAGTGAACCGACCAAGGCAATCGGCAGCGTGAGCACGGGAATGATGGTCGCGCGAATGCTGCGCAGAAACAGGAAGATCACCAAAACCACAAGTCCGATGGTCAGCACCAGGGTAAACTGCACATCGTCGACCGAAGCTCTGATTGTCGTCGTGCGATCAGTTACCAGTTTAAGCGTGATCGACCGCGGCAAGGATGCCTGCAATGCTGGCAGCTGCGATTTGACGGCGTCGACCACCGCAATGACATTGGCGCCAGGCTGGCGGAAGACATCAAGCGCGATACCACGCTCTCCATTCGTCCAGTGCGCCATCTTCGCATCTTCTGCGCCGTCGACGGCCTGACCGATGTCGCGAATGCGAACCGGTCCGCCATTGCGGTAGGCGATGACGGCATCGTTCCATTCAGTGGTGGTGGTGATCTGGTCGTTGGTATCAATGGGAAATGTTCGCGTCGGATCGTCGATATTGCCTTTGGGCGCGCTTAGGCTGAGATTGCCGATTGCCGATCGCAAATCTTCGAGCGTGACGTCCGCCTGGGCCAACCGCCCAGGATCGACGGCTATCCGGATTGCCGGCTTTTGCTTTCCGCCGATATTGACGTAGGCCACGCCGGAAACTTGACCGATTTTGGTTGCGATATTGCGTTCGATATATTCGTCGAGCTCCGGCAAGGTGAGGCTGTCCGAGTTTGCCGACAACTGCATGATAGGGGCATCGGCCGGATTGACTTTCCTCACGGTCGGCAGTGACGGCATGTCCTTCGGCAACTGGCTGGACGCCTCGCTGATCGCTGTTTGCACATCGCTAGCCGCCGTCTGGATATCCTCGCCCAAGTCAAACTGGACCGTTATTGATGCCGTTCCCAGAGAGCTGGTAGACGTCATCTCGGTGATGCCGCTCACCCGCGACAACGCCTCCTCTATCGGCTGCGCGACACTTGACGCCATGGTATCCGGGGACGCGCCAGGCAAGCTCGCAGCGATTTGGACTGTCGGAAAGTCGATTTGCGGCAGAGCCGATACCGGCATGAAGGGATAACAGATCGCGCCGACAAGAAAGATGCCGAGCATGATCAGGCCGGTTGCGACTGGATGATCAATAAAGAAGTTAAAGAAACTCGAAGTGTCCGACTGGTCGCGATCATGCCCAGAACCAGCCGTCATTGGGAAACTCCTCCCGAAAGCTCGCCAGTGGGCGATCCGTTCCAGGGCGTAACCACGACTTTCACTCCGTCACCGATCCGCGATTGCCCATCCATAACGACGTGGTCGCCATCATTGATACCCTCGCTGACCAAGGCCATCGCATCGGTTACAAATGCTGTTTTGACGCTCCTCTTCACCACCTTTCCATCAGCCTGCACGACGTAGGCATAAAGACCGTCACGCCCACGAGCCAGCGCCTTGTCTGGCACCACGATACCCTTGCGGATCTCAACGGTCAGTCGTGTCGCAACAGGCAGGCCAGGCCAAAGAATGCCGTTCTTGTTGTCGAAGGTGGCTCGCAGATGAATGGAGCCGTTGGATGCATCGACGGCATTATCCATGATTGTCAGTTTGCCCGCGGTCAAATTGCGTGTGCCATCGGTCGTTGATAGCTCAACCTCGGCGATCCCATTTTGCATGGCGTCGCGGATTTCGCCGAACCTGCCACCGGGAGCCACGAAGGAAACGCCTATCGGGTCCATCTGAGTAATGGTTACAATGCCGTTCGTTGAGCTCGCACTGACGACGCTGCCGACATCGACTTGCTTGAAGCCGGTTCGGCCGGTAAAGGGTGCAGTGACGGTCGCAAAGCTGAGCTGCGTTTCAGCATTCTTGATCATGGCGTCGTCATATTGGACGGCTGCGACATATTGTTGGCTGGAGGCGTTCTTCTGCTCCAGAACCGACGTGGAGGCCACACCTTTCTCGGCAAGCGTGGCATATCGTTCGGCATCCGTCTTGGCATTTTTCAACTGCGCTTCGTCCTGGGCCTTCTTTGCCTTCGCCGACACCAGATTGGATAGGAGTTCACGATCATCGAGCTTTAAAAGCACGCTGCCCTTCGCGACGATCTGGCCTTCCGTGAAAGGTATTTCGACGACCTGGCCGTCGATGCGCGATCGCACGGTGACCGATTGCAGGGGCGATACAGTTCCGATCCCGTTTATCACACGATGGATTGTTGCCGTTTGCGCGGTGACTGCTGTGACGGGTATTGGGGGCGGCTCCTCCGCGGCCTGGAGGGGAGCCATTAACCCACTGACGGAGATGAACGAGAATGTCGACAGAATCGACAAGTTTCGCTTCACTAAACTCCGCGTTGATTCCAACATCATAACGAGACCCCCAACGGCACGGCGCAACAACGCGACGGCGTCACAATAGTTCAATGTTTTGGAGAAAATATTTCGACAATCGGGCATCGTGAATTAATACGCACCAATAGCCGTGTTTTTCTACCGCCCAATAATCCGCCTACGGCAATATTCGACTGAAACTATAGTGTATTGCTGTCGAAGACTGCGGCTACTTGCACGCTCGATGACGTGGCTGATTTCGATGGCCTATCGGAGAGGAGGATCGAAACTAGAGTTCCAAGCGACGCCGACGTAGCCATTCGCGGCCGTACGCCGTCGCGGAGAATTGACCGAAGCAGCCTGTATTATTATGGCCTGTCGCGCCGCAGAAGGTCGTCAATCGGCCCGCGATGCGGTGGTCCGCCGGCAGGCCCAAGCGCCACTGTTTGTCCGTTCTGGCGGACGATGTAGCTTCCATGCAGGAATCCGTGTTCAAAACGTCCCTGAACGGTGACGGGCTCATTGACGTCGACAAGCTTGCCGCTGTCGCCGGCGGGTCCCGTTTCGACGAGTGCACGTCCACTATCATCTTGAACGATGAACTGGTTGCCGAAGACTTCTGCCACCCTGCCCTTCACCGTCACAAGGTTCCAGTCCGTCATGGAGGAGATAGCAACCGGCGTCATGGGGGCAAGCTCCACGTTCGGTCGCGTCAGCTTCACGGCGCCTGCTCCAGCCGCCGCACCAACGGCGAGGATCGCAAATGCTGTGATCCCCAATGCCGCGAGGTGCCGCGTTCTTTTCTGATTTGGTTGATGTGGATGTAGGTGTTTGCCCTCTGGCCCTTCGTCGTGGCCAGCGTTTTCGTTGTTTTCGAACGACATGTTTGTCTCCTGTTTGGTTGACGCGAGAAACTTATCAGCCAGTCACAGTCGACAGCCTGAACCTTCTGGTTCAGGTTGGGTTAAGCCTACTCGGCTTAGGACAAAGGTTCTTTCTTAAAAAGGTCACCCGATGCGCGTGCTTCTTGTCGAAGACGACACCGATCTATCAAAGCGCATCGCCGCCAGCCTAAGGGCCGAAAGCTTTGCCGTTGATGTCGCCCAAAATGGCGAGGATGCTGAACACGCCGGCCTCACCGAGTTTTACGACGTAGCCGTCCTTGACCTCGGGTTGCCGAAGATCGACGGCGTATCGGTTCTGAAATCCTGGCGCGCGGCAGAGCGCAGCTTCCCGGTATTGATCTTGACGGCTCGCGACGGTTGGCCAGACAAGGTCGAAAGTTTCAAGGCAGGCGCTGACGATTTCCTGACCAAACCTTTCAAGGTCGAAGAGCTTGTTCTGCGACTGCGTGCGCTGGTGCGACGGGCAACTGGACACGCCGCTTCGAGAATCTCTTGCGGCCCGTTGGTATTCGACGCTCAGCTCGGCACGTTCGAGTATGAAGGCTTACCCCTCAAGCTTACGGCATTGGAATGGCGCGTCCTCTCCTGTTTGGTCCTTCGCAAGGAAGTCGTCGTTGACAGGCGTGAGCTGATCGAGCGCGTCTATGAAGGCGACGCCGAGGTCGACTCCAACTCTATCGAAGTCATTGTCGCAAGATTGCGCCGAAAGATCGGATCGGAACACATCGAGACCGTTCGCGGTCGCGGCTATATGTTGACGGCTGCGACATGAGATCACCTCAGGTCCCCCGACGCTCAACGATCTCCCGGCGTTTGGTCGGGTTCTCCTTCCTTTTCGTGACCGCAACAATGATCGTCGCTTCCGCCACCCTCTATCTCATTGTGGCAGGTGTCGTCCGCGAACAGATCGACCAGCGCCTCGACACCGAGATCGACGGATTGCGCAACGCCGTGACAGCTAAGGCGGACGGGACCATCGCTCTCAACGCTTCACTCGACGGGCCACCGTTCGACCGCCGGGGATCCGGATGGTACTGGCAGATATCGGGCGACGCCATCCACATCACCTCGCGCTCACTCGCTGGCAACAATATCACCACTCCGCCGCATCCATTCGACTGGCGACATCTTCTAACTGGTGCTTCGCAGCCAGCCGATAGCTCCGACTTCCGCGGTGAGAAATTATATCTGCGGAGTTCCGAGATCACCGTCGGCAACAAGGCTGTCGAGATAACCGTAACAGCGCCGCAATCCGCTCTGAGCGGCCCAGCGCAGCGTGCGTTGTTCTGGTTGATGCCAGCGATGGCGCTGCTGGGCGCGATCCTCCTCGCCGGAATTTTCCTGCAAGTTCGATATGGCCTGCGCCCGCTACGAAAACTAACGATGGATATTTCCTCAATCGCCGCAGGTACCCTGCCCCGACTGCCCGATGCCGATGTGGAGGAACTGCGCCCAGCGATAGCTGAAATCAATCGACTGGTCGACCAAAACCTCCAGCGGCTCGCAGAAACTCGTTTGCACTTTGCCAATCTCGCCCATGGCTTGAAGACACCGGTTACCAGTCTCCTATTGGCGTTATCTTCTGCGAACGATCCCGATGGCGAGATGCGGGCTCTGGTTCGCCGGATCGATCATCGTATCCGCCATCATCTCGCCCGTGCCCGTAAGACGGCGGCAGGTGGGCCGCTCGCCGCAACGCTGGTCAAACCACACGTCGATGATCTCGTCCTCACCATGTCGCGCATTTATGCCGAACGAGCGATCACAGTTGAAAGCAATATCGATCCCAAACTATCTGTCGCCTGCGTCGCGGAAGATGTCGATGAGATACTCGGCAATCTGATCGACAATAGCTTTAAATGGGCATATCACACGGTCAAAATTACTGCCGAGCCTAAGGGAGGCGAGGCAGTAATTACCATTGAGGATGATGGTGCCGGCATGCTGGAGGCTCGTGTTGCCGAAGCATTCCTCCCAGGGGTACGCATGGACGAAACTGTCCCAGGCGACGGCTTCGGGCTGGCAATCGCCAGGGAACTTATTGAGCTCTATGGCGGGATGATCGCCTTGCGAAACGGCAACGATGCAGGATTGGTTTGCTCGATTACGCTGCCCCGAACCACCGATCCTGGCCCCGTTGGTGAAAAGGCGCACATCGCGTAACGGACTATCGTTTCGAATGGCGTTCTTCCGCGTGATCCCCTTGAGCTTACTCAGCCTCCGCGATCCCTCATTACAAGACACCGACGATCATTTCCAACGCTATCGCAAATCGTGGTCTGGAGCGGAAGCAGGCCCACCAGCGCACTATTTCTAGTCACTACTTCAGCAATGACGTCAGTGAATTAGCAGCAGCTGAAGGCACGTTGAACTGAAATGGCTGACAAGTTACGGTTAGGAGTTCAACGCGCTGTTGAGATCATGTAGGCCGACCATCAGCAGCATCGCGGGTGGCGTCGCCTTAACCGATCGCCGACGTCGTGCGTGCTTGTCAGGCGCATTTCATAGGACAGTCGACAATGCGATTTCACGCCAAGTGGTCATGGCGGTGGCGCGGAGCTGGCGGTGGTCTGCGGCAGAGAGATGTTTCCGGTGAAGCTGAAAGAGGTTGGCGACCTGGCCATGGACCGAGACGAAACGTTGACATTGCCGCGCTGACTTAAAGCGCATCATTCGCCGCTCTCGGCGCCGTAGCGGCAAATGAGAATTTTCGGCACGGTTGTTCAATCCCTTGTGCGATCGATGCTCTACGCCCGGCATCAAGTCGGCCTTTGCGGCACCGTAGGAACGCAGCTTGTCGGTGACAATGACCCTTGGGGTGGTACCCTGACGCTTGAGCAGCTTGCGCATGAGCCGCAGGGCTGCCCGCTTGTTCCTCCGGCTTTGCAAGAGCGCATCGAGGACGTAACCGTTTGCATCGACGGTGCGCCACAGCCAGTACCTCTTTCCCTTGATAGTCACCACCAGGCGAGTGGCGCAGGGGAATTTCACCCCCACGCTCTCTCAGAACCGGACGTGATACTCTCGCATCATCCGGCTCCCATTGTTCGACCGTATCCATGAAGCAGAGGCCAATGGGCGAACAGCCGAGGTTGGCGCTGCGCGATGCGCAAAAGCCAATGCCGGGATCGCCGCTTATGCCCACGCAAGGACTTGTACTTTCCCGAGGCCCATCGAGCCAAGTATCTCTCGACACTCCAGAGCGTAGGTTGGAGAGCTGAAGGACAGAACCGACCATAGTAGTTGATCCAGCCGCGGATGTACGAGTTGAACATCCGTGCCAGATCATCGAGAGCCCTGTCACTGCGAAGGTGCAAGGACCAACTACGGATCGTGCCCCGTATCGCCTTGAGCGCCGTCGGACTGGCCGCAGGACCGAATGAAACACCCATGCCCCCGGCCTTCTTGCTCACAAGTCTCGGCCGGAAAGCGTAGCCGAGAAAGTCGAACTTGTAGACCGGATGAGTGCCTCGCCGACTTTCATCCTTGCAATAGACGATTTTGGTCTTGTCAGGATGAAGCGTCAGCCCACAATCAGTAAAACGCGCGTCCAGAGCGTTCCGAAGCGCCATCGCCTGGTCCTCGGTCCGACAATGACAGATCGCGTCGTCAGCATAACGCTCAAACGGAATGTTCGGGAAATTCCGACACATCCACATGTCAAACGCGTAGTGAAGAAAGAGGTTTGCCAAGAGAGGGCTGATTACCCCGCCCTGTGGCGTTCCTCGTTCTCTGGCGACGAGATTTCCGTCCGGCATCTGCACTGGCGCTTTCAGCCATCGTTCAATGTATAAAAGCACCCACGGGCAATCGGTGTGCTTGCGCACAGCCCGCATCAGCAGGTCCGGTTCAATGCTATCAAAGAAAGCCTTGATATCGAGATCAAGAACCCAGTTGTAACGCCAGCATCGCTGCCGCGCCACGCTGATCGCATCGAGTGCCGATTTGCCGGGCCGATACCCATAGGAATCCGGATGGAATTCAGGCTCCACTGTCGGTTCCAGATGGCGTTTGACCACCATCTGCGCAATGCGATCGGCGACCGTGGGTATGCCCAGCGGGCGCGTCTTCCCATCGCTCTTGGGTATGTCGACCCGCCGCACCGGCGGCGGAAAGTAGCTGCCCGACGCCAGCCGATTCCAGAGCTTGTACAGGTTGTTCGTAAGATCAGCCTCAAAGTCCAAAATCGTCTGGCCGTCAATACCAGCCGCTCCTTGGTTGGCTCTAACCCTCTTATATGCTTCCCACACCTCCCTTTTCGGGATCGCGTACGGCTTTGCTCTATCCACGAGGATCCTCCCGTCGCCGGTTGTCCACGCTCCAGAGCTGAACAACGCAGCCCCTTCGCTCCAGCCCCATTACAGGACCTTCAGCACTACTACGGGCTGCTCCGCCCCTGTGCTCCGCTTCGGTAATCTCACCCTCGCAGGGACCGCCGGCTTGGGTTTCTCCCTTAACATCGGAGCGACAGGTTCCCGCGTTCCACACGAAAGCCTGGTTAAGAGTCACGCCGCCTTCATGCCGGATGCCGCCTGGGCAGAAATCAGGTCGCCCCCCAGACTTGTCCCGGGCTAACGAATTCCTCCCGGTTTCGACATCATCTTGCACTTTTCGACACGTCATCAGCGGTTCGCTTGCGCTCGTCTCTCTAAACCTCACCTGACGGACTAACGTCCGCCTTTTCTGCAACGCTCACCACCACGGCTCTTTACCGTTGCAGCTTGCAGTGGTTTGAAACCTACCCCTGACGGTCGGCTTCGAGGGACCATACCCTCATCTTCCGTGCAGCTCGGCTCCCACACTGCTGTGGGTGCCTCGCGGCACACCCTCGTCCAGATGCCACTTGTCGGCAAAGTGGCCTCGTGCGCGGCGCCGGAGCTGATGAGCGAACGTCAAGCCGAATTTCGCCGCCCATTCCGCGACGGTCTGAAACGTGACGGAGATGCCGCTCAGCCAACAGAGCTTCGACGTCGCGAAGGCTCAGCGGGAACCGATAATAGAGCCATATCGCATGGGCAATGATCTCAGCAGGAAACCGATGGCGTCTGAAGTGGGTATGCGGGGCTTCGGTCATGAAACCCGAATATCAAGTCAGCTCCAACCAGCCGGTTAAGGCGACGCCACCCTTGAAGAGGATCGAACCGCCGGCCTCCGTGAAATCACTATGTAGTTGACATTTTAGCCGTCTCACTGGAGCTGAACATCATCACAGCGTGATGCGAGATTGCGAATCTACCGCGCTCGCCTCAGATGTTTTATTTCCATTCATGTCGACTGCATTCCCTGAATCGGCCGTTGCTCGTAGCAGTGTCCTAAGGCCGTAGCTTTACCTTCCGGAACCGCCAGTCTTCTCGAAGCAAAGACATCAATACGAGATCGTGACGCCCTTCAGCCGTGCGCAACGACGCGCGCAGGATGCCCTCCTCGACAAACCCCAGGGCTTGATAGAGATGGGCGGCGCGGGTGTTGGACGCGAGCAGATCGAGCCACAGCCGATCAATATCATGTTCTTCGAAAACCCAGCGGCAGATTTCCCGCAGGAAGGCCGCGCCATGGCCCTGCCCCGGCGGCGAGACCGCGATCCGGTGCAGTTGCGCCGTTCCCATGCCGTCATCATCGCGGCGAATGACCGCGAAGCCGACTGGTTCACCATTGCTGCGCGCCAAAAGATAGGTGCAGGTCGGTGCCGCCATCCGCCGATAATGCTCGTCGGCATAGTAGCTTCCGACCAGCGCCGGGTAGCCAGGACTGCGTTCGATTTCCATGATCAGCGGAATGTCGGCATCGCTTGCCTGCGCGAGGGTGAGCACCGGCGCATTCACGCCCGGCCGGATATCGTGCATGTCCATGATCAGATCCGGCCCGGCTTGAGCGTGTCGAGCGGCGCCTCGCGCCATCCATCGGTGCGGGTGAGATAGGCAACGCTGTCATAACCGGCAGAGGCAATAGCGGCGAGCGACCGGTCGAGGCCGACACCGACCGTCTTCACGCCGTGGCTGTCATCGCCGAGCGTCACGCGAATGCCCATCGCCCGTGCTCGCTCAAGGATCTGCGGCAAGGGATAGACCGGCCCGTAGCCGTTGCGGAACGCCGCGCAGTTGACGTCGAGAATACCGCCCGATGCCCGGATTGCTTCCAGAGTCCTCTCAACCACTGACAGAACTCGCGGCGAGAAGCCGAAGCGTGGCGGCTCGAACTTCCGTACCAGATCGAGATGCGCGACGATATCCGGCCGCAGGGTTTCGACCATCGTCGTGACGGTGTCGAAATAGGCGAGATGCAGTGCTTCCGGTCCGCCGAGATCGGCGGCCAGCGCCGTCGTGTCGGCCGGGGAAAAATCGACCCAGCGGCCACAGATATCATGGACGCTGCCGACGATATAATCGAAGGGATGCGCCTGCCGCAGCGCCGTCATCGCATCGAGCCAGCCTTCCGGCGGCAGAGTTTCGGTCTCGAAGCCGATCAGCAGCTCGATCTCGCCGGCGCGCGCATCACGCAAGGCAAAGGCGCGCTTCACATAGCCGTCGAAAGCTTTCGCGAGACCGGCAATGCCGCAATCTTCCTCGCCGGGATAGAGATCCTCGACCCGGTAGCGGGGGCAGTGTTCGCTGAGCCCGTAATGGGTGAAGCCGCGCTCGATGGCCGTCTCGACGATCTCTTCGAGCGTCGATTTGGCATGGGCGCAAAATTCACCGCTATGGCCGCCATGATAGCTGAACCAGACCATCTTTGTTTCCTTCCCGGGCCGCGAGAGCGCGCGGTCGCGATCATCGATCGAAACGATCGCGCCGGCCGTTTCCGCTGGCCGCTTGTCATCTGCAGGATGCGCCCAGGTAATCTATGGGTGCAGAACCTGCGAGCTTCAGTCCTTCGCCGGCGAGCGATAAATCGTACCGTTGTAATCCTCGATCCGGCTGATCATCAGATCGTGGAGAGTGACGAATTCGGCGCCGACCTCCCCTTCCCCGAGGGTCAGGATCGTCAGGCCCAGAAGTGCTGCGCCCGGCTGTTCCGGCATCGAATGGTCATAGGTGAGGAAGCTCGATGCGGCGCACCAGATCATCCGCGTTTCCGGCAGGTCGAGCTGGACGGTGCGATGCATGTGGCCGGTGACGACGGCAGAGACGTCATGTCCGACGATCAGCCGGCGCAATCTCTCGCGGCCGTCATGCATCAGCGCCCAGGCGGGCCGGTCGGCCTCTTCCCAGTTGGTCAGGAACAGCGGCATATGGGTGAAGAGAACCGGGCGGCGCGATCCGCGGGTTGCCAGCGCCTCTTCGAGAGCCTGCCACTGGGCGCATTCCTCGGCCAGGCCAGTATCGATGATCTGGCTGTTGAGACCGATCAGGCGCCAGCCCGGCAGCTGGTCGGAATGCCAGTGTGTCGCACCATACTGTTCCTGCCACAGAGCCAGCCGCTTGCTGTTGCTCGGCTGGTGGCTGGCGCGGGAAATATCGCCGACATCGTGATTGCCGGGCAGAACAAGCCAGGCAGGCTGCAACGCGTCAAGCGCCAGACGACCAAACAGCAGGTCCTCCGGCTGTTCGGACCCGAGCAGCGTCAGATCGCCGAGAATGACGACGAGATCGATATCGCTGCGGGCATTCACATGCGCGACGACCTTCTCCCAATTGGGGACGAAGACGGCATTGGTCGAGCCGATATGCGGATCGGAGAGGACGGCGATTTTCATGGAAGACTGTCTTTCAGTAACAGTTAGGTAGAACGCCCGCAGAGGACGCGAACAAGGCATTCAACCGGCCGGCGAGCCTGAACCCGCCGGCCATTTTTAGAGCGTTTGAGGATGATGGTGCGAATTACTGCGCCGCCATCACGCCGGCGACATGCTCGCGGATCTTCGGCAGGGCGGCATCCGGGGTGATCTTGCCACGCTGCAGCTGGTCGAGGATCGGTGCCACGCCCTTCCAGACGCCGTCAGCGGTGTTGTTCGGATAGGCGAACCACGGCATGGCGGCATTCATCGATTTGAACACGGTCTGGAAATTCGGGTGCTGGGCGTAGAAGCCTTCGAGCGCCTTGGCGGCCTGGACGTTGACCGGCATGTAGCCGCTGGCCTTCGACACTTCGGCCTGAACCGCAGCGCTGGTCATGTATTTGATGAATTCCCAGGCGGCGATGCGCCTGGCGGCGTCCTTGGCAAGCACCATCAGCGCGTTGCCGCCGGCCGGCAGACCACCCCTCTGGGCGTCGATCAGTGGGAAGCGGACGGTGCGCATGGTGAAACGGTCGCCGATCGCGGTCTCGTAGGCGACGAGGTCGGAAGGCGATTCAACTACCATGCCGATCTTGCCGGCAAAGAACTGCTGCTGCGCCGGCTTCGGATCGGCATAGACAGACATGCCGGTCTTGACGGCTATGTCCTGGGTGATGCGCAGCGCCTCGAGCCCTGCCTTGTCGTCAAAGCCGATGCCGGTGGCCTTGGCGTTCAGCATCTGGTCGCCGGCGCCCATGACCATCATCTGCCAGTACCAGTCGTCGCTGAGGCCACCGACCGAGAAGCCGATGCCCTGAACGCCGTCGCCGAGCTTGCTGATCTTGGCGGCCAGATCGATGACGCCGTCCCAGGTGGTCGGGAACTGGTCAATATTGCCACCGGCCTTCTCGACAAGTTCCTTGTTGACGTAGAGCAGCGGCAGCGACGCGGTGAACGGCATCGCATACTGTTCGCCGCCGACCTTGGCGAGGTCGAGAATGGCCGGCGCGTAATTGGCGGCCTGCCAGTCCTTGCCTTCCTTGGCGAGCATCGCGTCGAGCGACTGTGCTTCGCCGCGGTCCTTCATAATGCCGGCAATCGTCGGCAGCGAGGAATAGGAGGCGAGATAGACGTCGGGTGCCGAGCCGGTCATCATGCCGCGGATGACGCTCTGGTCGCCGGCGCTGTAGTTGGCGGCCGGTGCCTGATCGTTGATGACGATCTCCGGATGCGCCTTCTTGAAGCCATCGAGAATAGACTGCATGAACGGCAGCTGCGTGTGGTAGAAGTTCAGCGTGACGGAATCGGCTGCAAAAACCGGTGCGGTCGCGACCAGGGTCAAGGCTGCGGCCGTGAGGATGGCTTTCATTTTCATGGTGTTTCCTTTGGAACGTGGATTGGTCTTGACTTTCGTCTCTGCCCGGTGGCCGCCGGGCAGAGACGGTTTATTTGACGCCGGTCATCGTCACGCCCTGCACGAACCTGCGCTGGGCGGCGAGGAACAGCAGGATCAGCGGTGCGGTGACAAGCGTTGCGCAGGCCATCAAAGGCCCGAAACTGTCGCCGCCTTCCTGGCCCCGGAAGAACAGGAGGCCGAGGGTCGGCGGCGCCAGATCGATGGATCTGATCACGATCATCGGCCAGTAGAGATCGTTCCAATGAAAGGTGATCGAAAAGATCGAGAAGGCGGCAATGGCAGGGGTCATTGCCGGCAGGATGATGCGGATGACGATCTCCACCTCGCTCATGCCGTCGAGACGCGCCGCCAGCAGGATCTCGTCGGGGAATGAGCGGATGAACTGGTGGAACAGGAAGATCGCGAAGCCGGAGGTCAGATAGGGGATGACGACACCGGTATAGGTGTCGAGAAGCCCGAATTTTGCGAGCACGATGAAGATCGGCAGCGCCGTTGCCTGCGCCGGAACGGAAAGGCTCAAGAGCACGATCGCGAAAATCAGGCGACGGCCACGAAAGTCGAATTTGGCCAGCGCATAGGCGCAGGTGACCGTTGTCAGGATCTGGAACAGCAGGATGCCGCCGGTCATGATCACGCCGTTCAGCATGAAGCGCGGCAATGGGCTGTCGAACAGCGCGCGGCCGTAATTGTCTGCGATAGAAGTGAGGATCGGCGGGGCGTCATGCAGGCTCCCGAAAATCTGCCCCGGGGCCTGGGTAGAAGCCCGCCACATCCAGAAGAACGGATAGATCATCAGGAAGGCGCCGCCCAGCAGCACGGCATGTGCCAGGATCTGGCGGAGAGAGAAACGCGCCATCAGAAATGCGCCCTTTGATTGCCGAGCGCCACCTGGATCAGCGAAAATGTGCCAATCAGCATCAGGTAGACGACGGTCAGCGCACTGCCGTAGCCGGCCTTGAGCCCGGTGAAAGTGTCGGTATTGATCTTGTGCAGCAGCATTTCAGTGGCGCCATAGGGACCGCCATTGGTGAGCACCGCCACCGTATCGAAGACCTGAAAGGCCTGGATGCAGCTCAGCACGAAGACGACGATCGTCGTCGGCGCGAGAAGCGGCCAGGTGAGATAACGCAGCCGATCCCAGAACCCGTCCATGCCGTCGAGCGCCGATGCGTCCTTCAGCTCGCCGGAAATGAGTGTCAGACCGGCGAGGAAGAGGATCAGGTTGAAGCCGATCAGGTGCCAGATGCCGATGATTGCAAGCCCGATCAGTGCCAGCGTTCCGTCGGCGAAGAAATCGATCGGCGGCAGGCGGAGCGCCGTGAACAGACTTGCCAAGGGTCCGATATGCCCGTTCAGCAAATAGCTCCAGACGATCGACATCGCCGTCAGCGTGGACGTGACCGGCAGAAAATAGACGATCTCGTAGAAGCGTCGCGAACGGCGGCGACCATCGAGCAGCACGGCAAGACAAACTGCACCGAAGACCGAGACCGGCACGACGATTGCCGTATAGATCGCACTGTTGCGCAGCGCGCTCCAGAAGAACGGATCCGCGAGCATATGCGTGTAATTGCCCAGCCCCACGAAGTTCAGCGTGATGCGCCCCAGGCGGTAATCGGTCAGGCTGATCAGCGCGACGATGAAGACCGGCGCCACCACCGTCGCGACCAGGAGAATGAATGCCGGCGCGGAGAACGCGCGGGCAAGCGACGCATGGCTCCATTCGGCGGTCCGCATGGCGCCTGCGTTCAACTTGGCATCAGACCGTATGTTCACGACGGTCCTCCTGTGCCAAAGCCGCCTGCATTTCCGTGGCCCAGACACGCCGACCGGCGGCATCGAAAACGAGCGCCGCCCCCTCGGGGATCTTCAGCGCGATCCTTTCACCAACATTCCGGCCCTGGCTCAGACGGGCAAAACTCTCCGGCCGCAGCTGCACGCGCACGCTGCCTGCGCCGATCTCCTCACCGTTGCAGCGGATGCCGACCTCGTTGCCGGTGAACTCGACCTGTTCCACCGGCAGAGAAAAGTCGCCGGCGCCGGCATCCGTCGGGTGCAGTCGTTCCGGCCTGACGGCCAGCTGGTAGGTCCCGTCAGCGATGCCTTGCAGCATCAACCCCAGCGGCCGACCATTCACGAATACGGCGCCCCCTCTGATCGTTGCCAGCATTTCGTTGATCGCAGACGTGCCGACGAACCTTGCCACGGAAAGATAGTCCGGCCGGTCATAGATCTCTTCCGGTGCGGCGCATTGCCTGATCTCTCCGCCCTCCATGACGGCGATCCGGTCCGACATCGCCATGGCCTCGGTCTGGTCGTGGGTGACGTAAATGAAGGTAATGCCGGTGCGCCGGTGCAGATCGACGATCTCCTCACGCAGCTGCTGGCGCAGTTTAGCATCGAGATTGGAGAGCGGCTCATCCATCAGGAAGACGGCAGGATGCCGGACCATGGCCCGGCCGACGGCGACGCGCTGCCGCTGACCGCCGGACAGTTGTGCCGGCTTGCGGTCCATGAGCGCCTCAAGGCCAAGCTGCTCCGCCACCGTTGCAACCTCTTTGGCGATTTCGCTGCGGACGCCACGCACTTTCGACGAAAGGATCGCGGCGCCCGGCAGGCGCTGCCGGAATGAGAGGCGGGACATTTCCAACGGCACCGCGATATTGGCCCGGACCGTCATGTGCGGGTAAAGCGCATAAGACTGGAAGACCATGGCGATATCGCGGACCTTCGGCGGCAACGGTGCGACGTCACGATCACCGATCAGGATGCGGCCGCCGGTGCAGGGCTCGAAGCCAGCAAGCAGACGCAGCAACGTCGACTTCCCACAGCCGGAAGGCCCAAGAAGCGTCAGAAATTCGCCCTCACGGATGTGAAGGTTAATGCGCTTGAGGACCTGGGTACGGTCGAACCGCTTTTCCAGGTCCATGATATCGATGGAATGACCTGCCATATCCGCTACTGCTCTATTTGCGGCCACCCCACCCGGAGGTTAGCGCCCAATTCCGTTTTGCGCGCTGACCGGTGTCAGGCGAAGTCAAACCGGTCGATGCATCTCGACACCCTGGCCGGTTCATGTCGTCAACGCGCCATCCTCTATGGGCCTTTCTTGACGTTCGGATGACACTCGCAACATAATTGACGATTTTTTATCTTTATTTTATATGAGGATAGGCTCTATAAATAACGTATGAGTTACTTTAAAACGCCCCTAAGCTATTGACGTAGGCCGCAAAAACACCCTATCGAATGATGGCGATGAACAAGCCGAAGCAGGCGCGACCTGGATGATGGCGCAAGCAAAATGCATACGCATTGACGGGAGCGAGAGGCGTCTTGACGGAAGAGAAGAGTGCGGAAGCACGCAAACAGCCTCGGCGCAGACACCCGCGCAGGCCCGATCTTTCACAAACGCGTATCCTTGATGCCGCTGTTGTGGAATTTGCGGCGAACGGGCTGACAGGAACCCGCGTTGAAGCCATCGCCGAGCGGGCCGAGATCAACAAGCGGATGATCTACCAGTACTTCGGCAACAAGGAACTGCTCTATCAGGCCGTCATCGAGAAGGTCTATCGCGATGTCTGGGATGCCGAGGCGGCACTGAACCTTGACCAGCTCCCTCCCCGCGAAGCGCTGATCGCATTGGTGACATTCGTCTGGAACTATTATCTCAAACACCCGGAATTCATCACCATTCTGAATTCCGAAAACCAGTTGAAGGCCGTGCATTTTCGAAAGTCCCGCATTCTGAGGGACGGCGCCGCCAACTCGCGGCCGCTTGTCGATGACATTCTGCGGCGCGGAGAGGCGGACGGCACATTTCGGGTTGGGATCGACCCAATTCAGCTCGGCCTGACAATTACGTCAATTTGCTACTATTATTTCACCAACCATGCGACGAGCTCTATCGTCTATGGCAAGCGCATGATGACACGAGCTGCGCTGGAACAACGTCTTGCGTTCAATATTCAGACAATTCTGGCTATCGTCGCACCCTATCACCATGTTTGAACTGACGGTGACCTTGAGGCCATGGCCTGATGGGATTCGAACCGCTGACCACGCCCTTGCCCCTAGCTGAAATCCCGCGTCTTCAGCCTAATCGCATCGAGATGCGGATACTCGCCTGGCGTCGGGCTAGATAGCTCGCTTTGTCTTGGCATCTTCAGCTGGACAATAGGGCACGAGTTCTGGAAGGCATTGCTGGCTATCGCGGAACTTGTTGCCCCAGTCGCGCAGGTTTGCCAGGATCGGAGCGACTGATCGTGCAAGGTCGGTCGCCTCGTATTCGACCCGCGGAGGCACCTCGGGGAACACGCGACGCGTCACCAGACCATCTGCTTCAAGCTCACGCAGTTGTAGCGTGAGGACGCGCTGCGTGGCGTCCGGGATCAGTCGGCTCAACTCCATGAATCGCTTCTTACCCAAAAGCAGATTGACCAAGATCGTCGGCTTCCACAATCCGCCGATGACCGACATTGTCAGTTCCGCCGCACATCCGCTTTTTGGCTCCAGCCGCTTCGGTCTCACTACGGGCACCCCTTCGAACCTTACTTACAGCGATGATAGTATAGGCGGTAAATGTGCATTCTTTCAATGATTTCCGCCTGCGCTTAAATGGCAATCAAAAGTTCCAAGAGCAAGGAAACATTGATGACCTTCCAGGCAATTGTCGCGAGGCAGAGCAACGACGGCGTGACCGCCGCGGTGGAGTTGGTACAGGACGAATTCCTGACCGCGGGCGATGTAACAGTCTCGGTCGAATGGTCGACCGTGAACTACAAGGACGCGATCGCGCTCGCGGGCCAGAAGATCATCCAGACCTTCCCGTCGATCCCTGGCATCGATTTCGCTGGTACTGTTGAGAGTTCGGCCGATCCACGTTTCGCGAGGGGAGACCAGGTCGTCGCCACCGGCTGGGCTTTGAGCCAGAC
This sequence comes from Martinezella tropici, assembly GCA_000799755.1. GTDB lineage: Bacteria > Pseudomonadota > Alphaproteobacteria > Rhizobiales > Rhizobiaceae > Rhizobium > Rhizobium tropici_A. The sequence goes on from JUHI01000027.1 coordinate 43,491, forward strand.
GCACAACGGCGGCTTTGCACAAAAGGCGAAAGTGCCTGCCGACTGGCTGGTGAAACTCCCTCCTTCGATCTCGACGCGCCATGCAATGGCGATCGGGACAGCAGGGTTCACGGCCATGCTGAGCGTGCTTGCACTTGAGCATGGCGGCATTTCACCGGACCGGGGTGAGATCCTCGTTACCGGAGCGTCGGGGGGCGTCGGTTCCATCGCGATCGCCATTCTGTCGAAGCTCGGCTATGGCGTCGGCGCTTCGACGGGGAAGTCGAGCGAGGGTCCTTACCTGAAGGATCTCGGCGCCACCTCTCTCATCGATAGAGCGACGCTCTTCGCTGAGGGACCGCCGATCTCCGCGGAACGATGGGCGGGTGCCGTCGACGTCGTCGGCGGACGCGCGCTCGCCAACATCCTCGCCCAAACTACCTATGGCGGTGTCGTCACCACTTGCGGCTTCGTCGGCGGAAGGGATCTTCCAGCGTCCGTGTTGCCATTCATTCTTCGCGGCGTGACGCTGGCCGGCATTGACTCCGTAAATGCCCCTCGGCCCGTCCGTGAACAGGCATGGCAGCGTCTGGCGACGGATCTCGATCTGGAGAAGCTGGCATCCACAGTGTCCGAGGTCGGTCTCGGCGATGTGACGAAGGTAGTTGGCGAGATGCTGGCTGGCCGAATCCGTGGGCGAACCCTCGTCGATGTAAACCGATAGTACGGCCCGGCAACCGAACCTTGAAAACGCGCGCAACTGCGTCTGGCTCTCTTAAGGAGCCAGGCGAAGCCGTGGTGCGCCTATGAACTTGAACAACTGGAATGGAGAATTCGAATGAGTGCAAGACCAGGAACGGCTCTCATCACCGGGGCTTCCGGTGGGATCGGCGCGGTGTACGCGGATCGGCTGGCGAAACGGGGATACGATCTCGTCCTCGTCGCTCGCGATCGTGCAAGGATGGAAGCTGTTTCCGATCGGCTAAAGGGGGTCGGGTCGAAGATCGAAATCCTCGTCGCCGACCTTACGAAGGAGAACGATCTCTCCGCGGTCGAGGCCAGACTCGGGATGGGCGACATATCGCTGCTTGTCAACAACGCGGGAATGTCGCTGAAGGGCAGCCTGCTGGAGAACGGCGGGGCGGAGATCTCGAAGATCATCGCCCTCAATATCACGGCGCCTGCGAGACTGGCTGCGACGGCGGCCAAGGCCTTCGTCAAGACGGGCCAAGGGGCAGTGATCAATATCTCGTCCGTGCTGGCCCTTGCCCCGGAGCGCTACGACGGCGTCTACAGTGGCTCGAAGTCGTTCCTGCTGAACCTCAGTCAGTCGATGACGGCTCACTATTCTGGCCAAGGCCTTTATACGCAAGCCGTCCTGCCTGGAGCGACGAGGACGGAACTCTGGGAGCGTTCGGGCAAGGACATCGACTCATTCCCAATCGAAATGGGGTCGGAACAAGAGCAGTGCGGTATCGTACGCTAACGGCGAACGGAATGAGAACTTATGCGACCCGCCGCAGTCCGGCTGGCAGACGAAGCGATCGAAATCCGTTCGGCATCTGATGTTCGGCGTCCCAAGTGTAGATGCCGGTAAGGTTGATATGCTCCCAACTGAGCGGCGAGATGTGTTTCAACAGGGTATCAGGAATATCTCGACCCGCTCGTTTCAGCTGTTTGACCGCGCGATCAAGATAGAGCGTATTCCAGTGGACGATCGCACTGACCACGAGGTTGAGACCAGAGGCGCGGAACGCCTGGCTTTCGAACGATCGGTCGCGGAGCTCGCCTCGCTCGTGGAAGAAGACCGCGCGTTTCAGCTTATGGGCAGCCTCGCCCTTGTTGAGACCCGCTTGGCATCTCCGCCGTAGTGGCGGGCTTGAGTACCATTCGATCATGAAGAGCGACCTTTCGATACGACCGAGTTCGCGGAGCGCCCTCGCGAGATGGCTTTGCTTCGGAGATGCGGACAGTTTCTTGAGGATCGTAGACGGCACCACGGACCGCGTCGTGATCGACGCGGCGAGGTGGAGCAGATCGTCCCAATGATCGAGGATCAGATCGGCATTGATCGGCGCCCCGATGTGGTTCGACAGCGCCGGATATGCATCGCTTTTCTCGAACGTGTGGAACTTCCGGTCTTTGAGATTGCGCAGTCGCGGTGAGAACCGCTTTCCGATCAAGGCGAACAGCCCGAAGATATGATCACTGGCACCGCCCGTGTCGGTAAAGTGCTCCTGGATGTCGAGGACCGTGTCCTGATCGAAGAGCCCATCGAGCACATAGGCCGCCTCGCTCTCGGTCGGACTGATGGGCAGAATGCTGAAGTAGCCATATTGATCTGACAGATGGCTATAAAACTTCGAACCGGGCTCGCTGCCGTAATGCAAATTGATGTCGCCGCGCTTCGCGGCTCGGTCGCTCGCGCGGAAGAATTGGCCATCGGACGATGACGTTGTGCCATTGCCCCACAGGCGGGAATGCGGATGTTGAGTGTGGGCATCGGTGATGCACGCTTGCGCCGCGCGATAGGTCTCCGATCGCGCATGGAATGTGCGCATCCACCCAATCTGGTGAGCGCTGATCCCTTTGGATGCGCCCGCCATTCGTTTTGGCCCGAGGTTCGTCGCATCGGCCAGCACGCCAGCAAGCATGGCAGAGACATTTTTCGGGACGTCGCCGGTGCGAACATGCGTGAAGTGATCCGCAAAGCCGGTCCATTCATGCACTTCCCTTAACAAGTCGGGAACTTCAACCAACGGGTACATGTCGCTGATCTCGGCATTCAGTTCCTCGGCTGCCAAGGGGACTCCGCCGACGGTTGGTGTGACGATCAACGTTCCGGCCTCAAGACGAACTCCTTCGAGCTTTCCGGACCGTGCTCTATGCGCCAGACGCTGCAGGTTGAACTCGAGCATCTGACGCGCTTCGGCAAGCCACTGCGCGCCGTCGCCCTGGACCCCCAAACCGAGACGATCTTCTTCCTTCATCGTGATGAATGTCGACCGCGGCATCAGATGCTCGTCAATCGGCCGGAAAGTTCGGCTGCCGTCGACCCAGATCTCCGCAGATCTAAGCCGGTCTCGCAAAGCCACGAGCGTTGCGATCTCGTAGAGACGGCGATCGGGTTTTTCCTGTTCGAAGATAAGCCGTCGATCAGTTTGGCCGAGGTGGGTGATCGGCACGCGATCCGGGAGTGTCCGCCGCTTCTCGGCATAAAGCCGTTTCAGCAGTGCAATTGCCGCAAGAAGCGGGTCGTGGCGATGCGCCGAGCGGAACGTGAAGGCCTGAAGGAATGCACCAATGTATTTGTGGACGGTCGCGTATTGTTCGGCTGCCACGGTCAACGGCGGTGCCTCGTTGTCGTCGACCATCGACTCAAGCTCAGGCTTCATCCGAAGCAGCCGGTCCCAGCCGACTCTTTGGTCGAGAACATCCAATGCGTTCCGACCATAGTCGTTGGCGGACTGCAGTGCGGTGATCGTATCCAGAAACATGCGCAGCGCTTTGGCGGTATTCGCTCTGCGGTCCATCTGTCGCTGCTTCTTTCGATTGTTGGCTTGCGAGAACAACTTGCCAATCAGCTTGATGAACATTGTTACCGCGTCGTCCGTGAGCTTCTGGCAAAGCTTGATGACTTGAGCCACGATCAGAGCGTGGCGACGGCTGGCGTTGAAGTCGTTGGCAAGCCAGGCCGGCGTTGCGTTGCCCTCCCGGATCATCTGGTCCCACCGTCCGGACGATACGCGCGCCTGCAGTTCCGGATCGATCTCCAGCCCCCGTAGAAAAGCAATCCGCTCGGTCAGCCCGACGAGGTTCGACGCAGCCGGCGCTTCTGGCGCCGAACGCAGCCAATGAAAGCGCGTCTGGCCGATCGACGGGTCGACCTCCAACAGCCTATCCAGTGATTGAAGCCTATCGAGTGGGATGTCTTCAATCAGGGTTCTTTCTGCCCGGCGCCGGGCTATGGCACGGCCGGCAAGGCCAATGCGTTCGATCGTATCGATCGCCGGCAGAAGAGCTCCGCGTTCGCGAAACGCGGCGACAGTCGAACTGGCTATCGCGGCACCGTCGTCGGACATGGTCGCCGCTTGAATTGCCGCCAATAGCGAAGCGCGGCGATCTTCCAGCGTCGCGCTTCTCGTATCCAGATACGCCATTAGCCGCGCCATATGATCCCGACGGGTTTCTTCACGGCGTGCATAGAGGTCAAATTCTTCTGGAGCGGCGCCGATCTGATCAGCAACATACTTTAGCATGGCGCGAGGCAGAGTTTCTTCTGCTCCAAGCACTCGACCGGGGTATCGCATCACACATAGCTGGATGGCAAAACCGAGCCGATTGTGCTTACGTCTCCGCAGTTCGATCTCCAGGAGATCCGACAATGACAACGAATAGTGTCGGATCAAGCTATCCTCGTCGATTGGGATATCGAAAAGCTTCCGGCGATCTTGATCTTTGAGAAGCTTGCGCTTTGCCATAGCCCGACTCCATTTATGACCAATCTGCGTCGAGCGTTGTCGAGTCGGGCCGGACAGAGAAATCAAAACTGGCGCATGTCGATGGCAATCCACAGAGATCGGATGTTGCACATCCGATCTACGGCATCGTTCCTGTTTCGTTCGGCCTTAGCGTACGATTTCGGACTGCTCTTGTTCCGACCCCGTTTCGGCGCACGCTCATATCCGCGACTGTTTTGCCGCCAGTCATCTCAATTTCTCGAGGGCTGGCCGGAGCACTTGCCCTGTGTTCCACAGCCCGCTCCATCAAGCCAATTCGCTGGTTGTGTCAAAGGGCGTGATGATCTTTCGATAGCCGACCGCAACGGGCTTCTTGCCGGAGACGGCAAATTCGCCGACGACACGGTCATGATAGATGCGCGGATTGTGGGACGTAATCGTGCGAGCATTGCGCCAGTGCCGATCCAGAGCCGTGGCTCGTTTGGCGGCTGACGCGCCGAGGGCGTCGAAGAGCACCGTCGTCGCTTCCAGGATCAGCTTCGAAATGACCGTCACCGACTGACTCAATTCGATTTCCGCGAGCAGATGGATGTTCGTCTCGTCCGGGTCTATTCCGGCGAGATTGGCGTCATAGGATCGCTGAAGCGCAGCTGCAACATTCAGCACGATGGCGCCGGCGGCATAAGCCGGTCCCCTCACCCGTCCGACCACCTCGAGAACCTGAGGATCGTCCGCACTCGCCGCACCGTTGCCACGGGGATATATGCGGGCTCGCGCGCCTACATGGCGTGAAAGTTCTGCAGCCGCGGCGCGACCGATGCCGGCAAGGCTTGCAAGATGAACAAGCTGGAAGAACGCGGTCGTATAGGGAAAGCGCGCGGAATTCGGCTTGATATGGAAGTTCTCCAGCCGGACATTCTTGAATCTTGCCGTACCGCTGCCGCTCAGCGCCTGTCCGAAGCCGTCCCAGTCGTCGAGGATTTCGACGCCGGCAGCCGACGTCGGGACCAAGGCGGCGATCGGCTCGCCTGATCCGTCCACCGCGCCAAGATTGATCCAATCGGCATAGATCGAACCGGTCGTATAGAATTTTTCGCCGTTCAGACGATAGCCGCCGCCATCTGGAACGATCGTCGTCGCATAGTCGCCCACCTTGGCCCCGGCAAGCTCGGAGAAGCCACTGCCGACCATCTCACCGCCGCCCAGACGTGACAGCCACTCGTCTCGCCATAGATCACGAGGGGCGTTGAGGAGATCCTCCGTAAAGCCTTGATGACTGCGGAAAATATTGGTAATGTTGGGATCTGCAGCCGATAGCTCGATCAGAAGAGCGAACAGCTCCGGCAATGTCAGTTCACTGCCCCCATAAGCCTTGGGAATACGAAGGCCACCAAATCCCGCCTCACGAAGCCATTCAACTTCCTTGAAGGGCAGACGCCGCTCCTGATCCCGCTCAATCGCGGACTGGGCGATCTGCTCGAAAATCGACCGGAAGCGCGCGGCGATCTCGTCATATCGGGCACTGGGGCCGCTGCCCCAGCCTTCATCGATCTGGGTCATGAAATGGTCCTCGATTGGGCGCCCGTGCGAATCGATCATGTGTCATAAGCCTGCCTTCCAACGCTCTGACTTCGCCTGCCGAACAAGGGCGCGGCAGATCCGATTTGCACTGCCGAAGGCGCCGCTGTTCAATGACGGGAACACTAGGAAAGCATTGGCCTCATCGTAAGAATATTTTATCTATAGATTTTATAGACTAAGAAAATGCTTTCCCATTTGATAGGCGATTGCGCGTGGTGTCGTCGTCGTCACCCGGTGCCTCCAGCGCTAGGCTTGTGCGCATAAACAGCCCACAGCGGAGCGAAATTATGAGCCAGAAGACGATTTCCAGCGATACTCTTCGCAGTTGGCTGCAGGATGGCAGAGAGCTAGCCGTATTGGATATTCGCGACCCCGCAGTTGTCGGCTATGCCTCGCCGCTGTTCGCGACCAACCTGCCCTCCGAGCGAGTCACCAGCGAACTCTCCCGCTTCGTGCCGCGCAAGGCCGTCCGCACGGTCCTTGCCGATGCAGGCGACGGGATCGCCTCGGGCTTGGCAAGCCAACTGGAGGCTGCCGGCTGGCCAAATGTCTTTGTGCTCGGAGGCGGTATACCCGCCTGGACGGAAGCGGGGAATGGAGCGCCCCTGCCCACATTCGACATACCCGGCGTAGATTTCTCCAAAGCCGTCGAAAAGGAAAAGAAGACGCCCGTTATCACGGCCTTGGAACTGAAGACGCTGCAAGACGCCGGTGAAGACGTCATCGTTATCGATACACGCACCGTGGCGGAGTTTGCGCGCGATCACGTACCGGGTGCTGTCAGCGTACCGGGGGCGGAGCTGGTTCTGCGCTACAAGGACGTGGTGCCCTCCGAAACAACAAAGGTCGTCGTTTCATGTGCCGGGCTACCGCGTGCCATCCTCGGAGCTCAAACACTCATCGACGCACAGGTTCCAAATGCGGTCTCATACCTCCATGACGGAACGAAAGCCTGGACGGCCGCGGGCCTTCAACTGGAAAGCGGAAAGACACGCATCTACCAGGACCCAAGTGATGAGGCACGGGGCTTTGCACGCAAGCATATCACCACGCTAAGCAGCCAAGACCACTTTCCTCAAATCGATATCGATACCGCAAGGAAATGGGCTGCCGATCCCGATCGCACCACCTATCTGCTGGACGTGCGCACACCAGAGGAATTCGAACAGTCGCATCTTGAGGGAACCTTGTCCTCCGAAGGAGGGCAGTTACTGGGTGTTGCCTACCGTACCATTGCAGTGCGAGGCTCGCGGGTCGTTCTGATCGATGATCTGCTTGGCGTGCGCGCCCGTACCGTCGCCCATTGGCTCCAACGTCGCGGCTATGAGATAGCGCTGTTGCTCGTCGACTTTCGCACGCAGAATTGGCAAAGCGCCGCAAGGTCGGGCGAGCTCGTGACCTAAGCGGTCTGCTTCGGCCGCCAGCGCAACAAGTAGGCTTCAAGCGCATAGGCGAGACGGTTAAGGGTGAAGCCGACGAGGCCAAGCACGAGGACGCCGACCATGACAAGCGCCATGTCGAACCTCTCGCGACCAGCTATGACCAGCCCGCCGACGCCTGGACCGACCGCGAGGAAATACTCCGCCCCGACGGTTGCCAGCCACGCATAGATCAGGCCCAGGTGCACGCCCGTGGCGATCGACGGCATGGCCGCCGGAATATAGATCCGCAGCGCCTTCTGACGTGCATTGAACTTCAACGCTCTTGCGACCTCCAAAAGGTCTGGCGGTGCCTGGCGCATGCCGTCATAGGTATTGAGAACAATGGGAATGAAGGCGGCAAGGGCGACAAAGACGATCTTCGCCTGTTCGCCAAAGCCGAACCAGACCGAAATCAGCGGTATCCAGGCAAGGAGGGATATCTGTTTCAGCCCATTGAAGGTCGGCATCAGCAGCCGATCGGCAATGCGCGACAAGGCAAGCACGCTCGCAAAGCCGACCCCGAGCACGCAGCCGATCAGAAACCCGGCGATATTGCGCATCAGGCTGAAGCCAAGCTCGCCGATGAGATCATTGTCGATCAGTTCGCGCTTGGCGGTGGCGGCGACATCTTCCAGTGACGGCAGAAAACGCGCATCGACGAGGCCGGTCCGGCTTGAGACTTCCCACGCGACGAAGAGAAGGATCGGCAATGTGATGCCGCGGCGGAAACGGACGAAACGGCTGGCACTGGCCATCGTCAGATCTCCTGTCGCTTCCAGCGCTGGATCGACAACTCGACGCGATCCAGCCCCTTGTCCATGATGAAACCGACAAGCCCGATGGCGATCATCGCGACGATGACCGTGTCGAGCCAGAACATCTGTCGCCCCCAGACCAGCAGGTATCCAAGCCCTTCCGAGGAGGCGAGCAACTCGACCCCGACCAGCGCCGTCCAGGAATGCGTCAGCCCGTAGCGAATACCGGTGAATATCGAGGGGATGGCGCCGGGCAATATGATCAGCCGCAACATCTGCCAGCGGCTGAAGCGCAATGCCCTGCCGACCTCGATATATCTAGGCGAGACGCCGCGAATTCCGGTCAGCGTATTCAGCGTCATCGGCACAATGGCGCCTTTGGCGATGATGATGATCTTCAACGTCTCCTCGATGCCGACAAACAGCATCAACAGCGGGATCCATCCGAGTGTCGGGATCTGCGCAAAGGCGAGGAAAAGCGGCTTTACATAATCCTCGACCCTCTCGGAGAGCCCCATGGCGATGCCAAGAAGCAGCCCCAGTCCTGCGCCGATCGTGAAGCCGACGATGACGCGCCCCAGACTGACCCCGGTATGATAGAGGAGCTCGCCGCTCAGGATCATGTCCCGGCCCGTCTGGTAGACATAGGCAGGCGCCGGCAGGATCTGCTCCGGCAGCCAGCCTCTGGTGGAGGAGATCCACCAGAGGCCCAATAGGCCGAGCGGAAAGATCAAGCCTGTCGCGAGTATGGCGAGCCGCCGCAGCCTTGCGGAAGGCCACCGCAAGCGGGTCCGGCCGGAAGTCTCAATCATCGCGCTCATGCAAGTCCCCTTCGCAGGCCGATGGCCACAGCTCAGGAAGCAACCGGCTTGCCGTCAGCGCCGTAGGGCTGCCAGAATTTCTTCAGGCCAAGCCTCTCGAGCGCGTTATCGAGATATTTCGGCTCGAACCAGCCATTGAGATCGACGTCGCGGCGTATGAGACCGTATTCCTTGCTCTTGACGGCCTGTTCCTTGTATTGCGAGACGAGCAGGTCATCGATCAGCGGCGAATTGCGATAGGCCAGCGTATCGTTGCGGAAATACTCATCGAGGATCGGCACCGGCGTGCCGGATTTATGCCAGAGTTCGAAGAGCTGAGCGCGGTTCGGCTCTTCGGACGACCATTGCGCCGCCTTGACGAAGGCATCGACAACGCGCTGCGTGATCTCCGGATGAGCTTCGATGAAAGCCTCGCGGCCAATGATGCCGGCATTGCGGCCGAAGCGCGGATCGTCTCCCTTGGTCGTATAGATGATGTCGGCGCTATCCTTGGCCGCCAGATTGATCAGCTGCGTATCGCCGAATGCGGCATCAATGTCCTTGCTGGTCAGCGCGGCAACGGTTCCGGCGCTGTCGAGATTGACGACCTGCACATCCCGCTCGGTCAGTCCGTGCGCCTGCAGAACTTTGATCGCCGCAAGGTGACCATTGGTTCCGCGCTGCAGCGCGATCTTGCGGCCCTTCAGATCCTCGATCGTCTTGATGCCCGATCCCTTGGCGACGGCGAGATAAAGCGGCTTGCGGGCGCCGCTCGCCAGCAGGAACCGCGTCTTCAGGCCGGTCGCTCTTCCAATCAGCGCCGGCAGATCGCCTTGGTAGGCAAAATCGAGCTGGTCGTTGGCAAAGCCTTCGTTCACGGCAGGACCTGCGCCCTTGAAGAAGGTCCATTCGATCTTGATGTTGGGATCGCCGGCAAATTCCTTTTCCAGAAAGTCACCGGCGCGCGCCGTCGCCGCCGAGGTCCCCTCGGAATAGGGGCGGTTGTCGACGCCGATCGCGGCATAGCCGACATGGATGACCAATGGGTCCTCGGCGCGGGCGGAGACCGAAAGCATGGTTAAAGCGATTGCGGCCCCTGCAACCAGACGCAGGATGGATAGCAGCTTCATTCTCATTCTCCGTTTTATCTATTCTGCGGCGGCGATTGCGGGCCGTGCTTCAGGAGTGCGTTGGCCGGCAACGGGTGTTGCGCGAGCACCTGAAGGTATTGCGGTTGTTGCATTGAGGCTTTCGAGAACGCGGTTGCGGACGTCGACCAGCCTCGGTGAGGTTCGTGCACGCGGGCGCGGCAGGTCCACCGGGATAATGTCGCGAATGCGGCCGGGCTGCGATGACATGACGACGACACGATCGCCGAGATAGACAGCCTCCTCGACGTCATGCGTCACCAGAACCATGGTGATGCGTTCCTTGGCCCAGATGTCCTGCAATTCGTCCTGCAGCCTTGTCTTGGTAATCGCGTCGAGCGCCCCGAACGGTTCATCGAGAAACAGCGCATTCGGACGATTGACCAAGCCTCTGGCAATGCCGGCGCGCTGCGCCATGCCGCCGGAGAGCTGGTGTGGATAGGCGTTGGCAAAGCTCGACAATCCGACGAGATCGAGGTGGGATTCGACCAGCCTTTTCTTCTCCGCCTTTGATAGCCCCGAGTTTTCCAGGCCGAGCGCGATATTGCGCGCGACCGTCAACCAGGGGAAAAGCCGCGGCTCCTGAAAGACGATGCCTCGCTCTAGGCTCGGCTCAGTGACCGGCCGTCCGGCATGGCCGACGAAACCGGAGGTGGGAGTGTCGAGACCGGCGCCCAGGCGCAGCAATGTCGATTTCCCACAGCCACTCGCCCCAACAATGGTGACGAATTCGCCCTCGGCGACATCGAGGCTGACATCATCGAGGGCCGTCAATGTCGCGCCGTTGACCTTGAACCGGCGCGTGACGTGACAGATCTGGAGGTGCAAGGAATTGCTCATCGCCCGGCTACTCCGCAGCCACGGCATGCCGCGCAGGATGCTCCGGCACTTTCAGCCCGAGATTTTCACGCAAGGTCCTGCCCTCGTATTCGCTGCGGAAGAGACCCCGGTGGCGCAACTCCGGCAGCACGTGCTCGACGAAATCGTAGAGCCCCGTGGGCAGCTGCGGCGGCATGACATTGAATCCATCCGCGGCCCCCGCCCTGAACCACTCCTCCATCAGGTCGGCGATCTGAACAGGCGTTCCCACGATCTGCCAATGGCCGCGTGCGCCGGCAATGCGAAGGTAGAGCTGCCGGATGGTCAGATTTTCGCGCCGCGCCAGATCGAACAGCAACTTCTGACGGCTCTTGCTGCCGTTTGTTTCCGGCAGGTCGGGAACGGGGCCGTCGATGGGGTATTGCGACAGGTCAACGCCACCCGACATGCCGTTCAATAGGGAGAGGCCGACGGCCGGATGGATCAGATCCTGGATCTGCGCGAATTTTTCCTCTGCTTCCTGTTGCGTCCTGCCGACGACGGGAAAGATGCCCGGCATGATCTTGAGATCGTCGCGGTCGCGGCCGTATTTCGCCAGACGGCCCTTGAGATCGCTATAGAAGGCCTTCGCATCGCCAATTGTCTGGTGCGCAGTGAAGACAACCTCGGCGGTGCGGGCCGCAAGTTCCCTGCCCGGCTCGGACGAACCCGCCTGCACCAGGACCGGATGTCCCTGCGGCGCACGCGCGACGTTCAGCGGGCCTCGGACCTTGAAGTATTTGCCCTTGTGGTTGAGAATGTGCTGCTTGTCCGGATCATAATAGACGCCGCTCTGCTTGTTGCGAGGGAATGCGTCCTCTTCCCAGGTATCCCACAAGCCGCGCACCACATCGGCAAATTCCTCCGCCCGCTCGTAGCGCTCGGCATGGGCATAATGTTCGTCCCTGCCGAAATTATGCGCCTCATGGTCGCTCGAGGACGTCACCAGGTTCCAGCCGGCGCGACCGCCGCTGATATGGTCGAGGGAAGCGAATTTGCGGGCGATATGATACGGCTCGTTGAAGGATGTCGAGGCAGTGGCAACGAAACCGATGTTTCGCGTCACCGCAGCCAGCGCGGACAGCAGCGTGATCGGCTCGAACTGGGCGACATAGCGGATCGCCGTCCGATGCAAGGCCTCAGTGTCCGCTCCGCGCGTTCCGACGCCATCCGCCATGAATATGAGATCGAATTTCGCCGCCTCGGCGATCTGCGCGAGCTCGACGTAGTGGCTGAAATTCGAACCTGCATCGGCTTGCGCGAGAGGATGTCGCCAGGCAGCAATGTGGTGGCCCGTCGGATAAAGAAATGCTCCGAGCCTCAGCTGGCGTCGTTTACCCGTCATCGTCTTCTCCCTCGTGGTAGCGGAAGGAAGGCTAATCATTAAATCTAATAATCCATAGAAATTATATTCTATTTAGCGATGCCGCCTCGGATTTGTCGTCGCGCACAGCAACGATCGGACGGAGAACGTTTCGCAGCGACCTCTTATGAAGTCCGGGCATTCATATTGTTATCCGCGCGCATGCTTGCTCGGGAAAGAATTTCTTCCCGCGAGACCAAATAGATATTGCTGGACTTGGGACGACACTCGCCAAACCCTTCACGTCATGAGCGGCTCAGCGCCGTGACGATCCATCGGCGTGGAGCAGACATGTCTTTCAATTCCGACAGTTCCGATCCATTCGTTGCCAAAGCCATCGAACTTAGGCAGGCTTTCCATCAGGATGCAGTTCAACGCGACAAGCTTGGCGGCAGGCCGACCGAGCAGATCCGCGTACTGAAGCAGAGCGGATTGCCCTCTGCGCAGATACCGGTCCAATACGGCGGAAAGGGTGCTTCCTGGCTTTCCATCCTGCGTGTCGTCAGGGAATTCGCGCGCACGGACGGTTCGCTCGCCCATCTCTTCGGCTATCACCATCTGCCGCTGAACCTCGTTCTTTTCCGCGGTTCGAATGCCCAGAAGGACCATTTGCTGCGTGCCTCGGCTGCCGGGAATCTGATCTGGGGCAATTCCGGCAATGCCATGTCGAAGACCTCATCGGGGCGGCAGATCGACAAGGGCTGGCTTGTCAACGGCAAACGCCCCTTCTCGTCGGGCTCTCACATTGCCGACTATATCCAGATCTCGTTCGAAACCGCCGAGGGGGATCGCCTCACGGCCGCCGTTCCAGCCGACCGAGACGGGATCGTCATCGAAGACGATTGGGACGGAATAGGCCAGCGCCAGACCGGTAGCGGCACGGTCAGCTTCCACGATCTTGAGATCGAGGATGATGAGCTCATCAGCTCACCCGCCATCCCGCTGACACCCTATACATCGCTGACCTCCCTGCTGCAGCAGAGCGTGCTGCTTAACGTCTTCGTCGGCAGCGCCCAGGGCGCGCTGGAAGAAGGTAGCGCCTACACGACGACGTCATCGCGCCCATGGATCTATTCCGGCGTCGAAAATCATACCGACGATCCCTGGATCAAGCGGCAATATGGCGATCTCTATATTCGCACGCTGGCCGCCACCGAACTGGCCGACAAAGCTGCCCGCAGCCTCGACGCGGCATTCAACCAGGGACCCGGGCTGACACGTGAAGACCGTGGCCTCGCTGCCATCGATATAGCCACCGCCAATATCTATGCCGGCGAGGTCGGGCTTGCCGTCTCCAGCGAGATCTTCGAGGTCATGGGCGCGCGGTCGGCGACGACTGCCAATGGTTTCGATCGCTTCTGGCGTAACGTCCGCACCCACACGCTCCACAACCCCGCCGAATACAAGAAGCGCACGGTCGGCACCTGGCTGCTGACCGGCGAGCTTCCGACGCCGGCTATGTACCGCTGAAAGGATTTCCCATGGCGAGACGCAAGGACCAGATCAAGCTCGGCGCCTTCCTGCTCTTTACCGGCCATCACGTCGCGGCCTGGCGTCATCCCGAGGCGTCCGTCGGCATGGAATTCGAGAACTATCTCGAGCTTGCCAGGCTTGCGGAGGCGGCCAAGTTCGATACGATCTTCTTCGCCGATGGGGTTGCGGCACGGTTGAAGGATGTGAACGCAGCCAGCCGAAAGGCGCATAACGGCGTTTACCCGTTTGAACCGATCACGCTTCTGTCCGCCCTTGCGAGCGTCACCCGCAACATCGGCCTGATCGCCACCGCCTCGACGAGCTTTTCCGATCCCTTCAACCTTGCTCGCCAGTTCGGTTCGCTGGACCGTCTGAGCGGCGGCCGCGCCGGCTGGAACCTGGTAACGTCCTCCGACCCGGAAGCCGCCTTCAATTTCGGCCACGACACGCAGGTTCTGCATGCGGACCGCTATGACCGGGCGGAGGAATTCGCAGATGTCGTGCTCGGCCTCTGGGATAGCTGGGAGGACGATGCCTTTCCGCGTGATCGTGAGAGCGGACGTTATTTCGATCCGGAAAAACTGCATCGGCTGGACCACAAGGGACGTCACTTCAAGGTGCGCGGGCCACTGAACATACCGCGCTCGCCGCAGGGGCGACCGGTGGTGGTGCAGGCAGGCGCCTCCGAACCCGGCAAGGAGCTCGCGGCACGGACGGCGGAAGCGATCTTTGCCGCGCAGATCACGCTCGACGAAGCCAAGGCCTACTATGCCGACGTCAAGGGGCGGCTGGGCAAATACGGCCGCTCTCACGACGACCTGAAGATCCTGCCGGGTATCTTCCCGGTGGTCGGACGCAGCGAGGCGGAAGCGCAGGACAAGTTCGAGGCCTTGCAGAACCTGATCCAGCCTGAAGTCGGCCTCAATCTCCTGTCGCAATTGACCGGCGTCGATCTCAGTTCCTATCCGCTTGACGGTCCCGTGCCGCCCAACCCGCCGGCAACCAATGCCGGCAAGAGCCGCCAGGAACTGGTGCTCGATCTTGCCCATCGCGAGAACCTGACCATTCGCCAGCTCTATCTGCGCATCGCCGGCGCGCGCGGTCACTGGCAGGTTGTCGGAACTCCCACCCAGATCGCCGATGTCATGGAAGAGCGGTTCGAGAATTATGGCGCCGACGGCTTCAACATCATGGCGCCGATCATGCCCGGCGGCCTTGCCGATTTCATCACGCTCGTGGTGCCGGAGCTGCGCCGTCGCGGCCTGTTCCGAACCGACTATGAGGGTACGACGCTGCGCGAAAATCTCGGCCTCAAGCGCCCCGTCAATAGATTTTCCGCAGGCAATGCGGCTGCAGCAGAATAGGAGAAAATCATGGCACGCGACAAACTGTTTCTGATCTCACCCGGCTTTGCCGACCCCAAGCATCCGAACGTCAGCTTCGTTTGCCCCTATTGCAATTCCATCGAAGGCCTGCTTGCCGCATTTCCGAACCTTGCTTCCAGGATCGATGTCGAGCGGGTCGCCTTCGCGCGACCGCGACGACAAGTGATCGATGTCGTTGGCGAGGAAAACCAGTCGCTGCCGCTCTTCATTCTGGCGGACAATCCTCCCGACGATGCGAGCGAGCGCGAGGAAACGCGGTTCGTCAATTCGACCGATCGTATTCTCGAGCTGCTGACCGAACGGCACGGTTTTCCGCGCCTGCACAAATGAACGGGGAGCGACATGACTATCAAACCAAATGGCTTCGAGCCGCCCCACCTGCTGCCGGCACTGTTCGAGACCGACAAGACCAATCCCCATCTCACCAAGGCGGCCGAACTGCGCGAAATCTTCGCCAGGGATGCTATCGAGCGGGATCAATTGGGTGGCAGGCCTGACGAGCAAATCAAGCTCCTGAAGGAAACCGGCCTCGTCAATCTGCTGATCCCCAGGGAGTTCGGCGGTGCGGGCGAGCACTACTCCACCGCCATGCGGATTGTCCGCGAATTCGCCAAAGTGGATGGGTCGGTCGCCCATCTCTACGGCTATCACTTCAGCCCCCTGCAGAATGCCGTCAATACCGGCCCAGACGACCGTTCGCGCGATATCCTGCGCCGCTCGGCCGCCGGTCGCTGGTTCTGGGGCAATACGACCAATAGCTTCTCCAAGAGCCTCTTCGGTCGACGTGAAGCTGACAAAATCATTCTCAACGGCTTTCGGCCATTCTCCTCCGGATCGCATGTCGCCGACTATCTGATGGTCGCCTGGGAGGACGAAGAGACCAACAAGCGCAGCTTCGCCTATATACCGGCGAACCGAGAGGGCATTACCATCGCCGATGACTGGGACGGGATCGGCCAGAGGCAGACCGGAAGCGGCCGTGTCTTCTACAAGGATGTGGTCATCGATACCGGTGAGATCCTGCCGGAGCGACCGCAAGATCCGATCACCCTGCTGGCCCCTTTGCAGCAGCAGAGTGTGTTGCTCAATGTCTTCGTCGGCACAGCGCAGGGCGCGCTGATTGCTGCCCGAGACTATACCGTTACGCATTCACGGCCCTGGATCTATTCCGGTGTCGAACGCCATTCCGATGATCCCTGGATCAAGCGGCAATATGGCGAGCTTTGGATCAAGGTAGAGGCGGCAACCGCACTCGCCGACCGGGCCTTGACGGCGCTCGATGCCATTTACGCCAAGGGGCCGGATCTGACGGCCGATGACCGTGGCGAAGCGGCGATCGCCGTCGCCTCGGCCAATGTACTAGCTGGCCGCGTCGCTCTTGACGTCACCAGCGAGATCTTCGAGGTCATGGGCGCCCGCTCCGCCGTCAGACCGCTTGGGTTTGACCGCTTCTGGCGAAATGCGCGCATTCACACGCTTCACAATCCCGCTGAATACAAGACCCGTAATGTCGGCACATGGTTCTTGAATGGCGAGTTTCCGGAACCGGGGATATTTCAGTGAGCCAGAAACGCGAGCTTCATCTCAACATCAACATCCTGCATTCCGGCTTCTCGCCAGCAGCCTGGCGAATGGATGGAAGCGACCCACGCGCGTCCTTCGATATCAATCACTACATCAACGTCGCCCGCATTGCCGAGCGCGGCACCTTCGACGCGGTTTTCCTCGCCGATCAGGCGGCCATCTCCGATCGAGTCGATTTCAGGCCGCTCACCTCGCTGGAACCGACGATCGTGCTGGCGACTGTTGCCGCCCACACACAGCATATCGGCCTTATCGCCACGGCTTCGACCACCTACAACGAGCCCTACAATATCGCCCGCCGCTTCGCGACGCTCGACCATGCAAGCGGCGGCCGTGTCGGCTGGAACATCGTCACCAGCGCCGACCTCTCGCAAAGCCGGAATTTCGGGCTGGAAAAGCCGGTTGAGCATCATGGCCGTTATGAGCGTGCCGCCGAGTTTACCGCCGTCGTCAAGGCACTCTGGGACAGCTGGGAGGAAGATGCCTTCGTCGGCGATGTCGCCAGCGGCCGTTTCGTCGATCCCGCCAAGGTCCACCCGATCGCCCATCGTGGCAAGCATTTCTCCGTTCATGGGCCCCACAATGTTCCGCGCCCGCCGCAGGGTCATCCGGTTCTCGTCCAGGCGGGTGGTTCCGATGATGGCCGGGAACTGGCGGCGCAACACGCTGAAGCCGTCTTTTCTGCATCGCAATCCTTCGACGAAGCCCTCGACTATGCTTGGGACTTGCGGACGCGGGCAGTGCGCTACGGCCGTGCACCCAACAGCGCGCTGATCCTCGCCGGGCTCGCAACGATCATCGGCAGCACGGAAGCGGAGGCGAAGCGACGGCAAGAGGAATTGCGTGAACTCATCCCGCTGGAATACAGCCTCGCACGCCTCTCTGGCGTTCTGCAGATTGATCCGAAGCGACTGAAACTGGATGAGCCCTTACCTGACGATATCCCGTTGCCGCCGGACGGCGGTCACACTTTCTTCCGGGCGACCCTTGCTCTTGCCCAACGCGAGAAACTGACCGTGCGCGGCCTCATCCGCGCATTGAACGGCGGAACCGGCCACCGCACCATCGTCGGCACGCCGGAAGCAATCGCCGACGACATAGAGGCATGGTATCTCGCGGGTGCCGCTGACGGCTTCAATCTGATGCCGGATGTGCTGCCGCACGGCCTGGAGGTTTTCGTCGACGAAGTCGTGCCGCTCCTGCGTCGTCGTGGTCTTTTCCGGCAGGCCTATTCGGGCCATACGTTGCGGGATCATCTCGGCCTCGCCCGGCCCGCCAATCCTTATGCTATCGCCGCCGAATGAAGGAGAGTAAAGCATGACGTCATTTGCGACCGCCAAGGTTTCCGCGCCACATCGACTAGCAAGCCTTGCCGAAGAGCGCTATCGCGATGCCGAGCAGCAGCTTGGTACGGACTGGAATGAGACCGTCGAAACGCTTCTGTCGCATCGCACTGTCCGCAGCTATCTGCCAAAAGCGGTCCCGGAAAGTGCCGTCCGTCTCGCCGTCGCTGCCGCGCAGTCAGCCCCAAGCTCATCCAACCTGCAGGCCTGGAGCGTCGTTGCCGTCGAAGACGAAGCGCGCAAAGCGAGGCTGAACACCGTGGCCGGCACGCAGCGGCAGATCGCTCAGGCGCCGCTGCTGCTGATCTGGCTCGCGGACCTTTCGAGGCCGCGCAGCATTGCCGCGGACCAAGGCTCTCCGGCAGAGGGCCTGGACTATGTCGAGAGCTTCCTGCTCGCTGTCATAGATGCCGCCCTTGCGGCGCAGAATGCAGTCGTCGCCCTGGAGTCGCAAGGCCTCGGCACCTGCTACATCGGCGCAATCCGCAACGATCCGGAAGTGGTGGCTCGGGAGCTGGAATTGCCAGAAGGCGTATTTCCAGTCTTCGGTCTGACCGTCGGCTATCCCGATCCAGCGGTGCCGGCCGCCATCAAGCCCAGGCTGCCACAGACCACCGTTCTGCATCGCGAGCGCTACGATGACAGCTGGCAGCCCGACGATCTCAAGCATTACAATACGGTTTTGCGAGACTTCCAGACCGAGCAAGGCATGCCGCTTTTGGACTGGACCGAGCAGGTGAGGAACAGGATCGGTACGGTCGCGGCCCTGAAAGGCCGGCATTTGCTCGGGGCCGCGGCGCAACGCCTCGGCTTCAAGCTGAAGTAATCGCCTTATTCGGCGGCGGCGATGTCGAGCCTGCGGGGTGAATTCCACAGCAAGACGTCGTCGATTGCCCGCAACGCCTTGGTTTCGGCCTGAAGCCAATTGCGAAACAGCTCCACGCGCGCGAGCCGTGCCTTGGCCGGCGTCGTCACGAAGAAATAAGAAAAGCTTACGGGCTGCGGGCTGCCGAAGGGACTGACCAGGCGCCCCGCCCTCAGCTCCGCCTCTGCCAGACGTACCTTCCCGAGGCCAAGTCCCTGCCCTGCCAGGGCCGCATCGATGACGAGCGATGATTGATTAAGACGGAAGCCGCCTTGCGACAGCCGATAGGACAGTCCCTCGGCCCGCAACCAGGCATTCCAGTCCGGACACGAACGATCGTGCTCTGCACCATCCTCATGCAGGAGCGGCACGCCTTCGATTGCCTGCGGATCGTTCCACAGCCAGTGCCGCTCGGCAAATTCGGGATTGCAAATCGGCACCACAGCTTCGGAGAAGAGGTGATCGACAACCAGGCCAGGATAGCCGCCGCTGCCATAGCGGATGGCGCAATCTGTCTCATCCGTGTTGAGATCCGTCAATTGCGTCGACGCGTCGACCAGAACCTGCAGGCTCGGCGCCGCACGTCTCAAACCGTTCAATCGCGGGATAAGCCACTTGCTCGCAAAGGACGGCGCCACCGAGACACGGATGGGCAGATCATGATCGCTGGCAGCGAACTGTGTCATCGTTGCCAAAACGGCATCGAATGCATCGGTCAGGCCCGGAACCAGAGCGAGACCGGCGGCTGTCAGTTGCAACTGTCCGCGCGTCCGGTGGAAAAGCGGCTGCCCGAGATAATCCTCCAGCAGCCGTATCTGCTGGCCGACGGCTGCCGAGGTGACGTGCAACTCATCGGCAGCGCCGAGAAAATTCAGGTGCCGCGCGGTGGCGACGAAGGCCCGCAGCGATGTCAATGGCGGCAAGCGCGCCAAGGTCGGCTGGATGGTTTTCTTTCGTGTGCTGGCAGGAGTGTTCATGAGCCGATTGCAGCACAAACCGACCATGAAAGACGAGAACGCGCTTTGCGTTTGTCTGAAAGACGACGAACATTTTCTTCCATGCTGCACCAAGGCAGCGGAAGCAAAAACTAAAATCGAGGAATAGTCTATGTTTTTACTAGATTACATCGCCGGTAGCTGCCTCAGCAAGGCGGCAGCCGCAAAGCTTTTCTTTGCCTATGGGCGAGAAAAACATTCTTCCGTTTTGCTGGCCCGCACCCTGAAAATGGTTTGGCTTGCGTAGCTGGCGATCTCTCCGCCAGCTGTTCGATCGCGAATACCTCAGCTTCAGCAAGGGACCACAAGATGACCATCAACCGCCGCCGTTTTAATCAGTTGCTGCTGCTGTCCACCGCCGCGACGCTGCTGCCATCCATCACAACCCATGCAGCAGAGACGCAGCCACCGCGAGGCGGGACGCTCAATTTCATCGTCGAGCCGGAACCGCCGACGATCCTTGCTCTTGCCCATACTGCCGGCGGCACGCAGAAGATCAGCCCGAAGATCACCGAGGGATTGCTGACCTACGATTTCGACTTCAAGGCGAAGCCGCAACTCGCCACTGAATGGTCTGTGAGCGCCGATGGGCTGACCTATACATTCAAGCTTCGTGCGAACGTCAAATGGCATGACGGCAAGCCTTTCACCTCGGCCGATGTGGCCTATTCGATCGAGCTTCTGAAACAGGTTCATCCGCGCGGACGCGGCACTTTCGCCAACGTCACGGCCGTGGATACGCCAGATGATCTGACGGCGATTTTCCGCCTCTCCAAGCCGGCGCCCTACCTGTTGAAAGCGCTTTATGCTGCAGAATCCCCCATTGTGCCGAAACATGTCTACGAGGGCGTCAAGATCGCCGATGTCCCGATCAATCCGAACGGCAGCGCCCCCATCGGCACCGGTCCCTTCATCTTCCGGCAATGGGTTCGCGGCTCCCATATCATCCTGGAACGCAATCCGGATTACTGGGACGCGGGCAAGCCCTATCTCGACCAGGTCGTCGTACGTTTCGTACCCGATGGCGCCGCCCGCGCGGCTGGCTTCGAGACTGGGGAATTCGATCTCGGTGGCGACAATCCCATTCCACTTGCCGATCTCGAACGCATCAAGGCGCTGCCGAACATCTGTATCGATTCTCGCGGCTACGAGACCAAGGGAGACCAGACGCAGCTTATCCTCAATCTCGACAACGACTATCTGAAGGATGTCCGCGTCCGACGCGCCATTGCCCATGCCATCGACCTCAACGTCATCCTCAATACCGTCTGGTACGGCTATGGCCACGTCTCTCCAACACCGATCAGCACCTTCCTGCCTGACTATTCCGACGCCTCTATCAAGCCCTATGCCTTCGATCTCAGGGCAGCCGAAAAATTACTCGACGAGGCAGGCTACAAGCCCGATGGCAGTGGCACCCGCTTCACACTTCGCCTGACCCATAATTCCTACAATGAAGGCTTCAAGCGCGTCGCCGAATATCTGAAGCAGAACCTTGCGCGCATCGGCATCATCGCCAGGATCGATTCCTACGATTTTTCGACCTATATCCAGAAGGTCTACAACGAGCGCGCCTTCGACCTTACGGCCGAATATCTCGGCAATCAGTTCGACCCGACGCTTGGCGTACAGCGCGTCTATTGGTCGAAGAATTTTAAGATCGGTTTGCCGTTTTCCAATGCCAGCCACTACCAGAACCCGGAGGTCGATCGCCTGCTTGAGGCCGCATCCGTCGAGGTTGACGAGGCGAAGCGCAAGCAGGAGTTCAACGCCTTCCAGAAGATCATCGCCGACGACGTTCCGGTGATCAATCTGATCGCGCTCGAAAACGTCACCGTCTTCAACAAGCGCGTCAAGAATCACACCACCGGCGTTGAAGGCGTGCAATCGAATTTCGCCGATGTCTACATCAAGGAAGGCGAAGGCTGAGGCGCTACCTGCCAGATGATTATGAAGGGGGCGATGCGTCCCCTTGATCGCCATGCTTTAGGAGGCGACAAGAGCAAGCGGCGTGAGTTTACCCAAAATGCGGTCGGCAAGCGCGATCGCCTGAGCCCGCTGTTCCGTGATCGAACTCGATTCCCAGGCAACGCCTCGCAGCGGATGGCCGATCGCACTGATGTTGCGATGAATACGACCCTCTTCGGAGATGATATCGCCGTCAACGGTGGCATCAATGCCAAAACCGGTACTATGGGGCCTAACTTCGCCGCTCTCGAGTAGGCTGCGGACAAAGGGATCGGAAATGCGCCGCCAATCATGGAGCTGATGGCCCCGGCAATCGATGACCCCGCCGAAGGAGCGCGTTTCAACACCGGTTCGGCTCTTCAATGTCGCCGAGATCCGGCGGCCGGCTGGCTTCATTGCGATCAATCTCGACGTCTGGTGCTGGAGGCGCCCCTCGGCACTCGCCTGAGTGACGGCACGGTAGCTGTCGGGCGCGGCGCGGTGCGCGGTCACATCCCAGAAGGCGCGGAGGTGCCGGGCAAAGCGTAAGCGCTCGACATCGTCAGCCTTTTGCCAAAGCGTCAGGATATGAGGTCTGATAGCCATGGGCAGGCTCTGCCAATCCTTGCCGGCGGCGGCAAGCGCGCGGCGCTCGGACTTGATGATCGATAGCAACGAGCGTGCCGTTGTCGGAAAAGGTTGTTCGGCAAGGAAGTCTCGCGCCGGCTCGGCATCCCGCCGGTCTTCGATAAACTGCCCTCGCCGCGAGATGACATGATATCTACCGCGAAAACCCCTCGCCTCCATGCTGGCCACCGCGTCGACCATCGACAGGCTGGAGCCGATCAGAAGAATCTCTTCGGCCTCCCGAAGGCGGTCGAGCGCGGTGGCATCCCACGCTGAAGCAGCAAAAGCCGGATGGCTTGCAACAGGCGCTTCCCGCGGTGCTGGGTCGGGCTGGAACACGCCAAGAGCGAGCACCACTTCGTCCGCTTCGATCTGTTCGCCATCGCCTGTCTTGATCCGAACCCTGTGCGGTGCGGCAATAAGCTCGGATGCCGAAGATCTGATGTGCCGCAATGTCGACCCGGCACGCGCCTGCGCGATTGCACGGCTCAACTCATCGCGGACGTAAGTGCCATAGAGATGGCGCGGCGGAAAACTCGCAGAGATATCCGCAGGTAGCGTCCAGCCATAACGCGAGGCATTGTCGGCAAGCCAGCGCGTCAGATGGTCCGGCTCTTCCGGATGCAGCGAAAATGTTCCGGCCGGACCGTTGACGAGATGGACAGCCTCGGTCGTGCTATAGGCGACGCCGCGTCCAAGCTCCTCACGGGGCTCCAGGATGGTGATCGATAGCGGGACTTCGGTCCGGTCGAGTAGCTTCATCGCCGTCAACGCGCCGGCAAAACCGCCACCGACGATGACGATCGAATGGTGTGAGCGTAAATCCGCGTGCATGGCTTAGAAGACCTTGCCTTCTTCCAGATGCGTCGTGGTGCCGTTGATATAATAGTCACCAACCACACGTGCCTTGTGCAACAGCGGGTTATGGTTGAGCACGGTACGGATATTGCGCCAGTGCCGGTCAAGATTGAGATGGCGCGATGTGGCGGAGCCGCCGCCAAGTTCGAAGACGTTGGTCGCAGCCGCAAGCGCCAGCTGTGATGCCACGATCTGGGTGCGCGCCGTCGTCAGAGCGCTTTCGACCAAAGCTGTCTCCAGCCTTTGCGGCTCATCGCCGGCGAAGGCTTCCGCTGTCCGATCGAGCGCACGGGCGCTTTCGCGGATCAGCGTGTCGACGGCATAGGACCCGGCTGCGATCTCGCCCAATATCTTCTGCACGAAGGGATCAGCATTGGCGGTTTCGGCGGTGCTATGGGCGGCCGAGCGCGCCTGTTTGCGCACATAGTTAGTACCCTCGGCAAGCACGCCGCGAACCGCACCTGCCATCGAGGCGGCAAGGTGAAGCTGGCGTAGCGTCGATGTATGGCGGCCAATTAGCGTGTTCAAACCGCGCGTCGAGATTTCATGCGGCAAGACCTCCACATCCTCCAGCAGGACGCCGCCGCTTGCCGTCAGGCGCTGGCCCATGCCGTCCCAGTCATCAAGGATGCTGATCCCGTTGCGGTCGACGGGCAGCAACACACCGACGAGTTGGTCCTCATCATTCCTGGCACTAAACGAGGCGAAATCGGCAAAAGCCGTGCCGGTCGCATACCATTTGCGACCGTTGAGCCTGTAGCTTTCCCCCGATTTCGTCAGTCGCGCCGTCACATCGCCCGGGCGTTTGGTCCCCTGCTCGGTATGGGCGCCGCCAAAGAGCTTGCCTCCCAAGACACGGGAAAGCTGAGTACGGTCGAGCGCACTGTTGGGATTGAGCAGCAAGGCCTCGGTGAAATTGAAGTGGCTCCTCAGCGCATGGGCGACGTTGGAGTCGGCAGCCCCGATCGTCATGATCATGTCGATATAGTCGACCACCGAGCCGCCTGGCCCGCCAAGTGCCACGGGAATGCGCAGCGCGCCGAGGCCGGCCTCCTTGAACAGCCGGAAAGCCTGGTGCGGCAGTTCCCGTTCAAGATCCCGGCGCGCGGCCTCCTTTGAAATCTCAGCGGCAAGATCGGGTATCCTGGCCAGAAGTGCGGCGCGATCACTCGCGGCGGGAGCGGCTGGAATGGCGGATGAGGCTGTGTTCGGCATGTGGGGCTCTTTCGGCGCCAGGAGGAAACAGGCCCCACCTTGGTGGGGCCTGAGCACGATCATTCAGGCAACGGCCCGCGCAAGCGGCACGACGTTTTCGGCGTCAGCGGGGCCACTAAGGGGAACCCGGCCTTCGACGGGATGGCTCGGATCGTTGAAGCCCGGCGTCGACGGATGACCGGTCGCAACCAGCCGGTCGACCAATGCTTCATCCTGTGCGTCGAGCTTGACGTCGAGGGCGCGGATATAGCTATCCCAGTGCTCCTCTGTGCGAGGGCCGGTGATGGCGGAGGTAATCAGTCTGTTGTTGAGCACCCAGGCAATCGCAAACTCGGTGGGCGTAACGCCCTTGGCTTTGGCGTGATCGGCGATCTCCTTGGCAATGGCGATCGATTCCGGGCGCCATTCGGTTTCGAGAATGCGCTTGTCGCCACGGCCTGCACGGGTATCGGCGGCCGGCGCCTGGCCCGGCTCATACTTGCCCGTCAACACGCCGCGCGCCAGCGGCGAATAGGAGACGACGCCAAGGCCGTAGTGATGGGCTGCCGGCAGCTGCTCGGCCTCGGCCGTGCGGTTGACGATGTTGTAGAGCGGCTGGCTTGCGACCGGGCGATCGATGCCGAGCTGATCGGCCAGATGCGAGATTTCGGCGATACGCCAACCCCGGAAATTCGACACGCCGAAATAGCGCAGCTTGCCCGCGCGGATGAGATCAGCAATCGCGCGCACCGGCTCCTCCAGCGGCGCGTCGAAGACGGCGCGGTGGAAGTAGAGAATATCGATATAGTCGGTATTGAGCCGGCGCAGTGAATTCTCGACAGTCTCGATCACCCACTTGCGGGAATGGCCGCCAAGGTTCGGCCCTTTCGTGTGCGAGTTGACGAATTTTGTCGCAAGAACCCAGTGATCCCGGTGCGCCTTGATGCCGCGACCGACCACTTCTTCCGACTTGCCGTCGTGATAGACATCGGCCGTGTCGATGAAGTTGATCCCCTGCTCACGGGCCTTGTCGATGATGCGGAAGGCAACATCATCAGGTGTCGGACCGCCGAACATCATCGTTCCGAGATTGAGCGGCGACACTTTCAGTGCGCTGCGTCCGAGATAGCGATAGTCGACCATAGTCTATTCTCCAGTTCTATTGGGCGTGATGGCAGGCGACGGTGTGACCGCCGCCGAGTTGTGTGTAGATGGGGTCGTCAGTCCGACAGATGTCGGTCGCGAGCGGACAGCGCGTGTGGAATCGGCAGCCGGAAGGCGGATTGTGGGGGCTTGGCAGATCCCCGGTGATCGACGCTGCCTGCTTGCGCCGTGACGGATCGGGTACGGCGGCGAGAAGCGCCTGCGTATAGGGATGCTTGGCGTCGTTCCAGAGCTTTGCGGTGGGAGCACTCTCGACGATGCGCCCGAGATACATGACGAGCACACGATCGGCGAAATAGCGCACGACAGAGAGATCGTGAGAAATGAACAGGTAGGAGAGCGAAAGCTCAGACTTCATCTCGACCAGGAGATTGAGGATCTGTGCCTGAATGGAGAGATCGAGCGCAGAGACCGGCTCGTCGCATATCACCAGTTCCGGCTGCAGGATCAGCGCCCGGGCAATACCGATGCGTTGGCGCTGGCCGCCGGAAAATTCATGCGGGTAGCGACTAAGCGAATTGGCCGGCAAACCAACATGGGCGACCATCGAGGCCGCAATGGCTTCGCGGCTCTTGCCATCGCCGATTCCATGAACGGCGAGCGGCGACGTCAGGATGGTCCGGATCGTCTGACGCGGATTGAGCGAGGCAAATGGATCCTGGAAGATCATCTGGATATGCCGGCGAACAGACTGCAATTCCTTGCCCGTCAGCGCGGCAACATCACGCCCCTTGAAGGTCACCTGACCGGATGTCGGGTTGACGAGACGCATCAGCGATTTGCCGAGCGTCGACTTGCCGCAACCGGATTCGCCGACAAGTGCGACCGTCTCGCCCTCGACGATCTCAAGCGAAACGTCATCCACGGCGCGCACGGTTCCATCCCTCGCCGGATAATGCGTCGAGAGCCTATCGACGGACAGAAGCGGCATAGGATGCCTCCGCAATGGCTGGAACATAGGGACAGGCAACCTCACGTTCAGCCGAAAGCTGCACCAAAGCCGGAACAGAGGAACCGCAGGCGGATCGTGCGACCGGACAGCGCGGACGGAACGCACAACCAAGCTCTGCCGCCGCCGATACGATCGAACCCGGAATTTCCGTCAGTGGTCCATCGCGATAATGATAATCGGCCTTCAGGCGCGGCGACGCCGCAAGCAGCCCTTGCGTATAGGGGTGGTATGGCGTTTCGAAGAGCACGTCGGGCAGGCCCTGCTCGATCTTGCGGCCGGCATACATCACGACGACCCGATCGGCCCATTGGGCGACGAGGCCGAGATCATGAGTGATCAAGATGACGGCCATGTTCAGCTGGCTGCGCAGGCGATCGAGCAGTTGCAACACCTGGGCCTGGATCGTCACATCGAGCGCCGTTGTCGCCTCATCGGCGATCAGCAGCCTCGGGCTGCAGGCAACGGCAATGGCGATCATCACGCGCTGGCGCATGCCGCCGGAAAGCTGATGCGGATAGTCGTCCACCCGCTTTGCCGCATCGGGGATGCTGACGAGATCGAGCAATTCGATGGCGCGCAGGCGAGCCTGCTTGTGATTGAGCTTCTCATGGATGCGCAGGACCTCTACGATCTGATCGCCAATCGTCATGACCGGATTGAGCGAGGTCATCGGCTCCTGAAAGATCATGGCGATGTCGCGCCCGCGAATGCCGCGCAATTCTTTCTCGGGCAATTTCAAGAGATCGCGCCCGTCAAAGTGGATCTCGCCACCTGTCTTTGCATGCCGCGGCAGCAGCCCCATCAGCCCCAAGGCCGTTAGTGACTTTCCCGAACCGGACTCGCCGACGATCGCCAGCATCTCGCCCGGCGTGGCAGTGAAGCTGACACCCTTGACCGGTTGGGCGTTGCCGAACCCGACTGAGAGGTTATGGACTTCCAGAAGCCTTGCCATCAGCGCTCCTCCGAGAAACGAGGATTGAGTGCGTCATTGAGGCCATCGCCGATGAGGTTGAGCGCAAGCACCGTGAAGACAATGGCAAGCCCCGGAAGCGCAGTCAGATACCAGGCCGTGCGGATGACATCGCGCCCGGAACCGATCATCGACCCCCAGGAGACGCGATTGGGGTCGCCAAGCCCCATGAAGGACAGGGCCGATTCCATCAGGATGGCGCTTGCGACCATGACCGACGAGGTGACGATCAGCGGCGGCAGCGCGTTCGGCAGGATTTCGCGGAAGATGATGCGGGCATGCCCGAAGCCGAGGCTGCGTGCGGCAAGCACATAGTCCTTCTCGCGGATCGCACGGAATTCGGCGCGTGTCAGGCGTGCAACGGTCGGCCAACTGACGATGGCGATCGCGGTGGTCACCGTCGTGGTGGTCGGCTGTGCGATTGCGACCAGCACCACGAGGAGCACGAAGCTCGGTATGGTCTGGAAGATTTCGATAAGCTTGACGAGGAGGTCGTCGACCAGGCCACCGAAATAGCCGGCGAGTGCGCCAACGGTTACGCCCACGCCCAGCCCGAGCAAGGTTGCGGCGATGCCAACGGTCAGCGAGATCCAAGCGCCATGCAGGATGCCGGCAAGAACGTCTCGTCCCATGGAATCCGTACCGAGCGGATAAGCGGCATTCTGACCGGGCCAGAGGAAGGGTCGTGCCACCATTTCCAGCGGATCGCCGGGATAGAGCACCGGCGCAAGCAGTGCAGCGACAGCAATGATCGCCAGAACGACGATGCCGAAAAGCGCATTCGGATTCGACAGGAAGATCTTCAGCTCCCGGCCACGTCCCTGCCGTCGCGCGTCCGCCACGGCTGTCGTACGCGCATCGGGCGCGTGAATATGCGTCCAGCGGCTCCCCGGCACAGGAGCAGCGTCTGGTTCCAACTCCGGTGTGCCGGCGCTGATCTCATTTTCCGAGCCGGAGTAGATTTTGAGCTGTTGTGCTTTCATCGGCTTGCTCCGATCCTGGGGTCAAGCCAGGCCTGCAGAAGATCGACCGCGGCATTGGCGATGATCACGAGAAACGACGAGAGAAGCAGGATGCCGAGCAGGACGCTGAAGTCGCGGGCCATGACCGCTTCGAAGGCTAGCCTCCCGAGGCCGGGCCAGCTGTAGACGGTTTCCACGACAACGGCACCGCCCAGCATGCCGCCGAAATGCATACCTGCCATGGTAGTGATCGGGACCAGCGCATTGCGCAGCATATGCCGCGTTGTCAGCACGAAGGGGGAGACGCCCTTGGCCCGTGCGGTGCGAACAAAATCCTGGGACCTGACTTCCAGCATCGCTGCGCGCGTCAATCTTGCGTAGATGGCGAGATAGAATAGCGCCAGGGATGTCGCCGGCAGGATCATGTAGCGGGCGCGATCGAGAAGTACCGGCAAACCCGTCAGCCGCGAGCCGATGGTGCTATCACCGCCGCTCGGCAACCACCCGAGCTTCACCGAAAACAGCAGGATCAGCATCAGGCCGATCCAGAACCCCGGGATCGAATAGAACAGCAACGAGATGATGGAGATCAGCCGATCGGGCAGCCGGCCGGCGAAGACCGCCATCAGGGATCCCAGCACAAGGCCGACCACGATGGCGATGGCCAGCGCAACCAGCATCAGGGTGAGCGTGCCTGGCAGGCGCTGTCCGATGAGATCGGCGACCGGCATGCCGTAACGTGGCGAAAAGCCCAGGCTGAAATGGGCGAGATTGTTCAGATAGTTTGCAAGCTGCACCAGGATTGGATTGTCGAGGCCGAAACGCTCCCTTAGCGCAGCCATCGTCTCCACAGTCGCTGACCCTGCCTCGGCCGCCATGACATCAGCCGCATCGCCCGGCGCCAGCTTCAACAGGAAGAAATTCAGGATGACGATGCCAAGCACGGTCGGCACCGCCTGAATGGCCGTTCGCCGTATCGTTCGTCCTATCCGCTTGTAAGCTGACATCGCAACTCCCAGGCAGCGCCATGGAATTTGTAGACGCTGCATCACAATAGTAGTTGACTAAATCTGTAGCTTTTGTCAAATCAGTATTGGTAAATATTTCCAGAAACCATCATTTCTGCCGTATGTTTTAGTAATTTTTACCAAATAATATGCAGGAACTAGGGCAACGTTCTAAGTTGCCGGCTAGACGAGACAAAAAACTCTAAAGGATCCGCTTCTTCGGGAAGATAAAACCAGGGATCGCCACCAACGCAAAAAGACGGTCCCATTTGGAAGGCCAGACCCAGATGACAAAATTTCCGGCAATCACCCGCCGCAATCTTCTGCTTGCTTCCGCAGCCTTCGGCGCGACCATCGCAGCCGGTTTGCCGGCACTTGCCACCCCCGCTCGCGGCGGCACGGCGATCTTCCTTCTCTCGGCAGAACCGCCGGTCCTGACGACGATAGCCCATACGGCATTCAACTCGGTCTATGTCTCGCCGAAGACGACCGAAGGATTGCTCACCTACGATTTCGATCTCAATCCGCAGCCGTTGCTCGCCACGCAATGGAGCGTCAGCGACGATCGGTTGCGCTATACGTTCAAGCTGCGCGAGGGCGTCAAATGGCATGACGGCAAGCCGTTTACCTCCAATGACGTCGCCTTTTCGATCAAGACCCTCAAGGACGTGCATCCACGTGGGCGCAATACCTTCCTCAATCTCGTCGACATCGAGACTCCCGATCCACTGACCGCGATCCTCGTCCTCTCCAAGCCGGCGCCTTATCTGATCACGGCCTTGGCCGCATCCGAATCCCCGATCGTGCCGCGCCATCTCTACGAAGGCACGAAAATCGCCGAAAATCCCGTCAATCTGGCGCCTATCGGCACAGGGCCCTTCAAGTTCAAGGAATGGGTGCGCGGTAGCCATATCGTTTATGAGCGCAATCCCGACTACTGGGATCAACCCCGGCCTTATCTCGACCAGTTGATCGTCCGCTTCATCCCGGATGCGGCTGCACGCTCCATCGCGATCGAGACGGGTGAAATCGACCTGGCCCCATCGACGCCAGTTCCCCTCAGCGATCTCGAACGTTTCAAGGACCTGCCAAATCTGGCGTTTGAAACGCGCGGCTACCAATATTCCAACGGCGTCAGCCGCATCGAATTCAACCTGGAGCGGCCAGCCTTCAAGGACATCCGCGTGCGACAGGCCTTCGCACATGTCATCGACCGGAAGGTCATTCGAAACACCATCAACTATGGCTATGGCGAGCCGATTCCCGGGCCGATCAATCCCAATCTGACGAAGTGGTATGTCGCCGATCTGAAGACCTATCCGATCGATCTCGCTGCTGCCGAGAAGCTCCTCGACGAAGCTGGCCATCCCCGTGGTTCGGACGGCGTGCGCCTGCGCATCAGTCTCGACTATGTGCCAAGCGGCGAAAGCTACAGCCGCGGCTCCGAATATATTCGTCAGGCACTCGCCAAGGTCGGCGTCGATGTCACCGTGCGCAGCCAGGATTTCGCGACCTATACCAAGCGCATCTATACCGACCGCGACTTCGATTTCGCCTTCGAAGGTATGAGCAATCTCTTTGACCCGACAGTCGGCGTGCAGAGGCTTTACTGGAGCAAGAACTTCAAGCCCGGCGTGCCGTTCTCGAACGGTTCAGCCTATAGCAATCCGAAGGTCGACGCCCTGCTCGAAGCCGCCGCCATCGAAGTCGATCCGAAGAAGCGTGTCGAGCAATGGCGCGAGATCCAGGAGATCCTGGTCGATGATCTGCCGGCGATCGACATCGTCAGCCAGCCGGAATTGACCATCTACAACAAGCGTATCGCCGACCACACCCTTGGTGGCGAGGGCGTCGCCGGCAGTCTGGCCTATGCCTATATCGCCTCCGCCTAATCGTCGCAGCCCAAGCCGGGAACATTGAAAGCAAGGGAACGCCATGTCTATCCAGCACTCGCCCGGCTCCATCGTAGGGCTTCCGAAATTTCCCGCGCCGACCGATTTTCCGGACAGTCCTCTGTCGCAGGCTCTGGTGACGCAACCGGTTCTCCTCGGCCTGTTTCTGCCGATCCAGGCCGGTGGCTGGACGCAATCGACGCTCGAACGTTCAACCGACTGGCGCTTCGATTACAACAAGGCGCTGACCTTGCGGGCGGAAGAGCTGGGCTTCGATCTGGTCTTCGCGCTGTCGCAATGGCTTCCCAAGGGCGGCTACGGCGGAGTGTTCGACGGGCAGGCGCTCGACAGTTTCGTCTCGACGGCCGCCCTTGCGGGCCTCACGAAGAAGATCATGCTGATTTCGACCATGCATGTCCTTTATGGGCCATGGCACCCACTGCACCTTGCCAAGTTCGGCGCCACCCTCGATCACATTACCGGCGGCCGCTGGGGCATCAATGTCGTCACCGGGCACAGAGCCGTCGAGCACGAAATGTTCGGCTGGCCGCGCATCGAGCATGACAAGCGCTATGAACTGGCGGCGGAGTTCCTCGAAGTCGTACAGCGGCTGTGGAGTGATAGTGAAAACTACTCCTTCGAAGGTCAGAGCAGCTGGAAACTCGGCGGCGGCTTCGTCACGCCGAAACCGAATTTCGGCCGGCCTATCCTGGTGAACGCCACCGGCTCGGATGCCGGCATCGCCTTTGCCGCCCGCTATTCTGACATCGTCTTTATCACCAGCCCGACAGGCGCCGATATCGACAGCGCGCTTGCCTCCCTGCCCGCCCATACGAAGAGGGTGAAGGATGCGGCCACCGATATCGGCCGCAGCGTGCGTACGCTCCTGAACCCGATGGTCATCTGTCGGCCAACCGAGAGGGAAGCCTGGGAACTGGCTGACCGCATCGTTGCCCATGGTGACCAGCGCTCGCCGCAGGGCTTCCAGTCGTTGAGCTCCGATGCGCACGCCTGGAAGGGCCGCGACGCGCAAGACCCCTATCGCTTCATCGGCGGCAATATCCGCGTCATCGGCTCGCCGGAACAGGTGGTCGATCAATTCGTCAAATTGAAAGCCGCCGGCGTCGACGGCCTGCAGCTCAGCTTCTTCGATTTCCGCGACGATCTGGAATTCTTCGGCAGCGATGTGCTGCCGCTGATGAAACAGGCCGGCCTGCGCAACTGAAAGGGACGATCATGACCAGCAATGCCATTTCCGAAATCTGGTACACGCGTTGCCCCGTGCCGACGCCCGTCGGTCTCGCGGCTCAGCTCGGCTATCTCGAAGAGGGTTTCCGCAGCGAAGGCGTGACGCTGAAATCGATCATCGATTCACCCGACCGCAACATCCGCCAGAGCCATTTCAACCATACGCTTGACTGGTCCTTCCGCCATGGCGGCAACGTGCCGCCTATTCGTGCCCGTTCGGAAGGCCGTCGCACGCGTCTCGTTGGCATCACCTGGACGGACGAATTTCAGGCGATCATCACCCTGCCGGGAACTGGGATCAAGACGACGAAGGACCTGAAGGGCCGCCGCTTCGGCATCGCCCGCCGCCCCGAAGGGATCGTCGATTTCATGCGCGCCACGGCGCTGAAAGGCCTGATCTCGGCACTGTCGCTCGAGGGCCTGTCCCAGACGGACGTAGAGATTGTTGAGATAGCGCTTGCCGATTCCGTGCTTGCAAGCCAGGAAGGGCCGTCGCTGTTCGGCCTAAAACGCCGGCAGGCTTATGGCGAGGAAATTGCCGCCCTTCTGCGCGGCGACGTGGATGCCATCTACGTCAAGGGAACGGCTGGCATCAATGTCGCCAATCTCATCGGCGCCGTTCAGGTTGCCGAGTTCGGTTTCCATCCCGATCCGAAGATCCGCATCAATTCCGGCTCACCGCGCGTGTTGACCGTGGACGAATTGCTTGCCGAGGAACGTCCCGATCTCGTTCGCAAGCTCATCGAGGCGATTTTCAAGGCCAGCGCCTGGGCGCAGGCCCACCCGGAAGAAACGAGACGTTTCGTGGCACGCGAATCCGGCGCGACGGAAGAGCAGGTCCTGGCTGCCAATGGGGCGGAGGTTCACCGACATCTGGGCCTCGGACTGGAGCCGGAGCTTGTCGACGCCGTGGAGCACTACAAGAACTTCCTGCGCGACTTCGGCTTTCTGGCCGCCGATTTCGACATCGGGGACTGGGTGGACCGCCGCCATATCGATGGCTTTGCGGCTCGCGCAGTTGCCTGACGAAAGGCGCAACGACCGATATGACTGAAGAGCTTCACCATGTGATCGGCGGGGCGAAGCGCCTTGCCGAGGATTTTTCAACGACAGCCGCCCATCACGATGCGACCGGTGATTTTCCGTTCGAAAACTTCGACAGGCTTTTCGAGGCCGGTCTTCTGGGACTTGTGAGCGCACGGGAATACGGCGGGCTTGGCGAGGGCCTGACCGCAGCCCAGGCCGTTATCAGCGAGATCGCCCGCGGTGAGCCCTCCACCGCGCTCGTCCTTGCCATGCACTACAACTCGCATTTTACCATCCGGCGCTTCGGCGAATGGCCCGCGCATCTTGCGCAAAGAGTGCTTTCAGCCAACCAGCGCGGGGTCGCGCTGGTCAACAATGCGCAGGCCGAGCCGCGTATCGGCTCCCCTGCCCATGGCGCCCTCCCCGAAACGATCGCGCGCCGCGATGGCCATCGCTGGCGCATCTCAGGCCATAAGAGCTACGTCACCGGCATCCCCGTTTTGAAGTGGGTATCGCTGCTTGCTTTGACCGACGAGGAACAGCCGCGCCGCGCCTCATTTCTCGTCCCGACCGACGCTCCGGGCCTTCGCGTCGAGAAGAGCTGGAATGCCGCCGGCATGCATGCGACGGCAAGCGATGACATCATCCTTGATGATGTGTCGATCCCGTTGGATGACCTCATCGAAGCGCAATCGGCTACAGAGCCGATCCGGCGCGACGAGCATGCGACAGCTTTCTTTTTCGGCCTGATCGGCGCCGTTTATCACGGCGTCGCAAGGTCAGCGCGTGACTGCCTGATCAGCTTTGTCAGTCATCATGCCCCCGCCAGCCTCGGCGCGCCCATTGCCACAGTGCCACGCATCCAGGATGGGCTTGGCGAGATAGAGGTGCGGCTTGCGACCAATGCGCGGTTGCTGCGCTCGCTTGGCGAGGATGTCGATGCCGGCAGGCCCGTGGGTATGGATGGCATGAACGTACGTCACGTCGTCATCGACAATGCCGTCGCCATCACCAGCCTGGCGCTCGACCTTGCCGGCAACCCGGGCCTTAATCGAGACTTCCAGCTTGAGCGCCACCACCGCGATGCGATTACGGCGCGCTCGCACGCACCACAAAGTCACATGATCCGCACGATCGCGGCACGGAACGCGCTGAGCCGGCTAAACTCAACCGGCTCGTAGCAACGCGGCTTCAGGCGCTCGGGCTAAGCCAGATCTGGCCGAAGCTGTTATTGATCCCCTGCGCACCCGGCGCGAAGTTCTTCACGCGTTTGTTGGCGACGATCTGCGTCCCCGCGGCCACCAGATCGACGGACACCACGTCATCATGAATGATGTGCTGGAACTTGTACCAGATCTGCCGGCGTTTGGCTTCATCCGGCTCTGTCGCGGCTGCCTCCAGCAGCGCATCGACCTCCGAGTTCGCGTAGTGGCTGGCATTGGAGAACACCAGGCCGATCTTGAAGTTCTTCGACCAATAGGCGCGCTGCACGCCGAGCGTCGGATCAAAGGTATTGGAAAGGGACTCGATGACCAGATCCCAGGCACGATCCGTATAAACGGTCTTCAAGAAGGTCGCGAGATCGAGCTTCAGAATTTCGGCATCGATTCCAACCGTAGCCAGCGACTGCTTGATGAAATCTGCATAAGAGGGCTGGAGGAAGGAATTATAGGCAAGCCGCAGCTTAAACCGCGTTCCATTGGCACCACGCGGATAGCCGGCATCGTCCAACAGCTTGTTAGCAAGCTTGGGATCGGGCTCGCGCGCCTTGACGCTCGGATCATACCATTTCGGCAGCGCCGTGCTGATCGGGCTTGGCGAAACCTGACCATAGCCGAAGAGGGCGATATCGACGAGCTTCTGCAGATCGATGGCATGGGCGATGGCCAGCCGCACGTCCTTTTTTGTCAGAATCTCGTTCTCGTAGTTGAAGAACAGCTGCTGCTGCGGTCCCGAATAGGCATAGGTCGTGGTATCGACAACTAGATTGGTATTGGCCTTCAACCGCTCGATGTCTGAAAGCGGAACTGGGTTGGCCCCGATGTCGATCTCCCCGGTTTCCAGTGCCGCGGCTCTGGCTGCCGGATCGAGAATGACCCGCAAAACGATACGGTCGAGATAGGGCTTCGGAGCGTCCCAATAGTCCGGGTTGCGATCGAAGATCAGATGGCTGCCCGGCACCCATTCCTTGAGGATGAATGGACCCGTGCCGATCGTCTGGGCGAGTGTCGGCTGCTCGGTCGGCTTGAAAGCCTCATAGACATGTTTCGGCACGATCGGCGATTCAGAACTGCCGAGTGCAGAGATGAGGTAGGGCGCCGGCTTGGAAAGCACGATGACGGCCGTCAGCGGGTCCGGCGTCTCGACAGCGGTGACGTTCTGATAGGTGATACGCCCACGCGGATGCGCTTCCTTCAGGCGAAAAATCGTGAACCTTACGTCCTCGGAAGTGAAATCCTTGCCATCGTGCCATTTGACGCCTTTGCGGAGTGCGAAGGTATAGCGAAGGCCATCAGCGCTTGCAGACCACGATGTCGCCAGGAGCGGAGTGGGATTGAGATCATAGTCGAAATCGAGCAATCCCTCATTCACCTTCGGCCCGATCGCCTGCCCCGTGCCGGAAGACGTATTGATGGCAATCAACGCTGTGGGATCGGGATAGTAAGCCCAATTCAGGGTTCCACCACTGACCGGCACGTCTGCGGCATCGGTGAGTTGCGGGATGCCGAACGCCAGGCCGGCGCCCCCGAGCAGCAGCAATTGGTGAAATTGGCGACGATTGATCGACATAGGCTTTTGCTCCGATGGATTGGCGTGGGCTTTGGGCTCAACGTCCCATTTCCATCAGAATTCTTGGGAAAATCCGAAATCCAAAGGCAGTTTTTCTCGCGCATAGCGAAAGTAATGCTTCGCGCGGCGCAAGATATTTGCATGAAGGCCGGAACGGCTTTGCGCCATACTCCTTTGCATCGAAAGGCTGGTAGTTAATTCCTTCTGCTCCGGCAATATTAGTCTATAAATTCTGTAGGGAATTGACTTTACGAACTAGCGTGCATGGCCTTCCGGAACGAAAGCCCAGCCGCATGACAATTTCGAAACGACAGCTCAATCTCAATGTTGGCATCAACACAACAGGCTATCTCGGCAATGCGTGGCCGTATCGCACCGGCAGCCGGCATGACATCAACGATCCCGATTATTATCGGCGGCTGACCGAACTGGCGCATAAGGGGCTGTTCGACGCGGTGTTCTTCTCGGACCACCCCGCATTGATGACCGATCCGAACGGTCGCCCCTTCCACACCATCGACCCCCTGATCCTGTGCACAGCCTTGGCCGCGCAAGTGCCCGACATCGGTTTCGTCGCAACCATGTCGTCCACCTATAATTCGCCCTATAATCTTGCCCGGCGCACCCAATCGACGGACATCATTTCCGGCGGCCGCCTGATCATCAACATCGTCTCGTCCTTCAACCCAAATGTCGCCGCCAACTTCGGGGCGGAACCGCTGCCACCGCGCAGCGAGCGCTATGCCAAAGCATCCGAATTCCTCGATGTCGCCAAAAAGCTCTGGTCGAGCTGGGACCCCGCACGCGACGGTGACGTCCCGGAAAATCGCTTCTGGGATGCGGCAAGCGCGCAGGCAATCGACCATGCGGGTGACTATTTCACGGTGAAGGGACCACTCAATGTCCCGGTCGGCCCTCAGGGCCATCCCGTCATCGCGCAGGCAGGTGCTTCTGAAGGCGGCATCGAACTTGCCGCCCGGCATGGCGAGATCATTTATTGCAACATTCTCTCGCGCGCAGCAGGCCAGGCTTTCGGCAAGAAAGTCAAAAATCGCGCCACCGAGCTTGGACGAGATCCCGCCGGGATCCGTATCGTCCCGGGTCTTGTCGCAATCCTGGGGGAAACGCGGGCCGAGGCGCTGCGCAAGCACGAGCTTTTCAGCGGAGCGGGCTCGGAAGACGGACTGCTCGCCCGCTTTGTCAAAGATAACGGCATCGATCCGCATGATTTCGATCCCGACGCCGTTCTGGAGGCCGAGCGTTTCATCCCCGATCCCAACCGCATCCAGGCTGTCGGAATGGGCCTCGGATTGTCCGATCTGCTCGCCCACGAAAAGCTGACGGCGCGTCAGGCCGTGCGCCGTTCCGAAGGCCATCACCGGCTGGTGCTGGGCACGCCTGAGGAGGTCGCCGGCGCCATCATCGATCTCTGGGCCGATGGCACGGTCGATGGCTACACTCTGCAGCCGCCACGCGCACCCGATGATATCGAAGAGTTCGTCGACAAGGTTATTCCCATCCTTCAGGAAAGAGGCGTCTACAGGACGGCCTATGAAGGCAAAACAATTCGGGATCGCTACGGGCTGCCCTATCCGTTCAGAGATAGGAAAAACGCCGCCGTGTTGCGATGATTGCCTCGAGGTGCCTCTTCTGAAAGCCTCGAAGGTTTCACTCAACACTGCCGGCGGCACTGTAAACTTATCGGCCGACGGTTAAGATAAGGCCACCCGGTCAGGGATCACGCCACCTGAAGATGGGCGATCTCGCTCCACATCCGCATCGCGACCTCTCGCAGCTCGCGATAATGATGAGATGGAATGTCGTGGCGGGGAGTTCGAAAGAGGTTGGCGATCGGGTCCGTGGATCGAAACGAAGCGCTGAAGCTGTCGGGCTGACTTGAAGCGCTTCATGATCTTTTCCCTCCGTCGGATCGGCTGATGGGAGTTTGCTGCT
>JUHI01000028.1 GCA_000799755.1 Martinezella tropici
ATCGAACTGTTCGCAGAAGATACGCCGACCGCACAGAACGGCATCGCACCAGAACCGACGCGTCACGATCGCCAGCTCAACTCGACGACCGCCAAACGGCAGGTCAGCGGGCCGACGCAGATATCGGCTTTGAACTCGTCGGCTCTGTCGACCACAGGCTGGACACGTTCCGGAGAGGGCGCGCGATCGCAGCCGAACTTGCACACGCTCTTCGATAATCGTCACATCATCAACTGCAAAACCGGACGGAGCGAGGCTCGCCCGTTGAAATCGTTGCTGCATAGCTGATCCTCCGATGAACCAGCAGAAGCATCATCCTCAACAGCAGCAAATGTGAGTCAGAGCCCAAAATAGACCCGATGAAAGTGATGAGCAGTATATGTCCGGCATATACCTGGTGTATGCCTGTTGCGGTGACCGACCGAGGATTGTCGCTTGGCCATCCAAAAAGCCGATTTTCGATTGCGGAACACGATGTCTCAATTATTCAACTCCCTGACGACGAGAGGTCGTCTCGATCCGTCGCCGGATCGAGACCGGCGCCCAGACGGATCGGGTGCGCGTCACTTATATGCGTAAGGCCGATTCGCACAGTTCGACCATAATTGGCATATGGCACTCAGGCGCTGGCAACTTTATTATCGAAGCGGGCCACATTCCTGGAGAGATCATCAAAGCCTTCGATTTGCCGGCAGGCGCAGTCGCCAAGAATGGAACCTCATTCCTGCGGCCGAAGCGTCGAGTGGGAGTAATCATTGAGGCAGGAGCTCATGATGTTCGGTGAAACTGCGCGGCGGCTCGCCGCTCTCGGGTGCCCATTCTGGTGCTTGGCAGTCACGCCGGCATTGGCGGATGACAGCGCCGCAACACTGGCTGCAGGGGGCCTCGTTCTGCAGAAGACGGATAAGATCGCGCTTGTATCCGAGGACCTCTATCTGTCGGCAACTACCGTTCGTATCTCCTATCGGTTCCGGAATCTGACAACCACAGACTATTCGACAACAATTGCCTTTCCGATGCCGGATTTTACCGGCGGTGGCGTCAATTTCGAAACGGCAGTCCCAGACCCTGCAAGCGATAATTTCATGAAGTTTAGCACGGTCGTGGACGGACAGCCCGTTTCCTCCCAGCTCGAACAGCGCGCCTTTCTCACCTCAGACGGCAAACCTGACGTTGAGATCACCAGTAAACTTCGGGCCCTACGCATCCCGCTGGTTCCGACCGTTGACGCGACTGAAGCAGCCGTCGGCCAGCTCCCGGATAATGAGCGGAAGAGCTTGGTAGATGCAAACATCCTCGATGTCGGCGAGAGCAGCAATTACAAAGGGGAGCAGACCACGCTATATCCCCTTTGGACCTTGCGATCGAAATACTGGCGCACACAAGTCTTCCCGAAGGAACAGGATATCGTCGTCCAGCAGACCTATGTCCCGATTGCCGGAAATCTGGTAGGAGTCCCGAGCGGATTTCCAGACTTGGATCCCAAGACCCGCGATGCCTATCGCACAAAGTATTGCACGGATGAAAGTTTTCTGAAATCCGCACGAGCGCTTTACCAACGTGCAGGTTCCGAATACGCCAAGACATACAGCGCATTCGAGCAATACGTTTCCTACATCATCACCTCCGGCGGCAACTGGGCCGGACCGATCGGCGATTTCAAGCTGATCGTCGATAAAGGCGACCCTTCGGCGTTCGTTTCCTTCTGTGGCTCGGACATCAAGAAGATAAATCCCACCCAATTCGAGGTAGAGATCAAGAACTTTACACCGAAGCACGACATCGACATCCTATTCCTGAAAGCCGATCCCGCTCAATAGGATAATGTCCGTGTAAAAGCCGATCGAGTGGAGCAATCGAGTGTCATTATTCATGCATAAAGTTCCCGTGAAAGCCTTTCGCCAATTTGTCCTTGCCCTCAGCCTCGTGGTGGCGGCTCATTCAACAGCATGGACGGCCGATGCGCCACAAACGCCGGCGGAAAAGCACCACTCGAAAGAATGCTGGAGCGCCGCGGCTGCACAGGAAGGGGCTGTCTTCTCCTATCCGCTGCGTATCTTTGCCGCGCCCGATGCCGATATTATGGCCGTCAATGTCGATAAAGACAAATGGAGCGCCCTTCCCCAATCCGATCGGATTACGCTATTGAGTGACCTCGCATGCTCTTATGCGGGCGGCCGTATGCAGCCGGATCAGTGGCAGCCTTTTGGGGTAGTTGATCCCGCAACGAACAAGACTATCGAGACGTTCACCGTAAACCAGCTCTTCCCCAAAGAGGCCTATCGTTGAACGCTTGCGCTGCCCATGAAACGCCCCGTTCGACAGATGGCTCGTTCGCCAAACAAACCCCTACCGCAAATGGTATGGGTGCATGGAGAACCGCCTACGTGGTCCCTTTGCTTTCCTCTCGAGTTAGCCGCTACAACACGAGAATTGCGTCGGCGCTCTCGCTTGTCGTCACTCTTGCGGCGCTGCCCCTTGCTCCCGGATATGCTTCTCCGGTTCAT
This sequence comes from Martinezella tropici, assembly GCA_000799755.1. GTDB lineage: Bacteria > Pseudomonadota > Alphaproteobacteria > Rhizobiales > Rhizobiaceae > Rhizobium > Rhizobium tropici_A. The sequence continues at coordinate 2,508 of JUHI01000028.1, forward strand.
CGAACTCTCCCGACTATTGGCGACACCCTAGGCATGCGTGCGGACTTGCAGCGCGTGATCAAGCCTGGCATGCCCTTTGTCGATTTCAGGCAGATCGCGTTGGCCAAGGGCTGGACGCCTATTCCTCATGATCCACCCTGTCTCCGACAGGTCGGGCCTGCACTCTGTGCGCAGCTACCAGAGCTATTCGATACCTCCTCTGGACCTATCGAATATAACGAGCTGAGCTATCGTGAGCCCGGGGGCGGAAGCCGTCTGCACGTCCTTGTCGAGGGCGACATTTCAAAATGGGGCACGGCGGACGCGCGTGTCGAATTGCGCGTCGACCAGTGGGATTTCAGCGGCAAGGACGACAGCAATTGATACGCATCACGATGCGGGGCGCCGAGCATGCAGGTGTTCATATATATTGATGGTACCTGCGGCAGGTACGACGTCAATGCGGAGATCCGCGCTGATCGATCCGGTTGGTCGTCACCATATCCCTTTGCCGAAGAAGACTAGAGTTGAGAAGGGATTCTCCGTAGAGATGGCATCATTCATTCAACATGCGCGACCGTACCAAGTCAATGCATTGCTTTTATAATGGCTCGTCCATTTACACAAGCAAATGCGAGCCACGCATTTCGACCATTGATGAGACATGTCGTCATCCGGCACCTACGCGCTACTACCCCTTCTCCTCCAACTAATATACTAGAGATGACAAACTGTCTTCATACCCCTCCTCCCCGAGGAAGTGCATGAGCAATTCAATCTCCTCCCGCTGATGCCGTAGATAGAGCACTTTGTCCTGACTAGCGACCAATAGAGCTGCCGGTGCTCCCAGGCCCTTTTTCAAATATTCCCAGATACTGAGCATGAGAAGGGTGGGGCCGGCCATTGAGTTCGAAGCGCTCAATCTGGGGATTTATCCTTGCGTATGGACCGACAATTTGTCAGCAATGGTTGCACAGCTCTGCAGCGTCAGGGTGCGCAAAGAAGCAAGGTCTATGCGACGCTCCCCCAGCTTGAGCCTCGTGACAAGTTGGAACGAATTGCGTTCATCGATGCCGAAGAGGAGCTGCAGATCGCCAGTGAAAGGTTCCGCGATCGGTAGTTGATTGGCGGGATAGTCCATCGATTGCAACTTTTCCATATATTCGCGGCTTCTCAGCCGCGGAATAATGGTTGGACTGGAAGTAGATTGGAGGGGCTGCTTGTTTTCTTGAAGTGTGAAAATACGATGATAGCTCCTGTGTAGAAGGCTGACCGCAACTTCGCCGGTGGCCCACAATGGAAGAAGGGTCATCTAGCTATCAGCGTCGATAGCGTCGCGTTAACACAGTGAACCGCGCCTCTGAGGGAATAGTCTGATATATACTCTTTCTGCACATAATCAGACTAACTCCATCCCGACCCACAGCGACGACCTATCGACCGACGACCCAGATTGGGCACTACGGTCGCACAAGCTGCAAGCATGCCGGCGACGAATACGGCGACAGCACTCCTTTGGGCTCAATTCGTCGGCTTTTAGGGTGCAATGACAAGGACTCGAAGCCTAGTTCCAGGGCGTTGTCAGGGGATCGAATAGATACGAACCTGCATCGTTTCCGGCGAAGCGGCTTGCGTTCGTTGGTCGTTTCTGCCTTCATATATGACAGCAAGCTTGTGCCCATCGAGAGACCACGTCAATTTAGGATACGCACCATTGATCGGAAAAGATGCGATCAGCGTGGTCGATCTCTTGTCGCGATAATACGGCGGCAAGGACATGTCGCGGATTTCAATGATCAGGCCGCCATAATCATCATCCGTGCCTGGCACATTATAGGCGACGGCCAATCGCTTGCTGTCCGGCGAGAAAACCGCAGGTCGCGGCACGGCGTCGGGCCATTTGCGCGGTGGTGTCAAAAAGGCAAGATGAGTTGCCTCGCAGGTTGCATCCAAGAATTTTTCCTCTGTGACGATGGAGTCTTGCTGGGCCGGCAGATATGATAAATTGTCGTCGTTGCTAATGAGAATAGCGGCCAGCTTGCGATCCCAGCCCGTGACCTCTCCGAAAAATCCGGTGCCGACGGCGTTAAGGAAGCATTTCTGACTATAGGGGTCGGGATCCGGCAACTTCATCGCAAGGTCGCCTTCGCGGACCTTTATTGTGAATAGCTCGCCGTGCCGTGCCAGGAGAATTGCCGTCCCATCTCCATTGAAGAAGACGGAGGAACGAATCCAGTCGATCGGCTCAGTCTGCGCGAGAAGTTTGCCATCGGACAGACTTAGTATTTGGATCGGCAGGCGTGCATCTCTGACCCACGTGGCCACTTTGTCGCCTTTTGGAGCCATCGCCAATGCCCACGCATCTCCTTCAAGTGTGCGGCGCCAGAGTTCTGTGCCGTCTGAAATGCGCCAAGCAACGAGCTGCGGAACGATCATTCCATCGTCCCCCTTCTGGTCGACCGCATAGAATGTATCGCCCGAGGGCGACAAGGCCGGCTCACCAAAGGGGCTCAGCCTTGCATGAACCGAAAAGTTTGCAACACAACCGGCAATGTCGGCTCCGACTTTCGGAGCGACGCACGGTGCGTCACTGACCGGAAATCCGGGGTTATTTCGATGCAACCCGGCATAAATACCGCTTGCTACCGCGAACAGACAGATAGCGACAACGATTGTACCGGCAAGCCTACCTTTGGCCCGCGTCAAAATGTATGACATCGGCACGTCCCTCTTCAACCGCGCTAGCTGAATTCATGTCGCCAGGCATCTTTGAAATGAAGATGTTGAAACGGGTAGCGACCGAACAACCGACGGATCAGCCTGAACGCGAGGCACCCTTCAACGGCCTAGAGATTGCATGGCACCAATCTCGTAGCGTCGGCTGGGTCCTGGCACCAGCTGTTGTATCCCGGCAGCGTTTGAGAATCCCCGCCAGAGTCAGGCGCGACGCAGGTATTCCCACCCATTGCGTTGAGACAAGGGTTCGGGCGGGAAGCCCCCCCTAGTGCGTTGGTAATAGCGTTACTTTGCGCGATCGATTTCGCCGAAAATTTGCGAATGGCCGCACTTCTCTCAGCCATCAACGCATTATACTTCTTAGACCACACTTCAGCTCGCGCCTTGTCTCGCGTAGCAAGAATCTTTTCTCCCTCAGGCTGAAGCTTCGCCAGTTCCGTATCGATACGCACAAGTTCCGGAGACGCCCCTCCATTCGCTGCCATCCTGCGGTCGACCTCCAATACTCCTGCCCAACCTGAGCCAGAACCACCACCTTTCGCTGCTGCGACACTCGTTCCTGGTGCTGCCTCGTTGACGCAGCCCACCAAGGCGAGCGCGGCCATCATCCAAAATATTGTCCTCTTAAACACTATCGCGACCTCTTCAACATCTGCTTGGACTTGAACGGCTACTGCATTGATCAACCGCATCGGCGCCCGCTTCCACCCTTAGCAATGAGCAACCGATATGCTTGGTCATGACGTCTTGGCCGGATCACCAACATAGCCAACCATCAAGGTCGATCCGATATTGTCGTCATGCAGGGCGAACATGAACGGCTTGTCCGCCACGAAATCGAGGGATTGAACGCTGACCGATGGTGGCGCCGAAGCCGTCGGCGCGATGACGCCGGTTGCGGCAGCAGCTGTCGTTCCACCTTCATCGACGACGATTGCCACCTTGTGCGGCACGGCGGCTATCTGGAGCGGCGTGTCGGAAAAGCCGGCAAGTGCACCAGGCTGCGAGCGCGCTGGCGCCAGGCCCAACCCATCCAGAGCGGTTAGGACGTCACCGCCGCCCTTGAACGAAAAGCGCGGCAAGGAGAGTGTCACATTATAGTCCTCAAGCCCGACCCCGGCGAGCCAACCAGCGCAGGGCGCGAATTCCGCTAACTGCGCCGGCTTTTCGCGATTGACGACAAGGATGAGAGAATAGCCATCCATCCTATAGGGGAGCTTTACGGCGGCAAAGGCGCCCTTCTCAGCTGCCGATAATAGTCGCGCGTCGGCGTGCATCATGGGAGCCTGTCTCCTGCCGCCGGCGGCAAGGTGGAAATCGGCACTCTGTGTCGCCCCGACGCTGAATCCGTGCCGCCAGACGTCCTTGAAATAGAGGGCGTTGACCAGAACTATTCCAGAGCCAGTGAGCGGAGCCTCGATGATCGATTGAATCGCGCCCCGTGTGGCTTTCTTGACAAGTGCATTGATCTCTTTCGCCACATCTGGATCGGCCAGGTGACGCGACTCGACCCGCGCGTCAATAGCCTTGAACGCCTTGGCAGCGGTCTGTTTGAGCACGATTGCCTTGTCCACATAGACGGCGTCGAAACCGGACACAGGCCCGTTCGAATCCCGGCCAAGGATCAAAGCGGCGAGAGAGCGACGCAGCCCGTTCAAGTCCGCGGCGCCATCCAGATGGAAGAGTTTCCCAAGCACCGCATGCAACTCCGTCCCGGCGCCGATATCGACGAGCGAAAACGCCGCCATTATGCTCGCGGGAGAAATCACCAGATTGGTCTCGACGCCGCTCTGTTTGGCGATCTCATTGAGCAGATCCAGACCAAAGCGCGTCGATGCAGCGCTGAAATCCGCAACGATTTCGCTCTTTGACACCCGCGGCAAAGACAACAGCCCCATTGCGGCCAAAGCACCGATCGCCAACACCTCGCGTCTGGAGGTCTCGATCATGTCAACTCCTCTAACCCAAACGCTGAGGCAACGTCACCACGAAGCGGCACGCCGCCAGGCATCGCGTCTCCGTTCCCGCACCTCATTTCTTCCCGTTGCAATTCACCGAGTAGTCCGCAGCGGTAGGAAATATCCCGTCGCCGGTACTCGTAACCTCCAGCATCACCACTCCCTTGCGATACTCGTAGCTGCAATAGACCAATCCTGTGCCCGAGCAGGATTCCACCTCGATCACGCCGTGCTTGCGCAGTTCCGGCGCAATGCTCTGCGCATCGCCTTCGGGGTCTTCAATTTTTGCCTGGATCGGCGACCACCCTTTGCCGATGAGGGCCTTTCGCACTCTGTCGATGCTCTTGCCGCGGACGGCCGGCACCACGGCCTGGCCGCCGCATACGCTTTCTTGCTTTGCTATCGGATCGACTTCGATCGCGCCGTCGGGCATCAACCTGATATCTCCAACCGGTGCGGGAGCGAGATCGCCATCGAAGATGCGAAGCTTGTCGCCTACAACCGAAATGTTGCCGATCGGCAACTGGATTTTCGGCGGAGCGTAGATCAGGGCCACGAGCTGCGCTCCGCGAAACAGAGCCACGTTCCCTTTGTCGATCGCACATGTCGCGGAGGCGGCAGGCGCAAACTCGCCAGCGAAACTGACGGCCTCATAGGGACCAAATTTCTGCTCATCGATCACACCCCATCCGAGGGACGCCGCCAATTTCCCGCCCTCGCTGGTTTGTTCAGTCAGTGCACCACACGCGGGCGAAGAGACAGGAGCCGGCGCCTTGGGAAGTTGCGATAGAAGCGTGATTTTCAAACTTGGGACGTGAGATCGGACAGACGGAGGGTTGCCGTCGCTCTGCTGCGCCACGGCCGAACCGGCAGCCAGACAGAATATCAACCTAAGGGAAAGACGCGACGCACGAGAGAAACGATATGACATCACTCAGGATCACCCGGAACGCGCTGGACGAGAACAATGTGGAGGCTGATTGATGAAGGGGCTTCGAGCGCGGTGCAAGATCGATCCCCGCCAAGCCTGTGTGCCGGCGTCCATAAATAGTGACGTTCTGTCCAGTTCTTACCCACAGACCCGGATGCCGACGAACCAGAGCTGCCCACCACACATCTCGTATACTGCTTTTTGTGGTCGATTTTTTGCTGGAGGCGGATTGTCAATGCCGCATAGGAGAACAGCACGGATGCTCAAATGACCGTAGTGCCGCTCCATCTATTTTGAGTGACGTGCCGTCCATCTCTCCATCATCCGACGCCACGAAGGTGGACTGAGCCATGCAGCGCGACATAGTCAGGTATCAGGGATATTTCACCTTTGAGACTAGCGAACCATGTCTGCTCACTCGCGCGTGATTTTCAGTTTTGTGGCCCTTGCAATGTTTGGCGTCATGGGGCTTTGGGGAAGCGGATCGAAGGCATATGCCGAAGGTGGAACCTGTCCACCGGGCTACTATCCAATGGGAGGCGGCTGTGCTCCGTTGCCGCCCGGCTATTACGGCAATCAGCCTGGACCAGGATCGGATGGGAAATCTGGGCTTGCGCCGGAGTATCATCCAACGACATATGGAGCCATTGCCATGACCTTACCGCGCGGCTTTTGGGGCTCGCGGATGCACACGTCCACACAAGCCGCCGCCGATAAGCAGGCTTTGGCTGCCTGCGCGGCGAAAGGAGCGCCCGGATGCCGGATCGTTGCACGGGTTAAAGATGGATGTGTCGCCATAGCCTCCGGTTTCGCTAAGGACCCTGGCAAGGCCGTAACGAGTAACGGCAAGCTTATTACGATCAAGGTTGGGCTGTTCGAGGCGGAGCAAGCTGCCATGCAAGCCTGTCAAATGTCAGCAACAGGCTGCCAGCTTCATGCTGTTCTCTGCACCGATGGCAATCCGTAGCTGTCAAAACGACACGCAATAGTAGAAACGCCGTCGCATCACCATCCGCAAACAAGGGACCAACGAAGCAGACTGCCAATATCTTTCGCTGAAGCCGGTTCGACACCGCCCCCACGACCGTAATGTCGTTCAGCCTGTCTTTAGTCATGTACATCCGTTTCTTCAGTACCTAATGGCATGAGGATGACGATGGGGCCGGAGAAGCGGCTTAGCGCAACACAGCCTTTCATATTTAAGCAAGAGCAGCCTAATCGCAATTTCGCCTGTCCGTAGGCGCCGTTCCAGCCCTATCCCATTGACGCATGGAAGATGGCTCACATCAGGAACACAATTGCGATTTTTCGAGCCGACCGCCGCGTTCAAGAGGAGGAGGAAAACGGTCCGTAGCGGCGAAAATCGGTGATGGTGTGACGACAAGAGAGCGGCGCGATACCCTTACAGCCTATCGGGTTTATCCATTCACGTGGTCCTCTTCTTCGGCTGTGCGCGAACACCATTGACCGGGATGGTCCGAGACGGATAAGTTTCTCTCGTCGAAAAGGCAGGCTTGGTCTGGGTAGGCCCAAGCCCCTCCCTAACGGGCAGGCTCTATTTTTCGCGGTTTCCGCGAAATCCCCGACAGTCCTTGCGGCGCGTGCGCGTCGCGGGTCTGTTGGATGCTGCCTACGACGCTGCTCTGACAGATTTTTCTTGTTGGAGCAGTTTTATGTCTGTCGTGGATCTATCCAAACCCGTCCTCGTCTATTTGGCAAACGGCGTGCAAGGTGGCGCAGTTGCGCGAGCAGCATCCCGTCACGGCCTGAAGGTTAGAGCGCTAGTGCGAAATCCCGTGCACTCCTCTTCGCTCGAAGAAGCGGGCGTCGAACTGGCGCAAGCGGACCTCTTCGACCTTGGTTCACTCGTGGCGGCAAGCCAGGGCGCGTCCGGCGCGGTAATTCAGATTCCAATGGGAGCGCAGAGCGATATGGCAGCGCAGGCCACGCACGCGTTCAACGCCGCGAAAATTGCGGGACTTTCCTCTATCATTCTCAAGCTCGGAAGCGCGAGCCGCCCAGAACCATGTGAGGAGCCCAGCCTCGTGGCAAACGCCATGGTGGAAGATATAGCACGTCAATCCGGAATGCTCTCCGCGATCGTCCGACCGACGATGTATCTCGACAATCTCCTTAGACCGCATACACGCGCCGATCTCGTGGAGAACGGCCTGTTCGCAGCGCCAATTTCGGAATCCCAGCAGATCGCGTGGACATCCGCCGATGATTGCGCCGAAGCAACTGTAAGGCTGCTGATGGCAGGCCCAGCTGGCGTCGGTGACTATCGCATTTCTGGCCCGGAAAGTCTGTCAGGCGACGCCTTGGCTGAGCGGATAATGGTCGGTCTAGGAAGGCCCATCGTTTATCGCGCCCGACCATTGGATGGATTTGAACAAGATATGGACAAGGCGGAGGGAAGAGCCGCCGGGCGTCGGCTTGCTTCGAAATTCCGCTATCTCGCCACCCATCGCGACGACGCCGACGCAATTCTAGCCATACCATATTCGACAATCGTCGAGCTTGGAGATTTTTTCCCCACATCGGTTGAAACATGGATTCGAGATCGACGGCAGATATTGCTTGGAAGCGATATTGCAGAGTGATGAATCGTAAGGCTGTTAGCGCGAGCTTCACCGCTCGAACGGGACCGACTTGCTGCGATCAGAGAAAGTTGCGGATGCCGTGGCGATGCGCGTGTATTGAACCACGGAAAGCGGAGATTTCACGATAGCTATCAGAGCGGCGGTGGGGCTGTTTCAGTATAGTCCCCCGCGTATCCCTAAATCACCGGTCGCCCTTGGTTAGTCAAAGTTCCTCACGGTCAGCCACGTTTCTGGATAGCTGCATTGCGGACGATAATGCACTTCATGTAGACGCGATGACACCGCTGCTCGCATCTATTGGTGCTAATTTGCATCCGATGATTTTCCATTCACCCAAAGCTACTCTTGGGGTCAATCGGTGCACCTTAACTTGCCTTTCGTCCGCACCTTCTATGGCCGCGGAGTTTTGCTTACTCGCCCCAGCGCTGTTTTCGTCGCTCATGGGGCGGGTGGATGTCGGCCGGTGTTCGATAAGAAGCGATCGTTGAACCGCTTCGAAGCTGATGCCAGCGGCACTGTGCCCCGCTCGCCTATTATATGACACAAACACCAATATCGATGGTTCGACTTTGACAGCGCGATCATGCTCGATGAGGAACCGTTGACGCAATCGATCGATGAGCAACTGATGATACTCAAGATACATTCTTTGGAATCAAAATTGGAGCAATGATGAAGTTTGGGCAGTATATTCGTATCGTGGCAGGGTTCTTGTCGCTCATTCCTTGCCTTCTGTCGACGGCTATCGAGGCGCGCGACCTTGACCATAGCGATCAGGATCGCCTCGCCATTCTGAACGCCGCACGACCAAGCCCGTCCGACAAGTTCGTGGTCAAGGATCTGATTAAGGATCATGGCTACGCCTATCTCTGTGGCTTGATCGAGGGGACTACGGGACTGAGGCGCACGGACGGCAAGATCGCGGTCTATCAGTTCATTTTGCGCAAGGAGTCTGGTCATTGGCAGGCAACCAATATGGCTGAGTCCGCGGATGCTGACGGACAAGCGTTGGCCATCGGAACAACCGATTCGTCCGACAATGTGGATTGCACACTTGACGGTCATCAGGTCACGGGCGCGGAGATCCAAGCAATCTACAAGCGGGGAAACTGATTCCGCTTTGAACAATGCAAGCTGTTGCGTTCCCGATCAGCACATCGGGAATGCATTTTGCCCGATCACGGTTCTCGCTCCAACGCAACCATCCGCGATCCGGTATGAGCATCAACTGCTTGGCAAGCCGTAAGGCAACGTCCACCCAACGGGACCACCGGTCCGCTGCGATGATCTGGTCGGAGCGTCCGCATTCAATAAGGGAGCGGCGTTGAGGATCTTTTCCAGGGTTTCATGAGGCGTATGGCCAAATTCGGTCTTGAACAATCGATGGAAATATTTTTCATTCGCAAAACCATGACTCCAGGCGACCTCAGCAATCCGAGTAGGCCGACGATTCGGGTCCGACAGAAGATGATACGCACGCTGTAATCTTTTGCGCTGGATCTGGCGCATGACCCCACCGCGATCTTCAAGTAACTGATAGAGCTTTGCTCTCGACAACCCAACGTCACGGCAAATCCTGTCAGGAGTGAGGTCGGGTTCCAAAAGATGTGTATCGATGTAATGCTGAATTCTCATCCACAACGCATTGCGAATTTGACCGCCAGCAGCCCGCATGGCGTCTGGAGAGGCTGTAACTGCAGCGATCAAAAGCTGGTGCATCGACTGGACGACATGAGGCACCTCGTGCTGTTTCAAGTTCGGCAGATTCTGAAACAACGACAATATGTGATCACTAAGAATGCGACCAATTCCTCCTGTCAAAGTCGCTCCATGCAGAAGCGCCGTGCTGCTCGGCAAGAGATGGCGTGGCGCAACCAGGGAGATCACATCGCCCATTTCAACCGCACATTCGAGATGCTGGGCCGCATCCACAACAAATAAATCCCCGACCGATTTTATCGGTTCGGAAGAAGCGCTTTTCCAGCGGATTCTTCCAAACAAGGGCATTGTGAAGCAGTAAAAATCATGGCCATCTGCCTTGATGCGCCTCTCGGTACGCAACATTTCAAAGGTGGCCTTTTCCCTTCTGTTAAGCCACCGTCTGCCCGACAATATGAAGGGTCCAATCGCGGCACCGCTTGCGCTGGCATCAAATGCCACCGCGTCATCAGTTAACAGGCGAAGATCACAAGGAGAGTCGCGGCCCCACTCGCCAAATCGATCTTGATGTGAAAAATCCAAAGTGGAAAATCGAAAGATCGGGACGCCCGCTGTTGAACTTTCCATCCTCCGGCTCCTCCGGCACAAAACACAAATGTAAAGCTCATGCTAATCTACGAGAGGGCACCGCGCAATCGAGGCCAACCTGAGCATTATGTCGCAACGTGACCCAATCTAACTGAAGCGGCGTCCCGCAATAAGGTTTTGGCAAGCACGTATAGTACTCGCGTTATGAGGTTCTGGCAGACACTTATAGCACGGCCATCCGATGAATGATGAGGACTCCACCAAGCAACCGAGAGATAGCTGACCGAACCTGTCGCCAGCGGGTCGCGCCAGAAGGAAGAGAGGCCAATGCTGAAGGAGATCGACATCAGCTATCGGGCGATGTTCGCCGAGTTCGTGCAGCGAACACACGACCGACAGTTCTTGCGGATTTCCCAATGGAGAGCTGGTTCGTCACTGTTACCGTGAAAGGCCGCAACTGCTGGTATTTCGACCTTCCAACTCCCGAGGGCAAGGACAAGCGGAGCTACATGGGCCTCTACGGCGACGCGGAGATTACCGCGCGGGCAAAGACCATAAGGAGGTCAAGGACGCTTTAAAGGAGCGGAGTCGCGTGATTGGCACCTAGCGTCGCGCTGGCCTCCCCGGCTCCGATCAATTTGCACGCTATGTCACGAAAGCGCTCGCTGACACCGCACTGCACCGGCTGCGAGCCGTTCTCATCGGATCGGTGGCATTCAGCACCTATGCCGGCATGATCGACGTTCGATTGCCCTCGTCAGCAATACAAACAAGCGATGCGGATTTCAGGCAGGACTTCGCGATCTCAGCAGGCGTCGAAGACAGTCTACCTCCGGTGCTTGAAATCCTCCAAACGGTCGATCCCGATTTCCGGGCGGTTCCCCACCACGCGGACAGGGCCACGGTGGTCGCCTTCCAGAATGCCAAGGCTAGAGCGTGGATTTCTTGACGGGCAACCGAGGACTGGACGAGTACACGAGCAAGCCGTGGCCTATGACCGCCCTCGGCGAGAGCATCGATAGCACCCTGAACTTCATCTCAATCTTACGAAAATCATTAGATTCATGATGGAATCAATATTGGTTTTAGATCCGCCTCTGGCGCAATCCTACGGTCATGGAAAACGACCTCTTCAAATATCCGCAACGCTCGATGACCCTGCCGAGGGGGATCTGGCATATTCTGGCCGGCGACCCGGATCAAGATGGCGACAACGCGATAGAGATCGCGGCGTCCTCACCGTTGAGTTGGCCAGAATTTACGTCGCTAAGCGGCGATCAAATCATGCTCGGCAAGGACGGTATGTTTCGTCTTGCATTGTGGGGCGCATCGAAATGCTGCACCACATTGTTGGTCACCCGGCGGGCTACGCTACTTGTGTCGAATGAAAATGGCGGTTGGGAGATTCAATGCCGCGTTGTCGCCAATGCCAGCCTGACGACGCATCAACCGCTCTCCGGTTTCCTTTTGATGCCGGTCGAGTATCTCGATCGACGAACCGAGCGCCGCTCACAAAACCTGACGCGGCATGCAGATGAAATACGCAGCGCACTGCTCGAAGCCTTTCCCGTCGGCAACGACGGTGAAAATGCGCCGTAAAGAGGGAAAGAACACCTCCTAACGGCATCCACCTCTTCCGCGTCCGTTCCATCGGCCCGTCCGGCCGGTCGGGGAAGCTTTGTCCAAACCGCTGACCTTCAGCACGATCAGAAAGGAAGTCGCAATGAAAAATCCCCTCATCTCCTCCGTCGCATTTGCAGCCATTTTGCTTGGCACGTCCGCCATTGCATCCGCCGAACCGATCAAGAATGTTGTCTTGGTCCATGGCGCATTCGCCGACGGTTCCGGATGGCGTGCCGTCTCCGACATTTTGGAACACGACGGATATACCGTTTCCGTTGTTCAGGAACCCGAAACGTCTCTGGCCGATGATGCGGCAGCAACAAAACGGATCATCGAGACCGTCAATGCGCCTCTGATCCTCGTCGGCCACAGCTATGGCGGCGCCGTCATCACCCAGGCAGGCAACGAGCCGCAGGTGCGTGGCCTAGTCTATATCGCAGCCTTCCAGCCCGATAGCGGCGAAACGCTCGGCGACCTCCTGAAGCGCACGCCACCCGCCGCAAATAGTGCGATACCGGCGGGCCAGGGCTATGTCATCGTCAACCCGAAGACCTTCCACGCCGATTTTGCAGCCGACGTGCCCGCCAAGGAAGCGCACTTCATGGCAATTTCCCAGGTTCCTATCAGCGTTACCGGCTTCGGCACAGCGATTACGAATGCCGCCTGGCATAACAAGCCGAGCTGGTATGCGGTGGCAACGGGCGATCGCATGATCAATCCCGAGCTCGAGCGCTTCATGGCCAAGCGCGCCGGCAGCACCACGATCGAGGTGAAAGGCAGCCATGCGATTTACATGTCGCAGCCACAGACTGTCGCCAAGCTGATTGAGCAGGCAGCCAAACAAGCCAAGTAGCCATTCATTGAATGTCACTTTGATGCCGCCTTCCACTGGAAGGCGGCGCAGTCAGCTCGGCGTTACGATCATCCTCGCAGAAGCATCCGACATAGCTCCATCGCCCGTTGAACCGTAGGTAGTTGCCGATATCCACGGGGATAGACCAGAGCAAGACGCTCAGGCGTGGGCAGCAGCGCCACGGGGTGCATCGAAAATCCGGGCCGAGGCACATGCAGGGTATGGATCGGCAGGAGGCCAAGGCCCATATTTCTCTCGACCAGCGTATAGATTGCCGAAATGTCCGTGCTGTCGGCCACGACGGAACAGGAAACACCAGCACTAGCAAAGGCATCCATGATCCGCTCATAGATGCCAATACCGGATCGGCGACGGAGCAAGATAAGCGGAACGTTCGTGAGAGCCTCCGGTCGAATTTCGGCACCTCGTTCCCATCTGTTGTCGCTCTCCCGGCACAGAAGGACGACCGTCAGTGGCGCCAATGCTTCAACTCCCAATCCGAAATTCGCGACGGGCATATGGGTAACCGCGAAATCCAGCTGGCGCATTTCGACCATCGTTTCGAGAAGCTGAGGCTCCCCCTGCTGCAGCGAGAAACTGACCGCGGCACCTTCCTCGCGGATCTGGGCGACCATGGTTGTGATGATCTCCAGCGAGACCTGCGTAAATCCAACCCTTAGCCGCGCGGTAAAGCCGCGCCCGATCGCCCGCATGTCTTGCTCAAGCGCAGAAGCGCCACTCAGCAGCTCGGCTGCACGTTCGTACAACATCCTGCCCGTCTCGGTCACGGTAAGCCCCCGGCCGGCTCGCTCGAACAGCGACACCCCCCATTCTTCTTCCAGCTGCTTGATTGCAACGCTCAAATTGGGCTGGGCAATCCGAAGAACTTCCGCCGCGGCGGCTAGGGAGCGGTGCTCTACAACCGCACGGAAATAGGCAAGCTGTCTTAGGTTCATCGGGAAACTCGCTATTCGTGGACAGTCCAGTTCAATGTGTTTGCCTTTTGTGACTTCGCCTCATGTCCTTGGCGAAGAACCGACCCGACAACGGTCTCAATGTCCCCAAGCGCCGGGTTATTCAAATTACCCTGTGTATCTCCCATATACATCGCGTTGGGGAACCCAACACTGGCTGACTGAATACAAGTATCTTCCTCGACGTACTAGACTCTGGATAGAGGCACAATGGCTTTACTATATTTCAGCGTCCTAGATAACGCCCGAAGCGGAAACTAATTCTTCCCGGCAGGTTCAACCTGGAGAGCTTCACCTCCGAATGAGAGCATCGTTAGATTGCGTAAAATTCCAAGGACAGCTGGCGTCGCTATTATCAATGGTCCGCCAATATCGCTGACAACTGTCCTCCGCGGGAACTCTTCGAGCACATGAGTGGTCCATCCGCCCACAGCGCACGGCACATCTGTTGCTGGGGAACGATAAAGGTCGCTTCTTGCCCTCACGCAAGTATAGAATCTAGCCTGCTACGCTCGAAAAAATGGCGCGCTTCGTTTTACCTGAATGCACAATGGAGCATGGTCGACCGCCTCCGCGACCTGCCGACTATTGAATTGCCTGCGTCAAAGCACCGCTGGCCAACCGAACTGCAACGTAATTTTTCGGCTAAGCCCCCGCTCTTACTGGGATCAGAACCGGCAAGCCGGAGTTTCAAGCACCGGCAAGCCCACCAGGCGCTCAAAATGTTACGCTCCGGATGAGGGCCACTCAAGCTGGCTGTTCCAGACCACAGAATAAGAGGGGATCTGTACCGATTTGGCGATCGCCTGCGGATCGCCGCTGAGCGCTCTTGGATGAGCGTTTGGTTCGCCCGATCTAGTCACTTCTTGCTCACTATAGTCATTATCCTTGCAAGAAGGCGTTCTAGACTCGTCTTTTCGTTGATGCTCCCCGAGGGCGTGTCTCTCTCGCTATCCTCCGGCCATTTCTCCGCGCTCACGAAATGATTGTGGGGATCGGCCATCCGTCGCAACGTTGCTTTCGACAGGTACATCATGATCTTCTTTGCTCCATCCCGCCCCGGCGCCCAAAAAGGTAAGGCACAACTAGAAATCCCGCCAGGTATCGCCCGAATTGTGATTTGATTTTGCTGTAATAGCCTGAGCACGTTTGGACTCAGCAGTCGAGTTCGAGATCACCGCGGGGCACCCCAAGACACAGAAGTGCCTGGTTGATGGAAAGCAACGGCACGTCATCCCCGAGATGAACAACGACGCCGTTGATGACGTTCTGGATGCAGGACTGACAGTCCCCGAGCCGGCATGAATAGGCAACGTGGATATCGTGGTTGAGTGCAAGGTCAAGCAACGTGCCTTCGCTCGGCGACCATGTCACCGACTTCCCGGATCTGGCAAAGGTAACCTTGCTGCCAGGAAGGGCATCCTTGCCTGAAAGATCGAGCACCGGGCTCGATGAGGTTTCGAATACCTCGTAGCGGATGGATCCCGGATCCGCACCACTTGCAATCAGTCCATCGCGAAGTGACGTCATAAATATGTCGGGTCCGCAGATATAGAAGTCGGCCGCATCGACTGGAAGTAGCCCAGAAATCAGATCGGCATCTACCCGGCCTACGAAGTCACAGAGATCTCCTTCACGTGGTCGCGAATAGCAGCTGACCAGCTTGAGGTTGCCATTTTTGGCTTGGGCGGCGATGGCACGCACCTCTTTCTCGAACAAGTGATAGTCCGCGCAACGGGCAGCGTGAATGAACCAAACCTCTCGACCGCCTTCTTCCATTGCCAGTGCCTCCAGCATGGGAAGAAGGGGCGTGACGCCAACACCGGCGCTGACCAGCACGATCCTGCGGCCTGGCAGACTCGACAAGACGAAGCGCCCGGCTGGAACGCCGACTTGCAGTTCCATCCCTGGTTGGATCGTATCGTGCAGGAGATCCGATACGCCGCCGCACCCAAGGCGTCGCACGGAAATCCGCAAGCTCTGGCCATCAGAGCGGCGGGATACGGAATAGGAGCGTTGCCGCCGCGCACCCGAGGCGGCAGGTACGGACACCGTTACGTATTGCCCTGGAAGAGCAAGACCTATCGGCGCGTTGTCGCAAGGCTCCAGAATGAACGACGTGACGTCGGGACTCTCAACGTGGCGCTCGGTGCAAATGAATCGTCGCTTTCCTGACCAGAAGCTGCGACGGTCCTGTTGCCAAATGCGCGACCGTGACAATGCCGCGGAACAATGGAAGAATACCTCGCGTGGCGCGATTCTTAGCGTGTTCGTTTGCTGTTCTAGGCGACCGTTTATCCGGAGCAACTCGTTCTGGCCCGGTATTATCGTCAGGAGCGCGCACTCCCCTTCCCGCACCGTAACCATGTCGCTCGGCATGCGTAGCCGGTAGGCATGCTCATTGTCGAAGGGAATGACTGTTAGCGGCGCTTCAGCCGTGATGTCGATTGTTATATCCGCGTTCTCGCCTTCGCGGGCCAAGACGGTGAAGATCGCACCCTCCATGAAGCGCAGCGCCCCTGGCCCCGCGAAACCGCTGATCTTCTGGTCGACGCCTTCTATCGGGGGACCGTAGATGTCGCGCACGCCAGCCGCCTTGAGATCTCTTTCTTCAGCCATGCTTCTTGCAACCGGAAAAAAGCCTTTGGCAGCTTGCGCTATCTTATCACCGTTGATGACAGCGCCGAGATCGAGCGGCGGCAGGCGCCGCGATGGATCAATCCAGAAATCTGCTTGGTCAAAAGCCGGGGTTTCAACGAATTCGAGCGAGCTCGGTGTCAAGACGAGCACGCTGATCGGCGGGCTTTCATCGACTGGAAAACGAAGCAGGTCCTCAGCGAGAAACGAGACTGTCGCATCCGCGCCGACACGTAGGAAGCGGGCGCATCTCCGGTTCAAGATCACTAAAGCCACGCGCCGGTTGGCAAGGATGTTGCCGATCGTGTCGAGCCGTCGATTTCCATTGTAGTCGGGAAGGAGAAGCGTCCCGCTTTCGGTGACCTTGAGGACGCTCGGTTGCCCGCCCCTGGGTGAAACATCCATCGCACCTTCAGCATTACGGGACGCGATGAAAAGGAGCGTCGAATTCTCGATGAACCGGCGTATGTCTGCATCCATGTCAAGTTTCCTTGTAGAGCCGCTAGCAACGAGGCGATGACCGATCCCGCCTCACGCGAACGAGAGACCGGCATGCGGCATGTGTTTTGGATCAGGCGAACTTATTTTTTGCCAGCAGGCCAAGCACGTCGAACCTGAGGGGGATGGAAGGCTGCGCACCCGCCCGCAGACATGCGACGCTCGCTGCGACGACCGCGATCCCTGCCGCCTCTTTCAGCGAGCGACCACAATCAAGTTCAGCCGCGAAATATCCGCAGAAAGTATCGCCGGCGCCGACCGTATCGATCGGCTGGATTACGGGAGCTGCGACCTCAAAATACTCCATGGGTGTTGAGACAACCACGCCCCCCGCGCCTCTTGTCACGACGAGTGTCTGATCATTACGACCGCTCCACTCCCGCATTGCATCGGGGTCGTCTGCGCCGTTGCTCAACTTTGCCCATTCGTGCTGGTTTGCGATGATGATATCAGCCAGCCGTGACAACTCCGCAGACGTTACATCAAAGGGTGAAACGTTAAGAATCGTCCTGACGCCGTGAAGCCTAGCAAGCTCCAGCGCTGCCTTGTTCGTTTCGAATGGGATCTCCTGCTGGAAGACGAGAAGGCCACGCTTCGCACTGGCGCTGGCACTGGCAACGGCGGCGGCGGCCATGTCGACATCGACAAGCCCGTTGGCGCCGGCGGTTATCACAATGCAATTTTCGCCATGTCGATCGACATATATGTTCGCTGAGCCGGTTTCCTCCCGAACAACGGCGATGTCCAAGATCGGCACGTCTGCCTCGACTAGTTCGGCAAGCGCCCTCTCGGCGAGTGTGTCACTACCTACGGCACCGAAGAAGCTGACGTCTCCACCGGCCCGCTTTGCCGCAAGCGCTTGATTGGCACCCTTACCGCCACCGAAATACTGTCTATTGTGCGCATGGATGGTCTCGCCAGCCAGCGGCAAGCTATCCACCTCAAGGCGAATGTCGAGATTGATGGATCCCAAGACAACAATCATGAAACACCTAAATCCGTCCAGCGGCATCGCGGGTAAGAAATTGGCCGAAGCCCCTTTCCACGAGTGCCACACCCTCATCGAAGATGACTTTACCGCGTAGGATGGTCGTCACCGGCCAGCCCCTTACCTCCATGCCTTCGTAAGGCGTGTAGTCACTGCCATGGTGCATGAGCGATTGCGTCATCGTCACCTTCCTACTCGGATCCCAGAGCGTAATATCGGCATCCGACCCGATCGCGATTGTCCCCTTCGCCGGATACATGCCGAACAGTTTGGCGTGGTTGGTCGACGTAAGCTCTACAAATCGCTGCAGCGAAATACGACCCTTGGTGACGCCTTCAGAAAATAGGATCGGCATGCGGGCGGCAACACCCGGAATGCCGTTCGGGACCCAGCGAAACGATGTTTTGCTCTTCGGATTGGACTTGCCCGCCGTGTCTTCGTAGCGGAATGGGCAATGGTCCGAGGAAAAGGTCTGGAAGGTGCCGTTGACGATGCCTCGCCAGATGGCCTCCTGCGAGGCGCGATCGCGCGGCGGCGGCGAGCAGACGTATTTCGTGCCCGCATGGTCCATGTTGAGACCCTTCAGGTGATCCGCCGTAAGCACGAGATATTGCGGGCAGGTCTCCGCATAGACCCTGATGCCCTTGGATCGCGCCCATTCGATCTGCTCCATCGCCTCCCCGCCCGAAACGTGGACGATCATGACGGGGACGTCGACCAATTCAGCATGGGCAATGGCGCGATGGGTGGCCTCCCGCTCGACCAGCTGGGGGCGAGACGCAGCGTGATAATAGGGAGCGGTCTTGCCGGCCTGCTCAAGCTTGTCGGTCATAAATTTGATCTGGTCGTAACCTTCGGCATGGATCATGACCATCGCGCCATACTGCCGGGCGATGCTCAAAACCTCCAGGATCTCGCGGTCCTTGAGCACGAGGTCGTCGTAGGTCATGAAGATCTTCACGGAGGTATAGCCGTCGGCAATCAAGGCCGGGAGTTCCTGACCCAGCACCGCCGGCGTCGGATCACTTATGATCAGGTGAAATCCGTAGTCGAGCAGCGAGTTGCCAGCAGCCTTGACATGATAATCGGCAACCGCCTCGCGCAGCGACTGGCCCTTCCTCTGCAGGGCATAGGGCACGATGCAGGTATTGCCGCCTGCCGCCGCACTGCGGCTGCCGGTCTCGAAACCGTCGGCCATGACGATCCCCTCGCCTTGGTACTGGTCGAGATGAACATGGCTATCGATGCCACCGGGAAGCACGAGGAGGCCCGTTGCATCGATCTCGTCGGTGCCGCGCGGCAGGTCGCGTGCGAGCGCGACAACCTTGGCGCCTGCTATCCCGATGTCGCAGGAGAAAATATCTGCCGCCGTGGCGACCGTTCCGCCCCGAATGACAAGATCGAATTGCGGCTCCATTTAGGGCTCCTCGTGTAGCTCGTGATATTGCCGGTTCAGATAGATCAGGCTGGTCACCCGCGCGTTGTTTTTGATCGCCAGCACTTCGGCGATCATGATCGTATGGGTGTTGACCTCCAGCGCCTGGACGATCCGGCAGTCGAAGGACACGATCGCATCGCGCAGCACAGGTGAGCCAGTTTCCAGGACCACCCAGCTGCCATGCCGAAAGCGGTCTTCCATCTCCAGCTTCCCGACTCCGGAAAACACGCCAGAGAGCCCCTGCTGGCCGGCCGACAGTGTGTTGACACAGAAGACGCCATTCTGTCTGAACGGTTGGTTCTGCAGGCTGCCACGGTTCATGCAGACGAGCAGAGATGGGGGCGTATCACTGATGCTGCAGACGGCGGTCGCGGTGAAGCCAAACCGGCCCATTGGTCCATTGGATGTGACGATGTTGACGGCCGCACCGAGACGGCTCATGCCGTCCCGGAATGCCTGCAGGGAAACCGTCACGTCCTCGTGCAGTTCGGTAAAATGGCCGGATCGGGACATCGCCGTCAGTATCCCGGCTGGGTGATGCCGTAACGCGCTGCGAAGGCCTTGGCGACGTTGATATCGGTCAGGGCCGGCACAATGCTTTCGGGATGCGGGAAGCCGTAATAATAGGCGTCCGCGGCACGCTCGTCGGCTCGTGCTGTGTCGAGCACGATCTGCGTCGCCTCCGAGGCCGGCTCCAGAAAAATGCGCGTGAGATCGCAACCGCCGCGGCCGTATTTCTCCCACATGCCAAGATTGACTTCCGTCATCCAGATCTCGTCGAAGGCCGCGTCGCCATGGCGGGCGATCTCCTGGGCGAGGTATTTGGCACTACGGCTGGCGAAGTTGCCACCCTGGCCACAGATCGGGTCGAAGGTGATCGCGGTATCGCCAACAGGCATGATCAGTCCACCGGACGGGAGCCGCCCAAAGGCCTTGCGAACGGTTGGCGGAAACCGGCCGACAAGCCAGCCATGCGGATCCTCGTCGACATATTCCATGTCGTCGACCATGTCATGTTCCCAAGGCGCGAACTCGCGGATGATGTTGCGCGCATGTTCGGTCACTTCCTGCCCCGAGGCCGAGCCGGCGAACCGGTCCATGCGGCTTCCTTCGCGCGCTTCGAAGAGGATCCCGTAGGTCGGACCGGACGTCTTGTGGTTGTACGGAACCCAGAAATACTCACCGGAATCGGCGAAGAAATCAAACTTTGTCGAACTGTAGGGCGTACGCCCGGAAAACCACTCGCGCACATGGCGGCCGGACTTGCTGCGCACGATGGTCATAGCCAGGTTTCGCTGTGGACGGTCATAGACGCTCCGATGCGGATCGCGCGGAATGAGCCTGCCGAGATCCGCCTTGCCTGCGGCCAGAACAGTGAGGTCATTGTCCAACGCGATCCTGTCAGCGCGTTCCGGAGTAACGCTTTCAATCACCAGCGTGCCGCCAACGCTTTCGAAATCCTCGAGCCAGCGATGTATACGCATGCGCTGGTCTATTGCGCCGCCGCTGCGACCATATTCGATCCGGCCCTTCATGACGGTCGCCTCGGGATCGCTCGGGAAGCGGGCACTTTCGAGCAGCACCCCTTCCGCCGGGAACATGCCATCCGACCAGAAATCCATGCCGAGTTCCCGCTCGATTTCGATGACTTCGGCATAGAGGCAGGCGGTTCCGGTTGGCGCTGAATGGTGCAGCCACTGGTCCGGCGTCTTGTCGGAGTAAAGGGTGACGTCATAGTCCTGCTTCACAAGCGTGTAGGCCAGGATGCATCCCGCCTGCCCGGAGCCGATGATCGCAATCTTTCTCATGCATAGTTCCCCTTATTGCGGCCTTGATGGCCTTTTCAGCTTGAGTTTTTAAGCCTGGTCAACCGTTCGACGGCATCGACGATCATGTCGCAGAACCTTGGATGGTCGAGCGTCATTGCAACGCTGTGGCGGAAATCGACCTGCTCTGCGGCCGTACCCCCGAAATGACGCATGCCACCCATCTTCTCGAAGTTGCAGACGGTCATACCCCTGGTCCAGCGCCCCGAGGTTTCGACGCGTATGTCGGCCTTTTCGGTGGTGAGAATAGTGGGGTCGATCAAGGCGGCGACGCAGACTGCGTCATGGATCGCGGGATAGGCGATCTGCAGCAGGCCGCCATGCGTGGTGGCGATGAACGCCCAGATATCCAGGATGAACGTGCTAATCGAGCCTCCGATCGCGCGCACTCTGTCCTGAAGATCCGGTGTGGCCAGTGCCTGTGTCTGCGTGAGATCCAGCCCGACCATGGTCACGTCCCAATTGGCGCGGAACACGACATCGGCGGCTTCGGCATCGGCATAGATGTTGAACTCCGCCGTCGGCGTGATGTTGCCGCGGGTATAGGCTCCGCCCATTCCGACCACCCGCTTCACCCGCTCGACGATACGTGGTTCCTTACGGATCGCGAGCGCGATATTGGTCCAGGGACCGACCGGCACGAGCGTGACCGTTTTTGCTTCGTGCTCCATCACAGTGTCGATGATGAAGTCGACGGCATGTCGCTTGTCCAGGTCGAAGGAAGCCGGCGGCAGTTCCGGGCCGTCGAGACCGGTTTCGCCATGGATCTCGATGGCCAGAACCTGCTCGGCGACGATTGGACCGTGCGAGCCTTTGGCCACGGGCACCTTGATGCCGTACGCGGTGCAGGTAGACAGCGCATTGCGCGTCGTGTTGTCCACATTGTGGTTGCCGGATACGGTCGTGATCCCGAGCAGGTTGATCGCCGGATTGGCCGCCGCCAGCAGGATGGCGATGGCATCGTCGTGCCCAGGATCGCAATCCAAAATGATTTTTTCCATGAGTGTTTCCTTTACCTATCGTTTTTTATGGTTTGGATCAGACGGTGTATCCCGTCCTTGAGCGTCACCGCCGGCTCATAACCAAGCACCCGCCGGGCGGCGTCGATGCTGAGCAAGCCGAGCGTAATGTCCTCCGGGTCGGCGCCTTCGTCGAGACGGATATCGGCGCCTGGGATTGCTGCACGGACGATCCCGGCAGCCTCGTCGATTGTCGGGTTGATGCCACCACTGAGGTTGAACACCCGCTCTAAGGGCGCCTCGACATCGAGCGCCAGGATCAGGCCGCTTGCGATGTCGTCGGCATGCACCCACTGACGCGGAAAGCCATGGCCATAGGGCAAATGCGTCGGCTTTCCCTCTAGTGCATTCTCAATCATCAGCCGCAGCACGCAGGCGGTCCTGCGCCGAGGGCCATAGACGCCGGCGATGCGCAGCACTATTGCGTCGAGATCATGCTCCTCCGCGTAGGACAGGACGATGGCCTCGCCCGCGACCTTGCTCGATGCGTAGCACTGACGCGTCAGCAGCGGATTGCTTTCCCGGATGTCGTCCTGTGGTTGGTTGCCGTAAACGGTGAGCGAAGAGCAGAATAGCAGGCGGCAAGGATGGCCGAGTGCGGTTCGTTGACGGGCGACTTCCGCCACGTCAATCGTTCCGCCAACATTGATGTTGAACAGGGCTGCCGGATTGTCGCGGCCGAGCATCGGACCGGAGACGCCACCGCAATGGATGATGGCGTCAATCCCGAAGCGGGCCGCAAGTTCGTGCAGCCGGTGCTGATCGCCGATCTCCAGAGCAAAGGCGTGGTCGGTCAGCATGGCGACGTCGGACAACGTCCTGTCCACGGCAACGACCTCGCGCCCCGCGTCGACAAGCCGTTTCACCACTTCGTAGCCGATGAGACCGTTTGCGCCCGTGACAAGGACCGACTTACGCATTTGATGTAGCTCCCACTATGTCGGCATCAGCCGAACTGATGTTCCAGAATCAGGCGACGTAGAAATTCCAGCTGCCGTGCTTGTTTCGTGCCCGCGCGCTGCGGATACCAACGACGACCAGAGCCAGGATGGTGACGACATAGGGGATGAGCTGCAACAACTGTGGCGCGATCCCGGTTACCTCCGGAAGACGGATCGACAGCGCCGAGGCAAGACCGAACAGCAACGCGATGACCGCCGTTGCGAAGGGATTGCCCTTGGCAAAGATGATGGCGGCAATGGCGATCAAGCCCCGGTCATTGGTCATCTGCTTGGCGAAGAGCGATACATAGCCGAGCGACAGATAGGCACCTGCAAGCCCACAGAAAAAGCCTGACGCAAGCATCGTCTCGATCTTGATGCGATCGACATTGACGCCCGCAGCGGCGGCCGCCGCCTCAGCTTCGCCGACGACGCGCACCCTGAGGCCCCAGCGCGTCTTGTAGAGCACCCAGTAGACTGCTGGGACGGCCAAGTAGGCGACGTAAACCAGTAGAGTATGCCCGCTGACGACCGGGCCTATGAAGGGAATATCCTTGATGAACGGAATATCGATCGACGGGAACGTCGGGATCTGGTTCGACGTAAACATGCCATCCTGGCCAAAAATACCTTCGAGAAGCAGCGCCGTCAGGCCATATGCAATGAACGTCACGGCAATGCCAGCAATGAAGATATGCGCCTTGAACCGCAAATTGAATGTGACCAGCAGCGCCGCCAGCAGCATCGAACAGACAACCGCCGCAAGTATGCCAACGGTCAGGCTGCCGGTTGCATAGGCGAAAGACACGGCCGCGAAGGCTGCGATGATCATGAAGCCATCGAGCGCGATGTTGAGAATTCCGGCCTGAAAGGTGAGCAGCCCACCGAGCGCGGCGAGTACCAGCGGCGCGGAGATGCGCAGGGCGGAAAAGGCGAGTTCCTCGATCATGTCAAGCTTCCTTTATTGCGGGTTGCGGCTGATTGGATGTCGCAGCAAGTTTTCGTTTGAGCCGATCCGGCTTGCGGCGCCAGACAAACTTGGCGGCAAGAACCAGAACAACGATGAACTGCAGCACCTGGACGAAGTATTTGCTCAAACCTGTGGTCATCTGCAGCACGGCACTACCGCCGTTCAGAGTACCAAAGAGGAAGGAGGCGGCAATCACGCCAAGCGGGTTGGAGTTGGCGAGCATGGCAACCGCGATCCCATCGAAGCCGAAGCCAGGAGAGAAGTTGTCATAGAACGAGTGGTATTGACCAAGCACTTGTTCGACGCCGGCAAGTCCCGCGACGCCGCCGCTGACGAGCATGACCCAAAGCGCATTTGTCTTGACGTCGACGCCGCCATAATGCGCGAAGCGCGGATTGAGGCCGATCAGCTTCCAGATGAACCCACGCACCGTGGTGGCGTTGAAAATGAGGAAGAAGAGGCAGACAGCAATCCCCAGGATGATGCCGGCATTGAGCTGCGAATAGATCGAGAAGGATGGCAGGTAGGCGCTCTCGGCAATATCCGGCAGCTTGTTCGTCGGGCCGGGAGCTTTCAGTGGCTTGGTCGAGATGTAGCTGGTCAGCAGAAGGGCGATCGGATTCAGCATCAGGCAGACGACAAGCTCGTTGACACCAAGATAGACGCGCAGCAGCGCGGGGATCGAGGCCCACAACAGGCCGCCAAGGAAGCCCAGCAGAATGCAGAGTGGCAGGTGGATAACCGCCGGCAGACCCGTCAGGGCATAGCCCGCGATACCGGCAAACATTGCTCCAATCAGCATCTGGCCTTCTGCGCCGATGTTCCAGAGGCCTGCACGAAAGGCGATTGCGACCGAAAGGCCGGTGAACAGCAGCGGCGTTGTCATCTGCAAGGTGACGGATAGGTTCGGCCAGCCAGATAACCCACCCTCAAGCAGCGTCTGGTATACCTCGACCGGATTATGTCCGAGAAGGGTGATCAGGATCGCGCCAATCACGAAAGCGATGGCGATGGCAATCACCGGTGCGACCAGAGGCATCGCCAGCTTTTTCATCAGGCTCCTTTGATTTTCCATTTCGCTCACCCGTCGATTCCGTTTGCAGTCTGGCCAGCCGGCTGTGATTCCGTAGCAGCCTGGTCGGGATGTGCGTCTTCATGGAGACCGCCCATGTAGCGTCCGATCTCTTCATAGCTGGTCTCGTCACTCGCCAAATCCGCAACCGCACGGCCGCGATACATGACGATGATGCGGTCGGAGAGCGCCATGACTTCATCGAGATCGGCTGAGATGACAAGGACAGCCTTGCCGGCGTTGCGCATGGCAACCAGTATCTTGTGGATGGATTCGATCGCGCCGATATCGACACCCTGCGACGGTTGTTCGGCAACGATGAGCCGGGCCTCGCGGCTGAGTTCGCGGGCGATCTGAATCTTCTGCTGGTTACCGCCTGACAGCGAACCGGCGGGAGCGAACATTCCGCCGCCGCGCACATCATAGGCCTCTATCAGCTTGCCCGCACGCGCCTGTGCGCGGCGCGCCGAAAGAAATGGGCCTTTCGAGACCGCAGGCAGGTGACCGATACTGAGATTCTCCCAAAGCGGGCTCTCCAGCGAAAGGCCGAGACCACCGCGGTCGGCCGGAATATAGGCAAGCCCCGATTCCCGGGCGGATCGCGGATCGGCAGAGTCAGCAATGCCATCGATCAGGACAGTCCCCTCGGCTGCTCTCCGGAGACCCGCGATGCACTCGACCAGCTCATCCTGGCCATTGCCCTGGACACCGGCAACGCCGACGATCTCCCCAGCACGCACAACGAGTGACAGCTCATCAACCGCCCTTTCGCCACGATCGCCGACGGCAACAAGGTTTCTGACCTCGAGCACCGGCTTGCCGATGTCGCGCGCAGCGGATTTATCGACGCGCAACAGTACGGAGCGGCCGACCATTTCATTGGCGACGTCCTGCGCCGTGACATTGTCATTGTCGAAGGTACGCATAATCTTGCCGCGACGCATGACGGATATCCGGTCAGACACAGCGAGCACTTCGCGCAGCTTGTGGCTGATGAAGATGATGGTACAGCCACTGGCTGCTAGCGAGCGCATGGTATTGAACAGCTCACGCGTCTCGTTGGGCGTCAGCACCGCCGTTGGCTCATCAAGAATGAGAATGTCAGCGCTGCGATATAGTGCCTTCAGGATCTCCACCCGCTGGCGCAAGCCGACAGGGAGCTTGGCGACAATGGCTTTCGGATCGAGTTCCAGATCGAATCGCCGGCCGAGTTCGCGGGTTTCAGCCTCGGCCCTAGCGAAGTCTACCCTGCCTGCGCCCTTCATCGGTTCCGAGCCAAGAATGATATTCTCAGCGACCGTAAAGGATGGTGAGAGCTTGAAATGCTGGTGGACCATGCCGATGCCGGCGCGGATCGCTTCGGCAGGACCGTTGAAGCGAACATTCTGGCCGCGCAGCCGCATGTCGCCGCCATCACGCGCGTGGATTCCGTAGAGAATGTTCATAAGCGTCGACTTGCCGGCGCCGTTCTCTCCGACCAGCGCGTGAATCTCCCCCTTACGAACGGTCAGCGTGGCATTTTCGATGGCGACGAGATCACCGAAAGTCTTGTTGATCCCCTCGAGGGCAAGAATATCCTCTGCTGGAGTAGATCTGCTTTTCGTCTGGGCCTGTGACATGTCACCCTCCTCTGGCTGGTATCATTTGTGCCCGGGACGCCATGACGGCGCCCCGGGTCGGCGGGGAGGAGTTTCGGATCAATTCGCAGCCGGACGGTCGATCGGCGGCGTGCCCATCTGCTTTGCGGCCGGATCAAGCTCGATATAGTTCGGCACGACGATCTCGCCTGAGATGACCTTGGCCTTCAGCTCATCCATCTTTTTGAGGGTGGCGTCAGAAATCAGGCCCTTGTTGTTGTTGTCCATGGCGGCCTCGACGCCGCCCTCCTTCAGGCCGTATTGCTTGTTGACACCACCCTTGAAGGTGCCGTCGACGACCGACTTTACGATATCATAGGCAAGAACGTCGACGCGTTTCATCATCGAGGTCAAAACCGTGCCCGGCGCCATCCCATTCTGGTTGGAGTCAACGCCGATCGCGAATGTCTTGGTGCTCTTGGCCGCGTCGATTACGCCGGCACCGGTCAAGTTGGCGACCGCGAAATTGACATCGGACTTCGCGTTAACCAGGGCTAGCGCATATTCCTTGCCAGCGGCGGGATCTGTGAAGGAGCCCGAATATCGCTCCAGAACGTTGATGTCGGGCCTCGCCATCTTGGCACCGTAGTAATAGCCGTTGAAGAAACGGTGGATGACGGGGATGTCCTTGCCGCCGACAAAGCCGATCGTGCCCGTCTTCGATGTCATCGCGGCCGCGATGCCGACGATGAACGAGCCTTCCCAGTCCTTAGCGACCGCGCCGACGACATTTGGGGCAATCGGATCGGAACCGACGTCGATGATCCCGAACTTCTGGTCTGGAAACGCCTTGGCCGCTGCCTTCATCGGCTCGATCATGTCGAAGGAAGCGCCGAGGACCAGATCGAACCTCTGGCCGGCGGCGCGGATCAGCGACGATTGCATGTCAGACACCGCGCGCGGCTGGATGACGACAAACTCGATCCCCAGGTCGGTCTTGGCCTTTTTGAGCCCCTCATTGATCATGTCGTTGAAGGAATGGTCGCCCAGGCCGCCTTCAGCTGTGACAAAGGCGACACGCGTGGCGGCCTCGGCGATAGCCGTCATTGCTCCGAGAGACAGGGCAGCGCACAAGATTACGGTCTTGAAAAGTTTCATTGTTGGTCCCCAGTTCGATTTGGAAACTTGCAGGTGTTCCATTGTCGATTGTTAAAATTGACATGCAAGTTGATACGATTTTAAAAACAATCGTATTGAAATGTCAATACATCAACTTGCCTTCACCTGGCTGGGCGTCGCTGGCGCGAAAGTTTGCGAAAGCATCGCAACAAAGGGTTCGCGCTTTGCGTGGAAGGCCACATGGCAATTCGGCACGCGGGTCGTGCGGCGCTCGTGGTCCACCACCGTGCGGCCAATCGTGTATTCCCCCAAGGTTTCGATGACGACGTTTACATGCTGCGTCTCGATGATTTGCGGATCGACAAGGGCTGCGACACAGACCGCGTCGTGGACCGGAGCCGATTGCGGGGTGCCGGTTGGCTGGTTAGCCTCGTACCCCTTGATCCGATGCTCGATAATATCGGCGGAGGCCGTGGATGCAGGCGTTCCGTGAGCGCGCAGCATGTCGCACTGGTCCTTAGAAACGAGCGCTTCATGCGTCGCATCGAGGGGAACGAGTGTGATCTTGCGGAATGGCGCACGGAATACCTGGGCGGCCGCCTCGGGGTCAGCCCAGATGTTGAATTCCGCGGACGGCGTGATGTTTGACTTGTTTACGGCCCCGCCCATGATGATTAGTTCCGCGCAGTTCTCCGGGAAACGCGGGTCAATCGCGATTGTGGCCGCCAGATTTGACAGCGGGCCGACGGCGATGAGCGTGATCTCGCCGGCCTGCTCGGCAAATGCTTGACTGAGGAAGATAGGTGCCGGCAGGTCTTGCTTGGCTGACGTCGCCGCAGGTAGCGGCAGGACTGCCATGTGAACTTTCGGATCCCGTTTCGTTGCCCGCGGCGTCGGAAAATCTTCACGCACAATTGGATGGCTGAGGCCCTGATAGACCGGGATATCGCTGCGGCCAATCCAATCCAGTGTCCTGAGCGTGTTGTCCGTGCAGTTTTCGACTGGAACGTTGCCGTTGACGACGGTGACGGCGACGAGATCGAGATCTGGGTGCAAGCCCGCGAGCATGATGGCGACAGCGTCGTCCGTCCCGGTGTCGACGTCGAGGATGAGTTTCTTGCGCATATATTTCCTCCGCATGGCTTTCGATGATGAACCCGGATCGGAAAAGCCG
This sequence comes from Martinezella tropici, assembly GCA_000799755.1. Lineage (GTDB taxonomy): Bacteria > Pseudomonadota > Alphaproteobacteria > Rhizobiales > Rhizobiaceae > Rhizobium > Rhizobium tropici_A. The sequence continues at coordinate 31,671 of JUHI01000028.1, forward strand.
GGCTTTGCGCGACAATAGGAGAACGGATTTCCTTCTCAGTCAATACGAAATTAAATTATTTCGTATCAAATTACTCCGACAGTTTTGCTTTTGTGTTGAGGTCAGTTCAATCGTCGGCTATATCAGACATATCGACACCAGGGGGTCATCTCATGCCGAAAAAGCCACAAACCGGGTCATCCGCCGCCGAGGCGCCAGAGACCGCGTCGATAGATCGTGTTCCTGACGAAATCTACGACACGGTCGTGCACGCAATCTTGGACAGGGCTCTCGATCCCGGCACGAAACTCCCTGAAGACGTATTCTGCAACCACTACGGCGTAAGCCGGACGATCGTCAGGGTTGCGATCCAGCGACTTCAGCAGGATCGCCTTGTCGACGTCCAGCCCTACAAGGGATGTTTCGTGGTGGTTCCAGACCTCAAGGAGGCAAGGGACATCATTGCCGCGCGCAAGGCAATCGAGCCGTACATTATCCGACGTCTGGTTGAGGTCGCCACCGACAACGATGTCGCCGCATTGAAGTCCCATGTCGATGCCGAGGATTCCGCGTATCATCGGAATGACCAACGCGAAGCCCTGAGGCTGTCGGGGCAATTTCATATCCTCTTGAGCGAACTCGCCGACAACGGCGTGCTCGCCGTGTACCTGAGCAACCTCATCTGCCGTTCCGCCCTGGTCATAGCGACCTATAGTGACGTCACGGCCTGCTGCAAGGCTCATGACCACCGTCAACTGGTCCAGCTCCTCATGGCACGCGATGCACCTGCCGCCATGAAGCAGATGGAGCGGCACCTCGACGACATCGAACGTGACCTTCTCCAGGACGAGAAGCTAGAAGAAAAGCCGAGCCTTGAAAGCGTATTGACCAAATATTCCAGATCCGCCGTCCCTTCCACCCTGAAGAAGTCGGTTGCCGTCAAAGGATGAACGCATCATGACATTGAGAAGTCGGAACGCGCTGGTGATAGGTGGTGCGGTCGGGATAGGTCGGGCGGTGTGCATCGCCTTTGCGCAGGCGGGCGCCAACGTCGCTTTCGCCGACCTTGGCAAGCAAGATGATAAGACGTCTCTGTTGACCGAACTCAAGTGCATGGGGGTCGATGCCATTGCGCTTGACGTTGATGTAACTGACGAAATGTCGGTGGTCGAAACAATCCGACGAACACGTGAAAGCTTTGGTCATATTGATATCCTCGTGAATAATGCTGGTGTCACCAGCGCGGGTGCTCCGATCCACCAACAGGACTGGGGCGTCTGGTCAGCAATTTTCGACGTCAACCTCAAGGGCGTCGCCTATGGTATGAAGCATGTGATCCCGCACATGCTGGAGCGTGGCTACGGCCGGATCATCAATACCTCCTCGCAGCTCGCCCACAAGCCGGTCGCCAACCATGGCGCCTATTGCGCATCAAAGGCAGCGGTGACCGCTCTCACCGCAAGTGTGGCGCAGGAGGTTGCGGGATCCGGCATCACCGTGAACTGCGTTTGCCCCGGCATGACCAACACTGCGATGCTATGGGTCGGGGGAACCGAGTTTGTCAATGCAAAGCTTGCTGCCTTGCCGATTGGACGTGCCGGGGAACCGGAGGAGATCGCATCGGCCTATGTCTATCTGGCCTCTGACTTGGCTGGGTTCTTCGTCGGTCAGAGCATCTCGCCCAACGGCGGAGACGTTATGTGGTAGATGATTTGCACCAACGCCTTGCCTTTCTCCTGGAGGTCGATCGGCTTAAGTTGGTCGAGCGTCAATCCAAAGTGGCAAGCGGCTGGCGGCGCGAAAACTCCGCGGAACATTCCTGGCATCTGGCGCTCTTCGCACTTATGCTCGGCAAGGATCGGCCAATCGACCTTCTGAAGACAGTGACGATGCTGCTCATTCACGATATGGTGGAAATCGATGCAGGCGACACGCCGCTTCATTCAGGCGATCGGCAAGACAAGCTGGAAGCGGAAAACGCAGCAGCGAAGCGGATCTTTGGTCTTCTGCCATCTGAGGATGGCGCGGAATACCTTGCACTGTGGGACGAGTTCGAGGCGGGCAGCAGCGCTGAAGCTATTTTCGCGCGAGGGATAGATCGACTGCAGCCCCTCCTCTTGAATCTCGCCAACGAGGGTGGAACCTGGGTAGAGAACAGCGTAAGCGAGCAGGCGGTCATGGCGCGGTATGGACCTGTAATATCGGCGGGTCTGCCTGATGTTTGGCCCGCCATTGAGCAGATGGTGCGACGCCATTTCACTGAACGCCGGCCAACGATGACCTTAGGCTAAGGTAGTGATCTGACCGCAGCGCTGTCGAGTTTCAGGACGGTTTAATCCGGATTTTCACTTGAGGTTGATCCATTCAGTCACGAGGAACCCGTTGATGAATCTGCTATATCTATATCGAAATACGGTCACGGCGAAATGTAAAACGGGGTGAAACCGTGACGCAAATGAACACCCTGGACCAGATGTAATCAAGCTGAACGTCACCAAGCTCTGCTCATCGCTTTTCCACATAATCCCGAAAGATCGCAACTTTTCGGGATTATGCTTTAGGCGTGAACAGCTTCGTGCCTGGGCACACGAAGCGCGTCCATTTCTCACCGTCAAAACGGGCGACGTCATCATAGCCAAAGGACCACAGCACATCGCCGACAACCTGCAAACGATGCGCATTCTGCAATTTCGGAACGAGCCCGGTGTCGACCTTGGACAACGCCCCCGAAGCAAAGGTGTAAATCGCGTTTGCCGAGTTCAGCCAGACTTGCCCCTTGAAAAAGGCGATGGAGAGGAATTCCTCATAGCAGCCCAGGTTGCCAGCACTGGTAAAACCGCTTTTGGCGTCGCCGTGAAGAAGGGCGCCATTTCGACCGCAGACCCACACCGTCCCGGAGGCGGGATGGGCCGCGACCGCGTTGAGCCAATCGCCCGACGGGTTGAATTCGTCCACCCAGATGCCATTACTTCTGGAGCAAATCCGGCCTCCGCTGCCCAATGCGGTCACTGCGTAGAACGAGCCGCCTGATATACACATGTCGGTTAGGTCGAACTCGTCATCAGTGGACCCGAGCAGCCCTTCGTCGAAGTGTTCCCATTTCCCGGGAGCAGCACGCCGATAGATCTGACCACGGAAACCAAATGCGAAAAGGTCACCGTTGAGCTGCTTGATTCCGCCGAGATAGCCAAGACCCAGGGAGGTGGGCTTAAACAGGCCGGCGTCAGCTATGTCTTCCTCGATACGCGTCGGGAGATGAAACCAGACCTTCCCCTCTTCAGAAACGCAGACAAATGCCGGACGGTCCATGTCATCCGACTTGAACGTGCAGATGTCTATGAAGACGTCCTGCAAATTCTCCAGTCCCCATTGGCCATCGGGTGTGCCAATGTCTTTAAGTACGATGATCTTGGTTGGCGGCTCGAATGGATCGCTGTCGCCAGCATGAGCCAGGAACATGGCCAGATGGGGATATTTGGCAAACCCCTCCCGAAAGCGTAGATAGTCCAATTTTCACCTCGCTTGCGACTCAGCCATTGAAGCGTTCGACCGTACCATTAGTTCATGGCGTGCAGGGCTTTTGTCACGCGGCGGGTGACCTTGAGCTTTGCGCAGGCGCGTTCGAAGTCATCGGCGATGAAGCAGGATCCTCGATCTGTCGACACATGAGTGATGCGAAAGCGGAAGGCCTTTTGCGCTGCTGCCAGGAAGGTGATCGCCTTAGCTGAATTTTCCAACCCGGCAGCTCGCTTTTGACACGTGTTTGATATCTATATGGACATAGCCGAGGTCACATTCCCGAAACCGCCCACGCCCTTTGAGGGATAGTGTCGATGGCCGGCCGGGAAATGGCGAAGCATGAAGGTCAGGTCATCCACTGGGAAGTCCGTCGCTCGTCGGACGGCACAAATGATCGTGCGTTCCTCCTCGGTGATACGCCATGTCAGCCGCTTTGGTCGGCTCGACCGGTCCTGGCATCCCTGCTCGCCGCGCTTGTGCCATTTGCGCACTGTCTCATCGGCTGATGCCATAGCACTCGGCGACGACGCTTGTCGGTTCGGTGGGACTCGCGATCTCCACCCACACCGGCGAGGTGGTGCGCGCCTGGGGATAGATTTGCATCATCACGGCATCTCATCGCTGACAGAGGTAAAGCGCTACGCATTCTTCGCGATAGCTCAACCTACCTGATCCCAATGACGTTCTGCAACCAGACAGCTAGTCTCGACCCCTCGCGTTCGTATCCAAGGCACTGAGAAACTGATCATTCTCCACAACAGACCCAATGCTCACGCGAACGAACCTTGTGTACCCGGCCTGCTTCCAGGGCTTCACAATAACGCCGGCGATCAGAAGTTTCTCGGCGAAGACGGAGGCATCCATCCCGCAATCAAAGAAAACGAAGTTTCCTTTAGATGGGGCAACTTTGATATCTCGCAGCTTTAGCGCATCACTGACACGAGCTCTTTCGGATAGGGCAAGCGTGACTGTCCGCTTGAGATGTTCTTCGTCTCCAAGTGCTGCAATAGCGGCGGCTTGTGCGATCGCGTTGGTGTTAAACGGCGTTCGCACGCGGTTCAGGAAGTCGAGCAGTTCGGGGCTGGAGGCAATGCCAAAGCCGATCCGCAGCCCGGCGAGCCCATAGGCTTTTGAGAAGGTGCGCAAGACGATCCAGCTCTTGTTGCTTGCTCGCAATATGTCGAGCGTCGCGGGATAGTCTTCACCATAGGCATATTCGGCATAGGCTTCGTCGATAACAAGCAGCGTATCCGGGTCGACGGCATCGAGAAACAGTTCGAAATCGCCCTTGCCGATCCATGTTCCAACCGGATTCATCGGATTTGCGAACAGGATCATGCGTGGCTTGCGCCTGGCAGCTGCCTCAAGTGCAGCCATGTCGACAGAAAAGTCCGGCAGGATTTCGATCCGCTCGACCTTGCCACCCATCAAGACAGCATAGTCCTCATGCAGCGGGAAGGATGGATAGAGGGTCGTGACAACATCGCCTGGCCGCACGACAGCCCTGCAGACGACCGCGATCAAATCTTCAGAACCGTTGCCAAGGATGATGTCGGGCGCCTTGCTGCCAAAACGCTCGGCAAGGGCCTCACAGAGTGCTCGTCCCTTAGGATCAGGATAGAGCCGGAAAAGATCGCGCAGCTCCGTGCTTGAGACCATCGCATGCTCGGATGCGCCGAGCGGGTTTTCGTTCGAGCCCAGTTTCGCGATTGCCGCCGGGTGATAGCGCTCTTGCACTTCCCTAAGCGTCAGGCCGGAATTGTAAGGAGGTATACCAACAACCTCGTCGCGAATGTGTCTTCTGCTATCGGACATTCTCAACCCCCTTCTTGTTGCGATGGCAGGAAGCATAGGAAGGAAAGGTCACTTTGTCGATACATGTATAGACAATATCAATCGGGCGTGGTTTGATCACCGAAAAGCAAGGGGATCACAATGGCAAAATCAATATTCGATCTTTCGAAAAGAGTGGCCGTAGTAACCGGTGCAAGCCGCGGGTTGGGGCAATGGATCGCCCTTTCTCTGGCAGAAGCCGGTGCCGACATTTGCATCACCTCGCGTGACGAGACGTCCCTGTCCGAGACGAAACGGAAGATCGAGTCTCTCGGCCGATCCTGCCTCACAAGCGCTCAGGACGTGACCGATATTGCCTCCATCGATGATACCCTAAAAGGCTTCGCCTCCCGGGCCGGGACTATCGATATACTCGTCAACAACGCCGGCTATGAAGAGGTTTCACCGTCGTTCGATGTCGACGAGCAACTTTGGGACAAGATCATCGGCACCAATCTCAAGGGAGCCTTCTTCTGGTCGCAGGCGGCAGCCCGCAAGATGGCCAAGCAGCAGGACGGGGGCAGCATCATCAACCTTTGCTCTTTGACCTCCTACGTCGGCATACCGACGGCCGTGCCCTATGGCTCTTCAAAATCCGGGTTGCTCGGCATGACGCGGGCGCTTTCAGCGGAATGGGCCCAGTATGGAATTAGGGTCAATGCGGTCGCGCCAGGCTATTTCCGCACGACGATGACCGAGGGTTTCTACCAGGATGAGAACTGGTCGGCGAAAATGCTCGACAAAATCCCGCAGAAGCGGTTCGGCAAGGAGACCGATATCGGCGGTGCGGTTGTCTTTCTTGCAAGCAGCGCATCCGCTTACATTACCGGTCAGTGCATTCCTGTCGATGGTGGCTTCCTGGCTTCAATCTGAAAAGACCAGATGAGGCTTGACAGCGCGGCCACGATGTTATTGTCTATAAATGTATAGACATCTATAGACAAATAAAAAACGGGAACGAAGTCTTAGACTTCCTGGGATTTTGCCGGAATAACCATCCGGCATCCTCAATGCATATAGTCTGCGGGAAAACGCCTAGGCGACCAGCGATTGTGGTGCCGAATGGGATGCTCGCAAGGAACACATTTATCGTCGCGCCATCGACGCGCGGACGGTTGCGGCTATCTGCGCCTTTCGCGCGCCAACTAGGATGTGAGCAATGACCAACGTCACCTTCCACGACTATTCCAAGCTCGGAACGGACGAGAGAGCCGCGCTGCTGCGACGTTCGGAAACGGATATTTCCGGCTTCATGGAGAAAGTGGCGCCAATCCTTGAGGCGGTGAAGAAAGAAGGCGACCGCGCTGTCGCCCGCTTCGGCCGCGAGCTCGACAAGGCGAACATCACGGAAGCGACCCTGAAAGTAACCGAGGCCGAGTTCGACGAAGCGTTCAAGCCCGTGAGCGAAGAGGTCATCGAAGCCATCACCTTTGGCATCGAGAATATCCGCCATTTCCATGAGGAGCAGAAGCCGGAGGCAATGTGGCTGAAGGAAATCAAGCCCGGCGCATTTGCGGGCGATCGCTTCACACCGATCAAATCGGTCGCGCTTTACGTCCCACGCGGAAAGGGCTCCTTCCCGTCAGTGACGATGATGACAGCGGTTCCAGCCGTGGTCGCCGGTGTTCCCAACCTTGCGATCGTCACGCCTCCTGCCCCGAATGGAGGCGTCGATGCGGCAACCCTCGTTGCAGCGCGCCTTGCCGGTGTCGAAACAGTCTATAAGGTTGGCGGTGCTCAAGCCGTCGCCGCTGTCACCTATGGTACGGAAACGATCAAGCCGGCTCTTAAAATCGTGGGACCTGGAAGCCCCTGGGTCGTCGCAGCCAAGCGCATGTTGGCCGGGATCATCGACACCGGCCTTCCTGCCGGGCCGTCGGAAGCGATCATCTTTGCCGATGACACTGTACACGGTGGCCTGGCGGCGCTCGATCTGCTGATCGAGGCCGAGCATGGGCCGGATTCATCGGCCTATCTCGTCACCCACAGCCGTCGGGTCGCGGAAGAGGCGCTCGCCGCTCTGCCAGACCATTGGTCACGGATGACCGAACAGCGTGTCCAATTCTCAAGCGCTGTTCTCTCGGGCAAATCGGGTGGTATCGTGCTGACCTCATCGATTGAAGAGAGCTACGATTTCGTCAACGCCTACGCGCCGGAGCACCTCGAAATCCTGTCCCAGGATGCCTTTGCCCATCTGGGCCAAATCACCGAGGCGGCGGAAATTCTCATGGGACCGCATACGCCTGTCAGCATCGCCAATTTCTGCCTTGGCCCGAATGCGGTGCTGCCGACCAGCAGGTGGGCGCGCACCTTCGGTCCGCTGTCGGTCACCGACTTTGTCAAGCGCAGCTCGATCGGCTACGTGACGGCTCGAGCCTATCCTGAATTTGCCAAGCGGGCACACAAGCTCGCCGAATATGAGGGCTTCTCGTCGCATGCGCATGCCGTCTCGCCCGTTCGCGAAGCCTACCTTTCGAAGCGGAGCTAGCCCCATGAAGGCCGTGCGGCTCCATGATGCGCTCGACCTGAGAGTGGAGGACGTCGGCGACCCAGGGCCGCCGCCCGCAGGCTACGCGACGGTCGACGTTCGTGCCGCAGGAATCTGTGGTTCCGACCTTCATAACTTCCGGACCGGCCAATGGATCAGCAGGCGCCCGTCGACGGCGGGCCATGAATTCTGCGGACGTGTCGCAGCAGTCGGCGACGATGTGGAAGATCTGAAGGTCGGTGATCTTGTCGCCGTCGACTCTCGTTTTTATTGCGGCCGGTGTGAAGCATGCCTATCAGGCCATAGCAATGTTTGCGACCATCTCGGCTTCGTGGGAGAGGTCTGTGACGGCGGTTTCGCAGAACGGGCAAACCTTCCAGCGCGGCTGCTGCATAAGCACGACCCTTCGCTCGACCCTGCCACAGCAGCGATGGCGGAGCCCTTGGCTGTCGCTCTTCACGCTGTGCGCCGGCTTCGTCCGTCGCCTGGCGAACCCGTCCTCCTCATCGGTTGCGGAACGATCGGCGGCCTCTGCGGATTGTTGCTCTCACATCTTCACGACGGCAAACTCCTATTTTGCGACCTCAACCTTGATCGCGCCACGATGGTGGCACGGATCTGCGGCGGCTCGGCAATCGACCTGAACAAATTGCAGGCGAAAGCGGCACTCGACGGCGCGCGACTTCGCTATGCGGTGGATGCAACAGGAAGCATTGCCGCCATCAAGAAGGGCCTGGAGATCCTCGACGGCGGCGGCGCACTCGCCCTCGTCGGCATCAGCCACGGAACAATCGAACTCGATCCCAATCTTTTCGTCGAGCGGGAAATAAGCCTCATCGGCTGTCACGCTTTCGAAGGCGAACTCACCGACGCTATCGCACTCTTGCCCAGGCTGCAGTCTTCGCTGCTGCAATTCAGCGAAGTCTTGGCCTCGCTGGACGAGATTCCTGACGCCTATCGTCGCCTGATCGACGGTCGTTCGAACAAATTGAAAACAATCATTCGGGTCGCCGATTGATCAGCACACGCCATGCGTGACACGGAGAAAGAATTGCCCGGTCTTTCCAATACCGCGCTACCGCTTTACGAAAAGATCAAGGACTTTGTCCTCGATAATATCGGAAACGGCAACTGGCCACAGAACGAGAAGTTGCCATCCGAGCACGAGCTGATGGCAACGCTCGGCGTCTCTCGCATGACGGTCCATCGCGCACTTCGCGAATTGACCGCCGAGGGCCATCTGCGCCGAGTCCAGGGCGTCGGCACATTCGTTTCGCCTCCCAAGGCGCAGTCGACCCTGATCGAAATCAGCAACATCGTCAGCGAAATCAAGGCGCGCGGCAGCAGACATCGCGCCGAGGTGATCACTCTCGAACGGATCAAGCGGCCGGATCAGAGTTTGCTTGCTGCCTTCGAATTCAAGAAGGTGCAACCGGTGGAGCACTCATTGATCGTACACTACGAAAACGACATACCGGTCCAGTTGGAAGAACGCTACGTCAATCCGGGACTGGTCAAGGACTATCTCGATCAGGACTTCACATCGGCTGCGACCTACGACTACCTGCAGCACAGCACGCCTTTGACCGAGGTGGAGCACCTGATCAGCGCCGTTCCGGCCACGCAACGTCAGGCGCAGCTTTTGCATATTCGCGAGCATGACAGTTGTCTGGTCCTCAACCGTAAGACCTGGACGGGTCAGACTATCGCAACCGTCAATACCTTCACCTATGTCGGCAGCCGCTACACACTCGGAAGCAGATACTTGCCGCCCGCAAAGTAACGAGCCAGGATTGGATCAAACGATGGCACAGCAAAGCAGTCGGACGGCAGAGATCCGCGAATACGCCAAGCGACGTGACGGCAATGCCGAAGCGTTGCTTACCGATCTCTTGCGGGATCTCTTTCAGGTTGCGGCCCACAATCTGGCGATCAACCACGACCAGTATAGTCTGAACTCCCTGAACGGCTTCTTCGAGGCCAACGGCAAGCCCTACTTCTTCAAGTTCCACCAGGAGGAAAACGAGGAGGAGATGAGCGGTGAATATTATCGGGCCGATATTCTCGCCAAGGCTGGCCTTCCCGTCGATCAGCCGGTCATGATGTCGACGCTCCCTGGAGAACAGATCCTAGTTTACCGCCGCAGGACAGACCCGCGTTTTTCCGATGTTCTAAGAGAGCTTGACGGTCTCAACGATGAGAAGACCGCACTTCAGGCGGTGGCCGCAGAGCGCCACCTCAACGAGGCCGTGCTGGCCGTATATCTGAAGACGCTGCATGCCGTAACGCAAGAAGAGGTAGCGCGCGAGCCGGTCCATCGGCTGTTTTACGATCGGCTCGTAACCGCACCGCAGGGAAACTATCCCGGCGGCCGCCTCGCAAGTTACTACGTCGGCAAGGACTTCCAGTTTCCGGGCGTAACCCTGTCCTGGAGCGAGCTTTCGCAAGCTCATTTCGTCATCAACGGCATCGAATATAGTGAAACACTCGGTCAACTGTTCGACGCCTCCCACGCGCGATTGGCCCCGGCACGACTTGCCGACGGCGGTGGTGTAACGGCACATGGGGATGCGCATAATGCCAATGTCTGGTTCGAGCGAAAGCAGGATGGGGCAACTCTTTCCTTCTTCGATCCCGCTTTCGCGGGCGAGCACATCCCGACCCTTCTGGCCGAGGTCAAGACCACCTTCCACAATATGCTTGCCCATCCCTACTGGCTTTATGACCCGAGCCTTGCCGAACAAATCTTCAAGGCACAGGCCAGATTTGCGGACGGGCGCCTGCTGGTGGATTTCGACTGGAGGCTGAGCCCGGTGCGGGCCGCGCTCTTCGAGACGAAAGCGCAATCGATGTGGAAGCCGCTCCTGGCGGCTCTCAATCAAAAGGGCCTGCTGCCATCGGATTGGCGACGCGTCGTTCGGCTTGCATTTTTCCTGTGCCCCACGCTCGTCATGAACCTCAGGGCGGGTGCCGCAAACCATAATCCCACATCGTCGCTGATCGGCCTGTCGGTCTCGACGATGGTTGGTTCTGAACCGGTTTCAGGCGCGGATCTGATGACACGCTTCTTCGACGCCATCGATCCCGAGAGGTGAGGCCATGACGATCGTCAATATCGATGATCTGCGAGAGGCTGCCAGCCGGCGTTTGCCGAAGCTGTTCTTCGACTATATTGACGGCGGCTCGTTTGCCGAGGAGACCTGTCGCCGCAACCGGGAGGATTTTTCGCATCTGTCTCTGCGCCAGACGATCCTTGCCAATAGCGCCGATCCGGATCTTTCCACCGACTTTCTCGGCAGGCAACATGCACTGCCCTTCATGCTGGGCCCGGTTGGCTTCCTCGGCCTTTATTCGCGAAACGGCGAGCAGAAAGCCGCAAGAGCGGCCGAAGCCGCAGGCATTCCCTTTGCCCTTTCCACCTTCTCGATCGCATCGCTCTCAGATGTGCGCGAGACATCGAATGGGATCTTACATTTCCAGCTCTATGTGCTGGACGATCGCGAATTCGCAGAGGAACTCCTGCATGCGGCGCGCGACGCAAACGCCGAGGCGCTTCATGTCACCGTAGATACGGCGATCACCGCGATCCGCGAACGCGACGTGCGAAACGGCTTTCGATCTCTGACACGGCTTACGCCTCGCCTCCTTGCCAGCCTGTGTCGGAAGCCGGCATGGCTGTTCGATATTGCCCAAGGCGGCATGCCTTCCGTCAGGGCCGTCAGGCATCGTCCGGATTTTGGATCCGGAGCACTTGAACAGGCTGCCAATCTTTCCCGGCGGATCGACAAGCGTCTGGCTTGGAGCGACATTGCCCGTCTTCGTGATCGCTGGAAAAGGAAGCTCGTCATCAAGGGCATCTTGTCGCCTGACGATGCAGAAAAGGCGAAAGCCATCGGCGTCGACGGCGTGGTGATTTCAAACCACGGTGGGCGGCAACTCGACGGTGCGATGAGCACCATATCGGCGCTGCCGGGGATAAGGGCTGCAGTCGGGCCGGACTTTTCGCTCATGCTCGACGGTGGCATTAGAAGGGGCAGCGACATCATCAAGGCGCTCGGATCGGGCGCAGACGGTGTCATGCTCGGTCGCGCATATACCTATGGTCTGGCGGCAGCCGGTCAGGCTGGCGTCGCTCAGGCGATCGACACGCTTCGCCGAGAGATCTCGATTGCCCTTACCCTCATGGGATGCGGATCGATCGAGGAACTCAAAAGAAGAGGCCCGCACTTCGTCACCAAAATGAGAACACCGGAATAAGAGGAAATCGGCTACGAAACGTTCTGGCCACGACGGATGCGCCCAATGCAGAGCTTGATGCTCGGGCGTGAAACTTGGAATGATGCAACGCTAAACCATTCGCTGAACAATCAAAATGAGGGGTTCCAATGAACTACAAATCCATCAGCAAGCAGTTTTCCCGCGCAGCACTCGCGCTCGGTATCGTCGGCGTCCTTGCCGCAACCCAGGCAAACGCCCAGGAGCAGATTCCGTCCAAGCCCGAGGCAGGCGCCTTCAAGATCGGCATCGAGCCCTGGCTCGGCTATGGTCAATGGCATGTCGCCGCCGACAAGGGCTTCTTCAAGAAGCTCGGGCTCGATGACGTCCAGCTTGTCAATTTTAGCGAGGACAAGGATATCAACGCCGCTCTTGCAAGTGGCCAGCTTGATGCCGCCAACATCGCCACACATACGGCCATGGGCATGGTTGCCGCCGGCTTGCCGGTGAAGATCATCTCCCTTCTCGACTTCAGCCTCAAGGCCGACGCGATCCTCGCAGGCACCGACGTCAAGAGCGTGGCTGACCTGAAGGGCAAGAACATCGCCTTCGAAGAAGGCACCACCAGCGATATTCTTTTGAACTACGCGCTCTCCAGCAATGGCATGACCATCAACGACATCGTCAAGGTCCCGATGCCAGCAGCCGACGCTGGAACGGCATTGATTGCCGGCCGCGTTCCGGTCGCAGTCACCTATGAGCCTTATATTTCGACCGCCCTTGCGCAGAACAAGGACATCAAGCTCCTGTTTGAAGCCGGCAAAGACCCGGGTCTCGTATCCGACGTCCTCGTCGTGCGCGAAGACGTGCTGAAGCAGAAGCCGGGACAGGTCCTCGCGATGATCAAGGCCTGGGATGCAGCACTTGCCGACTATAAGACCAACACGGACGCGGACCGCGCCATCATCGCAAAGGCGGTGGGGGCCACCCCGGATGATCTGAAGACCGCCTTCGACGGCGTTCAGTACTATAGTTCTGCCGAAGCCTCCAAGGCCTTTGCCGGCGACTTCAAGACCAAGACATTCGCCGATGTGCTGAAGGCTGCCAAGCAAGCCGGCCTCGTCACCCAGGATGTTTCCGCCGACAGCATGATCGACGCATCCTTCGTCGATGCCGCCAACAAGTGATCTCAGGCTCCGATGGGACTATGATGTCTAGCTCCGACTTGTCCTCGACAACGAAACAGAGATCCCGCGCGCCAACGCGCGCGGGAGTGGGCAGGCCGCCAAGTGCCTTTCGCATCGGCGATCCGATGAGCGGCCAGACCTTTTTTCTGATCGCCGTTGCGGTTTTCCTGGTGCTCTTCGCGATTTGGTGGCTTTCGACCGCCACCGGCTGGGTGAAGCCGATCTTCCTGCCCTCACCCACAGCCGTGTGGAGCAAGATGGTCGAACTTGCCATGGATGGCACGCTATGGACGGATGCTGGGATCAGCATCTATCGCATGCTTGTCGGCTTCCTCATTGCATCGGCGCTGGCGATCCCGATCGGCATCATGATCGGCTGCTTCAAGACCTGGGAGGCGGCGATCGAACCCTTCGTCGATTTCGTTCGCTATATGCCGGTTGTCGCATTCGTGCCGCTGACCATTCTGTGGGCCGGAACGAGCGATGTGCAAAAATTCGTCATTATTTTCATCGGGACTTTCTTCCAGCAGGTGCTGATGGTGATGGATAGCGTGAAGCGAGTACCGTCTGACTTCGTCGGCCTCGGCCGGACACTTGGTATGTCTGAGACCAGGATACTCCGTCGCATCGTGCTGCCCTCTGCGCTGCCTGGAATCTGGGACACGCTGCGCATCAGTCTCGGCTGGGCCTGGACCTGGCTCGTCCTGGCGGAGCTCGTGGCTGCGACCTCGGGCCTGGGTTATCGTATCGTCGTTTCCCAGCGCTACTTCCAGACGCAGACAATCATCGGCTACATCCTGCTTCTGGGTTTGCTTGGTCTCATCACCGACCAGAGCATGAAGGCTCTTGAGCGCGTCTTCTTCCGCTATGCTTCGAGGCATTGACATGAGTGAATCCAAACTCAAAATCGAGGGCCTCAATAAATGGTACCGCGGCAGAAAGAGCCGTGTGCATGCGCTGAGCAACATCGATCTTGAACTTCAGGACAACGAGTTCGTCTCGCTCGTCGGGGCATCCGGTTGTGGCAAGAGCACGTTGCTGTCGATCGTTGCCGGCCTGCAGGGTTTCGACGATGGCGTGCTGCTCACGGATGGCGCACCGATCGTCGGGCCTGGCCTCGATCGCGGTGTCGTTTTCCAATCCTACACGCTTCTTCCTTGGCTGACCGCCCAGCAGAATGTCGAATTTGCGCTTCAGGCTGCGGGACTGTCAAAGGCCGAATGCCGGGATGTCGCGCGCCACCATATAGAGCTCGTCAAACTCACCAAGTTTGCGGATGCGTTCCCATCACAACTATCCGGCGGCATGAAGCAGCGCGTTGCGATCGCACGCGCCCTTTCCTATCGCCCAAGAATGCTCTTGATGGACGAACCCTTCGGCGCGCTCGACGCCCTGACACGCCATCAGATGCAGGAACTCCTGACACAAATCTGGGAAGAGCATCGACTGACCGTCTTATTCGTCACACACGATGTCGAAGAGGCCGTATATCTCTCAGACCGGATCGTGGCGATGAGCATCAATCCCGGTCGCATCAATGCGACGTTCCATGTCGGCCTTGCCCGCCCTCGCAATCAGGACATGATTGCCACTTCAGAGTTCATGTCTCTTCAGAAGGACGTTCTGGCGGCCATACGCGCGGGATCACAGGGCGAAATGGAACATTGACCTACGGAAGCGACGCTGTTGGAGCTGATCGAGGCGAATTGATTCTGATCGGTATGCCCGAGGGCAGGCGGAGAGGCGCGGCGGGCTCGCTTAAGGTTCGAACAGAGACGATTATCATGAACAAGCGACCAGATGCGTGATGGTAATCTCTTTGGAGTGCGTCGTTTTCTCAAGGGCAGCGATCATCATTGCCATCTTCGCCGCTTCGCCCGTCCCGGCATAAAACAAAATGTAGGTATTCTTTCTGTCACGCAGTGTGCTGCGAATTCGGCTTACCTCTTGCCACGTGACGTCCTCCCGCGACTTCGGACTGTAGAAGACGGCGAAATCCGCCTCCGGCAGATCGAGACCTCTCTTTCCTGTGTCGCGCGTAATCAAGAGCAGCAGATTTTCCCGGGCACGAAAACTTGCCAGCGCCGCGTCGTTGTCGCTTGCCGGCTGGGCGCCGTGGACAATTGCAATCGACCGGCCCTCCTCGCGCAATCGTGATGCGAAGAGTTCGAGAATCCGGACGTTACGGAAGAAGATGACACCCTTTTCGTCGCGGTGGCGCGCGAGGATCTGAAGCAGGCCGTCGGCCTTTCCTCGAAAGGCAGGATACATCACCTTCTGTCCGTCCTCCTCCGGCGGATCGTTGATGCGGCGAACCTGCGCTGGCAGGCGGCGTTTCAGGTCACGGTCGTAGCGAAAGGTATCCTCAAAGCGCCAATCAGTGTTGCGTGCCATGTCCTCGTAGACGAAATCCGACAGATGGCTCAGCCATTGGAGGCGACCGAGCAGGCCAGCGACATCCGCCAGGAAGCTCCGCGGCAGGCCTGGCGCCAGTGAAAGATGTCCCGAGAGAATCTGGCTCAGTCGTGGAAGAACGTAAACCGGATCGATGGGAAAGCCGAGTGTTCCGGAAATCCAGTTGAGCATCAGGCCTATTTCTTCATCGATCGCAAAGTCGAGCGCCTGCACGTGCCCGTCCTCGACGGCAACGGCGATAATCCGGGCATGAGGGATGAAGTCGGCATAGTAGCGTGGAGGAATCGAAACGTAGCTCGGTGACAGGCGTGCGTCTAGGAAGCGACGGAAGGCGGCCTGGGCAGTGGCATCCACCTGAGCTTCGACCTCGGCGGGTTTGGTGGCGGCCGGCAATTCGGGTGTTGTCGCGCTGACCAATAGCAGGCGGCAGGATGGACCGAGGCAGGTGAGAAGGGTCTCGAGCGCATCATGGAAGCTGGCTGTCACATCGCGAGCTCTATATCGCAATGTGAGAAAATGATCGAACTCGTCAATGATCAGAAAGCGGAGTTGCGCGATCAGATCATTGGGCAGCAGGTCGCTCAAAAGCCGATTACCGAGGAATTCCGGCATGCCGAAGATCAATCGGCCGTAGTGAACGGCGGCATAGACATGCTGGTCGGTTTCACGAGGGTCGGATCCAAGCGCGACGGAAGGGACGGTCGGATTGATCCAGCGAGACCTGTTGAACAACTGACTGAGCAAGGTACGTCGCGGAGCCGTAAACAATGTGCGTGCATCGGGTTGTTCTGCCATGACGAGGGCTGCCGTCATGCCGCAGACGACGGTCTTGCCGGTACCCGTCGGCAGGGTCAACACCGCGTTCCTGCCGGCAAGCAGTTCGTTGGCCGCCTTGGTCGCCGCGGTGATCTGGTAGGAGCGAACATCGTAGGCGTTGTTTTCGGCGCCGCGCCTAAGCGCGCTTTCCAGGAATGTCCGGGCCGCCGGCTTCTTCAGCATCAGCGCTTCGGCTTAGGAAACTGGGTGTCGATGTCATTCTTCAGACCCTGACCGACAGACCAGCCATTGAGGAGCAGGAATGCCTGAAGGACGAACATGATGCCGAAGAAGCCGTTGTAGAGATAGACGAAGATGCTCGGAAAGACGACCGTGTTGGCGTGGCGGACATCGTTGAAGAAGTACAAGACAGCTGCTCCGAAAGCCAATATGATGACGGTCATCACGAATGGCTGCCAGTTATAGACCTCGGCCATCGTGTAGCGGCACTCGCGCCGGGCGGCGATCTCCTTGTCATCCGAACCGTTGTTGATATCCCATTTGGTCCGCAGCCCCTGCAGCTTGGAAAGCCAGTTTCCGAGATGGATGGAGAACAGACTGACGAGCAGGCCGAACAAGCCCATAAGCGAACCTGAAAGGGATATGAGGGTGGTCGGTTCCATTTCTAGGCTCCCAGCTTGGCGATGAGCTTCGGAAAAAGTTGAGAGGGGATGTCGATTGTACGACGCCCCGGCGACACCGATTTGTTGACGGGCGGCGCCAGGGTTGGGTCGTCGCGGAACAGCTCTTCGACAATGACCGTCAACTCGCGATAGCTGATATTGTCCAGCGAGACAGGCACATATTTCAACGCATCGCCCTTGCCGATATTGCCTTGTGCTTCGGCCTGCTTGAGCTTCAGAGCTGCCAAAAGGTTTGCCCTGCCCTTTTGCCGCCAGGACGTCTGCTGCTTTTCGAGCAGCACGCGCGAGATATAGGCGGCTCGACCGTAAGGAACCTTGAAGTTGTTGAAGATCCTTACGGTCGAGGGAATATCGTCGGGATAGAAGATCGGTAAAAGCTCGGTCAGCCAATCCGTATGCTGCTCGGTCAGTGACTGGTGAACAGCGCGGCCGGACATCCAACCAAGCACCTGTTCCAAGGCGAAGGCCGCCAGCAGCGTTCGCTTGGTAGGATCGCCCTTCAACTGATCGCCGATGGAGGCGACGAGTGCATCGATCTGCGCGTCGTCAATTTCAGCTTCGAATTTCATGTGAACCCCTGAGCCTAACCCATCCAAGTAAAACTACCACATTTCAAGGGATTTTCGAGCCTTCAAGCCTCGCGACCTCGCGCGGTTAAAAGCATATGCGTATCGACGATCTTGCCTATGCCAGCCAGAATCTACGCAAGCGGCTGACTATTACAGTGACACGCAATCGCTATCATTACAGGTCAAGAGAAAAATACTGGAAGAGAACACGAAGAACGCATCGAAATCGCACCTGCAAACTTCATATCACGACAATAAGTACGACCTCTGACAGTTTAGTGACAGCCATCGGCGCGTTCTTTGTCACCCTCGAAAGTAGAGACTGCGCCCGGAGTTGCGCCTTGGTCTTCTGTCGGCTCGAAACCCACCAATCGAGCTCATCGCCTGCGGGGCCGCTCAACGCCTGACCATTCTCGCGCACCTCGTCGCAATCATATTTTCGCCGGCAGACAGCGGGGCTTCGAGGTTATCGGCCAACGGATGATGCACGTTCATATTTCTTCACAAGTCACAATACACGGCAATCTTTGAATTTGTATCCTCCAACGATCGAGGTCGTCGACTTTCAACCACATATCGAAAAGGAAAAAACGATGAAAGCACATGTTGTGTTGGCGGCATGTCTTCTTGCCCTGAACCTGACTGCCGTGACCGATGCAAGAGCGCAAGTCGTCCTCAATGATGATCAGGAGCAATCTTACACGTCGAATTCGGCAAGCGATGAACGCCGGTTCCTGCACAGATGGAACCAGCGCCACGAGGTTAATGGCGAGTGGGAGGATAATTTCGGGCCACGAGACGCCATCCGTCTCCTGGAAAGGCGGGGATACGAGGTCAGGTCTGTCGATGATGTCGGTCCCCGTTTCCTTGTGCATGCGCGCCGGGATGACGACAACCTCCTCGTCAGCGTATCGCGGCAAGGGGAGATCATGGGCGTGGTCCACGAGCATGACTGATCCCGCCCGAGAGCATCCGATCCCGCCGCAAAAATCGAGCGGATCGTCACGTCAAATTTGGATCGACCCGCGACGAAGGCGACCGGACCATCTTGGTCTATTGTTCCGCACCAGAGTGGCCTTAAAAGGTGATGAATTGCACTAAAGCAGATCGAAGGCTTCCCACGGCGGGCGCTTGGGGCAAACACTGTGTCGAAAACCTGGCGCATGGCTCCCTTGGAGATCTCCGGCTCGCCATGGCAGCTGGCAAACACCCCCGTTTCCAACTACTCCTTTCGGGGAATTCGAGAGCCATCTCTTCGACGCTCAGGAGATAGGCCGCGATGTCACAAACCCGATAGCGCCCGTATTTCACCATGCCATCGGAGACTATCCCGACACTCCCGGCTGGGCCCTGCCCGATGACACCTGCCTCCTCGAAAGTCTCTCTGTGCAGCCTGACGGGGCGGCCTCACCAGCTTCGATGTGCCTGTTTGGAACGCCACTACAACCATCGCTAAGGTTGCCAACAGGGAGAATCTCCGCCTCGCCGCTATCATCCCTTGTCCGCAGGCAAATCGCCTTACAGAGCGGATCGGATGAGCCTCTCATCTCGGCGGGAATGCTGGCTTGCTCGTCCCTCTTTCGGATTTGTTCCGAAATGTTGCAGCGCAGCTTCGGCGCCGTCGCATGTCGAGGCTGGCCCTTCCTTGTCAATAGGACTCGGCCCTGAGCGGATCGGCACGAAACTGGGTGTCGACAATCACGGCGGCAATATAACAGCCCCGCATCGCAAGAAGGCAGAAGAACACAGCCGACGTCCCAAACAGAAGGTAACGTCGAAGCTGTGATCGCCGCGGCAACTGCGCGGCAAGAGAGCCGATGGCGCTTCTAAGAGCACGTACGAGTGTAATCAAGACGAAGAGGCTCAACAGGACATAGCCCGCGACCGATGCGGCATTCATCAACCAGAACGCCATCAGACCTGCTCCAAGAAACAGCAGCTCCGGCAGTGTAACAGCATTTCGCAGAGCCCGATCCAAGTCGAGTTGCTTGTTGCTCTGGCAACAGATCCGGATTGGATGCTGCTGCGGGATAGCATCTCGCGGATTGCCGCGAGAGCGTGTCCAGTTCCGCCCCAACATGACGCTGCCCGCTCGTCAGCCCTGGACATCGAACTGGGCCTTGCGCTTTGGGCGTAACCGCCAAAACGTCGCGGCCTTGTTCCACCATCGCGACGTCATCCTGTCATCGCCCGGAGGGAGCCCCTTAACGCCGTCGGCCTCATGGCCATTCAATCGCGACGAAACTGGACGGCTCAGGAACTCGACACGCGCCATGAATGCCTTGCTGTCGAAGTGCCTTGGCGCAGCCTCGATGGTCTTGAAGGCGGGATCGGCATGGAAGAAAATTTCCATATTGATGACGGGTATCGTGCGGATATGTCTGAGAAGGCTGATGTCCGGGCGTGTAGCGATTGCAAAGGAGAATTCGTTCGATCGAAGCGCATCGAATGCTTCGGCGAATGTCGACGCGGCGATCGCGGCATAGCCAAGCCCCGACAGGTGGCCGACGACCTTCTCCGCAGCTGGTGGCGGCAGAAACACGAGTATTTTCGTATCCGTAATTTCGAGAGACATTGCAATTTTCCTCATCACGCTGATGACGAACGCTAGCCCTCGCACGCCTTTCGGTGTGTTCGGTTTTATGTCTTTTTGTTGCGAGTGATGCCAACACATCGCGCGCCGTAAGCGACAAGACGCAACATATTGCAATATAATCACACACAACTTCATACTGTCCTTTGATATCGGCGTTTCGATTGTGCCTTGCGCATGATCGAGGCCGTGTACCGCAGATGAAGGGCAGGTTAGAATTGGGCGTAACGTCAACAGCTCAAAAGGACGCAGGCATGGCCATTCAAGGTGGGGCGATCGCCGCCTGTCCGCACATTCTCATCGTCGAAGACGATGTAGAAATTGCTTTGATGCTCGTCGAGCTCGCTCGTGACAACGGCTTTGAGGCGATGCCGGTTGGTAGCGGTGGCGCCATGGACAAAGCCCTCAGACAACGCCGCTTCGATCTGGTCATACTTGATGGGATGCTTCCTGGTGAAGACGGTTTCAGCATATGCCGGCGCCTGCGCGCCGCAGGACCAATGCCGATCTTGATGCTGACTGCGCTTCGCGAGGATGTCGATCGGATCATCGGCCTCGAGCTTGGTGCTGACGACTATGTGACGAAGCCGTTCAACTCTCGCGAATTGATCGCACGGGTCAAGGCGTTGCTACGCAGGGCCTCCTACGGAAACACACCGGACGCGGGTGACCCGAACACCCGGCTAACATTCGCAGACTGGATCATCGACCCCAAGGCAAGACAGGTGCTCGACCCGGAGGGCGCCGAGGTTCTCATGACAACAGCTGAATTCGATCTTCTTCTGGCCTTCTGCCGGAATCCGAACAGAATCCTCGCGCGTGAACAGCTGCTTGCGATGACCCACGCCGGTTCGGCAGGCCCCATAGAGCGCAGCGTTGACGCCCATATAAGCCGCCTGCGCCAGAAGATCGAACCGAACCTCAAGGAGCCCTCCTTTATCAAGACGGTGAGACTTGGCGGCTACATGTTCGCTGCAAAAGTGGAAGAGCTGCCGTGAAGGCATTCCTGCAAGCGTCGGTGCGAACACAGGTCGCAGTCCTGACCATTGCTCTTGCTATCGTCGTGACCTCGATCGGCGCAATCACTGAGCCATTGTTCCGTGGACGATTTGATAAGGGAATCGAGATCGGTCGGCTTGCTGCGCGCATCGACTTGGTCGTCGATGCCTTCCGCGACGCAAAGACCAGCGCCCAGGAGGATGAAGTCGTCGCCAAAGCCAAGGCCAGTGGCCTCGACGTGGAGCGCGCAAGTGTTGACCAGCTTCGCAACGATCCGCTCCTAAAGGCTGAACTACCCGACGCGATCCGCAAGCGCCTCGATCCCAATCTTTTCCTTGAGCCAGGCGATTTCTTCCGCGTGCGGAATGGGGCCAAGCTGATCGTTGCCGTTTCCAGAGATCGGGGACTGGCCTTCCAGCTTCCGTTGTTTGCCGCCTCAAGATGGGTACTCCCTGCCGTCATCGGCACCATGGTGCTTATTGTTGTGCCCGCAGTTGTCCTTGCGTTCATCAGTGCCTGGCTCATAGGCCGCCCGATTGTCAGATTTGCCGCCGCAGCAGAGCGCATTGCCCTAGATGAAGCCCTCGACGAACCTTTTCGGTCCGATGGAACGGCGGAATTGCGCAGCCTCGCAGGATCGTTGAATGTGATGAGAAGCCGTGTCCGGGAGCTTATGGATGGGCGTACCGCCATGTTGACGTCGATCAGCCATGACCTGCGTACGCCACTGACCCGGCTGCGCATGCGCGCCGAGCGCTGCGAAGACGATGATCTGCGTCAGAAAATGCTCAAGGATATCGAGATTCTCGGCGGGATGATCGACGAGAGCCTTGCCTATCTGGATGGAACCCTGGAAGCGACCAAGAAGGTCGAATTGTCGAGCCTTCTGCAGACGGTGACGTCCGATTATCTGGATGTCGGCGTCGAGGTCGAGTTCACGGGACCGAGACGGCTCATCTACGACTGCAAGCCCCGCGCCATATCGCGCGTGGTCTCAAATCTTATCGACAATGCATCACGACACGCGTCTCACATCGCGATACAGCTTGAGCAGGCACCGGACGGCGCCATCATCATTTCAGTGGCCGACGACGGCCCCGGCATCAGCGAAGAATTGAAGTCCAGGGTCTTGGAACCGTTCTTCAAGATGGACAAAGCAAGATCCGCAACAAGCGGTGGCGGTTTTGGGCTCGGCTTATCGATCGCTCGGGGTATCGTCACCAAAGGCCACGGCGGCACATTCGAGCTTCGGAACAGCAATCCGCATGGGCTTACAATAATCATGCGTCTACCGCCCCCAATCGTACGCGAACAAGGGCCGCAAAGCTCGCAAACGTAATCCCCTGAACTTGGTAACAAGTCACATATGCCTTCGCCGCCGATCACCCCGTCGAGCGGCATCTCACCAGGCAGGACTCCGCCAATTGTGCGTCGCTTTCGACGCATGCGACATTGGCACGCTCGCAACAAATCGCAATCTGAAAACACACCATGCAACACCGACGTCTGCCATGGTCGACGTCGCAAGCGGATCGGGTTCGAACCGATCAGCTGACTTGATTCCAACACACATGAACCACAAGGAACAACTATGCAGATCAGACTGTTGGCGATTGCCGCTATTGCCCTTTCATCCGCAGTGCCGGCCCTTTGCGCCGACCTGACCTATCAAGAACCGGCACCGCCGGTCGTTGAAAAAATCCCCTCCTCGTTTAACTGGTCCGGCTTCTATATTGGCGCGCAAGGAGGCTATGCCTGGAACCAGGGCAGCTATCTCGGATCGGACAAGAATATCAACAGCGGGGCGGCCGGCATACATGCAGGCTATAATTTCCAGTCGGGAAACATCGTCTACGGCATCGAGAACGACTTCAACTATAATTTCGAGAATAAGAAAGAAGCAAATCTGGAATGGGACGCGTCCGGGCGGGCGCGTGTCGGTTACGCACTCGACCGAACGCTCATCTTCGCGACAGCCGGCGTTGCTGCGGCCGGTGGAAAGGTAAATATCGCCGGCGTCGGCAAGAAGGACGATATCCTCATCGGCTGGACCGCCGGCGGTGGTCTCGAACATGCCATTACCGACACTATTCTTGTGCGTGGCGAATATCGCTACTCGGATTTCGGCAAGAAAGACTTCGGCTCTGAAATCGGCGATTTCAGCGCCACGCAGAGCAAGGTCGTACTCGGCGCAAGCTACAAGTTCTGATCTGCAAAGCGATCAGGCAGGAGCGCCAATCCTGTGATCAGGACCGGCCGGCTGACAACCCTCGTCACCGGCCGGTCGTTGCTTTGACAAAGCCGAGAAGGCCAGATTCGACGTAAGCAAGCAAGTGGCGGGCCTTGCTGCCGGAAAATGTCCGAGCGCATCCTACGCTCGTCACGCATTTATCCGTGCTTGTGAATCGGCTTCGTCGTACGACGCCCCACCACCAACATAGTTTCAACGGCTTGTAGTCCGGGTGGTGTGATAACGCCTTGCCGATTGACACATAATCGTTCTGCTCGAAAACGCGTCGCTCGCGATCGTGACGGGCTGTCCGACCTTAGCGCGATTGATACAAGCCTCGTCGACTGCGCCGCTTAGAGAGGTCGTTTGCGAGCTTCGTGTCGGCGATGGTGTTGCGCTGCCGCTGGTACAGGATCGGACTGATGATTTGGGGTATCATTGCGCGAAGGTAGTGGCATCAAGCTGTTCTCCGCGCTCAATACGGAGCATGAAATAAGGATCGTCAATCTGCCTGCACAGGTATCGACCTGCTAACCGGCATAGCGCTATAGGGTTCGGCTGAACTCACTGGCTTCGACGTAATGGTGATCGAGCAACCGGTCTGACGCTGCCCATGACATATCAGGCACCGAGGATAGAGTTCGGTGCCGAAGCTTGGGTTATTCAATCACAGTCCGGCGCCTAGGAACGCAGTGAATTGAAGTGTTGCATCATACGCTCGGCCGTCGGCCGGATGCCGGTGAATAGTTCGAAAGCCTTCACCGCCTGAAACACCGCCATGCCGCCGCCATCGAGAACGCGGCATCCTCTTGCCTTCGCAAGTTTCACCAATTCGGTCTCGATCGGGAAATAGACGATTTCGGCGACCCAGAGGCGATCAGATAGAAGTTGCGCATCGAGTGGGAGCCCTGGATGTGCAGCCATACCGGTCGGCGTTGCGTGCACCAGACCGTCAGCCGCATCGAGCGCTGCCGCAAGATCATGACCAATAGAGAAATGACAGGAGCCGTGTGCCGGTTGAAGTTGATCGACGAGCGCCTCGGCGCGCGTGGAGTCGAGGTCGAATATCTCTATAGATTGCGCGCCCATCTCAGCCACCGCATGGGCAACGGCAACGCCGGCGCCACCGGCTCCCAGTTGCACGACATGATCAAGCGAAACAGCCGGCAAGCCGCGCCGGAAGCTTTCAGCAAACCCCCACCAATCGGTATTGTGGCCGATCCTGCGCTTCCCTTGAAAAACGATTGTATTGATCGAGCGCAGCGTTTGCGCATCAGGCGACAGCTCGTCCACCAGCGCAACAGCCGCCTGCTTGCAGGGGTGAGTGATATTGAGGCCGGCAAAACCCCGCGTCTCGGCTTCATCGACAAGAGCCGGAAGGTCCAACGCGGAAAGACCTCGAACCTCCAGATCGATAAGATCGTAGCGATAAGACAGCCCGCAGTGTTCGCCTTCACGCATATGCATGGCCGGCGTCAGCGAACGGCCTATGCCCGCGCCGATCAATCCGACATGAAGTTGACGAGGAACAATGGCGGCTTGAGTGTTCAATTTTTCCTCCCGAGCGGCAAAACAAAGCCACGCCGCAGACCTTCAAAAAGAATGTACTAACTAGTACGTAAAGTCAATATGGAGCGTGCTTTCGTACCACCGCAAATCGCCGCCGACATTCAGAGGGTCTTACGGAAGATCAGAGCATCTCGGATGGCGGGCTTCTTAGAAAGGCGAGAATGGCGTCGACTATCAAAGACTTGTGCCGCTTCTTCAATTCCTCTGAAGAAAGGTCGCGCTCGAAGATCGCGCCGAAGGTGTGCCGGTTGGAAACGCGAAAGAAGCACTGAGCGCTGATCATCATGTGTAGGTCGACCGGGTCGACCTGACGCACAAAGCTGCCATCGGCATAACCTCGTTCGAGGATTTCCTTGATGATGTCGATGACTGCGATGTTCATCTGCGACAGGACAACCGAACGTTTCATATTCTCGGCACGATGGATGTTCTCGATGCTGACCAGGCGGACGAAATCCGGGTTTTGATCGTCATGATCGAAGGTACTGGCGATCAATTGCGCCATCGCCTGAATGGGCGGCATGTTTTCAAGGGCGAGCTCGCTCTCAAGCGTGCGGATCTTCGTATAGGCTTGCTCAAGAACGGCAAGATAGAGCCCCTCCTTGCTGCCGAAATAATAGTAGATCATCCGCTTCGACGTCTTGGTACGTTCGGCAATCTCGTCCACGCGCGCACCGGAAAACCCGGCTGCGACAAATTCCTCGGTGGCGATTTTGAGAATATTTTCCTTGGTCGCGTCTGGATCGTTCTTACGCGTAAGACGCTCGATCTTTGCCGCTTGCGCTTTGGTCATGCCTTGCCCGTCTTCCTGGGTCTGTCCGTACCCAATATTGAAGATCAAAGCTTTAACACAGGCTTCACGCCAATGGGGAGGGCCTAAAGTTTCGGCAGGCCAATCGGCCTAAGATGCCGTCGCAGCGCCGCTATGCGAAAGATGGCGTTGGACGCACCATAGCCGCGATAGCCGCTGCGCTGGACAATTTCAAAGAAGAAGCCTTCCCCGTAGGTCGGGCTGTAAAGCTGGAAATATTCGCCATGGTCGTCGCGATCATAAAGAATGTTGTGCGCCTTCAGGCGATCCGTGAATGCTGGCTCAAGGCCGAATCTCGCCTCCAGATCGTCGTAATAGTTGGGTGAGATCATCAAAGTGGCGAAGCCGTTCGCCGACAAGGCGGACGCAGCCGCAAAGATGTCATCGGTCGCAAAGGCCAAGTGCTGAATGCCGGAGCCGAAAGTCTCGGCGATGAAATGCCCGGCCAGGGTATTGCGGTTTTCCGCACCGTTCAGCGTTATACGCAAGCTGCCGCTTTCGCTTTCAACGACCTGGCTGCGAACGACACCGGCGGGATCGATAATGTCGACCATCGGCGTCTTATGCGTGTTCAAGATCGACGTGTAGAAGAGTAGCCAGGTCAGCAACTCCTCATATCTCATCGTCTGCGCGACGTGATCTATGCCCGTCAGTGCGACGAGCTGCAGATCTGCATCGTCGTTGACCGGATCGAATTCTATCTCCCATATGCGTGCGAGCGCGCTCTTATGATCTAGGAAATACAGAATGCCGCCGCCAACGCCCCTGACACCAGGCATTTCGATCTCGCCGGGATTGAGCGCTTGCTCAAAGCGTTCAGCCCCGAGCGCCACGGCCCGCGCAACCGCCGCTTCGGCATCATCCACCCATAATCCCATCGCATAGGCCGATTGCCCATGCAAAGCATAGGCGGCAGCCGCAAACCCATCCGGATCGGTATTAACGACGAGATTGATGTCACCTTGCCGGAAGACATCGACACGCTTGCTCTTATGACGCCAGACATGGCGAAAGCCCAAGGACCGCAACCGATCGGAAAGAACGGATGTTTCCGCCTCGTCGACGGAAAATTCGACGAAGGCAATACCGTCCACTTCTGCGCGGGCAGGCATAGGCGGTAAGGTAAGGCTGCTGCTTTCCGCGCGACGCACCTGATCGCCGAGATAAATGAGTGAACGCCTGCCATCGACGGCAATCGCGGTCGGCGAGCCGCCACGAAACTGGTCGTTGAAAATCTCCAGCGACAGATAGCCGTCGTAACCGGTCGCCGCCACGGCCTTCATGAATTCGAGCATGGGAAGATCGCCCTCCCCCGGCATGTTGCGGAAATGGCGGCTCCAATAGAGGAGGTCCATGTCGATCAACGGAGCATCTGCAAGCTGGATGATGAAGATCTTCTCTTTCGGGATAGACCGGATCGAATTGACGTCGATCTTGCGCGAAAGCGTATGAAAGCTGTCGAGAATGAGGCCGATATTCGGGTGATCGGCACGGCGGACGATTTCCCAGGCGTCGCGATGATCGTGAATGTGTCGTCCCCAGGCAAGCGCCTCATAGCCCACACGCAGGCCGCGCCGGGCCGCTCTTTCGCCGAGCTCGAAGAAATCGGCCGCGGCACGGTCGATCCCGCCCATCGCCACGGCCGAAACATTCGAACAAACGAGAACGAGATCGGTCCCCATCTCCTGCATCAGGTCGAACTTGCGTTCGGCGCGATCGAAGGTCCGACCGCGCAAGGGTTCAGGCATGCCTTCGAAGTCCCGGAAGGGCTGAAAGAGCGTGATCTCCAGCCCATGATCCCTGACCATCCGACCCACCTGACGCGGCGATTCATCAAAGGCGAGGAAATCATTCTCGAAGATCTCGACGCCATCGAAGCCTGCATTGGCGATGGCCTGAAGCTTTTCCTTGAGGTCGCCGCTGATCGAAACAGTCGCAATCGAGGCTTTCATCGTTTTATCCCATCCACTTGGCGATTTTCAACAAACTCATCCGCGATCACGACATGTTATCGACATCAAGATCAGACGCGACAGCTAGACCGTCCGATCAGCGTGGCGAACAGACGCCGCCAAGCGTCGCTCATCCCTGCCGAGTCGATCGATCGGCGTCTGGTATGTCTCCGTTGCGGTTGCCGCAGAAACTGCAGCAATCAGGGCTGTGATCGAGGTAAACACGGCAACCGGCACCCATCCCATAGGGCCGGTGCCCATCACGGCCGCACTGATCGTCGGTGCGAAACCACCCAGCGCAAAGCCGATCTGGGTGCCTACCGCCATGCCGGACAGGCGCACGCGGGTATCGAACATTTCCGCATAGAGTGCCGGCCAGATGCCGTTCGATGCGCTGTAGACCACGCCCGAGAGCAGAATGCCGAGGACGAAGACGAGCAAGAGGTTATTCTGGCTGATGGCCCAGATATAGGGCCAGATCAGCACGGCGCAGCCGATGGCGCCGAAGATGAACACAGGCTTGCGGCCGATGCGATCCGCAAGGATCGCCCATGCCGGGATGGCGCCGAGCGCCACGATATTGGCAAGCACCAGAACGGTCAGCATCGTCGAGCGATCGATGTGCATGGTGTTGACGGCATAGGACAGCGTGAAAACGCTGAAGATCGTGCTGACAACCGAAATCAACGCTGCAAAGATGATGCGCAGGACATCGGCCCAGTAATTGGTGAGAAGCGAGACGAGCGGCAGTTTTGCCACCTCGCCCTTCTTTGTCTCCTCCAGGAAAGCCGGTGTCTCGGCGAGCGTGCGGCGAACCCAGAACCCGACAATGACAACCACAAAGCTCAGAAAGAACGGAATGCGCCAGCCCCACGACATCAACGCGGCTTCATCGAGCTTTCCAAGCGGGATGAAGACCAATGTTGCGAGGATCAGCCCCGCCTGCGTCCCGCTCAATGTGAAGCTGGTAAAAAAGGCGCGCCGATTTTCAGGCGCATGCTCCAGCGTCATCGAGCTAGCTCCGGCCTGCTCGCCGGCCGCCGAGATGCCCTGCAGCAATCGCGCCAGAACCAGGAGGATCGGCGCCAGAATGCCGGCCTGATCATAGGTCGGCAGGCAACCGATGATGAAGGTCGAAAATCCCATGAGAAGCAGCGTGAAGGTCAGCACCTTCTTGCGGCCGAACTTGTCGCCGACATGGCCGAGAACGACGGCGCCCAGCGGCCGCATGATATAGGCAACGCCAAAGGTCGCGAAGGAGGCGATCGCCGCCGTTTGCGGGTCTTCCGCCGAAAAGAAGATTTTTGGGAAAATGAGCGCCGCCGCCGTGCCGTATACGAAGAAATCATAATACTCGACGGCACTTCCCAACCAGCTCGCAAGAGCCGCGCGCTTGGGTGTCTTATGTTCGATTTGTGTTTTCATGGTCATTCCTCCCCAGAGCATTCGAATGTCAAAGGAGTGCCGAAACCAGATGCGTCCGGCCTCCGCCTGCACCCGCTTACAAGGCATCCGTGATCATCCCGACAGTCATCGATGCCGCACGATGCAGCACCCGTCACTCCTCACTGTCAATAATGTACGAACTAGTTCGTTTTGTAAAGCGCCACCGACTTGCCTTCACGCGATGCATTGTTGCGAGCACCCGAAACAATGTGTGCGGCCCCGCTTGTCTCAACGCCCCTCGATGACGTGAAGAACTCGCGATTGGGCGATGCGCATCTCCGCAGACTGCGTCGCGGCTTGCTCGATATTGACGGCGTCTGGCAAGGTAAACCCGATCGGTCGAGAAAGCCGGCATCTCGCAACCAGGGGGCCTTTGCCACGGAAGCATTCTCACCACCCGCCCGGAGCCAGCGGCTCAAAACGATTGCATGTCGAAAATCTCGCGAGCATAAGATGCTACGCGAACTGTACCTTCGTGATGCCAGGCAATCCGGAGGACTGACAAAATCGGAGCTGCAAATGAGTGTGAATGACCGTCAGGAGCTTTGGTCGAAAATCGATGGAGCCAAACAGCGGCTCATCGAATTGAGTGATCGCGTTTGGGGGATGCCGGAGGTTTGCTATACCGAGCTGCGTTCCGCCGCGGAACACAAGGCCGAGCTCCTGCATCAAGGCTTTCGCGTGAAAGAAGGCTTGGCCGGAATTCCAACATCCCTCGTCGGAGAAATTGGCGAGAGCGGGCCTGTCATTGCATTCCTCGGAGAATATGATGCGTTGCCTGGCCTCAGCCAGGAGGCGGGAATTGCCGAGCACAAGCCTGTCGAGGCAGGTGGACACGGTCATGGTTGCGGTCATAACCTGCTCGGTTCCGGCGCCATGCTCGCAGCGGTCGGGTTGGCCGCCTTCTTGAAGGAAAAAGGTATTACGGCCCGCGTGCGCTACTATGGATGCCCGGCGGAGGAAGGCGGCGCGGCCAAGGCCTTCATGGTGCGCGAGGGCGCTTTCGATGATGTCGATGTGGCTATCTCCTGGCATCCATACAGCTTCTGGGAGGTGGCGCCACCATTGTCATTGGCCAATACGCGCGCCGATTTCATCTTTAAAGGGCGGGCCTCACATGCAGCAGCCACCCCGCATCTGGGTCGTAGCGCATTGGATGCCGTCGAACTGATGAGCGTCGGCGTGAACTACATGCGCGAACATATGCCTTCCGATGCCCGCGTTCATTCGGCCATACTGGACGCTGGCGGCATCGCTCCCAACGTAGTCCAGGCCAATGCGCGCGTCCGCTACTCGATACGCGCGATGGAACTGCAGGACATGCTCGAGTTGGTTCAACGGGTCCACAAGATTGCCCAGGGAGCCGCCCTGATGACCGAGACCAGCGTCGAGATGAAGATCGTCAGCGCAGTCTCCAACACCTTGGGCAACAAACCGCTCGAACAGGCTCTTTACAATGCGATGGACGAACTGGGTGTACCGTCTTTCGACGACGGAGACCGGGCATTTGCGAGGAAAATTCAGGACACATTGTCCGATGCCGATATCGCGGCTGTATATCGGGCTATCGGAATGCCGGCAACTGACGAGCCGCTCGCGACCTTCCTGACGCCGCAAGACACGAACCGCAAGCCATTGATCGGATCGACGGACATTGGTGATGTCAGCTGGGTCGTCCCGACGGTTCAGGTTCACGCGCCGACGGTTGCGATCGGTACGCCGTTTCATACGTGGCAGGTGGTGACTCAGGGCAAGATGCCGGCCGCGCATAAAGCGATGGTGCATGCCGCAAAGGCAATGGCGGCAACGGGACTTGCTGCGATAACCGATCCAATACTGATGGAAAGTGCAAAAGCCGCCTTGTCCGAACAGACAGCCCGCACCCCCTATGTCAGCCCGTTGAACGCGGATGTAATGCCACCCCTGGACATGTCCAAGGGATAGCGCCCTTTCGCTTTCGCCCATAGGAATGGCAGACGGGCGCGACGTGCCCGTCAATTATTTCTCTACTTATCATTAGCATGAGCGCGATCCGCGACAGGCGCCTTACCGACTCCTATCGTTCCCGTCTGCCAGCGGCACGAATAGTCCAAGCTTGACGTCGCGCAGCACCACATTCGTATGCATGCGCCGGATCTGTGGATTCTCGGCCATGATCACGGCGGCGATGTCATCGTAATGTTCGACATCCCGCGCGGTTACGATCGCAATGAGGTCGACTGCGCCCGTGACATAATAGACCTGCTGGACATGATCCTGCTTTTCCGCCCAAACGCGAAACTTGGCAAGCGCATCGTAATTGTCGCGTTCGATCTCCATGCCGACGATGAATACCATCGGCGTCCCGCTCGCCTTGCGGTCGATGACCGCAATTTCCGCCTTGATGATGCCATCCTCGCGCAGCCGTTTCACGCGCCGCTGCACGGCGGAGGTCGAAAGGCCGACCTCCTCGGCGATGGCTTCGGCCGTGAGTTGGCAATTGCGCTGGACGATATCGAGAATATCGCGATCAAAACGATCCAGGTTTTCCATTCCCACTCCTTCGACCGGCCGGTGAAATCACCTGACGACATCTCCTTTCTATCACAAAAGAGGCGTATGGAATATATTTTTGCATCTTTTGTGCAAAATGATCTGAAATTGCGCGCAAATTCGGCTCACCTTCGCGATATTCTCCGCAAATTGTTTTTCATCGGAATTATATATGACAGCGCTGTCCTCCCAGGCGCTTTGTGTGGAAGATCTCCACAAGAGCTTTGGGTCACATCAGGTCCTCAAGGGCGTTTCAACCACCGCCAATCAAGGGGACGTGATTTCCATCATCGGCTCGTCCGGCTCCGGGAAAAGCACGTTTCTGCGGTGCATAAACCTGCTCGAGATGCCTGATCGCGGCCGCATCGTCGTCAATGGCGAGGAAGTCGCCCTGAGGCGGGGACGTCATGGACAGATGCAGCCGAAAAGCTGGCGGCAGATCGAGCGCATCCGCAGCGGGCTGGGCATGGTATTCCAGAGCTTCAATCTCTGGGCCCACATGACCGTCCTCGAAAACATCATCGAGGCCCCGGTGCATGTCTTGGGCATTCCCCGTCACGAGGCGATCGAGAAGGCTGAGGCACTTCTCAACAAAGTCGGGCTCTACGACAAGCGAGACATCTATCCGGCCTTTCTCTCCGGTGGTCAGCAGCAAAGAGCAGCGATCGCTCGCGCACTTTGCATCGACCCCGCCGTGATGCTCTTCGACGAGCCGACATCGGCACTTGATCCCGAGCTGGTCGGCGAAGTCCTCAAGGTCATCCGTGACCTCGCCGAGGAGGGCCGAACCATGCTGCTGGTCACGCATGAGATGCGCTTTGCCCGCGATGTCTCGAACCACGTCCTTTTCCTGCATCAGGGAGGCATCGAGGAGGAAGGGCCGCCCGCGCAGGTCTTCGACGCCCCGCTCAGCGCCCGCTGCCGCGAATTCACCGGCCTGCTGCCGGCCTGATCCATACCCACTCGTAGACAATACCGTTAGGAGAATCCCTTACATGAGACTTATGTCCACCTTGCTTGCCGGACTTGCCCTTACGCTCTCCTCCATGACAGCCCATGCGGAAATTCGCTTCGGCATCATGAATGAATCCTATCCGCCATTCTTTGCCAAGGACGCTTCCGGCAAATGGCAGGGCTGGGAAATCGACATGATGAACGCTGTCTGTGATGAGATGAAGGAGAAGTGCTCGATCGTTGAGCTTTCCTGGGATGGCCTTATCCCGGCTCTCCAGAGCAAGAAGTTCGATGTCATCTGGTCATCGATGTCGAATACCGCCGAGCGCTCGAAGGTCATCGATTTCACCGACAAATATTACAACACGCCCAGCACGCTGATCGGTCCGAAGGACCAGAGGCCAGGCGCAACCGCAGACGACGTCAAGGGCAAGACCATCGGCATTCAGGTGTCGACCATCCAGTCGGAATATTACAAGAAATACTTTGCCAAGGTCGCGGAAGAAAAGACCTACCAGACGCTCGACGAAGCATTTCAGGATCTTGCCGCCGGTCGCATCGACTATGTCTTTGGCGATTCCCTTGCTCTCGACGCCTTCCTGAAGAGCGATGGCGGCAAGGATTGCTGCGCCAAGATGGGTGACGTAGCCGACGACAAGGAAATCCTCGGAGCCGGCGTTTCCGGCGGCCTTCGCAAGGAAGACACCGCGCTCAAGGCAAAGCTCAACGCCGCGATCGCCGCGGTTCGCGCTAGCGGCAAATACGACGAAATCAGCAAGAAATACTTCGATTTCGACATCTACGGCGCCAAGTAAACGATCGCGGCGATGGCGACTTCCCAACAAGGCATTCTGGACCTGCTCTCCCCCTATCCACCCGGATGGGGTGGCGTGCTCCTGACCGGTGCCGTCTCTACGGTCGCCATCTCCGCCGGCGCGTTTCTGATAGGCCTTCTCCTTGGTACCGGAGGTGCCTTGGGCAAGCTTTCCGACATAAGGCCGCTCCGCCTCCTACTCGAGCTCTATACGACCGCCATTCGCGCCGTTCCCGAGCTGATCCTGATCGTCGGGCTCTATTATGCCGGGATGGATGGCCTCAATCGGCTCCTGGTCATGCTCAATCTGCCCGCCTTCGAATTGAACGGCTTTGCTGTGGCGGTCGCCGTGCTCGGCTTCGTGCAGGGCGCCTATATGACGGAAGTGCTGCGCGGCGCGATCCTTGCGATCCCCGTCGGACAGATCGAGGCGGCAAAGGCCTTCGGCATGGGGCCGCGCCTGCGTTTCCGCCGCATCATCCTGCCTGCCTTGCTGCCGAACGCGCTGCCGGGCCTTGCCAATCTGTGGATGTCGGTCACGAAGGACAGCGCTCTCGTCGCGGTGGTCGGCTATCAGGAACTGGCTCTCGCCACACGTCTCGCCGGTGCGAGCACCAAGCACTACTTCATCTTTTTCCTGGCATCCGCCCTCATCTATCTCACCCTCACCCTCGTCTCGAATGCCCTGTTCAATCTGGTCGAGCGGCGGGTGCGGCGCGGCCAACCGAAGCCCGCGTGAGGAGTGCCGGCATGACCTTCTCATGGATATCATCTTATTGGCCGTTGCTGTTGACGGGAGCCGTGCAGACGCTGTCGCTGCTTGCGATCTCCGTCGTCTTCGGCTTCGTCATCGCAATCGGCCTTGCCTTTTCCCAGGTCAGTGGCGGCCCGCTTCTTCGAACCCTTGCCCGCGGCTACTGCACCTTCTTTCGCGGCACGCCGCTGCTGATACAACTCTGGCTGCTTTACTACGGTGTCGGTTCCCTTCTGCCGATGATCCCGGGAATCCGGCAGAGCCTGTTCTGGCCTGTCCTGCGCGAAGGCTTCTTCTTTGCGGCCGTCAGCTTCACGCTGAATTATGCGGCCTACGAAGCGGAGGTTCTGCGCGGCGCCTTGCTTGCCGTCCCGAAAGGCGAGCTGGAAGCGGGCCGCGCATTCGGCATGCGCCCCCTCACGCTGACCCGGCGCATCTGGCTGCCCCGCGCCATTCGCATCGCATTGCCGACGATCGGCGGCGAAATCGTCATGCAGTTGAAGGCAACGCCGCTCGCCTTCACCGTGACGGTCATGGATCTCTACGCCGTTGCCACCAAAGTTCGCCAGGACACGCTGCTCGTCTACGAACCGCTGATCGTTGTCACCGTTTTCTATCTCATCCTTACAGCCATCATCGCGCGAAGCTTCCGTTTTCTCGAAGCTCAGGTGCCGGTGCGGCGCTAACCCACGGCACGAAGGAGAGAACAAACCTCTCCGCAGATCCGAGCCATTCTGGAGATTCCATTCATGAGCAGACTCTTGATCCTCGATGGCGGCATGAGCCGCGAACTGCTGCGTCTCGGCGCGGAACTGAAGCAGCCGGAATGGTCGGCGCTCGCGCTCGTCAATTCGCCGGAGATCGTCCGGCAGGTCCATGACGAATTCATCGCCGCCGGCTCGGACGTCATCACAACGAACAGCTACGCGCTCGTCCCTTTCCACATTGGCGAGGAGCGTTTCTGGAAAGAAGGAGCCGATCTCATCGCCCTTTCGGGACAGCTGGCGCGCAATGCCGCGGACGCCTGCGGGGATCGAAAGATCTTGGTCGCCGGTTCGCTGCC
This sequence comes from Martinezella tropici, assembly GCA_000799755.1. Classification (GTDB taxonomy): domain Bacteria; phylum Pseudomonadota; class Alphaproteobacteria; order Rhizobiales; family Rhizobiaceae; genus Rhizobium; species Rhizobium tropici_A. The sequence continues at coordinate 67,053 of JUHI01000028.1, forward strand.
CCCGATCTTCGGCTCCTATGAGCCGCAGAATTTCGATCCCTCACGAGTACAGGATTATCTCAAGGTCCTGGTCGAAAACCTTGATCCTCACGTCGACGTCTGGCTTGGTGAAACCCTCAGCCTGATCGCGGAGGCAGAGGCGGTTCGCACCGCAGTCGCTGAAACCGGCAAGCCGCTCTGGATCTCCTTCACGCTGGCGGATGATGCCGCACAAAAGAATGGCGCTTCGCCCAGGCTTCGCTCCGGCGAAGCCGTAGAGGATGCGGCGCAATGGGCCGCCTCGTCGGGTGCGAGCGCACTCCTGTTCAACTGCAGTAAGCCGGAAGTCATGCGCGAGGCCGTCAATGCCGCAGCTGACGTTTTCAAGCGCAGCGGCAATAACTTGCAGATCGGCGTCTATGCCAATGCGTTCGAAGGCGAACAAGGCGAGTCGGCCGCCAACGAGGGCCTTCACGCAACCCGAGAGGATCTGAACGACGACGCCTATTCGCGCTTCGCCTGCTCTTGGGTTGACGCTGGCGCGACGATGGTCGGCGGCTGCTGCGGCATCGGCGCCGGACATATTCACCGATTGAAAAGGACGCTTCTACACAGGAGCGGAATGTGACGTGATTCCACGGGCCACGGAATTTCGCACATGATGTTGGCTGAAGAAGTAGCTGCTGCTGCGACTTCTTCACGTCATTTTCAAGTCGTCATATAATATGACTTTATTTCTCTTGTTTTTGACGGACTAGCAAGGCTATACGGCCGCAGACGCTTTAATGCGATGGAATTCACTGAACCACCAGGATATTTTCCGTGACCATATTGAAATCAGTTTTGGCCATTTCAGCTGTTTGCGCAGCACTCGGCTTTGCCACAACGGCTGCCTCTGCCGCTTCGACCAGTTATCCTCTTACCATCGACAATTGCGGCAGTAAGGTCACCTTCCAGAAGGCTCCGGAGCGCGCAATCGGGCTCGGACAGAATAGCGCCGAGATCCTCCTTTTGCTCGGTCTCGAGGACAAGATGGCCGGCACTGCGTTTTGGCCGAGCAAGGTTTTGCCGCAGCTCGCCGAGGCCAACGCCAAGGTCAAGCTGCTGACCGTCGAATTCCCGACCTTTGAATCGGTTCTTTCGCAAAACCCCGACTTCGTCGCTGCCGCACTGCCGAGCCTGATGGGGCCGAGCAGCAAGGTCGCCAAGCGCGAGGACTTTGAAAAGCTCGGCATCCCCACCTATCTGTCGCCGAGCACTTGCCTCAGCACCGCCGTGGTCAAGGACCAGTATGGCAGCCGCTCCCAGCTTTGGAATATGGACCTCCTCTACAAGGAGATCGACGAACTCTCGCAGATCTTCAATGTACCCGATCGCGGCCAGGCCCTGATTGCAGATTTCAAGGCGCGCGAAGCAGCGCTACGCTCAACGGTGTCAAAGGACGGCAAGCAGCTCTCCTATGTCTTCTGGTTTTCCAGCCAGTCACCCTCTTCCGATGCCTATCTCGGCGGCAAGAACAGTGCATCGGGCTTCATCGCCGATCTGCTTGGCGGCCATAATGCGATTACCGCGGAAGCGGAATGGCCGACGCTTGGCTGGGAAAGCATCATCGCGGCCAACCCGGATGTCATCGTCGTTGCCAGCCTCGATCGCAATCGCTGGGAGCTCGACAAACCGGAAGCCAAGATCAAGTTTCTCACCACAGATCCCGCCGTCAGCCAGCTCCCCGCCGTCAAGAATAAGGCCATTGTCGTGATGGACGGACAGGCCATGAACCCGACCATACGGACGATCTATGGCGCCGAACAGGTCGCCCAGCAGCTCAAGGCGCTTGGTCTCGCGAAGTGACCGACACTTATCGACCTCTGAAGCAGCTGGCCGTCATCTGCCTGCTGCTTTTTGCCTCCTTTGCGGCGATCAGTCTGACCATCGGTATCAGCGTCGGTATCGGCGACCTGCCGATACCGCTTTCGACGACCTTCTATGCCATCACCAACAGGCTGGGATGGACTGTAATCGAACTCAACCGCATCCACGAGACGGTGATCTGGGACTATCGCCTAAGCCGGGCATTGGTCGCAGCTTTCTGCGGTGCCGGACTGGCACTCTCGGGAGCAATCATGCAGTCGCTCCTCCGCAACCCGCTTGCCGAACCCTATGTGCTCGGCATTTCGGCTGGCGCGTCGACGGGCGCAGTCGCCGTCGTCATACTTAACATCGGTGCCGGCGCAGTTTCCCTTTCGGCCGGGGCCTTTGCCGGCGCATTTGCAGCCTTTTTCTTCGTCGCTCTGCTTTCAAACGGTACGCGAGGCGGTGCCGATCGCACGATCCTTGCCGGCGTTGCCGCCTCCCAGCTCTTCAACGCAGCGACCTCTTATGTCGTGACGACGTCCGGAAACGCACAGCAGGCGCGGGATGTGATGTTCTGGCTGCTCGGCAGTTTCGGAGGCGTTCGCTGGCCGGAATTCATGCTCGTGGCGGCCATCGTCGGCTTCGGGCTCGCAGCCTGCCTGCTCTATGCACGCGTGCTCGATGCCTTCGCCTTTGGCGATGAGGCCGCCTCGTCTCTCGGCGTCAACGTCGGGCGGGCGCGGATCGGGCTCTTCGCGCTGACCGCGATGATGACGGCAACGATCGTCAGTATGGTCGGTTCGATCGGCTTTGTCGGCCTCGTCGTGCCGCATGCGGCGCGCTTCTTCGTCGGGCCGCTCCATATTCGGCTGTTGCCGGCCTGCGCCATCGTCGGAGCGATTTTCATGGTGCTGGCGGATATCGCTTCGCGCGCCCTCGTCCCCCAGCAGGTTCTGCCGATCGGCGTGGTCACGGCGTTGGTGGGCGTTCCCTTCTTCTCGATCATTCTTTACCGGTTCCAGCGGGCATCATGAGCATCAGGGCCGACGATATAAGCTGGAAAATCGGCGCGAAGATCATACTTGACAGGGTCTCGTTCGAGGTGCCGGCTGGCAAGATGCTAGGCCTGCTCGGGCCCAACGGCTCCGGCAAGACTTCGCTCCTGCGCCTGCTTGCCGGTTTGAAACGGCCGAATTCCGGTCGTGTCACCCTCGAACAGAAAGATCTACAGCGGATACCCCGTCGCTCAATCGCAAGCCGCGTTGCCTTCGTGGAGCAACACGGCACCACCAATGCCAATCTCAGGGTCATCGACGTCGTAAAGCTCGGCCGGTTTCCACATCGATCGATGTTTTCCGGCTGGACGTCAGTGGATGACGCAGCGGTCGAAGACGCCCTAGAACGCACCGGCATGCGGGCGAAACGCAATGATAGATGGCAGAGCCTGTCGGGCGGCGAAAAACAACGCACTCATATCGCGCGCGCCCTGGCGCAGGCGCCGAAGGAACTGATCCTCGATGAGCCCACCAACCATCTCGACATCCAGCACCAGATCAGCCTGATGCGGCTGGTTGCCAGCCTGCCCGTCACCAGCATCATCGCTCTTCACGATCTCAACCATGCCGCGATGTTCTGCGACGAATTGATCATCATGCAGCAAGGCAGGATCGTCGCCTCCGGCACACCGGAAGCGGTTTTGAGCGAGGATCTGCTGCGGAACGTATTTTCCGTTGAGGCCAGGGTCGAAACCTCTCCTTATCACTCCCGACCCCATATTCACTATCTGCGATAACCCGCGCTGGCTTAGCCCAAAATCCGTCAGCCGCTACCCGCAAGACCGGCCGCCATCCTATGGAGGCGCTCGTTCAGGACATGGAGATTAGGCTGAAGCAGCCCCTATTCCGATCACTCAATAAACAAGCCCTTGATGAGATATGGACCGCTGCTTGGTTATCGGGGCGAGACAAGGCCTCATTGTGGAGCTACGTTTTGCTGGGCGAAATAGACAATTCTTCGACGGCAATCATAAGTTACTGCGGGTTAGAGCTGTTAGGCGAGCTATCCTCCTGTATCGCCTTTCCGGCTTCTTGAACCGTTCACATCAGACGCTGCAAGCAAGACGGAAGGCCGACATTGGACGCTTGTCTTATACAAATTAATTCAGAAACTCCATTATCATCCCGTTAGTCCTATCGCCGGCTGCCATCTTCAGACGTTTGAGATCTCTGTGGTCCCGATCGGTGACAAATTCCCGCCTGAGCGTATCAAGCCTTCCCTTCCAGCGAGGCACCCTTATGCAACAATTTTCAATTTTCGCGAGCTTTCTGCACCAGCAACCACGTCCGCGATACTTCAGTATAATTGCAACACACCCACGGGGATATGTATGTTGGCGGCGCACAGCGTAAGTCGTTGCGGCGGCCGCTTGCGGTCTAGTCTGATTGTAGACCAAACCAGGATTGTTAACAGCAAGGGATCAAATGAACCCGCGATCTAGAAACGAACCCTCCGAGGGCGACAGTAGGCGTAACCTGCCTACGATGCATGCTTGGCTGGGTTATCTCGTCGCCTGGGTCGGTTCTGATACCGTAACAGGGCCAGCACGACGCTGCTGAGCTTGTTTGGACAGGCCACCCGGGTTTGAGCAACCGCTTGAACCGAAGGAGGTGGCCGTGGCCGCTCTTCTTACTTCCTATTGGCGAGACGCATCGCCTATTTTCGCCCGTCCTTATCCAAGACTGCTTCGGTTTGCCGGAGATTTGCTGTCGTCTGCCGAAACTTCGCCGGCTTCAAAACTCGAGATGCGCTGGAGCAAGGCGCCGGATGGACGCCTCGTCGCACGTTGGCTGCCAGGCTACTCGATCGCTCAAGAACAGTTCGCGGTCGATTGTCCGACAGATGAGCCAGCGAGTACGACCTGTTGTCATCGTCCGCAGTGACAATCAATCAACAAGGACATGCGTCATGAACGCCATTCTAACATTGCGACCCGCTACCTCGGCAACCCACGCCAGCGCTTGCCCAGCGGCTTCTCCCGTTCCTGCGCTAGATCAACTCTATGACGCCCTGGATCATGTAACATCAAAGCAAAACCCTCGTACCGCCCATCTGATGCAGTCCAGCTTGCGTAAACTATCGCAAAAGGTCGTCGAGGAGGCGGCGGAAGTCGCCCTGGAAGCGGTGAGAAAGCGGACGGATACGACGGTTAGCGAAAGTGTAGATCTTCTCTACCATCTCGTTGTTCTTTGGCATCGCCTGGGAATTCGGCCTGAAGATGTTTGGGCTGAGATGCAGCGACGGAGTGCCGTGACAGGGATCACCGGGAAGCTGCCCAAAAAAGGCGGCGCAATAGCGAGCTGTGATTCAAGAAGCCGAGCCGATTATCGCGGCTTAGGGGAACACGACATCGCATCGAAGACCAATCCAACCCGCTCAGAGAAGAAGTAACCATGCGTCTTTTAGTCTGTGGAGGGCGTCACTATGAGGATGCCGAACTAGTACAGCGGGCGCTTATCGCCTTGCACTGGAGAAGCCCCATCTCGGTTCTCATACATGGCAATATGACCGGAACGGGTATCATCGCCGAAGGATGGGCGCGTCGAGCAGGCGTTCCAGTGGTCCGCTATCCCCCAAATTGGGAACTATACGGCAGTAAGGCCGAGCACCTTCGTAGCCAATTCATGCTGAATGACAGCCGATCGACACTGGTCATGGCTTTTCCCGGAGGCCGCAATACGGCTGACCTCGTCCAGCAAGCTATGAAGGCTAAAATCGCGGTTCTGGAGATCCCCAACCATGACGGCCACCCGCTTCCCGCGTTGCAACAACTCAACGGACTGCTCGGCGCTGCCTACGCGACGGTCTGATCTCCTGGACCTACCGCGCAAGCAGAAACGGGGCATTCAATCGCTGAAGTTTCTCCCATCAAAGGGGAAGACGTCGAATTATCTCGACCGCTCCTCCTCTGCGGTTGGCCGATCCGAGCCATCGGCCTGCAGAACGCATCAAAGCTGGCATTCATGGCTAAGCTCTTGGCGGATATGCACATTGCCCCTGCTCACCGCAGTCAAGCCAATCTGCCTTGAGACCTTGCAAGACAGAACATGCAATTGAGACCGCGATTTCAGCTTGACCGAGGATGGCCAGCATCCTCGCCTAACGAACAATAGGAGCTTCAGATGATGCAAATAAATTCCGCACCGATCACTGTTGCCTGCAAGGCTCCTAAACGCAAAACCAGTCGGCGTCCGAAAAGCATATTCGAAACGTCGCGAGAAGGTAGCCGCTATGTCGAATGTCCGACATCAGCGCCCTTGAGACAGAATTGGTTTAATTGAGAAGAGAGGATTTTCGGCTCATCGTAGCTCTATCAAAGGAAGCGAAGATGAGACAGAAAACCGGGCCGCAGACATCGGCGGCCGAAAAGACGATCAAGGATATCCGCCGGGCGACGCGCAAGCACCATTCAGCCGAGGATAAAATCCGCATCGTGCTGGAAGGCCTGCGTGGCGAAGACAGCATCGCTGCGATCTGCCGCCGCGAAGGGATCGCCGAGAGCCTGTATTATAGCTGGTCGAAGGAATTCCTCGAAGCGGGCAAGAAGCGGCTCGCGGGTGACACCGCCCGTTC
>JUHI01000029.1 GCA_000799755.1 Martinezella tropici
AATGTTCTCGAACGCGAGATCAGAGTTTTTGCGACCGGAAGAAAATCGTGGCTGTTCAGCGACACCGCCGATGGAGCCAAGGCCAGTGCCGTGATCTACAGTCTGATGCTCACTTGCCGCGCCTGTGGCGTCGATCCGCTGGCATGGCTGCGCCACGTGCTCACCGAGTTGCCGCAGCGGACGGAAGCGGCCGACATAGGTGACCTGTTGCCGATCAACTTCTCCAAAGCCTCTGCCGCCGCCTAACAGAGCCGGAATAATCACTACAGATCCGAGGGCGGTTCACCGGTCAGGCCGTCAATGCGCATGGAAAATCGCGCTTACGTTCCGAACCTTTAGGCCGTTGGTGTTGTAGCGAATGTTGGCGGCGCTGCGGCTCCCCGGGCACGTTCACTCGGTATAAGTTGAACGGTTGCTCGATGGAAGCGGCTCAGCTCTCGCTGGATAGAGCGCTCTTGAGATTCGTTTCTACAAAGTCACGCCCTTTGAACAGGATCGGCATCTTGAGAGTATCCGCGCAAGCATAGGATAGGCAGTCGGCGAAGTTGAGTTGGGCGGGATGGCCCTTTCCCTTGCCGTATACAGCGAAGGCTTCCACCGCGCGCCGGGCGATGGCATCGGTGATTGGAATCACGGTAATTTTGGCCGCTTGAAGAAAAGCGTCAAACATCTCTTGGGCATCGAGGACCTCTAGCCCAAGAATACGCGCCAGATTGATGGTCGCCTCAAGCCGGACATGCGCGCCAGTTTGCCGCTGTGCGGCGCCATCGAGAGCGTCCAAGTAGATATCGGCTTCCGGCTCTCCGGCAAGGATGGCGACGAAGGCAGAGGTCTCGATGAACATCATTGACCCCACAGTGCGTCACGTTCCTCTTTCGTTAAGGGTGGGGCAGGTGGGAGCTTTGCCTTGGCAAGTGCTCGTGCACGGATCTCTGCGACGTGCTGTTTCAAGGGCACAGCTTCGTCAGCCCGCTCAATCTCGTGCTGCAACGCAAGCTTGATAGCCGCGGTCAGGTTGGAGGCGCCACGTTTGCGCATAACGGTTTCCGCCAAGATGCGAACTTCCGAATCTCGGATACTGAGCATGTGACACCCTTGTTGTCATGACAATAGCTGTATATACGTATGGACGACTTTTGTCCATACGTGACTGAGACTAGATTCATGTCTGTTTCTGACCCTGTGCCCAATTCCGGCGCCATCGACCCTAGGCGTTCACACCATTCTGGTCGCGGGTCCTAATCCCTTCACATCATTACAGATCCAAATTTGTGGGCTGCGGGCCGTGATTTTTAAAGTGGCGTTACAGCCAAGTGCAGCGGCCCGGTGGCAATGGCTGCGGGACTGGCGTCGGCCAGCTTATGGAAGCGGCAACGTCGAAGGTGTGGCCAGCAGACTGCCAGCGACACGGTGTTAAAACCGTGATCCCCCAGCAGATATTCAACCTGTGAAAAGTGCCGACCAGGACATGTCAATTTACGGAATACGCGCATATTCTCGGTTGCAGTCGAGGTCTACTCAAGAATCGAGGCTTCACTTGATAAAAAAGGCTATTTTGATCGCAGGACTACTTTCCCAGCCTTGCGCCATCGCCCAGGCAACTGAGGCATACAAGACATATCTGTTCGAGAACAATCCGGGTTCGAATAGAAGCGGCCCGGTCGACGCTGCGACACAGCTTGCCTACTATGCCGCGAATTTGGTGCTGGTTCAAAAATGCGACGGCCAACATCAGCGGCACCATGAAGCTTGGGAGAACCGGATAGCCGTTGGTATTCTCACTTACGGTTCGCGTTATAGGCTTTCGTACGATCTCCAGAAAGCCTCTGAGCGAGATGCTCAAAAGCAGTTAAATGACTTAAATCAACACGGAAAAATTTCCGACGCGATGTGCAGGCATGCGGCTTCGATGTTCAGAGCAGCTCTCGCCGCAGACATGGAACCTCCCAACGGGACCAAAGCGTCCGATGAGGCGGAATCAAAAAATCGAGCGCTCGCCGAGAGATTAAAGGCCGGCTTCTTCGGATCGATCCGAAGCGGAAGAGCGATTTCTCCGTTTCAGATAGCGAACGTCTCGCTTGGGGATTATAACACCTTTGAAGCTACGATGAAGTGGCCACGCTCGGGCACGACCAACATAATAAGAGGCCGCGTCAACGGTAAGGAGCAACTTATCTGGAGGGAAATCAGCAGTCAGTCATCTGGAAAATCTGTAGCCTGCGAGTATACACTCAATCGCCGCAGTCCGACTTCGATGGCAGGAATTTGGGGTAAGTGCGCACGTGGCGGCTTCGTTGAGATTTCACTACCGGATATCAGTCGTTAGGCGAAATCTCGAGGTTGATCATTGCGGACTTGGTTGTGGCGCCCTTTCGCAATACAGGGTTGTCGGTTCGATTCCCATCAAGAGCAAGGCATAGACCTTGCCGGTGCTGCAAGTAGGTGGGTGATCGCTATCACAAGCCGTTCCGGCCGATGATGGCGTTGCGCGGCGTCTGGTTGGCGGTCATCTTCATGCCGAGCCGCAAGATCGCCGCGCTACCCGTAGTCCCCGTGGCACCAGTCACCAGCCGCGAGCTCGTATGCTGCAGTGACGATCCCTCCCGCATCGAACAGCCGAACGGACCGGCCGTCATCCCGCGATGCTTCCGTGCCTGCTTCATTGTTAGCCTCCCGCCGCGCGCCGCCTAGCGCGTGAAACGGCCGGTGGATCGTAGATTTGCCAGCCATCACTCGTTTACAGGGCCTGCACAATACGACAGCTGTCGTAGATCGTGTCCGTCCGGGCCGACGGTCGCCGGGAAGTCGGCTTGTTGCATGTGTCCCGAGCTGTCCGATCGCCAGCTTCTTTCAGCCTTGTAGACTTGCCCGCATCATGAACATTGATCCAGGCGTCAGATGGAACGGCCTTCCTCTCTCCTTTGTTTTCGATAGATGGCCAATCTCCTGCCGAAGGGCGGCGCTTCGCGTCAACGCTTTGAGATAGACGCGCCAGCCGTGGCAAGCGCCTGTGTCAAGACGACACCAAGCTGCCTGCAGGTGGTCGGGATGAGGGTGCCGATCAGTCGTTCGGAGCGCGTCGTGGTTGGGCTCCCGTCAGTTCGGGAAGTGTTCGACATGGGTCTCGGCAGTGCGACCTATGTAGACCACGCGGCGGCCCGAAAATGAGACGATGTATCCCGCGCACCCAGCCGCTTTCACCCCCTCGCAGAAGGCAACATAGCTATAATCCGCGAGGTTCGCTTGAGCCCATCGCACCAGACGCTCGATCTCATCGGCATCGAATTCAGAGGCGACTCTTCCCGAGGGTGGCTGCATATCCAGCATGATGCTGTCACCATCAGGCAAGTAGTAAGTTTGTGAGTTCCGACGATAATCCACCGTGTAGCCTTCAAAGCCGGCTGCAATCAGTTTACCGACAATTTCCGGAAAGGTCAGGTTTCCGTTGTGGGCGGCATGCAGACAGGTTTGAGCAATAGAGCTGTGTTCCGCGTCCATGGCGGTTCCTTCCATATTTATGTTGCAAGCTGAGGTGAGGTTTAGTCCACCGGGATTGCTTTAATCTCACATCGTTCGGCGAGAGCCTTTAGAATCCGGTCGAGGGCTTCGTGTTCTTCCTTCGTCAATAGATCGAAGAATTCTGCATCATTCTCATCGGCAAGCGCTGCCAGAGCCGGGATCTTAGCCCGGCCCTCCGTTGTCATGGAAAGCTTGTGCGCGCGCTTGTCTTTCTGGCTTTCCTCTCGCACAACCAGTCCCTTGGCCACCAGCCTCTCCGCAAGCTTGCTGATCGCCCCCTTGGTCATGCCCATCTTCTCGGCAAGAGCTGACGGGGCCATCGGTTCTGAATCATAGAGCGCCCGCATGAACGACCACTCCGCGACGGTCACATCTTCCCCCGATACCTTTCGGGCAAATTCCTGCGAGACCGCGTTGGACACCATTCGCATCCAGTACCCTGTATGATCGGTCAGTTTCGAGATGGTCGCCATTGGTGCTCCAACATTGTTGACTTGGAAACTAATTCAGAAAGGTTTCCTAGTCAACAGTGCATTCGAGAGTCGCGAGGTAGAGCGCTGTCGGTTGCGGAGCTATCGCTTCCGCTACCCAAATCCGCAGGGCGGTATTTTGTTTCGGCTCGGCGCATTCCCGACCATCTCAAAATCCTCCCTCAGCTCAACAGCTATAGTTCAAGAGGACTGCTCTTCGGGGTGTCAAGCGACATGAGAAATTGCTCCCATCACTGGCTCGACGTATCGTTGGATTCAAGCGCCGCTCCAGCCTTTTCGCAAAGCCGGTAGCCCTCGCCCCGCATGGTGATCTCCGTGGAATGATGAGGCGCCATCCAATATAGCGGCGGTGTCCAATGGGTTGCAGAACCGCTCGGAGGGTCCCCGGTCTATGCAAGCACCGATTTTGTCGTCGTGACCGAAGACAAGATCGTTGCCGTCTGTCGGTTCTTCGATCGAGATCCCATTAGTCCGCCGGTCGCGGCCTGGTGATCTCGAGTAATCGATGTGGATGACCGACCTCCTAAAATAAAACCTCGATCAGAGGAAATCGAAATTACAATCGGATCGACCGACGCCGGGCGTCGACGCATTAGGTGAAGGACACACAAAATCGTCTCCGGCTCTAAACTAAAGCGCGCTGAATGGTAGCGATGACGTGGCTGTCGCGTTCAGCCGAGGTTCGGGTACCTGAGCGCATGTGCGCGGATGCGATTAATGAGCCAACGCCCCGCTGGGCCAGGCGGCGTGTCACGTCGATGCAATGCATAGGCTGTTGTGAGCTTGGTGCCCTGCCATACCGCTGGCTCCACATCCAATTCAACGAGCCTTCCCGAGGCGATGTCTGCTTCGACCATCCAGGCTGGCATGCCACCCCAGCCGAGCCCTGCCAGGAGAAAGGCGTGCTTTGCACCCAGGTCGGCAAGCAGCCATGTCTTCTGAGCGACGACGCCAAACTGTCGGCCCTGTGACATGCTGGATCTGTCGGTGAGCACCAGTTGGACATGGCCGGAAAGCTGCTCCCGCAGGACGGGCGCCTTCAACTGCGCGAGTGGATGTGATGGCGCTACGACCATGATCAGGTTGAAGCTGTGAAGGCGCTCCAGATCTAGTTCCTGCGAGAACAACGGCACGACGCCAGATATGGCAAGGGAGTAGCGCCTTTCGAGCACGGGCTGGATGACAGCGCCAAGGCTTTCGACATAGACCCGAAGCTGCGTGTCGGGAAAGCTTACCTCGAAATCGGTTATGGCCGACGTGAAGATCTGGATCGGGAAAGTGGCATCAATGGCGATGGCAAGTTCAGGCTCGATGCCGCTTGCAAGATCCCTCGCACGGGCCTTGAACTGACCGGCTTGCCTCAGTACCGCCCTTGCTTCGCTTGCGAGCGCTGCTCCCGCTTCGGTCGGCACAGGATAGCGGCCGACGCGCTCGAACAGCACTAGTTTCAACTGGGTTTCCAGCCCCGCTATCGTTTGGCTGACGACGGACTGTGCCCGCCCGATCTTGCGCCCAGCCGCGGAAAAACTGCCCTCGTCCACGGCTGCCACGAGCGTTCGCATCTGATCAAGGGTAATGGATTCAATCATATATCGTCCCGGCGGATGGATATCCTTCAATAACATAGGTGAGGCCGATGTATCTGTCATGTCCACCTTCCATTTTCGACATCACCGCCAATCCCGGTAAGCACAAGCAACTAATTATCTGCCGCATTGGAGACGGTGATCGTCTCATCTGATCATCTGGTTTCACGATGGATGCTATCGAATAATATAGGCTTTTTGGATGTATCGAGACGCTTCATACAGAGGGCGCAGACACGGAGACGGCAATCAGCCAGCTATCGGGGCCGTGAAACTAGGTGTGACCAAAATTGCTACGATCGGGAATTCCGATGTGCCCATCCAGGCTTTGCTGGTTCACGGGGCCGATCGTGATGTCTTCGCCAGGCGCGGGTTTTCCGGTTTCGAAACACCCGACCCGAGGCGGCCAGCTTGTGTCGTCACACCGCTTTCTGTCGTCCTGAACTGATCCCCGGGCCAGATAGCTCAATCGGCCGCAGCCGGCCCAAACGGAGAACACAATGTCGAATGTTACGGTATCTTTCCTCTCGCCGCGCCAAGTGGCTGAACAATATCTTGAAAGGGTCGGCGCTTTTTGGGGTTCCCCCGACGTGCCTGAAACGAGTGAGGCAATCGCCGATCTCTTCGCCGAGGATGTGGATTGGCACATTCCGGGCGATCCTGCCCTGGTGCCATGGGCTGGCAAGCGTCGGACCAGAGAATCCGTGCGCGCGTTTTTCCCTGAACTCGCCCGTGGCGTCGAGCCGCGCCAGTATGAGGTAAAGCGGATTTTGGCGGATGACATGATGGCGGTCATAGTTGGCGAACTGACCTCTGCGATCCGGTCGACCGGCAAGGTCGTGGAGTCGTCGTTCGTCATCGAGTTCACGGTTCGCGATGGCAGGATCATTCGCTATCGATTGCATGAGGATAGCCACGCGGTGGCTCTCAGCGCCAGCGTGTCGTAGAGGACGGGCTGGCCCGGGGTTGCGGGCCGGACTGATCCTGACGTCCCGAGCGCAAAAACCAACTCTTCGGACGGATCGCCAACGCGCGCCCAGACACCGCGCTCGGCGCAGCATTGCTTGCAGCGCACAAAGGCGCTGCCTCTTTTTCCCTGTCCCTGCCTTGGATATAGCTGCGAGGGATCGCCTGTCCGCGCACGCGTCTCAACGCCAAGCTAGGGTGGATAGGATGTGAGATCCAATATGTTTGTTTATCGATTGACGTGAATATCGATATCGATGTGAAATCGTCTAAGGATAGTTATGATCATACCATACAGCGTTGGTATCGATGCATCGAATTGCTGACGGACGAGGAGTGGTTCCCAGAGGATGTATGTCGGCCGCTTATCCAGCCGCGCCAGCAACATGTAGATCAGATCTATTCTGTCGAACGAATTCCGAGAGATAAGCAACCGTCTTGCGATAATGCTCTTCCAGCAAAGCGGTTGCTTTGTCGGTGTCGCGCGCCAGGACCGCTTCGGCAAGGACGCTGTGTTCCGCCTGAACATTGCGTCCCGCCGGCTGCGCCGAAGCCAGCAGCACAGGGATGCGATAACGTTCCGTCGCCGCATAGAGGCGCTCGAAGAATTCGAGCGTCCAAGGTGAATCGCAGGCAGACAGAAGGGCGCGATGAAAGGCATAATGGCGTGCTTCAAGCGTCCAGATATCGGCGTCGGGTCCCGTTCGACCGACCTGCAGATTGAGCGCATAGAGCGCTGAAACAATGCCTGCGGCCCAATCGTCGGTGCCGAGTTTGATCGAGGCGCGCAGGGCGTCGGTTTCAATCTTGATGCGCACGTTTACGGCATCGTGCAGTTCCGCAAGCGAAAGCGGCGCCACGCGAAAGCCGCGTAGGGATTCGGCCGTTACCAGCCGCTCTGCTTGCAAACGGTTCAAGGCCTCTCTGAGGGGCGAAAAACCCATATCGTAGCGCTCGCTCAGGTCCGATAGCCGCAAAGGCCGCCCCGGAGCGAGCTCGCCTCGGATGATGTCGTGACGTAGAGCGGCGTAGGCCTTTTCGGCAAGTGTCATGCTGTGTCCTTTGTTTTGGGCAACAGTAGCGCATCTTGGTCTTTATCGGCAATTCTAAATATTTTCGAAAATATTTGTTGCTTTCGCAAATATCCTCACCCATGCTGGCGATCAACAGATAGCGAGGAGGAAGGTTCGATGACCAAAGCGCATGAGAACCACAGGGAGGACGTCGTCGGGCGGGCCAATGTCGAGGATACGCCCGAGCTCCTGGCATATTATGGCGATCTCGAACGCTTCAGCGCGGGTGCGCTCTGGACGGTGGCGAATAAAATCGAGCCGTGGGAGCCGAAATCCCAGTCCGTGCCGGTCGTTTGGCGCTACAAAGACCTTCGCGAGCATGTTTTCCGATCCGTGCAGCTCGTAACACCGGAAAAGGCTGGCCGCCGCGTGATCTATCTCAACAATCCGGGTCGCAGCGATGTCGCGGCAGCCGTGGGTTGGCTCTACGCCGGGCTTCAGGTGATGAACCCCGGCGAGGTCGCGAGCGCCCATCGTCACTCCGCATCCGCCATCCGGTTCATCATGGAGGGGAGCGGCGCCTACACGGTCGTCGACGGTCACAAGATGACGTTGGGCGCGAATGATTTCGTGCTGACGCCGAATGGCACCTGGCATGAGCACGGCGTCGAGGCTACAGGCTCGCCCTGTATCTGGCAGGACGGCCTGGATATACCCTTCGTCAATGCGATGGAGGCGAATTTCTACGAAGTGCATCCCGACCTTTCGCAGGCGGTCGGTTTTGCCGTCGACGACATGACCAAAAGCTGGGGCAATCCCGGATTGATGCCAGCCGGGCAGGTCTGGAACAAGGGTTACAGCCCGATGTTCAAATACGAGTGGGCGCCCACCTATGAATCCCTGGTGAAGTATGCGGATTGTACGGACGGTTCACCGTTCGACGGCGTGCTGATGGACTATGTCAATCCCGTCACCAACGGCCCGGTCATGCAAACCATGGGTGCGAGCATGCAAATGCTGCGCCCGGGCGAACATACCAAGGCGCATCGTCACACCGGCAGCGGCCTCTATCATGTCGCCAAGGGCAACGGATATTCCATCATCAACGGCAAGCGCTACGATTGGCAGGAGCACGATATCTTCTGCGTCCCGTCCTGGGCCTGGCACGAACATGTGAATGGCTCGGATCGGGACGATGCGTGCCTCTTTTGCCTGTCGGATCTGCCCGTGATGCGCGCGCTTGGCCTCTACCGGGAGCAGGCGTTTGGCGACAATGGCGGCTTCCAGCCGCTTCTCTAGGGAAGAATGATATGAGACTTGTGACTTATCGTGCGTCCGTCGAGGCCGCGGCGCGGCTGGGCGTAATCGTCGACGATCTGGTGGTGGATGTTGCGTCATTGGCCACGTCTCGGGGCCAAGACCTGCCAGACACGATGCTCGGGTTGATCGATAGCGGTCGACCCGGCGTGGAGATGCTGGAAGCCTGTCTGGCCGCGGCCAACGGGCAGTTTTCGGCAGGCACTGCGATGGCGCTAGCCAATGTGAAGTTGCTTGCTCCGATCCCGAGGCCACGCAAGAACATCTTCGGTATCGGACTGAACTATGTCGAGCATGTCGCCGAAAGCGCAAAGTCGCTCGATACGGCCAGGGACCTGCCCAAGCAGCCGGTCATCTTCTCCAAGCCCCCGACGACGGTCATCGGGCCGGGGGGGGCCATCGAGCACAATGGCAGGATTACCCAGCAGCTGGATTGGGAGGTCGAGCTTGCCGTTATCATCGGGACGACGGCAAGGCGCGTCGCCAAGGTTGACGCGCTGCGTCATGTCTTTGGCTATTCGGTCATGATCGACGTGTCGGCCCGCGACAACCGGCGCGCAGGCCAATGGATCTTTTCAAAGGGGCAGGACACCTACGCGCCATTTGGGCCTTGCATCGTCACTGCAGACGAAATCCCCGATCCGCAGACCCTTAATCTCTGGCTGACCGTAAACGGAGTCGAAAAGCAGCGCTCGAACACGCGTCACATGCTCTTTAAGGTCGATGATCTGATTTGCGACATATCCGCGGGTATCACCCTTGAGCCGGGAGACATCATAGCATCGGGCACGCCCGAGGGCGTGGGCGCGGGACGCGAGCCGCAGGAATGGATGTGGCCCGGCGATGTTGTGGTCGCCTGCGTTGAGGGAATAGGCTCGCTACGTCATCCTGTTGTCGACGCGACCCCGGAGTAAGTTCATGGTGCACCCATTCAAGGCCGCGGTCGTTCAGATGGCCTCCATGCCGGATGACACGCTGGCGACCGCCGTTAATACCGCCGCGCGGCTGCGTGAAGCGGCGGCAAACGGAGCAAGGCTCGTCGTCTTTCCCGAGGCGTTGATCGGCGGCTATCCCAAGGGCGCCAGTTTCGGTGCGCCGGTCGGCATGAGGAAGATCGAAGGGCGCGAGGCGTTTGCCCATTACCATTCGGCCGCGATCGATCTGGATGGTGAAGAGGTTTCGGTTCTCGCCGAGGCTGCTGCCGAGACCGGCGCGTTTGCCGTTGTCGGCGTAATCGAGCGGAACGGCGCGACACTCTATTGCACGGTGCTTTACCTCGACGGTGCAAAGGGGCTGGTCGGTAAGCACAGAAAGCTGATGCCGACAGCAGGTGAAAGGCTGATCTGGGGTTTGGGTGACGGTTCGACCATGCCGGTGTTCCGCACGGAACTTGGCGTGATCGGCGCGGTCATCTGCTGGGAAAACTACATGCCGGCCCTTAGAATGCACATGTATCATCAAGGGGTGTCGCTTTATTGCGCGCCGACGGCTGACGATCGCGACACCTGGCTTCCGACGATGCAGCATATCGCACTGGAGGGGCGTACCTTCGTGCTGACCGCCTGCCAATATATTACCCGCGCCGCCTATGGCCCTCATCACGAAAGCGCACTCGGCGACGAGCCCGAACGCGTGATGATGCGCGGCGGGTCGGCGATCGTCGGCCCCCTTGGGCGTGTTTTGGCAGGTCCCGATTTCTCCGGCGAAACCATCCTTTACGCCGACATTGATCTGGACGAAGTCATCCGGGCAAAGTTCGACTTCGATGCCACCGGCCATTACGCTCGCCCGGATATCTTTCACCTATCCGTCGACACGCGCGCCAAACCGGCCGTCAGCGAGGTCTGATGCGGTTCGATCTCGACGACGTCGGCAGCCAGAATACCTACAAGTTGCTGGCCGCAACCGTGATGCCGCGACCGATCGCCTGGGTGATAACGCTGGATGCCGAGGGCCGACTGAATGCGGCGCCCTTTAGCTTCTTCAATGTCATGGGGCCGTCGCCGCCGACCGTGGCGATCGGCATCATGGCGGATCCGGAGCGAGGCTTTAAGGATACGGCGCGCAATATTCTCGATACCGGTGAATTCGTTATCAATCTCGTACCTGAGCGCCTGGTTGAGGCGATGAACGTCACGGCTGTCGATGCCCCCCGCGGTATCGATGAACTGTCGCTCGCGGGCCTTGTGACAGCGCCATCGGCCCACATACGCCCGCCACGGATTGCCGAAAGCCCCGTGGCCTTCGAATGCGTATCGCTGTCATCGGTCGTGACCGGCCCATGCCAGGTGGTGGTGATCGGCCGCGTGCTGGCCGTCCATGTAGCCGACGATTGCGTGCTCGACGCCGAACGCGCGCACATAGATACCCCAAGACTCGATCTTGTCGCTCGTTCCTATGGCAGCGATTATGTACGCAGCCACGATACGTTCAGCCTTGTTCGCCCGAAATGGAGCGAGTGGACAGGCTCGAAGCCGGAATAAGCTTTCTTCAAGATTTGTTTTGTCGATCGGCCTTAGCGCGGCCTCGCGCCGAGGCCGATCTTTTTCGTGTTTCGGCTTCTTCGCCGCAACCAGCAGAAGAATCGTCGAATAATTTGATATTTTCGAAAATATTCCGTTGACACTCTCATCGAAACGAAAGAAACTTAACTTGGGAGTTAAGAAATTCATCAATTTGATGGTTCGTCAAGGGAGGAATGACGCGATGCTGCAGGAGCGCGTCGAAGGTCGCTGGCTGGATTCGTTTCGCCGGGTCTTCAAGTTGAACGGCATCGGACGGGGCACGCAGGTGGCCATTCTGTCCGAAACCCAGTCCCGGCCGGTTCTCATTCATCTCTCGGATCTCGCCCTGCATGATCTGGGAGCCGAATACTGCATGATCCAGATGCCGACGCCGCGCCAGACGGCGCCGGTTCCGGTGAAGTCGACCGGCACCTCCTGGGCGATCCAGCAGAACCGCGCGGTCATAGAAGCTCTGAAACGGGTCGAGGTCATCGTCGACTGCACGGTTGAGGGGCTCATTCACGCGCCGGAATGGCCGGAAATCGAGGCATCGGGCAGTACGCGGCTGCTTGTCGTCTGCAATGAGCATCCGGAAATCCTCGAACGGACCGAACCGACTGCGGACCTGGGAGCCAAGGTAGCGCTCGGCGTCGAGATGTTGCGCGCGGCAAAAAGCATGCGGGTGACCTCGGGGGCCGGTACTGATCTGTTGATTGACCTTCGCGGCGCCCCCTGTGGTGGAACACCTGGTTTCGGCACGAAGCCCGGCGATGTGGCGCATTGGCCGGGTGGTCTCTGCCTTGCCTTTCCCGGTCAGAACGCCGTCAACGGCCGTATCGTCATGGATGTCGGCGACATGAACCTGACCTTCAAGACGACGCTCACCAGTCGTATCGATTTCACCGTCGAAAACGACTTCGTCACCGCCATCAAGGGCGACGGCATCGATGCCATCCATTTCCGTGAATACATGGAGGCCTGGGATGACCGCAACGCCTACGGCATGAGCCATGTCGGCTGGGGCATGCATCCGCGTGCCCGCTGGGTCTCAGCCGCCATGTACGACAAGCGCGACATGCAGGCGGTCGAGTTTCGGGCTCTTGCCGGCTCATTCCTCTGGTCTACCGGCGCGAACCAATATGCCGGCCGCTATACGCTCGGC
The DNA here is from genome assembly GCA_000799755.1 of Martinezella tropici. GTDB lineage: Bacteria > Pseudomonadota > Alphaproteobacteria > Rhizobiales > Rhizobiaceae > Rhizobium > Rhizobium tropici_A. Next base: position 12,559 of record JUHI01000029.1, read on the forward strand.
CATTTCGATCTGCCGATGCGCAATTGCACGATCGAACTCGATGGAAAAGTCGTCGTCAAGAGCGGCGTCCTGCAGGGTGAACTGGCGCTTTGACGCCTTCGAAGAGAGTAGAAGCATGAGCGAAATTGCCGATTATTACGACCTCTCGCGCATCCGCCCGGAAGTCCAGAATGTCCTCAATCGCGTGAACGAACTCGGCCGTGAGCGCTTTGCCGGTCGGGCCAAGGCGGTCGATGACGACGCGTCCTTTCCGGTCGAAAACTACAAGGACCTGGCCGAAGAAGGCTTCCTTGGTCTCTGCATTCCGCAGGAGTTCGGCGGCTGGGGCTTTTCGATGTTCGAATACGCCATGGTCGGTGCCGAGATCGGCAAATACTGCGGTGCCACCGCCTTGACCTTCAACATGCACAATTCGTCCATGGCCTGGTCGCGTTTCATGTTCGAGATGCCGAATCTGACGCTTGATGAGAAGGCGACGTTTGCGCCGCTTCGCGAACGGCAATTCCGCCGAGCGATCGCCGAGCGCGCCATCTTCTCGCAGCCGATTTCCGAAGGCGGACAGAACTGGACCTCCAAGCCCAACCAGACCCAGTGCCGAAAGGTCGATGGCGGCTGGATGATCAACGGCTTTAAGAAATTCGCGTCGCTTGCAGGTTATTGCGATTACTACACCATCGTCTGCACCGAGACCTTCGAGGGTCAGGAGCCGCGCCATGAGGACACGATGCTGTTCGTCGTCCACAAGGATACGCCCGGCCTTACCGTCAAGGGCGAATGGGATCCTCTCGGCATGCGCGGCACCAACAGCCGCGATCTCATCTTGAAGGATGTTTTCGTCAAGGCCGACGATCTCCTGATGCCGCGTGGCATCTTCAACAAGACGCTGCCCAATTGGCCGCACATGATGATCACGCTGTCGCCGACCTATATGGGTGTGGCCCAGGGTGCCTATGATTTCATGGTCGACTACCTCAAGGGCAAGATTCCCGGCCAGCCGCCGATCGATCGGCGCATGTACGCCACCAAGCGCATTGCGGTCGGCAAGATGTATGCGCGCCTTGCCAATATACGTGCGCTGTGGTGGCAGGCCTTCAGCGAGGCCAAGGGCTTTCCGAGCAAGGGCGAGGTGCTGCGCATGTACGCGGCGCAATACAACGTCATGGAGGGCGCTGCCGAGATGACGTCGATGGCAATTCGTACCTGTGGCGGCCAGTCGATGCTGAAATCGCTGCCCCTGGAGCGAATGTATCGGGACAGCCGCTGCGGCGCATTGATGCTGCCCTTCACCTCCGAGATCATGGAGGATTATCTCGGCGTGCTCGCGCTTTATGAGATGGACGAACTCGATCACGCTCCCGGCGACGAGGGCGGCGCCCGGACCTCGCTTTGGCGCGGCGACGCGAGTGGCGCCGGAGGCGTGAGGTAAATCCGATGCCGCGCGAACGGGTTGAGATCATCGGGCAATGCCCAGCCTCTCCCGAGGCGGTCTGGGCGATTGCCAACGATTTCTGCGGACAATGGCATCCGGCCATTGCCGATATCCATGCCGAACGAGATGCCCGCGGCAGCCTCATCCGCGCCTTCACCGTCCATGGCGAGAACACGCTCTACCGCGAACAGCTTACCTGGTTCAGCGATAGCGATCGTTCGCTTGGCTACTCGCATCTTGAGGGCATCTCCGGTGTCGATCACTATGACGGCTCCATAATCGTTTCCAGCCATGATGCCGGTGGCAGTCTGATCAAATGGGCCGCCGAGGTCGATGCCTCTGATGGGGCGCGCCTGTCCGATATTTGTCGGGGCACCAAGGCAATCTTTGAAGCCGGTATCGCAGCACTTTCGCACAAGGCGCAACGGCACGATGCGACGCCGGCCCGACCGCCCATTTTCCGGCCGGTCACGTTCGAGGAGATGTCGTTTGGTAAGCGGCCCACGTTGGCGCTGACCGCAACGCCGCACCAGGATGGGCCGCTTTGCCTCTTCCTGCACGGTATCGGCGGCGGGCGAGGAAATTGGCTGCCGCAGCTTAAGGCTGCCGGCACTGTCATGCGTGCGGCCGCCCTCGACTTGCGTGGCTATGGCGACAGTACGCTCGGGACCAGCCCATCGACAGTCGAAGATTATTGCAATGACATATTGCATCTGCGTGAGGTTCTGGGTGCTGACAAGCTTGTCCTGGTCGGCCTCTCCTATGGATCATGGATCGCCACGTCCTTTGCCATGCGCCATCCAGAACTTCTGGCCGGGCTAGTTCTTTCCGGCGGCTGCACCGGCATGTCGGAGGCTTCACCAGAGGAGCAAGAAGCCTTTCGCGTCAGCCGCCAGGTGCCGCTCGATGCAGGGTTGGCGCCCGCGGATTTTGCCGCCGATGTGGTGAAGGTCCTCGCAGGTCCCGGTACGTCGGCTGAGGTGAGGAAGCAATTGTGCCGCTCCATGGCGGCAATGCCGGCTGAGACCTATCGTGACGCATTGATGTGTTTTACCAATCCGCCGGAGCGTTTCGACTTTTCCCGCCTGACGATGCCCGTGCTGATGATGACGGGGCAACATGACCGCCTTGCCACGCCGAGCGAGATCCGAGGCGTTGCAAGACGCATCCATGAATATGCGCCACTCCCCGACATTCGCTACGAAACAATTTGGCATGCGGGCCATGTCTGCAACGTGGAGCAGCCAGAGGCGTATAACCGCATTCTTCTCGATTTCCTTGGAAAGCTCTTGAAATGAACAGTCTCCCGCGTCGCCAGCAGAACCGGATCATACGCGAGCGGCGTATCCTGGATGCTGCGCTCAAGGTGTTTGCCGAAACGGGCTATTCGGGCGCGACCATGGATATGGTCGCCATCGAAGCCGGGCTGTCGAAGCCCACCCTCTACCAGTATTTCGAATCCAAGGAAGCGCTCTTTTCGGCGATGATGATTGGCGAGCGCGATCAGATGCTGGAGTTCTTTCAACATCCTTCCGGCAAGGGAATGGTCGCCGACCTTCATGGCTTTGCGTGGGACTATGCCGACACGGTCATGCGTCCCGACCTTCTGTCGCTGGCACGTCTGATCATTGGCGAAGTGCAGCGCTTTCCCGAGATTGGTCGCGCCTATCAGGAATCCGGCCCCGACCGGCTTCTGCGCGGGATCATGGATTATCTGGAAGGGCGCCGCGGTGCCGGCGAGCTTGTCTTTGACGATGCAGAACTGGCGGCCCAGGACCTCTGGGGCCTGATCCTTTCGGCGCCGCGAACGCAAGCGCTCTACATGCCGGACAGCCCGCCAAGCCGGAGCGGAATAGCACGGTATCTGAACAACGGTCTCAGGATATTCCTGAAGGCCTATTCGACCCAGCCAGAGGCGGATCTGGCCAAATTAGAGGCGTTGATAACAGCCCATTCCCTTCAGCAGGTGGAACATGACGATTGAAGACTATCTGGCCGATCCGGCCAGTCGATTTGCGACGGTCGCAATGACCGATACGAACGGGCTCCTGCGCGGACAGATGGTGTCCGTCGGTAGTCTGAAGGGGATCGCGAAAAGCGGCATGGGCATGTCCCCCGTGACGCTGGCGCTCGATCCGACCGACGTGGTTCTGACCATTCCCGGCGTCTCCGATGGCACGTCGGATTTCCATGACGATCCCTTGATCATCGACCCGTCGACCGTTCGCCACCTGCCATGGTCAAAGCCCGGTCACGATCTTTTGGTGCTGTCCAACTATTCAGGCGGAACGTCCGAGCTGTGCCCGCGTTCGATCCTGAAGCGTGTGCTCGAGCGTATCGGCACTGCCGGATATGTGCCGCGCTACGGCATGGAGCTCGAATACACCCTTTTTGATGAAACGCCGGAAAGCGCGCGCGCCAAGGGCTATCGCAATCTCAAGACGGCCACGCAGCACAACAGCCACGATCTGGTGCTCTATCAGGTTCAGCAGACCGAGTGGTACGAGGCGGTCGCCGCCATGTGCGAGCCGCTGCGCATCGATCTTGCCAAGATGCATGAGGAGATCGGCGGCGGCTTCCTCGAGGCCTGCATCGCGGCGGGCGAAGGACTGGAGCCTGCCGATCAGCTTATCCTGCTTAAGAATTTTCTGCGTTCGCTGGCGCAAAGACAGGGAAGATGCGTCACCTTCATGCCGCGTTGGACGGAGGCAGCCGATAGCCAGTCGATCCATGTGCATATTTCGCTGAAGGATCGCGATGGGCAGGCGGTTTTTCACGATCCCACACAGAAGAATGGTGTGTCCCAGACATTTCGCCACTTCATCGGCGGGCTGCAGACGTATATCGGCGACTTGACGCTGCTCTTCCAGCCGACGGTCAATTCCTATCGCCGCTTTGCGCCCGGTACGTTTGCGCCGCCGGGCCTCAGTTGGGGTTTCGAAAATCGCACGACCTGCTTCCGCATCGTTGGTCATGACGCCGGCTCGCTGCGTGTCGAAAATCGGCTGCCCGGCGCCGATACCAACCCCTATCTGACCGTCGCAGCAACGGTCGCGGCCGGCATTGCCGGCATCCTGGAGCAGATAGAGCCAGAGGCGGAAACGATCGGCAATGGTTACGCGCAGCAACCGGCGCGTGATTTCGCTCGATCGATGCCGGAGGCGATCGAACGCTTGCGTGGCTCGGACTTCGCCAAGGATTGGCTCGGCGCCCGGTTTGTCGAGGCTTTCGCCTCGACACGAGAAACTCAGCACAACGAGTTCCGTCGCAAGATTCCCGACGTGGAATTGGAGCGCTTCTTCGATTTGGGATGAACGCATATGGACACAGATCTTCGTGGCCTTTTCCTTGAGAGCATGAGCAGGGTCGCCTCTGCCGTGACCGTGGTGACGACGGATGGCGAGGCAGGCCGTTTCGGCGTCACAGTCTCATCCATGACATCTGTCTCGGCCGATACCAACAGGCCCTCCCTGCTGGTCAGCATTCATCATTTGAGCCCCGCCGGCGAGGCGATCCGGAAAAACAAGCGGTTTTGCGCAAATGTGCTGAGCGGCAACCAGAGTTTCGTTTCGGATCTTTTTTCAGGACGCCTCAAGCATCTTGGCGATGACAGGTTCGCCGCGATCGGCTGGCATGGCAGCTCGAATGGATCTCCCGTCATCGACGGCGCCATCGTATCCCTCGATTGCGAGTTGAAGACGGCTCTGCTCTGGGGGACACACTTCATTCTTATCGGGGAAGTCGAGCAGATCGAGCTGTCCCGGCAACGTTCGCCGCTTGTTTACGCCAATCGCGGATACAGGCGCGCCGTTCCGATTGCGCCGGACGACGATCAGCCGCATAGCCCGGACAATGTGTTGCGCGTCGGCTTTTTTGTGACCCTCGGACCGGAATTCGTGCCGCCGCTCGTTGCCGATTTCGCTGGCCAGACACCAGGTGTCGACATTCGCCTTTTGGAAGCGGACCATGATGATTTGATCGAGCAGATGCGTGCCGGTAAGATTGAGGCTGCGATTACGTTCGGGTCGATCGAGGAGCCGGAACTCGATAGCGAACTCCTGTGCGCGCCGGCGCCGCATGCACTCTTGAGCTCCGACCATCCGTTGGCGGAAAGGCCCAGCCTTCGCCTTGCCGACCTTGCCGAGCTACCGATGATCCTGCTCGATCATCCCTCTGTTCGCAGTGCGACCGCGGCGCTGTTTCAGCGCAACGGATCGAAGCCCGTCATTCGGCTGCAATCGCCCTCGCTCGCTATGGTGAGGGGGCTTGTGGCACAAGGCCTCGGATATTCGATCGTGCCGCAGAAGCCGCAGAACCGAACCGCACCCGACGGTCGGGAAATTCGCGCCATACCGCTGGATGAGGATTTTCCGGAAGGGGCCGTTATAGCGGTCACGCAGCGTCGAGATCGGCAAAGCGATCTGGCCAAGGATTTCATTGAAAAGTGCAGGATCTCGTTCAAGCGCGCCTGAGGGGGAACGGCGCGCATTGATGCGGGAATTGACAGGAGAATACCAAAATAGATGCCGCTGAGAGCGGCAAGATGGGAGAGGGGAATACAATATGGCTCAGGAAGAAGCTATCGACATGAGTGGTGTCGGAAGTAATCAACTTCGTAAGAACTCGCTCGGGCTGATCGCCGTCACCTTCATGGTGATTTCGGCGGCGGCCCCGCTGACGGGGGTTGCCGGCGCCATGCCGTTGGCCTTCATGCTCGGCAACGGTGCGGGCATTCCCGCGACCTTCATCTTCGTGACGCTGGTGATGCTAGCCTTTGCCGTCGGCTACGTCACCATGTCGCGTTATGTCACCAATGCCGGCGCCTTCTATGCCTACGCGGCGCGCGGCCTTGGCGGCCGTGTTGCCGGCGCGGTCGCGGTGACCGCTTTGGTTGCCTATAACGCCATGCAGTTCGGACTGATTGGCCTATTCGGTGGCATTGCCGCCGGTATCTTCGGGTCGTTTGGACTGGTGCTGCCCTGGTGGGTATGGAGCTTGCTTGCCATCCTGCTGGTGGGCTTCCTCGGCTACCGTCAGGTCGACCTGTCGGCCAAGGTGCTCGTCTTCGTCGTCGCGCTCGAATATCTCGTGGTGCTGATCGTCGATTTCGCGATCCTCGGCAAAGGCGGTGCAAGCGGGCTTGCGCTCAACGTCTTCGATGCGAACGTCGTTTTTTCTGGCTCGCTGACGGCGGCGATCCTCTTCTGCATGGGGTGCTTCATCGGCTTCGAGGCGACCACCATCTATGCCGAGGAGGCGCGTGATCCTGAAAGAACGATCCCGCGGGCCACCTATCTGTCCGTGCTGATGATCGGCATCTTCTTCATCTTTACCACCTGGTTGATGATTGTCGGCATCGGTGCGGACAAGCTCATTCCGACCATCCAGGGACTATCTGACCCGTCGGCGTTCTTCTTTAATCTTGCCGGCCAGTATGCCGGCGGTACAGTCGCAAATATCGCCGGCATTCTTCTGGTTTCCAGCCTGTTTGCGGCGCTCTCGGCCTTTCACAACTACATCGCGCGCTACAGCTATGTTGCGGGTCGCGAAGGCTTGCTGCCCGAGGTATTCGGTCGGACGCATGATACCCATCAGAGCCCGCATGTCGGTTCGGTGACGCAGACCGCCGGAGCATTGATCGTCCTGGCATTCTTCGCCGGTCTTGGCCTCGACCCGGTCCTGAACATGTTCACCTGGATCAGCCAGATCGGAACCCTGGGCGTGCTTGGCATGATGACCGTCACCTCGATCGCCGTCATCGCGTTCTTTCGCCGTACGGACCACAATGCGTCGGCGTTGACGACGCTGATCCTGCCGCTTGCGTCAGGATTGGTGATGGCAGCTCTGTTCGTCTACATCTTCCTGCATTTCGGCGATCTGACCGGTACGACCGGCGGCGTGCTCGGCATCATCCTGCCCTCACTGATCCCGCTTGCGGCGATCGTCGGCTATTTCCTCGCGATGCGTCTGCAACGCGCCGATCCGGCGCGCTTTGCCAATATGGGACACAATCGGAGTTAAGTAGAGGCAGGCTCCATCTGTCCAGATGGCTCGCGATTGCATACGTCATATCCTGGCGCCAAATTCTACATGGGCGCCGGGCTCTCCTAAGAAAGGCCATGACTCGTGAGAATGATCATCAACGAACACCCAAAGTTCGATTGCAACAGATCTTCTTTGCCGCAAGGTCGATAATGTCGTTGCTGTTACGAGTTCGGGACGTACCGTAATTCCGGATCGCGACGTCTGCTCCACCGTAGGCGATCGTATGAACCCGTGCTTCGCTCGTGCGGATGACCTTCAAGAACAAGGCATTCATGGTGTCGAACATACCAACCGTCGTCGGCTTGGTACAGGTTTTGGGCTTGTAGCTGTCGCTGACCCGGTCCGTGACCAGGAAAAGCACCTTCTGGCGGTTGGAACCGGTCGTGCCGGCGCCACCCGTTGCGATGATCGGGCTTCGCCGCGTCAGCATCGTGTCGAAGCTCGTATTCTGGTCGTTGTCATAGCCCTGACAGGGAAACGTCATCAGGTTGGCGGGGCCCGACGTGTTTTCGACCTGTGTCATATCCGATGACAGCGGTGATACGCCTGTCGGACCGACATTTTCTACCCGTGTGCCGTATGTATAGACCGCCATGCGGTAATGATCGGGCGCTACCCGGCTGGCGGCCAACCTTCTCGAATTAGCATCTGATGCCTGCGATGCCGCCGTCTATGACGCTGTTGCCAATAGGAGGAAGCCGCCCGGCCACCGGCCATTGCGATGACAATCAGGCGAATCCGTTCTTCGTAACTTATCTACCCCCCACTTTCACGCTTGCGGAGAGGATGGTCGTCTAATTATCAGATTTCAGCATGAATTCATTCGATTTATGTGGATTGTTATATGATCGAATGAGTTGCATCCATTGGACGTCCAACTGCTGGACCAGAAAATTTCGCGTGGGGGAGGTGTCCAGATGACGATGAATTCCGATGTTTCGCTGTTTATAGGGGGCAACTGGAGATCGACGCCGGAGACGCTGCCGATCGTAAACCCGGCGAACGAAGATGTTATCGGAAGCGTCGCTGTCGCAGGCCCTGAGGATCTTGAGGACGCGCTGGCTGCTGCTGGCGATGGCTTCCGGATCTGGAGCCAGACCTCTCCGTGGAAGCGATCTGAAATCATCCTCAAAGCCTGTGCGCTCATGCGGGAGCGCATCGAGGACATTGCCCGTTCGATCACATTGGAGAACGGCAAGTCGTTGTCGGAAGCGCGGCTCGAAGTCGTCCGCGGTTGCGAGTTCTTCGAATGGGATGCGGGCGAATGCGTCCGTCTCTATGGCCGCGTGATCCCCAGCGAACCGGGTATCCGTTACATGGTCGTGCATGAGCCGATCGGCCCGGTCGCTGCCTTTTCGCCGTGGAATTTTCCAATGAGCCAACCGGCACGCAAGATTGCGGGTGCCATTGCCTCTGGATGTTCCGTCATCATGAAGGCTTCCGAGGAGACGCCAAGCGGCGTCATGCATATCGCCCGCGCTTTCGAGGACGCTGGTCTGCCACCAGGCGTACTCAATCTCGTGTTTGGGATTCCGGCCAGAATATCCGAGTTCCTGATCCCCCGCCCCGAGATCCGGATGATCGCCTTTACCGGTTCGACTGCCGTCGGCAAGCATCTGACCGAAATTGCCGCGCGGCATATGAAGCCGGCATTGATGGAGCTTGGCGGCCACGCGCCCGTGATTGTCTGTGACGACGCTGACCCCGTGGCTGCGGGTATCGCAAGTGCGACCCGCAAATATCGCAATTCCGGCCAGGTCTGCACATCGCCGACGCGTTTCTTCGTTCACGAGAGCATCTATGATCGCTTCACGGCGGCCTTCGTCGAGAAGGCGCGGTCTATCAAAGTCGGGGACGGTCTGGATCCGGCGACGCAGATGGGGCCTGTTGCAAACGACCGCCGTATCGAGGCGCTGCAGGCGCTCGTCGACGACGGCCGCGCAAAGGGTGCAAAGGTCCTGTGCGGCGGTCACAGGCTGGACAGGCGCGGTTATTTCTTCGCGCCAACAGTGATGGCGGAACTTCCGGAAGGCGCGCGAGCCATGCAAGAGGAGCCCTTTGGCCCGTTGGCGCTGATCAATCCGGTGCGCTCGATAGACGAGGCCCTTGAGCAAGCAAATGCGCTTCCCGTCGGGCTTGCCGCCTATGGATTTGCGCGCTCGGCAGCCAATGTCGACCGCATCGCGCGCGGCCTTGAAGCCGGCAATGTATCGATCAACACGTTGGAAGCATCCCGTGCCGAGACGCCGTTCGGCGGCGTCAAGGAAAGCGGCCTTGGGCGTGAGGGAGGAGTGGAAGGCATCCTTCACTACACGATCGCGAAGAATATCTCGCATCTCATCGACTGATGTCGATTAGTGAAGACGGGTTGAAGGTGGTTGCCTCTCAGCCACCTACCATCGTCAGCAATGCTTGAGAGAGGGCCGTTTCCTCGTTTCGCAGTTCCATCAGGATGTCGAAATGATTGCGTTCGGGGACTTCGAGCGTCTGTACCGGATGGCCGAGATCCTTCCATGCTTCGGCAAAGGCAGCCGATTGGCGCTTGAAGCCGGGCGCCTCCTTCTCGGCCCATGCGACCAATACCGGGCAGCCGCGTCGCGGCAGATGCCGAATTGGGCTCAAGCTGTCGATCTGCTGTTCATCGAGCGAAAGCCATTCCTGCGGAAAGCTGGCCGCCAGCGGCGCAAGTTCGAATAGGCCGCTCATCGGCAAGGCTGATTTCACAAGGTTTTCCGGCACGCCGAAATCCTGATGCCATCCTCCAGCCAGCAGCATGCCAGTAAGGTGTCCGCCGGCTGAGCTGCCGCCGATATGGATACGGTCGCGATCGATGCCGTAGCGGTCTGCGTTTCGCCAGAGAAAGGCGAGGGCCGTGCGGACTTCGCGGACGATCTGCGAGAGGCTGACCGTCGGCGCAAGACGATAGTCGACGACCGCAGTCATAATACCCGCCTTGGCCAGCATGCCGGCCATCATCGCGGAATCGTATTTCGACAAAGCCCGCCAATAGCCGCCGTGCACGAAGAGGAAGACCGGGCGCGGCGCGGTGTCGGGGCGCGGTCCGAAAATATCGAGCGTCTGCTGGCTTTCGTCGTCATAGACGATATCGCCAAAGCGCAACCAATCGCCCCGGACTTCGTCAGATGTCTCGCGATAGGCGCGCATCTCATCCGGGAAGCGGTCGCCGACGGTGGCACGTGCATTGTAGTCGACATCCAGCCGTTCTCGCGGCCAGCTTCCCTCCGCAATCAGCGTATTGGCGAAGCGGTTCATCATTTCCTCCTCATGGGGATATTAAAGGACGAGGCCGCCGGCCCGGTTTTCGATCAATCGGACAATGTTGAGCGCGGTCATCTCGGATGATTTCGGATTGGTCGCCAGGGGCCGGTTCTGCAAGCGGATCTCAAGCTTGCCGAAATCGCCCTCCGCATGGATTTCGTGGGCATTGAGCTCGACATGCGGATCCGCAATCAACGTCACGCGCGTGTGATCCATGCCGATGCCGGCAAGCGAGGTGATAATTGTCGCATTGGCATTCTGCGGGAAACGGTCGGCCGCTTCGCGCGCGGTCCCTTCGAAAAAGGAGAACGGCGCCTGTAGCGCGTCGAGGTCGCAAAGCTCCTCCGCCGCCGTCCCGCGCCAGGCTTTTGTAGGCTTGACGATGCGATGCTCGACGCCTGAGAGATTGAGCCTGGATGCCGCCGCAAGCGCGTCGATGCCACCGAGCGCGCCTGGGGGCACCAGCAGCTGCCGGCGTTGGATCTCGGCAAGTGCCACCAGCTCGGACAGAATTGTCTCATCAGTCAGGGCGGAGGTGGAGGAGACCGCAAAATCCATGCCGGCCGAAAACGCCGCGCGGGCAAAGGGTAGCACGCTTGCTCGCCCCGCCGCTTCGACGACCAGTGTCGCGCCTGTCGCCGCAAGATCGCCGGGCTCTTTGATCAGCCGTGCGCCGGCAGGCAACGCCACGCGCTCACGCTCCAGATCGCGGACGGCCACCGCAACGATAGCAACGGGAGAGTGGCGGTCCGCCAGAAGCGAGGCGACGCGCTGATTGATGGCTCCCCAGCCGACAAGACAGATCGCTTCAGATTCCGACATAACCCTGCACCTGCTGAAAATCCCGATCGAGATCGGCGCCGTTGCCCGACCAGACGCTTCGTCCCTTCTCGATAATATAATGCCGATCGGCCAGCCGCTTCAGCACGGCGAGATTCTTGTCGACAAGGAGGATCGCCTGACCGGCTGTACGCAATTTTCCGATGACATCCCAGATTTCCGCGCGAATGACCGGGGCAAGCCCCTCGGTCGCCTCATCGAGAATGAGAAGCCATGGATTGGTCATCAGGGCCCGGCCTATGGCGAGCATCTGCTGTTCGCCGCCGGAAAGCGTGCCGGCCGCCTGCTCGGCGCGTTCGCGCAGGCGCGGAAACAGCGCATACACCCGCTCCAGCGTCCAGCCGTCTGCGTATTTCTGCCGGTTGGCGGCGGTGGCCACGAGATTCTCCCGAACGGTCAGTGTCGAAAAGATCTGGCGTCCTTCGGGCACGAGGCCAACGCCGAGCCGCGCCACACGCTCCGGCGGTTGTCGGGTGATCGGTTGGCCGCCGATCGTCACCCTGCCGCCGCGTGCAGGGACGAGACCCATGATCGTCTTGATCGATGTCGTCTTTCCCATGCCGTTGCGACCCATCAAGGTGACGCATTCGCCTTTGGCCACTTCGAACGAGACATCGAACAGCACCTGGCTGTGGCCATAGCCGGCTTGAAGTCCTTCGACACTCAGCATAGTTCGTCCTCGTTTCCGAGATAGGCCTCGCGCACGTCTGCGCTCGCGGCAATTTCCTCGGCGTTGCCGGTCATGATGATCCGCCCGTAAACAAGCACGGAAATGCGGTCGGCGAGCGCAAATACGGCGTCCATGTCGTGCTCGACCAGCAGGATCGTCACCTTGCCGCGAAGGTCCCGCAACACGTCGATCATGTCCTGGCTTTCGGCATGGCCAAGGCCGGCCATGGGCTCGTCGAGCAGCAACACCTTTGGTCGGCCGGCCAGCGAGACCAGAAGCTCGAGCTGTTTTCGTTCGCCATGCGAGAGGTCGTCGACGACGATGTCGGCGCGTTTGCCGAGTGGGCTGCGACCGAGCAACTCATCGGCCTCTTCCCATACGTCGTGGCGCGCCGTCATGCGATCAAGTATGCGTAGATTGCGGCCGAGCCGCACCTGGACAGCCGCGGCAATGTTCTGCCGCACGGTGAACTCCCCGAGCAGGCTCGTTACCTGGAAGGTGCGTCCGAGCCCGAGTTTCACACGCGCAGCCGGTGCCAGCCGGGTGATGTCTTGTCCCGCGAAAATGATCCGGCCTTCGGTGGGGAGCAGATTGCCGCACAGCTGGTGGATCAGCGTCGATTTTCCAGCACCATTCGGTCCGATCAGGGCATGAATATGCCCCTCCTGGAGCGAAAAGCTGACCTTGTCCGTCGCCGTCAGCCCGGCAAAGCGCTTAACCAGTTGTTGCGTCTCAAGGATCGTCGTCATGCCGCGCTCCCTCGAAATCGTGCGAGAAGGCCCTGGATGCCGCCCTTGGTGCCGAGAACCACGACGAGAAGAAGGATGCCGAGGACAAGTTGCCAATGCTCCGTCCAGCCCGCCAGATAGGTCTGCAGAAGGGTAAAGGCTGCGGCGCCCAAAATCGGGCCGACAAAGGTGCCGACCCCGCCAAGTATGATCATGATCATCAGCTCGCCGGACTTGGTCCAGGCAAGCGTGTCGGGGCTCACGAACCGCATGAAGACCGCCATGAGCGCGCCGGCAAGCCCTGCTCCCATGCCTGAGAGCACGAAGGCGTAAAGCTTGTAGCGGAAGGGCTCGATACCGAGCGACATCATGCGCTTTTCATTCTGGCGGATGCCGGCAAGCATGGTGCCGAAGGAAGATCCGAGCACGCGGTTCAGCCAGAGGAAATAGAGGACCGCGACCGCAAGGATCACGAAGTACACCGCCGTCTTGTCGCGCAGGCCGATACCGAAGAGCGTATTGGCGTTGCGCACGATGATGCCGTCGTCGCCGCCATAGGTTTTGAGCGAGACGAAGAAGGCAAACAGCATCTGAGCGAAGGCAAGCGTGATCATGATGAACTGCACGCCGCCGGTTCTCAGCGCCAGGGCGCCGATGACGAGCGCGAGCAGGCCGGAGACGAGAATCGCGACGGGCAGGGTGATCAGCAACTGGTCCGTGCCGGGTATGAAGCCGAACAGCGGCACGCCTTCCGCGTGATGATAATACAGGATGCCGACGACATAATTGCCGATGCCGAAAAAGGCGGCATGACCGAAGGACACCATGCCGCCGGCGCCGAGTGCGAGATTGAGGCTCGCGGCGGCAATCGCGTAGATCATCACGCGCGCGACCAGGCTCGGCAGTGCCGGCTGGCCGATCGCCGGCGCGACAAAGGGCAGGGCAGCCAGGCAGGCGACGACAATGAAACTGAGAAATATGCGGCGCATCGTCAACCTTTCGCCGGAAACAGGCCCTTCGGCTGAACGAGCAGCACGATCGCCATCAAAAGGTATATGCCCATGGACGAGATACCGGCCCCCAAAGCATCGGCATCGGGGCCCGCCATGAGGTGCCGCAACAATCCCGGCATGAAGGCTCTGAGCCCGGTATCAAGCACACCGAGCGTGATGCCGGCGACGAAAGCACCCTTGACCGATCCGACGCCGCCAATGACGACGACGACGAATGTCGCAAGCAGGATCTGCTCGCCCATGCCCACCTGTACGCTCACAACCGGCGCCATCATGAAGCCGGCAAGACCGGCCAGCATCGACCCTAGCCCGAAAATCAAGGTGTAGAGCAGCCTGATATCGACACCGAGCGCTCGCACCATGTCGCGGTTGGTCGAGCCGGCGCGAACCAGCATGCCGATGCGCGTGCGGTTGATCAGCAGATAAAGCCCTAAAGCCACCAAGAGGCCGACGAGAATTATCAGCAATCGGAAGGGGGGATAAAGAAGTCCCGGAAGCAGTTCGATCGGTTGCGACAGCATGTCGGGGAGTTGCAGGAAGATCGGTTGTCGGCCGAACAGCAAGACCGTCAGCTCATTGAAGATGAGGATCAAAGCGAAGGTGGCCAACACCTGGTCGAGATGGTCTCTCTCGTAAAGCCGGCGCATGACGCCAAGCTCGACGATGATGCCAACCACCGTCGAGGCGACCAGCGCCGCGGGCAGTCCGAGCCAGAAGTTGCCGGTGGCGCTCGCTGCCCACGCGCCGGCAAAGGCTCCCACCATGTAAAGCGAGCCATGGGCAAGATTGATGACGCCCATGATGCCAAAGATCAGGGTTAGCCCCGCAGCCATCAGAAACAGCATCACGCCATAGAGAAGGCCGTTGAGCAATTGTTCAAGGATAAGGGTCATTGCGTGGTCCGGTGACCTTTTGTCGAGCAGAGAGTGAAACCAATGCGCGAAAACCCGGGGTACCAAGGATGATGTCCGGGTCTTCGCTTATGGATCAGAGCTTGCAGTCCTTGGCGTGGATGTCGCCGTAATTTTCGATGAGCTTGCGCACTGTCTTGGTTGTCGGAACGCCGTCGGGACCCTTGACCACCTCGAGCAGGTACCAATCCTGCACCGGATGCTGGTTCGAGCCAAAGCTGAACTTGCCGCGGACGGACTGGAAGTCAGCCTTCTTGAGCGCGGCGCGGAAGGCATCGATGTTGTCGATGCTACCGGTCGCCTTGAGTGCGGAGGCGATCAGGCGAGCGACGTCATAGCCCTGGGTGCCGTATGTGGTCAAAGGCCGATCCGGATAGGTGGCTTTCCACTTTGCGACCAGCTCCTTGCTGGCGGCATTATCAAAATCCGGACTCCAGTGTGAGGTGACCTTCAGGCCGACGGCCGCGTCGCCGAGGCTCTTCAACACGACTGCGTCGCTCGAGGGCTCTGAAAGCACCATCGGGATCTGGCCGAGCAGGCCTGCCTGCTGATACTGGCGAAGGAAGGCGATGCCGAGGCCACCCGGATGGAATTGAAAGACGACATCAGGCTTCGCCGCCCGGATCTGCGCCATTTCGGCGGAATAGTCGGTCTGATCGAGCTGGGTGTAGACTTCGCCGACGATTTCGCCGCCAAACGTGCGCTTGAAGCCGTTCAGCGCGTCCTTGCCTGCCTGATAGTTGGGCGCCAGGATAAAGGCGCGCTTGTAGCCGAGTTCCTTTGCCGCAATGCCGGAAGCCTCGTGCAGCGAGTCGTTCTGCCAGGGGACAACGAAGTAGTTCGCATTGCAGTCCGGGCCGGCAAGATTGGAGGGGGCGGCATTGGCGCTGACATAGATCGCGCCATTGTCCACGACGTCGGGCACCACGGCCCCGGCAATATTGGAAAAGATGATGCCGGTCAGAAGCTTGATCTTTTCGTCGCCCATCATTTTTTCGGCGATCTGGCGGCCATTGGCGGGTTTGTTGGCATCGTCCTCGACGACCAGCTCGACGGGAACGCCGCCGAGCTTGCCACCCTCCATGTCGATCGCGAGCTTCATGCCGTCTCGAACATCCTGGCCGAGATAGCCGCCCGGACCGGACAGGGTGGTGATCACGCCGATCTTGACCGGATCGGCCGCGAACGCCGCCGTTGCGCTGGCAAGCGCAACGGTCAACGCAAAGAGTGTAGTCCTGAGTTTCATAGGGTTCCCCATTGTTTCGTTATTGCATTTGTTTCGATCGTTATTTTCCGCCTCTCCCCCGGCAGAATTTATTGCAATTTTACCCAGCCTTCCGGCGGTGTCTTGCCCGGATGGACCGTTCCGCATTTCGGGCAGGTGCGAAGTTTCTCGTCTGCGTAGAATTTTGCATAGAGCGGAGGAAGGTCGTCAACTATAGATTCCAGATCGACCTCGGCTCTGTGCACTAAAGTTGTGCATTCGAAGCAATACCATTCGACCGCATCGAGAGCGCCTTCCTCCCGGACCGCCTCGATGACAAGACCGATGGAGCCTTCCTGCGGGCGCTGCGGCGAATGACGGATATGAGCCGGCAGCAGGAAGACGTCGCCCTCGCGAATCGGTACGTCGTAGAATTCCTTGCCGTCATAGAGCTTGAGCACCATGTCGCCCTTGAGCTGGTAGAAGAACTCCTCGGACGGGTCGTCATGATAGTCGGTGCGGCGGTTCGGGCCGCCGACGATCGTCACCATCAGGTTGCCATCCTTCCAGATCTGCTGGTTGCCGACGGGCGGCTGCAAGAGATGGCGGTGTTCTTCGATCCATTTTTGAAGGTTGAATGCGCTCAGTCTGGTCATTGTCGTTCCTCCCTTTTCGAGATCAGCCCAGTTTTAATCCGCTTTGTTCGAAGGCCTCGCGGGTCAGGCGCTTCTCTGTCTCGGTGAGCTCGAGCAGCGGCGCGCGCACCGGACCTCCCGCTTGACCAAGAAGTTCCTGCCAGTATTTTTGGTGGGCGTGCGGCTTCTCGGCCGGACGCGACCGCTTGAAGGCATCGCGGACCTGTTGGAGGCTGGCGCTCACGGCTTTTGCCTCGGCAGCCTTGCCGGCAAAAGCGAGGTCGGTGTAATCCCGCATGCGGCGATCGACCTTTGTCTGCAAGGTGTAAGGCGGCGACGAGCAGAGATAGAGCTGCCAGCCGAGCTCCAGAACATTATCCAGCCACTCTTCCTCGGAGGCGGTAGAGACCAGAATGCGATCGCCCGCAAGCGCCGTGAGCTTCTTGTACATGTCGCGGGGGACGGAATATTTGATGGCGACCACCGTCTCGATATCGGCGAGACGGTTGCAGAGTTCCGGGCTCATCAGGTAGCCACTATCGGGATGCGACCAGAGCGCCATGCCGATATCGACTTTAGAAGCGATGGTTTCGTAGTAGCGCGTCAATGTTTCGTCCTGCGCCTTGGCGAAATGCAGGATCGGCGCATGGACGACGATATAGTCGGCGCCGCAGGCCTGGGCGTGTTTTGCAAGCTCGATAACGACATCCATGTTCTGGTCTGAGCAGGACATGATTGTCTGCGCCCGGCCAGCCGCCGCTTCGACGGAGAGGTCGAACAGCCGCTTGCGCTCGTCCAGGGACATCGAAAAGAACTCGCCCTGCTTTCCGGCAATGAAGAAGCCGTCAATAGCGAGCTCGGTAATCCAATGATGCATGTTGCGGCGGAAGCCGTCTTCGTCGAGGGTGCCGTCTCCCTGGAATGGCGTGTTGGCTGCAGCCCAGATCCCGCGCATCGTTGCGCGCGAGTGTGCCTTGGCGTCCTTGCGGTCGTATTTCATTTGTCCTCCTCGATCGCCCGGATGGCCGGGAAATCATCCTCAGGATGGCATGGCGGCACGACCATTAAACTGCCGCGCCCGCGCGTTGCGAGACGATAGTTCTGGCGTCCGGCCCGTTCGGCAATATCCTGTTCTTCGATCCATTAAGCCGTAGATTTTTTTATTCAAGAACCGACGAAATATGCATATATTCATGTTGAATTCAGTATGGATCGGCTGATGATAAATCTGCGTCAAGTCAAGTGCTTCCAAGCCGTCGTCGAACTGGGGAATTTTTCTCGCGCGGCCGAGCGATTGCGCACGAGTCAGGCAGGCGTGTCCCACGCAATCCACGATCTGGAGGCGTTATTGGGTACCCGGCTCTTCGATCGTACGACAAGGCGAGTTGAATTGACCGAGGCGGGCCAGATCTTCGCCGCCGGAGTATTGCCGGGGCTGGCCGAAATTGAGCGGGCCGTGGAATCGGTGCGCGACCTCAGCGATCTACGAACGGGGCTGGTGCGCATCGCCGCGCCGCCGCTCCTTGGTGCGACGGTCCTGCCACGCCTGTTGCAGGAGGTCGGCAAAGTTCATCCCAACTTGAAGCTGCGCATTGAGGATGTCGGCACGGATTTGATCGTTCCGCGCGTGCGCAACGGCCTGTACGAGATCGGTATCGGGACTTTCAATGCTGACGAGGAAGGAATTGACCGTCAACATGTGCTCAGCGACCGCTTGATGGTCTTCATCCAAATGGAGCATCCATTCAAATCGGTCGAGGAGGTGGAATGGAAATCACTGCACGATCAGCACGTGATTACGCTGACTAGGGAAAGCAACATCCGGCTTCTGACCGAAATCGGGTTTGAAACTGCGGGCTTGCCTCTTCGCCCGCATCTGGAAGTGCACCAGATCCACACTGCTCTTTCGCTCGTCGAAAGTGGCGCCGGCGTCGCCGTGCTTCCGACCTATGCCTTCGCTGCCTTGAATGGCAGGGGGGTCGCCGCTCGCCCGCTCACGAACCCGGCGCTAACGCGGCAGGTAAGTATCATTACTGCGCGTGATCGCATTCCCTCGCCAGGAACGACGGCCGTGCGTCCCTTGCTGAAGAAGATCTTGCGTCAGATGGTGCCGGAGATACTTTGACGCGATCCAAGGCCGGTGTTGCACGCAGATTTTTCCTTGGTGGCAAGAAGCATCCAATCATCAGAGCAATCAACATCAACACTTCACGTTCCACAATAGCCGCTTATGCCAGCCGGCGTGTGAGTCAGGCCCGGTCGAAGGCTCGATTCCTTTCAAGAGCCCTTCATCTTTCAAAATCTATCGGCATGGACGTTTATGTTGCGAGCCGAACACGGGTGCCTATATCCGGCGTCGTGATTTCCAAACGCATGCCGTGCAGTCTCGCTATCGCCGAGACGAGGCTTAATCCCAAGCCGTTGCCGGGGGCATGTCGGCTTTTCTCGGCTCTGTAGAAGCGGCGCAGCACGGCGTCGGCGTCCTCTGCGCGTATCCCGATGCCGGTATCCTCGACCGTGACGGTCACAACGTGACCATTGCCTTCGACTTCCACGACCGCCCGCCCTTCTCTCGGCGTGAACTTAATCGCATTGTCGATCAAGTTGGCTATCGCTTCGAAGATCAGGCTGGGGTCACCAGAGATGATGGCCGGCTCGTTATTGCTCGAGTGATATGCCAGGGCAACGCCGGATTCGTCGGCCGCTGGCTCGAAGAAATCAACCGCATCGCGTGCGATCGCCTTCACGTCGATGTCTACGAAGCCCGATCTTCTGAGGCCATCTTCGACCTCGGAGATCCGTAGAAGCGCGCCGAACGTCTTGAGAATACCGCGGATCTCATCAAGCGCCTCATCGACATAACTGTGATATTCGTCGATGCTGGTGGCCCGCCGGCGTGCTCGTTCAAGGCTGGCGAGAAGGCGCGTGAGGGGCGTTCGCATGTCATGAGCGATGTTGTCGCAGACGCCCTTGACTTCCTGCATCAGGCGCTCAATTTCGTCGAGCATCTCGTTGACGACATTGGCGAGACGATCGATGTCGCCTCCGGCTCGGCCTGTCGGCAGCCGCTGCTTGAGGTCGCCTTTCACGATCTGCGCAGCTGCGTCAGACATCGCATCCAGGCGGCGAACCGCGCCGACACCGACGGCGATGGCACCTGCAAGCCCGAAAACTGCGGTAATAAGCGATGCGAATAGCGTCGCGTTTTCGAGGCGTTCGCGAAACTCGCGTTGCTCATGCAGGCTTTGCGCCACGAGAATGGCGGTGCCATCGGCCCGATGACGCAGCAGCCCTCGATAATGGTCCCTCCTGGCCGCGCTGCGGTCGGCGAAATCGAAGGGAGCATCGAAAACAGCGTGATCGGGATAGGAGAGGGAAACGCCCGCAATCAACTTGCCGCTCCGATCGAAGAGGGAGAATGGCCGCTCGGCATTCGTCGGGTCTTTACTTCGGACTGCCAGTCGAGAAAGGACCGCGTCTTCGGACAGGCTTTGGAGTGATTGCATTTCGCGGGTAAGCCACTCATCGCTTCGCTGGTCGAGAAAACTCTGCATTTGCCAGTCGACAAACAAAAACAGCGCGCCTGCGGCCGCGCCGAACACGAGAAGGAAGACAAGCGCCAGCCGGAACCCGCTCGTTCGAAAGAGTTCAATTGATCGCATCGAGAACATAGCCTGAGCCACGAAGCGTCCGGATCATTGGCACGAGGCCGGGCAGATCGAGCTTCTTGCGAAGTTTGCTGATGTGGACGTCGATGACATTTGTCGCCTCGCCATAGCGATAATGCCATACTTCCTCGAACATCATCGTGCGGGTGACGATTTGGCCCGAATGCCGGACAAGATATTCAAGCAACTGGTATTCCCTTGGTAGAAGATCGATAACGTTGCCGGCCCGGCTTGCGGTATGCGTCAGCAGGTTGATTTCGAGATCACCGACGCGCAGCACCGTCTCCTGGCTGGCAACGGTACGCCTGCGCATGAGAACATCCAGTCGAGCCGTCAGTTCAAGCGCTTCGAACGGCTTTGTCAAATAGTCGTCGCCGCCCGCCTTAAGGCCGCGGACTCTCTCGTCGACCGCAGAAAGGGCGCTCAAAATGAGAACGGGTGTTTGCACCGCAGCTGCTCTTAGGGCTGCCAGTAGTCCAAGACCGTCGAGTGTTCCGGGCAACATTCGATCCAAGACGATCGCATCGAACGTACCTGAAACGGCCTTGACGAGACCATCCCGACCGTCGGGTGCCTGCGTGACGGTGCAGCCGTGATCAACAAGTGCTGCCTCGATTTCGGATGCGGTCCCCGGATCGTCCTCGACCACGAGTATCTTCGACACATTTCCTCCACGAAAGCTGACTAATTTTTGCGTATTATCTAGATAATCAATGCTGAATGTTCGTTCGCCCGAACATGAAATCAATTTCATGTTCGCGAGCGCTCGTGATGATATACCGTCTTCAACGAGGGTTGAATGCGCCTACTGGTAGTTGAAGATGATGACCGAAGTGCGGCCTATCTAAAGCGAGGGCTTTCAGAATCCGGGCATGTCGTCGACGTTGCGAGCGATGGCGAACTCGGTCTCGCGCTTGCAATGGAGCTGATTTATGACGGGTTGATCGTCGACCGCCTGCTGCCGAAGCTTGATGGTATCGAGCTCGTACGGCGCCTTCGGGCGACGAATGTCAATGTGCCCGTGATCATGGTGAGTGCGCTGGCAAGCGCAATGGATCGTGTTGAGGGCTTGCGGGCCGGCTGTGACGACTATCTGGCGAAACCCTTCTTCTTTTCGGAACTTCTCGCTCGCATCGAGGCGATTACAAAGCATTTCATCGGCGATGCCTATGAAAATACTTTGGTGGTCGGTGACCTGTCGCTCGACATCCGGCGGCGGATCGCCCGCAGGCACGAACACACCATCGACTTGCAGTTCAGGGAGTTCCTTCTTCTGCAGGCACTTATGCGTAATGCAGGTTCTGTCGTAACCCGGTCGATGTTGCTGGAGGCCGCCTGGGACTATGACTTCGATCCGCGCGGCAACATCGTCGACATGCGCGTCCATCGGCTGCGCAAGAAGATCGATATGGTCGCATCGACAAGCATGATCATTACGGTTCCCGGCGCGGGATATATGATCAGGCCATAATCATGCGCCGCCGGGAAACATAAAAAAAATTTCATTCTGGCGCGAATTGCTCGCCACCTGTGATCCATCACATTCGCAAGCATCGCTCGGCAAGGCCTCGTCTCGCCGTGTAATTAATGGTGCTTGATGGAGTTTTGCGGTGGATCGCTCCCGAACAGGGTCAAACAGGTCAAATAAGAGGGTTTACCTCATCGGGTTCTGCGCGTTGATCGGAGCGGCGGCAGTTGCTTTCTACACCGTTTCTCAGCCCAAGGTCGTTTTGAGTAAAACAAAAGCGGCGGCAGCTGAGCATGCGCCGGTTCCGGTGCAGACTTCCAAAGTAGAGGTAAGGGACCTGCCGGTTGTGCGCGGTGGTCTCGGCGTGGTCTCGCCTTTGACCGCAGTGGACGTGAAGGTCCGCGTCGATGGTCAGCTTCAGCACATCGCTTTTGTCGAGGGGCAAGATGTCAAGGCCGGCGATATCCTTGCAACCATCGACCCCCGTCCTTACGCGGCGGCTGTCGCACAGGCGGAAGCCGATTACGACAAGGAGCTCGCCCAGCTCGACCAGGCCAAGATCGACGAGGCTCGGGCACAGAAGCTGACGACCACGGGCAGTGGCACGACCCAGGCGGCGCAGACTGCGGCAGCACAAGTCAAGGTCATGGATGCCACAGCCGCATCGGGAAAGGCTGCACTCGATACCGCGAAACTCAATCTGGAATTCGCAACCATCACGGCTCCGATCAGTGGCAGGGTAGGCCTGCGCCAGCAGCAGGAGGGTGGCATCCTGCGTACAACCGATGCGACTGGCGTGGTGACGGTCACGCAGATGCGGCACATCGCGGTCGAATTCACGCTGACGCAGGATGACCTTCCCGGGCTGATTGCGGGTCAGGCAAAGGGCCAGTTGAGCGTCGCCGCATACAGCCGCGATGGCGCCAAGCACCTCGCCGACGGAAAGCTGAGTGCGATCGACAGTCAGGTGGATTCGTCGACCGGCATGGTGAAGCTGAAGGCTGTGTTTGCAAATGACGACCTGACGCTTTGGCCCGGAGAGCTGGTGACCGCAAACATAACGTTGCGCACCGATCCGAATTCGACGGTCGTGCCGTCATCCGCGATACAGAATGGACAGACAGGGCCTTATGTCTTTGTCGTCAAGCCGGACAACAAGGTTGCAACCGCATCCGTTAGCACCGGAATCACTTATTCGGGTCTCACCGCAATCACGCAAGGCGTCTCCGGCGGCGACATCGTCGTTACCTCTGGTCAGTCTCGACTTACCGATGGAACGCTTGTCTCAGCGCAAGGATCGGACAGCAAGAAGCTGGCAGCCGCCGACGAGGAGCCTGTCCAATGAATCTTTCACGAATCTTCATCCAACGCAGGGTCGGAACCTGTCTGCTGGCGGCCGGACTCCTGATCGTCGGTTCGATTGCCTACGGCCTGCTGCCCATCGCGTCGCTGCCCCAGGTCGACTTTCCGACAATCCAGATTTCGAGCTCCCTTCCCGGCGCAAGCGCCGAGACGATGGCGACATCTGTTGCCACACCGCTGGAAAATCAGCTTTCGACTATCTCAAGCGTGTCCCAGATGACGTCGACGAGTTCGTCCGGACGCACCTCGATTACGCTGCAATTCGACCTCAACAGGGATATCAACGCCGCCGCACAGGACGTTCAGGCCGCAATCAGCGCCGCAAGCGGCCAATTGCCGAAGGACCTGCCGGCTGCTCCAGACTTCCATAAGAGCAATCCGGCTGAGGCGACGATCCTGACACTGGCGCTCACATCCGACCGTATTCCGACGACCGAGCTCGATCATTATGCCGAAGACATCATTGCGCAGCAAGTTTCGCAGATGAATGGCGTCGGGCTGGTGGATTATCATGGTCCGCAGCGGCCGGCGATCCGTATTCAGCTTGATCCGGACAAGGTTGCAGCGCGAGGGCTGACGCTTGAAGATATCCGAAGTGCTGTCGGTGCGCAGACCGTCAATCAGCCAAAGGGGCAACTGACGGGCGATGGACGGACCACGGTTCTCGATGCGACCGATCAGATCATGGATGTTCCAGCGTTTCGCTCGATGGTGATCGCCTATAAGAACGGCTCGCCCATTCGAGCGGAGGATCTCGGGACCGTGCTGTCGGCTCCGGAAGACGTCAATCAGGCGGCATGGCTGCAGGACACGCGCTCGGTGATGCTGGATGTCCATAAAATGGCCGGTTCGAACGTGCTCGACACCATCCAGGGTATCAAGGCCAAGCTGCCGCAGATGGAGGCGGGGCTGCCTGCCGGCATCAAGCTGTCGGTCGTCGCAGACAGGTCCGGGATGATCCAGGCCTCCGTCGATGACGTCAAGGTGACGATCCTCATTACCATCGGCCTCGTTGTACTGGTGATTTTCAGCTTCCTGCGCAACCTGTGGGCGACGATCATTCCAGCGGCGACCATCCCGCTGTCCCTGATCGGTACTTTTGGCATCATGTATCTCGCGGGCTATAGCCTCGACAATCTCTCCCTCATGGGACTGACGATTGCCGTCGGATTTGTCGTCGACGACGCCATCGTCGTCATCGAGAATGTGATGCGACATGTCGAAGAGGGAAAATCGACGCTCGAAGCGGCTATCGAAGGATCACGAGAGGTGGGTTTCACCATCGTTTCGATGACCGTCTCGCTCGTTGCGGTATTTATCCCGATCCTTCTCATGGGCGGCATTGTCGGTCGCCTCTTTCGTGAATTCGCCGTTACGATCAGCGTTGCAATCATCATATCGGGGCTTGTTTCCCTGACGGTTACACCGATGATGTGCGCGTGGTTGATCAAGCACGATCGCGACAGGCCGCATGGAGCATTCTTCCGCTGGTCGGAGGCGTTTTTCGAAAGATGCACCGCGGGATACGGACGAGCGCTCGATATCGTCCTTCGCTTCCGATCCATCACCTTACTCATTGCGCTTGCGACGATGATCGTCACAGGCTGGCTCTACATCTCAATCCAGAAGGGTTTTATACCGCAGCAGGATACGGGATGGTTGCAAGGGCAGGCGCAAGCCGCGACAGACATATCCTTTGCGGACATGTCGACGAAGATGCAAGGGCTTGCTCATATCGTCATGGCCGATCCGGCTGTCGATAACGTCGCTTACTGGATCAATCCCAGTCCGTCGGCCAGCGTTGGCCAGATCCAAATCAATCTGAAGCCGATCGGTACGAGAAGCCCGGCACCGCAGGTTCTTTCGCGTCTTCGCACGGCGACCATGGGATTGGAGGGGCTGACCGTCGGTCTGCAGGTTCGCCAGGACGTTCAGATCGGCGGACGTGCATCAGCATCGCAATATCAATATACGCTTCAGGACCCTGACACGGCAGAGCTCGACAAGTGGGCAGCCGCGATGACCAAGGTCCTGAAGGGTCTCCCGGAAATCCAGGACGTGATTTCCGACAAGCAGAAGGCAGCGACCAGTCTTACGCTTAATATCGATCGCTCGACGGCGTCCAGGCTCGGTGTGAGCGTTTCCCAGATCGATCAGACGCTTTACGATGCTTTCGGACAGCGACAGGTCGCGACCATGTACACCCAGGTCAGCCAATATCATGTGGTGATGGAGCTCGCGCCGCAGTTCGCCCTGTCGGCGGAGGCGCTGTCGCATCTCTACGTAAAGTCTTCGACCACCGGAAAGCTCATTCCGCTGAGCGTACTTGGATCATTGAGAACGGGCGTTCTCCCGGTATCCATCAACCATCAAGGGTCCATTCCGGCAACGACGATCTCCTTCAACCTGACGCCCGGCAGTTCGCTTGGTGACGCGGTCACAGCCATTAAAGCCGCAGAGACCAGCGCGGGCATGCCTGCAACGGTCATCGGCACGTTCCAGGGGACGGCGCAGGCATTCCAGGACTCGCTGCAAAGCCAACCCTGGCTCATTCTGGCGGCCATCGTCGCGGTCTATATCGTGCTCGGCGTTCTCTATGAAAGTGCTGTCCATCCTCTGACGATCATCTCCACCTTGCCATCCGCGGGACTTGGAGCCTTGCTGGCTTTGAAACTGGCCAATCTCGATCTGTCCATCATGGGGATGATCGGCATCATCTTGCTGATCGGCATCGTCAAAAAGAATGCGATCATGATGATCGACTTTGCGCTCGTTGCCGAGCGAGTGCAGAATTTGTCGCCGCAGGAAGCTATACGTCAGGCGTGTATGCTGCGGTTCCGTCCGATTATGATGACAACGCTTTCCGCACTGTTCGGCGCGATCCCGCTGGCATTGGGTACAGGACCCGGGTCCGAATTGCGTGTTCCCCTTGGTATCGCCATCGTCGGAGGGCTGGTCGTCTCGCAGGTGCTGACCTTGTTTACCACACCCGTCATCTATCTGGCCTTCGATAGGTTGCGGGGCAGCGCTGCAAGGCAACCATCGCATTTGCAGGCTGCAATCGGGTCATTTTGATTGGGCTATGGCCTGCGGAACCAGGTGCGTCCAAGAAGCAGCTCATCGCCGGGATGAGGTGATGTGCAATTTAGGCCCGCGGCGTTCATATTGCTCGCAAGCCCGCGCAATCGGCCGCGCCTTTTTCCTCGATCATCAATGCCGTCCAAACGTTCCTTCGCGCTCTAAGGTTGGTGGTCGCAGCCAAGGTTAGGCAAGGGTCTGTTTACCATAGCTAACCGTTCCGGCGAGCATGTGATCTGGAGGGCGCCACTGCTTCCGTGGCTATTGTTTCTTAAAAATCAACCGGAAAGCTCAAGTTTCGAAGACGCCTTTGCTCACCTTCATTCATATTATGTATGTGACTCATCACAAAGGCCATGTATATTGAAGGTAGAATCGGCGCTCTGCCGATCCTGCATCCCTGCCGGTCGCCCGCGCTGGATGATTGCGATGGCGGCCGGTGGCGTTTCCGACGTTCGACCGAAGACAGTCTGCATCATCTTGCCAATCGGGAGCCCCCAGTGTCCGAACTCTGTCCCAAGCGCCTGTCGCGGCGCCGTTTCCTTTCCTCCGTCGCCCTGACTGTTCTTGCCGGAAGCGCCGGCCCGGTGTTGGCGCGATCTTATGTGGGTGGCAATCTTCCCTGGACATCCTACGCGGCCGATCCGCCGCGACAGGTGATGCCGGGCGGCTGGAAGTTCTTCACCGAGCAGGAGGCGCGCACCATCGAGGCGATCGCGGATCGGATGATCCCGCCCGACGGTCTCAGCATTGGCGGCAAGGAGGCAGGCTGCGCTGTCTATCTCGACCGCCAGCTGGCGGGCTCCTACGGCAATTCCAGCCGCCTCTATACGCAGGGGCCGTTCCTGCCAGGCTTGCCGACCCAAGGGTATCAGGGAGCAGACAATCCAGCCCAGATCTATCGCAAGGGACTGGCGGCGATCGACACCTATTTGAAGCAGAACAAGGGTGGAAAGGCCTTCGCCGACCTTTCCCCTAACGAACAGGACGCCTTCCTCACGGATCTGGAGGCCGGCAAGATCAAGCTCGACAACGATGTCGACGGCAAGGCGCTGTTCAACGTTATTCTCGGCAGCATCATGGAGGGCTTTTTCGCCGATCCCGTCTATGGCGGCAATAAAGACATGGCGTCGTGGAAGATGATCGGTTTTCCCGGCGCGCGCTACGATTACCGTGATCACGTCAGCAAGTTCAATGAGACCTATCCGCATCCGCCGATTTCCATTGCAAGCCAGCCGTTCTGGGCGGAAAAGTAGGAGGCCAACCATGACAAAAATTCTTCCTCGTAAAGATGTCGTCATCGTCGGTCTCGGCTGGACCGGCGCCATTCTTGCCCATGAACTGACCGAGCAGGGATTGGATGTTCTCGCGATCGAACGCGGCCCCTGGCGCGATACCGCGACCGATTTCAACATCGGCTATGTGCAGGACGAACTGCGCTACGGAATTCGCCGCGATCTTTTCCTGCAGCCGCGCGTCGAGGCGATGACGATGCGCAACAATCTCTCGCAGACGGCTTTGCCGATGCGCGACTATGGCTCCTTCCTGCCCGGCAACGGCGTCGGCGGCGCAGGCGTCCACTGGAATGGCCATACCTGGCGCTTCTGGGACAGCGATTTCCGCATCAAGTCGCATTTGACCGAGCGTTACGGCGCGGCGAAGTTCGATGGTCTGCAGTTGCAGGATTGGGGCGTTACCGGCGAGGAGATGGAACCCTTCTACGACAAGTTCGAATATCTGGCCGGCATTTCCGGCAAGGCGGGGAATATCAAGGGCCGGATCCAGGAAGGCGGCAATCCCTTCGAAGATTCGCGAGCACGTGACTATCCGCTGCCGCCGATGCAGATGAGCTATGCGCCGTCACTCTTTGCCGATGCCGCCCGTAAGCTTGGTTATCATCCGTTCCCGACACCGTCGGCGAACCTCTCGAAGGCCTACATCAATCCGCTCGGCATCGCGATGGGCGAATGTACTCTTTGCGGCTTCTGTGAACGCTTTGGCTGCGCCAACTATTCCAAAGCCAGCGCGCAGACGACGATCCTGCCGGTGCTGATGAAGAAGAAGAATTTCGAGTTGCGCACGGATAGCGAGGTACTGCGCATCGATCTCGATGGCTCCGGCAAGATGGCCAAAGGCGTCACCTATGTCGACACGTCCGACGAGGAGTATTTCCAGCCGGCCGATATGGTGCTGCTATGCGCCTACGGCCTCCACAATGTGCGTCTTCTGCTGCTGTCCGGCATCGGCAAGCCTTATGATCCCAACAGCGGCGAAGGAGCCGTCGGGCGCAACTACTGTTATCAGACCAATGCCGGTATGCAGGTCTTTTTTGACGACAAGAATTTCAATCCGTTCATAGCCTCCGGCGCGCTCGGCCAGACGGTCGACGATTTCAATGGTGACGCCTTCGATCATGGCTCGGTCAATTTCGTCGGCGGCGCCGGGATCAATTGCATTCCCACCAATGGCAGGCCGATCGCGATGCGCCCGGTGCCACCCGGCACGCCGCGTTGGGGGGCGAAATGGAAGGCGGCGACCGCCCAAGCCTACAAGAGTACGATGACCTACAGTTCGCAGGGCTCGAGCTATCCGACGCAAGGCAATTATCTTGACCTCGACCCGACCTATAGCGACCGGTTTGGAAGGCCACTGCTGCGTATCACTTTCGATTTCCCCGACAATGATCTCAAAATGTCGGATTACGTTTCGGATCGGATGGAGGATATCGCCAAGGCTCTGGGTGGCCGGCAATACAACGGCGCCCGCCGCAAGAAGGGCTGGGATTCGGTGCCCTACCAGAGCACGCATAATACAGGCGGCGCGATCATGGGCACCGATCCGAAGACCAGCGTCGTCAATCGCTATCTGCAAAACTGGGATGTGTCGAACCTGTTCGTCATCGGTGCTTCCGCATTTGCCCACAATGCCGGCAAAAATCCGACGGGGACGGTCGGTGCGCTGGCTTTCATTGCCGCGGACGCGATCCGGACCAAATATCTCCGCAACCCCGGCGCTCCCCTGGTGTCAGCATGATGAAGAAACTCTCCATTCTGATCGCATTCGGCGCCCTCTCGATTTCCGTGAATGCCGCTTTGGCAGACTCTACCGATCTGGCGGACCGCGTCATCAACGGCCGCTACCAGGCGGTTCTGGGTGATTGCGCGGCCTGTCACACCAAACAGGACGGGCAGCCTTTCGCCGGCGGCGAGGCGTTACAGACGCCCTTCGGCGCTCTCGTGCCGCCGAACATCACGCCCGACAAGGAAACCGGCATCGGCAACTGGAACGAGGCCGATTTCATCCGCATGATGAAGACTGGCACGGGCCACGACGGCATCCGGCTTTATCCGGCCATGCCCTATCCGGCCTACAGCAAGATGTCGGATAGGGATCTGTCCGATATGTGGGCCTATCTCACGACGCTGCAGCCGGTGAAGAACAAGGTCGTCGCCAATCAATTGCCGTTCCCGCTCAATATCCGGCTATCGATGTGGGGGTGGAACCTCTTGAATTTCGATCCGCAACCCTTCGTGGCGGATGAGAAGCAAACGGCCGAATGGAACCGAGGCGCCTATCTGGTGCAGGGACCGGGCCATTGTGCGACATGCCATTCGCCGAAGTCGTTCCTCGGGGCTGACAAGGATTCTCAGTTCCTTCAGGGAGCTTCGCTGCAAGGGTGGTATGCGCCAAATATCACGGCAGATCCGCATATCGGTATCGGCTCCTGGAGCGAGGATGAGATCGTCACCTATCTGAAAACGGGTTCGACGGACAAGACCATTGCCTCTGGGCCGATGGCGGAGGCGATCGCGCAATCGACGTCGCTGATGAAG
Source organism: Martinezella tropici (assembly GCA_000799755.1). Taxonomy (GTDB): domain Bacteria; phylum Pseudomonadota; class Alphaproteobacteria; order Rhizobiales; family Rhizobiaceae; genus Rhizobium; species Rhizobium tropici_A. The sequence goes on from JUHI01000029.1 coordinate 42,722, forward strand.
GAGCAGGATCTGAAGGCGATCGCTGTCTACTTGAAAAGCCTTTCGCCGGGTTCGACGGACAAGCCGACAGCCTTGAAGGCGGATGATGCGCGCATGGTGGCAGGCGCTGCAATCTACCACGATACCTGTTCCGCCTGTCACGGTCAGGAGGGGAAAGGAGCCATGCCGCTATTCCCGGCGCTAGCCGGCAATAGCCTCGTTCAGCAGCCGAGCCCGGAGACGCTCGCCCATGTCGTGCTGGCGGGAAGTCAGGCTGTTTACACTCCGTCCAAGCAGACGACGCCTGCCATGCCGTCATTCGCCTGGAGGCTCAACGACCAGCAGGTCAGCGACGTTTTGACCTATGTTCGCAACAGTTGGGGCAATGCCGCCGCTCCGGTGAATGCATCTGATGTCAGCGATATCAGGGGAAGTGCCCAGAACTAAATCAGGAGTCATCGACCATATCCGGGAGATAAGGGTTGCGGAAATGTCGATGGCGAAGCGAAATAGCATGCTGGCTGGCCGCGATCGGCAATCGACGTGTCTCCGGCGTCGCCACACTATGTGTATAGGCCGATGACGACACCGGCGCCCAGGATTGCGAGTATACATGCCGCGATCAGCGCGTAGATGCGATCACGTCTATACACAAACACCGCAAACAGCATCAGTACGCGCGCGGCTGGCAGCATGATCAAGAGCGCCACTCCCGCTTTTACGATTGCATAGCCGGCAAGGGCGCTGGTGCTCATGTCAGGTACGCGCTGTATTGCTTCGACGCCGATGCCGATGGCGATCAGAGCCGATGCTGCCCACGTGCCGAACCACAACAATGCGGCCAAGGCTCGGCCAAGACGTTCGTCCTCAGCATGCTCCGTCATTCCGGCACCTCAAACAAAGTGCACGCCGAAGGCGGCGAGCAACATTTCGATTGCGAGCAAAACCAGCACGAATACGAAGAACAGGCGCAGCCTGTCGGCCGACAGACCCATCAACAGCCGTGCACCGAGCAGGGCGCCAAGCACGGAGCCGAGCGCCACAGGTGCGGCCATGTCGATATCGATGTCTCCGCGCATGAAATAGGCTCCGGCGCTTGCCGCCGCCGTCACGCCGATCATGAAGTTTGAGGTTGCCGTCGAAACCTTGATCGGCAGGCGCAAGGCGCTATCCATGGCGGGGATCTTCAGCACGCCCGATCCGACGCCGAGCAGCGCCGAAACCAATCCAGCGCCATACATCAGCGCCAAGCCGAGCGGGACGCGGGCGACGTGATAGGCGACGTCCTTGCCGAGGGCATGATCTGGAAAGCTCGAATGAAGCCGCAACAGCGTTCCCCAGCTGCGCCTAGATGGTATGAAACTCGCAATCGCGTCGCCGCGGCGAGCGAACATCTGCTGGGCGGATACCATCAGGATCAATGCGAACAGCCCATAAAGAAAGGCAGTCGGAATGATCCCGATCAGTAGGACACCGGTGAGCGCCCCCAGCGTCGTTGCGGTTTCCAGGACGAGAGCAAGTCGCACATTGATCAGGCGAGCCTGCAGGAAGGGAGCTGCGCTCCCACAAGAGCAGGCGATGACCGACACGATGCTTGCCCCGATTGCCATATGGATGTCGATGCCGAAGAACAGGGTCAGGATTGCAACGATAAAGATACCGCTTGCCATCCCGAGCACGCCACCCAAGGCGCTGGAGCCAAACGATACGACGAACAACCAGAGGATCGTTTCGACGGACAAGGTGCCTCCCGGTCAACTGCGCGGGCGGCGCGACAGGCGCGTCGAGAAACGAATGAGATCGCCTCTGTAGTAGAGCTTCTCGTAGTCGACGGGCCGGTTACGCTCGACATAGCAAGTTCGTTCGATCAGAAAGATCGAACTGCCGGCCTCGATATTGAGGCCGGCTGCCACCCTGGCATCTGCGGTCGTAGCTTCGAGCTGGTAGCGCGCCTCGATCAGCGGCAGGCCATATTTGCGCTCGAGCAGATCGAATATCGGTTCTGCCTCAAGATCGTTGGCGACCACTTTCTCGCCGATCTCCAGAGGGAGATAGGTTTCGTCGAACGACATCGGTACGCCGTCGCCAAGGCGCACCCGCTCGATCCGCCAGACCTGCGCTCCCTGCGACAGCTCGAGATAGGTTGCCACATCCTTGGGAGCGGGGACGCGTTCTTTCGAAAGCAGACGTGCCGTCGGATGGCGTCCGAGAAGCACCATATCCTCGGCAAAACCTCGTAGCTCGGTGAGTTCCTGCGTGATTTTCGGTTCGCTGACGAAGGTGCCTTTGCCGCGCCGGATCTCGACCAGGCCGCGCGCAACGAGATTCTCTATTGCCTTTCGAACCGTGGTCCGGCTTGCGCCAAACCTCTCCACCAACTGATCTTCCGGCGGCAATTGCTGGCCGCATGCTAGTCGTCGGCCGGCGATCTCTTCAGCAAGGATAGTCTCGATCTGAGCGTAGCGAGGGATTTCTTCAAAAGATGACATAGAGACATCATGACGTCATTACGACCCTATGTCAATCTATGAGAGATATTTCCTGCGCCTCCAACTTTCGCAGTGCCAACGCCGCATGTGTCCGCTGATCTGGCAGCACGCGCTGGCGATCCCGCACAACGGCAAAGCGCCTGCCAAGTCCATCGGCGTCTAGAGCTTTGGGCGAGGATTGAAGGCATTGAGGGGCCTGCGCCGATAGATTCATCTGCAACCACTCGGCAGTTGAGCCGAGCAAATTACGTTAGACCTGAGCCATCAAATGCAGTGGCCGAACAGCCGGATAATCTCGTTTATGCTGATTGTCGCATGATGAGCCGTGCTTCCAGATGCGTCGTACGGCCGTGGCCACTGGGTTGTTCCGGCATTCCGCCTATCGTCGAAAACAGCATGTCAATGCCGGCAGCCGCGATACCGCGGTAGTCCTGGGCCATGGTCGTCAACGGCGGGCAGGTGAAGCGGCTGAGTGGATGGTCGTCATGCCCCGCTACTCTCAGGTGGCAATCGCTGTCATGTCCGACGCGCAGGCGTCGCTCGAAGGCAGCCGCGATGACACCGAAGGCGAGGCGGTCGTTAGCGCAAAGGACCGTTCGCGTCGGAAAGCCGGAGCCATCCAACATGTGTCCGGCGGCCTCATAGCCCAATTGTTCGAAATTCCAGTCCTTCGGCGGGATCGCTAACGTGACTGGCTCCAGCCCCAGTCGTTCCATCGTTGCGATGTAGGCGTTCCGTCGTTCGAGGGCGTTCTGGTTGACGGCCGGCATCTCCAGGAAACATGGATGTTCGCCTGTTCTGCAGAGATATTCGGTGATGTTGCCGATGCTCTGACGGTTGTCCGTGCCGACGAAGGGGCGGTCGCCGATACTATTGTCGAGGAAGACCGTCGGCATTGCGTCGGCGAGGTTTTCGAGCAGGCGGGCATCGGTTTCGAAGCCAAGCGGCGCCATCAGAACGCCGGCGATATTCAGCGACAGTAGCGTGCGCATGGCGCGCGCCTCGAGCTTCCGTTCGCCGTGGGAAGACAGAACGATCGTCCAATAGCCTTCCGCAAAGCAGCGCATCTCGATCTGACGCACGATCTCGGCGTAGAAGGGGTCCGAGATGTGCGGAACGATCAACCCGATATTCTTCGGGTTCTTGCGGTTGAGGCTGACGGCGAAAATGTTCGGCCGATAATCGTAATCCTTCAGCGCCTTCTCGATCCGGGCGCGGGTGGAGGGCTTCACGCTTTCGGGGTTGTCAAAATATTTCGAAACGGTCGGGCGGGAAAGCCCGCTTGCCGCCGCGAACTCTTCCATCGTCCGGATTTTGCTCTCGCTCATGGTCGCTTTCGAGGTTCGTAACGGTTCAGGCGCGTTCTGACGCGCTCATTTATCATGCGTAAAAATAATTCTTTATGCCTATCAGTGGGATGGCATGTGCCTTCCGCAACGCCGCAACTGCATCTTGCATGTATAGCCGCCAAATCGGACGTTACAAACAGATTTCCGTTTATATAAGATTTTTCCACGTGTAAATAAATTGATTGACGCGATGTCTAATCGGTGCGATAGGAGCGTCGCCCGATATGGGTGAATTGGTCCTGTGCAGGAAGAGGAAAAGCGGCTTCGGCCGCGAACCGGCAGGATGGCTTCAAGAATTTCAAAGCAGCCGGCAAGGCCGGCAATTGGAGGAAATCATGCTTCGCAAAACGCTCGGTCGTATTCTTCTTTCCGGCGCGGCCCTTGCCTTGATGGCAAGCGTTGCATCCGCAGCCGGCATCGGCGCGTCGCTCCTGACGCAGCAGCATCCGTTCTACATCTCGCTTGCCAATGCGATGAAGAAGGAAGCCGAGGCGGAAAAGGTGCCGCTGGAAGTGGCCATCGCCAACCAGGATCTGTCCAAGCAGCTCGCCGACGTCGAGGATTTCATCACCAAGGGCGTTGATGTCATCGTCATCTCGCCTGTTGACAGCAAGGGCGTGCGCGCGGCGATCAAGAAGGCTGAGAAGGCCGGTATCAAGGTCATTACCGTCGACGTTCCGGCTATCGATGCCGACGTTACCTCCTTCGTCGGCACCGACAATTTTGCCGGCGGCGAGAAGGCTGCCGAGCTGATGGCGAAGTCCATCGGCGGCAAGGGTAAGGTCGCGGTCATCGACTATCCGACGGTTCAGTCGGTCGTCGACCGCGTCGAGGGCTTCAAGAAGGGTCTGGAAAAGTACCCGGACATCAAGATCGCCGCCATCCAGACCGGCATCACGCGTCCGGAAGCACTGGCTGCTGCGCAGAACATGCTGCAGGCCAACCCCGACATCGTCGGCATCTTCGGCTTCGGTGATGACGCTGCACTTGCTGCTGCTTCCGCCGTCAAGGCGGCCAAGCTCGAGAGCCAGGTCAAGGTCATCGGCTTCGATGGCATGGAAGAGGCGCGCAACGCCGTCAAGAACGATCCGGTCATGGTTGGCGTCATCGCTCAGTATCCGGACCAGATGGGCAAGGTTGCCGTCGAAACCGCCGTCAAGGTTATCAAGGGCGAGACCGTTCCGGCCAAGCAGCCGATCGTGCCTGGTGTCGTGACCAAGGACGGCGAGACGAAGTAAATTATGTTTCGCGGCGGCCCTTGGCCGCCGCGGTCATCTTGCCCGGACGGCCATTGTTGTCTGTGGCCTGGATTGCAACCATCTTATTCGTTCATTCGCCAATGGCCGTGCTAGCTGCTACCGATGCGGGCAGCCGGGGAGGATCGTGCGTGACACAAAGCAAAGCAGCCACACGGCAGGAGCTATCGCCAGGCGCCGAGACGGTGCTGGAAATCCGCGATGTCGCCAAATCCTTCGGCGCCGTGCAGGCGCTGAAGCGCATGAACCTTAAGGTTCGTCGCGGTCGCGTGCATACGCTGCTGGGCGAAAACGGTGCTGGCAAGTCAACGCTGATGAAGATCCTCGCGGGCGTCTACAAGCCGACCTCAGGCGAGATCCTGCTGTCAGGCAAGGCCTACCAGCCGCAGAACCCGCGTGACGCCCGTGCTCACGGCATTTCGATTGTCTTTCAGGAGCTCAGCCTCTGCCGAAACCTCTCGGTCGCACAGAATATCTTTGCCAGCCACGAGCCGAGCCGCTTTGGTTTCGTCCGCGATCGCGCGCTCGTCGCCAAGGCCGAAGCGCTGATCGAAGATCTCGGCCTGCCGGTCAATGTCCATGCCAAGGTCGGCGATCTCTCGATCGCTCAGCGCCAGCTTGTCGAAATCGCCAAGGGCCTCAGCCTGCCTGCGGACGTGGTGATTCTCGACGAACCGACATCGTCGCTGTCCGATAGCGAGGCGGAAATCCTGTTCTCGATCATCGAGCGGCTGAAGGCGCGCGGCAAGGCGATCATCTATATCTCGCACCGCATGGAAGAAATCATGCGGCTTTCCGACGATATTACTGTCATTCGTGACGGCGAATATGTCACCACGACGGAGAAGAGCGAGACCAGCATCGACAAGCTGATCGCACTGATGGTCGGTCGTGAAATGAAAGATATCTACCCGCCGCGCGTCGCGCTACGTCCGGCGGCGGGCATCGCGCCCGTGCTGGCGACGAAAAGCCTCACGGTGCCAGGCAAATTCCACGATGTCTCCATCGATGTGAAGCCAGGCGAAGTCGTCGGTCTTTTCGGCCTGATCGGTTCAGGCCGGTCCGACATCATGAAGGCGCTCTTTGGCATGGAACGCCCGGAAGGACAGATCCTCCTTGACGGCAAGCCGTTGACGCTTTCCTCGCCCTCTGACGCGATCCGCAACGGTATCGCCTTCGTAACGGAAAACCGCAAGGAAGAGGGTCTTGTGCTCGCGCACAGCGTCGAGCGCAACGTCAACATGGTGGCGCTGAAGCAGCTCGCCGGCCCCTTCGGTTTGATGCGTGGCAGCGCCGAGCGTGCCGCCGCCAAGACAGAAGTCCTGCGCCTCGCGATCAAGGCCGCCTCGATCGACACGACTGCCGGCTCGCTCAGCGGCGGCAATCAGCAGAAGATCGTGCTTGCCAAATGGCTGCAGATCAGGCCGCGCGTGCTGATCCTCGACGAACCGACGCGCGGCGTCGACGTCGGCGCAAAATTCGAAATCTACCGCATCATCCGCGAGCTTGCCGCCGAAGGTGCGGCGATCCTGATGGTCTCCTCGGAATTGCCCGAGGTACTCGGCCTCAGCGATCGTGTCGTCGTGATGCACAACAGGAGCCTGGCAGCCGTGCTCGATGCCCAAGGCCTGACACCCGAAACCGTTATGACCTATGCAGCGGGGATGCACGCATGAGCAATGTCCAGACTACGCAGGGGAGGGGTGCGGACACCCAGGTCCGCCAGTCGTTCTTCCGTTCGCCGGTGGTGCGCCAGTATGGCGGCATCATCATTTCGCTTGCCGTGCTTTGCATTGTCTTTTCGGTGCTGAACCCGCGCTTCCTCGCGATCAACAACTTCATGAACATCATGCAGCAGGTGGCGGTCGTTGCCGTTGCCGCTTACGGCATGACCTATGTCATCCTGCTTGGCGAGATCGATCTTTCGATCGGCTCGATCATCGCGGTTGCCGGCATGGTGGCGGCACAGGCTTTCGCCATGGGCTTCGGCTTTTTGCCGACCGTTCTTCTGACATTGGTGGCTGGCGCCATCATGGGAGGCTTGAACGGGGCGCTGTCTGCAAAGCTGATGCTGCCGTCCTTCATCGTGACTGTCGCGAGCATGGGTATCTATCGCGGTGTCGTCAGCCTGCCGACCAATGGCGCCCCGGCCATGATCGACAACGATGCCTGGCTCGCCATCGGTTCGGAGAACTTCCTTGGGCTTCCGATCATCATCTGGATCATGGCCGTGCTCTTCGCAATCAACCACATCGTCCTGTCGAAGTCGATTTTCGGCCGGCAGGTCTATCTTTCCGGCGGCAACCGCGAGGCCGCCGTCTATTCCGGTATTCGCGTCGATCGCATCAAGATCATCGTTTTCATGATTTCCGGCGTGATGGCGGCTATCAGCGGCATCCTGCTTTCTTCGCGCCTGTCCTCCGCACAGACCAACTCCGGCATGGGTTACGAGCTTGACGCCATTGCGGCTGTCGTGCTTGGCGGCACCTCGCTTGCCGGCGGCGTCGGCACGATGGTCGGCACCATTCTCGGCGCATTGATCATCGGCGTCATCAACAACGGTATGAACATGCTGTCGGTGCCGTATTTCTACCAGCTCATCGTCAAGGGTCTGGTCATTCTCATCGCCGTCTGGCTGGACGTGCGTAGCAAGGCGGTGCGGACATGAGCATGAAGAAGATCATCACCATCGGCGAAATCGTCGTCGAGATCATGGCGGTCGAAACGGGCAACGGCTTCCTGTCCGCCATCCCGCTGATCGGACCTTTTGCCTCGGGTGCGCCGGCAATCTTCATTGACCAGGCGGCCAAGCTCGGTCAGCCCTGCGGTATCGTCAGTGCGGTCGGCAACGATGATTTCGGCGTGCTCAACGTCGAACGCCTGCGCTATGACGGCGCGGATGTTTCCGCCATCGCAGTGCATCCGACTGCCGCAACCGGCAGCGCCTTCGTACGTTACCGGCAGGACGGCAATCGCGATTTCATCTTCAACATCAAGCACAGCGCCTGCTCCGCCATTGGCTTGACTCCACAGGCCGAGGCGCTGGTCGAGACGGCCGACCACCTGCATATCATGGGCTCCGCGCTCTTCTCGGACGGCATCGTCGAGGCCATTCACGAGGCGACCCGGCGCATCAAGGCGAAGGGCGGCACGGTCTCCTTCGATCCCAATATCCGCAAGGAAATGCTGGAGCTGCCGGGCATGCGCGAGGCGCTTGGCCATGCACTTGAGAATACCGACCTCTTCATGCCGAGCGGTGCGGAGATCTTCCTGTTTACCCAGGCAACGGAGGAAAGGGCCGCCGTTGCGGAATTGCTTGCTCGAGGCATCAAGGCCGTCGTCATCAAGCGCGGCGCCGAGGGCGCCAGCTATTTCGATGCCTCCGGCGAGACCATGGCCCCGGCCTTTAGGGTTGAAGAGGTCGACCCGACCGGCGCTGGCGACAGTTTCGGTGCGGCCTTCGTCACCTGCTGGCTGCGCGGCATGCCCGCAGACGAGGCCCTCGTCATCGCCAATGCCACCGGCGCACGCGCCGTCGGGGTCAAGGGGCCGATGGAAGGCACGTCCAGCATGGCCGAGATCGAAGCCTTTCTCGCCGCCCGCAATCTTTCCGGAGTATCGTCATGAGCAGCACCAAGACCCTCAGCGCACTTCCTGCCCGCTATGCGGCGGGCGAACGGCGCGGCATTGCTTCCATTTGCTCGGCCCATCCGTTGGTTGTCGAAGCCGCTTTCCTCGAGGGACTTGCAGTCGATACGGACGTGCTGATCGAAGCCACCTGCAACCAGGTCAACCAGGAGGGTGGCTATACCGGCATGACGCCTGCCGATTTCCGCCGCTTCGTGGAGGAGATCGCCGCTCGCGTCGATTTTGACACGCGCCGGCTGATCCTCGGTGGCGACCATCTGGGTCCCAACCCATGGAAACACCTGCCGGCAGAAGAGGCGATGCAGCGCTCCGAAGTGATGATGGACGCCTTCGTGCGCGCCGGCTTCACGAAGATCCATCTTGACACCTCGATGGGCTGCGCCGGCGAACCGGTGGCTTTGTCGGATGCAGTGACCGCCGAACGCGCCGCGCGTCTTGCGCTGGTCGCGGAAAAGGCGGCAGCGGAATCGGGCTTTGATTTGCCTGTCTATATCGTCGGCACGGAAGTGCCGATCCCCGGCGGCGCCATGGAAGCACTCGACCATCTGGAATTGACCAGCCCGGAGGCAGCGCTGGAAACTGTTGAGGTGCATCGCCGCGCCTTTGCCGCTGTCGGTCTCGAAAGTGCCTTCGCCCGTGCCATCGGCGTCGTGGTGCAGCCGGGCGTCGAGTTCGGCAATGAGAATGTCGTGGTCTACGACCGTGCTGCCGCCCGCGATCTCAGCAATGTTCTCGGCCGCATGCCGCAGTTCGTCTTCGAAGCGCACTCGACCGACTATCAGCCGGCTTCAGCCCTGCGCGGGCTCGTCGAGGACGGCTTTGCCATTCTCAAGGTTGGTCCGGGTCTGACCTTCGCACTGCGCGAAGCGCTCTACGGTCTCGATCAGATCGCTGCTGTCCTTGATAACGGGCCGGAAACCTTGCGGCAGGGTATGGAAGCGCTTTTGCTCGCAGAGCCTAAGAACTGGCAGAAATACTATCATGGCAACGAGGCGGAGCTGCGCATTCAGCGGCATTTCTCCTACAGCGACCGCATTCGCTACTACTGGCCGCATCCCGCCGCTGCAGCACTTGTCGAGGGCTTGTTCCAAAGGCTCGGCGACCGGGAATTGCCGGAGACGCTAGTCAGCCAGTATCTCGGCGCACTCTACCCGGCCGTCGCCGCCGGCATGGTGGAGGCAAAGGCGCGTCCGCTGGCGTTGGAGGCCATCCGCAGCGTCATCCGTACTTATAATCGGGCGGCGGCTTAGCGCATCCGCCTCCCCGAAAGACCCGTGGACGCTCGGTGCGGCGCGTCATCGGCGAAGTGCTCGCCGCAGGGAATTCAATCAATCCGCAGACCATCGCGGGCTGCCATGAGGTTCGACTCGCCATCGCCATGGGTGGCTGTCGTTACCGGCAAAGGCGCTGGACAAGCGATGCCGAGATGGGGCGAAGGCGAGCTTGCCGCCTTCGCCGATACTTACAGGCGCTTTTTGCGCCAGGGCGCATTCTTCTGCCAATCGCCGGCCATGATGCTCCCAAACGGGATCACCTCGTCGACCACTTCGGCAAGACCGTAATGCTCAATCTGCGCCCGCACGTTGGCGGCGCTCTTGTAGGCGCTCGGCAATTCCGACACGTCGGCAAAACCGGAGAAGAAGCGTACGTCGAGACCGCTTGTCTCCTTCTCCAGGATTGCTGCGATGTTGTTCGGGCTAAGCCCACGTGAGTCCGCCCCATACTCCGCGGCCAGCTGCCGTATATGCGCGCTGCGCGAAATATTACGGCCGGCACCATGCGGCGAGAAGCCGAGACCATGAGCAGCATTCGTTCCACGAACGATCAGCACGGGTTCCGCCATGTTGAGCGGAATGATTGTGAGATCGGTCGCGTCGTCGGCCCATTTGTCGAAGGCGGGTGTCGCACCCTTTCCGTGGTAAAACAACCCATCCGACTTCCGGAAAACGAAATTGTGTTCGTTCCAGAACCGGTCTGTGACCTTGGCCGAAAGCTTTTCCGCCGCCATGTCGTGAAGGACATAGTGGTTTTCCTTCGTCCACCGGCGGATTGTCTGCAGGGCCGACCAGTAGAGGTCGCCTTCCTCGGTGTCCGCCGGAATCCAGGCGTTCTCACGATGGGTCTCTGGCGAGATCTGCTCGCGGAAACGATTGGCGACCTTCATGCCCTTGTCATAGAGCCGCGCACCGGGAGCTCGCGATCCATGATGGGTGACGAGCGCCGTTTCGCCGGTCGACTTCATGGTTCCGACATAGGCGAAATGATTGCCGTCGCCCTGGGTCGCGAAGTGTTCGATGCCGACACTCAGCGCTCCGTCGCGCAGATAGGGGTTCTGCTCGAAAGCCGATAGCGTCGCCTCGGAAGGCTTGATCTGCGCGCCGCGTGGGCGGCCGCCCGGACCAAAATGCGTCACGGAGTGTACGGCATCCAGCAGCGCTTTCGGATCGACGCCCGGAAAGATCGAGATTGCCATCGAGCAGCAGATATCGGCCGAATGCATGCCGGGATGGATCGCTTCGGAAGCGACCACGCCGCCAACCGGGATCGTGCCGATCGGGCCTGCCGGGCAGGCGTCCGGCATGATCGCCGCGGAACGGACGACCGGCGTGCGCACCAGCGCCCGCATCGTCGCGTTGACCTTCTCGACATTGTCCTGCTCGAAGGCGTTTTCGGCGCGGATATTCGAATAGATCTCGATGTCGTTGTCGGCCCTCAAGGCGAGCGTTGGTCCGGGCTGGAAGGCCTTTGCCGCTTCCAGCGCATCCGCCATCGAGCCACCCTTGCTCAGAATCGCATTGGCCGCATCAAGAGCCGGGCGAAACCACTTTCCCTGGCTCATGCCGGCGTCGATCAAATCCTGTCCGCTCATTACCGTTGTCATTGTCTTTTCTGCGTCTGCAGTCCTTCTGGTTCAATTGCGTTTCTTTGTCCCGTCAAGCGGGGATATGCATGCGATCGATGCAGCGGCGACGAGGGTGGACGAAACCGGATGGCCCCGCTCGTGCCAGAGAGCGTATGCCCAGGAGGAGTCGAACCTGCCAGACCATCCAACTTTGGTGGCTGTAGTTCCGCCTGGCATTCGCCGCTGCATTTGGCCATGGCGACCAGTCTTGAGGAAACAACCTGCTGGTCCTCCCTTTTGGGAATCGCGCAGCAGGGCGGGGTTTGAACCCGCACCCCGAAGGGCAACCAATGTAGTTTCCTCGGCATTCGCCATGTCATTTCGTCCGTGACGACGAGGTGTGGTGAAACGTCCTGCTCTACCGCTGAGCTACGAGCCCATGAAATTGGAGGACCCGACGGGATTCGAACCCGCGACCTGGAGATTAACGATCTGTAGTTTCATCCGGCATTCGTCACGGCCTTCGCGCCATTCGCGGCGCGAAGCTATTGCTTTGTCGAGCTTGTCAGAGCTCGATCTGCTCGATGGCGTTGACCCAGCCGTCCGCTCCCTGGCCGTTGGCCGCGAAGGCTGCGATAACGTCATAGACGGCATCGGAAAAGCCGCCGATGTTGAGTACGTCGGCGCGGGTCGGCGCCTGTGTCGTCGCATGGGGCTGGATGTCGAGGCAGACCAGCTTCGCAGCCGGGTTGTGTCGCTTGATCCTTGCCCATTCCGTCATCACCGCGGTCGGCTGACCGTTCCCACGCGCATCCACCCAGGATTCATTGTCCGAGATGAACACGACGAGATCGACCTTGGCCTTCTCGTTTGCCAGTTTGCGCAGCGGTGCGGAGCAGTTGGTTCCGCCGCCGCCGATCTTCGCCAGCTTGTCGGCATTGGTCATGACCGAATCTCGCTTGTTAAGGCTGACATGCACTACGTCATTTTCGAACGGCAGCACCCTTGCGTTCGGGTTGCGCTGCAGGAACGCCGCGGTCATCAGGCCGGCGACGTCGATGCAGCGGACCGAGGACGTCGCGCCCTTCCGGTAACCGGTCACGGGCGAACCCATGGAGCCGGAAACATCGGGGCAGAGCACGACATTGCCCGTCAGCGACGGAACGTTGGAGATGGCGATATCCATCGCATCCTGCAGCGCATCCCGTACGACCTCGGGAACCTGGCCGTCGACCATCTTCCACGCCATCATGAGCTGATAGGGGAAGACCTTCGCCTTGCGGACTTCATCCGGATCGGCAAGCCGCGCCGCCAACGCCTCGGCAAAACCCTTGACCTCGAACACGCCGTTGCGCGCAAAGGTATTGAGGTTCTGCCGCACCATCTGCCAGCCCCCCTTGCGGGCGATCTCGACCCAATGCCTCCGCGTCAGCGGCAACGAGGTCAACATCTGGAACGGAACGTCCGGAACCGGACGTGCCTGGCCCTTGCGAAAGGCTTCCAACGCCCTGACAAGCTCCGGCAGCGCCGCATAGTCGTACGGCTTGCCGATTGCCCAGGCATAGAGCGCCTTGCGTTCCTCCGTCGCCGGCTTTGGATGCACCATGCGGATGACATCTGCGAGCGAAGGGTCGTTGCCGACCATTGCGCGCAGGATCTGTTCCGTGCTGGCCCGCTCAAGCCATGCCTGCACCGCCTTCTTCGGCCGCGTGCCCAGCGACTTGCGGCCCGTAGCGCCGGAGCGCATGACCTGCACGAAGCCGCGCAGCATCTTGCCGCTTTTCACTACCCGCGGGAATGCACGGGCAAAGGCATCGCTCTGAAGGCTGGAGAGCATTGCAAGCAACGTCACAGGCATATCCTTCATATGACCCTTCTCAGCTGCGTAGATAGCCACCTTGGCGAGGAATTCCGGCTCCACTTCAAGAGCAAGCGCTTTCACCATGTCCAGCTGCTCTGCTCCGTCCGCATAGAAGGTGCTGTTGAACGTACCCGTGACGGCATATTGCGCCAGCGCTTCGTGGGGCGTCAGCCGATAGGCGGGGGCGGCTGCGTGATTGTTCGTGTCCGTGCCCGGAAGCAGCTTTCCGAGGTAGGATTTGAAGATTGCCTTGTTGGCCATGATGGCACCTCTTGTTTCGTTCGTGCCAGATACCTTTCAAGCCGCGTGCCAGTTTGGGGAGCTGAGTGGAATGGGGGCGGATTATTTCAATATCCTATTGTTTTTTCGCGTTAAAAATTTTCTCGCCGAGACGAGATGTCTCCGGTTGCGAAATTTGAGATCCTGAAGGTATTATCTAAAAATATAGAGATTTATAATTTTGGATAAACCGTGAAGCGACGCGTAGCCATCAGCATATTGGGAACGACCCTCGATGCGGGGAAATGGGACAATCGCTGGAGCCGTTGGCGCCCTACCGTCGCGCTTTGCCAGCAATCCGGGCTCTTCGTCGATCGGCTGGAACTGATCCACGACAATCACGCACAGGCTCTCAGCGATCGGATCATCGGCGATATAGGAACGGTTTCGCCGGCGACCGAGGTGCGCAGCAATGTCATCAACTTTCGCGACCCCTGGGATTTCTCGGAAGTCTATACGAGCCTTAGAGACTTTGCGCGCCGCTACAGCTTTGACCCCGACGTCGAAGATTACCTCGTCAATATCACGACCGGCACCCACGTAGCACAGATCTGTTGGTTCCTGCTGACGGAGGCGCGCATCATTCCGGGCCGACTGTTGCAACTCTCGCCGCCGCGCGACAGGGAGGGCGAACAAGACTTCGCCGGCACTCACCGCATTATCGATCTGGATCTTTCGCGCTATGACGAGATCGCCAAGCGCTTTGCCTCCGAACGGGAAGACGCGGCTTCCTTCTTGAAATCAGGCATATCGACCCGTAACGGGGCTTTCAACCGGATGATCGACGAGATCGAAAGAGTGGTGATCAGATCGACTGCACCGGTCCTCCTGACGGGGCCAACAGGTGCCGGCAAGTCGCAGCTTGCCCGCCGGATCTACGAGTTGAAGAAGACCCAACGGAAGGTCAGCGGACCTTTCGTCGAAGTCAACTGTGCGACATTGCGTGGCGACCAGGCCATGTCCACGCTGTTCGGTCATGTGAAGGGGGCGTTTACCGGCGCGGCTGGTGAGCGTGCAGGCCTTCTCAAATCCGCCGACAAGGGCGTGCTGTTCCTCGACGAAATTGGCGAACTCGGCCTCGATGAGCAGGCCATGTGTCTGCGCGCGATCGAGGAAAAGAGATTCTTACCCGTCGGCGCCGACCGGGAGGTGTCAGCGCAATTCCAGCTGCTTGCAGGCACCAACCGCGATCTCGGCGAGGATGTCCGCAACGGACGGTTCCGCGAAGACCTCTACGCCCGGCTCAATCTCTGGACCTTCCAGCTACCGGCCTTACGTGAACGCAGGGAAGACATAGAACCCAACCTCGACTTCGAACTCAGACGCTACTTGGAGCGGGAAGGCGAGAACGTTACCTTCAACAAGGAAGCGCGTGAACGGTATCTTTCCTTCGCAACCGGTTCACAAGCCGTCTGGAGCGCCAATTTCCGTGATTTGTCGGCCTCGGTGACGCGCATGGCGACACTCGCGCCGCATGGGCGCATTACGAGCGATGTCGTTGACGACGAAATTGAGCGGCTAAATGCGCTTTGGCGTCGCTCGAATGATGACGCTGGACCGGATCTGATCCTTGAAGACGTGCTGGGTGCAGAGGCTGCCGATCGCCTCGATCGCTTTGACGCGGCACAGCTTGCAGCCGTCCTTCACATCTGCCGCGAACATGCGACGGCGAGTTCTGCCGGCAGAGCTCTGTTCGCAATCTCGCGATTGGAAAAGAAAAGCAGCAATGACGCAGATCGCCTGACGAAATATCTTGCGCGCTTCGGCGTCAGATTTGAGGACCTGAAACAACCGTGACGATTGCGGGTTCGGCGGAGCTTCTTCCCAGAGTGCCGAAGGACGGGGTTCATAGGTCAGTCTGGTCCAAAAGTGGTGGTCTCGAAAGTTTGGAAGATCTATGGGCGTTTGAAACACCGGGCCGGCGGTTCAAATCCTTATCAAGAGCAAACCAAAAACCGGGGTAGTCCCTGTCTCTTCGAGCGCTGTCGCCAGCTAGGCGAGATAGTATAAAGCCGCCGGAATGCTGGTGCGGACGATGGCTGTTCAGCCGTGATGAAATCATATGCGAATTGCCCGTGTCGATTTAGGACTCAGCGCTCGGCAATCGGCCGAGTGTGCCAGAGAAGATAAGGTTGGGCCTCAGCATCCACCTTACCGAGAAGCTGATCCCGAACATCTGCGTGATAGCCATCGAGGAAATCGACTTCCGTCGCCGTCAGGCTGTCGACATTGGCCATGCGGAGATCGATGGGTGCCAGTGTCAGGCTATCGAAACGGCAAAAGCCCGGCCGGTCGGCTGTGACTTCCACCTGGTTCTCGATTCGGATGCCGAAGACGTCCGCTTTGTAATAGCCGGGCTCGACGGTCATGATCGTGCCGGGTTCCAAATTGTGCAGGTTGGGCTTCTTCGCAAAACGATGCGGATACTCATGGATCAGCAGATTATGGCCGACGCCGTGTCCGGTTCCGTGATCGTAGTCGAGCCCCATGTCCCATAGGGGACGGCGCGCCAGCGCATCGAGCTGATGTCCCTGCGTTCCAAGCGGGAAGCGCGCTGTCACCAGCGAGATGAAACCCTTCAGAACCGCGGTGTAGGTTTGCCGCATTTCATCGGTTGCCGTGCCGAAGAGAACGGTGCGCGTCACATCCGTCGTCCCGTTGGCATATTGGCCGCCTGAATCGATCAGGTAGAAGCTGTTGTCTTCAATGGCGGCATTCGTGTCGGGTTGAGCGTGATAGTGGCACATGGCCGCATTGCCGCCTGTGGCCGAAATCGTGCGGAAGCTCGGTTCGAAATAGCCGGCCTGCCTGGCGCGAAAGGCAATCAGTTGCTCCTCGGCATCCAGCTCGGTCAAGGGCAGATTTGCAGCCTGCCGGCGATGCCATTCGTTGTCGAGCCAGGCAAGGAAATTGGTGAGCGCAATTCCGTCCTCGAGATGGCAGGCGCGAAATCCTTCCAGCTCCGTGGTATTTTTGGTGGCCTTCGCGCTCGCAAGAAGGCTCGTCTGCTCGATCGTCCGGCCGCCTGCCGTCTTGATATGGGCGCGGACGGCTTGCGGTGCGAAGTTGGGGTCGATCAACGTCGTCTTCCCGGCTGACACCTTTCCAACGGCGCCAAGAAAGTCCTCCGGATCAGCGATCGTGACATCGGACAATTCGAACTCGGCCCGATCGTTGCCGAGCTTGCGGTGATCCACGAACCATTCGGCGCGGTTGTCTGCGCCTAGCAGCAGGAACGAGTGCGGCACCGGGTCCATGGCGACATCGGAACCGCGCACGTTCAAGAGCCAGGCAATATTGTCGGGCGAGGTTTCTATGAGCTGGTCTGCCCCCAAAGCCTTGAGCTTGGTCGTAATCCGCTGGCGCTTGCTGGCGGACGTCTCTCCGGAAACCGAAAGCGGCATTGGCCTGATGAGGCCGACCGGGCGAGGCGGACGGTCAGTCCATATTGCGTCGAAAGGATCGGCATCGAGCGTTATCAGTTCGACATCAGCCGCCTTGCATCCGGCATACAGCTTTTCATAGAGGGCGCCGCTGATGAGCAGGGTGTGAATGCCGATCCGCCAGCCCGGCTTTCCGTGACGCCTTAACCAGAGGTCAAGCGGGTCGTTGTGGAGATGGTGCACGGCAAAGGCGGATAGATCCACTTCGTTGCGCACCTGCACCTGATAGCGCCCGTCGACGAAGATCAGCGCCTGCTCCGGCTGCACGAGCGCCATGCCGGCGGAACCGGTGAAGCCGCTGATATATTCCAGGCAATTGTCATGCGCGGCGGTCACTTCGCTTTGGTGTGCATCCGTTCGCGGCACGATCAAGCCATCCAGCTTTGCCCCCGCAATCCAGGCGCGCACATTGGCCAGCTTGCCCGAATCTTCAGTCTTGCTCATTGTCGTCCCCACGATCATTCGGCCGCAAGCGGCCCGCCCTTTTGCGCGACCAGCGCGACCAGCCGTTCGAACACCGATGCCGACTGGCGAATGCCGTCATGCTCGAATTCATTGGTGATCCAGAAGTCCAGATTGCCGACGGCGCGCGCGGTTTGGAGCGAAAGGCCGGCATCGACATACATGTCGTCGTGGTAGATCGCCGCTGCGACCGGGACCTCGTTTGTAGCGAGGCGATCGCGATCGTAAAGCACGCTGTGACGAGGCCGTCCGGCAAGAGCCTCCGCCGCGGCCCTGAACGGCCGAAGGGACGCGATCTCTTCGAACATCCACGGATAGATCATCTCGCCGGTAAACAGCAGAGGGCGAGCAGCGGGATTGAATTCAGCGAAATTGGGCCGTAGCCGTTCGGCGGACCAGGCCGTCGCGCCGTCGCCCTCGCCATAGATCGCCTCGTGGATAGCCGCAAACAGCGGGTTGCTGTGATAGGAGGTCAGGTCCATCACCGAAGCCAGAAAGTGGTCGGAAAGCCTTCCTTCCTTCCGGTCCGCAAAGGCTTCATCCATCAGCCAGTGAATGTTCTCAAAGCCGTGTGCCATGCCAAAATCGAGACCGATGGTCTGCAGGCGGCGCACGCTCAGCCGGTCGCCATCCGGCAGCCGCACGTCATTGCCTTCGATGAAATCAGCCACTTTGCTCACCAGCGCGATATCGCCGGGATAGCGCTTGTAGTAGGCAGCGTTCTTGGCACGGACACGCGGATAGGTGTGGCGATAGACTTCGTCGGCGTCAGGTTCAAGGCTTGGGATGCCGCCGGCGATGTAGCTGGCCGACAGAGCTTCCGGCGCCTGGCTCAGATAGGTGAAGGTGAGGAAACCGCCATAGCTCTGGCCGAGCGTCTGCCAGCGCCGGCCGCCGAGAACGGTCTTTCGGAAATGCTCCAGGTCCTTGATGATGGAATCTGCGCGGAAACAGGCGAGATAATCCCCGCCCGCCTCTCCATCGAGCTCACCGATCATCGCGGTGTCGACCGGCGTCGAGCGTCCGGTGCCGCGTTGATCCGGCAGGATGACACGATGCGTCTTCAGCGCCTGGGCGAGCCATGACGGCCCGCCGCGCGTTGGGCGGGGCGACTTGCCGCCGGGACCGCCCTGAAGGAAGCAAAGAACCGGCAGGGCTTCGTTCTTGCGCACCGGATCGACCACCTCCCGCGCGAAGAACTCGATGGCTTTGCTCGATGGGTCGGACCAGTCGAGCGGCACGGAGAGGACGTGATCGCGGATATGCATTCCGGGGATGGTGTATTCGGAAATGATCATGATTTTCTTTCAGCGTACGCGAGGATCGAGCAGCACATAGAACAGGTCGACGACGATGTTGGAAATGACGATGAACACCCCGCCGAGCAAGACCACGCCGATGATGATGGGGCGGTCCTGGTTGGCGACGGCCTGAACGGCGAGCGCCCCCACGCCTTGTAGTCCATAAACCTGCTCGATGATGATAACGCCGCCGAGCAGCATGGCAATATCTGCTCCAAGCTGTGTGACGAGCGGCGTCAGGACGGCACGCAAGCCATGCTTCCAGATCACGCGCCGTTCGCTGAGACCCTTGGCGCGGGCAGTGCGAATGTAATCCTCGCCCATCACGTCGAGCATCTGGCCGCGCGTCAGCCGGGCATAGACTGCGGCCATGGTCAAGGCGAGCGTCGTCCATGGCAGGACGAGGTGCCACGCCCAGAGCAGCGGCTGGGTGGTTAGCGCCTTGTATCCGCCGGGAGGAAACAGCGTGAATCCGGCCTGCTTGGGAATGAAATAGAGAAGATAGAGCGACATCATGCCAAGCACGAAGGTCGGGAAGCTCAAGCCGACGAGGATGAACGCCTGGCCGATGCGATCCCGCAGGCCGCCGGCATAGCGCGCCGACATGATGCCCATCGGAATGCCGATGGCCAGCCAGAGCAATGCGCCACCCAGGACGAGAGACAGGGTGACGGGAATGCGCCGAACTATGATCGGCGCGACCGGCTGCTGATTGCGGTAGGAAAAGCCGAGATCGCCGCTGATCGCTCTTGAAAGAAAGCTGGCATATTGAACGACGATCGGGCGGTCCACGCCGAGATTCTTGCGGATCTGTATAAGCTGCGCCTCGGTCGCCTTGTCGCCGGCGATCATGCGGGCGGGATCGCCGGGCGCGACGAAGAACAGGAAGAACACGAAGGCTGAGAGCATCAGGAGGACGCCCGCTCCGAAAATCAGGCGCTGGGTGAGAAAGCGGATCATCGTTTCGACGCTCCTTTGGATTTCAGCCTGAAACGACGAACCGTGCGGGCGCTTTTTGGGTCGAGCGCGTCGCGCAGGCCGTCACCTAAGATGTTGAAGGCAAGCGTCGTCAGAAGAAGCGCCGTGCCGGGCACGAAGACCAGCCACCAGGCGACCAGGTAGAGGGAGTTGGAGGAGGCATCCGCCAGCATACCGCCCCAGCTTGGCGTTGGCGGCACGATACCCATGCCGAGGAATGACAGCGTCGCCTCGAAGACGATCGAGCTTGGGATCTGCATGGTGGTGTAGACGATGATGGGAGCCGCGAGATTGGGCAGGATGTCGACGATCATGATCGAGAGCGGACCTGCGCCGAGCGAGCGGCTTGCCTGCACGAAATCCTGCTTGCGCAGCGAAATCACCTGACCGCGGATGACGCGTGCCATAGGGGCCCAGCTGAAGAAGACGATGACGCAGACGCTGAGCATCAGGCTCGGCCCAAACGCCGATACGAGTGCAAGAGCGCAGAGCAGGAAGGGAACACTCATGACGAGATCCATCAGCCGGCTGAGCACGATGTCGGTCAGGCCACCATGATAACCGGCCGTCGTGCCGACGATCACCGCGATCGTCGACGCCAGCACCGAGGCGAATACCCCGACCAGCAGGGAAATGCGGGCGCCATAGGCGAGGCGCACCAACACGTCGCGGCCGAGTTGGTCGGTGCCGAGCCAGAATTGCTCGCCGGGCCCGACGGGAATGCCTGCCGGCGACAGGCCGATGTCGCGGAACTGTTCGATCGGCGAATGCCCGGTAAGTGCGGCGATCCAGGGAGCTGCAATCGCCAGAACGACGACCGCGAGAATGACGCAAAGGGCGATCATGCTCGCCTTGTCGCGCCGCAGGCGCCGCAGCGTCAGTTCGAGCGAGCCACGCTGTACCACATCCGCCTGGGTGGAAGCATCCGATGTCGCGACGTCGTTCATGCTGTCACCTGTCTCGTCTCGATCAACGACCGCGGAGGCTCGCCATCCTCAATGATGGAGAGTGTTTTCGACGCGGATAGCAGTGTGCGGGTGTAAGGATGTCGCGGATCGGCGAAGAGCTGTTCTGCCGCGGCCAGCTCGACGATCTTGCCGCCCTGCATGACGGCGATCCTGTCGCAGATATGGCGCACGACGGACAGATCGTGCGAAATGAACAGGTAGGTCAGGCCCAGTTCCTGCTGCAATTGCTTGAGCAAGTTGAGGACCTGCGCCTGGATCGATACGTCGAGCGCGGAGACGGGCTCGTCGCAGATGATGAGCGCCGGATTGAGTGCCAGGGCCTGCGCGATGCCGATCCTCTGTCGCTGGCCGCCGGAAAACTCGGCTGGAAAGCGATTATAGTGCTCGGGGTTGAGGCCAACCAGCTCCATCAGATGCCGCACTTTTTCGCGCCGCTCCTCTCCCGATGCCACGCCATGGAGGCGGAAGGGGTCGCCGATGATGGCGCCCACCCGACGACGCGGATTAAGGGAGCCGAAGGGGTCTTGGAAGACGAGCTGGATCTGCCGGCGCATCTCTCGCCATTCGCGACCCTTGAGATTGCTCATGTCGTGGCCGAGCACATTGATGGTGCCCGAGGTTGCCGGCGTCAGTCCGGCGACGATGCGCGCCAGCGTGGATTTCCCGCAGCCGCTCTCGCCGACGAGCCCGACTGTTTCTCCGCGCGCGACCGTGAGATCGATGCCCTTGAGGACTTCGAGGGTGCGTTTCTGTCCAAAGAAGCTGCCGATTTGATAGGTGAGGTGAACATTTTCGATCGATGCGATCTGTTCGGTGCCGATTGCTTTGGATTCGACCTTTTCAGGCGTTGCGGCCGATGGCGAGGATGCCGTGTCCGGCTCCAGCAGACAGAGGGATTCGACGCCGTCGCTATAGACGCGTAACGGCGGAATGCGCTTCGTGCAATCGGCAACCACCTGGCCGCAGCGAGGCGCGAAGATGCATCCGGCGGGCGTCGTCAAAAGGCTCGGCGGGCGCCCCTTGATCGGCACCAATTGCGCCCCGGGCTCGTAGCTTGCAGGTGTCGAGCGCAGCAGCCCCGCCGTATAGGGGTGGGCCGGCGAACGGAACACGCTGCGGGCCGGGCCATATTCGAGCCGGTTGCCGGCATACATGACCATGACATCGTCGGCGACGCTCGACAGTAGGCCGAGGTCATGCGTGATCAGGATGATGGTGGTGCCGAAATCGCGCCGCATGGTGTCGAGCAGATCGATAATCTGGGCCTGCACGGTGACATCGAGCGCCGTCGTCGGCTCGTCGGCAATGATGAGCGCAGGATTGAGGATCAGCGCCATGGCGATCATGACGCGCTGGCGCATGCCCCCCGAAAACTGATGCGGATAGCTGTCGAAACGCTCAGCGGGCGAGGGAATGCCGACCTTGCCGAGCATGTCGATCACGCGAGCCCGGGCGGCGTCGCGGTCGATCGTCTCATGTGTATGCAGGACCTCGGCGATCTGCGAACCGATCGTGTAGAAGGGATGCAGGCTCGAGAGCGGGTCCTGAAACACCATGCCGATGCGGCCGCCCCGCAGGCGGCGCATGTCGGGCTGCGGCAGGTTGAGAAGGTTGCGGCCCTCGAACCAGACCTCGCCGCGAATGTCGGCATTGGGCAGCAGCCCCATGACGGCCTGCGTCAGGACGCTCTTTCCCGAACCGGATTCGCCTGCAATGCCGAAAATCGAACCGGGCCTGATCGAAAAGGAGACGTTGCGTACGGCATGTACCACGCCATCCTCGGTCGGAATATCGACCGTCAGTCCCTTTGCCTCCAATATGGTCAAGGGTAAACTCGCACTTCAATCGAGGTTGCGTTCAGGCGCCGCAACCAGGCCGCGGCGCCATGCACGAAGATGCCGGATCAGCGTTCGATCCAAAGGTTCGTCCAGTCGCCCTCCACGCCCAGGGCATAGGGCTGGAAGTTCTTCACCGCTTCGCTGCGATAACGCGGGTTCTTGTTGGCGATCAGCGGAACGACCGGCGCGTCTGCCATGACCATCTCGTCGACCTCTGCCCATAATTTACCGGTTTCCTCCGGCGTGGTCGCGTTGATGGCCTTTGCGGCTGTCTCGTTGGCCTTCGGGTTGTTGTAATCGGTGTAGTTATAGGTCTGGTGCGTGCCGTTGAAGGTGAACTGCGGCTGGAAGACGGAGCGCGCTGCACCCCCGACCCAGTCCGGCGTCCAGCCCACGGGCGCGATGTCCCAGGTGCCGTTCTTGGTGTTTACCGGATTGGTCATGAATTTGGAGTAGTAGTCGGCGGCGGTGACCGGCGCCAGTTCGAGCTTGATGCCGGCGCGCGCCATGCTGGCCTGAATGGTGGCGGCGGTCGCCACTTCCAGATCCTTGTTGCGGTAGGGCATCTTCAGCGTGATGCCGTTCGGGAAACCGGCTTCGGCGAGCAGGGCCTTGGCCTTTTCCGGGTCGCCCTTGGATTCCGGCGAGGGATAGAGATCGAACTTGTGATGTCCGAGTACGCCAAGTCCGAAAATGCCGGTTGCGGGTTCCGCCACCTTCGGGCCGCCCCATTGCTGGACGATCGCGGCCTTGTCGATCGCATATTCCAGCGCCTTGCGGACGCGAATGTCTTTAAGAGCACCCTTGTTGTTGTCCGAGACGGTGTTGATGAACAGGAAGTTCGTGTTGCCGGCCGAAAGCGCCGTCAGCTTCTCGTCGCCGTTGGCGGCGAGCGTCGCCAGGATGGCTGTGGGGACGTTGATGTCATAGGCGAGATCGGCGTCGCCCGACTGCAACTGCTGCATGATGGCATCGGCCTGCAGCCCCATGGTGATCTCGATATCGTCGACATACGCCTTGCGCAGCGGATCGCTTTCCGCCTTCCAGGCGGGATTGCGCACCAGCTTCAGACTGGTGTCGGGCGTGTATTCACCGATCGTATAGGGACCGCTGCCGACAAAATGCGTGCGATATTCCGGGCTGTCGGGGATATAGTCGAGGACTTCGATCGGTGCAGGCGCCGGCATGGGCAGCGAGAGCATGTAGATGAAGTCGCCAGCGCGTTCCTTGAGGTGGAAAACCACGGTCTGGTCATCAGGCGTCTCGATGCCTTTGACGTCATTTCCCTCTATATACTTCTTCATGTCCGCAGCCGTCGGCTGAACCTTGGCAAAGCCATCACAGAATTCGCCAAGCCCGGAGACGAGTGCGGTGAAATAGGTGAGGGTCGAGGCCTGCATGTATGGATTGCAGAGCCGCTTGAAGCCGCGTTTCACATCCGCCGACGTGATTTGGCGCGCGCCGGACGGTGCATTCCACATGGCGCCCTGGCGCAGTTTGAACGTGTATGTCAGCCCATCATTCGTCGGCTGGGGCACGTCCGTCGCGAGATCGCCGACCGGCTTGATGGCGACATCGGGATCGGTCGAGGCTTCATAGCTGATCAATTGCCGCGATATGGCGCGCAGCAGATTGTTGGTATTCACCATTCCCGCCAGCGCGGGATCGATATGGTCCGGTTCGCCGGTGGCGAGTATCCGCAGGGTTCCGCCCTTGACCGGTTCGTCCGCGGTCGCGAAACCCGGCAGCGAAAGAGCGATGAGCAAAGATGCGACCGAAACGGTCGATTTCAATAGAGTACGCATGTCTATCCTCCCAATCTACTTGCGTTGATCATGCTTGGCCGAGGGCGTTCCGGAGAACGCCTTCCATCGTGGTTGCCGTCCGTCTCTCAAAGATCCATCGGCCAGGTGTCGGACAGCCGGTAGCCGGCCGGGAACGGATCGTCCGGATCGACCATCAACTGGTGCGTGCCGATCACCCAGGCGCGGCCGGAGATGATCGGGCTGATCGCGGATTTGCCGTTGAGATCGACGGCGCCGTCGATGCTGCAATGGAATTCGGTATCGATGAGCGAGGTCCCGACGAAGCGGTCGCCGACCTTCATCTGACCCTTGGCATGCAGAACGGCCATGCGTGCCGAACAGCCGGTGCCCGTCGGCGAGCGGTCGATCTTGCCGGGACGGATGGCGACGGCGTTCTTTCCCCGGAGGACTCCATCCTTCATCTGAACAGGGTCGGTGATCTGGCAGAAGGAGATGTGGTTCCAATCGTTGACCGGATGGCGAAAGCCCAGCTGTTCATTGGCGGCTTCCGTGATCTTCACGCCGAGCCGGGCGATGTCGCGCGCCTGATCGGGCTGCAGGTTGAGGCCGAGCGAGGCCGCGTCCACAAGCACGAAGCTGTCGCCACCATAGGCGGTGTCGACGGTGATCGTGCCGATGCCTTCGACTTCGAGCTTGGCATCGAGCTTGTCGGCAAAGGAGGGGACATTGCGCACGTGAATGCGCTCGGCCTTGCCGTTGCGGCACTCCGCCTTCACTTCGATCAGGCCGCCCGGCGCCTCCAGCACCATGCGGGTGATCGGCTCCTGCATGGGGATGATGCCGGTGTCGAGTAGAACGGTCGACACGCAGATCGAGTTCGATCCGGACATGGGCGGCGTATCGGCTGGCTCCATGATGATCCATGCCATCTGCGCCTCGGGGTTCTTCGGCGGAACCAGCAGGTTGACGTGGCGGAAAACGCCGCCCCGCGGTTCGTTGAGAACGAAGTTCCTCAGGGTTTCGTCCCGGGCGATCCAGCGCGATTGTTCCCAGACGGTCGCGCCGGGGGGAGGAGCGACCCCACCGACGATGACATCGCCGACTTCTCCCTCGGCGTGGCAGCTGACGACATGAACGACTTTCGATGTGCGCATTTCTGTTCAGTTCTTTCCGATTGCAAATAGAGAAGCGGGGCCGCTGCTGTGCAATGTCCGAAGAATTACCATGCGACTGTCCTCCCTAATGATCATAATCGTATACGTTATCTTGAATTTTGGGATAACGTATACGATTATAGAGGGACGTCAAGCGACGTTATCGCGCAGGAAATGCCAATGACGGCCTTGGCCGAACAGGCGACATGCATGCTTGCGCCGCCTCGGGAGATCAAGATATTGAGTGGATATCGCGGCTCCACCCTTCGATCAGATTTGCCGTTTCCAGGGAACAAAGACTGCATGCCTCTCAATATCGAAGAGATACCCAATCTGGGAAAGGCGCCGAGCACATCCGATGTGATTCTGAAGTTCATCCGCGATGCCATTGCCGACGGCTCGCTCGACGAAGGCGAGCCGATCCGCCAGGACGATGTCGCGCGTCTCTTCAATGTCAGCAAGATCCCGGTTCGCGAGGCGCTGAAGCGCCTTGAGGCCGAAGGGTTGGTGGAGTTCCATCGTAACAGGGGCGCGATCGTTACCAGCGTTTCGGAGCCGGAAATCGTGCAGATCTTCGAGGTGCGGAGCATTCTGGAATCGAATGCGCTGAGACTTTCCATTCCCTTCATGACGGAAAAGACTTTCGAGAAGGCGAAG
>JUHI01000030.1 GCA_000799755.1 Martinezella tropici
CGGGGTGGCCGCACCCGTTCCCTTTCCGAACACGGCCGTGAAACGCCCCTGCGCCCATGGTACTTCGTCTTAAGACGCGGGAGAGTAGGTCGCTGCCAGGTCTGCCAAACGCAACTTCACGCTAAACCGCATCGCGGTTTATGCGTCTCAAAAAATCTTCTCTGATCACACGCGATAAACCCAAAAGGTTTACGCTCAAACGGCCAAGCCGTGTTACAATAGGCCGCTCCAAGCGGCCTTTGTCGCTTCTGAAGGAAGCAGGAAAACGCTTCTGGAATTTTGTAGGAATCCATAATAAGGGTGCCTACCTTACACGCGATAAACCCTTCGGGTTTACGCTGATGACGCAAGCCGGCGAGGCCGACTTGCTTCGTCGAGACGAACTGCAAAGCAGTTCGCTCGAGATGGCGCGGGGTGGAGCAGCCCGGTAGCTCGTCAGGCTCATAACCTGAAGGCCGCAGGTTCAAATCCTGCCCCCGCAACCAGTTCCTACATACTTCAATCAATGTAATGATTTGACGCCTCAATAGGCTGCTGTGTCTATTGGCGGCGCCACCCGTGCTAGCGTCTTTGCTGCAGATGGCCGTTCGCCCGGCGATGTTGCCGGTACCACGGATACTAATTCCTACACTACACCGTCGCGGAGAATCGCGATCCAGCGCACTGGAGCGCTAAAACCCACCGAAACTCATTTTCGTGGATGGCTATCTAAGCAAGGTCAAACGGCGCGTCTTCTGCAGCATGCAATACGGTCAACGACCGCGTTAGGCGATCAGCTGAGGCTTTGACGGACGCCTCGATATACATCTTGTTGCGCTTCTGACGAAGCGAGTTCATCTGATCAGCGGCCCTGCGCCCCAAATCTGAGGAGGGTCCGCTTATATGCCTTTGCGTCCCGAGCTGAGCGAGCAGTGCCTGGATACAAACGTCTCGCTCGTCAATTGTCTCGGCGACATGGTAACTTTCCCAGAGTTCCTTGATCCGCAAATTAAGGGCGTTAGGGGCAACCAGCTCCCGCCCGACGATGCCGATACCGGTGATAAAAACCGGACGGCTTCCTGTGCGAAAACGGATTTTATGCGATCTCAGGCCCGCACTTGCGATAATTTGGCGAATTTCGCGCACGACATCGCCATGCACAAACTTTCCCGATATGGTCAGGTCGTCTACCCACAGGGAGTAGCGTAAACCGTGATGTTCGCACAGATCGGCAATCTGATCGAACATCGATCGATGGATAAGAGTGCACAGTACAGGTGTTAATGGTGAGCCGAACGACACTTGGCCGTCGATTGTGCACAAGTGGGTAAGTAGCCCGGCAACATCTGGATAAATCCCCATCTCGTCTCGAAACCAGCGCCGCACCATGGCGGCGGTGGTTGACGGGTAAAACTGTTTTAGATCGAGGGTCAGATACTGGTGTTGGCCCAGATGCAAAGCAGCGTTATCACGTTGCCCACGCTTTCTACGAGGGCTGAACAGGTAGCTGGGTTGCTTAATCTTATTGAGATGGAATTTTAGGCGTTCATGAACGCCTCGCAAATCGGCCATCGGATACTTCAGATCACGGAGCTTCTGCTTCTTTCCGATGATTTCCTGACGGCGCACGATGAAATGTTCCTTATGCGTCACAAGAAACCGCAGATGATCGCGCGAAACGCCTAGGAGCTTACCAACGTCTCTTTGAGTTGGTCGCTGCGCAAATGGTGAGCGCCCCAGTTCGTACTTTTCGATTGGTGGACGAGCCGGTTTACGACGCATGCGGCACGTCGCGAGGCGAGAGCTTTTCGAGTAGCGTAAGCACACCGCTAGCTACAATCAATTTGCCTCTCTTGGGAATTGGTTGGCCGTCGAGCTCTTCAGCGAAGAAAAGCAGCTGTGACATGCGGACGTCGAATTTCTCGCTGTAGCGCTCCAGTAGTTCCATAGAAACCGCCTTTGTACCGCTCTCGACTTCTGACACCATCGATTGCGAAATTTCCAACTCGGTTGCCAATTCCTTCTGTGACAGGCCGAGATAAAGACGCAGCAGTCTCAGCGCATCGTTTATCAGCGGACGCTTGGTCATATTCATAACGTGCTCCTTAGGGCTATTTCCGAGGTCGCCGCTCATTGCCGGTCTGAAAACCAAGACCAAAGGCGCAGGGCAGCGACTGCTGCCTGACCCAACGCGGTGAAGATCTTAAAGATCAATACCGCGTTCAACATGCGACGCCGCCGCTGGTGATGACTGTTTGTGCTCATTGTAAGTGTGTCCTATGTTTCCGCCGACGGGATTGTCGGCGCCCGTGGAAACAGGACGACTGTTCAGCGACGTTTGACCTCGAACATGCCGCACCCGGGCCCGACGGGTGCGGCGCGCATGCCACGGTCCCTAGCCAGACGACGGGATTGAATCGGGGATTTTCATCCCCACAGGGCCTCCGGCCCCATACATTGACGGGTTCAGCTTTGAGCAACCATCACGATGATCAAAATAGGACCGATATGGACGATTGTCAAATAAAAAATCGCTAACAGCGATAAATTATCGGGATGCAGTAACAAATGCCTATATGTTGATTATGGATGACCCACCTTTCCGAGAACATCGAGTATCATGATCCATCATTCAAGGAAGAGGAACTGATCCATAATCAGTACACAGGTCGTTCAGTGTGGACAATCTTCTCATTAGAGCTCTTGTAGCTCACTAAACAGATTGAATTGGGCTCGTTCTTTCATCCTGTCCCACGCAAATTTCATGGGGACAGGGTTCTTGAAAACGAAGTGGCCTTCCAGCTTAGGTTGCGCGGTAAGTTTCAAATACTTCTTGACCTCTGGCACGTGCGCGTTGATCAGTTCAACGCGCCGCAGATGCTTAAGTAGAAGGTCCGGTTTTCCATTTTCGCTTAGTTCACCCCGGAAGTCCAAAAGTTGTTCGGCAATTTCGCCGTCGGTCTTACGGTGCTGAACGTCCTTGCACTCGACTAGAAGTACGCGGTCAGACTCTGCTTTCCAAGCCAACACATCGATGTCACCATAGTCCAGAGCAAACCCCTTACCGAGGAGTTTTGTGATGCGAACTTCGGTTTCGACGTTCCAACCAAGTTCCTTGAGCCGAGCCGCAACCTCCGTACTAAATTTCTTGCCCATTTTGTCTCGGGCTTTGCCAGCCCAAACTTTCATCTTGGGCGTTAGCTGCCAGAGCGGGAAATCCCCTTTGTAATAATTACTAAAGGAGTAAGCGAAGCCGTCGCGCAAGATGCCGGGTGCTACGATGAGCTTGGGGTCTTCGGTATCATCAAGTTGAATGAACGGCTTGCGAAGCATAGATAGTCGCCGCCGGAAACGCCACGGAAAGAGATCTTTTTCGAGATACCCTTCCGGCACCTTGCGCCAGCACGGCCTGCTTTTCAGCGTCAGGACTTCAAGCAACCGCTTGATTCCATCCGCATAAGGCGCGTCCTTGCCATCGCCCAAAGCAAGTACATCACTTCGCTTTAGCGCCAAAACCGGTTTCTCCTGTTTGATGCCCATATCCTCGATATCATCGATGAATTTGCGGGCGACATCGATTGGGGCACCAAATTGCTCTTCAAATGCTGCGATGAAATTGCCGTCAATTCGCGACCCATCGGTTGGAGTAACCGTTGGTTCAAGCAAGTTGCGGGCGTAGTTTTCAATGTTCTCTTGAACGACCGCCCCTGTCATCGTCCGCCCGTATGGGGTTAGGATTTCCTCCTGAAAATCGACGTTAGCATGGATATCGCCAAGCGGTGTGATGTGAACAAGCGGCTTCATTGCTTGCCAGCGAATGGAGTCCGACCATCCGCCCAGTCCGCAGGTCAGGATGATTTTTGCCATAATGCGCGACATATCGAGTTCACCGGGTTTCATGCCACCCTCAAGAGGACATTCACAGATCGCAAACTCCACAATTAAGCGAGTGGCTTGAAATACTGTGTTCAACTCGGCTTCGTGCTCTGCGATTGCGTTAATGGTAGCGTTCCTGTCCTTATGCAGAGCGACGACCGCCGATGCCGTGCGCCGCCAATTATCACGATCCGACGCTGCAGCTTCGTGGTTCATGAGCGCAAACACGATAACGGAGCGCCGGTCAAATTCGCGCAGGTCCGTGCAGATTTCATTCTCGAGGAGCTTCACAATGCCGTTGAGATATATTGTGCAAGCTTCGCGCCCTATAATTTCGCCGCCCTCTGATCGCGGGCGGTTGCGCCAACCCAAACCCAGCTTTATCGCCGCACCGTCATCCACGTCGATCTTGACAGGTGACCGCCAAGTCGATCGCTTCACGAAATCACGGAAGCCCTGCGCACTGAATGCATGACTTTGCCTGGCTTCAGGACTTGGAACGATTTTCGTGACAAGTGAATCCAGTGTCGCGTCGTCAAGTGGTGTGTTCGCAAGTCTCGCGACGCCTTCAACAAATCGCGTCACCAATGCGCGTTCAGCGACGTTCACTGGATTATAGATGGCGTCTTCGAACTCGGCACCGACGTCAATTGAGATTGTGGACCAAGTAACTTCGACATCTAGGAACGTCAAAGTTTGTTCGATAGTCAAGAATTGACCTTCGTGTGAAGCCGCTCGGTCGCCAAGATCTCCCTCAAACCTCACCTTCCACAGAATTGGGCCTGGCGGAATCTGTGGGAAGGCGGTGTCTAGCACGGGAGCGGCAAAGCAAAGCCAAGTACGCAACATTTGATAGCGCTGATAGGCGAAGTTGCCGATGGTCTTATCGGTCGTTTCCAACTGAACCCACCAAGGTCGCATCGTTGTCTCGTAGACGGCCATGGGCCAACGCTCTTTGGATGTTTCCGAAACGTAAAATGGGCGACCCAAATCTTCCTTGAAAATAGATTGGCCGTCTCGCTGCGTCGGAATCCATTTTCCGTCTATAGCAAGCAGCGCGTGCTTGTCATCCTTCTCTGCAACCTCTTGGCGGATTTTGAGCAAAGCGTTCTGTTCGACCAGAATCATTTTTTCGCCTTCGCCTTCGCCGTTTCCGAATTCCGCAGGCATGCTGGCGTGAGGAACAAGATGTCCACCGAGCGCGCGCGCCCAGGCAACGAGATTCAAAAGTCCATTTACATTTAAAAAATTTACGCCGAGCGCTTCAACACTGTCACGGCCATTCAGCAGTCGCCATAGTGACAGTGGCTTAAAGTCTGACAATGAGCTTAGGGTAAAAAGGTCGGGTGCGCTGATAGGCTCGACCTTCCAATTCTCATATTCCCTTTTCGGAGTCACATCCAGCATGCCCCGCCCAACGCCGCACCCGACGAGCAACGTGATGCCGTCTCTAAAATCCGGCGCTCTTCGCGCCGTCTCATGAGCATGGCTTATCCATTTCTCAATATCGGCTGTAAGGCCCGCGGCATTTTTCGTCGGGTATGTCCCAATTAGCCCGCCATTGGCATCGAAGTCTTGTAGCGTGTCACCGAAGAACACAAAGTTCATAAAGCGCCCACGGTCGGCCATAAACATTACGCCCGCGATCAGGCCGTTATCAGTCTTCCTGAATTCCACAGGCGCGCCCGTATTGCCGCCAAGAAGCGGGATGCGGTTTGCAGCAATGGCGATTTCATGTGAGAGTAATCCAGCGAAAAAGTCGCGAAGGCCCATCTGTTCCATGCGCTCGATGACGAATCGCCGGATCGCCGCAGTCACGGCGGTTGGCAATAGTAGGTAAAATTCGCCATTGCGAAAGACGACTGGGTGCCGCTCCAAAGCGGAGTGACCAATGCGGTCAGACGTCAGCTTGAAGCGCGATCGCGGATCGAAACCAAATTCCGCCAGCTTTAAAGCGGAAATCCCGGCTGCAATCAGCTCTTCTTCCGTGAAGCGGATGCGCTGACGCAACAATCGGGCGCTTTCAAGGATTTTCGACGGAAGTTTCTCTTCTGGCCTGACATTGCCGCTTGTGTAACGCTGCAAGGCTGCGCGTTCGCAGACGAGATCCGACAACCTTAGTAGCGCGTAAACGCATTCGAGCATCGGCATGAATGCTTCCGCGTCAATGTTCACTGCCATCTCCAACGCGTTCACAATGCGCTGGGTGTGAAAGCCGGCAGATTCCCAGATACCTTCAAGTACACGAAAATTGCCACGTTGTGTGACGATCAGCGACACAAAGACATCCTCTGCCGGGTCTTCTAAGCGTCCGCTCACACCGCCGCCGACAGCTTTGAACAAGCGCGCAATGATTTTCTCTGTGGGTTTGCGTGTGCCCCGCGCCAATGAGA
Source organism: Martinezella tropici (assembly GCA_000799755.1). Classification (GTDB taxonomy): domain Bacteria; phylum Pseudomonadota; class Alphaproteobacteria; order Rhizobiales; family Rhizobiaceae; genus Rhizobium; species Rhizobium tropici_A. Next base: position 6,249 of record JUHI01000030.1, read on the forward strand.
AGCAGAGATGCGTCAGCACTTCCAGCCGTACGCAGTTGCTCTGCAGCTCGGGAACCGTCAGTAGACCGCTGAAGCAGGCCGTTAGCCTCAGCGGGTCAAAGTTTTCGATCTCACGAAGCAGTTCGCGCTGTTCAGCAGCTATCGACCCCAATGATATTTCGCCAAAGCTGAATGCTGACGGCAGCTGTCCAAGTAGTTCGCCGATTGTTTGGATTGTAGTCAATGGCGGTTGCTTCCTCGCGGCTAGGTCGATTGGAAGTTAGTCTTCGAGGCTTTTCAGTCCAGAAGAGAACACAAAGAGAACGGCAGCGCAAGAAGCGACTCAGATGAATTGCTCGTTAATCGTGTACTTCTCGCTTCGCGTGGCCATTGGCCACTTCCAATTCACGACCTGCTTGAAGACCCAACATGGGCTCCTCGGTGGTTGGCTTGAGCAAAGCCAGCGTCCAAAAATTCGCCTCCTCAATCAGATCAATTGAGCCTAAAGGGAATTCCCATCAGAGGAAGCGCGCAGTCGAACCCCGACTCCGCCTTGAACCATTTCACCTTCATTTTGGAAAATAACCCCAGCGGCCTCGAAGGTCAGCCTGAGGAGCCGAAGATTGCTTTCTCGCATATCGCCGCCTTTCTCGAACGCGCGTATTGAGACCGCGCTTATGGCTGTTTGGCCAGCGAGGTCGTTTTGCGTCCAGTTCAATAGCGCTCTGGCAGCGCGACACTGAGATGGTTTGAGCATAAACCTTCTTTTTTCGAAAGTTTGGTATTGAAAACAAAAGTTAATGGTGTTATTGTTGTATAACTTATCTTTCGCGAGGCGCGGTGGCAATAAAGAGCACGCGCGTCGGCGGCGACCTATGAACCCCCGCATGCTCTTTGTCGTTTAGCGGCCGTGGATTTCGTATCCATGCTCTGATCGAGTTGGCCGTTACGCCTATGAGGAGATCGCATAGCCGTTAGGCCTAAAATGGGCGGAACCGGTCGGTTGATGGTAGGAGAATGGGTGTGAGTATGGACTACCTTGTTATCGAGGACTGGGAAATCTTGACCGAAGCCGAGGCGATCGAAGCGGCGATCGACCGACATGGCGAAGACGGAACCACGTCCGTCGCCTATTGTGCACTTGAAAGTTGGGGCGATCGCGGCGATCCAGAATACCAATTTTGGTTTGCACTGTTTCTCAAATTGATCCAGCGAGAGCATGTTGGCTGGGCTTAGGGATTAGGCGCTCACTGCCATTCTCATTCGCCGGACATTTCGCGGACGTCGCGCATCAACATCGCTGCCTTCCGGTACAAGACTTGCCGTCTGCCCGTCAGTTTAACGTCATCATTCTGTCCCACGGCTGTAACAGATCACGCAGGACGGCAACACTTTCCGGCTTGTCGGCAGTCGCCACGGCTGCCAGACGGGCCGCTTCTCTTCGCCCGCCATCGGAACAGCACGCCGGTGGCGATCCTGCGCTTTGTGTGACGACCGAGACTGTGACGCCGGGCTCATTGGTTTCGTGCGTGATGGCACCCTTTTCCTCGTTGCGGATGAGCCCGCCAGTCTATTTCCCTTTCGTTCTCCTTCAGATGGTGCGCCATTTGCGCAGGCTTGTCGGCGACAATTGGATCGCTGCCGCGTACTCGCGAACGCACATCCAGCCTCAGTTTATCGCCTCTATATGCATCGCCTAGACCGCCTGAAGAGTGCTGTTGCGGACATCCGTGCTCACCCCGAAGTGAAGTTACACGCGGCTCTTTCAGTGCTTCTTTCGAAGTTAGTGTTTCAGCTGGCGGCGCTATTGCATCAAATATTCTGTTTGCCTAAGGGCGGCATTCTTGCCCACCAAAGCGTCAGTTCGCAATCCGGCAGCCCCTTCGACAGTCGATGTCATTGACAACAATCCGCCGGCGTCAGTACGCTTTATAGCCGCGTTCGGTGCACATTGAGAGCCAGGGCCGGCACACTTTGTTCCCCGAAGCTCTCAAATTCATATGTGATCCTCTATGCTGCGAGAGAATCCCACAAGCTGCGATTTTGCGCTATCAGGAGGAGGTGCTGGGAGAGGGAGTAGGTACGACCGATTAGGAGGGCAGGATAAAAGGGCGCACATTGTGCTTCGGTCGTTCGATTGTTTTTGTTGGGTTATTTAGAGTGTGGAGCAATGTGCGCCTTGTAGCTGCAATGTGCATCTGAATGCTATGTTTCGGATTTTCTTCACCATTTTGAACATTGCCGGGTTTTAAGATGGGCGCTACGCGAGTAGGGGCAGGAGACTCGCCTCCATCCGGTCGCGGTGATTAAGCAACGGAAGCCTTGCCACCAGTGCGAGCTTTGTCTGATCGGTGACCTCGGACGGACCGGGCGCTTTGTTTTCTTCTAGATAATCGTAGCGCGATCCAGCAGTCGTCGAAGTCGCCTATGGGGCCGGTTGCTGACTATCCGGTTTGAGGCGCTCAAGATGGAATAGCCGTCGGATGCAGTCACCGCTCGCTTTGACCTAAGGTCAATACGACCACGCATTCTTGATAAACAGCTCTATCTCTTCAGGCTCGATCGTCTCCTTGGTGTCGGCGGCGTCGGCAACAACGATCTTGGTAACGTCGAGCGCCTTCAGGACATCCTTCGAACCGATCCAATCGTTGTTCCACAGCGGTTCTGGCTTCCCGTTCACGATCTGGCATATTGGCTCCTCGCTGACGAACTCCAATCCCACGGCCTTTGGCTTGGTCACCCGCTGCAGCCAGATTTCAAGGTAGCCATTATAGGGGAGCCGGGACATCTTCTTGTGCACATGGCCCCACAAGGCTTCCTTTTCGGCCTGTGGGGCGACGGAGATAAGGTGGCTCAAGATGCCAGCCACGGCCGGGAACGTCCCTGGCGACACCATCGCGATATCAGTGGCAATCGCAACCTGGACGCCGAGATCGTCGGGCGTCATCTTCTGCTTGGCGATTTTGGTATGCATTTCCCCGACCAAGCGCTTCAAGGCGCCGCTGTTCGGGAAACGGCGACCGAAAGCATGCAAGCGCATTAATTGCTTCTGGATAGTTTTCGCGTTTGCCTCGCCGAGATCCTGCAGGTCGATTCCGGCAAGCTTGTCCGGCTTGATCGACCCTTCGACGACATTGGTGGCCGTGATTGTCTTCGACTCGCCCAGCTTCATGCCAACGGTTCGCAAGGTGTCGCTGACGACTTTAAGGATTCTCTCAGCATGCTCGTCGCTGTTGGTGAAAATGCGATAGTCGTCGCGGTAACGCAGGATCCTGAAATCAGTCGGCGGACCCAGTTTTTCAGTGATCAGGCGATCGACATACCCAAGAACAATCTCGGCGATGAAATCCATCAGAACGGAGCCTTGGGGTATGCCGTTGGTTTGTCCGTAGCGGCTCGCCTGGATATGGCCGTCGATCTGGTTGCCTAAGAGCTTTTTATCGGTCTTGCCCTTTTTCGCCGCCTCGAGCCCATGCAGTGCCCAGGCAATGCTATGGGTATAGAGGGAGCCGTAGCAGTCCGTTACATCAGTATGCAAAATATGGGTGAAGTCCAGGGAATGGAGCAGCGAACTCTGTTCGACCTGCTGCCACCAGTTCTGGATCTGCGCAGCCTGGTCGGACTGATTGTCAACCGACATTACCAGAGCGCTACAACAGTCGACGGCCCCGCCCTCACAACTGGCCAATTGCGCGACGATCTGCTTCCAATTGCCTTCGTCGCAGATCAAGTTGACCAGCGATACGTAGATGACCGGATGGATCAGTTCCAAAGGACGCCACGCAAACCGTCCATCCTTGTTGGAGAGAAAAATGTAATTCACGTCCGACAAATGGTCCGGATTCGAGCTTTTGACACCCCAAAAATGACCATCCTTGAGTGCGGCTGCGACGTCCGTGATGATCGGGCCGAAATTCAGGTAATCGGGAAAGTCCCCATTGAAATAGCTTGTGTCCTTTAGAAAATGCGCCTTGGCCTCGGCTGCTGTCAGGTCGGTCAGCTTTTTCATAGATCGCTTACTCGCACGTAAGGTAATCCCGTCTCGGCGGCTTTCCGGGCTTTGTCACGCAGTAGCTTGTCGAGGGATATTCCCCGCGTCAGGGCTTCATGCATGTCCAAACCATCCATGCAAATGATCCGTTTCGCGCGTCCGAAGGCAATCAAACCATCCGCTGAAAAGCCTGCGTAGCTGACAAATAGGCCCCGCGACCAATCAGATTTTTCACCGATTTTGCCCTGAAACACATGCAAGTCAGCCGCGTCCGACGGTGCATTCTGCCATTTCGCCTCCAACAGATAAGTTTGGCCGTCCAGTTGGAAGCTCCCGTCGATCTGCTCGCCCCGATTCCTGAACGCTTTGTGTGCTTCCAACCCATAGGCGTCGAACAGGTCGTGTAAGAATTCCTCGAATGCATAGCCCCGCGGATGCGGGGCTAATGAGCCAAGATTAAGCAGACGCTTGGTGAAATCCGCAATTTTTGTAGAATCCAGCACCACGGCAGACGACGGCGGCGCAGCGGTCGTCGGTTTGTCCCACTGGCCACCAATGCTTGAGACCAAGGCCTCCATGCGGGTGTCGATATTGACCAGTGTTTCCTTTTCGCCATCCCGTTCCATAAGGGCCTGGCGGTATTCCCACAGAGCTTTGATAGCCTTAACGACGGCCGGCAGGCTTTCATTCTGGACAAAATAGCGGAAGCGCTTGGCTTTCGATCCGCCTTCGACCGAGTAACAAGGAAGGTCAATGTCGATCCCGACTTCTTCACGAAAGAACGTTCCGAAAGTCTTGTCCGAGAAATTAAGGACGTACCCGCCAGCCATGCGGAAAACGTCGTCGAGAAGCAGCATCTGCGTGGATTTGAGGTTGGGCATGCCATATCGTAGCGCTGTTGACCAGAACGGGAAACATGTTCGACTACAATCTACTGTGGGTATCTGGCATCGTGCAAGTCGGGTGCACGGTTAATGGTCTGCATAGGCAATCAGGATGTGATTGGTGTGCCCGCAAGACGGGTAAATTTTGGTTTCTTTAGACGTGGAGAACGTGGATCTCGCCGGGCTCGAACAACCGCTTTCGGGAATTTCTAACTATAGTGGCGAACGTCCGCGATGAGGGCGCGGAGCAGACCATCTTTTCAGCGTCGCCATCCGCCCCCGGACAGGCTTAGCAACCCCGACCAGCACGCCTGACCAGGGGCTGATCTCCCTGCCCTGTAGCAGCCTTTCAACCCTTGTTGCATTTACATTAGAAGTTACAAGGACATTGCGCTCCGTTGCTGTGAGAGGTTCGCAATCGAAAGCGGATTTAGCTGATCGACGCCCTTAGCGTGTGACCAGCGATGACAAGTAGGACACAGAACTGCAAGGTCAGCCAATGTTGTCTCTCGTACTCCGGCATGGATTGGATAAAGGTGATGTACATCGAACATCGTTGAATTTTCATCGGAAAAATCGCAGCTTTCGCATGCTATCCGGCCGCCATTTTCCGACCTGTTTATCTCCTTCTTGGATTTGCTAAGACGTCGATCCCGTTCGATTTCCCGCATACGCTTATAAATGCGCTCGCCTTCTTTCGATTTCGGGTTCACCTGTGGATATATAGAGCCGACATGGACTAGCTTTCCGCGATCAATAAAGCCGGAAGGAGGCAGGATTTCATGACGCCTCGCGATCTTTCGATCTTTCAACGCATTCCAGAGGATGACGATCTGCTCTGGATCTCGGCGCACTGTATCATAAGCGTTCTCCAGTATTCGACGGTCTGGAAATCCAAGGTCTTCAACGAGAAGGGGTTCGCCTTCGATTGTGTAGACCTCGGATAATACGGTAGCAATCGGCCATTGCTTCATTCGGGCTAGATTAGCTTCGTCGGTGACGAAATCGGAGGTTTTACCGTAGACGCCGGTGACCCTCATCACTTCCAACACACGACCTCGCCATTCGTCTGAAACCTCCGCTCCACCACCGATACTTATCAGATACGGTGCGTTCAACGAGGCCTCCGCTGTCGTACGGCCCAGCATGAAGAATTTGTTGGGCTCCTTGTCAAAACCGCCGCGAGGGCCGAAGGCGATTAAGCTGACAGTCGAGCGCCCATAGACGGCCTTGACGCCCATAAGTTGATCACTGTCAGTCACAAGTTCCTTAAATAGCATGGTGCTTCCTCCAACTCTGGCCTCGCAGAAGTCACACTTTCTAACCTGGAGTTGTCAACGCGTCCCTGAGCAAAGGCAGCGGATTCTTATAGGATCAGCACTATCTGAAAACGTGGACCGCCGAATGCAAGTCTTTGCGCGCCAGGGTTCTGCGAGTGGATTTTTGGCTTTGCAATCTGACTGTACTGCCGCTTCATGCCTACTTGTCTCAGGAAATTTGCGGGGTAGCCGTATGGAAGACGACCGGGAAAAGCTACCGGGAGGAAGGGTATTGGCCAACGATAATCAGTCTCGGCCGGTAGAGGAAGAGGGCGGCGATGCCCTGGAGCCTACGAAACGGTTGGAGAGAGTGGTGTTCGATATTGCTCGGCTGATTGGCAGGCAACTGGCCCGTGAGGAGTTCGAACGGATACGAGCTAGCAATGACAATCAGCGAGGTGACCCGGCACGTAAGAGCTAAGCATGAGCTGTGGCTCACACGTTGCCTATTGGGAACAAATGTGAAACATTTCTGTGGGGTCCGGAGATGGTCACCGGAATTTACTGGGGAAATGCGTGGAAATGGCAAAGGCAGCTCGAAACATTTTGATCGAGAAGAGGCGCCAGGAAGGCGCGACGATGAAATCCATCGCTTTGGAGTTCAACATTTCCGTTTCCCGCGTTCAGCAGGTTCTCGCGATTCGCGAAAGGAATCGCAGGAAAATTGCACGCCGTCTCGAAGCACCGCTGCGACGCGTTACTTTTCCCGTTGGCGGTGAAGAGCCAGACGTTTAAGGAGGTTTCCCATGATCCGCGCCGCGCTTTATGCTCGCTATTCCGACGACAAGCAGAGTGAGGCATCGATAGAGGACCAGTTCCGGCTTTGCCGTGAGCATGCCCTCCGGGAACGCTGGGAGATCGCCGGATCCTATGAGGATGCGGCCATATCGGGAGCCAGTACGGTCTTGCGGCGTGGTATTCAGCGGCTTATCCGTGATGCCCAACGTGGCGAGTTCACTATCGTCGTAGCCGAAGCATTGGACCGCATCAGTCGCGATCAAGCGGACGTGGCGACGCTCTACAAGCATTTGAAGTTTGCCGGCATCACCATCGTCACGCTTGCCGAAGGGGAGATCTCGGAACTGCATGTTGGTCTTAAGGGCACGATGAATGCCCTGTTCCTGAAAGACCTTGCGATGAAGACCCATCGCGGCCTGCGGGGCAGGGTAGAGAAGGGCAAAGCCGGTGGCGGCCTTTGCTATGGCTACAAGGTCGTTCGGAAGTTCGACGTCAATGGCGAACCGATCCGGGGCGATCGGGAAATCATTCCCCATGAGGCCGACACCATCCGCCGTATCTTTCGTGAGTTCGCATCCGGCAAAAGCCCAAAGGCCATTGCTATCGATCTCAATAATGGGGGCATACCCGGCCCGCTTGGTCGCGCATGGGGCGACACCAGCATTCGTGGCCATGTCTCACGCGGCACAGGCATACTCAACAATGAGCTTTATACCGGCGTTCTCGTCTGGAACCGCCAGCGCTTCCTGAAAGACCCAAGCACCGGCAAGCGGGTATCGCGCCCCAACCCGGAAAGCCAATGGATCAGGACCGAGGTACCGCATCTCAAAATCGTAGACGACGATCTGTGGAATGCCGCCCGCGCCCGACAGACGCAAATCTCCGCCCTCTTCGGGCCGAACCCAGCCAATACCCGTGAAGGACGGATGAAGCGTCTTCACCTAGCGAACCGTCCCACCGCTCTTCTGAGCGGCCTTCTCACCTGCGGATGCTGCGGCGGCAAGTTCGGGATCATAGTCCCGAACCGCTATGCCTGCCTCAATCACCACCGGCGCGGCACCTGCGAGAATGGCCATTCTATCACCCGTGACAAGATCGAAGCGCGTGTTCTTGCCGGCCTCAAGGATCGCCTTGTTTCCGCCGAGGCAGTCACCGAAGCCGTGCGTGCCTATGCCGAGGAAATGAACCGGCTGAACCACGACCGGCGAGCGCAGGCGGCAACCGACCAAAAGGCGCTTCAAAAGATCGAGCGTGCCATTGCCGGGATCATGGCGGCGATCGAGGACGGCATGTATCAGCCGTCGATGAAGGCACGCATGGATGATCTTGAACGGCAGAAGGTGGAGATCATGGCCCGTCAGCGGGAAGCACCAGCAGACATTCCCGATGTGCATCCGAATATCGCCAATCTCTACCGCCGTCGCGTCGAGCGTCTAACAGAGGCGCTCAACGACCCGGATGGCGGACGTCAGGCAGCAGAGGCCTTACGTTCGCTAATCGGCGACATCGTCCTCACGCCCGGTGGTAAGCGTGGGGAGGTTCACGCCACTCTGTGCGGCGAGTTGTTCGGTATTCTCGACTTCGTCAGGAGCGAGGAAAGTCGAAGTCCTGGCGAAACTATGCCAGCGGCAATAGCGCGCCCCCGCAACCAACGATTCTTGCGATACCAGCAAAGGCGATCCGGAAGGGTCGCCTTTTGCGTTTCGCAGCGGTCGGGTGTTGCGCCCTCCCGCAACCAACGATCCCGGCGATTCCGAATTTTCGGGATCGCCGGTTCCGTTCCGCAGGGATCGGGTGTTGCGTGTCCCCGCAACCAACGATTCTTGCGAAAGCAAGGCACCCAAAACCCCCGCCTCCGAAAGGACGGCGGGGTTTTTCTTGTTCGCTGCAAACCGCAGGATCGCGGCCAGGTCGCCGCGCAGCACGATCGCCAGCTCGGCCTCGTCGGGCACAAGCGTTACCTGATCGATCAGCGTCCGGAAAACCTCTGCAGCCTCGGCTTTGCCATCCTCGTTCTGCAGGCTCTCATAGAGCACCCCGATCCGCTGGCGGTAGATCTCCGCCATGTTCGGATGCAGGAGGGGCGGAGGCTCTTCAGCGTTCGCCAGCAGCTCGGTCAGTTCTGCCTTACGGGCTTCAAGACCCCCAATCTTGTCCTTGAGCTGAACGCCGGGCACACCATCCAGAATGGCTTGAATCGCTCGATCCAAGTCCCGCTGGACGCGTTCCAACTCTTTGCGCTGACCGATGATGTCTGCGCTACGCTCAATCCTCAGCCGGTTCACCTCGCGGGTGAACTCGTCACAGAATTCCTTGAACAGTTCGGGCTCCATCAGATGCGTCCGGAGGCCGCTGAGCACTGAGGCTTCAAGGGCGTCTCGCCTGATATTCAAGCGGTTGTCGCAGGTGCCCTTGTTCCGCGACGTCGCGCAGCCGAGCAGATCCTTGGAGATCATTGTGTAACCGCCACCACAGCAACCGCACTTCACAAGGCCGGCAAACAGGTGCTTTGGACGTCGCCGTTCGTTCAGTGCATTCTCGCCAAGCTCGGACGTCTCATAGGCGAGGGATTGCTGACGTGCCTTCACCGCATCCCAGACTTCCTGGTCGATGATGCGCATCTTCGGCACTTCCTGAATCGCCCACTCGGATTCGGGATTGAGGCGTGACACCCGCTTGCCCGTGTCCGGGTCTTTCAGATAGCGGAGGCGGTTCCAGACGAGGCGTCCGACGTAAAGTTCGTTGTTGAGGATGCCGACGCCGCGCTTCGGGTTGCCATGGATCGTCGATGGCCCCCACTCGGCGCCCTGCGGCCCAGGCACGCCTTGCTTGTTCAGCTCAAAGGCGATGGCGCGCGACGACTTGCCGGCGATGTAGTCCGCGAAGATACGGCGGACGGTGGCGGCCTCGGCCTCGTTGATCGTTCGGTCGCCGCGGATCGGTTCACCATTCGATGCGAACTGCTTCACCACGTCATAGCCGAAGCACAGCCCGCCACCGGACTTGCCGTCCTCGACGCGGCCACGCAGCCCGCGGCGCGTCTTGTCGGCCAGGTCTTTCAGGAAGAGGGCGTTCATCGTCCCCTTGAGGCCGACATGCAGATGCGTCACGTCGCCTTCCGACAGCGTGACGATACGCACGCCGCCGAAGGCCATGCGCTTGAACAGTCCAGCGATATCCTCTTGGTCGCGGCTCAGGCGATCCATCGCCTCTGCAAGTACGACGACGAATTTGCCACGCATCGCATCGCTGATCAGCTCCTGAATGCCGGGTCGCAGCAGCGACGCGCCGGATATCGCCCGGTCGGTATAGCTATCGACGACCGTCCAGCCTTGCTTTTCTGCATGCAGGCGGCAGACCCGCAACTGATCCTCGATCGAGGCGTCTCGCTGATTGTCCGATGAGTAGCGAGCGTAGAGCGCGACCTTCATGAGGAGACCTCCTTACTCCGGGAGGCGGTCTCGCGTCCGGTTGTCTGTTTCGACTTGAACGAAGTCCCGCGCGGCCTGTCGCGCCAGCAGCCGGACCAAGTTGACGAGGCGTGGATCGGGCTTCGACGACGCAGAGGCAGCCGGTTCGCGGGCCACGTCGGCGACCACACGAAGCTTGTCGGCTGTTGTACGTCTTGGTCGCGCCACGATCGCGTCCTTGTCCTCGCGCGGAAAACTCCGCTTCGAGACAAAGATGCCAAGTGACGGCACCTTGGCAAGGAGAAAATGTATTGTAAATCAATGGCTTGCGTCGCACCAGGGCGGGTGCTGGCGGGCGGCAGCGTAGGGGCGGTGCGCGGGTCGATGGCCATCGTAGCAATAATATATTTGTGATCGCCCTCCTTGGAAGAGGGGCGTCTCGTCACGATGGCAACGGCCGGCATCCCAAATGTCTGGTAGGGACCGTCTTGATTTGCAGGGACCGATAGCACTTCCACCAGCCTTGCACTCCAAAGAAAACATGGCTATATATCCGGATATAGCACGGAGGCAAGCGATGAGCAACAGTGCGCAGAAGAGAGCCCTAGAGAATTATCGGTCCCGTCTGACTGAACGGGGCATCGCGCGGTTTGAGATCCAGGCGCTCGACGCCGATCGCGATCTACTCCGATCCCTTGCCCGGAAATTGACGGAAGAAGGTCCCGAAGCTGGGCAGCTTCGCCGGACGATACAGCAGGCCGTGACGGGGGAGCCTCCGAAAGCGGGCGGTATTCTCGCCGCGCTGCGTCGCTCACCTATGGTAGGCGCCGATCTCGACCTCAGCCGGCCGCGAGAAGATGGGCGTAAGATCGATCTGTGACGCGCTATCTCCTCGACACCAATATCATCAGCAACGTCATAAAGCCGGAGCCGTCGGGCTCGTTGCTGGCTTGGATGGGCGCGCAGAAGGACAACGATCTTTTCATTGCTTCGCTTACCGTCGCCGAAATCCATCGAGGCATCTTGGAGAAGCCGAAAGGCAAGAAGCGTAGCAGCCTTGAAACTTGGTTCGCCGGCCCAGAAGGGCCGCAAGCGCTGTTCGCTGGCCGCATCCTATCGTTCGACGACAAGGCGGGTCTGATCTGGGCGCGGCTGATGGCCAACGGTAGAGCCAAGGGCCGTTCGCGAAGCGCGCTAGACACAATCATTGCCGCCGTAGCCGAAGCGAACGACTGCGTCGTCGTGACCGACAATGAAAAGGATTTCGAGGACGTTCAGATTATCAACCCGCTTCGTAGCTCTGAGAACCAGGAGGCGGGCAGGTGACGATAGCGCGAACGGTCCGGCCGATTCATTTCGAAGATTTCAGCGGCAGCGAGTTCGAACGCCTCGTGTTCGCCTACCACCTTTGCGAGGGCTGGACTGATCTGGCTTGGTTCGGCCAGACGGGAAGCGACCAAGGGCGGGACATTGTCGGCACACGTCCGTTCGACGACCAACCGGACGAGCGCACTGTCATTCAATGCGTCAATCGCGGCAGCCTGACCCAAGCGAAGGCGGAGAAGGATATGGCCGCAGCGGTGAACGCGGTGACCGGCAAACCTGACGCCTTTAAGTTCGTATGTCGCGGCAATGTCTCGGCCCAGCGTCGCGATGAGGTTCGCTCCGCCGCCGCGAAACTGGGTGTCCCCAAGGTAGCGATCTGGTCCGGCGCGGAATTCGAGGAGCATCTCCGGCTTCGAGCTGAATTCCTTCTGCAGCGCTTGGTTGAGGGCGTGCCGTTTCCCGACAGCGAAGTCGAGCTGCGCAATTTCGTCGATACGTTTCCGGACGTCGACGACGAGCAGGCGCTTGCAATGCTCGCCCGCGCCTTCGACCGGCCGGCGTTTCGGACGCCGTTTCAGCAGGAGAGCAATCTCAATGCTTTCCAACAGGCCATCGACGACACTATCCGAGTGCTCAGCACAGGCATCTGGCAAACGAGAGAGGGCGTCGAAATCCATCGACTTCCCTCGCTCCACCACATCCGCGATGCCGGCATCCGCAGCGCGCTGGAACTAACAGTCCGTGAACTGGATCAGCTTCGCCGCCGATTCAAAATGCTCTTGTCCTCCGGCGAAATCAGGCCCTGCGGCTGTGGCAATCCCACTTGCCCAACCTTCATGCTCACCGATGCAGCAGCTCGAGAGATGGACCGAGCGCGCGATCGAGTGCTTGCGGCTTTTCGGCGGTCGCATCCCAACTTCAATGTCGTCCTAGAATGACGTCGCCAAAGCGGCTCAGCGCAAAGATAGCCCCTCGTTTGGTGACCAGATCACGACATCGCGGAGGCGACCGCGGAACGGATCGCCGAGCAGCGCCAGGCCGTCACGAAACAGGGCATACCGATAGTCGCCCCCTTCGCGGCTCACGGCAAGGCCTTCGCTGTCTGGAAGGCCGAACCCGATCGGCTGAAAGGTCGGTAATTGAAGCCTGGGCGGTATCGCTCGCTCACCGCCTCGAATGATTCTGGTGAGCGCACTCAGGAATTCGGCGCCGGCCTTCTCCTCGATGACGAACAAGCCGAAGCGCGCTCCGTTTGAAGATATCATCCTTCGGCGTGCGCTTGACATATGGCGCCACCACCCAGGGTGCCCAAAGAAATCTTCTTCCCACCAAGGGGGGAAGTCAGACCGCCACGACCATGGCGCCGAAGCGAGATAGTCGCGGCCCGCATATTGCAGTCGGATGAATTCGATAGCCTCGGGCTCAGGTGCAACAGAGCCGCCTGATCGAATCCAGTCAATCCATTCGACAACATTCGCGGAGCCCATGAGAAGAAAATTCGAGCGGTGCGCTGCCAGCACAATAGGCGTCGGTGTACCGTCCGGCCGGCCTCCGACTTCAGCGGCCGGCGGCGGAACGCCACGAGTCCCGCGCCGCTTAGTTATCCTCGTCTCCGACAGGCTCAAGAAGCCACCAGTCGTGCCCGGCGCCGAACCGAACGCAACCGAGTAGCCGTGGATTACCTTGCCGAACGGCGACGTAGCAGCGATATAGGGCTTCACCTGCCTCGCGTATTTTCGCCTGGCTTGACGGTTGACGCTTTGGCTGGATGCGCCGGCAGCGAACGATCCGTGCGCTTCGGCCAGCACCACGCCGTGGCCGGCGACATTGCCGCCATCGTAGATGAAGTCGGCGTGGGGATCGAGCGTCGAGGAAAGGCAAACCGCGTTGGCTCTCCATGTGTAGCCCAGCGCATTCATGTAGAGGTCGGTCATCCCCGCGCCGACGCGCGCAGCAAACTGCGACCGGTGCGTATCCGCCAGAAATCGAAAATGCGGTTTCAGCTCGAAGGTGCGACCGCCTTCGATGAGCGTCTCCAGTTCAATCAATGCGCTCCTCTGCAGACCGTCCAACAGTTCTGCAGGCGCGTCATCCCACGTCGTTGCCGTTCGAGCGACAGCAGCCGCAAGCGCTATTGGCCCGAACAAAAGATTTTCGACGGCAAGCGGGGCAACAAAGTGCGGCGAAACCGGGCTGGGACCTTCCTCGAAGACCCCTCGATCGTCGAAGTGATGCTTAACCCCAATGGTCGGTTGTGGATCGACCGGCTGTCCGGCGGCCTGGAAGATAGCGGGCGCGTCATGTCGGCCGCCGATGGCGAGCGGATCGTGCGCCTCGTCGCTCACCATGTCGGCGCCGAGGTCCACGCCGGCGCGCCGCGTGTCTCGGCCGAACTGCCCGAGACCGGGGAACGCTTCGAGGGGCTGTTACCGCCGGTGGTCGCGGCCCCGGCCTTCGCGATCCGTAAGCCTGCCGTCGCGGTGTTCACGCTCGACGACTATGTCGCCGCCGGCATCATGACCGCCGGCCAGGCGGCCGCACTGCGTGGGGCCGTCGCCGCGCGCAAAAACATCCTGGTCGCTGGCGGCACATCGACGGGCAAGACGACGCTGACCAATGCGCTGCTCGCCGAGATCGCCGGCACCACCGACCGCGTGGTGCTGATCGAGGATACGCGCGAGCTGCAATGCAAGGCGCCGAACCTGGTGGCGCTGCGCACCAAGGACGGTGTCGCCTCCCTGTCCGATCTCGTCCGCTCGTCGCTCCGTTTGCGGCCCGACCGTATTCCAATCGGCGAGGTGCGTGGGCCTGAAGCACTCGATCTCCTCAAAGCCTGGGGCACCGGCCATCCCGGCGGCATCGGCACCATCCATGCCGGGACCGCGCTTGGGGCGATCCGCCGCCTCGAGCAGCTCATCCAGGAGGCCGTCATCACCGTCCCGCGCGCGCTGATCGCCGAGACGATCGATTGCATCGCCGTGCTCTCCGGCCGCGGTTCGGAGCGGCGCCTTGCCGAACTCGCCCTCGTCGCCGGGCTCGATCCTGCAACCGGCGATTATCGCGTCATCCCTGCCGCGGCGGGCGGCGAGACCATCCCTCAAGGAGACAGAGCATGATCCGGTTCGCGCTGCGCATCCGTCGCCATATCGCGACGCTTTCCACCATCACCTTCGTCAGTCTGGCGCTGGCCCCGGCGGCTTACGCCTCGGGCTCATCGATGCCCTGGGAGACGCCGCTCAACACCATCCTGGAATCGGTGCAGGGACCGGTCGCCAAGATTATCTCGGTGATCATCATCACCGTCACCGGCCTGTCGCTCGCCTTCGGCGATACGTCTGGCGGTTTCCGCCGTCTGATCCAGATCGTCTTCGGCCTTTCGATCGCGTTTGCCGCATCGAGCTTCTTCCTGTCCTTCTTCAGCTTTTCGGGCGGGGCGCTGATCTGATGGCGGGGATCATCGATCCGGATGTCCCGGGCTTTTTCGCGCCGGTCCACCGCGCGCTGACAGACCCGATCCTGATGGGCGGCGCACCGCGGGCCGTCGCAATCGCGAATGGGACGCTCGCAGCCGCCATCGCGCTCGGCCTGCGCCTTTGGATTCCCGGCGCGCTGATCTGGGCAGTGGGACACGCCGCCGCCGTCTGGGCGGCGAAGCGCGATCCGCAGTTCGTCGACGTCGTGCGCCGCCATCTGCGCTACCCGTCCTATTTCGGCGCGTGAGGCTCCCATGCTGAACCTCGCCGAATATCGCAACCGTCCCGCCGGCCTCGCCGACTTCTTGCCCTGGGCCGCGTTGGTCGCCGAGGGCGTCGTTCTCAACAAGGACGGCAGCTTCCAGCGCACGGCGCGGTTTCGTGGGCCGGATCTCGATAGCTCCACACCGGCCGAGCTGGTCGGCGTCACCGCGCGGCTCAACAATGCACTGCGCCGCCTCGGTTCGGGATGGGCGATCTTCGTCGAGGCGCAGCGCGTCGCGGCACAGACCTATCCGCATAGCAGCTTTCCGGATGCGGCGTCGGCGCTGGTCGATCTTGAACGGCAGGATGCATTCGAAGAAGCCGGTGCACATTTCGAGAGCCGCTATTTCCTGACCTTCGTCTGGCTGCCGCCGGCCGAGGACGCCTCGCGCATAGAAGGTTGGCTCTATGAGGGCCGCGCGCAGACCGGCGTCGATCCGTGGGAGTTGCTGCGCGGCTTCGTCGATCGCACCGACCGGGTGTTGCAACTGGTCGAGGGTTTCATGCCCGAGGTCGGCTGGCTCGATGATGGCGAGACGCTGACCTATCTCCATTCCACAATTTCGACACGCCAGCAGCGTGTCCGCGTCCCCGAGACGCCGATGCATCTCGACGCGCTGCTGGTCGACGAGCCTCTAACCGGTGGGCTGGAGCCGCAGTTGGGACGGTCCCATCTGCGCACGCTCACCGTCGTCGGTTTTCCGACGACGACCCATCCCGGCATTCTCGACGAGCTGAACCGGCTCGCTTTTCCCTATCGCTGGTCGACCCGCGCCATCCTGCTCGACAAGACGGAAGCCGTGAAGCTGCTCACCAAGATCCGGCGCCAATGGTTCGCCAAGCGGAAGTCGATCGGCGCCATCGTCAAGGAGGTGATGACCAACGAGGCCTCGACCCTCGTGGATTCCGACGCCGCCAACAAAGCAGCCGACGCAGACATGGCGCTACAGGAACTGGGTTCCGACGATGTCGGCCAGGCCTATGTCACCGCCACCATCACGGTCTGGGACAAGGATGCGGGTATCGCGGCCGAGAAGCTGCGCCTGGTCGAGAAGGTCATTCAGGGCCGCGACTTCACCTGTATGCCGGAAGGGGTAAACGCGCTGGAAGCATGGCTCGGCTCGTTGCCCGGGCACGCCTATGCCAACGTCCGGCAGCCGCCGGTCTCGACGCTGAACCTGGCCCACATGATCCCGCTCTCGGCGGTCTGGGCCGGTCCGGCGCGGGACGAGCATTTCCAGGCGCCCCCACTGTTCCTCGGCAAGACCGAGGGATCGACGCCGTTCCGCTTCTCTCTTCATGTCGGCGATGTCGGCCATACGCTGATCGTCGGCCCGACCGGCGCCGGCAAGTCGGTGCTGCTCTCGCTGATGGCGATGCAGTTCCGGCGCTACCAGGGCAGCCAGATCTTCGCATTCGACTTCGGCGGCTCGATCAGGACCGCGGCGCTCGCGATGGGCGGCGACTGGCATGATCTCGGCGGTAGCCTGTCGGCAGGATCGGAGGACAGCGTGTCGCTCCAGCCGCTGGCGCGCATCGATGACGCGGCCGAGCGCGCCTGGGCCGCCGAATGGGTGGCGGCGATCCTCGCCAAGGAAGGCGTCACGATTGATCCGACCGTCAAGGAGCACATCTGGTCGGCACTGACCTCGCTTGCTTCGTCGCCCGTTCAGGAACGGACGATCACCGGGCTCGCGGTTCTGCTGCAATCCACCGCGCTGAAGCAGGCGTTGCAACCCTATTGCGTCGGCGGTTCCTTCGGCCGGCTGCTCGACGCCGAGGCCGAGCATTTGGGCTCCGCGTCCGTCCAGGCCTTCGAGACGGAGGGTCTGATTGGCGCTGGCGCGGCGCCCGCCGTGCTCACCTACCTGTTCCACCGCATCGAAGGCCGGCTCGACGGCCGCCCGACCTTGCTGATCATCGATGAGGGGTGGCTCGTCCTCGACGATCCGGCATTCGCGCAGCAACTCCGCGAATGGCTGAAGACGCTGCGGAAAAAGAACGCCAGCGTCGTCTTCGCCACGCAATCGCTCTCGGACATCGACGGCAGCTCGATCGCGCCGGCGATCGTCGAGAGCTGCCCGACCCGCGTCTTCCTGCCGAACGAGCGCGCCATCGAGCCGCAGATCACCGGCATCTATCGCCGGTTCGGCTTGAACGACCGCCAGATTGAAATCCTCACGCGGGCGACACCCAAGCGCGATTATTACTGCCAGTCACGGCGCGGCAACCGCCTGTTCGAGCTGGGACTCGGCCCCGTCGCGCTCGCCTTCTGTGCCGCTTCCTCGAAAACCGATCACGCCGCCATTGAGCGTGTGCTCGCCGAACATGGCCGCGACGCCTTCACGCCCGCTTGGCTCGCCGACCGCGAGTTGCTCTGGGCGGCCGACCTCATTCCCGACCTCACCAATCTGGAGACACCGTCATGATCAAGCTTCGCCATCTCGCGGCGGTGAGCACCGTCGCACTGACGCTTGCGATTGCTGTTCCACCGGCCTCTGCGCAGTGGATCGTCTACGACCCGACCAACTTCAGCCAGAACGTGCTCACCGCCGCGCGCGAACTGCAACAGATCAATAATCAGATCCAGATGTTGACCAATCAGGCGACGTCGCTGGTCAACCAGGCGCGCAACCTTGCCAATCTGCCGATGTCGACGCTGACCCAGCTTCAATCGTCCATCGCCCAGACGCAATCGTTGCTCAGCCAGGCGCAGAACGTCGCCTTCAACGTCCAGCAGATTCAGACAGCTTATTCGAGCACCTATGGCGCCGCGCCAACGTCGGGATCGAACGCCTCGTTGTTCGCGCTGGCGCAGACGCGTTGGCAGAACTCGGTGGGCGCCTTCGAGGACAGCTTGAAGGTGCAGGCCGGTGTTGTCGGCAATATCGGCACCAACAGTTCCGCCATGTCGTCGCTGGTGACGGCCAGCCAGTCGGCAACCGGTGCATTGCAGGCCGCTCAGGCCGGCAATCAGCTTCTGGCACTACAATCGCAGCAGCTCTCTGATCTCGTGGCTGTACTCGCCGCCAAGGGGCGAGCCGATGCGCTGCAACAGGCGCGCGATGCCGCAACGGAATCGCAGGGCCAGCAGCAATACAAGATCTTCTCGACGCGCTCCGGCTATCAGCCCGGCAACGTCACCATGTTCCACGGTAATTGAGGCTTGGGACGATGGGGCGGTCCGACATCTTCCGTGCACTGGCGATCGTCGCCTTGATCGGTGTCTTCATCGCGACACTCGCGGCGATCAACCGGCGGTCCACGCCGTCGGCCGTACCGGACGCCCCGCTGGCATCCGCTCCCGATGATCTCTCGGCCGAGCTGCGCCGGTGCAGCTCGCTCGGCCAACAGGATGCCGAAGATCCACATTGCCAGGCGGTCTGGGAGGAGAACCGCCGCCGGTTCTTCGGCAGGCCGGCGCGGCCGTTGCCGCCAATGGCCGCGCCGGCCAACCCCACAGCAACGAACTCGGCAGGGGGAGACCGGCGATGAACAATGTCGGCGTCATCGATACCTTCCTCAACACCTTCACGACCTACATCGATTCCGGCTTCGGCCTGATCAAGGGCGATGTCACCTATCTGTCCTCGACCCTGATCGTCATCGACATCACCCTGGCTGGCCTGTTCTGGGCCTGGGGCGCCGATGAGGATGTCATCCAGCGTCTGGTGAAGAAGACGCTCTATATCGGCTTCTTCGCTTTCATCATCACCAACTTCAACAACCTCTCCGGCATCGTCTTCAACAGCTTCGCCGGCCTCGGTCTGAAAGCCGGTGGCTCCTCGATCTCGACCGCTGATTTCCTGAGGCCCGGTCGGCTCGCCCAGGTCGGGCTCGATGCCGGTCAGCCGCTGCTCGATGCGGCGAACCAGATGGTCGGGCCTGTCGCGATCTTCACCAACGCCATTCAGATCGCCGTGTTGATGGTGTCGTGGATTCTGGTGCTGATCGCCTTCTTCATTTTGGCGGTCCAGCTCTTCGTCACCTTGATCGAGTTCAAGCTGACGACGCTCGCCGGCTTCATCCTTATTCCTTTCGCGCTCTTCAACAAGACAGCGTTCCTGGCCGAGAAGGTGCTCGGCAACATCGTCGCGTCCGGCATAAAGGTGATGGTGCTTGCGGTCATCGTCGGGATCGGCACCGGGCTCTTCTCGCAGTTCACGCAGACCTACGCCGGCGGCCAGCCGACCATCGAGCAGGCGCTGTCCGTGGTGCTCGCGGCGCTCGCCATGCTTGGCCTTGGTATCTTCGGCCCCGGTATTGCAACAGGTCTCGTCTCGGGCGCTCCACAACTTGGTGCGGGCGCCGCTGCCGGCACCGGCCTCGCGGTTGCCGGCGTCGCCATGGCCGGCGCCGCCGGCGCTGGAATGGCCGCCAGGGGCGGAGCCGCGGCTCTGTCCGGCGGGGCCGCAGCGGCGCGAGGAGCCTCCTTTGGCGCTGGTGCGGCGTCCTCCGCCTATAGCCTCGGCTCGGCCGGACAATCGGGCGCGGCCGGCGTCGCTTCCGGGCTTGGTGGCGTCGGCCGTGCCGCTGGCGGAGCCGCGACAGCGCCGTTCAAACGTGCTGCCTCGCGTGCAGCCAGCAGCCTGAGCGAAAGCTATCAATCAGGTGCCCAATCTGCCGGTGGTGACGCGGGCGCTTCTGCCAAATCCGATACGGCTGCTGCTGGCAACGCTAATCCGTCGTCCTCGCCAGCCTGGGCGCAGCGCATGAAGCGCGGCGCTTCAACCGCCGCCGACGCCATCAAATCGGGTGACGCCCGTGGCGGCGGCCATTCCGTCGATCTATCCGAAAGGGAGTAGCCCATGTTCTGCCGACCCACGGTGCGCTATGGGCGCACCCCCGAGCCCGAAACACCCTATCAAAAAGCCGCTCAAGCCTGGGATGAGCGCATCGGCTCGGCCCGTGTGCAGGCGAAGAATTGGCGTCTGATGGCCTTCGGGTCGCTCGCTCTGTCGATGGGGCTGGCCGGTGGTCTCGTCTGGCAATCGACCCACGGCACAGTGGTCCCGTGGGTGGTGCAGGTTGACAAGTTGGGCGAGGCGCAGGCGACCGCCCCTGCGACGGCCGACTACACGCCCTCGGATCCACAGATTGCCTGGTATCTCGCCCGTTTCATCGAGATGGTCCGCTCGCTGCCGGCCGATCCCGTCATTGTCCGGCAGAACTGGCTGCAAGCCTATGACTTCACGACGACGACGGGAGCGGCGGCACTGAACGACTATGCGCGCGCCAACGATCCGTTCGGCAAGCTCGGCAAGCAGCAGATCGCCCTCGACGTTTCCAGCGTGATCCGTGCCTCGCGGGATTCGTTCCGCGTCGCGTGGGTCGAGCGGCGCTATCAGGACGGCGCGCTCGCTGACACCACCCGCTGGACCGCCATTCTCACGGTCGCGATCCAGCCGCCCACCGATGCCGACCGGCTGCGCAAGAACCCGCTTGGCATCTACGTCAACGCCATCAATTGGTCGAAGGAGTTGGGACAATGACCCCGCCGATTTCTTTCGAAGCCGGCGGTCCGGCTTCACGCACTCTCGTAAAGCAGCGGCCCCGCAAAGGCGGACATGCGTTTTTCCGTAAAAGAGGATTAGCGGTTCTACTGATGTCCGTCACCGCACTCGGCGGCTGCGCGCATAACTTCATTCCACCCGACATCAACTATGACAGCGCTGAGCCCGCGACGCTCACCGCCGATCCGCCCGCACCGGTCAAGATCGTCGAGCTGCCGAAGCCGCTGCCACTCCCCGGCCAGTTGAAGCCGCTGCCGAGTGGCAAACCGTCGCCAGAGGTTGCCGATCCGCATGTCCGCGTCGACCAGGCCAATGCCGCCGCGCGCATCCAGCCGGTGCGGGCTGGCTTCATCAACGCCGTGCAGGTCTATCCCTTCACCGGCGGTGCGCTCTATCAAGTCTATACGGCACCTGGCGAGATCACCGACGTCGCCCTGCAGGAAGGCGAACAGCTTGTCGGCTCCGGTCCTGTCGCCGCGGGCGACACCGTGCGCTGGATCATCGGCGATACCGAGAGCGGGGCGGGGGCGACGAAAAAGATTCACATCCTGGTCAAGCCAACCCGGGCGGAACTGGTGACGAACCTGATCATCAACACTGATCGCCGCACCTATCTTCTCGAACTACGCTCCACAGAGAAGACCTACATGGCCTCGGTTTCCTGGCAATATCCGGAAGATCAGCTCATCGCGTTGCGTCGGCAGAACCAGGAAGCGCAGGCGGCGGCCCCGATCGCCGCCGGCATCGATCTCGCTGCGATCAATTTCCGCTATGCGATCCAGGGCGACAATCCGGCCTGGCGACCGCTGCGTGCCTTCGACGACGGATCGAAAGTCTACATCGAATTCCCGTCCGGCATCCGTCAGGGCGAGATGCCGCCGCTGTTCGTCATTGGACTCGCCGGTGGCTCCGAGCTGGTGAACTACCGCGTCAGCCGCAACTATTACATTGTCGATCGCCTGTTTGGCGCCGCCGAACTGCGTCTCGGCGACAAGGACAGCGAGCGGCGCGTCCGTATCGTCCGCACCGATGGAAGGCCGCGGTCATGACGGAGGAGCCCAACCAGGAAAAGGACGAGGCGTCCACGCCAGTTGTGCCGCCGGACCTGCGGCTCCGCGGCGAGAAACCGCGCGTGACCCGCCTGTCGCGCCGGGTCTTGATCGCGCTGGCCGGGGTCTCCGCGCTCGCTATCGCGGGCGCGCTTGGCTATGCGTTCCAAACCAGAAACAGGGGCGGGGCAGGGCAGGAATTGCTCAGCACTCAGAACCGTCCCTCGGCCGACGGACTCGCCGGCCTGCCGAAGGACTATACCGGCTTGCCGCGCCAGGTTCCGCCCTTGGGGCCGCCACTGCCCGGCGATCTCGGCCGGCCCATCCTCAACGCCGGGGCGGCGCCCAACACCGTGGCGCCGGCGACGACGCCCGATCCCGAAGTCCAGCGTCTGGCGCAGGAGAAGGAAGCCGCGCGTGTCAGCCGGCTGTTCGCCCAGACTGGCCAACAGCCCCAGGGCGTTGCACCTGTCGTGCAGCCCGTCACGGCGGGAACGGATGCCGCCGCAAATCCCACACCGCCGGTCGATGCCGGGTCGGCGCAGAACATGCAGGATCGGAAAAGCGCGTTTCTCAATGTGGCGACGGACAAGCGAACGGTGAGTCCGGACCGGCTCCAGGCCAAGGCCTCGCCCTATGTCGTGCAAGCGGGCACTGTTATCCCCGCCGCGCTCATCACCGGCATTCGTTCCGACCTTCCGGGTCAAATCACCGCCCAAGTGACGGAGGCGGTCTATGATTCGCCGACCGGCCGATATTTGCTTATTCCGCAGGGGGCGAAGCTGATAGGCCAATACGACAGCTCGGTTGCCTTCGGGCAGTCTCGTCTATTGCTGGTCTGGACACGTCTCATCATGCCGGACGGCGCTTCGATCGTGCTGGAGCGCCAGCCAGGCGCAGATACCGGCGGTTATGCCGGGCTCGAGGACGAGGTCGACAACCATTGGGGCATGTTGTTCAAGGCTGCCGTCCTCTCGACTCTGCTGAGCGTTGGCGCGGAGGCCGGCACGAGTCAGGACGAAAACAATCTGGTGCAGGCAATTCGCAGTGGCGCGTCAAATAGCATCAGCCAGACGGGGCAGCAGATCGTCCAGCGTCAGCTCAATATCCAGCCGACCCTCACTATCCGGCCGGGCTTTCCTGTGCGGGTTATTGTTACGCGCGATCTGGTGTTGACGCCTTATGGAAGGGGAGAAACGCCATGACTAAGTTGAAACTCGGACCGCTCGCCGACGAGAAGCCGGTGAAACTCACCGTTGAAGTACCGGCGGCAATCTTTCGGGATTTGCGGAGCTACGCCGAGATTCTTGCGCATAGCGGGGGTGCGGCGCTCCCGATCGAGCCTGCCAAGTTGATTGTGCCGATGATCGAGCGCTTCATGGCAACTGATCGAGCCTTTGCAAAAGCGCGACGTGGGTTCGGCGTTCAGCCTCCGGCAGGGTCGACCGAGAGGTCCGGATAGCGTTCGCGGAGGAGGTCGAGGAATGGCACGAGGGTTGGATTGCTGTTCGCCTGTCGCCAATAAGCCGTGAAGTTGAGGCGGGTCGGTCCATCATCGTCATGGACCTCGCGGTAGACGACATTATCGTAGCGTGCGCCCGTCGCTCCTTCGAGGACGAGCAAGATGCCGTATCCGGTGCTCACGAGGCTGAGCAACCGATCTAGGCAGACATCCTGATACAGGATCCGCTGAGCGCCGAAGTAATGAAGCTTGGTTGTCAGCAAATGTTCAAGTTCAGGACCGGGGCCGCGGTGCGGTAGCAATATCCGCTCATTCGAAAGCTCGGGCCAATGAACCACGCCTTGGTCGCCGATCGGGTGCTGGGCCGGCATGGCGACGATGACCCGTTCGCTCCACAAGGCCAGTTTTCGGTCATCCCAGCCTGGACAGCATGCGGTCATGATGGCGACGTCAATGGCGTTGGCAGCCACGTCGCCCAGTAGTCTTTCGTGCCCGCCGCCGACCGTATGCACATCCACATCAGGAAAGAGACGGTGATGCTCCGCCAGCGTGGCACGCAGATTGCCCGTGGAGAGCGAGGCATAAATCCCGATCTTCAACCGACCATTTTCGCCCTGGCATCTGGTCTTCAGCCTGGCGAAGGCGGTGTCGGTCTCTTCGATAATGCGGCGCGCGGTCTCGAGGAATTCCTGTCCCGCGATAGTTGGCCGTGTGCCGCCGTTGGTCCGTTCGAACAGGATGGCGCCCAGACGATATTCCAGGTCGCGCAGCCGGCGGCTGAGGGTCGATTGGCGGACGTTCAAGGTCTCTGCAGCCTGCCTCAGGCTTCGGTGTCGAGCAGCAACGAGCGCCCACCTTAAATCCCGAAGCTCTATAGCTACTACAGCGTCCATCACGAGCCTATCGTGGCAGGGACGGCCGAAGCGGCTTTGGAAACTCCTGCACGCTCGGTTGGATCAGGTGATGATGGAAGTCACGCATCATGACGCACGCCAGCACCAGCATCAATCCAACCAGCAAGGGTTTGCGGGGAAGTGACTAGGCAGCACGGCAGACCCCAGAGCGCTGCCTGCGCCGAGCCAGGCATAGATTGGTCACAATGAGTCCGACCGTGGCGGGACTGCGGCCCAGATCGGTGGCGATCGACGACAGCAGACGGGTGGGGGCGAATGTGGTCGCGACGATGGTGAATGTCGCGATGCCCAACCACCGCCATCCACTGCTGAACAGCGGAAACAGCCGGCTGTGATTGTGGGGTCGCGCTAGATGTTTCGGAGATGGCTCTATCTTCCTGTCGCATCGGTCAGGCCGAGATTTCTGGCGTTTGGATTTCGGGTGTCAGGTCGGGTTAGCGCTCAGAAGGCGAGCGCGATCGTGCTGGCCGGCGAGTTGTTGTGCGTTTGTTGTCAGGCAGCCACAGCGAAAGGACACCACCCAGAACGAGAAGTGCAACGTTACAGCCGAGTGCGATAGCGAATGCGTGCACATGGGCGGCGAGGTCCTGCCCGCTTCCGAGTACGGTAAAGAAGACACCGCCGACGATGGCAACGCCGAGAGCCGCACCGATTTGGAAGGTCGAAATGACCATGCCCGATGCGAGCCCGGCGTGACGTTGATCGACGCCGCTGATCACAGCCTTGATCACGGAGGGGACCACAATGCCATATCCGAGACCCGCCACCAGAAGCGCGATTTCGATATATCCCGGTGTAACGCCGAAGACCGAGAGGATCACCGTGCTGAAACCGATGATCTGAATGATGAAACCCAGCGTCAGGGCGCGCGGCCCGAGGCGCTGCATGATGCCGGCGGAGGCGAACGAGGACGCGAAATAGCCAAACGCGAACGGCAGTGTCCGCAGACCGGCGTCAAGCGGCGTCAGATGAAGACCACCCTGCAAATAGACCGAGAAGGTCAGGTAGAAGGACGAGAGCATGTAGAAGACGAGCGCCATCGCGATGCCGATCGCGAATCCGGGCTCTCGGAAAAGCGAGAAATCAACGAGCGGTGCGCCTCCTTGTGCAGTCAGCCGACGTTCAAATCGAATAAAGGCGATCAGGACGACAGGCGAGATCACAAGCATGGCGACGATCCATCGCGGCCAGCCTGTCTCACGACCTTCGACCAGCGGATAGACCAGAAGGCCCAGCGTCACCGAAAGCAGCACGACACCGCCGATATCGAGCTTCTGGGCGTGATCGGCGCGTGAATCGTTGAGAAAGAGCAAGCTGCCAACGACGGCGATGAGACCGATCGGCACGTTGATGAGAAAGATCGCCTGCCAGGTGAATCCGAACGGATGCGATGACACCAGCACGCCGCCGAGGATCTGGCCCGCGATATTGGCGAGGCCGAAGGTGGCTCCGTAAAGACCCAGCGCCTTTCCCTGTTCGGATGCGGGGAACAGGATGCGGATCGAGGCCAGAACCTGCGGCGCCATCACGGTTGCGGTCAGGCCTTGCAGGATGCGGCCGGCAATGAGCATGGCGGGCGACCACGCCGTTCCGCACAGCACGGACGCGATGGTGAAGCCCGCGACACCCAGCATGAACATCTGCTTGCGGCCGAGCCAATCACCGAGCCGGCCGCCGGTGATGAGGAAGACTGCATAGGTTGCTGCGTAGGCGGAGATGACGAATTGCAGGTCGCTCGAGGTTGCACCTAGATTCTGACGAATGGCCGGCAGTGCCAGATTGACGACGTTGAAATCAAGCACGGGCAGGAATGCGCCGGTCAGAAGGATGGGCAGGGCGAACCATCGCCGCGGATCGCCTTCTGCCTGCAGGATGCTTTCCTTCGCCAATGCTCCGGCCTCTGCGCTCATGGCTTGCTCCTGATCGCTGCCGCGCCGCTGTTTTCGCGCGGACGTTCTGTTCGTACTAAATGGGATGTGTGGGATTCGCGGGTTGTCATCACGGGTTGGCGGATGGCGCGGGATCTCTGGCCACCGAGACGGAAAGGGCGCCGCCGAGCACCAGCACCGCCACGATGCAGCCGAGCGCGAGTGAGAAGGCAAACGGATAGGCCTGGCTGGTTTGCCCGTCTCCGAGCGCGCTGTAGAACACGCCGCCGATGATCGCGATGCCGATCGCGGAGCCGATTTGCAGGGCGGAGATGACGACGCCTGACGCCAGTCCGGCGTGTCGGGACTCGACGCTGCCGATGACCGCCTTGATGACGGAGGGCATGATAATGCCGAAGCCCATTCCCGCGGTCACGAGTCCGAAGTCCAGACCCCCGGGCAGCACCCGCTCGACCGCCAACGCCATGATGAGGAAACCGAACGCCTGAAGGGCAAAGCCGAGCGTCAACGCGTAGGAGCCAAGGCGCTGCATGAGATAAGACGATGCCAGCGAGGCGACGAAGCTTCCACTGACATAGGGCAGCGTCGCGACACCGGCTTGCATCGGCGTCATGCCGAGCCCGCTTTGCAGAAAGACGGAGAAGGTCAGGAAGAAGGCGTTCTGCATGTAGAAGGCGAGCGCCATGACGATGCCCGTGGCGAAGCGCTTGTCCCGGAACAGCGCCAACTCCACCAGCGGCGAACCACCGCGCTTTGCCAGCTGCCGCTCGAACAGGACGAAGATTGCCAGCGCGATTGGCGAGGTCACGAGCATGACCACGACCCACCATGGCCAACCCATCTCGCGGCCCTCAATCAACGGATAGATCAACAGGCCCAGAGTCAGCGACAACAGAACGACACCGCCGGCATCGAGGCTTTGCGCATGCTCCGACCGCGAGTCACGCAGGAAGGCCATCCCGCCAAGCAGGGTCGCGAGCCCGATCGGAATATTGACGAAGAAGATCGCCTGCCAGGCAAGACCGAAGGGATGCGACGAGACCAGAACGCCGCCGAGAACCTGACCGCAGAGATTGGCCAGGCCAAATGTGGCGCCGTAGAATGCGAGCGCCCGTCCTTGCGCCGCGCCGGGAAACAGCACGCGGATCGACGCCAACACCTGCGGCGCCATGACTGTCGCCATGACGCCCTGCAGGATACGACCTGCGATCAGGGCGGCCGGCGACCAGGCTGCGCCGCAGAGCGCCGAAGCGAAGGTGAAACCCGCAACGCCGGTCAGGAACATGCGCTTGCGTCCGTAGAGATCGCCGAGGCGTCCGCCCGTGATGAGAAACACGGCGTAGGTGGCGGCATAGGCGGAGATCACGAACTGCACATCGCTCGACGTCGCGCCGAGATCCTGCCGGATCGCCGGCAGCGCCAGATTGACGATGGTGAAGTCGAGCGGCGGCAGGAACGCGCCCGCGAGCAGGACCGGCAGGGCGAACCACCCGCGCATATCAATCTCGGCGGCAGGGATCGTCTGATCTGCACGGTCGTCGGTTTGCGTCGTCATCAATTCCCTCCGATCGATCGCGCGATAGCGCCGATCCGATCCCCACATTGTGTGATGACCAACATAGGGAGAGCTTGACCATACGATAATAGGATGTTTATCTATATTAGAGATAACATTTTGGTATGATTGTCATGGCGAGCCTGGATGTCGATGCCGTGCAGGCGTTCGTTCTGGTGGCTGATTTTCAGAGCTTCACCCGCGCGGCCGAGGCGCTTGATACGTCCCAGGCTGCAATCAGCGTGAAGCTGAAGCGGCTGGAGGATCGGCTGGGCGAAAAGCTGATCGAGCGGACTCCGCGGCTGGTGCGCCTGTCGGCGCGTGGCGCTGCCTTCCTGGGCGTCGCGCGCGAATTCATCGCGGCGCATGAGCGCGCCGTCGCCGGCCTCGCTTCGGCGCCGCGCCGCTTCACCCTCGGCATCGCCGATCAGGTGGCTGGCCCCGAACTCCCCATCCTGTTGGCCCGCTTGCATGCCTACGACCCCGCTTTGTTGATCGAGGTGCAGATCGAGGCGTCACGCAACCTGCTGGATTCCTTCGATCGCGGTGTGCTCGATGCGACGATCGTTCGCCGCGAGGACGATCGCCGCGATGGCGAGGTTCTGGCGCAGGAGCGCTTCGGCTGGTTTGCATCACCGGGCTTCGTGCATCGCGAGGGCGAAGCGCTTCGGCTGGCGTCGCTGGCGGCCTCATGCGGTGTCCGCAATATCGCCACCCGAACTCTTGACTCCGCCGGCGTGAATTGGATCGAGGTCTTCATGGGCGGCGGCATGACGGCTGTCATCGCCGCCGTGTCGGCCGGTCTCGCGGTTGCCGCGCTGGCGCATCGTGTCGTGCCGGTCGGCATTGTCGAGGTTGGAGAACGGCTCGGACTTCCCGCGCTTCCTTCATCCGAGATCGTGCTTCACTCCAGTTTGTCGGACGCACGTTCACGCGGCGCCTTGCGAACACTGGCCGCTGCCTTTCGCGAACACCGCGCGCCGTCTTCGTGAACGTTGATCTCGAATAGATCGTCGCTCTCAGCCGCAAGCGCCGACATTGCGGAAATCGATCATCGGCGGCTCCGGTGCGATGCCGCGTCGGGTGGCGACGGCCCAATCGCCATCATAGTAATGCGTCAGGATGTGATCGAACCGCACTGTGCCGGCAACACCCGGCAGGTCGTAGATGCGCTGGGTGAGTTCGGCGAGGTAGCGATAATCGACAAGGCGCTTTCGGCTGGCGCGAAACAGCGGATTGTAGACGCCGTCGAAGCGAACGAGCGGCGTGAAGATCAGCACATCCGCAAGGGTCGGCTGGTCTCCGAAGAGAAATGCTCGACCGTCAGCAAGAAGCGTTTCGATCTCGTCGAGAAAGCCGAAAAGTTCATTCATGGTCGCATTATATTCGATCTGGTTCCTGGCCTGTCCGACCGCGTAGACGCCTCTGGACAGACTCTGCGCGATCCGCGCATTCATAGTGTCGATCGCGCGCCGGAGCACTGATGGATAGAGATCGACCGTTTGGTCAGCGCTGGCCGCGTCGAACCCATCGTTCAGCATCTCCGCGATCTCGATGGACTCATTGTTGACGATCTGTCGCGTGCGTTCGTCCCACAGAACAGGAACGGTGATCTTTCCAGTGAAGGCGGGATTGGCTGCCCGGTAGGCTTCGTGGAGGAAGCGGAAACCGCTGCCTGCGCCGCCCGGCGTCGAAAGCTGGGTATCACCGAATGCCCAACCGTCGGGCGTGTCCCAGATCGGATGCAGGATGGACACGGGCACGATGTCATCAAGCCGTTTCAGCGCTCGCACGATTAGGGTGCGATGGGCGAAGGGACAGGCATAGGAGACAAAGAGGTGATAGCGGCCCGGCTCCGCCGGAAACGCCGATGAACCATCGTTGGTGATCCTGTAGCGAAAACTTCCGTCATGGATCATGCGTTTGGCCGCCAATTCCGCAGGGGGGGCGATATCACCTCGCCAGATGCCATCGATCATGAGCTTCATGGAACTTCCATCACTTAGAGCGGCGCCAAGCGCGGACGATTTGGATTACCGCCAGCACTGACTTCAAAGCACAATGTCGCTCGCTCGCGTTCAATGTTGAAGCTGGGCAACTGTTATTTCTGAGATATCAGAGTGATATGGCCGTACTCTAGGTCGTGAGTGCTAAGCGGCGAGCTTGGGAACTGCTCTCTCGACCAATCGTAAGAATCGGGTGTTGCGAGCCCCCGCAACCAACGATTCTTGCGAAACCTCCGCTGGCCCCGCCGCGGAGGTTTTTGCATGTTCAGACCCATTTCGCCGGGATCGGGTGTTGCGCCTCCCCGCAACCAACGATTCTTGTGAAAGCAAGGCACCCAAAACCCCGGCTTCCGAAAGGACGTCGGGGTTTGTCTTGTTCGCGGCGAACCGCAGGATCGCCGCCAGGTCGTCGCGCAGCACAATCGCCAGTTCGGTCTCGTCGGGCACGAGCGTTACCTGATCGACCAGCGTCCGAAACACCTCAGCCGCCTCGGCCTTGCCGTCCTCGCTCTGCAGGCTCTCATAGACCGCCGCGATCCGCTGGCGGTAGATCTCCGCCATGTTCGGATGCAAAAGGGGCGGTGGCTCCTCAGCGTTTGCCAGCAGCTCTGTCGATTCGGCCTTTCGAGCTTCAAGACCACCGATCTTGTCCTTGAGCTGAGCGCCAGGCACACCATCCAGGATGGCTTGGATCGCTCTATCCAAGTCCCGCTGGACGCGCTCCAACTCTTTGCGCTGACTGATGATGTCGGCGCTGCGCTCAATCCGCAGCCGGTTCACCTCGCGGGTGAACTCGTCGCAGAATTCCTTAAAGAGTTCGGGCTCCATGAGATGCGTCCGCAAGCCGCTCAGCACCGAGGCTTCCAGCGCGTCTCGCCGGATATTCAGGCGGTTGTCGCAGGTGCCTTTGTTCCGCGACGTCGCACAGCCGAGCAGATCTTTCGAGATCATCGTATAGCCGCCGCCACAGCAGCCGCACTTCACGAGGCCGGCGAACAGGTGCTTCGGGCGCCGCCGTTCATTCAACGCATTCTCGCCGGGCTCAGACGTCTCATAGGCGAGCGACTGCTGGCGTGCCTTCGCCGCATCCCAGACTTCCTGATCAACGATGCGCATCTCCGGCACATCCTGAATCACCCACTCGGATTGAGGATTAAGAGGCGAGACCCGCTTTCCCGTGTCCGGGTCTTTCAGATAGCGAAGCCGGTTCCAGACGAGGCGGCCGACATAGAGTTCGTTGTTGAGGATGCCGACGCCGCGCTTCGGATTGCCATGAATCGTCGACGGTCCCCACTCGGCGCCTTGCGGCCCTGGCACGCCTTGCTTGTTCAACTCAAAGGCAATCGAGCGCGACGACTTGCCGGCAATGTAGTCCGCGAAGATACGGCGCACGACGGCGGCTTCCGCCTCGTTAATTGTCCGATCGCCACGGATCGGCTCGCCATTTGCCGCGAACTGCTTCACCACGTCGTAGCCGAAGCACAGCCCGCCACCGGACTTGCCGTCCTCGACGCGGCCGCGCAGCCCGCGGCGTGTCTTGTCGGCCAGGTCCTTCAGGAAGAGCGCGTTCATCGTGCCTTTGAGACCGACATGCAGATGCGTCACGTCGCCTTCGGATAGCGTGACGATACGCACGCCGGCGAAAGCCATGCGCTTGAGCAGTCCGGCGATGTCTTCCTGATCGCGGCTCAGGCGATCCATCGCTTCCGCAAGCACGACGACGAATTTGCCGCGCGTCGCGTCGCAGATCAGCTCTTGAATGCCGGGACGCGGGAGCGACGCACCGGAGATCGCGCGGTCGGTATAGCTGTCGACGACCGTTCAGCCTTGCTTCTCGGCATGCAGGCGGCAGAGCCGCAACTGATCCTCGATCGAGGCGTCTCGCTGATTGTCCGATGAGCAGCGGGCGTAGAGCGCGACCTTCACGAGGCGACCTCCTTACTCCGGGAGGCGGTCTCGCGTCCGGCTGTCTGTTTCGGCTTGAACGAAGTCACGTGCGGCCTGCCGGGCCAGCAGACGGACCAGATTGACGAGGCGAGGATCTGGCTTCGAGGACGCAGGCACAGCCGGTTCGCGGGCCGCGTCGGCGACCACGTCCTCGCGCGGAACACCCCGCTTCGAGACAATGATGCCAAGCGACAGCTCGTTGGCAAGGCAAAAACGTATTTTAAATCAATGGCTTGCTTCGCGCCGGAGCGGATGCAGGCGGTGGACAGCGTAGCGGCGGTGCGCGGGTCGATGGCCATCGTAGCAATAGTATTTTTGTCATCGCCTTCCTTGAAAGAGGGACGTCTTGTCATGATGGCAATGGCCAGCACCCCAAATCCGTGGGACGGACCGTCTTCATTTGCAGGGACCGATACCAATTCCATCAGCCTTGCACTCCAAAGAAAACACGGCTATATATCTGGATATAGCATGGAGGCACGCGATGAGCAACAGCGCGCAGAAGAGAGCCCTTGAGAATTATCGGTCCCGGCTGACTGAGCGTGGCATCGCGCGGTTCGAGATTCAGGCGCTCGACGCCGATCGCGATCTGCTCCGATCCCTTGCCCGGAAATTGACGGAGGAAGGTCCGGAAGCTGGGCAACTTCGCCGGACGATACAGCAGGCCGTGGCAGGCGAGCCTCCGAAAGCGGGCGGTATTCTCGCCGCGCTGCGTCGCTCACCTATGGTAGGCGCCGATCTCGACCTCAGCCGGCCGCGAGAAGATGGGCGTAAGATCGATCTGTGACGCGCTATCTCCTCGACACCAATATCATCAGCAACATCATAAAGCCGGAACCGTCGGGCTCGCTGCTGGCTTGGATGGGCGCGCAGAAGGACGACGACCTTTTCATTGCTTCGCTTACCGTCGCCGAAATCCATCGAGGCATCTTGGAGAAGCCGAAAGGCAAGAAGCGTAGCAGCCTTGAAACTTGGTTCCTCGGCTCAGAAGGGCCGCAAGCGCTGTTCGCTGGCCGCATCCTATCGTTCGACGACAAGGCGGGTTTGATCTGGGCGCGGCTGATGGCCAACGGTAAAGCCAAGGGCCGTTCGCGAAGCGCGCTAGACACAATCATTGCCGCCGTCGCCGAAGCCAACGACTGCATCGTCGTGACCGACAATGAAAAGGATTTCGAGGACGTTCAGATTATCAACCCGCTCCGTAGCTCTGAGAGCTGGGAGGTGGGTAAGTGACGATAGCGCGCACGGTCCGCCCGATTCATTTCGAGGATTTCAGCGGCAGCGAGTTCGAACGCCTCGTGTTCGCCTACCATCTTTGCGATGGCTGGACTGATCTGGCTTGGTTCGGCCAGACGGGAAGCGACCAAGGGCGGGATATTGTCGGCACACGTCCGTTCGACGAACACCCGGACGAACGAACGGTAGATCCCAGTTCGCAGTAGACGGAGCTCGTCTTCAGCGGCCTCTTCTGCAATTTCGTCGATCATGATTTCGGGCTGCTATCGCTTCCGTCAGACCAGCGCTAGCCTCACTCTTTTAGGCGATCCTTCATGTCGAAGGGCGAGTTCTCCGTGGGCACGCGTTAGCGCTGGCTTGCCTTGCAAAGTTCGGCAAATGGCAATGTCGCGTTACGCGCGCACCCCACCAGCAAAGACGATGAAAGGATATCCAAGCGAATTCAGCCGAAGTACATGTACTTCATTCGTTTAGCTCTTAGCATTGATGGGACGCAGGTTCGATTCTTTTCAAGAGCAAAGATGCTCGGAACATATACCCTGCGAATTTCCATGAGCCCGTCACAGCTTAACTGGCTCGGCACAGCCTAACAGGATTGCTTGGCTCATCTGCCGGTAGCGTGCGGTGATTTCCTCTGGCGAAGGTGCGAAAAAGCTTTGGTTGGTTCCCCGAGCACCGTCACAGAGAAGTTGCACCAAAGTTTCGACCGATATCGAAGGCCGAAGTGTCAGTTGGCCGTTTGCCATGAGCTGTTTGAGCAATGCGGCGAAATCGGCTTGGAAAACGGTTGCAGCTTCGACCATCTCCGGACGGCATAGGCGAAACGCGTAGTCGTTGACTTCGAGCGCGAAGGGTGAAAGCACCAATTTTCTTCTCGTATCGCCATATCGAACATCCAGTACCGCTGTGACGATATCAAGCACATCGGCGCCAGCCGAAAACAGCTTTGTGCCTTCGCTAAGACTGCCTTGTCGGGTCCGTTGGTTGTTTTGGCGAACCATTGCCTGAAAGGCTTCTTCCTTGCTGCTGAAGTGATGATAGAGGCCCCGGCGCGTAATATTGCAATATTTTGCCAGTTTGCTCATTGTCATGGCTTCATAGCCATGATCGAGAAAACTCTGGGTAATATTGGAAACCAGGACTTCGTAAGCCGACATGCAACGCGCTTTCAACGATTCTCTCGGGTCAATCTATAAGATGCGGCGTGAACATCGAGCAAAAATGGCATGCATTCGGTACACGGTCACTCTGAGGATTGCTGATCGTCATGCAAAGTTCTCGTGGCGCGAACCGGGACAGCAGCCTGACAATCCTGATCTTCAAACGTGGCTTTGTCCCGATAGACGCGATTTTCATACCGCGCGTGCCGCTGTGTTGTCCGATTCGAGCTTGTAGTTGAAGATGGCCACCAACGCCAAAGCCGACGAGACGACGAGAGCGGCACTCGATACGATGCTGAGTGCGACGCCAATCTTGTTTGGATCGCCGATGATGTTCTGGCTGACAAACCCGACCACTGTGGGGCCGACGCCCATGCCGATGAGTGTCACAATCAGGATGCCGACAGCGCTCGAGATGCCACGCATACGGGACGGTGTGATGTCCTGAAGCGCAGGAGGACCGTTCGCAACGATGACTGTGGAAAAAAATGTTGCGATAGATATCAAGGTAAGCGCGGCGTTGAGGGTCGAAGCAAAGGGTACTGCCGCAGCGAACAGCGATGCAGCCAGGGCAGCGCCGCACATAAGGATGGGGCGAGCCGCCGCAATACCACGTCGAACCAGGCTATCGCCGAGTACCGCGCCAAAGATCAGCCCCGATACACTCGAGGCAATCAAGAGTGGTCCGAGGCTAAAGCCGATGGCGACTAACGGCATATGAAAGGTGCGGATCAACACGGTGGGGATCCATGCGCTGTAGCTATAGGCTTGGGTCGCTGCAAAGGCCAGGCAGAAATAAAGGCTCGCGAGTTCTACTCGATTATTCAAAAAATAGGCGCGGATCTCGGCCATGCCCGGTACTGGGGCTGGAACAGTTCCGGAATGCTTGCGGGGTTCCTTAAGGCTTGCAGCCCAAAGGGCGACAACGATGCCAGGCAGTCCGATGAAGACGAATACCATCTGCCATATGTGCTGCATGCCCGGCAGAACGAAGATGTTCCCTGCGCTCGACAATTCATGAAGAACCGTCGCTGCCAAAACAAGCGATAGACCGGCTCCGATGAATGCGCCGGTGCTGTAAATGCTTATTGCAAGTCCGCGTCGCCGGGTGGGGAACAAATCGCTGATCAGGGAATAGGCGGCGGGTGTGAGGGCTGCTTCCCCCAATGCGACACCTGTCCGGCACAGCAAAAGAGCTCCGAAACTGCCTGCGAAGCCGCAAGCGGCTGTCATGATGCTCCAGAGCGCGATTCCTATTGCGGCAATCCGCACACGGTTTCCGGTATCAACCCAGCGGCCCAGCGGCAATCCAGCGGTTGCCAGCACAATGGCGAAGGTGAAACCCTGCAGCAGGCCGATCTGCAGATCTGTCAGATGAAGGTCCTGTCTCAGCGGCTCCACCAGGAGACCAAGTATTTGCCGGTCGAGATAAGACAAGGTGGAAGCGATGGTCAGAACGCCCAAGGTGTACGACGGATTAATCGGTCTTGGTAAGGGCATTCGCTCAGGTCCTCTCGGCAATCCGGTGGTTTGGCGACGACGTGAAGCGCGCTTTAGAATTCTCCGCCTCAGCGCGCGAGCACCATTCGACACCGGTCGATTTCTCAGATCGCAATAATATGAGAAACATTCTCGTTGACAAGTGACGGGTGATCCGGCATTTATTTCTCATATTTTTAAAATGTGAGAAGTTTTTAGACTTCGCCAAAGAATTGCGGGTCGACGCAGCGCTCCTAGTCAGCAAGTGGACCGGAACGATCTGACGAGGACTTCGGATGGTTTCGTTGGCGGATTCGCTAGCCGGAGATCGCATTCTTGGGACAGATGATAGAATTTCCGGACGCATTTCCATCTGTTGAAGGCGAGGAAGCAAACGATCGATTGCGGGGCGGTGTGAGCGATATGATTTCACGCGCTGCCTTCCCATCTGTCGTCTTTTTCCTGGCTTCGGCGATGTTCGAGGCTCATAAGCAATCGCCGCGTGCCGCAGCGCTGTTTGCAACACAGCAGCGTTGGCTCCTAAGCCATGCCGCAGTCGCCCACTTTTTTAACCCCATCGGCGAAGTAGAGCCGGGTCTTAGCCGTAGAAGTCTTGGCCTTCTGGCAACCTTCCTTGGTCTCGCGAGCCGCAATACAGCCTATACCTTCTTTGATGAATCGATGAAGTATGGCGTCATTCAGGCGATCGATAGTCAGGTCGCTGGCCATCGTGGGCGGGCCAAACCATCGCCTGATTCCCTGTCTCTCCTGGCGCTCTGGTACAATCTGCATTTCCAGGCGCTCGATCTGCTCGATGACGGACAAAGATATGTGCAATTCTCCACGCGATGGGAGAGCCTGCTTCCGTCGATCCAGCCGGTCGTGGCGAATGCTCTGTTCTTCACTCCCGAAGTGCGCACGCCAGGACCGCTCTACAGGATCTTCAGCTGGATCGATTCGGGTGGCTGGGTGATGGATCGGCTGATCGCAGGCGTCGATAGGCAAAGCTTCCCGCAGCCGGAGCGATATCTTACGGATGTCAGCTCCATTGCATATCTGGCGCGAGCGACCGGTCTTTCTGGCGCGCATACCAGCCGCAAGATCTCGGAAGCTCAGGCGATTGGAGGACTTGGCTGGGCTGGGCGGCCGGGACATTCGCCGATGTGGATTTCGCGCGGCTTTTACGAGGAATATGCGGCGTTTCAGGCGCAAAAGCTGATCATCCTCGATGGCGCGCTCGCCAACGCTTTAAGCGGTGGGGCGGCGATTTCTCAAGGAGCCCGCAATTGCGAATAAGACGGCCTGTCTTCCTTGGCACCTGCCGACAATTGCCAGCGGAAAGTCCTCAAGATCTCCCAAGTCAAAAATGGATGCTGACCTCTGTAGCCAACTTTATTAGTCCTGCTGCGGGAAGGGGTTGTGCTGGCAATTTTCGACCATTCCTTGCGGAGTTTCTTCCAACACGACCGCGTATGCTGAGATTGAGGTTCATTTTGACTTTCGGATACCGTTTTTTCCGATCCTTGGGACTGGCCGCGAGCGTTGCAGTGATGGCGCCGGCATGTCTTGCCTTTGCGCAGACGGCCTCGCAGGTGACGCCGCAGAGCTTCGAACCGCAGTTGCAGAAGCAGAACAGCGGCATCGTCATTCCCGAAGCGTCCGGTCCTGTCGCCCCCAAGGGGGCGGAGAAGCTCACCGTCCGACTGAAGGCCGTCAAGGTCGAAGGCGGGCTTCCAGGCTTTGCCGAGGATGAAGCGCGCCTGAAGAAGAACCTGACTGGCAGCCCTGTGACGGCAGCCGCCCTCTTCGAGGCGGCGGGTCAGCTCGAGCGGGCCTACGGCGCCAAGGGATACGGCCTGGTGCGTGTGGTGTTGCCGGCACAGCGCCTGATCGATGGCGCGACCTTGCGCATCGTCGTCATCAATGGCTTCGTCGAAAGCATCGACACCTCGCATCTTCCCGAGAATATCCGCGAACGCATTGCCAAGATGCTCTCGCCGCTGGTGGGCGAGAAGGGGATGTCCAACGATGAGATCGAGCGTCGGCTGCTTTTGGCCGGCGACCTGCCGGGCACGGTGCTGCGTTCGACGCTGTCGCGCGGCACGAAGCCCGGCGGCAGCGTGCTGACGATCGAGGCGCGCTACAAGCCAGTCACGGGCTTCGTCTCGGGCGACAACAATTCCACCGACGCGCTCGGCAAATACAACACCGGCGTCGGTCTGGACTTCAATTCCGTGTTCGGCTTCGGCGAGCTCTTCTATCTGAGAGCCTCTGGTGCGCCGCGTTTCGGCGGTGACGAAGGCTATTTCACCGGCGCGCCGCGCAACCGGTCTTTGGCCGGGGGTGTAACCCTGCCGATCGGCATCGACGGGCTGACGCTGAACCTTGAAGCCACCGCGTCGCGCACGACGCCGGAGGCGAGCACATTCGGTCTGCAGTTCATGTCGGACTTCACGCGCTATTCGGCCCGGCTTGCCTACCCGCTGATCCGCTCACGCGAGTTCACGCTTAACCTCAATGGCGGCTTCGATGCGCAGGACGAAGAACTTCAGTTTCTCAATGGCGGCGGTGTCGCACTGTCGAAGGATCGGCTGCGCATCCTGCGCACAGGCGCGGATCTTTCCTGGTATGTATCCGGCGATGCCCTTGTCAGCGCCGGCCTGACTGGGTCTTTCGGCATCAATGGGCTTGGGGCACGCAGCGCGGCCGATGCCGATGGCAGCGGCACGCCCTTATCACGCCAAGGCGCGGATGCCGATTTCCAGAAGGTCGAGGTCAATCTCGGCTATCGCCAGCCGATCGCCGAGCATCTGGTCTTCGATCTCCGCGCGAAGGCGCAGACCTCCTTCGGCCAACCGCTGCTCAATTCCGAGCAGATCGGCCTCGTCTCCTCCTCAGGCCTGTCGAACTTCCCAACCGGCTCGATGCAGGGCGATTCAGGCTTCGTGCTGCGCGCCGAGGCGCAGTTCCCTTTCATTGCCAGCTTCACCTTGCCGTTCGGCTGGCCGGAATTCCCGGCGCAGCAGGGAACCGGTCTGCCGGATGGAACGACTACGGGCGGCGGCGTGGTGGTTTCGCCTTACCTGTTCGGCGCCTATGGCGGCGCCAAGCTCTACCAGCCGACGGCGCTGGAGAGTGGCTTCTCGCGCGGCGCGGCCTATGGCCTCGGCCTGTGGCTGGCTGCGGCCGAGCAGGCGAGCTTCAACAGCACCAACGTCAATCTTGAATACGGCCGTGTCGAGCACTTCGGCGATGGCTCTAACGACAACCGCTTCACCGTCTCGGCGGCGTTTCAGTTTTAGGATAGCAGCGATGACCCCACAGACGAACCGTCGGACGTTCAGCAATGGAGTGCTTTCGCACAGAACCCGGACGCACAAGGTCCGGCTCGTCGCGCTTCTGGCGTCGACGGCGCTTGCCCACGCGACGGTGGCGCCGGCTCAGTCACTGCCTTCAGGCGGGCAGGTGGCAGCGGGTAGTGCCACGATCGGGACGCCGTCGGCCGGCGCCTTGACCATCAACCAGACGAGCGGCAGCGCCGTCGTCAATTGGCAGAGCTTCAATGTCGGCAAGGCCAATCGCGTCACCTTCGTCCAGCCCGATGCCAATGCGGCCATCCTCAATCGCGTGACCGGTGAGACAAGCTCGACCATATCAGGCCAGATCACTGCTAATGGCCAGGTCTATCTGATCAATCCGAACGGTATTGCGATCACCAGTTCAGGCACGGTCAAGGCAGGCGCCTTCGTCGCCTCGACACTCGGCATCTCCGATGACGACTTCATGAGCGCCAAGAGGAGCTTTACTGGTAATGGCGCCTCTGCCCCGGTGACGAACGCCGGTGCGATCACCATCAATCGCGGCGGCTACATGGCGCTGATCGGTGGCACGGTCGCCAATGCCGGTGTCATCACCGTGCCGATGGGTAAGGCAGCCTTGGGATCCGGCGAACAGGCAACGCTTGATCTGTCCGGCGACGGCTTCCTGCAGGTGGCGGTACCGACCAAGGCGGGCGGCAGTAGGGCGCTGGTCGACAACAGCGGCAAGATTTCTGCCAGAGGCGGCGCGGTGCAGCTCACCGCCGCTGCAGCCAAGGATATGGCGCGGCAGGCGGTCAACATGTCGGGCACGATCGAGGCCAACGGCGTTTCCGGCAAGAGCGGCGATATCACGCTCACCGGCGGCGACGGCGAAGTGGCGGTTTCGGGCACGCTCGATGCCGGCAATGCCGCCGGTAAGGGCGGCAAAGTCACCGTGACGGGCCGGTCGATCAAGCTTGCCTCCGCCAAGGTGAACGCGTCCGGCAAGACCGGCGGCGGCACGGTCAATATCGGCGGCAACCGTCAGGGGAAGGGCCTGCTGCAGCATGCCGAGACGCTTGATGTCGACGCCCATACCGTCATCAATGCCAATGCAGTCACCACGGGCAGTGGCGGCAATGTCGTCTTATGGTCGGACGACCTGACGAACTTTGCCGGCACGATCACGGCGAAGGGTGGCGCGCTTTCGGGCAATGGCGGCGAGGTCGAGGTCTCGGGCAAGGCGCGGCTCTCCTATGCCGGCCTGACGGACCTGACAGCCGCCCACGGTTCCTTCGGCAATCTGCTGCTCGATCCCTACAACGTCACCATCTCGACGGCGACCGACAGCAATTCCTCTGGCTTCACCGCGTCAGGCAATGGCAGCATCATCAATGTCAATACGCTCACCAATGCACTCGCCACCGCAAATGTCATGGTGACAACCGGCTCGTCGTCGGATGCGGCCAATCCGCAGGCGGGCACCATCACGGTGGCCGCGCCGATTGCCTGGACCTCCGGCTCGACGCTGACGCTGAATGCGGCCTCGGATATCAACATCAACGCCCCCGTCACGCTCGGCGCGGGTGGGCTGGCGCTTTCCTCCGGCGGCATCGTCCACTTTGCCGCGCCGGTGACGGTCAAAGGCGCGGGCACCGTCGATATCGAGGCGAGCGATTATGATTTCGGCCTGGCCAATTCCGGCTTCACCGGATCGCTGACCTACGTCAATGCCGATGGCACGGCTGCGACGAGCGATCAGGGCGGCGTGCTGAAGATCAACGGGCAGGCCTATACGCTGCTCTATTCGATGAGCGATCTCGACGGCACCAATGGCGCGCTGAACCTCGCCGGCAATTACGCGCTCGCCCAAAATCTCGACGCGACCGGCAACAGCTATACGACCGGCGTCATCGCGGGCGGCAATTCCGACATTTATGTTCTGGGTGTTTTCTCCGGCACGTTCGAGGGCCTCGGCCACAGGGTCGCGAACCTGACGATCACGGGTAGCGCAGACAATATGGCTGGCGGAAGCTATTATGTCGGTCTCATCGGCGATTCCACCGGCACCATCCGCGATATCGGCGTCACCGGAGCCACGGTCGGTGGGTTGAGCTACGTCGGCGGCCTCGTCGGATATCAATCCGGTGGCTCGATCAGCAACGCCTATGCCACGGGTGCGGTCATTGGGAACGAATATGCCGGTGGCCTCGTCGGCGAAAACGACGGCTCGATCCGCAACGCCTATGCGACGGGTGCGGTTAGACCGTCCGTCAATATCGCTACCTCGTCCGACACTTTCGGCGGCCTGGTGGGCTACAACACCGGCTCGATCAGCAACGCCTATGCGACGGGCGCGGTCAGCGGGGTCGGCGAGCGCGGCGGCGGCCTCGTCGGGCAAAACGACGGCACGATCAGCATCGCCTATGCGACGGGTGCGGTCAGCGGGTTTAACGGCTACGTCGGCGGCCTCGTGGGCTACAACAACGGCTCGATCAGCAACGCCTATGCCACGGGTGCGGCCCGCGTGACCACCGCGCACAATGGTGACTCCGACGTTGGCGGCCTCGTGGGCTACAACGGCGGCTCGATCACCAACGCCTATGCCACGGGTGCGGCCATCGGGAACGCCTATGTCGCCGGCGTTGGCGGCCTCGTGGGCGACAACCGCGGCTCGATCACCAACGCCTATGCCACGGGTGCGGTCAGCGGGAGCGCCTATTTCGGCCTTGGCGGCCTCGCGGGCTATTCGAGTTCTGGTGCCACGGTCACCAATT
Source organism: Martinezella tropici (assembly GCA_000799755.1). Lineage (GTDB taxonomy): Bacteria > Pseudomonadota > Alphaproteobacteria > Rhizobiales > Rhizobiaceae > Rhizobium > Rhizobium tropici_A. The sequence continues at coordinate 47,919 of JUHI01000030.1, forward strand.
CCTATTACGACATCAACACCACGGGCTTCAACACCACGAACCAGACCTCCGACCCCTCGGGCGCGACCGGCCTGACGACGGCGCAGTTCCAGGACGGCTCGTCCGCTTCCCGCCTCGGCGGCGCGTTCACCGTGACATCGGGCCTTTACCCCTATCTCACCAGCTTCTTCCCGAACGGGGTGCAGGCGATCTCGGGCAGTGCTTATACGACTGTAGGCCTGACGCCGGCGGGCGTCTTCAATGGTAGCAGGACGCCGGCGAGCTTGGGCCTCAATGGCGCTATCTCCGTGACGGCGTTTGCCAATGGCACGAGCTTCGGCTCGGCCACGACGGGCGCGAACGGCTATTATTACATCTTCGGCGCGGCGGGCTCGATCACAGCGGGCAATTCGCTCGTCGCCTATACCAGCGCCAATGCAACGACCGGCGCGGCCAATTCCGCGACGCTCATGACGGCGACAAGCGCGGCCAACCAATCCGGCCTCAATCTCTTTGGCAATGCGTTGACCGTTGCGACCTCGGCGACGACGCTGTCATCCGCCGAGGCCGGCGCCACTTTAAGCAGCGCGCGGGCCAGCGCCATCACCGCCGCCGGCGGCGATGCAACGGCAAGCGCGGCCATCAACGCCATCACGGGCCAAGGGTTCATCGCAACCGGTGCCAGCTTCACCATCGATCAAGCGGTCGATACGGCCAACACGCTCTTCGTAGGGACGACCGCCGCCGGCGCGCCGGTCACGGTCGCGAATGCCATCACCATCGAAAACGGCGGCAGCGTCGGGCTTGTGGCCGCCGGCGCTCTGACGGTGAATGCGCCCATTACAGTCAAGGGTGCAGGCGGCGTTGGGCTGGGCTTCGACCAGAACACGACGACGCCGTCCGTCACCGATCTCTCGTTCGGCCTGACGCCGGCGGGCTTCAAGGGCGGTGTTACCTTCGCCAACGCCGATGGCTCGGCGGCGACGTCAAGCCAAGGCGGCACGCTCGCGATCAACGGGCAAGCCTATAAGTTGCTCTACAACAACTCGGATTTGGCGCTCTTCGTCCTGATGAACCCCGACGTTAATTACGCGCTCGCCGGCAATCTCGACGCGACCGGCTTCAACACGGGCGACTTTGTCAGAATTTCGCAAGACGGTTTTTTCTCCGGCACGTTCGAGGGCCTCGGCCACACGGTCGCGAACCTGACGATTGCTGGCGGCTCAGATGCGTATGAGGGTCTCATCGGCTATTCCATGGGCACCATCCGCGACATCGGATTCACCGGCGGCGAGGTCAGCGGGGACAGCCACGTCGGCTGGCTCGTCGGCCAGAACCTGGGCACGGTCAGCAACGTCTATGCGACGGGCATCGCCAACGGTGCCTCCTATGTCGGCGGCATCGCCGGGGAAAACGACGGCACGATCAGCAACGCCTATGCGACGGGTGCGGTCGGCGGGAACAACACCGTCGGCGGCATCGCCGGCCAAAATGTCGGTACGATCAGCAATGCCTATGCCACGGGTACGGTCAACGGGGGCAGCTCCATCGGCGGCATCGCCGGCTATAACGGCGGCACGATCAGCAACGCCTATGCGACGGGCGCGGTCGGTGTGGTCGGCGGGCTCAGCTCCATCGGCGGCCTCGTCGGCTATAACCGGGGCACGATCAGCAACGCCTATGCGACGGGTGCTGTCAGCGGAAGCAGCAATGTCGGCGGTCTCGCCGGCCAAAATGTCGGCACGATCAGCCACGCCTATTGGGACACATCGACGAGCGGGACCACAACCGGCATCGGTTCGGACGGCAACAATCAATCCGGCAATATCACCGGCCTGACGACGGCTGAGATGCTGGACCCCTTCACCTTCATCACTGCCGGATGGGATTTCGCCAGCGTCTGGGGCAAGTCGACGACGGGCGCCAATGGTGGTTATATGATGCTGCGCTCGCTCAGCAGCGGGTTCTATGACGACTATGTCAAGATCGGCAACGGCAGCCGTATCTATGGCGACGCCAATTCCACGATCGCCGGCGCGACGCTGTCGGGCCTCGGCACAGGCAATGTCTCGCTTGCCTGGGGCAGCGCGATTACGGGCAGGACCAATGCCGGAACCTACAACTATTCCGACCCCGATATCGTCTCGGTGACGGAGAACGGCTCCCGCACGGCCTATGTCGATTATGGCGGCACGCTGACGATTTCGCAGCGCGTGCTGAACCTTTCGGGCAGTAGCACCTATAACGGCACAACCAATGTCGCAGCCCCAGGTCTCTCGCTCAGCAATCTCGCCAATGGCGAGACGCTGACGCTGATCGGCGGGGGCTCCATGGCCGACAAGAATGTCGGCACCGGCAAGGTGCTGTCGCTCGGCACGCTGGCTCTGGGTAACAGCATCAATGGTGATGGCGGCCTTGCCTCGAACTATACGCTGATCGGCGGCACCGACACGGTCGACATTGCCAAAGCGACGATCTCGTCGATCTCAGGCATCACGGCCGGCAACAAGATCTATGACGGCAATGCGAACGCGACGCTGAACACTTCCGGTGTGGTCTTCAATGGCATGGCGGCGGGCGACAGCTTGACCCTCGGCAATGGCGTCACCGGCGCCTTCTCTGACAGGAATGCCGGCACCGGCAAGACTGTGACGATCTCGGGCCTCCTGCTCAACGGTACGGATGCCGGCAACTATACGCTTGCCCTGGATACGGCGACGACCACGGCCGATATCACCAAGGCGACGATCTCTGACATCACCGGCATCACGGCGAACAACAAGACCTATAATGGCAACACGACTGCCGTACTGAACACCGCGGGTGCGGGCTTCACCGGCATCGTCGCCGGCGACACGCTAACGGTTGCGACCGCGACCGGCACGTTCTCCGACAAAAATGCCGGCGCCGGCAAGACGGTCACCATCTCCGGCTTGACGCTCGGCGGCGCGGATGTCGGCAATTATGCGCTTGCCTCCGATGCGGCGACGACCACGGCCGATATCGCCAAGGCGACAATCTCTGACATCACCGGCATCACGGCGAACAACAAGACCTATAATGGCAACACGACTGCCGTACTGAACACCGCGGGTGCGGGCTTCACCGGCATCGTCGCCGGCGACACGCTAACGGTTGCGACCGCGACCGGCACCTTCTCCGACAAGAATGCCGGTTCGGTCAAGACGGTTAACATCTCCGACTTAACGCTCGGCGGCGCGGACAACGGCAACTATACGCTTGCCTCCGATACGGCGACGACCACGGCCGACATCACCAAGGCCTATGTGTTCTTCGGCGGCACCAGCGTCAACACCAAGACCTATGACGGGACGACCGCAGCCACCGTCAATATCTACACGATACCGATCAACGGCGATGACATGCAAGTTGGCTACACGAGCGCCAACTTCTCCGACAAGAATGCCGGCATGTCCAAGACGGTCGCCGTCGATGGACTTTACATAAGCGGCGCCGACGCCAACAATTACCAACTTGGCATCGCCAACACGACCAGCTACGGCACCATAACCCCTGCCATCATCTCTGCGATCACCGGCATCACCGCCGGCAACAAGACCTATGACGGCACGACCAATGTGGCGTTGAACACTGCAGGCGCCGTCTTCAATGGCATGATCGCAGGCGATAGCCTGACGGTCGGCACCGCGCTCGGCGCCTTTTCCAATGCCAATGCCGGTACCGGCAAAACGATCGGCATCTCCGGACTGACGCTTGGCGGAGCCGACGCGCAGAACTACAGGCTGGATACGAATACGGCCACGACGCTCGCCGATATCGGCCAGCGTGTCGTCAACCTCTCGGGCAGCCGCACCTATAACGGTTCGACGGATCTCGAGGCCTCGATCTTCACGCTGTCGAACCTGGCCGGCGGCGAAACGCTGACTCTGTCCGGCACCGGCACCATGGCCGACAAGAATGCCGGCTCGGGCAAGGGCGTGACGCTTGCGTCACTGGCTCTGGGCGATGGCACGAATGGCGGCCTTGCCTCAAACTACACGCTGGCGGGCGGCACGGATACGGTCGATATCGCCAGGGCTATGATCTCATCGATCGGCGGGATCATCGCCAACGGCAAGATCTATGACGGTACGAAGGATGCGACGCTGAACACAGCGGGCGCCGTCTTCAGCGGCATGGTGCCGGGGGACACGCTTTCGCTAGGCAACGGCTTCAGCGGCGCCTTTTCCGACAAGAACGCCGGCACGGGCAAGACGGTCACCATCTCCGGCCTGTCGCTCGGCGGGGCGGATGCCGGCAACTATACGCTTGCTTACAACACGGCCACGACACTTGCCGACATCGCCAAGCGCGCCATCACGGTCACGACCGACGGCGCACACCGTACCTATGGCGATGCCAATCCGGGCTTCACCTATACCGTCGGCGGGAGCGGCCTCGTCGCAGGCGATACGCTCTCGGGAGCGTTGGCTACCTCCGCGACGACGGCGTCGGGGATCGGCAACTACGGCATCACGCTCGGCACGCTTGCTAACTCGAACTACGACATCAGCTATACGGGTGCCGACCTGGCAATCACCCCGCGGGCACTGACAGTGACGGCGGATGCGAAATCGAAGACCTACGGTGATGCCAACCCGGCGCTGACCTATACAACCTCAGGCTTGGTCAACAACGACACGCTCTCCGGATCGCTTGTGACTTCAGCAGGACAATATTCCGGCGTGGGCGGCTACGGGATCACTCTCGGCAGCCTCGGCAACGCCAATTACGCGATCACCTATAATGCGGCCAATCTGACGGTCACTCCGCGTGCGCTGACGGTAGCGGCGGATGCGAAGTCGAAGATCTATGGCGATGCAAACCCGGCGCTGAGCTACGCGACCTC
>JUHI01000031.1 GCA_000799755.1 Martinezella tropici
CTTCGCTCTTATGGTGCGGCTCGGCGGCAGGTGATGCCAACGATCGAGCATCGATCTCACAAGGGGCTGAACAATCGCGCCGAAAACTCGCATCTTCCACTACGGAAACGAGAGCGGGTGATGCAGCGATTTCGCTCGCCAGGCGGACTGCAACGTTTCGTCAGCATCTTCTCCGCGGTCCGAAATCTCTTCGTCCCAGCACGAAGTCAGCACTCAGCATTCGACATCCGTCTGCATCGCCTCGCGGCGATGGCACATTGGAAGGGCGTCGCCGGAATCGACGCCTGATCGCTCAGCAAAATGCCCGATCCGTAGCTCTGGAACTTAACCTGACATCACCCATGGAGCATGGCCGCACCGGCGCGCAATCGTTGATCTGGGACACGGATGGTTACGTATTGTTCGAAGATCGCTTTTCGGTAGCTGGCGCGGGAATTGGCGGGCGTGGACTGCACAGAATGGTGCTCAGTCCGCACTGGCAGGCAAGTAGCACAGACAACTGAGGTTCATGAGTAAGTTCGCTATTGGCGGGAACGCACATGAAGATAGCTGTTATTGGAACCGAATATGTAGGCCTGGTCATCGGCACATGTTTTGCCGAATGGGGCAATCGGGTCGTTTGCGTGGACAAGAATGCCGATAAGGTCGCCGATCTTCGTCACGGCAGGATGCCCATCTACGAGCCGGATCTCGATGAGTTGGTGGAACGCAACTATGCCGCGGGACGACTTGATTTCTCCTGCGATTTGGCAATGTCAGTCGAAGGCGCTGCCATCGTCTTCATAGCAGTCGGCACGATGCCCCACCTGGGACAAGAAGGTGCCGACGCTTCCTTGCTCTACGTTGCCGCACGCGAACTCGCGCCACTCATTTCAGTCAACACCGTCGTGGTGATCAAATCGACGGTGCCGATTGGAACAGGTGACGCCGTGCAGCGGATCATCGGGACGGTCCGCGCGGCAAGCACTTTTGCGGTCGTCTCCAATCCGGAGTTTCTGCGTGAAGGCATTGCCGTGCGCGATTTCCTCGCTCCGGACCGCATCGTGCTCGGCGTGGAAGATGAATGGGCCTACAAGCGGCTCATCGAGCTTTATGACGTTGCGATCGAGCGCCGGAATACGCCCGTCATCATCACGATGCGACGCACGGCCGAGTTGATCAAGCATGCCGCCAATGCCTTCCTCGCCACGAAGGTCACCTTCATCAACGAACTCGCCGATCTTTGCGAGGAGATGGGCAGCGATGTCGGAGAGCTGGCTCTCGGCATGGGCCTCGACAAGCGCATAGGGGCAAGCCTCCTCGCCGCTGGACCCGGCTATGGCGGCTCATGCTTCCCAAAAGGTGCGCTGGCGTTGTTGCAGACGGCGCAGGAGCACGGCGTGGCGCTTCGCATCGTGGAAGAAACCCTTGCCGCCAACGAAGCGCGCAAGCGGCGCATGGCCCGCAAGGTCACCGAAGCACTCGGCGGCAATATCGATGGTCTGATCATAGCCGTTCTTGGTCTGACCTTCAGGCCCGATACCGACGACATGCGCGACGCGCCTTCCATACCGCTCATCGAGACCTTGCAGCGTCTCGGGGCTCGCATCCAAGCATACGACCCCCTCGGCAACGAAAATGCAGCAAAAGTCCTCAACAGCGTCGACTTCTACGAGGATCTCTACGAATGCGCGAGAAACGCGGATGCCGTCGTCGTCGTGACGGAATGGGACGCCATTCGGAAAATCGACCTGGCTCAACTCAAGCAGAAGGTCCGCCAGCCCGTTCTCATAGATCTGCGAAATGCGCTCGACATGGAGGCCGCCAGACAGATCGGCTTTCGTGTTTGCACCATAGGCAGGTCGGCAAGCGAGCAAAAGGGGCTGCAGGACATTGCCAAGCGGCGTACTCGACAACGATCCACGCGGCCAACAACGGCAAGGCCCGTCCCAATCACAATACGGGAGAAGTAATATGAAGAAATCAAGAAAGAAGACCTCCCTGGCTCTTGCGACATCGCTGGCATTTGCGATCGCTCTTGGGTTCGCAACAGGGAGCAATGCGACCGCAGCCGCAACGACCATCAAGGTACCCGATGGCGCAAGGCCCATGACGGCAAACGAACTCTATATGCTCTATCACGACAAGAGTTGGCGATGGCCCGACGGCGCCGGCCGAATGCAAAATGCTGACCGACGGTTTTCCGCCTGGGTCGACGGCACCGGCGGACAATCCTGGGCGGAGGGCCGCTGGGCCGTGACGGATACCGGCCTTCTGTGTCTCAACGCAACGTGGCACGCCGCGAACGGCCAGTTTCCGGCAAAGACCTGCTTCATCCACCGTATTCTCGATGGAACGATCTATCAGAAGCGGGAGACGGGCGGAGCATGGTTCGTGTTTCGCCATCCCATAACCCAAAAGGCTGATGAGGCAACAAACCTGATCACCGACGACCTGGTCTCACAGCGGCTGGAGGTCCTGAAGACTTCCTTGGCCATCCGCAAGACCGAATAGAGGAAGGAGGCAATCCGATGAAAACCCTATCGAAACTGACAACGGCTTTGCTTGCCGCCGGTGCCCTGTGCGGCGGCGTTTACGCCGCCAGCAACGGCCTGGATGCGAAGGCCGAGACCCGGCCTCTCTTCAATGACAAGAGGCCGATCATCACGCCGCAGTCGCTGCCAGGGGGCGCTTATGATCCTAACGGGGATTTTTCCAATGACCCCAATCCAAAGATCGAGCACCTCTTCCTGCCCTGGGAAGATGTCGATCTCTCAACTCTGAGCACGGCAGACGACTATGCCCGCAAACGTGGGCGCTCACTACTGATTACAATCGAGCCCTGGTCATGGGCCAGTAATTGGCGCGTCACGCCAACCGATCTTCTCGACGGAATTTTGGCGGGCCGTTACGATTCGAACATGACGGCGATCTGCTCGGCCGCGGCCAAACTCAACGCACCCGTCACCATCCGTTGGGCCCAGGAAATGGATGAGAAGAACGGACAGTTCACATGGGCCTACTGGAAAGCCGAGGATTACGTGAAAGCCTATAGGCACGCCGTTACCGTCTGCCGCAAGAGCCTTCCCACGGCAAAGTACATGTGGTCGCCGATGGGCAAGGACGGGCTTGAGGCCTACTATCCAGGCGACTCATTTGTCGACGTCGTTGGCCTGTCGGTCTTCGGCTATCAGCCGTTCGACCAGCACAAGCTGGGGCGTGACTCGACTTTCGTCGAAGCGACCAAACCGGGCTACGATCGTGTGAAGCGCTTCAAGAAACCAATCGTGATCGCGGAGTTGGGTTATCAGGGCGATGAAGCCTATGTTCACGCATGGGCCGAAGATGCCAACAAGCCGCATTCCGAATTCCCTGATTTGAAAGCAGTAGTCTACTTCAACGACCGGGAAGTCTATCCCTGGCCGGATGGCTTAGGCCGGCCGGACTGGCGCGTTGCCACGCCGCCACTCTTGAATTGACCAGGATGATGGACGTTTGAGGAGAAACACATGTCTTTATTCCGCTTCATCATCCTCAATGCGATGTTCACGACGCTGCTGCTCAGCACTGCGAGCGCAGCAACACAACATCAGATCGAGAAGATAACGGCACATGCAGCCCATCAAGCCACGCCAATGAGCGCCAAGGAGCTTAGAAAACTCTACTCAGGACGCTCATGGATATGGAAAGACGGCGCCGGCTTCTTCTCCAGTCATCATCGACGGTTCACGGCCTGGTCGCACACAGGCGCTCAAAGATCCTACGCAAGGGGCGTCTGGTATGCGACAGACCGCGGCAAGCTCTGCATGAATGCCGTATGGTACACGAAGAAAAGTGCAGCACCCAATCTATCCTGCTTCCTGCATCGCGAGAAAGCGGGGGTCATCTATCAGAAGCGAGCATCAGGCGGAAAATGGTATGTATTCCGTCATAATCCAATCAAGCATGATGACGAAGTTCTGAAACTGCGACCGGGCGATTATGTCCGCAAACACCTACCCGGTTGAAGTCGAATACTCACATAGGGGCCTTTACCCGGATAGCGGGCGGCTTGCGTCTTACCTGTTCCGCCGAACCGCCATCCGAGAAATGCCCCTATTTTTTCTCGATGGGACTGCGCGCCGTTGCCGGCTTCATTTCAAAATGCACTCCGATTGTAGCAATGGGATGTTCTGCCAAATCCGCTCGGCGTGCAGATATAAGGAGAACCTTTGAAGTAATCTTCGGCGGAAACGGAAGTTGTCCTGGCGAGAGAGTTCCCGCTATATAAGACAACATTGTCCTTCTCATACTTCTTCATATACAACTTAACAGTTTTATTGTTCGCACGCGCGCTCTCGCTAGCATTCACATTTCCAGATGTGATTAGAGAAGACGCAATCACAAGTATAGATGTCAAAAAAACGCCAATATAACGATTATTATTGGATAGACTGCAAGAGTTTTTCCAAAAGCTCATAAGCTTACTCTCCTTCACAGGTTCGTTTCGTTCATTTCAGCGGAAAATATTTAAGCTTTTTCTATAAATATCTTGAAAATATTAATGAAATCTGCTTAATTTCCCCTCTCAGTCTTCGGGCGGGGATCTGCGACAATGCTGCCTGCAGCGGTGACAATCTGGCGCGACATTCCATGGATGCACAGAGCCTTTGCTCGGACATCCACAGACTTCTTCGATTTGCCGGCCAATCCATATTGCAAGCAGGGATTCACGTCTCATACACCGATGCGGTCGCTTCCTTTTTGGCTATCCGCCGACCTTGGGGCGGTCGGATGGATGCAAATTCGGGCCGTTTTGCGACGATTGATCAAGTCCGACGATATGCGAAACCAGTGCTATACGCGCATTAGTCATATCTGGAGCACTTTGCTCAACCTCGTGGACGTCGCCCATCCTGCTTTCCTGCAGCAAGGATGCGGATGGCTCTGTCAGCCAATCCGTCATGTTTTCCCAAAAGGTCACCACGATGATGTGGGATAAAACCGAGACCAATTCGGGGCAACCAGGCTTCGTTGAACGGCGTCGCTGGCCCCGTGTTTCCGAAACTCCGCTCTGCGGTAACGCCACAGACCTGCCGGAGCTGGTGTCACTGCCATTTTCAACGTCGAGCGAGGCTCCGGCCCGGCAGTTTCCGGCCTGGAAGGAGCGCGTGGCGCCATTGATAGACGCCTGTCTTCCCGAAAACTCACAGGCTGACGGTTGTTTTGCAGCAAACCACACCGTCTGGAATCTCGAAGGTGCGCTTCTCATCCAGCAGGAAACGCCAGCCTACAGCTATGAACGCTCAGCCGACAAAATACGCTTCAGCTCGATAGATCATTGGCAGATCACGCTCCTGCGCGCAGGCAAGACATGGACGAGCGTCAACGGACATGTCGTCGAAAACGAGCCCGGCATGATGGAAATCCGCGCGCTTGGCTGCCCGTTTTATGGCCGCACCCTGAGCGCGCAATCCGTTAGCCTCATTCTACCTTGCGATCTGTTTGCCGATTATGGTGGCCTGCCTGGCGCAAGCAATAACGTCGTCCTGGCAGGTGCGCGCGTCAGGTTGCTGGCCGACTATATTGCTTTTCTCGAAGCAAACCTCAGTCGTTTGACAAGAGAAGATCTGCATGGCGTGCGCAACCAGCTTCAGGAGATGATATTCCACAGCGTGGCATCGCTTGTGGATGCCCAAAAGAGCAGCGATCGCAGTGCGGAGATCGGGCTGATGTCAAAGGCTCGCCGCTTCATCCAGACCAATCTCGGATCGGCGGATCTAACCCCTGAAACATTGAGCCACGAGCTGGCCATCTCCCGAACCAGGCTTTATGAACTGTTTCAAGCATCTGGCGGCGTCTTGAACTACATCCGAAGAAGACGCCTTCTAGCCGCGCGTGCAGCACTTGCCGATACCGGCAACGGTCGACGAATTGCGGATATCGCCAGCGATTTCAGCTTTGAATCTGCGGCCAATTTCAGCCGGGCATTCACACACGAATTCGGCTATAGCCCAAGCGAAGTCCGCCGACATACCGGAGAATGCAAGATAGAACATCCGCCACGGATGACGGAGACATCCACCTTCAGCGACTGGCTTAATACTCTCGGCATTTAATGGTACGGAACACAATACGGCGGCCGAGAAATTCTAATGCAGTTGAACAATTGCGGCAGAGGCATTTACGATACATCTGGGCATGTGCAGCAGATCAAGAGCCAGCCGTAACGTCGACTGCAACCGCAATATTGCCACCCGTCAGTCCGGTTGAGGCGAAGAGGTTGTTTCGCCTTCAGAAATCTCGCAGGCCAACAAGAGAGGCTTGTCGAGATCGGGGGCATCCTGCTTGCCCAGCAGGATGGTGACGGCCGTCGCTGCTATTTCCCTGATCGGCTGTTTCACGGTCGTCAGGCGCGGCGTTGTCATGCTTGCAAGCGGAATGCCGTCGAAACCGACAATGGAAAGGGCAGCCGGTATCGGGATCCCCAGGTCATGGGCGGCGCGCATGCAGCCGATCGCCTGCTGGTCGGAACTTGCGAATATGGCGGTCGGCCGCTCGTGGCGTGCTCGCGCGAGAAGATAGTTTCCCGCGGACCGGCCGCTTTCATAGTCGAAGGCCGCTTCTGCGATCAACGGCAACGCATTCTGCTCGCCACGACTGGCAAACTTCATCGCATCGAGATAGCCCTTAAGGCGATCACTGGCGGGGACCGAATCCTTCGGGCCTGAAATGAAGCCGATACGGCGATGGCCAAGCTTCAGAAGATGCTCGACGCCGATACGCACGCCATTGCGATGATCGGAGGCGATGCCGGAATATCCCGGCAGAAGGCGATCGACGATGACGATTGGCAGGCCCTTTGGCAGCTTGAGCGTATGGAAATCATTGCTCGGAACGAGGATGATGCCATCCACTTTCCGGCTTGTCAGCTGGCCGATCCGGTCTGCCTCCTTGGCCGCATGGTCGAACGAGGTCATGACGATGATGTTGTAGCCATGACCTGCGGCCGCCTGTTCGGCGGATTGGACGAGCTCCGAGAAAAAGGGGTTGGTGAGGTCCGGAATAACGATGCCGATGAGGCGGCTGACCTTGCTACGCATGCTTCTGGCAGATGGATCGGGCATGTAGCCGAGTTCTTCGATGACGCCTCTAACCCGCGCCCTCAACTCGTCCGTTACAGACGGATGGTCGTTCAAAACTCTTGAAACGGTCCCGGTGGAAACTCCCGCCAGCTTGGCAACGTCTCGAATTCCGACCTTTGGCATAACGGAAACCAATATCCCTTCATCTCACCTTCGAGGACACCCAAGAGCGCCTGATCCGGGCTCTCAGCTAATGGTCTCTCCCGCCTTAGTCAAAGGACTTCATCTTGAACCGACCCTCCAAGGCATAAGGACAGCGCAAACCCATTTGGAAACGGTTCATCATACCTATCTTGTCTCATCGGTAAAGTTGTAAATTTATGTGATATCCGGCACCAATCCGGCGCCTTGACAATTCTTAATGGCATGCTACCCAATATACGTGGAAACGGTTCATTGTCGCAGACAACTCAGGTGGAGCTGAGCCCAGGACCGTTCGGGAGGAGAGAAATGACCAATTCTACCAAGCATGAATCCGTCTTGATCAATGCGAAACGGCGTGCCGCACTGAAGCTCGGGCTGGCCGGCACTCTGGCGCTTGCGCTGTCCTGCGGCGTGTCGCCCGCCTTTGCGGCCAGCAAGCCCAAGGTCGGCCTGATCATGAAATCCCTGTCCAATGAGTTCTTCAAGCAGATGAAGGCCGGCGCCGACAAATATGCGGCCGAAAACAAGGACAAGTTCGATTTCAAGGCCGTCGGCATGAAGGACGAACGCGACTTCGCCTCGCAGGTCGATGCCGTCGAGAACTTCGTGACGCAGAAATACGACATCATCGTCATCGCACCTGCCGATTCCAAGGCCATGGCCACGCCGCTTGCAAAGGCCGTGAAGGCCGGCGTCAAGGTCATCAACATCGACGTCCCCCTCGATGCCGATGCCAAGAAGGCGGCCGGCATCGATCTTGCCTTCTTCGGACCTGACAACACGGCCGGCGCTAAGCTTTCTGGCGATGCGCTTGCCAAGGATCTGGGACCTGGCGCAAAGGTCGTGATCCTGGAGGGCAATCCTGAGGCCGACAACGCCAAGGAGCGTAAGGAAGGTTTCATGGATTCCATCAAGGCCGGCAAGCTTCAGCTTCTCGACAGCAAGACCGCGCATTGGGAGACCGAAGAAGCCAACACCGTCATGACGAACTTCCTGACGAAATATAAGGACATACAGGGCGTCATGGCTGCAAACGACTCCATGGCGCTCGGTGTCGTCAAGGCTCTCGACGCGTCCGGCCAAGCAGGCAAGATCAAGGTTGTCGGCTTCGATAACATTCCGTCCGTCAAGCCATTGATCAAGGATGGCAAGATGCTTGCTACCGTCGAACAGTACGGCGCGGAAATGGCAGCCATGGGCATCAAGTATGGCCTTCGCGAATATGCCGGCGAAAAATTCACCGGCTGGGTCAAGACGGATGTCACACTGATCACCGCCAAGGATCTCAAGTAGCCGATACTATAGGTCTTGCGGGCAAGGATGCGTCGGCAAATGCCGGTGCATCCGTTTCGCGATCAATCTTCTTGGCAGCCCCTCAGGATGAACGGCAGCGCGAGAAAGGTCGCCATCTCCAATTCGAAGCAGAACGCGCATGAGGTGGACGTGCCAGAGACAGTCGATAACTCTATCTTGAAGCTGGAAGGAATAGGCAAGCGCTTTCCGGGTGTCGTCGCCCTGAAAGACGTCTCCATCAAGATCGGCCGCGGCAAGAGTCACATACTTCTCGGCGAAAACGGCGCCGGCAAATCGACCTTGATCAATCTGCTTGGCGGCGTCTTCAAACCGGATGACGGCCGCATCCTGTTTGACGGCCATGCCTATAGCCCGTCCTCTCCGCTGGAGGCGTTCAAGGCCGGCATCCGTGTCATCCACCAGGAACTGCACCCGCTTTCCAATCTCACCGTCGCCGAAAACCTGCTTTTCGAGCATCTGCCACGCCGATATGGCCTGGTGAATTACAAGCAAATGAATGTAAGGGCGGCGGAATTGCTCGCCGAAGTCGGGCTCAACGTAGCGCCGACGACGCTTGCGAGCAGCTTGAGCGTCGCCCAGCTTCAGCTTCTCGAGATCGCCAAGGCGCTCTCCAACGAAAGTAAGCTTCTGGTTCTCGATGAGCCGACGGCGACCCTGACCTCCAAGGAAGTGGATCGCCTCTTCGAAATTCTGAAGCGGCTCAAGGCGCGGGGCGTCACCACGCTTTACATTTCGCACAGGCTCGAGGAAATCTTCGAGGTGGGCGATGAGGTGACCATCCTGCGTGATGGACAGCACGTGATTACGCGGCCGCTTGAAGGACTTGGAATTCCGAAAATCGTTGAACTCATGGTCGGGCGCGAACTTGCGCAGCACGACGCCTTCCGCGGCGACAGCGCCATATCCGGCGAGGCGCTTGGCGTCTCCGGCCTGAAGGTTACGCGCAACAGCCCGGAGCTGTCGTTTTCCGTCGCCAAGGGAGAAATCGTCGGCATTGCCGGGCTTGTTGGCAGCGGCCGCACCGAGGCTGTTCGCGCCATATTCGGCGCCGACGCCAAGGCTGCAGGTGAAATCCGCGTGGACGGCGAGGTGATCGATATTACGTCACCGAAGGATGCGGTGGCTGCGGGACTGTGCCTGGCAACGGAAGACCGCAAGATTCAAGGGTTGATGCTCGACCTTAGCTGCGCCGAGAACACCACCATAACCGACCTTGGCAAGGTCTCTCGCAACGGCTTGATCATCCGCAAGCTGGAAGACGGCTATTCACAACGCCTGGTGCGCGAACTCAGGATCAAGACACCATCCATCCATCAGGCCGTCAGGACGTTCTCGGGTGGCAACCAGCAAAAGGTGGTCATCGCCAAATGGCTGTTTCGCGGCCCCAAAGTACTGATCTTCGATGAACCGACGCGCGGCATCGACGTTGGCGCCAAGGCGGAAATCTATGAGCTTCTTTGGAAGTTCGCCGCCGAAGAAAGGGGCGTCCTGGTGGTGTCTTCGGACCTGCCGGAGCTGATCGGCATTTGCCACCGCATCATCGTTTTCTCGGACGGCAAGATAGCCGGAGAAATACCTCGAGAACAATTTGACGAGAGCAGGATCCTCTCACTCGCTTACAAGGAGTACAGTCGTGTCCGGCAACATTGAGAAGACGACCGAAGCGAAAGAGGCCAGCGTCTGGGACAAGCTCATCCGGATCTCGATGAAGGAGGCCGGCGTCACCATCGCACTCGTCCTTATCCTGATCTTCTTCTCGCTGACGGCGCCCTATTTCGCGACGCCGGAGAATTTCCTGAAGATCTTCGTGCAGATCGCGATTAACACGGTGCTTGCCGCCGGCATGACCTTCGTCATCCTCACCGGCGGCATCGATCTTTCCGTCGGGTCGCTGCTTGCACTCTGCACGGTCATCGGCGCAACGATCATGATCGACCCGAGGTTCTCGCCGTGGCAGGCGATCGTTCTCGCATCGCTCGCCTCGATGGGTGCCGGCGCGATCCTCGGCGCCGTCAACGGATGGATTTGCGAGAAATGGAAGCTTCCCTCCTTTATCGTCACGCTCGGCATGCTCAACGTCGCAAGTGGCCTCGCCCGCGTCGTCAGCGATAATTCTACGATCACCGGCCTGCCGCAGCCCTTCGTCGACTTCGGCAATCTGATCTTCTGGGGCGTCTTTCCGTCGATCTTCCTGATCGCGATCCTTGTCGTCCTCGTCGGCTGGTTCGTGCTTCGCTACACGGTGTTTGGACGCTTCGTCTTCGCGATCGGGACGAATGAAGAGGCAGTCCGCCTGTCGGGCCATGAGCCGAAGCGATACAAAATCGCGGTCTTCACCATTTCCGGGCTGACCGCCGGCATTGCCGCCATGGTTTACCTGCTCCGCCTCAATGTCGGCAGCCCGGTCGCGGGCGTCGGTTATGAACTGAACGCCATCGCGGCCGTCATCATCGGTGGCACCAGTCTTTCGGGCGGCAAGGGATCGATCATCGGAACGCTGGTTGGCGCGTGCATTCTGCAAGTGCTGTCCACCGGGCTGCAACTGCTTGGCGCCGACGATAACATCAAGCCGATCGTCATCGGCGCCGTCATCGTGCTTGCCGTCATTCTCGACAGCTATCGCGGCCGGTTGATGCGGATATTGGAGAGCCGCTGACGCGGCAGCCACAACGACAGAGCCGCACCAACGGCGAGCAGCAGGACGTTGCAACCGAGAGCGACGGCAAAGGCATCGGAATAGGACCGCAACTCCTGCCCGGCGCCGAGCACGCTGAAGAAGATGCCGCCGATGATCGCAACGCCGAGGGCGGCACCGATCTGGAAGGTCGATATGACGATGCCGGACGCCAGTCCGGCATGGTGCTCGTCAATGCCACCGATCACCGCCTTGATGACCGATGGCATTACGATGCCGAAACCAATGCCCGCAATTGCGAGCCCCATCCCGATCGGAGCAGCAAGCGGGCCTTGGACAGCCAGGATGACGCATCCAAAGCCGATCACCTGTATGATGAAGCCCAGTGTCAGGGCACGAGGTCCGATCCGGCGCATTATGGCGGCCGCCGCAAACGACGCGGCGAAATAGCCAAGACCAAAGGGCAGTGTTCGCAATCCCGCCTGAAGCGGCGTCAGGTTCAAACCGCCCTGCAGATAGATGGAAAAAGTCAGGTAGAAGGCCGAGAGCATGTAATAAACCAGAGCCATGGCAATGCCAATCGCAAAGCCGCTTTCCCGGAATAGCGAGAGATCGACGAGTGGGGCGCCGCCACGTTTCATCAGCCGCCATTCGAAGACGACGAAGGCGACGAGCATCAAGGGAAACGCAAGGAGCATGCCAAGGATCGCCGGCGGCCAGCCGCTATCGCGTCCCTCGACGAGCGGATAGACGAGAAGGCCAAGCGTTGCGGAGAGCAATACGACACCGCCGAGATCGAGCCTTTGCGCGTGTTCGGCACGCGAGTCACCCAAGAACAACAGGCCGCCGACGAAGGCTATGACCCCGATCGGAATATTGATCAGGAAGATCGCCTGCCAGGTGAAACCCAGAGGATGGGACGAGACCAGCACGCCGCCAAGGATCTGGCCAACGATATTGGCAAGCCCGAAGGTGGCGCCGTAAAGGCCCAGGGCCTTTCCTTGCTCGGAGGGTGGAAACAGCACCCGAATGGAGGCGAGCACCTGCGGCGCCATCGCGGTCGCGGTCAGCCCCTGGAGGATCCGTCCGGCAATGAGCGCGCCGGCCGACCAGGCAAAGCCGCAGAGGATCGACGCAAGCGTGAAGCCCGCGACACCGATCATGAACATGCGCTTGCGCCCAAGCCAGTCGCCCAGCCTGCCACCGGTTATAAGAAAGATGGCATAGGTTGCGGCATAGGCCGAAATGACGAACTGCAATTCGCTCGGCGTTGCCCCAAGGCCCTGACGAATAGCGGGCAGTGCCAGATTGACGACGTTGAAATCCAGGATCGGCAGGAAGGCGCCCGTCAGGAGGACAGGCAGAGCAAGCCAGCGGCGCGGATCGCCACCCGTTTCCATATTGTTTTGGCTCATGTGAATGCGTCTATCGATATTCATGAACAGCTCCCGCCACCACCGGTCAAACGGCGACGGCTTCATATGGATCTGGTGAGAATGGACGGTGCTCCCTCAAAGTGAGGGATGTCGTCGATGCCAGTCCGTCACCTGCTGATAGGCATCGCCGGCCCGCACCAGCAAAGCCTCGTCCAGATGCCGGCCGACCAGCTGGAAGGAGAGAGGCAAGCCTTTTGCGGTAAACCCACCCGGAAGGGTGATGGTCGGACTGCCCGACATGTTGAACGGGGATACGAAACGCAGGAAGGCCGTCAGCTCGTTCGGCATGGTGAACAGTTCCGCCTCCTGCGCCACCGTGAAATCGGCAAGCGGCTGTGTCGGAATCAGCAGAAGATCGACATCGGCAAACAGGGTCGCCAAGGCGCCAGAGAAAGCCAGGCGCGCATGATGGGCCATCATCAACTGAGCGCTGGTGATGGTGCGGCCATATTCGATCAGGCCCGCAATCGTGCCGCTTGCAGCCGGTCCGTAATCCGCGGATCGAGCGGGATATGTCGCAGCATGCGCAAGCGCCGCCTCGACACCGCAATAAGACCCCCAGGCTTCGTTTACGGCGCGGTGATCGGGCAACCTGACGGGCACGATCGTTGCGCCTAGCTCTTCAAACACCTCCGCCGCCTGCTGTAATGCCCTGACAATTTCATTGTCCACATTCGTTTCGTTATAGGCATGATCGATGCCAATGCGCAGGCCGCGCACTCCCCTTTCAAGACTTGCAAGATAGTCTGGAACCGGCGCGGCCAGCGAGGTCGGATCGTCCGGATCGAGACCGGCAATCGCACCAAGCACGACGCCTGCGTCAGCGGCCGAGCGCGTCATCGGACCGACGTGATCGAGACTGTCGGCTAGCGGGAAGACACCATGTCGGCTGACCCGACCCCAGCTTGGCTTCAATCCGGTCACGCCATTGGCAGAGGACGGAAAGCGGATCGAGCCGCCCGTATCGCTGCCGAGCGTTGCAAAACAAAGGCCGGCCGCCGTTGCGACCCCCGATCCGCTAGAGGAGGCGCCGGCGTAGTAATCGCCATTCCATGGATTTCGCGGCGGGATAATCGTCGGATGATGCTTGGCAAAGACGCCTTCGGTCAGTTGTAGCTTTCCAAGGAGAACAGCGCCTGCCTCGGCCAGACGCTTGACCACAGTCGCGTCGGTCTCTGGCTTGCGGCCCGCATGAATTGGCATACCGGCGGCTGTCACGATACCTTCCGTGTCATAAATATCCTTCAAGGCGATCGGAATGCCGTGAAGCGGGCCACGATGTCTCCCGCGCGCAATCTCGGCCTCAGCCCGGCGCGCTTGCGCGAGAGCAAGTTCCGGTGTCACCGTCGCATAGGCATGCAGCGCTGGATCGAGCGTGGCAATCCGATCCAGCAGGGCGTTAGTGAGTTCCAGCGGCGAGACGACGCGCCGCCTGATTGCGTCGGCGGTCTCTGTCAGGGTTGCGTAGTGCCAGTTTGTCATAGTTTGAAATCCGTTACGGCTCAGGAACTGTGTTACGAGCACCCTCAACGTAAACGTGACTTTGAGATAACGAAATCCAATGTATGGATATATCAGTGATAACAAATGAGTATGTGCACCATGAAAGTACTCGATGTGGACGTCGTTCAGGCATTCGTGCTGGTCGCGGATTTTCAAAGCTTCACGCGCGCGGCTGAGGCCCTCGATACGTCCCAGGCCGCAATCAGCATGAAACTGAAGCGCCTGGAGGAGCGGCTTGGCGAAAAGCTGATCGAGAGGACGCCGCGGCTGGTGCGGCTTTCCGCGCGCGGCGCTGCCTTTCTTGAAGTGGCGCGCGAATTCCTGGCGGCACATGAACGCGCGATCGCCGGGCTCATTACGCCATCTCGTCGATTCACCCTCGGCGTTGCCGACCAGGTGGCCGGTCCGGAATTGCCCGTGCTGCTGGCCCGGCTGCACGCCCATGATCCGGCTCTGCTGATCGAAGTGCAGATCGAGGCGTCGAGAAGTCTGCTCGATGCTTTCGATCGCGGCGCGCTGGATGCGGCAATCGTTCGACGGGAGGATGATCGCCGCGATGGGGAAGTGCTGTCGAAGGAGCGTTTCGGCTGGTTTGCCGCGCCGGGCTTCGAGCATAGGCAAGGCGAGCCCTTGCGGCTCGCCTCCCTTGCCGCCTCATGCGGTGTGCGCAACAATGCCACCCGCGCCCTGGACGCGGCCGGCATTGGCTGGGTGGAGGTCTTCCTCGGCGGCGGCACCACAGCGGTCGCCGCTGCGGTCATGGCCGGCCTTGCGGTCGGAGCGCTGGCGCACCGCGTTGCCCCCGTTGGGCTGACGGAAGTTGGCGAGAAGCTTGGCCTGCCGCCTCTGCCGGCATCCGAGGTCGTCCTTCACACCTCCCTGTCCGATGGCCGCTCGCGCGGTGCCTTGCGGACGCTTGCCGCCGCCTTCCGCGAACATCGGACGTCGGCTTCCTAAACCGGGTCATATGGTCGGCCTTGATCCATACTCCCGCCCAACGCTTTCATGCCCGAGCGGTCAGTGCCGCTGCGGCCTTCTCCGCGATCATGATGACCGGTGAGTTCGTATTACCGGAAACGATGGTCGGCATGATCGAAGCATCGACCACGCGCAATCCACCGATGCCGTGCACGCGCAGTTTCGAATCGACGACAGAGGATGGATCGCCCCCCATCTTGCAGGTGCCAACCGGGTGGAAGATCGTCGTTGCAATGTCGCCGGCGCGACGGATGAGTTCCTCGTCGCTTTCAAACTCGCGCCCCGGCAGGATTTCCCGAGGGGTGTACTTGCGGATCGTATCGGTGTCCATGAGGCGGCGGGCATGACGAATGGATCTCGTCGCCAGCAACTGGTCCGCGATGGTGGAAAGATAGTTGGGGCGGATTTCCGGCGGCAAGGAAGCGATGCGCGACTGGATATGCACGCTACCCCTACTTTCCGGTCGGAGATTGCAGACCGAGACTGTCACCGCGGGAAAGCGATGCAGTGGCTCCCCAAGCCGATCGGTGCTGAGCGGCTGGATGTGATATTCCAGATCGGCAGTGGCAATGGATGGATCGCTTTTCGCAAAAATGCCCAATTGGCTTGGCGCCATCGAAAGCGGGCCGGATCGAAAGAGTGCATATTGCATGGCCATGCCGGCGCGACTGGAAAGGCTGTGGTAAAGCTGATTGAGCGTGCGAGCACCATCGATCCTGAAGACCGTTCGGATCTGCAGATGATCCTGCAGATTCTCGCCGACGCCGGCCAGGGCATGGCGAACGGGAATATCCAGTCCGGTCAGCACATCCGGGCGGCCGATACCCGACAGTTCGAGGATTTTCGGTGAATTGATCGCGCCGGACGACAGGATGACTTCGCGCACCGCCCGCGCGGCGAAAACCTGCCCGGCGCGACGAAACCGCACGCCGGTGGCGACCTTGCCGTCGAATGCCACCGACTCGACTTCGGCGCCCGACACGATCCGCAAGTTGCCACGCTTCATCGCCGGGCGCAGGAACGCCTTGGCCGTGTTCCAGCGGACGCCGCCGCGCTGGTTCACCTCGAAGTAACCGGAGCCCTCGTTGTCCCCGTCATTGAAATCATCCCGTTTCGGAATGCCGAGTTCTTCGGCGGCCTCGCGAAATGCGTCAAGGATCGGCCAGGAGAGGCGCTGGCGCTCCACCCGCCATTCTCCCCCAGCCCCGTGCATGGCGGATTTGCCCCGGTAATTGTCCTCCGACTTCAGGAAATAGGGAAGCACATCGTCCCATCCCCAGCCATCGTTGCCGGCCTGGCGCCAGGCGTCGTAGTCGGCCGCCTGGCCGCGCATATAGATCATGCCATTGATGGAAGAGCAGCCACCCAGCACCTTCCCGCGCGGATAGGGCAGCGAGCGGCCGTTCAACCCCCTTTCCGCGGCCGTCTTCATCATCCAGTCGGTGCGCGGATTGCCCATGCAATAGAGATAGCCGATCGGAATATGGATCCAATGATACCGGTCCGTGCCGCCAGCCTCGAGCAAGAGAACACGGGTCTTCGGATCAGCCGAAAGCCGATTTGCCAGAACGCAGCCCGCGGAGCCCGCACCGACAATGATGAAATCATAGGCGCCGTCATCTATCGGAGTCTCGTCAGAGGTCTTGTTCACGTCACAACTCCGCTTGCCGCCTCGGCCGAAGCGCTTAGACGCCGCCAAAGCGGTGTCATGGCCTCTGTCATGTCCCTATAGAGCGCGTAACGTCTGTCGTAATGCACCGCTAACGCTTCATTAGGTTCGTAGTGACGATCGATGCGCACCATCGCATCGGCGCCCTCAGTAAAATCAGCAAAGAGGCCGACACCTGTTCCCGCCGCAATCGCCGCGCCCAATGCGCCCGTTTCCTGCGAAACAGCCACCGAGACGGGTACGCCGAGAACATCCGCAAAGATCTGCGGCCAGAGCCGGCTGCGCGAACCGCCACCCGACAGAACAGCTTTGTCAAAGATTGCACCCGCCTTGCGGATCGTTTCGACATGCTGGCGATGACCGAAGGCGACACCTTCAAGCAGGGCGCGGATCAGATGCCCCTTCGTATGCCAGCCGGCAATGCCATAAAAGCCGGCACGAGCATGGCCATCCTGCTGCGCGCCATAGAGGTAGGGATGATAGAGCGGGTCGTCCGCCGCAGGGTCGATTGCCGCCGCCAGAGCGCAGCATGCGTCGAAGGGAGACCCGTCCGCCGTACGGCCGCCCTCGAAAAATTCCCGCACAAGCCATTCGAGATTGGCCGCGGACGTGGCGCTGTTCTCCATCGCCATGTATCGCTTGCGGTCGAAGGTCGAGGACATGAAAACCGGTCCATCGAGATCGGGGCCGTCGACGATCACCTGGTTGATGCTCCATGTGCCGGCGATGATCGAAGCGCTTCCGGTGCGCGTCACGCCGGAGCCAAGTGCGGAAGCAACCACGTCGAAGAGACCTCCGACCACCGGAGTGCCGGCCGCAAGCCCGGTTTCCTGCGCAACCTCCTCCGTCACCGCGCCGGCAATGTCGGCACTCTCGATGAGCGGCGGCAAGAGATCCATGCAATCACTCAACCCGTAGGCCTCCATCAGAGCTCTGTCGTAACGGCGATTGGCAAGATCGAGCAGACCGGCGCCGGACATGTCGGAAACGTCGCTGACGCGCCTGTCCGTCAGGCGATTGACGATAAAATCCTTGGAGAAAAATATCGTGCCGATCCGGTTGAAAATGTCAGGCTGATGGCGTTTCAGCCATGCAAGCAAAGTAGGCGTCTGGGAGGGCCAGGGACGCTGGCGGGCAATTGGATAGGTTCTCTCGCCCACCTCTTCGGTCGACCATTGCTCGACCATGGCCGTTGCTCTCGTATCCAGGGATTGAATCCCAAGCAGCGGCTCACCGTTCCGGTCAAGCGCGTAGAGGCCGTTGCCGTGACCGGCGCAGCCGATCGCGGCAATATCGTCCGCGGCAACACCCGCCTCATCGAGGCAGGCACGGATGACGCGCCGGGCATTGGCCCAGAGTTCGCCAAGGTCGCGCTCGACATGGCCCGGATACGGCATGCGACTATGCCCCTCTTCTCCGGCCCGCGCCAGTTCCCGCCCCGTCTTGTCGAAGATCACCGCCTTGATGACGGTGTTACCGGCATCGAGCCCCAACAAATACTCTCCCATTCAGAACCCCTCCCAAGGTCCATGTCTTGCCATCCTGCAAGCGCCGCCCAGGGGCGGCTACCGGCGCTATCCCCGACGATAGAGCTCGAAGGCTTCTTCGCCGCCGGCATCCTCATGTACTATCGCCATCAGGCCGTGCACAACGGAGCTGGGATTTGAATGCTGGTAGATGTTGCGCCCATAGACCATGCCCATTGCACCCTGGCGCATCAAGGCGGCCGATTTGTCGAATACGGCGCGAAGGTCCTCCTTGCCGCCGCCGCGCACCAGAACCGGGCAGCGCGCCGCCTCGACCACACGATGAAAATCCTCCGGGTTGGTCGTGGGATCGGCCTTGACGATATCGGCACCCATTTCACGGGCCAACCGCGTCAACGTAACGATCTTGCCGGCATCGCCATCGACCATGTAGCCGCCGCGCTCTGTTACCGGCTGCATCACGAGCGGCTCGATCATCAGCGGCATGCCGTATTTCTCGCAATCGGCGCGCACGCGGGCGATGTTCTGCACACACTGGCGGAACAGATCAGGCTCATCCGGCAGCATGAAGAGGTTGACGACCACGCAGGCCGCATCCATTTGCAAGGCGCCGATCAGCGGCTCAGCATCATTCTGCAGCACGGCCCACATGTCGCGGTGGCGGATGCGATTATAGGGATTGCCCATGTCGATACGCATGACAAGGGCCGGCTTATCCTTGCCCGGAACCTCCTGCAACAGGTCGGCCTGACCATAGTTCATCTGGATGGCATCGGGCCTGGCATCGATCAGTGCCTTCACGACGCCTGGCATGTCCTCCAAACCATCGAGGAAGGACGGCTCGTTGCAGACGCCGTGATCGATCGCCACATCCAGGCAACGGCCGTTGCCGAACAGCCGGTTCATCCGGACTTTGCGGTTGTCTCGCATGGTTTACTCCTTTGTTCGTTTCTTGCAGCAAGGGTTTGTTCCGTAACGCCGTGGCGCTCCCGCATAAGAGCGAGAAAGCGGGTGCGTTCTTCGAGCCTGTCTCGCGTCGTCCAGGCCTTTTCGGCGGCAAGCAGGTCGAGGACAGCCTCGGTCATGACGAGCGACAGCTCGCCAGTCACGGCCAATGTCGTGCGTCGCAGCAACAGATCGTCGAGATGCTCGACCGCCTCCGTACGGACAAGATGGAGGAGCTCGCGCGCGCTGTAGCCGTCATGGGGCAGGCGATGATCCGGCTCCGCCGCGACGAAGCGGGCAATCTCTTCGGCATCCGTGCCATAACGTTCGAAAAGGATCGCCACACGCCCGAGCGGGACGCCTGTCACTGCCGAGACCTCCCGAATCCAGCCGTTGCGGTCCTTCGGAAAGGCCCGTCCGCCGCCGAACGTACGATCGGCCGTATCCACAAGGCGCGGTCGACCCAGCCGACCAAGCGCCATATCGGCAGCAAGCTCGCCAAAGGAGCGGAAGGTGGTCCACTTGCCGCCGATCATGCAGAGAACCGGCGGCCCGCCATCTTCTCCGTCGAGCACTGTGCAGAAATGATCGCGCGGAATACGGCCGGTGAAGCTGT
Organism: Martinezella tropici; assembly: GCA_000799755.1. Classification (GTDB taxonomy): domain Bacteria; phylum Pseudomonadota; class Alphaproteobacteria; order Rhizobiales; family Rhizobiaceae; genus Rhizobium; species Rhizobium tropici_A. The sequence continues at coordinate 19,831 of JUHI01000031.1, forward strand.
CCTTGCTGGCCGGCAGCGGGCGCACGCCGGCAAACTGGAAGACGATATCCTCCAGACGGAGGCGAACACCCGGCAGCACGAAGGCAAGGGACTGCAGAATGTAGTCTCGCTCATCCGCCTCGCAACGCACCATGTCAGGATCGTCGACGCGGATATCCGTCGATCCCACAAGCACCTTGCCGAGATAGGGAAAGAGGATGCAGATGCGCCCGTCTTCGTTCTCGTAGTAGATCATATGCCCGTCGAGCATGTCGTGCAGCGCCGGACTGTCGACGATCAGATGCGAGCCTTTGGTGCCCCCCATCAGCCGTGCCGGTCGCGCATCTTCTGAGAAGAGTTTGCCGTTGGTGATATCGATCCAGCCGCCGGTCGCATTGATGACTAGCTTCGGCCTGATGGCGAAGCTCTCGCCGGAAATCTCGTCCTTGCATGCAAAGCAGCCAGGCGCCGTCTGCTCGATCGTCGCATAGTTCAATGCTTTCGCATGCGGGCCGGCGGAAAGTCCGTCACGCAGCAGCTCGATGCCGATGCGTTCGGGATGACTTACCCAGGCATCATAGTAGGTCGCGGAATTGCGGATCAACGGATTGAGTGCCGGCCATTTCCGCAGCGTCTCCTTGCGGCTGCGGAATTGATGGCCTGGCATCTGCATCCGCTTGCGCGTCAGGAAATCGTAAATGCCGAGACCGGCCTTGATGGCGATGGCGCCGCGCCGGCTCGGACGGCGGGTGAGGCCGAGAAACCGGATGACGCCATTGGCAAGGCCTGAGAAAATGTCGAAGATCGGCACCATCGTCGGCAATGGTGCAACGTAGTGGGGCGCGTTGCGCAACAGCCTGTCGCGCTCCACCAGCGATTCACGCACAAGGCTGAACTCGCCATTTTCGAGATAGCGCAATCCACCATGAACCATGCGCGAAGGAGCCGCGCTCGCGCCGGAACAAAAGTCGCTCTTCTCGACAAGCAGGACATCGACGCCCTGCAACGCCAGCTCGCGGAAGACGCTAAGGCCGTTGATGCCGCCACCGACGACGCACACCTCCACCATCGGGCTTCGGCGAAGCCCGTCCAATATATCTTTGCGGTTCATGATGGTTGTCCGTTACCCGTCCATGTTGACCAGTTTCGCCGCTATGGCGGCGTCTATGGCCGCAAGCTCTTCCGCCCCGAGCCGGAGCGTGCCTGCCCGCGCATTGTCGAGTGCCTGCGCCGGGTTGCGCGCGCCGCAGAGCGCGAAGGTCACGCCCGGCTGCGCCAAAGTCCAGGCAATGACCGTTTGCGCCACGCTCGCTGAATGTTGTTCGGCGAGCGGCCGGAGCGCTTCCGCAAAAGCCAGCACTTTGCGGCGGTTATCGACGGAGAAGCGCGGATTGCCCTTGCGCTGATCGTCACCCGAAAACACACGCGCCGGACCGACCGTACCCGACAACAGGCCAAGCGCCAGGGAGGAATAGCTGAGCGTCGACACACCGTTTTCAATTGTGAGGGGCAACAAGGCATCCTCGATTTCGCGATCGATCATGCTGAACCGTTCCTGGATCGCATCGAGCGCGCCGGCGCGAACATACTGATCGAGGTCGGACCGGCTGACATTGCTTGCACCGATCGCACGGATTTTCCCTGCCCGTTTGAGATCCTCAAGGGCTCTTATCGTCTCCTCGATCGGTGTCGTCGCGTCCTGCCAATGGGTGATATAGAGATCGATGTAATCGGTGCCGAGCCGCCTGAGGCTTTCCTCGACCTCATGGATGATCGAATCCCGGCCGAGATAGCGATGGACGGGTTTGCCGTCCTGATCGAAGAAATGGCTCCCCTTGCGGGTATGCCAGACAAGGCCGCATTTCGTGGCGATCACGGTCTGGTCGCGCCGACCCTTGATGGCCTTGCCGACGATCTCTTCCGATCGGCCGAGACCATAGGCGGGCGCAGTGTCGATGAGCGTGACGCCGGCATCGAGCGAGGCCTGGATGGCGGCGATGGATTCCGCCTCGTCCGTTCCACCCCACATCCAGCCGCCGACCGCCCATGTTCCCAGCCCGACGGCCGAAGCCTTGACACCGGAACGTCCGATGTCACGGACCAACTGTTCGCCGCTCATGCGGAAACTCCTTCCTCGGATGCCATTTCAAGGATGCGCGCACCGGTCGCCTCGTCGGTGACGAGCGTATCGATATGATTGCCGCGCATGACGCTCAGGATCGGGCCTGCCTTGTTTGGCCCGCTCGCCACGCCGATCTTCATCGGGATCGAGGCAAACTCCGGCAGCGTCAACGATACCAGCGAACGATTGAGGCTGTAATCGCAGATCCGGCCCCGGTCATCGAGCAGGTGGGCCAGCAATTCGCAGCTCGCGCCGGACCGCTCGATCGCCAAACGGTCTGTGCTGGAGGACGGGTGCAGGTCGTAATAGCTTGAATCGTCCGTCAGGATGGAACCGATGCCGACGACCGCCACCTTGGCTTCACGCGCCCGTTTGAAGACATCGGCGACGGAGCGCATGTTGATCAGCATCGCCCTTTGCTCGGCATCGTCGGCAAAGAGCGGCGCGTGGATCTGATAGGAATGTCCGCCAAGCCGGTCGGCCATCAGCGTCGAAACATGATTGACATCGGTGTAGTGCTTGCCTTGGACGCAGCCCGTCGCCGGAATGACTTCGACGTCGAAACGACGCGGCGCCTGCAGCCCTGCAACGACGGCGCTGACACCCTTGCCGCCCGTGATGCAGATCGTGTCGCCATCGGCGATCTCTTCCAGCAGCAAGCGCGCGGCCGCTTCGCCGACGGCAAGCAGCGCGGTCTGCGGATTGTCCGAGACGGTCGGCACCACGACTGCGCGGCTGATGCCGCCGAGAGCCAGGAGCCGTTCTTCCATATCGACGAGCGGTTCGACCGGGGACTTGATCTTGATTTCGACGAGACCAAGCTGGCGGCCCCGCTTGATGAGACGGTTGACGGTGGCGTGCGATATGCCGAGCTGATCGGCGATCTGCGCCTGGGTGAGCCCTTCCAGGAAGTGCAAGACCAGTGCCTGGTGCATTTGGCGCGCTATGACGATTTCTTCGCGCGGCGCGGTGGTTGTCTTGGGCTTCAATTTGGCGATCGGCATGTCAGGCGGCCTTCCGTTTGTGCAGAAGATGGTCGATGGAAACGGCGGTGAGCAGAATGCACCCCTTGATCATGTCCTGCCAATAGACCGAGACGTTCAGCAGGATCAGCGAACTTGTGACCACCGAGAGAAGCGCAATTCCGAGAATGGCGCCGAGGATCGTCCCCGAGCCGCCGCTGAGCGATGCCCCGCCGATGACGGCCGCCGCGATGATATTGAGCTCCATGCCGACGCCGAAGGTCGGTGTCGCGGCACCGAAGCGCGACATGTAGATGACCCCTGCCGTACCGGCGAGCGTGGAGCAGAGCACGGTCACCCAGAACTTGACGTGGCTGGTCTTGATCCCGGAGTAAAGCGCAGCTTTCTCGTTGCTTCCCGTATAAAAGACTTTGCGAAAGGCGGTCGCCCGACGCAGCAGGAAGTCGAATATGACGACGACCGCAACGAAGATCAGGATGACATAGGGAACCCCGTAAAAAGTCCCCTGCCCCACCGCCTTGAAGCTCGGCGGCAAGGTAAAGAGCGACAAGGGTGTTCCCTTGGTGATGATGAGGCAGATGCCGCGCACGATCACCATGGCAGCAAGCGATGTAATGAAGTGGCTAAGGCCGACCACCGTCACGAAAAATCCCATGATCCCACCGATCGCGCTGCTTGCCAGGATGCCGATCAGCGACGCGGTCCATGGATCGAGCCCCGCCAGAAAGAGCGAGCCGGACAGTACCATCGCGAAGCAGACCACGGACCCGACCGCAAGATCGATGCCTCCCACGATCAGCAGGATCGTCATGCCGACGACCACGATTCCTTCGACCGAAAAGCTCATGAGCATCGCGCGGAAATTACCGAACGTCAGGAAATGCGGCGAAGCGAAGCTCATGATCACGCTGAGCGCGAGAATGATCGCGATCAGCCCGGCCTCGCGCATCGTGCCGATGCGTTTGAAGGACGATGTTTTCGGCGCATTTGTCGCTATCGTGTCGGTTGCCATATCCCTCTCTCCCACTTTTTCCTCACGCGGCATGGTTCGTGGCCCTTGCGGCGCCTATTCCCGAAGCCAGGCGGATCACAGCCTCCTCCGTCATCTCGTCGGCATCGAGCTCACCCGCGATGCGCCCCTCGCGGACAACGAGCACGCGATCGGAAAGCCCGAGCAATTCCGGCATTTCAGAGGATATGACGACGATACCGATACCGGAGCGCGCAAGCTCGCGCAGAAGCCTGTGAATTTCCGCCTTCGCACCGACATCGATCCCGCGTGTCGGCTCATCCATCACGATGACCCTGGGCGTGACCGCCAGCTGCTTGGCGATCGCCACCTTCTGCTGGTTACCGCCGGAAAGCGATTTGACCGGAGCGTCGACACCGCTCATGCGCACCGACAGCCGCCTTGCGAGATCTTCCGCGCGCGCCGCCTCGACGCGACCCTTGAGCAGTCCGGCGGAATTGGACAGCGATTTCAAATCCAGAACGGAGATATTCTGCGCGATCGACATGTCGAGAAACACGCCCGAGCCCTTGCGATCCTCCGAAAGATAGACAATGCCCGCCTTCACCGCATCGGAATAGGATTTGATCTTCTCCATCCTGCCGTGCAGTCGGATCGTACCCGCGATACGGGGCCGCAGTCCGCAAATGCCCTCGGCGATTTCCGTGCGGCCGGAGCCGATCAGACCGCCTATGCCGAGGATTTCGCCCTGGCGCAGCGAGAAGCTGACATCATGGAAGCGTTCGCCGTCGCCCATATCCCGAACATCAAGGATCGTCTCGCCGGATGCCTCGCCTGGCTGCAGCTTTTCGGGATAGAGCTGGGTAATCTCGCGCCCCACCATCCGCCGCACCACGTCGTCGGGCGTGATATCGGCAACGCGTTCGGTGCACACGTAACGACCGTCGCGCAAGACAGTCACACGGTCGCAAAGGCTGAATATCTCCGCCATGCGATGGCTGATATAGATGATCGAGATACCATTCGCCTTCAGGTCGCGAATGATCGAAAAGAGTTGCTGCGCTTCGGTTTCCGTCAGCGCCGCCGTCGGCTCGTCGAGGATCAACACGCGGCAGTCAAGCGTCAGCGCCTTGGCAATTTCCACAAGCTGCTGGCTGGAGATCGACAGATCCGCCACCTTGCGGCGCACATCGATTGCGGCAAGCCGGTTCATCACGGCCTGCGCGTCGCGCTCCAGTGCCCGGTAATTCATGAAGGGCGCACGGCGGCGATTGGTGGCGGCCATGAACATGTTTTCCGCCACCGTCGCATCCGGACAAAGCGCGATTTCCTGATGCACCAGCCCGATGCCGAGCATCTGGGCCACGGCAGGAGACGTGATGCGCACGGGGCTGCCGTCAACGCGGATCTCACCTTCGGTCGGCTGCACCACGCCGGCAATGACATTCATCAGCGTCGACTTGCCGGCGCCGTTCTCGCCGCAAATCGCATGAACCTCGCCCCGCTCGAGCGTGAAGCTGACGTCCGACAACGCCAGTACCGTCCCGAAATGCTTGGTCACGCCCTGTATGGTGAGTATCGGCTGCGCCACGTCATTCCTCCCTACCCCAAAGGTCATCCGCGCCTGGACGGCGCGGATGACGCCTATGTGGAGCCTATTCCTCGATGCCCTTTGTGCCGCGACGCTTCAGGTACTTGTCCCAATAGAAGTCTTCGGCATTGTCCGCCGTGACGATGGAAAGCCCATTGTCGACCACAGGAATGCTCATCGGGTTGAAGCCGGAACGCTTGGCGTCATTCATCGGATCGATCAGTTCCGGATGCTTGGCAAGCCAGAGCAGGACGAAGCCCATGTAGCCCTGCATGCCCTGGTTTGGGTTGATCGAGCCAAAGACTTCGCCGGCCTTGATCATGTCGAGAATATTGGCGTTGACGTCGGCGCACATGACGAGAACCTTGCCGCCGCTCTCCTTGCTGGCCTGGGCCGCACCGATGGCGGAATTCGCTTCCGGCATGAAGACGGCGCCGAGATTGGGATGAGCCTGGATGAGGCTGAGCAGGCCCTGATAGGCCTTGGTCGGATCCTGGTTCGATGCGGCGCGACCGACAAGCTTCATGTCGGGCCATTTCTCCGTCATACGCCCGATGAAGGCGGCGATGCGCTTGTCGTGATTGTCCTGACCGGGATTTTCCAGAACCGCATATTCGCCCTTGCCGCCCATCTTCTTGGCGATCGCATCGGCCGCGTAGATGCCTTCGCGGGTGTTGTCCGAGGTGATGAAGGAAACCCGCTTCGAGAGTGGGGAATCGGCGGCGAATGTGACGACGGCCGTACCCTGATCGATCGCGCGGTTGATCGGTTCGATGAACGGATCCGAGTTCATCGGATGGACCAGAATACCGGCGGGATTCTGCGCAAGCGCCTGGTCGAAGGTGGCTATCTGCTTGTTCACGTCATATTCCGGCGTACCGGTGTATTCGGTTTCGCAGCCGAACTGCTGCCCGGCCTGCTTGAACATTTCATAGACGGGAAACCAGTATTCGACGCCGGAGACCATGACGTTCATGACATATTTTTCGCCAGGCTTGCAGCGAAACGGATTATTCGTTTCCGCGGCCGCCGTGCCGGCAAAAAGCGTTGCTGCAAGGACCGCAATCGCGGTCGTGCCAAGAAAATTGCGCAAGCGTCCTCCTCGAGGCCGAAGCCCCTCCCAAAAGTGCGAAGCGTCCCAAGACGCTGTTTATTCTTGTGAAATCAGGCCTCCTCCTCGAAACCTGATGAGAACAGCTAACCACAATGAAATGTGGTGTCAATATAATTCATTCAATGAAATATATTTCATTGTTTCCACGAGCCGTCTTGGATCGCCCTCGATCTGATGCCGTATTGAGGCAATACTACCGTCCATGACGCGATCTTGCGAAGGCGTCCGACGGCAGTCTCCCCAAATTGGTCTTTGCGGTCAGGTCTGTTGCAGCTTCCACGTCCGGATTTCGAACGGCATGATGTCGGCGCCCCCGGCGCGCTCCATCGGCTCTTCGAGGATGTTCAGCGGGCCGGATGCCCGCCATCCCGACGACAGGGTCAACGACAAGCGGCCACGCCGACCGGCTGGTTCGTAGAGCCGCAGGACAAGACCCTCGCCTTGCTCGGCTACCTTCAAGCCGGAGAGCGCGACCGATATGCCTTCGACACCGAGCGGAGAGAATGTGCCTGCCGCGAGGCCGCTTGCCTCCGTGCTGACCAGCGGCTGGTTGAGATCGATCGCCTCCGACAGAACACCACCTTCGTGCCAGGCGCCCTCATGCGGCATCAGCGCATAGGCGAAGCTCTGCTGGCCTTCGTCGGCCAGCGGATCGGGATAGATCGGCGAACGTACCAGGCTCATGCCGATGACATTGCCTCGGGCGCTGTGTCCGTATTTGGCGTTGTTGAGCAAGGCAACGCCGAAGCCAGGTTCGCTTAGATCGACGAAGCGGTGCGCCGCCGCCTCAAACATTGCTTGTTCCCAGGAGGTGTTGGTGTGTGTCTGCCGCTCGACGACGCCGAAGGCGCATTCGAAGGTCGCGGTGCGCGACCGCACGGCAACCGGGTTCAGCGTCCTGAGCAGGGTGCGCCGGTCGTGCCAATCGAGCGTCGTCTCGATATCGAGCCTGCGGGCGTTGGCGTTCAGAACATAAGTCTGCGTGACGGTCGAGTTGCGATATCGATTGACAACACGGATCGCGGCGCGGTGGGGACCGTCCTCAACCAGGGTGATACTCTCCGGCTGATCGAGGCAAATGCCTTTCTCGGCATAATCGGCATCGACATCCCAGGCATCCCAATTTCGCGGCTTATCAGCGGGATAGACCCAGAGCTGATTGGCAGCTCCCTCGATCGCCTCGCGCCCGGTCGCCTTGTGAACAAGGCTCGACACGGCGCCATCCTTGCCGATAACGACAGACAGATGCTCATTTTCGAGGTGATGGCTGTCGGCTTTCAGCGCGCCGGTCGGTCTGATCGTCTTGCGGTCGAAGACCGCGACGGAAAGCGGTGCGACGGAATCGGCGGATGCCAGGACGGTTCCATCGGCAAGTGTTACGGTGAGTGGCCGTGGCGACAGCGACGGGTTGACGACAACAAGCGCATTCGTGACGTCGCCCGCTGGAATATGGGCCAGCAATGCCTCGAGCGCCTTTGCTTGCTCGGCCCTGGCATTGCCGATGACACCATCAAGCTCCCGCTCGGCATCGACATAGACCTCGCGAATGCTCGATCCCGGCAGGATATCGTGAAACTCGTTCTTCAGGACGACGCGCCAATCCGCCTCGAGGCTTTCAGGTTTGGCAGCACCCAGCATATGGGCAAGCGAAGCCAGCGTCTCAGTCGTTATCAGCGCCCGTTCGGCCTGACGGTGCTTGCGCTTGACGCCGCTTTGCGTCGTCAGCGTGGCGCGGTGCAATTCGAGGTAAATCTCGCCATCCCAGACCGGCAACTCCCTTTCCGCGGCAGTGCGATGCGCCTTTTCATAATAGCCCTTCACAGTGCCCCAGCGCGCCCTCGGGATTGCCGGGAAGTCCCGCAGTTGCACTTCACGCTCGACCATTTCCGGCGTGACGCCGCCGCCGCCGTCGCCGTAACCGACGGCCAGCAGCGAGGTATCGTGCCGCGCCTTGCCGCGGAAATTCTTCCATGTCGGTACGAAGCAATCCGGCTGCACGAAACCATTATAGCCGTGCATGGGATTATCGAAGGTATGGGTCAGCACCTTGCTGCCATCGAGACCCTTCCACCAGAATAGGTCGGACGGGATATGATTGGTCTCGCTCCAGTTTACCTTGATCGTGAAGAAGCTGTCGATACCGCCGAGTTTGAGAATCTGCGGAAGCGCGCCAGAAAAGCCGAAACAATCCGGCAGCCAGCAGACGCTATGGCGCAGGCCGAAATGCTTTTCGAAATAGCGCTGACCATAAAGCACCTGACGGGCGAGGCTCTCTCCCGTGGGCATGTTGGTATCAGGCTCGACCCACATGCCGCCGACGGTCTCCCACTTGCCCTCCGCAACCTTCGTCTTGATCCTTTCGAGAAGCTCGGGATCGTCCTCTTCCATCTGTGCGTAATAATGGGCGGTCGATTGATTGAAGCGGAAGTCGTCAGAGCGCTCCATCAGCGAAAGCGCGGTGTTGAACGTGCGGCGCATCTTGCGGCGCGTCTCGCCATAGGGCCAGAGCCATGCAAGATCGATGTGCGCGTGACCGGTCAGCAGCAGCTCCCCATTTTGCGGAAAGCGCAGCTGGAGCTCCTTCAGCTGCGCAAGCAGCCGATCGTAAGCAGCGGCAGCCGAGGCGCTCTGCGCGTCGCTAAGGCCGACAGGGTTTTCCTCAAGCTCGGGCAATTCCCAGATCTTCTGCTGCATTACCGCGCCGGACGTGCGCGAGATATAGGCCGCGGTGTCCGAAGGCCAATCGAGGCTGCGTAGCGCCCCTTCGGCTGCCTCGATCAGATGTGGCACGACCTCATGGTCATCCAGGACGCCGGCCGCTTCGCAGATCTGACGCAACAGGAGATGCAACCGGTGCACCGCTTCGTCCAGCAAGATCAGCCGGGCCCTGTTCAATCGCGGTGCCCGGTTCGGTTCGCCGAAGGGAAAACGGGCAACACTTTCCGTCGAAATCGAAAACTCCCTGCTCTTGAGCGGAAATTCCTGGTGATAGGGGTCGAGCCCGAATGTCTCGCTGTTGTCGTCGGGATAGCGTAGCGTCAGCAGGCTCTCGCCGCCGAGATCGAGCTGCAGGCGGATCTGGTCGAGCGGCCAGTCATGCGGTGCGGTTGTGGATGCCGAAAAGTGGACTGTCCCCCTGCGATGCGGCCAGTCCTGGTGAAGGGCAATCGGCTCGCCGTCGAAGGTCCAGCCATCGATGATGCGGCTCTGCCGGTCGCGCCAATGGACAAGCTCGGCTGTACGGACCTTCAGACCATCGAGGCGTTGGGAAATGGTGAGAGACATGGCAGGTGTCCTATCCGGGAAATCGACAAAAGACGTGCTGAGAAGACAAAAATCGCGCGATTTCATTGCAAGCTCCGCTCCCCGTCTCCTCTCACGGATCGCGTGACGAATCTTAGATTAAGTAACTTTGTTTTTGCGTCAAGCAGGCAAAATAGGTTGCTAGATTTTAGACGCGTACGGATGTACCGGTCTATCCGAGAGCCCAATGTCCTTATCGTGCCGGCAGGTGTGAACTCCACCCACGTGATTTTGCCGTCGTCAAAGAGGACGACAGCGAGTGCATAAAAGCCGTTCAGATCACGGATTGCGAAGAGCTGCTGCCACTTGTTGCGCCGATGAATCCGGCGACCCTTGATCTGATATCTCATCTCAGCGGCGTCGATTGGGTCGTAGCCACGGATCTAAGTATTTTTCTATCTTACAACTTTTCTGTCAGTGGCTGTCGAAAGACGCCATGACCGTTCGTCTATGGACTGAGAAAAACAGGAGGCCATCTCAAATGAAGTTATATTTCAGCCGGAATCCCAACCCGCGCCTTGCAGTCGCCGTTGCTCGGCTTTTGAACGCCAATATCGAATTTGAGTTTGCGGCACCTCGCGATCCCGGCCAAGCCGACCGCTATAGGCATCTCAATCCCAACCTTCTTGTACCGATCCTTGAATATTCGGGTCGGACATTGTGGGAAAGCGATGCCATCGCCTGCTGGCTTTCTCGGAAAGCCGGGTCGACCCTTTGGCGAACGGATGACGATGAACCAGAAATGATAAGATGGATCAGTTGGGGCAAGGAAAACTTCGTTAAAGCATGTGACATCGTGCACTGGGAGCGAGGGACTAAGCTGCGATACGGTATCGGCGCCTGTGACGATCGGATGGTGGAGGAGGGCCTGAAGCAATTCCATGAAGCCGCGCTGATCCTGGATCAGCAACTCACCAATCGACAATGGCTTATAGGCGACACAATTTCCTTCGCCGATCTTCGCATGGCGACATTTTTGCCATTCAACGACGCCGCCCGCTTGCCGATCGAAGACTACGCATCGATCGCCCGCTGGTCCAATCAGCTCGATCGGATCGAAGCCTGGCGTGATCCATTCATTGGCTTGAATGCGCCGCTCCCACCGCCAATCGTAAGTAATTTCTAGCCAACCGCGCCTGCATTTGCGGCATTTTTCGGGCATAACTTGTCGAGAAATCTCGCGTCGGGAATTCGACTGCTCCGCATAGGAAAGCGCGAGATGACTTGATAGCTGCACGCGGCCGCACCATAGTTGGTTGTCCTGCTTCCGTGCGAACACCGATCCGCTAAGGTTCTGTCCGGAATATTCCGACACGTATCTTTCCCGAGCGAAACCATCTCGCCAGGTGAAATAAATATGCTTATGAAACGATCGATAAGCAGGCAAAAACCCTAGGATTTCCCATGACGCACAGAAAATGGAGCAAGGCGGTCACGATCGCCCTTGAGAACCCAGATGAATGGGTGGTCATCGATACAACGCAGGCGGCCAGTTGGGCACTCATTGAGGATTGGCCGCTTGAGGAGGCGACTGCATTGGACCGGGCATTGTCGGTCTGCGCCGATGTAATCAGCGGCAAGCGAACCCCAGAAGACGCTCGCCTGGCGTTCATCGATGCTGTCAAGGAAGCTGGGATACCTATGAAGGAGGCGTGATGTCACATTGCGCCATGACCCGATATTGACGAACGGATGGCAAGGGACCTTCCGGTGTTGGCCGTGCCGAAAATATTTCGCCAGCGGCGGCGCGCTACACGCCTTGAGCCGATTGGAACTTCTCAGCCTCTCACCTTGCGGAATTAAGAGGCGATCGTTCACGGACAACCCCGTTAAGGAATATTGGAAGGCTCACCGAAGGCGCGACATTGTCGGGCCTCTTTTGTGGCTTGCGTTTGGCTGCCGTCAGATGCATGCATAAAACAGCAGGGACATGCTGAAGATCACTTAAGATGGTACGATAGCAGGCATAACGAAATCAATGGCTTGCAAGGTCCGATTGGAAAATGGTTAGGGGCATCGACATGCGCCCTTGATAGGCAGGCATCGAGATGTTCATGGAAGTCGGTTATGCGGTATCTTCGATCTGGGCCTAGACGGCACCAGCCTGAGGAAACGGACGCCGTCCGGGGTAAGACACTCGGTCTGCGATCAGGAGAAATCGCCGACAGGAATATCCGCGTCATCCTGGAGGCGATCCGCCGTCACGGGCCGTTGACGCGCATGGAGCTCGGAAAGCATTCCGGATTGACGGGCCCTGGGATCACCAACATTTTGCGACGCCTTGGCGACGAAGGGCTGGTGACCTCGCATCGGCGCAATGGCGCCGGCAGTGGCGCGACATCGGCGGAATTCGCGCTGCGGCCCGAGGGAGCTTTTTCGATCGGTGTCCGCGCCCGTCAAAGCCGCGGCGAAGCCGTTCTCGTCGATCTCAGCGGCCAGGTTCACGACCGCGTCTATTTTTCCCTCACCCGTGCAACGAGGGTCGCAACGATCCTGTCGGCCATCGAGACCTTGATCGGTCGTCATGCCGGCCTGCCAATCATGGGACTGGGGATAGGCTCGAACGACTGGACTGCGGAAGAGAGCGAACAGTTGAACGCGGCATCGAAGCTTCCACGCAGCTATGTGGAGACGGAGTGCACCGCAAGCCTGCTGGCAGAGCGCACGATCGGCGCGCCGGCTCCGCAAGGCGGATTGGCCATGATCATCATCGACGAGGATGTCCAGGCCGGCTTTCTGGTTCGCGGCATTCCCTATTCCGGCGTTCATGGCCGAGCGGGTAATATCGGCGATATGCGCACCGGCCCCGACAATGTCCAGCTGAGCACGGTCGTCGGTTTCGGTGCGCTACGCAGATTGGTCAGCGATGACGAATTCAGCCGCCTTGTAGAAGGCGAGGAACTCTCTTCTCCACTGTTGGCGGAATGGATACACGAGGCGGCAAGCCACCTGCTCGACCCGATCATTGCGATTGCTGGCTTCATCGCGCCGAGCGTTATCATGATCGGCGGCGACCTGCCGCGCGGTGTCATTGAGGCACTGATCCATCAGCTCTCCGTCGAGCGCCGCGACACCTCGAAGCGACCCTTCCTGACGCCATGGATTTCGCCGATGAAGCCCGCAAGCTTCAGTGGCGGCGGCGTCGCATTGGGAGCGGCACTCCTGCCTTTCCTCAACACCCTGCTGCCGCCGATCGCCGGCTGAGCCTCGATATCGGCTCAGGCAAGCGCCTCATCCTTATGGCTGATGTCAGACGCAAGCGCCTTGTCCAGGACTTTCTGGATGTTTGCCGCCCGGCGGAAGGAAGGTTCCTGCGTCTTGCCGGCCCTGACGGCCTGAACGAAACGCTGGTAGTTCGTCTCGACCGCATCGAAGTCGATATCGCGCCACGTCGCCGTGTGAACGTCTTCGCCGAGGCAGGCGCGAAGCGTCGACCTGCCCGTATCGTAGACCATCTCGATCGAACCCGTCTCGCCGTAGACCCTCAGACGCAGCTGGTCCATTTGACCGGCAGCGGTGCGCGTCGCCTGGATGGTGCCGATCGCTCCCGTCGTGAAATCGACATTCATGGTGAAGCTGTCATTCGCATCGAGGTCATAGTCGCCGATCCTGTCACCCGGCGCTTTGTCGAATGTCTTTAGCCGGGCAAAGACATGCGCGATATCGAGGCCGGAACCGTAGGAGGTGAAATCGACGATATGGATGCCGATGTCGCCGAGCGCTCCATTGGAACCGTGCTTCTTGCTGAGACGCCACAGCCATTTGCTCTCCGACTTCCAATCCCCCCAATGCCTTCCGACAAGCCAACTCTGCAGATGGGAGGCTTCGACATGCCGTACCTTGCCGATCTCGCCGGCCAACACCATCTGCCGCCCCTTCTGCAAGGCGGGCGAATTGCGATAGGTGAAATTCACCATGCCAACCTTGCCCGCCTTTTCGATGGCTTCGGTCATTTCCATCGCCTTCGTCGCATCAGTCGCGAGCGGCTTTTCGCAAAAGACATGTTTGCCGGCCGCAATCGCCTGCAGTGTCGTCGGGTGATGGACGGCGTCGGGCGTCACATTCGCGACGGCATCGAACTCGCCCCAGGCAAGCGCTTCTTCGAGCGAGGCGAAACGATTGGGGATGCCGTGCTCAGAGCAAAAAGCGGCCAGCCGCTCAGGCACGACGTCAACGCCGCCCACGACGCTGACGCCCTCGATCTCCTTGAAACTTGCCGCATGCTTATTGGCCATTCCGCCGGTGCCGAGAATGAGTAGGCGCATCTGATCCTCCATGAATGTCAGGTTTGGCTATCTCCATAGCCGGGGCAAAACCTCACCGCCCATCGCGGCTGCCCGCAATGGCTCGACTGTTTCGTGATCGGGAAATGCGGATCGGGGCCGCTAGCTGCTGTTGAATGTCGCCAGCATCTCAATCCTCCCAAGCTGCGGCTTGACATCAAACCAAAGTAACTTAATCTAATTAATGCAGCATGGAAATGAGGAGAGGTCAACTGGCCGCCAGGCTGTATCCGTTCAAAATGGGGAGGAGACCCATCATGAAGAGAGCGTTCGTCAGCGCGCTAGCGCTGAACACAATGTTGTTTTCAGTGCCTGCCGCATTTGCCCAAGAATTGGCGACAAAGGACAGGATCGGCCTTGCCGACGCGCCGAAAACACTCTCTGTCCGCCTTACGAACGACAGCCCCAACAATGCCGACCCGTTGATTGCCCAGGGCTACCAAAAGCTCTTCGTCGACTTCATCAAGAAACATCCCGACTGGAAGCTGCAGATGCAGTTCATGTCTGCGGATATCGGCACCGAACAGGCGAAAATGCTCGAACAGGCCAAGGCCGGCAATGCTCCGGATTGCGCCGCCGTCGACTCCTTCGTGCTCTCGCAGTTCATGGTCAACCATGTGCTTGCCGACTTCACCCCCTACTTCTCCAAGGATGAGGTCGCCGATCTCTTTCCCTTCATCCGCAACGGCATTACCGACAAGGACCAGACCATCCGCGCCTGGTGGTGGGACACCGACCTTCGCGTGCTCTACCGCAACAAGTCTATCATTGCCGATGCTCCACAGACCTGGGATGACCTGAAAAAGGCCGGCCTTGCTTCCGTCAAGGAAGGCATGGAGGGCATCCTCTTCAATGCCGGCCGTTACGAGGGCTCGACCTTCGACTGGCTTGCGAACTACTGGGCGCTTGGCGGTAAGCTGGTCGACGATACCGGCAAGCCGGTCTTCGGCGAGGGCGAAAACAAGGAGAAATTCCTCAAGGCGCTCACCTACTACAAGGATCTTGTCGATTCTGGCGCCGCGCCCAAGCGTGTGACGACGATCGCCAATTATGACGACCTGAACGCGGCGGCCGCTGCCGGAACCACGGCCCTCTTCATCGGTGGCAACTGGCAGCTAGCCCAATTGAAGGCAACGCTGGACGAGGATGAATTCGCCAACTGGACCTTCTCGCCGATCCCCGGCCCGACGGCCGATCAGCGTTCCACCGGCACCGGCGGCTGGACAATCGCCTCGTTCGCCAAGGATAAGGACAAGGTCGAGATGTGCGCCAACCTTGCCCGCGACGTCTACATGGGACCGGGCAACGCGCTGCAGCAGCAATTGCCGACGCGCAAGTCGCTGTTCGACAAATATGCGGTCTTTGCGACGGAAGCCAACAAGACCTTCGCCGAGGCGCTCGCCAACGGCCAGGCACGTCCCGGCGCTCCGATCTATCCGGAAATATCCAACCAGATCCAGATCATGATGGGTGACGTCCTCTCCGGGACCAAGCAGCCGGAAGAGGCGCTGAACGCGGCATTCAAGGCAACGATGGAGGCCTACAAGCGTCTCTAACGATTGCGATCACGGCAGCGCCCCTTGCGGGCGCCGCCGGCAGTATCAACCCGGACAGAGAAGCCCAATGACCCCTATCGCCATCGAGGCTGCCAGCCGGCCGCACAGTAGATCGTTCATGCGCCGTTTCGCCGGCGCACCGCTGCCCTGGATCATGCCCGTGATCATCGTCATCGGCATCTTCTATCTCTATCCGATGATCGACGTGTTCCGTCTGTCCTTCACCAATGCGACGCTGATCGGCGACAATCAGGATTATACGCTCGGCTCGATTGCCAACATGCTGAGTTCGCCGCAGCTTCCCGACATCCTGTGGGCGACCGTCGTCTTCGTCGGCGGCAGCGTCATCGGCCAGCAACTTCTCGGCCTTGCCGTCGCCGTCGTCGTCGTTCGCGGCGAAAAGCGCGGCCTCTTCGGCACGACGATCCTGAGAACCACGGCGCTCATCGCCTGGGTCGTGCCTGGGATTGCCGGCGGCATCATCTGGCAGATGCTGTTTTCGGAAGCGCCCTATGGCGCGCTGAACAGCATCCTGCGGCTCATGCACCTACCGACAGTCGCCTGGCTTTCCGATCCCGCGATCGCTCCCTGGTCTGCACTGATCTCGAACATCTGGCGCGGCACGGCCTTTTCGATGGTCGTCATGTATGCCGCGCTCAAGTCCATCGACCCTTCGCTTTACGAAGCGGCTGAGGTCGATGGCGCAACGGGCCCACAACAATTCTTCTTCATCACCATTCCGCAGCTGCGCGCAGCCATGCTCGTCAACATGATCCTCATTACCATCATGACGCTCAATACGTTCGACGCGATCATCACCTTGACGGGCGGCGGGCCCGGGCGTGCGACGGAGGTCATATCGCTCTATGTCTTCAACATCGTCTTCCGCAATTACGACCTGTCCGGCGGAAGCGTGCTTTCCGTTCTGATGCTGATCATCAGTCTGGGCCTTGCCTGCGTCTACGCGGCCTTCCTGCCGAAGGAGGACGAACAATGAGCAGACGCACCGGCTCTCGCTTCGGCGATTTCCTGAGCTATCTCTTCATGCTGGCGATGTTCGTCTTTTTCGCCGGCCCGCTCACCTACCTCCTGTCGATGGCGCTGCGCGACAAGCGGGAGATCTATCGCGGCGCGGCGCGCTATATCCCGCACAATCCGACCATCGACAATTTCATCACCGTGCTCAACAACAGCTATTTCCCGCTCTATCTCTGGAACGGCCTGAAGCTTGCGGCCTTGAGCGGCTTCGGCGTCCTGATCGTCGCCCTGCCCGCGGCCTATGCCTTCTCGCGCTTCCAGTTCCGGGGCAAGGGCCTGTCGATGATGGGACTTCTGCTGTTCCAGATGATCTCGCCGCTGGTCATCATGGTGCCGCTCTACCGCTACATGAACCGCCTCGGCCTGCTCGACACGCATTTCGCCGTGACGATGGTTTATATCGCTCTTGGCGTTCCGCTTGCGACATGGCTCTTGAAGAACACGGTCGACGGCATTCCGCGCAGCCTCGACGAGGCAGCGATGATCGACGGCTGCAATCGCTTTTCAGTTTTCTGGCGCATTGTTCTGCCGCTATCGGCACCGGGCATCGCCTCCGTCTTCATCATCACCGTAATTGCCGGCTGGTCACAATTCCTCGTGCCTTTTTTGCTGCTCACGCAAAACAATTTGATGCCGATCGGCGTCGGGATCTTTAACTTCCGCGGGATGCAAACCGACTCGTCCATCCAGCTGCTTGCGGCCGCCTGCCTCATCTCCGTCGTCCCGGCGATCGTGGCGTTCCTGTCGCTGCAGCGACTGATCCTTGGTTCCATGACCAGCGGCTCGGTAAAGGGATGAGGCCGAACTTGCACGTCCGTGGCTGATTAAGGGATTTCGACGATGAACCAAACAACCGGCGTCAAGCTGTCGCCCGACCTGACGGGAGCCAATGTCGAGGATGCGGGCGAGCACAACCGAGCCGTGGTTCTGCGCTGCATCCATCGGCAGGCGCCGATTTCGCGTGCCGAAATCGCCCGGCAGACGGGTTTCACCAAGCCGGCAATCGCGCGCATCGTCGACCGCCTGCTCGACGAGGGCCTCATTATCGAGGCCCGCCGGCGCCACGGCCTGAGGGGGCAGCCGGCGATAGAGCTCGAGATCAACCCCGACGCCTTCTTTGCAGTCGGCATCAATATCGATCGCGATCATTTAACGATCCTCGCCGTCGATGCGGTCGGCAACGTGCGTGCCCGCGTCCACCACGAGAAGCGCTACATCCTGCCGAGCGAATTCATGCAGTTGACCGCCGACGCAATATCGCACTTCCAGCGAAACCGGTTGATCGATGACGCCCATCTTGCCGGCATCGGTCTCGCCATGCCGGATTGGCTTGGCGAGATCGCCTTCATGGGCAAGCCCGACGATTATGGTGAATGGATGGACTTCGACGTACGGGCCGCATTGGAGGCCCTGACGCAGCACCCGGTCTTCATCGAAAACGAAACCAACGCGGCGGCGCTGGCAGAGCTCGACTACGGGCTTGGCGCCGAAAGCCGCAGCTTCTTCTATATTTCGATCAATGCCTGCCCCGGCGGCGGGCTGGTTCTCGACGGCAACGGCCATCGCGGCGCCATGGGCCTCAGCGGCGAGATCGGCTGGCTGCCGATCGCCGATCCCCGGGACAAGGGAGGCCAGAAAGTCGAGCTGCTCGGTGAAATATTCTCGCTCTTCTTCCTCTACAGGTTTCTGGGCGAACACGGCATCGAGGCAAGCGTACCATCCGACCTCCTTACGCTGGATGCCCGCGGCAAGAAGCTGGTCTCGCAATGGCTGAAGGGGATGAGCGCGCATCTCGCCGTCGCGGTCAAGCATATCGGCATGATCGTCGATCCCGACGCCATCATCCTCGGCGGCCGCATGCCCATCCGCATGATCGATGAGCTGCTGCGATACGTTCATGAACATCTCGACATGGAGGATACCGCGCTGCCATCCATCCATCGTGCTTCGCTCGGCGAGGACGCCTGCGCGATCGGTGCCGCCGCCATGCCGATGGCGGCGGCCCTCATGCTCGCCTCGGCCGACGAGGTCCAACGCACGCGCTCGCCACTCAAATTCATGGATCGCCTGAACAACTGAACATGAACAACTGAATTGGCGGCCACAGCCGCGGGGAGGATTTCGATGAGGATCGGTTTTTATACGTCGACGTTCAACGACAGGCCGTTCGAGGAGGTGGTGGACTTTGCTGCTGCCACTGGCTTCGATGCGATCGAAATCGACGTCCGCGGTCATATCAAGACACCGGACAAAGTACGGGCGGCCGTAGCCCTTGCCCGCGATCACGGCCTCTTCGTCTCCTCGATTGCCTTTTTCGGCAATCAGCTCGATGCCGATCGTGGCAAGCGTAGTGAACTTCGAGCCGTCACCGAGGAGTTCGCTGAAGCAATCGGCGAAACCGGCGTACCGATCTTCGTGATCTTTCCCGGCCGCGACGACAGCGCGGATGAAGGGGCCAACCATGATGATTTCGCCGAGTTCGCCAACAGGCTGATCGCCAGGACGGCGGCGAGCGGGCTGATCTTCGCGATCGAGAATTGGCCGGGGCCTAAGGACAATTTTATCGGCACCACACCGAAAAGCTGGCAGGAGCTCTTCAAACGGATACCCGACTGGCGCTTCGGCCTCGAATTCGACCCTTCCCATCTCATCCGCATCGGCATCGATCCCTATGCCGCCATGGACGCGGTGAAGGACCGCATCGCCATCCTTCACGCCAAGGACACGGCAATCGATACGGCCGTGCAGCAGGCCATCGGTTATCACGGCAAGGGATGGTGGCAATACAAGCTGCCGGGCCACGGCCTTCTCGATTGGCCGCGCTTCCTGCGCCAGGCGCGCGCCACTGGCTTTGACGGCACGCTGTCGATCGAGCATGAGGATGCCGCCTACGGCTGGCCGGGCAAGGATCTTACCCAACGGAAGGAAGGCGAGCGGATCGGTCTCGATTATCTTAGAAGCGTCTTGAGCGCACTTTAACGGCAACCGGGAGGACGGAAATGGCCCATGTTAGAGTGCATGACGCACGCAAGGATTATGGCGCGTTCAAAGCCATCAAAGGTGTGTCGGTCGATATTCGCGATGGCGAGTTCGTCGTGCTTGTCGGCCCGTCGGGCTGCGGGAAATCTACCCTGCTCAGAATGATTGCCGGGCTGGAGGGAATCACCTCGGGCGAGATCCAGATCGGCAAGCATATCGTCAACGATCTCGCGCCGAAGGATCGCGACATCGCGATGGTTTTCCAGAACTACGCTCTCTACCCGCATATGACGGTCGCGAAAAACATGGGCTTCTCGTTGCGGCTGAAGCGGATGCCGAAGGCAGAGATCGATCAGCGGGTTGGCAATGCTGCCAAGATCCTCGGTCTTGAGAACCTTCTCGAGCGATATCCGAAGCAATTGTCGGGTGGCCAGAGGCAGCGCGTGGCAATGGGCCGCGCGATCGTGCGCGATCCTGCCGTCTTCCTCTTCGACGAGCCGCTGTCGAACCTCGATGCGAAGCTCCGCGTCCAGATGCGATCCGAAATCAAGGAAATGCACCAGCGGCTGAAGACCACCACCATCTATGTCACGCACGACCAGATCGAGGCGATGACGATGGCCGACAAGATCGTCGTCATGAAGGATGGCCTGATCGAACAGGCGGGCTCACCGCTCGATCTCTATGACCGCCCCGCCAATCTGTTCGTCGCCGGCTTCATCGGCTCTCCCGCCATGAATTTCATCGGGGGCACCATGGCGAACGAAGGCTTCCGTACGATCGACGGAATCGTGCTGCCGAGCGGCCGCCATCCTCCTGCGGCGGTCACCTATGGCATCCGACCCGAGGACATCAGGCTGGTCGCCGATGGCATCGAGGTGGAAACCATCGTCGTCGAGCCGACGGGATCGGAAACGATGGTCCTTGCACGGCTGGGCACGCAAACGATCACCTGCGTCTTCCGCGAACGGATCAGGGCGGCACCCGGCGATGTCCTGCGCATCGCGCCGGTCAACGACGCGGTCCATCTGTTCGACGAAAGCGGACAGCGCATTGGTGATGGAAACGCTCGATAGCCGCATTGGCGGACGGCTTTTCACAACGATGACAAGGCATCAAACGTATGGCCGGCGACGGTTGTCACGGACGAGTGGCGCACTACTTACGCGAACATATGTCGAGGTGACCAATATTTTTGAGACGGTCGGGGTGATTTTTTGAGATACTCGTTCCCAACACTTCTCGTCGCGATCTGGTTTGGCTTTTCATCGACGCCGGGCTCTGCAAGCATGGCCCCTTCAAATCAGGCTGAAGCGGCGGCCTCATATCAAGCACTTGATGCGCTTGCGCGCCAAACCCGTGCGCAGGGTGATTTGCCGCGCTGGTCGATATCAGATCACGCCAAGGTCCTCGGACGTTTTTGGGACACGAAGGCGACACTGGGTAGCCCACCCTATACATCGTCCGACATCCCAGCACTTCTGGCGATCGCCGATCGCGCCGGCGCGCTTTTGAAAACCTATCTGCTGTTTGCACCCCAGCCCGGAACCCTGCCCGATACCGCCGCCAATACGTCTAAATATCAGGACGAAGTCTCGCGGGCGGCCGCCTATCTGCTGAAGGCTCACGCAGCCGAGCTCGAGGCGATGTCCGACTTTGTAAGGACGCTTCCCGTTGCAGAAATGACCGCGCCGCGCCGGGCCGGATTGCAGCAGGCACGCCTTGGTATCAATGAGATGATGACGAGCGTGACCTTGATGGTCCGCTCGCCGGGTCTAAATCCCGCTAACCGCGACATTCTGCTGAGCGCGCTTGCGGACAACGCCGCAGTCATGGCTGCCGCAACCCCTCGCGCCGATAGGGCGGCTCTGATCGCTCAAACCGAGGCAATTTTGCCGGCGCTAACCGGATCAGAACGCGAGAAGGCGCTCGCGTTCAAATCGACCTTCGAGCATGGCGAGTGCGGCGTGCTTTGTGCCCTCGAAGCAAATTAGCCGGCGAAATCGACTGAGCCGAGGGCCATGCCGGCCCTCCCCATTCCGGAGAAGAGCCGCTCCCATGACGTGTTCGTCGTGCTGCTCAGGCCCAGCTTTGTCGCTGGGCCTCTGTGCATGCAACCCTCATGGTGTATCGGGTGTTGCGGCGGCAGCCTCCGGCTCCGCTATCGCCGCATCGACTGCTCTCTTGCCCTTGAAGACGCGGCGGACGGAGACGAAGAGCAGCGGGATGAAGAAGATGCCGAGCACGGTTGCCGATATCATGCCGCCCATGACGCCGATGCCGATCGAGTTCTGGCTGCCGGAACCGGCCCCGTTGGCGATCGCCAGCGGCAGAACGCCGAGGATGAAGGCGAACGAGGTCATCAGGATCGGTCGCAGGCGTTGCCTTGCCGCCTCCAGGGTAGCGTCGATCAGGTTCTTACCATGGTTCTGCTGCTCGATGGCGAATTCGACGATCAGGATGGCGTTCTTGGCCGCCAGGCCGATGGTCGTCAACAGACCGACCTTGAAGTAAACGTCGTTCGACTGGCCGAACAGGGTTGCGGCAAGCAAGGCGCCAAAGATGCCGATCGGCACCGACAGCATGACGGCGAGCGGGATCGACCAGCTTTCATAGAGCGCTGCGAGCGCCAGGAACACAACCAGGATGGAGATGGCGTAGAGCTGGCTTGCCTGGTTGCCGGAGAGCTTTTCCTGCGCCGACAAGCTGGTCCACTCATGGCTGAAACCTGGCGGCAGGCTCGTCATGATTTTGTCGATCTCGTTCATGGCGTCGCCGGACGAGACTCCCGGAGCAGCGGCACCCTGAATTTCGACGGCGGACGAGCCGTTATAGCGTTCCAGGCGCGGCGAGCCATAGGTCCAGATACCCGTGGCGAATGCCGAGAAAGGCACCATGTCGCCGCTGGAGTTGCGCACGTACCAGCGGTCGAAGTCCTCGGGCTGCATTCGGAACTTGCTATCGGCTTGCACATAGACTCTCTTGACGCGGCCACGGTCGATGAAGTCGTTGACATAGGTGCCGCCCCAGGCGGTCGATAGCGTCGCGTTGATATCAGCCAGATCAACGTTCAAGGCGCGGGCCTTTTCCTGATCGATATGGATCGAATATTGCGGCGTATCGTCCAATCCGTTCGGGCGTGTTCCGCTCAGCTTCGTGCTTCCCGATGCCGCACCCAGCAGTTGGTTACGGGCGGCGATCAACGCCGCATGGCCGGAGCCGTTGATATCCTTGATGAAGAGATCGAAGCCGCTATTGTTGCCGAAGCCCGGGATTGCCGGCGGCGCCAGCGCAAAGACGTTGCCGTCCTTGATCTTCGAGAAGGCCGCCATCGCCCGCCGGGCGATCGCCTGGGCGGAGGCTTGCGGCGTCTTGCGCTGATCGAAATCCTTCAGATCGACGAAGGCGACAGCCACATTCTGGCCCTGACCACTGAAATTGAAACCGACGCTTCCGAATACGCCTTCCACATAGTCTTTCTCGTTGGTCATATAGTAGTCCATGACCTGATTGAGCACTTTGCGGGTGCGCTCGGCCGTCGCGCCCGGCGGGAGCTGAATGCTCGTCAGCAGTCGTCCCTGGTCCTCGTCCGGAAGGAAGGAGCTGGGCAGACGATTGAAGAGATAGCCGACACCGACACCGATCAGGACGAAGATCACCAGGAAGACGGCGCCGCGGCGGATCATACCATGGATGGTTCGCTGATAACCCCGCGTTCCCCGCTCGAAATTGCGGTTGAACCAGCCAAACAGACCACGTTCTCTCGCGCCATGAACCGGCCGCTTCAAAATAGTTGCGCAAAGGGCAGGCGTCAGAATGAGAGCGACGATGACGGACAGCACCATCGCCGAGACGATCGTCACCGAGAACTGCCGGTAGATGACACCGACCGAACCGGAGAAGAAGGCCATCGGGATGAACACGGCCGACAGCACGGTGGCGATGCCGATCAGGGCGCCGGTGATTTCCTGCATCGACTTGATTGTCGCCTCGCGCGGCGACAATCCCTCCTCCTCCATCACGCGCTCGACGTTTTCGACGACGACGATGGCGTCGTCGACCAGAAGACCGATCGCCAGCACCATGCCGAACATGGTCAAGGTGTTGATGGAATAGCCGAACATCGCCAGCACGCCGAAGGTGCCGAGCAGCACGACCGGGACCGCAAGCGTCGGGATCAGCGTGGCTCGGATGTTCTGCAGGAAGACGAACATGACGATGAAGACGAGCACGATGGCTTCGAATAGCGTCTTGACCACGTCCTCGATCGACAGCTTCACGAACGGCGTCGTGTCATAGGGATAGACGATCTCGACGTTCGGCGGCAGGGT
>JUHI01000032.1 GCA_000799755.1 Martinezella tropici
AAGCTCATGACGGGCGTTCGGCTGCTGATATGTTTGCGACGGTTCAGACTGGAAACATTCTCCTGGCGGATCGCGCCTACGACAGCGACAGCTTACGCCAAGGCCTCAAAGCACGAGGAGCGTGGGGCTGCATCCGCCCCATGCCAAACCGCGTCAACATCCCCACCTTCAGCCCATGGCTCTACAAACAACGCAATGCCGTCGAGCGGTTCTTCAACAAACTCAAACACTTCCGTGCCGTCGCAACGCGATACGACAAACGCGACGACAATTTCCTCGCAGCCGTTCAGCTCGCATCAATTCGGATTTGGATACGATCTTATGAGTCGGTCACCTAAGGTAAAGCACCGGGATCGAATTGATCAGGACCGACGGGTTGGGAACAGACTGTCCCGACGTCCGCAAGGGCAGCCTTGGCCCTCAGCAAGAGTAGCAATGCGGGCAGATCGTTGTTGGGATCTGTCGGCAGAAGTGTGATCTCGATGGCTCCTCATGTGATCGACACTTCGAGGGGATATGTCGATTTCCGGCAATGGATGGGGCCGCATCGGCCCGAACACAAAATGCGCGCCGGCGGCTTTTAATGGCCTAGATCTGCAGAAGGCGGCTGTTTTAGAAAGAATCGCCTTCGGCCTGGCATTTAAGCAGGTTCTGGTCCGAAGAAGCCACCGGGAAGCAGCATCGGCCCGACCATTTGGCGACCGTCATTCCCCTCAATCAGGCAGATGATCCAGCAAACTGGAGAAAACGGCTCTGGAGCCCGCGTTTCCAGGCGAATCCGCCGATCCAAGAGGACCGCGGACGCGATTATGGCGGCGTCGAACTGCCCTGCTCGCCAGGCGCGAGAGGTGCCTGCAAATGCAACGTTAGTAAGAAAAGCTTATGATTAGGTCCCTGTTAACCATCTTGAGCTTAGAGATTGTTGATCCAGAGGCACGTCCGCCTTCCTAGTTTTTGC
Organism: Martinezella tropici; assembly: GCA_000799755.1. Taxonomy (GTDB): domain Bacteria; phylum Pseudomonadota; class Alphaproteobacteria; order Rhizobiales; family Rhizobiaceae; genus Rhizobium; species Rhizobium tropici_A. The sequence continues at coordinate 959 of JUHI01000032.1, forward strand.
GAATAATCGGTCATGTCGATCATCCACGCCCTCAGCGCAAATAGCGGTCGCCTCATCAGGATCACCTTCGGTCCCGGGTGGCGCGAACGACGGCCGGTACTGGCCGCAGGTCAAGCCAAGCTCGCCAAAGCCCGCATCATGATGCTCGCGGGCGGACTGGTCATCTGCTATGTGGCGATTTTTGCCAGGCTCACCTATTTCGATCTGGAGCCGAGGACCGATACCTCCGCTATCCCGCCCGACCATGTGAGTGCCGCACGCCCGGATATCGTCGACAGAAACGGCGAACTGCTTGCGACCGACATTCGCACCGTCTCGATGTTCGCCGAGCCCAACCGCGTGGTCGATCCGGACGAAGCGGTGGAGAAAATCGCCTCGATCTTTCCCGATATCGATCGCAAATCCCTGTACAAGAAGCTCGCCGACCACCGCTCGCACTTTGCCTGGCTGCGCCGGCAGCTGACGCCGAAGGAACAGAGCGAGATCCTGGCGCTCGGCATTCCCGCAATCGGATTTCGGCCGGAGGTCAAGCGCTTCTACCCAGGCGGGCGCACCGCCGCCCATATTCTCGGCTATGTCGATATCGACAACCATGGCGTCGCCGGCATGGAAAAATATCTCGACATGCAGGGCCTGTCGGACCTCGCGTCCACCGGTCTGACGAGCCGCGACCAGCTGGAGCCGGTACGGCTGTCAATCGACCTGCGCGTCCAGAACGTCGTCCACGACGTGGTGTCGGATGCGATCGGCCGCTACCAGAGCCAGGCGGCCGGCGCCGTCATTCTCGACATCCATACCGGCGAAGTGATGGCCATGGCTTCGGCTCCGGATTTCGATCCGAACGATCCGCAGGCCGACGGCGACAAGGGCTGGCTGAACCGCATGTCGAACGGTACGGACGAGATGGGCTCGGTCTTCAAGACCTTCTCGATCGCTATGGCCATCGACACGGGCACGGTCAAGCTCAGCGATACCTTCGACGCCAGCGCGCCGTTGCATTACGGCGGCTTCACCATCCATGACGACCGCGACGTGCCGCGGCGCGTCCTGTCGATCCCGGAAATCTTCCGCTATTCGTCCAACATCGGCACCGCCAGAATGATGGACAAGGTCGGCATGGCCATCCAGAAGACCTACCTGACCCGCTTCGGCCTGCTCTCGAAGATGCAGACGGAACTGCCCGAAGTGAAGGCGCCGAGCCAGCCGAAAGTCTGGAAGAAGATCAACTCGATCACCATAGCTTTCGGCCACGGCGTCGCCACCACGCCGATGCAGACGGCCGTCGCCGGCGCGGCCCTCATCGACGGCGGCAAGCTGATCGAGCCTTCCTTCCTTCCGCGCACGCAGGAAGAGGCGGAAAAGACCGAAACGATGATCGTCAAGAAAAGCACTAGCGATACGATCCGCTACCTCTTCCGGCTGAACGGCGAACAGGGCACCGGCAGAACCGCCGACGTCCCCGGCTACCATGTCGGCGGCAAGACGGGCACCGCAAACAAGGTCATTCACGGCGTCTATTCCCACAAGCTCAGCTTCAATTCGTTCCTGGCGGCTTTTCCGATGAGTGATCCGAAATATGTCGTGCTGGCCTTCATCGATCAGCCGCTGACGGGCGTGCACAATCTGAACCTCGCCGCCGAAACGGCAGCTCCCATGGTTCACGATATCATCAGCCGCGCCGCGCCGATCCTCGGCGTCGAACCTGACTTCGGATCGAACCTACTCGCCGCATTCTGAGGGTTGGGTAAGCTCCGGCGCCGCCGCAAAAGCGGCGGCAGCAACGCTCAGACCGCGCTATAGCCGCAGCCGCGCAGGAAGAAGGAAGCCGCTTCGCGAGCGTGATCCTCCATTTGCGCCTTGATCGGCGCGAGATCGGCGTGAAACAGCGACGAGATCAGCATCGGCAACAGAACCAGATCGATGAAGTATCTGGTCGTGGCTTCGATATTGGCCGGAGCGAAGGCCGGCAGTGATCTTAGTTCCTCGGCCTCCGCCAGTTCCGCCACAAGTTTCATCGAGGTAGCCGTTCCATGCGCTCGCATGGCGTAGTGGATCGTGGTCGCCAGATCTGGATGGCGCGTCGCTTCACCGATCACGCTGCGGACAAGCCCGATAGTCTCAGCCCGGATGGCGCGTTGGACGATCAGCACACCTGCGGACTGGAAACGCTCGAGGATGCTGCCCGACGTGGCGGAGCCCACCATCTCGCCGGATCTTTGCGCCCAGCGCAGGACGACTTCCCGAAACAGGGTCTCCTTGTTGGTGAAGCGCGCATAGATGCTCGGCTTGCCCGCGCTGGCCACCTCAGCGATCTCATCGATGCTGGCCCCCTCATAGCCGCGGTCAATAAAGACCTGGAGGGCTGCCTGCAGGATTCTGTCTTCGACCTCGCCTGCTCTTTCGCGCGGGGGACGACCACGCCGCGTTGTGCCGGCCTTCGCCGTTGTAATTAAGGGTTTTGCCATTTCTTGCGGCATGACGGACCTCACTGTTTTTTGATTGGCTCGGATGCAACTTCACACCCTCCGCACCTCTTGACTAACACCCCGATCGGATCTAGGTCAATATTTAAATTGAACGTTTCGTTTCAATTATTGGCCTTGTGACAAAAGAGGTAAATGATGAGCACGCCTCAGGATGAGACTCTCGGAAAATTGATTGTGTTGGAACCGCGAACAGCCGGCGCAAAAGCAAATGACGAACAAGGCGGCCCCACGGCCAAGCAGGATCGGGCGGAAGTGCCGCAAACCGGCGAGCAAACCCGAATAAACGAAGAAAAGGTTCCGCCCGCCGATGAGACCCAACCGGAAAGCGCCAAAGGTGGGCCTTCCCGGCGCCGGAAGATGCTCTTGATTGGTGGGACGGCGCTCGCAGTCGCGGTGGTGGTGACATATATCTATTGGGACAACGGCTCCCATTATGAGAGTACCGACGACGCCTTCATCGCCGCGCGGCAATATGCGGTCACATCGCGAGTTGCCGGCTATATTTCGTCTGTTCCAGTCACCGACAATCAGCATGTCGGCGCTGGTGACGTGATCGCTCAGATCGACGACCGCGACTATCGGACGGCTCTGGAACAGGCTCAAGCCCAGGTGACGGCCGCAAACGCCAACATCCAGAATACCGAGGCACAGAAGCGGGTGCAGGATGCCAATGTGGACGAGGCAAAGGCCCAGGTCGCACAGGCGCAAGCCAATCTCGTCTTCGCCCAGCAACAGAACGATCGCTATCAGGCGCTGGTAAAGGGGGGCTCGGGCAGCCTTCAGGACGCCCAGCAATATGCATCGCAGTTGCGCCAGCAACAGGCTACCCTGACCACCGACCAGGCCGCGCTCGTGGCTGCACAGCGTCAGCTTGACGCATATGACTTCCAGATCGCCAATGTTCAGGCCACTCTCAAGCAGGATCAGGCCCAGCTCGACCAGGCGAAACTCAACCTTTCCTACACGACAATGACCGCGGCTGAGCCAGGTCGCGTCGTGCAGCTGTCGGCCGGCAAGGGCGAATATGTGCAGACGGGCACGAATCTCGCAATGTTCGTGCCGGACAAGCTCTGGGTCACCGCCAACTTCAAGGAAACGCAGCTCGATCATATGCGGCCGGGCCAACCGGTGACGCTCACCATCGACGCCTATGGCGGCCGCACGATCTATGGTCACGTGGCAAGCGTGCAGCCGGGGTCGGGCACCGCCTTCTCGCTGCTTCCGGCGGAAAACGCCACCGGCAATTATGTGAAGATCGTCCAGCGCGTGCCTGTCAAGATCGATCTTGACGACGTTCCGGGCAATTTAGCCCTGGGCCCGGGCATGTCCGTCGTCCCGACCGTTCGGACCGATGCCAGCCCCTCCCTGTGGGAAAGCCTGAGGAACGTGTTGTGAGCACGAGCGCCGCTGCCGCCAGACCGGCGGTAAATCCTTGGATCATCGCGATCGTTGTTGCGCTTGCCAGCTTCATGGAAGTGCTCGACACGACGATCGCCAACGTCGCCCTGAACTATATTTCCGGCGGCCTCGGTGTCAGCCAGGACGAGGCATCCTGGGTGGTCACCACCTATCTGGTCTCCAATGCCGTGATCGTGACGGCAACGAGCTATCTCGTGCGCATCTTCGGGCGCAGGACCTTCTTCCTAGGTTGCCTGGCGCTCTTCACCATCAGCTCCGTCATGTGCGGCTTTGCTCCCAATCTGCAATTCCTGCTTCTTGCCCGCATCCTGCAGGGCATTGGCGGCGGCGGCATGGTGCCGGTCGCACAATCCATTCTGGCCGACAGCTTTCCGCCCGAGAAGCGCGGACAGGGCTTTGCCATGTTCGGCGTCGCCGTCGTCGTTGCCCCTGTCGTAGGCCCGACCTTGGGAGGCTGGCTTTCCGATAATTTCTCATGGCACTGGTGTTTCCTGATCAACGGCCCCGTTGGCGTCCTGACGCTTGCAGCCGTCGCCATGCTGATCAGGGAGCCAGCCGGCAGCGCTGAAGAGCGCGCCCGCAAGCGTCACAGGGAACCGGGTTTCGACTGGATCGGTTTCGGGCTCGTTGCCACCTTCCTCGGAATGCTGGAGCTGATGCTCGATCGAGGTTTGGAAGACGACTGGTTCGGCTCCACCTTCATCATCACGGCAGCAGTCGTCTGCGCCCTCGCCTTCATCCTGATGATCCCTTGGGAATTGAAACACAAGAGCCCCGCCGTCGACATCCGGATGCTGGTCAGCCGCCAGTTTGGCACCTGCTTCATCGTGATGCTGGCGACCGGGGCGCTGCTGTTGGCGACAACGCAGTATTTACCCCAGCTGGTACAGCAGAATCTCGGCTACACCGCAACCTGGGCCGGTTTGATGTTGTCCCCTGGCGGGTTGGTGACCATGGTCATGATGTTCGTCGTCGGCTTTCTGTCATCGAAAGTACAGCCGAAGTACCTGATCGCAATCGGCGCCGGCTTCGTCACCCTGTCGATGTATCAGGTGACGAATATCTATAGCGGTGTGGGTTTCTGGTATCTTGCCGAGGCCCGCATGTTGCAGGGCATCGGCCTGCCATTCATCTTCCTGGCGATCACATCCGCCTCCTATGACGGCATCCCCGCCACCAAGACAGACCAGGCCTCGGCCCTGCTCAACGCCGCTCGCAACACCGGCGGCTCCTTGGGCGTGTCGCTGATCTCAAACATCATCACTCATCGCGAGCAGTTCCACCAGAGCCGCCTGATAGAACATGTCATCCCTTCTGGCGTCGCCTATCAGAATACATATGCTCAGGTGACCAACTACTTCATGGCCCAGGGAAGCTCGCTCCTGACCGCACAGCAGCAGGCGCTCGCCTGGATCAATAACCAGGTTCAGAGCCAGGCCTCGTTTCTCTCCTATGTTGACGCGTTCTGGGCACTGACGCTGATCTCACTTGCGGCGATCCCACTCGCCCTGACGCTGCGCAATGTCACCCTCGGCAAGAAGGCCTCTATGGGGCACTGACGGCTCTGCTGCAGGAAATCGGTTGATGCCCGAAAGAGCGCTGAAGATTTTCAGCGAGACTTTTGCTGATCGATTTTAGCTGGCGTCAGTTTTGCGTTGAAAGCATCCTTTGGGCAGTCGGCTGGCATTGGCGTCGGCTACAATCGACCTGAAGGTCGAAGAAAATGCAGGTGTAGAAGCGATTTCCGCACTCGCGGCCATGGGTCATGAAATCTCGGCCATCGATGCCCTCAACCCGCTTGGGGGCAAAGTCGGCGTGATCCGAAATGTCTGCATCGAGGAAAATGTCGATCTCCTCGACGTCGCCAGTCCCCACGTTGAAGTGCGCGTGATTGGCGGCCGGAAAGGGCGGCGCAAGAGCTCCGACAACGACCACCCTGTTCTCCACCAAGCAACCTGGAACACCCCATCATTCCATGGAGGAACCGAAACGCTCTACACCCCGGTGGAAGCGAAGCTGACATCACTGTTGGGCTCGTCGTTGAGGCCGAAAGGTCAATCATGCCGCGCCAGGAAGCCTGAAACCGTCTTCAGGCAAAGATCCTTCTCTTCCACATGCGGCATATGGCTCGAATTTTCGAAGAGCACCCATTCGCATCCCTTGACGCGATCGAGATAGGGCTTGACCACCAGCGGCGTCGCCTCGTCATATTTGCCTGAGATCAGCAAGGTCGGTGCCTCGATGAAGGAAAGCCTGTCTTCGATCGTCCAATCTTTCATGGTGCCGATGACATGAAACTCGGTCGGACCGTTCATGTTGCGGTAAACCGTATTGTCCTCGTCCATGGTGGCGAAGGTGCGCGCCACTTCAGCCGGCCACGGCACGACGCGGCAGACATGGCGATCGTAAAAGACGCGAGAGGCGGCGATATAGTCCGGATCGGTGATCGTTCCGGCCTGTTCGTGCCTCAATAGCGTGTCCTGCACCTGCTGCGGCAATTCCTCGCGAAGACGGTTCGCTTCGGCGACCCAGGTGTGCATGTTGGCCGGCGAATTGGCGATCACCAGCGCTTTCAATCCCTTCGGTCGACGCACCGCATGTTCGGCCCCCAGCATGCCGCCCCAGGACTGGCCAAGAAAGGCATAGCGATCCCGGATGCCGAGATGTTGCAGCAGCGTATCCAGCTCATCGAGGAACAAGGCCGGGGTCCAGAAATCAGGGCCTTTCTCCGGCAGTCGCGTCGACTTGCCGTTGCCGACCTGATCGTAGTGGATGACGGCGCGGCCATCGATCTCGGTAATGCCCTTGAAACTGTCGACGTAGTCATGCGTGCAGCCCGGCCCACCGTGGGCGACGACGAGCGGCAGCCTGCCGGAATCGAGTGAGCCGGTGATGCGGTACCAGGTCCGATATTCACGAAAGGGCAGAAAGGCTTCCTGCGTCGGGATTGCGGCCACGTGTCTCTCCATCTCCAAACTTTGGTGGCGGAGACCATAACGCGGCCGAAACGGATGCGGCAGCTATCACAAGTTATAGGATGGCTGTACATCCAGCAGGCGGTAATGCGCGGCGCGGACGACTGCCTGGGTACGGTTCTTGGCGCCGAGCTTCTTTGCAGCAGCATTGAGATGCATGACGACCGTCGGCACAGAGCGATCGATAATGCGGGAAATCTCCTTGGCGGAATAACCCTCAGCGGAATAGCGCAGGCATTCCCTCTCGCGCTCCGTCAGTCGGATCTTGCCAACACTGAGGGCGGAGGTATCGAACAGCGAATAGGCCGTCTCGTGAAAGACATGCGCAAGCAGGTTGAAATCGGCAATGTAGCGCAAGGCATCGCGCTCAAACTCTTTCTTGCCGCCGAAACGAATTCCGGTGACCGTCGCATAATCGCCGCGAGGCATGTGCACCGGCACCGTAACACCCGTCGACATGTCACGCTCGCTCAGATAGCGCGCGACGGGAGCTGTATCTTCGCTCATGAAACGCTTGATCAGCGTGTCGGCATCGGGATCATAATTCCAGAAGAACGGCGCGGAGGTGCGTAGCGCCACTTGCTGCACGGGATCGATGCGGAAATAGCCGCGATCGAACCAATATTCATACATGTCGTCGGAGATGTTCCTGAGCTTCAGAAGCGAAGGGATCATGATCTTGCCGTCGATGTCGTAAGGCACCGGCGAATAATCATAGATCAAGGCCTCGAAACCGATTGCCTTCATGCCTTCGAAGACATGGTCGATGCGGCCGTCCAGCGTCTGATGCGCCGTGAATTGGCGCCTGATGGTTCCGATTTGATCGAACATGCAGCGGTTCCCGTCTGTGCCTGAGACCTCCCAACCTATCACTTCTTATAGCTGGTGCGGAGCGTGGTTTAAGGTAAAAATTTAGCCATGCTCAAATATTGAGCAAGCAAAATCTTTCGCCGGAGTAGTCAATGTGGCGTGAAATTGAGCCTGAGGCGCGGCACGTCGTCGAGGTCGATGGCTACAAGGTGGTTGCCTATAGCTTTGGTAGCGGACCGGAGACGGTCTTCTGCCTGAATGGTGGTCCAGGCTTGCCATGCGATTATCTGCGCGAAGCGCATTCCTGCCTGATCGACAGGGGTTACAGGGTCATTGCCTTCGATCAGCTCGGCACCGGCGCCTCCGACCGGCCGGTCGACAAGAGCCTCTGGACCATCGGTCGCTATGTCGAGGAAACGGAATCCGTCCGCAAGGCGCTTGGCCTCGGCAAGGTGCATATGCTCGGTCACTCCTGGGGCGGTTGGCTCGCGATCGACTATGCGCTGACCTATCCCGAAAACCTGCAGACGCTGATCCTGGAAGACACGGTCGCCGACATGCCGCATCTGATCTCCGAGCTGGAGCGGCTGCGCGCAGCACTCGGTCCGGAAACGGTCGCCATGATGCAAAAGCACGAGGCGCAGGGCACCTATAATCACCCGGAATATCTCGCCGCCGTCACAATCCTCAACTATCGACATGTCTGTCGTCTGCCGGAATGGCCCGCTCCCGTTCGCCGCTCGCTCGACGATTGGAACATGGGTCCCTACGAGACGATGCAGGGGCCGAACGAGTTCCTCTATATCGGCAATCTCAAGGACTGGAACCGCATCGCGGACCTTCCTCGACTTTCCATGCCGGTGCTGATTACGACCGGCGAGCATGACGAGTTGACACCGGCCTGCGCGCTCAGGATGAAGCTTGCCTTGAAGGATGCCGAGCTCAAGGTCTTCGCCCATGCCAGCCACATGCCCTTCTATGAAAACCCGCAGGACTACTATCCCGCGCTCCACGATTTCCTGTCGCGGCATGGGGCAAGCTGATGCAAGGTAAGGTGATCCAATCCCACCGACGACAAGGGGGCGATCGCCGCCATGCATCGCTATAAATTCGTACTGACGCGACCGCTGCAGTTCCTGCCTGTCATCTTCGGCATCAGCGTCATCACCTTCGTCCTGGTCCGCCTCATTCCCGGCGATCCCGCGCGCAATATCCTGGGCACGCGCGCGACGCCTGCCGCACTTGCCAGCATCCGCGCGCAATATGGCCTCGATCAGCCGATGTGGCTGCAATATTTCTATTTCATCAAGAATCTCGGCAATGGCGAGATGGGCAAATCGATCCTCTACAAGATCGACGTTTTGCCGCTGATTTCGACGCGGATCGAGCCGACCATCGCGCTGGTCGTCACAAGCGTCATCCTATCGATCCTGATTGCCGTGCCGATGTCGGCGATTGCCGCGCGCAATGTCGGCCGCGCACCGGATCACATCGTGCGTGTCGTTTCGACCTTCGGTATCGGCTTTCCGCCCTTCTGGCTGGGGCTGATGCTGATCATCCTCTTCAGTGTCGAACTCGGCGTCCTGCCGGTCTCGGGCTATGGCTCGACGATCGGCGAGAAGATTGCCCATCTCATTTTGCCCGCCCTGACGGTGGCGCTGTCGCTTTCGACGGTGCTGACCCGCAGCCTGCGGGCAGCCATGATCGAATCGTTGAAATCGGATGTGGCAACCGCGGCGCGCGCGCGCGGCATGCCGGAGGGCATCGTCTTCTGGCGCCATGTCGTACCGAACTCGCTGGTGCCGACGATCAATCTGCTTGCGGTCAACATCGGCTGGCTGATCGGCGGCACGGTCGTCGTCGAAAGCGTCTTTGCCCTGCCCGGCATGGGTCAGCTGCTGGTGCGTGCCATCTTCTCGCGCGACTACATGGTCGTCCAGGGTGTTGCGATGGTGTTTGCCTGCGCCACCGTACTGGTCAACTTCCTCGCCGATATCGTCACGGTCGCCGTCGATCCGCGGGTGAAGCTATGAGCATCGAGACGACTGCGGCGATCCCAATCGGCTGGAACAGGTTCTTCGGCAAACACCTGACACTGACGCTCGGCGGCGGCATACTGCTGTTCTTCCTTCTTCTGGCGGTTTCAGCACCAATCGTCGCGCCCTATGACCCGATATTCCAGAATGCCGATATGCGCCTGCAGGCGCCGTCGTTCCTGCATCCGTTCGGTACGGACAATTTCGGACGTGACATTCTTTCGCGCGTCATCTGGGGAGTCCGCATCGATCTGCAGATCGCCGTTATCGGCGTAGTTTTCCCGTTTCTGATCGGCACGACGGTCGGCACCGTCGCCGGCTTTTTCGGCGGCATTGTCGACGCCCTCTTCATGCGCATCGTCGATATCATCCTCGCCTTCCCCTTCCTGGTGCTGATGCTGTCGATCATCGCCATCCTCGGACCAGGGCTCAGCAGCTTCTATATCGCCATGGCTCTGGTCGGATGGGTCTCCTATGCGCGTCTTATCCGCGCGCAGATGCTGGTTTTAAAGGGCAGCGACTATGCTGTTGCCGCCGTCAGCCTTGGCTTCAGCCGGCCCCGGATCATGTTCCGCCATCTGCTGCCGAACGCGATTGCCGGCTCCATCGTCTTTTCCATGTCGGATGCCGTGCTCGTGCTGCTGAGCGGCGCGGCCGTCAGCTATCTCGGCCTCGGCGTGCAGCCGCCGCTTGCCGAATGGGGCGTTATGGTCGCAGAAGGCCAGAGTTTCATCACCACGGCCTGGTGGATCACACTTTTTCCTGGCCTTTCCATCGTCTGCCTCGCCTTCGGCTTCAGCATGCTGGGCGATGCGCTCGGCGAACTGCTCGGGGTGCATGAATGAGCGAACCCGTCCTTGCCGTTCGCGACGTTGTGGTCAAAGCCCGTCTCGACGGCGGTGCACGCACGCTGATCGATGGCGTTTCGCTCGATCTCGCCAGGGGAGAGATTCTGGGCCTCGTCGGCGAGAGCGGCTCCGGCAAGAGCCTGCTCTGCCGCTCGCTCGTGCGGCTGATGCCGTCGTCGCTTCTGAACATCGAAAGCGGCTCCATCCGTCTCGAAGGGCGGGAACTTACAGAAATCAGCGACGCCGAGATGCTCGAGGTGCGCGGCAGCGAGATCGGCATGATCTTTCAAAACCCGACGAGCCACCTCGACCCCGTCATGCGCATCGGCGACCAGATTGCCGAAGGCATCCGCTATCATCAGGGTGTCAAGGCCCGCGAGGCCCGCGCGGCCGCGACCGAGATCCTTGCCCAGGTCGGCTTTCCCGATCCCATAAGGCAGTATGACAGCTATCCGCACGAGTTTTCCGGCGGAATGCGGCAGCGTGCGATGATCGGCGTCGCGCTCTCCTGCAACCCAAAGATCCTGATTGCCGACGAACCGACAACGGCCCTCGACGTCACCATCCAGGCGCAGATCCTGCGGCTCCTGATCGACATTCGCGACAAGCGCGGGCTTTCGATCATCCTGATCACCCATGATCTCGGTATCGTCGCCCAGACCTGCGACCGGGTCGCCGTCATGCGCGGCGGCCGATTGCTCGAACAAGGCCCCAAAAGGACGATCCTCGGACAGCCTGAAAATCCCTATACGATCGAACTGATCAGGAGCCACCCCTCCTTGCCAGACGAAACAGCAGTAACGGAGCCGGTTCGGCCTGACATGGCAGCCGGGCCGCTGCTCGAAATCGATGACCTGCATGTACGCTTCAAGGTGGGCGGCGGCCTTTTCAAAGGCAGCGATGCGAAGACGGTCAGCGCCGTTTCCGGCGTCAGCCTGCAAGTCATGCCGGGTGAAACCATCGGCATCGTCGGCGAATCCGGCAGCGGCAAGAGCACGCTTGCCCGCGCCATTCTCGGCCTTACCCCGATCTCTTCCGGCCATGTCACTTTCGATGGTGTGGATCTCACCCAGCACAAGAGCGCCGGCCTTACCAGGTTGCGACGTGAAACTGCCATGGTTTTCCAAGATCCATTCAACGCCCTCAACCCGCGGCTGACGATCGGCCAGACGCTTGCCGAGGTGTTGAAAGTCCAGGGTAAGGTCGCAAGGGCCGACATCCCCGCACGCATAGGCGAGTTACTCGATCTCGTCGGCCTGGAGCGCGAATTCGCCAGCCGCAAGCCACGCAGCATGAGCGGCGGCCAATGCCAGCGCGCCGGCATTGCAAGGGCGCTGGCGGTCGACCCGAAACTCATCATAGCCGACGAATGCGTGGCCGCTCTCGATGTCACCATCCAGGCGCAGATCGTCGATCTATTTCGCGAGTTAACGCGCAGGATGAACCTGACCCTGATCTTCATCGCCCACGATCTCGCCATCGTGCGCAATCTCTGCGAGCGGACCGTCGTGATGTATCGCGGGGAGATCGTCGAGGAAGGCCGCTCGCAGGAGATCTTTTCTCACCCGAAGCATCCCTATACCGCGGCGCTCATTGCCGCCATCCCCGATATCGATCCGGACAGGCCCCTGCATGGCGAACGCGATGCGGCACCGGCCGGGCAGACCCAATCAGCCAAACGCATGCGATAACAACGAAGGGAACAAATTCATGACCAACAAGTGGAAAACAATCGGGCTTGCCGCCATTCTCGCTGGCTTGACGCTGAGCGCGAGCTATGCGGAAGCTGCCGGCGTATTGACCATCGGCCGCCGCGAGGATTCGACGACGTTCGATCCGATCAAGACGGCGCAGAATATCGACAACTGGGTATTCTCCAACGTCTACGACGTGCTGGTGCGTGTCGACAAGACCGGCACGAAGCTGGAACCGGGTCTTGCGGAAAGCTGGACGGCCTCGGAAGACGGTCTCACCTATGTCTTCAAGATCCGTGACGCGAAGTTCTCGGACGGCTCGCCGCTGACAGCGGAAGACGCGGCCTTCAGCCTGCTGCGTATCCGAGACGACAAGGCATCGCTCTGGAGCGATTCCTATAAGGTGATCGATACGGCGGTTGCGACAGATCCACATACCCTCACAATCAAACTCAAGCACGCCTCAGCGCCTTTCCTTTCGACGCTCGCCTTGCCGAACGCGTCGGTGATCTCGAAGGCTGGGATGGAATCGATGGGGCCGGACGCTTATGGCGAAAAGCCGATCGCCTCTGGAGCCTTCTCAGTCGAGGAATGGCGCCGCGGTGACCGCATCATCCTGAAGAAGAACCCGAATTTCTGGCAGGCTGACCGCGTCAAACTCGACGGCGTCGAGTGGATCTCTGTCCCCGACGACAATACCCGCATGCTGAACGTGCAGGCAGGCCAGCTCGACACAGCGATCTTCGTGCCGTTCTCGCGCGTCGAGGAGCTCAAGAAGGATCCGAACCTCAACGTTGTGATCGATCCTTCCACGCGTGAGGATCACCTCTTGATCAACCACGCCCATGGCGACCTCGGCAAGAAGGAAGTCCGTCAGGCGCTCGACATGGCGATCGACAAGAAGGCGATCGTCGACGCCGTTACCTTCCATCAGGGCACGGTTGCAAATTCCTATATCCCCAAGGGCGCCTTGTATTACTACGCCGACAATCTGCAACGCCCCTACGATCCCGAGAGGGCCAAGCAGATGCTTTCAGCTGCCGGCGTTTCCAATCTCACGCTGAATTATCTCATCCGCGCCGGCGACGAAGTGGATGAGCAGACGGCCGTTCTGGTGCAGCAGCAGCTTGCCAAGGCAGGCATCACAGCCAATCTCCAGAAGGTCGACCCCAGCCAGGAATGGGACATGACAGTTGCCGGCGACTACGACATCTCAGTCAACTACTGGACCAACGATATTCTCGATCCGGACCAGAAGACGACATTCGTTCTCGGTCACGATTCCAACAACAACTATATGACCAACTACAAGAATGATGCGGTAAAAGAGCTCGTCGCCAAGGCACGACAGGAGCTGGATCCGAAGAAGCGTGAGCAGATGTATATCGACCTGCAGAAGATGGCAAAGGACGATGTCAACTGGGTCGACCTCTACTACAGCCCCTATATCAACGTCTCACGCAAGAACATCGAGAACTTCCACCAAAACCCGCTCGGCCGCTTCTTCCTGGAGGACACGGTCAAGAACTGAGGCCTTGTTTTACGTCCCATGCTTCGCCGCCCAACAATGGCGGAGCATGGGACCCGCTCGCGGCTCTGTTGCAAATATTCCGGATAGCTGGCGAGGACCAATTCTTTCCGCTGTCGCGCGGGCTGCCCGCAAGATTTTGACCGAGAATTTCATTTCGCGCTAACCCACTTAAGCAGATGTAATACATTGAAAAGATTGGCGGTTCAACAGATCCTCACCAGAAGGCGCAACTCCCCTTCCCGCTCTGACGCGGGCCGCAATTGGTCACCTCTATTTCGAAAGTATCCATCCGTTCGAAGAGGGAAATGGCAGGATCGGCCGAGCGCTGGCGGAAAAGTCGCTCGCGCAAAGTATCGGGCAACCGAGCCTTACCTCGCTTGCATACACAATCGAAAAGAGCCGCAAGGCGTATTACGGGGAACTCGAAAAAAATCAGCGCACGCTCAACGTAACTGAATGGCTCGTCTATTTCTCCCAGACCATATTGGACGCGCAGCAAACCACCCTTGCCCGCATCGCGTTTTATATTCGCAAGGGAAGATTCTATGACCGTTTGCGAGACGCGCTCAATGAGCGTCAACACAAGGTCGTCTCCCGTATGCTCAAAGAAGGGATCGAAGGCTTCAAAGGTGGATTGAGCGCCGAAAACTATATTTCGATCACAGGAACCTCCCGCGCGACTGCAACACGCGACCTTCAGGATATGGTGGAGAAGGGAGCATTGAGCCGGAGCGGCGAGCGCCGCCACACGCGATACACATTGAATATGCCCGAAGCCAAGAAATAGAAAATGTATTCGCCTGCGTCTGGTAAGCGGACACCAGCTTAATTGCACGACCCCAGACCGCGCAGATTGGCGCTGCGTGGCCTATCTCCCCTCGATGCACCTGACTTTTCGTCGTTTTCGTCATGTGAGGCCATCGGCGCGCGTTTAGCGTTCTCGATGAGCAGTTGCCTATCCTTGGTCCAGAATTGCGCTGTATGGCTCTCAATTTTGATGATAAAACACGCTGACAAAATAACCTTTACTGACGCATTCACTGTTTGTACAAGCCCCCGAAAGAACGAGCTAAGATCTAATGACGCAGGTTCCAACTGTTAGGTCCCCTCCCTTGTCACAACGGTTGATCGGCTACGCCCGGGTGTCGACCGACGATCAGCTGAACGACGCCCAGATCGACGAACTGCGCGCCGCCGGCTGCCAGCGCATTCACCAGGAGCATGCATCCGGTTTATCCCGGGCGAGACCGGTGCTCATGAAGCTGCTGAAGGATCTCACGGCCGGCGACGTGCTGGTCGTCGTTCGTCTCGACCGCCTGGCGCAATCAGTCAGCCATCTACTGCAGGTGATTGAGGACCTCGAAGGGCGCGGGGTGCATTTCCGCTCGCTGTGCGATCCGATCGACACATCCACACCGCAGGGGATGTTCTCCCTGCAGGTGCTTGGCGCCGTCGCCCAGCTCGAGCGCGCTCTGATCGCCGAGCGGACCAAAGCTGGCATCAAGGCTGCAAAAGCCAGAGGCAGACTTCCCGGCAACCCCGGTCTGCGCGAGCGCCGGCCGGAAGCGATCAAGGCGGTGTCGCAAGCACGCGAGAAGCTCTACCTCGACGAACTGATTTCGTCGGCACCGACGTGGCTCCCGACCGTGAGGCAGCTCCGGCCGCAGCATAGTTGGGACAATGTCGTCCGCGTCCTTAACCGCCGCGGTCATGATTGGACCATTGAGCGTCTCCGACGCGCTGTTCACCGGATGGTGCGTGAGAAGCTTGCGGAGCCAGAGCTGCTTGCCCGCTCACCACGCCGCTCCCCCGAAGATCATTTGATGAAACTGGTCGCCGCGATCACCATCGCCGATCCCGGTCTGTCGTTACGCGAAATCGCCGCACAGCTGGACCAGATGGGGGTACGACCGGCGCGCGGTGGCCGGAAATGGCAGCCGTCTTCCATCAGGGCACTTCTGGACGAGGCGCATCGCTTTGGTCTCGTTCGCTACTGAGGGCCTCGCTAGTCCTCCAAGCTACCTTTCAGCATCAGGTCGGTTCCAAATTAGGACATATGGCGACGGGATAGCCTTGCCGAAACTCTCCTGCGTGCTTTGTGAATATTCCACACACAAGCTCCGGCAGCCTCGCAGAGATCCGTAATGAGTTTATGTCCCACCAAAAGCCGAATTGATGAACCTGTGAAGTTATCTCCGGCACGTTCATACAAGCCATGCAAGTGCTGAGCTAAGAGTGCCTCGACTACAGCGCAATAAGATCCACGATTCTCCATCCGTTGAATGCTATGGCCTTCCTTGGGATAGAGAAGATACGTCATCGGGATGCCGCACCTTCGGATCGCTGAGACGATTTGCTCCGATTCTGATGGTTTGACGCGAACATCCTTCCCACGCTGAACGATTAGCAGCGGCCGTCTAATGCGATCGACATAGGTCAGGGCGACCGTTCCTCCAGAAAGCGGCGAGCCGCTTCCTTAGTGAAATCGCCCAACCGAGTCTTGTAGACAGATTTCCATATCTTCCGGTATTCGGGGATCGTGCCAAGAGACGTCAGAAGGTTCGAGATCCCGTTTGGGTGGCGTAAACGAAGCGCATTCTGTGGCGCGACGGGTACTTTCGCATTCTCAGGTTTTAAACGTGTGCAGATTTGCGTCGTTCAATCGTTGTGACCCTGCTTCGCGGTCTAACTCAAAAATCTGGATCACAGGCAATGATTTGGTTTGATGCTTTGCTGGAAAAGCCGACGACGAGCTTCTGCGGCGTTGTGTTGCCGTCGTATTAAACGTCGTTGCTCGCGGCATAGACGTGATCGACGATATAGGTCAAATCTCGGATGTGCCGGTAACATGCCTCGTGAGTCGGAGGCTTTGGATGACCATTCTCAGATCATCAGCATCCACCGTTCCAGCGCTCTTTCTTTATGTGCCATCCATTCTCGAAGCTGTGGGTCGACTGGCGCGTCTGCTCCAGAGATCGCTGTTAGTCGCCAACGACGGGACCGCAAATCCATATTCCTTCATTCCGATGTCTGGCCTCGGACACTCCTCGGTCGTCCTGGTGGATCCTGGCGAATTGGATAAGAACAACCGTTATGTCATCGTCAGTGCTACGCCGGTCGCAAACCCAGAAATTTAAAGGCCCGGTCGGCTCCCTTTGATGGGAATAATATGCGGGTCGCGGTAGGCTGAGACCTACGCGCCGGAGCAAACGAGCGCCACAGTGATCGCGATTTTCCAGCTGCAGTCCTGTCTCGCTTCGTTCTTGGTCCTAAATTTGGCGTCATTCGATCGCTCTCGTTCGACTTCCCGCATCCTGCATTCAAGGAGCAGAAACCACATGCCATTAATGATCACGCGTCGCTTTGTGTTGATGACGCCGATGATTGCCCTATCGGGATTGTCCGGCTTGGGCGCTCAAGCCGAGACTAGCCGCAGGGGTATTGAGTTGCGACTTAAGGAGCTTGAAACGCGTAGCGGCGGACGCCTTGGCGTGGCCGTGTCGAATACCGCAACCGGTCAGATAGTCGGTAACCGCCTCGACGAACGTTTTGCCATGTGCAGCACGTTCAAAGCATTGGCCGTTGCATACACGCTCCACCGCGTGGATCGCGGCGACGAGCACCTTGATAGACGCGTCTTTTTCAACGAGCGCGACCTGGTCACACCTTTCAAGGCCACCAAACCCCATCTCGCGGATGGCATGACGATCGAGCAGCTATGCGAGGCGGCGATAATCGTGAGCGACAGCACTGCCGCAAATTTGCTTCTGGCGAGCTTCGGCGGCCCATTAGCGCTTACCACTTATCTACGATCCCTCGGCGATCGTGTGACGCGTCTCGATAAGATTGAGTTGGACTTGAACGTTGTTAAGCAGGGAGAAACCCACGATACCACCTCACCGCGCGCCATGGTCGGCACCCTGCGCCAAGTCGTTCTTGGGGATGCTTTATCAGCTCCGTCCCGCATGAAGCTGACAAACTGGATGACCGAGTCCAAAGACGCAGCGACACAGCGTCTCCGTGCCGGTTTGCCGAAAGGATGGCAGATTGCGAATAAACCTGGAACTTGGAAGGGAATTTCCACCAACGATATCGGAGTGATCTTTCCTCCTGGTCGTGATCCGCTTGTGGTTGCAGCTTATCTTGGAGGCGCGCCTGGGAAGATCAAGGACCAAGAGACTATCTTGGCTGATGTCGCCCGGATTATTGCTGAGGAGATCTAGGTGAACCGCCTCGATCAGTCTCAATCAATCACGTGCGACAGGCCGGGTCCTCTACGGTCACAATTGAAATCTCACGTTCGGCCGCTTGAGAAGCTTGCCCCGTCAGCACGGAACCGAGCCCTCCACCATCAAAAATGAAATCGCTCGGCCATTGCGGCACGTAGGAGCTCCCTCGTCCAAAACCCTGACAGCTGTCAGGGTTTTTGTAAATGTATGACAGGGAGGGTGACCCCTTCAATTCGGCCCCTCGCCTTTCCCGATCGACGACATTCCATTCCAATCTCTCTCTGACGCCAAATCCTTTTGGCAAAACCCTGACAGCTGTCAGGGTTTCAAGTTGAGCACGAAGGCAGATCCGAACAATCATTTCCATCCTCGCCTCGACAGCCCCACCGGCCAATGTTCAAGATAGGCAGGCGCGCGCACCCAGTTCGAGCCCCGCACAAAGGGATTGACCATCCGCCTCCAGCAGGTTCCGCGCCGCACACAAGAAAATCATCATTTGCGGATACTCCCGTTCACGCTACCTTGAGCCGCAGGGAGATCCGAAATGTCGTTCGAATTGTACGCCGCCTTCATAGCAACAACGGTTGCCCTCATGGCATTGCCAGGCCCGAACGCGGCATTGATTACCGCGAACTCCATTGCCTATGGACGCAGATACGGTTTGATCACGGTAGTTGGCACAAGTGCCGCCATGATCCCGCAACTGCTCCTCACTGCTCTCGGAATGAATGGCGCGCTCACTCTGACGGGAGAGTTTTTTGAATGGATACGCTGGGCAGGCGTTGCCTATCTGGTTTATCTTGGCATCCAGGCTTGGCGGGCGCCGGCCGTAGACCTGACGAAAATCAAGGCAGAGCCCCAGTCAGGACGATCCATTTTCCTGCGCGGCTTCCTTGTCTCCTCGTCCAATCCGAAGACGTTGCTATTCTATGGAGCGTTCTTCCCGCAATTCGTCGTGGCAGACGGGAACGTCATGCGACAACTCCTTCTGCTTTCCTTGAGCTTCCTTGCCGTTGCCGTCGTGCTCGATAGCTGTTGGGCCCTGCTTGCGGATAAGCTCCGGCGTGTGCTGGCTGCGCGTGGTGCATTCCGCAATCGCCTGACAGGTACGATCTACTTCGCTGCCGCGGCCGGCCTTGCCGGCGTCAGACGCGCCTCGTGAATAGTAATGGCATTCGTCGCCTGCTCGTCAAAAATATCCGTGATGGACCTGTCTGACATCCACCCGCTCCACTAGACGACACCTCTCCTTGATCTCCGCACGCCATTAAGATAGCCGACGAATAACAGTGTAGATCGGAAACAGAATGGCGCTTGATTCACAGTCTTTCATTGCCGAGACCAGTGGCTGGACCATAAGCCACCGTGTGAGCTCGGCATTGCCCGGCTATCTGATCCTCGGGGCAAAGAGCTCCGCCACCGATCTCTCCGATCTGCCTGAGGGCGCCTTGCACGAACTCGGGCCTCTGCTGGCGCTGACCCAGACGGCTCTGCGACGAGAGCTTGGCGCCCAGCGCGTATACATCGGTCGATATGGCCACATCCGCGGGCTCGCCTTTCACTTTCATATCATCCCAATATACGACTGGGTCGAAGACCTATTCTGGCAGGATGCCCGGTATCGGGCGCTCAGACAATTTGCCGAAAGGGAGGGGGAAACCGAAACGGATGGCGCAGAACTGACATTTTTCGTCTGGCGCGAATTCTGTGAGCGCCAACACCCTCCCCCGATCAAGGGGCCAACCGTTTCGAGTGTCGTCGAAGTCCTGCGTAGAACAGTGCCTCAACATTTGTCGGCCGCCGGGATATCTCATCTTCAAGATTTGGGATCGTAAGCAAGGCTCCATATTCCTGTCCTGAATTGTCCAACTCTTCCATCAACAGCCCTGAGAGACGACGGTGGACAATTTGCTTGACGAATCAGGCTTCATGACGTGCTATATCCATAGAGGCAGACAAAAAAACCTGCTCTTGATGCCCAAATTCGAGGCTCCCTAAATATCGGATTTTAAACGAAAATTTTCCCATCGTGAAGTTAACCGCTCACTAGTTTCCACTAGCTATACAGCGCCTTTTCCCGCTTCTTGAGCGTGAGAAAAGCCGCAATCATTGGGAGCGCTTTCGCGTCCGAAACCGGGGCAAAACGATCAACATCATCTGATTTGAACGGACATTTCGAGATAAATGTCCCGCCCTGGCATCCCAATCAGGAACACATCCTGGATCGATGAATTCCTCACAGCTTTTCCGTTTTATCGCCGTTCGATGGCGACCGTGCTCCTATAGGCTGGAATACTGGTACGACCTACCGCCGGAGAGGAGGGATCGCATTCGATCACCACAGCCCATTCGGCCGGCACAGGTCTTATCGTTAAGGTCTCATTTGCTCGAATGGACAGTTCTCGCCCGGTCGTTGGTTACAAAATTGTAAGGGTGCTATTCATTTTCGGTTAAGTCGAAATCGGGCATCAAAGTCATGCGTAAACACGCAGCATCAACCCCCAATGCTTATGAGGCTCAACATGAAAAACCTGTTTCTCGCTTCCGCTATCGCCCTTGTATCGGTTGTCGCCGTAAGCGCGCCGTCGCAGGCTGCTCCGTTTCATCGTCATCACCATCACTGCGCTGTAAAGACCGTGAAGCACAAGGTTCATGGCCACTGGGTCGTTCGTAAGGAACGCGTCTGCCGTTAATCCCAATCTGCATTTGTACTGTTGGCAAAGTTCGGCAGACAATGAACGGCCATAGCTGAAATCGGCTGTGGCCGTATCATTCCATGAGAGCAGTGCATTATCGTACCCGCGCGAAAGAAGGTTTTCAAAATCTCGTCGGGACGAGGCGTTTCAGGCAGCCGAATCCAAGGATCACGAAACCTCCAATAATGTATGACCACCTCCACTATTTGCTCGGAGCAATGCCATCAGGGCTGGACCGAGCGAAAACTCGCGGCGTCTCGCTTTGGCCGTGAGGTCCTGTAAATAGGCACCGGCAGATTTGATGTTTCCGGATCGCTCCAGGATGCATGCCATCGTCACCGCCGCATTCTCCGGCCCCATTATTTCGCAAGCATGCTGATAGGTGGAAGGGCTGACGCCGAGCATGGAACGTACGACGATGGCAGCAGACATGAGATCTCGCCAACTACCAATGACGGCAGTCGGTCCATATGAACTTATCTCGGGGCAAGCCTTCAGCACCAGGGCTAAGGGAAAGATACGCATCGGTTCTTCACATACCGGGTCTTGTTTCAGGGATGTCACCTTCAGCGTTGTTCGAGACGGCTGTTCAGATTCATGAAGGGATTCGGGATTTGAATTCTGTATGTGGCGCTCACTATGGGCATCATTGGTGCTAAGATTTTCGACTTTTTCCTGCGTTTCCAGGAGGTTGATGATCTCGCCACGGAGAAGCTCCATGCATTCCAGGATGGAATCGATGTCGGACATGGTCGGCGAACGGGAAATACGCGCGGCGAGGGCGGTATAGTTCTCTTCGAACATCGTCCAATTGCCCGGAACACCTTCCATGATTGCCGCGGCAATCAGTTTGCGAACGTCGCGACGGCATATGGTCAGGCTCTCCTTTGCCCGGCGAAAGGCAATCCGATCTGCGACCACCTGCTGGGCGATGATCGCGAGCTCTTCGGCACGGTGCAGAAGCGGCGAAATGTCGAAGCCGAATGCATTTTCGATCTCGCCATCGCGACCCTTTCTCGCATAGCGCTTGCCATTGGCGCTATCGCGTCGAACGATCAGCCCGGCTTCGATCAGAAGCGCCAAATGCCTGCGCAACGTAGCCCCTGCAATGCCGTGGGCACGCAAGGTCAACTGTGCGTTGGAGGGAAAGACGATCAGTTTGGCGTCCTGGCGAAGCTCGTTGTCGGGATAGAAGCTCAGCAATGCGTCGAGCACGGCCAGGCTACGATCCTGCAATCCGAGCTTTTCTCGTGCTTCGGATGCATCGCGGAAGACCTTCCATTTATCGACGGTCTTTTTTGGTTCGATTGTGGTTACGGCAATTTGCTGCCGGATCAGGGCAAGCGTCATCGGCCGCCGCCCGAAAGGCGTCGTCAGACTTCCATTCTGCATTTTCCTCACCTTCAAGAGGCAAAAGAAATACGATCACCAAAAACGGTGCCAAAGACTCTTGACTGGGATTCGAGGAAATGCGATTCTTCAGTTGCTACATTGAAGAGAAGGCTTCCACGACGGCAACGTTTGGGGGCCTTTTTTCTTTTGCTAGGTTTCCTTTCCAATCACAAAACCCTGACAGCTGTCAGGAGTTGCGGTTATTTCTCGCTCGCGTAAAGCGCTCGACCAGGTCGGGCAGCTCATCTTCGACGAATCTTATAAACTCTGTTCCCAATTCGCCCTCTGCCGAGATTCGAACCTCCCGGGGTGAGGTCATGAATGACCCTAGCCTGGTTCCCGACATATCGGAAATCGCGATCTGGGTGTTACGGGAAGCCGTGGCGGGCTTGATCACTTTCAGAGCCACCTGAAACCTTTGGTCCGAAGTTTCAGTGGCCTCATCGACGTCCGCCAAAGCAGCACGCACCAGCTCAAGGGCATTGGGCGCTGCGGATATCGTCTTTGCCAGATCGAGCCAACGCGGTCGCCCGACTTTCGGAGCCCTGCCGATAGCCTCAATGACATCGGCCGGAATTGTGCGATAGACGCTCCGCATTCTGGCGAGTTCCGCATCCTCGATCGAGAGAGCGGCGTAGATATGCCGCGCCTTGATGCCCGCATCATCCATGCGCGAGGCAAACAAGGCGCGCTCGATCCATGTCAGGTCCTGCCTGCCTGCGTTTTCAATGCCCTGCGCCAGAACGAGATCGAGATCGGAAATCTCAACTTCGATGGCACGCACGGCGCGGCCCAGCTCCAGAGCAGCCCGCCATCTGCGATGACCATAAACGACCTGATAGCGGTCGCTTGAGGAAGGATGCCGCCGAACCTGGATCGGAACCTTCTGGCCTTCCTCCTCGATGGAGCGCTTGAATCTCTCGAAATCGTGAGGCTCGTCGTCAGGCAGGCGGTCCGGATAAGGAGATGCTTCGATCACATTAGGATCAAGATCCTGAATCCAGCCTCCGCCGGATTCGACAATGGCCCGCAACCGATCGCGTTCTGCTCGTATGTCGCCGATTGCCCGATGCGCGGCACCAATCACGCCGGCACCGACGCGGCTCGATTGCACGGGAGTAGGGCTGGCGTCGGGCGGCGTCGGATCTGCCGCGGGTTCAGCGCCTTCCAATTCGGCGGAAAGCAGGCCGAAACTGGCAACGATGGATTTCCTCGGGCTTTTGCTCATCCACGCCCCCAGCTTGTGTTGATAAGATGCACGATCGCTTCGTTGACGGCGTCAACAGCCTCTCGGGCACGCTTATGCGTGTCACGGCCGATCTGCCCCATTTCGAGTTCATAAAGGGAGCGCTTGGCAAGCCCGGCAGCTTCGACCGCAGTGCTTTCGATCGCCGTCGGCAAGAGAACATCGCTACCGAAGAGATGGCGCAGCATCGCAACCACTTGCGACTGCGGCGCATCGTTCGGGTCGTGGCGCGTGACCAGATAGCGGATGAAATCCTGATCGAGCTGCGCGCCGCTTTCGTTGAGCACGCTGATAAGGTCACCCATCATGAGCAGGAACTGGCTCATCGATGCCACGTCAAGCATGGCCGGATGTACGGTGATGATCATGCTTGTCGCGGCATAAATGGCACTGAGGGTCAGAAACCCGAGCGATGGCGGCGTGTCGAGGATGACGATATCGTAATCGTCCTCAACCTCGGCAAGTGCCAGCTTCAGGCGCTCGAAGAAGATGACGCCGGAGCCGGATTTCTGGGCGAGCACGCGAGGCGTCTCGTGTTCGTATTCCATAACTTCCAGGTTACCCGGAATAAGGTCTATGCCGTCAAAATAGGTCTTGCGGATGATCTCGCGGATTGGGCGTCTTTCGGCGGCATCGTATCTGAGGGTGGCATAGATGGTTTCGTTGGCGCCGACATCGATTTCTGGCTGGGCACCGAACATGGCTGAAAGCGATGCCTGCGGATCGAGATCAAGGGCAAGGACGCGATAGCCATGCAGAGCCAGATAATGGGCGAGGTGAACGCAGGTGGTCGTCTTGGCACTCCCACCCTTGAAGTTGGCGATTGCCATCACTTGCATATGTTCGCCCGGTCGGCGTCGAGGCAGAAAACGGAGGGCTTCTGCTGGCTTCTGTTTGGCAAACAGCTCCCGCAATTCGTTGATCTGGGCAAGCGTATAGACGCGGTGATTGTTTTCCAGCCGGCTGGGCGCAGGGCCACGGCCCTCGCTCGACATCAGCTTCAAGGTCGAATCCGGGATCGAGGTCAGCTTGGAGACTTCATTGGTCAGGAACTGGCGCAGCATCTTCTCGGACTTCGGCGGATACATCCGTGTCCTGAGCTGTTGGAGCTGGCCAGACAGCACAGTTGCATGCCGCGCGATTTTGCTCGCTGCATTTTCCTTTGATGGAGCTATTGTCTCCGTGCGGTTCGCTATCGCCATCTGTCCCTCTTGGCGGCCTGTCGCCGGTTTGCCGACCTTTGCCCGCCAGAAGATAGAACACGATTCTGTCAGGCCGTCCAGAGATTAACGGTTAATCACCGGTTAGCGTATGACAGGCAAGACTCCCTCTCCGACCGTTTAATACACTGCTTTTCTTGCGTTTTTTGCGGCAGGTCGCCGAAGGTAGTTGCCGCAATGACTCACACCTTTCGATAGCAAGACGTTGTCATTGACGGTCTCTCGACCTCTATCCGGCTAAGATGATCGCTAATTACGGCTGTGAGAATCACCGCGCAGCGACAAGTGAGTCGGCCTCCGTGTGGGTTATCCGGATCCAGATGAGTGCCCGTACTGCCGCCGAGGGTGCCATACTTCGTTGGCTCAAAAAAATGAGAGGTTTGGGAGTTCGGACCGGCTCGGCGTGATTTTCCGAATTCCATTCGCTTGAGAGTACTTATCTTCGCGCTTGGTCATCTAAACGAAATACCTCCGTTTGGAGAGGAGCATGAGATAGCATACACCTAAGCCCCCGCAATTTCTTATGAGCTGCGTTAGCACCGCATATCTGGGCATTACTAGCTGACGGGGGCCGTGCTCAGAGCCGGATCGTCGGCTGGTGGTAAGGGCGGCAGTGTGAAACAAAGTTCGCCGATCACTTGCATCCCAACGCCGAGTACACGGATTGGAGTTTGGACGAGGACCTGAGAAGGGGTTGTCGCGTTAGCTTGGCCTTCCTCGATTGGTGTGCTGATAGATGTTATGGAGTGGTTCGCGACCCGGCCGAACCAGAATCCATTCTGGAGGAAAATCTCAGTGGCAGGTCACAGCTTGTGAATTGCCTCGCCTCAATTTTCGCCTCCTAGGCAGACGATCCTTGGCGGGTCCGCGTCTCGATCCGCGACGTGCATATATTCAGTCGAGGACGACCGGCGCGTCACTCTCCCGACGGCCACGCAACGGCCTTTCCGGCATGAGATAGAACGCGACAAGAGACAATGCCGTCGCCAGGGCGCAGGCGAAGAAGATGTCGGTGAAGGACGTGCCAAACGCCGTAGCGGTACCCACTGCCTGTTGACCTTCTCCGCCAAGCGGCAGACCGTTACCGAGCGCGATGGTTCCGAGAACTGCCACGCCGAGCGCTCCGCCAAGCGACCGCAGGAAGGTCAAGACGCCTGTAGCAACGCCCAGATGGGCCTGATCGACCGCGTTCTGAACGGAAACGGTGGCGACCGGAAATGTCATGCCGGTACCTATCCCCGCTCCCACGGTTAAAAGCTCGATCACAGCCAACGATTTGTACGAGGCCAAAAGCGCCAGGGCCGCAAGGCAAGTCAAGCCGAACAGAGCACCGACGACTGCGAGCAGTTTGTAGTGGGTAATGCGCGGGATCGTGCGCCCGCTTACCATCGCGCCGGCGACTGTGCCCAGCAGGAAACCCAGCAAGGCGATGCCCGAACTGCTGGCGGAGAGGCCGTGAACCGATTGCATATAAACAGGAAGATAGACCGACAGACCGACATTCGCGGATTGGACCATAAACATAGCGAGCGTCCCGTACCGGACGACAGGATTGGCCAGAATCTCCAGGGAAATCAAAGGCTCCGCGGCAAGCCGCAACCGCAGTCCAAACATGGTCCAGAGCACAGCCGAGCACCCCAGCAGTCCGATGACGACCGAAGATAGCCACGAATATTGACTGCCTCCCCAATTAAGAGCAAGCAGCAAGAGCGCCGTCGCAGCGACAAGCAATGTTGCCCCCGCCGCGTCGATGCGATGTGCACGCGATGTAACGGGCAACTTTTTCAACGGATTGCTGATGATCACCAGAGCCACCAATCCGAGCGGGATGTTGATCCAAAAGATCAGAGACCAATGGAGGTGCTCGGCGAAAGTGCCGCCCAACAGCGGTCCGGCGATGCTGGCGACGGCCCACATGCCGGAAATCCAGGCAGCATAGCGGGCACGCTCACGAGGTGGCACAAGGTCGCCGATGACTGTCTGCGCAAGCGCGAACAGGCCGCCGCCGCCCACGCCTTGGACGGCGCGGCCTATGATGAGCACGAGCATATTGGGTGCAAGCGCACTGATCAGGGACCCCGCGAGGAAAATGATGATGGCAGCGAAAATCGTCGGGCGACGACCGTGAATATCGGAAATCTTGCCGTAAAGCGGCGCCATCGCCGTCGCGGTCAGCAGATAGCCGGTGACGAGCCAGGGTAGGTAGTCGGGATGGCCGATCGCCTTGCCAATCGTCGGCATGGCAGGGGCGACGATCGTCTGGTCCAAAGCGGCTAGAAGCATCGAGAGAAGCACGCCGGCGATGATGATATTCTTTTCTGACTCCGATGGAGGGGAGATCGCTACGGCATTCTTGTTCGGAGGAACTGCCTCATTCATTCGCTTTGCCCCTCTCTCCGCTGGTTCTGCAATGTCACAATTGCAATAACGTCCTATGGGCGTCATGGGCGAGCGTCAATGCACCGACGCGAACTTGGAAACTTTCATTGCGGTATTCGACATTCATGGTCATGCTGCCTCATCCTCTCGGTGCGATCGACAGAGTGAAAGCCTACAAGTTCCCCCTCCAGCGGAAATGCGTGACGGGCCGCCAAGGATAAGGGTCAGGAAGGGAAGTCGCATCCGTGAGTTTCAAAAGCTATTCTAGAAATGATTAACCGGCTAATATTATGGATTCTGCCTTAAAGGCGGCAAGCCAATGGTTTCGGCGTATCAAGAGTGAAGATTTTCGCATGCCTGATCCCATCAACGATTGACGCCCGCCGTTGCGGTCCTGTCGGTCGCCGACGTCACCGGGAGCCGCGGCAATCCTGTTACGATAGAATTTGCAATCTGCAGGGACTACACAGAAAGGTCTTTCCGATGAAGCCGGATTTGCTGGTTGTGCCCGCCGCCGGCAGTCCAGTCGTCAGACCAGGCGCGGAACAAAGCCAAGTCATTATCTGTAATGCGCTTCACGGCTCATTCTTAAGTGGTCAGGGTGGGAACGACTTCACTGCAGCCTATATATGCCGGCTGCCGTTGCCAGATATGTGTATCACGCCAAGGTGTACACTTCGATCGAAGAGGGTGGACGGATCGCTAGCACCCTGCGCACGGCGGTCGCGATGGTCTTCGGCATCAGCCCGCCGGCGGCCTAGCGGAAAGCGAACCCTGCATGTCTCGTTCGAGTATAGACCAGGTCTTCACAAATTCCCCATCGATCTCGAATTGAATCGAGATCTCTTTGCCATGAGGAACAGCGTCGTGCAGGGAGTGTGCAATCGATAGTGACGCAATGTTGTTGCCGCGAATGCCGTTGAAGACAGCTGCTTCGAAGCCGAAAAACGTCCGAACCAGAGGGTATAGCGTCTTGTAGACGGTCTCCTTGGCTGAGAAAATCAGGGTCGCAAGCACGGCGGCATCGAACGCCGTTTGCTCAAAAACCCGCTGGCGCTCCTCAAGGTTCAAAGCCTCCTGCAAAATCGCCTCCAAGGAGGCACCAGTCGACACTTTCTCAATATCGATACCAACCAGCTTTGCTTCGTCAGCGACAACGAGACACGCACATTTTCCGTGCGAGTGGCTGATCGAGCCGGATATTCCCCTTGGCCATACAGGATAGCCCCACTCGCCGATAGCTATCGGAACATAGGCACGATGCAATCTTTCCAGTGCGGCGCGAGCCAGAATGCGACCCGCAAGAAACTCGCTCTGACGCTTTGGAACTGCGTTGGTGAGCTTGGGTGGAAAATCGATATCACACGCATCGAATAGAAATCGATCGTAAGCTTCAACGGCGTAGTACGCCTCGAGCTCAATAAGCTCATCTTTCTCCTCTCGCAATATAGCGATCTTGCTGAGGAATTCACTCGGCTGCTCAGTCAAAAACGAAAGGTCATTGCGCATATGAGATCCAAGACAATGATCAGTATCACTGAACAATCACTGATGCCGAGGCAATAAATGACATATTGCCACCCGTTGCATTTGCCAGGCTATCGCGTCTTGCCTCCACTCAGGCCGTTGATAAGCCAATGCCAGGTCCTGTCAAAATGCGCTTCGATGGTCTGGCGCGAGTCAAATTCATTACTGCCCATCATCGCCGCGGTCGTCGGCAACGCGACCATACAGTGAATGAGATGATGCGCAATCGCGGTAGCGTCTCCGGCACTGATCGCGCCAGCCTCTTGCGCTTCAACTACCGCCTCGGTCAGCTTTGCCATGATCGGATCAGGCTGCGGCGGTATCGGCCCCTTCTTCTCAAACACGACGGTCTCACTGAAGGTGATGCGCTTCAGTGCGATCAACTCAGGCTCCATGTTGACGTGGAGCAGCTCGAGAACGAGGGAGTTTAACCGTTCCAGCGGATTCCCGTGGATCAAGGGTAATTTCTCGAGCTTGGCAATTGCCTGCTTGTGGGCACGGCTCACGACCGCTTCAAACAATGCGACCTTGGAAGGGAAGCGTCGATAAACAGTGTCCTTGCCTGCTCCACAGCGCGAGGCGACCTGTTCCATCGAGGTGCCGGCAAATCCTTTGCTCGCAAAGAGTTCCGTGGCGGCCACGATAATTCTTTCCGCTGCCATATCCTGATCTGCCTTCGAAGGACGGCCGATCCTTCCGACCATATTCTTGCTCTCCGCCGCCATTATTTTCTCCATTTCGTCCCCTCGGCCGGCCTTATATCGCTGTCTGGCTTCACCAACATTAAAAGTTGACGAATTTATTCATATTAACTGTACAGGACGTTCCCGTTTGATTAAATCCCCTAGCAAAACCTGAAAGCTTCGACCATGGGGATCGTTCGTGAAGCACAGCATTTCATTAAGACATATTTTGCTCCTATCCACTTTCCTTGTTCCAGTCACGCAGGCGGCAGCCCAGGAGAATGCCACGCAACTTACGCCGATCGTCGTCCAGGGGGCAGGCAACGATAACGATACATCGAGTAAGATCGTAGCCAAATCGGCTCAATCCGCAACCAAGACTGTCACACCGATCGTCGAGGTGCCGCAATCGATCACGACGGTGACCCGCAAGCAGATCGATGAACAGAACCCTCAGACTGTCAGCGAAGCGCTCCGCTATACTGCCGGCGTCCTTTCCGATCGAGACACGAATTCGCGCTACGATTCGGTGTTCCTTCGCGGCTTCGGCGGCTTCGGGACCTCGACCAATTTCGTCAACTATCTCGATGGGTTGAAGTTGCCGCGCGGCCAGGCCTTCGGCACACCCTCCATCGATCCGTTCTTCCTTGATCACATCGATGTTCTGAAAGGCCCTTCCGCACTCCTCTATGGCCAGATCAGCCCCGGCGGTCTCGTCAACCAGGTCAGCCGCGAACCTTCCGCCATGAAATCGAACGAACTGCGTGTCGAGGGCGGCACGAATGGGCGATTCCAGAGTGGTCTCTTCTCGACAGGTCCGATCACCAGCGATGGCACCTGGCAGTATGGTATCTCCGTCGTCGGTCGTACCTCTGGCACGCGCTATGACCATGTCGACGAAAAGCGTTTCGGCGTTGCACCATCACTGAAATGGGAGCCGGACAAGGATACATCACTCGTCATTTCCGGCTACTATCAGCGCGATCCGGAGGGTGGCTACTTCAACTCCGTCTATCCGGCATTCCTTGCTTCAGGAAATCTTGACCGCTTCCTTGGACCGAAATTCAACATCGGCGATCCGTCCTACGATTCCTTCGAACGCACGCAATATGGCGCCGGCTACAGGTTCGAACACAGCTTCAACGATCAGATCACGGTCCGCTCGAACTTCCGTTATTCCGGGCTTGATGTGGATATGCGTTCGTTACAGATGTCAGGTCCGATGTCGGCGGCGGGTGTCATTCCGCGCTACGCCCTCCACTCGATCGAGAACGCCAGAGGATTGTCCTTCGACAACCAGGCCGAGTTCAAGTTCGACACAGGCATTGCCAAGCATACTCTACTCGCCGGTGTTGACCTGCAACACTCCGACAGTAGCTGGGAGTACCTGATGGGCGGCGCGACCTCGATCGACGTCACCAATCCCGTCTATGGCCAGCCGGTCGGTCCGTTCTCGACCGTGATCAAGAACGATCAATCCCTCCGCCAGACCGGCATCTATCTGCAGGACCAGATCGAGCTCGGTCAGTTGCGCGCCGTTTTGGGCGTGCGCCACGATTGGACGGACCAGGATTCAGACAATCTCCTCGCGCATACGTCCTCTGATCAAGCCAGCAACGCGACGAGTTATCGCGCCGGTCTGCTCTATCTGTTCGACAACGGCATTGCGCCCTATGCAAGCTATTCGACCTCGTTCGAACCGGTCATAGGCACCGATGCGAATGGCAATCCATTCATACCTACGAAGGCACGGCAGTATGAGGTCGGCATCAAGTATCAGCCGGCCAGTTTCGACGCACTGTTCACCCTCTCCGCCTTCGACATTCGTCAGAACAATGTGCTCGCTCCCGGCGCCATACCCGGCTTGTCTGTGCAGCAGGGCCAGATCCATTCTCGAGGCATAGAGTTTGAGGCGCGTGGTAACGTATCCAGCAATCTTGAACTCATTGGCGCAATCTCGTTGCTTGATACGGAAGTTTCCGAATCCACCGATACGTCGATTATTGGCAACCGACCGCAGGCGGTGCCGCGCTATTATGGCTCGCTGTGGGCGAACTACAGCTTCGATTACGCAGCGCTTGAGGGCCTGACCGTTGGTGGCGGTGTGCGTTTCGTCGGCTCCAGCTACGCCGACGATTTGAACAAGGTGAAGGCCGACGGATACGCCCTGCTGGATGCGGCCGTGAAATATGATTTTGGCGTCAAGAACCCGAGATTCAAGGGGCTGGAGGCTACGCTGAATGTGACAAACCTGCTGAACAAGGAATACTACTCCAGCTGCAGCTCGAACTATTATTGCCAGTATGGAAACGGCCGTACCGTGATCGCCGGCCTCAGGTACAAGTGGTAAGGCGGCATCGATGATAACGAGACGCCGGCTCTTTACCTCCGTCGCTGCCACGGCACTTCTTTCATGGGTGACGCCAACACTGGCGGATAGATCGTTCAAGGTGATCGATCTGGCGGGGCGCGAGCTCAAGTTCGCTGCTCCGCCGAAAAGGATCATTCTACTCGAGGCGCGTGATCTTTTGACGATGTCCCTCCTGCATCCCGATCCGGCGTCGCTGGTCGTCGGTTGGGCTGCTGTCGACAGGATCGACAGCGAACAGCTTCAGACACGTCTTCTGAACGGCCATTCTGTCAGCGTCGTTGGCAAGCAGACCCCCGATACCGTGTCCCTCGAAGGACTGATCAGTCTTTCGCCCGATCTCGTGGTGACGACTGCCTTCATGACGCCGGATGGCGACAGCAATCCGATGGTCGAGCGGTTGATGCAACTGGGGATCCAGGTCGCCTACAGCGACGCCGCGAGCAATAGCGCCAACAGTGGGGCGGCGAGCGATCCCGCGGCGGAGCTCGAGGCATCCATGCGCATGTGGGGGGCGCTTCTCAACACTACAGCGAAGGCGGAGAGATTCATCGCCTTCTTCGACGGTGAATTGACAAGGATTGTGTCCCTCGTCAAAGACAAGCCGCCGGTCACGACCTATCTGGAAGTCCAGTCCACCGTGGACGACTGCTGCTGGGCTGCTGGACGAAAGGTCTGGGGAGATCTCCTGGCGCTTGCGGGCGGTCAACCTTTGCCTGGCGTGACGGCGCCATGGTTTCAGCAATTGTCTCTCGAATATGTGCTTGCGACACCGCACGATGTCTATATCGCTTCGGGCGGCGGCTGGGCTTCGGGCAGCCGTCCCGCAATCGGGCCGGGCCTCGATCCGAAGCTCGGTCGCGAGGGCCTGCAGCGACTGGTCGAGGGCCGCACCGGCTTCAGCCAGCTTCCAAGCGTTCGCCACAGGCGCGTATACGGCATATGGACCGGGTTGATTTCTAATCTGCCGTTGAATGTCCTGTTCGTGGCGCTCGCTGCCAAATGGCTCCATCCAGCTGAAACCGCCAGCCTCGATCCGGAAGCCATCCTGGATGCCATTAACAAGGACTTCGCCGCATTCCCGATCGAGGCGCCGTTATGGGCCTCGATCTAATCCATGGAGTCGACTGGAAAATGAATTCAGCCAACGCAAGACGATACCGCGCAAGCGCGGATGTTCGTTTCGTAAGAATCGGCGATTATATCGATCCGATTGTCGAGGCCATCGCGACCCACGATATGATCGTCGAAAGGCGCGGAGGAATCCATCATATCCTATCGCCCTTTGGCAACGCCACATTCGAGGTCTGCCAAGGCGGTTTCAAACTGACTGTCGAGGCAACCGATCCCAGAGGAATCAACCATTTGAAGCATGCTCTCGCTGGACCGATCGGATTCATTGCCGCTCGCGAAAGGTTGGAAATTCAGTGGGAGGGTGACGTTACGGAATCGGCCTTGCCCGACGACCTTCGCATTTTGCGTGTGACGTCGATCGAGGACTTATCCCCTCGGTTCCGTCGAATAGCGTTCAAGGGCGAGAATCTCGAGCGGTATGATCGTGCCGACCAATTGCACTGTCGGCTCATCTTCCAGCCGCGCGGAATTGCTGAGCCGCTTTGGCCAATGCTCGACCACCGGGGTTGCATCGTCTGGCCAGAAAATACCGCCGTACCGACACGAGTCTACACGATCCGGCGCATCGATGTTGCTCGGAAGGAAATCGTCATAGACTTTGCTCTTCATGCAAATGCAGGCCCAGCAACTCGATGGGCAATGGATGCGCGCACAGGGGACGTGGTCGGGATTTTGGGACCCGCCGCAAATGGATCAAAACCGGCAAAATTCCAGGTGCTGGCTGGTGACGAAACGGCTTTGCCAGGCATTGCAAGAATTCTGGAGTCCCTTCCGCGTGACGCTGTCGGTCACGCATTTATCGAATTGGACAGTAAGGCAGATGAACTGCCGTTGACTTGTCCTGCCGGCGTGATGGTCCATTGGCTGCATCGAGATGGTGCCGCTGCGGGCACGACGACGTTGCTGCCGGATGCCGTTCGCTCGATAAGATGGCCGGAAAACCTCGATGATGTGTTCTTCTGGGGCGGATGCGAGCATACGGCGTTCAGCGCCATCTACCGTCACCTTAGAAATGGCGTGGCGCTGCCAAGGGATAGCTTTGTATTGTATTCGCATTGGCATAGATCCCTCAGCGAGGAGCAGATCATTGCGCGCGGCGCAGAGGCCTATCTGCCGCATCAAAGTCAGTGAGGAACGACTATTGCCAAATTTGAATATGGGTAGATCAACATGATCCAATCTCATAACCTCCTGATCTCTATCGCAATTTGACATAGATATCTTCTATCGAAGAAAGGCTTCTGACACAGATCTGTCGACCTGGGCCTCCCGGCTCGCGCCGCTCAATAGCGCCTTCAGTATAAACAGTCCAAGAATTCGTCCGCACCTCCCGCGGCTCAATTCTCCACGGAAACCAACATTTAAACCCACGCAGCCGAGCTAGGCGGCACTTGGTAAGCGGATGATGACCTCGAGCCCACCATGCCTGGAATGTTCAAACGCAATCGTTCCGTTGTTAAGGGAGACAATCTCGGAAGCGATCGCCAGACCGAGACCGGTGCCCGCCACAGTCTCGTCCAAACGCCTGTCACGCCGGCCGATCGAACTGAGATCCGAGATCTGAATGCCGGGACCATCGTCGGATATCCGCCATTCGACGTCAACAGCGTCCTGTTTGGCCGTGATGAAGACCTGCGTGTTCGCCCATTGAGCTGCGTTCTCCAGTATCACGCCGACAAGCTCGATAAGATCATTGACGTCGATGTCGACATTCAGGCCACCGGCAATATCAACTACCCAGTCGAGTTGTTCACCTTTGGGTGTCTTTTTCAACACTGCGATCGCACGTGGGACGACGCTGCTCAACGATGCGCTGAGCGCGTGCATGCGAACGCGTTGACGCAGCCGGACCAGACGCAACTGATAGTCTATCCGATCGCGCATCTCGTTCGTCAGGTCGACGATCGAGGCTGCGCTGCGCGTATTGCCGCCCTCTTCGAGCTCATAGGCGATCGTACCGAGCACGGTGAGCGGAATTTTAAGCCCGTGCGCAAGATCCGACGCACGTGATCGCGCAAAGTCCATCGATTTCTGCTGGACGGTGAGGAGGGCGTTTACTTCGCTGACCACGCCCGCGACTTCCAGCGGATAGGCTGCATCGATTGAAGAAGCAACGCCGTTGCGGATACCTTCGATATCCTTGCGCAATCTCTTGAATGGGGAAAGACCAAACTGCACCTGCAGGATGACGGCGAAAACAAGGACGACGCCGAGAACCAGGAGCGCCAGGGCCAGTTCCCACCCAAAGCGGGTGATCGCCTCATCGAGGATCGATCGGTCTTGAGCGACGATGACCTGAAAACGTCGCTCGTCTTTGCCCTTTGCGAAGCGCGCCGTCAGGGAAAGGGCAAGCAATGATTGCCCCACCGGCCCTTGAACGGTCGAGAGCTGTCCGCCTTCATCCGAGGGATCAAGCTTCAGCACATAGTCCCAAAGCGAGCGAGAGCGGATGCTCTGCTGGGTCCCAAGATCTGTGATCTGCCAATAGAGTCCGCTGATCGGCGTCTCATAGCGCGGATCAGGCAATACTCCGGTTAGGACAGGCAGCGCACCGCGCGCGTCCGAATTGATCAAGGCGACAAGACGCGACGTGGTCGCTGATAGATCTGCAGACGCGCTTCGCTCGACGCTGTTGGTGAAGAGATATCCGATCGCCACACCTGCCAGCACGAGGGCCATGGCGATCCAGACACCAGCTCCCAATATGAGGCGAATTCGTAAGGATTGAATTTTCAAGGATCATTTCCGCCGAGAATGTACCCAAAGCCCCGGCGTGTCGCGATGATATCGGCGCCTAGTCTCTTGCGCAGCCGACCGATCAGGACCTCAACAGCGTTCGAGCCACCCTCGAAGTCCTGTGTGTAGAGATGTTCGGCAATTTCGATCTGTGAGACGACACGGCCGCCCTGATGTGCCATGAAGGCAAGCAGCCGGTATTCTTGCGGCGTCAGTACGATCGGAACGCCAGCGCGCGAGACCTGTCTCATCCGAGTGTCGAGAACAAACTCGCCGATTTCGATCTGCGATGATGCAAATCCACCTGCCCGGCGGACGATCGCTCGGATGCGTGCCACGACCTCCTCCATCCGGAAAGGCTTTACCACGTAATCGTCGGCACCGGATTCGATTCCCTCCACGCGTTCGTCCCATTGTCCGCGCGCGGTTAGAATCAATACGGGGACGTTGCGTCCTGCGCGCCGCCAGCGCTTCAAGATCGTCAAGCCGTCCAGTGTTGGAAGGCCAAGATCAAGGATCACCGCATCGAATGTCTCGGTGTCTCCGCGGAACCAGGCGTCCTCTCCGTCTCTGGCATATTCCGCGACGAAACCGGCGGCCGATAGTGCCGTGCCAAGCGACTCGGCGATCCGGCGGTCGTCTTCTGCGACAAGTATCCGCATCTCTACCTCACTCTTATGAGTTTGCCTGTGCGGGCATTGAAAGAATAGCGGCGGACTTCGTTGTTGGTTTCGAGCACCTTCAACTCATATTGGAGAATACCCTTTACAGGGCGCAGCCGCGTATCAATGATCTGACCATCGGTCAGGTGGCGGGCGATGGCGACAATGTCGCCCAATGGGAGTGCGCGATCGGCTTGTACGGCTTTCAGCGCGCCATTTGGTCCATCAAATTTATCGTCGGATCTGTTGCCGCCATGCGCCTCGGAATTAGACTGCTGATCGCCGTCGGAATCATCCGAACCGGCATCGCTATCACTCGAGTCCGAATTCGATTCGCTCGCGCTGCTTCCGTCGTTGGAAGAGCCATCTGAATCACCGCCATCGGCAATTTGGATGACCCGTACATTGTCGAAGTCGCTTGCCCATTCGTGTGCCTGCACCGTGGCGGGAAGATGTAGCGCAACGGCAACCACCGCAAATCGCGGCAAGGCTCTCAGCGACCGAAAACGCACTCACACTCTCCTAAAGCCATCCAATCTCCCTCAAACGGAGAGATTAGCCGAATGAAGCTGACAATTCGCTGACAACGCCCTCATGCGTTTATCAGGCGCGTTGAATTATATCAGCCAGCATTGAAGCAAAACAAGACCATCGAAAGCGAGACCAGAAACCATGCAACCGGGCAGACTTCTGATAATCACGCCTGACGGTAGATCGCTTCGACGTTCGAGGGAATGCCAGATGAGGCTGCTGTTGCGCTATGTGCCAGTCGTCATTTGCGTGGCCGCGCTATCTGCCATGTTCTTGGCCATGTCGATCATGCGGCCGCCGCATGCGTGCGGGCCATTTCAGATCTTCAGACAGTATCGGGCAAGCCAGTCGCCGTTATGCCAAAACAAGAAAACCGGAAGCGAGTCTTCAGTAGGTTCGCCCGAGGCGACTTCATGAGAGCCAGGAG
The DNA here is from genome assembly GCA_000799755.1 of Martinezella tropici. Taxonomy (GTDB): domain Bacteria; phylum Pseudomonadota; class Alphaproteobacteria; order Rhizobiales; family Rhizobiaceae; genus Rhizobium; species Rhizobium tropici_A. The sequence continues at coordinate 37,988 of JUHI01000032.1, forward strand.
CACGGGGGACCGACCTCGAAGATGGTACCGATCAAAGTCTCACAAATCAGGTGTCTACAATGGCAGATAGCCCTGAAGGAATTCAATATGCAGATGCTATTTCGTTTTATACCAGCCGCCATCTACATAGCGGCACTATTCGCAATCGCTTTGTCGATGTTGATCGTTCGGTCGCCGCATGTGGGTGGACCGCTCGTCCTGCATTGCCAGTATGAGAAATACTCCGATTGCAGGCTGGTGCGGTAAGGTCGAAGGTATGGCGCAGATGGCCGCATCCGATAAGCAACTGTAATATCAATCATATCCGTACTGGCGAAGCCGAGCCATGTCTGAGCTTTCGGCCGGTCTTTTCAAAATCCGTCTCGCAGACATCTTGAACCTTCCGCGTCGGAACGCGGGAATGAGGTTTGCTAGCGTGTTCTGAGGCAAAATATGGATCCTGCAACATGTCGATGAATTCGATGCTGAAGAAAATGGTATCAAGCAGTTTGATATTGGCGGTCTGCGGCCATGCAGCTGCTTCGATGCCGATCGCGGTCATAGCTTACACCTCTCAGGCAGTCTTCGCATCGTCCGCCGCAGCGGCGTCTGAGACCAGACGAAACGCTCAGGGGCTATTGTCCGACATGCGCGTTTCGTTCGGTCTGATCGCGAGGAGCTATAAGGAGAATGCCGGCGTCCGGCACCGAAGTGCCACTGTCGTTCTCGAAGCCGTAACCCGTGCAGCCAAGGCGACCCAGCAACTTGACGCCGCGCTCGCAGCCCATAAAAGCAAGGCTATCGCCGAGGCCACCGGGAACCTATCGAGGGCGATTGGCGAGTTGCAGACGCGATATGCTCTGACGCTGGCGCAGAACGACCAGGCCGCACGAGGCATGCGCTATCTGAACGCTGCCTGGAAGACCTATTCGTCCCGATACATTCTGTCAAAGCCACCGAATGCAACCAGGACAGTAAGCAAAGCGGAGGTTCGAGCCCTGCGCAAAAAGGTAGCTGCCCTGGAAGGGCGCGTAGCGTCGCTGGAGGGTGAGGTTGCCACAAATGCCTCGCTTCGGCGTGAGGTCGTGCGGCTAAGGCAGGATCTCGCCTATTACGATACACGCGCTGACGACTACTGGACCTACCAAAGCATGTTGCTGACACTCACAGTCGTGTCCGGTTCTTTCGACGCACTCGCCTATACAACGCGGACTTATTATCCAACCTATTATGTGTACTTCGAGCCGGTCGGTCCCGATTTCCATGTCTGGCATTCCTATTGGGACGGATACTATGATGGCTATTATGACGGCCGCAGCTCGGTCTGGTACGACGAACAAACTATTGTCGATAGCCCACTGGTCGAGATTACCCAGATAGAGGTCAATCAGGAGATCACCTACCAGGCGATCTACAATGTGACAGACGAGACCCGTATCGAATACGAGGCCCTGCCTCAGGAAACCTTGACCGAGGTAGATATCCCGGTAGCGCCGGAAGACACAGTCTTTTCGACACAAGCTTTGTCGCAGACGGAACCCGATGATGTAGCGCGCCAGGCAGACGAGACAGCGCCTGCCGCCATCGACCGGACTGATGATACAGTTGAACCTGGCGAAGCGCCCGAATCCGCAGTTCGTACGACGCCAGAAGTGATCGCGCCTTTGGACAAAGAAGACCATCCGGATGGTCCGCAGACGTCCGATCAAGGCAATGAGCGAGACGCCATTTCCGACGGTGACCGGGACGATGCCTCAGAGGCCTCGCGAGAGTTGCCGGAGCAAAGTGCTGTCCCGTCTGAGGAAGAGAGGCGCGACCCAAGCGAGATTTCGGCGCCCGATCAAGACCAACAGCAGGAGACCAGGCCGAAATCAGACGAGGACGGCGACGGTGCAAGGTGCCGGGAAGGCGAGGATAGCTGCTGACCCGGAGAATATCGCCTCTGATCGGTGGACACCCCGTAGCGGCACCGATGTGGCAGAATGGAGACGTCGATCACAATTTTATCCGAGGTGTCCATGGAAGAAATCAGTAGTATCGGTCTGGATTGGCGAGGAATGTATTTCAAGTCATTGGTTGCGAAGAAACCAGTATTGTAACCTTGCCCAAGAAACTTCGCCGTGGCCTGCTATCACTCTCCGGGATTCACCTGGACCGGAACCATCAATCAGGCGTCTATATCATTCAAAGTAGCAGTGTTTTTTGAAGCAGTTCAGTCGCAATAGAGGGCCATGCCGTCCTTTTGGACGATCATCTGTCGTTCGTATCGAAGATGTTAATTAGGCTTATCACGCCAACATGTGGAGCAGCTAATCGAGGTGAAGGTTTGCACGAATCGGGATTATTACGAGCCATCGTACGGCATCGAACAGGCTGCGTTTTCGGTGACATCGGCGATCCCTGAGAACAACCCAAGCGGGAGAGTTTCTCAAAGCATTGCCGATTGCCGCAAGACAGAGAAAAACACGGTAGTTCTACTTATTCATCCGTCGAACAGCGTCATGCTAATATCGCACGACGAACCAAACAGCTAGATGATCTTACCTCGGGGAGCTGGGGTGAGCCGCGATTGCGTTGGGATATCGCGAAAGATGTTAGGCCATAATGAGAAAATCAGAGGATTGGTAGCTATCAGCAGTCTATTCGGGAAGCTGAGTTGGTTTCGATTGCTGGTATTCTGGATCGTATTCCAGATTGTGGGAGCAGGTGTTGTTGCGGTGATGTCAGGTTAACTTGGGCTGAAGGGTTTGCGGCTATTTCGCTGTGATGAGCAAGAGCCCGGTCAGTTACAAGCGCCATCGCTTTCCTCCCGCTGTGATCGCTCATGCGGTCTGGCTGTATTTCCGGTTTCCGTTGAGCCTGCGTTTGGTGCAGGAAATGCTGTTGGCGCGCGGTATCATCGTTTCCTATGAGACGATCCGATGCTGGGCAAAGAAGTTCGGCCCGGACTATGCCGCGCATCTGCGTCGGAAACCGCCAAGTCCGAATGATATCTGGTATCTGGACGAGGTGGTCGTGATCGTCGGCGGCCGGAAACACTGGCTCTGGCGCGCTGTGGATCAAG
>JUHI01000033.1 GCA_000799755.1 Martinezella tropici
ATAACAATGTTCTCGAACGCGAGATCAGAGTTTTTGCGACCGGAAGAAAATCGTGGCTGTTCAGCGACACCGCCGATGGAGCCAAGGCCAGTGCCGTGATCTACAGTCTGATGCTCACTTGCCGCGCCTGTGGCGTCGATCCGCTGGCATGGCTGCGCCACGTGCTCACCGAGTTGCCGCAGCGGACGGAAGCGGCCGACATAGGTGACCTGTTGCCGATCAACTTCTCCAAAGCCTCTGCCGCCGCCTAACAGAGCCGGAATAATCACTACAGATCCGAGGGCGGTTCACCGGTCAGGCCGTCAATGCGCATGGAAAATCGCGCTTACCGTCAATCGCCGAGCAATTCGAACTTACTGCTGCCTGAACCCCCGTGCATCGCTCTCCATCCGTGACCTCGATACCGATTTGCGACAGAGCCGCGCTGACCTAACAAACTGCAACTTGGTTTTCCGATACCTCCAGGGACTTATGAACCCTGGTGGCTCCGGGCCGATGACCGATGTGCCCTTTGGCGACATGCCGAATTAAGGAACGGTCTCGTCACCCCGAGCCCTGCCCGCCGTAGGCGGGACATTGGCACGGCTGAAATCGATGCCGATCGAATGTGAGGTGAATGAGGCTCGGCCAAATCGAACCACGTCTCGTAGTTGGGCCGGGAACCTGGAGCTGAAACCGTTGAGCATGTCGATATGATCTAATCCACTTGGCACCGATGTGCCCGTGTGAGGGCATCGCGCGGTATCAATTCTCGTCGAAAAGATAGCCAGGATGGAGTTTCACGCGTTGGGCGACCGTGATCGAGCGGTATGTCTTGATGATCGGGCTTTTGCGCATGAACTCGCGGGTCACTTCCCTGAATTCGTCCATGTCGGCCACATTGAGGCAGGCCAATATATCCGTATCGCCGGTAATGACATCACAACAGGACACGTACGGCGAGCTCCGCAACATCGTGAGTAGCTCATTGAACGTATTCAATTGATGCGATGATAGCGAGATTTCGATCCAGATAGCCAGTTTGCGCTCTGCATAGGTCTGGTTGACGATCGAGATGTCGCCCAGGATCACGCCATTGTCGCGCAACCGGTGAATTCGGCGGTGACAGGCAGGTTGGGAGATACCAACCTTATCCGCCAGCTGTTGAAAGGTGAGCATGCTGGACTGCTGCAGCAGGTTGAGCAGTTTGCGGTCAATGCGATCGAGGCTCACCTTCGAAGAAGACATCGGTTACTCCAAATCCTGACCGTCCGCACAACCTGAAGGATGTCACGCCGATGTGCGCCATCCCTCTTTTGAGCGGGTCATTTCAACGAAACTGCCTCACTTTTTAAGGCTCATGCTCTAGGGGAATTGGTGAATATGTACAAGGCACCGGGGATTTCGCCGATGAGAGTTTTATGCGTGAGGAGGCGAATATGGTTATAAATTTCTCGATCCGGACCGAAAGAACGAAAAAACCATAAAGCGGGAGAGTGCCATAGTGTCTGAAACATGACAGTGCCTTCCAGCACGGATGGCTCGCTCTTAACGCCGGTGACCCTTTCGCATGCCTCACTATCTTCCGGACACAACCCTTGCTCAGGGTGCCTTTGAAAGCCATGATCCGACGGGCGCAGTCGTTCCCCCAATTCACCTTGCGACAACGTTCCTGCGACCGCCGGAAGGCTATTCGCAAACCGGTTGGAGCTACAGCCGCTACGGCTACCCGGGGCTGGAACAGCCCGAGGCAACATTGAAGGCGCTTGAGAGCGCAGCCGAGTGCCGGCTCTTCAGCTCGGGCATGTCGGCGATGACGGCCGTCATCATGGCGCTCAAGCATGGCTCACACTGTGTTTTTCCTATCGACATGTATCACGGGATGCGCACTTGGCTGAGACAATATGCGGCTCGCCAGGGCATGGAGATCACTCATGTGGACATGACGGATCTCGACCAAGTTCGCGCAGCAGTCATCCCTAGGAAGACGGCAGTTCTTTGGGCCGAGACGCCCTCCAATCCGCATTGGTATATTTACGATATCGCAGCACTCGCCGACATCGCTCACTCGGCCGGGGCGCGGCTCGTTGTCGACAACACGGTTGCAACGCCCGTTCTGGCACAACCGCTGTCGCTTGGCGCCAATATTGTCGTTCACTCCGCCACCAAATATCTGAATGGCCATAGCGATGTTCTGGCGGGAGCCGCCGTGACGGCGAAGGTCGACGACTTCTGGGAGCAGGTCTGCTTCAACCGCGATTATCATGGCGGTGTTCTCGGTCAGTTTCAGGCTGCGTTGCTCATGCGTGGCATGCGCACTCTCCACCTGCGAGTTGGACGCTCTTGTCAATCGGCCGCCACACTCGCCGCAGAATGTCTGCGCCATCCCAAAGTGGAAAAAGTCTATTATCCCGGTTTGCCTTCCCATCCGGGACATGACCTTGCCAAGCAGCAGATGAGGGGGGGCTTCGGCGGCATGGTGTCCATTCTTGTCACAGGAGGCTCAGCGGCGGCCGACCGCGTGACGACCCGTACCCGCATATGGAAGCCGGCCACGTCACTTGGAGGCGTCGAAAGCCTTATCGAGCGGCGTGAGGCAATCGAAACCAATTCGCATGTCGAGCCAAACCTCTTGCGTCTCTCCGTCGGCATCGAAGCGGTGTCTGACCTGATTGATGACCTATGGACTGCGCTTGGCTGATGCACTACCCGCACCAACACAAAAAGAACCAATAACAATCTACCAATGGAGGAGAACGGAATATGACATTGATCGGCTCGCAGTCCCGTAGGGACTTCTTGAGAACAGCAACGGCACTTGGACTGACCGCAGCAACCGGTCCCTATATGATCGGTTCCGCCATTGCGCAGGAAGCGCCGAAGAAGGGAGGCACCCTGAAGATCGGCATGCGCGGCGGCAGCACGACCGACACGCTCAATCCGACTTCCTATTCGAACGCCGTGCCGCTGCTCGTCGGCTACGCCGTCATGAACGGCCTCATCGAAATCGACGAGAAGGGCGTGCCGCAACCGGAACTGTTCGAAAGCTGGGAAATCGGCGATCAGGCAAAGGAATGGATCTTCAATATCCGCAAGGGGATCGTCTTCCATAACGGCAAGGCGATGACCGCAGATGATGTGCTCTATTCGCTCTCCCTTCATACCGGTGCAGACAGCAAATCGGCGGCGGCCGGCGGATTGAAGCACATCAAGGAGATCCAGAAGCTCGACACGCATCAAATCAAGATCATCCTGGCGACATCGGATGTCGACCTGCATTATACGCTTTCCGATTATCATCTTCTGGTCGTCCCTGACGGCTTTAGCGACTGGGCCAGGCCAATTGGCACAGGTGCCTTCTCGGTGGAAAGCTTCGATCCGGGCGTTCGGTGCGTGCTCCGTAACGCCGGAAATTATTGGAAGGCGGGTCGCGGTAACATTGACCGTATCGAAATTACCGTCGTCAACGATGTCGTCCAGCGCATGAACGCACTGGTATCCGGTCAAGTTGACGTCATCAATGACGTCGATAAACGCGCGGTGGACCTGCTTCGCTCTGCACCAGGAATCGAACTCGTTCAGGCCCCGGGCGGCTGGCACACGATCATGGCCATGCAGACGGATGTCGCCCCATTCAACAATGCCGACTTCCGTCTGGCGCTCAAATATGCTTGCGATCGCGACCAGATCCTGAATGCGCTGTTCAACGGCTTCGGACGTGTCGGTAACGACCAGCCGATCCCGGTTTCGGACCCCTTCTACAACACCGATCTTGTGCAGCGGCCCTACGATCTCGACAAGGCGAAATTTCATCTGACGAAGTCCGGAGTGACCGATGCGAAGGTAATCTTGTCGGCCTCCGACGCCGCCTACGTGGGTGCCGTCGATATGAGTGTGCTCTTCCAGGCTTCTGCCGGCAAGGCAGGCATCGATGTGTCGGTCAAAAAGGAGCCACAGGATGGCTTCTGGAGCAATGTCTGGCTCAAGGCGCCGTTCTGCACCTCCTACTGGGCGGGCCGCGCGTCGGCAACCGATATGCTTGCTTCGGCCTATTATTCAGGCGCAAACTGGAACGAGACGCATTGGAAGAGCCAGGCTTTCGATCAGCTTCTCGACGCAGCCAAGGCGGAGGTGGACGAAGCGAAGCGAAAGACCATGATCTGGGATATGCAGGCGATGCTGTCGGATCAGGGCGGCGCCCTTATCCCGGTTTTCTCCGATTGGCTGGACGCGCACCGTTCGCATGTCAAGGGACACACCCCGCATACCCAGTTCGACCTCGCCAATGGCCGGCTGTGCGAGAAGGTGTGGCTCAGCGCCTGATACCGGAAGGCGGGAGGAAGGGCCTAGCGCAAGCATTCGGCCCTCCTCTTCCTGTGCGAAGAGAAACGATAAGGTAAAAGAGGGAAACGTGCTTACACTCGTGATCAAGCGAGCAGCACTTGGATTGATGACCCTATGGGCCGCCTCCGTGCTCATTTTCGCCGGCACACAGATCTTGCCTGGCGATCTCGCACAAGCCGTGCTGCAGAACAATGCCACAGCTGAAAACGTCGCCGCGTTGCGACACGATCTGGGTCTCGATCGGCCCGCTGTGGAGCGCTATGCCGATTGGCTCGGCAAGGCCGTGCGAGGCGATTTCGGAACCTCCCTCATCAACAAGCGTGACGTTTCCAGCGATCTTGCACCGCGCCTCTACAACACGCTCTTCCTAGCGCTTTATGCAGCAGCCATTGCCGTGCCCCTGTCGGTCGCCCTTGGCATTCTGACAGCCGCTTGGCAGGGCAGCATCTTCGACGCCGTTGCCAACGCGGTGACATTGCTGGCGATCTCATTGCCCGAGTATTTCCTCGGCTATCTGCTGATCAAATGGGTGGCGGTGTATTGGGGCCTGTTTCCGGTTCTGGCGAGTGTCACCCCCGAAACATCATTTTCAGGGCGGCTCTATATGGCGTTTCTGCCGATGCTGACGCTGGTTCTGGTCATCGTTGCCCACATGATGCGCATGACCCGGGCTTCGGTCATTGCGGTCATGTCCAGTCCCTATATTGAAATGGCCTTGCTGAAGGGGCTGCCGAAATGGCGCGTCGTGGTCGAGCACGCGCTTCCCAACGCACTGGCGCCGATCATCAACGTGGTCGCACTCAATCTGGCCTATCTGATCGTCGGGGTGGTGGTTATCGAGGTGGTCTTCGTCTATCCGGGCCTCGGCCAATCCATGGTGGATGCCGTCGCCAAGCGCGACGTGCCCGTGGTCCAGGCGTGCGGGCTGATCTTTGCGACCGTCTTCATCACGCTCAACATGGTTGCGGATATTTTGGCACTCGTCAGCAATCCGCGGCTTCGCCATCCGAGGTAAGATATGCGGCTCTTCCGCCAGAAAATGCCGTTCAAGGCGCTAATCGGTCTCCTGATTGTCATCATCAGCATATCGGGAGCGATGTTTGCTCCAATTCTCGCTCCCTACCCGGAGGCCGATGTCCTCGGCAGGGCCTGGGCTGCGCCGAGCGCCGGGCATTGGCTCGGCCTCGACAATCTTGGTCGCGATGTGCTGTCACGTCTACTTTACGGGGCGCGGCTGTCCATCGGGCTGTCGCTGCTCATAACTGCGCTCTCCTTTACAATCGGCGTCTTCACCGGTTTTTCTGCAGCAGTTCTCGGCAAGACGATCGACATGATCCTGTCACGGGCCGTGGATCTTCTGCTGTCAATGCCAGCGCTGATTTTCGCCATGGTCGTGTTGTCCGTTCTTGGCACTGATCTTGCTGTTCTCATCGTCACGATTGCCATTCTCGACGCTACGCGCATTTTTCGCGTCAGCCGCTCACTGGCCATGAACATCGCGACGCTGGATTTCGTCGAGGCGGCACGGCTGCGGGGTGAAGGACTTTGGTGGATCCTGCGTCGGGAAATACTGCCCAATGCCCTGGCTCCGTTGGTGGCGGAATTCGGATTGCGCTTCTGCTTCACGTTCTTGTTCATTTCGGCGTTGAGCTTCCTCGGGTTGGGCATCCAACCACCAAACGCAGACTGGGGAAGCATGGTGAAGGATTATTCGGCCATGATCATGCTGGGCGTCCCTACTGTGTTCTATCCCGCCGGCGCTATTGCCACACTGACAATCGGTATCAACCTGCTGGTCGACTGGCTTGTCTCGACCAGCGCCGCCAAACATTGAGCGCGCCATGATGGATAAACGGACGGAAGACACTCTACTTGAAGTCGAAGGGCTGCGCATCGAAGCCGCATCGCAAACCGATGTCAGATCGGTTCTCGTCGATGACGTCAGCTTCGCGCTGAAGCGTGGCGAGGTGCTCGGCCTGATCGGAGAATCCGGCGCTGGGAAATCCACCATCGGCCTGTCGAGCATGCACTATACGCGGCCCGGCTGCGCGATCACCGCCGGCCGGATCATCTTCAATGGCCGAGATATCCGAGAGATTACGGAGACCGAGGAACGCTCCCTGCGTGGCGTAAAAATCGCTTATGTCGCCCAGAGTGCGGCGGCATCGTTTAATCCTGCGCTGACCATTGGGCGCCAGGTTTGCGAAGTCGTCGTCCGGCACAAGCTCATGAGCAAGGCGGCGGCCAAGGCGCGCGCCGTCGACCTGTTCCGCTCGCTCGACTTGCCCAACCCCGAAACATTCGGTCAGCGCTACCCGCATCAGGTCTCCGGCGGTCAGCTTCAGCGTGCCATGGCAGCCATGGCCATGATCGCCGAACCCGAACTGCTCGTCTTCGATGAACCGACCACTGCGCTTGACGTGACCACTCAGGTCGAGGTTCTGGCTGCGTTTCGTGCCCTTGTTCGTGAACGCGGCACGGCTGCACTCTACATCACCCACGATCTTGCCGTCGTCGCCCAGATAGCAGATCGCATCATGGTACTTCGCCATGGAAAAATGGTGGAAGTCGGCTCAGCTGAGACCATTCTGCACGCGCCGCAGGACGACTACACGAAGCGGCTCGTGGCGGAGCGCAACGCAGCCGTGGCCGAATACTTCGTCGCGACAAGCAAGGGTGACGACACGACGGTTCTGTGCATGGACGGACTTGTTGCCAGCTATCGAGGTCTGCCGCGGGTAATCGACAATGTCAGCATGGAATTGACGCGTGGCGATACGCTTGCCGTTGTCGGGGAATCCGGTTCAGGCAAAAGCACGCTCGCACGCGTTATCGTTGGACTGCTTCCCCGAGAAAGCGGCAAACTCGTCTTTCAAGGAAAGGAGTTGTCGGCAGCACTTGCCCAACGCTCACGCGAGGAATTGCGACGCATCCAGATGATTTACCAGAATCCAGATATAGCGCTAAATCCGAAACAAACGCTTTTGGAGATTATAGGCCGCCCAATCGAATTCTATCTCGGCAAGCCGAAGAAGGAGATTAAGGAACGTGTCCTTGAGCTTCTCCGGCAAATCGAGCTGCCTGAAAGCTTCATCACGCGTCGGCCGCCGGAGCTATCGGGAGGTCAAAAGCAGCGCGTCTGCATCGCTCGCGCTCTGGCAGCACAGCCGGATGCTATCATTTGCGACGAGGTCACGTCGGCGCTCGATCCGCTCGTCGCCGAGGATATCCTCAAACTGTTGCGCCGCCTGCAGGAAAAGTACGGCCTTGCCTATCTGTTCATCACCCACGACCTCGGCACGGTCCGGCGTATCGCCAACAAGGTGGCGATCATGCGCAAGGGGCAAGTCCTCGCCTATGGAGAAACAGCCGACGTCTTCTCGCCACCCTACCATCCGTATACAGGGCTGCTTCTCTCGTCCGTTCCCGAGATGCGCTCCGAATGGCTGGATGAGGTCCTGTACAAGCGGCAGGTTTCGGTTGCCTCTGTTGTTTCGTCGTGAGGACGAATGGCTCTTTTAGCTGGCTGCGAAGGCCTGTTGAATTTCACGACGTCTTGACCCGGATTTGCATTTGAGACTGAGCCGGAGTGTTGATGATCCAAAACAACCTATTTCACGAGGATTGCGCCTCAGAAGCCCCAGATGCGCATTTCGCGGCTGTGGGTCTTCTGCCATTTAGCGGGCGGAACAATCATGCGTGATTCGTGACTTCAGAGGATTTGCCGGCCTACCCCGGAACGATATCGAAGGACGAATGCCGAGTGGACCAATCACGTCCCCGAGCCAAACATGCAAATTTTTTTATATATCGTTTTTCGGCTCCTTATTGTCATCCCGTGTCGCCTGAACTAATGACTATAGATCAGCAGATATCGCGTATCCCTCCGCTGCACTGCCCCTGGGCGGCAGCTTCTTGCAGACCGCAAACGACAGGAGAAGCTGATGTTGGAGCTTTCGCCAGTTCAGCGCGATATCGATGCGATGGCACGCCATATCTCAGGACCTCGCAGTCGCCCGCTCCGTTGGACACGCCCAGGTCGCCGCACATCACAGGCCCTATGCCTATGGGCCCTAATTGTTGCAGCAGGCATTTTGCCTTGTCCCCAAAGCTTTGCCGCCGCCCCTGCTCTCTGCGCCAGGGCGCAGGATCAGACAGCCAGGACCCTCTGCGTCGCCGATAAGCTGAAGACTGCGGAAATAGCCCTGGATCAGGCCTATGCAGCTCTCGACGCCAAGCTCGAACCGCTTGGCAAGCGCAATCTGAAGCTCGCGCAGGAGGCATGGCTCAAATTTCGTGACCTCGAATGCAACCTGGAAACTGGAAGGGACCCGGATCGCCTCGGCCGAGATGGCACGATCATGCCGATGCTGCTCGGTGAGTGCGCGATCGCACTCACCGAGCAGCGGACCCGCGATCTGAGCGAGCAGCTCAAGTGCCCGGGCGGCGATCTGTCCTGCGAGCCGTGATCGCGACAGCCGGATCATAACCGAGACGGTTTCAGGCAGAACCGCCGTCGCACCGCGCCTCGGCTTTTCCCTGCTCATGGACAAGCTGGAGTCCGAGGACATTTTGATCGTGACCGAACTCGATCGGCTTGGCCGTGACGCCATCGATGTCAGCACAACCGTCAAGGCTCTCGCGGAAATGGCGTAAGGGTCTACGGTCTGGCGCTTGGCGGCGCCGATCTCACTAGCTCGTCCGGCACGATGACCATGCAAGTGCTCACCTTGAACCGATCGAATGCGGTCAACCGCTGGATCGGAGGGTCGGCATCGTCCCAGCGATAGATATCGTTCCGCAGGAACCGAAGCTCCTCGTCCCTGTCGTCCTCGTCGACCTCGAGCCACCATGATTTCGGCCGGCCGTCGCTGCCGTCCGACCAGCGATATCCTCTCGCCTTCAATCTGTCCTTCAGGTCGAAGGGCGCGTTCTCGGCGAAGATGCGCACCCGCGAACGCTGGCTTGCGCGATAAAGTTCGGCCAATGGTGACGAACCAGCATCTCCCGCCGCCAGGGCCAGCACTTCCAACAGTGCGAAGCAATCGTCGACCGCGCGATGCCCTTCATGAAAATAACCGCTCTGGCTCATGAGATAGCCGAGCTTGCTGCCTTCATAGCCCTGGCGCTCCAGTCGATCTCCGAATTCGAACAGGCTCATGCCCGCAGTGACAGTTCCGAATTCACCCGAGCCGTCGAGGCCGGAGAACCCACCCGTCAGCCCGAGCTTCGGCGTCAGCTTCGCGCCGCTCTCCAGCATGAACGACCGGGCGATCTCCGCGCCTAGGCTCGCATAATGGGTATTAGTAAGCGCAGACCAAAGGGATAGAAGGCTTAGGGTCGAGGAAGAAGGCAATCCACAATCCAGAAAACTCCATTTGATGGCCATCCAGGCCATTGGCGAGAGTATCTCGATTTGGCTGAGGTATTCTTCGACCCCATAGTCGACCGCCTATTGCACCCCCGAACGACAGTTCAGCAACCTTGAGATGCTTCAAGACATGCGATACACTCCTCAACGGACCCGAGGACAAAGACACGAACCCCGCATCGTTCACACATCAAAGCGACAAGGCTATAATGTTTATTTCGGTCAAGAGATATCTACGCGTATACTGGTCCATATTCTGGAGATATTGGGTCGTTATATGTGCGGCTGGCATCCTATTTGAGCTCATCAATATAACTCCACCTTGGGATTTGATGGCCAAGCGGATCTGGCCGGATTACGATTTCAATCAATCCGTGCTGGAAATATTTCTTAAGCCGACAGGAAGAGCCTTGTTGCTCGCAACAATATTCATGGCACTGGCAATCTTTCGCAGGCTATCCAGCAAGATACTCCTTGAACGAGGATCTCCGTTCGAAAGCAAACAATGGTTTGCGATATATATTCTATTAGGCTTATGGGAGTTGTTCATTGCCGCTCTGAACGTTTTGGTGGTTGTCAATTTCCCGGTATCTATGTGGAACCTGCTGTGGAACCCAGGGCTTGGTATCGTTGTGTATCTTACCTGCTTATTTATTGCTGCTCTTGCATTCGGATATATCAACAAAGCTCGAATTGTTGAAAAGACTGAGAACACTAAAAAGCCAAATATAAGTCCTGTGCCTGAATGGCGATTTGAAGAAGGACCATCACCAGAAGGAAAAACCAGAACGTGGGATGGGGCCGCCAGCCCATCTGCGTATCCACTACGAACGCCTGATCAGACATCCGATTGATCTCGTGAGATCATCGTGGAGCTGCCACTCAATCTTCACCAGCCTTGGGTATCGCCAAGCATGATCAACACAGATGCAGAGACGCAAAATGGCGTCCGGTATTCCCCGAAATACGCAAATTCGAGGTACGATCTTGGAATTACATGAGAAACGACATCAGTACATTTCACCAGAGGATATCAATATGGTGACCGTAACAGTGGCCGAAAGGAGGATGTATGTTTAAAGCAGTTTCTGACAGCGCTGCTGCTGCCGACGGAGGTTCACTTGCGTTATTTGTCGAGCGACTTGATGGAGAAGTGGAACAATTTGTCATAAATCGTTCCTTTGCCTCGCGCCAGACACCTGCGTATAACAGAGTCGTATCGAACCTTCGGTCTCTTTCGGCGGATAGTTGCCGCGCGATCGCTGCAGCTCTCGAACCACTTCTGGCAACAACCGCGTCGATTCATCCGTTGGCGGATTTCATCGAAACATTTAAACAACAGTCTGAGATCGAGAGCAAAGAGCTTACAACGATTGAGGGAACCGTAAGCCAACGGGCCAAAGACTGTGATAATTGACCCGACTTTTCGTTGACGCAGTGTAGCGCCGCAATTTCGATAATGCTCAGAGGAACAGGGGGGTGACTTCATCCACGTGATCGAATGCTCTCAACTATGTACCGACAATCGGCCGCGATCAATCTTTGTCGACAGGCCAAATGACACGTTCAGCCTGTTCTTTGTGAATCGGCGCGACGATTAGGGGCAAGTCGGCGTTACAAGCTATTGATATTTCAAAGATGGGTGGGGTCATTCTGCGACGCCGCTTCACACCCCCGCAATGAGGCTCATTTCGTGGTCAAGGCAAACGAGCCACTTTCGAACGCAAACGTAAAAGACATCCTCGGTGCTTTTGCACGGGGCACACCGAAGCCGCAGGAATTCGTCTGGCGGGACATCACGGCCCAATTCAACGGCGGCTCTTCTCCCGACACTTCAAAGCCATGGTGGCAATTTTGGCGTTAGAGGGAGCGCCGGTCTCGTCGCAAAAATCCCGCAGACCATTCTGAAAACTCCCATCAGGAATCGCACTGAGGGTTTTGGGACAGTCCGTAGGAGTTATCCGACAGCTTTAGGGCGGCCGGCGCTCATCAGCACGATAAGTCTTTCCAGACGAGTCACCACGTCACTGGTTTCCAAGAGTTGCTGCTGCTGCTCGATTGTGATCGACAGCAACGGGGCGACCGTATCGGCTAAGAGGCTCGGGTTCCCGATCGAAGGCAGGCCAAACCTGACTTTGGATCCGGGCGGAAGTGCAGAAAAGTCGACTTTGGCGTAGGTCTGGTACGCATCAAGAACAGCACGCGAAAGGGCGGCCGCCTCCGCCGACTGGCCGCGTTCATCCTCCATCGGCCCAACCTCCGCCGCTAGGAAACCATCATCGGTCAAACGGACGATGCCCGTTCGCTGAAGCCCGCGTACGGTAACTTTGAGCGTCTCGTCCACCTGTGTCTGGCGATCTATCACGTTTGCTACGACCCCCACCGGATTGAGGGCTCTCAGAGTGCTTGGATGATCGTCGCCGCCATTTCTCTGCGCAACAACGAGAACGCGTTGATCGCTGACAATAGCTCGTTCCACGGCTTGGCGGGTTTTCTCGCGCGCTACGAAAATCCGCGAGATCATGTGCGGAAACAGTACTAGATCCCGCATCGGAACGATGGGGATGCCAGCTCCAGCTGGAATCGACGTACTGGCGTTAACAATGGTCGCAGACGACGGGCTTGCCTTAATTCTCGCGGCCAAGACGTTCCAATCTCGAAAGCCAAGAATTCGAGCAACGAGTTCTTGGCTCTCACTGGTTGTGAACACGACAGATTTGGCGTGAAGGGCTTCACGTAGCGTTTGCGCCATAGCTTTGGCATCGCGGAAATCGCGCATGAGATGATCCTTTGCAAAAACGAACGGAAAGCGTCAGGGGCTTGCGTTGCTGACCCGTTCGTTCGGGCAAAGAGAGCCATGAGCGGCTCGATACATTCACCGAACCCCGACGGGGCGCAAGCGGCAGGCTGTATCGACCTGGTACCAATTGTTTGCAGAAGCTTTGTTAACTGTCAATCCTTGGCTTGCTGCGAGTCCTTTTAGGGTCGGAGCGGCCGCTCGCCTGTCGCAGAATATAGAGTTCTGCGATAACGCAATGCCCCTTTCGCGCAAATGGCCCTTGGTTCTGAGCCGCGTTTGCCAACGATCTATTCTGATCGGATAGGCAGCTTTCGGCCTCCCGTTCTGGCGCCGGCGGTAGTGAACATGCATCAAGAGTTGGTCGCGCTGGCTGGCGTGTAACAGCATCGATCCGTTGATGTGAGAGGATTCGAACCGTGGACCTTCGCAACATTTCCGGGCCCGAGGCACCGATGGCACTGGCTTCAACTTCACGGCTCAATTCCAATATCCTATGGAATGAGAGCGTCGCGCTACCTTACTTTTGTAGGCCACGTTCCGTGTACGGAAGCGAAAGCAGGCGTAGATTTAATCACCAAATGGTGCTATTTATGACGTCATATAATACGGAGGCCAGCTGATGCGCTCAACCATCAATCTCGACGACGCCCTCATGGACAGGGCTAGATTATTGACCGGCACCAAAGAAACCGCAGCACTCGTCCGCCAGGCGTTGGAGACGCTGGTTCGTGTGGAGTCCGGAAAACGCCTCATCGCTCTTGGGGGAACCATGCCGGATGCCGAGGCAGCTCCGCGCCGTCGGAGCACGGCGGTTAAGTGATATTAGTAGACACCTCGATCTGGATTGATCATTTCCGACATGGCGATGCCGAGCTACGAAGGATAATCGAAGACGATCGACTACTTTGCCATCCGAGCGTGATCGGCGAGTTGGCGCTTGGCAGCCTTCGGGACCGCGGCAGCGTTATTGCTTTTTTGATAGCTCAGCGCGGAGCTGTTGTCGCCACGCACGACGAAGTCATGACGATGATCGATCGATTCGGCATCTTCAGCATGGGCATTGGCTACACAGATGCCCATCTGCTAGCGTCCGCTCTACTTGGAGAGAAAGTAACCTTGTGGACCAGAGACAAACGACTGCGAGCAGCGGCCGAAAAAGCGGACGTCCCACTGCATATACCGGCCGATGAGCCTCACTAGATGCTCGAGCTTTATACTGAAATGGCCTTTGAATAGGTCTTGCGAACCTTTACCGCTCTTGAAGACAGCAGAACAGACGACCCTGTTGTTGCAAGAGCTATCCGTTTGAAACTCCTCAGTATCGGACATCGGCTTTGATGGATTGACCGATGAGGCCGACAGCGGACGATGCACCTCGAGGCCCGATCTGAAATAGCGGCCGTTAAGCGGCGCATCGGCCACGAGCAGCCAACCTCCGCTCTGCCGTTCATAGCAAGCGGCGAGGACGCTGTGAGAGAACCTTGCGGGTTGACATTGACTTGGATCAGGTTTGTCGCATGTTTCGGGACTTTCCGACATGAATCTATGGAGTTTATCTGCTGATGACACCGGATGAATTGAAGATCGTGCGTCGAGCTTACTCATGGCAAGCCATGATGGGGTTGCTTGCGGGAGAGGGCGGCATCCTACGCTAATTCCAAGTCTCGGAAAGACTAGAGCGCCAACATGTGGTAGCCGACTTGGCACGAGCAATCGACAGGGCGATTTCGTCTTCGCTGCGGCCGCCATTAATCGCGAAGCGGCCACCAAAGATAAAATGCGGAACGGATTGGACACCCGCCGCATTGGATTTCGCGGCTTCGAGTTCCACACGATCGCGCCAAACCGGGTCGAGAGCGAGCGCACGGGCTTCAGTTCGCCCGAAACCGTGATCTGCCGCCACATCCGCGAGCATTTCGACGTCCGCGATGTTCTTCGCATCGAGGAAATAGGCTTTGGAAAGCGCCACGGCGAGCGCATGCTGTGTTCCGCGCTGCTGAGCAGCCAGCACCAGTGCATGTGCGGCTTGCGTCGGGTATGCCCAAAGCTGGCGGCTAAGGTCAAGGTCCAGCCCTGACGCCCGTGCCTCGGCTTCGGGGCGGGCAAATGCTGCTTTCGGGTCGCCAATGCGATAGCGCGTCTGCAGCAGGTCTGGAATATAAAGCCCGGTGACCGGGATGTCCGGCAACAGGAGGACCGGATGCTGCCGGATATCGACGGCAAGATCAGGGAAGCGCTCGGCCAGCACCTTGTCGAGGCGATGATGGCCAACCATGCACCATGGGCAAGTGATTTCGGTATAGAGGTCGATCGTCAGCATCAGAATTTCCTTTCCTGCTCATCCGCGCGACTTGATCGGTGCTTTGCGAAAGCGACCCCAAATAACAACGAGAGAAAGCGCCAGAAGTCCGATGTTGAGCGGTAGGACCGCTGCGGTCTCTCCTCGCGTCGCATGAAAGCCGATCGCAAGGACCTGAATGGTTGCAAAGCCTGTGGCCGCCAGCGGCGTCAGAAACGGCAGGATGCGGGTTAGCGCCGGCAGGATGACGCCGATGGCGCCGAGCAGTTCAACCGTGCCGATAAGCCGCAGGAGCGGCAGCGGCACGTCGACAGTCCAGGCAAGACCCACCGCCGCCAGATCCGCCGGCGCCCAAAATAGCTTCAAAGTTCCCGCGGTTCCGAACAGTGTAGCGAGAAGGATCTGTGCTATCCAGAGATTGATCTGCCAGGCAGTCGAGGCGCGAGACGCTGTAGTCTGTGCGTTGCTCATATGGTTTCAGTTCCTGTTTGCGATAGCTGGCGCAGCTTTTACAAAGCCCTGATTCTTGACTTGATCGACCAGGAACTTGGCGAGGTTGCCTCGCGACAGCTTCATGCTGAGCTTGGTTTTTCCGTACCAGCCAATGTCGATGATGCCTCCCTCTGCAGGACCATCCTGCAGGTTCGGGATGCGCACCAGCGTCCAGTCTAAGTTTGACGAAACAATCAGTTCGGCGGTGGCCTTGATATCCTCATAAGCCTTACGCACGATCACCTTGAACAGCAGCGCGAAGGCATGCGCTTTCAAGGCGAACCCGTCCTTGGGATCACGATAGGCGGCCGTGGAAATTTGGATGAGTCGGCGCACGCCGGATTGCTTCATCGCGGCGATGATGTTGGACAGGCCGCGCATGACCGGCTTGTCGCCCTTTACCTTGAGACTGTTGGGTCCGAGCGCACTGATCACCGCGTCGGCGCCCTCGACGCACTTCGCAATGGCAGCTGTATCCTGCAGGTCTCCGACGACGACTTCGATCTTTCCTGCAAACTCGGACACCTTGCCGGCGTCACGTGTGTAGACGGACAGCTTATATCCTTGGCTGAGCGCCTCGCGGATGATGTATTTCCCGGTCGGCCCTGTGCCTCCGAAGAGAGAGATTTTCATGAGTGTTCCTTGTCATTGAGCCAGCAGGGGCCGATCCGCCCAGCGACTTTTCACGCACTGGAGCAGTTGTTGTCAGACCATGTTCCAGTGCGTGAGCTTGTTCTTATCGCTTACGCGGCGCGTTCGAGCACGGCGCGAACCTGCGCTTCCGTGGCGGCAATGGCTGCGTTGGCGACATCCGGTCCCAAGACGGTGCCTTCGACGCGCACGAGCTCGACATCGGTCAGCCCGATGAAGCCGAGCAGATGGCGCAGATATCCTGTCTGGAAGTCAAACGAGGCATACTTTCCTTCCGAGAACACGCCGCCGGTTGCCGTCACGAGATAGACCTTCTTGTTGGGCACCAGCCCAATTGGACCGGTCTCGCCATAGCCGAAAGTCACGCCCGGCCAGATGATATGATCGAACCACGCCTTGAGCAAAGAGGACGGGCCGAAGTTGATCATGCTGGAGCCGAGGATGATGATATCGGCGGCTCGGATTTCGCCAACCAGCGTTTCGGCAAGCTTGACGGCTTCCGCCTGTTCCGCGGTGCGAGCCTCCGGCGAAGCAATACGGCCATTGATGTAGGCCGGCGTGATATGCGGCAGTGGCTCGGTAGCCAGATCGCGGACGGTGATCGTACCGCCGGAGCGGGCCTTGAGCCCTTCGGCAATCTCGGTTGCAAAACGCGTAGATAAGCCCTCAGCGCCGCGCGGGCTTGAGGTGACGAGTAGAGTGTTGGTCATGATTGTTCCTTGCAGGGTTTCGTGGTAATTAATAGTTACTGACACTATTATGGTAACTGGGAAAATTCCCGCAAGAAGGCACATTCATGGCACTCAGTCACACTGATTTTCCTACCCCCGGCGATGGTTACGACTGCCGGATGGTCCGGGAAATCCTTGATCTGGTCGGCGACAAGTGGAGCTTGTACATCATTGCCACGCTCAAGGATGGTCCTGTCCGTTTCAATGAGTTGCGTCGCCGTATTGACGGCATCTCGCAAAGGATGCTGACGCTGACGTTGCGCGGACTGGAGCGCGACGGGCTGGTGAAGAGATCGCTATTTCCTACCATCCCGCCTCGCGTCGACTACGAACTGACCGATGTCGGACGGACGTTGCTTGCGCCGGTGATGGCGCTCGTCACCTGGGCCGACACCAATCAGGATATCATTCAGGACGCTCGAGTGCGCTACGACGCCGGCTGACAGATCTTAACGATTGCGCGGATGGGGGAGAGTTCTTCTTAGCGGGCGTCTTTTAGCCGAGATGTAGCGGAGAAATCCGCGATTGATCCGCCGAAGGCCAACATTGCGGGCTTCGCCAAAGTCTGGCCATTCCGGGATCTAACGGAAACCCTGTCCAACTTTTGCGAAGCACGCAGTTAAGATTGCCGCCATCATCAGACGCGCACTACGAACCCGGTTGTGAATCGGCGCAATGATTAGGGGCAAATCGGCGTCATAAGCTATTGATATTTCAAACATGGGCGGGGCCATTCGGCAACGCCGATTCACACGCGGTTGACCGCGTTGTTGTGGGAGGGCCTGCCTACTTATTGGACATCCAGATCAAAGACATGCTGCGTCGCCAGAGCGGCAGCGCCACGCGCCCATGAACCCGGCACCCAATCCGGAAGCAATTCAGGCGTGTTCAGAAAAATATGTTGTGCCATGGAGCGCCGGATGGGCTCAAGAATGACATCGCCAAACTGCATGGCTTCGCCGCCAGCAATGAGCACTTCCGGATCGAACAAATTGACCAGATCCGCCAGATGGCGCCCGATCAGTTCGCCGGCTTGGCCCATAATTTCTACAGCGTCCCCATCGTGGCTTTCGATTGCCGCCACGAACTCATCGCGCGTCGCCGCTCTGCCGCGACGCCTGCCCCATTCTTCGATCATTGCCGGTTCGGCGGCATGTGCCTGGAGGCAGCCTCTTCTTCCGCATTCGCAAAGCCGTCCGCCGGGAACCGTAATGACGTGACCGAGCTTTCCGGCCAGACCATGGCTTCCGTGATATATTTCTCCACCCATAACCAGCGATGATCCGACCCCGGTGCCCACCGCAATTGTTGCGAAATTGCTGTAGTTGCGGCCAGCACCGAAGAGCCGCTGCGAGACGGTGAAGGCGCTGATGTCGTCATCGATCCAGACCGGGACATGAACTCGCTCACGCAGCAATTCGGGGAACGCGAGATTGCGCCAGCCGAAGCGCGGGCTCTGGATGCAGATACCCCTGACCGCATCCACCTCGCCGGGGATGGAAACGCCGACACCCATGACCGGCGAGCCGCTGCGGCCGGCATCAGCCAGAAGCTTCGGGATCGCCGTCGCGATGGCCTCGACCATCGTTTCCGGCAAGGTGTCCGGCACAGGCATATCGAAAGACGCGATCGGCGTCGTGGCGAGATCGGTCAGGACGCAGTCGATGCTGTCGTGGCGAAGCTTGAATCCAACTGCCAGATGGCCGTCATAGTTGATATCGACCGGCACCGGCCGGCGTCCCGTCGCGCCCGTCTGCGCCTTTCCTTCGACGACGAGCCCCTCCTCAATCAATTCCGTGACCACGAATGTCACCGCCGCCGGGCTGAGGCCCGTCACAGTGGCGATTTCGGCACGCGGCATAGCCCCGCGGTTTCGCAGCAGGTTGAGGATGAGCCGACGGTTAAGGGCTCGGGAGGTACTAGGGTTGCCGCGCACGGTGTTCCTTTAAATTTATTTTGTAAATTAACTATTGTTGCCTCTCGGAAGATACGGTATGCAATGGCACAAGGCAATGGAGGAATGTCCGCTTGCATCGGCGCAAGCGGAAATGCTGGTTTATTGCAAAATTTCTGAAGGTTAGCGGCTGCCTACATCCGTGGGCGGGCCTGGATTTGATATGCCTCGGGAGGAAAAGATGGCATCGAAGAACGAGCTTTCACTCATCAACGCAATCAGGGCGTCTCGGCGCCAGTTCATGATCGGTACGGGCGCCGCCCTGGCGGCTACGGCCCTTTATCGCCCGGCAATTGCCAATGGCGGCGAAGTGACCATCATCTCGGATATCGGCAATGCCGATCAGCGGACGGTCTTGGAGCGCATTGCGGCCGACTTTACCAAGAGGACGGGAACGAAAGTCACCATCAACAATATGGATCACGAGGCCCACAAGACGGCCATCCGCAGCTACCTGGTCGTGGGCGCCCCGGACATCTGCTTCTGGTTCTCCGGTAACCGAATGAAGGCTTTCGTCGACCGCGGACTGTTCGACGACATTTCCGACCTCTTCGTAAAGGAGGGCTACAGCGATAAGCTGGGCGCCACCATGACGGCCGTCACCGTCAACGGCAAGCAGTATGGTCTGCCGCTTGGCGGCATTCTCTGGGGCCTCTTCTATCGCAAGGACGTTTTCGCCGGAAAGGGCTGGACGGCGCCGAAGAACTGGGACGACTTCCTGAAATTCGGCGAAGCGGCAAAGTCCGCCGGCATGACCCCGATCAGCATGGGCACGAAGGAACTGTGGCCGACCGGCGGCTGGTTCGACCACATGAACCTGCGCATCAACGGGCTCGACAAGCATCTTGCCCTAATGGAAGGCAAGATCGCCTATACTGACGCGATGCTGAAGCCGGTCTTCGACAAATGGGAAGAACTCATCAAGGCCAATTTCTTCTCCGCAAGCGGGCCGTCCTTCGGCTGGGAGCAGGCGGGCGCCGCCCTGGCGCAGAAGAAGGCGGCGATGATGGATCTTGGCGGCTTTATCAAATCCGCCTTCCCGGCGAGCGACCACGACCAGCTCGCCTTCGCCCCCTTCCCGGAAATCACCTCCGGCGTCGAACGCTACGAGGATTTCTCGGTGAACTCGGTGCATATCCCCGCCAAGGCGAAAAACCGCCAGGGCGCGCGCGATTTCCTTGCCTACTTCTATCAGCCGGAAAATCTCGGCGCATTCCTCGAAGCCGAGGGCACCATTCCGCCGCGCAACGATTGCCCGCCGAGCAAGGATCCCATGGTCAATGTCGCCGTGGAATCGCTCAAGAGCGTGAAGGGAACATCGCAATATTATGACCGCGACACCGATCCCGACATGGCGCAGGACGGCATGAAGGGCTTCCAGGAATTCACGGTCAAGCCCGAGCGGCGCGACCAGATTCTGGCGCGGCTCGAAAAGACGCGCGCGCGCATTTTCAAATAGTCCTCCCGGACCAAGGCGCGGCGGGTCACGGATTTTGCGGCCCGGATTCTCGCCGCGCGCACCTCCAGAATGTGGGCCTCATGAGGCGCCTTGAATTATCGAACAAAGAAGTCTGAGCCATGTGGAAAAAGCACAGGAACTGGCTGACGCCTGTTCTCTTCATTGTGCCGGGATGCATCCTGTTCGGGACGATCATCATCGCGTCCTCGGTGGAATCGATCTGGATATCGTTCTTCGATTGGGACGGTGTCGGGCAGAAGACCTGGGTGGGATTGGCGAATTATTTTGAACTCTTCGCCGATCCGCAATTCTACGTCTCGCTGAAGAACAACATCATCTGGCTGGTCATGTTCATGGCGGCACCGCCGCTCGGACTGGCGCTGGCGCTGCTCGTCAACCAGCAGATCGCCGGCATGCGGATCCTGAAGTCGCTTTTCTTCATTCCGCTCGTGCTGGCGACCGTCACGGTCGGCGTCGTTTTCGGCTGGGTCTATGATCCGAATTACGGACTTCTCGCCCTCATCTTCAGCCTCTTCGGTGCTGCGGCGCCCGCCCTGCTCGCAGACGAGCATTTCGTCACCTTCGCCGTGGTTATAGCAGCGCTCTGGCCGCAGATCGCATTTTGCATGGTGCTCTTTCTCGCCGGCCTCAACAACCTGAGCTCCGACATCATCGGGGCAGGACGTGTCGACGGGGCGCGCGGCTGGAATATGCTCTGGCATGTCGTCCTGCCGCAGTTGCGCCAGGTAGGTTTCATCGCCCTCGCCGTTACCGTCGTCGGTGCATTGCGATCATTCGACATGATCGCGGTAATGACATCGGGCGGTCCCTTCGGCTCGTCCGAGGTGCTCGCCTACCAGATGTACGAGCAGTCGATCTTTTCCTACCGCTTCGGCTACGGCGCTGCGATCGCCACTATCCTCTTCGCAATCATGATCGTTTTCATCACCTGGTATCTGCGCGTCATGGTGCGCATGGAACGGGAGACGCGCTGATGTATCCTCGCCCTATCCCCGAAGAAAAGCCGGCACTCCGCGGCCTTTATGCCGGTTTCGTCGGCCTCATTCTCATATTGTGGTTGCTGCCGCTCCTTGCCGTCATGCTGACGGCATCCAAGACGGCCGATGAAATCATGGCCGGCAAATACTGGACATGGCCAGAGCACTTCAATCTCATCGAGAACTTCCAGTCCATCTTCCAGCAGACGAACATGTGGGGCTATTTCATCAACAGCCTCATCATTACCCTGCCTTCGGTGCTGCTGGTGCTCGTGTTGTCGACGCTGACCGGCTATGTGCTCGCGCGCTACAATTTTCGCGGCAATGCCCTGCTCTTCTCGCTCTTCGTCGGTGGCAACTTCCTGCCTGCGCAGATCATGATGATCCCAGTGCGCGACCTCATGGTCTCGGTTGGCCTTTACGACACCTATTTCGCTCTAATCATTTTCCATGTCGCCTTCCAGACGGGTTTTGCGACCCTGTTCATGCGCAATTTCATCGCGGCACTGCCTGACGAATTGTTCCAGGCCGCGCGTGCGGAAGGCGCGTCCCCCTGGCAGACGATGCGCCATGTCGTCATACCGCTGATGCGGCCGGCGCTTGCAGCCCTTGCGATCCTGATCTTCACCTTCGTCTGGAACGATTATTTCTGGGCGATCGTACTCACCCAGAGCGACGTCGTGAAGCCGGTGACGGCGGGCCTGAACAACCTCAGGGGCGAATGGACCTCGGCCTGGAACATCGTGGCGGCGGCAACCTTGTTCGTCGCCGTTCCGCCGGTCCTGATGTTCTTCCTGATGCAGAAGCATTTCATCGCGGGCCTGACCATGGGCGCCGTCAAGGGCTGACGCGCTCAGCGCCGTTTGAGACGATTTGGAGTATTATTCATGAGCCATGTACAGCTGATCGATGTCGACAAATATTATGGCGGCTATCATGCCCTGCGTTCGGTGAACCTCTCCGTCGACAAGGGGGAGTTCATCGTCATGGTCGGCCCGTCGGGCTGCGGCAAGTCGACCACGCTGAAGACGATTGCCGGGCTCGAGACCATCTCCTCGGGTGAGATCTGGATCGACGGCCGCAATGTAACGCGCGAGGAGCCGGGTGATCGCGGCATCGCCATGGTCTTCCAGTCCTATGCGCTTTATCCGCACATGACGGTCGCTGAGAACATGGGCTTCGGCCTGAAGATGGCCAAGCGTCCGCAAGCCGAGATCGACGCCGCCGTCAAGCGCGCCGCCGAAATCCTCAGAATTTCCGACCAACTCGACAAGCGCCCGAAGCAACTTTCTGGTGGCCAGCGCCAGCGCGTCGCCATCGGCCGTGCCATTACCCGCTCGCCGGAGGTCTTCCTCTTCGACGAACCGCTCTCCAATCTCGATGCGGCGCTGCGCACACAAATGCGCGTGGAGCTTTCGACGCTGCATCAGCAGCTCGGCTCGACGATGATCTATGTGACGCATGATCAGGTCGAGGCAATGACCATGGCAAGCCGTATCGTCGTGTTCAACAAGGGCATCATCGAACAGGAAGGCGCGCCGCTTCGTCTCTATCACAACCCGGCAAATCAGTTCGTTGCCGGCTTTCTCGGCGCGCCACGGATCAATTTCGTTACCGCAAAGCTCGTTTCCCTTCGTGACGGCGTGGCCGAAGTCGCGCTCGAAGGTGCTGCCACGACAGTCCAGGTTCCGGTGGCCGATGTCGGTGACCTCAAAACAAAAGCGAGCCTCACCCTCGGCATCCGGCCGGAATCGCTGAAGATCGGCGCCTCCATCCCGGACGCCGCCATTTCATTCGATGGCAAAGTCCGCCTCGTCGAGCAACTCGGCCGCGAAACCATTCTCTACGTCGACGGCGGCCCGCTTGCCACGATCGGTTCTGAAAGCGGCACGCGCAATTTCACCATTCAGCTCGGCAATGCGACCGGGTTTTCGGCCGGCGAGCAGGTCAAACTGTCCGCCTCCACGTCCTCGCTCTACCTCTTCGGCCCCGATGGCAGAACCCTCAGCCGGCCGAAGCCCATCATTGCCTCTCTGTAAGGAAAGCTTGTGATCTCATGAAAGTTTTGGAAAGAAAGCCGCTCTCGGTCTGGCGGACGCTCAACCTCGACGGCTTTATGGTCGGCGTGCCGCATTATCCCGAACATGTCGACGAGAGCTATTGGGACCGCGATGCCGAACGCATGGCCGCCGCCGGTTTCAACACGGTTCGCATGGCGGAATTCGCCTGGCATATCATGGAGCCGCATGAGGACCATTTCGATTTCTCGCTCTTCGACAAGGCGATCACCGGCTTGGCCAGACACGGTATCAAGACCATTCTCTGCACGCCGACAGCAACGCCGCCGCGCTGGCTGACGGCAAAGTACCCCGAGGTCCTGCGCGTCGATGCCAATGGCAGGCAGGCAAGCCATGGATCACGCCAGCATTGCGACACGACGAGCCCGGTACTGCGCCGACACAGCCAGCGCATTACCCGTGCCATGGCCGAGCATTACCGCGACAATCCTCATGTCATCGGCTGGCAGACGGATAACGAGCTGAACACAACGACGTCTGAGAGCTATTCGCCTTCGGCGCTCATCGAATTCCAGAAGTTCTGCCGCGCCAAATATGGAACGATCGACGCGCTGAACTTTGCCTGGGGCGGCGACTTCTGGGCAACGGCGTACCAGACCTTCGACCAGATCGTCTTTCCGAAGCCGATGAATCCGTCCTTCTCGAGCCCCGGTCACGCACAGGACTATCACCGCTTCCTCGCCTTCGCGACGGCCCTCTTCCAGCACGATCAGGTGGAGATCCTGAGAGTCACCAATTCTGAATGGTTCATCTTCCACAATCTCGGCAACCTCGCAGATATCAATTTCCGCAGCCAGTTCGGCCAGGATCTCGACTTCATCGGCTTCGACATCTATCCGTTTCTCTATGATGAGATGCGCCGCGGTGGCGGCCATGCGATTACGCAGGCCTTCCATCTCGACCAATGCCGCGCCTATTCCGGCAATTTCATCGTTCCGGAACAGGCGTCGGGCCTCGGCAGCCAGCCGGGCTTTTCCTCCTCCGTACCGGAGCCCGGCGAGATGCGCCGCATGGCGATGACGTCCGTTTCGCGCGGCGCTGACGGTCTGATGTTCTTCCGCTGGCGGCCAGCGCATTTCGGCGCCGAAATCTACTGGAACGGCATTATCGATCACGATGACGTGCCGCGCCGCCGTTACGAGGAGGCCAGGCAATTCGCGTCCGACATCCGCAAGATCGAGGACAAGCTTCTCGGCACCACCGTCCGTATCGATATTGCCATCGCCGGTGCGGATTTCGACAATCAGGAAGCCTACAAGACGTATGCGATCGGCCTGCCGAGCCCGATGCAGGATGCTGCCCATCTGCACCGCACATGTTATCAGGCCGGTGTTGCCTGCGGCTTCATCCATCCGGAAGACGATCTCTCACGCATCAAGGCCCTCTATGTTCCCCACTGGGTCATGTGGAGGGAGGAGTGGTCGCCAGCCGTGGAGAAGTTCGTTGCCGATGGCGGCACGCTCATCCTGTCGGCAATGACCGGAACCCGTGACGACAACAACCACATCATCCGCACCCAGGCACCGGGCAAGGCGCTCTCGGAGCTTTCGGGCGTACGCGTCTATGAATTCGGCCCGATTTCGGGACCAGGCGCGGACGGCCTGTTTACCGGCTTCCGCGAGGGCGGTATCGGCAGCCACCAGCCATCGCCACGACCGCCGACAACCTCGGCCTCGCGCAAATACGCCTACACGATCGGCAATCGTCAGCTGGAAGCGGGCCATCTCTACGAGAAGCTGGAGATAACGGCGGACACCGAGACCGTTGGCTCCTGGTCCGATCGCTTCCTGGAGGGCACGCCGATGCTGACCCGCCGCCGTCATGGCAACGGTCAGGTCTATTATCTTGGCACCTACCTGACGGCGCCACTTGCGGAGGTCATTCGCGAGCTTCTCGTCGGCGACAGCGTTGCCACGCCGCTGGTGCAGGATCTGCCAGCAGGCGTCGAAGTGTCGCTACGCGAGGGCGACGGCAGGAGGCTGCTGTTCGTCCTCAATACGGAGCACGAAACGAAGATCGTCAATCTGCCTGCAGGTACCGAACTGCTAACCAACAAAGCGATATCAGACTCGGCCGAACTCGCTGGCTACGGCGTACTGGTGATCGAACTATCGGTCTGATGGCGCATCATCACATGTCCGGCCCCGCGGATGAAACTTCGGCGCGATCGGGCATGAATTGCTGGGATGTTGTCCGATAGGGGCATTTACAAATGGTCGATTATCGTCGCCCACCCCCCTGCGAACGAGTTACACCTGCTTGCCCGGGCCGTGACGGAATATGGCGCTGTCCTCGCGTTCCGGGCAAGAATGGCATATGGCCGCACCGCTGGCGCCTTGCTTCTCTCAAGATCGTCGCCCGGTGCGGAGCTTTGTGCTTCCATAGCCAATGAAACTGCTTTTTAAAATCCTTTACGCGTTTACAATGCGATCGGCTCTCGCGCATCGAGAAACATGGAATGACGAAGAGACTAGACTCGTAGCTAAACAGGTCAACACGCTTTCGCTGAACGCCTGGTTAATCTGATTAGCGGTCCGCTAACGGCCTAGTAAACCGAAATTCACATGGGAAAGCTACAGCGCGAGAACTGCCATTCTGAGCGCCGGTGTTGCCAAAGTTTGAGTGGCCGAAGAATAACTTCGCCCTGAAGACGGCGCCGCTTCGCGGGGCCCATCAAAAATCTGGCTGAAAGTTTTCATCGTTCCTTCGGCCGCCAACGCGATTGTCGACAAAGTCCTTTTACAAGGATGCCGAGCCTGCCTGGTCGGAGGTGCTAACGGCGATCGAACTCAAGCGAGCTTGCATTCCTTGAACGATGGCATCTGACAAATTGTGGTAGTTCTGAACGTTGGAGAGGAAATCTGAGGTGACTTCCCCAGTCAGGCGACCTTCATAGCGGGCACCGGCGATGGCATTGGCGGCATTCATGAAATTGGGGTCGTTCGGATTGTAGCCGCCGCTCAACCCCGAGGCTATTGCCTTGTCGTTGGTAGCTGTGACGACAGCCAGATTTGGGCCACTATAATTGAACGAGGTTCTCGTTGCAGCCTTGTCCAGAGCGGAAATGGCCAGCGGGGACTGCAATGATGATGTCGACGAGCTCAGGGAGTTGCTATTGCCGACAGCTGCGCATTCAGTCGCGATTTTATTCTTCGATTCGTTGTCTTGCATCAACCCGACATCGCTTAGGATCGAAGCGGGTTGCGAAGATAAAGCGATTTGCATGGTGTATCTGTTAGAAGAAACTTGCATTTCATCAATGGCCTTCTTCTGTGGATACAGTACAAAGCTGCACTGCTTCTTACCTCAATCTTACGAAATAAAAAACATCGGTTGTAGTCGTGCTGTGTGAGAACGCCCAGGCTACCTTCTTCCGCTTTCTTACCGTGGCACCCGGACTTGATTGACACCATTTCCGAGGAAGCTTGCTCTACACGGATGTCTTGCTGCCTGGCCAGGTCACATAATAATATTTCCCTGCAACTTTTCCAAAGTAAGCATTTTCCCCGGGTTGCTTGTCCACGTAGCTGCCGTCCATCGTTTTCTGGAATGCGCCATGGTCGTCACGTTTGAGATGATCATTCAGGAACGTGACCCAATCGCTTTTGGCAACATTATCCGCTTTGGATGGCTTTCCCTTTGTGTCGCTGTCCCAGGCAGTTATTTCCTTACCCTGCGTAGCGTCGGTCACGGTCAGCTTGCCTGCCTTCAAGGCGCTCAACATAGATTGCGAGCGTAAGTAGCTTTCTGGATCATCTGACGTTGTCGAGAGCTTTGCCTTCAATGACGCCATAAACCCGCTTGTCGCTATTTCAGGCGTTGGGGTGACTGGTGTTGGCTTTTTTGCACCCGCGGTGCTTGATGTCTTGGAGAATGTACTCGAACCGACAGAGGGAGGGAAAACATCTTGGACACTCAGGCGCTTGCTCGCCTTGGAGCTATTGCCGCTCGCATTCGATAGAGAGCTATGCTTCTTGTCCGTACTGATGGAATTCGTCATTTTCGACTCGCCTGCGGCAACATCCTAGGGTGCAGTAATATTAGTTGTGCAACCTTGCGCGAGGCCGAACAGAAGTCGAGTGAAATGAAGGTAGCTCACGATCGACTGGACCCTGGATGTGAATCGGCGCGGTGATTAGGAGCTAATCGGCGTGGCAAACCGTTGTTATTTCAAAGATGGGTGGGGTCATTCTGCGACGCCAGTTCACACAGGAAAATCCGTGCCGCAAATATCTCTCGCAAAAAGCGGCTTTCCGACGGCTTAACGTCTGCTTTGAGCGCAACAGCCGAGATGATGGTCTAGTTGCTGCACGAGGAGATTAGGGCTTCTGTCGCCTTAGTCGCGAAGCGCTCGTAAGACCTTTCACGTCAAGTAATTGCTCAACCACGTCTTTGGGAAGTCCCGCGGCATCCTCAGCTAGTTCCCTGAGCGACCTCCCACTCGCAAGGATTTCTTTGGCCAGACTAGCCGACGCCTCGTAGCCGATTACCGATGTCAACGCGGTCGCGAGGGCGGTGCCAGCCTCCAGGTGCTGCCTGCAGCGGTCTTCGTCAGCTGTTATCCCAACCACACATTTCGTCCGCAGCGTGTCGATCGCATTCGTCAAAAGCGCGATGGATAGAAGCAGGTTGAAAACAATGACAGGCTCCATGGCGTTGAGCTGAAGCTGTCCCGCCTCCGCCGCGAGGGTCACGACAAGGTCCGCACCGATAACCTGGAACGCGACTTGGTTGACCACCTCGGGAATGACTGGGTTCACTTTGCCCGGCATGATCGAAGACCCTGGTTGCATGGGCGGAAGGTTGATCTCGCCGATGCCTCCGCGCGGACCGCTCGACAGAAGTCGCAGGTCGTTCGAAATCTTAGAAAGCTTGACCGCGGTTCGCTTGAGCGTTCCCGAGAAGAGCACGAAGGCTCCCGTGTCCCAGCAGGCCTCGATGAAGTCGGCAGCCGGAACCAATTCCACGCCTGACACCTCGGCCAGCTTTGGAATGACGACAGTCGCATATCTGGGATCGGCCGTAATCCCCGTACCGATAGCGGTGCCGCCGAGGTTGACTTCCCTGAGGAGGCGGGCTGCGTCGTAGAGACGAAGGATGTCTTCACGGAGCGTAACTGCGAAGGCCTTGAATTCCTGGCCCAAGGTCATGGGGACGGCGTCCTGCAACTGTGTTCGCCCCAGCTTGAGAATATCCTTGAATTCGTTGGCTTTCGCCTCGAAGGCAGATGACAATCCGTCGATCGACGATGAGAGTTCCCGATAGCTGAGGAGCAGTGCCAGCCTGATGGCGGTGGGATAGACGTCGTTTGTGGATTGAGAGAGATTGACGTCGTTGTTCGGGTGGAGGATGTCGAAGCGCCCTTTGTCGAACCCTAGATGTTCAAGCGCCCGGTTGGCCACGACTTCGTTCATGTTCATATTGGTCGACGTTCCTGCGCCACCTTGGAACATGTCGATCATGAATTGGTCGGCAAACATCCCGGCCGCAATTTCATCGCAGGCTTTGGCGATAGCTGCGGCCTTTGAACCATCTAGGTCTCCAAGCTCACAATTCGCGAGCGCGGCGGCCTTCTTCACATGGGCCAATGCTCTGATGAATACCGGATAGTATGAGATTGGTATGCCCGATATCTGGAAGTTCGACATCGCCCTCGCAGTCTGGGCGCCATAATAGGCATCGATGTCGACGTCGACATCTCCGAGCGAGTCATGTTCTCGCCTGATCCTCGAAACGACGTCAATGCACTCTTCGGTCAATGTGGTCTCCCGCGGACGCGAATAAAGCGCCCTACCCGGCGGCACTCCAGCGAGTACAGTCGACGAGCGGGGCATTTCAAGGAACCTATGCGAGCTTCACGCCTTCTCTGGCCAGCTCATCCATCACAGCGTGAACCGCGGCTTCAGCTATCGTCACGATCTCGTCGACTTCGGCCTTGGTCATAACGAGCGGCGGCACGAATGCCAGTCGCCATGGAGATAGGCGCGGGATTCGAGCAAACCGGGCCGCTTGAGGTTCTGCAGAGCGACGGACGCAATGCCTTTCATTTCACTTCTCCGTCTATTGGGCCGACGAGAGCGCGACGCGGGCGGTTTCCACCAGGAGCGCTGCCGAAGGGACGATGATATCGTCGTTGAAATCGTAGTTCGACTGGTGAAGGTGCGCCGATCGGTGACCGTCACCGTTTCCGATCCAGGCGTATGCGCCAGGGAGGTGCTGCAGAAAGGCGCCGAAATCGTCCCCTGCCATGGATGGGACGGCTCGGCCAGAGTGGATGGCGAGGCCTCCTCGCCGGGCCGCTTCGCGCACCTGATCGCGCTCCGTGGGCGTGTTGACCACCGGGCTGAGCATGAAGTCCTCGTAATCGACTTTCGACATGCTGCCGGCGATGTTCGCGGCAGCTGCCGCGACCGCTTCGAGCCGCTTGCAAAGCAGCCCGAGCGTCGCCGTGTCGAAAGCACGGAGCGTCCCCTGCAGCCTGACGAGATCGGGGATGACATTGTGAGCGCTGCCGCCCTGGATCATGGCGACGGTCGCCACCGCCGGGTCACACGGATCGACCGCCCGCGCGACCGCCTGCTGCAGTCCCGTCACGAAATGGCCTGCCGCAAGGATCGGGTCGCCCGTCGTCTGGGGCATCCCCGCGTGACCGCCGTGCGCCCGGAAGGCGACGTTGAAGTCCCGCGCTCCCGCCATCACCGGACCGTCATGGACCATCACCTCCCCCACGGGTAAACCCGGCCAGTTGTGGAGCCCGAAAATCTGGCGGCTGGGGAAGCGCTCGAGGAGGCCATCGTCGATCATTATCTGAGCACCGCCATACATTTCCTCGGCGGGCTGAAAGACGAGGTGGACGCTGCCGACGAAATCGCGCGATTTAGCCAACGCCGCGCCGGCGCCGATGAGAGCCGCCATATGGCCGTCATGGCCACAGGCATGCATCACGCCGGAACGAGACGAAGAATATGACAGCCCCGTTTCCTCGGTGATCGGCAGCGCATCCATGTCCGCACGGAGCGCCACGCCGGGGCCTGACGCACTGCCTTGGACGACGCCGACGATCCCGTGGCCACCGACACCCTCCACCACCGTGATGCCGTATTCCCTAAGGCGCGCGGCGACGAACCCGGAAGTCCACCGCTCCTGCAGCGACAGCTCCGGATTGGCGTGAAGCTCACGGCGCATCGCCGTCAGTTTCGGCATTTCCGCGCGGAGGAAATCCAGCATAGTCGGCTCCCGAGGATTACTTGAGCTTAGCGAGATAAGGCGCGCCGTTCTTCTTGTGCAGAGCGACGATGGTCGCGAACTCGTATCCGACATGGGAAGCGAGGTTTGCGGTGATCATCGATGGATCGAACTCCGGAAGCATCTCGACCACGTCGAACGCCACGAAGTTGAGGTCCTTGATCGACCGGACGAGCGCAAGCGCCTCGTGGCTCGTGAAGCCTTCCGGCTCGATGGTCCCGGTCCCTGGCGCGTAAGCCGGATCGATGAAGTCGATGTCGAAGGTGAAGAACACGAGCTTGTCGCCGACCCGTTCCTTGATCTGCCGGGTGACTTCCGCCATGCCGAGCTGCCGCATCTTGTCGGCCGTAATGACCTTCAGCCCAAGATCTTCGGAGTCCTTGACCTCGTTCGGATGATACATGGAGCCGCGGATGCCGACCGAAATCGAGTGGTCGACGTCGAGAAGACCTTCCTTGATCGCCCAACGGAACGGCGTTCCGTGATTGTACTTGAGGCCGAAGGGCTCGTCATCGGTGTCTGCATGGGCATCGAAGTGGACCAGCCCGACCGGGCCATATTTCTTCGCGACGGCGCGCAGCTCGCCCAAGGTGATCGAATGATCGCCGCCGAGGCAGATCGGGATTACACCCGCGTCGAGGATGGGTTGCAGCCCCTCTTCGATCAGACGGTAAGTCTCCTCGATGTTGCCGGGCACCACGGACAGATCGCCGTAGTCCACACCCGAAATATAGTCGAAGATCGTGATCTCCTGGATCGGGTTATGGGCGCGGACCATCACCGAGGCGTTTCGGATTGCCGCCGGTCCGAAACGCTGGCCCGTGCGGTAGCTTCCGGCGGTGTCGAACGGGATGCCGATGAAGGCGACGTCGACGTCCTCGGTCGTCTGGATGTGAGGAAGGCGCATGAAGGTCCTGACGCCGCAGAACTTGGGAGCCTTCAGCGAGTCAACGGGATAGTATTTCGGCATTGGTGTCTCCTTACATGTCATTGTCAGTGTCTCGCGGGCATGTATCTGTTGAGATTTCGCTCCATCGCGACCCAGCATCTGCGGAATATCTCGACGACCAGGACGTAGAGGACGGCTGCGGCGATGTAGGCTTGGAAGTCGAACGTGCGCTGGAAGGCGAGACGGGCCACGCCCATTAGGTCGAAGACGGTGACGACGCTCGCGATCGCGCTTGCCTTCACCATCATGACATATTCATTGCCGAACGGACGAAGGGCCAGCCGAGCGGCTTGGGGGATGGTAATCCGCCGGAAGATTTGAAAGGGTGTCATGCCACCCGCCTTCGCCGCATCGATTTGGCCCGCCGGGACTGCCTGGATCGCGCCTCTCAGAATCTCGGCCTGATAAGCGGAGGTGTTCAGGGTGAACGTGGCAAGGACGCACCAGTAGGGATCACGGAAGAGCCACCAGAGTCCGGCGTTTTCGAACGTCTGCCTGAACTGGCCAGACCCATAGTAGACCAGGAACACCTGTGCGAGCAGTGGGGTGCCGCGAAACAAGTAGGTGAAGAGAAACGCAGACCACGAGCCCAAAGTCCCGCGTCTCGCCCGAACTACGGCCAGCGGCACCGCCAGGATGAGTCCGAGCACGACGGAGATCACACTGAGCTGGATCGTCACGAACAGACCGTCTATCAGTCGCGGTCCGAATCTTTCGAAAAGCTCCCAGTTCATGGCGACATCGGCCTCCAGCCGCGGTTGGCCCTCGCTTCGAGAAGCATCAGGAGCATGTTGGAAACAATCGTCATCAACAGATATCCAAGGCAGGCGACTGCGTAGAACGCGAACGGCTCCTTGGTGCTCGCGACAGCCAGCGATGTCTGCCTCAGAAGATCGTTGAGCGCGATCACCGATACCAACGATGTGTCCTTCAACAGGACGACCCAATTGTTCCCTAGTCCCGGCAGTGCAAGGCGGAGCACCTGCGGCCACTTGATCCGGACGAACGCGGTCAATGGGGTCATCCCCACGCTGATTGCGGCTTCGATCTGGCCTCGCTCGATGCCGCGCAGCCCCCCCAACAGGACTTCACTCGAATAAGCTCCGAAGACAAGGGAGAGCGCGAGGATGCCCGCGACGAATGGGTTGATGTTGACGGTCACCGAAAGGCCGAGCCATTCCGCCGTGATCTGGAACGCCATCTGGAGCCCATAGTAGACAAGCAGCAGTGTCAGAAGTTCGGGAAGGCCCCGAAAAACGGTGGTGTACCCCTCGCCGAAAGCGCTCAGGACTCTATTGCTGGAATCCTTAGCAAGCGCAACCGCTACACCAACGGCCATTCCGAAGGGGACGGTGGCGACGGCAAGCGCCACGCTGACCAACGCTCCGGCCAGCAACTGCCCGCTCCAAGCGCCGATGTCGGCACCCAATATGATCATGTCGGGCTCCCCCTCAAGATACGACCGCTCGCGGGGAAATCGGATGTCCTCTCCCGCCACTGGGCTCGCCGAAGCCGCCATTCCGAAAGGGCGACAGAAACTGCTCCAGGCGCTCGCTCGATGGATTTGAAAACAGGCGGGATGGGTGACCCTCTTCCTCGATCTTGCCTTTGTGGAGGAAGACCGCATGGGAGGCGACATCGCGGGCGAACGCCATTTCATGCGTGACGACGATCATCGTTCGCCCCTCGGCGGCGAGCTGAGCCATGACTTTGAGAACCTCCCCGACGAGCTCGGGGTCCAGGGCTGACGTTGGTTCGTCGCAAAGGATCACGTCCGGGTCCACCGCCAGCGCCCTGGCGATAGCGGCGCGTTGCTGTTGACCGCCCGACAGCTGAGACGGGTAGTAGTCCTCGCGTTGGGACAACCCAACTTTATCCAGAAGCTCACGGGCCTTTTCGATGGCCTGCCTGCGCGTCTGGCCGTGGACATGGATCGGCGCTTCGATGATGTTTTCGAGCACGGTCATGTGGTGCCAGAGGTTAAAGCTCTGGAACACCATGGAGGTCCTGCGGCGGAGTGCTTCCGCCTGGCGGCGGTCGGAGACCACACGCCTCGCTCGGGGGCCGGACTTAAAGTCTATGCGCACGTCGCCGACCCTGATGTCTCCCTTGTCGGGCACCTCGAGAAGGTTCAGGCAACGAAGGAAGGTGCTCTTGCCGGACCCGGAGGAACCGATGAGCGCCACAACATCGCCCCGACATGCTTCGAGGGACACGCCCGAGAGCACCTCGAGGTTTCCGAAGGATTTATGGATGTCGTGGGCACCGAGCGCCACAGGCGACTTGGTTGATGCAGGTGTCGGATTTTCCATCGCACGCGTTCCGTTCGTCTTGGATTTGTCGATATGGTCCGTGACCCACCCGCGGGATCTGTTTCAATCCCGCGCCGTCGGGAGAGACGCTATGCGGCATCATCTCTGAACCAATCGGTCTGCGGCTTGGGAGGACGCCGCCGAGGCTTTTCCGATCAATAGATGCTGAACGGGAAATACTTGTCGTTGATGGACTTGTAGGTGCCATCGTCGACGACGTCCTTGATGGCCTTGTTGAGCCTGGCTTTCAGCTCGTCATTGCCCTGCTTCAAGGCCACGCCCACGCCGGGGCCGAAAGACGGGTCGGTGATGTCGCCGCCGACGGTGTGACAGCAGTCGCCCGCCTCGGACTTCAGCCAGGGAGCAGTGGCGAGCTTGTCGCCGAAGACGGCATCGACACGTCCGGACTTCAGGTCCATGAACGCTTCGTCCAGTGTGGGGTACAGCCGCGTGGTCACACTGGCGTACTTATCCTCGAGCATTGCCGCATGGATTGTCGACGACTGCGCGGCGATGGTCTTGCCCTGGAGGGCCTGCGGCGAGACGTCGGTAATCGTCGAGTTTTTTGGCACCGTGAACACGGCCGCGGTCGAATAGTATTTGTCGGAGAAATCGATCGTCTTCTTTCTCTCCGGGGTTATCGACATCGACGTCATCGCGAAGTCGAACTTTCCCGCCAGTAGACCGGGTATCGTTCCGTCGAAGTCCTGGATGACCCACTCGCATTTCGCCTCCATCTTTGCGCAGATCGCGTTCCCGAGTTCGATTTCGAAGCCCTGGAGCTTGCCGGAGGGATCCACGAAATTGAATGGCGGATAGGCACCCTCGGTTGCGATCTTGTATGCGTCCTTGGCGAACGCCCCAACGGCCGTCGAAGCCAGCAGCGCCGTGGCCGCGACCAATGTTCTCGTCGATTTCATCTAATTCCCCTTGATGTTTCTTGTTGCCAGGTCGGGAGACCAGCGAGCGAAAACTATCGGGAGGCTGTGGCTTCAGAAATCGAACTGAAGGATCATTTATCGGTACGAGGGGTGTAGAGTGCTACACCTTTCCTACACCTGCTGGACTAGGAACACGTGAATCGAGGCACGGAAAATATCGCGAGCCGTCTCGTCAAAGCTCCGCCAACAGGCTCACGAGATGCGTGCGCTTCTTCACCTTGAGCTTCGCAAAAACATTGTGGATGTGTCTCTTCACCGTGAACACGCTGATGCTGAGCTTGTCGGCGATGTCGGCACTGTCCGTGCCGCGCGCGATCAATTCGACGATCTCGACCTCTCGCCCGGTCAGCCCCTTGGCCACAAGCTTCGCCGTGACGTCGCGCGTCGCCGCTGGTCCCGTTGCCGGGACGGCGTGCTGGGCGAACCGTATTTCGAGATGGTTCTTCAGTACGTCGAATATAAACAGGTCCTTTGCGGTGAAGTCACCCTGTCGCTTCGTGCGCAAAAGGGTCAGCTCGGCGGTGGGATGTCCATCATTCGTCACGATAACGCCGCCGCCGAAGGGCACGTCGTTCGGAGATAGCAGCGAGTTGTAAACGTCGCTATTGATCCGGACGGCCTCGGACATGATGTCGGTGTCGCGATAAGCGATCGACCGATGCGTGTTGATCGCGACCCTACCGAAAACGGCGCTCTGGACCGATTCCTCATAGGCCTTCGCGAACTTAGCATCGACGTTTACGAAAACCGGGCTGTGCAAAGTGACGTCGCCGCTGCTCGTGTCCGCAAGATAAAACATCGCCTTTTCGTATGGAACGAGAAGCCGGATCGCCTCAAGAAAGAACTTCCGCATCTCTGCGAGGCTCTTGGTGCCATGGATTATCAAGGTGATATCGTTGATCCTGGCCCATTCCTTATGATCAAGGTTCGACATATAAAACTAACCCGCTCAACTCTGACGATGGCAACTCCAGTTCGATCCCATCCATCGCGACTTATTGACTGGAGTTGCTTTCTGATCAAGCCGTTTGGTGAACGGTTGTCACCATCGGCGCCACAGCACTCCGCCGCATCGGCCCGTTGTTCGGGGATTTTGAAACTGTTATGCTCGACTCCGATATTTGGCCCAGCGACGATGCACGGCAAGGCAGCATGCAGACCGACGGAAGAACCCTTACGCGGCGCGAGCCGAGGCAGCAACGCTCGCGCCAGACTGTCGACTTCGTGCTCAGCGCGGTCCAGCTCGTGGCCAAGCGCCATGGGATCCAGGCTATTACCACCAATCGCATTGCCGAGGTCGCCGGCGTCAGCGTCGGATCGTTGTATCAATATTTCCCCGACAAGCGCGCGATCTTCGAAGCTCTTCACGACCGACACGTCGACGACGTGCGCCGGGTCATCACGCAAGCGACATCTGACTGCGCTTCGACTTCGCTGGAGGAATTCGCACGCGAACTCGTCTTGGGCCTGGTGGATGCGCATGCTGAGGTTGCCGAACTGCACGATGTTGTCGCGGCCGTTGTTCCGCAGAGTGCTCGCGGCTTCAGACACGCGCTGCATCATACCTTCACACAGGCCTTGTCAAGCGTTGTCGACCCGGCGCGCTATAGCAATGACGAGGCGGAGCGGATGCTCTTTGTGCTGCCTCGCCTGGTGGAATCGCTCGTGCACGGGGGAGCGCACGCCCCCCTCTCGCGGGCCGGCGCAAAGAGCGAGGCAATCCGCACCGTGCTGGTCTACGTGAATTCGTTTAAGGGCGGCTCACCGCAAAATTACTGAAACGACGACGCATTCTCCGCGGCCCACTGATTGAACGAGATTGGCTCCCGTCCGGTTATCTGCTTGACGTCATCCGTCACCGTATCAAGCCGGCTCTCGCGCACGGCGCGCCAGATGTCCACTAGGGCATCTGCATAGGCGCCCTCCCCGGCCCATTCGGCCGTCCGAGCATATGCCTGTGCGTCCGTTACTTCCTCAAAGCGAACGGGGTTGCCGATGGCCCTACCTATCGCCGCCGCCATCTCCCCATAGGACAGCGCCTCAGGGCCGGTTATTACAGGTGCCTGACCATCATAGTCGCGCGTCATCAGCGAGACCGTAGCAACGGCGGCGATATCGTCTGGATGGATGAAGGCGATCTTGCCCACACCCGTCGATGAGCGCACCATACCCTCCCCGCGGATGGACTGCGTCCAACTGAGGGCATTGGACATGAAACCGGCTGACCGAATGAACGTGAACGCCACCCCGCTCTCCCGAATGGCATCCTCGCCCCGTGCGTGCCAAGGACCGGTCCCAATCCCGGTTCGCACGTCGAGCGTCGAGAGCTTGACCACATGGCTGACGCCTGCCCGGCGGGCCGCAAAGGAGACCACTCGATCGTGCTCTTCAAGATCCGGTCCATCGGTGACCAAAAAAATCCCGTCGACATCGGCCAACGCCTTGGCCAACGAACTGCCAGGATTGTCGAGGTCCCCAACATGGATGTCAACCTGATCGTCAAACAGAGCTTTGGCTCTCTTCGCGCTGCGAACGAAAACGGACGGGCGCGCCCCGGAGTTAATGAGCCGTTGTGCTACCCTTGAGCCGACGTTGCCGGTGGCTCCGAAGACGAGGTATCTCACCTGAGTGCGCTCCAACCACGGATCACCTCGAACGCCATTCGCTTCTGGCCTGCCAAAGTGAGATGCAATCCGTCGTCCATGAGGAGATCGGAAGGAGGCGGGCTGCCCAGTGAAGCAAAGGCGTCTATGACCGGCACATCGCCATTGCGGACGATCTCGGCTATTCGTCCCAAGTCCTCGTTGCGGAACCGAACGCTGAACCGGGCAAGACCCCAGTGCGCGGCAACCTGCGCCTCATTGACCGCCGGCGGAGTGATCCAGATGGTGCGGGCCTTGGTTTCCGCGGCAACGCGTTGACGCAGTTCCGCAATGTTGCGCGCGGTCTCCTCATGATGGACAAGCGTTTTTGAGGGGTGCGGGCCTTGCGTGCGCGCGTCGTTGGTGCCGATCAGGAAGAAGACCCAGTCCGGCTGTGAGTTTGCAATCTCTCCGAAGCGAACGAGACCATGGGTGGTCGTTTCGCCCGCCACAGCGCTGATCGTCATCGAAATCTCATCGGCGGCCCGGCGCGTCGTCAGCATCTCTCGCAGAATGACCGCCCAGGACTGCTGGTCAGACGTCAGGCTATCGCCGAACGCCACGATGTTGTCCCCCTTTCGAAGCGGCAGGCGATCGATCATCGATCCAACGTCCTGATCCGCAAGCAGCGCGCTGGCCGCTTCCGATGCCTCCCTTTGCAAGCAGCCAAGTTCAGTTACGTAGACCTCCGCTGGGAGGCCGAGCAGCGCGGCATGAGCGTCCTGGTCGAAACTGGCACCTCCAGGGAGGGATGCCAGGCTCCGCTCGGGTTGGATAACTTTCAGGAGCCAATTCACCTGTTCGTTCGACATTGTTTCACCTCGCATCTGTTGATCTTGCATAGGGTGATTCAATAGCCGTGCCTCAGCTACGTCGCTACTCGCGTTTCAGTTCATCTAAGCTCATGGAAATGCTAAGTAAATTTTCGACCACAGGTGTCTTCATCAGGTTTTGACCCACGCAGACGCCGCCGCCCCTCTCCCAGTTAATCGAGAACACGCCACCGGTAGCCCCGATGTCGCCGTTCGGACTAAATCCTCGTCGGCTTGCTGATGAACGAGGCCGGGTGACATAGCTGTTGCACTCAAGCCATAACCGCAGTCATTCATGATTAAGAGCGGAGCCTACGCTTCCTCACTATCTATGCTCGACACATCATTAGGTTATTCTTTCCTGCCGCAATCAAGAAATTCAGGATATCCATTGTGCGGTTCTTGTAAGCTATGGTCGCAGGCGATCTGACCTCCCGCGGCGACCACGACACGATCCTCATACTCCCAAAGACGCGGAGCG
Organism: Martinezella tropici; assembly: GCA_000799755.1. Lineage (GTDB taxonomy): Bacteria > Pseudomonadota > Alphaproteobacteria > Rhizobiales > Rhizobiaceae > Rhizobium > Rhizobium tropici_A. The sequence continues at coordinate 38,539 of JUHI01000033.1, forward strand.
CATGATTATGGGCATCAAACTGTCCGACATCAGCGCCCTTGAGACAGAATTGGTTTAATTGAGAAGAGAGGATTTTCGGCTCATCGTAGCTCTATCAAAGGAAGCGAAGATGAGACAGAAAACCGGGCCGCAGACATCGGCGGCCGAAAAGACGATCAAGGATATCCGCCGGGCGACGCGCAAGCACCATTCAGCCGAGGATAAAATCCGCATCGTGCTGGAAGGCCTGCGTGGCGAAGACAGCATCGCTGCGATCTGCCGCCGCGAAGGGATCGCCGAGAGCCTGTATTATAGCTGGTCGAAGGAATTCCTCGAAGCGGGCAAGAAGCGGCTCGCGGGT
>JUHI01000034.1 GCA_000799755.1 Martinezella tropici
TTGATCGATATCCCGGCGGAAAAGCCTCCGACGCGGGAAAAACGATGACAAGGAGCACTCCGCATCCCGTTGTCATCGAGCTGGATGTGAAGGATACGGCGCTGCGTGCCCATGCCAGACTCGTTGACGAACCGGCTCGTCTTGATCGCAGCGATCCAAAAGCTTGCCTTTTGGCAGACCTAAAACTCTCCGGCCTAAGGGGGCACCCGGCCCGAGGATGACCTTTTCGCGTCTATCCGGCGCGCCCGCAGTTCATTGTGGAGATGTGGTGAGGTTCGCTCTTCCAATATTCGATTGTAGATTTCGAAATCTGGCCAAACGTCCCATCGCAGCACCAGCTGCTCGCTCTTTCGGGTTCGAACTCTGGTCGCCGCCAAACTGAAGCGGGGTTCGATACTCCCCATCTCCACATAGGGATAGGTCCTTGCACCATAGATCATCGCTTGCTCTGCAAAGACCAATTGCTTCGGGCTAAGCGCGTAGTAGATAAGGATTGGCCACTGGCCGACCACCGCAACCAGCATCAGGCCGCCGAAGACCATGACACTGGACGGAAGTTCTGCGAAGCCGTATCGTTCGCCATAGGTAGCGATCGTGGTGCCCGTGACAGTCCATGCCAAGCTTATAAACACAGGTCGAAGAGGCAATCGCCGCGATCTGAAGGGCTTCGGCCGGATCTGCACCGGCTGCGACACCTCCGAGCTTAGCCTTGGCGACTCTTCTGGCTTGCTCGACTGTAATCGGACCGAAATGCCCTCTGGTCAGAACGCGTTGGGCGGCTGATCGGCCACCGCCATCCGTTCGATACTTGATGATGAAAGTTTTCACGCCTGTGGGAGAGACGCGTAGACCAAAGCCCGAAAGCTCGCTGTCCCATATATGGTAGCGGTCATGATCTGGACACGCTGAGTCGACGACACGTTTCGTCAGAAGCACCGCACTTCGCTTCGCCATGATTTACCTCCAGGACCTAGAACTGGGATACCACCGTGATCGGAAATTGGAGGATAATAGTAGCGGCGTTTGCGCTGGTACGTCAACCCAACACATTGATATCGTAGGTCTATTTAGAATATTAGCGTGCGATAGAGAAGCTCAACCCCGCCCCTCAACCGGACGAATTCGGCATCGACATCGTCGACCTGGAATTCGATGACGACAGAGCGATCGGCTGAGGGTTCGGCACTGCCCTCGCGAAACAGGGCGACGGTTTCGGCGCTTCCGATCGCAAGCGTTGCCGAGGGGGTGACGATCTCGCCAAAGACCGGCGCCAGCCACTCGGCCGACTGACCCGTGACCATTTCATAAAACCCGACCATCTTCTTGATGTCGGAAGCGATTAGACGTGCAGATGCTAGTTTCATCGGAGGCTCCTTCAAAAGGCCCGCCAAACATCTCGTTGACGGCTCGAAGGCTCTTGTCGCATAAGTCTGCTGCCACTATACTGGCAGCAGGAGTCAGCAGGAATGCGCCGCGCCGACCGTTTGTTTCAGATCATACAGATATTGCGGCGATCGAGCCGGCCCGTAACAGCCGCCGCGCTGGCGGATGAGCTCGAAGTCTCGAAGCGCACGGTCTATCGCGACGTTGCCGATCTGATGAGCCAGCGCGTTCCGATCGAGGGCGAGGCAGGGTTCGGATACCTCCTGTCGTCCGACTACGAAATGCCGCCGCTGATGCTAACGCCTGAAGAGATCGAGGCGGTCGTTCTTGGCGCGCAATGGGTTGCCGGGCGCGCCGACAAGACCCTTGCCAATGCCGCGCGCGATGTCGTTGCCAAGATCACCGCGATCGTGCCTGCGCATTTGCGTCCTTTCATCCTCGAGCCGAGCGTCGGCGCCAGGCCAGTGATTTCTGGAGCCGAGGAGGAAACCATCGACCTGCCGATGCTGCGAGCTGCCGTCCGCGAAGGACGAAAACTACGGATGCGCTATCGTTCCGATGCGGGCGAGGAGACTGCAAGGGTCGTGTGGCCCGTTATCCTCGGCTATTCCGATACGAGCCGCATTCTGGTGGCATGGTGCGAACTGCGCCAAGGCTTCCGGCATTTTCGCACGGATCGGATTGTCGAAGCCGATATGCTTGATGAAGGTCATGGCTTGCGCCCGGGCGAGCTGCGCCGCCGCTGGTCCACCTGGCGAGAGGCCGAACTCAGCAAATCAGGAAGGTAAAGCTGGGCATCGGGTGCCGGCGCAACTCCGTCGGCACCCGATCATCTCAGATGATTCCGCCGCCGCCGGCAACGGAAGCCGGCCGTTCGACGGCGACTTTGGCGCGATAGCCGCTCGCCCGGTAGGTCGCGACCGGATCGATCGCGCCACCGGCACGGCGACGTGCTTCGGCGAGGATAGGTTCGACATCGGCGCGATAGGCGCGCTTCAGCGTTTCCGATGCCATCAACGCGTCGTTCGCATCCTGATAATCGGCAAGCGCGTTGCGATCGACGATCAGCGCCTGCGCATAGGCGCGGCGGATCTCGTTGGCGCTGGAAATCAGACTTTCGATCGGGTCCGTGACATTGTGCGACTGGTCGATCATGTGAGCCGGATTGAAGTCGTTGACCCCACGCCTTTCAGCATCGACCAGTTCGTTGAAGACGAGGAAGAGCCGATAGGGCTCGATGGCGCCCGCATCGAGATCGTCGTCGCCATATTTCGAATCGTTGAAATGGAAACCGCCGAGCTTGCCGAATTGGATGAGGCGGGCGACGATCATCTCGATATTGGTATTCGGCGCGTGGTGACCGAGGTCAACAAGGCAATGCGCCTTTGGTCCGAGCGTCTGCGCAATCAGGTAATTGGTGCCCCAGTCCTGAACAACAGTCGAATAGAAGGCCGGCTCATACATCTTGTGCTCGGAGAACAGCCGCCAGTCGTCGGGAAGCGCCTTGTAGATATCGGCCATGGCGGCGAGATAGCGCTCGAACGCCTTGGTAAAATTCGTCTGGCCGGGGAAATTCGAGCCGTCGCCGATCCATACGGTCAGCGCCTTCGAGCCGAGCGCCTTGCCGATCTCGATACATTCGATGTTGTGCTCGACGGCTTGGGCGCGGGTTGCCGCATCGACATGGCTGAGCGAACCGAACTTGTAGGAATGCGCCTGGCCCGGCGCGTCGGAGAAGGTATTGGAGTTCATGGCATCGAAGCCAAGGCCGAGCGCATCGCCTTTCGCCTTTAGCTCCTTTGCATCGGCCTTGTCCCAGGGGATATGCAGCGAAACCCTCGGCGTTGCCCGTGTCAGCTGCTGGATGACAGCGCAATCGTCGAGCTTGTCGAAAATGCCGCGCGGCTCGCCGGTGCCGGGGAAACGGGCAAAGCGTGTGCCGCCGGTTCCGACGCCCCAGGATGGGACGGCAACGAAAAATTCGGAGACCTTTCGGGTCACGGCTTCGATATCGACGCCGCGGCGGGCGAGCGTGGCGTCGAGGGCCTCATAATCGGATTTCAGCGCGGCGGCGCGCCTGTCGTTTTCTGCAGCAACCAGATCGGGCGCAATTCTAAACTCGGCCATTCTTTCCTCCCATATGCGTCATTCAAAACGTTAAAGTGCGCTGACCCTGCAGGCCATCACCCGCCCTCGCCCTTCGAGGGCCCTACGGGCCACCTCAGGGTGAGGACTGATCTCTCCGTCAGTTGGCGCAATCGCCACACCACCCTCATGGTGAGGTGCGCTGTCGCGAGAGCGGAGCGAGTGCGGCAAGGCCTCGAACCACGAGGGTGGCCCTGAGGCTGCCGCCTCCCAATCCATTACCGTGTAAAGCTCTGTGCGTTGCCGGCGTCGACGTTGATGATATTGCCTGTTGATTTCGCGGAAAGATCCGAAGCCAGGAAGTAGATCGCCTCGGCAATGTCCTCGGGGAAGACATTGAGCTTCAGCATCGAACGCTTGCGGTAATGTTCCTCCAGCTCGTCCACCTCGATCTTCGAGGAGGCCGCGCGTTGCTCGCGCCATTCGCCGCTCCAGATCTTCGAGCCACGCAGCACGGCATCCGGATTGACCGTGTTGACGCGGATGCCGGCTTCCGCACCCTCCAGCGCCAGGCAGCGAGCGAGATGAATCTCGGCAGCTTTTGCGGTGCAATAGGCGGCGGCATTCGGCGAAGATGCAAGACCGTTCTTCGAGGCGACGAAGACAACGTTGCCGCCTAGGTTCTGTCGGCGGAACAGCCGGAAGGCTTCGCGCGAGACGAGGAAATAACCAGTCGCGAGAATATCCATGTTGCGGTTCCACATCGAAAGCTCGGTGCTTTCGATCGGCGCGGACGACGCGATGCCGGCATTGGACACGAGGATGTCGACACCGCCGAATTCAACGCAAGCCTCGGCGAAGGAGGAGATGACGGCATCTTCCTTGGTGACGTCGAGCTTGACGCTGCGCACCGCGTCAGCGCCGTATCTCCTAACGAAATCCGCCTGCGTGTTTTCAAGCGCCGCCTGGTCGATGTCAGCCAGAACGACGCAGGCGCCCTCGCCCACCAGGCGCGCCGCCGTGGCGCGACCGATGCCGCCGGCGCCGCCGGTGACGAAAGCGACGCGCCCGGCGAGGCTCTTCGGCTTCGGCATGCGCTGCAGCTTTGCCTCTTCCAGCAGCCAATACTCGATATCGAAGGCTTCCTGCTCCGGCAGGCCCTGATATTCGGAAACGGTGGATGCGCCGCGCATGACGTTGATGGCGTTGACGTAGAACTCGCCGGCGATGCGGGCCGTCGCCTTGTCGCGGGCAAAGGACAGCATGCCGACGCCGGGAACGAGGAAGATCACCGGGTTCGGGTCGCGCATGGCAGGTGAGTTGTCATGCTTGCAATCACTGTAATAGCGCGCGTAATCGGCGCGGTAGTCCTCCAGCGCCTTGTCGAGACCGGCAATGACGGCATCGACATCAGGCTTGGCTGGATCGAAATCGACGATCAGCGGGCGGATCTTGGTGCGCAGGAAGTGATCCGGGCAGCTGGTACCGAGCGCGCCGAGCGGGCGGAGGCTCTTCGAATTGACGAATTCGAGTACGGCATCCTGGTCGTCGAAATCACCGAGCTTGCGCTCAGTCTTGCCGATGCGGCCGCGGATCTCCGGCATCAGCCGTGCGGCAATGGCGCGGCGATCCGCCTGCGGCAGGCTCTGAACGGCCGCGCCGCCGAAAATGGTCTTGCCTTCCGTCTTGGCTGCGAACCATTCGATCGCCTTGTTGATGATCGCAAGCGTCAGCTCGTAGCATTCCTTGGCGTCGTTGGCCCAGGTGAAGAGCCCATGGCTTTCCAGCACGACGCCCTTGGCATTCGGATTTGCCTTCACGAAGGACTCCAGATCAAGACCGAGCTGGAAGCCAGGACGACGCCATGGGAGCCAGCCGATCTCGTCCCCGAAGATCTCGCGCGTGAGTTCGCGCGAATTCTTGGAGGCGGCGATTGCGATGATCGCATCCGGGTGCATGTGGTCGACATGGGTGAAGGGCACGAAGCCATGCAGCGGCGTGTCGATCGAAGCCGCGCGCGCATTGAGGTTGAAGGTGCAATGCGGCAGGAAGCCAACCATGCGATCCTCGTCGGCGACGCCCTGGTAGATGTTCTTGAGGCTGTCGAGCTTGTCCTGATAGAGCGTGGCAAAGCCATCGAGCTTGATGGTTCCGACATCGCCGCCGGAGCCCTTGACCCAGAGCACCCTAGCCTTCTCGCCGGAGAGCGGATCGGTTTCCATGACCTTGGCCGATGTGTTGCCGCCGCCGTAGTTGGTGATACGCTTGTCGGCACCGAGCAGATTCGACCGATAGAGGAGCTTGCCCGGCTCATCGAGTCCGTCAGCATATGCATCATCCCAACGGTTGTTTAGAAGCTGAACGTCAGCCGCCATGTCATCCTCCCTTGAAAATCAAGTCTCGCGGACGGATCGCATCACGATTGGAGCCGCCCTTTGTGAGCAGGGTATCGCTCACGTACAGTCACCTTGTCAATCGAAAACGATCATATTCGACAATGTTGCAATGCAATATGAAAGTTTATGATCGTTTATGATTGACACATTGTCATATTTGCGAAATAATCGCCATCAAGGAGGAACCGATGCACGAACGTGAACGCCATCGCATTATTCTGAGCGCCGTACAGGAAAAGCCTGTCGTGACGATTCAGGATATTTCCGAGCTGACAGAGGCTTCGGAAGCGACGATACGCCGTGACATCGCCGCCCTGCATGTGCAGGGAAAGATCCGGCGCGTGCGCGGCGGCGCGGAATCGATCCATCCTCCGCAGCTCGGTAATCTGGTTGGCCGCCCCTTCCGCGTTTCGGAATCGGTCAATATCGATAAGAAACGCGCAATTGCGCGCAAGGCCGCGGAATTATGCAATCCCGGTGATGCCATCATCATCAATGGCGGCACGACGACATTCCAGCTCGTCCACTACATCTCGGCTTTCCGGCTGCAGGTGATGACGAACTCCTTCGCGATTGCCGAGCATCTGGTCAAGCATTCGAAGAATACGGTGACGGTACCGGGCGGCGCGATCTATCGCGAGCAAAGTCTGATCCTTTCGCCCTTCGACAACGACACGACCCGCAATTTCTACGCGCGCCGCATGTTTCTCGGCGCGCAGGGCGTCGGCCCGCTCGGCATCATGGAAGCCGACGGGCTGCTGATCCAGAGCGAGCAGAAGCTGATGCGGCAAGCGGACGAACTCGTCCTGATGGTCGATTCCAGCAAATTCCGCCAGCGCTCCAGCCTGATCCTTTGCCCGCTCGAGCAGGTTTCAACGATCATCACCGATGACGGCGTGACCGCGGAGACCGTGCGCATGATCGAGGACGCCGGCGTTTCGCTTGTCATCGCAGGCGTTTCGGCTCACGCCGAGGAGGAGGATTCCCCGTCGGTCGCATAAAAATGCGCGGCTATGGCGGGGGAAGCATAGCCTATCAACTTTGGGAGGAAGTGGCATGAATATAGCAAAGAAACTGGCGATCGGCGTTGCGCTCGCTGCAACGCTTTTCGCCGGCGCAGCAAGTGCGAAGGACATCAAGATCGGTCTCGTGGTGAAGTCGCTGGGCAACGGCTTCTTCGAGGCCGCCAACAAAGGTGCTCAGGAAGCAGCCAAGGATCTCGGCAGCGTGCAGGTGATCTACACCGGCCCGACCTCGACCACGGCCGAAGGCCAGATCGAAGTCATCAATTCGCTGATCGCACAGGGCGTCGATGCCATCGCGATCTCGGCGAACGATCCCGATGCAGTCGTCCCGGCACTTAAGAAGGCGGCGCAACGTGGCATCAAGGTCATCTCCTGGGATTCAGGCGTCGCCAAGGCCGGCCGCATCCTGCAGCTGAACCCTTCGTCGAATGAATTGATCGGCAAGATGTGCCTGACGCTTGCCAAGGATCATCTCGACGGCGGCAAGGGCGACTTCGCCATCCTGTCGGCAACAACCACCTCGACCAACCAGAACATCTGGATCGGCGAGATGAAGAAGCAGCTGAAGGACTTCCCGGGCCTCAACCTGGTCACGACGGTTTATGGTGACGATCTCTCGGACAAGAGCTATCGTGAAGCCCAGGGCCTCCTGACCTCGCATCCGGAAGTCAAGGTCATCGTCGCCCCGACGACGGTCGGCGTGCTTGCCGCTTCGCAGGCCGTCAAGGATGCCGGCAAGATCGGCAAGGTTTATGTGACCGGTCTCGGCCTGCCGTCCGAAATGGCCGGCGCGATCAAATCAGGCGCGACGAAGGAATTCGCGATCTGGAACCCGATCGATCTCGGCTATTCTGCAACGCAGATCGCCTATCGCCTCGTCAAGGGCGAGACCGACGGCAAGCCGGGCAGCGAGATCAATGCCGGCCGCATGGGCAAGATCAAGGTGGATGCAAACGGCGAAGCCGCCATGGCCGATCCGTTCGTCTACAACGCTTCGAACATCGATCAGTTCTCCAAGGTTTTCTGATCGAAGCAAGAATCCGCAGCTCTCCGGCGGCGACAGCCGCCGGACCTGGTTTCTCTGATCCGGTACATTGCTGATGACCACAGTCCTTCAACGCTCTGTCGCGGACGCACCAGCCGCGAACAATCAGGCCATTCTGGAAATGCGTGGCATTTCCCAGATCTTTCCCGGCGTCAAAGCGCTGGATGGCGTCAGCATTTCGCTTTACCCCGGCAAGGTCACCGCCCTGATCGGCGAGAACGGCGCGGGCAAGTCGACCCTCGTCAAGATTCTCACAGGCATCTATCGTCCGAACGAAGGCGAAATTCTCGTCGACGGCAAGCCGACGGCTTTTGCCCATGCACAGGCGGCCATCGATGCCGGCGTCACGGCCATCCATCAGGAGACTGTGCTCTTCGATGAGCTCACCGTCGCCGAAAACATCTTTCTCGGCCACGCGCCGCGCACATCCTGGCGCACCATCGACTGGAAGAGGATGAACAGCCGCTCGAAAGAGCTCCTGCAATCGCTTGAAAGCGCAATCGATCCCACAATCCGCTTGAAGGACCTCTCCATTGCGCAGCGCCATCTCGTGGCGATCGCACGCGCCTTGTCGATCGAGGCCCGCATCGTCATCATGGACGAACCCACAGCCGCCCTCTCCCGCAAGGAGATCGATGATCTCTTCCGCATTGTCGAAGGCCTGAAGACAAAGGGCAAGGCGATCCTGTTCATCAGCCACAAGTTCGACGAACTCTATGAGATCGCCGACAATTTCGTCGTCTTCCGCGACGGCCGTGCCGTCGGCCACGGCGAGCTGAAATCAACGCCACAGGACGAGATCGTCCGCATGATGGTCGGACGCGATGTCGGCAACGCCTTTCCCAAGGGTGCGGTCGCGCTCGGCGATACCGTTCTCGAAGTCGAAAAATACTGTCACCGAACGGAATTCCGCGATATCTCCTTCAAACTGCGTCGCGGCGAGATCCTCGGTATCTACGGCCTGATCGGCGCCGGGCGCTCCGAGCTTTGCCAATCGCTCTTCGGTATCACCAGACCGCTCTCCGGGCGCCTTACGCTCGATGGCCGCGAAATCCAGGTGCGCTCGCCGCAGGATGCCATCGGCGCCGGTATCGTTTATGTGCCGGAAGAGCGCGGCCGCCACGGTCTGGCGCTGCCGATGCCGATCTATCAGAACATGTCGCTGCCATCGCTCGGGCGCACCTCGCGCAAAGGCTTCCTGAAGGCGGCCAACGAATTCGCTCTTGCCCGCAAATATGCCGAACGGCTCGATCTGCGCGCCGCCGCCCTTTCCGTGCCCGTCGGCACGCTGTCAGGCGGCAACCAGCAGAAGGTGGTCATCGGCAAATGGCTGGCAACGCAGCCGAAGATCATCATTCTCGACGAGCCCACCAAGGGCATCGACATCGGCTCGAAGGCAGCCGTCCATGGTTTCATCAGCGAGCTGGCGGCCGAAGGTCTCAGCATCATCATGATCTCCTCCGAACTGCCCGAGATCATCGGCATGGCGGACCGCGTGCTTGTTATGAAAGAGGGGCTTTCGGCCGGTCTTTTCAACCGCGAGGAACTGACACCGGAAACGCTGGTACGAGCCGCCACGGGGAATGCATAGGGAGAGCCGGATGCCGCGCATCCTCAAAAGACGAGAAACACTGCTCGCCATCATCATCATCGTGATGATAGCCGGCTTCGCGACGCGTGCGGCCGGCTTTGCAGAGCCCGCCAATCTCGCCAATATCTTCAACGACACCTCGATCCTCATCATCCTGGCGCTTGCCCAGATGACCGTCATCCTGACGAAATCGATCGATCTGTCTGTCGCCGCCAACCTCGCCTTGACGGGCATGGCGGTTGCGATGCTGAACGCGGCCTATCCCGATATTCCGCTGATCGCGCTCGTCATCACGGCGATCCTGATGGGCGCGGTTCTCGGAGCCATCAATGGCTATCTCGTCTGGGCCTTGGAAATACCGCCGATCGTCGTCACGCTCGGCACGCTGACGATCTATCGCGGCATGGCCTTCGTGCTGTCGGGCGGCGCCTGGGTCAATGCGCATCAGTTCACACCGGTCTTCCTAAACGTACCGCGCACGCCGTTTCTCGGCCTGCCTGTACTTGCCTGGATCGGCATCGTCATCGTGCTGATGATGTTTCTGGTGCTGCGCTACACACAGTTCGGCCGCTCGGCCTATGCGAGCGGCGGCAATCCGGTGGCCGCCGTGTATGCCGGCATCGACGTCGGCTGGACGCGCTTCCTCGCCTTCGTTCTCTCCGGCGCGCTCGCCGGGCTCAGCGGCTATCTCTGGGTCTCCCGCTATGCCGTTGCCTATGTCGATATCGCCAACGGCTTCGAGCTCGATAGCGTCGCCGCCTGTGTCATCGGCGGCATTTCGATCGCAGGCGGTGTCGGCTCGGTCGCCGGCGCCGTGTTGGGTGCCCTCTTTCTTGGCGTCATCAAGAATGCCTTGCCGGTCATCGGCATCTCGCCATTCACGCAGATGGCAATCTCCGGCACCGTCATTATCCTTGCGGTCGTCTTCAACGCCCGGCGCGAACGCAATCGCGGCCGCATCATCCTTCGGGATCAGGCCGCAAAAGACACCGCCAGTGAGGGAGCAAGCGCATGAGCAACGCTTCGCAAGCGGCAACGGCGGAAAAGCGCGTTATTCCGGATCGCCTCGGCACTCCTCTCAAGCGCATCCTGTCGAGCTGGGAAACGCTGCTCTTCGGCGTCGCGGTCGCGATCTTCATTTTCAATTCGCTAGCCTCGCCCTATTTCCTCGATCCCTACAATCTCTCGGACGCGACCTTCAACTTCACCGAAAAGGCAATGATCGCCTTTGCCATGGCGCTGCTTGTCATATCAGGTGAAATCGACCTGTCGGTCGCAGCCATCATCGCGCTGGCCTCGACAGCCATGGGCGCCGCTGCGCAAGTCGGCGTCGACACGCCCGGCCTCGTCGCGATCGGCATCGGCGTCGGTCTGGTCTGCGGCATCTTCAACGGCTTCCTCGTCTCCGTGATGAAGCTACCGTCGATCGTCGTCACCATCGGCACGATGAGCCTGTTTCGCGGCATCTCCTACATCGTGCTTGGCGACCAGGCTTACGGCAACTATCCCGACAGTTTCGCCTATTTCGGCCAAGGCTACGTCGTCTGGGTCTTCTCGTTCGAATTCGTGCTGTTCATCGTGCTGGCGATCGCCTTTGCGATCCTGCTGCATGCGACAAATTTCGGCCGGCAGATCTATACGATCGGCAACAATGATTTTGCTGCACGCTTCTCCGGCATTCCGGTCGAACGGGTGAAATTCATCCTGTTTCTTCTGACCGGCATCATGAGCGGCATTGCCGCCGTCTGCCTCACCTCGCGCCTCGGCTCAACGCGTCCCTCGATCGCGCTCGGCTGGGAGCTGGAGGTGGTGACCATGGTCGTGCTCGGTGGTGTCTCGATCCTCGGCGGCTCGGGCACGATCGGCGGCGTCGTCCTTGCCGCCTTCGTGATGGGCCTCGTCACCTTCGGCCTCGGCCTTCTCAACGTTCCGGGCATCGTCATGTCGATCTTCATCGGCCTCCTTCTCATCATCACCATCGCGCTGCCGATCGTCGCCCGGCGCATCAGGACCATGAGCTCCAAATGACCGCTGCTCTCGAACGCCACGCCTTCAAGATGACGCTCAATCCGGGCATGGAGGCGGAATACCGGAAGCGGCATGACGAAATCTGGCCTGAGCTTGTGGATCTGCTGCATCAGGCCGGCGTCAGGGACTATTCCATCCATCTCGACCGCGAAACGAACACGCTATTCGGCGTGCTGACGCGACCGACGGATAACACCATGGCGAGCCTGCCCGATCATCCCGTCATGAAGAAATGGTGGGTGCACATGGCCGATATCATGGCGACCAATCCCGACAATTCGCCGGTTCAGAGCGATCTCGTCTCGGTCTTCCATCTGCCATGAGCGCGACCCAAGCCTATCGCCATATCGCCGTGATCGACATCGGCAAGACCAACGCCAAGGTCGTCGTGCTCGATGCGAGCACAGGCAGCGAAATCGCCGTCTTCAAGACGAGCAACAGCGTCCTGAAGACCGAGCCCTACCCGCATTACGACATCGAAAGACTCTGGCATTTCATCATCGAGGCGCTGAAGGATTTCGCAGCCGTGCCCGGCTTCGATGCGATCTCAATCACCACGCACGGCGCCTCGGCGGTGCTGCTCGATGCCAGGGGCGACCTTGCGCTGCAGGTTCTCGATTACGAGCACATCTATCCCCAGGCGGTTCAGGAAGCCTATGGGCAATTGCGCCCGGTCTTTGCCGAAACCTTTTCGCCGCAGCTGTCGGGCGGTCTGAATGTTGGCGCGCAGATCCACTATCAGCAAAGCATCTTCCCGGCGGAGTTTACCCGCGTCGCGACGATCCTGACCTATCCGCAATATTGGGCATTTCGCCTCACGGGAATTGCCGCCAACGAGGTGACCTCGCTCGGCTGCCACACGGATCTCTGGAACCCAACGACGCAAAACTATTCGTCTCTGGTCGATACCCTCGGCATTCGCGGGCTGATGGCGCCGGTGCGCTCGGCTTTCGATGCCCTCGGGCCGGTACTGCCGGTGCTTGCGGTCGATATGAGCCTCACGAAATCCATACCTGTCTATTGCGGCATCCATGATTCCAACGCCTCGCTTCTGCCGCATCTGGTCGAGAACGAAGCGCCTTTCGCCGTGGTCTCGACCGGGACATGGGTGATCAGTTTCGGCGTGGGCGGCGATCTCGAACATCTCGACCCCGCACGCGACACTCTTGCCAATGTCGATGCTTATGGCCGCGCCGTGCCGTCTTCCCGCTTCATGGGCGGCCGCGAGTTCGAGCTTCTGGCGGCGGAAATCGGCGCGGCAACTCCCGAAGCAGTCGAAGCGGCGCTGGAGCCGGCAATCGGCAAGGGCCTCATGCTTCTACCAAACGTCGTTGAAGGTTCTGGCCCTTTTCCCGGCAGCAAGCGGCGCTGGATCGCGGATAGCGCCGCGAACAATGCCGAGCGCCTTGCCGCCGTCAGCCTCTATCTCGCGCTCATGACCGAAGCCTGTCTCGGCCTGATCAGCGCCAGGGGTCCGATTTTCGTCGAGGGGCCCTTCGCGCTCAACCGCGCCTACCTCAAAGCCCTGTCAACCGCAACGAACAGCGACGTCATCGCGCTGGCCGGCTCGACGGGCACCAGCCAGGGTGCCGCCTTGCTGGCGGGGATACGCCCTGCCACCGCGGCGGAAAACTTGCCGGTTCGCGCCGAGCTGGCAGGGCTGAGCCGCTATCGGCAGGCCTGGCGCGAGGCTTTGATCTCCTAAAGCCCGGTCGCGGATAGTTCCGCAGCTGCGATTTCGGCAACGTCAAGCGTTGGCTCGACGTGCTCGTCCTCGCCATCTTCGATCAACCAGGCGGCAGAGAGACCGGCCCAGGCAATGATCCATTGCAGCAGGCGTCCGCGCTCCATCTGCGCCGCCTCGGCAACGACTGCCGCCTGCCGCGCAAGGCGGCCGGGAGATGTGGCGATACCTTTGTCAGGATTGCAGAAGAGATTGGCGTAGTCGAAGCCGCGCTCACCCACGAGCCCCTTCGGATCGATCGCAAGCCAGCCGCGCTCCCCAAAGTCCAGAATATTGCCGTGATGGATGTCGCCATGCAGGGCCACGACATCGCGGGGTTCCGACAGCAGTTTGCGGGCCGTGACTGCAGACAGCACGAAAGTCCCACCCTCGCAATGAGCCATGGCTTCAAGCGAACGAAACCGGTGAACCAGAGGAATCAAACTTGGTAGGGAGGTCCCGCGTGACGCATGGAGCCCCACAACGGCTTTGCAGATGATGCGGCTTGCCTCGTCATCCCCGCCATTCCCTACCATCTCGATGAGAGAACGGGGACCTGTTGCCCGCTCGAGCAGGATGGCCTCGTCTGCATGCTCGAGAACGCGCGCAGCACCAATACCATTCCACCAGACCATAAGCTCTGCGCCCGATTTCTCTTCCGGCGAGACCGCGATCTTCAGCATCGCCGGCTCGCCATCCCGACGCACGGGAAAGAGCCGGCTGGAATGCGTCACGATCGGAACACCATCGGGGATCAGTCGCCAGAGGTCAAAGTAGGCTTTCGAATTGTCATACTCATTCACGCGGTATTCATCTCCTCGGCATGTGTCGCGCCATGAGAGGCGCCATGCTTATGTGGGTCAGCGGCGTGGAAACTTCCACTTCCAGATTGGCATTGCCCTATCGCATATCACCGCAAGGCTGGTGGCGACCACGCAACAACTATCCCTCGTCAAAATTTTCGAAAAATCGTCAAAATTGTCTTCGCAGCGGTTATTTTCTTGCGGAATCGTCGCAATATTCCTACAGAAAATACCCTCATGAGCGCTTTCGAGATCAAAAAAATGTCCGAAGGCAATCATCGGCTTCGATATAGGTTCTGTCTTCTCCAAGAGAACGCCTCACGGCAGTTTGCGCGTCGAGACAGGCTATTGCGGGCGGGTTCAAAGGGCGCTGCCGCGCTCATCCAAGGAGAGCAAACATGAGTCTGAAGACATTGACGGCCGCGACCTTCGTCGCTTCGCTGGCCTTCGCACCTCTCGCGCATGCGGACATCACCATCGGCCTCATCGCGCCGCTGACCGGCCCGGTCGCGGCCTATGGCGAGCAGGTCAAGAATGGCGCGCAGACCGCCATCGACGAAATCAACAAGAGCGGCGGCGTTCTCGGCCAGAAGCTCGTTCTGAAGCTCGGCGATGACGCCGGCGATCCGAAGCAGGGCGTATCCGTCGCCAACGGCTTTGTCGGCGACAGCATCCGCTTTGTTGTCGGCCCGGTCACTTCTGGCGTTGCCATTCCGGTTTCCGACGCGCTGGCCGAAAACGGCATCCTGATGGTCACGCCGACCGCGACTGCACCGGACCTGACCAATCGCGGCCTGACCAACGTTTTCCGTACTTGCGGCCGTGATGACCAGCAGGCCGTCGTTGCCGGCGAATATGTCGTGAAAAACTTCAAGGACAAGAAGATCGCGATCCTCAACGACAAGGGCGCTTACGGCAAGGGCCTGGCCGATGCCTTCAAGGCAGCGATCAACAAGGGCGGCATCACCGAAGTCGTCAACGACTCGCTGACCCCCGGCGAAAAGGACTACAGCGCCCTGACGGCAAAGCTGAAGCAGGCTGGCGTCGAAGTCATCTACTTCGGCGGTTACCACCCGGAAGCAGGCTTGCTGGCTCGCCAGTTGCACGACATCTCCGTCAAGGCGCAGATCATCGGTGGCGACGGCCTGTCCAACACCGAATATTGGGCAATCGCCAACGATTCGGCTGCCGGTACGCTCTTCACCAACGCATCCGACGCTCTGAAGAACCCGGATTCGCAGGGCGCGGTTGCCGCTCTCAAGGCACGCAACATCCCGGCTGAAGCCTTCACGCTGAATGCTTATGCTGCCGTGCAGGTTCTGAAGGCCGGCATCGAAAAGGCCGGCAAGGCGGATGACGCCGAAGCCGTCGGCGCAGCTCTCAAGAAGGGCGAACCGATCGACACCGCCATCGGCAAAGTCACCTATGGCGAAACCGGCGACCTGACTTCGCAGAGCTTCTCGCTCTACAAGTGGGAAGGCGGCAAGATCGTTTCGGCTGAGTAAGCCTTGACGTCATCACTTTGAAAGAGAACCGGGCCACTCGCTGGCCCGGTTTTTTCTTTCCGCTATCGAGAGTAACTAGGTGGCGGATGGCAGGCGGTGGGAAAGATAGTCGCGCATCTGACGAAGCGCATCCTCTCTCGTCATACGCTCCGATTGCAATCCCAATCGCAGCCAGATCCCATCGATCAACGCCGTGATGCCGAGGGCAACGGCTTCGCACTCGTCATACGGCAAAATATGTACGAGAGCCGACATGAGGTTTGATCGCATCCGCGCGTGAATGACTCTTTGGATACGCGCCAATTGCGGCTCGCGCGGAACCTCGGCGCAGAGCGACAGCCACGCGTGGCAGATGGAAGGCTGAAAGAAGCGATCTTCGAAATTGCCTTCGATAATTGCTTCCAATCTTTCCATGGGAGTTTTGGCGTGGTTCAAGCGCGCCACGACCGCATCCCTGAGGACCGCATTCGCTTCGCGCATCGCATGTTCGAACAGCTCCTGCTTATTTGCGAAATAATGCAGGACGATGCCTTTCGACGCCCCCGCTTGCGCGGCGACCTTCTCCAGCGTCGCTCCCGCCATGCCTTCGCGCTGCAGAACTTCAAAGGCGGCGCGCCGGAGCTCACGCTTTCGAATCTCGCTGATCTTGGCCAGTCTCATTTCGACTCCTCAGTTGCGTCAACATTGACAAGTTTTCCGCAAAGATCAATAATTGACCCATGGGACAATAAATAAACCGCGTGGTTAAAAAGGAGACTAAACATGAAGCTATCACTCAGCGCGGGCATCGCAGCAATCATGGCTGCCAGCACGATTACACCTGCATTTGCGAGCGATCCGGAAAGCTGCAAGATCGTGCGAATGGCGGAGCCCGGCTGGAATGATCTTGCTTTTACGACTGGGATCGGCCTCACGCTGCTGAAGGCGCTGGGCTATGAGGCAAAAAGCCAGCTTCTCGGTATCGACGTCATCTATCGAAGCCTGAAAAACAAAGATCTCGACGTGTTTCTCGGCTATTGGGACCCCGCGATGGTCACCTACTACGAACCCTATAAGCAGGATGGCTCGGTCGAAACCGTTCGTACCAACCTTGAGGGTGCTAAATATACGTTCGCCGTGCCGACTTACGTCTGGGAGGCAGGTGTCAGGGACTTTTCCGACCTGCAAAAATTCGCGGACAAATTCGACCATAAGCTCTACGGTATCGAACCTGGTTCTAATCAGTTGATGCTCGATGCCATTAAAGATCCGGCCCTCGGTCTCCAGAGCTGGGAAGTGGTTGAATCGAGCGAACAGGGCATGTTGTCGGAAGTAAGCCGCCGCACGCGCAGTCGATCATTCATTGTGTTCCAGGGCTGGGCACCTCATCCGATGAACACGGTTTTCGATATCAAATACCTCACCGGTGGCGACAAATTCTACGGCCCGAATTTTGGTGCCGCGACAGTATCGACGCAGGTGCGCAAGGGGTATCTGCAAGAGTGCCCCAATGTCGCGAAGCTCCTGAACAATCTGACATTTGATGTCGCCTACGAAAATCGCGGTATGGCTTACATCATGAATGACGGCCTGGAACCCGGCGACGCGGCCTTGAAAGCAATCAAGGATGAACCGCAACGGCTGGAGAACTGGCTGGCTGGAGTATCTACTTACAATGGCGAGGCTGGTCTTCCCGCAGTCAAAACCGCACTAGGGCTGAAATGAGCATCCGCAACGACGATTTTCATCATCGGAAGCGGCACATCGAACTGCCCGAGAAAGGCCCCATCGCTTTTGTCGACACCGGCGGAAGCGGGCAGGCAATCCTTATGTTGCACGGCTTTTCAGACACAGGTCGCAGCTTCGTTGCACTTGAGCCCGCCTTTCCCGGCTATCGCCTCATCATACCCGATCTACCGGGCCATGGAGCGTCCGAGCCGGGTAACCGAATGCATGTCAGCGACTTTGCCGAGAGCATTGACATGCTGATGGAATGTCTCGACCTCTCGCAGATTGCGCTCATCGGGCATTCGATGGGCGCGATGACGGCCATTGAACTTGCCGCGCGTCGCCGGGACGACATCAGCGCACTCATCCTTCTCAGCGCAAGTCTAACCCCATGTTTCGATAGGGAAACCCCAATTTCGCGCGGCATTCACGCGCTTACGGACCCCATCGATCCCGCCGGACAATTTTTGGTGGATTGGTATTCCTGCAGCCGCCCTGTGGATGCCGATTTTCTGTCGAAGATGAAGGCGGACGCGGCGGCGATGCCCTCGGCAATCTGGCGCGATATCCTGAATAGCCTCGACGAAACGGACCTTCGCCTCAGCGCGGCGCAGGTCACGGCACCCGTCATCTGCATCGGCGGCTCCCTCGATCCGCTGTTTGACGGGTCACATCGAGAGGCGCTTTCGCATGCATTCCAGTCCGTTCGATCGATCACCCTCGACGGATACGGACATAATCCTCATTGGGAAGACCCTGAGAGAATTTCAGCGCTGATACTATCGTTCCTGGCGGAAAGAGGAGTGGCCTAGGTGACCAAATGGCGTCAGTATCGCCACAAAACGATACCGACACTCTAGATGACAATACACGTGAGACCGAAGACCCCAAGAACATGCACCCGGTTTGGAGAATTGTGAGGCGCTTCGATCCGCCGCAACTCAGCAAACGCTGCGAAAGCGCTCGACGCAGGTGGAAAGAACCTCCTCGCCCGGCCGTTTCCACCAATTGTTCTGGGAGAAAATCTCAACTTCCTGCAGACCGAAGAAGCCAGCCTTCTCGATCTCGGCGCGGATGCGCTTCAAGTCGATGACACCGTCGCCCATCATGCCGCGGTCGAGCAGCAGGTCAGTGGTCGGCACCAGCCAGTCGCAGATATGGTGTGCGAGAATCCGGCCACCGGCACCGGCGCGGGCTATCTGCTCATAGAGCTTCGGGTCCCACCAGACATGATAGACGTCGACGGCAACGCCGATGCCTTCGCCGAGGAGATCGCAGATGTCGAGCGCCTGTTCCAGCGTGTTCACGCAGGCGCGGTCCCCGGCATACATCGGATGCAGCGGCTCGATCGCCAGCGGAATTCCCGAATTGCGGGCATGCGGCAGGATCGCGGCGATGCCGTCCGCCACCATCTCGCGGGCATGGGCGATATCTTTCGAGCCCTCCGGCAAGCCGCCGACGACGAGGACGAGGCAATCGGCATTCAGAGCCGCCGCTTCGTCGATCGCGCGCCTGTTGTCATCGATCGCGGCAGCCCTGCCCTCGGCGCTTGCTGCAGGAAACATGCCGCCACGGCATAGGCCCGTGACCTTGAGCTTGTTATCCGCGACGATGCGAGCGGCTTCGGAAAGGCCGATCTTATGCACCTGATCGCGCCAGGGGGCGATCGCGACGATATCCTGTTTCAGGCACGCTTCGACCGCCTGGCGCATGTCGTATTGCTGGCGCACCGTCGCCAGATTGATGGACAGACCCTCTATGGCCATCGTGATGATCCTCCCCCGATCTCTCTTCGCTATTCAATACCGGCCGTGGCAAGGATTGCCTTCATGCGATAGACCGCCAAATCCGGATCGCGTAGCACCCGCGCCGTATCCGCCAGGCGGAACAATTCCGAGAGATGCTGGATCGAGCGTGTGCTCTGCTGGCCGCCGAGCATCTGGAAATGGTCCTGAAAACCATTGAGATAGGCGAGAAAGACAACGCCGGTCTTGTAGAAGCGTGTGGGCGCCTTGAAGATATGGCGCGACAAGGGAACAGTTGGCGCCAGGATCGAATGGAAGGCGTCGAGGTCGTTTTGCGCGAGCTTGGCAAGAGCCGCGCTCGCGGCTGGCGCTATGGCATCGAAGATGCCGAGCAAGGCATGAGAATAGCCCTGTTCGTCCCCGGCGATCAGTTCGGCATAATTGAAATCGTCGCCGGTATACATCTTGACCGACGGATCGAGCCGGCGGCGCATGACGATTTCCTTTTCCGCCGAAAGCAGCGAAATCTTCACGCCATCGACCTTGGCCGCATTCTGGTTGATGATCGCGATCGCGGTCTCCATGGCCTGCATGTCGTCGGGAGATCCCCAATAACCCGCCAGCGCCGGATCGAACATCGAGCCGAGCCAGTGGATGATAACTGGCTCTTTGACCTGACCGAGAATGCGGTCATAGACGCGGATATAATCGTCCGGGCTCTTGGCGGCAGCGGCAAGCGCCCGGCTCGCCATCAGAATGACGCGGCCACCCTGCCCTTCCACATAGGCGACCTGTTCCTCATAGGCGCGAATGACATCATCGATCGTAACATCGGGGCCAGGCTGAAGGTGATCAGTTCCGGCGCCATAGGCGATCACGGCATCCGACCGGCCACGGGCCGCCGACTGCGCATGCGCAATCAGCTCCTTCGCGCCGGTCCAATCCAGCCCCATGCCGCGCTGCGCCGTATCCATCGCCTCGGCCACGCCAAGGCCAAGACCCCAGAGATATTCGCGGAAGGCGATGGTGCGCTCCCAGTCGATGTTGCGATCGAGCCATGGATCGTTATCCGCAAGGGCGTCGACCACGACATGCGCCGCGGCATAGGCAACACGATTGAAATGATGGCCACCCGTCGGCTTGACGGGCGCGATCAGCGGCTCGTTAGCCGGAGTGAAGGTAGCGATAACACCACCTGCCGACGGCAAGCGAAGACTTCTCGTCATGGAACCAGCCTCCTAGCGGGCAGAAAGGGAGGGCACGTCGATCCAGCGACGCTCCGCCCAGCTCTTCTGCGCAAGCTCGGCCAGCTGCACGCCCTTGGCTCCCTCGCGAAGCGTGAACTTCCAGGGTGCATCCTCGACGACATGGCACAGGAACTGCTCCCACTGCGCCTTGAAGCCATTGTCGAAGGCCTGCGTATCCGGCACCTCTTCCCAGGTGTCGAAGAAATTGATCGGCTGTGGCTGGTCCGGGTTCCAGACGGGCTTCGGCGTGTTGACGCGATGCTGCGTCCAGCAGCGCATCAGGCCGCAGACGGCGGAGCCATGCGTGCCGTCGACCTGGAAGGTGACGAGGTCGTCACGACGGACGCGCACTGCCCAGGAGGAGTTGATATGCGCGATGACGCCGCCTTCGAGTTCGAAGGTGGCATAGGCCGCATCGTCGGCATCGGCGGCATAGGTGTTGCCGTTCTCGTCGACGCGGCTCGGAATATGCGTCGCGCCGAGGCAGCTGACGGACTTGACCTCGCCGAACAGGTTGTCGAGCACATAGCGCCAATGCGGCAGCATATCGAGGATCATGCCGCCGCCATCCTTCTTGCGGTAGTTCCACGAGGGGCGCTGCGCCTTGACGCCCCAGTCGCCTTCGAACACCCAGTAGCCGAACTCGCCGCGCACGGAGAGGATCTTGCCGAAGAAGCCGCTGTCGCGCAGCATGGCGATCTTGCGCAGGCCCGGCAGGAACAGCTTGTCCTGGACGACGCCGTTCTTGACGCCGCGGCGCTCGGCCGAGGCTGCAACCGAGAGCGCTTCCTCCAGCGTCTCGGAAATCGGCTTTTCGCAATAGACATGCTTGCCCGCGGCAATCGCCTTCTCCAGCAGTTCGACGCGCATCTGCGTCGAGCCGGCATCGAAGAAGATCGTGTTGGAAGGATCAGCCAGGGCGGCATCGAGATCGGTCGTCGTCTTCGAGAGACCATGCTTGCGGGCGATCGCCTCGATCTTTTCGGCATTGCGGCCGACGAGCACCGGCTCGGGCATCAGCCTGTCGCCGTTTGCAAGCAAGACACCACCCTGTTCGCGGATCGCCAGGATGGAGCGCACGAGATGCTGGTTATAGCCCATGCGGCCGGTAATACCGTGCATGATGATGCCGATCGGCTTCGTTGCCATGAGTTCTTCCTCCCGTAAATAACTATATAGTTACATAACTGACACGGCGAAGCCATGCTGTCAACGGCCATCGTCAATGGCTGCAGCGTCAATCAACTATCGTTGCCGAGCTTGTAATCCCGAGAATTCTAGGGGCGCAGATAAGTGAAAATGACTTCGACGATATGCTCGCCCCAGGCGTCGATTTCGGCTTTATCCGAGAGGTTACGGCGAAAGATCGTCGAGAGCGTCCAACGGTTCGTCAGGAAGAACGAGCCGAGTGCCGCAATGCTCATGTAGATCTTCACCGGATCGCAATCGTTGCGGAACACACCTGCTGCCGCACCCCGGTCGAGCAGGCCGGAAATCTCGGAAACGAGCGGCGAATGCAGCTCGAAAATGCGCGCCGAACGCTTCAGGAAGCGCGCCTTGTGCATGTTTTCGGTGCTGAGAATGCCGAGAAATTCGGGGTGATCGAGAAAATACTGCCAGGTGAAGACAACGAGTTCGCGCATGCCGTCTTGAGGCGAGCGATGCGAGAGATCGAGCCGTGCCTCCGCCGAGCGGATGGCAATGTAGCTGCCCTCGAGAACCGCGACATAGAGCGCATCCTTGCCGCCGAAATAATGGTAGAGCATCCGCTTGTTGATCTTGGCGCGCTCGGCAATGGCATCGACGCGGGCGCCGCCATAACCGCGCTCGGCAAATTCCTTGGTTGCCGCGGCCAGGATCGCCTTGCTGGTGCGCTCCGCATCCCTGAGACGGGGCCGTTCCGAAGTTGCGCGCGATGCGGTTTTTTCTTTATCGGCAAGGTCTGCACTTTTGGCGCTACGCTTCACGGTCTTGGCTTCCGACATCATGGCTCCCGGCGGCATTTCATCAGGCTTAAACGGCCGATCCTCACGGCGATAAGTAACCGATCATCGCATAAGTTGACAGTCCCTGGCGAATCGTGAGCCGTAGTAACCAGATGGTTATATCGATTTAAATGTCGACATGACGGCGGATGGCCGTCGGAAACACGAGATCGCGGCTGCGCCCGCGACCGGCCGGATGAGGGTGTCGAATACCGAAGCGATGCAACGATCTTGCTTTCGCACCCGCTCAGGCCCTAGAGAGCAACAGGAAAGCGGCGTCGGATGAGCATGACCAAAAAGCAAATTGCAATCATAGGCGCCGGCCCAGCGGGATTGATGGCGGCAGAGGCCTTGTCCTCATCGGGACATTGCATCGCGGTCTATGACGGCATGCCGACCGTCGCGCGCAAGTTTCTGCTGGCTGGAAAATCCGGCCTCAACATCACGCATTCCGAAGATTATAGTCTTTTTGCCGGCCGCTTCGGCGCGGCTTCGGCCCGATTGCGCGCGGCCCTTGACGACTTCACACCCGATGATGTCAGGGCCTGGGCAGACGGTTTGGGAACGGAAACATTCGTCGGCTCTTCCGGCCGCGTCTTCCCGAAAGCCATGAAGGCGTCACCGCTGCTGCGCGCATGGCTGGCGAGGCTGGAGGCGCGGGACGTCAACATCCTGACGCGGCATCGCTGGTGCGGCTTTAACGATGATAGCCTGCTGTTCGAAACACCTAAGGGGCGCGAACTTGTCCGCGCCGATGCCGTTCTCCTCGCGCTCGGCGGTGCAAGTTATGCCCGGCTCGGTTCGGATGCGGCCTGGGTCGGCTGGCTTCGCGACAAGGGGATCGATGTTGCCTCGTTCCAGCCGGCCAATTGCGGTTTCGACGTGACCTGGAGCGCGACATTCAGCGAGCGCTTTGCCGGCGAGCCGCTCAAGGCCGTGACGGCGACATCGGAGACAGGGACATTTCCGGGTGAATTCGTCATCTCGAAAACCGGGATAGAGGGCAGCCTCGTCTATGCACATGCCACATCGCTGCGTGACCGGTTGGCGAAAAAGGGCGACGCAGCGCTTATCGTCGACCTGGCACCTGGACGCAGCGAGGAGCGCCTGGCGCGCGATCTTGCGCGACAGGACCCCAAGGCCAGTTTCACCAATCGACTGCGCAAGGGCACGGGCATCGAGGGCGTCAAGGCGGGGCTGCTGCGCGAGCTTGCCGACCCCGCCATCCTTGCGCATCCGGAACGCCTTGCCCGCCTTATCAAGGCGCTGCCCATTCCATTGCTGAGACCCAGACCCATTGCCGAAGCCATCTCGTCGGCCGGCGGCATTCCTTGGGACGAGCTGGACGAGCGATACATGTTGAAGAAGCTCCCCGGCATGTTCGTCGCCGGCGAGATGATCGATTGGGAAGCGCCGACGGGCGGCTATCTGCTTACAGCCTGCTTTGCGACCGGGCGCGCAGCGGCCAAGGGTATGGAAACATGGATTGAG
This sequence comes from Martinezella tropici, assembly GCA_000799755.1. Classification (GTDB taxonomy): domain Bacteria; phylum Pseudomonadota; class Alphaproteobacteria; order Rhizobiales; family Rhizobiaceae; genus Rhizobium; species Rhizobium tropici_A. Next base: position 23,760 of record JUHI01000034.1, read on the forward strand.
TGCGGTTGATCCCGGCCTGACGCCCAATCTTCAGCCAATCCGCCCTTTCTCCATCAGCCAGGCAACCGATTCCTGAACGGCCTGCAGCGACGTATAGCGCGGCCTATAACCGAGCAGCCGCTCGGCCTTGGCAATCGAGCAATTCGGGCTTCTGGCGATATGTTCCCAGGTCGCCTGCGCGTCTTCCGGCGTCTGGCCGTCGGCCCATGCCTCATAGGGCAGAAACTTGAGCTTCGGCTCATGCCCGAACCATCGCGACATGGCCTCGGCATAACCTCTGAGCGTCAGTGCCTCACTTGACACTGCATGAAAGGCCTCTCCGGTCGAAACCCGCCAATTGGCGATCGCGCCCATGAACATTTGCGCGACATCATCGGCATGGACATGGTGGACCGTCTCTAAGCCGAAATTCGGCAAGGCGAGCGTTTCACCCCGCGCCAAAGTCGAGAAGACGGATGGATTGAAATGTCCGGCCGGATTGAGGGGAACCCAACCGGGACCGACGATATGACCGGGATGGATGAGGGTTGCAGGAAATCCCCTGCAACGTGCCTCCTCCAGCAGGTGTGCTTCGATCGCCGCCTTCTGGATGCCGTAATCGCCAAACGGACGTTTCGGCGCCTCCTCCGGTGTCGGAACGACGGTGGAAAAACCATGTGTCCAGATCGTGCCCGTGTGCAGGAAATGGCCGACATGATCGGCGAGCGCCTCAGTCAGGTGCCTTGCGCTGTCGAGCGTGAAGCAGATCATGTCGATGACGATATCCGGCTTCAATGCGCGGATGGCCGGACCGAAGCTGCCATCCCGCTCCATCGAGGCGCGATCCATCGCCCGCATATCGACCTCATTCCAGGCCCCGTTCGGCAAGTAGGGTTTCGCCTGACCGCGACTGATCGCCACGACCTCGTGCCCCGCCTCGACCAGGCGAGGCACGAGGTAGGTGCCTACGTGGCCGGTCGCGCCGATAATCACCGTGCGTGTCATGATGTCCTCCCAACGATTACAATCAAGATTGCCTAACTCCGCCAAAAACGGAAGCTCCGGCCCCAGCATAATGCGCCAGCGTGGAATTTACGCGCCAAATAGTCCCGCCACCAGATCGGTTGCTCAGTGGGAGCCTTCCGCCATCAGCTCTTGTTTTTTGGGAGCTCCAAGCCCGACACCGCAGGACAGGCGAACGGTGAGCTCGGTCTGGAGCGTGATGCGTTGATGACGAGCCCCCGCCTTGCCGCTGATTCGTTCCAGCAGCAATTGCGTCCCAAGCCTGCCCAGCATGGCGGCCGGTTGATCGATGACAGTCAGGAACGGGGAAAGCACGGCCAAGCTCTCGAGATCGTCGAAACATACGAGCGCAATGTCCTCCGGCACCGAGAGCTGCCTTTCTCGCAGCGCCTGCATTGCACCGACCGCCGTCATGTTGTTGACGGCAAAGATCGCAGTCGGACGCGGGTTGAGCGCCAGTATCTGCTGGGCGGCGCGATATCCGCCCAATTGATCGACGACAGTGCGAAAGACGAGCCCCTCATGATACCCGATGCCGAGCGCCGTCAATCCGTCACGATAGCCTTGCAACCGTTCGCGGCCGGTGAACGTGTCCTCCGCATCGCCGATATGCGCGATGTCCCGATGGCCGAGCGCGCCGAGATGCTCCACCAGACGCTTTGCGCCGGCCACGTTGTCCGTCACCAGTACGTCGCAGTCGACGCCCGGCAAGGAATTGTCGACCAGCACGACGGGAAAACCGCGCCTTAGCAACGGCAATACGCTATGGCGCGATTCATCGCTGGCTGGCGCAAGAAGAAGTCCCTCGACGCCGTAAAGAACGAAATCCTCCAGATATTCCCGCTCGACACGCAGATCGCCTTCGGTATTGCACAGGAGAACCCGGTACCCTGCCTTGCGCGCCGCTGCCTCCGCCGCATGCGCAAGAATGGCGTAAAATGGATTGGCTATATCCCGAAGCACCAGCCCGATTGTCGAGGTCTTGCGGGATGCACGGCTATAGGCGACGCGACTTGGTAGGTAGCCGAGTGTCTTTACGGCATCCTCGACCCGGCGGCGCGTTTCGTTGTCGACGCCATCGCGCCCATTGAGGACGCGAGAAACGGTCATTGCCGAGACGCCGGCTGCCCGAGCCACATCACGTAGTGTGATTGCCAATGCGTTAACTCCCTCGTTACGTACCAAGGCATAATGTTACGTAACATCACTATTTTATTGTAATTTCAAGGTCATTAATTGACAAGCGTTGTTACCGAACGTTACAACCAACCTCACCTGAGGCGACGAGCGGGAAGCATTTGCTTGTCGGGCAAACCTGTCTCGGGTCTTGTTTGGAGGTCGCCGACCCCGTCGGCGTTTTTTAGTTAACGAATTCAATCGGCGTGTGTTTATGGGAGGACTAAATGCTGCATAAATCGCTCATGGGGCTGTTGCTGGGTTCAGCACTGGCCGCTACTAGCCTTGGCTTTGCCGGCGCGGCGCAGGCTCAGACCAAAGAAATTCAGATGTTGCACTGGTGGACCTCGGGCGGCGAAGCCGCCGCGCTGAAGGTCATCAAGGATGCGCTCGCCAAGCAGGGTTACACTTGGAAGGACGTCCCCGTCGCAGGCGGCGGCGGCAATGCGGCCATGACCACGCTCAAGGCGATGGTTGCCGCGGGCAATTATCCGACCTCGTCGCAGATGCTGGGCTACAACGTTCTCGTCTACGCCGAAGCCGGAAAGCTTGGCGACCTGACGGACCTTGCCAAGTCCGAAGGCTGGGACAAGGCCGTTCCGGCCGCCTTCCAGAAGTTCTCGACCTATGACGGTAAATGGGTTGCCGTGCCCGTCAACGTCCACTCCGTCAACTGGGTGTGGATCAACAAGGCCGTCATGGACAAGATCGGCGGCACCGAGCCGAAGACCTTCGACGACTTCCTCGCTCTGCTCGACAAGGCCAAGAAGGCCGGTGTGACCCCGCTTGCTCTCGGTGGCCAGGACTGGCAGGAAGCCATCCTGTTCGACGACGTCGTGCTCGCAACCGGCGGACCGGAATTCTACAAGAAGGCCTTCAACGACCTTGATGAGGCATCCCTGAAGTCCGACACCATGAAGAAGTCCTTCGATAACCTTGCCAAGCTCAAGGCTTATGTCGATCCCAACTTCTCCGGCCGCGACTGGAACCTCACGACCGCCATGGTGATCAAGGGCGATGCCCTCGTTCAGGTCATGGGCGACTGGGCCAAGGGCGAATTCCACAATGCCCAGAAGAAGCCGGGCGAAGACTTCCTGTGCTATCGCTTCCCCGGTACGGACGGCAGCGTTGCCTACAACTCCGACATGTTCGCCATGTTCGATGTCGGCGCCGACCGCAAGGACGCGCAGGTGGCTCTCGCCAAGACCACCATGTCCAAGGAAGTGCAGTCCGCCTTCAACGTGATCAAGGGCTCGGTTCCTTCGCGGACGGACGTTCCGGATACCGACTTTGACATTTGCGGCAAGAAGGGCATGGCCGACCTGAAGAAGGCCAATGAAAACGGCACCCTCTTCGGCTCGCTCGCTCAGGGCTACGGTGCTCCTCCGGCTGTGACGAACGCCTATCTCGACGTGGTCGACAAGTTCTTCAACGGCCAGATCAAGACCTCCGACGAGGCCGTGACCCAGCTCGTGAAGGCAATCAACGACGCAAAGTAAGGATGGAAGTCGGGCGCGCCAGCCGCGCCCGACCTCAACTTGCGATGTTGTCATGCTCCCAGCGGGGGTTTAGGCCTTTTCCTTGAAGCGCCGCCTGCCGACAGGTCCATTAGGCCTTGAGGAAAAACCACCCGGAGAAAAGAGAACAGGACAAATCCATGGCCTTAACCACGACCGCACCGACGGTGCAGACCCGTGCCGGATTTCGAGAGAAGCTGCAGGACGCGCTGCCCAAGATCGTACTCGCTCCGAGCTTCGCGCTGATCGTCGTCTTCGTCTATGGCTTCATCCTATGGACCATCTTCCTGTCCTTCACCAATTCGAAGGATTTTCCCAGCACCAAGCTGGTCGGATGGACGAGTTACCTGAAACTTTGGAACTGGACCTTCGAAAGCAGTCCGCCTTCGAACTGGTACACGTCGATCACCAACATGGCGATCTACGGTGTGCTCTATGTCGGCATTTGCATGGCGCTGGGCCTTCTGCTTGCCATCCTGCTTGACCAGAAGATCCGGGCCGAAGGCTTTCTGCGCACCATATATCTCTATCCCATGGCGCTTTCGATGATCGTCACGGGCGTCGCCTGGAAATGGTTCCTCGACCCGAGCCTCGGCCTCGAACAGACGCTCCACCGCATCGGCTGGACGAGCTTTCATTTCGGCTGGCTCAAGGACCCCAACTTCGTCATCTATACGGTCGTCATCGCCGGCGTCTGGCAGACCTCCGGCTTCGTCATGGCGATGTTCCTGGCGGGACTGCGCGGTATCGACTCCGAAATGCTGAAGGCGGCGCAAATCGACGGCGCGTCCGGCTTCCGGATTTACTGGCGCATCGTCATTCCGATCCTGCGGCCCGTCTTCCTGTCCGCGTTCATCGTGCTGACGCACATGGCGATCAAATCCTACGACCTCGTGGTGGCCCTGACATCGGGCGGACCTGGGGGCTCGGCCTGGCTCCCTTCGCTCTTCATGAACGACTATTCCTTCAAGCGTAGCCAGATGGATGTCGGCTCGGCCAGCGCGGTGATCATGCTGATGGCCATCACCGCGATCATCGTTCCCTATCTCTATTCCGAATTGAGGGAGAAGGCTCGATGAGCACGGCAACCAGAGAAATCGCCGGCCCCGCAGGCGGCAATCGCGGCGGACGCTTCATCATTTATGGTCTGCTCGCCATCTTCGCCCTCCTCTATCTCTTGCCGCTTTGGGTCATGGTCGTCACGTCTTTCAAGACGATGAGCGAGATCCAGGACGGCAATATGCTGTCCCTGCCGAGCGCGCCGACGGTCACTCCATGGCTGCGCGCCTGGAGCGGAGGATGCGACGCGCTCAACAACTGCATTTCAGGCGTTGCCGCGCATTTCTGGGCCTCCGTCTACATGGTTGTGCCGGCTGTGGCGATCTCGACGATCCTCGGCGCGCTCAATGGCTATGTGCTGACGAAATGGCGCTTCCGCGGCCACAAGCTGGTCTTCGCCTTGATGCTCTTTGCCTGCTTCATTCCCTTCCAGTCGGTGCTCCTGCCGATGGCGACCCTGCTCGGCAAGTTCAACATGGCGGCAAGCTATCTGCAGTCGACTATCGGCACCTCGCTCGGCATCGGCTCGTCCACGCTCAAACTGGTGGTCGTGCATGTGATCTACGGCTTAGGTTTCACCACCCTGTTCTTCCGCAACTATTATGAGGCGTTTCCGAACGAACTCATCAAGGCTGCGATGGTGGATGGTGCAGGCTTTTTCCAGATCTTCCGGCGGATATTGCTGCCCAATTCGGTGCCGATCATCGTGGTCACGGTCATTTTCCAGTTCACCAACATCTGGAACGACTTCCTCTTCGCCTCGACCTATGCGCCGGGTGACAGCAGCCCGATCACCATGGCGGTCAACAACATCGTCAACACGTCCGGCGGCACGGTCGAATACAATGTCAACATGGCCGCCGCGATGATCGCGGGTCTCCCCACCCTTCTCGTTTATATTCTCGCCGGCCGCTATTTCGTGCGCGGCCTGATGGCTGGCGCTGTGAAAGGCTGACCCCATGACGTTTTTGGAAATCAACAATCTCAAGAAGCGTTACGGCGCCGTCGAAATCCTGAAGGGGATCAATCTCGACCTGGACAAGGGCGGCTTCCTCGTTCTGGTCGGCCCGTCCGGCTGCGGCAAGTCGACCTTGCTCAACACCATCGCTGGCCTCGAGAACATCAGCGAGGGCGAGATCCGGGTCGATAGCAACAGGATCAACGAGCTGCATCCGTCCAAGCGCGACATCGCCATGGTGTTCCAGAGCTACGCACTCTATCCCAACATGACGGTCGGGCAGAACATCGCCTTCGGCATGGAGATGCGGGGAGTCGCCAAAGCCGAGCGCGACAAGGCGGTCACGCAAGTCGCCAAGACACTGCAGATCGGCCATCTCCTCGACCGCAAGCCATCGCAACTGTCAGGCGGCCAGCGCCAGCGCGTCGCCATGGGCCGCGCCCTGGTGCGCGATCCCAAGCTCTTCCTGTTCGACGAGCCGCTCTCCAACCTCGACGCCAAGCTGCGTGTCGATATGCGCCTCGAGATCAAGCGCCTGCATGCGACGACCGGCAAGACCATCGTCTACGTCACGCATGACCAGATCGAGGCGATGACGCTCGCCACCAAGATCGCAGTGCTGAAGGATGGGGAATTGCAGCAGGTCGGCACGCCGGCGGAAATCTACAATACGCCGAGCAACCTCTTCGTCGCCGATTTCATGGGATCACCTGCCATGAACCTCATTCCGGCCAAGGTTGCTCAGGAAAATGGCAGGACGGTCCTCAAGATCCTCAGCAAGAACGGCAGCGACCGCAGTCTGCCAGTTCCGGAAAATATCGCCGGCTCACCGTTGGAGAATGGACGCGAGCTGATCTTCGGCATCCGACCTGAAGCCATCACCGACCATGACAGCGCGGATCGCAATTCCAAGGCGATCGAAACGGTGAATGCCGTCGTCGACGTGGTGGAACCGGCCGGCGCCGACACCTTTGTCGTCACGCACCTCGGCGGCAAGGAGGTGACCGCGCGCATGCGTTCCGATGCCGCGGTGGCGCCAGGCCAGCAGTTGCCCTTCGCCTTCAATCTCGACAAGGCGGTCGTCTTCGACCCCACCTCCGGCAAACGGCTCTAGGCCTTTTCGCTTTTTTCTTCAAAGCGCGAAATGCCCGGTCCCGCTTATTGCGTATTTTCGAACGGAAAGCCGCTGCACATTTCCCGAAAATGTCTAGCGAGCGGCTAAAGCGGTAATGCGATCGGCAGCGGCCGAAAAGCCTTGCAGGGACACCTGGAAGCCGAGGGCGTTGCCGCCATCGGCAACGACCTTGAGGTTCAGGCGCGATCCCGTCCGTAATTTGCCAAGTGTCGCGGCGTCGATCGGCAGCAAGGCAATGCAGCCATTGGGCAAGCAAGTGCGAAAACGAACCGGTTTTAGAGCCGGCTGGTCATCGATATTCGGTGTCACGCCGGAGTCGAGGACAATTCCGAACGGCAGCAACAACGTTGCGAGCGCACTGCCGTCGGGACGCATCTGCATTTCGACCGCAAGCAGACGCTGACCATTCTGCTGGGTTTGATCTTGTGAAATCGTGCATGCCGACGCCTTGTCACGCTGACTGCATGCGACGCGCCAGTCCTGGTAGGTCTCCTGCAGGTTCGATGCGCCGTTTGGCAAAGCCGACTGGGCAAGGGCCGCAGGCACCGATGTCAACGAAGCAAGGCTCATGCAGACAAAGGCGAGGGCCGCATATCCCATGCGGCCAATGGTCCGAACTGAAATGAATCTCTGATTTGACAAGGGATAAGATCTCGCGATTTGAAAAACGATCTGCCGCGACCCGCTTCGTAAGAGGGCAAGGTGGCGGATGAAGAGCGCACATGACCGCCGCCGGTGCGAACGCGCGCACTCGGATCGGTCACGGCTGGGGTAGGTCACGTGCATACCCATTCCCGCACGCTGCAGCGAGAGCCCGAGCGCTCGCATGCCTTAAGCGCAAGATCCTCCGCTTCGCGGCGCGTCGATGCCGAATCAACGCCCCAGGGCGTCGCGCGGTTACCACTTTCCTTGCCGATGGCGAGGGCGCCGCAATGATTGTAGGGAAAGCCGGTCTTGTCGTCGTCATCCCAATGCCGATGATTGCGGAATATGCTGACGACGACGCAACTGCGGCCCTTGTCCCGCTCGCAATGCTTGAGGGCGATATCCATCGCCTCCTGTCGCTTGTCGGCTCCCGAAAAGAAGCCGTATTTCTCATCCGGCGCGGAATAGGCAATGGCCGCCCATATGCCATGCTCCTCCGGCGGCGGAGCCGGCGCCTGCTCCATCGTAAAGAGATCGGCAGCTCCCAGGCGTGCAGTGCAGGCAAGAAGCAGGCCGATTGCCACGATCGCAGATCTCAATCTCATTTGGAGCCCCCTTGCTTTCCCGTTGCCGACGCTACGGAGATAACGACGCAGCCGCTTTCGGTTGGCAAAAGCATCGCGTCCCCTCCCTCGCCACCGAGTGCGTAGACACCGATCGGTCCGAGATTGTTGACCAGCTTGCTTCCATCAGGAAACTTCGTCGAAATATCCTGGCAAGAGGCTGTAAACGGCGCCACGCGAACCATCGAGCCCTCGCAGCCGGACGCGACCGGTGCTGCAAATACGATGCCGGCGGCCGGCCCATTATAGCCCTGCGTTGCATAGTTCATGCCGACAAGCGCCTGCACCGCATGCTTGTCCGCCGCCTCATTGTTCCAGATCGACTGGACATTGTATTGGGTGCCATTCGTCAGCAACTGCCCCAAAACCGGAAAGATGGTCGAGCAGGATTTCAGGCCTGCCTGCTTGGCATGTTGCAGAAATGGCGTATCCGGGAGCGTCGGATTTTTGTCGTTCGCTGCGGCAACCGCCTGCTGTGGCAGAAGGTCACCAACGACGTCGTACCGAACGGCTGCGTAGCCGGCAGCACAGACGACTGCAATTGCAAACGCCGACAGGATCGCCACCTTCCGCCAACTTCGCTTCGGCGTGACTTGCTCATCCGCCAGGTTCTGAATTGCTGCGTCGTTTTTGTTCCGAGACATGATGCGATCGTGAATGGATTGCTGGCTCATTGAAAATCCGTCCGTCAGTTTATCGCCTTAACGGCAGTGGAAAGGCCCTTGAGATTTGCAGTCACACTGATGGTCTGTCCGTCCGCTGTCGGATAGGAGATCGTCGGCGCGGTGCTCTTCGAAATCTGCTCACGCATGACGGGTCCGACCGGCAGCATGCCGACGCAAACCGTGTTGTTGCATCCGTTTAACTGGACCTGTATCGGCTCCTTGCGCCCTTCGAATTTCAGCGAGATGCGACCGTCGCTCCTGGCAACCGGGGCAGCGCGCAAAATCATATAGGGCTCGCCTTTCTTGGTGGCGGCGAGCGACCAGCTGAACGCGACCTGTCCCGCCTCGTTCTCGATAATCTGAGTAACGTTGCAAACCCGCTGACGCTTCTTCAGGTTTTCGTCGCAGATCAGTGTCCAGTTTTCGAACGGGCGAATGATCCTCTGATATTCGCCCGCCTTCGCGTCTGGAGGAACGACAACTTCGGAGGGCCTTACGCGATAGTTGGGAAAGGCTACACCCTGTCCAGCCGCAGTCGAGCCGAACAGGAACAAGCAGGCCATGAAAGCCGGGACGCCGAAAAGCGCTCCTTTGGACATCGTCGGCTCAATTCAGGGTGAAGCTGACGCCGGCGCCGACACCCACCTGCCCGCCTGCCGCCGTGCCTGACAAATTCGCTCGAACCCGGCCGTTCTCGCTGGTATAACCGGCACCGAAGGCCACGGCGCCCTCACCCCGCCAGAGGCCGCCACCGACGGCCACGCTCAGCTTGCCCGGACGGTCGTCATAACGAAGCGATGCCGCGGCAAGCCCGATCGCGGCGGCCTGCCTTGCCTCCGAGCGTATATCCCCGAGTTCCTGGTTCAGTTGCCCGAATTTCTGGTCCGTATAGTTGTTGGCAGCGGTCAGCGTATTGGCGGAAGAGGTGTCCGTATACGATTTGACCTCGGTGATGCTGTCGCCCAACTGGGCAACATTCACGGCATCTGTCGGGGCAATACCCTTGCCGACATTGGAGATGACCACCGGTGCGTTGACGTCGCCACCCTGCAGCGTGATGCTGTTCTTCTTACTGCCATCGGGATTGAGGTCATAGGTGACGGCGTTCTTGGTGATCGTGCCGACACCAGTCTGCAGGCTGTCGATCGCCGAATTGGTCGCATAAAGCTGCGAGCCGTTGATGGCGTCGGTGCTGTCGGCGGAGATGCGGCCGGCAGCGACATTCGTGATGGTTCTTTCCGCCCCTGCCGCGCCCACACTCACCGTTCCGACAGGTGCTGTTCCGGCAAAGTCGTAGTGTTGACCCTGAAGGGTGGTGCCTGACGTACCGACAGCGGCCTGCGTCGAAGAACCGGAACCCAATGCCACATCATTGGCGTTGTTGGCCTGAGCTCCCTGGCCGAGAGCAACCGCTCCCTGCCCTACCGCTGCGGCGCCGTTGCCTGCGGCCAGGCTGTTCACACCGCTGGCGACACTCTGCGGACCGATCGCAACGCTATCGGTGCCTGACGCCTGGGAGTCCGCCAGTGTCGAGTTGGCATGGAAATACTTGATGCCGCCGCCATTGATGATACTGGTCAGCGAATTGTCGACCGCACCGAAGGCATCATAGACCGTGCTGTAGCTGTTTCCCTGGATGTTGTAAGTCGGGCCAGTGATCGACCCATCTGGGTTCACGGTCGTATTGCCGCCGATCAGGTTGGTAATGTTGGTGCCGAGACCTCTCAGCTGACTGACATTTACTGCGTCGGTATTTGCCGAACCTGCTGCGACATTGGTCAGCTTGCGTTCCGCCCCAGCCGAACCGATCGACACTTCGCCGACAGAGGTCTGAGGGCTCGTTAGCGCAAAGCCGGTATAGTTCGTCTCGGCGCCCACGCTCGTTACGGATTGCGCACCGAGCGCAACGCTGTTGATATTATTGCTTTGCGCACCAGCGCCGAGCGCCACCGATTGAACGCCTCCAGCCACGGAGTTCGTGCCGAGCGCAACACCGTCTGCCAGCATGACATGGGCATTCTGGCCGATCGCCGTGCCGCCCGGAGCAACCTGGTCGACGATCGCGCCATTGCCGATACCGATACCGTTGTCGCCGTTGACGACGGTCGTCGGACCTACCGCCACCGATTCAGCGCCGACGGCGAGGGAGTCGCCAGCGGCCGAATTCGCATGGAAGTACTTGCTCGGCGTCGTTGCGACCGAAGCGATGGCGCCTTGGAGCTGCCGAACCGTGACGGCATCCTGCGCGCTGGTACCGTCCGCGACGTTGATGATCTGTCGATAGGACGTGCTCGAGCCGACCGAGACGGCGCCCAGCAGGGTTTTATCCGTCGTATTGTATTGGATGAAGTTCGTCGGCCCGGCCGCGATTTGGCCGGTGGCCGGCGCCAGGGCGCGATCGGCAACCGATCCCGAACCAAGAGCAACTCCGCCGACGATGGTGGCTTGGCTATTCATCCCAAGTGCAAGCGAATTGTCGGCGACCGAGGTGGCATTGTAGCCGACCGCAGTAGAGCCGATGCCTTGTGCGGAGGAATCGCTGACGGCAAGGGTGCGGTCGTTGGTGCGCACATAGCGAATGCCCTTACCATTTGCATCAGTGTAGGTCGTCGATGTGTCACCGGCGATGTTGTTGATCGTACTGCCAAGATTGGTCAGGTTGCCGCCGATCGTGGTGACGGTCGTGTTAAGACTGTCTACCGCCTGGTTGGTGGCAAAGAGCTGCGAACCGTTGACCGCGTCCGTCGAGCCGCCGTTAAGCTGGCCGGCTGCGACATTCTGGATCTGACGCTCGGCACCTGCCGAACCGACAGAAAATGCGCCCGCCGGCGTCGCGCCTGCGAAGGTGTATGCGGTGCCGCCCACGGTTGCGCCCGAGACCGCCGTGGTCGCTCCCGACGCTGCATTGAGGCCGATTGCCACATCGCCGGCATTGTTGGCCACCGCGTTCGGTCCGACCGCGACGGAATTCGTTCCGATAGCCTGCGAGTCCGGCAAGGTCGAGTTGGCGTGGAAATACTTGATGCCTGCCCCGGTGTTGATGTTGGTGATCTCATTGTTCAGGTTGGTGATACCGGTCGTGTTCAGGTCAACCTGCTGGTTGGTCGCAAAGAGCTGCGAGCCGTTGACGGCATCCGTCGAACCGTTGTTGAGCCTGCCCGCCGCAACATTGGTGATGGTGCGCTCGGCGCCTGGTGCGCCAACGCTGACCGTCGAGGCAGGTGTCGTGCCGGCAAAGTTATATGTTTTGCCGCCGATCACCGCACTGGGCGTGCCGACTGCTACGTCGGTCACCGAGCCGGAGCCGAGTGCGACGTCGCCTGCATTACCCGCAGAGGCGTTGGCGCCGAGCGCGAGCGCACTCG
>JUHI01000035.1 GCA_000799755.1 Martinezella tropici
ATCGCGGCGATTGCCTCTTCGACCTGTGTTTATAAGCTTGGCATGGACTGTCACGGGCACCACGATCGCTACCTATGGCGAACGATACGGCTTCGCAGAACTTCCGTCCAGTGTCATGGTCTTCGGCGGCCTGATGCTGGTTGCGGTGGTCGGCCAGTGGCCAATCCTTATCTACTACGCGCTTAGCCCGAAGCAATTGGTCTTTGCAGAGCAAGCGATGATCTATGGTGCAAGGACCTATCCCTATGTGGAGATGGGGAGTATCGAACCCCGCTTCAGTTTGGCGGCGACCAGAGTTCGAACCCGAAAGAGCGAGCAGCTGGTGCTGCGATGGGACGTTTGGCCAGATTTCGAAATCTACAATCGAATATTGGAAGAGCGAACCTCACCACATCTCCACAATGAACTGCGGGCGCGCCGGATAGACGCGAAAAGGTCATCCTCGGGCCGGGTGCCCCCTTAGGCCGGAGAGTTTTAGGTCTGCCAAAAGGCAAGCTTTTGGATCGCTGCGATCAAGACGAGCCGGTTCGTCAACGAGTCTGGCATGGGCACGCAGCGCCGTATCCTTCACATCCAGCTCGATGACAACGGGATGCGGAGTGCTCCTTGTCATCGTTTTTCCCGCGTCGGAGGCTTTTCCGCCGGGATATCGATCAATTCTGGCGCAAACATTGCTGGTGAGACTTAGTCTGGCTACTTTCGCGACCTTTGCCGCCAGGTGAATAATTGAACGGGCGATGAGCCATGCTGTCGGGCAACCTCACAATAATCAAAAACTTAAGAGAGTTTGGGCGCTGGTCGTAGGTTCATTTCCACTCAAGGCGAGGTATCCAAAACTTGTCCGAGACCCTGACGCAGTAACATTTCAGGCATTCAGTTGGGCATGCTGACTGGTAGGTGCAGTGCGGCGCCCGCCTTTTCGGCCGCTATCCGCAGACGCTTGTCTCTGGTCCACAGAGACGCTCGCTTGTCAAGAAGGACCGATGCGAGCAAGTGTGCATCCGTATAGCCAACGCCCATGCTGAAAATGCCGTGGCGATCGATCATCACCATGACTTCGTCGTGCGTTGCCACGACCGCTACGCGTTGAGCCGACAGAAAAGCCATTACGCTGCCGCGATCGCGAAGGCTGCCAAGCGCCAACTCACCGATCACCCACGGATGGCAAAGTAGGCGATCATCCTCCATAATCCTGCGGAGCTCGGCATCGGTATGGCGGAAATGATCGATCCAGATCGAGGTGTCGGCCAGTATCACTTGGCCGCTGCGCTCCGGCGGCGCGGGGCTGCCTCGGCATTAGGCATGGTTCCTCCGAGCGCGATCAAGCGCTTCCCGGACTCCACGCGAACAAGTGTCTCTAACGCTTGACGGACGAGAACCGCAGTTTCCTTAGTGCCGGTTAAGGACCTGGCCCTTTCGATAAGCGTGTCATCGAGGTTGATAGTCGATCGCATGATCATCTCCCTTATTCATTGCGATTGTTAGCACCATTTGGTGACAAAATCTACGCCTGGTTTTTCGCTGCCATTATCGGAGGCAGTCCTGTAACGGAAGGAGACAACACATCCGTTTGTTGAAAAACCGCTGGAGCCGCAATTCGAATCCATTCACATTAATCATTTTTGGCTGCGCCCACAGCTTAACGGAATGACTTCGAGCTCACCGGCCTGGCAGTATTAACCGTGCACTCTTCATGGTGGCGGCGGCTTACGCAGCGCCGCTGTCCATGTGCTGACGTGATTGGCGACGGTGATGACATGTTCGGCGATCGTGAGACCGGAGATGGCCTTTCTCGGCTGGAAGCCGTGATCTCCATCTTCGAGCCACAGAATTTCAATCATGTTGGAGAGCTTGAAACCAGAGACCTCCTCTTGCGATCCGAACAGGTCGCGCGTTCCCTGGCAGATGAGGGTAGGCGTCTTCATTTCCTCAAGATGAGCGGTCCGCAAGCTCTGCGGTTTTCCGATCGGGCGGAACGGATAGCCGAAGCACAGCAGTCCGGATATCTTGTCCATATCGCGAAGCTGATCCGCGATCATGCTAGCCACGCGACCGCCCATGGATTTTCCCGCGATGACGAACGTCCCTTGCGAACCGAGTTCATCGATCACGGCTTCATATTCCTGTTTCAAAAGTTCGGCGCGTGGGGGCGGCGACCGTTTTCCGGTGGAACGTCGTGCTGCCATGTAATCGAACTCGAACCGGACGACCCGCAGGCCCTTATCGGCAAGTGCGGAAGACATGTTTTCCATCCATGTCATATCCATTGCACCGCCGGCTCCATGGGCAAGGACGATCGTGATCTTGGCGTCTTCAGGGCCGGTAGCGAGAAAGTCATGGGGCATTCAGATTTTCTCTTCGTTCGTGACACGACTGTCATACCGATGCGGGAGCCGTTGTAAAAGAGCCGGCCGCGATCCACACAGCAGCAGGCCGTCGCGCCTGATGTAACAGCAGTCTCCCGTATCCGTCGCACCTTCCCTCGAACGGTCCTGCACATTTGAGGTGGTGGCCTGGTTTACCTATGAGGCGTTACTTGCGGAATGCACCGAGACCTTCGCCATTTCCACGGCACCCCGGGAGAGCCACTGGTGGGCCGAAATTGCAGCTTGAAGCTCCGGAAGCGTGCGGTTGCCCTCTCTGAACAAGGTGACAACAGTGGCGGCCGCGATTTCGTACTCCGGGGCGGCACGCTCGATACCAATTGAAGTTCGCCACTCTTCGAGTGCCCGGCTGATGATGTCGAGTTCAACGGACCCGAACGTCGCATTCACAAAGTCTCTCATTGTCTCTCCCGAAAACACGCGCAGAGAGATGGGAGCCGCCATGGCCAATGTCAAAGGGATGACGACGATCGAGTGGCTGTAGTCAAATATTTACCATGACTTGCGAGCTTTACCCCGCCACGCAGTTGGATAGCCGGCAATTGGGCAGGTGTTGGTTTTGAAGCGGTGGCATCCCAGACTTGATTCAAGATCCGGGCCGCAAGCGCTGCCTTGTCTTGCGGCAGTAAGCGGCCGTAGTGATGCTGGATCATCTCAGGCGTATGTTGAATCGCGTCGCTCGCTTGTTCATACGAACCGGTCTGCGTCAAGATGTGGGTGGCAAGGACATCGCGAACGTTGTGCGGTCCATGGGGTAACAGCCCTTTGACGGCACCGCGACCGGTAAACGGATTGTAGATCCCGTATCGCTGGATGGCGAAACGCCAAGCTTCATAGAAGGTTTCTGGTCATATGCTGCATCCCTGCTAGTGGTCTTGACGATCTTAACGAAGAACGTGCCCGGATCATCAGCGCCGCCAAGCAAGACGCCACGGTGACGATCCACGTAAGCGTCCAAATATGGATAGAGGACGTGGAGGTCCGACAGAACGAGTCGAAATGGTTTTGAGCCGAATAAAGACGAATTGGCATTCTTGAAGGCATTGGACGGTATCAGCATCTCCCAGCCCGTGTCGCGGTCGCTCCAACGGATCTCCCCGCGTTTCATATCCTCCAATCGCTTTTCCGACATCGGGAAATGCCCGTGCGGGCAAACGAGCAATTGTCTCAGGTTCTTCTGACGAAGACCGAGACGCAGTCCTAGGCGCAGCATCAGGAATGATCTGACCGCTTCAGCAGCCGGGCGCGGATAGCGATCCTCACCAGGCATCCGTTTGATGATCCCGCGCTCTAGGCAGAAAACGCGAGGTGGTTGCCAATATCGCAATTGAAGCGGAAGCCGCGCGAGGCCTGCTTGCGGCCTTCGCAGTGAAACACGATCTGCTGGCGCCGGAAGTCAACACGGTCGCTGCCTGGCGACTGCGGCCTGATAGGGATCCGCAGTTTTGTTGAGGCAAACAAACGATCTACGACTGTGGCAGAGGCCGCCGACAACTCGATGGCGCGGCCGTTCTGGGTTGGTGTATGCAGCGTCGGCGGACACCAACGGAGTGAAAACACCGTTTCTCTCCGTGGACGACAAGCGGTAAATACGCGCGGCCTGGGCTTCGGACTTCTACGCTGTTCATTCAAAGCCGGTCCTCCGTCAGGTGCCGCAATGCTAGACCCGGTTCCGATCAAAGAGCTGCTGCCCGCTCTGAGAAACGTCAACACTGTTATAGCGTCTTGCAGGTCGCGCATCAGGCCACCTAGCCGATATCCTTCACCAACTTGGCGCTGATAAGAACCTCGCGTGGTGCCTGCTTGCGCCAAACCTTCTGGAAGCTTTCGACAACATTGTCGCTGGAAACGGCAAGGCCGGGCAAGGCCACCCAATCGGGCGTTTGCTTCCCGAGAAGCGCCAACACGCAGGTCTGCGCCACGGCGATGCCCTGTAGATATGGCTGCTGGGCGCCGATGCCGCAAATCATGCCATCCGAGGCGAGATCGATGGCCGCTTCGCGACCGAGATCGACGGTGGCGACGGGTAAATGATAACCGGCGCGGGCTAGGGCCTTCACCGCCTCCATTGCTGGTGTATCCCAGACGACGAACAAGCCCGCGAGCTCGGGCTGATCGGAAACCAGCGCCAGCGCGTCCTGGCCTGCCGTCTGGATGCTGTCGAACTTGCGCACGGATACCCGAAGGTCCGGGCGGTTCTTTCGCATCCACTTGTCGAATGCGATCTCGCGCTCGTTGGTGGCGAAGAACTCCGAGTGATAGGAAAGCACACCGACTGTCGCACCCTGTGCGAGCCGTTCCGCCAGGAACGATGCTGCAATGGTACCGAGGCCGAAATTGTCGGCCGACACCAGCGCCACATAGTCCGAGCCCGGCAGAAGACCGGTCGGAACATTGTCAAGCAGCAGTAGCCGGATGCCAGTTTGAGATACGCGACGATGAGCCTCGGCAACGGTAGAGTTAGCGACGGGGATAGAGATGATTGCATCTGGCTTTTCCGCGCGCAGACGGTCCAATGCCGAAATCTGCGCTTCCGGCGCGAAAGCGCAATCTACAACCTCGATAACGGCGATGTCACAGTCGCTGAACGTGGCGATAATACCCGCGATCTGCTGCTTGGCCCAGTCGCTGGTCATTGTGTGAAGGACGATTGCGACACGGAACCGCGCCGCGCGCGCTCGGGCAAGATCATCGGAAAGCAAGGCGATCCGCTCGGGTGGTGCCGCGCGTTCTCCGTGGGGTCCCAATCCTGATATCGTCATCGCGTGGATCTCATTGATGATGGCGTGCCGGTGACCGGCCACGTCGTACTATGCTCGATGGAGGGGCTCATGGGGCAACTGCCTTTCGGGCAACCGCAAGGCGACTTTCGGCCTCGCGTGCTGCGCACGACGCCAGTAGAGACAGGAATATGGGATGGGCAAGCGGTGTTCCGCTGACGATCCAATCCTTGAGACACTGCGGATCAAACACGCTTTCGACCACAACCATCGCCGCGCCAACCAGGCCAGCGGAACTGCCCATTTGCGATTTCGTGATGATCAGGTCGCGTGTCACGAGAGGATGACTTTCGCCGTAGACCGTCTCGCGTACGGCGGCGAGCAGCAGGTCGTTTGTCTGAGCCATTGTGCCCGAAAGTACGATGAGATCCGGATTAAGCATGTTGGCAAGCATTGCAACGGAATGGCCGATCAGGCGGCCGCTTTGGCTAAGGATTTCCATCGAGGCGGGGTCGCCCGATTGCGCCGCCTGGCTCACCTCGATCGCGCCGACATTGCCGCCCCGGCGCAATGTATCGGCAAGGAGCGGGCTTTTGCCCGATTGTGCCGCTGCCATTCCCTCGCGAGCGATCATGTCGCTTCCCGCAACGGCGTCGAGTGCCGAAGAGCGATCACCTGCCTGGACCGGCATCTGGCCGATCAGGCCCGCCGCTCCTTGTGCGCCCCGATAGAGCCGCCCATCGAAAATCAGGCCGGCGCCAATGCGCTTGCCTACTTTCACGAACAGCATGTTGCGGACGCTCTGGCCTGCACCTGCGAAACGCTCGCCCATTGTCATCGTCTCGATACTCGAGCGCAACCAAACCGGCGCACCGAACCTGCCGACCAGCGTCTCCACGAAGGGAAATCCTTCCCAGGCCGGGAGGAAAGCCGGCGTCTGTTCCATGAACAGCATGTCGTCGCCCTCGGTCACGGGTCCGGGTACCGAGACGGCGATGCCCCATACCGGCATTTCCGGCGCATGTTTGGCGATCAGCCAGTCAAACAGGGCGATCACGCGCACGGAGGTGGATGCCGCGTCCGATCCGAAATCGATTGACTCATGATGTTCGGTAAATAGCCGGCCAGACAGATCGGCAATGCCAACGCCAAGCGCGGATTGGTCGAGTGTCGCGACCAGGATGCAGCCAAGATTCGTGCGGAATTGGACCAGACGCGGCGCACGGCCGCCGCTGGCAACACCGAGCTCGCTTTCAACGATCAGCCCGATATCGGCAAGAGTCGTCAGCCGATCCGAAACGACCGCTCGGCCGAGCTCGCTCTCGCGCTCCAGCTCCTGCCGGGTCGTCGCTCTACCGGTGCGAACGAGATTGAGAATCGCGCCAAGGCTAGCTGCAGCTGAATCGCGCGTGGTGGGCCGACCCTTGCCACGGATACCGGGTGTCGGAGCAGTGGGCATATCGCCGGTTTCCTCCTGTGACGTACTCTCCGGGCGCTGGGATATCGGCGCCAACTCAATTCACTGGATAAAACGGCTGGCTTTGCAGAGCAAGCGCAAACTTATGTCGTAAAAATGCAAAAGATAGCATACTTGTGCATGAATAATATTGACTT
This sequence comes from Martinezella tropici, assembly GCA_000799755.1. Classification (GTDB taxonomy): domain Bacteria; phylum Pseudomonadota; class Alphaproteobacteria; order Rhizobiales; family Rhizobiaceae; genus Rhizobium; species Rhizobium tropici_A. The sequence continues at coordinate 6,719 of JUHI01000035.1, forward strand.
CGAAATTAAAGCTCCATAACGTCAAGCCCAGGAGAGCGATATACCGGTCGCCAGGAGTGAACGAGCGGAGGGCCTATGGCCCCTCGTTTCGTTGTGGAGGGTTCATAATGTCTGATTGGAAACTGGCTTATCACGCCAATTGCTGGGGTGCGCTTGGCGGAAACGCCCAAGGGGTCACCTCCATCGCGGAATTAAGCTACCGCACATTTGGCGACATGGACCGCGCTCTAAGCGAAATTGCCGCTGCTGGATATGAAGGCGTCGAACTTTTCGACGGCAATCTTCTCGACTTTAGCGCGACCGACCTTCGCAAGGTGCTGGCGGATACGGGCCTGACGCTTGTCGCAACCTATGCCGGCGGTAATTTCATCTTCGACGATATCCTGAGCGAGGAGCTGGCCCGGGTGGTTCGTGCCGCCGATCGCGCTGCCGAACTCGGGGCGCCGCATCTGGTCGTCGGCGGTGGCGCGAAACGTTTCGATGGCATTCGCGATACCGATTACAAGAAACTGGGCGCCGCCCTCGACGAGGTCAAGACCATTGCGGAAGAGCGCGGCATGCGCGGCCACTATCATCCGCACCTGTCGACCATCGTCGAAGGGCCCGAGACGGTGCGGCGCATCTTCGGCCTGACCGAAATCGACTTCTGCCCCGATACTGCACATCTGGCGGCAGCCGGCGGCGATCCGGCCGCTCTCATCCGCGAGCATGCAACCCGCATTTCCTATGTGCATCTCAAGGGTTTCCAGCAGGAGCCTTTCGCCTTTACGCCGCTCGATCGTGGTGATGTGCCAACCGGCCCGATTCTGTCTGCAATGCGCGAAACCGGCTTCAAGGGCTGGGTCTGTACCGAACTCGACGCTTGGTCGGACCCCGCCGAAGGGGCGCGGGCCAGCATGGATTATCTGAAGACTGCAATGCGCTCCTGACGAGCGCACTTTTGTTGCCATTTTCATCAAAAGTGGGTCGGACGGCCCGCCAATCTTCGGGGCAATGCACCCCGGCTTCTGGGAGGAGAAGAACCATGATCACGAGACGTACACTCTTGGCTACGACAGCCGCATTGGCTGCGCTGTCCCTTACAACCGCATTGCCGGCTTTTGCCGATCCAGATGCAGCGCTGGCCGCGCTGCAGGAAAAGGTCCTGTCAAAGGGCCCGAACGGCGAGGATCCATCGCCGGCATCCTCTGTCACCCTGACGGATGCGGAAGTGACCAAGATCAAGGATATGAATGCCACGGCAGCCATCGTCATGCATTACGGCGGCAACGACTGGGCCCGGGCCCAGATCAATGGGCTGCGCACCCAGTTTGCGGAAATGGGTATCAAGGTCATCGCCGTAACTGACGCCGGGTTCAAGCCGGAAAAGCAGGTGGCTGACATAGAGACAATCATGGCCCAGAAGCCCAACATTATCGTATCTATCCCGACCGATCCCGTTGCAACAGCGGGCGCATACAAAGCGGCTGCGGACGCGGGCGTAAAACTGGTATTCATGGATAACGTACCGGCCGGCTTCAGCGCAGGTAAGGAATATGTCTCCTCGGTTTCGGCCGATAATTATGGCAACGGGGTTGCCTCCGCCCATCTGATGGCGAAGGCGCTTGGCGGCAAGGGGGAGATTGGCCTCGTCTTCCATGCCGCGGACTTCTTCGTTACCAAGCAGCGTTATGAAGCGTTCAAGGCGACTATTGCTTCCGACTATCCGGATATCAAGATCGTCGCCGAGCAAGGCATCGGCGGCCCCGATTTCTCCGGCGACGCCGACAAGGCTGCAAGCGCCATGCTCACCTCCAATCCAAACCTGAACGGCATCTGGGCCGTATGGGACGTGCCGGCGGAAGGCGTGATCTCGGCTGCACGGGTCGCCGGGCGCGACGATCTCGTCATCACCACTATCGATCTCGGCGAAAACGTTGCGATCTCGATGGCGCAGGGCGGCTTCGTCAAGGGTCTTGGCGCGCAGCGTCCCTATTCGCAGGGCGTCACGGAAGCCAAGCTTGCAGGCTATGGACTTCTGGGAAAGAAAGCGCCGGCATTCGTGGCTCTGCCGGCCCTGCCGGTCACCAAGGAAACCCTGCTCGAAGGCTGGAAGGCCGTCTACAACACCGAACCGACCGCCAACGTCAAGGCGAGCCTCGGCCAGTAAGCCTATCTTACACGACTCTCAAACTGGGCCGTTCCGATTGCTGCAGGCGACATCAGCGCCGCCTGTATTGAAGGGGCGGGGCCCCTTTGACAATGGGGCCGGTGGCCCGCTTTTTATGACGGAGAAGAGACGATGACCAAAGTGATGAACGTCGCCATGATTGGTGGCGGCTTCATGGGCAAGGCGCATGCCATGGCCTATGCTTCGATGCCCATGTTCTTCTGGCCGGCCCCCGCCATTCCTCACCGCAAGGTGGTGGTGGACGTAACGGACGCCATCGCCGAAACCGCGCGCGATCGATACGGTTTCGAGGAAGCCTCAAGTGACTGGCGTGCCGTCGTCACCCGACCCGATATCGATGTGATCGACATCTGCACGCCGAATAACATGCATGCCGAGATCGCCATAGCGGCGGCCGAGGCGGGCAAGCATATCATCTGCGAAAAGCCGCTCGCCCGTACGGTCGAGGAAGCGCGCGCTATGGTGGCGGCTGTCAAGAAGGCCGGTGTCATCCACATGGTCGCCTTTAACTATCGCCGCACACCGGCGGTGGCGCTTGCAAAGAAATTCATCGAGGAAGGCCGCATCGGCCGGATCCTCAACTTCCGCGGCACCTATCTGCAGGATTGGTCAGCCGATCCCGATGGCCCGCTGTCCTGGCGTTTCCAGAAGAAGATTGCCGGCTCCGGCACCGTTGGTGACATTGCCACCCATGTGGTCGATCTTGCGCACTATCTCGTCGGTCCGATCGAGACAGTGAACTCGATCACGACGACCTACAACAAGACGCGGCCGCTGCAGCAAGGCGGCATGGACAAGCTTGGCGCTTCGGAGAAAGCCTCAGGCGACGTAGAGCGCGGCGAGGTGGATGTCGATGATGAAGTCGTCAGCATGCTCAAATTCGAGAACGGTGCCATCGGTAGCCTGGAGGCAACACGCAACGCCTATGGCCGCAATAACTTCATCACACTGGAACTTCATGGTACTAAGGGCTCTATCCACTTCAACTACGAACGCCGCGATGAATTGCAGGTGATGTTTGCCGACGATCCGGCGGATAGCCGTGGCTTCCGCACCGTCTATACCGGCCCGGCGCATCCTTACGGAAACGGTCTCTGGCCGATCCCCGGCCTCGGTATCGGTTACTCAGAGACGAAGATCGTCGAATGCTTCGACTTCTTCTCAGCGATCGCGCGTGGCAAGCAGCCGTCACCGAATTTCGAAGACGGCCTTTTGACCGAACTCGTTGCCGATGCCCTTCTTCGCTCCGGAGAAACGGGTGCGTGGGAGCGCGTAAAAAAATGAACGAAGCCGCCGATGGCAAGTCGTCCGCCGCTGGCCAACTGCTTGCCGTCAGCATGGCAGGTATCTCCAAGTCCTTCGGCGGCGTAAGGGCGCTGGATGATGTCAGTCTGGAAATCGAGCAGGGCGAGGTTCACGCCTTGCTTGGCGGCAACGGCGCCGGCAAGTCGACGATCCTGAAAGTGTTGAACGGCATCCACAAGCCTGATTCTGGCACGATCACGGTGGCGGGCCGGAAACTGACGGCGCATACGCCGGAAGAATCGCGTGCTGCCGGGATTGCGATGAATTTCCAGGAAATGAGTCTCATCCCGACGTTGACCGTCGCACAGAACGTTTTCCTGACCCGTGAAGCCAAGGCTGGAATGGGCTTGATCGATGACCGCGCTGCCGAACGCAAGGCGGCGGAACTGTTCGCCATCCTGGAGGTTGATGTCGACCCCAAGGCAGTCGTCGGCGATCTGGGTGCTGGGCAAAAGCAGTTGACGGAAATCGTCAAAGCGATCAGCCAGGATGCGAAGGTGCTGGTTCTGGACGAGCCGTCCACGGCACTTGCCGTTTCGGACGTCGACCGGCTGTTCGTCTTCTTGCGCAAGCTAAAGGCGCGCGGCGTCGCGATCATCTATGTCAGTCACCGGATGGACGAGATTGCCCGCATTGCCGACCGGGCGACAATCTTTCGCGACGGGCGGCACGTCATCACGGCACCCCTTTCGCAACTGCCGATCGATACGATGATCGAGTACATTGTCGGCAAGCGGTCCAAAGGCCTTTCCGACGTGGAGCGCGGGACGGCGGTGAAGGGTGAAGTACTTCTCGAGCTGCGCGGCGTCTCGGGAAAATACAAGCCGGAAAATGTCAAGCTGGCGGTTCACCGCGGCGAGGTGGTCGGCTTGGCTGGCCTGCTCGGCTCCGGTCGCTCCTCCCTGGCGCGGGTGATCGCAGGCATCGAGCCTGCCGTTTCGGGAGAAATTCTGATCAAGGGTAAGGCCGTCAAGATCGCCAATCCAGGCGACGCCATCGGTGCCGGGGTGGCACTCGTGCCCGAAGCTCGCGCGACGCAGGGGATCATCCCCGCCCATTCCGTCGCTTCCAACATGACGCTCGCGGTTCTCGATCGCGTTTCAATGGCGGGATTCGTCGATCCGGAGAAAGTCAGGTCCGTCACGGACGGAATGATCAAGAGGCTGTCGGTCAAGACGGCGAGCCGTGATCACGCGGTCTCGACGCTGTCGGGCGGCAACCAGCAAAAGGTGGTCATCGGCAAATGGCTGGCGACCGATCCGGACATCCTCGTGCTGGACGAGCCGACGGCCGGCATCGATATCGGTTCGAAATCCGAAATCATCCGGCTGGTGCGCGAACTAGCGGCGTCGGGCAAGGCAATCCTGTTCATTTCCTCGGAGCTCAGCGAGCTTCTGGCCGCCTGTGATCGCATTCTGGTCATGTCAGAGGGACGGATGTGCGCGGACATCCCGCGCGAGCTCCTCGATGATGTAGGCATTCCAGAACATGATACCGCGCATCGACTGCAGGCGGCCGAACAGCGATTGCAGATTGAGATTCAAGAGGCCTTAAAATATGGGCAGGAGATTGGAAATGACGACGGTAAGTCCAACGCTTATCCAGAGCTTTAAGGCCAACTGGCGACAAAACATCATCTATATCGGCTTCGCAGTCATTTTCGTGTTGTTCGCCCTGACGCTGAACGAAAAGGGATTCCTCAACCCCAACAATCTGCTGAACATCGTGCGCCAGACTGCGATGATCGCCGTCATGGCCATCGCCATGACCTTCGTGCTTTCGGCAGGCGAGATCGATTTGTCCGTGGGCGCGGTGGCGGGGCTGGCAACGGTGACCGTCGCCATGACCATTGCGGTTGCGGGTCCTGTTGCCGGCGTGACAGCCGGGATCCTGACCGGGATCGCCGTCGGCATGTTCAACGGCTGGCTGACGACGCGCATCGGCATTCCCTCCTTCTTGACGACCCTGGCGATGATGGGCATCGCCAAGGGTGTCGCCATGTGGATATCGAATACCGCGGCGGTACCAATCCTTAGCCCCGGCTATTCCTGGCTGTTCGGTGGGGGGGCGCTTGCCAAGATACCGGTGCTTCTCTTCTGGATGGTTCTCTTCGGTGCCATTGGCCATATGGTCTTGCGGCGCACTGGCTTTGGCCGCCGTGTCTTGGCAACCGGCGGCGGTGAAACGGCGGCACGCTACTCCGGCATTGATACCAAGGCGATCAAGTTCCGCGTCCTGGTCATGTCCTCGACGGCCGCAGCCTTCGCGGGCATGCTCTATGCCGGGCGCCTGCAATCGGGCCGCTTTCAGCTCGGCGAGGGCGACGAATTGTCTGTGATCGCCGCCGCCGTTCTTGGTGGAACCAGCCTGTTCGGCGGCAAGGGCACGATCATCGGCACCATCGTCGGAGCCCTGATGATCGGCATGATCAACAACGGACTTATCCTGATGGGGCTGGAATTCTCGCAGCAACTCATCGCCCGCGGCGCTATCATCATCCTCGCCGTCGCCCTGTCTCAGAAGCGGAGCTGAGCGATGTCTCTTGTCACGATCGGTACTGTCACCGCAAAGCCGGAAACGCGTGAGGAGGTGTAAGAGCTCCTCGCAGCCCAGGTGGCACCAACACGCACTGAACCCGGTTGCATCAACTACGATGGGACGTTTGGCGAGATTTCGAAATCTACAATCGAATATTGGAAGAGCGAACCTCACCACATCTCCACAACGAACTGCGGGCGCGCCGGATAGACGCGAAAAGGACTACGGGCACGCTCATTCGACGCGCAGCAAACGGAAGCTGCCATCGGCTGCGCCATCCTCAATCGCATGCTGGCATGCGCACGCCCGAAATCTGTCCGGTGCGAAGCAGGGACGACATAGCCGCAACGTCAAAGAGCTAAATTCCATTCCGCCACGATCGATGCACCAAAGCCGTTCAAAATCGCATTGCCAAACGGGCGCCATCCAAACATGACATCATTAATCAAATTTCTTTCGTGTCATCGAGTGATTAGGCCTCTGCAATTGACTGCGGCAATGGGCGCTGGCTGGTATATTTTCGGCTCCAAAGTCGGCCTGGTTCCTCTATATAGCGATAAGTGAGCATTGCCAGCGCAATGGTCGCGAAAAGCATGGACACATGCAGCAGATCGCCAATCCAAAGCGAGTTGTGGATCGTCAGCAGATGTGGGACTTCGCCGTTTATGGTGACTGGATAGTCGACGAAAAACGACATGCCCGTTACCTTTTGCAGGACCATGGCGAGGGCGCGGCCCAATGCTCGCGTGAGGGCATGGACCATGTAGATGGAGTAGGACAGCGTGCCGATCAGCAACAATGGCCTGACTTTCAGTGCCCCGCTGACATGACCTTGCTCGCGGGCAAATAGCAGCACTAGCCCGGCGAATAGAAGGGGGGCCGCGACTGCGAGATAACCGTGGCCATCGATCGCAATCAGGCAGAGGCAAAGCACGACGACGCCTACGACCTCGATCACAGTATCGGTCACTCTTCCCAAAGGCTTGCAAAGCCAGGCGCAGGTTTCTCGCGCCCGAAAGCAGATGACACCGAGAGCAAAGCCGTAAACGCATCGGACCAAACCGAAATCATAGGTGGAGTCCATTCTGTGAGGGCTGAACCACAAAAGGGTGGCACAGCCGACAAATGCAAGTACAGCCCAAGAGAGTGTGCTTTTTCCAAGCCGAAGCGTGATCAGGGCGAAAACAATATAGGCGAAAAACTCTGCGCTAATGCTCCAGCTGGGGAAGTTGAGCCACAGACCGTTATTGATCCCCGTGCCGTGAAGCAGCAGGAGGTTGGTCACAATCGCTCGTGGGAGGTCGCCCGGAAACCCGTCTTTGGCGACGTCGATAGGAATGAAGAGAAGCATCGTCAGAAAGTGCAGGGGATAGATCCGGCCAAGGCGCAGAAACAGGAAGCGCCCCGCTCCGAAACCCTGCAGGAGTCGTGATTGATAGTTCGCGGCGATCACAAACCCGCTAAGGACAAAGAAAAAGTCGACGAATAGATAGGCGTTGAGAATGATCGCTGTGAACTGGATATGGCTGAGAACATTGAAATGAAATAGGGCAACCATACAGGCACATAGGCCGCGCCAGCTATCCAGTGCTTCATATCTCTCACCCCGCATGAGATTTTCCCAGTAGACGCCCAGCTCATAATTTGCTTGTTTAGGTTGAATGTCAATATCATGATTTACTAATGGGTATTTATGTAGGGACTGGCGCCTTGTTCAAAATTGACGTTCTTCTGTGTGCTTCGGTTTGCTTGACGGCTTTTCCTGTATTGGCAGGACCGACGAGTGGCAGTGTCACCAATTACGGCGCGGTAGGGGACGGCGTTACCAATGACACGGCAGCCTTCAATCTCTGCTTGACGAACAACACGATCTGCTGGGTCGACCCAGCCAAGAAATATGTCGCCGGCGATGTTCAGATCAAGAACGGCAATCGCCTTATCGGTCTAGGGGTAGTCCAATATGGAGATCAAACGGCCAGCACAACCCTCGCGCGACCGGTCTTGATCGGGGCAAGTCCGTCGACAAACGTTCTCAACGTTTCAGGTGTGTCGCTCGGGGCTGCAGTCCAGGGCGTGTTCATCGATTGCCAAAATGCCAATGTAAACGGCATTTCCGGAGGTAGCTTCCAACTAACTATCGAAGATACGACGGTCGTTGGCTGTGCAGCTGGATTAGGTGATATCACCAGCAGCGCCTATACGGGTGGTGCTCATATTCTCAACAGCACTTTTGGAAACAATCGGCGAGGCATATCCAATCTGGTGGATTCCTTCGTCGTCAATGTCGACCTTGCCAACAACACGGGCGACGGCGTTTACCTTGGAAGTGGCGCAAACGCCAATACCATCGTGAACACTCGCTTCGAGTGGAACCACGGTTATGGAATGCAGAGCTTCGGCGGAAACAGCAACAATAGCATCGCGAACGCCCTGTTTGATAGAAACTATGGAGCCGGGTTACGACTGGACGGCACCATAGGCATGTCAATTTCCAACTCGACCTTCTATCGAAACGGGCGAAACAATGTCGCAGCAGATCAGAACGCCCAGATCTTCCTGAGTGGAGCGAGGAATATCAGCATCACGGGTGGGCAAAGCCTCGTTGGCCTCGATGATGGTGGAACCGGCACCTACACACCCGCCTATGTATTTTCCTACGATCCGAATCCGAGCTCGAACGTCACGATATCGGGCTTTGTCACGAGTGGACTTTTCAATGCATCCACCAATCCAAGCGGTTCGTTCACAACAGCGATCGTGCAGGGCAATGAACCGACAGCGGGCTACAACGTATCTGGCGTCAACGACCTGCCCGACACGACACGTGCAGCGACGGGGATAGCGGCTTACGCCAGCGGAGGGCAGTCGAATGCGACACTTCTGATGGCGAGCCTGAATGTGGTGTCGACCGCCTCGTCGGTCAACGCCTCAGTCAAAATAGTGCCGTGCGTTCCGGGCCGTCAACAAACGGTCGCCAATCTTGCGGCGAACTCGATCCAGGTCTTTGGATCCGCCTCGGACACGATCAACGGGGCTGCCATCGGGACCGGCATCGCCCAGGCCGCCGGGAAGATAGCGACCTATTTTTGCACCGGAGCTGGCAATTGGAGCAGGCTCCTGAGCAATTGAGCCTGTGAGGGCCTTGTAGACGGAAGGCCCCGCGTTGGGGCGATGTTGCGGGCGCATTTATTCGTTGAATAGGGCAAATTCGGTAAACGTCAGATCTCCGGGAACCGGCAAAGCCGGGCCCTTGAAATACTTCGGGCCGATTTCCGCGAAATAACGTCCCACCAGCCCTGGAACTGGAGCGCGCGCATCGACTAGGCAGAAAATCTTCCCACTCCGCAGCATGTGTCGCCCCAGAGCGCCGGCGCAGCGACTGAGGTCGGCGTGGGACCGGCAATAGATGACCTGACTGGCCGGGACGAGACCTTTAAAACCCGCCGCGTCTTGAACACAAATGGGGTGACGGATCTGTCCGTGATACACATGAGTGCATCACATCCCAGCGCTGCGTGCTTTAAGAGAATGTGACGCTCATGTTCCAGCAACTGCATGAGCTCAGGCGCGTCAGCATGGGCATTCACCACCCGCGATCGGGTTCGTACCGGACTCAGTGCGGGCAAAAATGCATGTTGTCCGTCGGCAAAGCGCTTGAAGCGCAGGGCTTCCACGACTTTGCGCGTCACTGGGGCAGGCGTGACGCTCAAAAAGGTAACGTCTCGCTGGCGTAGCGCTGCCATGATCAATTTGCCTGCATAGGTGCGAAAAGCTGGGTCCACTGTCCAACTCGAGAGATTACAACGAACACTTCCCTCGTCCGTTCCGCCATGCCGAAAGTAGAGCGTCAACATTACCCCAACTATGCTACCGGCGTGATCAAGGATGTAGCCGTAACGGGGAAAATTCCCAACCGCCGGCAAATCTCCAATTCGGCGAAGTGCATGCATCCAATGTTGACGCGAGCGACCCGGGAAACCTCTCTGCAAGCAGTCGATGACCGCTTGCCAGTCAGCCTCCTCAATCAGACGGCAAACCAGCCCCTCGGGCATCGCTCCTAACACACTCATTCAAACGCCTCCACTCAACTATACGCAATGGACAATACTAATGCCTTACCAAATTATTAATCTTTAGAATTTAGTCAATTATTATTCAATATATGTCTGTAATAGTATTTTAAGTGGGCCGCAGGTTAGCGGAGTGGGGTGTGCGTTATATTCTCGTGGCACCAGATTTTACTACAGCTGACGGCCCAGCCGCGCGAATAGGCGTACGAGTCTGTTCAAGAAAGCGGATATCTTGCGAGCCTCATGGTCATAAGCTTGATCATTGCGGTTTGGATGAAGGCGATGTTGAGTTTCACCTAGATTTGCGCCGATTTTTCATTTCGCATTGTATCACCTAATTGCATTTATGGTGTTGATTGAAAACATCTTCTCACGGTTTGGGCGGATCCGTCCGAGATGAAAAATTGGGGATGCGGACGATAATCAACACGGACTCTGAAAGACGCCCGACCCGCGCACCAAAGCCGCACCGATACGCACTCGTGTAAAAATTCACGACAGCTGGAGAGAACACATAGTCTCCGCTTTTAGGCGGTCTGCTGTGCGAATTGTTGAGCGAGAAATGCGGTTGTTAGTCAGCGCGCTCTCGAACGCCAAACGAGGAGCCGTTGTTCGAACATCGATATGGCCGCCGACGTTGCATAGCCGAGAGCTCCGAGCAGGATCACGCCGGCATAAAGGTCGGGCGCCCGGAACGAACGGGCCGACAGAAGGATCCAGTTGCCCAGTCCATTACGACCGGCAATCATCTCGCAGACGATCGACAGGATCAGCGCGACGGTAAGGCCAAGCCGCATGCCAGCCAGAATATCGGGTGACGCCGAAGGCAGCGCGACCTTCCAGATGACCTTTGCGCGTGAAAATCCGAGGGCTTGCGTCACTTCGTAAAGGCGCGGTTCCACGGTCGCAAAACCGTGAATGGTCGCCAGCAAAACGGGCCACATTGCCCCGAAAGCAATCACCGCAAGCACCATTCCATCCGATAGGCCGAAGATCGCAATGGCAACCGGGATCGTGGCCGAGGCCGGCAGAGGGCGTAGGAACTCAAGCATGGGGGCGAGATAGGCACGCAGCACAGGCGAACTGCCGATGGCAGCGCCGAGTGCGGCGCCTGCCAGCGAGGCGATCAGCCAGCCCCAGAACATGCGTTCAACCGTGGCGAGCAGCTTGGTGCCAAGATCTCCCTGGCTAAATCCGGTCATCAAGGCTTTCCATGCGCGATCAGGGCCGGGAAGGAAGACCGGATTGACCAATCGATTATCGGCGACGAGCTGCCAGAGCCAGACGAGGAAAATCGCCACTGCAACGCTCCCGGCGAGAAAGAGCAGGCGCGATCCCCATCTCATCTCGTTACTCCCACCGTGGCCGCGCGTCCCAGCAACCGGTGCTGTGCAACGGACAGCAAGGCATTGACGGCCCAGCCGAGCAGACCGGTCCAGACCAGATAGGCGAGCATGGTTGCCGGTTGCAGGCCCTGCTGGGCAACCAGAATTCCATAGCCGAGCCCAAGAGGGTTTACCGCGATCTCGACGGTTACCGCCACGACCAGTGCCATGGCCGCGGCAAGACGGAAGGCGACGATGATGCGCGGCAGGGCGGCCGGCAACACGATCGTGTAAAGGCGCTGCCATGTCGAAAGGCGAAGCGCACGGGCCACTTCCAACAGGCGCGGTTCGATACCCGCCATGGCGGAGCGGACGAGGATCATCATCGGCCAGATGCAGGAGAAGGCAACGATCGCGATTTCCATGCGGAACCCGAAACCGAATACCAGCATGGCAATCGGCAATACGGCCACCGATGGGATCGGCCTGATCAGTTCGACGCTCACTTCCATGAGTCGGTCGACCGTGCTGGCGATGCCAAACAGAATGCCAAGCATTAGGCCCATCAACCCGCCGAGAGCGAGGCCGGCGCCGGCGGCGATTAAAGTATCGCGTGTCGCCGCTAACAACGACGTATCGGCAATACTACGCAGGAGAGCGACGGCGATATCGCTGGGCGCGGCCAGTGACAATGATGTTGACCCCTCGACACGCATAGCGACTTCAGCGAGCAAGATTACTATCACCGGGACGACGAGCCCTTTCCACCACCCGGATTTCATTGTTCGGCTCTTTCGATGAAGTCGAATAGTGCACGGCGCAGCCGCAGGAATTCCGGCATTTCGCGTGTTTCAAGCTGGTTGCGTGGGCGAGGCAGATCGACATTCAATTCGATGCCGATGCGGCCGGGTCTCGGCAGCAGGCCGATGACCCTGTCTCCGAGATAGACGGCTTCTTCCAGATCATGCGTGACGAACAGCACGGTCGTGCCGGTTTCGGCGACCAGCGCCAGCATCTCGTCCTGCAGGCCCTGCCGCGTCATCGCGTCGAGCGCGCCGAATGGCTCGTCCATCAGCAGGACCGAGGGCTCCTGCGCCAGACAGCGCGCGATCTGGATGCGCTGCTGCATGCCGCCGGACATTTCGGTCGGATATTTATGCTCATGCCCGGCCAAGCCGACCTTGGCCAGCAGGGCGTAGCAACGGTCTGCGCGTTCGGCGCGAGGCGTTCCCGCTGCCTCCAGCGCAAGCGACACGTTGGATGCGGCGGTGCGCCAGGGCAGCAATGCCTTTCCATAATCCTGGAAGACGACAGCCACGTCGCGCCTCGGCACGGTGAGCGGCTGGCCCATGAAGCGCACTGTTCCGCCATTGGGGCGCACCAAACCGCCCGCCATGCGCAGGGCGGTTGTCTTGCCGCAGCCGGAAGGGCCGATGATGCAGACGATCTCGCCGCGGCGGATCGTCAGGGACAGGTCCGAGATGATTGCGCGGCTGCCATAAGCTAGGCTGATGCGTTCGAAACTGATGACTGCATTGCTCGTTGTCATAGCGTCCATGTGTTTTTACTTCCCGACCAAAGGCGTGGCCCCGTGGTAGACGATGTCCAAGGTCTGATGAAGATGAGCGGAAAGCTCTGCTTCCGCCCGTTTAGCGTCTCTCGAAAGCACGATTTCCGCTAGAAGCCGGTGTTGCTCGATGAAGCGCTCGGGATGATCGATCCGGCTCATCATCGTGCGCCTGTAGCGGTAGGCCTGATAATAGAGGTCGTCGTGAAGGCGCAGGAGGCGTTCAGAGCCGCAGGCCTCGAGAAGTGAACGGTGAAACCCCTTATGCAGATGGTCGAATTCCGATGATCCTTCACGCATGGTCTCCGGATCGCGCTCGACCGAACGGACAAGGCGGTGCATGGAAGACAGGATGCCTGCCTCCCAATCATCCAGTCCGTCGCGCATGGAGCGACGAAGCGCCTCGGTCTCGGCGAGGATGCGCACCTGTGTGATGTCGGCGAGGTCCGCTTCGGAAACGCTTGCGACGCGAAAACCTCTCTGCCCGACGGCGGAAACGAGACCGCGGGACACCAGGCGCGAAAGCCCTTCCCGCAATGGGGTCGCTCCGATCTCATATCGCTCGGAAAGGGCCTGAATGCCAAGCCGATCACCCGGCTGCCACACGCCGGCGAGAATATCGTGCTCCAAGACTGCAGCAGCTCTTTCGCTGAGGGTCTCGGAGTTTGCGAGCTCCGCCACGGTTCCGAACAACTTGGTCACGCATCACTCCCTTACTATTTCTCAATCAGTGTAGCCGTATCCGGCTTTCCCTGCAGCATGTGTTGCTGTGCCATGGTAGCGGCCCACCAGTCGAGTTGTTCCTGGTTGAGCGTCGGGTCGGAGAACGATAGCTTCATCTTCGACAGAACGGTCGGTGGGATCTTGGTAAAATCGGCGATCGCCTTGCGCCCCGCATCGGGATCGTCGTTGACGATCTTTGCCGCCTCGCCGATTGCAGCACGAAATGCCGCGATCGGCTGAGGATTGGCATCGGCCCATTCGCGTGTTGCGGCGTAAAGGATGGCCGGCCGGCCGTCGGGAACCGTCTTGATGAAGTATCCCGCGTTGATGCCAACCTTCGATTCGATGATGCGCGACATCATCGGCTCGGCTGTTACGACGGCATCAACGGCACCGGATTTCAGTGTGTCACTCATGGTCGGAAAGGTGACTTCGACGAAGTTGACCTGTTTCGGATCAACGCCATTGTCGATCAGCCATTTCGAAAACAGCACCTGAAGAAATGCGCCGATGCCAGGCGCGCCGACCTTCTTGCCGACAAAGTCGGCCGGCTTGGCGATGCCGCTATTCGGTCCGACCAGAACACCGACGCTGTCGTAGGTCGATTGCGCCGTTGAACTCGCACCGGCAACGCCGACAAGGTCGAGTCCGCCATCGACGGCTTGCAGGAACACCGTCGGCGTCGGACCGCCGATCTGTACGGAGTCCGAAAGGAGTGCCGCGGGAATATTGGAATTCAGGCCGATCAACGTCATCGAAACATCGAGGCCGTGCTTCTTGAATATGCCTTGCTCAAGCGCGACCGCAGCGGATGCGCAGTCGGTGGTCGCCGTACATCCGATATTGATTTTCGTCTCGGCTGCTGCAGCTCCCGTCCAAGCGACAATGGCAAGGCCTGCGGCGATCGCGGCCTTCGAAATCGAGCTCATGTTTTCTCCTCCCAAAGAAACCTGCTTCCCAACCGGGGCAGTTTCATATATCGATAAAAGCATAAAATATATATGATCTCAAGTCATCTATAGAATTTGGAGGAGAAGGAGCCAATGAAACTTGCGACCTATAAAACCGCCGCTGGCGATATCAGCGTGGGAATCGTGCATGCCGACAACAGCCGCGTGTTCGACCTACACGCTGCGGCCGGCAAAAGCGGCATCGGTAATTTGGATCGCTTCACATCCATGATTGCATTGATTGAGGGCGGGGATGCCGCATTGGCTGACGCCTCGGAACTGTTTAAGAGACATGTCGGCGACGCCGACCTCTCCGTTGCGATCACCGATGTGCGCCTGCTATCTCCATTGCCCCGACCAACGCAGATGCGCGATGGCATGAGTTACGAGATCCACATCCGCCAATCGTCGCGCGGTATACGCCGACTGGCCCTGGGTGGTGACGAGCAGGCGATCGCCGCGTTGGATGCGGAACCGCTGCCGCCGCTTGCCGACGTCTACAAGCAACTGCCGATCTACTACATCACCAATCGGATGATTGTTTCAGGACCAGAAGATACCGTCGTCTGGCCCGATTATTCCAAGGTCATGGACTACGAGCTGGAATATGGCGTTATTGTTGGCAAGAGCGGTAAGGATATCAGCGCGGCGAACGCGCGCGACCATATCTTCGGCTATACGATCTTCAACGATTTCTCGGCTCGCGACCAGCAAGCCAAGGAGATGCCAGGCTGGCTTGGGCCGGCCAAGGGCAAGAGCTTCGACGGCGCCAATGTGCTTGGGCCCTGGATCGTCACCAAGGATGAAATCACCGACCCCTATTCGCTCAAGGCTTCCGTGCGTGTGAACGGCGAGCTGCGTTGCGAGAGCTCGACGGCCGGGATGCTCTTCAGCTTCGAGAAGCTTCTGGCGCACATGTCGCAGGGGGAGACTGTTCATGCCGGCGAATTCATTGGCTCCGGCACCATCGGCAATGGCTGCGGCCTTGAAACCGGCATCTTTCTGGAAGACGGCGATGTCATCGAACTGGAGATCGAAAAGATCGGCGTTCTGAAGAACAAGGTTGTGCGTCGCGGCAAGTGACGGCGGACCACGTATAGCGGAGGAGGTAACCCATGACCCAGCGTATCATCGATCTGTCAGTGCCGATCGCCAACGATATCCCGGCCGATCCACCGATCCAGATTCCGGCGATCACCTATATCGATCACAGCCAAAGCCTTAAGCAGATCCTTTCCTTCTTTCCCGGCCTCAAGGCGGAAGACCTGCCGGATGGCGCCGGTTGGGCGGTGGAGCACATTGCGCTCTCCACCCACAATGGAACGCATCTGGATGCCCCCTGGCACTATCATCCGACGATGAACCATGGCGAGCCGGCCTGGCGCATAGATCAGGTTCCGCTGGAATGGTGCTATCAGCCCGGCGTCAAGCTCGACTTCCGTCATTTCCCTGATGGCTATGTTGCAACGGCTGCCGATGTCGAGGCCGAGCTGAAGCGCATCGGCCACAAGCTGAGCCCGCTTGAGATCGTGGTCGTCAACACATCGGCCGGCGCCAAGTTCGGCCAGGCGGATTATGTCGCGAGCGGCTGCGGCATGGGCTATGAGGCGACCATGTACCTGACCGATCAGGGTGTGCGCGTCACCGGCACGGATGGCTGGAGCTGGGATGCGCCTTTTGTGCACACGGCGAAAAAATATACGGAAACCGGCGATGCTTCCCTCATCTGGGAAGGGCACAAGGCGGGCCGCCACACAGGCTATTGCCACATCGAAAAGCTGCACAATCTCGAGGCGCTCCCCTCGACCGGCTTCATTCTCAGCTGCTTCCCCGTGAAGATCGAGAATGCATCGGCCGGATGGACCCGCGCGGTCGCCATTATTTCGGAATGAACTGGTGGCTCCATCCCATCGGGAGTGGAAAAAAGGCGGGTTTTCCGACGAGGAAGGCGACGAAGATCGTCAATTCATTCGTAGCGCAAGCCCCATATTTGCCTGTCATCTTGTTGAAAATTCAGCTGAGAGCTCTACGATTAGCTGCGAAACGACAGGTTGCGGGTAGTTACAAACGGGGTGCAGAAAATCATGAAGAAACTCGAATCCGGCACTAACTTCGCTCGTTATGCACTCGGGGATCTGACCGTAATTGCGTTGCGCGACGGGTACGTGGATATGCCGGCCAGTCGGCTGCGTCGTCAGGGGAACATTCCTTTTGGCACGGATCTTCCCGAGGAGGTCCAATTGGTCAATGGAAAACTTCGCCTATCGGTCAATGCCTTTTTGATCGTCGACCAGGGTGACCACATCCTAATTGATACGGGTGCGGCGAACTCGTGGGAGCCCACCATGGGCTTACTTCCGCAGGGATTGGTCGAAGCCGGGATCGATCGGAGTGATATCCAAACCGTGGCGTTGACGCACACGCACGAAGATCACTCACATGGCTTGGTTGCCGCGGATGGCAGCGATGCATTTCCAAATCTCAAGCGTCTTCTCGTTCCTGCACCCGAGGTGCCGATGTTTGATAGAATCGAGCGCGTCAGCCGGTTCAGGGGACTGCGCTTGCCTGTTGGCAACGGCTTCAAGGTCAGCGCTGGTGTGACTGCAATCCACGCCCACGGCCATGAAATCGGCCATACCGCATATGAGGTTTCAAGCGCCGGAGAGACCCTTCTGATCTGGGGAGACGTGATCCATGTGCAATCCGTTCAGTTCGCGAAACCAGAGCTGACTTGGGAGTATGATGCTGACCAGAACACTGCGCGTTCGACGCGGCAGCAGATGCTGGTTCGTGCAGCGGAGCCGAATGTCTTTGTCGCAGGCGCGCATCTGGACTTTCCAGGCGTTGGGAAAGTCAGCAGGAGCTCTGATTCCTTTGTCTATGAGGGGCTTTGAGGAAAGAGCGATCTCCTTCAAGACCAAGTTGATTGCATTCCGCGCCGAATTAACCTGCCGCAGGTCGCGTTGGTAGATGTGTTATACTGAATCCTGCCTTCGCAGGGCCGCCACAACCTTTGGCGGCTCTGGCAGGCGCGACGCCGGTTCGGCCTGAGCGACTGCCTGAGCTTGCCGTTCAGCGATGCGCCGTGGATCGGGCAGGGAAAACAGGATCCCAGCGCCTACAAGGGTGCCGACGGTCGAAACCGCGAGCGCCAGCGAATAGCCTCCCCAACCCACGAGGTAGGTAATCAGAGCGGGGCTCGCACCAGCCGACATGATAAAGATACCGTAGGCAAGCCCATAGAGGCGGCCAAATCGGTTTAGGCCAAAGTAGCGCGAGATGAAGTAGGCCATGATGTCCAGTTCCGCGCCGATCGTCAGGCCGATCGCGAGGGCTGCCACTCCCATGCATATTGGGTTCGAAAACAGAAGCAGCAGGCAACCGAGAGCCGAGATTGTAAATGTGATGGTTGCCACCAGAGACGGCGACAGTCGGTCCAGAGCAGTTCCTGATCCCAGTCGTCCCACCAGGATTGCAACGCCCACGAGCGACTGGACTTCCGCCGCGGCCGTCGGGGTGAAGCCGCGCTCGCGGAGAAGCGTGATCAGATGGAAAAGGTACCCGCCGCTGAAGAACGCCGGGGCAAGAAATCCGACAAGCATCAGCCAAAACAAAGGGCGCTTAAGTGGCGAGACACCCTCAGCGGCCTGAGCGCTTGGCTTTGAGACAATGGGATGGAGCTGTCCCTCGCTTCTGACGAGGAGAAGCCCTCCGCCGCCAAGACATGCCACCAGCGCCGCCATGATCAGGTAGCCGGTTCGCCATCCCCATTCACCGATCACCCAGGTCGCCCACATCGGGGCGGTGATCGCCATCAGGCCCAAACCGCTGATCATCGTCCCGAGTGCCAGTCCGCGCGCACGATCGAAGCGAGCGGCTACCATTCGCGCGAAGCCGGGCGGGGTTGTGCCGGCACCAAGGAATGCCAGCAGCATGATGCAGGAAAGATAGATTCCGAAACTGGCAGGTATCTGGCTCAATAGCGCAAATGCAGCGGCTTCACCAAGAACCGAGAAGGCAACGATACGCAATGGACCGAATCGATCCATGAGAGCGCCCGCGAAAGGCGAACAAACGGCGACGACCGTCGATAGGAGAAACGTTGCCAAGGATAGTTGTTGCTTGGTGAAATCCGACTCCTGCATGAGTGCAGGGACGAAAGCGCCGCTGGTATAGGCTTGCAGGCCTATGGTGCCGATGGAGGCCGCGATTGTGCATCCAAGCAAGGTGCGCCAGTGTTGCGCGAGCTCGCGCGTTGCTGTCTGTGTCAATTCTTCCTCCCTTATTTCCCAGACAATCACAGATCGGACTATCTGGTCGAATGCTCATCCCAAAACTGCATTCAGATTTCCCGCGGACTCAGACGCCCTGTTTGAGAAACCCCTCCGGGGGACCAGGGCCCCAGATGCCGATATCCTGCCCGGCTGGCCAGGTTTTCGGCCGTTGCGGGCGATCGCCATGCCAGGGACGCGGGTCGTAATAGCCGAGAGCCTCGTTTGTCATACGGTCCATCTCGGCATAGAACTCGATCATCTGGCCTTCCGGATTGATGTGGTATGTCGCGATATTGTGACCCGGACCATGGCGAACCGGCCCCCAGATAACTTTGCGTTCTGCCTGAGCGAGGACGTCACAGGCGCTTGTGAGCGTAGCGGAGTCCTGCATCTCGAAGGCGATATGATGCAGCCGCGAGCGATCGGATTGGATAAAATTGAGGGTATGGTGCTCGACACCCGTTCGCATGAAAACGAAATGTTCGCCGATACGGTCAGCTACCTTAAGACCGAGAACACTCCCGTAAAATTCACAGGTTCTTGCGACATCGGGCACACAACGGGCAACGTGGCCGATCCGCAGCGGCGCGACGCCGTGGCTTGGGCTCGCCGGATGAATCCGCCGATCAGATATGAGTTCGATTTCAAAGCCATCCAGATCAATGAAGACCACGCTGCTCGCAACGCCGGGATGCGGATCGTGCCGGATTTCGGCGGCAATTCCGTCGTCAGCCAGCTGTCGGCGAATTTCCTCCCCACTCTTGTCGACATGCGTGAGAAGCGCCAAGCCGGTCAATGCAGTTGCTTGGCCTCGGCGAAGCAGCAATGCATCGGCACCGGAACGGGTGGCAAGATAGGCGTGATCGCTGCCGCGTTCGACAAGGCAAAGCCCGACTAAATCCGTATAATATGCGACTTGCCTGTCGAGATCGACGGTGTTGAGTACCGCGTGATTTAAACCTAAAGCGCTCACCAAAAGCCTCCCGTCTTTCTTCCTGTTATAATCGAGTGAATCACAGCGCTGCCTCAGCGACGGTTTCACGAACGATACGGGCCTCAATCGCGCCTATTCGCTCTATCTCGCAGCGCACCACGTCACCCGGCTGCAGAAGTCCCGGTGGGTTGAGGGCAGCCCCTGTTCCCGCAGGTGTGCCAGTTGCGATGACGTCCCCTGGCTCCAGGGTGCAAACCGTCGAGAGATAGGCGATCTGCTCGAAACAATTGTTGAGCATTTCGCCAGTCCGTCCGGATTGGCGCAGCCCTCCGTTGACCGTACAGGTGATCAGCAGATCGTGAGGGTCTGGAATTTCGTCCGGTGTGACCAGCCAGGGGCCAAGTGGGCCGTGACTATCGAAGGATTTGCCCAGCATGATAGTGGGGCTGCGTTTTTGCCAATCACGAGCGCTCACATCATTACAGATCGTGTAGCCTGCAATGACACTCGCAGCGTCTTCAGGCTTCACCCGCCGGCAACGTCTCCCGATGACGATTGCAAGTTCAGCCTCATAATCGAGCGCAGATGTCTCCGGCGGCATGAGGATGGGGGCGTAGGGGTCATTGATGCAGGACGGCAGTTTGGCAAACCAGCGCTGAAAAACTGGAGGGACATATCCGGAGTTTGTCGCCAGAACTTCGTCGATATGACTTTGATAATTGGCAGCGATCGCCAGGAATTTGCTGGGGTGCTGTATGGGGGCGTGCAATGTGACCCGTGACAGTGCTATTCCCGAACCCGTATCCAGAGCCCGGCGCGCAAACTCGAGACCATCCCGGCGGGCAAAGAGCAAGCTTTCGAGAGAGCCGAAATGGGGGCTCTCATCGGAGATATCGAAAATCATCTCGTCGCGCACCGCGCCGACGGATCGTCTGCCATTCAGGCTAAAAACAGCCAATTTCATTTTGCACCTCCCACGAGCAACGACTCGTGAGCTTCCTTGTCTTGAGTAGGTTTGGAAGGAGGGCAGGCGGCATCGCCTGGCTCCAATTGCCCAAGCAGATCAGAAATCTGCCGGTGTAGATCGCTGGCCGTTGGCGCCAGGCCATAAATGTAGCGGTCTGGTCGGACGAGAATGGCGATTGCCTTGCTTTCGGACATCCAGTTGGCAAACCGCTCTTCGATGTCGCAGAGCATCTCTTCGGACCCATATGCGCCAATCGTGATGACCTGACCGCCAGCCGCCTTCCATCTCGCAAGGGTTCGAGGCTCCAGCTTCAACTCGCAAGAATCATGGGGTGATAGGATCGCGAACCGTCCGTTGAGTTTGGTGTCGAGCCTAACAACGGCGCCGTCATCCGCGACTGCGAATTCCGGAAGCCTAAGGCCTCCCGTCTCTGCATCAATGAGGCCGGATCTGATTGGTGGAACGATGTCCGCAATCGCAACGGTGCCCTTTCGAGCGATCTCGGTAGTCCTGAACTCGTTGTCGCGATCTCGGGCTCGCTCAGGATCGGTGATGCACACTGCGGCTCCGGCGCGAACCGAAGCCGCAATGATCTCTCGCACATGCGGCTCCCGCTCCACCTGATAGTCATCCAGAAACCTCTGGTTGGGTGCTTGCCGAAAGGCGTGCGACAGACGCCAAATTAGCTGCGCTGCATCGCGAATGCCATGGCACATGCCCTGGCCAAAGAAGGGAGGTGTTTGATGTGCCGCATCGCCCAGGAGGAAGGTCGATCCATGTCGCCAGGTTTCCGCGACAAGCGCCCGGAATCGGTAGACGGCGGAGCGTATGATCTCGACGTTGCCGGGATCGACCCAATCCGAAAGGCGCTCGAGAATCCTCCGGGGCTGCCGCGCCTCTTCGTCGCGTTCACCCTGCAGGAGCATATATTCCCATCGGCGATGCTTGCCCACACCCGGGATCAACGTCGCTGGCTGCCTGGGATCGCAGACCATAAGGGAATAGCGGCCGTCACGGACTTCCGGTGGGATCTCGTAGAATTCCGGCCAACGCATTGATCCATTAACGTAAGCATCAATAACCAGCCAGCGCTCCTCGAAACCGATATCATCAAGGCCAATACCCAAGCATTTGCGGATGCTGCTGCTGGCTCCGTCGCAAGCCAAGAGATAACGGGCCTTGGCCTCGAAATGTCGTTTGGAGATGTCTTTGCCCGTGAGCGTTACACTATCATCCGTCGAGACGACCGATTGAACCTCGCAACCTTGCTCAATCCTCACATTTGGATAGCGGGCGAGTCCTTTTCTCAGCGCTGCCTCAAGCTGGGGCTGGTAGAATATATTGCTTTGCCACCAGGCTTTCGAGTGTGCGGGACGGCGACTGTGAAAGCTTCGGATGGGGTGGCCGTCGCTGCCCAGATAGATCGAGCCACCAAGTGGACGCGTGATGCCGGTCAACTCCTCGGCAAGCCCTATCTGATCAAAAATGCGCATGATCTCGGCGTCGAATACGATCGCCCGTGGCAACGCGAAAGGCTCAAACTCTTTCTCAAGGACAAGCACGTCGAAGCCGGCAGTCGCAGCCAGATTGGCCGCGACTGCCCCCACCGGCCCCAGCCCCACAATAATGATGTCCGCACTTAGAACTTGGCCTTGCAACAGTTTTTCCTCCCTGACAGTCAGGCGCCGGAGCGCTGACATGCAGCTAGGTTAGCGGACCAAGGAGTACCTCTACAAAGACAATTGGGGCGGATTGCGATAACCGGAAGTTATCGCTAGGCCGCAATTAGTCGTATGTCGTGAGGATGAGGGATATTTGGCCACGGCTACGTCCGGGCAAGTAGCTTTCCGATCGGGCTTTTTGGGCCGGCCCCCAAACAAAAGTACCCGGCTGCGGAAAATGACTCCGCGGCCGGGCCTGAAATCGCTCTGCCCTCAAAACTCAAATACAGGATAGATAACGCGCCTGATCTTCAAAGGCAGCCTTCAACATTTCAAGTGCCGCGGCTTACATAAGTGTAAAGTGGATCGCTGGCGCCGCGTTGACCCATCAGGAAGGGCTTACCTGGATACTTGTCCCAATATTTTGCAGTTTCTGGTTCCATTCGGCTCCAGTCGAAGATGACATCTCGATGCACAATCGCCCATCGTCCCTGACGGCGCTCGAACTTGTCGAGATATCGGCCCCCGATCGTGGCGTCGGTACCGTCTGTCACTTGGCACCAGGCGACATGATAGGACTCGACGAAGGCATGATCGGCGTCCTCGAATTCGGGAAGAATGTTGGTGATCAGATGAAACATTCCCTTGATCGGCGATCCCGGTTTTGGACGGGTAAATGAGACAACATCGATGAAGTCTCTTGCCAGTCCCTCAAATTCGCCATGACGTTCGGTAGCGCCGGCATGATAGCAGCTGTGCGCCAGCTCTGCGTCTGAGCGGTCACCGGCCCTGGCGCGACGATAGAGCACTTCTGCAATCGACTGCTTATCGAGAAGTCGTTGAACGGGGTCCATGGCGGATGTGTCCTGTAGATCTGGAGAATGAATTGTACTGGGAAGCTGGCCGCGATGCGAGCCGCCGAGCCGGTACAGGGGATCGTTGGCATCGCGGCGGCCAAGCAACGCTCGCGGTTGGCGGCCTGGGTCCCAAAAGCTTTCGGTAGTCGGCACAATGTGCGACCAGTCGTAGACGATGTCTCGATGCTGGATGAGCCAGCGCCCGTCGACCTGCCTGAAAGTATCCAGGTAACGTCCGCCGATGTGAAAGAAACTAGTCCCCCCCGGTAGCTCAAATGTCTCATGAGCCACGTGGTAGCTTTCGACAAAAATATCTCTGCCTCGCATTTGGAACAGTGCGTTGCCGATGACATGAAGCTTGCTCAGGCAGACCGGGCCTTCCGAGAAGGCTTTCTCCAGATTATCGATGAACCCGTGCATTAATCCTTGGTAGGTTCCGTGATTGTCCGTTCCGTCAACAGGATGGCAGCGACGCATCAGCGCCGGATCATATCGATCTGCGCCTCGGGCGCGAGCATGGAGAAGCTCCAATATCTCCTGCTTGGCAACATGAAACTCTATGGGCGCCATCATGGTCTCGACCGTAACGGGAGCCTCTTGGAGGGCAGGCGCGGCGGCCTTTCCCGGTTGTGCCAAGTCATACGTGGCCGGATGTAGCGTTTTCTCCAACGATTTCCTCCCTGCGATTACGCTGTTGTCACCATGGTGCAACCCGCCGAAGTTACCCGATACGCAACATGGATGACAAAGACAGTTACATCGATTTGCGATAACCGGAGGTAATCGCAGATGCCCGTGTAATTTCGGTGGCGGAGCAGCCGCTACTTGAATTTCTTACAGCGACCGCGGATCAGGTCCATGACCTTGCGAGCGCCGGGCAGGAGCGTGTTGTGCTCGCGAAAAGCTAACCCAACTCTCTCCAATGGGAAGCCAAATTCGGTGTCGAGGAAACTGAGTTCCGATGTGTCGTTTTCCTGCAGCAACGACGATGGCAAGACGCCAATAAGGTCAGATCGCGAGATCATGGAGACGAAGAGAACGGCCGTGCTAACTCTGATCGTCGATTGGGGTGGAGTTAGGCCGGCATCTAAATAGGCACCGTCAACGCACTCTTTGTGCGCAGCCGGAAACTCGGGAATGAGCCAGTGATATCCGGCCAGATCCCTCAATGTCGGTTTTGGCCGAAGCGCTAACGGGTGGTCTTTGCGCACGACGACGGCGGGATAAGACTCGACAAGCGGCTCATAGACGAGGCTTATCGGCGAGGTTTCACTTGGAAGAAAAAGCAGCGCGACATCGAGCTCGCCTTCTCGCAAGGCCACGAGCAGCTCCGAGGAGAAGCCAACCCTGATCTTGAGATTGAGGCCCGGATGCGAGCTGAGAATATCCAGTGCGACATCGCTGATCACGGATGTCAAAGTGGGAATGACACCGATGACGACGGTACCGCGTGTCATGCCGCGCATGGCATCAATTTCCGCAACAGCGCTGCGTGCGGCATTTTCGATTACCTTGGCATAGCGGTAGAGCGTGTCTCCATAGGCTGTTGGAGCGACGCCGCGGGGAAGGCGATCGAGCAGTTTTTCGCCAATCTGGGCCTCGAGTTCGGCAATTGCCTTACTGAGCGCGGGCTGAGAGACATGAACCGTTTCGGCGGCGGCGTGCATGTTTTTGCATTCAACGCAGGCCACGAAATACCGCAAAAGTCTCATATCCATTCGTTTTTCCCACTCTTCCATCCGCTATGCCGGATCAGACGGCATAGCCTATCCGCTTCGCTAAGTGGCTTCCAGTCGAACTCACATGTTACCAAATTCACTAAGGTGGCGGCGTTGCAAGTCAGTGGTCTAGAGGGTAGCCGGCCAGGGAGGAAAAGGTGAAGAAAGAAGGTAATCTACCGAGAGATCTTACGACCGCTGAGAGGGGCGAGTACCTTTCTTAGCGTGCAGCCCCAACCTGGGAAGACTCGATAGTTCGACCGACGCCCCCGCGCTTTAAGATTTTCCAAGTGAGGTTCACTGGAAGGCGAGGGTGAAACTAGCCTTTGTTTTCGCCTGAATTTCCTCGATCGACACACCGGTCGCCAATTCGATCAAGACCAACTGCGGCTCACCGCGTCTGGCGACGGTAAAGACCCCAAGATCTGTGATCAGAAGATCGGTGACACGCTTTCCGGTCAGCGGCAGCGTGCATTCCTTCAGCACTTTCGATGCGCCCTTGGCTTCGTGTTCCATGACCACGACAACACGCTGCACGCCGGCAACGAGATCCATCGCACCGCCCATTCCCTTGATCATCTTGCCCGGGATCATCCAGTTCGCAAGGTCGCCATTCTCAGCCACCTGCATGGCACCGAGAATGGCAAGATTGATATGGCCTCCCCGGATCATCGCGAAGCTTTCGGCGCTCGAGAAATAGCTGCTTTCGGGCAGTTCCGTGATGGTTTGCTTTCCGGCATTGATCAGATCGGCATCCTCTTCTCCCTCGAAGGGAAATGGACCCATCCCCAGCATTCCGTTTTCGCTCTGCAGCCGCACGTCGATACCCGCCGGGATGTAATTTGCTACCAATGTCGGAATGCCGATTCCAAGGTTGACGTAGAAGCCGTCCTGCAATTCGCGAGCAGCCCGAGCTGCCATTTGTTCACGATTCCAAGCCATTAGTGGTTAGCCTCCACGTGGGGTTTTCTGACTGTGCGTTGCTCGATCCGCTTTATGCCGTCAGCCACCTCGACAATCCGGGATACGAAAATTCCGGGCGTATGGATGTGGTCGGCGCCGATCTGTCCATTCTTGACCAGGGATTCAACCTCGGCGACGACGACCTTGCCAGCAGTTGCCATCACGGGATTGAAGTTACGTGCGGTTTTCCGGTAAACGAGATTGCCCTCGGCATCACCCTTCCAGGCGTGAATGAGCGCCAGGTCGGCGACCAGTCCTTCCTCCATGACGTAGGGCTCGCCATTGAATTCTCTGATTTCCTTGCCCTCGGCAATAATGGTTCCGACGCCTGTCTTCGTGTAGAACGCCGCGATGCCGGCGCCGCCGGCGCGGATCCTCTCTGCCAGAGTTCCTTGTGGATTGAACTCAAGTTCGAGCTCGCCGCCGAGATACTGCTGCTCGAAAGTCTTGTTCTCGCCGACGTAGGAAGAGATCATCTTGCGGATCTGGCGGCTCTCCAGGAGGCGACCCAGACCAATCCCGTCGATACCGGCGTTGTTGGAGATGACAGTCAGGTCTTTCACACCGGAAAGCCGAACCGCTTCGATCAGCGCCTCGGGAATACCACATAGACCGAAGCCGCCGGCCATGATGACCATGCCGTCTTTCAGAAGGCCGGCCAGCACCTGCCTTGTGTCGCTATAAACCTTGTTCATCTGCTTCCTCCCAACCTGCCATGTCAGATTTGTTCAAAAAATAGTCCTTGAATTCAGGAGTGGGTTAGCCGTATTTACACTGCATGCCTTCCATTGAAATCCGCCCGTTTCGGGACAAGGAAGTCCAATCTCTCCGCTTCTTGCTGAGCGATATTCCTGTACCCATGGTCTGTGCCGCCTACCGCATCATTCGCGACTGCAATGCTGCCTTTGCAGGGCTTTTCGGCTATGAGCGCGAGGATCTGATTGATCAGAGTTTCGCACGCCTTTACCCGGAAATCTCCGATTTCGCCCGGACCGGTCGGATGTGGCAGGAACATCTTCATGGCGGACAGTCATATTATGATGAGCGCGTTATGACCGATCAGGCAGGCGCGCGGTTCTGGTGTCAGGTTAGTGGACGGACGCTTCAACCGAACGATCCGTTTGCTCTTGCCTTATATTGCTTCCAGAAGATGAACCGGTCGCTTGATGCCGGTCAATTGCCGCTGACGGCACGTCAGCGGCAAATCATGGCGCTCGTTGCTCAGGGTAAAACCAACGCGGAGATCGGGCTGGAGCTACGGCTCTCCAAGCGGACGATTGAATCCCACCGTGCCCGATTGATGTCGCGGGTGGGAGCCTCCAATAGCGCAGAGCTCGTTTCCTGGTTTAGCTAGGAAATTAGATGGAGACGCCCGCGGATTTACCCGCGAGCTTGCCGGAAAGACCCGCTCGCAGCTTGAAGGTTTTGGATCCGACAGTTTCCCTGAAACCCATGCCGTGAGTTTTGCGCTTATTGCCTGTACCTCAAGCTACGTGAAGTCTCATCATCCCAATGAGTGTAAAACAGCACCGAAGCGTGACCCTAGGGCGCTAATTCCTACATCATTGAAAATAATAAGATAATCTCGAAATCACCGGGGTCTCAATCGGCGCCGATCGGGAACCCGCTCAAATCAAAAATGTCTATTTTTATCAGATTGTTATCTGAAGCTATGGGTGGGTTACAGTTCGGCGCTGACTCACATGCCTCAGGTCCGACCATAGCTCGACCGGCCGAGAGAGGTTGCGGCTGTGGTGCGGATCCGGCCTCCTAGGGCGCAAGCCTCGACGTTAGCGTTGCCAGATTAGCGAAAGAAGACGGAGTAGCTCCGAGCGCTCGCTTGGATGAAGGTTTACAAGAAGGCGCTCCTCATGAGCCGAAAGGAGCGCAAACGAATTGCTGGTGACGTCAAAACCGCGTTTGGTCGCATAGAGCCTTTGAATTCGCTGGTCTGTTTCATCGGTCTCTCGAAGGACGAGACCTTGCCCCTCGAGGTCTGCCAATATCGATACGATGTTGGACCTCTGCATGTCGAGCACGCGGCAAATCTCGGCGGCTGTCGCCCCCGGCTTCTCAATGACATTGCAAAGGACGCTCATGGAGACTGGGCGAAGGTTAACGTCTGCCAACGCGGCTGTGGAGCCTTGGAGATCCATCACGGAGGCTCTGCGCAAGTGATATCCCACAAGATCTTCAAGAGATCGCACGGTCAGCCGTTTTTCCGGTGTGGCGAGCTCGTGTTTCCTTGGCATCTGTCGTCCCATGATGATTTAGCTTGCATCCTTCTTATTGCTATGTGATATAGCAGTCAATTGCTATGTGATATAGCGATATGATCGCAGCTCTGATTTAAGCTCGTCAAATGCAGGAGATCGAAATGGCCAACTGTCCGTCGTCGAATGATTTGAGACTTTTTGGGCTCTGGAAGAATGGAGTTTCCGGCTCAGTTTGCGGGTTGATTTAAGCCGCTTTGGCCTGGTGGTTCAAGCGGCGCTGTCGGATAGTGTCTCGTTTGATCCTTTCACGTTCGAGCAGGATGGTCTGGCCGCGTCCGAAGTAGACGTCGGCCGGAGTGAGATTGTCGAGGCTCTCGTGGTATCGGCGATGATTGTAGTGCTCGACGAAGGCCGCGATCTGGGCTTCGAGGTCTTCCTGGAAGAAGTAGTTTTCCAAGAGGATGCGGTTCTTCAGCGTTTGGTGCCAACGCTCGATCTTGCCCTGCGTTTGCG
>JUHI01000036.1 GCA_000799755.1 Martinezella tropici
TTCTGTTGGGCACACGGGCGCAGAAAACTGATCAAGGCCACGCCAAAGAGCGGATCGCCCATCGTCGACGAGGCGCTGTTGCGGATCGCCGCGCTCTACAAGATCGAAGACAGTATCCGGGGCTCAGATCCCGAACATCGCCGGGCAGTTCGACAGGACCTGTCCCTTCCGCTCGTGGACGAGTTCTTCACCTGGCTGGCAGCGCAAGCCAAGCGCGTCTCACGCAAGTCTGACCTCGGAAAAGCCCTGGCCTATATGCTGACGCGGCAGGACGGCTTCCGGCTGTTCCTGGACGACGGCCACGTCGATATCGACTCCAACCTCGTGGAAAACGCCATCCGCCGACCGGCCATGAACCGCCGCAATGCGCTTTTTGCCGGGCACGATGAAGGGGGCCGAAATTGGGCCCGCTTTGCCAGCCTGATCGGCACGTGCAAAATGAACGGCGTCGAGCCATACGCCTACCTGTGCGACCTCTTCACCCGCCTCGCAAACGGCCACCTCGCCAAAGACATCGATGCCCTGATGCCATGGGCCTATGCCGCCCGCATCAAGGCCTCACAATGAGCTCGTCAGATACTATCCGGTGAGCTCACATCCGGCCCGCAGGTAGCTTTGCCCCGTAGCTGAAAACTCTAAAATCAATGGGGCGTAGACGGCGCATACGTTTCATTCGAAGCGACGTATTTCGAATCTGGACCGAGAGAGCGCCGACATCGTTTTCCCATTTGCTAGGTGCAATGGTATTTGACCGTTGCTCGATCTGGTCGTCGATAGTTCTGCTGCTGCTCTTTTTGCGTTTCCCTCAGCTGGGGCCGAATGTCTTCTCGATGAGGGTCGCGCCAAAGCCGGACGATGGACTAACCAGTTCCAGAGCATCCTCCGTCGTCACGCGTTCATAGCGCTCGTCTTCGTTGCGGATGCGGTATTGCAGCATGTCCCCCCTCGCAGGCAATGTGCCAGTGACGCGATAGATGTCCGTCGATGTGGAAGGAAATGTGCGGAAACCATTCTTGAGTTGCACCAATTGTCCCACCGCGAAGATATGTGTCGCTGGAGTGCGACGGATCGGGTGGCCATTGCGCTGTAGAGTAGCTGGTGTGGTCATGATTGCTGGTGGTCCTTTTCAAGGATGGTTTCGAGGTCCGCTATATTGATCGGCACCATCTGTTGCGCCGAACCCTGCATGGCAATCGCCGGCAGGTATATGAAGGCGGCAATACGCCGCCATGCCAGCCGAAAGACACCTTCGAGAGGCTCCTCGTCGTAATCGACACGATATTCCCCGGCCGGTTGTGGCGCTTCGAAGCCTGGCAGCCGGAACGGATAGGAAAAGCTAATGACGGTTTGCGTGGTGCGAGTGTTCATGACGCTAGGCCTCTGCGGGAACACGCGGATGCGGCTCCCTTAATCATTCACATTCGAACTGAAGCGATCCCAAGCTGCCGCTGCAATGGCCGTTCTCGTTTGCTAATTGTGTATTGCGGCCTACAAATCCTAAGCGTCGAAGGTTGCTATGCTTTTTGAGCTTTTGAAGAATTGGCTTTAGGACGGGTAGCCTTTTTGGGCGCCTCCGCCACTGGTTGAGCCAGCCGAAGTGCGCGGAGTCTCTCCGTCTTCTTCTCTCTGACCGTAGCCTCAGCGTCCACGATATCCCTTGCCGCAGCGTCTGTCTGGGCAAGCTTTGATTCAGCCGATGTTCGACTCGGCTTGAAAAAACGATCTTTTTTCGCACTCATACCTTACCTCTCAAAGCGATAGACGATACGCCGAGCCCGACACACTGACGGAGAACTCAAGAGTGTGATCCTCACCGCTGTCTTCTAATTGCTTTCTTTTTCGGCGCAGGAAGAAGGCCTTCTCGCTGTGCCTGCTTGCGGGCGAGTTTGCGGCTCCGGCGGATGGCATCAGCTTTCTCTCTCGCCCGCTTTTCAGAGGGTTTTTCATAGGCGCGGCGAGCCTTCATTTCTCGAAACAAGCCCTCGCGCTGCATCTTCTTTTTTAGAGCGCGAAGCGCCTGGTCGACGTTGTTGTCTCTTACATCTACTAGCAAGCTTACTCCTTCAACTATCGCTTTCGGAGGCTGACGGCGTTTAAATTGACCCAGCCTAAGAACTTCCCATCTGGCGGAGAAAGCGCGTCTTGCGTTGGTAATGAGAACGGATGACATCAATGCCAATCGGAGAGGACGTTCAAACTCCTTGTCTCGAATCCAACGCGATATTGCGCGCTATCTTCCGCACCAGACAAGCAGTATCGAATCTGAATGCGGCTCAAGGGGGCCGAGCTTCTAAGAAAGCCGGCTTTTAGCAGGATTGTCTCACTCAGCCGGTAACGCCAACAATAGATACGGTTGTCCGGTGGGCAAAATAAAAGGCCGGGCATGGCCCGACCTCTCACAGTCATTCAGCTTGGCTGCCAGTACATCCGTGGTCAGCGGAGCGAATGACGAATTCAAGCCGTCTGAAGGTTGTCGGCGGAACTCTTGCCGGACTTGCGGTCTTGCACGATGTCGTAGCTGACCTTCTGGCCGTCAGCGAGTGACCGGAAACCGGCGCGCTCCACTGCGGAGATATGCACGAAGACGTCCGTGCTGCCGTTGTCAGGCTGGATGAAGCCGAAGCCCTTTGTGGAATTGAACCACTTTACAGTACCAGTGTTCATAACGATGTCCTTTCAAAGCAATCGTTGTGGCTCCCGCGATGCCTTGCGGGATAAGATCGATTATTTGAGAGGAGATCCGACGGGAGCGTAGTGCTCTTGAACGACATCACAAGCAATGGTCGATAACTACAATATAGGCGCAATTTCTGATTTGGCAATGGACAATGCGAAAATTGGCAATATGCACCTATGCCACATCCCGCAAAACGTTCGCCATCAAGGCCGGCATGCAGGAACAAACCGCGCAGCTTCTTCGCGCCATCGAAGGCCTTGAACCGCATCGACGGCTTGCAATAACGTCGCTATGGAGCCTTTGAGCGAACTATTGGGCGCGCGGCACGCACATCATACCAGAGTTCCTATCCCCTAAAATGGATGGGAGCTTTTCGTTTTGATGCACCGCGCGGAGGCGGGCATGAAAACGATGAACTGATCGCGTCACTGGCTTGGCGGCTTGTCGTTGCTTTTGACGTCTTGGGCGTCTAGCTGCCTGTGCTCAAACGCCTTTTGAGGTGCAGTAACCTTCGGAATAAGGATTCCCATTTTCTTGGTTCTTTTGTGCGCCGGCTTCTGTGCCACGCTCATATGCATTTGCAGCATTGCTCTCGATGGAATGCCTTGTGTCAGATGCGGGCTGCTTGAGATGTTTTGCCATAACTAGTTCCCTCGACGGTGGTTTTCTATTGTTGAGCTGGAACGACCACCGGGGTGGTGGTTGATGGTTGTGCGGTTATCTGCGCCGAGCCATTAAGATCCGTCATGCTGGTGTAAGGCCAAAAACCCCAAGCGAGCAGCGTGACCACCATAATCGCAAGGACTGCGATCCATGAGATCCAGGGGTTGTAGCGATCCGGAGTCGTCCTGAGGTCTGGCTTTGGTCTATTGTCGTTGCTCATCTGGTGTCCTCCCTGATGGCTAAATCCCAACTGCGGCCAAGGTTCCAAGCTATGCAAGCGAAAGAGAGAGGCGCACCAAACAAAGTCGGCGGAGGGTAGTAAGTTTTTGGGTAACTGTTGACGAGTTACGTGGGTCTCTCGATCAGCTCCTGAACCACCACGAAGACAGCCGGCGCCAAAATAATTAAATTATTATGAAATTTTTCCCCGAAAGGGTGATACTATGCCTGCTCCATAGAAAATAATTATAACAAGGAGCCGCAATGACAAACGTTCTTTTCGCAACTGCCGTCCGTAGGTCGCTATTTTTTTTGATCCAAAGCAGCGTTTTGATAGCCATTACAGCGGCTATGTTCGGCGTTGAGTTTTCGTCAATTTACCTTCGGTCATGACGATGACGAGATCTCCAAAATTCAAATGTCCGATCAGTGAGAAAACTCAAACCGTTTTCCGGCCAATCAAATCCGGCGATGTCGCCGGCCGTCTGGAAAGGGCCGCGCTTCTGAAAGCCTTACGGATCGAGCGTGATCGCCCGCTTCGACCTCAAACTGCCCATTAGACCCAATGCATCAAAAGAATTGAACTGATGTGGTTGTCTTCTCTATTCGGCGTGGTGAGGTCAAGCACCTTCTGACTATCCGCACCTATGGTGATTGATGGCTTCGCAGTATCACGCTTCTCTCCGGGGTCGGCCTTTATGGCCCTCCCATTATGGGACCAGAAGAATGGGGCGGAACAATCTAATCGGCGACCTGATCGCAATATGCGACCGCAACAGACAACCACGCGAACTCACCCCGTCCATCGTCCTGCGAAGGACATCTTTCCACCAACGGCGGAATCGTATTGTCTCCTTTGGTTCTCGCTCGCTATCCTGGTTGCTGGTTAAGCCGTGTTCCTGGCGAGCGACGACGACGCTGCCGCAGACGATATTGGCGCGCTTGCGGAACATCTCGGCTTCGCGCCGATCAAGATTGGCGGCCTGTCGGAAGGAGGGCTACTCGTCCAGGCGCGCGGAAAGAGCTGGGGGCATCTCATCTTCAAGGACCTGCTCAAGTTCGACGCATAAAACGACGTCCCACCGACAGGACCACGATGCACGGATCGGATTGAGCACGATCCGGTCCCAGCGGAATGGGCGCGGATCGGGTGTTTTTCAGAGTCCGTGTTGATTATCGTTCGAATTTGACCCAATTTTTCATCTCGGACGGATCCGCCCAAACCGCGAGACGATGTTTTCAATCAACACTATAAATGCAATTAGGTGATACAATGCGAAATGAAAAAGCGGCGCAAATCTAGGTGAAACTCAACAACCGGGAAAGCTTCAGAGTGTCGGCTTAATCGAATTCCCGCTTCTTTGGGCTTGAATAGAAGCGCGCCTTCGACCCGCCGCCAAACAGTACCCTCTATGCCCGCAGTTTTGCTGCATCTTTCGACGGCGGCAGACCGAACTGCCTGGCATACTCGCGGCTGAACTGGGTTGGGCTCTCATAGCCGACACCAAATGCTACGGACGTGGCATTGCCTTCGCCCGCGATGAGAAGAGATCGAGCGTGCAGCAATCTCACGTGCTTCTGATACTGTAGCGGGCTGAGTGCGGTCACAGCCTTGAAGTGGCGGTGAAACGCGGAGACACTCAGTGCAGCCATCTCCGCCAAAGCATCTACACGTAGCGGCTTGGCGAAATTTTCTCTGATCCACTGGATGGCGATGCCGATCCGGGACAGAGCTGTGTCAGGTGTCGCGACTTCCCGCAGCATCCGGCCGAGGGGTCCCTGCAGTACCCGGAAAAGAATTTCGCGCTCATAGGCCGGTGCAAGAGCGGCAATCTCGCTCGGGCGCTCCATCAGGCGCAGCATCCGCAGCCAGGCATCCAGCAAGTCGGGCGTCACCGGCGTGACCGAAAAGCCAGGGCTGAAAAGTTCGCCTCCAACAGGTTTGGGCAGGTCCGCCAGCAGATTGGCAACGATCGCCGGCTCAAGCGTCAAACTGATGGCGAGATAGGGATCTCCGTCGGCCGAGTGGTGCACGGTCCCTACCGCTGGCAGATCGACAGACATCACGAAATACGTCGCAGGATCGTATCGAAACGTGCGATCGCCGACAGTCATGGTCTTTGATCCCGTCAGGATCAGATTGATCATAGGATCGTAAACGGCGGCCAGCTGATGTTCCGGGATCTCTCCCTGAACCATCTCAACGCGCGGAATGCCTGTCTCTGTCCGACGGTTCTCCGCCCGGGACGCCAGTTGCCTAAGCTCTTGAAGCTGTGTGTCCATGAAATCTTGTCTCACACGGAATGTCAGGATTCAACGAGAAAGCAGAAATAGGCAATATTCGAAGAGGATCGTGCGAGCGACTTCGATTCCCGGTGGCTATTGATTGGGCACAGCCAAGCGAAGGAGTAGAACATGAGAATCGTCATCATAACCGGCGGAAGCCGCGGCATTGGGGCAAGCATCGCAGTGCAATGTGCCAAGCGCGGCATGGGCGTCATTCTAACCTATAACAGCAACACCCAAGCTGCCAAGAAGGTCGTGAGCGCTATAGAAGCGGGCGGCGGCAAGGCCGTCGCTTTGGAGCTGGACGTGGGCAGCAGCGCTGCGTTCCCGGCGTTCCACGACGCGGTAGGCCAAGCGTTGGCGACGATCTGGAGCGCCAAATCATTCGACTTCCTCGTCAACAATGCGGGCTATGGCCTCTACAACTCGATCGCAACGGTGAACGAAGACGATTTCGACGGCCTGTTTCGCGTGCATCTCAAGGGGCCGTTCTTCCTCACTCAGGCACTCCTTCCGCTGATGGTCGATGGCGGCCACATCGTGAACGTGACGAGCGCGACCAGTCGCGTCGCCACCGCGGGCGTCGCGCCCTATGCCTGCTTCAAAGGAGGGCTCGAGGTCCTGACCCGCTACATGGCCAAGGAGTTTGGCGAGCGTCGCATCCGCGCCAATTCCGTCGCGCCGGGACCGATCCGCACCGAGCTTGGCGGCGGCCTCACGGACGAATTCGAGGCACTGCTGGCCGGGCAGACAGCGCTCGGCCGCGTCGGGGAACCGGACGACGTCGGCTGCATGGTTGCCAGCCTGTTGTCGGACAACAACCGCTGGATCAACGCCCAGAACATCGAAATCTCTGGCGGTTACATCATTTGAGGAAGCTGACGCGATGAGCGCTACCACTTTGCGCGCGAAAGCCGATGCGCTGATCGCCGCAACCAACGCCTTCGACGCCGACACGGTGCTAACCCTGTTCGCCCCGGATGCGGTCATCGACGACCCGTCTACAGGTCACCGCTTCGACGGTCACGTCGGGATCCGCGACTATATCGACCGCTATTTCGCGGGATATCACACGGTCACCCGTTTCCTCTCGATCGAGATGACCGGCAAAGCCCAAGCCCGTGTGCGGGTCGATTTCACCGGTGATTTCGGTCACGAAATCGGCCTTCTCGACATCTCAATCAACTCCGACGGACTGATCGTGCGCATCGACGCAGACCTCGAATAGTTAAAGAAGACGCAAAACTATAAAGACAATCGCGGTTTTGGATCCGCCAGCTATGCGGGTGGTGCGTTCGCGGGGCTGAACCTCGTTTTCGCAGGCCTTCGCCGCGATCCATGCCGGCGTCCGCCATCTCGACTGCTACATAGACCGCGAAGCCCTGGCGCTGGACGCCCAGGGCCGAACGGGACGGCTCGTGCTCAGCGTTGCAATGCTTTGGCAGCCTCGCCGGGTGTGCCATGACCCGCCTCGATAGCACAAGGTCGACAGCAAGGGCCGACCTTGTGCATTGCGATCGAAAACCTTCAGCGTAGGCCACCGCCGGCCAGAACGATCTCGCCCGTCAGCCATCGAGCATCGTCGGATGCCATGAAGGCGACGACGTCAGCGATGTCCTGGGGCTGGCCCAGTCGGCCAAGCGGGGTCTGGGCGATGATGCCGGCTTCGAACTCAGAAGCAATCATGCCGGCCGAGTGCGTGCCTTCAGTCTCCGTGAGGCTCGGGTTCACCGAGTTGACGCGGATTTTGCGGGCCCCGAGTTCCTTAGCCAGAACGCCGGTGATGACATCCACCGCCCCTTTCGTTGCGGTGTAGACTGCGGTTTGCGGCGGCGTGATAGCGGTCACACCGGAGCCGATGTTGATGACGCTACCGCCTTCACCGAGATGTTCTGCAGCCGCCTTGCTCACCAAAAGCAGGCCCAGCACGTTGATGTCGAACATCTTGTGGAACTGCTCTTCGTTGACCGTTTCCAGCGGACCGAACTCATAGACGCCCGAGTTGTTCACCAGGATGTCGAGACGGCCATAGTTGGAGATGGCCGTATCCACGATTGCCTTGGCCTCCGCAGCCTTCGAAACGTCGCCCTGAACGGCGACGGCCTTTCCGCCGGCGCTTTTGATCGCTTCGACGACGGAATCCGCGCCGGACTTGCTGGAGGCGTAGTTGACGACGACAGAAGCGCCGTTTGCGGCGAGCGTCTTGGCAATAGCCGCGCCGATGCCTTTGGAGGCGCCGGTTACGACGGCCACCTTGTTGGTAAGCTTAGACATGATGAAGTCTCCGTTGATGACGCCGTTCAGGCGTCGTGTTGCTCGATCGCGTCAATGCGATCGGGATAGAAAGCGAGGTGATCTTTGATCTCGGCCACGGCGTCGTAAGGCGCTTCGTAGGTCCAGATCGCATCGACCGACCGCTCGCCACCGGCCGGAATGTTGAAGTAGGCGGCCTCGCCCTTGTAGGGGCAGTAGGTCGTCATATCGGAGCGCGTCAGGAAGGTCATATCGACGTCCTTGCGCGGGATGTACTGCACGGGCGGGTAGCCAGCTTCTTGCAGGGTCAGGGCCTCGCGGGTGTCCGCGATGACACGGCCGCCCAAAGTGACGGTCACACGGCGGCGATTTAGCTCGACCGTGATCGGATGATCGGGGCCGGGGATTTTAGGGGTGCGGTTGGTCATGGTAACCTCCTGTTGGTTCTGGCGTTCAGAGCTTCGAGCCGCCGTCCACCCGCAGCGTGTCGCCCGATACCCAGCGCGCAGCGTCGGAGGCCAGAAAGGCAATGGCGCCAGCGATGTCTTCAGGCTGCGCGACGCGCTTCAGCGCCTGCATGCCGAGGGTGAAATCGCGACCGGCGCCGGTTTTGGCGAAGCTCGACATGTCGGTTTCCACCACCCCGGGGGCAACGGCGTTTACCCGAATTCCTCTTGGCCCGAGGACCTGGGCGAAGTGCTTGACGAGGGTGTCGATCGCGCCTTTGGTCGCGGCATAGGCCGAAAGATTCCCTACCGCCGCGTGGGCCGCGAGCGACGAGATGAAAATGACGCTGGAACCCTCGTTCAGGATCGGCAGCAGCTGCTGGACCAGGAAGAACGGAGCGCGGACATTGACGGCGAAGAGCGCGTCAAAATCCTCGATCGTCGTCTCCTCGATCGTGGCGGCGCTAGAGATACCGGCGTTGGCGACCAGAATGTCGAGACGAGCGCCCACGACATCCTTGACCTTCGCCGCGAGCCTATGCGGCCCCTGCGGATCGGAGAGATCCGCTCCCACGGCTTCAGCCCGGCCGCCTGCAGCTTTGATCTGATCGACGACCGAGCGCGCTTCAGCAGCATTACGGCCGTAGTGAACGAGAACCTGGGCGCCAGCCTTGGCAAGCGCGAGGGCAGTTGCGCGTCCGATACCGCGCGAAGCGCCGGTCACGAGCGCGGTCTTTCCGCTGCACGGTGTCATGATTGATCTCTCTTTGAAGGGCTAGGAGGGGCCGACCGGAGGCGTCAGGCGCCACCGATCGGCTCTACATGCCGGTGCACGTCAGGCGTTCAGGAACATGTTCGTGTGCGCGACGAACAGCTCGGGATACTGATTCTGTGGACCGTGGCTGGAGTCCGGATAGACGATGAGCTGCGCGTTCGGCATATGCTGCTGCAGCGTGTACCCGTTGATCGTAGGAATGATCAGGTCGTTGCTGCCATCGACCACGAGCGTTGGCTGGTGGATGTCGGCGAGGTAATCCCAGACGCCGTCGCTCTTCTCGTTCGAACTGACGATCGCTGCGTACTGCGCCGTCGCTGAGACCTCACTCACTTCGGGGCTGCGATCCTTACGGCGATGCTTGCGCTCAAGGTACTTCAGCCCAGCGGCATAGCCTTTCTCATTCGGCAGGAAATGTGCGGCGATCCAGAGGTGTTCCGGCGGATCGTAGGTCGCAGAGAAAATCTCACCTGCCTTGCTGGCGGCGGTATCGGCGCCGCGGGGCCCGGTACCCACCAGGACGAGTTTACGCACCAGATCGGGTGCCTGTACGGCGATCTCCTGGGCGACCTTGCCGCCGACGGAGTAGCCGAGGACATCGACCTTGGTGAGTCCGAGCGCCTTGATGAAAGCGACGGCATCCGTTGCCATACTGGGGATGGTTGAAGGTGTCACCCAGGAGCTGGCGCCGATGCCGGCATTATCGAACAGGATTACTTCGCGCTCCTGTGCCAGCCCGTCGGTCACGGCTGGGTCCCAATGGTCCATAGTGCCACGGAAATGGATGTTCATGACAACAGGAATACCGCTAGTCTTGCCAAAGCGGCGATAGGCGAAGCGGATGCCGCTGGCCTCGACGAATTGGGTCGGGACGGTATCATGCGTATGGGTAGTCATGGCAAATCTCCTTGTGCGGATTGCGATTAGCTGGCGGTCCTGCCGCCGTTGACGTTGACGATCTGGCCGGTGATGAATGAGGCTTTGCCAGAGGCCAAGTAGAGAATGGCATCCGCAAGCTCCTCGGGCTGTCCGGCGCGGCGCAGCGGGATCGAGGCAAGAAGCCCGGCCTTGCGCTCCGGTGAGCCGGTGAAGCGATCGAGCATTCCAGTCTCGACAGGGCCGGGTGCCACCGCGTTGACGCGGACACCGAAAGCGGCAGCTTCCAGGGCGCCTGTTTTGGTCAGGCCTTCGACGGCATGCTTGCTGGCGACATAAAGCGAGGCGTTCGGGGCACCACGGCTGCCCATCGTCGAAGATATATTGATGATGCTGCCGTAGCCCTGAGGCTGCATGACGCGCAATTCGTGCTTCATGCAGAGCAAAACGCCGAGCACGTTGGTCTCGAAGGTCGCCGCGTAAGCGTCGGGCGTCTGATCGACGATCGGCGCTGGTGTGCCTTCCGTGCCGGCATTGTTGACCGCGACGTCGAGGCGGCCGAAACGGGCAACGGTTTCCTCGATCAACGCCTGGACGTCGCGCTCATTGCGGACATCTGCCTTGATGAAGCCGGCATCCACGCCGAGGGCACGGAGTTCGCTCTCCAATGCCGCACCGGTCTGACCGTTGCGTCCTGAGACAACGACCTTATAGCCTTCTTTCGCGGCTGCCAGGGCCGTAGCACGGCCGATACCGGCGAGTGCGCCCGTGATCAGTATAACATTGCCGTCCATTGCCAACTCTCCTTAGCCCCTTAAATCAGGCCTTAGTGATAAGCAGTGGTCTGGCTTCAAGCTTCTGCGAGGGCCGACCGCCGCTGTTCGTTGACAGAATAGTTATGCCTTCAATGCTTGCAGGAGAAAGACTTTGTCTGATAGGTTCCCATACCTCTGAGGTATGAGGCATCTATGGAGCTTCGCCATCTTCGCTATTTCATCGCCGTCGCCGAGGAAGGCAGCGTGACGCTCGCCGCCGAAAAGCGGCTGCACACGGCGCAGCCCTCTCTCAGTCGGCAACTTCGTGATCTTGAGATCGAGGTTGGTGCGCCGCTTTTGAGCCGAAGCGCCCGGGGGGTTGAGTTGACCGAGGCCGGGCGCGCCTTCCTCACGCACGCACGCGTTTCGGTCAGCGAGGCGAACGAGGCGGTTCAGGCCGCCCGTCGTGCCGCGCGGCCGGCGAAGGCGGTATTCTCCGTTGGTTTTCTGACCGGGCAGGAGGTCGATTGGCTTCCCCACGTCACGCGCATTCTCAGAGCCGAGCTGCCGAAGATCGAGTTCAAGGTGACGAGCATGTACTCGCCGGATCTCGCCGAGGCACTGCAAAACGGCGAGATCGATCTCGGCTTTCTGCGTATAGAGCCGAAACCGGACGTGACCTATAATGTGATCGCCAAGGAGCCGATCGTCGTCATTCTCCCCAGTGACCATCCGCTGGCGGAGGGGAAGGAAATCGACCCGAAATCGCTCGAGGGAGAAACGCTCGTCGGCTTCTCCGATATTGCCATCGTACTAAGGACGGTGGTTGAGGACTATCTCCTGAAAATGGGCGTTGATGCTACACCCAGCCATCGCGTCGAGAATTTCTCGACCGTCTTGTCGCTGGTCGCGTCTCTTCGTGGCGTGGCGCTTATGCCTGCTTATGTGGAGGCTCTTCTCCCGTGGTCGGTGGTGAGCCGACCTCTAAAAGGCGAGCCGCTCACTATCGATCTGGCGGTGGGCTACCGGTCAGACAACCCCTCACCTGTGCTTAAGGCGTTTCTCGCGGGGCTCGATCAGCTCGTTGCAGCAGGTCCGGCCGGGACGCGACAGATGCGTTGAAGATGAGGTCGCACCGCTCCTTCGGCAGAAGATCAAACGGCGGCATTATTCTTGATGAGGCCAGCATCAGGCTCTGAGCACTTGGTGTCGAGTCCGCGGATGCTAGTCAGTGAGTGGGACCATTCGCGATGCGCCGTCCGGACAACGTTGCACCCCTCGCTCCGTTTCGTGATGGTCGGCAGGTGCTTCACGCCACAGTTTGGTGGCCGCATTGCCAGCCGTGCGATGGTGCACTTGTCGGTCGGCGAGACCCAAAATCTAAGCCGTGCGCCGTCGTATTAGGCCGCAAACTTTCTTTGGACTGTACGCTCTGATCCCAGATCGAATGGTTCAATCAGCTCTCCTAGACGGTTACGAGCGTGCCTGTCATGGCTCCCCAGCTGACAGTCCGACGATGTAAACGCGGCCTCGATCGGCCCGATATCGTTTGAGGGTATGGTCGACCATCTGCTTGATGGAAAGCAACTCGCGGCTGTCGCGCGCGACCGCGCTTAATCGAAACCAGTTGAAGCATCTTTGTGGATTGTTCGAATGGGCATCTCCGGATAGAGCAGGATGAAACCTTGATCCGTTGCGAGCTTCGATTACGACTCTGAGACTGCCGGCCACCCGGTAAAAAGCCGGCCGCATACCCCAGACAGCGAAATTTTTCTCGGGCCAATGGAGGGCCGGCGAAGTTGAGGCCGCCCGTCCCGATCATCACGACGCCAAGTGGGGAAGGTCGAGAACGATAAATTTGATTACCAGCATAGTCAGGTTCCCGCTTTCAATGTGTAGACGGAGCGGCGCTCGCGTTGTGGGCATCGCTTGCAGGAAGGCCCACACGACTGAGACGGCGCGGCGAACTTTCCCAGGCTCCGGCGCTGCATACTTGGCTGTGTGTGTCATCAGAGGCTCCTCGGAAACGATGATCGGCCCTACGCGGGTCCCGGATTAGATGGCCGTTAGGCCGCCTTCCTCTCGGTGCCGAAGACGAACATCAGGATTACACAAGGGTCGTCCGATCGGTTGAGGAATTCGTGGAAGGCACCTTCTGCACGAAGAGGTCGCCTTCTCTGGCGGTGACCGTGTGCACTTGCCCGTCTTCTCCCGGATAGGCGATATTCACTTCGCCCTTGAGCACCACCGCAAGGTCGATAGTGTCGGTCCGGTGCATTGCCCCCCCGAGCTCGCTTGGGGTCATACCCCCGCCGGTGCCGAAATCGATCTTTGCCATCAACGCACCGAGATCCGTCTCACCCGCTTTCTCAGGGGGAACGACTTGGAGATCGACGCGGAGCGAATCCTTTGGCCCGAAGATCCCAAGCCGCTTGTATTCACCGAGAACCTGCTCAGGCGTAAGGGGCAATTGGGGAATCTTGTCGAAACCCCAGATATTCGTGACCCGATCGGCGGTTTCGGTATCGAGAAGATCGTCCACCTGCATGACGACACCAGCCTTGGTCTCGGCGCTCACAATTCGTCGCATCTTCATTTTACCCGCCCCCTCAGAGTTGCGACCAGCCGCCATCGACCGGAATCTCAAGACCGGTCGTGAAGGTCGCGTCGAAGGCGAGGAAGAGAACAGCCTTCGCAATCTCCTCGGAGGTCCCGAAGCGCTTCATCGGGATCATGTCGACCGTCTTCTCCCGGACCCGGGCGGCCACATTCTTATCGGGAAACACTTTGTCGAGGATCGGCGTGGCGATGGGACCGGGCGACACGGCATTGACGCGGATGTCCTGGGGAAGCAGCTCGGTTGCGAGGGTCCGAGCCAGGGATCGCAGTGCGGCCTTGGCCGCGCCATAAGTGGCTTGCCCAGGCAGTCCCTTGACGTTGGCGACCGATGTCGTGAGGAGGACGGAACCGCCGCGGTTAAAGAGAGGCGCGAACTTCTGGACCGCGAAGAACGGCCCCTTGGCATTGAGGTTGAACATCTCGTCGTAGATGGCCTCGGTGACGTTCGCGAGCGGCGCTGGGGGACTGAAGCCCGCGTTGACGAAGAGCAAGTCGATGGTGTCGAACTCGGCCTTCACCTGAGCGGCGAGGGCATCGATATCGGTCAACGATCGCGCGTCGCTCGAAACCACGATGGCATCAGTCCCAAGCTCCTGCTTCGCCGAGTCCAGTCCGCCTTGCGAGCGGCCTATCACCAAAACGCGCGCGCCTCCATCGAGGAGCATCTTCGCTGTCGCGAGACCCATGCCGCTCGTGCCGCCGAGGATCACCACCTTCTTATCTTGATACCGTACCATTCACATTCTCCTGGGACGCCATTCCGCCGGTTGGTTTTTAGACCATTTCGGATGATATTTCTGCGACGCGATGGCGTCACGCGTCACGCGTCACGAGACCGCGCCCAAAGACGCCGGGTGAGACAAGTCGGCGCCGGAGACCTTGACGACGGCCTGCCACGCAGCCTCCTGACTGGCGCGAATGTGGAGGTGTGGCTGGCGCTGCAGCTCCATCGGGCCTGAAAACTTACCCTTCGCCGAAGCGAAGAATCGCCCTGAGACGTCGGTTCCCAACTCCGATGCCTGGATGTAGCGACTGGCCGCAACCTCCGGCGTCTGATTCATGCCGGGAATGAGGTTTACGATCGGAATCAGCAGATACTTCAACAACGGGCCAGCGTTTCGTGCGACGTTGGTGGCGTTCGACGCCCCGGGCGAGACAGCGTAGACGGCTATACCGGACGGTAGGCGGCGCGCCAGCGCCTCAGCCCACCAGGCGATCATGAGTTTCGCATCTGCATACGCAGTGTTAGGCGAGTACCTCACGTTTGTTCCGCTGCGAATGAGGGCTTCAGCAGCCGCAGTTAGGTCGCCACCATAGTATTTGGCTGCGAAGGCCGACAGGTCGGTATATTTGAACATGGGCACACCCCCGCGAGCAGGCTCCGCGCTGGTGATGA
Source organism: Martinezella tropici (assembly GCA_000799755.1). Taxonomy (GTDB): domain Bacteria; phylum Pseudomonadota; class Alphaproteobacteria; order Rhizobiales; family Rhizobiaceae; genus Rhizobium; species Rhizobium tropici_A. The sequence continues at coordinate 14,966 of JUHI01000036.1, forward strand.
CAATCCGCGCTTCGGGGCTCAGCAGGTTGGCGTTGAGCAGCCCAACGGTCAGTTCATGGTGGCCGATAAGCGGGGCCTGGGAAGCTTCAACGCCCTCCGTAGTGATCACGCGTTTCTTTGTCGGGACCAATCCGGCATTGAGCAGCAGGAAATCGACCGGGCGACCTTGTTTGACCAGCTCGGCGACCGCAGACGTGGCACTGGCGGCCCTGTTGAGATCAAGTTCCAGCGGCGTGAAGATCCGCTTCTTGGTCTCGTCGGCAAGCTGGGCGGCGATTTCCTTGCTCTTGGCCAGGATGCGCCCCGTTACGATGACCTCCTGCCATCCCCCATCGGCGAGCAAGCGAGCTGCGGCATAACCGAGCCCCGACGTAGCGCCGGTGACCAGAGCGATTGAATGTCTCATATTTGGTTCCACCTTCAGAGAGGATCAGGTCGTGAGGCCAGGAGCTAGCTTGCTAATTATGGACTGAAACCTTATATATTCGTACAAATCGAACGGTCAAGGATTTTTGGACTAAATGCAAAATAATTCGACCAGGTCGCGGGGGCGGCCGCGCAACTTCAACGAGAGCGAAGCGCTGAAAAAAGCGACGCAGATCTTCTGGTCTAAAAGCTACGACGGAGTGGGGATCGACGATCTCATCGCGGGTATGGGTGTGGGACGGCAAAGCCTCTACTCCGTGTTCGGGGACAAGCGGACGCTCTTCCTGCGCGTCCTTCGGGCTTACGCCGAGCGAAAAGGCGCCGGCGCTGCGAAAGCGCTCTTCTCGCCACCCGCGCTTCGCGACGCGCTCGCAGGATTCCTGAGGCACGCTGTGGACGCCGCGACCGAAGAAGGGTCGGTCGCAGGGTGCCTAATGATATGCGTCGCACCCCTCGTAGACGACGCTGAGGTCAGGCAGTTCCTGAAGGACGCAGCAGCTGGCGGCGTGGCACTCGTGGAACGTCGTTTCTGCGATGGCATCGAAGCGGGCGAAATCCCGTCTGACTTTCCTGTCGCCACGCGCGCGCGCCAAGTCATCGACCTTGCCCGTGGCCTGACGATGCACGCGCAGTTGGGCGCGCCGCGCAAAGAGCTCCTGAAAGACGCTGAGGAAGCGGCCCGCTTGGTGCTACTGTCCCCGCCTTGAGCTGCGAGCCGCTAGAAGTTTGGTGCAGGATTGCGTCAAGGTCTTGACCGGCAACTTGCGCTAGCACCGCCTGCGCTGTCCATTCAGACCGGAAGGAGAGCGTCGGCCGTTTCGATGGCGTCCCAGTGACGCCAATAGTAGTTACCTCAGCCTGCAGGATCAACGGCACCGGAGCGCCGCTGAAGCGATGCCTGCGAAACTTCCCGCTATCAACGCAGTAAAAAAGCGTTCGAAAGAACTGCATTGTCGGCGTTCAATGGCAAGGAAAGCTGAGGGTATGACGCACATCGTGTGCTGCGTCGTGAACGGCCGGCATATTCGCAAGATGCTCGCCGCCCGAGCTGTATGCCCTTCAGCGGCAGATCGATCCCGCTCTGTTGGTTCTGTTGCAGAAGAGCGGTGCCAACCTTTGGATTCCCGAATACCAGAAGGATGGTAGTCTCCAGACACAGACACGCCTCTGCGGCATCGGCTGGGAAATCGATCCGAGAAAAGACCTTCATGCCCCGCTCGATCAAGGCTTCGGCCAAACGATCGATCGTCTCGCTGGGAGGGCAAAGGGATTTGGAAATGAGTAGCCCCTCGGTCACATTGCACCGCCTTTGGTAGAATGCGGCGCCGCGGCCGCTATCTGGATGCCCTTGATGGGTCGGTCAAACGCAATCCTGATGATCTCAAGAGCCAGAAGCATTCCGACCAACTGCGCGGCGATGAAGCACGCTTCGGTATGCGGACGCAGAGCCGTTGCCCCGGTTGCATAGATAGCAGCGAAGGTCACAGCAGGATTTGCGTAGGATGCTGACGGCGTCGCCAGGATTGCAGCGGTGAGCCACGCCCGAACGGCGAATGGCCCCCGTTTCCCACTTCGCGCTGTGTGCGCAACCAAGCACGATCGTCAGCAGGCCGGCGGAGGCGGCTACCTCAGTGACAAGCAGTGTCATGCTTGTGATCTAACCGCCCAGCTCCAAGTATCTGCTCGGACTCTTTTTTTCAGTCGCTACAGGGCGTCATCGCCGCGGCGCGCAGCACCCCGGGCTCCGATTTGCGTCGTTCGCGAGATTTGGCGGCCTTTCTTGCTCTCGGAGCTCGTCGAGTGTCGGGTTCCACCATCCCCGGAGCCGCTCGTGTTCTCTGGGCTTTGACCTTTCAGGCCAGGTATGGACGAGTTCATCAATGGTAGGCTCGCTCCAGTCGCTACCCCCTCAAAGAAAACTTGACATTAAGGGCATATGCTCCTATATCAATTGCCATCGAGGGTATATGCTCTTATTTATTGGAGAATTGATGATGAGTGAAGAAGCAAACATTCTAGTCAGTGGTGCAACCGGGCGGACCGGGGGCGCGGCGATCGACGAGTTACTGAAGATGGGCCACAAGGTTCGAGCTTATGTGCGCTCGAATGACGACCGCGCAGAAGCCCTGCGCAGCTGGGGTGTCGAAATCGCCGTTGGCGACTTTACGGACATCGACCAAATCCGTTCGGCAATGGAAGGTATCAAGTCAGCCTATTTCCTGCATCCGATCACACCGGGAATCCTGGGTGCCGCCGCGTACTTCGCACAAGCAGCAAAGGAAGCGGGCGTTACCTCGATCGTCAACATGTCACAGATTTCAGCGCGTCGGGAGTCGACCAGTCATGCGGCCCAGGATCACTGGATCTCGGAGCGCGTCTTTGACTGGTCGGGTATCGCGACGACCCATCTGAGGCCGACGTTCTTCGCCGACTGGCTTGTATATCCACACTTCGCGAAGGAAATCTGGGCCTCGAAGAAGATCGAGTTCCCGTTCGAGAACGGTCGCCATGCGCCGATCAGCTCCGATGACCAGGGCCGCGTGATCGCTCATCTGCTGGCAAAGCCCGAAGGTCACGGCGGCAAAATCTATACGCTTCATGGCCCGGTGGAAATGAACCATACCGAGATCGCCGCCGCGATGAGCGACGCTCTCGGCGCGAAGATCGAATACGCGCCGACCTCGATTGAGACCTTCAAGGACAAGATGGAGAACCTGTACCAGTTTCCGCCCTTCCTGGTGCAGCATCTCGTCGAGGTCGCGCAGAATTATCGCGAAGGCATCTTCGCCGGTACCAACGACGTCGTCGAGCGCCTGACGGGAACGCCCGCTCTATCGGTTCCGGAATTCATCGCCAAGTATCGCAACGCCTTCCATTGAGACGAACTGGGGAGAACGATAATGTCCAACACGCATGAAGAACGACATCCCTTCCTCGACGATCTGAGCGAGGATGCGGAGCTTATCAGCTCCGTCCTGCGCGGCCCGGTGGTGGGTCGTGAGACGATCCGCAAAGTCGTGGACGCTGTGGGAACATTCTACGTCGAGCAGAACCCGACCTTTATCGGCACTGTCGGCTCGCGGACACTTCTCGAATACGAAGCGAGGTTGACGGGCGGCGAACGCCTCAACGCGGTCGCCGTCATCGATCGCGATCCGGACGGGGCCGTCCCGAGGGTCAGTGTGCGCATGGGTCCTGTCGACGCCGTCGTGGCCCTCGCCAACAGCCTTCGAACAGCGCTTTCCGGTCAATTACCCGAAGAGCTTTTTCTTTGAACCCACGCTCCTCGATCTCCGAGACGGGGACGAGGCGAACATCTAGTCAATCAAGGAGACGTGTCATGGAAATCAGGAATGCAACTGTCTTCGTCACCGGTGCCAATCGCGGTCTGGGCCTCGCCTTTGCCCGGGAGGCGGTCCGTCGCGGCGCGAAGAAGGTTTATGCCGGCATGCGCAACACGAGCGGTTTCGACGAGCCGGGCGTCGTCCCGATCCGCATCGACGTCACCGATGACGCAACGATCGCAACGGCGGCCGAGATCGCAGCGGATACCACGGTCCTGATCAACAATGCCGGCATCGCGGCTCTGATCGAAAATCCTCTGGCTGCGGACTTTGAAAGCCAGTCGAAGGCGCTGTTCGACACCAACTACTATGGTCTGGCGCGGGTCACCCAGGCGTTTGAGCCCGCCCTGTCGAAGCAGCCCAAGGCGGCGATTATCAACGTCCTGTCGGACATCGTATGGCTGCCGCGCCCCTACCTGACGCCGTATGCCGCGTCCAAGGCCGCCGCCTGGAGCTACACCAACCAGTTGCGATTCCACCTCGTCGACCGCGGCATCCAGGTTCTCGGACTTCATGTCGGGTTTCTCGACACCGATTTGACGAACGGTATCGACGTGCCGAAGACCAATCCCACCGACGTTGCCACCCAGACCTATGATGCGCTTGCCGAAGGGAAAAACGAGATCATGGCAGACAAGGGGACGGTTCTGCTAAAGAGCACGCTCGCCGACGAGGTGCCGGGCTACATCTCGCCTCCGCCCGGATTGTTTTGAACCTCGAAGCCTGACGAATGCTTGGCGTCTTCCGCAATCTGCGTGAAGACGCCGCTGTATTGGAGTGAAAGGAACGACAATGCTGTCGACAAACCAACCCCTGGGAATCGACCAATGCAACTGCAACGCCATGCGAAGAGCAAGCCGGCAGATCACCCGTCTGTACGACGCCCACCTTCAGCCGGTCGGCTTGCGCATCACGCAGTTTCTCATCCTCGCCGCCCTCGCAGAGGCGAAAAGCGCCACCGTCAATATGTTGGCCGAGCGGCTCGACGTGGAACGTACAGCCATGGGAAAGATGGTCGGTACATTGGAGAGGGACGGCTTCGTTACGATGAAGCCCTCGCCCACGGACGGCCGCTATCGGGTCATTGAGCTGACCCTTGAAGGCGATGCCCTGCACGAAGAGGCATCGCCTCTCTGGAATGCGGCGCAGGTGGAGTTTGCGAAGCTCAACGGTGCGAAGAGTGTCGCCACCCTCAGGAAGGAACTGGACGCCATCGTCGTCGAGGACGGGGTCGAGCGTCCAGATGCTTGATCGCACCGCCGGCATTGCCGGTCTTGTCACTCTGTCGCTGCCGTAGAGCTCGAACTCGAACCCCGTGGCATAAAAAGACTGGAGACCTCAACGTCGCCTGCGACTTCAAGTGCTGTTTGCATTAGTCGCACCAGAGTCGTCGTGTGGTCCATATCTGGTTCCGTGCGGCAGCGCGGTCTAGCCGAGTGTCTTCGACACCACGTCGTTCGACGCTCTGATGACGGCCTGAACATAAGACAGGTCGCGGAGGTGTTCGCTTGGAAGGATGGCATGCGCATTGTTGTTGAACATCGCTCCGCTGCGGCCATCGATCTCCAGAGACACGAGAAGCGGCGTCAGCCCCCGGAGAACTGCAGAAGCATCTTCGACAGGAAGATATTTGCACGAATACCAGTCTTCACGGAGTCTGGGTTTAGCCCGAGCACGTCGATCCGCGGGAACCGCCGCGCAATGTCGAGCACCGGGCCCTCGTTGCCAGCGACGGTGTTCATGTTCGCCTTCATGCGCCCGTAGCTCCTCTCAGAGTTCAGATCGTCAACGTTCGCCTTCTGGCCAGACCCTGGAAAATCCATCACAAGGCATCAAAAAAACATGAAGCTCATCAATATAAGGACGACTACTTGCTACTCGCCGGCGAGCTACTGCACGCGCTGAAATGCCCACATTGCCGGTGTGTCTCCTACGGGTGCCCGCTTGCAATGGCGAAAGACCGCCCTATCAGGGCAATTTCCAAGCCGCACTGGAACGCATTGAGAGAAACGCTAGTTTGTACGATACTGGACGATTGGTTCGAGGGCTTGAAGCAGAGCCGCTATCCTCTCTTGGAGATCAGGCATCATGCGCTCACTCCCTGTCACTGTATTGGTTGTCGAAGACGAGGCGCTCATAGGGTTGGCGATCGCAGACGAACTCGAGGATCAAGGTTTCGTCGTCTTCTCGGCCAGTAGTGCTGACGACGCCATCAAATTGATCGAACGTCATCCCGAAATCGCGGTTGTTTTTACCGATATCGATATGCCGGGGACCATGGATGGTATAAAGCTTGCAGCCTTCGTGCGAGATCGCTGGCCGCCCATTAAGATCATTGTCACGTCAGGGCGAGTTAATCCTAAAGGTAGTTTAGCCGAAGACATACCATTTCTCGCAAAGCCATACGACCATGCGACTGTGGTGGGAACGATACGCGGCTTGATGTCTCTTTGAGCAACGCAGTTAAGAGCAGCGGGTTGGTTTCTCTTGATGCACGCTTAATACCCGGATGACGGGCGTCGGCGGCCTACGCTCTCATGTAGGCATCCGCTCCGAATTCAGGACGCTAATGCGGCTTCGCTCATCCGGATCTTGATAACGACGCCGCCGGCGGTCCAATCATCCCCGATACTACCGCGGAACTGGCCAGCAATCGTGCGCTGAACGAGTTTGCTGCCGACACCGCTCGAACGCCAAGCGGGGTCGTCGACGGGTCCGCCGTGTTCGGCCCAGACGATGTCAATCAAACCATCATCTACAGTACCGGAGACATCCAGAAGGCCAGCGTCGGTCGAGAGCACGCCGTACTTCAGGGAATTCGTCGCCAGTTCATGAATGACCAACGCGAGACCGCTGGCCGACTTTTCTCCGAGACCCATGCGAGGAACAGCAACACGGACCCTCCCTGCGAACGCGCCGGCATTATCATATGGCGCCCACAGGACCGAGAATATGTCTCCAAGCAGCGCTGCCCGCCCCTCGCCATCGGGTAGAGGTCGCACAAGGTCATGGGCACGGCCAAGCGCGGTTAGTCGCTCGGTCAGCTGGCACACCCTCTCTTCCTTTGTTCCTGTCGATCATCACGTCATCGCCGTCAGGCCTGACGCAAGGGCCAGGAGGTTCTTGACGCAATGGCTTATCTCGCCGGCAAGAAGTTCATGATCTGCCTCGGCCTGCTTGCGCCCGGTGACATCGAGGAAGATGCCTGTCATCTTGCGTGCCTCGATGTCGCGGCCCTTCTCCTGCCCTCGTGCAGAGACCCAACTGACCTGTTTGGCCTCTGTCAAAATACGAAAATCGATCTCGAACGGCCCGTCGGTAGCGCGCATTGCGGCAAATGCGGTCCGAACCCGATCACGGTCGGCCGGATGAATTTTTGCGGAGAGGTCTTCAAAGGTCAAGGCGCCTTTTCGAGGGACATCCCACATCTGGTATGCTATCGCGTCCATCAAAAATGTATCGTTGTCGATTGTCCACGGCCATAAGGCAACACCCGCAGATCTTACCGCGCGTCTCAGCTCTTCCGCAGTCCATTCCAGTTGGAACGAAGCCATATCAGGCTAAAGCACCTTCGACGACAGCGCTAATCGTACTGGTCCATCTATTCGAAACCTCATGGAGTCGCAGAAAAAGCATTTTCGTGCCAAACACCACTACGGTCAGTCCGCGTAGTCACGGTCGAGATCCCGGAGAGCGACACTGATCTCATCGATCGTAACCGGTTCGGGCGTTCCTGGAATGTGACGGAATGCCGGGTTCGAACCGACTGCTTAGTAGTCTGAAGCCCATGCCGCCAGGATCGTCCGCTTGTCATCGACGGACAGTGCCCGCGCTTGCAATACATCTCGTGGACGTTTCAGTCGAAGGCCGGGAAGCAGCACCAATGGTCCCATCGCCGTTGCGGTGCCGGCGATCTCGTGCAACTTTTCGCGTATCATCGCAGCCTCACCGGATGTGCGGATCTCTGTCCTGGCGACGATGACATCGGTATCCGGGGCCAACAGATCATGCTTGTCGACAAAGGCCGCAAACAGGCCGCGCGCCGTTTCCGCTTCGATTTCGCCGCGGAGCGCTGCTTGACATGCCTTCAGAGCAACGGAATGAGCCGTGTCCCTGAATGACACCGGCCACTCGACCAGATGTCGATAGGCATCCATCACGGAACGAACTTCTGCAGGAAAGCCCAGGCCGACAAGAATGGTGACAGGTTTTCTGAACATATCGGGTTTCATCGCTCTCTCCTTCCCAACCCGGAATGTTGACGGGCGCCACCGCGGTGGCGCTCTTGGACCTAGTGGACTTAGAGATCAAGCCGCCTTCTGCGCTTCGATCTGCGCCGGAGCGACAGATGTCAAGGCAGGGCTGGTCTGGATCGAGATCTTGCGCGGCTTCAGTGCCTCGGGGATCTCACGGACGAGCTCGATCGACAGGAGACCATTGCTGAGATCAGCCCCATTGACCCGCACATGATCGGCAAGTTCGAACCGGTGTTCGAACGGGCGACCGGCGATGCCGCGATGCAGATAGCCATCTGCCGAAACTTCCTGCTTCTTGCCGGTGACGGTCAGCAGATTGGATTGGAAACTGACGTCGAGATCGTCCTGGGCAAAGCCTGCCACCGCGATCGAGATGCGGTATGAGTCGTCGCCAGTTTTGACGATATCATAAGGCGGCCAATCGTTGGTCGAACGGGCGCGCTGGGCGTTTTCCAGAAGATTGAAGATCCGGTCGAAACCAACGCTCGAGCGGTAGAGAGGTGCGTAGTCGTAAGATGTTGCCATAGCCATATCCTCCTTGAAGCAACATGGTTACAGAAGCGCTGAAAGCAGCGCTCCCAGCTTGGCCAGCCCTTATTTTCAGCGGCTGGCGGCAAACGATTTGGTTTTTGGGATTTTCGGATTCAAGATCTACTACAAGAAAATTTACCGACCTTGGGTTGCTCTGTCGTCAGTGAACCGCTCGACTGAGCACGCGATGCGGATAGGCCGCCCTGAACTGCGAAATCATCGCACAGGCTTGGAGCAATACCCGCTCGGTGGTTTCGGAAGTGTTGCGTGCCAGCTCGTCGGCGTTTATGCGGATGGCCTCCGCCATGTTGGCCGACATCACAGCGAAACGGCCCTCACCGTAGACGAGCGCATCTTGCGAGGCCGTCTCGAGCCAGCGTGCGAAATCGACAATGATTTCCTCCCTCTCCGCGATGCTGGCATCCTTAATGATTTTAATAGTCTCTTCCATGTGGTCTCACTCCATACAGACGTGGCAAGCGATCGGGCTTACCAAGCCCCGATCGCCGGGTGAGCTAGGAAGTGGAAAAGTCAGATTCAAGCCTCAGTGCAGCTTGAATTCTCCATCAACGCGGCGCCATTCATTTGGACCGATCAGGCGCTGGTGTGTATAGCGAACGGAGTGCAACGGCCCCTCTAGCTTCGCTTGCCAGAAGTCGAGGAACTTATGCATCTCGGGAAAATCGGGGGCGAGATCATAGTCTTGCCAGACATAGGTCTGCAGCACGGATGCGAAATCAGGAATGCGGTAAAGTATGTGTGCGGTGGTCATGCCATAGCCATTCAGCTGGCGCTCGAGATCAGATGAAAATCGCATGCTTCATCTCCGTTTTGTGACAAGATGATGGTGGCGCAAATTTTCGCCTCCCTCAACGATTTTTTGAACGGGAAACGCTCGATTATTGTTCCCTTACAGCGTGTTAGCAGCAGGTTTTTCTGAGTGCTAATTTTTTATATTCTTCCCCTTGAAATCGCAAAACCGCAAAACCAGATCATTTCGCGCAAAACGCTCAATCGAGGTTTTGCGCCCCCCGGACTGGTCATCCGGTCCGGCTGGGAAACGAAGCAATCTTTTTTGTCCAATGGAGGAAAACATGTCGTTCCGACCGCTTCATGACCGCATTCTCGTCCGCCGGGTCGAATCCGAAGAGAAGACCAAAGGCGGCATAATCATTCCTGATACCGCCAAGGAAAAACCGCAGGAGGGCGAAGTCATCGCCGTCGGCCCCGGCGCGCGTAACGAGGCCGGCCAGATTCAGGCGCTCGACGTCAAGGCCGGCGACCGCGTCCTGTTCGGCAAATGGTCCGGTACCGAGATCAAGATCAACGGCGAAGACCTGCTGATCATGAAGGAAAGCGATGTCATGGGCGTCGTCGAAGCCCAGGCCGAGCAGAGACAAGCCGCCTGAGGCGCCCATCAATTCCAACCCATCAGTCAAATAGCTGCCTATTGAGGAGTTAAAGAAATGGCTGCGAAAGAAGTCAAGTTCCATAGCGATGCCCGTGAACGCATGCTGCGTGGGGTCGATGTTCTTGCCAATGCCGTCAAGGTCACGCTTGGTCCGAAGGGCCGCAACGTTGTGATCGACAAGTCCTTTGGCGCGCCGCGCATTACCAAGGACGGTGTTTCGGTCGCCAAGGAAATTGAACTAGAAGACAAGTTCGAGAACATGGGGGCACAGATGCTGCGCGAAGTGGCATCAAAGACCAACGATCTGGCCGGCGACGGCACCACCACGGCGACAGTCCTTGCACAGGCCATCGTTAAGGAAGGCGCCAAGGCCGTCGCCTCTGGCATGAACCCGATGGACCTGAAGCGCGGCATCGACATTGCCGTCGACGCCGTCGTGAAGGAACTGAAGACCAACGCCCGCAAGATCACCAGCAATTCCGAGATCGCCCAGGTGGGCACCGTCTCTGCCAACGGCGACGAGGAGATCGGCAAGTACCTAGCCGAAGCGATGGAAAAGGTCGGCAATGAAGGCGTCATCACCGTCGAAGAAGCCAAGACCGCCGAGACCGAGCTCGAAGTTGTGGAAGGCATGCAATTCGACCGTGGCTACCTCAGCCCCTACTTCGTCACCAACCAGGATAAGATGCGGGTCGAGTTCGAGGACCCTTACATCCTCATCCACGAGAAGAAGCTGTCAAACCTTCAATCCTTGCTGCCGGTTCTCGAGGCCGTTGTGCAGTCAAGCAAGCCTCTGCTGATCATTGCTGAGGATGTCGAGGGTGAAGCGCTTGCAACGCTCGTCGTCAACAAGCTGCGGGGCGGCCTGAAGATTGCGGCTGTCAAGGCGCCGGGCTTCGGCGACCGCCGCAAAGCGATGCTGGAAGATATTGCCATCCTGACGGGCGGCACTGTCATCTCCGAAGATCTCGGCATCAAGCTCGAGAACGTGACGCTCAATATGCTCGGACGGGCCAAGAAGGTGGCGATCGAGAAAGAGAACACCACCATCATCGACGGCGTCGGCTCCAAGGGCGAGATTGACGGCCGTGTTGCGCAGATCCGGGCGCAGATCGAGGAGACCACGTCCGACTACGACCGCGAAAAGCTGCAGGAGCGGCTGGCCAAGCTTGCCGGCGGCGTCGCCGTCATCCGCGTCGGCGGTTCCACGGAAGTCGAGGTCAAGGAGAAGAAGGACCGTGTCGACGACGCGCTGCACGCGACCCGTGCCGCTGTCGAAGAAGGCATCCTGCCGGGCGGCGGCGTTGCGCTGCTGCGTGCCGTCAAGGCACTTGACAATCTGCAGATGGCGAACCAGGACCAAAAGGTCGGCATCGAGATCGTCCGGCGCGCCATCGAAGCGCCTGTCCGCCAGATTGCCGAGAACGCTGGCGCGGAGGGTTCGGTGATCGTCGGCAAACTGCGCGAGAAAACCGACTTCTCCTTCGGCTGGAATGCGCAGACCGGAGAATACGGCGATCTCTACGCGCAAGGCGTCATCGACCCCGCCAAGGTGGTTCGCACGGCGCTTCAGGACGCCGCCTCCGTCGCCGGTCTCCTTGTGACCACGGAAGCGATGATCGCCGAGAAGCCCAAGAAGGACGCCGCTCCGGCCCTGCCGGCCGGCGCCGGCATGGACTTCTAAACAGGCGATTGGGAAGGCTCGCCCCAGCCGCCGTGGGGCGAGCCACTCGGAGAAGACATGAATTTGCCATCGAAGGAAGATGCGCGCGTCTGCGCCAGGATCGTGAAAGAGGTCGCGCGTGCTCAGGGTATCGTGAACGATCCCGCCGCTGTCGGGAGGCTGACGGTAACTGTTGCCAGGCTTTTCAATAAAGGCCTGCGCGATCGTGAGGAGCTCCTGACGGTTGCGACGGAGTCTGTCCAGATGCCGGCCGACTTACGTTCGGCACAGTGATGGAGAGCCGCCCAAGAACGCTCGCATAATGAATTTCGCAACTATCGTTGTACTGCGGCATCAAAGCCAATTACAGGGAAGAAAGGCGCTTATGTCAGCCTTTTCAGACTCTGACGCCAAGCTGCTTACCCGTAGCCTACCGCGGCGATCGTAGCGGGTGAGCGAGATGTCGCTCCGCCCGCAAGTTTTTTGGCAAGACATACTCTTACACATTCGTCGCCCTGAGGCTGCCTTATCACCAGGCGCAGTTATGCCAGGGTGGCTGCAAAGGTTGTTGCATCGACGGGCCGCCCGAACAGGTAGCCCTGGCCAACCGGACAACCCATCTCGGCAAGCATGGCGCGTTGGGCCTCGGTTTCCACCCCCTCCGCGACAACCGTCAAGCCGAGGGCTCGTCCCAGGTCTACGATGGCTTGGACGATTACTCTTCTGGAGAGTCTTGTGGCGAGCTCGCTGACAAAGGTGCGATCTATCTTGATCTCGGTCACCGGGAAGGTTTCGAGAGAGCGCAAGTTCGAATAGCCAGTGCCGAAGTCATCGACGGAAAGCCCAACACCACTCAGTCGCAGACGCTGAAATGCGTCCATCACGCCGGGCCTATCGCCTAGGAACATGCTTTCGGTGATCTCAAGGGTCAGCCACGCCGGGTCGGCAGTGGTTTTACGCAAGACACGTTCCAGCATCTCCGCCATGTCGTGTCGCAGGAATTCGGCGGCCGACACGTTCACCGCAAAACGCAGAGCCTCGCGGCGGTCCGCGTTTATCTGACGGGCGAATGCAGCAACAGTCGTCAGGCTTCGCTCGGTCAGTTCGAGCAGCAGGCCAGACCTCTCCGCGGTTTCGATGAAACTAACGGGAAGCTGAGTGCCGAACAGGGGATGGCTCCAGCGGATCAGCGCTTCCGCGCCGAGCCACTCACCGGTGAGGAGATCAACCTGGGGCTGGAAGTGATACATGAACTCATCGTTTGCCACCGCAACTTTCAATTCGCGCGTCATCCGCAGACGGCGGCGCGCCTGCTCATCGTCCGCGTCCTCGAACCGGCGAGGACCGGCCAGAGGGTCGGACTTGGCTGCGTGCGGCGCGGTACCGGCGTTCCGGATCAGCGAAATGGCGTTCCCCGCAGGCTTGCCGATCGCATAGCCGATTGCGAACCGCAGGGAGACATTGGCACCGGCCACCACGAAGTCTGCCGCAAGCGAGGCGGATACCAACGCCACGGTCGCCTCCGCCCTCGTTTCATCCGGAAGGTCGAATACTAAAGCGAATTCATTCGCACCCATCCCGGCCACGAGCGCAGCACCCAATTCCCTCAGCCGTCGTCCGGTCTCACAAAGGAGAGCATCCCTAACGTCGAAACCATATCCTGTATTGAGGTCGTGGAAGTCGATCACGTCCAGCTTCACAACCAGGAGCGTCACGCTTGAATGCGACGAGAAACGTTCTTCGGCGGCAAGCAGAAACGATTGGCGGTTCAGGCAACCTGTCGTGCCGTCCAGATTGGCGATGCGGTCCAGGGCAGTGTTGGCCTGTTGGAGCGCAGAGACGTCGCGCAGTATGCCGACGTAGAAAAGCTCTTCGTCCACCCTGACGGGCCGCAGACTGAGACTGTTCCAGAACGGCGATCTCCAGCTGATCCCGCTCGTTACCCTGCAGGTAGCGGCAATCCTTTCCGATAACCTCATCGCATGTATACCCCCGTCAGTTGCTCGAAAGCCCTGTTTACGTATGATAAGGGCGCACTGGCGCCTGACCGTTTTCCGATTGCAACACCTTCCGTCAATCCCTCAACAAGGGTCGGCAGGATTTTCCGGACCGCGTCAGAGCTAGGAAGCCGCTCGCCAGGCTCGCCGGATATACGCTTTATGAGGTCCGGTTGATTCGGATTTTCGAAGTTTTGCATGGCAGGAACAATGGACGCCGACCTTAGGCGGAGCAACCCGCAGCCGAGGCGGTTTCGGGACAATGGTCAGCCGTTTTCGGACAAACTGCGTCTGGCTCCGTCACCGGAGGTACGGAAGCGATCACGGTAGTCGGACGGCGTCACGCCCACATGCGAAACAAAAGCGCGCCGCATCGCGCTCGCCGATCCAAAACCACTTTTCTCTGCGATCGACGCGATCGGCAAACGGCTCCCTTCCAAAAGGAAGCGCGCAACGTCGATACGCGTCAGGTCGACATAGTCCGATGGCGATATCCCCACCTCCTGAGAGAAAACACGGCTGAAATTCCGCGTGCTCATCGCCGCGAGTTTGGCCAAGGCCGCAACGGATAGGTCGTCCGCTGGGTGGTTCAGGACATATTGCTGGACGTCGTGGAGACGGTTGCGGTCGATCGCCTGCGCTGCCAGATGCACGCTGAACTGTGATTGGTCACCGGGTCGCTTCAAGAACACGACGAGCCGGCGAGCGACGTAAAGTGCCACTTCCCGGCCGAGGTCCTCCTCGACGAGGGAAAGACCGAGGTCAATCGCCGCGCTGGATCCCGCCGACGTGATCATCGCACCGTCACGTAGAAAAACCCGGTCGCCTTCCACGTGCGCATCGGGGAACCGCTCGGCAAGCAGTGACGCGAACTGCCAATGCGTGGTGACGCGCCGGCCTTTGAGTAGACCAGCACTGCCGAGCACGAATGCTCCTGTGCAGACGGAGCCGTAGCGCCGCGTTTGGGAGGCAATAGCGGTCAGCCAGTCGATAACCTGCCTACCCGGGCTGTGGGGAACTCCGACGCTCCCGGCCACGAGCAAGGTGTCCGGATTGCCAGAGTAATTTCTGAAAGCGCAGTCAGGCTCGACCCTGAGACCCGATGCACAGCGGATCGTGCTATCGCCTTCGGCGACGATCGTGACCTCGTAGAACGCCTTATCGACGCGAGTATTCGCTTCGGCAAACACATCCATCAGCCCGGCAAGCTCCAGTGAATGCACGTCCGTGGGCACGAAGATCGCGATCCGCATCGGATTATCCCCCCCCAGTGTAGAACACACGACGCTCTCAACTAGGCGTTACGCCAACGCCGGTCCCAAGACGGCCACGGTCCCACAGGGCCGCAGAGCCGTCAACGTCAAGATGATCGGGCAGGACCGGCGGAAAATCTGCCCAGAAGGCATGAGCGATAGGCCAAAGCGAGTTACGGGCGCCAGGTCACCCTGACGCCATTCTCATATCTTCTGCTGAGAAAGCGAGAATTTTTCTGTCGGCATCACAACGACAGTACGCACTTATGACCGCTTATCCGCAAGGATAGACAGCTTATGGATCAGTGGCGGCTTAGCGAACAGGTCCCCTTCCTCTGCCTTTGCCATCAAAGCAGCAGCGACCTGGCCGTTCAAGTGGGCATCCCTTCCGTCCTCATCGTCGAACGTGTCAAAGATTGCGAACGAACTTGGACCCTCCTGAATCGCATACCAGGAAATTGTACCGGGCTCGGCATTGACCAGCGGTACGGCTGATCGCAGAAATTCGGCGACCGCCGCTTCCTTGCCGGGCTTTGCCTCAAGCGGAACGTAGAGCGCGAATTTGGTCATGACTACCTCCATGGGCACCCTATGTGCCGCAACTTAAAGAACAAGCTAAGCACGACAAATGTTTGACGATCGAGAAATTACCACCTTGACCTAGAAAGCCTGATGCCAGTTTGGCAACAATTTTTAGCTGAAAGTACAGCGTTATAGGCTCGCCTTGAGGGGGTATGAACCAAGGACATACATTCTCCGCTCCACTGATCCTTAATCAAGCAATTGAAAGCCAATACAATTTGGACTGACCTTATCTCCATGCACCAACATCCATGATAGCGTTTTGGAGATTATCACGGGCAGCGGTAGCAGACTTCCTATGCCTGCGGACTTCCGGATGCTTTCAGCCATCGGGGGTTGACAGCGCTATTTGGTGAGGTCGGCAATACGATTGAGCGCGCCGGCAAGACCCTTCAGGGACACAGCCAGGGTCAACGGTTGGACCGGGCTGGCAGCGGAAACGGTAACGTTGAGGGCCTTGCCCGTCCTGAGCTTCGCAATCGTGTCTGCTTCGAAGGTCAGCGGCACGAGGCAGCCTTGTGGCAGGCAGGTCGAGAACGACAGAGTATTGCCGAGAGGGGCATCGTCGACCTTCAACTGAGCGCCCTGGGGTAGTGCCAGTCCGAGCGGTAGCACCAGCGTGCCCCGGAACTTGCCGTCAGCTGCCTTGCCGATCTCGACAGCCAGGACGGTCTGCTTCGTCTGATTGCTGGTTTGGACCTGTCGGGCGAGGCAGGATGGAGCGTTGGCCTGCATCTGGCACACAACGCCCCAATCGTCGTAGGTCTCGACCAGTGAGCTGGCCCCGCCCGGCAGCGGGGCGGCGGTCACGGTGCCGCCGACGAGAGCGAGCATTGCCGCCAGCACTGAAGCCTTCGGCAAATAGCGGGATGACGTCATTAGAATGGGTTCCTTTCATATGGTTGGGGTCCGACCGCACGTGACGGCTCGGTCCGCCGGACGGCCAGCATCCGGCGGACTGTGTATCGTAGCTATGGCGTCGCCTGGCCCGCAAGCGAAACGCAGCCGTTGCCATTGTCGAGGCAAATGAACGTGCCCTCGAAGCGTGGATCGGTGATCACGTCGTGGCTGCCATCCGCGGTTTCGGCGCTATCGGAAACCGGCCGGATCGGCGCAAAGCGGCCGGCATCGAAGCTCGGCATCACGGAGCTTGCCTGTGTGCCTGGTTCGGGGTTGGCGGCCTTTGCCACGGTCAGCACGCCTGGAACGAAGTTCATGCGATAATTGGCGGACGCCAGTAGCGTGCCCTGGGTGATCGCATAGGCACCCGGCTCGCTAAGGCTGGTTGCGGACGTGGCGAGCCCTCCCGAAAGCTTGTCGCCGTTGACGAGACCCGCACCTCCGACGATATAGGTCAGTGCCGGATTGGCGAGGCCATAGCGGCGGCTAAGTGAGTCGGCGGCAACCGTAATGGCACGCTGGTTCACCGTGAGGTCTGAGCCCACGTAGCTGATTGTGTAATTGGCGTTGGCTAGCGACCCTTGCGTGATCGCGTAGGCACCGATATCGGAATCTTGCCCCGCCGTGGTCGAGAGCGAACCGGAGAGCGTGTCGCCATTCAGCAGGCCTGTCGCGGCATAGGTCAGTGTCGGATTGGCATCGCCATAGGTCTTCGACTTCGCTTCCGCCGTCACCGTGATCGCGCGTTGGTTCACGCTGAGATTGGCTCCGACGTAAGTCAGGGCGTAATTGTTTGACGCCGAGAACGAGCCGGTGATGGCATAGCTGCCAACATTGGCATATTGCCCCGCCGTGGTCGCGAGTGATCCGGACAGCGTGTCACCATTGACCAGCCCCGTAGCGGTGTAGGTCAGCGTCGGATTGATCTCCCCATAGACTTTCGACAGCGCGCCCGCCGTCACCGTCAGCGCCCGCGGGGTGATTGCCAGGTCGGCACCCGTATAGCTGATGGCGTAGTTTGCATTGGCCAGAGTACCCTGAGCAATCGCATAGGCGCCGACATCGGAATATTGCCCTGCTGCTGTGGCAAGCGATCCGGAGAGCGTGTCGTTGTTGACCAGGCCCGAGGTCGCGTAGGTCAGCGCCGGATTGGCATCACCATAGGCTCTCGACAGCGCATCCGCCGTAACGGTTAGCGCGCGCGGGGTGATTGTCAGGTTGGCGGCATTGTAGGTGATCGCGTAATTGGCATTGCTGAGGCCACCGAGAGTGATCCCGTAGCCGCCCACATTCGAATATTGCCCAGCCGCCGTCGAAAGTGATCCGGAGAGCATGTCGCCATTGACAAGGCTCGAGGTTGTATAAGTCAGCGCTGGGTTTGCATTGCCATAGGTCTTCGACTTCGCATCCGCCGTTACCGTTAGCGCACGCGGAGTGACCGTCAGATTAGCCGCATTGTAGGTGATCGCGTAATTGGCGTTACCAAGGCTGCCGAGAGTGATCCCGTAGCTGCCAACATTCGAATACTGCCCCGCCGAAGTCGATAGCGAACCGGAGAGCGTGTCGTTATTCACGAGGCCCGAGGTCGCGTAGCTCAGCGCC
>JUHI01000037.1 GCA_000799755.1 Martinezella tropici
GCCACTGACAAAGGTGGGTCCCGCCTGCTCCTGAACCGGCAGCAGAGGCGTGGTATCGGGTGCATAGGAACGGGGTATGCCGACGCTGGCGAGTTGCGCGCTCGGGATCGTCGGCGCCGCCGTCACCGTCAGCACGCCGTCGATAAAGCTCATGTCGTAGTTGCCGGACGCGGCAAGCGAGCCTCGGGTGATGGCATAGCTGCCCGGTGAGGAGAAGGACGTGGCCGCGCTTGCGAGCTGACCGAACAGCCTGTCGCCATTGACAAGACCCGCACCACCGATGGTGTAGGTGAAGAGCGGATTGGCTGATCCCGTTGCTCGGCTGGCATTGTTGGCGATGACGTTGATCAGGCGCGGCGTGATCGTCAGGTTGGCGCCGGTATAGCCGATCGTGTAGTTGGCGTTGCCGAGCGTGCCGAGACCGATGACATAGGAGCCGACATTGGACAAGGCATTGGCCGAGGTCGAGAGCGCGCCGCTCAGGCTGTCGCCATTGACCAGGCCGGTCGTGATATAGCCGAGGAGCGGGTTCTGGTCGCCATAGGAGCGGCTGGCGCTGTTGGCCGCAACCGTGATGGTGCGCGGCGTGACGGCAAGGCTGCCACCGGTGAAGGTGAGGTCGTAATTGCCCGAGGCTGCAAGCGAGCCCTGGCCGATGCCATAGATCCCGACATTGGAGAACTGGCTCGCGGCGGTAGCAAGCGCGCCTGAGAGATTGTCATTGTTGACGAGGCCTGCTCCGCCGATGGTGTAGGAGAGCGCCGGATTGGCATCACCATAGACACGGCTCTGATTGTTGGCCGCGACAGTGATGGCGCGCCTGGTGACCGTCAGATCCGCCCCGGTGAAAGTGAGGTCGTAGTTGCCCGACGCTGTAAGGGTACCCTGTGTGACACCATAGATCCCGACATTCGACGTGCCATCGGCCGAGGTCGAGAGAGTACCAGAGAGACTGTCATTGTTGACGAGGCCGGCACCGCCGATCGTGTAGGTGAAGGCCGGATTGGCATCACCATAGATACGGCTCTGATTGTTGGCCGCAACCGTGATGGCGCGCGGCGTGACGGCAAGGCTGCCGCCGGTGAAGGTGAGGTCGTAATTGCCCGAGGCTGCAAGCGAGCCCTGGCCGATGCCATAGATCCCGACATTGGAGAACTGGCTTGCGGCGGTAGCAAGCGCGCCTGAGAGATTGTCATTGTTGACGAGCCCTGCTCCGCCGATGGTGTAGGAGAGCGCCGGATTGGCATCACCATAGATACGGCTCTGATTGTTGGCCGCGACAGTGATGGCGCGCCTGGCGATATCGGCGAGCGCCGCGGCAGTCGTATCAGCCAGCGTATAATTGCCGGCATCCGCCCCCGAGAGAGACAAGCCGGAGATCGCGACCGTCTTGCCCGCGCCCGCGTTGGCATCTGCAAAAGCCCCACTGTAGCCATTGCCAAGGGTGAGCACGTCGCCGGCGACCATACCATTGAAGGTGGCGCCATTGGTGTTCAGGGTCGCACCTGTCGTGCCATCGTACGTCTTGCCATTGGCGCTGATGCCACCGATCGAGGAAATCACCGCCTTGGCGATGTCGACCATGTCGGTGCCGCCTGCCAGCATGTAGTTTGAGGCAAGACCGCCATTCGTGCCGTTGCCGAGCGCCAAGGAGCCGAGGCTCACGGACTTGCCAGTGCCGGCATTCTTATCGGCCATCGCGCCTGTGCCCGAGAGCGTCAGTGTCTCGCCGGTCACCAGGTTCGACAGCGTGAAGATCGAGTGGTCGAGATCGGTGGAACCGTTGTAGGTACGGCTGCCCGACAGGCTGATCACTCGCTGGGCGATGTTAGCGAGTGTCGTCGCGGTGTTCGAGGCGAGCGTATAGTTGCCGGCGTCTGCTCCATCAAGCGTCAGCCCGGAGATGGAAACTGTCTTGTTCGTCCCGGCATTGGCATCGGAGAACAGGCCAGTGAAGCCGCTTCCGAGCGCGAGCACGTCACCCGGGACGATGCCGTTGAAGGAGACGCCACTGGTGTTCAGGGTCGTATCGGTCGTGCCGTCGTATGTCTTGCCATTGGCGGTGATGCCACCGATCGAGGAAATCACCGCCCTGGCGACATCGACCGTGTCGGTGCCACCCACCAGCGTATAGTTCGAGGCCAGGCCACCGCCCGTGCCATTGCCGAGCGCCAGCGAGCCGAGGTTCACGGACTTGCCATTGCCGGCATTCTTGTCGGCCATCGCGCCTGTGCCCGACAGCGTCAGTGTCTCGCCTGAGACCAGGTTCGAGAGCGTGAAGATCGAATGGTCGAGATCGGCAGAGCCATTATAGGTTCGGCTGCCCGACAGGCCGATCACCCGCTGACCGATATCGGCCAGCGTCGTTGCCGTCGTATTGGCCAGCGTATAGTTGCCCGCATCCGTGCCACCGAGGCTGAGGCCGGAGATGGTGACCGTCTTGCCGGTGCCAGCGTTCTTGTCGCCGAAGGCGCCGCTGAAGCCGTTGCCGAGCGTCAGTACGTCGCCGGCAATCATGCCGTTGAATGTGACGCCGCCGGTATCCAGCAGGGCATTGGTCGTGCCGTCGTATGTCTTGCCGTTGGCACTGATACCACCGATCGAGGAAATGACCGCCCTGCTGATGTCGGCGGTCGTCGTCGCCGTATCCGAGGCGAGCGTATAGTTGCCGGCGTCCGAACCGGCGAGCGCCAGGCCGTTTGCCGTCACGGTCTTGCCCGTGCCGGCGTTCTTGTCGGAGAAGGTGACACTCGACCAGTCTGTTCCGACGAGGTCGCCCGCCACCACGCCGCCGAGGCTGATGACGGGGCTGCTCACGGAGGTGGTGCCGTCATAGGTCTTGTTGGCAACCGTGAAGCTGTTGATCGTCAGCAGCGCCCTGGCGATATCGGCTGTCGCCGCAGCGGTATTCGAGGAAAGCGTATAGTTGCCGGCATCGGCACCGGAAAGCGATAGGCCGGAGATATCAACCACCTTGCCCGTCCCAACATTCTTGTCGGAGAAGGTGCCGGCAAATCCATTGCCGAGCGTGAGCACGTCGCCGGCGACCATGCCATTGAAGGTAACGCCATTGGTGTTCAGCGTCGCATCAGTCGTGCCGTCATAGGTCTTGCCATTGGCGGTGATGCCACCGATCGACGAGATGACAGCCTTGGCGATGTCGACCGTGTCGTTGCCACCTGCCAGCGTATAGTTCGAGGCCTGGCCACCGCCCGTGCCGTTGCCCAGGGCCAGCGAGCCGAGGCTCACGCCCTTGCCGTTGCCGGCATTCTTGTCGGTCATTGAGCCGATGCCCGAGAGTGTCAGTGTCTCGCCGCTCACCAGGTTCGACAGCGTGAAGATCGAGTGGTCGAGATCGGCAGAGCCATTATAGGTTCGGCTGCCCGACAGGCCGATCACCCGCTGACCGATATCGGCCAAGGTCGTTGCACTCGTATTGGCCAGCGTGTAGTTGCCGGCGTCCGCGCCAGCGAGCGACAGACCGGAGATCGTTACCGTCTTGCCCGAGCCCGCGTTGGCATCGGAGAACAGGCCGGAGAAGCCATTGCCGAGCGAGAGCACGTCGCCGGCGACCAAGCCGTTGAACGTGACCCCACTGGTATCCAGCGTCGCACCGGTATCGCCATCATAGGTCTTGCCTGAGGCCGCAATGCCGCCGATCGACGAGATGACCGCCCTGGCGATGTCGACCGTGTCGGTCCCGCCCGTCAGTGTGTAGTTGGAAGCAAGGCCGATGCCATCGCCAAGCACCAGCGAGCCGAGGCTGACCGCCTTGCCGTTGCCGGCATTCTTGTCGGCCATCGTGCCGGTGCCAGACAGCGTCAGCGTCTCGGTGCCCACCAGGTTCGACAGGGTGAAGATCGAGGCAGCCAGATCGGTGGAACCATTATAGGTACGGCTGCCCGAGAGGCTGATCACCCGCTGACCGATATCGGCCAAGGTGGTCGCACTCGTGTTGGCCAGCGTATAGTTGCCGGCATCCGCGCCACCCAGCGTCAGGCCGGAGATATTGACCGTCTTGCCCGAGCCGGCATTGGCATTCGCGAACGTGCCAAGCGCGGTGTCGGCGGTGAGGCTGTCGCCCGCGATCATGCCGTTGAAGACGGCGTTGTTGGTGTTCAGCACCGCATCGGTCGTGCCGTCATAGGTCTTGCCCGAGGCCGTAATGCCGCCGATCGACGAGATGCTGGCGCGGGTGATGCTGGCATAGGTGTCGTGATCGGTGATGCCGAGCTGATAGTTGCCGGCATCCGCACCGGTCAGATAAAGGCCGCTGATGGTGACGGTCTTGGAACTGCCGGCATTCTTGTCGGAGAAGTTGGCGCTGGCATAGCCCACATGCATGTCGTCGGTGCTGATGACCGGTATCGTGTAGATATTGACGGTTGCCGTCGTCGTGCCGTCGTAGACCTTGTTGTTGCCGCTGATCCCACCGAAGAACACATAGGCCTTGGCGATATCGGCGGTCGTCGTCGCGGTGTTGCTGGCGAGCGTGTAGTTGCCCGCATCCGCGCCGGAAAGCGTCAGGCCGGAGATATTGACCGTCTTGCCCGAACCGGCGTTCTTGTCGGAGAAGGCGCCCGTGGCGCCGCCGAGTGTCAGGACGTCACCCGCGACCATACCATTGAAGACAGCACCACGGCCATCGAGCGTCGCAGCCGTCGTGCCGTCATAGGTCTTGCTGCCGGCCGTGATGCCACCGATGGACGAGATCGTCGCCTTGCCAATGTCGGCTGTGGTCGTGGCGGTGGAGGCAATCGTATAGTTGTTCGCATCCGTGCCCGACAGCGTGATGCCTGCAAGCGTCACCGTCTTGCCGGTGCCGGCATTCTTGTCGGAGAAGGTCGCACCGCTATAGCCGAAGGAGACGGTGTCGTTGGCAACGAGGCCATCGAGCGTTCCGGCATTGCTGATCCCGGCGCCCACACTGCCGTCATAGGTCTTGTTCGACACGGCAAAACCGCTGAGCGTCAGGCTCGCCCTGGCGATATCGGCCAAGGTCGTCGCAGTGGTCGAGGAAAGCGTATAATTGCCGGCATCCGTGCCGGAAAGCGAAAGACCAGAGATGCTGACCGTCTTGCCGGTGCCGGCGTTCTTGTCCGAGAAGGCCCCGGAGAGGCCATTGCCGAGCGAGAGCACGTCGCCTGCGACCATGCCGTTGAAGGTGACGCCACCGGTGTTCAGCGTTGCACCTGTCGTGCCGTCATATGTCTTGCCATTGGCCGTGATGCCGCCGATCGAGGAGATGGTAGCCTTGGCGATATCGACCGTGTCGGCGCCACCGACCAGCGTATAGTTCGAGGCCAGGCCACCGCCCGAACCGTTCCCAAGGGCGAGCGAGCCAAGGCTCACAGACTTGCCATTGCCGGCGTTCTTGTCGGTCATTGAGCCGATGCCCGAGAGCGTCAGTGTCTCGCCCGAGACCAGGTTCGACAGGGTGAAGATCGAGTGGTCGAGATCGGCAGAGCCATTATAGGTTCGGCTGCCCGACAGGCCGATCACCCGCTGACCGATATCGGCCAAGGTCGTTGCACTCGTATTGGCCAGCGTGTAGTTGCCGGCGTCCGCGCCAGCGAGCGACAGACCGGAGATCGTTACCATCTTGCCCGAGCCCGCGTTGGCATCGGAGAACAGGCCGGAGAAGCCATTGCCGAGCGAGAGCACGTCGCCGGCGACCATGCCGGTGAAGCTGGCTCCATTGCTGTTCAGCGTGGCACCTGTGGTGCCGTCATAGGTCTTGCCCGAAGTCGTAATGCCACCGATCGTGGTGATCGTGGCCTTAGCGATGTCGACCGTGCCGGTGCCAAGAACGTAGTTCGAGGCAAGACCGCCATCGCCATGGATGCTGTTGCCCAGGGCCAGCGAGCCGAGGCCCGCAGACTTGCCGTTGCCGGCGTTCTTGTCACCCATGCTGCCGGTGCCCGACAGCGTCAGCGTCTCGCCCGAGACGAGATTGGACAGGGCGAAGATAGAATTATCGAGCGCCGTGGTGCCGTCATAGATGCGGTTGCCCGACAGGCTGATCACCCGTTGGCCGATATTGGCCAAGGTGGTCGCCGTCGTATTGGCCAGCGTGTAGTTGCCGGCATCGGCGCCAACGAGCGACAGACCCGAGATCGTCACCGTCTTGTTCGAACCGGCATTGGCATCGGAGAACAGGCCGGAGAAGCCAGTGCCGAGGGTAAGCACGTCGCCACCGATCTTGCCGGTGAAGGTCACGCCGCTGCTGTCGAGTACGGCGTTGGCCGAGCCGTCATAGGTCTTGCCCGAAGCCGTAATGCCACCGATCGTGTTGATGACAGCCTTGGCGATATCAACCGTGCCGGTGCCGAGAACATAGTTCGAGGCAAGGCCGCCATCGCCATGGATGCTGTCGCCCAGCGACAGCGAACCAAGATTGACAGACTTGCCATCGCCGGCATTCTTGTCACCCATCGAACCCGTACCGGACAGGGTCAGCGTCTCATTGCCCACGAGATTCGATAGCGTCAGCATCGAGTGGTCGAGCGCCGTCGTGCCGTCATAGACCCGGTTGCCCGAGAGACTGATCACCCGCTGGGCGATATTGGCAAGCGCGCTGGCCGTGTTCGAGGTGAGTGTATAATTGCCGGCATCCGCACCAGCGAGCGACAGACCGGAGATGGTGACTGCCTTGTTCGAACCGGCATTGGCATCGGCGAACAGGCCGGTGAAACCAGCGCCGAGGGTGAGCGCATCTCCGGCGACCATGCCGTTGAAGGTGACGCCATTGGTGTTCAGGGTCGCATTGGTCGAACCGTCATAGGTCTTGCCATTGGCGGTAATGCCGCTGATTGTAGAAATGGTGGCCTTGGTGATGTCGACCGTGCCGCTGCCAAGAACATAGTTCGAGGCCAGGCCACCATTCGTCCCGTCGCCCAGCAACAGCGAGGAAAGCGCCACAGCCTTGCCATTGCCGGCATTCTTGTCGCCCATGCTGCCGGCGCCCGACAGCGTCAGCGTCTCATTGCCCAAAAGGTTCGACAGCGTCAGCATCGAGTGGTCGAGCACCGTCGTGCCGTCATAGACCCGGTTGCCCGAGAGATTGATCACCCGCTGGCCGATATCGGCAAGCGTGGTGGTCGTATTCGACGCGAGCGTATAGTTGCCGGCGTCAGCGCCGGTGAGGCTGAGGCCTGAGATGGTCACGACCTTGCCCGAACCCGCATTGGCGTCAGAGAACAGGCCGGAGAATCCAGCGCCGAGGGTGAGCGCATCGCCCTGTGCCATACCGTCAAAGACCACGCCGGACGCATCGAGTGTCACTGCGGTCGAGCCATCATAGGTCTTGTTGCCGGCGACAATGCCGCCGATCGATGAGATCAACGCCTTGCTGATGGTGATCGTGTCCGTGCCGCCGGCAAGCGTGTAGTTCGAGGCAAGGCCCGAACCATTGCCAAGCGCCAGCGTGTTCAGCGAGAAGGTGAGATTGCTGCCGACATTCTTGCTCGCAAGCTGGCCGAGACCCGACAAGGTCAGCGTCTCGCCATTGGCAAGGTTGGAGAGCGTCAGGTTGCCGGAGGCGATATTGGTCGTGCCGTTATAGGTCTGGTTGCCCGAGAGATTGACGATCCGCTGGTTGATGGTCAGCGCGCCCGATCCGTAATCGATGAAGAAGTCGTCGGCAGCACCGCCCCGATAGGTCAGCGAGAGCACGTTGGGATCGCCATAGGCATAGGTGCCGGCGTTGGTGGAAGAATTGATCGCACTGCCCCAGCCGACCGTCACGAGCGAGGCACCGTCGCCGCCGACCGTGATGCCGGAGGTGCCGCCGATCGTATTGCCATAGGTGGTCGAGGTGTTGCCGGACAGGACCACATAGTAGCTGATGAGCGGGGCCGTGTTCAGCGCCCGCAGCACCGGTGTGCCGCCGGTCTTCAGCGTTCCCCAGGCGGTACCGTAATCCCAGCCGGCATTGATGAAGTTGGTCGGGTTCTGCATCTGCGCCGTCGTCAGGCCGGTGAGGCCGGTGCCGGTGCCAAATGCGGCACCCGTGCTCTGCCCGCTCGCCTGCGTGTCCCAGAAGCTCGCCGAGATCGTGCCGTTGTTGGACCCGACAAAGCCGCCGTTACTACCGCCGCTGCTGGCATCGACCGCTCCGGTCGCGTAGGATGTGCTGATCGTTCCTCTGTTCAAGGCGACGAGACCGCCGGAGGTCAGATAGGTGTCACCGACTGCGCCGGTTGCGTAGGAATTGCTGATCGTTCCCTGATTATAGGAGACAAGGCCGCCGTTATAGCCATCGATACCCGAGGTAGCGCCGGTCGCGTAGGACAAGGTGATCGCGCCATAGTTGGCGCCAACCAGCCCGCCCGGACCGCCCAAATCGGAGATCACGGCGCCAGTGGCATAGGATTGCGAAATGGTGCCGCTTGCGGTGAGGACGGCAACCAGGCCTCCGGCATTGTAATCAGTCCCTCCCGAGCCGGCATTGGCGGTGACCGAAGCCGACGACGAGCTGCCGCTGATCGCGCCGCTGCTCCGGCCGGCAAGGCCGCCGGCGGACTGGCTGCCCGAGACAGTGCCGCTGGTCGAGACATTGGTGATGCGGCCGGCATTGTCGTTAACGAGAATGCCCGTATAGGCGCCGGTGCCGGAAATGCTGGCGCTGGTCACGCTGAGATCATGGATCGTCGCGGCAGAGGTGGTGGAGGCGAACAGGCCGCCGGTGGTGGAGGTCAGGCCGCTGATCGTGTGGCCGTTGCCGTCCAGCGTCCCGGCAAAATTCGCCAGTCCGACCCAGCCGGCCGTGCTCCAGATGTCGGAGGCATTCAAGCCCTTGGTCGCGCTGGCATCGAGATTGACGGCGAGTTTGTAGTTGCCCGACTGGTTGGCGCCGATCAGCGCGAGCTGGTGCAGGTTGGTGATGGTGGTGACGCCGTTGCTGTCCGCCGTCGCGGCTTCCGAGCGCAGGATCGGCCGCATGTCGCCGGACTGGTACCAGGTGTTGGTGAAGTCCCAGCCCGTATGGCCGCCGCCGTGCGCGCCTCCGCGGTGGTCAGCCCAGTCGCTGTGGCGCTGCTACGGTTGCCGTATGCGCTGGTTTGCCCGGTTGTGCCGATATCCCAGAAGCCGTCGCTGTCGTAACCGTATTGACCTCCGACAAGGCCGCCGATGGTGCTGCCGCTGCCGATAGCGCTGAGCGCGCCACTAGCATAGGACAAACTGATGGTGCCGTCATTCCAACCCGCGAGTCCGCCGACAACGGCGTTGTTCCCGGTGACGCTGACCGCTCCGGTCGCGTAGGAAGAGTAAATATTACTGCTCTCAGCCGCCAACCCGCCGCCGGCACTGGTGTCCCCTCTGACGGTGACCGCACCGGTCGCGTAGGAAGAGATGATGTCGGCTGCATTTAAACCCACCAGACCGCCCGCGTTCATTACATATCCGTCGGCACTTACCGCGCCGGTGGCGTAGGAAGAGGTGATGCTGCTGACATTAAAGCCGACAAGGCCGCCGAGCCAGACACCATAGCCGGTCGCCGTCACCGCGACGGCGGAGCCGGAGTCGGTGATCGTGCCGACGTTGTATCCAGCGAGCCCACCGTAAGTGCCGCTGGAGCCGTTGCCGGCCAGCGTGCCGGAGACATGCACATTGCTGACCGTGCCATCGTTCTCGCCGACGAGGACGCCACCGTAGTTGCCACTACCGGTCACGGTGGCCTCCGACAGGTCGAGGTTTTTTACCGTGCCGCTGCTGCCGATCATACCGAACAGGCCGGTATTGCCGCCCGGTGACAGGATGGAGAGCCCCGAGATCGTATGGTTCTTGCCGTCGAGCGTACCGTTGAAGCTGGCGAGCGGCTTGAAGCCCACGCCATTGTTCCAGACCGCGGTGCCCGACGCGTCGATATTATTGGCCAGCGTCCAGTAGGAGGCCAGCGACGAACTCAGCCCCTGCAGGCCATAGACATCGGCGAGCCGATAGGCGGTCGCAGCACTTGCGCCATCGCCGCCGGCGACGCGCAGGAAGCTGGTGCCGTCGGTGAGGCGGAAGTCTTTCGCTGAGAAGGCAGGCAGCGTGGCGCCGTTTTGAACCCAGTTGCCCGAGGCGAGCACGAAAGCGCCGACATTGACAGCGGCATTTGCCGAAATCGTGTTGGTGCTGCCGGCCGAGACGATCAGGCCGCCATTCGCGGTGATCGCGTTGTTGATGTTGATGTCCGAGGCCGCCGCCAGCGTCAGTGTGGTGAGCGCACTCCAATTGATCGGCGCAGCCACCGTGATGGTGCCGGCCTGCGGATTGGTCGCATCCGATGACGAGCCCGTCGTCACCGTGACATTGGCCGTCGCCAGCGCATTGGTCAGCGTGTTGACGTTGATGATGCTGTCATTGCCTGACGCCGTGAAGCCCGAGGAGTTGCTGTCCGTGCCCGTCGAGATCGTGACGTTGTAGGGATCGAGCAGCAGATTGCCGAAGGAGCCATGGATGGCTGTCAGGTCGGTAAGGCCGGTATAGGACAGCTTCGCCTTGCCCGAGACCTCGACCTCGCCGCCATTGCCGGAGAGCGCGCCGCCCTTCGCCGTGATCGTGCCGGCGAAACGGGTGAGATCGTCGGACCACAGCACGACATTACCACCGTTGCCCGTGCTGATCGCATCGGCGTTGATGACGGTGTTGGCATCGACCGTGAGCGTCTCGGCCCGCTGCAGCGGTCCCTTGCCCTGGCGGTTGCCGCCGATATTGACCGTACCGCCACCACTCTTGCCCGACGCATTGATCTTCGCATTGGCCAGCGTGATCTTGCGGCCGGTCACCTGGACCTTGCCGCCGGTGCCATGCCTGTTGCTGGCATCGAGCTTGCCGGTGATGGCAACCTCGCCATCGCCGCCCGACAGGATGATGTCGCCGCTTCTCCCCGAGACGCCCTTCGCCTCGATCGTGCCCGACATATTGACAGCCTGCCGCGCCATGTCTCTGGCCGCTGCTGCAGTCAGCTGCACCGTGCCGCCCTTGGCCGATATCCTGCCGCTATTCTCAACCAGCGCCTGTTTGCCATTTGCCTTGGTCGGAACCGCCACCTGCAGGAAGCCGTCACCGGACAGATCAAGCGTTGCCTGTTCCCCCGATCCGAGTGCCGCCTTGCCCATCGGCACGGTGATGGTGCCGGTATTGGCGACCGTGCCGCCGATCAGCGCCATGTAGCCGCCGCGGTTGATGGTGATCTGACCGGCATTGGTCACAGGCGCAGAGGCGCCATTGCCGGTAAAGCTCCTTTTACCGCCCATGAAGTCGTCATCGGAGATGCCGAGCGTCGAGGCGACGAAGGCGCCGGTGTTGACGGTCCCGGTTTTGGTAATGGCAATGCCGTTCGGATTGATCAGGTAGACCTGGCCATTGGCATTGATCTGGCCTGCAATCGTCGACGTCGTCTGGCCGGTGACACGATTGAGGATGGCTGCATTGGCATCGGGCTGGACGAAGGTGACGCGATTGCCCTTGCCGACGTCAAAGCTCTGCCAGTTGACGACGGCGCTGCTGCCCGTCTGGTTGATGGTGAGAGACCCTGCAGACGGCGACCCGATCGTCGCGCTGCCCGCCGCCACCTGGCCGCCGGTCGGCAGCGACTGCGCCAAGGCCGTCGTGCTGACAAGCGCCGTCGTCGTCAACAGCGCCGCAAGCCGGGTCTTGTGCGAAAGCGTCTTGTTGCCGAGCATCCGGCGGGTCGTCTGTCTGGTCATTGTCGTCGCCCTAGAGCGGAACTGCCGTCGCGGCCCCACGCCATGCGACTTGTTCCAGCGAATGTGGTTCATTGAAAACCAAAGCGATTCGGCAGGCGTGTCGGGCCAGCCGATCAATCGGTTCATCCAAGTGAAGGGGACGCTAGGTGGATTCTAACCCACTGTCGCCGTCCATTTCTGATCAGTTCAAGCCGCCGAATAGGCATGGCGCCCGCGCGCTTGATCCGCCCGGCGCCAACTGGCGGACCAGCCTCGATCTGCCAAAACGGCCTGCAGGTGGCAGGGTTCAGCGCAGAACCGCCTCGGCGCGCGTAAGTGCGGTTGCAAAGCCATTCAGGGAAATCGCGAAGGCAATCGGACTGCTGGTGTCGGCGACAATCGCATGGACATGCAGGATCTTGCCCGCCTTCAACAGCGCGACGCGCAGGGCGTCGATATCAAGCTCGACGACGCAACCCATCGGGACCGCCGTGCGGAACGGAATGGCCGGCGCCATGCTGTTGTCATCGACCTGAAGGACGACGCCTTTCTGGAATGAAAGGCCGAACGGCAGGATCAACGTGCCCTTGATACGCCCGGCTTGCGGCCGCAACTCGATCAACAACAGGCGCTGGCGGCTATCGTTGTGGATCTGTTCCTGCGCGATGACACAGGTCTTCTGCGGTCCAGCCTCCCCGGTCTGAACCGTTCCGATCAACAGCCAGTCGCCATGGACTTCGCGCAAGGCGTCGGCGCCACCCGGCAGGCGCGTATTCGGTGTCGTGACAGCCGGTTTGGGGGCAACTTGATCGCTCATGTAAACTGTTTTCCTTTTATTATTGAGACCAAATGACCGGCCGCACCAGGCAGCCGATCCTTCCTTGAATGCCTAAACTGCACCCGCGACCGATGCCGGCCGCAGGCGCGGGCGCGATCGTCTGCAACCTCCAGCGTCAGAACTGGAATGCCGCGGAGACGGTGAAGCGATTGTCGTTGTCGCCGTTTCCGAAGCGCTCGACGCGGCCATATTCGAGATTGACGTTGGTGTTGTTGAAGCTCGCCTGCTCGGCCGCAGCCAGCCGCAAGCCGAGGCCATAGGCCGCGCCGCGCGAGAAGCCGCTTTCCAGAACCGTCGGATTGACGAGCCTGACGCCGCCATAGGCGCCGAACACATAAGGCGAGATCACCACCGCCCCCGCGGTGCTTGCCCCATCCGGCAGGTTGGTACCCTGCTGTGCCGGAAACTCCGGCCAGCCGAACGGCAGCGTGAAGCTCGTGCTGAACGGGAACTGCGCCTCGGCGCGCAGCACGAAACCGGAATCGCCCTGTAACGACCCGGTCGGGAAGCTCGACAGGCCGTTCGACGAGACAAGGCCGATCTGCTCGGAATTGAGCAGCGGCTGGCCAAAGGAGGTCTGCGCCCGCGCCCTGAAATCAAGCGTCAGATGTTCGGCGACCGGCTGGCGGTAGCCGAGCGTGACCTCGAGCTTCTGGAAATCGGCATCCGCGCCCTGACGTGACAAAGGCGTGCCACTGGCGGCCGCGTCAGCTGCACTGCGCGCGCCCAGCCCGTCGATGCCGAAGGAGCCGGTCATGCTGGCGCTGACGAGCGCATCGCCGGAGACATACCAGGACAGATCCGCGCCCGTGCGCAGGATGCGCAGCCGGTCCTTCGACAGGGTCAGGCCGCCGCCGTTCAGCAATTCGAGCTCTTCGTCCTGCGCGTCGAAGCCGCCGTTCAGGTTCAACGTCAATTCGCGCGAGCGGATCAGCGGATAGGCAAGCCGGGCCGAATAGCGCGTGAAGTCCGACATGAACTGCAGACCGAAGACACCCGCCTGCGGCGTCGTGCGCGACGCGGTGGCTTCAAGGTTCAGCGTCAGCCCGTCGATGCCGATCGGCAAGGTGACGCCGCCGGCCAGCGAGCGGTTGCGCGGCGAGCCGGTGAAATAGCCTTCGTCACCACCAAAGCGCGGTGCGCCGGAATCCCTGAGATAGATGAGTTCGCCGAAGCCGAGCACCGAATTGAAGTCGAGACCGATACCGGTGTTGTATTTGCCGAGTGCGTCGGTGGAATTGTTGTCGCCGGAGATGAAGCCGGTCACCGGCTTGTAGCGCGCCTCGATGGTCAGCACGCTGCCGCCGGGCTTGGTGCCGCGCGACAGGGTCGAGCGCAGCACTGTTCCCGGCAGGTCGCCGGCCAGGAGCAGCCGCCGCTCGATCTCGTCATTGGACATCCCCTTCTCGCCGATGAGCGGCGCCAGCATTTTTGCGATGCGGTCACGGATATTGTCGGGCAGATGCGAGGTGTCGATGTCTTCGACGAAGCCGTCGATGACGACGATGCGCAGCACCGCCCCATCCACCAGCCGCTGCGCCGGCAACACGACGCGCACCAGACCGTATCCCCTGGCGGCATAGGCCCGCTCCAGTTGACCGGCCGCCTCGAACAATGCCGCTGCCGTCACTTGGCCGCCGCTCAGGCTCTTGACGACGCGCGCCTCGTCCTCGGCAAAGCCCGGAAGGCCGCCCTCGACCTTGACGGACTTCAGGCGAACCGTGAGCTTCTCCGCCCCCTTCGGCGCCACCGGGCCGGAGGCTTCCGGAATGACAATGCCGCTGCTCTGCTTCTGAAGCTGAGGCTCGAATGTCTGAGGCGTCACCTGTGACGCTGTCTGGGCATGGGCTGCGCCTATGGTAGCCGACAACAGGGCGAGCGCCGTTC
The DNA here is from genome assembly GCA_000799755.1 of Martinezella tropici. Taxonomy (GTDB): domain Bacteria; phylum Pseudomonadota; class Alphaproteobacteria; order Rhizobiales; family Rhizobiaceae; genus Rhizobium; species Rhizobium tropici_A. Next base: position 14,404 of record JUHI01000037.1, read on the forward strand.
CTGCCGACAATACGGGCCGCCCCACCCGCATTTGCTTAGGCTTTCCATGTACGATAAGCATTCAGATTACTGCCCTCAATCATTTGTGGCGGACGCTAGGTGGATTCCCGCATGCTGTCTCCGTCCATTTTTGACTAGGTCGGAATTTCTCAAAATGAGCGGTTGCGCACTTCCCGCAAGCGAATCCTTGCGTCATCGAATGCCGCTATCATGTTGCCAGCATTGACTTACTTCGCTCAGGCGAACCGGGCTCGAGCGGAAATCTCATCGAGGATCAGGAGTTTGCAAACCTGCACCCTGGCGTATTCCTCATAGAAGCCCTGCGAAACCCAAAGCTCCGAGCGCCCTCTTCGCCCTGTCCAGCCGATACCGCCGATCCGCTCCGCCGCTGACATTTTCCGGCTGGTGTGAGCGCGCGACAGTCCCGACGATTGCGCCAGCCATGTCAGCGAACTCACCGTTGTCTGATGCCGGTCTTGCCGGCCTATGCCGGTGACGTCGATGCCGCCAATCAGCCGGTCCATCAACAGGCTGCCAGAATCGGCCCAGGTAAAGATCGTGTAGAGTGGGCCTGGAGCTCGCAAGGTCTCCTCACACAACAAAGCGCAGGCCACTTCGAACTGGATCAGCGCAAGAGATCGAACCGGGTCCGCCAGCAACCACATCGCCCTGTCGCCTCCATCGATGAGATCCAGTGCCTCGAAGTGGGCCCGATACCAGGAAGTCAGTAACGTCATGGCAGCAGGCGATGGAACCGCCTGCTCAAGTTTGATGTCGCCGATGCCCATGAGCGGCGTCAGAGCGCCTCGTTCGATCGCATGAGAGAACAGGGTGGTCGCCGTGTTGCGACTGCAGATATTATGTCTGACGGCGAGCATCCCGAATACACGCCTTGTCAACCAGCCATGGCTGAATTGCTCTCCCGGGAAATAATGGGCAAGCGCTGCATGACATAGAAGCCACGACTGATGGCTTGCGAAGAGCGCCGCAACAGCTATGCACGACTCGTAGGTGAAGATGAAGTCGCGGGCCATCCGGACGACGGCATGCGGAAAGACGCCAGCCGCCATATAATGATCGGCGGGACGGCGTGATCGATTATGGTGCGAGGCAGAGACCAAACCAAGGGCCGAGCGCTCACAGAGACCACACATTGCAATACCCTCTCACCGGAGCGCTTGAAATCGCCGACCACCGAGAAAATGTCACTTGCCAATCAAGCGTGCGCGAGCAAGCGCACTCGCAAAGCCGTTGAGCGGTATCGAAAAATTGATCTCGTCACCCGTATCGGTCTCCGCCGTAACATGCAGGCAGCGGCTCGATGTCAGCTTTGCGACCGTTGCCTCGTCAAAATCGAGATCGACGAGATAACCTTTGGACTGCACGATGAGCGCCTGGCGCGAGCTCGGCGCACTTTCTTCGAATTGCAGCACGACGCCCTGATCTTGCGACAGGCCGGACGGCAACAGCAGGGCGCCTGCGACACGTTCCCGTCCCGGACGCAGTTCGATCACCAGCAAGCGCCTTCGTGTTTCCTCATCGAGCTGAACTTGCGAGATTATGGAACAGGCATCGTCAAGAACGCGCGCCGGCTGTGGCGTGGTTGTCAGCGTCCAGTCGCCATGAACCTCGCGCAATCGAATTGCGCCCGCATTTTCGCGAGATGTCTTTGTCACGTCCGTTATCTTACTTGGTCAGTTCGCCGATGCGGGTAAGGGCTGCTGAAAGGCCCTTCAACGAAACCTTGAGCGCCACGGGCTGGGAAGCCGCCAGCGCCGTCGCACTCAGATTGAGGTTAGTTCCGCTCTTGAGCTTGACTAACTGGCCGGTATCGAAGGTGATTGTCGCCAGGCATCCTTGCGGTATGCAGGTCGAAAACGCAGCCGGGCTTCCCGCCGGTGCGTCGTCGATCCTCACCGACACGCCCTGTGCGAGCGCGAGACCGAAGGGCATTAGCAAGGCTGCCTGCAGCTTGCCATCCGCGCCGCTGGACAGCTCGACGGTCAAGATGTTCTGACCATTGTCCTTGTTGCTCTGGGTCTGCCGCATGACGCATTGCGTCGCATTGTTTTGCGACTGACAGGCAACGATCCAATCCTGATATGTTTCGATGAGCGATCCTGCACCGCCCGGAAGCGGCGCCGCTGATGCGGACGACGCAACCGGCTGGATACCGGCGACAATAGCCCCCAGGAGAATAGCCAGTCTGGGGCGATCAAAGAAGCCAATGCGGCGCATGCGGTGAATTCCTTCGTCTTCGAAAAGTGAATAGGGACCGATTGCCGCCAGCTTCCTTGCGCGACGGCAATCCATTGATTTCCTGGGACACTAAGCCTCGTCTCCATGCCTGTCGCCGTCCATTTCTGACAAGATCACCATTCGTCCCTGTATCGTCCCACCTACGCTCAAGGCCTGGCTGGAGCGGTCATCCACTTTTGCAGGACGTGCGTTTAGCTATCGCTCCTCTCACCGTTCGGACCGTATTGCGGCAGTTGACCGGCACCGTTTGAAGAATCGGACAACAGACTGCGGACCCTACTGCAGGCGTGATCGAGGATCAGCAACTTCAGGGCCTGCATCTGAGCATACTCCTTGTAGAAGCCGTGCGAGATCCAGATCGAAGAATGACCCTTGGGCCCAAGCCAGCCAATGCCGCCGATCTGCGCCGCAGTCGAGAGCTTTCGACTGGTATGCGCGCGTGACAGCCCGGTTGCTTTTGCGAGGAAGGAGATCGAGACTAGATTCGTTTGCAAGCAGTCGCGCTTCCCAATCGCCGATGGCTCGATCCCTGCGACGAGCCTATCCATCAGCAATCCGCCCGCATCAGCCCACGTGAAAATGGTATAGAGCGGACCTGGCTCGCGCACTTCCGGGATCGAAAGCAGCATATAGGCCAGCTCCGGTTGGAGTAACCGGAGGATGCTGTGCGGGTCGTCCATAAACCACGAAGCACGGTTGCCGCCATAGATCGCATCAAGTGCATTCAAATGAGCGCTGTACCATGCGCAAAGCATCGAGATCGTTGCCGGTGCCGGCACGTACTCAACGGCCTCTCGATCACTCACGGATTCGATCGGATTGATCACATCATAGGCGACGACTTCGTCGAAGAACGCGTAGGCAGTGTTTCGGCTGGATAGGGTATTTTTGAGCGCCAGGTTGGCCAAAACACGACGCGTGAGTTTGGTCTTACCGGTATTGATAGCCCAGAAATGATGGGCAAGCGCTGCATGGCTTAGCAACCAGCGCTGTTGTGCGGCGAACAAACCAGCGAGACGCGGAAGACCTTGATTGAGTTCGATAAGCCTCTTCGACAACGACACGAGGTGATGCGCGAATGCTTCATCGTCAACGAGCCGAGCGGCGTCCTCGCGCAAGTCTAGACTAAGGCCATATCCTCCGAAGGATGACGATGAGGTCGAAAAATCACAGAGGCAGCACATATGCAGAAAATCTCAAAGTAGCATTCATGTAGCTTGCCGACTGTGCCCATGCGCCGTCGGCTGCTGAAGGCTACGCGGGGTGGACTCAGCGTGTCACCGTCCATTTCTGATTGTCTTTCAAGCATAGTCGTGGATCGACCTGACCAGAACGCAGATCGACCAGGCTCAATAAAAGGACATTCCGTGGGATACGCTCAAGATATGGCCGGCCGCATGCCGGCGACCATGCCGCTAGCGAACGAAATCTCAAACGATATGTTTCCTGCGCCTACCAGGAAGCGCGGCTTCGAAGCCAAGCCGCAGCCTTATCCAGTCCACCGAACGGAAAAATATGCATCTGGGAGATCAACACGTCTTCCAGATCGCTTTGAGCAGTTTCGATGGGTTTCACAAAGGTTTCGGGCGAATATCCGGTCGCAAGCGCCATCAGGCTGCCGGAGTGCTTCGTCAGCATCGACATGGAATTGCCGACACCACAGAGCGTTCCGTACTTGATGAGCGTGGTCAGCTTCGCCGGGCCGGCAACCCCAATATGCACCGGCGCAGATATGCCGATCTCCCTGAGACCCTTCGCCCAGACCAACGCCTTGGCAGGATCAAAGCCGAATTGAGTTACGATACGAAGCCTCGCACCGGTCAGTCTCGCAAACGCCTGCTTTTCATGAAGCACCTCAAGCGCCAGGGCCTCGGTAAAATCTGGACTGCCCTCTGGGTGACCCGCAACAGCAATGTCGGTGATGCCGAAACGGTCAAGATATCCAGTTCTCAGAAGGTCCATCGAAGAGGCATAAGGCCCACGCGGAGAAGTGACGCCCCCGCCTATAACCAACACATCGGTAACGCCGGCCTCATGGACGAGCGCAGAAATGCGTCTCTCGAGTGTATCTCGGCTGCCAATTCTTCGGGCAGCCAGATGAGGTACCGGCACAAGGTCGCAATCGCACAATCGCCGCGCAGCTGTAACCATCTCGTGTTCGGTATCGGCAGCACCGATATCCGTCAGATATACCCGGGTACCGACCGGAATCATCGATTTGAGTTCATCGACGGTCGGGATCTGCTTAGGCAGGATTTCGATGGATGCGGAAAGCGGGCGGGTGTCGACTGATAAGGAGGAGGCCATATATATACTCTGATGGATACGTGCTTTTATGTCGCTTGCTCTCTACGCGTAGTCGCTATGCGGTTGCTACGCGCGGAATGCTAATCGGATACTCCGTCCAGTTTGCAGCCCAGGCCGTTACGCTTGTCTCGAATACGCCATGCCTGAATGACCTCCGGCGTTTCGCGAAGCTCCCAGGCAAATCTGGCCGCATAGTAGGGTATCTGGAACGTGCCCTGTGCGCGTGATGAACGCAGAGACCGCACGCTTGCCGCCTGCAGCCATCATTATGGGTAGATTCCTGAAACCTCAAGAGAAACACCGCCAGGCCTGCAAATTAGAGATCCTGAGCCTAGCCGTTGAGATAGCGGCGCATGCAATAGAGCAGCGTTGCCTGTTCTTCGTTCTCACGAATGTCGATTACGCGCCCGAAGAGGATGCGGTGGGTTGCCTCGTCGACGGCATTGGTGAGCTCGCATTCGAAGCTGACCGAAGCGTTGGCCAGGATCGGGACGCCCGTGAGGCCCTCTCTCCATTCGCCCAGCGCAAATCGATCCTCCATCGGCGTCTTCCCGCCGAAGGTGTTCGAGATGTCCTCATGACCCGGCATCAACGTGTTGACGCAGAAATGGCGCGTGTTTTCAAAAGCATGAAAACACGAGCTCGCTCGATTGATACATACGAGAAGTGTTGGCGGCGTATCGCTGACACTGCAGACTGCTGACGCCGTAAAGCCGTAGTGCTTACCGCCAGACCTGGTGGTGACGACGCTGACCGCCGTGCCAAGGCGCGACATGCCGTTGCGAAATGTGGCTTTGTCCACAATGTTGAAGCGGTGATCCACCATTCCCATATCGGCCTCTCAAACGCGTTCGGGACAGGCGAAACCGAGACGGTTCCGCAAGGTTCCTGTTCATATTCGGTGCGCAAACGCATCCCCTCGCCTGCACGACCCGTACGACTATTTCGATGAAATCGATAGGTCGCCCGGGAAGAGCGATGGGATGACGTTGAAGCCGTCGGCACCCTTGGTGGTGAACCGGCTCACCAGCACTAGGCCGAGAGTTCCCTTCGGACGATTTCTGCGCCGGCGCTCAAGGCATTCAGCTTGCCTCTTGCCACACGACGAGAAAGGGGTGCCATGCCGCAATTGGTGCAAGGGCAAAGTTTGTCGGCATCGACAAACTGAAGTGCCTTTCGCAGAGTAGCGGCCACTTCCTCTGGCGTCTCAATGGTATTGCTTGCCACGTCGATAGCCCCCACCATCACTTTCTTGCCTCGGACAAGCTCGATGAGATCCATTGGAACATGAGAGTTGTGGCATTCCAGGGAGATCATACCGATACTGGATTTCTGCAGCTTCGGGAAAGATTCCTCATATTGCCGCCACTCCGATCCTAGGGTCTTCTTCCAGTCTGTGTTAGCCTTGATGCCATACCCGTAACAGATATGAACGGCAGTTTCGCATTTTAGCCCTTCGATCGCCTTCTCCAGGGTGGCAACTCCCCAATCATTCACCTCATCGAAGAAGACGTTGAATGCTGGCTCGTCAAACTGAATGATATCGACACCAGCAGCCTCTAATTCCTTGGCTTCCTGATTGAGGATCTTGGCGAATTCCCATGCCAGCTTTTCACGGCTTTTATAGTGGGCATCATAGAGCGTATCGATCATGGTCATTGGACCGGGCAGCGCCCATTTGATGGGCTGCTTGGTCTGCTGACGCAGAAACTTGGCATCTTCGACAAAAACGGGCTTCTGACGCGACACAGCTCCGACGACTGTTGGGACGCTCGCATCATAGCGATCTCGAATTCTGACGGTCTCACGCTTCTCAAAGTCGACGCCGCTGAGGTGCTCGATGAACGTCGTGACAAAATGCTGGCGCGTTTGCTCACCGTCGCTAACAATATCGATACCTGCCTGTCGTTGATCGTCCAAAGACAAACGCAGGGCATCCTGCTTGCCCTCGATCAATTCCTCATCTTCCAATTTCCAAGGTGACCAGAGCTTCTCAGGCTGCGCAAGCCATGAGGGCTTCGGCAAACTGCCGGCGGTGGACGTGGGCAACAGTCTTTTCATGATAGCGACCTTATATTTCGGTTCGTCAAATAGCGTAATTGGCAGACCATTGCTCAAGAATGGTCTTGTATGGTTTGATGAAGTGCTCCTCAGCAAATCTGCCCTGCTCGATAGCCAACCGGCTACGTTCTTCTCGATCATAGACAATTCGAGTGAGTGAATAGTCCTGGTGCTTCAGGCTCGGCTGATAACATGTCCCGGCAGCCGAATTGGCATTGTAAATCTCGGGTCGGTAGATCTTCTGAAAAGTCTCCATCGTGCTGATGGTGCTGATCAGTTCAAGATTGGTGTAATCACCAAGCAGGTCGCCGAGAAAATAGAAAGCCAAAGGCGCGACGCTATTCGGCGGCATGAAATAGCGAACCTTTAGTCCCATTTTTCTGAAGTATTCATCGGTTGAAGAGAATTCATCCTGGTGGTATTCGATACCCAACACCGGATGCTGATTTTCAGTTCGGCGATATGTCCTGCTGCTTGACGCGCTCAGGCAGATAATCGGCGGCTTATCGAAATTTTCCTTGTAGGCACCTGAATTCAGAAAGCTTTTGAACAGCTTACCATGCAGGTCGCCGAAATTATCCGGAATGCTGAAATCGGGGCGGTTCTTGTTGTGCTCTGGCAACACGACGCTGAAGTCGTAATCTCGCACGTAAGAGGAGAAGTTGTTCCCCACAACGCCCTGAATGCGTTCATTCGTTTTCCGGTCGACGATGTTCGTTTTCAATACCTCAATTAATGGGAAGGCATTACCGTCGCCTTCAGCACCGATATTCATTTCAACGGAAATGATCTCAAGTTCGACAGAATAACGATCTGCATTTGGGTTATCCCAATTCGCCAGGGCGTTGAAACGGTTGTCGATCATCTTCAAGGCGTTCCGCAGATTCTCCTGACGGTTCGCCCCTCTCGCCAAATTGGCAAAATTAGTGGTGATCCGCGTGTTCTCTGCGGGGCGATAATCCTCATCGAAAGAAATTCGCTTTATATTAAACGTAAATTCTTCGTTCATCGCGATCTTGCGCTCTAAATTCCGAGATAAAACCTGCATTACTGTTTTCCCTTTCGAGATTTTCCTAATTGTATGTTCCGGTTTTCTCGGGCGTAATTCGTCACACCCTCCGACATTAGGAGCGGTGCGTGCTATGTAGCTGAGGGATTGATCGACTAAAAATGGTTTTATCTCATTGAAGCATGAGCCATCTTCATCATTTCGCGGTCGAAGCGCTCCAGCCGGAATTCAAAGACGTCGCCTTTCCCAGTGCTCATAATGGGCAGCCACTCGCCTCAAGCTTGACTTTTTACAGACATCTTGACCCCTTCGGCGACATGCGGCATTGGTTCGTCGTCGTGGTTCTGCGGACGAAAGTCCGGAGCTAAGAGGGAATTCGGTCAGGGATCTTGTGAAGACCCGAAGCCGAAGCTGCCCCCGCAACTGTGAGCGGCAAGCGAAGGTCCATCCATGTCACTGAGGCGTGCCTCGGGAAGACGGACCATAGCAATGACCCGCAAGCCAGGAGACCTGCCGCGATAGATAACGTCCACGGGCGGGGTGTCCCGGTGTGCCGCTTTTGCGATCGGCATTCCCGTGCCGTCGCCTTTGCGTCATGTCAGCACCTTACCACAACACAATGGCAGTGCCGATGACAGAGACCACGACGATAGCAAAAACTGCCCAGCATGGCTCGATAGCCAGCCTTATCGATATCGCTTTTCCCGAAGATACGAACCATCACGGCACCCTTATCGGGGGTACCGGACTTGTCGAGCGCGCAGGCCGCAGCTCCATGTCCATCGAGACAAAATTTCGGTCCGAAAACCCGTTGACGGGCAACTGGCATAATACGGTCACCCGACACTTCAGGATGGTGGCGGTCTGCAAGGATCACCGGCCAGCTTCCGTCCACGGTCGTGGTGCGACCGGAGCCGTTCCCCTTGAGCAGAGGCGGGCATAACCATGCTGGACAGGCAACATCTGTCAATCCTGCGCGAAGTCGATCGCTTGGGCAGTCTGACGGCGGCAGCCGAACGGCTGAATGTGACCCAGTCTGCACTCAGCCATACGATCCGAAAGCTCGAAGAGCGCTATGGCGTGGCTGTGTGGGAGAAGGATGGTCGTAATCTTCGCCTCACCGAGGCCGGGCGTTACATTGTGACGCTGGCGCAACGCATTCTACCGCAGATCGAAAGGGCTGAGGATGTCTTGTCGGATTATCGCTACGGTCAGCGAGGCTCTCTGAAGATCGGCATGGAATGCCATCCCTGCCATCAATGGCTGATGGGCGTCACAAAACCCTATCTGGTGGACTGGCCGGACGTGGATCTGGAACTGACGACATCATTTGCCTTCGGAGGGGTGGCAGCTCTGACGGGATACGAGATCGATATCCTGATCACACCGGATCCGATCGAGGCGCCGGGCATCCATTATCTATCTGTGTTTGACTACGAGCTCGTGCTTGCCGTACCGACCGATCACCCACTCGCGCGCAAGGACTACGCCGAACCAGCGGATCTGCTGGACGAAACTCTCTTCACCTATCCCGTGCCGCCGGAGCGATTGGATGTATTCACGCAGTTTCTAGCTCCCGCCAACTGCCGTCCGCGACATCACCGGAATGTTGAGACCACGGAAATGATGCTTCAGCTCGTTGCGGCCGGTCGTGGCGTCAGCGCCATTCCGAACTGGCTTGTACGTCGGGAGGCTGCCGAACTCGGCGTTCGTCCTGTCCGGATCGGAAAGAGCGGAATAGGTAAGAGTATCCATCTCGGTCTGAGAAGCGGCGACGAAGCCGTCGATTTTATAGCTGGGTTCCTAAACACGTCGCGCCAGACATCAGCTTGACGCGTCTGTGCCCTTGTCCTCCTTGCCGGAATAGACCTTGCCGATCGAACTCGGCGAGGTCTACGGCTATCAAAGACTGTATGACTATCGTCTCGACCGAGGCGAGATGCGTTGCCCGAACCGGGCTGCGCATCTGACCCGTCTTGCCGGAGTTAAGGCGCAGATCTGTTGCAAACGTCGCTGGCGCCTGGGGCGGCAGGACTTCCATCGTTGTAGATAATGCGCTCAACCAGCAATTTGACGTAGAAGTTCCGGATAAGGACTGGGTCACGGGCGTCATATTGCAAGCGCTGCTGATGGCGGTGTCGAGGTGCAAGCCGAAGGGTCAGATGTCGATCCACTCGGATCAGAGCTCGCAGCTCACCCGCATGGACTGGGCCTCGTTCGTCAAGCACCATAACCTGGTTCACTCGATGAGCCGACGGGTTAACTGCCATGACAATCCTGTGGCCGAGAGCTTCTTCAATCTTCTGGAGCGTGAACGGATACGCCGCAGGGGTTGCCGGTCACGCAACGAGGCTCGCTAGGACGTGTTCGATCACATCGCGACGTTCTGCAATCCGAAACGCAAACACGTCAAAAACGGGATGCTGTCACCGGTCGGCATCGCGAAGCAGCAGAAATTACAACCCAGGGGCGTCTACGAAGCGCTGGGCAATTTCCATAACCGGATCCCGTGTCCATAATAAGTACACACGCGTCTATTCGAAGAGAAAACTAGTTCACGCAAGCGCACGTCGGGATATGACTCGGGGTAACGAAGAAATGTTAGAGCGTGTCTATGCAAGCAAACAATGTTCCGCCAACTCAAAGTCGTAGGACATCGTTAAACCTGTTGCGTTGCCTTATATTAGCCTTCGTCCCTATGCTCTCACATTCGGCCTCGGCCCAGTCCTCCGACCAACTCTGCATCAACAACATGGTGGACGTCGACCTCAAGACCGTCGCTCTCTATGAGGTGGATACGCCGACCGGCATCCACTTCGTTCATGGTCCTGAGGCAGGAAGTTGCCCTGCTGCGAACGACGTCTGCCAGCAGCGGGCCCGCCTCGTGAAAGGCAATCAGGTTGTCGTCATAAGCCGCTTCGGCGATTACGCGTGTGCGATATACGTTGCAGCGCGTAAAGGTAAGGCTATCGCCACTTCCGGCTGGTTGCCACTTTCGGCTTTGAAGACTATCGAGCCCTCGCCCCACTGGGCCGGTCATTGGATCAGTGATGACAGCGATGCGACGATCGATGTCGTGGCAAAAGACGACGCCAAAATTGGGATCGATGGCAACGCGACATGGAACAGCAACCCAATCGACGCGCAATCAGGTCAGTTCGGTGCAGTCATCTCCCCCCAAGGCGCTTTCGTCTCCTTTACCGATGGCGACAATATAAAGACTGCCTACGCGAATTCAGCGTGCACAATTAAAGCTGCTCAACTCGGCCCTTATCTTGTCATCACGGACAACCACAATTGTGGTGGCTCCAACGTCACCTTCTCAAGCGTGTACGTTCGAAAATGACGGCGTCCAAAACCGGCAATCACGTGATTATAGAAAGAGCCGAGGAGCGGCGAAGCGCAATGTGTCGCAACTCTCACATTCCTTAGCGGCATGATCGAAAAGGCGTAGGAGATCATGCGATCGATAAAATCGTCCACGATGGCCGACAACGATGGATAGTGGAGAGAATCACGTTTTGTATCGGGGAATGACCGAAAAGCCGATGCAAGAATATGTTGCACGCGTATCCTTACATCGAGTTTTGGCGCCGTTGTTGCCCATGATCATGGGGTCGATAGACGCTAGTCCGTGATGCAGGGCTTTCTTGCTCGACCGCGGTCGAAAGATTTTCGAAACGAAGCGATCCACAAAGTGGTCGCCCTCCACAAGGAAAAAAGCGATCATGCGCTTGAGACTCCTCTCCCTAATCGCGGCTTTGCTTTCAACTCCGCTTCTCGGATACGCAGCGACTGCCGGATTGCCGGGCGCGAACGCCAGCGCCGCTGACGTCGTGAGATTTACGGTCGACTACGAAGGCCATGCCGCCGACGCGGACGAATTGCTCCGAGGCGCCAGTCGTTCACCGACGAAGATGGAAACGATCCTGTTTACGCATGATTTCCTTGCGAGTTGGTACGCGCTGAAGGCGAAGGAAGCAGCAAATCCCGATGCCGTCTCGGCGCCCAATAGCACTCCGGGAATCGACAATATAACGAATGGTGAGACTGACTATCTCACCAGCGCGGACTCCGACGATGGCGGTGCCCATCCGGTGAAATTCAAGGACGTATCCGATAAGCTCAACGGCGTCATGGTCGCGATGAACTATAACGCGAACGGCTCTTATTCTTGCTTGTTCTTTCTAAAACCGGAAAATGGCAGGCTTAAGATTGACGATATTCTGTTAAGCCCCTTCTCTGGCGGAAATTTCAATCCATGGACCCTGCATCGTCCCGGCGTTTCTCCGGGCGTTCGGCAAGATGTTGCGAAGGCGTTGAGTGACGGTAAATCAAATGGCAAATAGGGGAGATTGGGTCACTCCTCCGAACCGCGCTGCGGCGCAGCAGCCCTTGCAGTTAGCTCGCCGCGCGCTATCACGGCATATTCATTGGACTTTAAATCCCCGGCCGGTGGTCTACCGACAGCAGACAGGCTGCACAGCAACTTTGGAGGAACTGAATGACTGATGTAATGAGAGCGGCCGGTGCGTTGTTGCTGACAGTCGTTGCCCTCGCCGGGTGTGCGCCCACCGCACAGAATGGATTTGCTGGTAATACCGGCGCGGCTTCAGCCACCGCCGTCAATTATGACGGCGCGGTCGCCGAAATGAATAGAATGACCGAGATGGATCGGCAGAGAGTAGCCCAAGGGTTGGCATCGCCAGAAGTAATCCCACTCGATATCGAGAAAGCAAAGCTGGCGACAGAGGCCCAGGCGATAATCGCGTCGGGCGACAAGGCGAAGGCCCGCGCATGGTCGGAGCGTGTACACGCCATCGACGCGCGCCGAAACGCCATCAACAAGCAGTTTACGATGGCCTATTTCGCTAAGCATCCTCCCGTCGACACCCCTGCCAATTGCAGTTTCGACCCCAGACTGGGCTGCCGCCCAACCTATTGAGAACTCCGCGCCACGAGAATGGAAGGATATGACCGTCATTTCTCGACCCAGGTCTTTCTGCTGTCCGATGTTCCTTCAAGCTCGGCGGTCAGCCGGTAATCTTTCCGAGGCAGCACCACCAATTGATTCGTGTGCGTTCTGTCTTTCCTGCAGCCTTGCCATGATTGCGGAGGCCAGGAGGTGAACGGCATCTCGGGATAGCCGCCGCCGTCCGCGATTAGCGTTGGGTCCCGCTGCTTGTTACCGGAACCATGTCTGACCTGATGCGCGAAACCAACACGGTCTTGGAATTGGGCTCGCCCGCCTGCCGACCAATAGGTTTTCCCACCATCAATCTCCCACTTTTGAACGGAGCTGGTTTGACGCGGCATTTCGCAACCCGAACCACAGTCCCGAGGCAACGCAAGCCTGCCACAAAGGAAAGAACAAGCATGACATGGTCAGTGAATATCGCATCTGAAACACCCCTTCCGGCCAAAACGCACCACCGAAAGTGCCAGCGATTACCATAGGCCATCCGGAAAATCGGATATTTCGGCGCCTAAGCAGAACCCATATGACGATTGCCATGAAGGCTGCACCTATGAGGCCGCCGATGGCGCCACTCATCGCGTAGTCCGTATATTGCGGGGTACTGTCGTCGCTAAGAAGAAAATCGACGCTACCCGCTGCCAAAACAAGAGCGACGGCGGTCGAGGCGATAAGCAACGCAAGTAGCCCAACACCACGACCTCCGTTTTGCGCCGTGATTTTACTGCGGACGATCATCGCCACGAGGATGCCAAACGGCGCCGAGAGCGGAACTGCCAGCCATGTCGGTTGCCGTCCAAATTGATCGAGTGCATTTGCCTCCAGCATGGCGCTGATTCCGACAAATGCACAACCCGTTAGCGCTCCCAGAAGAGCTATCGTCACGTAATCCTTCAATGGTTCCTTCATCCCATATCTCTTGCCTGACACCTTAGGAGCTCCAGCTCATCAGCCTCTTTGGATTATCGGTCAAAGCTTCGCGACACAGCCATCGGCTCGTAGACTCGGACAAGGACGATAGAGGCTGCGAGATCCGGCCATCACCAGTTCTCTTTGTCGAAGGCGGTCAGTTCGCAATCCGGCTTCGTGGTATAGGAAATACTGGCACTTTTGCCCGCAAAGTCCTTTAGGTCAAACCAATGGGTGCTTTGAGGTGGCCCCGCGTCAGGCCCCGGAAATGTCAAATGCCGTTCGTTCGACCCTGTCGCCGCCGCCATCTCCTCCGGAGTTGGACAGGAATCGGTCAGCAGAGAAACCGTCAACATACGAGAAATTGTCGTCTTGCCATTCGGCCCTAACGGCGCCTCGAATCTCCATTCAACCATCACCTTCCCGATTCCAAGGCTCGACGATGGTGGGGCATAGATTGCCGTGAAGCGCGGATCGTCCCCGCTGGAAAATGGTCCGTTCCATGTCGCCGGAGCTCTGGACAACTCGGGCAACCGCAACGCGGAAGCGAGATCTTGCCAACTCGCCTCTTCTCGATCGCGCACGATTTGTGCAAAGCCGGCAGCGACAATAGCACCGCTGCTGCGATGACCGGTGTTCTGCGCATCTGCGCCCGTAGCGATCACCATGGCCAGCGCAAAGCCACAGCGTGTACATAACTTCATCCGGTGACGGCGAGCAGGCTGGGATTTTCCAGATGCTACATATACCCCAGATGCTGCATATACCAATGTCATGGCTTCTCCTTACTTTGCAGCGTGACTGCAAAAAATTCTGCAGGATGACTTGTTACATACGCCGATCGAGCCGTTCCGATAGTGCTCCCACTGCGCTCGGGGTTACGATAAGCCGCTCGAGCAAAATAGGTTGTGATCGGTGATCGCGTCGTCACTTCCGCTGTTGAGAGGCCGGGGCTGAACACCACGTTGTGTACCGTCAGATTGAGCCCGACACCGCCGATGTCCCAGTGACAGACACCGAGGCCGAAATAGTTTGCGTCGGCAAGCGCGTCGAGATGAAAGGTAGCCGTATAGCCATCGGAGAATGGTAGGAGCTTTAGTGGCAACCTCCTCTGCATCGCCAATGTCGCTCCGCTCCCAGGCTGAAGAGGCAAGCAATCGGTGTTGCTCACCTGATAGGACACATACCCTGTCACCTCATCGAACGGGCCGGGAGCATCCTGGATCGTCGCGATCAACTCGTATTGGTGCGCTGGCTTTGGATTGAATTTAGGCGTTGGAGACGCAAGGGACGGCTGCAACGCCATCGGAATGAAGACGGCGATTGCAAGCATCAACCGAGCGGCCCGGTTCAGCACTCGCGTCAGTCTAGAGCGAGGTCCCTCCAACCCGACCGATCGAGCGTTGATCAAGACGGTCGGATCGTCATCACGTCTACTCGCTTGAGAGCACATTCAAACCACCCTCCGCGAACGAGCCCCAGCCATTTGCTCCATGTTTCAGAAGAACCTTTACCATGTCGCGGACCGCCGGCGGCGACGTGATGGCTCCCCTCGGCCCGGTCCAACCGGACGGCCGCTCCGTTGCTTCCCAACCGTGAAACACTCGCGTCGCACCCTTAGCGCCCGACCCCCCCCTTCTCGACAGCCTGGATTCGGATCGTGGTGGTGTAGCAGGTGCCGCGAATTTGGGCAGGTTGCACCGCAGACACGTCGACGCCGCCAGCGACCCAATCCGGTTCTTCTACGCGTGCATCGATATTGCCCCCCACCCGGTCACGATCAATTCGGCTTCCTGGGCCAGGACGGAAGCGGGTGGCTCGGGGATGGCGGCCTGAGCGGCTGGAAGATGTGCCATGCTCACAGAAATCGAAGTCATCGCAATCAAGGCTGCCCGGGCGACACCCGCAGGCGGCGCCGTGCCGGTGCAAGCCCATCGTAAGATCTCATGATTGTTCATAGAGAATTCTTCCAACCCATAATTCGTTCATGCCGCATCGGCAGGAAGCACCTCAACGCCCTATCCAGCAGCGGCTAACCTTCCGCAGATGATTAGATGCCGCATGAAACGTTGACCCGCCATCGCGAAGGCAATTTTTGACACGGATCTGCACTCAAAATAGGCTCTGACGCACATTTGCTGCTGTGCAGGTCTACGACGCACCGATCAACCGCGCCTGCAGGAGATCGAGTTTTGCTCTTCCGTACATCTGGCGCTTAATGAGCTTTAAGCGTGTGATCTGTCCTTCCGTTTGCCCATTTGACCACGGTGATATGATTGCATTCCTGACGGCGTCGAGGTCTTTTTCGACGCCGCCGGCAAACGATCCGACCAAGCTGTCCTTAGCGGCTTCCAACCACTCGTCGAGCTTCCGCGCTGTCTTCGAGCGGATCATGGACTGGAAATCACCAATGGCCGTACGGGCGACCACAAGGTCCGGGACGTTCACTTCGATCGCCGCCACCAGGATCGCTTCGGATTTTGCAAGGTCGTCGCGCGCGGTGGTCATGAGCCGTGCGATAACCCGTGCGGACGGCGTTCTGGCGAGCCCGCTCTGATTGGCCTTTTCCGCAAGACGTCGGCGTTGAGCCCATTGCGATACGACACCACTCTGTCCCACAAAGCCCTTCGTCTTCATCTCACGCCAGAGTGCCGAAGCGTTCCGTGCCCCTTCTTCCCAGCGGCTGTTGAGCCAAGGCGACCAGCTATCCAGAGAACTTGGCCGCGTTCGGAACACGTCGAGACGCTGCCCCCTTAAAATGTCGCGAACGAGCTTCCGGCTATGGCCGGTTTGCCGCACAATCTGCCGAATTGATGTTCCCTTTTTCGACAGCTCCCGAACCGCCTCGTTCGTTTCCTGGCGGCGTAGATACCCCTCATACTGCAGCTTCTCGGCGTAGGTCAGAAGCTTTGGATCAACGACACTGCTGCCGACCGCCTGCCTGATCTGTCGCATCGACTTGCCGACAGCGTCGAGGAAGGCCCGGCTGGAATTCTCCATTAGGTGCCAGCGATCAGCAACCTGCTCAGCATTGGGCAATGCCTTCGCAATAGCCTCACCATAGCCGCCGCCCCGATCGCGAGCGACGGTGGAGATCGACTGATGCCCGGCAAGCCACGCTCGAGACGTATCCAACGCTCGATCCTGTAGCAGGGTGACGGGCTTCCGCCGCTCCAGATCGCAGACGATCGTTCCATAGGTTTGGCCCCGCCGGAAAGCAAAATCATCAATGCCGATGACGGTGAGTTCATCATCCTGGTCGGCAACACGGCGGCGAACCACCCGCAGCAGTGTGTCATTGCTCACTGGTACCATCAGACGATTGGCAAAGGCCGCCGCCGGTCTGCCACCGAGCGCCAAACCAAGATGGTGAACAATGGTCTCCAGCCGCTGGGTGCGCCGACCGTAACGTGCGAGCACGCCACTATCGAACTGTTCGCAGAAGATACGCCGACCGCACAGAACGGCATCGCACCAGAACCGACGCGTCACGATCGCCAGCTCAACTCGACGACCGCCAAACGGCAGGTCAGCGGGCCGACGCAGATATCGGCTTTGAACTCGTCGGCTCTGTCGACCACAGGCTGGACACGTTCCGGAGAGGGCGCGCGATCGCAGCCGAACTTGCACACGCTCTTCGATAATCGTCACATCATCAACTGCAAAACCGGACGGAGCGAGGCTCGCCCGTTGAAATCGTTGCTGCATAGCTGATCCTCCGATGAACCAGCAGAAGCATCATCCTCAACAGCAGCAAATGTGAGTCAGAGCC
>JUHI01000038.1 GCA_000799755.1 Martinezella tropici
ACACCATCGGTGGTGCGGGTCTTGTCAATGGCGACAGGCTGTTCGGTCAGCTCGCAAGCGCGGCCACGTCCTTCTCCTCACCGGGCAGCTATGCCATCACCCGAGGCTCGCTTGCCGCGTCCGGCAACTACGACATGAGCTTTATCGACGGCGTGCTGACGGTGACGGCGGCGCCGACGATCCCGAGCGCGCAACTCGCCAGCGTCGGCATACCCCGTTCCTATGCACCCGATACCACGCCTCTGCTGCCGGTTCAGGAGCAGGCGGGACCCACCTTTGTCAGTGGCGAGAGGAATGATCAGGGCGGCCGACCCTATATCGTCGACCCGCGCTTCGACGGCACCGTCGTCTGCTTCGGAAATGGAGAGGGGTGTGTGGTCCGGACGGCTGTGCCGTGAGGATGAGCAATTCGCAGGAGTGTCGAGCAAGATGGACGAAGGCTATCTCGCGATCGCGCGTGTCTGGTTAGCGGGCGCAATCGGGTTCGAGCAACAGTCATGGAATTGAACCCGCTAGGCTAAGGCCAGAAGCGCGGAATGCCCGACTATCAAAGATCGGTCATGGGTTTGACCGCGTTCGTGGAAGATGGCGCGTTTAAGCTTGTGCGCGTCTTCGCACTTGTTGAGCCGGCCTAGCAGCGCCAATACAAACCTGGGTTCGCATACCGCCCGATCACGAATGAGGCTCTCTCAATGCGGCCAAGTTCGCGGAGCGCCTTCGCTAACTCGCTGGATTTCGATGACGCGGACAATTTTCAAGGATCGTCGAGGGTGTGACAGCGTGTGTTGTAATAGCGGCCATCTTCTGTACGGTGTGTCGGTTGAGGGCCTTGGCTCTTCTTTGCATAGGCGCCGGGTACCGGCCTCAATCATTCGCTCCGTAGCGGTAAAGTCGAAGTCCACTACTCAGGAATATCAGATGGATGGTGCTTTGCATTAACAGGGCTGTCGGTTCAAATCCATTCAAGAGCAAATAGGGATATTGCCGCCATTCAGGCGAAAGATGCCTTCCGCTAAAGGGATAATTGTTTACCCATCTTTGGGCTTCAATCGAGTCCCTGCTTCCCGGGCGCCCAGTGCGCCCTGGTGAGGATACGTGCTGGGGGTACGGCCTGCCGAATTAGATATTGCCGAAGCCGTTGGATTGTGCCGGCCTTGCCCGTCAATATAAACGAGGCGCCAGCGGTAGCAGGTGCGCCAAGCGTGGCCTCCATCTTGTCGAGATGAGCATCATTGTCGCGCTTCGCGATCAGCGCGGCCTCTTGGAGGCCGAGCGGCGTCAAGACCTGATGGACACCCGCCACGTCGGTGACCTCAAAGCAGCAGGTCAGGGCTTCGTTCCAGTTCATCGATATCAGCGCGTGTGCAAGCCCAAGCGAGGTTTCGTCACCGATGACGGCCAGCGGTGCAGGCGTGCGCATACCGCCGAGCGAACTGCGCGGGCCGAAGAGATCGCATTCGTCTCCTGTCTTGAGGCCGCGCAGCCATACACTCCCCGGCCCATCGCCATGCAGGAAGCCAAGAATACGAGTACGTCCCGCAATCGCATCCCAACTCATCGATGTATAGGTCCGGCTTGAGAAGGCCGAGCCCATTGCAATCTGGACCTTTTGCCCAGGCTTCCACTCAACGCCCTGTAGGGCAGGCCCCTCTAGCGTGACAAGCCGAAAACGATCGTTGGTATCGTCTATCGCGGCGACAGTCGCATGTTTCATGAACAGCCCAAGCAGCGTCTTGGTGAGCCGTCCAGGCGCCCTCCTGGCGCTATCATTTGCTTGCGCTACGGCCATTACAGAATCCTCACAGCGAACTCGTTGCCGCGGCCCTCGTCGATCGGCAGCGTTTGCGCGATGTAGCCGTTCAAGGGGTCGCGGACATATTCCAGATAGTCTTCAGCAAAGGCGTTTTCCGCAAGGATCACAGCGCCGGGTCGCAGACATGGTTCGATCAGCTTGAGCACAGGCAGGTATAGCGACCAGGCACCATCGATCAATGCAAGATCGACCTCTCCGCCAACATCCCTGAGCGTCTGGAGTGCGTCGCCCTGGCGAATTTCAACGAGGTCGCCGAGCCCAGCAGCAGCAATATGCCCGCGTGCTTTGACCGCCTTGGTCGGCTCCAGTTCGGACCCGATGAGCTGCCCACCGCCATTGTCTCGCAACGCCGCAGCGAGATAGATGGTCGAAATCCCCATCGATGTGCCAAACTCCACGATCCGGGTTGCTTTGCACGCCCGCGCCATGGCGTACAGGAAATGTCCATAGCTGGGCGAGACGGATAGGAAGTGCTCGGAGTGACGGCCATAGACCGCAGGGTAATTGCCACGCTCATCGGCAATCAGCTGCGCCGCTGCTTGCGCAATCGTAGTGCCTGAGACCTCGAGGTCTGCTATCATCTTTTGGAAGAAGGGGCCATCGGCCGCCTCAGCTTCTTGATGAAGCTCAGTCAATATTTGGGCGACGCGCCCGCTATTCGACGTATTCATGGACTCTCCTTTGCCTGCGGAACCGATCAGCCTTAACTGGCGTGATAAGATCAGATAGGGGAGGCCGCAGTTGACGTCATTCCCAAGTATAGACAGATTATTATTCATTTCCGCCATTCAGTTCTGGAACCGCCATGCCGCTTCTAACCGATGTTTCCAGTGAGACGGATTGGGTTGAACCTGACGATGTGCCTCGCCCGGTGGTCACCTATGGCTTCGCGTCCGAAACCTTCGGTGACTTCGAGTTGGCACCCCACTTCCACGCCAAAAGCCAGCTTTTGCTCGTTCAGCGTGGAGCGCTGAGCTGCGAAGTGGAAGGCGGGTTGTGGATCGTCCCGCCCCGCAGTGCGATATGGATACCCGGCGGCGCGGTCCATGCCATAAAGGTGGCAGGTGCGTTGGAGGGCTACGGCGCTTTTGTCGCTCCGGCTGCCGGCATCAACTTGCCGGCAACCTGCAGCGCGGTTTCGGTGACGTCGTTGCTGCGCGAACTCCTGATCCGCTCCGCCCATCTGCCGCTCCTTTATGAGGAAGGCGGCGCCAACTCGCGGCTGATGACCGTGTTGCTCGACGAGCTGGCATTGGCAAAGGCTGAAGATCTGCATTTGCCAATGCCGTTTGACCCACGCCTTCGGCGGATGATCGACCTGATGATGGCGGTCCCAGCCGACCGGGGAACACTGGACGCATGGGCCATGAAAGTGGGCATGAGCGGGCGAACGTTGGAACGGCTGATGAGCCGGCAGACAGGCATGAGCTTCGGGCGCTGGCGTCAACAGCTCTGTGTCATGCTCGCGGTCAAGTGGCTTGCTGCGGGAGCTTCCATCCAACAGGTGGCGGCTGACCTTGGCTATGAGAGCGTGCCTAGCTTCGTCACGATGTTCCGCAAGACGCTCGGAACCTCGCCCGGACGCTACATGGTAGAACGCCATTTCCGCCGCACCTGAGCAAGGCTCAATCAGTTGAATTCCGCTGTGATTTGACGCATCAGTTCTAAGCCAGCAGAAATGGAGACTATGTAATTCGACCCGGCCACAAATCGTTCGAAAACGCGCACGGAAAGCCTGCTTGCCACGTATTTGAGCTTGCTCTGGAATACTTCCGCGACATCTCCGTCAGCCAGACCTAAGCAAATCGTTGATGGAGTGGCGCGCCCTATGCGAAAATAATGTATTTGATAGTCCGGTCGTGAGAGGCGTAAGATCAGTGTCTCCAACAAAATCACATGGATAGATCATTCCAATGATGCCGAAACTACGGGCCTTAGGTCCGTATCCTTTCACATCAGGATTTTTGTCAATGGATCATTTGAATGGTATCGTTTTACTCCGTGGTCAGCGGATCCGCGGTCTGAGCCGATAGCAATTAACGGCCCGTCCACGGGCCCGTACAACTTCACATCCGGTCGCCGCGAGGAGCTGTTGCACCATTTCCCGCTTTCGACGGGCTCGGGCTCAGGATAATGGGACCAAACTCAAGATTGGCGTGTGAGAACCAAAAAGATTCCCGGCCCATTCGTCTGGATCCGTTAGGCTCTGGGGATGAATATTCTGATTGGGTGAACGACTTGAGCGCTCTGGCGGCTTTCATGATCGCATGTTCGATCACAACTCCGGACGCCCCTCGTTGCGATCTGCGATGCTCAATAATATCAGATAATACATCAAGGATCGAGTATCGGCGGATTGCACATTCTAGTTGTGATGGGCGCGCCTAGGTATGTGACAACAAACAGGCGGAATAATAGTGAAGTGTCGCAGCAATAACAAGTGGCTACCCTGCCCGATACTGCGAGAGAGTTTCCAGCATTATAACGGAGTGCAGCTGGCGCCTGCAATGAGGAGATACGAACCATCGCAAAGTATGCACTCACAGGAAAGAACATCAGGGTCCAATATGGGGCTTTGCCATATCGTCGCAATGATGTGGGTGAACTGGAGATACTGCTTGTCACGTCGAGGACGCGACGCCGATGGATCATTCCAAAGGGTTGGCCAATAAAGGGTTTACGACCGGATGAATCGGCAGCGCGGGAGGCGTTCGAAGAAGCCGGCGTACGAGGTCCAGTGAGGTCCAGGCCGATCGGGAGATTTCTCTATAGTAAACTGATGGACGACGAAGGGAAGGCGATTCTCTGCGAGGTTGAAGTATTTCCCCTTTCGGTGAACCGGCAATACAAGGAGTGGCCGGAAATGCGGCAGCGTGAAGTCCGATGGGTTGCCGCAGGAACGGCTGCCGCGGAGACCGACGAGGACGGACTTAGACCTCTATTGCAAGCGTTTGCCGAAAAAATGATGGTTAAGAAGAAATGGCAGTCTCAAAAGGTCCATAATGCAAATCAAATTGGTACGCAGCATCCAAGCGAGAATTTACCCTTCGCGTCACGCGAAGGCCGTGACAGTTGAAGCACTTGCCGGCTTTCTATTTATTGGGCGCGTGAATTCGGTGCTCCCAGTCTCGTCGCAAGAGAACCATGATTGTCGTCTCCCGATCGCTGTCGGGTGATCATCCGGCGTGACGCACCTTTTCTGTCGCGTGTGTTTCACCGGTGTTCCGCTACGTCAGCCCAATGATTGACGGCGCGATCCATTCCGGGCCGGATGCTCGCGGCATTCACAGGTTCGGGCACTCGAGTGTCGTCATTGTGCGTTTATTTGGTAAAGTTGGCTGTCGGCTCGTGGGGGATATTTGGACACTGAAATTCTGCAACACCTTGTCACCATTTCAGATGCAATCTATGCAGCGAGCGACCGTGACATGCTCTTTCAGGCGTTGGCCTCTGGCATTCGCGCTCTCGGTTTCGATAGTTTTCATCTTAGCTCGCGCAAGAATGACCGAGTGAGTTTGGTGATGGAACCGGTTGCTGCTACGTTTCCAGATCAGTTCCTGAGGGATTATGAACGACTGCATTGGGCTGATGTTGATCCAATCACCGAGCGCGTTTTTACAGACAGAAAGCGCTTTATGTGGAATATTCAGGATCATAATTATCCCGAGATCCGCCGAAGAAGCTTCGTGGATTTCATGCGATCACTGGGCATGTCTGGATGGATGGTGCTGCCCTCATCGCATTGTGATGGAAGCGTCAGCGGCATGGCGTTGTTGTCTCTCAATCCTCAGCAACTTGGGCGCGATCAGCAGCTGGCTGCCGTGGTAGTCGCGAACGCTGCCCTGACTAAGGCTGAAATGCTTGGCCTTAGTCAGGGCATCTCGGCGGACGAGGCTGCCGCTCTTCGCCTTCTCTCCTTGCAGCAAGTCGAGATCTTGAAATGGATGGCCGAAGGAAAATCCAACTCTGTCATTGCCGTCATCACTGGGCATACCGAACGGACGGTGCGCTACCATGTAAGCGAGATCCTTCGCAAATTCGGCGTCGCGACACGCCAACAGGCGATTGCGATCTTTCAGTCCTCGGCGGGTTTGATCATTTGACCGCAGTGACACTTCACGACAGACAGCTTTGGCCGGTTGAGGCGCGAATGTCATCGCGGATATTACCCGCGATACAAAGCGGATCGTGATCTCCAACGTCGGCGCAAGACCGAGTAAGCCCGGCGCGGCCATCCGATCGCAGGCGCCGCCTTGCTGATTGTCGGATCGAACCGGTCGGGACTGCATGCGTTGGTATCATCTTGATGACGCTAAAATGGCACCCTTCCGACGCGAGTAACCGCTATTGAAACCTTCTGTGCAATCGGCGTTCAGTTCTAACCTGGCAAGAAGTGGGCGTCTCAAATGGCAAAGAAGTTGCCACGCGCAACTCCTATCTTACGGCACGTCAGAATTCCTGCCATTCTCCGGCCTCGACGGCGGTGTTGCCGACTATCACGGGGCGGCTTACTTTCGGCGAGACGGTGATCGCCGCCCGCCGTCCCGCGAACTGGGGCCGCGTCTGAACCGTCTGGGATGACGATGTCTCCAATTGGAAACGCGCGATCAAATGACGTAGCGCTTCGGCTTCTTGAGCAAGTGATGCTGCCGTTGCCGTCGATTCTTCGACCATTGCCGCATTCTGCTGAGTGACCTGATCCATCTGATTGACGGCGGAATTTACCTCCGACAGGCCGGTCGATTGTTCACGTGCGGACACTGCTATTGCCTGCATGTGCTGGTTGACGGTGGAAATATTACCTTGAATCTTCCGCAGTGCGTCTCCGGTCTCGCTTACGAGCTTTACGCCGCTTCTAACCTCCTCACTGGAGCTGCGAATTAACTCCTTGATCTCCTTGGCTGCTTTGGCCGAGCGTTGCGCCAGTTCGCGAACCTCCTGCGCCACCACGGCAAAGCCCTTGCCTGCCTCACCGGCACGTGCAGCCTCCACACCAGCGTTAAGCGCAAGGAGGTTGGTCTGGAACGCAATTTCATCGATGACGCCGATGATGCTGGAAATCTGATTGGAGGATTGCTCGATGCGCGCCATGGCTGCGACGGCGTCCGCCACGATCTGGCCGGAATGGTTCGCACTGGCATCAGCAGCTTCGGTCGCCTGGCGGGCCTCCTCAGCCCGCCGGGAGGCATTAACCACATTTGCGGTGATCTGGTCGAGTGCGGCCGCCGTTTCCTCAAGCGCTGCTGCTTGCTGTTCTGTACGTCTTGACAGATCGCTGCTGCTCTCGCTGATTTCTCGCGCGCCTCCGTCGATCATTTCGCTCGAACGCGAGACGGCGACAAGGGTGCTGCCCAACTGTCCCAATGCTTCATTCATATTCACACGCAAGGCTTCGAAATCAGCCGCGAATGAATGATCAAGGGAAAAGTCCAGATTGCCGGCCGCCAGTTTCGAAAGCGCTTCGCCGATCGTGCGAACGGAAAAAACACGGTCTCCAACATCGTTTGCGAATTTGACAACCTTGACGACTTTTCCTGAGTCGTCGGTGATTGGATTGTAAGCTGCATTGAGAAAAATCTGTTTGCCGTTCTTCCCATAGCGGACGATATCGCCGATGTGCGCTTTGTTGGATGCAAGGTCTGCCCACAATTGTTTGAACAGTTGGTCCCCGGTCGCACCGGGTTCGAGGAACATGCGATGGTTACGTCCTTGGATCTCGGCAAATGTATAACCCATCGTCTTTAGAAAATTCTCGTTTGCCGCGACGATATCGCCGTTCGGCGCGAACTCGATCACAGCCTGGACGCGGCTGATTGCCAAAAGTTGGTTGCGGAAATCGGTATTCTGGATACGGGCTTTTGCGTCTGCCCACTCGACCACGAAGCCGACGCTCCTATTTTTTTCCATGAGTGGCGTGACGATAAGGTCAAATATCCGCTGTCCAATCCAGATTGTCGCTCGATGCTGAGTCTTGAGTGCGGCCAGCATGGTCCTCTGATGTGTCGGGTTCTTGTGAAAGATATCGATATTCGAACCAATCAGGGAAGAGAGACTGAAGCGCGGCAGTTCTTTCCTGAGATCTTCCTCTGCCTCTTTCAGCAGGCCCCGTGTCGCGGAATTCATGTAGGCGATGTTCAGATCCGCGTCCGCGATCATGATATTTGCGGTTATCAAGTCGAGAGCACGGAGTTTTGCTGTCTTTATAGGCGAAGTCATTCTCAACATGTCCGCGTTCCCTCACAGATTGCCGGGCATCTCCATTCGGTGATCAGAAAGACCATGAAAGCAGATTGCTATCGATCTGCCTCATAATGGTATTTCTTTTGGAAATCCGCCGTAACTACCGGTATAGCTGACGTAAGATCTCGAAGAGTGCGACTGTATTGTTCGCCAGTTGTTAACTGTAATCACCCATATTAATCTGGGTATCTGTGTCTTTATTAAATGCAATCAGAATTAGAATTGCTGATTTACTCGACGCTGGGTTGGGACGAGTTGGTTCATCGATCTTTGCGCCTTTACAGATGAGCTGCCATCGCCTGAGTGTGACTGGCCCTGTCTCTCGATAGCAAGTATGGGGTTTCGGACTGATTGGCTTGAATCGCGGCAGCGATCGGGACTGTGCAACGATCTCTGTTCGCTAGCACCGCTCTATTTTCGAGGGCGAATGGCTGCTTCGCTGGCCTGGAGGATGCCGATGGCCTGGTTGCGCGTCGCAATCCCGAGCTTACGCAGTATCTCGCTGACGTGAAAACGAACCGCTCGCTCGTTGAGGCCCATTATCACGGCGATGCTGGAATTGGACTTGCCCTCGGCAATCCACCGAAGGATCTCGTACTGGCGCTCCGAAAGGGTATGCAGGGCCTGGGCTTCATCCGACGAGACGTGTCCGACGAGACCCAGCAATTCGGCCCGAGCCGCGGCGGCGTTCGCAATGATCGTTACGGCAGCAATCAACTCGCGCTCGAACAGACTTTGCCTCAGGCTGATCAATCCGAGCATGCCAACGGTCCCGTTTCTTCCCGCAAGCGGCACCATGATTCCACTGCAAAGACTGTTGGCATGAAGGAAATCGACGTAGCTCTGTTTTCGGACTTCCGAAAACTTGTCATGCTGACTATTCCAGGCAAATGGGCCATCGCCAGAGACGATGCGAGCAGCCATGGCATCGTCATCGTACCAACCGAGATGGTCATAGTCACGGAGGAACTCGCTGCTGACCGTTGTGAAGGTAGAGTCGAGGATCATTGCTCGTCCCGATGGCTTGTTACAGGACAGTGTAAAGAGATCGAACCCAAGTGCGAAGCATCCGGAATTCAAGGCGTCAAACAGATTTTCACGGCTTTTGGCTTCATATAGAGCGTTGGAAATGGTGACAATTTGTTCTAGGAGGTCCGTCTTCAGAATGCACCTTGTCGCGGATGTAACGATTTCCTCCTTCTCAATTGAGGCGAGGAACGTTGAAATAGATCCGCGATAATATTTAAATACAGATCGGTTGACAAGTGTTTAACTGGACAGATGACTTGCCGCTCCTCTCATTATTATATCTGCATCTAGGCGTTGTGTTGATTTTGGCCTGGGTAATAGTGCGAGATGAGTATGACATTGGTTGACAAGCTCAAGGGCGTTGCGAAGGGTGATACCTCATTCTATGTCGAAACACTGGAGCAGATAGCCGATAGACTAAATACATCATCACGTCATATTCTTGAGGATGAGTTTATCCGATACGCGTTAGACAGTGCCGCAATCGTCGTTCACACCGACGTCCAAGGCACGATCACCTATGTCAACAGCAAGTTCTGTGAAATCAGTGGCTACTCCCAAGTTGAGCTGCTGGGGTCGAACCACCGCATGTTGCGCTCTGGCGTGCATGACAAGGCCTTCTTCAAGGCGATGTATCGAGAAGTTGCTCAGGGAAAGGTCTGGCATGGGGAGATATGCAATCGCCGAAAGGACGGCTCGCTCTATTGGGTCGACACAACGATCGTCCCGCACCTGAACGAGCGCGGAAAGGTCGACAGCTACACTGCCATCCGATTTGATATATCCGAGCGTAAGAAGCTTGAAGATGCGCTGCGGTCGAGCAAGGAACACCTCGATCTCATCGCCAATCTCGATGCACTGACGAGGCTGCCGAACAGGCGGCGTTTTCAGGAGCATCTGGAAACGCTCGTAGCGGATCACGCAAGAGGTGGGCGATCGTTTCACCTAGGGCTCATGGATGTCGACTGCTTCAAGGAAGTGAACGACTCTTTCGGGCACAATGCCGGCGACGCCCTCTTGCAGGAGACGGGTGGCAGGCTGCGATCCATCGCTGACGACCGTGTTTTCATTTCGCGTGTCGGGGGAGACGAGTTTGCGCTGATCCTTGTGGGTGCAACGGATAACGAGGCGGGCATTTTCTTTGAGTGTGTCCTCGAAGCAATTCGTGCACCCATGTCCATCGGCTCATCGCCAAGGCGATGTTCCGCCAGTATCGGTGTGGCTGCCTGTCCGCGCGATGCTATGGATGCGGAGAGCCTCATCAAGGCGGCGGATCTGGCCCTCTATCATGCCAAGGCGCTGGGGCGAGATCGTGCGGAAACATTTGAGCCGTATCTGCGCGAGGTGGTTGAGCGCAAGGCTGAGCTTCTGGAGGAGATCGAAGCCGGCCTGCTGAAAGACGAGTTCGAACTTTACTATCAGCCGATCGTTCCGATCGACGCGCAAGCTACGTTTTCGCTCGAGGCACTGATGCGCTGGCGCCACCCCAGGCTCGGTCTGCTCACTCCGGGTCACTTCGCGGCCGGGTTTGAGGACCAGGCCGTGCGTGCGGCACTCGGGATGTTCATGCTGGAGCAGGTCTTCAAAGACGTTGTAACCTTCCGAAATCAGGGAATACCCCTGCGCCGCGTTGCCATGAACCTGACAAACTCGGACTTTCGGTCGGACACGTTCCTGGATCGCTTCTTTGAACTCTGCACACTGACCAGGATTCCACCTCAGCAGTTCTGCGTGGAGGTGACCGAAGGGATGTTTCTGGGGCTTAATCAGAAGCGCGTGGATGTTGGGCTGCGCAGATTGCATCGCAGCGGCGTCGAGATTGCACTCGACGACTTTGGAACGGGATATGCCTCTTTGACGCACCTTCGCGATCTGCCGATCGATCGTCTGAAGATCGACAAGAGCTTCGTTGCAAACATGGTTGCGTCGCGCGAAGATCAAGCAATTGTGCGTGGCATTATCGAAATAGCACATAGCCTAGGCAAGGTCGTCACCGCCGAGGGTGTCGAGACGGTCGAACAGGTCAAACTTTTGCGCCGAATGAAATGCGATCTGCTTCAGGGTTGGTACTTCAGTAAGGCTTGCACCGTTGGCCAACTCGCGCAAATCGTTACCACCATGCCGAGAATAAAAGGCACCACCGGCGAGGCATTCAAGTAGAGCGGAGCGTATCATAGGTGCTTTGTAACTGAATCGGCATAGGATTTCAGTGCTGATCGTTATCATAGGTTCTCGAAATCGCTTCGGTGTCGAGTTCACGTCAATCTGACCTGAACTTCCATCGGGCATCGATCCATCCCTTCGCTGAGAAGCCTTTGACAAATTTCATGTATCGAGTTCAGAGCAGCGTCGCACGAAAGTAAATTCGCCTGAAATCAGGACGCAAACGAAACCACAGATGTCTTCATGAGACCAAGCATCTTGTCACGGCAAGCCCGATCGTCTCGGCTCACTGTGCCGCGGAGGATTTTTCGCTTGATGACGAACCTGAAGGACAAGCGGCAGGGGGCACGCAATAGCACCGATTCACGCTCGCTAGTGGCCTTACTCCGATGCTGGTTGACTTGCCCCGAGATTTGTAGACGCCTTGCGCCAACAAATGCAACATCCCTTGACGCGTTCGTGAAAATTGCGCTCGACCCCATCAACGATGTTGGCATTGTTTGGCTAACTGATTACAAGCAGACTCACAGGGTAAGGACGATCACGATGACCGAAGCACCGGACGAGGGGCCTTTCTTTCATGGCACAATCGCGGATTTGCGCGTGGGTGATTTCCTCACTGCGGGATATCGGTCGAACTATCGCCCTGAAGTGGTGATGAACCATATCTATTTCACTGCCCTTGTGGACGGTGCCGGCCTTGCCGCTGAAATCGCGGCTGAACTCGCCAAAGACGACGCAGTCCCGCGTGTTTACGTCGTAGAGCCGACCGGGACATTCGAGAACGACCCGAACGTGACCGACAAGAAATTTCCCGGCAACCCGACCCGGTCTTATCGCAGCAGCGCACCACTCAGGATCATCGGCGAAATCACGCAATGGACCAGATTGACGCCTGAGGCGCTACAGGTATGGAGAGAACGCCTGACCTCCCTGCGCTCAGACGAACGAGGAGAAATCATCAACTGATGCGAGGCGACACGCATTGTGTGCTCATTAGATGATCGAATCGCTAAAGGGAGACGGTCAGCTTTCCAGCAATCGCGGACATGCCCAGATCATCCGGCTGTCTTGGCCCTCTCTTCCTCTGGCTGTGGTGGTCTCCTTATCACTGGGGGAACCTCTACTTGCTTTCGCCTATATCTCGCGGCGGCTGTCGCAATGATGGGAGCTCTCGTAGCAATGGCGGTTGTTCAGCGCGCTATGGGGACTTACAGCTTCGGAATCCGACGCTCGCGCTGCTGAGCAAATAGCTGAGGCAATCATTTGCTCGCTTTCGAACAATCGAGAACTTGCGTCGCTCGGGATCGAGAGCGTGCTCTCGCTAATTTGATCAATGGGGAAATTGCCGAGCACACGACAACACTCTACGCAGGTTCTGCCGGTCGTGGGGGAATTCGCCAATGCGCCTGTATCTGTTTTTCTTTTTCTTGATTATGACGGGGCACGTTTCGATCGCGTCTGCGGCGAGCTCTTGCGGCGGTCCTGCACCCTGTTTGGTCGCAATGGGTGATTATCGGATCGAATTACCGAAGGACGGCGATGTACGCGGTGCCTATGTGTTTTTTCACGGCTTCAAAAGCTCGGCAGAATCCGAGATGCAGCAGCGTCCGCTGGTCGAAACAACACTCGCGCATCACCTGGCCTTTGTTGCGGTCGACGGGGTCGACGGAAGCTGGTCCTTTCCCCACAGCCCTCGCGCCGGCCGCGATGAGAAGGCCTTCATTGCGAGTGTTTTCAGCGATTTGCATACTCGTTACGGCTTTACATCGGACCAAACCGTCCTCGGCGGCTTTTCCATCGGCGCCTCCATGGCGTGGTATACCGCCTGCCAACAGGGCGAAAAGGCCGCAGCCATGGTGACGTTCTCCGGGGTGTTTTGGGATCCTCTTCCAAGGGCAGACGACTGTATTGCCGATCTGCCGCCCATCGTGCATTTTCACGGAACCGCCGATCAGACCTTTCCTCTGGCCGGAAGGGCGATCGGTGGTCAATTCTACCAAGGCAACGCCTTCGAAAGCATGTCGGTGATGCGAGCACGGGCCAAGTGCGCACCAAAAGGCGTCAAGACCATTCGACTTGCCGGCATTCAGTGTGAAGACGTGCCGGACTGCATACGCGGAGCCAGCATCATGTGCATTCACAATGCGGGCCATGAGGCACGCGCCGATATGCTCGATGCCGGTTTGACTGCCGTTGGCTTCACCCGGTAGCCGACGTCGAATTTTTCAGTTTCTTTGTAACAAAGGCCCCGAGCACGACGAATATGGAGCATCGGGGTGCCGGCTCCGAATTCTGGGGTCGAGCGGAAGCCTCGATTGTTGCAAAGGAACTCGTCATGCTGCACGCAATCGTATGCCCGAATGTAGGCCACGCTATCGTCCATCATTTTGG
Organism: Martinezella tropici; assembly: GCA_000799755.1. Classification (GTDB taxonomy): domain Bacteria; phylum Pseudomonadota; class Alphaproteobacteria; order Rhizobiales; family Rhizobiaceae; genus Rhizobium; species Rhizobium tropici_A. Next base: position 13,640 of record JUHI01000038.1, read on the forward strand.
CGCGGGCGCTGCCGTTTGGGGCCAATCGATTACTCCGAGCGTCGCCCATCTTCTCCGGGAGCGTCATGAATTGGAGATAGACTATTCGCGCATACGCCCGGGTATCGTGTTTGAGGCGGTCAGGGGTTTGGTCACGTCGCCCAGCGTTAGCAACGCCTCGACGATCCGGCTTCGCGCAGAGGCGCCGGCTTTTCGCCATGCTGTCGGTCGGCCGCATACTCCCATCGAGAGCATGCTCCATTGCGACTTGGGTATCGATTCCGCGCTCAGGCTTTGGGGTAGCGTCAAGGCTGACGATCAACCACAAGCAGCGCAGCAACCGGGGGGCGCCAATTGTGATAGCGCGACGACATTGCCAATCGTCTTTACCGTGACCTTCTGGGAAATTCGTCGGTCGGGAGATGCTCGCATTGACCGGTTGATGAGTGAAGCGGCCGAGAAGGATCGCCGAATTCGCGAGCTGGAAGCGAAAGTCGCGCTGGCGATGTGCGCGCAATAGTCCCGGTCGGGCATGCACAAAGTTGTGAACGGCGAAATATGTAACATCAACTCTGCGGCCTGCGTAACGGGTGTGTTCAGCTCAACTGCAAAGGAATGATCATGACCCAATCCATCAGACATATTCTGCTTTCAGCTGGAGTTGCCGCGCTCGCATTCTCATCCGCTTCCATCGTATTCGGTGGTGAGATTTATACGACCGATGGAATTGCCATAAATGGTTACGATGCCGTCGCTTACTTCACCGATCACAGGCCGGTGAAGGGCTCCGACAAATTCACGGCGCCATACAAGGGAGCGACCTTCTACTTTGCATCTGCGGCGCACCGCGACGCGTTTATACAGAACCCGGAACACTTTGCTCCGCAATATGGCGGCTATTGCGCCTTCGGAACGGCACAGGGCCATAAGGCTACAACCGAGCCTCAGGCGTTTACCGTCGTCAATGACAAGCTCTATCTCAACTATAACGACATGGTTCTTAAGACTTGGCGCTCCGACATCGCCGGCTACATCAACAAGGCAAATGAGAATTGGGAGACTGTGAAGGCGCAACCTTCGCCGAAATAGCTCTCGTCCATGGGCTTCCCGCTGCCCGCATAGGCGGGCGGACGGGATAGCTGAACGTTTCTCCAAGGAGACAAGCCACGATTCCTGCACCGTCGTTGCCTGAAGCCTCGCCATGTCGGCTTCGCGAATGTGAACGGGCTATCGTGACCGACATGAGCGCACTTATCGACAAGGCAACGGCCGTCGGCAGAACGCCTTGTCGAGAGAGTTGAGCAAGGATCAATTGCGCAATGCGACAGAGCTGGCACGCAAGACGTGATATCGTTCGATGCGACATGCGCGCCTCTCTGATGTCTCGGGGCGCCATCGATTGGCTACCGCTGAAATGTGCCTCAGTCGCGTTCCTTCGTTTCGATGTCCCGCAACCATTGGAGAACTTCGCAGCGATCCTGATCGAGATGCGGCGGCGGGCGGTCGAAACGTATCGGTGTCGCCGACATTTTCAATGGGTTTCCTAAAAGCCGCAAACTCCTCTCATCTTGTGTCTCCATTGAGACCACCATTTCGCGAGCCAAAGTGTGCGGATTGGAAAGAACTTGATCGATCGTCGCAACACGGCCAGCGGGAATTTCGGCTGCTAGCAGGCGGCTCTCCCAGTTCCCGGCTACATCGACCTTTAGAGCCTCCGTGACGAGATGATCCAGGGCGTCAACGTTCAGGACCCTGTCACGGTTACGTACGAACCGCTCGTCGCGGCTGAGCTCAGGCTTTCCGATGGCCGCGCAGAAGCGGGCAAACTGTTGATCGTTTCCGACCGCGATAGCGATGTCGCCGTCGGCTGTCCGAAAGGTCTGATAGGGTGCGATGTTGGGATGCCTGTTTCCGATCCGCCCGGGCACTTTTCCCGAGACCAGATGGTTTGTTGCGGCATTGATGAGCCAGGCGAGTTGCGTGTCGTAAAGTGCCAGATCGATGTATTGGCCTTCCCCTGTTCGGTCGCGATGGCGAAGTGCTGCGAGTATTCCGACGGTGGCATACATACCGCACATGACATCGGCAATGCCCAGCCCGACTTTGACCGGGCGGCCGCCGTTCTCGTCGCTCTCGCCGGTAATGCTCATGATGCCGCCCATGGCCTGGATGAGGAAATCATAGCCGGTACGGTCGGCGTAGGGGCCGGTCTGTCCGAAGCCCGAAATCGCACACCAGACGATATCGGGCTTGATCTTGCGAAGGTCGTCATAGCCAAGTCCGCGGCGGTCGAGGTCGCCGGGCTTGTAGTTTTCGATGATGACGTCGGATACGGCGGCGAGCCTTTTGATGAGGATCGCCCCCTCGTCGCTTGCAAGATCAATCGCAATCGACATTTTGTTGCGGTTCGCGGCCAGGAAATAGGCGCTGAGGTCACTGTCGCTGCCGTCCGTGCCCGTCACGAATGGCGGTCCCCAACTGCGCGTATCGTCACCTGCGCCGGGACGTTCTACCTTTATGACCTGCGCGCCCAGATCGGCGAGAAGCTGGGCAGCGGTGGGGCCGGCAAGGATGCGCGAAAGATCGAGAATACGCAGCCCTTCGAGGCTTGATGGTTTCTGATAGTCGGACATTGGCGCCTCACGATTTCCAGGGAGAGGTCTTGAACCATCGAACCAGATAGGCTGTTGCGATAAGGGTCGCAAAGCCAACCAAGTTCCCGGCGATTTCGGCCGAGACCGTGCGGCCGGCATGGTCGAGCGCGATACCGATCGGCTGGGCGATTACCATTCCGGTAATAAAGACGGCGAGCGACTGTTGGCCGACAACCGTCAGGATGCGAACAATCGGACCGCGCAGTCGCGATCCGTTTTCGCCGACCAGATGCGCGGCAATATAGCAAAGGGCCATGAAATGAACAAAGCGCAGCAAGCCGAAGTCGGTCTTATCGGTGAGGAACGCAATGTGGCTTGCAGCCGTCTGGAAGAAAGGATGAACCTCCTGGAAGCGGACCCAGGCGAACGGCACGGTCACGACGACCATCGCAATCGCGGCGATCATCAGGCGGCGATCATAGCCTGGCGCCGGCAGGACGCCGCGCATCAGGAAGAATCCGGTAAAAAACAGTAGCTGCCACCCGAACGGATCGAAGAACCATGGGCGATCAGACCATGGCTCTGCCGGCAGTCTCGTCAAACCAAATTGCGTAGCGAGCCAAAGCCCGATCATTATGACGAAGGGTAGATAGTGCTGAAATCTTGAAGCCAGGACCATTAGCGGCATTAGCGCCAGAATGACGATATACATCGGGAGTATATCGAAATAGTTTGGCACGTAGGTCAGCGTCAGCAAACCGACGAGAAGGTGGCCAGGATCCTTGATAAACGGCACAAGGTTCAGGCTTTCGATGTAACTAACGCCGTCATAGCGTGTTCCCGCAACCACCATAAGGGCTGTTACCACGATGAAGACTGCGATATGCGCCCAGAAGATCTGCCAGATGCGCTGACCGACGCGAGCGACAAGTGCAATTGCACCGTTGCGGTCATAGGTTGCGCCGAAGGCGATTGCCGAAGCCATACCGGACTGGAAGACGAACATTTCCGTGGCATCTGAAAAGCCGAAACGCGCCGGAATCCATAGTGCCCACCCATCATCGGGAATATGGGCGATCAGGATAATGAGCATTCCGACGCCGCGGAAAAAGTCCAGCCGCGGATCGCGGGGACGTTTGGTCGTTTTCATCGGTTGCGACAGATCTGCTTGCGGCTCAGAAGGCGTCGTCGTAGGCGCTCTTGTCGAACCTGCAGGCAATGAGACTGAAGCCTGGACGCGTTCTGGCCCTTTCAAGTTCGTCGCGGAATTCATGAATGGTCTCCACATTGGCACCGTAGCCGCCGAAACCGCGAGCGACGGTGGAAAAATCAGTCTCGCCAAGAGTAACGCCGGTCGATGCCAGGCCTGCGGAGGCTTGTTTCAATGCAATCAGCGCAAGGCTGCGATCCTGGAAGAGAACGATCGTGAGCGGCAGGCGCAGATCGCGAACAGTTGCGAGTTCGCCAATCCCCATCTCAAGCCCCCCATCGCCCATCACGGCAAAGACCCGCCTCGATCGGTCGGCGATGAAGGCCCCGATTGCCAAAGGCAATGCTGCATTCATAGTGCAAAATCCGGCGGACTGCAGAAGGGTAAGCGGCTGCGCGGCGATCCATTTTTGAGAAAGAAGAATACGATGGGCGCCACTGTCGACCGTGACGAGATCGTTTGCCCCTGCGGCCCGGTTTAGATGATCGACGATCGCATGAGGGCCCCACAGGTCCTCACGGGAAAAGATGCGCTCGAGCTCTGCCTTGGCATGAAGCGGCTCGCCTCCGTGCCAGGTCTTGCGTTCGGCAATCCGGCTGTTGAGCGCTTGCAATACGCCCCGTGGATCGCCCAGTATCCATGTCCCGGCATGATGCATGGCGTGATCGGGAACGGTATTGCAAATATCGATCAGCTTGGACTGGTCGGAGACGAAATCCAGCCAGCCGAGCCGCATCTCGATGGGATCGTAGCCGATCGTCAACACCAGATCGGCTTTTTGAATGAGGGGCAACAAGATCCGGTCGGCCATCGGTGACAGGCCCGCGCCACCGAGACACAAAGGATGGATTTCAGGAACGAGACCCTTTGCCTTGTAGGTCGTGACCACGGGAGCCCCGATCGTTTCGGCCAATTGCAGGACCGCGGCACCACTGTTGCTGCGCACCGCCTGAAGCCCGGCAAGGATCAGCGGGCGCTCGGCCGAACGAATACGCTCCGTCAGCAACGCAATCGCAGGCTCGGTCACAGAGGCTGAAACGGTAAACCGCGTAGCCGGACCGGGCACTGACCGTTCCGGGGTTGTCGAGGCTGCAACGGATGGTGACAGATCCAGATGTACCGGACCCATCGGCTCCGTTGTTGCGATTGCAAGTGCTCTTGCCACGGTCGAGGCGGCACTTTCCGGTTCGATCTCGAACGACGCTTTGACTAGCGGACGCAGGAGTTGCGCGTGATCGATCACCTGATGGGTGTAACGGCTTCGCGTGGCGCGATCGACAATGCCCGAGATAACGATCAGCGGTATATGCTCCTGTGCAGCGTCGGCGATACCATTGACCGCGTTGGCAAGGCCCGGCCCGACGGTGGTCACCAGAAGTTCGGGATTTCTGCTGATCGTGCTTGCGCCGGCGGCCATGATCGCGGCTGACGTTTCGTGGCGCGCCAGATGAAAGGGAATCCCGACTGCTTCCAAGGCGTCGATCAACGCGACGATTTCGCCCCCGGGGACTCCGAAGGCATGCCGCACCATGTGCGCATAAAGCGTCCTGGCGACGATATCGGCGACACGGTCGGAGGTGTGTGATTGAGGCATTGGGCGAAAACCTGTTCGTGTGAGTATTCTGAAGAGACTGGCCTGCCCGGCAGGGCGGTGAGAGAGCCGGACAGGCCTCCTTCACGACACCATCAGCGCTCCATAAAGCGGACAACGAACGCGACGACGGTGCCGAAAAGAATGTGACCGATGAGAGAGGCCCAGGTAAGCGTGATGAAACCCAAGAAGGGCGGCAATCCCGCAAACAGATGCGCCATCACGTAGAGGGCGAAAACCCACAGACCGGTGCCAAAGCCGATGCCGGTCAACAGGAGTGGGAGTTTCGGGACGACGAGTCGCTACAGCGGACGAGCGATGAAGAGGTATCCAATCGGATAGAAGACGATGCCGACCAGGGCATGAATGGCCTCGGCCAACAACAGATTGTTGAACCCAAAGACCGACTGGACGAGGGCGGCCGGCTCCAACGGTCCGCCAACCCAAAGTGGTGTAATGAGACGGGCCCAGATTTCCCAGGTGATGTCGGCCGCAAGGCCGGAGAGGACAATCGTCCTTGCAAGGCCCGGCTGGATTTCGGGGAAGATGCTTGTCTTGTGCATTTCGATCATGGACATCGCAATTTTCCTTCTTTGACGGGTAGCACTCAGGCCGACAGTCGCGTGCCGACCAAACGTTCGATGGATTTGAAGAGCTGATCGTCAGCCTTGAGCCTTTGACGTATTTGGCCAATGCGGGAGACCGCGGCGTTGTCGCCGCCTGCGCCGACGGCCTTGGCCAGGGCGAGCACGAAAAAGTCGCGCTGGGCGTTGCTGCCGCCAATCTTCGGGAGATTGGCAACCATGCGATCGATCATGCGCTGATCGGCAGGAGCATCCAGGCCGGCAAGAACACGTGCCATCGGTACACCGATTTCGGCGGCGATGTTGGCCTGATCGTCCATGCCAAGGGCTTTGGCGTCAATTTGAGCGACGAGTTCGGCAACGCCTTCCCTATCGCCCACCGCGACCATGGCAGCGAGGTTGTGAAGGGCAGCGAAGATCAAGGTCGTGTCGCTTCTTCGGCGATAGGCAATCTCTGCGACGTCGCTCCAGCGATCACCGACGTGGATGCCTGATTGCTCGAGGCGCCATAGCAACGAAATTGCGTTTGCCATATCGCGGAAATCGTCCGTTTGCTGCGGGCGGACCTCATCGTCGTAAAGTTCGAGGACGCGCTCGTAATCGCCGCGCTCGAGGTGCAATAAGCCAAGATGCCAGGCCATGTGAAAGGAAAAGTTGTTGCATCGCGACCAGGCCCTGCGGCTACCTTCGAGCCAGTCGATGCCCTGTTGCGTATCTCCACGCATTTCGAAGACATGCGACACGGCATGAAGGCCCCAGGAATCGTCCGGCTGAAGTGCGACTGCCCGCTGGCCGGCCTCTAATGCCTCCGCATAACGCCCATGCTCCTCGAGGGAGAAGGCGTGACATCCGAGAATGAAGCCTGCGGCGTTGGTGCCTACACCGAGCCGTCTTACGGCAAGGGTGCTGGCTGCCAGCATGCCGGCGGCATCACCAATCATGAAGCGAAGAGCGTGAGCTAGCTTGAAGGGGAGGAACGTTGCCGGATGATCGCTAAAGCCGATATCCAGCACGTCAGCCGCCTTTGCGAAATGCCCGCTCACAGCTGCGTCGAGTGCCGCGACCAAAACGCGCTCGTCTTGCGTGCCGCCATGTCTACTGATCAGAGCAGCCCGGGCATCACGAAGAGCGCTTGTTGCGGCGGTACTCAGTTCCGATCGTGCCAGTATAAGATTTGCAAAGCCCTTCAAGGCATGTCCGGCGACGTGGTCCGGATCGGCGACAAGGGTGGCCTGGAGGGCTGTGCCGGCGTTTGGTCTGTGCGCCGCAATTGCGAATACTGCATTTTCGAAAGCTCGTTGTGCCTCTGTGCTGTCCGTGCTTGTGACGAGGTCATACGCATCGCGTTTCATTGTTTTGCTCCTTGGGGAGGGCTCGTCGTTCGGGCTGTGAGACTCGAACTTCGGCTCCGACATAGGGCTTTACGATTGCGTCCTGGGGTTCGTTACATCAGCGGGTGACTTTTTTCCCCGCTGTCGTGAATTTCTTTCGGGCCGGACGATTCTGGAATTGTTTTGAAGGGCAAGTAACAAAGCTTCGTTCCGAAGCGTATAGGATTGAGAAACGGTTCCAATCCCATGCTTGGAGGAAGCTGAGATGAGCAAGGCTGCAAAGGATGAGATCGTGGTCATGGTAACGGGCGCTGCCGGAAATCTCGGCAGTGCGGTCGTTGCGGAGTTGACAACGAATGGCGCGAAGATTGCCGCCGTCGAACGTAACTTCGTTTCTGGGGCGCGACCGCGCGGCAGGCAGGAAACGACGCAGCTTGAACTTGGAGGCGTCGATCTGAACGATTTGGCCTCCTGCGAGGACGCCGTTCGCCAGACGATTGCGAAGTTCGGCCGGATAGATGCCCTTGTCAACACGGTCGGCGGCTTCCAGACCGGTCCGGTCGGCGAGCCGGGCCTCGAACAATGGGATCAGATGTTCCAGCTCAACGCACGCACCGCCTACATCATCAGCACAGCGGTCCTGCGGCCGATGCAGGACGCTGGCTACGGGCGCATCGTTCACGTTGCAGCTGCCCCCGGGCTGAAGGCCGGCGCCAACCAGGCTGCGTATGCGGCGTCGAAGGCAGCGGTGATCCGGTTGACCGAGGCGATCGCTGCGGAGAACCGCGATAGACGCATTTCGGCAAACTGCATTCTTCCGGGAACGATCGATACGCCGCAAAACCGGGCGGCAATGCCCAATGCAAAGACAGATGGCTGGGTTCATCCGAGCGAAATCGCAAAGCTCATCAGTTTTCTGATTTCGCCAGCTGCGGGAATTGTCACGGGAGCCGCCATACCGGCAACCGGTCGGATGTGAGGTTGCCATGTTCGGCTCATCCGATCCCGTTGCGGAAGCTTTGATGGCGTGGGCCAGCATCGGACTGGTCGTTGCGGTCGCCTTTTTATTCTTTGGCTTCGACAAAGTCGATCCTGGTGCGCACGGCGCCTATGCGGTGAGGCCTTTGCTTGTGCCTGGGCTCGTCCTTCTGTGGCCGTTCGTTCTTTGGCGCTGGATGCGGTTGGCGAGGGAGGGAACGTAAGATGCAACGCCGTCATCGTCGCGCGCACACGGCAATCTGGACCGGTATGGCAATTATTCTGCCGCTCCTGCTTGCCGCGATTTTTGCAAGTTATCCAAAGGTGCCGGTCGATGCGCCGGCGATCCGCCTGGATGGACCGACATCCGTGGGGACCCAACCATGAGCGTATCCTACAAGCCAGTGATCTGGAACAGGACGAAAATGATCTATGATGGCGTTCTATTGTCCGCCATCTGCATCTATATCCTATTGTTCCTCAAGGTCGGTCCCCGGTTGTCACCTGCGCTGCATGACGTCGATCTACCAACCCAACGCATGCGCGCCTTCGGATCGCTGGCATTCCTGATGCTGACGGTCGTCCTTGCGATTGGACCGCTTGCTCGCATCGATACGCGTTTTCTGCCGCTGCTCTATAACAGGCGTCACTTCGGGGTCATGACTGCCATTATCGCTGCAACGCATGCCTATTATGTGCTTGGTTGGTATTTCTCTTTCAGCCCGACGCCGCAACTGACCGCGCTTCTTACCAGTAATACCAGCTTTACGAGTATTGCCGGGTTTCCCTTTGAGCTTTTCGGTCTATTCGCGTTGATTGTTCTCACTATTCTGGCGGTGACGAGTCACGATTTCTGGCTTTCTTTCCTGACGCCTCCTATATGGAAGGCGGTTCACATGAGCATCTACCTCGCCTATGCCGCCATCATCCTGCATGTGACGCTCGGAGCACTGCTCGATCGCCACGACCTCGCATTGGGATTATTGCTGTTTGGGGGGCTGGCGTTGCTCTGCACTCTGCATCTGATTGCAGGGCGCAGGGAGACAGAGATGGACGCCACGGCCTCCCTCGAGGCGCCGGAGAAACCCTGGATCGTCGTCGGCGACCTTAGCGAGATTGCCGAGGGCAGGGCGATTATCGGTGCGGCTCCGGGCGGCGAGCGAATTGCAGTCTTCCGCTCGAAAGGAGGCCTGTCGGCAATATCGAACATCTGTTCGCATCAAAACGGACCGGTAGGCGAGGGCAAGGTCGTCCTCGGTTTTATCACTTGCCCGTGGCATGGTTATCAATATCGCCCCGACGACGGGTGTTCGCCGCCACCATTCCGCGAGCGCATCCGCAAATATCGTGTTCAGTTGAAGGGCTCCTGCGTGCTTGTTGATCCCGAACCTTTGCCGCTCGGCACGAAACTGGAGCCGGTTCCCATTCCCGGAGAGTTGCTTGTTGCAACAGCAACTCCGGCAAAGCAAGGAGGCGCATGATGTTAAGGCCCGCCGAACGTGGCTTTTTTGTCGGTTACTTCAAAAAGGTGCCGTCCGACGTCAAGGTGTTGATGATCGGCTTCATCGTCTTCTTCATGGCGGGAATGGCATCGGCCTCCGTATTCCTGTCTCTCAATACGGAAAGCCCAGGGTCGGGAAGCTATGCGGATGAACTACATGGCGAGCATCTGATCGGGACGATGGAGGTCAAGCCCTATCCGATCCTGAGGGTGCCGGCAAATGACAAGCATCCGGCTCGTGCCGTCATGCTCGGCGGTTCGGGAAAGTTCGGCGTCGACAACCGCGCTCTACCGCTGTCTGGCAAGGCCGCTGAGGTTGGCGGCATCTTCGTCAAGCGAGGAGATCTCGAAATGCTTCTGGTTGGCGCTGGAGACGATTTGAAGGCCGCCGGAGAACGAGGCCAGATGCTGGCGCCGGTCCCGCCGGCGCAGGATCTCGGACGGTGGCGGCTTACCGGTGAAATTTGCGACGGGAAATGTAGCAGCGGGGCTATGAAGCCGGGCACGGGACTGGCGCATAAGGCCTGTGCGAATTTATGCATTTCAGGCGGCGTCCCGCCGGTGTTCGTCTCGACCGCACCGGTGGATGGTCACATCTTTCTGTTGCTGGCGGGGAAAGATGGCGGACCCATGCCCAAAGCCTTGCTCAACAAGACAAGCGTACCGGTGGTTCTTGAGGGCACGGTCGAGCGACGCGACGATCTGTTGATCTTCAAGGTCGAGCGGCTTGTAGGAGGAGTGGGCGCATGATCGTCCATTGGCACGGCTCCTGGCGCCATCTGGTTGGCTTGTTGGTCGCAACGGTCGCTGCGGGACTGATAGCCCTCGTCTTTGAATATGGCCCTGCGCTCCTCGACGGTACCCCGTTTGAAGAGCTGCAATATGTGATCTTCGGTGTCGCCGCCATCGGAATGCTTTCGGGGCTGCATGCATTGATGGCGAAATTCATGGACTGACAAGGCCGTGCCGTTCGGGCAGGCATGGACCTCATCATCTAAGGCGAGGGTTGCGGCTCCTTCGAAGGCAGCGCTTGCCGGCTGTCGTTTCTCGCGGGGAATGGGTGAATGCTCTATCTCTCTATTAAGGCATTACATGTCTTTGCTGTGGTCGCTCTGATCGGCGGTATGTTGGCGATGGCGCTTGTTTTGCGCGTCGCGGCCACGACGGGTTCCGCAAAGGACCTGGAGCGCTTCGGGGAAGCCTTTTTGCGCTGGGATGGCTTTGTGACGACACCTGCGCTTGCAACCGTTTGGATGGCAGGTCTTGCGATGGCGTTTGGAGCCGGATGGGAAAGCTCGATCTGGCTAAGCCTGAAGATTGTGCCGGTCTTATTCCTGAGTGCTCTGCATAGTCTGGAGGGCGTTGCCCTAAAACGGCTGTTGCGGGAACGGCGACCCGTGCATCGATATTTCTCCCTTGCACCGGCGGCCATTCTGATTGCTTTTGCGGCCATCGTTTGGCTCGCGGTGACGAAGCCCTTTTGAGCCACGATCGCGGCAGTGTTGACTACAATTTGAATTGCGGTTTCTTGAATTTTAAAACGATCGAACTAAAGCTTTCAAAAGCACTCTCGATACAATCACAGGAGCCTCTCCGATGGATCTGGAACAAGAGCTTGCGGCCTTCAAGGCTAAATTCGAGCGAACAGCGCCGGCACAGCGCGTCGCGCTTTATGACGACAAGATCGGCGAACTCCGCCTAACGTTTCCAATTGATCAAGCCTTGCAAGTCGGCGAGTCGGCTCCGGACTTTGAACTTCCCGATATTGACGGGACGCCTATGATGCTAAGTCATGCGCTGCGATCGGGGCCCGTAGTTCTAACGTTCTATCGCGGGGCGTGGTGCCCCTACTGCAATATTCAACTGCGCGCGTACCAGGCCATCCTACCGGATATATTGAGGTTAAAAGCTCGTCTCATTGCCGTCTCTCCGCAGAAGCCCGATTATTCCGAAAAGACCGCGAATGACAATGCGCTCGGGTTCGCCGTCTTGAGCGACGTCGGCAATGTTGCAGCGCGACGCTTTGGACTGGTTTATAGTCTGCCACTTGAACTACGCGCGGCCCTACGTGCCAACAACAAAGCACTTCCGGACATGAATGGTGATGAAACTTGGGAACTTCCGGTTCCGGCCACCTTCGTCATCGCACCGCGCGGTGCCGTTGCGCTTGCGCATGTCGATGTCGACTACCGCAAGCGACTCGAACCTGCTTCGATCCTGAAGGCACTGACCGCTTTGGCATTCAACTAGCATAAACGTTTGGCCGATTTCTTCGTCCTGTCGAGGACCGCAACAACGACCGGCCTTCTAATTTGGGAGCACGACATGATCCGCTTTTATTTTCATCCGACGCCAAATCCGGCCAAGGTCGCACTCTTCCTGGCAGAAACCGGGCTCGCATACGAGCTAATCCCGGTCGATACGCGCAAAGGCGACCAGCATACCGAATGGTTTCGAGCCATCAATCCGAACGGAAAAGTTCCGGCAATTGTGGACACGGACGGTCCCGGCGGCAAAGAGGCCCGTGTATTCGACTCAACGGCGATCCTGCTCTACCTCGCCGAAAAGACCGGAAAGTTCCTAGGTTCGGCGGAAGACCGGCCAGAGTTGCTCTCGTGGCTGCTCTTCCTCGGCTCCGGCCTGGGCCCATTCTCGGGTCAGGCAGTTCATTTCCAATATGCTGCACCGGAGGGTCTCGATTATGCCGTTAATCGTTACCGCCGCGAGGCCGAGCGCCACTATCAGGTTCTCAATGATCATCTCGACGGACGAGCCTTCATTGTAGGCGATACATACACGATTGCGGATATGTCGGCTTGGGGTTGGCTGGACCGGGCGTCGCGCGTTCTCAAGGGGCTGGACAATCCGCTGGCCTCCTACCCGAACCTAAAGAGGCTCTTTGAATCCGTCGATTCGCGTCCCGCCGTCGCTCGTGCTCGGAACATGGGTCGGGACCATAGCTTCAAGACCACGGATGATGAGGAATCAAAACGGGCTATGTTTCCATCTAACTACCCTGCTGCCCGGACTGTTTGAGACGGGCAACTGGTCGAAAGATTTCTAACCGGGAGGCACGCGCTGCGGTACAATTGCCACCGTAGCGCTGCCCTCTGGCGACGGATACCCATCACGTAACTCTACGTCCTCAGTACGAAGGGCGTGGTTGTTTCCAGACAGTGTCCGGCGTCACGATACCGGGATGCAAGGCTGGACTGACGGCCCGGTCAATCTGTGATCGCCGAAAGAATATGACCGCCATTTTGCTGTTGCACCAGAACGGCGGTCTTCAATCCGGCATCAGGAGCGGGCAGGAGAAAATGGGCCTGGTGCCCATCCCATATGCCGAGCCGCTCCAGCCGACGAACCACGTGGATATGCTGCAGCGCCGCGCCGCTGTTTTCACCCCTTGCAACCGGCACGGTCTGGAGCCGGGGATCATAACGCACCAGCCAGACATCGGCAATGACGGTTTGAGATCCACTGGCGATCTCAACGGCACCTGGATTGAGGCTCAAGTCGGGACCGTGCAGGAGAGGGACACTGCCGAGTAGTGATTCCAGCTCGGCCAGATTATTTCCGACTGCCGTTGCAGTGCCGTTAACGACCATTTGGGGGGTATAGGGGCCCGGCTGGTGCAGGGCTGGCTCGTAGGCCACCTGACGCTGGGTGAACTCCGCTCGTCCGTACGTATCCTTCCATCCCAGATAATCCCAGTAAGTCACCGAAAAGCTCAGTGCGAGAATGTCCTTTCGGCCGCTGATCCTGATGAGATTGGCATTGGCTGGAGGGCAGGACGAGCAGCCTTGGCTTGTGAAGAGCTCGACGACGATCGGCTGTCGATCATCCGCCACTGCCGGGGCGGCCCAGGCCGCCGTCAGCAAAGACAAGAAGACCAATCCCAGGGTCAGGCTATGATGTTTCATCGAGAGGCTCCCAAACTTGTGTTGCGCCGAGCAATTGCCGCTGACAATTGAACTTCGCCTGGATGCCGCGCATTGTTACAGCCTCACACCCTTGTGATCGCGAGCTTGCGGAAGGTAACATTTCCGCGATCAAATCCTTGTGCGGTAACGGACCTTTGCCCGTCTTCGTAGAGGGGAGAGTCACGTCGACTTTTCTTGGGAGAAATCATGAACCCGCTACGATCCGTCTCGCTCGCTTTGGCAATGGTCCTCCATCCGGCATTTGTCATTTCAACGCTTGCAGAGCCAGTCTCCTTCAAGACACGGGACGGTGTAACGATATTCGGCGACTTCCGACGCGCGCAAGGAGACCCGCGCGCGCTCATCCTGTTGTTTCACATGGCCGGTTCGAACAAGAGCGAATATTCTCCCCTGGCACCCATTCTCAACAAGGCGGGTTTTGCCACTCTGGCAATCGATCAGCGTTCGGGCGGCAATCTCTTCGGAGGCATCAACGAAACCGCCGCAGGCGTCGCTGGCACGCCCAGCTATGCCGACACGCTTCCTGATCTGGAGGCGGCGATCGCTTATGGCTGCACCCGTACTTCGGGCCCGCTTGCCGCCTGGGGATCGAGCTATTCGTCAGCGCTAGTCTTCATCGCAGCTGAGCGCCATCCGGAGGTCAAAGCGCTGCTGGCCTTTTCGCCCGCTGAATACATCAAGGGTTATTCGATCGAGAAGGAAGCGGCGAGGCTCACCATTCCCGTTTTCATCACTTCCTCACCTGACAGTGACGAGGTTCAAGGCGGCGGGGCACTTGCAAGAGCGGTGCCGGGCCACAAAGCAGTCCAATACATTCCGGCAATTGGAGTTCATGGATCCTCGACATTGCGGGTAGACGCGGATCCAGCTGGCGCGGCAGAAAACTGGAAGCACGTCATGTCATTTCTTGATGGGGCGTTTCCGCGTCAATGAGGCCAATGCACGTCCGGCGGTTTCGCCGGTCCGGGAACATCGAGAGAGCTCTTCGTACAAGCGGATCCACGGGGGCGTTCCCGGATTGCGTTTTAATTCATTCGTTATAAAATAGTCTGGCATGCTCTGCTGTTTATGCAATCGGCGTCTTCAATTGCGTATGAGATGAACGGATGGCCCGGCCAAGAGAGTTCGATGAGGAAATGGTTTTGGCACTCGCCGTGGAACAATTCTGGGAGCGGGGGTATGAAGCGACATCGATCCGCGATCTCGCGCAGGCCATGGGATTGACGACCGCAAGCATCTACAATGCATTTGGCGACAAGCGCGCAGTCTATCGTCGGGCTTTGGATTTCTATGTCGCGCGCAGCTTCATGGAGCGTGTCGGGCGCTTCGAACCGAAGCCGCCTCGTGACGCGATCCGCGCATTTTTCAGTGAGATTATCGCCCGTTCACTGAGCGACACCAAAAGGAAGGGCTGCATGCTTGTCAACTCCGCGCTCGAGGTGGCGCCACACGACGAGGAGTTTCAGCGCGTGGTGGCCGGTGTCCTTATCCAGGTTGAAGGTTTCTTTTTGCGGTGTGTGACAAGAGGCCAGGAGGATGGAACTATCAGCCGACGACAGGAGGCATCCGATCTCTCGCGTACGCTGCTTGCGACCTTGCTTGGCGTCCGGGTTCTGGCGCGCGCCAGACCGGAGAAGGAGCTCCTCGAAGGTTTGGTCCGGCCGATCTTCGCGCTTCTTGAATCCGACGAGGCATCTAAACTGGAAGCTGCTCGCTTATGATCCCACCTCTTCGTTCTCAAATGCCTTCGGCGACGAGCCGTTTGTCGCTGCTGTCCGTCGTCGAATGATTTGAGACTTTTTGGGCTCTGGAAGAATGGAGTTTCCGGCTCAGTTTGCGGGTTGATTTAAGCCGCTTTGGCCTGGTGGTTCAAGCGGCGCTGTCGGATAGTGTCTCGTTTGATCCTTTCACGTTCGAGCAGGATGGTCTGGCCGCGTCCGAAGTAGACGTCGGCCGGAGTGAGATTGTCGAGGCTCTCGTGGTATCGGCGATGATTGTAGTGCTCGACGAAGGCCGCGATCTGGGCTTCGAGGTCTTCCTGGAAGAAGTAGTTTTCCAAGAGGATGCGGTTCTTCAGCGTTTGGTGCCAACGCTCGATCTTGCCCTGCG
>JUHI01000039.1 GCA_000799755.1 Martinezella tropici
CGTGGTTTGAATGTCGAAATCTGCACAACAATCGAGAGAGCGGGCGCCGTAATCAATCGCGGTTGCCTCGATATACTGATAACTGATCTGCGCATCGGTGACGACAGCGGTCTTGAACTCGTGAAGCTTTGCAAGGAAGTATCGCCCAACACCAAGTCGCTTGTGCTTACTGGATACGGCCACGTCCGCGCTGTTGTATCCGCGGTGAAACTTGGTGCGACCGAATTCTTAAGCAAACCCGCTGACGTGGATGAGATCTTGGAGGTGCTTGGAATTTACTCTCAACAGGGCGAAACCGAGACGCCATGCCTAAAGTCCGCAGAACAGGTCCGCTGGGAACACATCAACAGCGTGTTTGCTGAAACCGGGAATAACATTTCTATGACGGCGCGGCTTCTTAGACTGCATCGCCGGACTTTGCAGCGACTGCTTTCCCGCGGTCCGCCGAGGGGATGACGCTGACCCCATTAATCTCTTTCAGCTTTGATCCAGGGTTCGAGCATTCCGTAATAAGGTGGTTCCATTGCACAGCCCTACAGCGATGGAACCGGCTCCCTACCCCAGGAGCTGACGCGGATCGGCATCGGATCCGCGGGGGCCGGCGGCCCCTCCGCCGGCCCTTCTTTGAAGGAGGTCATCGATGAGCTACGAAGACGGAATGAGCGTGTTTTACGATCCGGTCTCAAAGACCGTTATCGTGATTTTCCGTGGTAAAACCACCATATTGGAAGGGCCATTTGAAAGTGCCCGTAGTGGTGTTGCCGCCGGTGAACATCTATGCATCAAACTTGGATGGCGTTCGAACGCGCCCAATACCTAAACGAGTAAATAAGGTATTTAGATAGTGAAAAAGGCCGGGCCGATAACTCGGCCCGGCGCTTCCGATCACATCTTGGGAAGTAGAACCTTATCGACGACGTGGATCACGCCGTTCGACTGCTTGACGTCAGCGATCGTCACGGTCGCCGTCCCTCCCGCCTCGTCGGTGAGCGTAATCTTGCCCTTGTTGTCCTTGGCCTTCAAAACACAGCCGCCGACGGTCTTGATGTCATGTTCGCCGCCATCATCCTTGATCATCTTCGCGACGGTGCTGGCCATGGCATCAGCGGCGACCACGTGGCACGTCAGAATTTTGACGAGCTTGTCCTTGTTTTCAGGCTTGAGAAGCGTCTCGACGGTCCCTTTCGGAAGCGCATCAAAGGCTTCGTTGGTCGGAGCAAACACGGTAAACGGCCCCTTCCCTTCAAGCGTGGACACCAGGCCCGCAGCCTTGACGGCAGCGACGAGCGTCGTGTGATCCTTCGAATTAACAGCGTTTTCGACGATGTTCTTGTCTTCGAACATCGCCGCTCCACCGACCTTAGGGTTTGCGGCATACGCAGCCAAGCTGCCTGTCATCATGCTGGCCAACGCGACTGCCGAAACTACCAGAAACTTTTTCATGATCATCTCCTCTCAATGCCGGCCTCTTGGCTCGGTAGGGGATTCTACGAATGACGGCCGCTCCGGTTCAAAAAATCCAAGAAAGATCGTGCAAAATGATCTGTATTATAGGTTGTGGGCAGGCCTGCGATTGCTCGATCGATGATACTGACCGTTAAATTCCGAGGATTGGCTGTATCAACCGCAAAAACCTGCTCTTGAATCGTAGCGGCGCCTCGGTAACGGCAAGACAAATGCAGTCTTTGCCCGCATCAGCCTTTGGTTGATGCATCAAGCTGTCGTCTGCCATCTCGACATCACCTCGCGAAAATGTCGAAACCTCGTCGCTAAAGCTCCCGTCAAGCACCAGCGTTAATTCCACGCCCCGGTGAGAATGCTCCGGGACAGGCTGACCGGCAGGAATCTTGAGCAGTCGCACTGTTGTCGTTTCGTCGGCGGTCGGTATCATCATTTGGGCAGCGCCGCGCCCGAGCTGGCGCCACCTTAGACCGCCGGCTGCGTCGATGTAGGTCCTCAACGGTTCCGGGTATGTCTGATCAGAAACAAACCGTTTTTTGATTGGCACAACCTTGTCGATCTGGCCCGCATCGATCTTTGCCTTGAGGCTATCCCAGCTTTGCGAGAGGTCGGCTTCATCAACAGTTTCACTCTCGATAAAATAACCCCCAATGCTTTCGAAGATCGACAGCTTCGATCTACATGCCGGGCACAGAGCAAGATGGGTCGCCACAGCAACGCTCCAGCCTTCAGCCAGGGTACCGGCCGCATATTGCTGGAGCATGTCGTCGTCCAGATGATGTTCGATCATTTGGCTTCGTCCTGAAGCGCTGTACGCAGTTTCTCGCATGCAAGTCGTATCCTTGATTTCACCGTTCCAATTGGGAGGTTTAGTTTTTCTGCGATCGTCGAATGTGTGAGACCTTCGAAGAACGACATGCGCAGCACTTCCGCATATCTGCCCTTCAAAGTCGTCATCGCCCGCCTAAGCGCTGCAGCGCTTTGCTGTCGCTCGATCAACACGTCAGCAGCCTCGAACTCATCCGGGACGAACGCCGGATCGTTTGGATCGAAGTCAGGCTTTATCGCTCTTCGAACAGAGTCTATCATCTGATTTCTGGCGATCGTGAATATCCAGGTTGACGCCTGGGCCTTGGACGGATCGAAAAGCGCCGTCTTGTGCCAGACGCGCATCATAGTCTCCTGCGCCAGCTCCTCTGCCAGTATCCGGTTTCCTCTCGTCATCTTGATCATGTAAGAGCGTACGCGCGGATAGAAGTGCCTGTATAGGAGTTCGAACGCCACGATATCGCGTGACTCTGCCACAGCCGACATCAGCGCCCTAATCCGCTCGGCATCTAAGCTAAGGGTCTCTTCCTCCAACTTTCCGACCTTTCGCGCCCCGCCTGACGTCGACGGCCACACTTTCGCGTCAGCGCATGTGGGTCGAAGTACTCCGGTTCGAAGCGGCATCTGCATATTCATGGTGTAACCTACGCGTGAACTGGCTGCTGGATCAAAAAATGGCTATTAAATTTGCTTCGAAGTATCTGCTTGGACTTCGATCGCGCCTGCCCGCGTACGTAGAGTGCGGAGTTTAGAGGCGCGTCACAGCGCCAAAGATCCGCTGAGTGACCCAAAACCCGACGCCTGATGCTGCCGCCGATAAGACCGTTCCCCAGATAAGGTCGGCAACAGTCAAGACAGTTGACCAGTTCTTCAGGGTGGACTGGTTGGTCAGGTCATAGGTGGCATAAGCCATGAAGCCGACGGCAGCGCCGTAGATGACTGCTGTCGTCATCGATCCTGACGTCAAACCCGTCCTGACAGCGAGGAAGGTCAGCCCGGCGGCGTAGACGAGGTAGAATGCCACTGCCGGCGCCAGCCGGAACTGTGGCGCAAGCATGTCGCCCAACGTCGGTCGATAAAGACGGTCGGCCATGGTGCTCAGCCATACGAAATCGATTGCGACGAAGGCGATCAGCGTTGCGGTATATGCGGTCAGGTAAGTTTTCATACGGGGCTCCCAGATGGATTTCCAAGCTCAGTTTATGCGCGTCCAGTCCACGCCCTTGCAGATCAAACCAGCAATGACGCAGCCTTTCGTGGTCATTCTATCGCCGTCGACTTTAACGGTCAGCTTGTAGCTCAGGTCGCGTTGAGGATCGAAAGCGGTGCCGAAGTAGCTTCCCTCGCTGTCTTCCTTGATGGACATAACCAGTTTGTCGCCTTCCTTCTCCTTCGGCGTGCCAGGCCTTATCCAAGTGTTGACCGCGCATATATCGGCGCCGCAAGGCGCAATCCGCACACGCGCATTCCCGTCTCCGCGGGCCCAGTTGCCGTTTATATCGGAGGCTTCAGCAGGGAATGCCGCTCCAATGAGAATAACGGGAATTGCCCAGGCAAATGATTTCGTTCTGTTCCTGCCTTGGTGCGCCGTTTCAGGCATGCTCGATCGTATAAAGTCCGACATTGATAATCTCCTCCTCAAACCCTGCCTCGCAGTAACAAAGATAAAAGTGCCACATCCGCCTGAACGTCTCGTCGAAGCCGAGGTCCGCAATGGCCGGCCAATTCGCGTGGAACCGCGTGCGCCATTCGCGGAGGGTACGAGCATAGGATTTGCCGAAGTGCTCGACGTCGGTCAGCTTGAGCCCTGCCTCCGCGACAGCCCGTCGAAGCGCCGCATCGGACGGCAGAAATCCGCCCGGAAAGATGTACCTTTGAATGAAATCGGTGCTGCCGCGGTAGGCATCGAACCGGGCCTCTTCGATCGAGATGACCTGCAGCAAGGTTCGCCCGCCTGATGCCATGCACCGCTTGATCATCGCGAAGTAATCCGGCCAATAGGCTTCACCAACCGCTTCGAACATCTCGATGGAAACAATTCGATCAAACTGACCGTCAACATCCCGGTAGTCTCGCAGCCGCAATTCAACATGACTTGCTTTACCCGCCAACTCTACGGCGCGGTTCGCCCACTCGAGCTGCGAAGGCGACAGGGTTATACCCAGCACGTGAGCATTGGAGTGGTTCACGAGGTCGAGCGCCAGAGCGCCCCAGCCGCAGCCGACCTCAAGAACGCGTTGCCCGTCCGAGACGTCCAGCTTGTCGCGGATGATCTGGAGCCGATTTCGCTGCGCCGATTCTAGTGTCTGCGTGGAACTTTCGAATACGGCCGAGGAATAGAGCATCGAGCCATCAAGCCATTGCTCATAGAACTCGTTGCCGAGATCGTAATGCGCCTCGATATTGCGGCGGCTTCCGCGCCGGGTGTTGGCATTCAGGATATGACGCAGCCGGCCGGCCAGTCTTGCTACCGGGGTCCCGGAAAGAGCTGACGCCAGTAGATCCGCATTAATGGCCGCCAATCTTATAAGCGCCGTCAGATCCGGCGTGGTCCAGTCGCCCTCAATGTATCCTTCTGCCGCGCCAAGATCGCCCGAAACCACTAGCCTGCGAAGCGCGCGCCATCTGTCAATGATAATCGTCGCATCGGGTCCGTCCTCAGTCCCGGTCTTTATTACGGCCTTCCCGTTCGGCAGGACGACCGTAAGCTGGCCGTACCGGATGCCCCTCATCATGCGTCGAAATACAAGACCGCCAATACCGACCCTCGGCTCCTTAGCCTCACATGCAATCGGTAGGCTGGCCGCCGCTTCGTCAAATTGCGCCATGGGATACACCCTCGCCGCGATTTACGTTTGAACGGCAAGAGACCGAACAGCCCGAATGATTGGGACACGACCGCCGGCTTGTGATCCTCATGCGAGCACCTCCTGCTCAGCAGCCATTCGGTCGAGCGACCGCGTCGCTGGCATGCGAGCGATGCGCCCACTTTCATGGCTGACTTTCCATGGGCGTCGCACGCCTCCGAGATCTTCAGCGACGGCGAGCCCCGCCTGAATGCCATCCTCATGGAAACCGGAGCCGAAATGCGCGCCGCAAAACCATGTCTTGCGTGCGCCCTGAAGCGACCAGATTTCGCGCTGAGCTCTCTCCGTCGCGAGATCGAAAACCGGATGCTCGTAGGTCTCGGTGGTGATGATCGTCTCGGCGCGTGGTGGACGGTTCGGATTGAGCGTAACGAAGGTCGGCGGCGCGGCGCCCAGCGGCTGCAGCTTGTTCATCCAGTAGGTGATCGATGGCTTTGGCTGATCCTGCTGGTGCGAACCTCTCCCATCGGCGACGTAGTTCCAGCTTGACCAGGCTGCACGGCGCCTTGGCATGAAGGTGGTATCGCCATGGAGAATGGCCTCGTTCCGCGAGTAGCGAAAGCTTCCGAGGATCCTGCGCTCCTCTTCGCTGGGGTCGGCCAACATGCGAAGCGCCTGGTCCGAATGCGTCGCAACGACAACGTCATCGAACAGATATTGTTTGCCGAATACGTCGCGGACTTGGACGTGGTCGCTAAGACGGCGGATTTGCTGGACTGGTGTCGAGAGCCGTACGCGGTCAGCGAAACCTGCGGTCATCCGCGCTACGTATTCCCGACTGCCGCCCCTTACCGTGCGCCACGTTGGTCGATTCCAAAGAGCAAGAAGTCCGTGGTTGCAGCAGAATTTGACAAAGCTGGCGGCAGGGTAGGCGCCGACCTCCATGGCGGGCGTCGACCAGATGGCCGCCGCCATGGGATAAAGGTGGTCCTCGCGAAACGCGCGTCCGTACCCATTGCGAGAAAGATAGTCGTTGAGAGAAATGCCGCCCATCACTGGGAGATCCCGCGGCGCGCTGCGATAGAAGCGCAGGAGATCGCGTATCATCGACCAAAAGCGGGGACTGGCGACGTTTGACCATTGGGCGAACAGGCCAAGTCCTGTGCCACCGGAGTATTCAAATTGCCCCTCGTTGAGCGATACAGCGAATGACATATCGGAGGCTGCTGTTGAGACGTCCAGGGTGTCGAACAGCGCCGTGAGATTGGGATAGGTCACTTCGTTGTAGACGATGAAGCCGGTATCGACCGCAACCTCGCCGCTCTCGGCCGTAAACTTCACTGTATTGCTGTGCCCACCAATCCGATCCGCAGCCTCGAATATGGTCACGTCATGATGTTTTGCCAAAAGCCAGGCGGCGGAAAGACCTGAAATGCCGCTGCCGATAATCCCAACCTTGAGACGGCGCGAACCGTTGCCGCGATCTCCAAATGCCATAAATATCCTCTCTCTACAAATTGAAGAATTGCCAGTCTTTACGGACGTGCTTCGCAGCGGTTCTCTCACGCGCAGATTTTTTCGCATTTTTTGATTGCGGTCCGCAAACCGAGTTGCCGCAACCGGCGTAGAGGCGCTCGGAAGCAAATCGTTCTCGGGAATATGATGGACATCAATCCTCTAGTGATCATCGCGATTGGGCTCTCTGTGGCGATGGCTGGCGCGTGGGTGATACAGCGCACGACCGGCCTCAGCGGCTGGATTGACACGATTTGGTCTCTGGCTGTGGGGGCCGGCGGCATCGCGGCGGCAATCTTCGCCGATGGTAATACCAGTCGTCGCATAATGGTGCTGATGTTCGTGGCACTCTGGTCGCTCAGGCTCGCCAGCCATATTGGCGCGCGCACCAGAGGTGCGAAAGAGGACCCCCGCTACGCGAAATTTATCGAGGAGTGGGGCGATAGCGCGCCATGGCGGCTCTTCGTGTTCTTGCAAGTGCAGGCGATTGCCGCTTTCGTTCTTGTCTTGGCCGTCTATCTGGCAGCAGCCAATGGCGAAAATCTCCTTCGCACTCTGGATTTCATTGCCATCGGGGTTGGCTTTATTGCCTTGGGGGGCGAGGCGGCTTCGGATGCCCAATTGGCTCGCTTTAGGAAGTCCCCCGGCGCCAGAACAGGCGTTTGCGAGCTGGGTCTATGGCGCTACTCCCGCCATCCAAATTATTTCTTCGAATGGCTGTTCTGGTGCTGCCTTCCCCTCTTTGCGCTATCTGGGTCGATATGGAGCTGGTTATCGCTGTTGGCTCCGGCCATGATGTATTGGCTGCTTGTTCACGTCTCCGGTATTCCGCCCCTTGAAGATTATATGCTGCGAACGCGCGGCGCTAGGTTTCGTGCCCAACAGCAGCGCGTCAACGCCTTCTTCCCCGGCCCGCGCCGCAAACCCTCGTCCATTCCCCGCGGAGACGCTCCATGAACATGCTGGCTTTTGCCATCAACACCGCTGAACGCACCCCCATACCAGACGGGATATCCCTCGCAGCGATAGATTTACTTTGCAGCA
This sequence comes from Martinezella tropici, assembly GCA_000799755.1. Classification (GTDB taxonomy): domain Bacteria; phylum Pseudomonadota; class Alphaproteobacteria; order Rhizobiales; family Rhizobiaceae; genus Rhizobium; species Rhizobium tropici_A. Next base: position 7,656 of record JUHI01000039.1, read on the forward strand.
GGATGAAACGACGGCTTTTGTCGACAACCAATGAGGCTGAACAGGCTTTCGTGGATGAGATGGATCGCTTTCCCGTCGCCACTCATACGGTAGAAGCCAACCGTCAGCATTACGAGGTACCGGCAGAGTTTTTCGCGCAAGTCCTCGGTCCGCAGCGGAAGTATTCCTGTTGTCTTTATCCCGACGCCACGACCTCACTTGCCGAAGCGGAGGCGCTCGCGCTCGCGGAGACCGTTAAACATGCTGAAATCGAAGATGGCATGGAAATCCTTGAGCTTGGTTGCGGCTGGGGTTCGCTTTCGCTCCACCTTGCACTGAAATTTCCGAAGGCTCGTATTCTCTCAGTATCCAATTCGGCGTCGCAGCGCTCGCATATTCTCAGCGTCGCAAACATGCATGGCATCAGCAATCTCGACGTTATCACTGCCGATATGAACGAGTTTGAGACCGACGAGCGGTTCGATCGCGTGGTTTCAGTGGAGATGTTCGAGCATATGTCGAACTGGAACGCCCTACTCCATCGTATTCGCGGCTGGACCAAGCCGGACGGCAAGCTCTTCCTCCACGTCTTCACTCACAAGAACAGATCCTACCGCTTCGACCGCGGCGATCCTGCAGACTGGATTGCACAGCATTTCTTCACAGGCGGAATCATGCCGGCTCATGATCTGCCACATAGGTTCGGCTATCTCTTCCGGGTAGAAGCGGAATGGCGTTGGTCTGGCATGCATTATCGCAGGACCGCGCTCGACTGGCTCGCCAATTTCGATCGGAATGTCGAGAAAATCCGCCCGATTTTAAACGAGGTGTACGGAGCTGACGCTGCCCTGTGGCAGCGCCGTTGGCGGCTGTTTTTTCTTTCCACCGCGGGGCTGTTCGGTCACGATAGCGGCGACGTCTGGGGTGTCGGACACTATTTGATGGCGCCGACCAGATGAACGCTATCGACCAACGCCTAGATCCCCTGACACAGGCGACGGTCACGATCGCCTGGGTGATCATTGCAAACAAACCCTTCTATCCGCTCTATGTCTGGTATCTCGTTGGCAATGGTGTGTCTGCGTCACTTTGGACCTTGGCAGCCGCCCCGCTCATGCTGGTGATCCCTGTTCTTGCGACGCGTTCGCCGCTAGCTGCTAGAATCGCGCTACCTCTAATTGGAACACTGGATACATGGTTCGAGACGAAGCTGTTCGGCCAGAACTCCGGCACAGAATTGTTTTTTGGGGCCTGCATCATGCTGGCGGCGATTTCATTTCATCCCGATGAGAAATGGTGGCAGCGAGGCATAGCTGCCTTCGTTTTCGCCGTTTTTGTCGCTTCGCGATCGCTCACTGGTGCGCCGTTGCACGTATGGAGCGACGGCGATTTGTCTACGTTATTCAGTCTCAATTCGTTCGCAGTCGCGAGCCTGATGACCTTCATTGGGCTACGATACGCGGGGATTTGGCGCCGATAAGCGACATCAGGAACTCAACTACAAATTAACGATCCAGGAGATCTCGATGAAAAATCATATCCATAGCATACGGCCGCTACTTCTCGCTCTCGCCGTCGTTGCGTCGGCAACGTGCCTCGCAAGGGCCGAACCCGATGTCGTGAAGGTCGAACCAGACCATTACCGCGGCACATGGCTGGAAATCGCCCGAAGACCGATGTATCTGACCGACGGCTGTGTTGCTGGCTATTCGACATATCGTCAGGGACCGTCGCGTAGCGAGATCCTCGTCGAGGATGGTTGCAGGGTTGATACGCCAAAAGGCCGCTTGAAGACCGTCAAAGGTATCGGCACCGTCACTGATTTTGAAACGACCAACGCCAAAATGCGCGTCCGTTATCCCTGGTTCATCACATTCAATTACTGGGTGTTGTACAAGTCCCCGGATAAATCCTGGTTCATCAGCGCCAACCCCTCGATGACCGACCTCTGGATCTACGCGCGATCCGTACCTTCGAAGAGCAAACTTCAACGCATGGTCCAAAAGGCGAGCGAGTTGGGTTACGACGTGCGTCAGCTAGAGTTCCCCGCGCAGCGATAGTTTCTGACTAACAAACCTGTGAGTTTGGGAAGGTCCAGAGAGCGCAACAACTTGTGATATGATCCGTCCACAGCTTGCATCTCTATCAATGCAGCCTTTCTTTGGCTCATCTGATGAGCTGCAAGACAGATCTTCAAAGCTGGTGCTAAATATGCCCCGCTAACGGCGCGATGTTGCGTGTCTTCGAATATAACAATGCGGAGTCTGACTGCCTCGGGCAACCCATCCAGCCTCAATCGAGTTTCGCTCCGCTTATAGGACCGAAACAAGCGTCATCAAGCAGTAAGCGATAACAACAGCTAACGTCACCCTTTCGCGAACCTTCAGGTACCACCGCAGGTCACTGTTTGCGGCGATCGTCTGGGCGTCAACGACGAGGAGAACACCAAACAAAATCATCTGAGCTATAAGGCCGAGTGTGATGGAACCGGTGAGAAGCGTCGCAAATGCGACCAATGCCAAAACGTTGCTGGACAGGGAAATAAAGATTTTCCCCCGAACGTTGAGTGCGCTACGCCAAAGCGTTCCCGCCATGAACGAGGCGATAATTGCTCCATAAGCGATGAATGCACTCTGCGCTTCGAACTGCGGCGCGAAAATTGAAACGAGTATCAGCAGCCAAAACGGCATCGTTCCCAAATACGTCAAGACGATCGCCAAGCGACGGTGCCTTTTGCCCATCCTACTGACCCACTATGCCGTTAAGGGCATCCGCCAGCGCCAACCCGCTAACGTACGCCGCCTCGACGCGCCCGGCGATGCACCAATCGCCGCAGGCCGCGAGCTGGGTATCCCGGTCCAACAGGAACGACTGGCGAGCGGGATTGTGAACGTCCGCGTAACGCCACCTATGAAGAACCGCACTTTCAGCTTCCGATGCTTCAATCGGGATGTGGCGCTTAGAAGCCTCAATCATTTGTTTGCGAACCGCATCAAAAGGCACGTCGACGTTGGCATCGGCCCAGACGCCATTGGAATTAACAACAAGAGAAGCGGGCTTTGTACGGGCCGGTTTTGAGTCGTTATAGGCTATCCATCCGATAACTGGATCCGACACATGAGCGGCGGCGAAGGGCTCTCGAACGCGAGAATTTCGCTTAATCATCAGCGTGAAACATGCGTGCATGCCAACCTCGCGTAAGGTTTCATGGTGGGAAAAGCTGGCGGGCAAGAGCACCGCACTTTGTGGCGCTGGCGCAGTCGCAACGATCCAGTCGAACGGCCCCTCCACAAGTTCGCCGGAGTGTATAAGCCACCGACCGGGCTCTCCGCCGATCTCTGCCACCCGGCTGGCAAGACGGATGTCGAGGCCCTCGGCCATCGCTTTCGGCAACGCGGTCATAGAAGGAACGGCAACATACCTCGTCATGCTTGGAACCACGTGTCGCGCCGGACCACCTACGCTCAACGATACCACATCGCCCGTCCACGGCTTGACCAAACCCACGCCGCAAGCCTGATCCATCTCCTTACGAAAATCCTGATCTCGTACCGTGAAATATTGTGCCCCGTGATCGAACGAGACCCCGTCAATTCTGCGTGTCGCCATCCGACCGCCGAAGCCTCTGCCTTTTTCGAAAACGATCACGTCTGCGATTGTCTGCAGTGACCTGGCAACAGTCAGTCCCGCGATACCCGCCCCTATAACCCCAACTCGCGGCCGTTCCGCCATTCGATTCACTCCTCCCATTTCTGCTGCTGCCCCTAGTCATTGTATCTGCTGACCGTTGCTCCGCAAACGTCCGGCTTCACAGCCTCCGCAATTGCTCTTGCGCGATCAGCCGATCGACGAAGCCGCGCTCGGCGTCGAACGGATGCCCATCCCATCCCTGATGCGAGAACCCAGCGAGTAAAACCTGATCGCCAGGCGCTGCAACCTCTCCAATCACATAGGCGATCGTGATTAACCCAGAGCTCGGCACAACGTAGGCGCCCGGCATGAGCCCTCGCAGCTCCAAATCCAAGAGATCATGATATCGGCGAGGAATCACCGCAAAGCTTTTGCCGGTGTTGGTGGCAAAGCTTGCAAAGCTTTCCGTATAATCGTCACAGAAGTCGCCGAGCTCGGGATACTGTATCGCGAGCGCCGGTTTGATTTCGGCAAACTTCGATGCCTCGCGAACGCACCAGATCTCGGCAGCACTCATTACGGCTGGGCTGTTGCGCCATGTGGCTTCACCGATCATCGCTGCAGCGGGACGACCTGTGTTGCAGACCGAGACGATATCGGTTCGAAGGCCGCCCTCGCCGACCGAGCGGCAGCCATTGAAGCGAACGACAAGATCACTGTTATCGATTGCCCGCGCTTGCCCTCGCGAAAATGAGCCGTTTCCAACGATCACGATCCTTCGCGCCATATCTCTGCTCCACGCTAACATCGTGCTTACGACGTCATGGCGAAACAGATCAAAATTGGAACCTAATCTGCCCGGAAATTTGATCCGACCGATGGGTAGCGTCGTAGCAACGCTGTTGTGGAAACAAAGGACATTTCTGATGGACGCAATCGTCAACGATACCGAGTTTCTAGCGGCCGCGGACACACCTACCCAGGAAGAAGCGGAGGCCGCCGTGCGGACGTTGATCCGCTGGGCTGGGGACGATCCGACCCGAGAGGGCCTCCTCGACACCCCGAAGCGCGTCGCCAAAGCGTATCGGGAACTTTTCGCCGGCTATGACGCAGCGCCCGAAGACGTCCTGGCAAGAACGTTCTCAGATGTCGCCGGTTACAGCGACATGGTAATCGTCAAGGATATCGCATTTCACTCGCATTGTGAGCATCATATGGTGCCGTTCCATGGTGTTGCCCACATCGCCTATTTCCCGGAAGACGGCGTGCTGGGACTTTCCAAAATGGCGAGGCTGGTCGACCTTTTTGCTCGACGGTTGCAGACGCAGGAAACAATGACGTCGCAGATCGCGAAAGCTCTCGACGAGAGCCTGCGACCAAAAGGCGTGGCCGTCATGATTGAAGCAGAGCATATGTGCATGGCGATGCGCGGCATTCAAAAGCAGGGTGCCAAAACGATAACGACGACATTCATGGGCCAATTTGAAGGCTCTGCACAGGATCAGTCGCGCTTCATGATGCTGGCTCGCGGCTGATTGTCCGAGCTGGATCCATCCGATCTGCAGGGAGTACGTTAAATGGCGGGTAAGCTGCTGACATCGTTAGACCCCGGATACTCGGCCCTGGTGATCGGGGCCAGTGGCGGCATCGGCCATGCGATCGCCGATTGCTTGGAAGCCGATCCCAATTGTTCAAACACGGTTCAGCTTTCGCGCCGTGATGATCAGCTTGACATCACTGACGAGGAATCCGTCCGTCGTGCAGCCGATTGCTTTCAAGCAATGTCGTTCGACTTCATTGTCTGCGCGACGGGTGCTCTCACCATAGACGGTGTCGGGCCGGAGAAGTCGATCCGCCAAATCTCACAAAACGCGATGATGAACCAGTTCGCCGTCAATGCCATTGGACCGGCATTGCTACTAAAGTATTTCGTTCCATTGCTCGACAGAAAGAAGCGGGTGATCTTCGCTTTCCTTTCGGCGCGCGTTGGATCGATCGGCGACAATCAGCTCGGCGGCTGGATCTCGTATCGATCCTCCAAGGCTGCGCTTAACCAGATCGTCCATACGGCCGCGATCGAAGTGTCCAGGGCAAATCCCGCATCGGTGGTCGTCGCCATACATCCAGGTAGTGTTGCCACCTCCCTGTCGGATCCATTTTCCTCAAACCACGAAAGGTCGAAGCCGGACGACGCCGCGCGATCAGTCCTGCAAGTGCTCGACGGGCTCCAGCCGGCGAATACTGGCGGGTTCTTCGCCTATGACGGAAGCTCAATCGTTTGGTAGCGCGCTTCACAGTTGCTTTGGTGATGACCAGGATCTGATGGGACTTTGCAGGAGGCTTCGTTGAAACGTGTTCGCAACCTGATCTTCGTGCTCGGCGACCAGCTATCGCTCTCACTGTCTAGTCTCGATGGCGCTGACCCGAACCACGACGTCATCGTGATGTGCGAAGTCTTGGAAGAAGCGTCATACGTTCATCATCATAAACTGAAGATCGCGCTGATCTTCTCCGCGATGCGCCACTTCGCGGCAGAACTCCGCGATCGAGGTTTCGATGTCCGCTACACCAAGCTCGACGACCCTGAGAATTCCGGTTCATTCACCGGCGAGGTCATGCGAGCTGCTAAGATTATGCTGCCTGAACGGATCATAGCCACCGAGGCCGCCGAGTGGCGGGTTCTCGAGGCGATGGGAAAATGGCAGGGATTGCTCGGTGTTCCGGTCGAAATGCGAGCAGATGGCCGCTTCCTCTGTTCGAAGGCCGATTTCCAGGATTGGGCACGTGACCGGCGGTCCCTGACCATGGAATATTTCTACAGGGACATGCGCCGCCGGACCGGACTTCTTATGAACGGGAACGACCCAGAGGGCGGACGATGGAATTTCGACGCCGAAAACCGCAAGCCCGCGAGACCCGAGCTTCTTCGGCTTCGGCATCCAGCCTTCGCCCCAGATAATACGACCACAGAGGTGCTTGAGCTCGTTGCGAGAACTTTTCCGAAAAACATGGGCTCGACCGCAAATTTTTCATTTGCAGTAACGCGCGCCGATGCCGAAGAGGCGGCGCAGGCGTTCGTTAAAGATTTTTTGCCGAATTTTGGTGAAACACAGGATGCGATGTTGAGCGGCGATCCCTTTCTCAATCACGCGCTCTTATCGTTCTACATCAATATCGGTCTGCTCGATCCTCTGACACTTTGCCGTCAGGCGGAGCAAGCCTATATCGAGGGCGACGCCCCACTCAACGCCGTGGAAGGTTTTATTCGGCAGATCATCGGCTGGCGCGAGTTTATCCGCGGTATCTACTGGTCGAAGATGCCCGGTTACGAAAAGAGCAACGTTTTCGGGGCTGAGCGACCGCTCCCAGACTTCTTCTGGACCGGCGACACCGACATGGCCTGTGTTTCGGATGTGATCAAAAAGACTATTACCAATGCTTACGCCCATCATATCCAGCGCCTGATGGTGGTCGGAAACTTTTCGATGCTCGCGGGGCTCAACCCCTATGAGGTGCATGAATGGTATCTCTCCGTTTATGCGGACGCCTTCGAATGGGTCGAGTTACCCAACGTCATCGGCATGAGCCAGTACGCCGATGGTGGCTTCATGGCATCCAAGCCATATGCGGCCAGTGGTGCATACATTTCCCGGATGTCTGATTACTGCGACGGCTGCCGATACAAGGTCTCCCAAAAAACCGGCGATGACGCCTGTCCTTTCAACGCGCTTTATTGGGACTTCATGGATCGTAACGCAGCGGCGCTGTCAAAGAACCATCGTCTCGCGCAGGTCTTTTCCACCTGGCGGCGGATGGATGACGACAAAAAGCACGATTACCGCCGAAGCGCAGCAGCGTTTTTGGAAAAGCTCGGTGATCGACAGCGCGTTTGATCCCTCCGAGAAACCCACCAAGGAGCGCTTCGACGTGCCGAAGATGGTCAAGAAATCCGATCTGCCGATGAAAATCTGTCTCGCCTGCGGGTTGCCTTTCGCTTGGCGACGAAAGTGGGCAAAAAACTGGGGCGATGTAAAGTTCTGTTCGGATCGCTGCCGGCGTTCGAAAGCAGCCAAAATTTGATCAGTTTGTCTTCCTGTACCGGGGTAAGCGAGTGTTCGCGGCAAATCACCTGAGATTTGAACCGTGCCCCGCCCGGCAGCGTAACAGTTTTGATTCGAAATCTGAGACAACCATGCTCGTGAAAGAAACGCCTCCTAAACAAACAGAGTTTCCCGTAACCCGCGATTACGCGCTGCAACGGCTGGAGGAATTCCTGCCCGCAGCGGGCTCGCAATACGCCCGTTTGCGAAACTTCGATCGGGGCAACGGTCAGCATGTGCATGTTTCGCGGCTGTCGGCAGCACTTCGGCGTCGGGTCGTCTGTGAAGCCGAGGTGGTCGCGGCGGTCGTCGCGCGGCACGGGATTGTCCAAGCTGAAAAATTCATCAGTGAGATTTTCTGGCGGACATATTGGAAGGGTTGGCTCGAGCAGCGACCTGCGGTGTGGACCGGCTATCTGGATGAGTTGGACAAAGCCCGTGAGCAGCTTGAGGTCGATCATGATTTGTCCCAGATGTACGAAAACGCCTGCGCTGGTCTCAGCGAAATTGACTGCTTCGACGCCTGGGTCGCGGAGTTGAAAGACACCGGTTATCTCCATAATTGGGCCAGGATGCAGTTCGCCTCGATCTGGACATTTACACTTGGTTTGCGCTGGGAACTGGGCGCCGCCTTCATGTCCAGCCATCTCGTTGACTCCGACCCGGCATCAAATACCTTGTCTTGGCGCTGGGTCGCGGGACTGCACACGAAAGGCAAAGCCTATCTTGCCGATGCTGACCGCATACGCGCCATGACCAACGGCCGGTTCTCTCCCACGGGTCTTGCCCGGAGGGCGGTCATCCCGACTGACGGCATCGTCGTACCACCCCCCTCTCCGCTTCGAGATTTTCGGGATCCGGATCCATCCCAGCCGGCGATGATTTTGATCACAATTGAGGACCTCTCGCTTGAAGGACTGCCTGCGTTGGGTGAGATGGACATCAAAGCGATTTCGGTTCTGTCGGCCGAGTACGAAACAGATCGTCTAGCGTTGAATGACGCGCTGAAACGAGCAACCAACACATGGCCGCGGGCTGCAGTCCTCGTATCGCCGGAGGAGGAAGGCCTCAGAGCTGCTAAAGCACTGGGCTGTAGTCAGATCGTCACAGGCTTCGCGTCTGTTGGTCCAACAGCTCAAAGGCTCGATATGTTGGGGCAAAAGGCTCCCGGCTACGGAATGCAATTGGCAGAACACTTGCGAAGCTGGGATCAGGAGGCATGGCCTTTTTGCAATAAGGGCTTCTATGCCCTTAGACAGAAAATTCCATGTCTGATCAATGCAACGGGTACCATGCGATGACAAGGCAACTCGTTGTCTGGTTTGACAGCAACTGCCCGCTTTGCCGGCGCGAGATCGCACTCATGCGGTGGCTCGATCATCGGCGGAAGGCGATATTGTTTGTCGATGCATGCGACGCTTCAACATCTTGCCCGATAGACCGAGCGGAAATTTTGTCGCGATTTCATGCCGAGGAAGACGGACGTCTTTTGTCAGGTGCCGCCGCGTTCGCCGCTATGTGGCGGGCTATACCACTGCTGCGCCCAATCGGGCTTCTGGCAGGTTGGCCGCCTGCCTTTCCGATATTCGAAGCTGGGTATCGCGGCTTCCTGCGGATCAGACCACATTTGCAAAGGATATTTCGATGACGGATCGGTTTCGCGCTGTTCCCGAAAGTCGCCTAACCAGACTTGCGGCTCTTGGAAAACTGGCCGGCGGCGTTGCGGCGGGTTTCGTGGGAGAGGGTCTTGGAAGACTGGCACGCGGCGAGCGGCCGCATCTTTCCGATCTCATCCTGACCCCCGGAAATGCACGACGGGTTACAGAGCAATTGTCGCGGCTTCGAGGTGCTGCGATGAAGCTGGGGCAGATGATATCGCTTGATGCCGGCGATATCCTACCCAGCGAACTCTCCGCGATACTCGCCGAATTGCGCGATCGAGCGCATTTCATGCCACAGCATCAACTTGAAAAGACCTTGGAGTCGGCTTGGGGTCCCGGGTGGAGGCGCCGTTTCAACCGCTTCGACATGACGCCGATTGCAGCCGCCTCGATAGGCCAGGTTCATCGTGCACAACTCGCCTCGGGGCGGGAATTGGCCGTCAAAGTTCAGTACCCCGGTGTTGCCAAAAGCATCGATGCCGACATTGACAATGTCGCTACCCTTTTGAGGATGTCAGGCCTGCTTCCGTCCGCCCTCGATATCGCGCCGTATCTCGCCGAGGCAAAGCGTCAGTTGCATGACGAGGCCGACTATCTGCGTGAGGCGAACATGATGGTTCGCTATCAAGATCTGCTTAGAGGCGACGGCCGTTTCATCGTACCAAAACCTGCGGATGGATTGCTGCACCCGACCGTACTTCCTATGGATTTCCTCGAGGCCGCGCCGATTGAGACGCTGATTGCGGCTCCGCAGACGATACGAAACGAGGCGATGGGCGCGCTACTCGATCTCGTGCTGCGAGAACTGTTGGAGTTTGGCCTGATGCAGACGGATCCGAACTTCGCAAACTATCGTTGGCAAAAAGAGACCGGACGTATTGCGCTACTCGACTTCGGTGCGACCCGTGTCATCGAAGCCGAAAGTGCCGCTGACTATCGGAGGCTGCTGCGCGCTACGCTTACCGAAGACGTGACTTCCATTCGTGATGCATTGATGACTATGGGGTTTGTTTCCGCGTCACAAGCCACCCAGCACCCGCATGAAGTTAACGAGATTATCGAGATCGTTGTCGCTCAGCTGCAAAAGAGCGGCGATGGCATTTTTGATTTTGCCGATCGAAAGTTCGTGGGATTGATCCGGGATAGGGCCACCTCGCTGCTATCAGATCGCTCCAGCTGGCAACTGCCGTCGCCGGACAAACTGTTCATCCAGCGGAAGATCAGTGGTACTTCGCTTCTGATGGTCAATATGCGTGCTAAACTGTCGCTGAAGCAAATGCTTGGGCGTTATTGTTGAGCTGCAAGCCTACCTTTTGCGAGATCCGAATTCCGGCAACTCCATATTGAACGATATTCCAGGAGTGAGAGTATGTATCCGATGTCAGTAAACGCCAACGCCTTGCCTGACGAAAACGGTTTTTTCGGAAAGTTTGGTGGGCGCTTCGTGGCGGAGACGCTCATGCCACTGCTGATCGCAGTGACCGAGAATTGGCAGGCAGCGAAGACCGACCAATCTTTCTGGGATCAGCTTGACGAAATGTCGCGAACTTATGTCGGCCGACCCAGTCCGCTTTATTTCGCTGAACGCTTGAGTGAGCGCCTTGGCGGCGCGCGTGTTTACATGAAGCGGGACGAGCTTAATCACACGGGTTCGCATAAGATCAACAACTGTCTCGGCCAGATTCTGATTGCCCTGCGGATGGGCAAGCGCCGCATCATCGCCGAGACAGGCGCGGGCCAGCACGGTGTCGCCACCGCCACGATGGCTGCCCGCTTCGGTCTCCAATGCGTTATATACATGGGCGCGACAGACATCGAGCGACAGGCGCCCAACGTCTTCAGAATGAGGCTACTGGGCGCCGAGGTACGATCCGTGACCTCGGGCAACTGCACCCTCAAGGATGCGATGAACGAGGCGTTGCGCGATTGGGTCTCGAACGTCGACGACACCTACTATCTGATCGGAACCGCAGCGGGGCCTCATCCCTATCCGGAAATGGTGAGAACCTTGCAATCCGTGATCGGCAGAGAGGCGCGTGCGCAGATTTTGGAGCGAGAGGGGCGCCTGCCAGATCTCTTGGTCGCGGCTGTCGGCGGCGGTTCAAATGCGATCGGCTTGTTCCACCCGTTCCTCGCCGATCCTGGCGTCTCCATGTTAGGCGTTGAGCCTGCCGGCAAAGGGCTTGATACATTCGAACATTGCGCATCGCTGACGAAGGGTCAGCCTGGCGTTCTGCACGGAAACCGAACGTATCTTTTGCAAGATGAAGACGGGCAAATAAACGAGGGACACTCAATTTCCGCCGGCCTTGATTATCCGGGCGTTGGGCCTGAGCATTCCTGGCTCAAGGAAAGCGGACGTGTCAGTTACGCATCCGCAACCGATCTCGAAGCGCTGGAGGCATTCCAGTTTCTCTCAGTCGTAGAAGGCATCATTCCGGCGCTGGAGCCGTCTCATGCAATCGCCGAGGTTATGAAGAGAGCGCCACTCATGACGCCGGAAAAGATCATCATCGTCAATCTCTGCGGCCGTGGTGACAAAGACATTTTCACCGTGTCCAGCCTTTTGAACCTGAACAATTAGGGGACCATCACGATGATTGTTGGATGTCAAAAGAACTTGCATGGTACCCAAAAGCGCGTGGCTGCCGTATCGTAGCCATAGTCTGGCAGGTCGCACTTGAGTTTTAACACGAACCGGGAGCATATCCATGAAAGATCAGCGTCCAGAAGGGATCGAGCGCTACGATCACCCCGCTGGTGGCTGGGATGCGTTGAAGGCAGTGGCCAAGACGCTGGCGCATCAGCAGATCGTTGCCCAGGGCAGCCGGACGCTGCTCAAGGCCAACCAGCCCGAGGGCTTCGACTGTCCCGGCTGCGCCTGGCCCGACCCGAAACACACATCGTCCTTCGAATTCTGCGAGAACGGCGCCAAGGCGATCACCTGGGAATCCACGGCGAAGCGGACGGACACCGCCTTCTTCGAACAGCACAGCGTCGCCGAACTCTGGAGCTGGACGGACCACCAGCTCGAGGATGCCGGGCGGCTGACATCGCCGCTCAGATATAATCCTGCCAGTGACCATTTCGAGCCTATAGCCTGGGACGACGCGTTTACACAGATCGCCGCCGAACTCAACAAGCTTGCCGACCCGGACGAAGCCGAATTCTACACCTCCGGGCGGGCGTCAAACGAGGCTGCCTTCCTTTACCAGCTCTTCGTCCGCGGCTACGGGACCAACAATTTCCCCGACTGTTCCAACATGTGCCACGAGGCAACCAGCGTCGGCTTGCCTAAATCGATCGGCGTCGGCAAGGGAACGGTGACGCTTCAAGATTTCCACCATGCGGATGCGATCTTTTCCTTCGGGCACAACCCCGGCACCAATCATCCACGCATGATGACGACCCTGCACGAGGCCTCGCGCCGTGGCGTGCCGATCGTCGTCTTCAATCCACTGAAGGAGCGGGCGCTCGAGCGCTTCGCTGCCCCGCAGGACCCGATCGAGATGGTGACGATGTCCTCGACACCGATCGCCTCGGCCTATCACCAGCTCCGCGTTGGCGGTGACCTTGGTGCGCTCAAGGGCATGATGAAGGCGATATTTGAGACGGATCAGCGGGATATCGATGCCGGCGGTTCCGGGGTGCTCGACAGGGCCTTCATCAGCGAGCATACCGCAGGCTTCGATGCACTGCGCGCCGACATCGCTTCAACCAGCTGGGATGAGATCACCGCGGCAAGCGGTCTCTCGAGAGAGGCGATCGAGAGAGCCGCCGCCGTCTACGTCAAAGCGAAGAATGTCATCATATGCTATGGCATGGGCATCACCCAGCACGCCCGCGGAACGCAGAACGTTCAGCAGATTGCCAACCTGCTGATGCTGCGCGGCAATCTGGGCCGCCAGGGCGCCGGCATCGCGCCGATCCGCGGCCATTCCAACGTCCAGGGCGACCGCACGGTCGGCATCACCGAAATTCCCAACAAGGCGCTGATCGACGGCATGGAGCGCGCCTTTGGCTTCCGGCCGAAATCAGACAAGGGCCATAACGCCATCGAAGCGATCGAAGCGATCATCGCCGGCCAGTCGAAGGCGCTGATCTGCCTCGGCGGCAACCTGGCGGTCGCCATGTCGGATCACCACGCCACGTTCGAAGGCATGCGCAAGCTTGATCTCGCGGTCCATATCGCCACCAAGCTGAACCGTTCGCAGCTTCTCAAGGCAAAGACCTCGATCATTCTCCCCTGTTTCGGCCGCACCGACCTCGACACACAGGCCTCCGGGCCGCAGGCGGTGACTGTCGAGGATTCGATGTCGATGGTGCATGCATCGCGCGGCTTCCTCAATCCGCCCGGTGAGCTGCTCCGCTCCGAGCCCGCGATCATCGCCGGGATCGCCAAGGCGACACTCGGTGGTCGTCACAGCATCGACTGGGACGGCCTGATCGGCGATTACGACCGCATCCGCGACAAGATCGAGGTCGTTTTTCCCGACTTTGCCGATTTCAACACGCGGGTGCGCAAGCTCGGTGGCTTCCGCCTCGATGTCGCCGCCTCTTTTCGCCGCTGGAACACCGAAAGCGGCAAGGCGAATTTCCTGCTGGCGCCCGGCCTCGCGGAAGACCCGGCATTGGAGGGCAAGCAGGCACTCGTGCTCACGACGATCCGCAGCCACGATCAGTACAACACGACGGTCTATGGCCTCGACGATCGCTACCGCGGTGTCTTCGGTCGGCGCGACGTGATCTTAATGAATGCCGGCGACCTCGCACGCCGCGGCCTGAAGGATGGCGACCGTATCGATATCCGCGGGCTGATTTCTGATGATCCCGAGGATCATGTCGTCAGCGGCTTTACGGCCGTGGCCTACGACATCCCGCAGGGATCGATCGCCGGCTACTATCCGGAGATGAACGCCGTGATGTCGCTCCGCCACTTCGACCACCAGTCGGGCACGCCTTCCTACAAGGGCGTTCCGGTGACGGTCGTCGGAACACCGTCGCAGTAAAGTCCGGCCCGCTTGACGACGCGTGACTCGGTTTAACTATCCGGTGTTCGCCAGCTTAGAAAACAAGCCTTGCGAATATCGGCGAATGCCGCTCAGATGTGGGTTGAGCAGCGACCGAACTAAAAACGTCCGAAAACTGAGATCACGGCTTCGATTACGGATGAGCCGCAAAAAGGTCCAAAGAGTGCCATAACGACGTTGAAGAATATCACTGTGAAAATAACGTTTTCCTGCTTTCGCGTGAGCTGCTGCGGCTTCCTGTCCGGCGGTTCAGGGCGACGAGGCCTATATTCGTTTAGATCTCGAAACATCTTTATCCCGTTCCCAGCAGTACAAAGTTGCCCTGAGAAATTGTATATCGATCCGGGCGAAAATAGCTTACTTTCCAGTCTACAAAGTCAGCCACGCTTTGATAAAAATGGCAACTAGACTGACCGTGAATACGCCAGCTCCCCAAAGAGTAACGAACCAAAGCAATTTTCGCGGCAGACTCGTCTCCTTCATCAATGATACCCCTCTTCAGGATCCACCTTTCCACGGAAAACCCAGTAGGCATATCCTGTATAAAACAGGATCATCGGTACCAACACGACCGCTCCTACAAGTAGAAATGCGAGGCTGCTATCTGGTGCCGCAGCGTCCCATATCGTGACCGAGCCCGGTACAATAAACGGATAAAAGCTGATCGCGATGCCTATATAGCCGAGAACAAACAACCCCAGCGCAGCAATGAAAGGCTGCGCATCACGCTTTTTTCTTATCCCGTGGAGCAGTACCGCAAAACACGAGGCGACCAAAAGCGGCACTATAACGCTAAAAATTACTGTCGGAGAACTGAACCAGCGGTCGAAATAAACGGCGTTTAAGAATGGTGTCCAGATACTTATAAGACCCATAGCGACGATGAGGCCGATGCACGCACGTGTCGCAATAATTCGCGATTTTTCGTTCAGGGTACCGCGTGTCTTCATGACAAGCCAGGTAGCTCCGAGCAGGCCATATCCAGTGACAAGCGCAATGCCGGTTGTGACCGAAAACGGTGTTAGCCAGTCCCACCATGCGCCAGCATATGAGCGGTTTGCAACCGGAACACCTTGCACCAGCGCCCCGAGAGCCACACCTTGCGAGAAGCCGGCGAGAATAGAACCACCGGCGAAAGCCCAGTCCCAGAGAAACTCGCCGCGCTGGGTTCGCCATCTGTATTCGAAGGCAACACCTCGGAAGACAAGACCGAGCAGCATGGCGATGATCGGCGCATACAAAGCGGGCAGGATCGTCGCGTAGGCCAAAGGAAAAACAGCCAACAGACCGCCTCCCCCAAGCACCAGCCATGTTTCGTTGCCATCCCAAACAGGCGCCACGGAATTCATCATGACATCCCTATCTCTCTTTTCTGTAAAAAGCGGAAATAGTATGCCGACGCCGAGATCAAAGCCGTCCAAGAGTACATAAGCGATAACCGCGAAGGCGATAATGCCCGCCCAAACGATCGGCAGATCAATTTCCATGATGCGCACTCCCATGGGTTCCAGCCATCGGACCAGGCGTGATACCGGTTGTCCGAAGTGGTCCCTCTTCAAGCACCGGCGTTGGGTCGCGCGGCAGACGCTTCATCAGACGCAGAATGTAGAACGTACCGGCGCCAAAGACCACGAAATAGACCACGACGAATGCGAGAAGCGATGCCGCAACAGCAGGGGCCTGAATGGGAGACATTGAATCTGCCGTCAACAAATGACCGTAGACCGTGAATGGCTGACGTCCAACCTCTGTTGTGAGCCAGCCTGACAGCACGGCGACGAAGCCTGCGGGGCCCATTCCAACAGCTGCCCGATGGAGCCATTGGTTGGTCCCCATCGTATCGCGCCAACGGCACCATAAACTCCAAGCGCCCATGCCGAGCATGGCAAATCCGATCGCGACCATCACACGAAACGACCAGAATAGAACGGCGACTGGGGGCTGGCGTTCTTCGGGTATCGTGTCGAGGCCGGCTAACGGGGCGTTGAGATCATGCTTGAGGATGAGGCTCGACATCTTTGGAATTTCGACTTTGTAATCGATACGCTTTTCCGATGGATTTGGGATGCCAAACAGGATCAGAGGCGCACCGCCTGGATGGCTATCGTAGTGGCCCTCCATCGCCATCACCTTGGCAGGCTGGTGCTCGAGCGTGTTAAGCCCGTGTGCATCTCCTGCAACGATCTGGATTGGAGCCACGATTGTCGCCATCCACATGGCCATCGAGAACATCGTTCGGGAACGTCGGGGCGCCGTGTTTTTCAAAAGATGCCAAGCGCCGACGGCACCGACGACAAACGCGGTGGTAAGATACGCGGCCAAGACCATATGTACGAAACGGTAGGGAAACGATGGGTTGAAAATAATGGCCCACCAGTCAAGCGGAATGAATTGCCCAACATCGTTTAAACCAAAGCCTGCAGGTGTCTGCATCCATGAGTTAACGGCCAATATCCAGGTCGCAGATATGAGGGTCCCGACGGCGACCATGCAGGTTGCAACGAAGTGGAGCTTCGGGCCGACCCGATCTAGCCCAAACAACATGACACCCAGGAAGCCCGCCTCGAGAAAAAACGCGGTCAACACCTCATAGCCCATGAGTGGGCCGATCACGGGGCCGGCCTTGTCGGAAAATACGCTCCAATTGGTTCCGAACTGGTAAGACATAACGATGCCGGAGACGACGCCCATACCAAACGCGACCGCAAATATTGTTTTCCAGAAATTGAAAAGTTCCAGATAGACTTGCTCTTTCTTCCAAAGCCAAAGACCCTCTAAAACAGCGAGATAACTAGCAAGCCCAATAGAGAAGGCTGGGAAGATAATGTGAAATGAAACCGTGAAAGCGAACTGCGCCCTGGCAAAAATCGACGCGTCGAGATGGTCGAACATGATTATCGCATCCCTCTACCGATTAACAGTTGAGCAACATTGTCCGTAGTTGCTGATACCCGGTATACGCAGGCGCGAGCGAATCGGTTTTACCCTCGGGGCGACATTTACTCTCTGGGTATCTGGGGGGGGCGGTGCGGATTTGCTTGTATTCCGTTCAGCGTCGAAGTGCTTCAGCCAAGAAATGTGACCACGCGCTCGCAAATGGTACAAAGGTTGCCGCCGGAGTGTCCGACTGACTAGCAATCCCATGAAAGCGAACATGAAAACTTACGATAACGCCCTAACGACGGTCTTCGTCCTCGTTTACAACGAACAACGGCAGCTGCTTGTGATCCGCCGTGCTCGGGATCCGGGGTACGGTCTCCTGGGTCTTCCAGGCGGATATCAAATGCGCGGGGAGACCTGGCAGGAGGCTGGCGCGCGCGAGGTACTGGAGGAAACGGGTTGTTTAATAGATCCCACCCAGGTCTCCCTCACTTTTTTCCGGACCGATCGGTTTTATAACAATCTCGTGGTCTGTCAGTACAATAGACATGCTCAGATAGACCACCCACATGATAGCGAGGCGCTAGACGTATGGTTCACTTGTTCCGCAGGCACGTGCGACCAATGGGCACACCCTGACCTACACGCCGCAGCTAAGGAGTTTCTAAACCAGAAGTGATAGTCCCATTACAGCGCATGCGGAGCCAGTTCTTGAAACCCATGTTACTTGGCTTGGTCTGAGGTCATGCCGGGGGCCTCCTGACACCGTGCTCAAGCGCCTCCTGGCAAGCTGCCTCGACCGCAGCAAGACCATCGGCGGGCACGCATCCGAGTATGGTGACCATCTGTCGGTCACCGTCATCGACGCTCTTCAACCGCTTGCGAACCTTCTCCATCGCGGCTGGCAAAACCCATTCCCGGAAAGGAGCACCGTTGCGCAAGGCACCGGGTTTGCGAGCGAGGACAAGGATGTAATGCCAGGGATCATAGACGGTATCGCCGCGGCCAAAGCTGCGCTGATGTTCCGCGACCGTCACCCCATCCTGCTTGATGACGATCCGGTTCGCATAGGCATGAAGCTCGACGGGGCGACCAACGGCAGTCGACAGGACCGAGTATTTGCTGTTGTCGAAGCGGACGGTGCAGGTCTTCGACACCGAGGCCGGAACGCTGTGGAAGCCATCGAATGGGCCAACGTAGCGCACGAGGCTGCTGCGTTCGGCTTCGAACATCTGCCAAACTGTCTGCGCCGTCTGTTCGGGTTGGCTATGAGCCTTGGCATAGGCAACGCATTTATCGAGCAGCCAGACATTCAGTTCCTCCAGGCTTTTGACTCTGAGACGCGGCGTAAAAAACTGCTCGCGCACAAGGCCGACCTGGTTCTCGACCTGTCCCTTCTCCCAGCTGGATGCTGGCGTGCAGGCTACGGGGTGGACGAGATAATGGCTGCACATCTGCAGGAAACGGCGATTGTAGAGCCGTTCCTTGCCGATAAAGACAGCCTCCACCGCCGTCTTCATGTTATGGGATGGACGCCTCCCTCCGAACCTTCAGAATGAAAGGCCAACCAAAGGAGGAAGTCATGACATTCGAATTGCTCGCGATCGATCTCGGAAAGTCGTCGTTTCATCTGCACAGCATTGGTGCAGATGGCGCTATTTTGTCGCGCAAGGTCAGCAGATCGAAGTTGGCCGAGACTGTTAACGCACTCGCTCCAAAGACTATTGCTATGGAAGCGTGCGCCAGTGCGCATCACTGGGGGCGGGAATTCAAAGATAATGCGCGAGAGGTGCTGCTCATCAACCCTCGCTTTGTGAAGCCCTTCGTTCGCGGCTCCAAAAACGACGCCGTAGATGCTGCGGCAATTTATGAAGCTGCGACACGTCCAACCATGCGGTTCGTACCGGTGAAGTCCACCGCACAGCAAGACCTTCAGTCGCTGCATAGAATTAGAGAGCGTCTGATCGTACAGCGTACGTCGCTGATCAACCACGCTCGAGGCCTTCTCGCCGAATATGGAATCGTTTTGCCGCAAGGACCGTGGCGCTTTGCATCCCAGGCACCCTCGGCTATCGAGAATGCGGCTCTCTCCGATCTCGGGCGCGAGCTATTCCTCGAACTCCTCGACCAACTCACCGATGTGAATGACCGAGTTGCCAGGCTCGACAGGAAGATTACCGAGATTTGCCGCGAGCGAGAAGATTGCCGCCACTTGTCCGAACTGCCAGGCGTCGGTCCAATCATTGCAACGGCACTGGTTGCTAGCGTTGAGGACGGACGTCACTTCAAATCCGGACGAGAGCTGGCGGCTTGGATCGGACTGGTCCCGCGACAATACTCGACTGGCGGCAAACCACGGCTTGGTGGAATTGGCCGCCGAGCGAACCATTATCTACGTCGCCAGATGATCCATGGTGCACGCGCAGTCATCAGCCGACTTGCCAGTCACGACGATCGCCGATCGCAGTGGCTGAAAGAGCTAGTCGCTCGCCGGGGATTTAATAAAGCAATCGTGGCGCTTGCCAACAAGACCGCACGGGTAGCATGGGCCTTGCTCACGCGACAGGAGCGCTATGCCGCACAATAGTTATTTGCCAATCATTGCCTATAAGGCGATGATGAATGCGAGGTAAGAACTGATGGCGTAACGGCACGGACCGCAGCTTCGGATCCTGATCTACGACAAGGCCAAAAAGGTCGATCATGTTATAAGGACAGAAGTAGCGGACTCCATCAAGGCCAGGAGCGTGATAGCTCCAGCGATAGGCCGGATAGATTCACGCATCCAATGCCGAGTGCCGCCAAATGTTCACCTCGCCCGGGAGGCGTCCTTAGATTGTCATAGATGCCGCGCGTGCAGGTGCCACGGAAGAAGTCGAAGGCCTTGTCGTGGGCGTCGAAGACCATCTCCTGGCTTTCACGCATATAGGCCCGCGCGAACATCATCCGGCTGTGGCAGAGCCGGACATGCGCAACCTTCACCGTCGTCGTCACGCCCTGGATCAGAACGATCTCATGGCTCCAGTCGAACTGATAAGCCTCGCCGGGCGCATAATAGAGCGGCACGTAGGCCTCGGCCGTCACGGCACCCCGGTCCTTTGACCATCCCTTCGCATAGCGGCGGATCGCATCGTAACTACCGTCGTAACCCAGTGCCCGAAGCTCTTCGTAAATCCGGATCAGCGTCAGTCGCTCGCGAGGTGGCTTGCCTTCGTTCGCGGCCAGGAAGCGCTCGATCTCGGCTTTCCAAGCCCCGGTCTTCGGTAGCGGCTGGCGTTCTCGCTCGTAGGAAAAGTCAGTATCATCGGAATGCAGAATCTTGCGCACCGTGTTGCGGGACACATGCAGCTCCCGAACGATCTTCTTCACCGACCAGCCCTGAACATGGAAGGCTCGACGAACACGCGCAATCGTATCCACTCGCTTCAACTCCCCCTCCATCCGTCAGCAAAAGACGGATGGTCAGACGAAACAGGTGGGGGGTCAAAATTGGGCTCTGACTCACATTTGCTGCTGTTGAGGATGATGCTTCTGCTGGTTCATCGGAGGATCAGCTATGCAGCAACGATTTCAACGGGCGAGCC
>JUHI01000040.1 GCA_000799755.1 Martinezella tropici
ATCGCGACTGATTCCGCACCCGTCGCCGACGAGTCCGCCGCCGCCGAATTGGCATGGAAATATTTGATGCCAGCGCCGTCATTGATGTTGTTGACGGTGGTGGTGACACTGTCGACCGCCTGATTGGTCGCGAAGAGCTGCGAACCGTTGACCGCATCGGTCGAACCATTGTTGAGCCGGCCCGCCGCGACATTGGTGATGGTACGCTCGGCACCAACAGCGCCGACGCTGACCGTCGAGGTCGGCGTGGTGCCCTGGAACGTGTAGGTCGTGCCGCCGATCACCGCGCTGGGCGTACCGACGGCCGCAGCCGTCGTCGAACCGGAGCCGAGCGCTACATCGCCCGAGCTTGCCGTCGCCGTTGCGCCATTGCCCAAGGCGACGTTGCCGACAAAACCGGACGCACCGGCCGTCGAGCCGTTGCCAAGCGCGACGGAGCCCTGCCCGATCGCCTTGTTGTTGTTGCCGATCGCGACCGCGCCGCTCGCCTGGTTGGCGGCGGTGGCGCTTGCCGTGCCATCGCTATTGGCGATGTTGTTGGCGCCGCCGGTGAAAGCGCCCGTGCCACTCGCGTAGCTCGGATCGCCGATGGCAACCGCGCCATCGCCGTAAGCGGTGTTGCCGGAGCCGATGGAGACCGCCTTGCCGCCGGTCGCAACTGCATTATTGCCCACCGCAACCGCTTCGGCAGAGGTGGCCTGAGCCGCTGTTCCGACTGCAATCGCGTTGGCGCCTGCCCCGTTCGCGTTGATGCCCAAAGAGACCGCCTGGAGCCCGCTAGCGACCGACCCACCGCCGATCGATGTGCTGTTCACACCACTGGCAGTGGAGGACTCGCCCAAAGCTAGAGTGTTTGCCTGGCTCGCGGCCGCGCCCGCGCCCAAAGCGACGGCATTAATGGCCGTGGCCTTTGCCAGAGAGCCCATGGACACGGCCCCAGTCCCCGAGGCATTCGCGCCGGGGCCGACCGCGGTGGCTAAGTTGGAGCCGGCGTTTGCATTGTTGCCGAGAGCGACGCCGGAGGTCGCACCGTTTGCGACAATTGCGCCCGAGCCTATTGCAACACTACCGCCGGCAGCAAGCGCCTCGGCCTGATTACCTAATGCAACTCCGAAGTCTCCCGATGCGACCGTCGTAGGGCCGATGGCAAGCGAGTTAGTCCCCGATGCGGCGGCTGACGTGCCGATGGCGATAGAATCGGTGTTCGAGGCATTGGCGAGGTAGCCCATGGCCGAGCCCCTCAAAGCGGAAGCAACTGCCCCATTTCCGATCGCTGTCGACTGGTTGGCCGTTGCGGCGGCCGACGTACCGAATGCGCTGGCTCCGGTCCCTGTCGCAGATGAACTCGAACCAACGGCATTCGCCCATGCCCCCGTGGCCGTTGCAGCGGAGCCTAACGCAACAGCCTCGAACGTGAAGCCGGCAGGAGCCGTGCCGCTTGCATTGGCGTTAGTGCCAATGGCAACGGGAGAACCGCCGCCCGTTCCGGCATTTGCCGTGGCGCCGACCCCCAAGGCCACGGCGGCACCGTTTGAAGATGAGGCGTTGGAAGATAATCCAATTGCCACCGAGGCGCCACCTGAAGAGGTGGCCGTTGAGCCGAGAGCGAGGCCGTTCGCCCCGCTTGCAGTGGTATTAACACCAAAAGCCGACGCTCCGTCCGCCATTGCGTGGGCGTTTCCGCCTACGGCAAGAGCATTGACGCCAGTCGCATTCGCGAAAACACCCACGCCTATCGCGTTAAGGCCATTGGCACTCATCGTATAGCCAATAGCGATCGAGGCATTACCCGTCGCGGTGTTACCGGTGCCTATTGCCACTCCGTTGTCGCCATTCACCTTGGCGCCATCACCGATGGCGGTTGAGGCAGAGCCGGTGGCGGCGGTCGCACAACCGATAGCTACGCTTTGCCCTCCTGCAGAGGGAGACGAGCAATTTGCGGTGTTGGTCAGGACCCCGTTACCAATGGCTAGCTGCGCGAAGGCCGTTTGCGGCGCCATACCGCTGATGGCGGCGAGCAGTATCCCGGCAATGCCGCCGATCGTGGGCACTCCCAAACCCAGCCGAAGGCGTTTCATGCCCAATACACGGTGAGCTGCTCGAAGGGCTGCCATCAGCCTGCGGCGCGCGGAACGGTTATCGATTTTCTCTCGCATCCAGTTTCCAACAAAATCAAAAGGCGATTTGGCCTGCAGATGCTCCCCAACGCACTCGCTCATGCTGCTTTCTCCTCGCTGCTATCTGGACGACCAAGCACGCGTGAACCCGCATCTGCGGCTGTGTCGTCGTTGAAATTGTGCGCTTGCTGAAGCGCGCGACCCATTTTGGCGGCCTGGCTTTCGAGCTGTTCGCGGACCGTATCGACCCATGGCTGCGTCGATACCGGAACGGAATACAATGCAGCGTCGGCCCGATCGGGCGGAAGCTTTGTCGCCACCAGGGTGCGGCAGACATCAAAGTGAAATAATGGCTCTCCCTCGGCATAGGCCGGAGAGGTCAGACCGAAGACAAGGCAAGCAAATAAATGATCGACTTCCGCGCCTGTCAGACGGCTGGCATATCGTTCTTGCAAGGCAGACCAGGCTACCTCGATTTTCGGAGCAAAGATTTCAAATTCAGGGAATTGAATGTCCATATAGCACCGGATGATTACCATTCGGGAACATGGCCTTATTTCAGTGCAACCGTATTTTAGAAAATTCCGGATTTTTTTTAGAAAACTACGGTTTTTGCTTAGCCGGTTGCAGGTGTCGCCACTTTGCCACACTTAACCGAAGGCTGTTCTGCATGAATATGCAAACTGCTGGACGATCGGCGGCAAGTGGTTCTTTCCATTCCGAAAAATCTCTTCTGCTACACGAGCAGAAAATGCCCATGCCCGCCACGCATCTCTTGGCTGGCGCACGGAAAATCATCGGTCGCGGAATATTCGAATTGGCTTGGGACGGACCGGGGCTTGCGTTCGGGCCCGTGCGGTTATCGCATATATCGAAGCTCTGTCGGCGTCCGTCCACGGTATCTCTTCATCGTGGTCGCCAGATGGCTTTGATCCGAAAACCCCGACATGTAGGCGATTTCCGCAATCGCGATTTCGCCCTCAGACAGCAATCTTTGCGCAAGATCCAGGCGCAGATTTATCAGATACCGGTGTGGTGGCATGCCAAAGGTCTTGGCGAACCTCACGATGAAATGATTGGGCGAAATGCCGGCAACCGCCGCAAGCTCGGCGACGTGGACCTTTTCGGTGAAGCGTTCGCGAAGATACTCTTCCACGCGTCGAGCGCTTTTCGCGGAGAGCCCTCCCCTGGGCAACGGAAGCTGCTTCATCGTGCTTGCATAAGTACGAAGAAGATGTGTGCTAAACAGCGTAACCAATGAATCCAAATAGAGCTCATTTGGAGTTGCCTTCCCGGTTAACTCGACAGAAATCCTCTGCGCGATGCTGAGGGCAGCAAGATCGACAGTGCCAAATGCTGGAGGCTCGAGTTCTACATTGGCAAGATCAAACTCCTGCAGCGCCAGCTCGGATAGAATTTCGGGGGGAATTGCGACGACAAGATTTCTCCTGGTTTCCGACCACGCAAGGCTGCTGTCCACGCCAGCGGGGTTAACCGCTACACAACCGACTGGCGCGTCATATTCGGTGATTCTGTCGCTGCCTAGAGAGGCCCTCAACTTGCGCGAGGGCGCCAACACGATCCCTACGGCGTGTTCCTTTGCCAGGAATTTCTGTGAGCCGGGATTACGCACGGAGCTGATAACGCTCCCGCGCGCGGTGGCCTTCCTCGGGCCTGCATTTTCAGGAATTATATCAAATACATATCGATCGGCCCGTTCCCGAACCTCACCCGCATAAATCATTCTTCATCGCCCCGCCCGAACGAAATCCTGTAAGTGCAAACAAGCGGACCGGACCTCGACTTCGCTCGAGATCCCAGTTTCCCAACACTGTCAGCTCGACATTGTAGTCAGCTTATAGCGCGAGATTAAATAGTATAAATCGCGGAGTTTGGAAGGGGAGATATGCATATAGTAAAGAAAGGATGAGGCGGCGGGGCACGTCGGTTTTTACGCGGGCGAATACATCCCGCGCACTTCGACAGAAGGTTGTTTCCAGGCTAAATCCTAATTCGCGTCGGAGTGGAGGGCCGATATCGCCCCCTGTGGCTGCTAAATATCGCCCCGACGCTTTTCATATAGATCCCAAGCAACATCCACTATCGCCAGAAGAACATCTTTCTGATTCCACCCAGCTGCAGCTGCGGCCTGAACGATTTCACTAACAATAGGCTGCAATTGGCGTTGGCACTCGCCTGAAATGTCGTCTGCACCGTTTCCCAAAGGTGGTTCGCTAAATTTGAATTCTACCATTCTCACTCTCGCAGCCTTAATATATGTCAGCTATCACATTCCCAACATAAAATAAATCCGGAAGCGCGCCCCGAGATTTTCATAGCCTCGCACCTAGTCACATTATCGCTATGCTGTAATCAAGCCAAAATTCATTACAACCATTAACTCTATATCATTGGGCAACTCACAGAGTGAGCCGCAAGAGATACAAGAAGAGCGGAAGATATTCTGCCGCTCCGACGGTGGAAGATCGTAAAGCTCCACAGTACTCCACCGAGCCGATCGGGGAACAGAGGCTGTTATCGACAAGCCTTAGTGGCCATCTGCGAAGCGATTGGCCGGGGCGTAGCTCATCGATCCGGCACTGCTGTCAGAGTGCTTGCCACACCGGCAAGGAACACGGTCCCTCGCTTCGATCAGGAAACGGTCGGCCGGTCACGGATTGTTTGCCGCCGCAGGCATTCCGGTAGCTTGCTACCGATAATTGAAACCGTAGCTTCTGTATGAATCCAATTCAACGGCAAGATTGCCGTCAGGCAATCCTCCAGGCTCGCGCTTCCGCCAAGAGTCATAATCGGCCCGGCTGAAGTTGACAGCGCCTCCGCCGCACCAGGTCGGGCAGGATACGGCGGCACCTCACGCCCAAGGTTTCCACGATCCCGAACGCCAGAGGTTGACAATCTTGAGATGAATTTACTCAAGTATGCCTATCTATCGATCCGGCAACATTCGCGAATACCGATGCAGATATCGAGCTATTAAACTTGAGTATATTTAAAAGTATGATGAAATGATATTCAAAAAGAATTATCTCCCACGAACAGCTCCACTATCCGTGATTGTGTCGCCAGACGCATTCAATTAATACTTATAAAGTATGCCCAAAAATAGTTCATTGACGAAATATACACCCAGCCATAGGGAATAGTTCCAGGAGAAGAATCGTAAGTATAAATGCCGCCCCAGCATTAATATCAGGAGACAACAATGAAGTTGTGGATTATTCCCGCAGCGGCAGTGGCGATAGTTTTGTCGAATTCAGCTATGGCCAAGAATTTTTCCATCCCAGACGATACGCCAACGGTGAAGGTTACAATTCCGGACGACTGGAGTCCTCAGGCGATTGATGCCGGCGCACAAGGCACATCTCCGGATGGAAGCACGTACATCGCCGCCGAGGTACTGGCAGCGGACGACGTCAAGGCGGCGACCGAAGCTTCGATGAAGGTGTTCCTGAAGGATGCCGAAATGAAGATCGATGGGTCTTCGATGCAGTCGAAACAAGTCGACTTCGGTTCAACGAAGGCAACCGACATTACCTTCAACGGCTCGAACGAAGACGGGCCGCAGGAATTTGAAATTATGTTGCTGCCGCTGCCGACCGACGGCAAATTTCTCGTGATAAGCTATTGGGGCACACCGGACGGCGACAAGGCCAACAAGGCGAAGTTCGATGAAATCATGAGCAGCTTCGACCTAGTCCAGTAGACCTCAAGGAGGGATGGGCAAGTCGGCGCGCAGGTGCCTTGCCGCATCGCCGACGACACGCTTCGTCTTCCTGCAATTCGACCAATAAATGCAGCCGCAGGCGGCCCCCTACAGACTTTGTAGGGGTGATCGTTTGCGTACCGAAAATTTAACGAGGAACAGATTTTGCAAAATACAGCAGATGCTCCAATTGAATCCGATAAGAAGATCCTGCCAACGTTTCTTCTGTGCTTCATATTCGGCGTTCTCGGCTTTCACCGATTTTATGTTGGCAAGATCGGCACCGGCATCCTTCATCTCTTGACGCTTGGTTGCTTGGGCATTTGGACACTCATCGATCTCGTCATGATCATCGTCGGCGCATTTACCGACAAGGCCGGGCGCAAGCTGAAGTCCTGGACTTGAGACCTTTCCAGCGGCTCTAGGAATGAAAAGGATACAAATCCGCGCGAGTTAATGTGACGTTGACCTCTCGCCGGCAGTCCGGCCGGTTCGAATTAATCGGCCATGACCGCACAGAGGTTAAACGCCTTTCCTTGCCGCGGCCGGGTCAACGAGATCTGCCTTCATTCACCACCTCGAAAGCAGGGTGCAACGTGCAGCGAGAAAGGCACGGCTGCACCCCACATTCCATGGGATCTGCAGACATGACATCCTTGAAATTGACTATGGCGACCGTTGCGCTGACCGCAGCGGTGAGCACTGGCATCGCTTCCGCAGCAGAATACGGTGCGCTGGCCTATTCGAGGCACACCGGCTCCTACGGCTCTTCCCATAATTATTCCACACGAGCCGATGCCGAGGACGAAGCCTTGTCGGGCTGTTCCTCCTATGCCGACGACTGCCAAGTCATCGTTTATTTCCACAATGCCTGCGCTGCGCTTGCCGTCGGCAGCCATCGCGGGTTCGGTTATGGTTGGAGCGACAGACGCGACGAAGCGCAGGACACCGCTCTTTCGAATTGCGAGGAAAATGACGGCGGCTGCCGCATCGTGAACTGGACCTGCTCGAAGTAGCGCCCGATAGCTGTCATGCCTGTCGTTTCGATGCGGGGATTGTCGCAATTTAAGCTGCTCAAGCTGCCGCAACAATCAGCGGCAAGCATGATCGGGCCGAGTTCCGGGGAAGACGCGATTACGGCTGTCTCAGGTCAGCACACCTGCGCGCGCACATCCCGTCGAACGTATGCATGGGGATAACAACGGCACACGCGTAACCGTGGCAATGAGGTCGTCGCAGCCACCGATGCGGGAGGGATTTCAGGCTTTCCACGACATATTTTGAACATACGAGTGCTGACGAAGACGGGGCGCGCTTTTCAAGTGACGACTTTCGGAATATTCTTCAATGATTTCCAGCCGTTAGCCCCTCTTCAGCACGCCCCATGCTTCACCAGACGATTGCCTGCCCACCTGCCTGTCACCCCGCTACGCTCGTGAACATCGATCGATTTCCCGATGGCCTGGCATATTGCGCGCAGTTGCTGCTCGCGACGCATGTCGAGCTCCAACGGGAATGTCGCTATGTGGCCGACCAGCAGCGATGGCTTTTAAGCCACGTTGCAACGGCAATTCACTTCGAACACCAGATCACGCCCTCGGCAATGCCGCTAACGCCGGCGTCCCTGTTCAAAGCGCTGGGAGAAGCAAAGATCGCCAGCCGCAACACCGTCACGATGTTCTTGAAGGAGATGCAGCGCTATGGCTTCTGTGCATCGCTGACAGTTGGGGACAAGCGCAAGCGAGCGCTTCGGGTCACAACCATGGCCGAGCAGCTCATCTGTCGCTACTTCGACATCCACCTGCGCGCGCTCGACATGATCGACGGAGGTCAACGTCAGGCGACCCTGGAAAAGCATCCGGAATTGCTAAGCTACGCCCAACCGCTCTTTGCCCGCGAAATCGTCGCTCAAGAGACATGGTACGAGCCGCCGGTCAGCATCGCGCAACTCACCCGGTCGAATTCCGGCAGCAGCATCCTGCACGAGCTCGCTTTGGGAGTTCCTCGCGATCTGACGGGAGCCGGAACGCAGATATGGGTCGGCAAGATCGCACTGGGCGCGCTCGCGAAACGTTACGGACTTTCCAAAACTCATACCGCGTATCTTTTGGAAACGGCGCGCCTCACTCGCTCGATAGGGTGGGTCAAGGAAGGAAATCACAATAATTACTGGATCTCACCAGACACCGTTCGGGACTACCGATCATGGCAAGCCCTCAAGCTTGCGACCATAGCCAAGGCGTTTTGGGAAGGATGCATACTACTGAAAGTCGATCCGGCTTGAAGTGTCGAAGTTGTCAAGGGCCGCCGGAAGTTCGGCTATCTATCTCGCCCTTGCATGGAATCGAACCGACGCTCCCAAGGCGCAACGCCCATCCCTTGCTGCCGCCGACCCGCAAAGCCGAGTTGTTGATTTCGAAGTGGAAGCTCCTTGCTTCTCCACGTGACAGCGACAGCAGATCACGAGAGATACTTCCTCTGGCGGGCGCGTCCATCAGTCCAACGTCGGGTCAGTTCCTAGCGGCAATCAACAGATATCGCTCGCCGGGCCAAAAGCTGTTCAAACGCGTGCTTGATACGCAGGACATAAGGCGTCTTGTACTCAAATCCGGCATTGTGAAGATGTATCAACATCGAAGCGTTGACCTCGAATACGACGAGACGGCCCTCGGCATCCAGGGAGCAATCGATCCCGAAATAATCGAGCCCGATCTCGCGTCGAATGGCCTCCAACGCCGCCATGGCCTTGGACCCCAAAACGTCCTGAGGCTGCTCCAGGAATGACTGTTCCTCTCTCCTCATCCATTCGACGTCGCCCATGCGGGTCGATACGTGATGAACTTTCCAGACGTCGCCAATGGCGAGATGATAGGGAAGAATGTCCTCTCCGACGAAGATGAAACGATATTTACGGTAGAAGCCATCGGCGGATCTGTAGTCGAAGAAATCTGTCAGATAGAGCGGTTGATCGCCAGCCTCACCGGCAAAGGCACGCAGTTGCGAAAGATCGGAGATCAACTCCATCTTGTCGCCGCCGTGCGTCCCGGCGTGGCGGGCGATAAGGTTGAACGTCGGGAGGCTGTTGGACGACAGAAACTGATGAAGCGCGGTCGCCTCCACGCGGATGGTCGCGGGGACAACCGTGTCTGGAATAGCAGCGAGGCGTTGTGAGATGCTCTGGCGGTCCGTGCCAAGGATTTGAAGGGGATGATTGATCACGGGTATTGTCAGCGGAGCGACGATCTCTGCGACATGCGCAACGATATCTCGCCTGAGATCGGCCTCGGAAACGAGATTGACGATGATGTCCGCGTCCGCGGCTCGCAGTTCCACACGCTGATCCGGTAAAACGAGAGCGACATCAGCATCGTAGCAGGCGTCACTGATCAGATCCTCGTAGGGCGTGTTTCCTGAGAGTGGTGAGAAGAGCAGCATCGCTCGAAACCGCGGAGGGCGATGGGCGGCTAGGTAACTGCGCGCCACGCCCATGGCCGCAACACGGCGATAGTACTCGTGGGCCGATGCAACGTTTCCGGCATCGTGCTCCAAGCCCGCGCAAAGCAAAAGCGCATCCCGGTTTTGGGGCTCTACAGCAAGCGCTGTCCGAACATGCTCAAGAGCCGCCGCCGCCTGCCCTACCTGCTTGAGGGCAAATGCCTTGTTATAGAGGCATTGAAAGTTGTTGGGCGCGACCTCCAAACCACGATCATAGGCCGATAGCGCATGCTGGACGTCATCGTGCTTCAGGCAGAGATCACCGAAAAGCAGCCATGATGAGACGTCATTCGGTGACAGCTGGCAGCAACGCATTGCAGATAAGGCAGCACCCGAGACGTCTCCCAGTGCGGACAGGACCTGACAGCGTTTGGTGAACGCTTTGACATAGTCCTCCTGAAGCTCGATCGCCTTGTCGAGGCTCGCAAGTGCTTCTCGCAAGCGGCCGAGCTGTGTGAGCAAGGCGCCATGGTGATACCAGGCCGCGGCTTCATTCCAACGCCAAACCAGGGCCGCTTCATAGCATTGCAGTGCCCGAACATGATCGCCAATGGCCTGGGACGCCATACCGAGGCCTGTAATCGCCTGCGCGTCGGCCGGATTGACAACAAGAGCAGCGTCGAACCATGTAACTGCTTCCCTTGGTCTGTCGTTATGCAGCAATAGATATGCAAGTGTGTTGCAAGCCAAGGGCTGCTCACGGATCAGTGCCTGCACCGAGAGCAGGTTGTTGATGGCCTGATTGCTGTTTCCAGATGCCATAAGCTCGGACACGTTCTGCAACACATTAACGAGCATGGGTGAGCACGACGAAGACGACATAGCGAAGCTCTTAAGCCGCAACGAGCCGACATGCGCTAAGCACATGTAAGGCTGGTATATGTGGGGGAAGTCCGCCCGTGAGAGCCGGATCATGACAGATAGTGAGCTTCATGCTCGTCGCTTTTGGCGCTGTTATGGATAGGAGGCCAGATACGCCCGCTAAAGACAACAATAAATATGCAAATTACATAAATGTAATAATGTGTTTTATAGAAATTGTAGTTCCAGATGACCGGTCGTAAAAATTGAGCCAGCAACATTTGGTAGATCTTCAGTTGATCTGCGGTACTATTTAAACGTACGCATTGCTGTAGGACAGCGGCAGATTGGCCTTCTGCCGACCACATTCAATCAAAAAGTGTAATTCTGAGGTCGCGAAGTAAGAACTGCGGAAATCGATAGGGGAGCGAGGCCAGACATCCCTCGCCTCATCTGTCCGACAATAGACGAGCACCGCATCGAACAGCGAGATCTAAAGCGAATTCCTACACAATACTTGGCGCAAGTGGCGAATCAGAGAGCCTGCCGAAAGCTTGCAACAAGCTTGGACTTTCGTCCCGCTACAATCGGATACCGGACAGGGTTGCGAACCATGCGGGCAATAAGGCAGTCACGCGAGCAACCGATGTGCTCTCCATCATGGGCAACCTAAATCATGTTGCAGTTTGCCACGGAGGCTCTCGGCGATCGGATTTCATCTCTTCGCGACCGACATGTTGCAAGACCCCTGCGGGAACCAGCGTCGGAATTTCGCGGTCAACCGCCGCGTCCGTCGCGTTTGCCAGGATGGGAAACCAAGACGGAGATAAAACGAAACAGCGGGCTTCGCCGAAACAACATGATCAAACTGTAGCGCTTTGACATGGCAAACCAGACTTGCCACCCTGCGCTTCTGGGCGATTTTAGGTGTCGGCTAATCCGCCGACCAACTTCACGAGGAGCCGATCCAATTCGGAGCGCTCCTCGTCAGTAAGGGCGCCTAACGCTTCCTTTTCGTTTGCGATATGCAGCGGCAGAATTTCCTCGATCAGACCCAATCCCTTTTCCGTCAAACGAACGCGAACGCTGCGGCGATCGCTTTGCGCCGGGCGGCGTTCGATCAACCCCGCCTGTTCCAGCCTGTCCAGCCGGCTAGTCATTGCTCCGGAAGAAAGCATGAGCGCGTCATAAAGATCCGTGGGGGTGAGTTCGTAAGGAGGACCGGCGCGCCGCAGCGAGGCGATGACATCGAATTCTCCTTTCTGCAGACCAAAGCGTGCCGCAAATGGCGTAAGCCGCCCGCGTTCGATCAATCGTGCCGCTTCGAGCAACCTGCCGACGGTTGCCATTACGTCAGCATCGATATCGGGAAGTTCCTTGCGCCACTGCGCAGCCGCCCTGCCGGCACGATCATCCACGTCAAATTGTCTCCATATCAAAAATCTTGACATCAAGATAGTTCTTGCGTCGACCCGACGCAACGCATAAATTGTCTCGATATAAAGATACTTTACATCAAGACAGAAAGGCTTCCTATGGTCAGTCGGCTCCCAAAATCGACCATACACATTGTCGCGTGCATCCTGTTGGCTCTCAATCTGCGGCCGGCTCTGGCTGCCATTGGCCCGCTGCTTGACCGGATCGAGAGTTCCGCCGGGCTGACACACACCGAGGCGAGCCTGCTCACGGCGCTTCCCGTCATCGTTATGGGATTGTGCGCTCTTCTCGGCCGCCGCCTCAGAAACTACTTCGGAGAACGGCGTGGCATTGGGCTCGGCATGGCATTCGTCATGATCGCCTGCATCGGCCGCCTGGAGCTGACGGGAAAAGCGGGCTTGATTGCGACAGCACTGATCGCCGGTATCGGCATCGCCTTGGTCCAGGTCCTTCTTCCTGCCTTCATCAAGCGGCAATTTGCGTCGAAGGCCGGACGGGTCATGGGCCTCTACACGACCGGCATCATGGCCGGGGCGGCGATCGCGGCTGCCTCTGCCGCGGGCCTGGCGCGGGAACTTGACTGGCCGCTGACGCTGGCGGTATGGGCTCTGCCGGCGCTGGTCGGACTGCTATTCTGGTTTGCGTCTACAACAGATCTGACCGGTGTTGAGCCTGCTACAGGTCCGGTTTCCGCGTCCCACCGGCCCGCATTCTGGCGCAATACACGCGCCTGGGAATTGCTCGTCTTCTTTGGCATAGGAACCGGCGCCTACACGCTGGTCCTCGCCTGGTTGCCTCCCTACTACACGGGCTTTGGATGGAGCGCTGATGACGCCGGTTTCCTCCTGGGCGGC
Source organism: Martinezella tropici (assembly GCA_000799755.1). GTDB lineage: Bacteria > Pseudomonadota > Alphaproteobacteria > Rhizobiales > Rhizobiaceae > Rhizobium > Rhizobium tropici_A. Next base: position 12,429 of record JUHI01000040.1, read on the forward strand.
CTGACGCTGACGGAGGTGATTGCCGGGCTCGCAGTATCGGCATTCATCGGCTATTTTCCCGATCGACGCGGACCGTTGCTGACTGTCCTCGGCTTTCTGCTGGCAGGGCTGCTCTGCCTGCTTGCGGCACCACTATCGCTTGCTCTTCCAGCCAGCCTCCTTCTTGGGCTCGGCATCGGCGCCCTCTTCCCATTATCCCTGATTGTCACGCTCGATCACATCGAGGACCCCGCGCTGGCCGGTGATCTGGCCGCGTTTGTACAGGGCGGCGGCTATATCATTGCAGGCCTGATGCCGCTCCTTGCGGGGATACTTCGCGATCGCTTTTCCGATCTTTCACAAGCCTGGATCGTCATGGCAGCCGGCACCATCGTGCTTGCGGTCATGTGCCTGCGCCTTTCGCCCGCTTCCTACGCCAGGCTTTCCCGATAATCGCCAATCCATGAGAGGAAATAGGCATGGCCTATTATTATAACGACGAACGCCGGAATTATTTCATCGAGTTCGGATCGGGCCGCCCGGTCGTCTTGCTGCATGGCATCAGCAATTCGGGGCGCGCATGGGCGCCGCAGATCGGTCCGCTGGTCGAGGCAGGGTTTCGCGTCGTCATTCCCGACCATGCGGGTCACGGAGCATCGGCGAAGATCGGCCATCCGATCAGTGTTACGGACCTCGCCCTTGATGTTCAGACCCTCCTTGATCATCTCAAGCTCGACGAGGTCGACATTGTTGGTCTGTCACTTGGCGGAATGGTGGCGCTCGAAGCAGCACTTACGATGCCGCACCGCGTCCGCCGCCTCGTCGTCGCCAACAGTTTCGACACGACCGCGACCGACGCCTTCAGGGACATGGCGCAAGGATGGGCCGCGACGTTCCGCAGCGAGGACGGGCCGGCACGCCGTCTGGAAGGCATCTGGCCCATGAACGTCAATGAGGCCTTCCGTGCGAGCGAGGAAGGTATGAGGACCTACCAGGTCTGGCACGGCATCGCCGCCACAGGCGATGGACATTCGATTGCCTGTGTCGCGGAAGGAATTGTCGGCTTCGATGTCAGGGAAAGGCTATCTTTGCTGGCCATGCCGACGCTCTTCATCGCAGGAGCCGAGGATCGCATGTCTCCTCCCGCCCGAAGCCGGCGGATGGCCGATGCCGTTCCCTCTTCGCGCTATATTGAGATCGCCGGTGCTGCCCATATTTCGAACGTCGATTCGACTGCCGACTTCAACGCCGCCGTCATCTCGTTCCTGATGGCCTAAGGTCAGGCAGGAGTGTTTCTACCGGATTTCGGACTCTCATTGGCGATGGGACAGCCCATCGCCAATGCCATGCCCAGGCGACGTTTCCTGCCGGCAAAATGCAGCAGAAAGCAAGCAAATGAGGATTTAAGACATAGGCCATTGGAGGCACCTCGCCAGTACGCCCAGTAGATCGCCCGCAGCCACGCGCCTCAAGCCAACTTGAATTCCGAACCTACAACCTTGTCGCGCTAAAGAGACGGTGCTCCAATGAAAGTCACGCATCCCTGCGCTTGAGGGGCTTCAGACCACAGATCCGTCCTCTTACATTTCCGAGACGCTGAAATCTGTAGCAGTGTCCCGCGCCCAATTTGAGAGCAACGCACAGTCGTTACATATATCATGTGACATCGCCGCTTTGACCATATCGATGCCCAAGATTGAAATCGTCATGGATCGGCTCGCTCCCTTCATTAACGGAGTATCATACTCGGTTTGATCGCGAGAAAGCAGGCGCCCGTCCTTGCGAATGAACCTTGACTGAATGGTGTCTTCAGCTTCCGTTCCAAAGGGAACATCTAAAAGAAAGACGTTCAACCGCGGTCTTATCCGCCTGAGGAGACATAGTCATGATCCGCACGTCTTTCATTGCAACCGCACTCGTCGCTCTCGTCGGCATCACCGCCGCGGCTCCCGCCATGGCCAACGATGTGCGTATCGAACAATATGGCTGGTCGAATTCCGCCGGTGGCGCGCAGCAAGGCTACGGAAACCGGATCAGAACCTACCAGAACGGTGGCTATAACCGGATCGTCGGCCATCAATATGGTCGCCATAACCTCTCAGCTGTCGGTCAGGAAGGCAATGACAACTACGGCGCCACCTATCAGAGCGGCGACCGCAACGTAGCGGGCATCGGCCAGTTTGGCTCCAACCACACGACCATCCTTACCCAAGACGGCAATGGCAACATCGCGGCTGGCGTCCAGGTCGGTCGTGGCTGCAGCGCCAATGTCAGCCAGGGCGGCAACGGCAATGTCGCAGCCTTCGTGCAGGCATGCCCGTAAGCAGCGGCGTGATGACGTGAAAGAGGTCAAGATCGCTACTGCTGACCACTAGGGGAGACAACCCATGTCAAATAGCGTCAAATATCCGCGCCGCCTGATGACGGTTCTCGCACTGGCCCTGCTTCCCGTTGGCGCAATTGCGGCCATGACGACTGCCAACCCATCTGACGGGGCGCAGCTTTGCGAAATCAAGGCAACGCCTGGAGCAGGTATGGTGAGACTGGATGCGCTCGTCCACGCTGACACGCATGCCACCGGGACATACACCTTCCATGTCGAGAAAGTGGGAAACGGTGGAAGCTCCACGATCAACCAGAGTGGCGATTTTGAGGCTACGGCGGGGCATGCGACAATCCTCAGCTCGGTATCGCTCAACTCCCAAGGAACCGAGTACAAGGCGACATTGGATGTCATGATCGGGGATAAGAGTTTCAGTTGCACGAAGCAGGTCGGCGGCAGCTGATCGCGCCACACCCTGCAATTCCCTTCAAAGAGGCGCCGGTTTCCGGCGCCTTTTGCTTTCGATCCGGACGAAACGACTGAACGCCAACTGAACGGGCAATTCCGATTGGGTTCAGCTGCAAGATGCGAAGGTTGATCATCGGCAAAGGCAGCCGGCAAATGGAGATCAGGATGACCCGCAACGTGTTTAAGATCCTTACCGTCACTCTTCTTGCCGGGAGCCTGGGGCAAGCAGCCTTGTCCGTGCCAGCCTATGCCGGCGGCCGGATTTCGTTCAATCTGGCGCCTGCTAATGCCGAGGATGCGGATCTCTTCTCGACCGGACTGCGCGTCTATTCGCTCTACCGCGATCTGAAGAACGCCGATATCCGGCAGTTGGGTCGCGGTAACGCTGCTGGCATCGCTCAGAATGGCAGCGGCAACCTCGGCTTCATCCAGCAGCGCGGCAATGGCCATTCCGCAACCTTGCGGCAGAACGGCAACAACAACGCCTATGGCATTTTCCAGTACGGGCGAAATACAGAAACCGACGTGGTACAGGATGGAGATAACGGCATCGGCGCTACCTTCAGCTATGGCTGGTAGGCAGTCCATGCCTGGCCCGAAGGGGATGCAACATTCTCCAATTGACGCCTGGACTCAACGCTTGCCCGCAATCCAAACGGAGGCCTTCCGCGGGCGATTCCGACGCTCGGAAGATGGTTCGACGAGATCTCTATCCGCACGTCAGGAATGACGCTCTCGATGTATTGCGGGTGCAGGTAGAGTAACCAAGACATCCCCAATCTCGATTGGGTCGTTCCGAAGATGTCACCTGCAAGAATACCGGTCTCATTGACATATTTGATTTACTTCATCTCGTGCTTGAGAATTTGGCTTCGAACGAAACGGCCAGTCGTGCAGTTTCGAAGACACGCCGTCGTTTAGGTCGTCGCGGACATTACCTTCAACTGTGGAGTTACCGCGTAGAAAACTCGATCTCTCAGGCCCAATGCGAGACCACTGATTGTCTGATCCCAGTACGGATAGTCCAATCTATTCATAAGAATAGAGATATTCGCTGTGAACCGGGTTTCACACGGGATCGCTATCACGGGTGGAAATGATGGCAGTACGGAGGGCTCCGAGACTATGTCCGTGTCGTAAATTCCAAATCGGTCGAGGCAGTCGCCGGCGGGCGAAAGCCGTAGCGCCCCGATACCAACTCCACCGAAATTTGCCTGCGATTGATTTACGGCAACAAACACGATAAAAATACTCATGTTTGTCATTGCATTTGAAACATCGTGTTACTTACTGCGATCAAAGACTTTTTGAACGGGTATTCAGCCCCATCAACAATGTACGAGAACAGGTCGGACTATTGAGTTTTTCGCAATCCATGATTTGGCGTACCGAGGGCATTCGACCCACAGCTCCGGTTCGGTGGCGCCCACTCGACGGGATATTAGGCGCGTTTTGGCAGGCTGAAAGCGAGTCCGGAGCGAAGGGCTACTATCTCGCTGCTCATCCGCACATCATGATCTTTTTCAACGATATGTCGCCGCAATTTCGGGTTTCGAATGATGACGGGCAGTTTTCGCAGCGTTACAGGCCGATGTCCCGCGCCATCTATGTGCCGGCCGGCATGCCCATGTGGACCGGCAGTAACGTCGCCCATCGTTTTTCCCATTTGAATCTTCATATCCACAGGGATCGGTTGCTGCGCGTCCTGTCGCCCGCCATGGGTTCTTCGGCGGCGCTCGCGGCGATGAGGCTGCCCGTCGAGGTCCATGATGTCGGCCCGGTCGACACGCTGGCGGGCCTCTTGGTGGAGGAGCTTTCGAACCCCACGCGTCATGAATTCTATGCTGAAAGCCTGGTGGGCAGCATCGTCGCGGGTCTGTTCGATTTCCCTAAGGAGCGGGATGGGCAGGCGTCAGGCAGGCTCACCCAGGCGCAGATGAACAAGCTTGTTTCGCGTGTCGACGATCTGCGCGATCATCGGCTGACTGTCGCCGAAATGGCGCGCATCGTCGGGCTTTCGGAAAGCTGGTTTTCCAATGTTTTCAAGCAAACGACGGGCAAAACACCGCTGCAATGGCAGCTCGCCAAACGCATCGACCACGCCAAAAAGCTGCTTGTCGAAAGCAACATGACCATCGCCGCCGTTGCGGCGGAAATTGGCTTTTCCGATCAGGCGCATTTTACAAGAATGTTCAGGCAGATCGCCGGAGATACACCTGCCGCCTGGCGGCGACTGCAGCAAATCCTTTAGGTCGAATGCTCCCGCCAAAGACATTATCCGGCGGGAGTTATGTCGTTACCAGGTCTGGCGCAGTGTTGCCATGATCGTCCGACCCGGATTGTAGAAGATGATGCCGTTGTTCTGGTGAACGAGATGCTTCTCGTCGAACAGATTGCTGGCATTCACCTGAAGCGTGGTGTTCTTCTGGATCTTGTAGACAAAGGCGGCGTCGAACACGACCGCGCCTTCGGACTTCGTGGTGTTGGCAAGATCCGTAAAGTACGATCCGACATACCGGGCTCCGAGACCGAAGGTCATGTCGCCGCGGGCACCCTCGCCCTCCAGCGTATAGGTTCCCCAGGCGGATGCCATATGCTTGGGAACATGCATCAGGCGATTGCCATCATTGGCACCGCCTGGCTCATCGATCCGAGAGTCGATATAGCTGTAGGCCGCGATCAGGTTGATATTATCAGTCACTTCCGCCTTGGCCTCAAGTTCGAGGCCGCGATGCCGCACTTTCTTGACGGTCTGCGGTATGTAGGTGACCGAGTCATAGGTGGTGATATTGCCCTTCGTCAGATCGTAAATCGACGCTGTAAACAAAGCCGGGAAAGCATCCGGGCGATACTTGACGCCAACCTCGTACTGCTTTCCGGTGGTCGGATCAGCTCCTATCGCCGGCGGCGCGACGGACTCGCCATAGCTTGCGAAGGCCGCCCACTCCTCGGTAAACTTGTAACTCACGCCGACGCGCTTGGAAAATTCGCTGTGGTTTCCTGAGGTCGTGGGATTCGAGATTGCAAACAGATCCGTTTCGCTGAGGTCGAGCCAGTCGTTGCGAAGACCGAGGCTGACCGTCAACCTATCGGCAAAGGTCAGATCCTCCTGCAGATAGAGCCCGGTCGTCTTCTGGTCGTTGCGCGTTCCATAGGTCGGCGAGATCGAACTGGGGGCGCCCGAATAGACCGGGTCCAGCCAATTGATCGGTGGAGCGCCCGGAACATAGACGCCGTAGTTCTCCGACTTGAAATTGTTGTAATCGATGCCCGCCAGCGTGCGGCTTTCGACGTTGTCGAAGTTCGCCTCATACATCAAATGAGCGTCAATGACGAACTGTTCGGAAGCGGTGTCGCTGCCGAAGTAGTAGCGATCGATCAGATGAGAGCCGTCGGTGCGCAGACTGGACGGATAGACGCTGCCGAAATCGAGCTTCGAATTGCTGTAGCGGGCCTTCGAACTAAAGCTCAGGCCATCACCGAAATCATGATCCAACAAGAGGCTATAGGTGTTGCGATTGGTATCGTTGAAATAATAATCCGGTTCGCCGAAGAATTTGCTGCGCCGGAAGTCGGTGCCGTAGGGTTGGCCACCGCTGCCCGGAGTGCCCCGCTTGTCGAGATGGTCGAACACAAAGGAAAGGCTGGTCACATCCGTTGGGCGCCAGGTAAGACCGCCCATGATGAAGTTCTCGTTGTCGCGTGAATAGTCGTATTCCCCATCCGCTCGCTGGAACTTGCCGGTCAGGCGGTAGGAGAGCGTATCATCTTCGGTGATATTATCGCCGAAATCGAAACCGGCTTCCTTATGCGCGAATGAACCGCCGGTGCCATAGACTTCGCCGAAGCGTTCGCGTTTCGGCAGCTTCGTGACGTAATTCACCGAGCCGCCGGGTTCGGCGACACCAAAACCGGCCGAACTCGTGCCCTTCAACACTTCAATGCGTTCGAAGGCATAGGGTTCTTCGCGCACGCCGCCAAAAGTCCTGCCGATCGCCAGTCCATCGCGATAGGTATAGGGGACGAAGCCGCGGATATCGAAATAGTCGTAGCGATCGTCCGAACCGTAGAAATCGCCGCTGACACCCGCCGTGTACTGAACGACCTTCTCGACGCTGTCGGCGGCACGTTCTTCGATTTCCTTCGAGGTGATGACGGAGACCGAGGCGGGAGCGACGAGAATGTCCGTCGGCATTTTGCCGACGCCCGTCGTCTCGGTCGCGACGATCGATTTCGAATCATTTTCCGTATTCAGAACGCTGGACGTGCCGCTGCCTTTGATCACGATCGGCGCCAGCGTCGTATCGGAGCCTGCCTCCTGGGCGAACAGCATTGCCGGCGTCAGCGCGACAAGCGCCGTGCAGCCGAACAGAACGGTCTTCAGGCTGCGGGAGAAAGCTCGGTTCGAGCGGCGGCCTGTTGAATTGATATCCATTGTCAAATTCCAAAAGTTAACGTCACGATGTCCGACTTCCGTCGGAGGCGCGATCTCATGATCCCGAAAAAGATCATCCGAACCAAAATCGCGATATGATCGAGAGCCCCTCTCCGATCTTTCGTCGCACTGGTCTGGCATGCCCCGACATCGCTACTAACTTGAGTGATATTATCCAGTATTGTAACTTTCCATGGTTTTGTACAAACCAACGGAAATCTCACGACGGCGTGACCTTGATGACACGCCTACGGTTGACGTCACCGCTTTAACCTGAAACTGAAAGTCCACTTATCAACGGACGGGTTATGGGCAATGATGCGGTCCCTTTTGTCTGCTGCTCGAGCAGCATTGATTGTCGTTTCGGCTCTGTTGCCAGGAAAAGCCTGGGCGACCGAGGCGACCACCTACCCCATCACCATCAAGCATGCCTTTGGCACGACGGTCATCGAAAAGAAGCCGGTACGGATCGCAACCGTTGAATGGGCAAATCATGAGGTGCCGCTAGCGCTGGGTGTCGTTCCGGTCGGCATGGCGCGCGCCAATTTCGGCGATGATGACGGTGACGGCATCCTGCCGTGGAACCTTGCGCGGCTGAAGGAACTGCATGCCAAGACGCCGGTCCTGTTCGATGAAGGCGACGGCATTGATTTCGAGGCGGTTGCCGCCACACAGCCCGACGTCATTCTGGCCGCCTATTCAGGATTGAGCCGCGCCGCCTACGAAACGTTGAGCCAGATCGCGCCGGTGGTGGCCTATCCGGAGGCGCCCTATTCGACCGATTGGCGGGAGACGATACGCCTCGACAGCAAGGGCATGGGCATGGCTGAAGAGGGCGAGGCACTCATCAAAAAGATCGAGAGCGACATCGCCGCCGCCCTGGCCGGCCATCCCGAACTCAAAGGCAAGTCGGCCATGTTCATCACCCATCTGAACGCGACCGACCTCAGCATCGTCAACTTCTATACGACCAACGATACGCGGGTGAAGTATTTCGCGGATCTTGGGCTGACCTCGCCGAAAAGCGTCGTCGCCGCCTCGCAACCGGGCAAGTTTTCCGGCTCCGTCAGCGCCGAGCATGTCGACAGTTTCGACGACGTCGACATTCTGGTGACCTATGGCGGCCAGAAATTGCTCGATGCGCTGGATGCCAATCCACTTCTGTCAAAGATGCCGGCTGTCGCCAATGGCTCGCTGGTGATGCTTGGCAACAATCCGATCGGCAATGCCGCCAACCCGACGCCGCTTTCGGTCTCCTGGGTGCTCAAGGATTATATCGCCTTGCTGTCCGAAGCCGCGAAGAAGTCGGCCAAGCAATCGAAATGACCGCCGCTGCATTGAAACCCCCGCGAGCGCGAACGGGCGTCGCCGCTCATTCCAATGGCGGACGCGGCCTCTGGCTGCTCGGACTGTTGGCGCTGCTCTTCCTGCTTTGCATGTTGTCCGTCACGGTCGGCACCCGCGACGTGGCATGGGTCGATATTACTGCTGCCCTTACTGGCAGGAGCGATACGATTGGACAGGCGGCCGTGGCACTTCGCATCCCGCGTACCGCGCTTGCGGTCCTCGCCGGCGGCGCCCTCGGGCTTGCCGGGGCGATCATGCAGGGCGTGACCCGTAATCCACTTGCCGATCCTGGCATTCTCGGCGTCAATATGGGCGCATCGCTTGCGGTCGTGGTTGGCGTTGCCTGGTTCGGCATGGATTCAGCCGATGGCTATATTTGGACAGCGATCCTTGGCGCGGGCTGCGCGGCGGTCTTCGTCTACACGGTCGGCTCATTGGGACGCGGCGGGGCAACGCCGCTGAAGCTGGCGCTCGCGGGCGCCGCGACCTCGGTCGCCTTCTCGTCGATGGTGATCGCGGTGGTGCTGCCGCGCGGCGACATCGCCGGCGGCATCCGCTCCTGGCAGATCGGCGGCGTCGGCGGCGCGACGTTCGATCGCCTCCTCCCCGTGTTGCCGTTTCTCGCCGTCGGCTTTGCCATCAGCCTCCTGTCCGCGCGCAAGCTGAACTCCTTGGCGCTGGGCGACGAACTCGCCGCCGGGCTTGGAGAGCGCGTCGCCCTGGCGCGTGCCATCGCCTCGCTCGGCGCCATACTGCTTTGCGGCGCAACCACGGCGGGCTGCGGCCCGATTGGCTTTCTCGGACTTGTCGTACCGCATCTGTGCCGGTTGCTGATCGGCGTCGATCACCGTTGGCTACTGCCCTTTTCGACGGTTGCTGGCGCCTGCCTGCTGACGCTTGCCGATATTACAGGCCGCATCGTTGCGCGGCCGGCGGAAATCGATGTCGGCATCATTACCGCACTGATCGGCGCACCGTTCTTTATCTGGATCGTCCGGCGTCAGAGGGTACGCGACCTGTGACCATGCCGTCTCCCACAGTTGCGCTCATCGCTTCCGGTCGCCAACGCAGCCTACAACGGCATAGGTTGGTTATTGCGGTGCTGCTTGCGATCATCGCAGCGCTCTTCGTCCTCACCCTGTCGCTCGGGCAATCCTCTACGCCGCTTGGCGATGTGGCCCGCGTCTTGACGGGCGAGAAGATTGCCGGCGCCAGTTTCACGGTTGGACAGTTGCGGTTGCCGCGCGCCCTGCTCTCCCTGCTGGCCGGCCTGAGTTTCGGCCTCGGCGGCGTTGCCTTCCAGACGATGCTGCGCAACCCGCTGGCGAGCCCTGACATTATCGGCATTACGTCCGGAGCGAGTGCCGCGGCCGTCTTTGCCATCGTCGTCCTAGCAATGAAGGGTCCGTCGGTCTCGGTTCTCGCGGTGGCTGCCGGTCTCGGCGTCGCGGTGCTGGTCTATGGTCTGTCCTTCCGCAACGGCGTCGCCGGCACTCGCCTGATCCTTGTCGGGATCGGCGTTTCCGCCATGCTGGAAAGCGTGATTGCCTATATCCTTTCGACCGCGCCCTCCTGGACGCTGCAAGAGGCGATGCGCTGGTTGACCGGCAGCGTCAATGGCGCGCAGTTAAGCCAGGCCCTGCCGCTTTTGCTGGCGCTCATCGCTTTCGGCGGCCTACTTCTTAGCCGCGCGCGCGATCTCGACGCACTGCGCATGGGCGACGATATGGCCGCAGCACTCGGCGTCCGAATCTCGACAACCCGGATGGTCGTCATCGTCGCCGCGGTCGGCATCATCGCCTCGGCGACAGCCGTCACCGGTCCGATCGCCTTCGTCGCTTTCTTGTCCGGGCCGATCGCCGCCTGCATCGTCGGGGCCTCCGGCTCGCTGCTGATCCCCTCCGCTCTGATCGGCGCCATCCTGGTGCTCGGCGGGGATTATGTCGGTCAGTTCCTGCTGCCAAGCCGCTATCCGGTTGGCGTCGTGACCGGCGCGCTCGGAGCACCCTATCTGATTTATCTGATCATACGCGTCAATCGCGGCGGAGGCTCGCTATGACTCCTCACACCCTGAACGCCAGTCGAATCTCGGCAGGTTACGGTGATGCCGAAATCCTCCATGGTCTCGATCTTGCCGTACCGCCGGGCCGGATTACGGTCATCGTCGGCGCCAATGCCTGCGGCAAGTCCACGCTGCTGCGAGCCATGTCGCGTCTCCTCTCGCCGAAGGGAGGACAGGTCCTGCTCGACGGCAAGTCGATCCACCATACGCCACCGAGGGAGCTTGCCCGCACGCTTGGCTTGCTACCGCAATCACCGATTGCGCCCGAAGGCATTACGGTTGCCGATCTCGTCAGCCGCGGCCGACATCCGCACCAGACGTTGTTCTCCCGCTGGACAAAGAGGGACGACGAGGCGGTCGCAGCCGCCTTGGATGCGACGCAGACGGCGGAGTTGGCGGAGCGGCCCATGGACGAACTTTCCGGCGGTCAGCGCCAGCGTGTCTGGATCGCCATGGCGCTGGCGCAGCAGACCGACATCCTGCTGCTCGACGAGCCGACGACGTTTCTCGATATCAGCCATCAGGTCGAGGTTCTCGACCTTCTGACCGACCTCAACCGGGAGCGCGGCACGACAGTCGTCATGGTGCTGCACGATCTCAATCTCGCCGCCCGCTATGCCGATTTTCTGGTCGCCATGCGGGACGGCAGGGTCGAAGTCACGGGTGCGCCGGAAAAGGTGCTGACGCAGGCCATGGTGCGGCACGTCTTCGGGCTCGCAAGCCAGATCATGACAGACCCGGTTTCCGGCCGACCGATCATGCTGCCGGTCGGACGGCATCACCTGACCGCACCGGAAACGGAACCACAGCGCAAGGAGCAACGCGGATGAACGCAGTCCAACAATTTACCCTTTCGGGCGTAGCGCATCCGAAGGACGCGATGCACATGCTCGATGAAATGTGTGAGCACTTCGTCGAGCACGCCGACGTACAGCGAAGCCCCGATCTTGCGCTGCTGACGAGCCCGTTAGGAACGGCGAGTATCCGCTTGGAGAACAAAGCGCTCGTGATCGATCTGAACTGCCCATCCGAGGTCGCACTTCAGATGACCCGCACCAGCATTGCCGAACACATGTTTTACTTTGCCGGCGAAGACCCCTTCGAGCTCAATTGGGCGGAACCGGTATCGGCCGCTCTGCGGCCCGACATCCATGAGGTGACGGTAACCTCGGTGGAAAACGTCACGCCGCATATGCGCCGGGTGAAGGTTTCCTGCGCCAACGTGACAGCCTTCATCGGCGGCGACATGCACGTCCGCATTCTGGTACCGCCGAAGGGCAGGCAACCGGTCTGGCCCGGCTATCGCGAGGATGGCCGCATCGCCTGGCCCGAGGGCGAGGATGAACTGCTCGTGCGGGTCTATACCATCCGCGCCGTCGACGCAGAACGCCGAGAACTGTGGATCGATTTCCTTCAGCATCCATTGCCCGGCATTAAGACGCCGGGCGCGGATTTCGCGCGCGATTGCCGGCCTGGCGATAGATTCGCCCTTCTTGGGCCGGGTGGCGGCGGCCTTCCCGCCATGGACCGTATTCTCATGATCGGCGACGAAAGCGCACTGCCGGCCATTGCCCGCATCGCCGCCGAAGCGCCGGCCGGCACCCGTATGCAGGCAATCATCGAGGTCGAGGACGCCGGCGAGGAACAGCCGCTCCCGACGGCAGGATCGATCGATATCCGCTGGCTGCACCGCAAGGATTATGCGACGGAAGCAAGGGGCACTTTGGCTGAAGTCGCAAAGGCAGCGATCGAATCGATCGGCAACGAGGCTTTTGTCTGGGTGGCATGCGAAAAGGAGGATGTCAGGTCCGTCCGCGCCTTTCTGAAAAGCCGCAAGCACGACCGCAAGGCCATGTACGCTGCCTGGTACTGGGAGCGGAATGTCACATCGCAGGGCTAGCTGACTTGCATGCTTAGCGAACGTGATCTCTAGTTTGGGGATATCGGATTTGACGCCCTTTAAAAGGTCGCGTCTGGCGGACACGAGAATACCGGTCTAGGTCACATACCCATAAAATAGTTTTAGATTTGAGCGGTTTGTGATTCACTTTCTTCAGCGATTGGAGGCTGTGATGGCGCGCTTTGATTTGACGGATTTCGAATGGTCGGTGATTGAACCGCTTCTTCCGACCAAAGTGCGCGGCAAGGCTCGCGTCGATGACCGGCGCGTTTTGAACGGCATATTCTGGCGACTGCGCACAGGTGCGCCATGGGCGGACATTCCAGCTCGATACGGCCCTTATACGACTTGC
>JUHI01000041.1 GCA_000799755.1 Martinezella tropici
TAAGCTTCTGATATTGCACTGAGAATGCGCGCCCAATGCCCGGCGTGACGCCACCGGTTGAAGCGGTTCACGCAAGTCGTATAAGGGCCGTATCGAGCTGGAATGTCCGCCCATGGCGCACCTGTGCGCAGTCGCCAGAATATGCCGTTCAAAACGCGCCGGTCATCGACGCGAGCCTTGCCGCGCACTTTGGTCGGAAGAAGCGGTTCAATCACCGACCATTCGAAATCCGTCAAATCAAAGCGCGCCATCACAGCCTCCAATCGCTGAAGAAAGTGAATCACAAACCGCTCAAATCTAAAACTATTTTATGGGTATGTGACCTAGTCCGAATCCAGCGCTAATCCCATTGCGGTGGTGGTGCTCGCCATTGGTGCCAGTTGTTGAAAAATCCTGATCGTGCAATCTCAGTAAACGACGCCCTTCTGGGGCCAGACACTAACGAAAATGTGGAATCGCGAACAGGCGATAAAACGTGGGGCGAACTGCCTTTCGCTTAGGGCTTCCAAGAGCTGCCAATCACTGCTGGCTCATCTACTCCCTTAGGAAGATCGGTGAACTTTCTGGCATCTTCAGGCCTTCTACCGGGCTTGCTTGGATGAAGCATTTCATCGATCACATCGTTCGCTGATGCGATGACGCCCACTTCCTCCAATCCACGGAGCAGGCCTATGGTTGAGATCAGGTGGAGATTTGGTGGCCTGTTGAAAACCCTTAGGCCAGCGTCCTCGAACAGGATCGCGACAGGTTCATTAGCCTTGAGATAGCGTTCAAGGCCTCCATCGTCGGAGACGAAGTCGACCATTGCGAGTTCTCCGGCGTTTTTCTTGAGTTTTTGCCCAAGTCGCCGCTTTTCTCGTTCAATCTCGCCGATATCTGTCCGCTCGATCACGAACGGTGGAGAGTTGTTATCAATGAAATCTTTGACTTCGGCATCTTTCAGGTAGGAAAGATCGCTCGTCAGTTCGTCGTAGACGGCGTCTACAATGACAATCCGCATATCCAGCTCAAGGAGGAGATCGAGCCGATCTGCCACCCACAAGCTGTTGATCGGACCCGCATCAGGCAGGATGATCGTGCACCTCTTCATCCCATCCTCCAAAGCTTTGCGAAGGTGGCGGCCTGGTTTTCGATTTCGTGTGCCGGGGGAAGCGGCATGGGGAGGTCGGCGTCTCCGAGCGCGACGAGCAGGTCGGCGTAGTCCCTTAGGCCAAGGCGGCGAACAACTTCTCGCCTTGAGAGCAACCCTTTTGAATAAGCCAGAAGCGGGTCTTCGTCGGAAATTTCTCTCTCCGGTTCGGTGATTGCTTCAAAATGCTCGCGCACGATAGCGGTCATGGTTGTCCGATGTTGGGCGGCGTACGCTCTTACCCTGGCGACCAGTTCATCTGGCAAATTCATGGTAGTGTTCTTCAACATCGAGCAATCCTCCACTTGAGCCACATATATATGTGAAGCGCATCCGGGTAACAAGGTTTGGGCTAGATCGAGGCGGCCAAAAGATCTTCGACACCGCACAACTCAGGCCTTTCCGCTCTCACATGGCCAATGTTTAGGAGATCGGCCTGGATTTCCACATTTGAGTGAGTGGCTGGCTTCCAGGGCCAGGCTCTCATTCAATCGGGATCTTGGAGAAGGCCCCGACTCCCAGGTGCTCTTTAGTGTCATCAATGAGTCCACCATCGTGTCATCGATCCTGGGTTTCGTGACTCTTCTCAGCGGGCTTCTCAAGTCCCGCCATCAACCGTTTGAAGAAATAAGGTTTCCTTATCAAAATTATAGGAAATAGCTATTGTCACATAAATGAAATAGTTTTTAGCTATGAATTTGCTCGCGCCGTCCAACGTTAGCTCGTCTCCGAATGCTGGCTGGGGTCAAGTCATTGAGCAAAGGAAAGATCATGAAAACGAAATCCATTTTTGCGCTTGCAGGCCTGCTGGCCTCCGTCGCGATGCCGGCCATGGCAGCCGATGACGTCGTCACCATTTACAGCGCCGACGGCCTCCATGACGGTACGCCGAGCTGGTATGGCAACGAGTTCGACGCCTTCACCAAGGCGACCGGCGTCAAGGTTCAGTATGTCGAGGCAGGATCGAGCGGCGTTGTCGACCGCCTGTCGAAGGAAAAGTCCAACACGCAGGCCGACGTTCTCGTGACGCTGCCCCCCTTCGTACAGAAGGCTGCAAGCGAAGGTCTTCTGGCTGCCTATGCACCCAAGGGCGCCGACAAGATCGAAGCGCGCGACAAGGACCCGAAGGGCTTCTACGTCGCCATGATCAACAACTATCCGAACTTCATCTACAACAGCTCGGTATTGAAGACGCCGCCGGCGACCTATCAGGACCTGCTCGACTCCAAGTTCAAGCAGAAGATCCAGTATTCCACGCCTGGCCAGGCCGGTGACGGCACTGCCCTGATGCTGCAGGCATTCCACGCCTTCGGCGGCAAGGATGCCGGCCTCGATTACCTGAAGAAGCTGCAGGTCAACAATCTCGGCCCGTCCGCTTCGACCGGCAAGCTCACCGCGCTCGTCAACAAGGGCGAGCTTTACGTCGCCAACGGCGACCTGCAGATGAACCTTGCACAACAGGCTGACAATCCGAACATCAAGATCTTCTTCCCGGCCGGCCCCGACGGCAAGAAGACCGCTTTCCCGCTGCCTTATTATGTGGCCCTCGTTTCGGGCGCGCCGCATTCGGAAAACGGCAAGAAGCTGATCGACTTCCTGCTTAGCGAAGCCGCCCAGAAGGACGTCAGCTCGGTGGCACAGGGCCTTCCGGTTCGCACCGACGTGCATCCGACGGATGAAAACTTCAAGAAGCTGCATGCCATCATGGAAGGCATCGAAATCTGGTCGCCGGACTGGAACAAGGTGCTTGCCGACCTCAAGCAGGACGTCGATGCCTACGGCAAGGCGATCGCGAGCAACTGATGGTGATGGCGATGGCGAACACAAAGCCATCCGAGAGCGGGCGGCCGACGGAAGCGTCGGCCGCATCAGCCAAGCGGATCGCCTTCGAGAATGTCTCGGTTGCCTATAATGGCCTTACCGTTCTCGACTCGCTGAACCTGACCGTCAATCCGGGCGAGATCGTCGCCCTGATCGGCCCGTCCGGTTCGGGAAAGACGACGGCGCTGCGCGCCGTGGCGGGCTTTGTACGCCCCTCTGGCGGCCGCATCATGATCGGCGACCGCGACGTCACCAACCTCGCACCCTATGACCGCGATATCGGCATGGTGGTGCAGAACTATGCGCTCTTTCCGCATATGCGGGTCGAGGAGAATGTCGCCTTCGGATTGAGGGCCCGGCGCGTGTCTGAAGAGATTATTCGCGCCCGCGTCCCGGAAGCCTTGGCCATGGTCGGCATGGCCGCCTACGCGAAGCGCTATCCGCGCCAGCTCTCCGGCGGCCAGCAGCAGCGCGTCGCGATCGCTCGCGCCATCGCGATCCGCCCGCAGGTGCTCTTGCTTGATGAGCCGTTGTCCGCACTCGATGCACAGATCCGCCGCTCGATGGTCGATGAGCTCGCCAGGCTGCATCGCGAGCTGCCGTCGCTGACCGTGCTCTATGTCACGCATGACCAGTCGGAAGCACTGACGCTCGCCAATCATATCGGCATCATGCGCGATGGAAAGCTCCGTGCCTTCGGCGATGCCCAGTCGCTGTTTCGCTATCCGCCGAACCGCTTTTCCGCGGAGTTTCTTGGCCGCGCCAATCTCCTCGAAGTGAAGGGCGTGCAGCCGCTCGACGATCAGCGGGCACAGGTGAAGTTCGGGGATCAGGTGCTGGTCGCGCGCAACCACCATCATCTGACGGCGGGAAGCGATTGCCTGCTTTGCGCCCGGCCGCATGATTTCCGTCTCGACGAGCCCCAGGGTGACAGCAATCGGCTGACCGGTGTCGTGCGCAGCGTTCAATGGCAGGGCGATACTCATAATGTCACGCTCGACATCGCCGGACAGGAAGTCCGCATGTCCTCGGCGCCGATGAGCATGCCGCCCGTCCCCGGCGCGATGTTGACGCTTCACTTCAATCCCGCCGACGTGACCCTGGTGCCGGAGGATGGCCGTCATGGCTGATGTTGCTGTCGGAGCCATTGCGCCACGGCCGAGCTGGGACCGCCTTTGGAGTGTGCCGCCACTGCTCATCCTGGCGGTATTGTTCTTCTATCCGCTGGGCCTGATTGCCCGGCAGTCGCTCGGCGATCCCGGCACGCTCTCGTTTTCCGCATTTGCCGAGGTCCTGTCGTCTCGCGAATTCCATGAGGGGCTTCAGCACACGATCGTCATCGCGCTTGGCTCGACGGCGGGATGTCTCGTGTTCGGCTTCATTTTCTCGCTTGTGATTGCGTTCGTGCCTTTTCCCGGCGCGAAATTCTGTGGGCGCTTGATCGAGACCTTTATTGCGCTGCCGACCTTTCTGGTCACGCTTGCCTTCACCTTCATCTACGGTTCCGCCGGTCTCCTGAATGAAGGCCTGATGCGGCTGATGCAGGTAGACCTGCCGCCCGTCGACTTTCTCTATTCGCAGTGGGGTGTCATCCTGGCGGAAACGACCGTCTACACACCTTTCGTCATGCGGCCGCTGCTTGCCACTTTCTCGCAGATCGACCAGGCCCAGATCGAGGTTGCCAGCAGCCTCGGCGCGAAACCATGGCGTATCGTTCGGCAGGTCATCCTCCCGGCGGCAATGCCGGCCCTGATCGCCGGCGGCAGCCTCTGCCTGCTCCTGACGGTCAACGAGTTCGGCATCGTGCTCTTCATCGGCGCCAAGGGCGTCATCACGCTGCCGGTTCTCATTTACGCCAAGGCGATCCAGGAGTTTGACTATACGACCGCCTGTGTCATCGCCGTCGTCAATGTCGTGCTGTCGCTTGGCCTCTACAGTCTCTATCGGGCCGTCATCGCTCATTTCGGAGGCAATCGTGCTGATATGGTCTAAGTCCGGCCGGCTTCTGGTCTGGGCATTTGTCGTGCCGCTTTTTGCAGTGATCTATGGCCTACCGATCGCTGTCATTGCGCTTGCCAGTATCAGCGGGCAGTGGAATGACATCCTGCCCACCAACCTGACGCTGGCTCATTACGCCAATGCCTTCCGCAGCGACTCCTTCGACAGCCTGAAGGCAAGCATCATCACCGGCGCGATCGCAAGCATTGCCGCGCTTATCAGCGGCACCTGGGCGGCGTTGGCCCTGCGCAAGATGAAGCCTTTGCGCAAGAGCGCCCTCGATCTGATCTTCTTCGTTCCGAGTGCCGTCCCGTCCGTCTCCATCGGACTGGGCCTGCTGGTTGCCTTCAGCCAGCCGCCGCTGTTGCTGAACGGAACGCGGATGATCGTGCTGATCGCGCATTTCGTGCTGATTTCGGCCTTCACCTACGGCAATGTATCGGCCGGTCTTGCGCGCCTGCCTGTCGAATGCGAGCAGATCGCCGAAAGCCTGGGTGCTCGCCCGTTCTATCGGCTGCGGCGCGTCACGCTGCCGCTGCTGATGCCCTATCTCGTTGCGGCCTTCAGTCTCAGCTTTGCGATGTCGATGGGCGAGCTTGGTGCGACCGTCATGGTCTATCCGCCGGGCTGGGTCACCTTGCCGGTCAATATTTTCGCACTTTCCGACCGTGGCGCCATCTTCGATGCGGCAACGCTGACGATGATCCTGGGTGCGGCGACGTTGATCGTGCTCTGGGGGCTGTCGCGGCTTTCCAACAGGTCCGTCCTGCGTTGACGCCATGTTACGGAGAGCATCCAACCGAAAGCCGGTTGCCTCGTCGAGATACGCGACTTATTGAAACGGGCAGCTGTGCGATTACTCAGGGGTGGGGCTGTCTATAATGCCGTCTGTTACGCTTGCGCAAATGAAAGCCGTCGAAGCATTGGCACGCACGGGAAAATTTTCCCGTGCGGCTGAAGACCTGGGCATTAGCCAGCCCTCGGTTTCGACGCAGATCCAATCGTTCGAAGAGTTGTGTCGCACCCGCGTCTTCATCCGCGATGGTCACAATGTCAGCGTTGCGCCGTCGGCGGTCGACCTGATTGCCAAGATCCGGATCACGCTGAAATGCCTTGGCGAAGTCGATCGCGCGATCACCGATACGACGTCGCTGAACACGGGCACAATCTCGATCGGTTTTAGCGCGCACCGCCTGATCATGCCGATCCTGACTGCATTCGTTCGGGAATATCCATCGTTACGGCTGACGACGCGCGGCGGGCCTTCCCTTGATCTGGCCGATGCGGTGCTGCGCGGCGAACTCGATGTCGCCGCCGTCTCGCAGGTCGCGCCCGACAGCCGCTTTTCCTCGCTGCGCCTGCATGAATCCCGCGTGGCGATCTATGGCCGCAAGGGCGATCCGATGCTGGCGAAGGGCCGGTTGACGCTTGCCGATCTTGATGGGCGCGACATGGTGCTCTGGAACAAGGCGTCCGGCACACGCACGCTGCTCGAAGACGCAGCCTCAAAGCAGGGCGTGCGGCTGAAGCCGGTGCTTGAGGTTGCGACGCTCGACGTCGCCTACGCGGCGGCGGCCGCGGGAATTGGGCTTGCAATCTCCATCGAGGGCGAGGTTCCGCCTGACAATCACATCGAAGTCGTGCCGCTGGTCGAGCCGGAACTGGCGATTGGTCACTATCTCGTCACTCTGCCGGAGTGCCGCGACCACGCCGCCATCCAGGCCTTTTTCGATGTCGCCAAGGAACATGCGCAAGAAGTCGACGGTGGACTGCCTGCCACTTGAGTTCAGAATTATAGGTAAATCATATAATTTCTGATAATTTATAATTCTGTCATATCGTTTTGCTAGTCTCTACCCTATAGACTGACGGTCACGGTTCTATGCTGGCCGAGGAAAGGGTAAGACGATGACGAACAGGTATGATCTTGCGGTTGTTGGTGCGGGCATTGTCGGCATCGGCGTTGCGCTGGCCGCTGTGCGCCAAGGCAAGAAAGTCGTTGTCATCGAGCGTAACGCCAAGGCGGTCGGTGCCTCTATCCGCAATTTCGGCTTCGTCACCATCAGCGGGCAGAGGGCAGGTGCGCATTGGGAGCGGGCCATGCGCGCTCGTGATATTTGGGCCGGGATCGTCGACGAGGCCGGGATTGCCGTTATCCATCGCGGCCTGGTCATGCCGGCACGGCGTCCCGAGGCGGCCGTCGTGGCGGATGCCTTTTTGAGGACGCCGATGGGCGAGAAGTGCCGTCTGATGACGAAGGCCGAGGCGGCCGATCTCGTGCCGAGCCTGCGCCTGGATGGCGTCGATACCGTCCTTTACAGCCCACACGAGTTGCGCGTCGAATCCTCCGAGGCGCTGCCGAAGCTCGCCGCCTGGCTTGAGACTCAACATAAGGTCGAATTTCGCTGGAACACGGCCGTTCGCGCCATCGGCGGGACTCGGATCGAAACCAGCCATGGTACGATCGAGGCGGAAGCGGTGGTCGCCTGCCCCGGCGACGATTTCTCAACGCTCTTCCCCGACGTTATTGCCAAGCATGCTCTCACGATCTGCACGCTGCAGATGCTCCGCGTTGCACCCGCCGAGCCGAGCCGGTTCGGCGCCGCCGTCATGTCGGATATGAGCCTCGCCCGCTACGAAGGTTTTGCCGATCTGCCGGAGGCGCAGGCGCTTAAAGACCGGCTCGATCGCGAAGAGGCCGAAAGCCGCGCCGCCGGAATTCATCTGATCGCCGTGCAGTCAGCCGATGGTTCGCTCGTCGTCGGCGACAGCCACGTCTATGGCAATGCGCAGCAGCCATTTGCAAGCGAGCGCTTCGACCGACTGATCCTCGACGAATTCGACCGCGTGTTCGATCTTCCGGGCCGCACCGTCGTCAATCGCTGGATCGGCACCTATGCCTCGTCCAAGGAGCGGACGGTGCTGGTCGAGCGTCCCGCCGATCATATCCGTCTCGTCATGGTGACGGGCGGAACGGGCGCATCGACCGGTTTCGCCTTGGGCGAGCAGGTCGTCGACGATCTCTATGCTTCAACATCTTGTTCTTGGGAGTGAAACCAGTGAGCCATTTGAAAGCCGTTGTCTTCGATTGGGCGGGGACGGTCATCGATTTCGGGTCCTTCGCGCCCATGGGCGTGTTCGTCGAGGCCTTCAGCCGCTTCGGCATCGAGGTCACCATCGCCGAAGCGCGCGAGCCGATGGGGCGTCCGAAATGGGACCACATCGACGCCATGCTGAAGCAGCCGCGCATCCGCGAGCTGTGGACCGCGCATCACGGCAAGGCCCCGACATCAGCCGATGTCGACACGGTCTACGAAGTTTTCGTGCCGATGAACGAAGAGGTCGTGCATAAATTCGCCGATCTCGTTCCCGGTACGACCGACGTCGTTGGAGCGCTGCGTCAGCGCGGCATGAAGATCGGTTCCACGACGGGCTACACCCGCTCGATCATGGAGCGCGTTCTGCCGCTTGCGAAACAGCAGGGCTATGAGGTCGACAATCTCGTATGCGCCGGCGATCTGCCGCATGGGCGTCCGACGCCGATGAACATGTACAAATGCTTCCTCGATCTCGATGTCTGGCCGGCGCAGGCGGTGGTCAAGGTGGATGATACCGGCGTCGGCATCGACGAAGGTGTTGCCGCCGGCTGCTGGACTGTCGGCGTTGCGCTCAGCGGCAACGAGGCGGGGCTCACTCCGCAGGAGATCGCCGGGATGGCTCCGGATGCACTTGCCAAGGTTCGCGAGCGTGCCGCCGGCGCACTGAAGGCGCAAGGCGCGCATTACATCATCGATACGGTTGCCGATCTGATGCCCGTTATTGAAGATATCGAACGGCGTCTCGCGGCCGGCGAACGGCCGTAATCCCCAGAATATCGCTTTCCTTATAGAGGCCCGCCAATCCGCTTCCGCATGATTGGCGGGCCTTCTCGATGTTATAGGGGCTATAGCCGGTTGCCGCAGTTCGCACTCGCATGGATGCGATGCCGATGGCTGATTCCGCCCTTTGACAGCCGCAAGAATGGCTCGACTGTCTCCCCGTCCGATGGATTCCGACAGGTAAGCGCCACGCGTTGCCGCTGAGCGCATGCGCGCGCCCTCCCGTGCGACTTTGGAAGCATCCCGCAATATATGAGAATTCGTCAATTGATCGATTTTGATCGTTTGGCGACGAATGCGCACGGGCGGCGTGGCAATTGGTGATCTTTTCATTGAAGAGGAGATGATGTTGCGCGAGTTTCCGTGCCAGAGGAGATCATATGATCAAGGAACAACGACACGCCAGAATACTCTCGCTTCTTCGCCAGCAGGGCGTCGTAAGCATGGAGGATCTGCGCCGCGCCATGCCCGGCATTGCTGCGGTGACGCTTCGGCGTGATCTCGCCCAGCTTGATGAGCTTGGCGCGGTCCGGCGCCGTCATGGCGGGGCAGTGCTTTCGGATGAGGCGATCGTTCGTTCCAAAGGTGCTTTGCCAGGTGTCGAAATTGGCCCGCTCGAATCCGATCTCGACTCTTTGAATGCCGTCATTCTTCCGCCGATCATCGGTCGAGGAAGCAATGTGCTGCGGCGCGAAATCGTTCGGCGCGGAATTCCGTTCATCGCCGAAAGCGCGGCCCAGGAGGGCGGGGCCTATCTCGGGCCGGATAACTTCACCGCGGGTGTCGAACTTGGGCGTTTGGCGGCAGCCGAGATGGCCGGCAAGCCGGTCTCCATGCTGGTGATCGGCGTTGCCGAACTGCCCAATACACGCGATCGTGTTGCGGGATTCGAGGCGGGTTTGGCGGAAGGCGGTCTGCGACCGGTCGCTGTTCATCGCGTGAACGGACAGGGCAGCTACAGGATCGGCTTGCGGGTAGCGCATGATGCCTTCGCCGCCGACGAGGCGATCAATCTCGTCTTTGCCGTCAACGATCATGCCGCGATTGCGGGGATCGAGGCGGCCGAGCGCATCAAGAGGCAGGTTGCCGTCTATTCGATGGGCGGCGAGAGCGCCGCCTTCATGGCACGGCTCGCCGAGACGGGGCCGTTGCGGGCTGTCGGCGCCCTGTTTCCGGAAGTGGTCGGGCGCCTGGGTATCGATATGGCCGTGCTCGGAATCCTCGGACAATCCCCGTCCGATACTGTCACGCCGCACGCCGTCATCACGCCGCTGACGCTTGCCGATTATTTCGAAAATGGTGCGGAAGGCTGGCGCCTGAAGGAGGAGGTGCTTGAGCGGCTGAGCAGCATCCGGCTCGGTTTCAACACCAAGCTTTTACGGTCCCGCCGCATCGGCTTTCTGCCGCATTATCCCGCACATGACTGGTATCGCAGCATGGCGAGCGCCATGCAGGCACGTTGCCAGGCTTATGGAGCAATGCTGGTGGTCTCGCCGCCGCATCACGGTATTTCGGCCGAGATTGCCCGTCTGCGCCGCGAAATTGCGCAGACGGCCGCTCTGCTGCTGCGGCCGGGTATGGTCGTCGCGCTCAATGACGGCCAGGCAAATCTCTTCCTTTCGGAGGAAATACGCAACATCGCCTCGCACGGGCCGGAGCAGCTCCACGGCGTCACGATCGTCACCAACTCTCTCGACGTGCTGCATGCGCTGGAAGACGTCGCCGCCGTAAAGGTGATCCTGACGGCAGGAGAATATCAGAAGACCGATCGCTGCCTGGTCGGGCCGAGCGTCGGCGCGATTTTCGAACAGGTCCGCCCGCATCTGGCGTTCATCGCGGCGGATGGCGTGACATCCGGCTTCGGCCTGTCCTCGCTCGACGAGCGGCGCGCACTTGCCGCTCGGCGGCTCATCAGCGCGTCGCAAGCGACGATCGTCCTTGCCGACAGCGTTGCGCTCGGCTCCGACGCCAATCATCGCATCGCCGGCATATCGCAAGTCGGTTCTGTGCTGACCGATGACGGCGCCTTGCCTGAGGAGCGACAGCGGTTCCGTTCGGTCGGCGTCGACGTGTTGATCGCCGGCGAAGTCCTTTCCGAACCGCTGCCGGACGGCGGCGGGACATATCAGAACCAACTCTAGAACAATCGTATATCAAGGGAGGAGAACCATGATGAAATCACTATTGAAGGCCGCAACACTGGGAGCGGCATTGCTTGCCGCAGGATCGGCGCTGGCCGAGCAGACGACGCTGCAATTCTGGGACAACCAGCAGACCGAGAGCGGCCTATCGGACGTGCAGAAGGCAGCCGTCGAGCGCTTCATGAAGGAAAACCCCGATATCAAGATCGAGGTGACGACGGTTCCCTATCCGGAATATCAGCAGCGCCTGCTGACCGCCGTCCAGGGCGGCAATGCGCCTGACGTTGCCACGCTTGATCAGATCTGGGTCGGTGCCTTCGCCAAGGCGGGCGCAATTGCCGATCTGACCGGACAGGCAAGCGCTGCTGGTATCTCCCGCGACGGCTTTTTCGGCGGCGCGTGGGATTCGGCGGTGCTCGACAGCAAGCTCTACGGCATCCCCTTCAACGTCGATGTCTGGCAGTTCAGCTACTATAACAAGGCGCTGCTGGATGCAGCCAAGATCGACCCCGCCAGCCTCTCGACCTTCGACGGACTGAAGAGCGCTGCCGAGAAGCTGACAACAAACGGCAAGTTCGGCGTCGGCCTCTTCGGCCACAAGGGTGAGGATACGGTTGTCGTCGGCGACTCCTTCATCTTCTCCAATGGTGGCCGCATCCTGAAGGAAGATGGCAGCTGCGCACTGACGGAAGCACCGGCTATCGAGGCGCTGACTTATCTGCAGGGGCTTGCCAAGTCCGCGCCTGCAGGCATTCTGAATGCTTCCTCCGGCGACATGCGCGAACTGTTCCTCAACGGCTCGCTGGCCATCGAGTTCTGGCCGGCGCTGGAACAGCCGACCCTGCAAGAGAGCAAGATCGACTGGGGCTTCGTCAATGGAACGGCACCGGCGGGCAAGACGCCTGTCGGCACGTTCGGGGGCTGGAACCTTGCGGTCTTCCAATCCTCCAAGCATCAGGAAGCGGCCTGGAAGTTCATCCAGTTCATGGTGCGCGCCGATGTCAACGGCGACGTGGTCGACCTCATTCCGGCCAACAAGAAGGCAGCCGAAGCCTTCCTGCAGAAGAACCGCAAAGACCCGCAGGCCATCATGACACAGCTCGACAATGCCAAGGCGCGCCCGCTCTCGCCGCGCTATCTTGAGCTTGCCGATGCCCAGATCGCGATGTTCCAGGACATCTATGCGGGCAATGATCCCAAAGCTGCCGCTGCCAAGGCCTGCAGCGTCATCGATACCCTCAAGTAATTCCACCTTCGGCCGCATCCCGAAACCGGGATGCGGTCCCAGGACAAGGTTTTTCCAATGCGCCAAGATCGCTGGTTACACTGGCTGCTTCTTGCTCCCGCCCTCGTCGTGATGGCGGTCATGCTCTATTATCCGATGCTCGGCACTGTCTACGAGAGCTTTCACGAAACCAGCTTTTTGAATCCCGATCCGAAGTTCGTCGGTTTCGCGCTCTACCAGCGCGTTCTTGCCGACGGCACGTTCTATACGGTTCTGCTGAATTCGATCGTCTGGACGCTCGGCGTCGTGCTGCTGCAGAACATCCTCGGTTTCCTGACGGCGCTTCTTCTCAATCAGCAGCTTCCGATGCAGGGCGTGCTGCGGGCCATCGTGCTTTTGCCCTTCATCCTGCCTGGTGTGGTCGCCGCCATCCTCTGGCGCTTCATGTACGATCCGCAGCTTGGCCTGGTAAATTCGCTGCTTCTGCAGGTCGGCCTGATCGACCACAGCATCGCCTGGCTTGCCGATAGCCGCATGGCCATGGCGTCGGTGATCGTTGCAGCGGTGTGGAAGGGCTTTCCCTTCTCCATGCTGATCTATCTGGCGGCGCTGCAGAATGTCGATCAGAGCCAGATCGAAGCTGCAACGCTCGATGGCGCCGGCCCGGTGCGCAGGCTCTTCGACGTCACGCTGCCTGCGATCCGCGACGTGGTGGTCGTCAATATCGTGCTGACGCTGATCCTCACCTTCAACTATTTCGACATTATCTGGGTGCTGACGAAGGGCGGCCCGCAATCGGCAACCCATATCTTCCCGACCAAGATCTTCGAGACGGGCTTTGGCCAGTTCCGTTTCGGCGAAGCTGCCACCTATGGCGTGTTCTCGATCCTCGTCCTTGCGCTCCTGGTCGCGCTCTATGCCATCGTCCAGGGCGGCGCCAACCGCCGGAGGGCTGCGGCATGAAACAGTCCCGCTCCACCCGCCTCATCCTGATGCTCCTGCAGCTCCTCCTGGCCGCTGCGGTGCTGCTGCCCTTCTTCTGGATGTTTTCCGTCAGCCTGAAGCCTGCGACGGAGCCATTCGCGATCCCCGCCCGGCTCTGGCCAAGCAGCCCGACCATCGACAACTACGTAACGGCGTTCCGCCCGGAATTTCGGACCTATTTCTTCAATTCGCTCGTCGTCTCGCTCTCGACGGTGATCATCACCGTGACGCTCGGATTGCTCGCTGCCTACAGTTTCACGCGGGCGCAACTGGCGGCGATGTCGGCACTCGTCGGGCTGGTGGTTCTCGCGCAGATGTTTCCACACTCCGCCATCATCATCCCGATCTACAAGATGATGCGCAGTGCGGGGCTCTTGAACACCTATTGGTCGCTGATCCTCGCCTATGTCTCGGTTACCTTACCCGTGGCAATCTGGATGCTGCGCGGTTTTCTCCTGAAGCTTCCGGCCTCGATCGAAGAATCTGCCGCCGTCGACGGCGCGACACCGATGCGGATCTTCTGGGATATCGTCGTGCCGCTTTCACGCCCGGGCCTGATCGCCACGTCCGTCTATGTGCTGATCGTTACCTGGCAGGAGTTCCTGTTCGCCCTGTCCTTCACATCGACGAAGGACATGCGAACCCTTCCCGTCGGCCTCAACGATTTCATCGGCCAATACGGCATCCGGTATGGCGAGCTCATGGCCTCCTCGGTCATGGTGTCGCTGCCCGTCATGGCGATCTTCTTCTTCCTGCAACGCTATTTCGTCGCCGGCATCACCGCCGGTGCGGTGAAAGGTTAGACCATGGCGCTGATCGAAACATCCGATCTGCTTCCCGGCATCCGCCAGATCCTTTTCAACAGGCCCGAGAAGCTGAATGCGCTCTCGACGCCGCTGATGCGTGAATTCGAGACGGCGCTCATCGAGGCCGCCGCCGATCGCGGCGTGCGCGTCATCGTCCTTCGCGGCGCTGGCGGCAAGGCCTTCGTCGCTGGCGCGGACATTGCAGAATATCAGGGCGACAAACGCGCGGAATTCATCGCCTATCAGCTCAACTCGCGTCGCGTGTTCGATATGCTCGAACGCATCGCCAAGCCGGTCATCTGCGCCGTTGACGGATTTGCCCTGGGCGGCGGCTTCGAGATCGCGCTCTGCTGTGACATCCTGATCTTGGCTGATACCGCACAGCTCGGCCTTCCGGAAGGAAGGCTTGGCCTTTGCCCGGGGGGTGGAGGAACGCAAAGGCTTGTGCGCGCCGTCGGAAAATATGCGGCATCAGACCTGCTGCTCGCTGGTTGGCGATTGTCCGCGCAACGCGCCTTGCAGCTCGGTATTGCCGCCGATGTCGTTCCGGCGGAGGAGATGGATGAGGCGATCCTGCGTCGCGCGCGCGCCTGTTTGAAAGTAGCGCCGCTTGCCGCTGCCGAGATGAAGCGGCTGCTGCGGGAAGGCGCAAGCGCCGATATCGAAACCGCGAAGAGCCTGGAACAGGAGGTGCTGTTCCGCCTCTATTCGACGGCCGATGGACAGGAGGGGATCGATGCCTTCCTCGAAAAACGCGATCCCCAGTTCAGGATGGAATAGCCATGGAATTCAAGGGTAAAGTCGTCGCCATAACCGGTGGCGCAAAGGGCATAGGCCGCTCCTGCGTGGAGCTTTTTGCCGCTCGCGGCGCCGAAGTCGTCTTCTCGGACATCGACGATGCAGCCGGCGAGGCTCTCGCCAAAGCTCTCGGCCGATCCGTGGTCTTCAGCCACGGTGATGTCCGTAAGCTTGCCGACATGCAGGCCATGGCCGCGCTTGCCAAGGCGCGCTTCGGCGGATTGGACATCATTGTCAACAATGCGGCGATTGCGTTGAACGGCGTCATTGATGAAATCGACGAAGAACGCTGGACAACGGTCATCGACACGAACCTCACGGGCTTCTGGCGGACGATGAAGGCCTGCGTGCCGCTTCTGCGCGAACGCGGCGGCGGCGCCATCGTCAATCTTTCCTCCGTGCAGGGCCTGATCGGCTTCCAGGGCTGGCCGGCCTATGCTGCCGCCAAGGGTGCGATCATCGCGCTGACGCGGCAATGCGCCATCGATCTCGCCAAGGCCGGCATCCGCGTCAATGCGGTCGCGCCCGGAACGATCATGACGCCGATGAACGAAAAGATCTTCGAGGAAACCGAGGATGCGCAGGCGCTGATCGACAGCTGGAACCGCGCGCACCCGATCGGCCGCTTCGGCCAGCCGAGCGAGGTTGCCGAACTCGTCGTGTTTCTGGCGTCCGACAGGGCGAGCTTCATCACCGGCGAGATCGTCCGTTGCGACGGCGGCCTCGCAATCAGGGGGGAATGATGAGCGACCTTTACTCCATAGAGACTGCCGCCGGCACACTGCAATTCGATGCTTCCGTCGGCAATATACCGCTGCTGCAGCTGCGCTCCGGGGAGCGCTCTATCGAGCCGCTGCACGTCACGCCATGGCGAGACGAACCTGAGGTACAGGCAAATCCGGCGATCTCGCCGCTTGAGCGGCGATTGGCGGGAGATTTCTTCTGCGCGCCGTTCAGCACCTCGCTTGATCCGGCCGTGCCTGGCCATGGCTGGACGGCCAACAGCGCCTGGAGATTGCAGGCGAAGGATGCCGGGCGGATGCACCTCGTGCTCCTACGCGACGTCTCCGGCGCGCTGATCACCAAGCGGCTCGAACTTTCGCAGGATGCGCCGCTGCTCTATCAGGAGCACCTGATCGAAGGGGGCCGCGGTGTCCTGCCGGTCGCCCATCACCCGATGTTCCGACTTGCCGGCGGCGGCCGGTTCTTCACGTCGAAGAAGAAGGCCGTCCTGACGCCGGCCCAGCCGCTGGAGCCGGGGCGCTCCTGCCTTGCCTATCCGACACGCTCGACGGATCTCGTAAGGGTTGCGGGGGCAAACGGTGCGACTGTCGATCTCACCCGCTGGCCAATCGGTAGCCGCAACGAGGATTTCGTCACTCTCGTCGAAGCGCCAGGGTCGGTATTGGGATGGTCGGCGGTGATCCGCGAAAACGAGGATGATATCGTCTTCTGTCTGAAAGATCCCTCCGTCCTGCCGGTCACGATGCTGTGGTTCTCGAACGGCGGCCGCGACTATGCGCCGTGGAATGGCAGGCATCTGGGCGTGACCGGCATAGAGGATGGCTGCGCGCCGGCACTTAGCGGCGAGGCGGAGGCGGGACAACCGAATCCGGTATCGGATGAAGGGGTGGCAACCGGGCTCCAATTGGCAGATGGGCGGCGCCACGTGATCCGCCATGTGATCGGTGCAGTTCCGCGACCTGAGGGTTGGACCGAGATCTCGGAGATTTCGGTCAGCGCCGACACGCTGACGATCATGGACGGAGCGGGGCGCCGTGTCGAGCTGCCCTGGCGCCGCGATTTCCTGAAAGGACTGAATTGAAATGGCCGCAATCGAGTTGCGCAAGCTCACCAAGAGCTTTGGTTCCTATACGGCGCTTGGCGGACTGGATCTGACCATCGGCGACGGCGAATTCCTCGTCCTGCTTGGACCCTCGGGTTGCGGCAAGTCAACAACTATGCGCATCGTCGCCGGTCTGGAGGAGCCGACATCAGGTGATATCCTGATCGGCGGACGCCGGGTCAACGAGATGCCGGCCCGCGACCGCGATCTCGCCATGGTGTTCCAGAACTATGCGCTCTATCCGCATATGACCGTCGGGGAGAATATCGGTTATCCGCTGAAGATCCGCAGGCTTGAGCGGACGAAGCGTGAACAGCTGGTTCGCGACGCCGCGCAGAAGGTGGATATGCTGCATCTCCTGACGCGCCGTCCGGCTGAACTCTCCGGTGGTCAGAGGCAGCGCGTGGCGCTTGCGCGCGCCATCGTGCGCAAGCCGCAGGTCTTCCTCATGGACGAGCCGCTTTCCAACCTCGATGCCAAGCTGCGCACGGTCATGCGCGGCGAGCTCAAGAACCTGCAGCGGGATCTCGGCGTAACCACAATCTATGTCACGCATGATCAGGTCGAGGCGATGACACTGGCCGATCGGATCGTGGTCTTGAACAAGGCCGTCATCCAGCAGATCGGTACGCCCGCGGAAATCTATGCCCGTCCGGCAAATATGTTCGTTGCGGCCTTCATCGGCTCGCCGCCGATGAACTTGCTTCCTGGGTACGTTGCCGGCGGCTTCTTCGAAAGCGAGGGTGGTCGATTTGTGCTCGGCCAGCCGGACGGTGAGATTGTCGTCGGCATCCGGCCCGAGCATATCAGGCTCGCCTCGGCGGGCGGCGGTCATTTTACCGGTACGGTCTTTTCCTCCGAACTTCTGGGCGATTGCACCATCCTGACCGTCAAGGCCGGTGGTGCGTTGATCGCGGCAAAGCTTGCGCCGGAAGAGGGGCGGCCGATCGGCAGCACCGTCGAACTCAGCTTCGAAACCGGGCGCATGCATATCTTCGACGCAGAGAGCGGCGAGCGGCGGGGGGACGCATGACATTCGTCGGTCTCACCTGGGATCACCCCCGGGGCTATGATGCTCTGGCGGAAACCGCGCGTTGCGTGAACGAAGGTCGCGCCACGCGGCTCATCCATTGGAACAAACAGCCGCTGGAAGGCTTCGAAAGCGCACCGATCGCCGAGCTTGCCGAGGGCAACGACCTGCTGGTCATGGATCACCCGCATATCGGCGAGGCGGTGGCGGAGGGTTGCTTCCTGCCACTTGAAGACCTTTATTCGGATGAGTTGCTGCAGGCCTGGAGGCGAGACAGTGTCGGCCCGTCTTCCGCAAGCTATTATTGGGATGGCAAAACATGGGCTCTGCCGCTCGACGTGGCGACACAGGTCATGGCCCGCCGCGTGGACCGCATTGCGGAGCCGCCGCGCGATTGGGATGAGCTTGTCGAGCAGGCCAAGCGTCTGCCCGTCGCCCTCTCCCTGGCGGGTCCGCACGCCGTTCTGACATTGATGTCGATGGTTGCGGGCGGAGGAGGCGAGGTCGGCGGCGAAGGGTTCCTATCCGATGTCGAGGCGCTTGCCGCGCTCGATATCATGCAGAGGCTCCATGCACTTCGGCCCATGGGCAGCGAAAGGCTCAATCCCATTGCGCTGCTGGAGGCCATGGTGCGGAGCGAGGATATCGCGCTCGTGCCGTTGGTGTTCGGTTATGTGACTTATGCGTCCCGGCGTTATGGCGCAAACGCCGTCGGCTTTAGCGATACCATCCGTTCCGAAGGCGGCAAGGGTGGCGTGATCGGCGGCACAGGCATTGCTTTTTCGCGCCGCTGCCGTCCAACGCCCGAACTTCTTGCGCATATTGCCTCGCTGCTCTCGATGCGGACACAGATCGAGATCTTCCCCGCCTTTGGCGGTCAGCCTTCGGCGCGGTCTGCCTGGCAGGATGTCGAGGTCAACCGCCTGTGGGGCGGCTTCTATTGCAACACACTCGGCACCGCGGAGACGGCGCTGCTGCGGCCGCGCTTCGATGGCTACATCGCCTTCCAGACGGCGGCTGCCGATTGCATTCGCTCGGCGCTGGAGCGCCGCGAAAACCCGGAAACGACGCTTGCCTTCCTTCGCAGCCTTTGGCGCCAGGCGCGCCACGGAGCTCGAGGCCCTATCGAATAGACCAGAGGATGACGACATGACTGAAACTTCCACTCCCGCCGCGCTCAAGGGCATCCGCATCCTCGACTTCTCGCACCTTTTGCAAGGGCCCTTTGCGACGCAATTGCTTGCCGATATGGGCGCAGATGTCATCAAGATCGAGCGACCGGGCAAGGGCGATCTCTTCCGCTCGCTTACCTTCCGCAACAAATGGGTCGGCGGCAGCGAAAGCCCGAATTTCCTCGCCTGGAACCGCAACAAGCGTTCCATCGCCCTCAATCTCAAATCACCGGAAGCCAAGTCCATCATCATGGAGATGGCCAAGAGCGCCGATATCGTCGTCCAGAATTTCCGGCCGGGCGTGTTGAAGACGCTGGGGTATGGTTATGAGGATTTTCGCGCCGTCAATCCGCGCATCATCTATTGCTCGGGTTCGGGATATGGCGAAGACGGCCCCTATGTGGATCGCCCAGGCCAGGACATGCTCGTTCAGGGCCTGACCGGCATCATGGCCGCAACCGGTCAGGCAGATGCGCCGCCGACCCCGGTCGGTGCAGGCTTTTCCGATCAGATCGGTGCGATGAACATGGTCTACGGTATTCTCTCCGCGCTCTACTGGCGCGAAAAATCCGGGCTCGGGCAAGAGGTCAAGGTCAGCCTCCTGGCCGGTATGCTTGCCCACCAGAACCAGGAAATGGTCATGGCCCTCAATTTCAACGAGGATTTCCAGCGGCCGCGCTCGGGCATCGGCCATCCCGGCATGGACGCACCCTTCGGTACCTATCCGACGAAGGACGGCTGGGTAACGATTGCGATGAGCCCCTATCGCACGCTGGTCGGCGTGCTCGGCAATGACGAGCTGCTTGCCTATGACGATCCGGAAAAGCTTTTCGCACAGCGCGACGAAATCTGGCGCCGGCTTGCCGTGGAGACCGCCAAGTGGACGAGCGCAGCGCTGATGGAAGCTCTATTGGATGCAGACATCTGGTGCGGCGAGGTCAAATCCCATCTGCAGGCGGCAGAAGACCCGCAGGTGCGTCATATGCAACTGGTAACGAGCTATGAGCACCCGCGCGCCGGTACCGTCCAGGTGGTGGCGCCAGCCGTGCGCCTTTCGGAAACGCCTGCGACGATCCGCCAGCCGGCGCCGCTCGTCGGACAACATACCCGCGAGATCTTGCGCGAGTTCGGCTATTCGGATGCACGGATCGGTGAGTGGCTTGCTTCCGGCACGGCCTATGCTGACGAATTGCCGGAATAGGCGGTTACCATCGCAGGCAAGGCGCGCAGGATGTGCCTTGCTTGTATCTCATGCTGGGCATGATGCCCGACCCATTGCGTTCATCATGCCTATTGCTGCGAGGGTGCAGCATCTCGTCCCCATGGCTTTCGATACGTAAGGTAATTTGCTAGGTGTCGATCCCGTCGATCTGGACGATGGCGGGAACAAGACGGATGATTGAGAGACTTGAGGGCAATGCCGTGGATTTGTCGGCCGACGAAGCGTTCTTCGACCTTCTGACGGGCAGTTTTCAGCGCATTGTCGGCCTTCCTCTCGCCATTCCGGGCGCAGGGCCAGATTGGCTTTACAGCGAGGCGCCGTTCGTGGTCGTCGCCCACAACAGGGATGCCGATCCGCGTTTCGTCTATGCCAACAAGGCCGCCCAGAATTGCTTTGAATATCCCTGGGCCGAATTCATAACGCTTCCCTCGCGGCTTTCGGCTGAACTTCCGGATCGTGCCGAGCGTCAGAAGCTGCTCGACGCCGTGACGCAGAACGGCTTCATCGACTGCTATCGCGGCCTCAGAATTGCAAAATCCGGACGGCGGTTCTGGATCGAGGACGGTATCGTCTGGCAACTCGTGGATCGCGACGGCAATTTGCGCGGGCAGGCGGCGACATTTTCCAAATGGAAAGATGCATAGGCGTTTAGACGCAGACAGATGCCCTTCACCATCTTCTGAAAGCTGACAGGACGGATTCCGGCATTCGGCGGCCTTGCGCTCCGGAAAAGACTTGATCCATAGAGCGTTATATTTAAATAAATATAACGCTCTATGGATGGGGATACCCGTGCTGATCAGACATCTTTCCTTCGTCGTGACGCTCGCTGAAGAGAAGCACTTCGCAAGGGCGGCCGAGCTATGCCATATCACGCAGCCGACCTTGTCGGCCGCGATCCGCAAGCTTGAGGATGATCTCCGCGTCACGCTGATTGCGCGTGGAAATCGCTATATGGGCCTGACTTCGGAGGGCGAGCGTGTTCTCGAATGGGGTCGGCAGATCCTGTTCGACTATGAGAGCCTGCAAAGGGAGATTGTCGGAACGACAAGGGGTCTGCGTGGTACGCTGCGGCTTGGTATCGTTCCGGCTGCCATGCCCTCCGTCTCCTTCCTCTCGGAACGCTTCATGGCGGCGCATCCGGAGGCGACGATCGAGATCAAGTCGATGACGTCGCGTGCGATCCAACATGGGCTCGACGCCTTCGAGATCGATGGCGGCCTTACCTATCTGGAAAACGAGCCGCTGGAGCACGTTGAGCGGCTGCCGCTTTATCATGAAAGATATGTCTTCGTCTGCCGATCCGACCACCCCTTTGCGGCGCGGCGGCGGTTGAGCTGGGCAGAGGCTTCAACTCAGGCGCTATGCCTGCTGAGCGAGGATATGCAGAACCGCCGTATCCTCAATGCCGTTGCGGCATCCGCCGGCTTGCTGATCAAACCGTCCGTCGTCAGCAACTCCTTCCTCGCGGTCTGCTCGCATATTCGCAACGGCCTTTGGTGCAGCATCGTACCGCATACTTTCTTCTATATTCTTGGAGATAGGACGGATCTGACCTCCATCGAGCTCGTCGATCCGCAGCACAGGCAGGCGCTTGGCTTGGTCACGTCCGATCGTTCGCCTCAGTCGCCGATGACGAGGGCCTTGGTGAAATCCTTGCAGGGCGCCAATTTCGACGAGGATTTCGAGCGTCGGACGACCGTGGCGTTGCCATCGACATCGTCTATTGCGCGGTAGAAAGCTTTCATTTGCCGACGGCCAGGCCGTGTGGGACCATCGTCAGCGTTGAAACGAGGTTCCGATTGCACGGAACACGGCTTTAGGAAACACCGGCGACTGCCCGCCATCGGCACAGGCTGACTGCGGCAATTTCTGACAGAACCAATATGTCTGACCGGCGCGTAATGACACGCGTTTCCGGGGTGTTTCCTGCTGTCGCAGCTGAGGAAACGAACATGGCAAAAGTAGTTTGCGTTCTTTACGACGATCCCATCGATGGCTATCCCAAATCCTATGCCCGCGACGATCTGCCGAAGATCGAGCATTATCCGGGCGGCCAGACGCTGCCGACGCCCAAAGCCATCGACTTCAAGCCGGGCACGCTGCTTGGAAGTGTCTCCGGTGAGTTGGGCCTGCGCAAATATCTCGAGGCGAACGGCCATACTCTCATCGTCACCTCCGACAAGGATGGCCCGGATTCCGTCCTCGAGAAAGAGCTCGTCGATGCCGACGTCATTATCTCCCAGCCCTTCTGGCCGGCCTATCTCACGGCGGAGCGCATTGCCAAGGCCAAGAAGCTGAAGTTGGCACTGACGGCCGGCATCGGTTCCGACCATGTCGATCTGCAGGCCGCCATCGATCGCGACATCACGGTTGCGGAAGTCACCTATTGCAACTCGATCAGCGTCGCCGAACACGTCGTCATGATGATCCTCGGCCTCGTGCGCAACTATATCCCCTCCTATCAATGGGTGGTGAAAGGCGGCTGGAACATCGCCGATTGCGTCGCGCGGTCCTATGATGTCGAGGGGATGCATGTGGGTACGGTTGCCGCCGGCCGCATCGGACTTGCCGTCTTGAAGCGGCTGAAGCCGTTCGACATGCATCTGCACTATACCGATCGCCACCGCCTGCCGGAATCCGTGGAAAAGGAGCTTGGTCTCACCTAGCATGCGACGCGCGAGGAGCTGTACGAGGTTTGCGACGTCGTCACCCTCAATTGCCCGCTCCATCCCGAGACCGAGCATATGGTCAATGACAAGACGCTGAAGCACTTCAAGCGCGGCGCCTATCTCGTCAATACCGCGCGCGGCAAGCTCTGCGACCGCGACGCAATTGCGCGGGCGCTTGAGAGCGGCCAGCTCGCCGGCTATGCCGGTGACGTCTGGTTCCCGCAGCCGGCGCCGAAGGATCATCCCTGGCGGACCATGCCGCATCACGGCATGACGCCGCATATCTCCGGCACCTCGCTTTCGGCCCAGACGCGCTATGCGGCCGGCACGCGCGAGATCCTCGAATGCTTCTTCGAGGGGCGCCCGATCCGCGAGGAATATCTGATCGTCGATGGCGGCAAGCTTGCCGGAACCGGCGCGCATTCCTATAGCGCCGGCAATGCAACAAGCGGCTCCGAAGAGGCCGCGAGGTTCAAACGCGGCTGATATGGGCCGGGGTGCGGACTGACCGCGCCGCACCCCTCCTTGAGCTGGATTCCACCGGGACGAACAATCATGACCGAGATCAACAACGTGCCCCTGGAGAGCTGGAATGTCCGTATCAGCCGCCGGATATGGCCGGCGGCCGTTTCGGGCCTTGGCGGCTTTCTGGTAATCTATATTCTCTCGCAACTCGGTGCGTCGCTTGCCGTGCCTCTTCTTGTTGCGCCGTTCGGCGCGAGCTGCGTCCTGGTCTTCGCCCTGCCGCAAAGTCCGCTGGCGCAGCCGAAAAACGTCATAGGCGGGCACCTCATCTCCGCCTTTATTGGAGTGACGGTATTCGGGCTGCTTGGTGCGCATCCCCTGTCGTTTGCGCTTGCGGTCGGTCTTGCTATCGCCGCCATGCAGGCAACCGGAACCCTGCATCCGCCTGCGGGAGCTGATCCCATCGTCGTTCTGGTCGCAGGTGCGTCCTGGTCTTTTCTGATCATGCCCATGCTTGCGGGAACGGTTCTGATTGTGGCCGCGGCCTATTGCTTTCACCGCTTCGTCTCTCATCGGGCCTATCCGGCTGATGGTGCGTGATCACCGGTATCAGGCATATCCGGCGCCGTGAGATCAGCGGCAAATGAGGTCGCCTCGCATCGAGAACGGATCATGGAGGCGATGCCGGGGAGGGCTGAACGGCGCTCTACCATCCCGCAGGGCCGACTGGCCGTTGTCCGCCTTGCTGTGAAGACGTGCCAAGGTTGAAAGTTTCGCACCTGAGAACGTGCAGAACTAAATATCCTTCTATTAC
The DNA here is from genome assembly GCA_000799755.1 of Martinezella tropici. Taxonomy (GTDB): domain Bacteria; phylum Pseudomonadota; class Alphaproteobacteria; order Rhizobiales; family Rhizobiaceae; genus Rhizobium; species Rhizobium tropici_A. Next base: position 24,002 of record JUHI01000041.1, read on the forward strand.
AATGACTTGTAAGATTTTGGAACTTTTGTCTTCATTGGCCATTGACGGTAAGGCAGCCCCGGCCTTATAAGCCCGATCACTGACGAGGGCGGCGGCGCTGCTGGCGACGAAGTCCTTCGCTCTGGTGTTTCCTTGATTGGCTGCGATGCTGATTGGTGGTTCTGGGCTTTAGGCCTGGGATTGAAGGGACGCTGTATTTGACTGGTTTGACTGGTCTGTTATTTGACAATTGAAGATGAGAAGAAAGAGAAACGTGGGCGGCGAAGCTTGCGGGACCGGAAGAGATACCGATCCTGGAAAGAGACTTCGACGGTTACGTTTTGAACAAGAGAATACACCTCGTTTTGACGCAGTGATGCGTTTTGAAATGGGTGTGAGTTCTCGTCGATTCAGAATGACGTGATTTAGTCGAGATTGAATTCTCAACATGAGAGTTTGATCCTGGCTCAGAACGAACGCTGGCGGCAGGCTTAACACATGCAAGTCGAGCGCCCCGCAAGGGGAGCGGCAGACGGGTGAGTAACGCGTGGGAATCTACCTTTTGCTACGGAATAACGCAGGGAAACTTGTGCTAATACCGTATGTGTCCTTCGGGAGAAAGATTTATCGGCAAGAGATGAGCCCGCGTTGGATTAGCTAGTTGGTGGGGTAAAGG
>JUHI01000042.1 GCA_000799755.1 Martinezella tropici
GAACTGGAATTCCATCACGATGCCCGTGGCGACGCCGAGTACGAAATTGATGCCGAAGAGTGTTCCCCAGAACTTCGTCATCTGCCGCCAGATCTGGCGGCCGGTCATGACGTATGTCGTTTCCATGATGGCAAGCAGCACGGAAAGGCCGAGCGTCAGCGGCACGAACAAGAAGTGATACAGCGCCGTCATGGCGAACTGCAGGCGCGACAGCGCCACAATATCAAGTTCCATAGTCTTTCTCCCACCCCCTACGGTGTGTCTGACAGGAATGCGGCGCCATTCGACGCGCCGCGGGCATGTTGACTACCCCTCAATCCGGCCGCAGCCGATCGAGAAGCATTTCGAATTCCGGTGTGCCGCGCGCAGCCACGGCGGTGATGCGGCCATCGTCCAGTGCGACGATCCGATCGGCCAGGGCAGCCTCACGGCGAATATGAGTGGCGATGACGAGGCTGCGCCCATCGGCCACTGCGGCCAGCCGCGCAAGCACGGCGCCGGCTGTTGCGGCATCGAGACCTTCCGTCGGCTCATCAAGAAGCCAGAGCGGCGTATCGCGCAGCAAAAGCCTTGCGAGCGCTAGCCGGCGAAGCTGACCGCCGGACAGGCCGCTGCCGCCTTCGCCGAGCTGTGTTGAAAGGCCATGCGGAAGCGCTGCGATATCGTCGAGCAGACCGGCCGCTGCGAGCGCATCGAGCAACCGATTGTCATCGGCATGCGGCGCTGCCAGCTTCAGATTGCTCCGCACGGTGTCACGAAACAGCTCGCTGCGTTGAGTGAGCGTTGCATGCGGCTGGCTGGCCACCGTACCGCTCGTCGCAGTGATCTCACCCGCGAGCAAGGCGAGCAACGTCGACTTGCCAACGCCGCTTGATCCCACGATCGCGAGCCGCCCGCCGACCGGCAGCGAAAGAGAGAGATCCCTCAAGGCAGGACGAGATGCGCCTTCGTGTCCGGCGGCAACAGCATCAAGTTGGAAAGCGTAGCCAGCAATCGGTTCAATCCGCGGCCTTGAGGCTCCGGGCGGGCTCAATCGAGGTGCAATGCGCCTTGCGGCAAGAAGGGTTCGCCCGAGCTCCAGCGCTCCGCGACGCAGCGCCGCAAACGGCTCCGTGGCGGCAAAGGCGATGAGCAGCGCGAAGGCGGCGGCAGGCGCGCCGATCGTTCCCTGCCTGGCAAGCATGGCGACCACGAGCAGCGTTGCCGTCAACAAGAATGTCGACCCAAGCGAAAAGCCGGCCGCAACGCCACTGTCGATACGGTTCAAGGCGTTGTCGGCCGCGGCCAATCGCTGATCCGCCTCGACAATCGCCGTCCGCTGCGCCTGCAACTGCCCAGCCATCGCGAGATCCGACTGACCGGCCACAAGATCGATCGCGCGGGCGCGCAAGGCCTCCATCGCATGGGCGCGGCGGCGACCCGGCTTCAGGGCCAGACGCGCCGCGACGAGGGAAAGGCCCAGACAGAGCGCGACAAGCCAAACCCCTGCCAGGATGCCGAACAGCGGATCGATGAAACAGAGAGCGATCGTCACCGCGATAGCCGCAAGAACCGCGACAGCGGCCGGCACCAGCACGCGTAGATAAAGCGAATCGAGCGCGTCGACGTCATTCGTCAGCCGGAACAACAGCTTTGCCGGCCGGCGGATCATGGCCGCAGCCGCGGAAGGCTCCGCCCAGCCGCGAAACAACCTCTCGCGCAAGGCGGCAAGAACTCTAAGGGTCGCGTCATGCGTGACCAGCCGCTCGCCGTAACGGGCAGCGGTGCGGCCGATCGCGAGCAATCGTATGCCGGCCGACGGCATGAAGACGTCGAAAACCGCGGCAGTTGCGACCGTCAGACCGGCGAAGGCCGACGCGGTGATGAACCAGCCGGACAGGCCCAGCAATCCGCCGCCGGCAAGCATGGCCAGCCCGGACAAGCCGGCACCGAGCGCAAGGCTCGCGCCACGTTCGATCCAAAATAGCCTGACGAGTGGCAGCAGCGCGTTGAAGGAAGACCTCATGCTGCGACCTTCCGCTTCTGCTCGTCGAGCCGGACGATGCGGTTCATCCTTGCCGCAAGTACCGGATCATGCGTGGCGACGATCAGGATGTGGCCTGCGGCGAGCGCCAGCAGCGCATCCGTTACGGCGGCGGCCGTTTGCGCGTCGAGATGCGCCGTCGGTTCGTCCGCGAGGATGATATCGGCCCGCTCATCAACCATCATACGCGCCAGCGCCAGTCTCAGTGCCTCGCCGCCGGAAAGACCGAGCCCACCCTCGCCGACTGCGGCCACCCGTTCCGGCGTAAAGACCCGATCAAGAGCAACATCCGCGAGAGCTGACGCGACCGCTGGAGCGCCGATGCCCTCGCGCCCCAGGGCAATATTGCGCGTCACGCTGCCGGCAAAGATATGCGGCGATTGACCGATCCATGCCATGCGGCGGCGCAGTACGTCGGCAGTATCGTCGCGCAGCGGAATACCGCCGATCCGGATGATGCCGGCCTCGTGCCGCGCAAGGCCCGCAATCAGCGACAGAAGCGTGGTCTTGCCCGAACCGCTGGCGCCCCAGAGCGCCACGTGTTCTCCGGCCGCAATGGAAAGATCGAAGTGATCGATTGCGGCATCACGTTCCGGACCGTGACGGAAGACCAGGCCGTCGATCTCGACGGTGGCATCGCATGCCGGAGTAGGCGATTGCCCGTCGATGCCGCCGAGGATGGTCTGGCGCGATGAAGCCAGCTCTTTCAATGCGGAAAGTGCCGCCTCGCCGTTGGCGCGGTCGTGCCAAACGGCGGAGAGCTCACGCAGCGGCTCGAAGAAGGCAGGCGCGAGCAACAGAATGAAAAGGCCCTGTGTCAACGAGAGAGGGCCTCCCCAGGTTCCGATTTCGATCGATCCCAGGAGACTGAAGCCGACATAGACGGCCGTCGCGGCAACGCCGAGCGCGGCGAAGAATTCCAGAACCGCCGATGACAGAAACGCAATCCTCAAAACAGACATGGTGCGCAGCCGCAGCGAATCCGCATCGGCGCGCAAACGCTGAGCCGTAATATCGACGGCATCGAGCGCGCGAATGGTCGCGAGCCCCCGCAGGCGATCGAGCAGAAAGGCATTGATACCGCCGGTTTCGGCGAGCTGCTCCTCGCTAGCTGCTTTGGCGCGCCAACCGATCAGCGCCATGAAGATCGGTATGAGCGGCGCGCAAAGTACGAGGATCAATGCCGCCAACCAGGAAATCGGCAGGATGCAGACGACCATGACCAGCGGCACCAGGCTCGCTCTTATGCGGGTCGGACGGAACCGCGCGAGATAGGGAACGACCGCCTCGGCCTGCTCACCCAGCACGCTTGCCGCCAAACCGGACGCCGGCCTGCTGCTATCGAGAGGTGAGCGCACGGCGAGAGCAGCTGCTGCTGCGGTACGGCGCTTACTTAGCTCACGGCGCGCGGCCCGAAATGCCAGCCGCCCACCCGCCGCGTCCAGGCCGGCACGCAGGACGCCGATAGCAGCGACGATGGCTGCCGGAGCGGCGACATCGCCCACGCCTCCACCCCGGCTGATTGCTCCGACGCCGATGGCAAGCATCGCCGCCTGACCGATCCATCCAAGAGAGGACAGACTAAGCAGCGTCGATGCGAGGCCAAGTCCGCGACATCGTCCGGCTGTTGATTCAACCTCAGCGGCGTCGACTAACAAACTCTCCGACGAAGGCGGGAGGTGGGCCTCGCGTCTTTCCAACATTCCATCGGTGGCGGAGGAGGCTGTCACGTGAGCCCGTCCTTTCCCAGTCAGTGTCATCAAGGAGGGTCCGCCGACCAGCAAAGACCGAATAGGCCGCATCGCGGACCATCAATCTTTCGTCGAACCCAGAACGCACTTGCCGCAATCGACGATATCGGAGCCCCAATATGACTGGCTTTCTGCCTCTTGTCAGCGACAAGAATATCAGAGCCCGTCTCGCCAAGGGGTTGATCCCACGGCAAGTTGTTCGCGACATGGTTCTAAGGCAGTTTGTGCACTGCGCAAAAGCGTGCAGGATGTCGCAGGGCGCTTCCATAATGATGGCAGATTGACGCAGAAGCCCATGATATCCTTATATTGTTGCGACGACAGCCAAGCATGGTACAGCTGCTAAGTTGTTTGCACTGCAGCAAATTCTGCCGATTCTCGCATTCGTCCGGAGCGCAATCATTCGACATATCGCGCCGCCCGGTCGCCGACGAAAACCGCGACCATTTGACCTCCATTGAGGTAAATTCCACATCATGCGACCGAATCACCTGGTTGCGATCGCGGTGGCCAACTTGAAGCGAAGGAGCATCAGCCGCTGGCGCGCAGATGTGCATGGCCTTCATCTTGCTCGCATCCAGACTTGACGGATGCGGCCATTACCGATGTGTTGGACATACGTTTGCTTGTCTGGGCAAGCTTGACTGGATTGATTGCAGGCCAGATCGAAGAACTGGGTCACGCCGAGGCGCTTTTGGGAGAACGTGATGTATGACAGAATCATCTGCGCGATAGGCTTGGGCTCACGCGAGCGCGCCGAACGCCTGTTGCGCACGTCTCGCGCCCTCTTGTCCACAGGCGGCGAACTGACGGTCGCTCACATCGTCGAACGCTTTCCGCCCGGACGCGAAAATCCGGACGATTGGGCGGTTTCCGTTATCGGCGAGGCCGAAGAGAAACTCGACGCGCTGTGCAGGCGTCTTGGTATTACAGCTTCTATAGATGTGCGTATGGGCACGGCATCAAGGACGTTGCTAACCGTCGCCAATGAGCGGAATGCCGACCTCATTGTTCTTGCGACGCATACGTCCGATATTCTCGATCGCATATTCGGCTCGACGGTCGAATATGTCATCCGCCATGCAGAATGCTCCGTGCTCGTCGAACGCGCCGACAAAACGCTCCGCAACGGGACGACGAAAACGGACAGTACGAAGAAGAAGCCTTAGTGCTCCGTCATGTCGGCATATCCCGCGGGAATTTGTCGAAATATAGCGTCACCTCGGTTTGCGCTGCCGCGCAGCGGTGCTACACACCCGCTCAGACCTTAAGTCCAAGACGAGCCGAATGACAGAATCCGCCATCACCTGGAGCATCGCTGGCCTGACCGCCCTCGGTGTCGTCACGCGTCCATTCCGCTGGCCCGAAGCAATATGGGCGGTTCTTGGCGCAGCACTGCTGCTGGCCTTTCGCCTTATCGGCCCGGCGGACGTGTGGACGGGCGTCTTCAAAGGATTCGATGTCTATCTGTTCCTGATCGGCATGATGCTGCTGTCGGAGCTTGCCCGGCGCGAAGGGCTTTTCGACTGGGTGGCAGCGATCGCGACCTCGCATGCCAAGGGCTCCCCTCGTCGGCTTTTTCTGCTCGTCTATGTCGTCGGCGTGGTCGTAACGGTATTTCTGTCGAACGACGCAACGGCCGTGGTGCTCACGCCAGCCGTCTACGCAGCGTGCCGGGCGGCGCGGGTAAAGGACCCCATGCCCTACCTGCTGGTCTGCGCCTTTATCGCCAACGCCGCCAGCTTCGTGTTGCCGATCTCGAATCCGGCCAATCTCGTCATCTTCGCCGGCGGTGAGATGCCGCCCCTGTCGCGCTGGATGCAGACTTTCCTGCTGCCGTCGATCGTTTCCATCGTCGTCACCTTCGCCAGCCTCTATTGGACGCAGCGACGCGCGTTGGCTGACGATACGATTGCCCGTGATGTCGAACAGCCTCACCTCTCGTACAGCGCCCGCCTGGCTGGCTGGGGACTCGTCGTGACGGCCCTCATCCTGATCGGGGCATCCGCCATGAATCTCGATCTCGGTATACCGACATTCGCCGCCGGCCTCATCACCACCATCATCGTTCTCACACTCACGCGGCAAAATCCGCTGGAAACGATGCGTGGCATAAGCTGGAGTGTAATACCCCTGGTTGCGGGTCTCTTCGTGATTGTCGAAGCGGTCAACCATACCGGTCTTACCACTCTCCTCTCCGACAGACTCGCGCTGCTGGCGGCGCAATCCCAGGCTCAGGCGGTCGGCGCTGCCGGGCTTTCCGTCGCAATCGTCTCAAACCTCGTCAACAATCTGCCGGCCGGACTTTTTGCCGGCAGCGCGGTGCAGGCGGCCCATGTCTCTGATTCCATTGCAGGCGCGATGCTGATCGGCGTCGATCTCGGCCCCAATCTCTCTGTCACCGGTTCGCTCGCCACCATCCTCTGGCTCGCCGCTCTGCGCCGCGAGGGACTCCATATGGGAGCGCTCGCTTTCCTGAGGATCGGCGCTCTCGTGATGTTCCCGGCCCTGATCCTCTCGCTTGCGACCCTCGCACTGGTCTGACGGCAAACAACATCGGGTTTATAGACGACCGGTCGATTATTTGTTACGCACCGCTCATGGTGACAAAGAAGAAATCAGAGCTGACTCGGAGCCATATTCTCGCAATCGGGCGGGAATTGGTGTTGCGCAAGGGTTTCGGAGGCGTCGGCCTGAAGGAACTGCTCGAACAGAGCGCTGTTCCGAAAGGCTCTTTCTACTATTATTTCGCTTCCAAGGAAGCCTTTGGCTGCGCCCTTTTGAAGCAATATTGCTCCGACTATGCGGAACGGCTCGACGCGCTCTTCGGCTGGAAGGGCAACGGCCGCCAGCGGCTGATGCACTATTGGGACGCCTGGCTTTCCGACGGCGGCACGGCCAGCCTCGCCGAACGGTGTCTTGTCGTGAAGCTCGCAGCGGAAATCTCCGATCTTTCGGACAATATGCGGGTGATCCTGCTCGGCGGCGTCGAGGATCTCATTCGTCGGCTGACCAAGACAATCACCGAGGGACGCGAGGACGGTTCCATTTCACCGTCCTGCATCCCGGAAAAGACGGCTCGTTCGCTCTACAGCCTGTGGCTCGGAGCGGCGATCCTGGCCAAGCTTGGAAAAGACAAGACACCGCTCGACCAGGCCATGCTTGCCACCGAACAAGCCCTTTCGGCACCCGGCAGCCTTTGATCCAAAGCAGGACCAGCATGTCAACACGCAAGGAAAATAAAATGCGCAGTGCCATTCACGATGTCTTCGGCGATCCGGCTGCGGTCCTTTATCTGGCCGATATGCCACTGCCAGAGCCTGCCGCAGGTGACGTGCGCATTCGCACCATTCTCTCCCCGATCCATAATCACGACCTTTGGACCGTGCGTGGCGCCTATGGCTACAAGCCGATCTTACCGGCTATCGGCGGCAGCGAGGCGGTCGGCTTCGTGGATGCCGTGGGACCTGATGTCGACAAGTCGCTCATCGGCAAGCGTGTCGTTGCAGCCGGCGTCCACGGTACTTGGGCCGAGCAGTTCACGGCACCGGCGGCCAGCCTCGTCCCCGTGCCCGACGTAATTTCCGACGAAGCCGCGGCGCAGCTCATCGCCATGCCGTTCAGTGCCATTTCTCTACTGGAATCCCTCAACGTCGAGCGCGGCGACTGGATCATCCAGAATGCAGCGAATGGCGCGGTCGGAAAGACGCTGGCCATGCTGGCGCATAGCCGTGGCATACATATGATCAACCTCGTTCGCCGCGATGGCGGCATCGACGAGCTGTCCGCATTCGGCATCGGCAATGCCGTCTCGACGGCTTCCGCCGATTGGAAGCTGAAGGTGCGCGCCATGGTCGGCGATGCGCCGATCCGTGCCGCGGTGGACTCGGTCGGAGGCGTTGCGAGCAACGATCTGGCCGATCTTCTGGGCGAAAGCGGTCTGCTGGTCTCCTTCGGCACAGCGGCCGGCAAACCGATGCAGATCGCCTCAAGGGCTGTCATCTTCAAGCAACTGACGATCAAGGGCTTCTGGGGCACCAAGGTCAGCGCCGCCATGCCGGCCGAAGAGCGGCGCCGATTGATCACCGAGCTGATCACGCGCGTCGCTTCCGGCGAGGTCAAGCTGCCGGTGGAAGCAGCCTATGACATCACGGAGATTGCGGAAGCCGTAAAATCCTCGCTGGCGCCCGGCAAGGCCGGCAAGGTTCTGCTGAAACTGTAGGCCTGTCGCGATAGATCCGTCTGCCGATGCGCGTTCCGCTCAACAGGCAAGCCGATGGCTGCAACGCGCGATCGGCTTGCCCCGACATGGCGGCCTCACTCTGACGCTTTACCACTGATTCATTCTCCGAACCGTTCTTTAGATCCTGCTCAGACTTTTGCGCTATCTAACGGAAATTCTTTGTATCAGTCGGAGAGTCACCGGTGAGCGCCGTGACATTGGAAGAAGTCGATCAACAGATCCGCAAGGGATTTCGGCTCCTTCGTTTCAAACCCAAGATTGAATCGCTCTTTCTCCAGGATTACACGGCCAACCGGGTCAGGCTTGCCCCTATTTGGGCTGTTGTCGGCACCCTGATCTACGACCTCGTCTATTTTGGCGACCGCACCATGATGGCGAACGTCTTCTCGCAGCTCGTCATGGTCCGCTTCGGGATCTTTACCCCCTTTGCGCTGTTCAGCGTCCTGGCGCTCAGGCGGTGGCCGAGCGCGCTGAACTACGATCTTCTCGCCATCAGCGTGGCGGTCCTTGGCGTTTCACTGCCCATGTCGATCGCCATGCACAGCGGCAGCCCGTATCTCTTTGTCTATCAGAACGGCAATGTCGCGGCCTTTCTCTTCTTCGTCATCGCGCTCCGACCGAGGTTCGTCACGATCTTGATCGGCCTTGCGCTGATGTGCGCGGTGCAATTCACGACAACGAAACTCAGCGGCGCCTTCGACGACGTGGTCTATACGGGCATCATTACCTTCTACGTAACGCTGACGATTTTCCTGATACTCAGCGCCTATTTTACCGAGCACAAGGATCGGCTGAATTTTCTCAACCAGCTTCGCGGCAGCCTGCTGCATGTGCAGCTCGAACAGAAATCGGAGCGAGACGAACTAACCGGCCTCTTCAACCGCCATTCCCTGGAGCGCGTGCGCTCGTCGATCTGGCAGGAGAACAGCGGCGTCGCCTCGGTCGCGGCCATCATGCTCGATATCGACCGCTTCAAACTGTTCAACGACGTCCACGGCCACATGGAGGGCGACGATTGCATCCGCGCCGTCTGCCAATGCATCTCGCGGGAGATAGCCGGCAGCGGCACAGCATTCCGCTTCGGCGGCGAAGAGGTGCTGATCCTGCTGCCAAATACAGATGACCGGGCGGCTTTTGCGATCGCAGAGAAAACACGTGTCGCTATCGAAAATCTCGGCATCCGCCATCGCGGCCTGGAGGAAGGGCAGGTAATCACCGCGAGCCTCGGCATTGCCTGCGGCCAGGTCTCCCAGCGACCCTTGGAGGACCTCCTCAGAACGGCGGATGCGGCGCTCTATGAGGCCAAGCGGCATGGCCGAAACATCGTTTTCCCTTCGCAGCGCCAATCGGCGGAACTCTAGCGACGAGCGGGAAGCGGCACGATAGGGGTCAGTTTCAATGATCTCCTGCTCTCGCAACCAATCTCGAAAAATCTGAAAATCGCTCTTGTCCCTCTAGTTACTAGAGGATGTAGCAATGGTTCCAAGAGAAAATTTGGAACCGAAACATGACGTCGACAACACAACAGAGCCGCTATCGCGTGGAAGGCATGGACTGCGCTTCCTGCGCCGCGAAAATCGACACAGCCGTTCGTCGGCTGCAGGGCGTCGAAGATGTTTCCGTATCGGTCACAGCAGGCACGATGACGGTCAAGCATCTGGGCGATCCCGACTTGCTGCCCAACATCACAAAGCGGGTCACCGGGCTGGGCTATAAGCTCTTCCCGCTGCCGCAGAGCAATGTTCCCGCGCCGAAGATCGACAAGGACGATCATGCCTGCGGGTGTGGACACGATCACCATGATCACAAGTCGGATGCCCATGATCACGGCCACGATCATGACCATGACCATGACCACGCCGGGCACGACCATGATCATGGCGACCACGATCACGGCGCTCCCGGTCATCGGCATGACCATGCCGGCCATAGCCACGCCGGCGAAGAGCGCGACGCGGAGGTTCCCGGTCTTCATGGGCACGATCATGGGCCGAGCACCGGTCCCTGGTGGAAATCGGCCAAGGGCCGCCTGACGATCGCAAGCGGCGTGGCACTTGCCGCTGCCTGGGGCATCGGCAAGCTGGTTCCAGCGCTGGATGTCTGGATCTTTACCGCCGCCATGCTTGTGGGCTTGTTGCCGATCGCCCGGCGCGCCTTCATGGCCGCAAGGGTCGGGACGCCGTTCTCGATCGAGATGCTGATGACGATCGCAGCCATCGGCGCCGTCATCATCGGCGCCAGCGAAGAAGCTGCAGCCGTCGTCTTCCTCTTCCTGATCGGCGAACTGCTGGAAGGAGTTGCCGCCGGCAAGGCGCGTGCCAGCATTCAGTCCCTGACGGATCTGGTGCCCAAGACCGCCCTTATCGAGGAGAACGGCAAGACCCGCGAAGTGCAGGCCGAAAGCCTTGCCGTCCGCGCCGTCATCCTCGTTCGTCCCGGCGACCGGATTCCGGCCGACGGCATCATCCTCTCCGGCGAAAGCGCCATCGACGAAGCGCCGGTCACCGGTGAAAGCACGCCGGTGCGCAAGGGCGTCGATGCAACCGTCTTTGCCGGCACGGTCAACGGCGACGCCGCGCTGCGGGTCCGCGTAACGGCGGCGGCTGCCGACAACACCATTGCCCGCGTTGTCAAGCTCGTTGAAGAGGCACAGGAATCCAAGGCACCGACCGAGCGGTTCATCGATCGCTTCTCCCGTTACTACACACCTGGCGTCGTCGTTGTCGGCGCGCTGGTCGCGATCATCCCTCCGTTGTTCCTGGGCGGTGCCTGGGGCGAATGGGTCTACAAGGGCCTGGCGATCCTACTGATCGGTTGCCCCTGCGCTCTCGTCATCTCGACGCCGGCGGCAATTGCGGCGTCGCTTTCGGCCGGCGCCCGCCGCGGCCTGCTGCTGAAGGGCGGCGCCGTGCTCGAAAACATCGGCAAGGTCACCGCCGTCGCATTCGATAAGACCGGCACGCTGACCGAGGGCAAGCCCAAAGTCACGGACATCGTCGGCCTCGGCATGAGCGATATGGAGGTGCTGCGACTGGCTGCGGCACTCGAAACCGGCTCTAGCCATCCGCTCGCCCGCGCGATCCTTGACCGCGCTGCCGCAGCCGGAACAGAAATCCCGCAGATCATCGATGCGAAAGCAATCGGCGGCAAGGGTGTGAGCGGCACAGTCGACGGCATCGACGTGTTCCTCGGATCACCTCAGGCAGCCGCCGACACGGTTTCGTTGACCGATGAACAGTCGGCCCGGATCGCCGCGCTCAATGACGAAGGAAAGACCGTTTCGGTTGTCGTCGCCAAGGGTAGCCTCGCCGGCTTGATTGCCATGCGGGACGAGCCGCGTGCCGATACCGCTGCCGGCCTCAAGGCGCTTGAGGATGCGGGCATCAAGACGATCATGCTGACCGGCGATAACAAGCGCACGGCGCAGGCGATCGGCAAGACGCTGGGTATTCCGGTCAAGGCGCAATTGCTGCCCGAGGACAAGCAGCGGATCGTCAGCGATCTGAAGCGGCAAGGCTTCCGTGTCGCCAAGGTCGGCGACGGCATCAACGATGCGCCGGCACTGGCAGCCGCCGACGTCGGGATTGCCATGGGCGGCGGCACCGACGTTGCACTGGAGACGGCGGATGCGGCCGTGCTGCATGGCCGCGTCGGCGATGTCATAGAGATGATCGACCTCTCCAAGCGGACGATGAGCAACATCGGTCAGAACATCACCATCGCGCTCGGCCTGAAAGGTGTATTCCTGGTGACCACCATCATCGGCATCACCGGGCTCTGGCCGGCAATCCTTGCCGATACCGGCGCTACGGTGCTGGTCACGATGAACGCCCTGCGCCTGCTCGCGCTGCGGCCTCGCCGGGTAGCCGCCTAGACCATCGAAAGGCGCCGATCCATGCGTCGGCGCCTTTTTCCCTAGCCGTCTACGACAGCGTCAGGCCTTCCGGACGGAGAGATAGCGACGCGGCGACAGGCCGAAGGCCTTCCTGAACATGGCAATGAAGCTGCTGGCGCTCGCATAGCCCAGGCTGTCGGCTACCTCCGCGATCGGATTGCCGGCGCTCAGATATTCAAGCGCAAGCAGCAGCCGCGCTTGCTGCCGCCAATTGGCAAAGGACATGCCCGTTTCAGCATTGAAGAGCCGTCTCGCCGACCGCTCGGATATGCCCGCCCGCTGCGCCAGCACTTGAAAGGTCTCTTCGCTCGCTGGCGCCTGCAACACCGCATCGGCGATGCGCAGGACACGGCGGTCTGCCGGCATCGGCAGATGCAGGCTTTCGCGCGGTGCGGCCCGAACCTCGTCGAGCAAAACGGCGGCCAGCCGACGCTGCTGTGGCGTAAGCTTTTCCTCCCAGTGCCAGGTCGTCGCGCGGCGCACCAATGCGCGCAAGACCTCGCTCACGCTGAGAACACATGGTGTCGCTGGCAGTCCGGCACTGGCCGCCGGCGTCAGCAGAATACCCCAGCCGCTCAATACGCCGTTGATCCCGGCCTTGTGCATCACATCTGGCGGAATCCAGCCGGCACGCTGGGGCGGCAGCAGCCAGGAGCCATCCGGCGTGTCGACACGCACGAGCCCGCTTTCGATACAGAAAAGCTGCCCGCGAGCATGGGCATGCCAGTCATATTCCTGGGTGCCGAGACGAAAGGCGCTGCCGGGCTCGTCCGACCCCCAGAAGGCGATGAGCGGCGGCCCGTCGAGGCGGTTGCCGATATTCTCGATGTCCATGTTTCGTTTGGCCGCTTTGCAACATTTATAGTCCGAATGTCGTTATCACGTTATGGTGGCTGCGCGCTATTCTCTACTCGCAAAATCGAAGTCGAATAGTGAATGGAATAGAGAATCCATGCAGGACTTTCACGTCATCATCATCGGTGCGGGCCTTGGCGGCCTGTGCCTCGCACAGGGATTGCGGCGCGCCGGCATCCGCTTTGACGTCTATGAGCGCGATCCGGCTGCCGACAGCCGCTTGCAGGGCTATCGCATCCGGATCGATACGAACGGACAGCGGGCGCTTCAGGCTTGCCTGCCGCCCGCATTGTTCGCGCTCTTTCGGGCCACCGCCTCCAGCAGCCCGAAAGCGGGGCGTTTTCTGACCCCGCAACTTTTACCGATTGCAGGGCGTACACCGACGAGTTGGGACACTGGCGAGGGTGAAGATGACGGTGATTTGAGCGTCAATCGCCTTACCCTTCGCGAAATCCTGCTGTCGGGGATCGAGGACCATGTTCACTTCGGTCACGCATTTACGCAGTACCGCTCGCTGGAGGACGGCCGCGTCGAAGTGCAGTTCGAAGGGGTCTCCCCAGTTTCCTGCGACCTGCTCATCGGCGCCGATTGCGTGAATTCGCAGGTGCGTCGTCAATTGGCGCCTTATGCCGAACCGGCGGATACCGGCTCGATCTGCATCTACGGCAAGAGCGAACTGCCAGCGGCCGACGGTGCCGGTCCGCTTGACGACGGCACAACTGTGATTTTCGCCGATGGCTGCACGGCAATCTTCGATCTCATGCGGTTCGGCGGCGATCTCCCTGATCTCGCCGCCGATCTCGCGCCAGATTGCAGACTGACACCAGTGAAGGACTATCTCTATTGGGCATTGATCGGGCCCCGCAAGAGACTGGGGCTGGAGACATACGACCACACGCAAGACCTGCCGGTATTGCTCCGAACGGCCATGCGCGGTTGGCATCCGGAATTGAAGCAGATCATCAGCCGGAGCAAGGCGACCGCGGTTGCGGCACTGCCCGTCAGAAGCGGGCGTCCCGATGTCCTTTGGCCGTTCGGCGCAATCACACTCATGGGCGACGCCATTCATGCCATGAGCCCCGCCGGCGGGCTGGGCGCCAACACGGCGCTCGAAGACGCGCAAATGCTCGCGCAGATCCTCGCCGGGGCCGACCGCGGCAGAGAGACAAAGACGACCTGCACGGTGCTGCTCGACTACGAGGCAGACATGCGGGAACGGGCGGCCCGCGCCATCGACACCTCGGAACGAGGTGCCGCGATGCTGTTTGCTGCCATGACCGACAAAATCGCTTGAGGACGACACCATGACAATCGATGCAACGACCTTCGCCTTCCACGACGTTTCCCTGTGGCCGATCGTGCGACATTCCGCGGCGGCTGCACAGCCGGGCTATTCGAAACAATGGGAACGCGAGATGGATGCCCTGCTTGCCCTCTCCATGCCCTTCGTCGTCATCATGGAAGGCGACGAGCAGGCGGAAGAGCACGAGGATCGCAAGGCGCGCGGCATATGGCTGAAGAAGAACAAGACGGCGCTTGCAGCGGTCTGCAAGGCGGTCATCGGCATCGAGGCCGGCGCCATCAAGCGCGCCGCCATGCAGCTGCAGATGAATCTGGCAACCAAGGCCTTCGGCATGAGAATGGAGATCGTCGCCTCCAAAGAGGAAGCGATGCAGCTTGCAGAGCGGATTCTCGAAGGAAGCGATACGGCAAATTCTCTTGCCGGCTAACTGATGTAATAGCTTGCGATGCTTTCGAGACAAAGACGAGCCGGACCGGCTGGGCGCAAGCTCGGCCGATCCGGTTTAGGGATGCGTGACAGCGACGATGATCAAGATGCCGACCGGCGCAGAAGCGCGGGCTCTTTCCACCCGAGCTCCGGGGCGATCGATGTCACGAAATCATGGAGAATCTGCCGGTACTCCTCGTCGTGAAATTCGTAGGGCAGTTCCAGCCGGAATTCGCCGACATAGGGCAAGATCGGATCTTTGCGCAAGCGCTCGAGAATCTCGTCCGACGAACCGACGATATCGCGGGCAAAGAGCGTGCGCCGCTCGCCTTGCGGCGAAAGCGTGCGTTCGTAGCGGCCGGCGGCATAGTCGGTATAGCGCTTGCGGGTGACTGCATCGGCACTGTCGAAGGGCACGATGACCCGGCCGAGCGCCACCCGCCTCCTCTCGCCACCGGAGGCGCGATAGGTTTCCACCTGCCGCGATTGCGCGACGAAGAAATCGTCGGTCTCCTCGCCGGTAGTGACATTGCCGATCAGCAGATTGAAGCCGTTGCGTCCGGCCCATTCGGCCGAGCGCAGCGAGCCGCCGCCATACCAGATGCGATCGATCAACCCTTTCGCAAAGGGCTGGAGACGCGGGCGTTGCGGACCGAACGGCGTCTTGATGACCGTGTCATGATTGCCGAGATAGGCGCCTCTCAGATTGTCGGCAAAGCGCAGAACTCTCTGATGGGAAAAATCATGGCTCTCCCAATCGCCGTCGAAAGCAAGTGGTCCGATCAGATCCGCATGCAGCGGGCGCCCGGCGCTCAGGCCGATATTCAGGCGTCCGCTCGAGAGGACATCCACGGTCGCCAGATCCTCGGCAAGCCGATAGGGGCTTTCATAGCCGATCGGTATGACAGCCGTTCCAAGCTCGATGTGACGCGTACGCTGTGTCGCCGCAGCCAGGAAAGCGCTGGCGGAAGAAATGCCGGGTTCAAGATGGCGCTGTCGAACCCAGGCGCTGTCAAATCCTCTCTCCTCGCCATATTCGAGCAATTGCAGGGTCTGCTCCAGACCGGCTAGCGGATTTTCGTCCGGATAGTTTCCTGGCGTGAGAAAGCCGATGTGGCTGATCGACGGGGCTGGGTGGCTCATGTGGCTATCTCCTCAATATTTCGGCAGGCCCGGCGGATTGGTTTCCGACGTCGGCAATGCTTCTTCGGCAAGGCGCCAATGGTCGAGGATCTTGGCGTAAGTGCCACCCTTGATCAGCCCGTTCGTGGCGAGGGTCAACGCAACAGCCAATCCGCTGCCCTTGCGCGTCGTGATCGCAACATCCGAGCGATCCGGCCAACCAGCGCTCAAGGTGCCCACACCTTTGATGTTCTTGTCGCGCGCGGCGATATAGACGAGCTGGGCGTGCGGTTGCACGATGACGTCGGCTCGATCCGAGCGGAGCGCGAGCAGGCTTGCCGCGTCGTCGTCATAATATTGCAGCTCTATCGGCTTCAGGCCGGCCTTCACATCCTCATCGCTCCATTTCAGCAGAATGCGCTCCTGATTGGTACCGGCGCCGACGATGATGCGCAGACCCGCTGCATCCTTCGGCTCCTTGATCGACGTGATCTTGCTGTCACTCTTGACGAAGAAACCGTGCAGGCCCTGGCGATAGGTGGAAAAATCGAACTTTTCCTTGCGCTGCTCGGTAACGCCGACATTGGAGATGACAGCATCGTACTTGCCCGAGGTCAGCCCGAGCGGCCAATCGACCCAGGCAACAGGCACGAGCTCGAGCTTCAAGCCAAGCGCATCGGCAACGGCGTAGGCGTAATCGGGATCGGCGCCGACAACGGTCTTCGCATCCGTTGCATAGGTCGCGAGCGGCGGACCGCCCGGTGCGACCGCCACGGTGAAGGTGCCCGGCGTCACGAATCTGAACTGCTTCGGGATCGCGATAATCGCCGCTTCGTTCTTTGTCGCGTGAATGCGGCCGGGCTGTTCCGGGCTGAGATCGAATTCGTCGGCCGCCTTTGCAACGCCAAATCCAATCAGGGAAATCGTCGTGACTGCAGCAAATATGATTTTGAGATTAGGAAGAATGAACACGAACGGGTAGCTCCATGGATAAAACAGAGAGCGAACCGGC
Source organism: Martinezella tropici (assembly GCA_000799755.1). Lineage (GTDB taxonomy): Bacteria > Pseudomonadota > Alphaproteobacteria > Rhizobiales > Rhizobiaceae > Rhizobium > Rhizobium tropici_A. Next base: position 16,631 of record JUHI01000042.1, read on the forward strand.
GCGGGCCCCACCAACGCCGGTCCGCTCAGCCAACATTACGAACCGCTCTTCGGCAGGCCCGCAGGGTTGGTCTTAGATTGATCGACCCCTTCGGCGGTCAGGCTCCAGTGCTTTAGCACTTCGCCATACTTGCCGTCCTTGATCAGATCATTGAGTGCGAGGGTAATGGCGTCGGCAAGACCCGCGCCCTTCTTCGTCGTAACGGCGATTTCGGCCGTCAGCGGCCAGCCGCCGGAGACGATGCCGACAAGCTTTCGTGTGCCGTTGATGGAAGCGTTGTAGGCCTGCGTCGCATTCGGATTGAACTCGATGTCGGCTCGGCCGGACTGCAGCGCGAGATCGGCCGCGGCACGGTCATCGTAATATTGCACCTCGATGGGCTTCAAGCCGGCCGCCACATTCTGCCGATCCCATTCGAGGATGATCTTTTCCTGGTTTGTCCCGGCGCCGGTGATCACCTTGAGGCCGGCGACATCCTTCGGCTCCTTGATCGCGGTGATCTTGCTGTCGGCTTTCACGTAGAAGCCGAGCACATCCTTGCGGTAGGTCGAGAAATCGAACTTCTCCTTGCGTTCTTCCGTGACCGTCACGTTAGAAATGACGGCGTCGTACTTGCCGGAGGAGACGCCGAGCGGCCAGTCTTCCCAGGCGACCGGCACCAGCTCGAGCTGAAGTCCGAGGGAGTCGGCGATCAGCTGCGCAATATCCGGGTCGGCGCCGACGACCGTCTTCGCGTCGGTAGCATAGGTGGCGATCGGCGGATCCCAAGGGTTGATGGCTACAGTGAATTTGCCTGGATTGATGAACTTGAAACCGGGTGCGATCGCCTTGATCGCCGCCGCGTCTTTCTCCGCACGGACGCGATTGGACGTGTCCGGGCTCAGGTTGAACTTCTCGGCCGCACCTGCCGCGGTGCAGCTCATCGCCACGGCAGTCAGAACGCCCGCAACGACATACTTTGCTCTCTCGATGAATGTCATTTCCCTTCTCCTTTTCAATTATAGGTTGTTTATGTGAGCGTGTTGATAGTTACGCCTGCTGGGTCAGAGCGTCGAATGCCTGCTACCCTTAGAGAACCTTGGCGAGGAAGGCGCGAGTGCGGGGATGCCTCGCATCGTTGAAGACCTGTGTCGGAGATCCCGCCTCAACAACGTGTCCGCTTTCCATGAAGATGACGGTGTCGGCGACCTCCCGGGCGAACCCGATTTCGTGCGTGACGATCACAAGGGTCGTGCCGGTGCGCGCCAGCTCCTTGATCACGTCGAGAACTTCGCCGACGAGTTCCGGATCGAGTGCCGAGGTCGGCTCATCGAACAGCAGCACCTTCGGTCGCAGCGCCAGAGCTCGGGCGATGGCGACACGTTGCTGCTGGCCGCCGGAGAGCTGGCGCGGGTAGGCATCGATCTTGTCGCTGAGGCCGACGCGGGCAAGCAGTTCCTGCGCATAGGCAATCGCTTCATCGCGGCTCAGTCCGCGCACCTGGATAGGCGCCTCGATAATGTTTTCCAAAACAGTGAGATGCGGGAAAAGGTTGAAGTTCTGGAAGACCATACCGATGTCGGTTCGGCGTTTCAGAATGTCCTTTTCCTTGAGCTCGTAGAGTACGTCGCCCTTCCGTGTGTATCCGACAAGTTCGCCGTCCACGGAGATAAAGCCGCGATCGACACGTTCCAGGTGATTGATGGCGCGCAGCAGCGTCGATTTTCCCGAACCAGAAGGGCCTATGACTGCCGTCACGCTGCCGGCTGGCAGGTTGAGCTCGATATCGTCGAGGACCTTCAGCGTGCCGAAGCTCTTCGAAATGCCGTGGATGCGCACGGCCCCGCCCTTGGCGCGCCAGTCGGCGGCATTTTTCTGGCTTCCAAGGGTTACGCCGCCTGCCCTTGCAGATGTGACAGTCGGCGCACGGCGCAGCCGCTGAAAATAGGACTGGAACGGCAAGGGCGTCGGATTGCGCACCGCGCCCCTGGAGAAATAGCGCTCGATATAGTGCTGCGCGATCGACAGCACCGTCATGATGACGAGATACCAGACCGTCGCCACCATCAGCAGCGGAATGACTTCCAGATTGCGGCGATAGATGACCTGCACCGTGTAGAAGAGTTCCGGCAGGGCGAGCACGTAGACCATGGAGGTGCTCTTGGCGAGGCCGATGATCTCGTTGAAGCCCGTGGGCAGGATGGAGCGCATCGCCTGCGGCAGAACGATACGGAAAGCCTGTCTGCGGCGAGACAGACCAAGGGACGCGGCCGCTTCCAACTGGCCCTGATCGACCGACAGGATGCCACCGCGAACGATTTCTGCGAAGAAGGCAGACTGGTTCAATGTCAGACCGAGGAAGGCGGCCGCAAACGGCGTCAGGAGCTGCGTGGTCGGATAATCGAACAGAACCTTGTCGGTGAAGGGAACGCCGATGCTAATGGTTTCATAGAGATAGCCGAGATTGTTGAGAACCAGCAGCAACACGATCATCGGGATCGAGCGCAGCAGCCAGATGTAGCCCCAGGAGAGGCTTGCGAGCAGCGGCGACTTCGAGACACGCGCCAGCGCCAGCGCGGTTCCGAGAATGGAGCCCGACACCGCCGCAAGCGCGGTCAGAAGCAATGTCCTGCCGAGACCCACCAGCACCGGTTCCGCAAAGAACCATTCGGCAAAGACACCCCAACCCCAACGCGGATTGGTGAAGGTGGAGTAGAGGACGACCGCTATGACGAGCGCGGCAAAGATCGTGCCGGCGGCGCGTCCAGGGTGCCTCGCGGGCACGATGCGATAACGCGAATAATCAGTCTTCGTCTCTGCGGTTTCAGTGCCTCGATCGACACCCGCAAAATCCGTCGTCAGCGCCATGATGCGTATCCCTTATGATTATGATTGATGCTGTCCGCCGTCATCGGCCGGCAGCGGCCAGGCGCTGCTGCGAGCCGGAGGCTTCGGCGACATAGGACAAGGCCAGGTGGCTGATATCCTTCTCGAAGGGCAGGCTCTTGTAGACTTCCGGATCCACCGAAGTGTCGAAGAGTGCTGTGTAGCCATTGGTGAGATAGAGGCCGACCGCCTCGGGCTGCCGGAAGCCTGTCGTCAGGTAGATACGGCGATAGCCCTGCCGTCCTGCCTGCGCTTCCAGTTCCACCAGCAGCTTCCGTGCCAATCCCTGACGACGCAGGTCATGCCGGGTCCAGATCCGTTTGAATTCCGCCGTCTGATCGTCGTAGTGCTTGAATGCCCCGCCGCCGATCGTTTCGCCATCCCGCAAGAGGAGCAGGAAGTTGCCATTCGGCGGTGCAAAAGCTTCCGGCGGATAGCGGTTCAGTTCAGCCGCCGCCCCCTCGGCATTGAAATAGGTGCCGTAACGGCTGTCATATTCATGGATCAGTTCGTCGATCAGCGGCTTGGCGCGCGGGTCCAGCGTGGTCGTATAAAGAAACGTGTCGCTCATGTCGTTCGTCACCCGTTGTCATTCGCGAGGAAGGTTTCGGTGAGCCGTACCCAGTAGCGGGCCGCCGGTGCGATGATGGCGTCGTTGAAGTCGTAGCGGGCGCTGTGCAGCGGCGCGCTGTCGCCATTGCCGACGAAGAGATAGCTTCCAGGCTTGGCCTGCAGCAGGAAGGCGAAATCCTCGCTTGCTGTGCGCGGCCGGAAATTTGCCTCCACGACGGAGGGTCCGAACGCCTGCAATGCGACATCGCGGGCGAAATCGGTTTCTTCCGCGTGATTGAAGAGCGCGGGAAAACCAAGGCGATAGTCGACGTCAGCCATCGCGCCGAAGCTTTCCGCCTGGGCACGCGCCAGCGCGACAATCCGCTCCTGCAATCTGGCGCGCACCTCTTCATTGTAAGCGCGCATGGTCAGCTTCATCTCGACGCTTTCCGGGATGACGTTGGAAGCCGAACCGGCGTGAATGGAGCCGACCGTCGCAACCGCCATCTCCTGCGGATCGATATTGCGTGAAACGACGCTCTGAAGGGCGGTGATGAAAGAGGCCGAAGCCAAGACGGGGTCGACGGAACGATGCGGTTCAGCACCGTGGCCGCCCTTTCCGACGATCCTGATGACCGCCTTGTCGACGGAGGCCATAGCCGGACCGGCGACGAAGCCGAATTGCCCCGCCGGCACGCCGGGCCAATTGTGCAGGCCGAAGACGGCATCGACCGGGAAGCGATCGAAAAGCCCTTCCGACAGCATCTTGCGCGCACCCGCGCCAATCTCCTCGGCCGGCTGGAATATCAGCCGCAGGGTGCCGCTGAAGCTGCCGCTTTCGGCGAGATAGCGGGCAGCGGCCAGCAGGATCGACGTATGCCCGTCATGCCCGCAGGCATGCATGACGCCGGGGTTGCTGCTAGCATAGTCAAGCCCGGTCGCCTCTTCGATCGGCAGAGCATCCATATCGGCGCGGATGCCGATGCTGCGGTTCCCATCGCCTCGCCTCAAGGTCGCGACAACGCCTGTGCCGGCTATGCCTGTCGTGACCTCGTAGCCCCAATCACCAAGCAGCGCCGCCACCTTCTTGGCGGTTCGGTGCTCCTGAAAGGCAAGCTCGGGATATTGATGCAGATCGTGCCGCAGCTCGATGATCTCATCGAGATAGGCGGCAATGCCCCTCTCGACTGGGTCACTAATCGAAGCAGTCTTGATAATGGCGTTCATGGTCGTCATCCCGGCTCAGGCGCCAACGGCCTTTGCTGATACGATGCTCTCCGGCTGCGCGGCATAACGGCTGTCGCGGAATGGCAGGCCTAGGTGGTCACGCAGCGTCTCGCCCTTTAATACCGGGTCGAAATAGCCGCGCTCGGTGAGGATCGGTAGGACGTGCCTGGAGAAATCGCTGAAACCTTCACCGATCACCGGGAATCCGAGGATGAAACCGTCGGCGCCTTCTTCATCCACCCAGCGGATGATCTCGCCGGCAATGTGTTCCGCCGTGCCGATGAAGGCGGTGCGCGGCGTTGCCGCATCGAGCGCCACCTCGCGCAGGGTCAGCCCCTTTTCCCGCGCGGTTTTCTTGATCCGGTCGGTGGTTGCGCGGAAATTGTTGCGGCCGATATCGCCGAGATCGGGGAACTGTTCATCCAGCGGATAGGCGCTGAAATCGTGATGATCGAAGAAGCGGCCGAGATAGGCGAGCGCTTCTTCAATGGTGACGAGATTGCGAATCTTCCGGTACTTGGCTTCCGCCTCCTCCTGCGTCGCGCCGACGATCGGACCGATGCCCGGAAAGATGCCGACATCGGCGGCACTGCGGCCATGCGCGATCGCGCTCTGCTTGACCTGCTTGTAGAATACCTTGGCATCTTCGAGCGGTCCGCCATTGGTGAAGACGGCGTCGGCATGCTTGCCGGCAAGACGAATGCCGGAATCGGAAGCACCGGCCTGAAAGACAACCGGCTGCCCCTGCTTGGAGCGGCCGATATTGAGAGGGCCCTCGATCCGGAAGAAGCGGCCTTTGTGGTTCAGGCGGTGCAATTTGGACTTGTCGGCGTAGACACCGGTTTCGCGACTGCGGACGAAGGCATCGTCATCCCAGGAATCCCACAGGCCCTTGATCGCATCGAGATATTCGTCGGCGATCTCGTAGCGCAACTCGTGCTCGGGATGTTCGCGGCTGTAATTGCGACCCGAACCTTCGAGCGGCGACGTCACCGCGTTCCAGCCAGCGCGACCGCCGCTGATGAGATCGAGCGAGGCGAACTGCCGGGCGATGGTGAAGGGGTCGCTGTAGGAGGTCGAAACCGTGCCGACGAGGCCGAGCTTCGTCGTAAAGGCGGCAAGCGCCGAAAGGATGGTCAGCGGCTCGAAGCGATTGAGGAAATGCGGGATCGACTGCTCGTTGATGTAGAGCCCGTCCGCGACGAAGGCGAAGGCGATGCCCGCCTCCTCCGCCTGCCGAGCCGTTTTGACGAAGAAGTTGAGATTGGTGCTGGCGTCGGCGGGGACGCTCGGATGCTTCCAAGCATTCATGTGGCTGCCTGGGCCTTGCAACATAATACCGAAGGTGACGTGTTTTTGAGCCATGATATCCTCCTGGGACAGGCCGCTCAGGCAACGAGGGAAAGGCGCTCTTTGGCGAGCAGTTCTATGGAGTTGAGCCGTTCGGCTGCGGTCAGCGCAGGCGTGTCGAGCACGAATTCCTCGACGCCGTAGCGGCGATGGAGCGCGTCAAGTTCGTCGCGGATGCGCGCTGCGGTGCCATGCAATACGCTTGGCACTTTCTCCTCGGTCCGAAAGTCAGAGAAACCTGCCTGTCGGGCAAATTCCGCAGCCTGCTCCTGCGAGCCGACATTGACGCTCTGACCATTGGGCAGGAAGAGCTTGACGATGCGCAATTGGCCGACGCGCTCGCGGGCGTAGGCTTCGCTTTCGGCGGCAAAAGCGGCGAGTGCCAGTATCGGAACCTTGCCGCCGGTCGCCTGATCGTAGGCTTCGAAAGTCTTCCGGAGATTTTCGGGATCGCCATTCAGATGCCCGGCGAATACCAGTCTCCAGCCTTTCTCCGCGGCAAGCTTTGCGCTTTCGACGCTGGCTCCAAGAAGGAAGCGCTCCGGCGAACTCGGCGGGAACGGCGTAGCCAAGGCGCCATCGGCATGAGGATCTGCCGCGAGATAGGTATTTATATCCGACAGCTGATCGGCGAAATCGGGCTTCTTCTCGGGATCGAAGGCGAGTTGTAGCGCCCGGGTCGACAGCGGGAACCCGCCCGGGGCCTTGCCGACGCCGAGATCGATGCGGCCGGGCGCCAGCGACGCCAGGAGATTGAAGGCCTCAGCAACCTTGTAGGCGCTGTAATGCTGCAGCATCACGCCGCCGGAGCCGAGACGGATCTTCGAGGTTCTGGCCAGAAGATAAGCAATCAGAACCTCCGGCGCGGAACTTGCCAGGTTCGCCATATTGTGGTGCTCGGCAAGCCAGAAGCGATGGTAGCCCAGTTCTTCCGCCCTGATCGCCAGGCGCGTCGTGGCGCCGAGTGCATCGGTGGCGCTAAGCCCCTGTTCGATCGGGCTCTTGTCGAGGAGGCTGAGAAGATAAGACATGCCGTTCATCCATGTTTGCGCCCATGCCGACTGTTCGTCGCATAGTCTATAAAAAACATAGATTTTAAGTTATTTAAGAAACAGCTTTCTTTTTCTTTCGCCGGATGGGGAAAAATTCGGTGGTTGCTGGAAGATTGTGGATGGGGTCGTAACAAATGTCACCCCAACCGGGATTAGGCGACCACTTGCGCCCTTAAAAATGTCACGGACGAATAGCTGCCGCGAAATGGGGCTTTGCGTCAGAAGGTCGAAAGAGGAAACTGCGTCTTCCGATTCAAATGGTTAGAGGTTCGAAGTCTATTGGGTTCGGCAATTGTTCAGTTTCACGACGCTCTGATCCAGATTTGCGTCTTGGTGAATCCGCGTTGGTTTGGGCCTAAGAGCCTAGGTTTGGTAGTTTTTCCGCGTTATGTGTGAGCCTGATGTATGGGACGCCCATCCGGTGCCATTCCATTATGGCTATCATTCCAAGGCTGCGCTGTCCTCTATGATCAAACTAGTACCCCCTACAGGTTTGCGCCTAGGGGCGTCGCCTTAGTAGTTTCTTCGCTGTCCGACATCAGCGCCCTTGAGACAGAATTGGTTTAATTGAGAAGAGAGGATTTTCGGCTCATCGTAGCTCTATCAAAGGAAGCGAAGATGAGACAGAAAACCGGGCCGCAGACATCGGCGGCCGAAAAGACGATCAAGGATATCCGCCGGGCGACGCGCAAGCACCATTCAGCCGAGGATAAAATCCGCATCGTGCTGGAAGGCCTGCGTGGCGAAGACAGCATCGCTGCGATCTGCCGCCGCGAAGGGATCGCCGAGAGCCTGTATTATAGCTGGTCGAAGGAATTCCTCGAAGCGGGCAAGAAGCGGCTCGCGGGTGACACCGCCCGTTCGGCCAC
>JUHI01000043.1 GCA_000799755.1 Martinezella tropici
GGCAGGTGATGCCAACGATCGAGCATCGATCTCACAAGGGGCTGAACAATCGCGCCGAAAACTCGCATCTTCCACTACGGAAACGAGAGCGGGTGATGCAGCGATTTCGCTCGCCAGGCGGACTGCAACGTTTCGTCAGCATCTTCTCCGCGGTCCGAAATCTCTTCGTCCCAGCACGAAGTCAGCACTCAGCATTCGACATCCGTCTGCATCGCCTCGCGGCGATGGCACATTGGAAGGGCGTCGCCGGAATCGACGCCTGATCGCTCAGCAAAATGCCCGATCCGTAGCTCTGGAACTTAACCTGACATCACCGCTCCATGATGCCGACGAAAGGCATCGCGGTCAGGACAAGCAGACCGCTGGCGAGCGCTGGCCGATAGAAGCGCCTGTTCATGTTGACCGTGTTTTCGCGCGCATGTTGGATGGTGATAACAACCAGCAATGAGGTATAGATGGTCGCATTCATTGTCGCGAAGATGTAGAAACCACTGCTTTCTCCTGCGGCGGTGACGGAAAGCACCGGTATGATCGAGGCTAGAGAAAGCACGGCATAAGGCGCAAGAATTCGTAGCGGCAAGGGATCGACATCCGATCTACCCTTTGGCGTGACGCGGAAATCAACGAATGAGCCTATCGACCAATCGCGAATGGCAGCCAGAGCTCCCGCGAGTGCCCACGGCCAGCGGGCAAACAGAAAGAGCATCATCTCCCAACTTAGGATCTTTGCGTCGAACGGTCTGAACGTGCCGGTACTGCGCCAGCGATAGGCAAACAGAATTAGCAGAACGGATTGTGGCACGAAATGCAGCAGAAAGTCCGGATAGGCAACATCGACAAAGGTCTTTCCTCTGATAAGCGCAACGATCGGCAACAGGAACATCAGCGCCATGAAGAGCGAGAAGAGAGAATACCAGAGCTGAGAGAACAGGAATTGAATCTTGAGGCGCAGCGGCAGGCGTTTGATCAGGTCGGGCGAATATTGCAGCAAGATCATCATCAGACTGCGCGACCATTGAAATTCCTGGGTGATGAGATCGGCAAAGGTGCGCGGGCCATCGCCATGCGCGATAGCATCGAGCGCGTGAACGCCACGCCAACCATGCGCATTCATCATCAGCGTGGTGGAATGGTCCTCCGCCAGCTCGGGACCCAGGCCGCCAATGCTCTTGAGAGCCTTGGTACGAACGGCGTAATGGGAGCCGATGCACAGGGGCGACAGACCGTAGTTGAACCCGGCCTGAAGCGATCCGTGCATGCTGGCTTCCGCATAGAGGCGGCCGCGTGCCGACCAGCTTTCATGGACATTCTGGTCGCAGATGCTCGGCGCGGAGACATAACCGACTGTCGGATCGGCGAAGGGACGAAGCATCTCGAAGAGATAGTCTTGGTTGGGCACGTGATCGGCATCGAGCTGCACGACGAAATCGTAGTTTTCATAACCATAGTGATCGTAAAAGAAGGCAAGGTTGCCTTCCTTGCAGCGGGTGCGCCGGGGCCAGGTCTGGCGGTGATAATCCTCGCGCCCCCTGCGGGTGGAAACCTGAACGGCGTTCGTGCGGCACCAATCCATTGTCGAGGGCGATGGATCTTCATCGGCGAGCCAGGTGTCGTGTGGCACGTCCTGTGCAAGCATGGCGGACAGTGTCCGGGCCACCACCGCAAAAGGCTCGGACGGCGCTTTCGTGACGACCATGGCAATGCGGCTGCCGGCGGGCAGCCGCAACCGCCCGTGCGGCTTTTGGGCGTGAAAGAAGACGATGATGAAGTAAGCCGGAATGATCGTCACCCATGCAAGCACAAGGGTCAGCAGGATCGATCCTGCGAGATCGACGTGATGCGCGGGTGAAAGCCACCAGCTCCAGAAATAGATGAGGGCCGCAAGCCACAGCGTGGCGCAAGCGGCATATTCCACGCGCCGGCCACCTTCCAGGATGGGCACCATCAGCGCCTCGTCCCTTGCAACCTGCGCCCGCGTCCGGATCGATGTCATTGCCGCACCTCCAACCCGAAGAAGGGGGCTGCGGTCCGGATGATCGTTTCGATGTCCGAATACATGGCCTGAAAGCCGAGTTTTTCGGCAGCAAGATCCGAAGCGGCATAAAGAGCGGGCGGATCGCCAGGGCGGCGCATGCGCATAGTGATCGGGACTTCGCGCCCGCAAACGCGCTCGATGGCGCTCACAATCTCCTTGATCGAGGTGCCTCGTCCGGTCCCCAGATTGACAGCGAGATTGCCACCGCCAGCCAGAAGATACTCCACCGCCAGTACGTGCGCTCTGGCAAGGTCGGTCACATGGATGTAATCGCGCACGCATGTCCCGTCCGGCGTATCGTAGTCGTCGCCATAGACGTCCAAGGTCTCAATCCTGCCGCCGGTCGCCAGCAGTGCGCGTGGGATGAGATGCGTTTCCGGATCGTGCCATTCGCCGAGCTCCCGTTCTGGATCCGCCCCCGAGGCGTTAAAGTAGCGTAGTGCCACATAGGTTAGCCCATAGGCGGCCGAGTAGTCTGCAAGCATATGCTCGGCGATTAGCTTCGTTCTGCCATAGGGATTGATCGGCTGGGGCGCTTCGCATTCGCGGATCGGCAGATGGGCTGGAATTCCATAGATGGCGCAGCTTGACGAGAAGATCAGTCTCTTGGCCTCGGAGCGGCGGCATGCCTCCAGAACCGACAATGTACCGCTGACATTGTTGGCATAGTATTTCGCAGGGTTCTCGACGGATTCTCCGACATAGGCCGAGGCGGCGAAATGTATGATAGCCTCGGGCCTGCAATCCTCGATCGCCTTTGCAAGTCGCGGGGTGTCGAGAATATCGCCTTCCACAAAGGGTCCCCAGCGCACCGAGGTCCGGTGGCCCGTGGAGAGGTTGTCATAGACGACCGGTTCGAAACCTTGGCTATGGAGGAGTTTCGCGGTGTGGCTGCCGATGAAGCCGGCGCCACCCACGACGAATATCTTTTGCCTGAACATCACACAACCTCGAAAAGCTCGCTGCTGGGACGAACCAGTTGACGCTCGAAGTAAGCGATGGTGGATTTCAATCCGTCCGTGAGGGCGACCGATGGTTCCCATGCCAGTTCCCGCTTTGCGACGGTGATATCGGGTCGCCGTTGGCGGGGATCGTCGACCGGCAGTGGCCTATGGACGATCTTCGATCCGGAGCCGGTGATCGCGATGATCTGTTCGGCCAGATCGCGCACGGTAAATTCAGCCGGATTGCCGAGATTGACGGGCGCCCTTATGGCCGTCTGATCAGCCATAAGGCGAAGGAAGCCGTCGATCAAATCGGCGACATAGCAGAACGAGCGCGTCTGGGACCCATCACCATAGACTGTGATGTCCTGGCCTTTGAGCGCCTGTACGATGAAATTGGAAACGACACGGCCGTCATCCGGGCGCATGCGCGGTCCATAGGTATTGAAGATACGCGCAATCCTGATGTCGACGCCATGCTGGGTGTGAAAGTCACGGAAGAGCGTTTCGGCCGAACGCTTGCCTTCATCGTAACATGAGCGGGGACCGAACGAATTAACGTTGCCCCAATAGTGCTCCGGCTGCGGGTGGACTTGGGGATCTCCATAGATCTCCGAGGTCGATGCCTGGAAGATGCGGGCCTTATGAAGCGCGGCAAGTTCCAGCAGATTGAGCGATCCAAAGACGCATGTTTTCATCGTGTGGATCGGATCGGCCTGATAATGCGGCGGCGACGCCGGGCAGGCCAAATTGTAGATCTCGTTGACGGGCAGGTCGAGTGCCGCGATGATATCGTGGCGGATAAAGCTGAATGTGTCATAGCGCAGCAGATGCCATAGATTATCCATCCGGCCGGTCGAAAAGTTATCGATGCAGACAACTTCGTGACCCTCCTGCAGAAGTCGCTCGCAAAGGTGTGAGCCTAGAAACCCCGCGCCCCCCGCAACAAGAACCGTACGCCTGTTCGCATTTTTCTGAGATAATCTTGCAGATTTGAACGCTATGCCCATCAAACCCTCCCGGTAATTAGACGCGCAGCCGAGTAATCAGGGCAAAGCAAGGATTTTGCCCATGTTCGAGGCTGTTACAACTTGGAATTATTGATGCAATTTCTGGCTATAGCTTACTAATATTTAACTATGCTGTCATTATCAGGGAATGCGGAAGTTTTACATTCTGTCCATTTTTGAGATCGACGGCGTCGGCAATTGAATTGCAGATATATACATGAAATTTCCAAGTTATATAAGAATTATCAGTGTATAAGTTTTAATATATATCTGTGTCGAAGGAGGCCCAAAAGAATAATCTGAATATCCATGCGCCAGTCGGCGAGGACTGGCGTAAGAGAAGGCTAACACAAAATCAGGCCGGGAGGAGCCGTTGCGACATCCCGCGTAATGAGGGGTGATGGTTACGTCAAACGCAAATCAAGACGGGGATGGAGCTTCTTTAGATTTGGCAGTGATCTCATCTGCCAGGGAATTTGCGACGAGCCGCAGACGGTAAGGTGGATGTCCGGATGCTTGCGCGCCTCTATCGTCAGCTTGGCAAGCAGATTGATGCCCGAAGAATTCAAGAATTGCAGGCCGGTCAGATCGAACGTCGCTTTACCTCCGCCCCCGTGAAGGACGGTTCTGGCAAGATCGTAAACCGGCGCGTAGGCATCGGGGCCGGCCAGACGCATGGTTCCGTCAAAATATAGGGTACTGCCTTCGGACCAGACGCGGAATGCTTCTTCTTTGATTTCCATAAAGGGCCTCTCGCGGGTTCAAGCCGATGAAATTGCCATGGCGGCATAGGTTTGCAGTCTGATCCGCTGGTGCGGACCATTCTCATCGAAGTGCCAGGCCAGTTGAACCTGGTAGTCGCTCATCAATGTCAACAGTCCTAACCCGGATGCATTGTCGTCGGCAAGAACGCTTGCCTCGATCTGCTCTATGAGGAGATCGCCGGGATCGCCGGCTGTTACCTTCAGCAGCAGCTGCTGGAAACGGGCAGTCGCCTCGCTGTCGATGAAGTTCGCGATCCGCATCCGGAAGTGATGGGCATCGATAAGTGCTTCGATATGAACTTCGCCGGCGGCACGGAACTTGATGGCATTTTCGATGAGCTCATTGGTCAGATAACCGATGTCGTGTCGCATCGTCTTGTATTGTCGCTCGGACGCGCGAAAGCTGAGCGCCATCGTCTCGGCGATGAAGTCGGATGTCATGGCTGAATGACGCCATGCAAGATGAAGCGGTCCGTCGAACAGGCGAATGCGAAGGGCATTGGCAGCGTCGAACGAAACCAGATGTTCCTTGCCGAAGGTTGCTGTCGTCATCTCCTCACCTGTGCCGCATCACCACAAGAGTAATATCGTCATGGATCTTCTGGGTGCCGATATAGGCCATCAAATCGTCGAGTATACCCTCGACGACTTCCTCCGCTGTTCCGCCATGCAAGCGGCGGGCATCCTCCAAAAGCCTGTCGAAGCCGAACAGTTCGCCCTTTGAATTCTCCGCTTCGGTGACGCCGTCCGTATGCAGGACAACCATGTCGCCTTTCTCAAAGGCTATCTCGCGCGTATCGATAAAGGGCGCTATATCGGGTTCGAGGCCGACTGGGAGACCGAGATCGCCCGTGTCTATCCGCTCCACCTTGCCGTCCTGGCGAATAATGATCATGTCTTCGTGTTGGCCGGATATCGTCAATCGCTTGCCGTCGTAATCGAGGAACGACAAGGTTAGGTGTTTGTCGGTTCTGGTGCGTTCGATGTTCTTGAAGATTGCCCGGTTGAGATCAGTCAGGAATTTCGCCGGATCCATCTCGCCCGCCTCCTGCAGCGCACGCGCGATCGATTGCACCATCAGCATCAGCACGCCGCTTTCCAAGCCGTGGCCGGTTACGTCGCCGATGCCGATCTTCAGGTTGTTGCCGTTCTGCAGAACGTCGTAATAGTCACCGCCGACCTCGTCGGCCGGGCGCATATAGGCGGCGATTTCGAGATGCTTGATCGCCGTCAGCTCCTTTGCTCGCGGCAGGACCATGAGCTGGATCTGCCTGGCGACATTGAGCTCGGCGCCTAGCCGCAGGTTCTCGTTCTTCAATTGGCTGTTGAGCGTTGAAATCTCTTCCTTGGCTGCCTCGATTTCCCTGGTTCGATCGAAAACGAGCCTCTCGAGGTTTTCGGTATGGAAGCTGATATCCTCCGCCATCCGGTTGAATGCGATGCCGGCTTCCGCCACCTCGTCTCTCGTCGAGATATCGACCCTGACGGAATAATCCTTCGCCTGTATGCGCTTGGCGGCGCTTGCCAGCGCGCTGATGCCGCTGGTCACTCGCTTCGAGGCGGCAAAGACCGCCGCCGTTACGATCATCAACGACACCAGAACCGCCATGATCTGATAGAGCAGGATGCGGTTGGTCGCCCGCGATATCTCATCCTTGGCGGCGATGAGAGAGGCATAGATCTCGCGCTCCGGAACCACGATCCCCAGTGACAAGACCTCGCGCTGCACAGGCCCATCCACCCACAGATTGGTCGGGTGCAATTGTTTGACGACCACGAGATAGGGAACGTCCTCTCCCTGTTCGCTAAGCGAAATGTGCTGGATCACACCATCGGCGTCGAGCGGCAGTGCGGTGATGGCCTTTTGCATGCTGTTGCGCAAGGATCGATCGACACCGGTGACACCTTTGGCGGCAGCGTCGTTGGCGGCGCGCAGGCCGATGACCTTTTCGCCGACTGGATTGATTGCGACGACATTTCCGTTCGACATGGCGAGGAAACCGAAGCCGGTTTGAGCGACCTTCACGTGCTCAACGATTTCGGCAAGTTGCGTGAGCGTGATATCGGCACCAGCCGCACCGGCCACACCATGCCGGTCCGGTGTCCAGAGCGGATGAAAGAAGCTGACGATCAGCTTTCCGGTGATCGCGTCGGTATAGGGCGCAGTCTGAGTGATGTAGTCGGCAACCGGACGCGATGCCGGGTTTGAGGCCCATTGCTGCCAGGATTCGTAGAGGCCCGGGAAGAAGAATGTCCAGAAGTCCGCGCTGTTATGGCCGGGATAGAGCCGGTCGAAGGTCTGGGCCTGCGTTGTATAGGGCGCGGTGCGGAAAATCGGGCGCTCCCTCGGACCGATATAATACATCTGCAGCTTCGACGCGCCGTTGTGCAAGAGCGAAGGGGCGACCAGATCAAGCACCGCGCTCCACTCTATGTCGGCCTGTACCTGAGGCAGTGGATGGTGATCCTTGTCCAGCAGGTAACCCCAGACACTAACGACCGAGGGCGTTCCTGGAAGATTCTGCGCCCATTTGCCGGCGGCGTCGTAGGTCACCGTGACTGCACCAGGAGAGGCCTTGGTCATCGCGGCGCCGACATCGCCACTTCTCGTCGGGTTGTCGATCTGTCCTTGAAGCACGCCCGCCAGCGCTTTTACGTCGGAATGGACCTGGTCGATCAGCAAGCCGACCTCGGCGGCGGTGGAGTCCGCGTAGGACCGAATGTAGTCCTGGCTCGCCTTCTCGAGACCTTGCCCGACTTCCGTCGTCGCGTTGCGCGAAAGACGTTGGACATTCCATAGCGCAAGGCCGCCGCTGACGAGCAGGTCGAAGAGAACCGCTCCTCCGACGACGAGCAGAAATTTGGCGCGAAACGAGCGCAAGCCCAGCCGTTGCTTGGCGATTGACGTGTCTGTCATAGCGGTTTCTGTCCCGAAGATGCCCAGATCGGCCAGCCGGCATAACCTCTTGGGTGAAGTGCCGCAAAGATGTGATCGGCGAAGCCTTGCTTGAACCGCTCGATGAACGCGGCGGAGTCTCCTCTTCTGACCGCCATTTCATCGGCATAGACATTCTGCCAGGCCGTGATGACGTCGGCGAAATCCTGGGGGTCGCCATCGAGATTGGTGACCATGAAGCTCTCCATCCGCACATCCTTGAAGCCGGCGTCCAGCAGCATGCGGCGACCCTTCGGGCCCATTTCGACATCCATATCGAAGTGGGCGAACAGTTTTGCGACCTCGTTATATGTCCACTGGATGCTGTCGGCTCTGGGTTCGCCAAGGCAATGGGAGTTTTTCTCGTTGGTGATGTAGACGCGGCCGCCCGGCTTGCAGATGCGATAGAGTTCGCGAAGCAGCACATCCGGGCGGTCGAAGATCTGCAGGGAGTGGCGGCAGGTGACGAAATCGAACTGGTCGCTGTCGAACAACATTTGGGATGCATCGCCATAAGTGTATTCGATATCGCGAACGTCGAAGTCGTCAGCGACCTTGCGGGCATATTCCAGGCTGGGCACCGAATGGTCTAGTGCAACCATCCGCGCCGGCTTGAAATCCTTTCGCACCAACATGGCAAAATCGCCGATGCCGCAGCAGATGTCGGCGATATGCAGACCCTCGCGAAGGCCATGGCGTGGCAATATCTCGCGCTCATGCCGCCACGTCATTTTCGTCTGGGTCCTGAGGATCGGAATGAAGCTCTGATTCTCGACGAATGTCTGGCCGGGATAGAAGGCGGAATCGTAAATCTCGACAACGATGTTCGGCGACAGATCGCTCAAATGACGAAACAGCCGCGATGCCCAGGCAACCACGCTCGACGCGATGACTGTCAACGTGAGATCGGGCCTCGATCGCGTCGCATCGAGCAGCACGTGCGTCAGGGCGCGGAACGCGGTGTTGTTCATGTGGGTGACGCGTTTCAGATTGATGTAGCAGATGCCGTTTACCGTCTCGATGCCGTTGCGCAGCAGGGCGAGATCATCCGCAAGCTCGGCAATCGAATGCGGTCTGAGGACGCCCGACAGGGAAAATTCTTGATTATTGCTATCGAATTGTGCCGTGAAGCGGCGCGAAGACGGATTACTCAATTGAGCAGCCTTTCGAGCGCGAGATCCACCACGAAGGTCGTCATTCCAGCTTCCTGATCGGACAGTTCGATCCGGGCGTCGTAATTGACAGCAAGGCCGAGGAGGATCGCATGCTCGGCACGCGCGGCGTCATCGGTGATGACGTCAAGATAGTTTGCTAGCGCCTGCCCGTTTTCGATGCGTGCGACGATCGCCTCATAGGAATGGCGTTGCTCGACCGAGCAGGGGAAGGTCAATTCGATCCGTTCGATCGGGCCGCTTCGATAGAAGCGGCAGGTCAAAACACCGTTATATTCCCTAGTGTGGAACGACATTTCGAAGAGTTCGTTGAGGGCCGCGGAGAGGAGGTTGGCATGGCGGATGGGATCATGGCGATCGTGACTGACCATGCAAGCCACATAGGCGGCGCATTGGTCGCAATGCGGCCAATCGGCCACCAGGGCTCCCATCTCCATCTCCAGTTCAAGCAATGGCTCGAAGGCTGCGTCCACTTGCATTTCCATGGCATCCCCTTGAGAAATTCCTGGATGAAATGCGTTGCGAGAGCTTATTGTCCAGCGCGAAATTCGTCGAATGTCGCCGCCGATTGAGTACGTGCACCCTGCCTTATGAATTCACCAAGCCTGTCGGCGCTGAGCGGGGGACTGATGCAGTAGCCCTGCAATCGGTCGCACCCCTCATCGCGGAGCCAAGCTGCCTGTTGTGGCGTCTCTACGCCCTCTGCCGTCACCCGCATATCCAGGCCGTGAGCAAGGCCGATCACGGAACGCACGATGGTCTGGCTTTTCGTGTCCTGCAAAAGGTCCCGGATGAAATAACGGTCGATCTTGATCGTATCGAAGGGAAAATTCTTAAGATAGCTGAGCGATGAGTATTCCGTACCGAAATCATCGAGGGAAATCTGGATGCCGAGCACGTTCAGCGTATTGAGCGTATCCAGATTGTTGGTGGTCCGTTCGAGAAGCACGCCTTCAGTAATTTCCAGCTCGAGGCGCTCGGCCGGGAAACCGACGATATCGAGTGTTTGCGAGATGCGATCGGTCAGGCCCGATGTCAGGAATTCTGCCGGAGAAAGGTTGACCGCCAGCGTGTAGTGTTCAGGCCATGCCAGGGCTTCACGGCAGGCTTCTTCCAGCATCCACTGACCGATCTCGCGCATGAGGCCATCGGCCTCCGCCATGGGGATGAAAGCCGCCGGCGGAATGATGCCAAGGGTTGGATGCCGCCACCGCAGCAGCGCCTCGAAGCCCACCACCGTCGAGGAAGGCTCCACTAGCGGCTGATATTCGATGAAGAACTCGTCGCGCTGGAGCGCCACGCGCAGGCTGCGTCGCAACAGTTCCCTTTGTTCGACGACGATCAACATGGCAGGATCGAAGGTTCGCGCCCGGCGGCGACCTTCCTTCTTGGCGGCATAGAGTGCGACATCGGCAGCCTTCATCAACTGCTCGCCTTCATTACCGTCGCGCGGCGCTATTGCAATGCCAACACTAACTCCGACGAAGAGGGCGATGCCGTTGACCGTGAACGGCTTCTTGAATTCGGCCACCAGCGTGTCCGCCAGTTGCTCCGCTTCAAAGGCCCGCTGCGGCCCGGCTTGTATGATTGCGAACTCGTCACCCGCGAGGCGGTAGACCGTTCCGCCCCGACCAAGCGCTTCCTTTATTCTTTCGGCGGCAAGTTTTAGCACGATGTCGCCGGCGCCATGCCCAAGTGTATCGTTGACGGGTTTGAAGTCGTCGAGATCGAGCTGCATCAGCGCAGGCCCCATCTTGCCGTTCGCGGGAAGCAGTTGGGCGAGCGCCGCGCTGAATTGGCGGCGATTGGGTAATCCGGTCAGGGCATCGTGTGTTGCCTGATGAATGAGCCGAGCTCTTTCATTGTGTTCCGATGTCAGGCTCCCGTTCAAGGCCACCGCATTGGTTTCCATAATCAGGAGACCCGCCTGGATATAGGAGGCGAGGATGTTGCGTTTTCCCCGTCGCGGATCGTCGAGCCGGATCGTGTGCGGCTCTCTGGTATCAATGACCAGACGGATGAGTGCGGCAAAGGCCGGCTTGGCGAGGGCCGGGTAGGCTTCCCACAGCGTCACCTCGCCCCGAAACGCAAGACCGACATGTTCCTTAAACTTCTTGGAGGAATCGAGCAGTTTGAGGTCGAGATCCCAAAGCGAGACCACCGCCTCTAAATCGCCGTCGGATTCGGACCGATATGGAATTTGCTGCGACCGATCCTCTCGGTTTTCCGGCATATGGCCTTGTCCTCCCAAGCCAGCCACGCAAAATCTGGCCGTTGTCCGGTTTGCACCGGTCCGCTTGCATCGGAGCTTGCGCATTGACAATCGCAATCTCGTCGAGCGTGCGGGCGCAGGCGATAACTTACCAGAACGTGGCAGCCGCTTTAAGCGAATATATTACGAGATATTCATATTTAGCAATCATTGCCGGGACATATGCTAATCAAATGGATTGTTACGCTGTTGTTCTGTTTCATTGCTGAGCGCAGAAGATTGCACGCAAGGTCGAAGATGACGCGGTGGTTGTAGCAGCCCGTTAGCCGGCTTTGATCGTGTACAGTCGATTCGCGAGGCATGTACATCCTCGACCCTTCTCTCTTGTAGTTCGTTTGGCGTCGAGGACACCCCTTACCGGTCGTTGAGGAAATCGGAGTGTCCATCCCTTCCGTGGCATGATCCTCGTGGTTCGTATCGTCCCCGACATATCAGGCCTATTGCAGCGTCGTATTGTGCGGCTCCATCGCAAGCACCGGCAATGGTGCTTCGCGTGTCCGTTGAACAGGAGCATGGCTGCGAAGTCTATCGACCGTGCGGGCCAGCAACTCCTCATTGATGATGGCTTGCATCTCCGTGGTGAATTTCCGCAGGCTGAACTGCTGCGCATGCGCTTGCAGCGTTTCCGGGCGAAACTGCTGTTGTGTCGCCTCGAAGTCAAGCACAGCCTCGACTAGAGCGTCGGCGGACTGCTCGTCGAAGAGGACGCCGGTCACGCCCGGCATAACGGTCTCCAGCGCTCCTCCGCTTCCATAAGCGATAACGGGCCGCCCGCTTGCCATCGCTTCCACTGGAACCATGCCGAAGTCCTCCTCGCCGGGAAAGACAAGGGCGCGGCACCGCGCCAGCTTTTCCTTCAGCACCGAAAATGGCGTGCGGCCGAGAAAGGTAACGGACGGGCCGGCAATGCGCTTCAGCCTTTCCAGCTCGGTGCCCTCGCCGATGACAACAAGCTGCCGGTTCATCCGGGTGAATGCCTGCACTGCCAGATCGACCCGTTTGTAGGGCACCAGCTGGCCGGCGCAGAGATAGAAGTCCTCGGTCGATGCCGCCGGCGCGAAATCGTCGACATTGACAGGCGGATACACCACGGTCGCGGGACGCCTGTAATATTTGCCGATGCGATCACTGACGTGATGCGAATTGGCGACGAAGCGATCGACCCGCATGCTGGTATTGACGTCCCAGGAGCGCAGCAGCGGCGCCAGCATCGGCAACATCAGTCGGGAGGCGAGACCGGCATGGGACCGATAGAAATGATAGTGATCCCAGAGATAGCGCATGGGCGAATGGCAGTAGCAGACATGCGTTGCCCGCGGCGGCGGAATGATACCCTTGGCCGGACCTGACTCGCTGGAAATGATCAGATCGTAGCCGGTAAGATCGAAACTCTCCAATGCAAAGGGCATGAGCGGCAAGAGCGACTGGTAGGCTCTGACGGCACCTGGAATGCGCTGCAGAAAGGACGTGAAGATCCGGTGCTTGCGGATCTTCTCCGAAAGGCGGCTCTCGTCGCAGACGAGCGTGAAGATATCGGCGTCCGGATACATGTCGCAGAGCGCCTCGATCACCTTTTCTCCGCCCCGCATCGATACGAGCCAGTAATGCACGATTGCTACCCGCATTGCTTTTCCCTCCGTGGGTCGGGACAACATTGGGCAGCCGACAACTTTTGCGACAGGGCCCATATCGGTTCACCACGGCATACAAATGGCCGAAGGGAGTAGCCGAAAGGTTTAACCCGCGATCGGAGCCTGCACACAAGGATATGCCTTTCCGACCAAGAGATTGCGGCGTTGCCTACCTCCCTGTCAGAAATGATAGGTCCTGTTGCTTCGGTAGGGGATTTACACGCTATGCGTTCAGCTGCTGATCTCGCGGTATGGCGCCTTCCTCGCATGATGGCGCAAGCGGCAAGAAAGCGAGATTTCGGCTCATGTCTAAAGTGTGCGCCTTTACTTACCATTCCGTCCCAGGGTCGCCTCGGCTTATAAGGTCCTGGTTTCTGGCGTTGATGCTCTCCGGTGCGGCGGTTCATGGCGCGGCGAGCGCTGCGACCAATGACATCTATCATGTCGGCCCCCAGGCACGGATCAAGGTCGCCATTGTCGAATGGATCGCGGCGACCGGCGAGTATAAGGAATGGACCGCGTTGAACGGCGAATATGTCGTGTCGCAATCGGGCTCGATCTCCATTCCGATGATTGGAGAAATGCAAGTCGGCAACAAGACTGTCGAAGACATCAGTGCCGATATCGGTGATAAATTGAAGCAGATCACCGGCTTGGCAGTTGCGCCCACGGCCTCCGTCGAAGTCGTCAAATATCCGATGATCTACGTGTCCGGCGCCGTCGAAAAGCCGAGCGAGCTGGAGTTCAGACCCGGCCTGACCGTGAAGCAGGCCATTGCCATGGCAGGCGGACGCGAACGTCGGTCCACTCAGACCGGCGACTATTCGGAGGCGCAGCAGATCAGCTATGCCGGCGAGATCAGCCGCATGGAGCTGCAACTGAAGCAGCTCGGTGCCCGGCGGGCCCGTTTGATGGCCGAACTCAACGACCAGCCCGCAATCTCATTTCCGCCGGAGATCAAGGCTGCGCCCGAAGGGTCGGCCGTCTGGCAGATCATGACCAGCGAAGTCGACCTGTTCAACGCCAGAGCGGATGCCCTGCGTCAGCAACTCGCCTCGGCGGGAGATCTGGAAGTTCTGCTGCGCAATGAAATCAACATCCTTGATGAGAAAATGTCGTCGCAGGACGAGCAGGTGAAGATCGCGCAGGACGAGTTGAGCGACATTTCCAAGCTGGTCGATACCAAAATCCTTGTTACCTCGCGAAAGACCGCGCTGGAGCGGACTGTTGCCGAGATGCAGGCAGGCAAGCTGGACCTTGTCGTCGCCTCGATGCAGGCAAAGCAGAAGCTGAGCGAGACACAGCGCGATGCGCTCAATCTCGAAGGGCAGCGCAAGACCGATGCAGGCCAACAACTGCAGGCCACCGAGACGGAAATCGAGGATACGAAGCTAAAGCGAAACACGACGCTGCAACTGCTGCAGATTTCAGGAGCGTCTCTGTCCAGAAGTCAGAGCATGAAGGCGCTCGATCTTCAGCCGATGGAATACTGGATCACCCGCAACGGCGACGAAGCCAATGCGATCAAGGCATCCGAAGCGACCGGTTTGCAGCCGGGGGACGTTCTGGACGTACGCTACAACATTTCCGGAAGCCTGGATGGCGCCACGCTTTCGTCTGCGGACGTCGGTCAATCTCAATAGCGATAAGCGAGCAATGTGGGACGATAATCATGGCAGTTCACGAGATCAGTAAAGGCTTGCGCAGTATTCCTTCGGATGCCAAAGGCGTTGGGGGTGCCGAATATATCTCGTTTCGCGATGTCTGGCGGTTCCTGCAGCGCCACTGGATGATCTTTGCCGTGTTTACGGGGGCCGGCCTCGGTATCGGCGGTATTTACATGGCAACGACCCAGCCGGTCTATCTCGCGACCACGCGGCTTGTCATGGACCCGGACCAGGGGCGCATTGTTTCGCAGGATGCCTTCACCGGCACAGTCATCATCGAGGCGGCGGAAATTGCAAGCCAGGTCGAGATCGTCAAATCCGAGGCCACCGCGCGCGCTGTCGTGCAGAAGCTCAACCTCACGGAAGATCCGGAAATCATAGGCGGCATGTCCTGGCAGGCCGCCCTGCACGACAAGCTGCGTGCCATCTTTAGGCCGTTCAAACATGATGATGATGTTCCCACCAAGGCTGAGACCACTGAGGACGACCTTATGCGCCGCACCATGGCGTCCTTTCTGTCCAGGGTCGAGGTCAATCGCGTTGGCCAGTCCTATATTCTGGAGATCGGCTACAGCTCCGTCGACCCGCAAAAGGCTGCGCAAGCGGCCAATGCGATTGCCGAGGCCTATATCAAAACCGGTCTCTCGCAACGCGCGTCTGCAGCCCAGAGCGGCGCTCAATGGCTGGAGACGCGTTTGATCGAAGTCGGCCGGCAGGCTCGCGAAGCGGCGATGAACGTCGAGGAGTTTCGCGCCAAGAACGGTATCATGGAGATCAGCACGTCGTCTTCGCTCGATCAGCAACAATTGTCGGAGATCAGTAGCCAGGCAGTCGCGGCCAAGGCGCAAACGGCAGCGGAATCTGCAAAACTTGCAACTCTCAATCAGTTGATGTCGGGTGGAAAAGTTGAGGGAGATGTCGATGAAACGATGAACAATCCGCGCATACAGAAGCTACAGGAAGATCTGGGAGCCGCGACGATCAAGTTGAACAACCTTACAAGCAGGTATGATGCCGACAATCCAGCCATCGTTGCCGCGCAGCAGGAAATCGATCGAATAAAGGGGGACATGCGCAAGGAATTCGAGCGCATCCAGGCAGTCTACAAGGCGAATCTGGAAGTCGCCAAGACGCGTGAAAAGCTCCTCAGCGACGAGTTGGCATCGCTGAAGGATGCGGGGACAGACAAGAATCTGGCGAGGGTGGAACTGTCGGAGATGGAAAGCCGTGCCACCACTTATCGCCGGATGTATGAAAGCATCCTGCAGCAGTTGATCGGCGCGCTGCAAAAAGAATCGTTTCCGCTCGGTAATGTGCGCGTCGTGACGCCGGCCGCGGTGCCCCTCGCAAAGACCTGGCCGAAATCCTCTTTCGTCCTGCCCTTCACGGCCATGCTCGGCCTGGCGGCTGGCGTCATGGCCGCGCTCCTGCGGGATGGCCTGGATCGTCGTGTCAGCTCCAGCGAAAAGCTGCGGCGAGAATTGGGGATCAGCTCCCTCGGCAACGTCCCCGTCTATATGAGCCCGTCCTTCCTGCCAGGAAGCATGGCAGTCGCCACAGCCGGCTGGCGACGAACGATGCTGCCACTAAGATCCGTGCTCGATACGCCCTATTCGCAATTTTCCGAAGCTCTGCGTGGCGTCAAGCACTCGATCGATTCCGCCTTCCCGACGAATGCGCCCATGGTGATCGGTATCACCTCGGTCGGCACAGGCGAAGGCAAGACCACGATCGCGACCAATCTCGCCCAGCTCTATCAGCACGAAGGTGCATCCGTCGTGCTGATCGACGCCGACTTCCTCAATGCAAGACTGAGCTGCGTGGTGACAGAAGCCGGCACGGAATTCGGCATGGAAGCCCTTAGCATCAACGATGTGCCGCGCCGCTATGCCGTTGCTCATGAAGGCGGACTGCTTGTTGCAAAGGCAGAGCACGAGCCTGGAGCCGAGATCGTCCAGGCCCATGGCGGAGTGCCGGTCGTCACCGTCGATGAGACCGAGAAATCGGTCACCGCCTTTCAGCGCTACGGGCATCTGCCCGCATTGAAGGCCGAGATCGACCTGTTGCGGCGGCGATACAAGGTCGTCATCGTCGATATGTCGGCCTTCGAGGATTCGGCTGACACGCGTGTCATCTGCACCTATCTCGAAGGCATCGTCGTCGTCGTCGGGCAAACGAACAAGATGACGGTCGAGCGGTTGTCGGACGCGCTGGCAAGCTTTGGCACGACCACGATCAATATCCTCGGCATCATCGCCAACCGCAGCCACGAGAAGCGTCATCATCGGGACAAACGTGTCTGGCGGCGCAGGCTTGACGCGCGTCAGGTGCGTGCATCCGCAAGGCGCCTTACGGGCCACGTAACGGGTCGCCCCTTGAAGATCACGCTTGGCATTGCAAGCTCTGGTCGCCGCGACATCCTGTCGTCCATCCTCCCGAATATTGCCGGCCAGACCCGCAAGCCGGATGAGATCGTCGTCTGCCTGTCCTCGCCGGAGGACATCGATCCGAGCTGCCTGCGCAATCTTGATATCCCCGTCCGGGTGCTGATTAGCGAGCGTGGTCTTTGCCGTCAGCGCAATCGCATTCTCGACAACATCCAGGACGCGGATGTCGTCCTTTTCCTCGATGACGACTTTCTGATGACGCCTACCTATATCGAGGAGACGGAGCGGCTGTTTCAACTGCAACCGGATGTCGCGATGTGCACCGGGACGGTCCTGGCCGACGGCGTTACCGGGCCAGGTATATCTGTTCGCGATGGCTTACGCCTGGTCGACAGCAAGCGCCGACGCCGCTCGGAGCCCTCAATGCAAATTCGACCCGTTTACAACGCCTATGGCTGCAACATGGCGATCCGCATGGCGATCATCAAAGCCGCCGTCCTGCGCTTCGACGAGAATCTGCCCTTCTATGGCTGGCTCGAAGATGTCGATTTCAGCAGGCTCGTCGCCCATTATGGCCAGGTCGTCAGCGCCAAACAGCTCGAAGGCGTCCATCTTGGCACGAAGGGCGGTCGATCGGGAGGCGTCCGTCTCGGCTATTCGCAGATAGCAAACCCGCTTTATCTCATGCGTAAGCACACGATGGGCGCACCACAGGCAGTGCTTCAGATAGGCCGCAATCTTCTGGCTAACCTCGTCAAGGTCTGGCGGCCCGAGCCCTGGGTCGATCGCAAGGGTCGTCTCAAAGGTAATGCCATCGCGCTTCGCGATCTGCTCAAGGGCAGGCTGGCGCCACAAAACATCGAAGCGCTGGATTAGTCCCATGACGCCTTCATCGGATCTCGATCGCGTCGTTATCATCAATGATCGCTCTGCCAGGATCGGCGGAGCGTCGAATCTGGCAATTCTCTCCGCAAGCTTGCTGCAGGAGGCAGGAGTCGCCGTGACCTATTTCGCCGGCGATACCGTCGGCTCCGAGCGGCCGGCATCCGACACCGTCAATCTGGCAGCACGACCGCTGATGCAGCAGCCGCGTCTCAGTGCGCTTGCAAGCGGTCTTTACAGCAGCCACGCCTATGACGGGTTGAAGGCCTTGATGGCGCGTGTCGATAGCAAGGGTACGATCTATCATGTCCATGGATGGTCGAAGATCCTGTCGCCTTCGATCTTTCGCGCGCTGTGGCCGGTTCGTGGTCGTGTCGTCTTGCACGCCCACGATTATTTCCTCTCCTGCCCGAATGGGGGATTTGCGAATTATCGCAGAGGGCAGGTCTGTTCTTTGACTCCGATGTCGCTCGACTGCCTCGCGACGAACTGCGACAAGCGCGGCTACCATGAGAAGATCTGGAGATCGGCCCGCCATATGGTGCGGGAGCACTACTATCCAATCCAGCAATTTGCCGCCAATATCGTCGTGGTGCATCAACGCATGCGTGACTATTTTGCCCGCGGGCAAATCGACATGAGCAACATCGAGACGATCCGCAATCCGGTTGAACCTTTCCTCGATTATCCGATTGAGCCCTGGAAGAAGCGTGACTTTTTCTTTGTCGGCCGGTTGGAGCCGGAAAAGGGATTTGAGGATGCCGCGCTTGCAGCGCGGCTTGCCGGCGTGAAACTCCAGATCATCGGCGATGGCGCCGGCCGCGCCCGCCTGGAGCGGGATTTTCCAGAAGTCGTCATTCACGGCTGGAAATCCAAGGGCGAAATGCGGGAAATTCTTGGCGATGCGCGCGCGCTGGTCGTTTCTTCGAGGGTGCCGGAGCCCTTTGGATTGGCGGCACTCGAGGCGGTGACAAGCGGCATACCGGTGATCTTGCCGGATATGGCGCTACTTGGTGATGAGCTCGCCATGCTCGGCTGCGGATCGGTCTTTCAGAGCGGCAAGGTTGAAGCGCTTGCCGGCGGATTACGCCGGCTCGCCGGTGATGACATGCTGCTTCGTCTGATGAGCGTGAATTGCCTGCGCCGGTCGAGCGAGATGGCGCACACGCCGGCGTCATGGCGCCAGGCATTGCTTGCCCTCTACGATCGCGTTCTTGAACGCGCAAACGCCGCCAGGACAAGCTCGCAATTGACCGCGCGTGGCGGCATTTCAGCCGGCCATCGGCTGATCGATGAGGCAGGCTGAGGCTTGTGGGTAGACCTGTGACCGGCACCCTACGCCAATGGGACTAGGCCGATGTCCGCAGGGTCAATTGTCAAGGATTGGGGCAGCTGGCAGCCTTTGGAGCGAGCGTGATAGCGGTGAGGGGTCCTAAATATGTTATCGACTTTTGACAGCGTAGCCCATCGTGAGCGATCTCGCAGTGAGGCGAAGCGGACTGAGCGGCTCGGGCGCGCCAAGCGTATCGTCGACCTTGTTCTTTCCGGGCTCGGATTGCTGTTTCTGGCGCCGGCGCTGCTTGTCATTGCCGTCGCATTGCTGCTGGTCGACGGCCGGCCCGTCATCTACCGCCACACGCGTATCGGCCGCGACGGGCGTCCGTTCGACTGCCTGAAATTTCGTACGATGCGCAAGGATGCCGACCGACAGCTGGCGGAATTGCTGGCTCGCGACGCGGTGCGAAAGGAGGAATGGCTCTCAACTCAGAAACTGGCGAACGATCCGCGCGTGCATTGGCTCGGAAAGTATCTACGCATGAGCAGCGCCGACGAATTGCCGCAACTGCTGAACGTTCAGCGCGGCGACATGAGTCTGGTCGGACCTCGGCCCGTGGTCGCAGCGGAGCTCGATCGCTACGGGCCAGATCTCTATTGCTATCTCGGGCTACGGCCGGGGATCACCGGTCTCTGGCAGGTCAATCGCAATGCCGACACGACCTATGAGGAGCGCGTCCAATTCGATCTGGACTATTTTCACAGTCGTTCGCTGCGGGCCGACTTTGCAATTCTCGCAAAAACCGTCGGTGTCGTGCTGCTGGCGCGTAACGAAAAAGAACGTCTCACCAAATGAGAAGCGCGGCCATGGTAATCCATACGGCAAGGCAGAAGATCACGAGAATCCAGCGAAGCAGATATTTGCGGCTCAGGCCGCCTGGTGGTTCCGACTGGATACGGTCACGGTCATCGTCTTTCATAAGCGGCTCTGCTTGGTGTTCCATGATAATTGCCGGCGCATCCCTGTTTTATTGCCGAGAACTTCGGTCGGTCTCTGGCGCCCAGAGTAGTAATTGTGGTGCGCTGAATTCGAATAATTCCGACAAGCCCTGCTTACAGGCAAGGTTTCATTGCACGAAAACATGTCCTCAATGGGAATGCTATAGATTTTATCTGGTGCAGAGCTGGAAGCCATTGCGCAGATCGATGCTGCCTTTCGGTGGAATTCCTCAACTTGACGATGTGAAGGTCGAATTTCATCCATTTTTACTTGCTCGTGTGGTGCGCTGATGGACAGCGTCCCGGTTCACCACAAACATGTCGTCCCGACGAGCGGCCTGCGTCATTGGCTGCGCTCTCGCATGCCTTCGATCGTCGGCGACGGGGCCTCGACGCTCGTTTCAAAGATCGTATCGCAAGTCGTGCAGCTCGTTATATTCCTCGTTGCCGCCCGTATGCTGGAATCAACGGAATTCGGTCTCTATGCGTTCAGCTCGGCGATCGTGGTCATGCTTGTCGTCATCGCGGAAGGCGGATGGGGCGAGTTCGTGATGAAGGCTGAATGCACGGATCGAGAGCTCGACCAGATCGGTACGATTGCGTTCATCGCCGGCGTGCTGGTGACGATCGTCGGTTTGCTTGCAGCCGCCATTGCCTGGCGCCCGTTCAGCCGGCCGCACGAAGCGCTTCTTTTGCTTCTTTTCAGCTGCTGGTTTCTGCCATCGTCTCTTTATGCCGTTTATGATGGGTTGCTGGTCGCCCGTGGCCTCCTGCGTAAGCAGGCGGTTATTCGGATGGCAAGCGAAGTTGCCGGGCTTTGTGTTACCGTGCTGGGGCTGTGGCTGGGCTGGAACGTGTTTTCGCTCGCCGCCGGCCGGCTTGTGTCGCAGCTGGTTTGTCTGGTCGGGTCGGCCGCCGTGCTCGCCTGGCATCCGAGACCATATTTGACCTGGCCCTTCGCGCGAGAGATCCTGGAATTCTCTAGCCACATCCTGTCGAACAGGCTGATCCTGTTTCTGCGTTCCTACTCCGGAACACTCGCGATCGGCAGCTTTCTCGGTCTTGCGGAGGCGGGCTATTATCGCGTCGCGGAGCGCATCGTCGCGGCATTTTCCGAGCTTATCGGCGAACCCGCGCGAATGCTTGCCTGGACGCTGTTTCGCCGGGCGGCGCAGGTGATCGGCTCGGACGGCAGGCAGGTTCGCGATGCCGGCCCTCCGGCAACCGTCTTCATGACGGTTCTCATGGCGATCTCCACGCCGATCTATCTCGGCCTGTCGCTGATATCGTCGGACTTGATCGGCATCGTGCTCGGCGAAAAATGGGCGCCTGCAGCGGTTCTCGTCACTATCTTGTCGATGAAGCAGGTCCTGTTGATGCCGGGTTATGTCACGGAAGCCCTTTTGTCGTTGTCAGGTAATATCAGGCGTATGCCGCCCACCTTGCTGTTGAATGCAGTGGTCTCCGTCTCGCTGATCTTGCTTCTCGCACCTTTCGGCGTTGTTGCCGCGGCCTGCGGGCAATGTCTGGCGGCGCTGATCTCCTTCGTGACCTCCATGCATCTGCAAAGGAATTACGGAGGCCTTCGATGGGAGCGTGTGCTGCGCAAGAGCGGCTATCTCGCGATTGCCATCGCATTGATGGCGTCAGCGGTCTACGGCCTGGGCTATTTCGCCGGCTCGCTCAGCATCCAGCGTGTGCTGATCCTGGTGCTGCAAGTGGTTTCGGGCGGCGCAATCTATGTCTGCACGCTTCTGGCTCTGGAGAAGGTGAGCGCAAGCGCGGCTTCGATTCTATCGGGCAGGCCGTGATCGGATAGATGCGGATGGGGGATGCAAGATGACAACTTCACCATGGTCCAGTTCGTCATGGTCGGCGCGGACGCGCCGTGCTTTCAAAGGGGCCGCACAGACGGCTGCCTATGGGTTCTCGCCACTGAGTGCGGCGAGAGGGCGGCTGAACTACCTCCTGCCCATTCCGCGACGCTTTACCGGTGCTTATGCCTCTTATGAGGCCGCCATGGCCGCCGCTCGCCGGCAGACCATGGCCGGCTACGATCATGACGAGATCGCGCCCGTCGCATTTGCCAAGATGTGCGAAGTGGCGCCCTGGGACTATCCGGTGCTGTTCTGGCTCTGCAACCTGCTGCACGAAATTAACGGTCTCGTCGATGCGGGCGGCCATATGGGGACGAAATATCGTGCCTTTCACCCCTTGCTGCCGCTCGACAGAACATTTCGCTGGGTCGTCTACGATCTGCCTGCCATTGTCCGCGCCGGGCAAAGCCTTGCCGAAAAGGAGGGCCTGGCAAACCTGTCCTTTGTCGACCGTATCGGAGACGCCGGCGAGATGCCATTGCTGCTCGGATCGGGGCTGATGCAATATCTCGATATGCCGCTGTCTGGCCTACTGTCGCAAATGCCATCGCGGCCTCAGCATCTGATCCTCAACAAGGTTGCGCTTCGCAAGGGCAACACCGTTGTCACGCTCGAACGCATCGGCAGGTCATACGTTCCCTATCACATGCGCAACGAGGCGGAGTTCCTCGACGATATCGCAAGGCTTGGTTACAAGCAGGTCGATCGCTGGTCCATTCCCTCCTTGTCACACGCCATCGACACTCATCCGGAATTCGGCCGCAGCGAAAGCGCCGGCTTCTATTTCCGGCTCGGCTAGAGCAACTCCCGCAAATGCGCTAGGCGGTTTTGTATCTGGAACTACGTGAAAACAAGGAGATAAGGTATTCCGGCAGCGCCGGTTCGAACGGAAATCGTCTAGCTGTGATGGAGTGACAGGTTGGGCTGACCTGGGTTGCGGGCGTTACGCGATTGCGCGACCGCATGTCGTTGCTTGAGGTGGTCGGCGAGACGGATCGACAGAGCCAGCAGCATCAAGGTCGGATTGGCGTGACCTGGCGTCGGAAACACCGAACTGCCGGCAATGAACAAGCCGTCAATGCCGTGAACCATGGCATCGGTATCAACGACACTCGTCCGTGGATCGGTTCCCATGCGTGTGGTACAGGAAGGATGTGCCATATCCATGAAAGCGGGCAGGGCGTCCTGCCTTGCCTCGATCCAGTTCGGCAGTTCCGGTTTCGGTAAGTAAACACGAACAAATTCGTCCGAGATGAGCCCGGCAAGCCGCCTGACACTGCCTATTTCGCGTGCGCCAATCTTCCAGTTGATGCACGGCAGCGGCTGGCCAAACTGATCGCGCTGTTGCGTGAGCGTGATACGGCTTTCCGGATCGAGCTGTTGTTCGACCATGACGTCGAAACGCAATTCGGTCGAGCGATGCGGCAGGCCGCGCTTGCGAACCAGGCGCTCGTAGAGCCCGGAGGTGATCATGTCCGCCGATCTTGCGAGCGTTGCCAGATCTCCCGTGACCGTCTTGCTGGCGCCCTTCGCCAGGCGCTTCAACGCTGCCCAGGGATCGTCCTCGGCGTGGATCTGCACCGGATAGGCGGCGCAATTGGTAAGACCTTCGCGAGCCTGGACGTCCGGGCTCAAAGACAGGCCTCTGAGATAGAAATGCGTGCGCCCGTCATGGCTGAGGCCATAGAAATTGAAATGCCGGGCAATGGCATCGATGTCACACCCTTTAAAGCGGCAGAGTGAAGCGCGGGGGTGATCGCAAAGATAGCGGCCTACGACATCATGCCCGTTGCCGATGCCGGCCGGTAACGTGGAACTGGATGCGAGCAAGAGACGCGCGTTCTCCACGCCGCCGCCACAAAGAACCACCGTACTTGCATGTGTCCGACATCAGCGCCCTTGAGACAGAATTGGTTTAATTGAGAAGAGAGGATTTTCG
Organism: Martinezella tropici; assembly: GCA_000799755.1. Taxonomy (GTDB): domain Bacteria; phylum Pseudomonadota; class Alphaproteobacteria; order Rhizobiales; family Rhizobiaceae; genus Rhizobium; species Rhizobium tropici_A. The sequence goes on from JUHI01000043.1 coordinate 23,790, forward strand.
GCTCATCGTAGCTCTATCAAAGGAAGCGAAGATGAGACAGAAAACCGGGCCGCAGACATCGGCGGCCGAAAAGACGATCAAGGATATCCGCCGGGCGACGCGCAAGCACCATTCAGCCGAGGATAAAATCCGCATCGTGCTGGAAGGCCTGCGTGGCGAAGACAGCATCGCTGCGATCTGCCGCCGCGAAGGGATCGCCGAGAGCCTGTATTATAGCTGGTCGAAGGAATTCCTCGAAGCGGGCAAGAAGCGGCTCGCGGGTGACACCGCCCGTTCGGCCACCA
>JUHI01000044.1 GCA_000799755.1 Martinezella tropici
TGGTGGCCGAACGGGCGGTGTCACCCGCGAGCCGCTTCTTGCCCGCTTCGAGGAATTCCTTCGACCAGCTATAATACAGGCTCTCGGCGATCCCTTCGCGGCGGCAGATCGCAGCGATGCTGTCTTCGCCACGCAGGCCTTCCAGCACGATGCGGATTTTATCCTCGGCTGAATGGTGCTTGCGCGTCGCCCGGCGGATATCCTTGATCGTCTTTTCGGCCGCCGATGTCTGCGGCCCGGTTTTCTGTCTCATCTTCGCTTCCTTTGATAGAGCTACGATGAGCCGAAAATCCTCTCTTCTCAATTAAACCAATTCTGTCTCAAGGGCGCTGATGTCGGACACGCCGAGCCACGGATGCCGATCTGGATTGTCCTTGTCGGATCGAGCACGCCATCCAGCACGGCGTTGCGAAACGGTCCTCCATGATGAAACTTCGTCTGATCGAAGGCGCCGCTGGTGTCGCAGTGGGCGTCGATATGAATGAGGCCCACCGGTTCCTTCCGGCCGACTGCCTTCAAGATCGGATGGCTGATGGAGTGGTCGCCCCCGACCGAGAGTGGCGCGACGCCGGCATCGACGATCTGGCCTATCCGTCTTTCGATGTCGTCGTGACTAAGCTCCAGCCGGTAGCGGCTCTGGAATGGGACGTCACCAATGTCGGCGACCCGAAGATCGAAGACCGGCGCCGTTCCGAGAACGTGGTTGTAAGGGCCGATCCTTTCGATGGCGCGAAGGGCGCGTGGTCCGAAGCGGGAGCCCGGGCGATTGGTGACGCCAAGATCCATCGGGATTCCCGTGATGGCGACCTGGAGATTGCCAAAGTCCGGCTCGCCGGTTGCGACCTGCATGTAGGGCGCGCTGAGGAATGTCGGAATTCCGGCATATGGCGCCAGTCTCGTGCCATTCTTCGAGATGATTTTCTCCGCCACGTTGCGAAACTTCTCGTCGTATATTTCGCCGCCATTGGCGTCTGAAAATTCCGCGCGCAGCTGTTCGAGCCGCATCTTGTCCCACACCATGTGCATGCGTCTCCACTTGAGGTTCGCCTCAGCCAACAAAGAGGTTGAGAAAGCAATTGGTATCGTTGTAGCAATCGGTATCAAAGAGAAATCGATATGACCGCCGCAAAATCCAACTCGCTCGTTGCCCGCCTTTCCCCTCCACCCATCCCTTCCGTCGTTGCCTGGGGCCGCGAATACAAAGGGCAGAAGGGACCGCTCATCGATTTGTCGCAGGCCGTGCCCGGCTACCCAGCGCATCCGGAGATGCTGCGGCTTCTTGGCGAGATGGCCGCACAACAGGCGATGACCGGATATGGGCCGATCGAGGGCGAGCCTGTGTTGCGGAAGGCCTATGCGGCGCATGTTGCAGAACTTTATGGCGCTGACATATCTGCCGGCAATATCCATATCACGGCCGGCTGCAACCAAGCGTTCATGTGCGCGGCAATTGCGCTTGCAGGCGCGGGCGATACCGTAGCGCTCACCAATCCTTTCTATTTCAATCACGACACGACGCTCTCGATGCTGGGGACCGGGCGGCGACTGGTCGACTGCGATCCCGTCGCCGGCTTTCTTCCCGATCTCGGTTCAGCGGAAGCCGCGCTTACAGCCGGTGCGAAGATGCTTGCCGTCGTTACGCCCAACAATCCTACCGGAGCCGTCTATCCGCCTGATCTACTTCATGCACTTTTCACGCTGTGCCGAAAATACGGCGCTTGGCTGGTCGTTGACGAAACCTATCGCGATTTCCTCGCCGAAGATTACGGTCGGCCGCACGCCCTGCTGTCGGAGCCGGGCTGGGAGGATACGCTCGTTCTCCTCTACAGCTTTTCGAAATCCTTCTGCATCCCCGGCCATCGGCTGGGTGCCGTCACGGCAGGGCCTAAGCTCATTGCCGAGATCGCCAAGGTTATGGACAATATGCAGATCTGCGCCCCGCGTTCGGCTCAGATCGCGGTTGCATCGGCTCTGCCGGTGCTTGCCGATTGGCGAGCTGGCAACCGGCTGGAGATCACCCGCCGTGCCGATGCTTTGAGAGCGGCTTTTTCCGGATTGGCAGGCTGGGAGATCGCAGCGATCGGCGCCTATTTCGCCTTCGTTTGCCATCCCCTAGCGGATCGATCGTCGTCCGAGGTTGCCAAAGACCTTGCCAGGGAGCGTGGTGTCGTCTGCATACCAGGCGCCTATTTCGGGGAGGGGCAGGAGCGCTACCTCAGACTTGCCTTTGCCAATGCCGATGTCGCCTCGATCGAGCTATTGCCGGATCGGCTCCGCTAGGCAGCGCTCGTCAACAGCCGCCGGAAGGTCATGATAGCCGCCTCGCCAGTAGAGAAGCGGCCCGATGTCCCGCCGGATTTCCATCGCACAGATGTGCCCGATCAGAATGGCATGGGAGTGATGATGGAATGTGGCTTCGAGCTTGCAGTCGAGGACCGTCAGGGCATTTTCAAGGGCAGCCGCGCCTGTCTTGAGGCGATACCATCGCGCACCATCGTAGCGATAAGCGCCCTTGCGACCGCCAATACCGGCGAAGGATTGCGCCACATGCAGCTGGTCGGCCGCGAGTACATTGACGCAGAAGCAGCCATACTGCTGCAGCGCCGGCCAGGAGGAAGAGGCCCTGTTGACACTGACGATGATGGAAGGCCGCTCTGCTGAAAATGAGGAAACCGACGTTGCCGTGAAGCCGGTACGGTCCTCGCCGTCACCGACCGTTATGACGCTGACCGCACCGGCCAGATGACGCATCGATAACCTGAATTCCGTGTCGCTGATCAGAGCATCGTCACCCATCGGAGCAGCCCTCACGCCTTGGCAAAGCGGTTTGCCGGCGTTGAAATGCCGAGATTTTCGCGCAGGGTCCTGCCTTCATAGTCCTCGCGGAACAGGCCACGGCGGCGAAGCTCCGGCAGGACGAGCTGCACAAAATCGTCGAGGCTGGACGGCAAGGTCGGAAACATCAGGATAAAGCCGTCGGCGGCACGCGTCTCGAACCACTCTTCCATGTAGTCGGCGATCTGGGCGGGGGTGCCTGTTATGCCATTCCCGGTGTGTTTCTCGGCATAGTGCCGGATCAGTTCGCCGACTGTGTGGCCGCTCTTGACGAAATCGACCAGTTCGTCGAACAGGGCGCGCGATCCCTTTGGCGCCGCCGGGAGCCGGTCCATCGGGAAGGGCTCGTCAAGGGCCACGCCGCGTAGATCCGCCTCCAGGAACTCGGAGAGCATCAACCGTCCGACATCCGGGTGCATCTTGTCGATCAGATAGTCGACTTTTGCCCTTGCCTCGGCCTCGGTTTCACCGACATTGACAACGATGCCCGGCATGATTTTCAGATCATCCCGATCGCGGCCATAGGCCGCCATTCGGCTTTTGACGTTGTCGTAGAAGGACCGGTTCCGCTCGATGTTCGATGCGAGGCTGAAGACGATCTCGGCCGTGCGTGCCGCCATGTCCATACCTGGTTCGGAACCGCCTGCCTGGGCGATGACAGGACGGCCCTGCGGCGTGCGCGCGATGTTGAGCGGGCCGCGAACCTGAAAGTGCTTGCCCTTGTGGTTGAGCGTGTGGTGCTTGTCCTTGTCATAGTAGATGCCGGATTCACGGTCGAGAAGGAGCGCGCCTTCCTCGAAGCTGTCCCAAAGGCCGAACACGACGTCGACAAACTCGTTGCCGCGCTCATAGCGCAGCGCGTGCGGATCGAGCCCCTCGCGATTGAAATTGTAGCCGGTTTCGTCATGGTCCGACGTGACGACATTCCAGCAGACACGGCCATTGCTCAAATGGTCGATCGAGGAAAACAGACGGGCGACATTGTATGGCTCATAATAGCTCGTCGAGACCGTTGCCACGAGACCGAGATCGTTGGTCGTGACGGCCAGTGCAGAGAGCAACGACAGCGGCTCGAAGCGGTTCATCTTTGTGGGAATGCGGGCAAGCGCACTCGGATCGCCGACGGCAGCTGCCGGAGAATCGGCCATGAACATGAAATCGAATTTCGCCGCCTCTGATCGTTTGGCCACATCGAGCAGATGCGCGAAGTCGTTGGCGCCGTTGACATCGCTTGCCGGATGTAGCCAGGAGGCCGGATGAAAGCCGAACGTATAGACGAAAGTTCCGAGTTTCATCTTGTCGATCCGCGCCATCGAACTCCCCTTTATGTCGGTCACGCCGTCCCTTTGAAGGCGAATGCGTAAATTATCGCCAGGCGCAAGATTTCATCAATATCGTGCAACTGAGTTCCGTTTTAGTTTTTCTAAACAGTTGATCTGGGTGCCGACAGCAGGGCCTGCTGGCGGGAAATGATGAGCAGCCAATCGCGGAATTGGCGTCCATGCGGCTTTTCCAAAGCGGCCCTGTCCCAGGCGAGAAAGTAGCTGTCGCGCAAGGGGATGCGTATGTCGACGGGAATGACTAGCGTCTGCGCCTCGAGCTCATCCGCGATCATCGACATCTGTGCGAGAACGACGCCGCGTTTGTTGACGGCTGCGTCAATGGCGCTGCTGGACAGCGTGAAGGAGAGGCCGGCGGCGGTCTCCGCGAGCGTGGTCTCCGCTGTCGCGGCGAATTCATGCCAGCTCGGATAGGGCGTGAAATGCCGCTCCCATTCGACATGCAGCAGCGGATATTCGAGAAGCTGCGCGGCGGAGGGCGTCTTGCCCTTGATCAATGCTGGCGAGCAGGCCGGAACCACCCAATCGCGAAACAGCTCCGCATAATGCTCATGCTGCAGCACGTCCGATCCGTAGCTGATGCGGAAGTCGATGTCATCGAAGCCCATGCGCGGTTCCTTGTCACGGCCGACGATCCTGACATGCGCGTCTGGATGAAGAGCCTGCCAGTCGAAGATCCGGCGACCGATCCATTTGTTGACGACGGAAGACAGGGCACTGAGAACCAGGGCATTCTCGTTGCGTGCCCGTTCCAGGATCTGTTCCGCAGCTGCGAATTGCTCGAATCCTTTCGATATTTCGTGATGATAGAGCCGTCCCCATTGGGTGAGTTCCACCGTGCGGCCATTGCGCTCGAGCAAGGTGACGCCGAGAAAGCTTTCGATCTTGCGAATCTGCTGACTGATCGCTCCGGGCGAAACCTTCAGCTCCAACGCCGCGGCGCTGACGCTGCCACAACGGCCGACGGCTTCAAAGGCCTGCAAGCCCTTGAGTGGAACTGCCCTGCTGATCCGTTTGTCGCTCAAGAGGCACTACCTTGCGGTGGTTGATCGATGGCACCTCGTTCATTGGGATGAAAGTCGCCGGCGAACTGGAAACGGTCGCCTGGATGAACGAACTCGACATAGGTGACCGTGCGCCTGCTCTGCCATGTCTGGCGGATGAGCGTCAGGCAGGCTTCGCCACGCTCGGTTTCGAGCAGGCGCGCCGTGGTGGCGTCGGCCGAGACGGCGCGAATGACATGCCGCGCCTTCGACCAGGGCACCATGTCCAGCAACCATTTGCCGGGCGGAACCGAGGCAAAACTCTCAAGCCTTGCTGATGGTACCATGTCAAGCATGATGATACGCCGCTCCAGCGCATTTGCCTTGCCGTCGACGGCATGCAGGCAGTGAAGACGCAGGATTTCCGCTCCCGCGACCTCGCCAAGCCGTGTTGCGGTGGTAGAGTCCAGTATCTCGATTGTTCGCAGCAGGATTTGGTGACTATGTTCGTGTCCTGCCAGCTCCGCTTCGGTAGAAATGTCCTGAATATCCATCACCGTTCGGTCGATCTGCCGCGCGGCGACGAAGGAACCGAGCTTGCGGCGGCGGACGATCATGCCTCGCTCGACCAGGGTCGACAGCGCCTTGTTCACGGTCATCCGGGAGCATTGGTATTCTTTCAGCAACTCGTGCTCGACGGGTATGCGGTGACCGGGCGGCCAGATGCCGCTCATGATCCTGGTTTCGATGTCCTTGAGAATTCTCTGATGAATTGGGATCAACGCGCACTTTGCTCCAGGAGTGAATTCAGTGTCCGTGACAGCCGCTTCTGTCGACTCTCTCAACATCATGCGGCACAAATCTTGCGTCCGTTAAGTTTTATATTTGACAGTGTAGGCCAGTCTGTATCTATTTGTATAGACAAAAGTGGGTCTTAGAAATCCACTCGGCGGGACAAAGCATGGGGAACCTGGACCTTCCAAAGGAAGGGCAAAAAACTGGAGAGAAAAACATGAGGAAGAATTCGCTTCTGAGGGGGCTGGTTGGCGCAGCACTTTTGTTTGGTGCGACGATTTCGGCCCATGCGGCCGATACGCTTGCCGCCGTCAAGGCCGCCGGCACCCTGAAGGTCGGCACCGAGACAGCTTTTGCTCCGTTCGACTTCATCGACGCAGGCAAACATGTCGGCTTGAACGTCGATCTCTTCGATGAGATCGGCAAGGAGCTCGGCGTGAAGATCGAATGGGTCACCTTGCCATGGGACGGCGTTTTCCCGGCGCTCGAAGCCGGCAAGTTCGACGTCGTTGCCGGGCCGGCGACCATCACCAAGAAGCGCATGGAGCGCTATCGCTTCACGCCGCCCTTGGCCGAAGCAACCATCGCGATCCTGAAGAAGGCCGGTGACAAGACGATCAACAAGCCGGAAGACATCGCCGGCAAGAAGATCGGCGTCGGCAAGGCGACCGCCCAGCTCGATCAGCTCAAGGAGTTTTCCGACACCCTCCCGACCAAGGCCGATATCCGCGAATATCCGGCCTTTACGGAATCTTATGCGGATCTCGCGGCCGGCCGCATCGCCGGCGTCGCCAACTCGCTGCCGAATATTGCCTTTGTCGCCAAGCAGCGTGAAGGCACGTTCGAAGTCGTGCTGCCGCCCTTCGGCAAGAAGTCCTATTTCGGCTTTATCGGCTTGAAGGATGCCGATCACGCGCCATTGATGGACGCCATCGATGCCGCCATGTTGAAGATCAAGGCTGACGGCCGCATGGCGACGCTGCAGAAGAAGTGGTTCGGCGCAAGCTTCGACACGCCTGACGCCGTCAAGGACCCGGCATTCTGATCAGCTCTCGGAAATCGGCCGTGCCCGCAATTGTGTCGGGCATGGCCGGTAAACGAGATCGCGGCTTCCTGGTCACCAAGCGGGCGAAAACTCAACAATGTCCATCGAGCTCTTCGGGTTGCTTCTGCAGGCATCCATCTACACGGTGACGATCAGCCTCGTGTCGATCCTTATCGGTTTCGCGATTGCGATCCTTATTTCGGGAATGCTGCTGACGAAGCGTAGCCTTTTCGTGCGGCCTGCCCAGATTTTCATCAGTTTTTTCCGTGGCGTGCCGCTGCTGGTGCAATTGCTGCTGATCTACAATCTCCTTCCAGCCGTCGGCATCAATGTGCCGAGCATCGTTGCCGCGATCATCGGCCTCTCGCTCTGCACGGCCGCATATCAGGCGGAGAACTTGCGCGGCGGCTTTGCCAGTGTGCCTCTCGGCTTGGTGGAGTCGGCAGAGATGGTCGGGCTGACGCCACGCCAGATCTTTCGCCGCATCAAGGTGCCAATCGCCCTGCGCCTGACATTTCCGGCTCTCGTCAACGAGGCGATCCTCATTCTGAAGGCGTCGTCGCTGGTCTCCGTCGTCGGTATCGTCGAACTGACCCGCATGGCGCAGGATCTTGCCGGCAGTACCTTTCTGCCGCTGCAGCTCTTCGCAGCCGCCGGCCTCATCTATCTCGTCATCAACTGGTTGGTTGCGCTTGCCGGCGGTCTGATCGAAAACAGATTGCCCGGGGTGCCGCGATGACCTTCGACATCAATGTGCTCATCGGGCAATGGCCTGCCATCCTCAGCGGCGCCGGCGTGACGATCATGATCTGGATCCTCGGCACCATCGCTGCGGCCGTCATAGGCTTCCTGATGGCGATTGCCCGGCAATATGGCGGCATGGTGGTCGACAAGATACTGGGTGCCATCGTTGCCGTGCTGCGCGGGACACCGTTCCTTATCCAGATCTTCCTCGTCTACTACGGTGGCCCCTTCGTCGGCCTCGAGCTCGATCCCTTGCCCGCCGGCTTGATCGGTATTTCGATCTATGGCGCAGCCTATTTCAGCGAGATCTTCCGTTCCGGCTTTCAGGCCGTGCCCAAGGGCCATATCGAGGCCGGGGAATGCGTCGGCCTGACGCAGGCGCAGATCATCAGGCGCATTCTGTTACCGGAAATGACGATGCTGGTGCTACCGCCGTCCGTGAACATGGTGGTCATCCTGATGAAGGAGACGGCGGTGCTTTCCATCATCACCGTGCCGGAATTGACGGCAACGCTCAGTGCAATCGGATCGCAGCAATATGCCTTTGTCGAAGCGCTTTCGGCCCTGGCGCTCTTTTACTGGGTGCTTGTCGAAGTCACCGGCTGGCTTGGCAACCTTGCCGAAACGAAACTTTCCAGATTCAGGTTTTTCAACGCATGAGCGTCTCCGCTATAGCAGTCAGGAATCTCGTCAAGACGTTCGGAGAGACCACGGTTCTTCATGGCATCGATCTTGCCATCGAGCCGGGGCAGGTCTCCTGTCTCATCGGTCCATCCGGCTCCGGCAAGAGTACGCTTTTGCGATGCATGGCCTTTCTCGAGGAGGCAACACGCGGAACGATCTCCATCAATGGAGAGGTGCTTGGCTTTGCCGAGGATTCGCAGGGGCGCCGCGAACGCATATCGGCGGCTACCAATCGCGCGATCCGCGCCCAGATCGGCATGGTGTTCCAGCAATTCAATCTTTGGCCGCATATGACCGCGCTCGGCAATGTGAGCGAGGCTTTGAAGATGGTTCACAAGATGAGCCGAAAGCAGGCAGAAGATGCGGCTATGGTGCAACTCGTCAAGGTCGGGCTCGAAGCAAGGGCAGGGCACTATCCCTCGCAACTTTCGGGCGGACAGCAGCAACGCGTGGCGATCGCCCGCGCCTTGGCATTGAAGCCGAAGATCATGTTGTTTGACGAGCCGACTTCGTCGCTCGATCCGGAATTGACCGGCGAAGTCTTGAATGTCATGCGCGACCTGGCGGCCGAGGGCATGACCATGGTTGTCGTTTCGCACGAAATAGGTTTTGCCGCGACCGTCGGACAGCAGATTATCTTTCTTGATCACGGCAAGGTTTTGTTCACTGGAGCGCCGCAAGAGGTTTTCAAGAAGCCGAGAAATCCTCGCCTGGAACAGTTCCTCGATACCTATCTCGATCGTGGTGCCTCGATGCTGCTCTAACAATGTCCTTCTTGGCAACGTTTGTGGGTTTGTCTTCGCGGTATCATTTCGCCGTTTCCCGTGCCCTTGCGATATAGATTTCTCGTAACCCCCTACTGTCGCTTTGCTCTTAAAGGCGAGATGAGAGCTTCAACAAAATTAACAGCCTTTCTTTGTCCCTAAATCTGATATTTAGACTCTAAATTCGAGATTTTGCCCCTAAAATTGAGACAGGGCTCACAGGGGCTGGCGGTTGGCTGCTATGGATAGGGAACCGGATCGGTTGCCAGATTGAGAACCGACGTCGCGCCTCAATATCAAATACCATCGAACGAAGCTAATCGTCGTCTCGCATTTAAGGGCGAAAAGCGGCGCCTGTTGATGCACAACGCGAAAAATCTCGGAATTAGAGGCAAAGCGACATGCGCTGAAAACTCTTGCCAACCTGACCGTTCCACATATGCGTCACAGCCAACATTCCGCGCCGATCGACACCTTAGCATTTGGATGGGGCTCATTGTTGGGCATCCTATCCTGGCCATTGTGCTCGAAAATAAGCTATTTCGGTGCATCGCGATGCGAGATGAGATTTGTAGCCCGTGCGTCGGCTTCAACCGCCTGCCAGCCGCGTGCGACAGCACCGGCGCAGGCATCCTCGATGCGATCGAGCATCGAGTGGAGGCTTTCACGCTCCCGTTCCGACAGGCTTTCCATGATGCGGGCTTCCATTGCCTGGCCGATGGCGATGATCTCGTCCAACACTTTATAGCCCGCTGGCGTCGGTTCCACCGCGGAGAAGCGTCGATCTCCCGCGCCGGCATTGCGTTGAGCAAAGCCAAGCGAGACCAGCTGCGCGATGCCGCGACTGACAGCGAATTGATCGAGCGCGCCAGCATGGCAAATTTCCTTGCTCGAAAGACCAGGGCGGCCGCCGGCGATAGCCAGAATTCGCCACGAGGCTTGGGAAAGTCCATAGCGCGGCCCATAGTATGACGCGAGCAGCTCCGCGGTGCTGCTCGCCACGAGGAACATGCGGTAGGGTATCCAGCGGTCAAGCCGAAACGAAGGCTTGACAGCCCTCCCATCCTCGCGCTCCTCCATCGCTTTGCTTTCGCGTTGATTGTCTTTTAATTGCATTTTGCAGATATATTCCAACATCGTTCCGAAAACAAGCGACCGACGGTCACAGCGGTAATCAAGCGAGCAGAAGCCGATCTTCGGCGACCTCACCGCCACTGACCGCTCCGAATAGGGCGACCAGGTCGGGCACATCGTAGCCAGCCCGCTCGTCGCCTGCGACATCGAGCACGATGCGCCCTCCATTCATCATGATGATGCGCTGACCGTAGTCGAGGGCATGGCGCATGCTGTGCGTGACCATCAGTGTCGTTAGGCGCTGACGTTCGCTGATCTCCGCCGAGAGTGCTAGGATTCGTGACGCTGCCTTGGGATCCAGCGCCGCCGTGTGCTCGTCGAGCAGAAGCAGCTTCATCGGCAGCAATGTCGCCATCAACAGGCTCACCGCCTGTCGTTGGCCGCCGGAAAGCGTGCCGATCCGCGCCGCAAGCTTCGTTTCGAGCCCGAGACCAAGATCGGCGAGCTGGTCTTTGAACCGCGCGCGCCCTATCCGGCCGCCGAGCGCAAGGGACAGCCCGCGTCGTCCGGCGCGCGCGGACGCGAGCGCAAGGTTCTCCTCAACGGTAAGGGCCTCGCAGGTGCCGATCCGTGGGTCCTGGAATACGCGACCGATGAATCGCGCCCGCGCCCGAGTGGGCAACCGCGTGACGTCGACACCATCGATGACGATCCGGCCACGATCAGGCGCGACCGCGCCGGCAACGGCCGAAAGAAGCGTCGACTTTCCGGCGCCATTGCTGCCGATCACGGTTACGAACTGACCCTCGGGAATGGCCAGCGATACGCCACGCAGGGCGGCTACTTCGAGAGCCGTCCCAGGATTGAACGTGACCGAGATCGAATCGAGGTTCAACATCATGAGGCAGCTCCTTCTGCTTTCGACGGCTCACGCAGGGGCGTGCGCCTGATGGAGGGCAGCTTCTTCATCCGCGCTTTCGAAACCATCACGGCGACGGCGACCACGACCGCGGTCACCAGGTTGAGATCCTGCGCCTGGATCCCGATCATGCCGCCATCTAGCGCCAGCGCGATGACGAGCCGATAGATCAATGCACCGAGGATACAGCCGAGCGTGGCTCGCGCGACAGATCCTGCGCCGACAACTGTCTCGCCGATGATGACGGCGGCAAGACCGGTCACAATCGTGCCGATACCCATCGAGACATCGGCAACGCCTTGGCTTTCAGCGTAGAGCGCGCCGGCAAGGCCGACGAGACCATTGGCGAATGCCATGCCCAGCATGACCATGCGGCCGTTGTCGACGCCCTGCGCCTCCGCCATTCTCGGGTTGGCGCCGGTTGCGCGCAAGGCCAGTCCGATCTGAGTGGCGAGGAACCAATCGACGGAAATCTTTGCGGCTAATACAATGCAGAGAAGCAGCACCGTGTTGGCCCAGACCCCGAGCGTCGCAATCCCGTCGATCCAGGAAAATATGGTGTCGGTGCCATAAAGCGATATATTCGGTTTGCCCATGACGCGCAGGTTGATCGAAAACAGCGCAACCATGGTCAGGATTCCTGCAAGCAGGTTCATGATCTTCAACCGGACCGACAAGAATGCCGTTATGAAGCCGGCCACGGCGCCTGCGGCAAATCCCAGAAGCGTTGCGACGATGGGCGGCATGCCGGCCATGATCGCGGAAGCCGCGACCGAGGCACCGAGCGGGAAGCTGCCGTCGACGGTCAGATCCGGAAAGTCGAGCACCCGAAACGAGAGAAAGACGCCAAGGGCGACAAGGCCAAACAACAGGCCCGCCTCGCAGGCCCCGGAAAGGGCGATGAGGCTCATTGTGCGATCACCTTTGCGGCCGCTTGCGTCACAGTCGCGGACAAGCTTACCCCCATCTTCTTCGCCGATGCGCTGTTCAGGTAGAGATCCTCGCTGTCGAGCGTGCCGACGGGGATGTCGGCGGGCTTTGCACCATTGAGGACCTTCGCGGCAATCTCACCCGTCAGCCGGCCCAGCTTGTAGTAATTAAACCCGAGCGCGGCCATCGCCCCGCGTTCGACGGAATTGGTGTCGCTGGCATAGACAGGGATCTTCGCATCGACGCCGACCTTGACCACGCTTTCGACGGCCGAAACCACGGTACTGTCGGTCGGGAGCAGGATGACGTCGGCTTTGCCGACGAGGCTGCGCGCGGCATCCGGTACAGCCGCCGATTGCGCGGCGGTCGCCTCGACGATACTCATACCGAGCTTTGCCGCCTCGGCCTTCATGTCCGCCACCTGTGCGACGGAGTTGGCCTCGCCGGCATTATAGAGGACCCCGATTTTCGTTGCTGTTGGTGTAAGCTTGCGGATCAACTCAAAGGTCAGATTCAGGGGTTGCTTGTCGCTGGTGCCTGTGAGCGTGCCGTCCGGCTGCGAAAAGCTTTTGACCAATTTGGCCGCGACAGGATCCGTCACCGCGGAAAACACGATCGGGATCGCCCCCTTCGCCGCCGCCTGACAGGCCTGAGCCGACGGCGTCGAGATGGCCACGATCAAGTCAGGTGCTTTGCCGGCAAAAGTTTTGGCGATCTGCGTTTGCGTCGGCATGCTGCCTTGTGCGCTTGCAACGTCGAGCGTGATGGTCTTGCCGTCGACAAAGCCGGCGTCGGCCAGCGCATCGATGATTCCCTTGCGGGCGGCATCGATGGCGGGATGTTCAACGATATAGGTCAGCGCCACCGTCTTATCTGCCGCCGTGGCAACAGTGGTGGCCACAGGCAGCAGAAATGCCGACAGGGCCATGGCATGCAATAAAGCGGTTCTGCGGTTCATCGGACAATCTCCTCGAAAGGGCTTTGTGGACGGTGGATCAGGCGGCAAAGGGTGACTGTGACCGCGGCGATGTGGGCTCGCGGACCGGAACTTGCTCAGGTCGCATCAGAACCGGGGGAAACCGAAGCTTGGAAGGTCGGAGATCGGCAATGGTGGGCGCACCCATCATTGCCTGAGCGACGTCAAGTTCAGCGGCGATGATGCCGAGAGCCCGGAAAACCGCTTCCTCGCCGCCACTCGCCAACGCATAGAGTGTCGCGCGTCCGACCTGCACGGCCGTTGCGCCGAGCGCCAGCGCCTTGGCAACATCGGTGCCGCTACGAAAGCCGCTGTCGACCAGGATCGCGAGCTTGCCTCCGACGGTGCTCACGAATTCCGGGAGGATGTCGATACTCGCAACGGCCCCATCGAGTTGTCGGCCGCCGTGATTGCTGACCACGATACCGTCAAGCCCAAGTTCTGCTGATCGGATCCCCTGCCTTGGATTGAGCAACCCCTTTAGGATCAACGGCCCCTTCCAGCGATCGCGAATGAAGGCGATGTCGTCCCAGGAGACGGTCGGGTCAAGCTGTTGCTCCATCACCTCCGCGATCGTTCCCGCGGATTTGAGGTCGAATTCGGCTGCCATGACCTCTAAACGCGGAGCGCCGGCACGAGCCATTCGCAATGCCCAGGCGGGATGAGCGAGGAGGCTCAAGAGCTTTCCCGGCGTCCAGCGGAACGGCAGTGAAAAGCCATTGCGGGCATCGCGCAATCGTCGGCCGGGAACGGCGTTGTCGACGGTGATCTCAATAGCTTCGAAGCCCAATGCTTCGGCGTGCTTCAGCAGTCTGAGGCTCACTTCGCGGTCACGGAACAGGTAGAGCTGAAACCACTTTCTGCCTTCGCTGGCGGCTGCCACCGCTTCCATGGTCGCGCTGGCTGCCGAACTCATGACAAACGGAATACCCGCTCGCCCGGCAGCCCGAGCCAGCGCATGGTCGCCTGCTGGCCAGGCCGCGCCTGCCAGCCCGGTGGGTCCGATGATGACTGGCATTGCGAGCGGTTTGCCGAAGAGCGTGATGGCGGCCGAGCGATGACCGACATCGACCGGTGCTGAGCCGACGAGACGGATGCGATCCAGAGCCGCACGGTTTTCGAACAGCGTCAGCTCCGAGCCGGCGCCGCCGTCGAAGAAATCAAAGACCATTTTCGGCAACGCGCGCCGCGCGGCAGTTCTGAAATCGGCGATCGAGGCCGGGCCATGCTGCTTGGACATGAATGTTGCATTACCTCCCTGGTTTATGGATCTCGCTCAATTGAAAGGCGGCGCCTCGGCGAGATTGAAAATCTTGCCTGGATTCATGATGTTATGAGGATCGATCGCGCGTTTGATCGCGGCCATTACCCGGATAGCCGGACCGTGTTCGGCGACAAGCGCTGCCATTTTTCCGTGGCCGATCCCGTGCTCACCGGTCGACGTCCCTTGCAGAGCGATAGCTCGGGCTGAAAGGCGTTTGGTCAGTACCTCGACGCGTTGACGCTCATCGGAATCGGCGGGATCGAAAAGCACGCAAAGATGGAAATTGCCGTCACCTACATGACCGCAGATCGGCGCGAGAAGGCCAAGATCTCGCACGTCGGCCTTGGCGGCAAGTATGGCCTCGACAAGCCGCGATACCGGCACGCAGCTATCTGTTGGGAGGGCACTTGCGCCCGGGCGGAGCGCAAGGTTGGCCCACCAGATGTCATGGCGTGCCTGCCAAAGCTTGGCTCGAGCCTCCGCCGACACGGCGGTGTCAAACCGGCTGGCTCCGACGGCATGCGCCTCTTCCTCCATGAAAGGCAAGGCAGCCTCGACCGCCCCGCGGCTGCCGTGCAGTTCGATAAAAAGTGTTGGCTCGATCGGCAAAGAGAGTTTTGAATAGCTATTGACGGCCTCGACCTGTAGTTCATCGAGCAGTTCGATGCGTGCCAGGGTATCGGTGAGCCTGGTCGCGACAAGCACGAAACCGACCGCCTGTTCCAGCGTGGAGAAGCTTGCCGAAATCGCAACGACGTGGTCTGGAATTGGATGCAGCTTGACGGTCACGTCGGTCACGATGCCGAGCGTGCCCTCGGATCCCACCCAGAGCCGTGTCAGGTCGTATCCCGCGGCCGACTTGCGAGCGTGGCTTGCGGTCCGAATGCGATCACCGTTGGG
This sequence comes from Martinezella tropici, assembly GCA_000799755.1. GTDB lineage: Bacteria > Pseudomonadota > Alphaproteobacteria > Rhizobiales > Rhizobiaceae > Rhizobium > Rhizobium tropici_A. Next base: position 15,254 of record JUHI01000044.1, read on the forward strand.
CAGAACGACGCCTAGTGAAATGACATTGTCTTTCATCGTGCCGTAACGCATGGCATTCGTGCCGGAGGCGCGCGTTGAGGCCATGCCGCCGAGCGATGCGTCCGCGCCGGGATCGACTGGGAAGAACAGACCGGTGTCGCGCAATTCCGCATTGAGGCGCTTGCGGGTCACGCCTGCCTCGACGGTTGCTGTCATGTCGTCCGGCTGAACCATCAGAATTCGATCCAACCGTGAGAGATCGACGCATATTCCGCCCATGAGGGCTGCGACATGCCCCTCGCATGAGGTGCCGGTTCCAAACGGGATCACCGGCACGTCAAAGGCGTGGCAGGTTGCTACGATTCGCGATACCTCATCGGCTGTTTCAGGAAAGATGACTGCGTCCGGCGGGTAGGAGGGATGCCAGCTGACGTCGCGGCCATGCTGATCTCGCACGGCCGCCGCCGTTGTCAGTCGATCGCCAAAATGCAACTTCAATTTCGCGATTGCCGCATCGGCGAGATCGTTTTGGTGTCCGCTATGGTTGATCATGGCTGTCATCATGGGCTTTCGCTTTCCTGTTGACGATAAGACCATCGAAAGGCGGCCGGAGGCTTGGTTCCCCAAGGATGGAGATCTTCCTCGCTGCGATTGCGTAGATGGCGGCTAGCCATTGGAAATGTGCCGAGAACAACGACCTCGCGCGCATGACGAGCGAGAATATCGAGCGCATCGGCTACCTCTGGGACGGCGGGATCACCCTCGAACTCGCAAAGGAAGCGGGATGGCACGAACTGACCCCCGACAAGATAGCTTTCGATCTTGGTCATGTTGATGCCATTGTCGGCAAATCCGGCGATGGCGTGATAGAGGCACCCCGGTCGGTTCTGGGTACGGAAGACGATTGTCGTCAGAAGCTGTGTTTTGTGCTCGATCGCCTGAGGTTCGGCGGACAGCACATAGAACCGCGTCGTATTATGTGGATCGTCTTCGACATTGCGCTTGAGAATATTCAGTCCGTAGAGGTTGGCGGCGAGATCTGAAGCAATCGCCGCCTCGCTCGGGTCCGCGCGGGACGCCACCAGCTCGGCGGCGTGCGATGTCGTCGGAGCGGCAATGGCCTCGAGATCGAGCGCCGCAATAAGCCGGCTGACTTGACCGAGTGCCACGGGATGCGAACGAACGCGCCGGATACTGGCGAGCGTCGTGCCCGCCGGCGCCATGAGGCAATGCTCCACGCGTTGGAAATGCTCACCGACGATATGCAAGCCGCTGTCGGGCACGATCTTGTGCACATCCGGCACGCGCCCAACCAGACTGTTTTCGCACGGCAGGAGGATCCGGTCGACGTCACCGCGGACCGTGCTTGCAATCGCGGTCTCCAAGCTCGGCATGGCGATGCGATCCGCGGATGGGAACGCCATCCTGCAGGCAACATCCGCAAATGCACCAGGCCGACCGTTATAGCCAACTTTATGGACAATGGTGTCCGGGCTGATTTTCTTGGCGTCCGGAACCAATGGACCGGTATCTGGATCGAAAGAGGCCGCGGGGCGAGGGGCGGTGGATCCACAGTTTGCGGCGGTAAATGTCATAGGCGATCTCCGAAAATTCGCGCACGTCAGCTCGTGCCGCGGTCGGATTTGCCCCGTCCCGCGTCAAGCGCCTGTCATCGGCCATCTGTGATTAATTTGCGGGTGGCAGCCTCGTCGTTTCCATCACGGTCATTGGCCAAAGCAGGGCAACGCCGTTGCCGTCGGAAATGACGTCTAGGTGGCGTTCCGCTGCCACAAGGCAGTCGTTGTCGTCGAAAATCTCGGTTGCGGAGAACAACAATCGCAGAAAATGCCCGAGATCGGCTTTGGTGTCGAAGCGCCAGCGGGTGGTGACATCGGTGAATTGGGGTTTATCCCATCCGGTCAGAGCACACAGGCTCGTTGCAAACTCCCGCGAGAGGAAGGACACCTCGTGGCCGGTACAGCAGCTGAGCGCGATAAAATCGTCGAAATATGCGGCAAGTCGCGTTCCGGCGAAGATGTCGGCAATCACCAGCTTGCCGCCGGGTCGCACATGGGTTGCGATCGCCTTCCAGGCGGCCGTCTTGTCCGAAATATGGTGCACGGCGCCGCGTGACCAAGCCATGTCAAAATCGCGAATCGGCAGGTCGAGCATGTGCGCTGCCTGACCGAAGACCCTAATCCGGCCGCCACTTTCGACTTCGAGATCCTCAAGCTGTTCAGTGGACGGATCGGTGGCGACCAACAAGCCGGTAGGGCCGATATCTTCTGCGATCGCCCGGCTGAAATGACCATTGCCGGCGCCAATCTCCAAGACGCGCCGACCGTCGACCGGCCGCAGGAAGCTGCGCATGGCGGCAATATCGTCAAGCCAGGCATCGGGAAAGAGATGGAGTGCATCGCGGTATGTTGCCGAGCGGCGACCTGAGAAAAGGACATCGGATTCGATCGGTGTCGAGGACATATACATGGGACATATGCCTTCCAGAGTTGTTGCGGTTTGGACATCTCCCTAGATTCTAGTTTTACGGGCAATCGCAATGCGATTTACCTCTTATGATTAAAACTACAACATAGATTTGATAGGAAATCAATTGCTATTTGCAAGTAATTTAAACGCGCTTAAACTTTGTGCAATCGATCTTATCAGAGGCAATTTCAGCGGAGCTAAGGGGATATTTTTCACTGGACCGGCGCTTTCCCGACTAGCGGGTGGGCTGTTAAATGACAGTCAAGCTATGGTCGCGGCTCACAGGCGCCTGCGCTAACGTATTGGGTTGCGATTGCAGAAAGCGCGATTGATTGCTCCGTTTCAGGCGTTGAGCACCAGGATATTGCCAAGAAGGATCGTCGCACCACCGAAGGCGAGACGGGTATCGACATGCAGCCCCTCGAACATAACGGAGATCGTTATGGCAACAATCGGAACAACCGTTAGTGCATAGGCGGCTCGCGCAGGGCCAACCTTCTCAATGAGGGTAAAGTACATGAGAAACGTGGCACAGGATGCGACAATAGCCAGGTAGGCAAGCTGTGCCAAATAGCCAACAGTTACAGGTATTGTGAGAGATGTGCCTGCGATCACAGCCCAGGCGAACCCGAAGCCGCATCCACACAATGCACCCCAACCCATAAGCACCGGAATCGGCACGCCGCGCCGTTGGTTAAGCGCGGCAATCGCCGTTCCCGCACCTGTCGCCATCGCCGCGATACCGGCCCAGATAAAGCCCGTCACAGTTTGTGGATTGAGATGCAGCGCGAAGATCTGTGGGGCTGCAACCATACCAAGGCCCAAGAGACCACAAACTATGCCAATTGTCGTGCGGCGGCTGATCCGCAGATTCAGCAGCAAACGGCTGGCAATGGCCGCAAACAGCGAAGAACTCGACAATACCAGCGCTGCGATCCCACTCGGGATACCTTTCGTCGCCTTGTAGAAGGCGATAAAAGCAAGCCCGAAAAACAATATGCCCTGCATCATCACCCAAAGGCGGTCGCCACGGGCAATCGTGATCGGTTTGCCAGTGGCGATCGAAAACCCGAGCATGCCTAACCCGACAAGAAGCATGCGGATTGCCACAGACAACTCAGGAGCGGAGGTACTCGCTTGGAGAGATGTCACAATGGCGCCTGAACCCCAGAAAAGTACGGTCGCGAGAAAGAGGGTTGTGGTCATCTCACATCCTTTTTGACCCAAGTGGCGATCTGGGTAATGGCTTGGCCTCACCGTGGTAAGCTTATAATTTCCATCATTTGCTTGCAAAATGCAATTAATATTAAATAATATCGGTCGCGCCGTTAGAGCTGCAGCCTCTGTCTGACCAATTGACGACGATTTAAGGCATTCAGAGATGGTCATCGAACGCCCCAGCCGGTCCCCATGGCAATTGCTGTTGTAGCCTTTGCGGCTCATTATCGCCATCCTCGTCATCATCAGCGAAATCGCCCGACCGGTCTATCGATCGCTCGTTAATTGGTTCGCTTCGCTTTCAATTGTAAAGCACTTCAGCGAATTTGTCGGAGCATTGCCACGAGGCGTTATACTCGTTCTTTTCGCCGTGCCGCTCGCGATTGCTGAGCTCTCGAGGATTTACGCACTGATCGTCATTGCCAAGGGCCACGTGATCTCCGGACTCGTCATAATCTCATTGGCATATCTGATGAGCTTTCTTTTGGTTGAGCGCCTTTTCCACGCGGGCCGCGATAAGCTGCTAACCTATGCTTGGCTCCGATGGATTATGGACCGCGTCCAGATCGTTCGAAGCTGGGTCGCAGAGGTCAAGGAAAGCATCGTCATGGCGATGCGTGGTTGGCTGGGATAACGGCTCATGAACTCGACGGTAAGCGGTCCCGCCGTGGGGACAAATGGAATCCTTTGGCCGGGCGGACGCAGTGACAACGATCGCATCGGCGGCATCATGCACCGATTGAACGTTTAAACGGGCCGGGATCAGATCGGAAAGTCGAAACTGAGCTCGCATGGCGCTGCTTCTCCTTCGGAAGCCAGGCCGACGGAATCTAAAGCATCATCGAGGATGCGTCAGAGCCGAATGTCGCTCTACTGGGTTATCGACGTCCAAAGATTAGACGCCGATAAGTAGTACGCCGCGCCAGGCCCGTTGACCCGCGGGACGCAAAGGCTTTCGCCTGTTATCAGGCGATACGGACGCACAGCCAAACTGCAGTCGTATCACCTTCGACTCGGTGAATGCTGAAGAGTTTGCTCACACGTGTATAACCTGACCTTGGCGGAAACTCTCAACCAGCTTGGCGTTCCGATCTCATTTGTCCTTGAGCACGAGTGCACTGGTGAGATCGCCGAGCGGCTTCTGTTTATGGGCTGCAATCGCGGTATCGCGGACGGTGATGCCGTGGAGGGTCGGCAGTTCGAAGCGGCGCGTGATGAAGCGCAGGATCGAGGTCGTATCCATCGGGGTGTGATCGACATAGCCATGCCGCGCATAGGGCGAGATGATAATGGCGGGAATACGCGAACCGGGACCCCAACGATCGCCCTTGGGCGGTGCAACATGATCCCAAAGGCCGCCATTTTCGTCATAGGTGACGACGACCAGCATGTGCGGCCATTGCGGGCTCTTCTCGAGATGCCCTATCAGATCCGCGAGGTGGGCATCGCCAGCCTCGATGCTGGCATAGCCGGAATGTTCATTAAGGTTGCCCTGCGGCTTATAGAACGAGACTTGCGGTAGCGCACCGGTATCGATTGCTTTGATGAACTCGGCGCCAGCCAAGCCGCCGTCTTTGAGATGCTCGGTCCTGGCCGCAGTGCCGGGCGCGAAATTGGCATAGTAGTTGAAGGGCTGATGATGATACTGAAAGTTCGGCGCTGGCTCCTTGTTGCCATGGTCGAGCACATCCTGCCAGGCTCCGCCGTACCAAGCCCAGCTCACATGCTTGAGACTCAGCATATCGCCGATAGTGGGCTCAGTCTGTGGCGGCAATGTCGTTGGCTTGCTCGGGTCCGCCAACGCCTTATCCCCATCCGGCGCCGGACCGTTTCCACTCGGCTGATAAGGTGGCTGCATCGTATTGACCGCGTAAAAATCCGGCGTGAGATTGCCGTCACCGGCAAATTTCGGAATACCGTCGATGGCTGACTTGGGTGAATTTGCTGCAGCCTTGAGCGTTACTCCATCTGGTTCGACCACGGCAATAGAAGGCTTAGCGGCACTGGTGTCGGCGTTGGCATAGTAGGGCGCGCACGCGCAAATCAGCCATTGGTGATTGAAGAAGGAGCCGCCGAAGGCGCCCATAAAGAAATTGTCGGCGAGCACGTATTTCTGGGCGACCTTCCACATCGGCGTCTTCGAGCCATCCCACAAGCCCATCGGCATCGCGCCTGAATCGGCATAGGCAACGAATTTGTCGTTGCGCCCGCCGTCGATCTGCATCTGGTTTTGATAGAACCGGTGCCAGAGATCGTGGGTAATCGTATCCAGGCCGAGGTTGAACCCCTTGGGATCGTCTACCCGGAACGGTCGATTGGGAAGGTGCTCGGTCTGTGCCTGGGTTACTGGCGGCGTTACGCCTTTCGCAGTGAGGCCATCCCAGATCGGCGGCAGCTCGCGCAACGGCGTGCCATCGCGGTCGCGTTGTAGGCGCGCGCTCGCCGCCGCTTTTGATAGACCGTTGGCGCCGGGGAAGCTGCCGTAGAGATTGTCGAAGCTGCGGTTTTCCGCATAGATCACCACCACGGTATCGATCAGTTTCAGATCGCCGGTGGTCTTCCCTTTGGATTCCATCTTAGCGGCGGAGTCGCCGGCCATGGCGGCGCCAAAGGTGGCCACGGAAAGGCTTAACGCACAGATGGCGGTGGCGGTGATCGACTTCATTTGGATTGTCCTCCCCAGGAATTCAGTGGATGCGCCTCCACCTCAATAAGGCAACATATTCCGGTGGGTAACCAAGGCAAGTGCTAATTGAAACGATTCTAAAACCCGGCTAACCATTGATGTGAGTTGAGACGTGGATTGCAACAGGGAGCAGCGACCATGGCGATGCGGTTGAAGTCGCGTGGAGGAGAATGGCTCGAGGTCGGCGCAGTCGCCGCAATGCTGCTGTTGATAACGTCGGCCGCTACGGGACAGGCTTTGTCGCGTGCTGAAGTTCAGCGCCAGACACAGGCCTTGGCCACACTTGGCAAAGCTCTCTTCTTCGATCCATCGCTTTCGGCATCAGGCAAGATGGCCTGTTCTTCTTGCCACGATCCGGGGCATGCGTTTGGGCCGGCAAATGATCGGTCGGTCCAACTCGGTGGTGGTGATCTGCATCAACCAGGCTTCCGGGCAGTGCCCTCGCTCAAATATCTGCAGGTCGTCCCGCCCTTCACGGAGCACTTTTTCGAATCCGAGGATGAGGCAGACGAAAGCATAGACAACGGACCGACCGGCGGGCTTACCTGGGATGGTCGGGTCGATCGTGGGCGCGAGCAAGCCAAGATCCCGTTGTTTTCTGATTTCGAGATGGGTAACAAAAGCGAAGCTGAAGTGGGCCGTCATGTGCTCAGAGCGGGCTACGGCAAGGCGCTCGCCCATATTGCCGGGCCGAAAGCCGACAGTGACCCGGCGATCGTCTATCGTACGGCGCTGAAGGCGCTGGAGGTCTTTGAGCAGGATTATCAGACCTTCTATCCATATTCGAGCAAGTATGACGCCGTGCTGGCCGGCAAGGCTGAACTTAGTCCACAGGAGGCAAGGGGCCTCGAACTGTTCAATGCACCCGAGAAAGGTAATTGTGCATCCTGCCACGTCAGCCAGCGTGGGAATGACGGCACGCCGCCACAGTTCACTGACTACGGCTTGATCGCCGTCGGCGTACCTCGCAATCGTGACATCCCCTCCAACAAGGATCCAGCATTTTACGATCTTGGCTTGTGCGGTCCACTGCGGAAGGATTTCATCGGCCGCGACGACTATTGCGGGCTATTTCGCACGCCGACATTGCGAAACGTCGCTCTGCGCAAGGTTTTCTTCCACAATGGCGGCATCCATTCTCTGCGGGACGCCGTACGCTTCTATGTCGAGCGGGAAACCCATCCAGAGCGCTGGTATCCGCGAAGGCCCGATGGTAGCGTGGACAAATATGATGACCTGCCGGAGGCGGCGAAGGCGAACATAAACATGGATCCGCCCTTCGATCGCAAGGCAGGGGCAGAGCCTGCGCTCAACTCCACCGAGATCGATGACGTCGTCGCATTCCTCCAAACGCTCACCGATGGCTACGAACCATCTGAATGAGGCGCTGAGCTATCGCCATTCGTCCGATGCTTCGACTTGGCCGCTAGATCGAGCAGGTCAGCAACGATTTCGGCTCCCTTGCCGTAAACCGTCACACGGCCGCCATCGACTATTTCCAGCTCGGCGCCATTCGAGAAGCTGAGAGACCAGCCATCATCCATCTTGGTGCGGCGCCGGTCCGTTAATTCGATACCGGCAGCGCTGACGACCGCAATCGCTTTATCGACGTCCATGAGCATCATCCCACTCGGGAACCTTTCCATTCTTTGTAGTCGGGGGTAGCGCAATTTACAAGTGCGCTACAACTGTGTCGCCGGCTGGTCTCTTATAAACAGCGGCAACGCGTTGAACGTTGGGTTGGCAGGCAACGCTCTGTTCTTACTGAAGCAATGCTGATGGGCAGTGCAGGCGGTATCGTGCTTCAGGCAGATGCCGAGCTTCAGCGCTGCCCTTTGCTGCAATGGTTCGATGGCGCGAGACCTTCGCAGCGTTGATTCCGGCGGACGAGGCGTGTCGCTTGACCCAAGCGTTCAATTCATGACAGTTTTGTGACAACAAAATTGCTGAAATATCCCAGCAAAACATCGGGCATTTTTGCAAATGGCTTTTCTCGACCTGATCAACATTAGCAAGTCATTTGGAGTTCAATCCGTCGTCGAGGAATTCACCGTCCAAATCGAGAAGGGAGAATTCATCTCCTTCCTCGGACCGTCGGGTTGCGGCAAGACGACCGTGCTGCGCATGATCGCCGGTTTCGAAACCCCGACCGCCGGCAATCTGTCGAT
>JUHI01000045.1 GCA_000799755.1 Martinezella tropici
AGACCATCCTGCTCGAACGTGAAAGGATCAAACGAGACACTATCCGACAGCGCCGCTTGAACCACCAGGCCAAAGCGGCTTAAATCAACCCGCAAGCTGAGCCGGAAACTCCATTCTTCCAGAGCCCAAAAAGTCTCAAATCATTCGACGACGGACAGGTGACGCCATCGTCATCGATATCGGTGGTCGCAAGCAAGGTTTCCCGAGCGACATTACGCGTATGGCGGTCGTCGGCCTTCCGCCGGAGGGTTACGGTGAGATTCACACCATTGTCGAAAAAGCGGTTCAGGCTGCACTCAGGACCGCCCGCCCCGGCGTGCTGGCAAGGCAGGTGGATGACGCGGCCCGCAAGGTGATCGCCGATGCCGGCTACGGCCAATATTTTGTCCATCGCACCGGCCATGGCATGGGCATCGACGGACACGAACCGCCCTATATCACCGCAACTTCGGACACGGTGCTGGAGGAAGGCATGGTCTTTTCCATTGAACCGGGCATCTATCTTCCGGGCCGTTTCGGTATCAGGTTGGAAGAAATTGTCATCTTACGTGCCGATAATGCGGAAATCCTCTCCGACCTGCCCCGCACCGCTCACGTCGTTCAAACCTGAAGACGCCAAGGAGCTGCGCCGACGAGTTCGCTGGCATCATCTTTGGCAGGACCAACATTTCAATGTGGTATCGGCGTTGAGCTCGAGCTCCGTTTCGAAGCGACCGACACGTCGTTGTCCGCTGCTGGCGATTTGGTACGCTCTTGATGGAATTCCAACGGGAGCCATGTGATGAGTATTGTTTGGCGAATGCTCTGACAACGGGCCAAACAATGCGTTCGGATTTCCTACGGTATCCGAATAACCAGCAACATCGGGTGAATATTGACCATTGTCCGGATAATGGCGCCTGGAAGCTTGATAGAGGAAGCGCAACTCGATGCATACGAGACCATACCTTGCGATAGCGATCCTGCTGCTGATGGCACCTGTCCCGGCATGGGCGACAACAGTTGCAAAGCCAACCGTGATCGATCAAGGGGCTGTTGGCTCCGTCGGAGGCTCGTCGATTGGGGTCATTTCGGTCAATGGGCCAGCGGATAATGGAACGGCTACTGTTACCCTTGACCTTTATGCACGCGGGGTTCCAGTCGAATACACCATGCGACTGCGCCGCGGAGGCTGGCTTCCCACATCTGATGGTATGCACGAGGTGGAAGCGATTGTTCCGCCAACAGGTGCGGAGCGTGGCCGCGTTGCAATCTCCGCCATTGCCGCTCGTCAATTTCCCGGCAACGGAGCCATCATGGTCTATCTGACGTCCGACGGAACTTTGCGGTTGAACGGGCCTGAAACGCATGGAGCCGTTGATATGAGGATAAAAGGGTGGGGAACCGATCCCCGCGTGCCTGCTGCCGATGTGCAATGGCAACCGTCCCAGTTCGCGCCGGAAGATACGGATCCCAAAACGATCCGCCATGCCCATCTCGATGTCGGAAAACACCTGGTCATCGGGCGTGTTACGCTGGTGGTGAGCGCGATCGAGAAGGAAACGACCCAGCATCCTGCTTGGATAGGTTTCAGAGTTGGTGCGGCTCCATGATTGCCTTGCGCCCGACGGTCAAGGCATTCATCAAGCGACAAAATAGAGCCAGCGGCGATTCCCGCATGGACTTCGCGAGTAACCACACTAAATGGTAGAACCTGGACGAACGGCGATCCCGCTAAGGGGAGATGCCGAAGAAGGTATGAACGCGCCAAACCGGGCTCCCACCATGCGAAGCAATATATATTTCCTGATTTTTTTCCTCTTGGCATTCCCCTTTGCATCCGATGTCGCCGCGGCGAGCTTCGATTGTGCGAAAGCGAAAGGCAGCATCGAAACATTGGTCTGCCAGAACCCCGGGCTCTCGAAGCTCGATGACCAGCTAGCGACGACGTACAAGGCCGCATTGGCGGCCGTCGCGCCATCAAGCAGGCAGGCGCTACTCAAGGAGGAGCGAAACTGGGCCAGCTATGCACGTGACATATGCCAGGACGCAGCCTGCCTGGAGCAGGCATATTCGGCAAGAATAGAGGTCCTTGCCCGCAACGAGAAATACATTGTCGACACGACGTCCTGCGACATTCCCGATGGCAGCTCCTGCCGCAGTGTCGTCTTTTCCCGCGACCCCAACAGCCGTATCGAATCCTTCAATCAGTCACTGTCCGAACAAAAGAGGAGTGGAAAGATCATCGGCTGCAGGAAGCTGATCGATCTGCCGGTGGGAACGGCAAACGGCAATGATAGTTTCGGCGGCTACTGCGTCCTTGAGGACCAGGCCCGCAGAACAGATGTCAGGATATGCAACGACGAGATGGTGGGACATTTCGCCATCGAGCCCGCCGATCTGCGGACGGAATCCGACAAGGCACTCATCGACTTCACCAACGATCAGTGCTTTGGCGGATAGTTGACCCGGCAGCGCAGCCAAGAACATGCAACGGAGATATGTCGAGGATGAGAAGTTACGCATGGTTCTTCCTGCTGGCAGCGCTGGGCACGGGTGCTGCCTCACCGGCGCTCTCGGCGGCAAGCATGACCTGCCCGTCCGAGGATTTCGACACTTTCCTGACGGCCTTCATGAACAATGTGAAGATGCAACAGGTCTTTACGAACCGCCCGCTTGAAAGCATCTCCATCAATGCAAGCGCAGAGCCGGAGCCGGCCACCGTTTCGCAACTGGTCGATGGCGCCGCGCTTCATTTTCCGGTGATGCCGAGCGCAGGTAAGCAAAGAGCGGACGGCTTGTCGCGTCATATCTCCGCGATTTCCAAGAGCGAGAGGAAGGTGACCCTGGTCAAGAGCGATACCGATTACCAGCTGACATTCTTCTTCAGGAAAACGACCTGCTGGCAGCTCTATCGGATGCGCGACGACTCGCTGTAGTCGATGCATGGAGGCACGACGGTGTCTGCCTTGGTGCAATATCGTCCATAACAAGTACACGCATGTTTCAAATTCCGAATTTCCATGTAACGGGCGATAATATCAAGCTAATTGCGGTTCCTGCCGAAGCTGCAACCTACCTCGCAGCAGAGGCGTCGATCGGGCAAGGGACACATCGCTTGCCCGCGTGAAGCGAAAGAGAAATTGTCAGGAGCAGAACTCACCATGCCCGGCCATAAATCGACAACAAGACTCCAGCTCGCAGTCGCTGGGTTGGTGGCGATCCTCGGATTGGGCACGACGACGCCTGCCTGGGCTATCGACTGCGCCAAGGCCAGCGACCCGATCGACAAGAAGATCTGCGGTAATGCGGGCCTGAAAGCGGCCGACGCGGCCATGGGGCAAGCCTATGGCGCCCTCGTCAAGACCGCACCCGACCCTGAGATCCGCACCATGCTGATCAACAGCCAGCGCCGGTGGATCGCGGCCCGCAACGACTGGCTCGGCAATGGCTCTGGCGATGCCGCGGTTCCCGCCGGCGAGATACGCCGCGCCATGATCGCCCGCAGCGCGCGGCTCGGTGACCGCTCAGAAAAAGGACTGATCGCGCAGGCCCAGGCGCAACGCCATCTGCTCGAAAAATACACTGGCGGCGCATTCGCCGGCTTCAACACGAGTTGCGAGTTCATTCCCGACGACCGGGAGCAGAAGCACTACTCCTATGAATGCAGCGGTGTCATGCATGTCCAGAACAAGGATCGAGTCTGTAGTTCCAGCGCGGAATGGGCCAGTTGGTCCATCTACATGTACTACGGGGTCAGCACCGTCGAAGGCGACAAAGTCACACCTGTTGCCCTTTGCAGCGATCAAAGCGGTAACGTTTGCAGCAATGGCCAAGAGAACGGCTGGACGCGCGAGGCGGCTACGGACCAGCACTTTCCCTTGCCGCAGACCAGTCTTCCCAAGCTGGACGCCGAAAATACCACGCCACTCGAAACAACCGATGCCAGTTGGTTCGATCAATGCCTGACCAGCCCAATCTACCCGCCAGCGCAATAAGGGCCACCTCCGGATCTCAAGGTGAAACCAATGGGTATTTTTTCTTCACATAGGCATATTGCAGTGACAGTAACCGCCGGCTGGCCGGTTGCCGGCAGCGTGTTTGCCGCAAGCCTCGGCCTTGGCGCCCTTGCCGGCATCGCTTTGATGTCGATGCAGGAGCCCGTCCACGCTGCCGGATTCGATTGCAAATATGCAAAAAGCCACGTCGAGAAGCTGATCTGTGCCGATTCCGTCCTGTCGAAGCTGGACGACGACATGAAGGTGCTGTTCGATCAGATCGAGAGCGAGACATTCGGTCATGACGGTGTGACCGGCGCGGTGATCGACCCGGCGGGCAAGGAACAGAAGCATTGGCGGGAAACAGTGCGGGATGCCTGCCCGAATGCTGGATGCCTTAGGGCCGCCTATACTGCCCGACTGAGTGAAATGCGGAAGAAATGGGCTGACGCGCTGCCGTCGGAGGAGAACCAATAATACCGGTTCGTCAGATGGGAGCGGGCAGAACGCATCGATGAACTGCCGACCTCTATCGAAGAAGCCGGCTTTCGAGTTCGGCAGCACGTCTTGCCGTCACCTGTACTGAGCAATCGTTGGCGACGACCGGCGCCGCTGTTGCGTCGCCGGTCGCAACTGGGCATTGCTTGTCGCGGTCGGCGATCCAGCCCCGCTGTTCGTCGCGCAGTTGAGTCGCATTAGCGCGATCGAGTTTGGTCCGCAGCGCGCGATAGGCTCGGTTGAGACGGTCGTCCTGATATTTATATTCTGGGCTGGCGCAGTCCTGGGGCTTCCGTGCCGCCGCACCCGACTTGTCGAGACAGTCCGAATATTCGTAGCGCAATCCATAGGACCCCCTCTGCTCCAAGTCCCGGTTCGATACCGTTGCCTGATCAACGGGCGGCTTTTCATCCACGCGGCGATAGACCTGGGAGAAGCTGACGTTGATCCCCCCGCAGATGTGATTGTCGCCGACGACGAGATAGCGTCCAAGCTGCGCCATCCTGACCTGGCAGACGCCAGGGGTCTCCTTGTCTTGATAGGGAAGAAGCTTTTCCGCTTCCTTTCCGATAGCGAACTGATACCCGAACCTCGCCTGCGGCTGCTTGTCATCGATGAGAGCAGCGAACTGACCTCCCTCCTCCCCATTGCCGAATTGCAGACTGGCCCTGGCATCGACGCGGATTTTGTCGCCCTGATGTTTGGCGCTGATCGTAATCTCGTCATCGCCCCAACGACCTGTCCAATCGGGCGCCGGCGATATGCGCGTCAATCGTGACAACGGCAACCAGCCCGCGGTTTCGTCGTTGCCCGGTTTCTTGTAGGGATTGAGATATTCTGCACAGGCGCGGTCACCATCGATCCGGCTTACCACCACCTGATCGCCTGACAGCAAAAAGGCGCCCTTGTTGCAGATCAACGATTTTTCAGGACACTGGAACTCGACCTGCTCACCCTGCTGAACCTGATAGAGTTTCATCGCAAGTGGATCGTCGGTCACACCGTCGAAACCGAAGCAATCCCTTTCCTGTGCGGCAGCGGCAAGTGTCGGAACCGCAAGTACCAGAACAGATAATGAGAAGCGCCCCAATATGCCGCGATAGAACTTCATGCCGATATCCTTTTGGCGAAACAACCCTGGCGGGCAGACGCAATCTGTAATGGAACTATCCGACGAGCAGCAAACCTTCCCGATCGACGTTGCGACCGATCTACTGACGTGGCACACAACGAAAATACTCGCATTAAGGGATGCATATGAGATGAATGCAACTCTGCCATGATAGGAGAGCAACTTGTTATAATAGCTTGATGCTTCCATCAAACGGCTAGCCGGTGGATGAAACGTATTTCGCGAAATATGGACAGATCTGCACCTATCGCAGACGCAGGGAGATGGTGCACCGAATACGTTCTGATAAAGCCTCTGCTACCCTCGTGGGTTGACGTCGACGATGCCATGGCTGATGGGCCTGATATCGCGCGGGTTCGCTGTAGGTGGCGGAGAAGTCGGCCGGAGCCCGGCATGTCAGTCGGTCGCGATCCATTGCCGGTTTGCGCGCGAACTCCAGGCTCGCGACCATCTGTTGGGAAGATATCGTCGCGGGACAGGTCAACCTTGGGTGAGGCCACGGGATGTCAAAAGAGTAGATTGAAACGATCATGGGGCGCTGGATTCGAATGTGGGCGATAGGAGAGAGCGCAGCAGCTGGGAAACGCCGCTCCACGATTGCGTTTTGGGCCGCCATCTGTCTGACAATCCCTACCATGGTCGCTCCATTGGGACGGGCCGCTTACGCCGCCTCGGGTGATACGTCATCAAACCGAACCAACGTTCTTTTCTGCGAGGATGTCCGCGATACGCTCGCCAAGAGCGCGGACATGCACGAGGTAAAGGCCATCGCGTTCGGGAACAAAGCACGCTTTCGCGCGGCGGACTCCTCGGAAGGCTGTACTTCGCTTGCCGCCTTGCTGAAGTTCGCCGGCAGCCGGGTGCTGATCACGGCAACGACGGATCAGGGCGAAAGTGCCCATGGTCAGAGCGCCCATCTATCGGCCTATTTCTTTCGCGATTCTGGCGCGACGCCACGGCTTGTTACCGTGAAACGCAATTTCGCCGACGGCAACGGCTCCTGGGGCAATGCTGGAGACATCACGGCTGCCCGTTTCGGGTCCGATGACGGCATGATGGTCAGCGGCGGGATGTCTCAACAGGGCTATTCCAGCCATTCAATGGACTTCTATGCGTTTCGCAACGGCGGCATCATGTCCCTCGGCACGGTTCCTGTCGGCTGGGAGAATGGTGGCGCCGAAACCGACGACAGCAAGGTCGTGACCATCACGGGCAGGGTCGAAACGGGCCTGCCCCAGCCCGACCGCGTTCGCGTCACCTACACAAGAAGCGCCGCTAGCGGCGACGACCAATCCAGCGTCGCGATCTGGCATTCGCAAGCGGGCAAATTCGTACTTGAGGCGGGCAGCCTTCCGCAGGAACTCGTCGCGGGCTTCGACCTGGCCGCCGATGTCGTCGCCCGAAACGGCACGCCTGTCGCGCCAACAGACGCTGCGCCGATCCCGGCTGCAGGCGGCAAGCCATCCGGTATCTGGTCGATCAACGATACCGGAATGGCGACACCTTCGCCCGACGTCGCCGAAGCCGTCAAAGGCGATCCCAACTATCCGCCAATCTGCAAGCTGGTGGGCAAGGAAGTTTTGCCATCGCTCTCCGTCCACGCGAAGACCTGGTTCGTGACGACTTCGAATCGCTGCGACGCGGGCGGAGGCGTCGGGCCGGTCTGGATCGTATCCGTCCCATCCGCAGGCAAGGCCTCGGTCGTCTTCAGCGGCTTCCGTCACGCCATAAGAGTCGAGAGCACACTGCATGGAGAGTTTCACGATGTCTTCGTGAATGGCGACGCCGATAATCCCGATTCCGGCGAGATGTATTCATTCGACGGTACGATCTATCGCAAGAGCGGTTCCTGAGACGTCTCGCCTACCCCGAACTAGTCCCCATTCGGAAAGAACGAGCAATGCGCCTTATTCCATTTGCCTGCGGAGCCCTGGTGCTCCTGTCCGCTCCCGCCCTTGCCGATGACAGCACGGCTGCCCTGGGAACCGGTGGCCTGGTCCTTCAGAAAACGGACAAGATCGCGCTCGTCTCGGAAGATCTATATCTGTCCACCTCCGGCATCCGGATTTCCTATCGCTTCCGCAATCTGACAGCTGCGGATTATACGACAACCATCGCTTTCCCGATGCCAGAATTTACCGGCGGCGGCTCCAATTCCACCACTGTCGTTCCCGATGCGACGAGCGACAATTTCGTAAAATTCAAGACCATCGTCGATGGCGGGCCCGTTTCCTCCCAGCTCGAGCAGCGAGCCTTCCTAACGGCCGAAGGCGAGCCAGATACGGAAATTACCGACAAGCTCAAGGCCCTGGGCATCCCTCTCGTGCCGACCGTGGAGGCCACCGAGGCAGCGGTCGGCCGCCTTACCGATGCCCAGCGCAAAATGCTGGCCGACACCAATATCTTCGATCCGGGAGTTAGCGAATACAACGGACAGCCCGCCACTCTCTATCCGCTGTGGACGCTGCGTTCGAAATACTGGCGCAGCCAGACCTTTCCAAAGGGGAAGGATGTGATCGTGCAGCAGAGCTATGTCCCGGTCGTCGGCAGCCAATCGACCCTGTCGCTCGGCTCTCCCGATATGGACGACGACCAGCTCAAATCTTATCGCGACAGGTTCTGCACCGACGAGACTTTTATGAAGGCAGCGAGCTCACTTTACAAAAAAGTCGGCAATGACAATCTGAAGTCCTTCCAGGTCTTCGAGCAGTATCTGTCCTACGTCATTACCTCAGGCGGCAACTGGGCAGGACCGATCGGCGATTTCAAGCTAGTTGTAGACAAGGGCGATCCGAAGACGCTGGTATCCTTCTGCGGCAATGGCGTGAAAAAGATCAGTCCGACACAGTTCGAAGTAAACATCAAGAACTACGCCCCCGATCGCGATATCGATGTGCTGCTGCTGCAAACTGTGCCGGTGCACTAGTTTCCAGCTCGATACAAGCAACGCTTGCGACCGAACGCGCCCCATTTTTGACTACCCATCTAGAGAACCGGAGCTTACGCACAATGAACTTTGCACCGAGGCGTTATTCTTCCAGGAACGTCATCTTCGCCCTGGCTCTTCTTCTCGCCGCCCCGCTCCCGGCAATGGTTCAGCCGGCCTTCGCGCAGAACTCGGCGCAATTCGATCTCGATAATTCCGATTCCATCGAAGGCGTGCTCAATATCT
Organism: Martinezella tropici; assembly: GCA_000799755.1. Lineage (GTDB taxonomy): Bacteria > Pseudomonadota > Alphaproteobacteria > Rhizobiales > Rhizobiaceae > Rhizobium > Rhizobium tropici_A. The sequence goes on from JUHI01000045.1 coordinate 8,780, forward strand.
GGGAGAAGCGGCTCAGCCAGGAAGGACTGATCGTCCTCGGCTATTACAACGGCTTTGCCGACGGCGCCTTCGGCCAGAGCAGCCGCAATGCCATCGCAAGCTACCAGCGCGATCACAATCGCCCTGCCAGCGGCAAGCTTTCCGCCCGGGATGCCCTGGAATTGGGCGGCGCGGCACTCGATCTGCGCAAGCAGCTGCAATGGCGCCCGATAGACAAATCCCAAGCCGGCGTGACCATGTCCTATCCTGCCGCGCTCCTTACGCAGCGCCAGGACAACAAGCTCGGCGGAGAAACCCTTCAAACCGCCGATGGTGTGCTTGCCCTGAAGACCGCGCGCTTTCCCAATTCCGGCGCGGGCCAGATCGATGCACTGTTCAAGAACCTCTCCGACGATCAGGGCAGCAAAGTCACCTATCAGCTCAAACGGCAGAATTGGTTCATCGTATCGGGTACTTCGGGCGACAGAAAATTCTATTCGCGCTTCGAACAAAGGGGCAACGAAATACGCGGCTATGACTTGAGCTGGAATGCAAACGAACCCAGCAAGGTCATCGACAATATCTCCGTCCTCATTTCCAACAGTTTCTATCCCTTCGGCGACAATCCGGCCGATGGCGATCCGAGCTATCCAACGCTGATGCAACTCGCCGACATGGCCGGCGCCGGCGACAAGGGCACGCAATCGACCGCAGCCGACACGGGAGGCGGATCGTCAAACGCGCCGGCACAATCGTCGCAACAGACCGCGGCGGCGCCTGATGTACAGACCGCACAATCGGGCGATAGCCAGGACGGTGTGACGGAACAAAAGTCCAACGCTCTGCCGCCACCTTCGGACGGCTCTCTCGTCACGTCGGACGGCAAGGGTTTGCGCTTCGTCTACCATTACTTCCCGCCGCAGGATCCCAATCTGCGCTATGCCTATCAATGGGCAGTCGATACGCATCTGTTCTCGAACATTCCGGAAATCGACGGTCTTGACGGGCTTTTCGTGACACCGCGCCAGCTGCACTATGTCACGCGGCAGTGCGGCACCATAAACGCGTTCTACAACAAAGAGAACGGTGCCGTTTTCCTCTGTTAAGAGATGATCGACAGCCTCCTGCAAATGGGACAGGCCCTCTCGAAAGGCTCCTCCGATCCCAAGGCCCTGACGATAGAGTTCGTGCGCGATAATCTGCGCTTCATTCTGCTGCACGAATCCGGGCACGCGCTGATCGATCTACTCGATCTCCCAGCGGTGGGGCGCGAGGAGGACTCGGTGGATCAGCTTGCTGCCGTCTTGCTTCTGACCCACGCCGACGACAGCGAAACCAAGAACGATATTACACGTGTTCTGCAACTGGCCTCGGTGTGGTTCAAGGTCAACAGCCAGTCTTCCGGTAGCCCGGATGTCGCGTCCTTCGCCGACGAACATTCGCTCGATGCCCAGCGCTATTTCAATCTGCTGTGCATGGTCTACGGGCTCGATCCGAAAGACAACGGCGCGATCGTCGACAACGGGATGCTGCCCAAGGAACGCGCTGCCCGCTGCCCGGACGAAGCCTCCAAGATCAGTCGCTCCTGGGCTCGGCTGTTGCTGCCGCACTTCTCGCCGCGGTTCCAGCCGAAATCGGACGACGGCAATGCAAATGCCAGCCAGCAGAACGCCACGACATCGCAGCCTGCGGCCGGCGCAAACCCTCTCGAATGGGACGGCAAGTCCAATCCTTTCAGCAAATGAGAGAGAGGAGCGTCCTCAAACAGGCGAGACGATGCACATTGCAAAATATAGCAAGACATAACTTCGAGGCCCGCTCCCGGCAGCAGATCGCTCAGGGGCGAGCCTTAGTCCGCCTTATGCCATTTTGATGGTTCGCAGGCGATATCATATGCCGAAACTGTCGGCTTACCGTCACCGACGCTGGTGACACCGAGCTCCATATCGCCGTTGCGATAATAGTAACTGCAAAAGGCAAGGCCAGTCCCGACACAACCGGTCGCTTCGACGATCCCATCCTTGCGAAGATCCTCGCCCTCGTGATCCGGATAGGAGGACGGCGGACTGCGGAACGGCTTCCACCCACGGGCGATAACCGCCTTCCGCGCCTCAATGACAGGCCTGCCATAGATGTTGGGCACGATACCCCGCCCGTCGCAGACCGGCTCCTCGTTCGCCAGCGGCAAAACCTCGATGGCGTGCTCACTGGTGAGCCTGACATCGCCGACAGGCATTGGAACAAGATCGCCGTCCAGTATCCGCAACCCATTGCTCGCCATGCTGATCCTGCCGATCGACGCCTTGCCGCTCTTGTCGGCATAGATGACGGCGACGAGCTGTCCACCGCTAAAGATGGCGACATTGCCGCCACTGATCTCGCACGTACCACTGGCCGCGTTCTCGAAGCCGCCTGCGAAGCTGACGGCTTGATAAGTTCCGAGTTGCGCCTCCGCGGTCACGCCCCATCCGAGAGCTGCGGCCACCTTGCCACCCTCGCTCTTCGGATTGAAGGGCGGACCGCACATCTCTGCAGGCGAGACGGTCTCTGGCGCCTTCGGCAGTTTCGACAGGAGTGTGATCTTCAATCCCGGAACGTGCGATCGCACCGTGAGCTTGGCGTTCGAACTCTGCTGCGCCGTGACAGGGCCGCCGCCCACAGCCAGCATCAGGGCCAGCAGAGCGCCGCTGGCAGACGATCGGAAAATACGAAGAGCAACGGGCATGGATTCGATAGGGCGCCATTCGATGAGGCAAAGCATCATTCTCTAGTCAACGGTCAGACACCGTTCAAGACATGTCAGCGATCGCGAGGTCCAGATGGCTCCACATGAGGTACAGATCCGTCCAGAATTGGAGTCCGACGCTGGTGTTGGAATGGAGGCGATCCATTTCGGCGGCAATCTCCACATGCCGTGCGAGCCATCGGATACGGAGCGTTGTAGAGCCCGCTGCACGATGGCGCCGGATGGTCACGGATATATTTGATCTTCCGAATCGGTACTGATCAGCACGACCTTCTCTCCGTGATAGGGAATGTGCACTTCCGCCTCCCATCGACCGTCAAGCGGCAAAACGGTACGCGCCATCGGCACCGCCCGAGTGTCGACCGCGCTGCGCACGACCGAGATCTTCAGCGTCTCCCCGACCTTTTCATAATCGACGCCGGCGGAATAAAAGGTGGATTCGGGAAGAACGTGATAGCGTATGCTGATTTCGTTGCCTTGCAGGGGCTGTGCCACAACAGGCTGCACGGCGGATTTGCTATAATAAGCTTTCAGCTCGGCTGCGCCACACGGACTGTTCGTAGCAAAGATGATGACTGCAACTGCAGCAGGTTTCTTCAGATCGAGAATTTTCATGAGCGTCTACCGATGGAGAGGCAGGAAACATGTCGACGACCCATTACGTCGTCAGCGATTGCACGATTGACGAGGCTCTTCAATTTGCTCCGCTCTGTCGGAGGAGTTACTGTATCTTTCACACCAAGCTTTCATAGTCCAAGGCAGAGCTACCGAACATTCTGGACTTCGTCAAATGAGGCAGCAAGCTTGACCCCATTCGTTTCGCTCGAGCCACTTATTCCAGGCAGCGGCTGGAAAATTGCGGCGCCGTATCACGTCCCCATCGAAGCCGGCATTTGCATCGAGCAAGCGCGGCTACGGGGATCGAGTTGGCTGGTGATAAGACATAGCGAATACCGATACTATACCGATCTTTGGGGCGACATCCACCTCGGCTCTGGCTTCCGTTCCGAGATCGAGGCAATCGAACACGCCGATATCTTTCGCCAGCAGTCGCTGGAGGAATTGCAGCGAAATCGGGCCGATTGGGAGATGGAATCGTCGCCGCCAGTTTGGCCGGCGGCGGAAGAAATCAACGGCCGCGCCATATTCCGTTTTCAGCGTTTTCTGTTGGGCCATCGCTATCCCAATTGGCCGGCATATGGCGACACCTGCCAATTGGACGTCGCCGTCTTCCCGATCGACCCCGAAGATCCGATCGACGTCACCCTCATCAAGGCAATAGGGTGCGACCAGGAACTGCGGAGCCACTTCGACAAGGTGGGACGCGAAGCGTAGGACAACGTCGCGGGCATGAGATCCGCCGCAAGTGCAATTGTCGCCATCTTCCCGATATTCGCCTTAGTCATTGGGCAAACCGAACGGAAGCGACCAGCCGGAAGGGCCGCCGGTCTGGTCCTGGTGGCGCTCATGAGTTGCGGCATTCTTCATTAGGAAGCCTGGAACGGACATGCTTTCCAGCGTCTCGCTCGGCGTATGGCCGAACTCGGCCTTGAACAGACGATAGAAGTATTTCTCGTTAGCGAAGCCATGGCTCCATGCCACCTCGGCGATGTGCTGTCGCGGCCGACTGGGATCGGCCAGTATCTGATAGGCACGCCGCAATCTTCTGCGCTGTATCTGCCGCATGACGCCACCATGACCCTCGAGCAACTGGTAGAGCTTCGCGCGTGACACTCCGACCTCACGGCAAATGCGATCCGGGGCGAGATCGGCCTCCAGCAAATGCGCATCGATGTAGCGCAGGATGCGGCCGAGCAATAGATCGCGAACCGGACCGCCTGCTTCACGCCCGGCATCCGGCGTCGCCAAGACTGCGGCCGTGAGCAATTGCAGCGTCGATTGAACGATATAGGGAATCTCGCGCTCCTGCAGACTTTCCAGATTCCGATAGAGCGACAGCATATGATCGCCCAGGAGACGTCCCACGCCGCTTGATAGTGTCTTTCCGTGCAGCAGTTCAGTCTGGCTCGGGAGGAGAGCTCTGGGCACCACCAGGGAAATTACATCGTCGGCCTCCACCATGCATTCGTTAACCTGGGCCGCATCAAGGACGAACAGATCACCCGCCGCCTTGACCGATTGAGGGCTTGTCCATCGACAGAGAAAGCGGCCGCGCATAACCAGGGTGAACCGAAAGAAATCGTGGCCATCGGTCCGGATCAGCCGTTCGGTTCTACGGACCTCATACGCGGCAGCCCGGTCCTGATTGAGCCACCTTCTCCCGGACAGGATAAGCGGGCCGAGCGCCGCGCCGGTGGCAGCCGCATTAAACGCGAAGGGATCATCATCCTGCAGCCGACAATCACAGTGATTGTCCTTCACCCAGGCATGAAACCGATCCTTTTCGGGAAAATCGAGCGTGGAAAAAGTGAAAATGAGAGTCGAAGATGTTTGCGCCATAGGATTATGTAGTTCGAGGCCCCCCGGCCTAGAATGATTACTTAGGGCAACCTTAGAATGTGGCAATAGGCCATTTTTTAGCGCCTCGCGTGCTCAGGCAAGGTTGTTCGTAGCCGTCTGCAACGAGAGAATAGAAGGAAAAGCCAGTGGGCAGCGTGAAACGATATGCATACACTTCTCTAGTCTCGATCATTGCCATCACATTCCCTGCAATGGGACACGCTTCGGGATCGGCGGGAACCTACGAGCGAAAGGATGGCGAAAGCGGCGGTGGAACGATCACGGTCGAGGATAGTTCCGGCAGCGTGAGGCTAGTGGTACAAATCGGCGGCATACCGAATGGGGCCGCGACCCCGGCTGATTGCGGCTTCATCGCCGAAGGAAAGATCGCCGCGGGCATTTTCCTGGGCACCGTCACGCGCCAGAATGTTTTGGCTGATCTTTCCCCGCAGGGAGATGCTGCCAGCCCCGGTTTGCCCGCGCTTGGGGCTGTATTGAAGCGAGGTTCGATCCGACTTACGGACGCGATTGCGGCACCATATTGTGGCGGAGACGGCTATACGCTTGACGGCGATTTCGTCCGAAAGCACTAGTGCGGCGGGTTGCCAGGAAACGCTGCAATGGAGAGATTCCTGCATACTTCCAAAATCAACGCTGTGCCGTGTCGCCCAACGGCGATTTCCGCCCCATCTCGGATCAGCCCTTGGAAAAGAGTTTGTCGCAATAGCCGCCGGTCGTGTCGTAATGCGTGATAATGTCGCGTCCGTTGGTATAGATCGTCAGGTAGCAGGACTCGCCCTGCTGCTGGTAATAACCTGTCGGATTATAAGTCGGCTCATATGTCGGCGTAATGACCATCCCATTTGGGCCCGGCGCGACCTGGTTGCTCCACTGCCCGGAATAGTCGATGCCGGTCTGGACGAAGCGTGTATGCTGGGTGCTGCCGAACTGGCTCCACTGGTGAGGAATGATCGGCGCTTGCGGCGTTCCGATATTCGTATGCGTGTTGGCGCCGTTACGGTCTTCCGGTCCCAGCTCCGCGACCGCGGCCGCGATATTCTGGCCCACGAGGCCGTCAAGCCGTCGCTGCAACCCGCTGTCGCTCTGCGCACTCACGCAGCCGGACAGGACTGTCAAACCCGCAACGACAAAGTGCAGGAAAAAGGGGCGCCAGCAACGAGCCATACGGCATAACCTTCTCATGTTCGGGTGGTGCTCTGGCGGAACGGGCTTATCAAGGTCGGTAGCATCCTTCGAACTCCATTCCCGCAGCTGTATTCTTCGCTTCAACCCTATGATTACTGGTGAAAACCAACCACGAACCGGATTTAATAAGCCCGCCCCGGACAAGGGGGGAGCCCATTCCGGTGCAGGATCGTCCATAACAAGTGCACGCACGTTCCGATTTTGGAAATCGTCTGTCATCGGCCATGTCGTCGAATTATCTGTGGCCACCGAATCTGTCGCCTGCGCAGCGCGCAGGCGAAACATCATCCATTGGCAAGTGGGGGAATTATGCGTCTGATGATATCAACACTTGTCCTTGTGGGCATGGCGGGCGCCACCCATGCCAAAGACGTCTATCTTTGGGATGTCCTGAAAGATCCGACCCACGCCAAATCGTGGAATACGATGATGCAATCGGCAAGGGAACGCCCCGCTGGGTGCACGACATGGAAAATGGCTTCGTCAGCAATCCCATGAAGGCCGTGACGATTGGTACGGTTGAATATTCAATCACCACCATATCCGAGCAGCACGCGACCAATGATGGCCACGCCGCGATCCTCTTCAGCACGGACGGGACGAAAGTATGGGGAGAGATCCAGGAGACAGCAAAGCCCGTACTCTATCTGGGGAAACCGTCGACGGCGCAGAAGGTCGCAATGGACAAGGCTCTGGCGGAGTAAGCATAGGGTCTTTCGGGCAAACTCCCCTGCATTTCATGCATCACTCAACGGACCGCGCGTCTTGCAAAATGCAATGAGGAGTGCGGCGGCGCAATTAACCAATAAGTACACCATCGGCCTGGACATGGATCACTTGTGCTATTCAGTCTGGCCAATCGCTCGTTGTTCGATACGCCACGCCTGTCTATCGCCGATTTGTTCGAAGCGCTGGAATGCCTCGGGCGTGCCTGAGGCAGTCAGTGTTTCCTGCGTAGCCGCAACGACGACTGAGTGGCTCATCGCCAGGCCGCGCAACCCGCTTTCGACGCGTTTGGCGCCGTTAACGACCTCGCCAACGACCGTGTAGTCGATACGGCCGTCATAACCGAGATCGCCGACAACGACATCGCCTGTATGCAGGCCCATGCGCACGCGGCAGGTATCGCTGTACAAACGCGCCTCCTCCTCCAGATGAGCGGCCAGCGTGCCGGCAATCCGGAAAGCGCATACAAGCGCATCGCGTGCGTGATGAGGATTGTCCGCGGGTGCGCCCCAGAAAGCCATCAGGCCGTCGCCGGTATATTTGTCGATCGTTCCGCCCCCCTCCTCGACCAATGGGCCGATCCTGGTGAAGAAGCGATTGAGATAGCTGGCAATATCGTCGGCGTCGCGCCCGGTGGAGAACCGTGTATAGCCTTCGAGATCGAGAAAGAGGATCGTCATGTGCCTCTTTGCCGGCCGGCTGCTCTCATGCCCGAGTAAGAGCAACCGTTGGACAAGGGTTTGCGGTACGTATCGTTGGAAGAACTGAATGCCCTTGGCCATGTCGGAAATCGCCGCAGCTGTCCCTGCGATCTCGCTGAAGCGACTTGCACGCCATTTGTCGAGATCAATATTGGAAAAGTCGTGACGACCGATCGCCTTCGACGTTTCCCCAAAGGCTGCGACTGGTTTCGCGAGCCGCCGGCCCAGATAAGCGGCCGCGGCTATCGCGCCGATCAGAACTATTCCCCCAAGACCGGCAACATAATATCGCATCAGCCGGTCGCGCTGGTTCAGCTCTGAGCGCATGTAGTAGCCGGCCAGCAGATCGGCGCCATTGTCCAGCCGCAGATCGCGATAAACGTAGGTGTAGGATACGCCATCGATGAAGGTCCAATGGCCGCGCACGCCGCGTAACAGGCCGGCTTCCCGGATCGGCCTTTGGTCGCTCCAGATGGCGGCCATCACCGGATCGCCGAGATTGTCGATCGTCAGAGGTTCATTGGCGGGTTTCGTCTGCGACATTGCCGGATGTGCGACGATGACCTGGTGATTAGCAAGAAGGAACGGAACGACGTCGAACTCCTCGCCGATCGCCCGCAGCGAGCTGGAGACATCGCGCAGCGATACGACAGTCGTCAGCATACCCAGGAAGGCATCGCCGCGACGGAGCGGAGCGCGATAGGTCATGACGATCTCGCCATCGACATTGCTCATGAACGGTGTCGACCAGTTGCTCTTCCCGTCGATGGCGGCCTGCGTTAGCAAGTTCCGGCGTGCTGCCAAGCCATCGTCGTTCGTCAGTGTTTCCATACGATCATGAGACCAGCGCTTCAAGGTCCCGTCCGGAGAAACCAGGGCGATGCGGCTGATATGATCATTCGCGGCAAGCAGACCTTGCACGAAGGACACGAACGCGGGACTGCCGTCCGGCTCAATTTGACCTTCCGCCAGTTTTCGCGCCGCCGTGTCCGTCATCTGCGCGACTGCGGTAAGCTGTACCTCGATCGGTGCGGTCACCGATGTCAGCAGCAGTTCGCTGCGATCCCGAAGCAGGCGACGCGAGACGTCTTCCGTCGCAAAATAGCCGACAAGCAGGATCGGCAACCCGGCGGCAATGATCAACACGCCCAGCATTATCGACAGCAGGCTCGAAATCGAAAGGCGGAACCAGCGCCGTTCGGCGGGAGGCGCTCCAGACCCAAAGAAAGGTCGGCTGTCCTGCCGGATGGTCATCCCGGATACCGATCGACGTTTGCGCAAGGAAAACATCAGACGGCTTCCGAGGTTTCGTACGGCATGAATCCGCCCGGGATTGGCGGCAGATGGATGACGGCGCGCAGTCCGTTCGCCATGTTGGTCAGGCTGATGTCGCCGCCGTGGGCCCGCACGATCGTCCGGGCAATGGACAGGCCGAGGCCTATGCCACCCGTGCCGGCATTGCGGGACTCTTCCAGGCGTACGAATGGCAAGAACATGCGATCCATCTCCTTGTCGGGAATACCCGGACCATTGTCTTCGATAGCAATGTCGACACCGGCAGCTGAGCTGGCAATGGATACATCCGCTCGATGTCCGTAACGCAGCGCATTTTCGATGAGATTGCGGATAGCGCGGCGCAGGCGCGCCGGTTTGCAGCGATAGGGGATGACGCCATTTTCGCGGAAACGAACGTCACGACCGAGATCGGCGAGATCCTCGCAGATGCTTTCGACAAGCGCTGCGACATCGACGGGCCGGGTCGGCTCGTCGACCGACTGTTCCTGTGTGAATTCGAGCGTGGCATCGGTGATGGCCTGCATCTCCTCGACCGTATCGAGAAGGCGGGATCGGGTTTCGTCGTCTGCGATAAATTCGGTCCGAAGACGCATCGTCGTGATGGGGGTGCGCAGATCATGGCCGATTGCAGCGAGCATGGTCGTTCGATCCGCCAGAAATCGCGTCAGGCGCTCCTGCATCTGGTTGAAGGCGACGGCCGTTCGCCGGATGTCGTCAGGACCTTCCTCGGGAACATGGCCATTTTGCTCGCCGCGGCCAAGCGACTCCGCTGCATGGGTGAGCCGTCTCATCGGCCGGGCGATGCGGCGGGCGACAATGATCGCAAGCGCCGACAGCATGACGGCCGTGATCGCGAGCGAAACCGTGGTCGGCGAGGTCCAAACGAACTTCTTCGGCGGCTTGGCATAGGCAGCGTTCAGCCATTGTCCGTTGGGCAGTTTCGCCACCAGCCCGGCGCCGTAATTGTCGTCCAAACGAACGATCTGCGCCAGCGTCGATTGTTCCTCGGATTTGAGTTCGATCGGCTCCCAAATAGTGTCCTTGATGCGGTTCGTAGACTGCAACACAGGGCTGTCGGTCATGCCCCAGGTGGAGTTGTCTCTATCGGCAGAACCCCATGGTCCGGTTGAGGCGCTGGCGTTGCCGGAAGCATTCTCGAGAAGCGGCTCGTGCAGCTTGTGCCATGCGTCCTGGCTCCACCGATCAAGCTCACCAGGGCCGTCATTCGTCAGCCAGAAACGGGAATAGTTGGTCGCCATCGCCCGGAACAGGGCGTCCTGATAGGCCTGCGGTGTCGTCTCGATCAGTTGCACCGCTGTCGTCGAGCGGACGATGAACTCGTCGAGCGCAATCTCGCGCAGTTCGGCGGCCCGGTCGTCAGCCGTGACGAGGAAGCCGATACTTTGGGCAAGCAGCATGATGGGCAGCATGAACCAGATGATCTGTGCTGCGAGACTTTTGCCCCAGAATCGCTTCATGTCGCCGCGACCTCAGCTGTGAAACAGTAGCCTCCACCCCAATATGTCTTGATGAGCTCCGGATTCCGGGGATCGACCTCGATCTTCTTCCTCAACCGGCTGATCTGGTTGTCTATGCTGCGGTCGAAGACGTCACTGGCACGCCCGACGGTGAGATCAAGCAATTGATTTCTATCCAGAACTATCTGCGGATGATCAAGAAAAACCGTCAGCAGCCGAAACTCCGCAGTACTTAAGGGTGTCGCCAGCCCTGCCCGATTGAGCAGTTCGCGCCGGCTGAGATCGAGAACCCATGGCCCAAAACTCAGACGCTGGTTCTTTTGATGCTGTTTTTTCGGCGGCATGCTGTTTGCACGCCGCAGCACTGCCTTGATCCGCGCGAGCAGTTCTCGGGCGCTAAAGGGCTTGGTGACATAGTCGTCAGCCCCCATCTCAAGTCCGATGATCCGGTCAGTCTCCGCAGATACCGCAGTCAGCAGAATGATCGGGATGTGCGTGGTTTCACGCAGATGCCGGCACAGCGAAAGACCATCCTCGCCCGGCATCATGATATCGAGGACGACAAGATCAGGCGCGCTCGTCTCCAGTAGCCTGCGCATCTCAAGTGCGCTCTCGGCAGTGGTCACACGATATCCATTCTCACTCAGATAGCGACTGAGCAGGTTGCGGATATCCTTGTGGTCATCAACGATTACAATATGCAGATTGGCTTCCTTCCTCCCGACAAGACATGTTGACATTAGCATTTTGACCAAAGACGGTCGTGGGAAAATTTGTAATAAAGTCTGTCAATCACGACCACTTCTTCGCGACGACACAGTTTGCCAACTGTTCGATTACGCCAAAAGGCGCAATCGATTTTACGAAATGAAAGCGCAGGCGCGGCCCGACACACATTAATGTATCCTCGGCAAACTGCTGGGACATCTTGAGACTAAGTGTTCGCCGATTTTGAAAGGCGAAGAAAGGTTTCGTGTGGCGATCACTGGAATGAGTACTGCTCTGTGGCTTGGCGCCTTCTTGAGTTTTGGCGCTGCCGGTATCAGCACCGCAGCAGCTGTCGATCGGTTCTACGTTCTCGCGTTTGACGACGTCAATCCAGCGTTGGAGGCAAGCTATGCCCGTTGCGTTGACTGGAGGCTCGCAGAGTTGGCGAGCCGACCCGGCTTCGTGTCGGGTCAACGATTTGCATTCAACGACGTGCAGATGTTCGGTGGGGTTAGCGTCAGATTGCCGAAATTCCTCACTTTGATCGAAACGTCCGCCGAAGACAGAGCGACAGTGGCAAAGGAATATGAGGCTCATTGGTCCCCTGCCTGTGCCGGCACCAAGCCCGAAGCGGCCGTAAGATACGTGTATCGCCTGTCTGGAGCACCGCAGCGCCGGGAGGCGCCGGATACCAAGATTCCGGCTGGCAATACACCGCGCCAAGCCTATGCCCAGATCGTGTTCACCGTACCCAACGAGGCGGTCAAAGATCGGTTCGAGAGCTGGTATGCGACCTGCCACATGCCCGAGATATTGCGTCGTACCGGGTTGATATCAGGGCAACGAGGGATCGATGGGATCGGGAAGGGACCGGTTCCTCCGACGGATACAATCGGTGTCTATCGCATCGAACTGCCGAAGGGCATGACGATCGCCGACACTCGTCCTGCGGTTCGCGAGCCAGGTGCCAAGGATTGCCAGATTGGCCTGATGATGAACGGCGATCTTAGTCGTGGTTATAGTTATCGCGCCACCGGACCAATTGTCGGCCCGAAATCCTGATCCGATATCTGGGCCACACGGATCTCTGCGCGGCGAGGCCGCAGCTCGATCATGTTGGTGATGAACGATGTCTCGTTGACGACACATAAACGGGCGTGGAAACACCACTTTGCCAAGCGTTATCCGACTAGTCGCTGCCACGCCGGCTAGTGCGAGACATTGAGCTGGATTTGCTGGTCGAAAGGCCAATAGCTCAGGGGATAGCGATATTCCCGAATATGAAACGAGTGAGGTTCGAGAGTGAGTACGAGCACCGAACGCTTTAGCAGCCTGGCGATCTTCCTGCATTGGTCGATTGCCCTGGGCATCATTCTAAATATCCTTCTCGCATGGATTTGGCCCTTCATGTCCGATGATGGATTTGCGTCGCTGCTGACGGTGCATAAGTCTATTGGGATCACCATTTTCGGCCTGGCCGTAATGCGGCTCATCTGGCGCCTGGCGCATCACCCACCAAGATCTCCTGATGGATATCAGCGCTGGGAGATTGCCGCGTCGCATATCACTCATACCATGCTCTACGCGGTCATGTTCATCATGCCACTCACCGGCTGGATAACTGATTCCGCGTGGGCAGATGCGGCAAACCATCCCATGCACTATTTCTTCGCGTTTGAATGGCCAAGAATATCTTTCATTCGCGCGCTCGCCCCGGAGATCAAAGAAAAAGTATTTCAAGATTCGATGACAATACATAACTACACGTCATATCTTATATATGTGCTTCTTTTCCTCCATATCTGCGGCGCATTGAAACATCAATTATTCGACGGAGAGCGTGCACTTCAACGTATGTGGTTCCGTTGATATTAGCTGAACATGCAACGTGACGGGAATTATGCTCTGAACATTCCGTCAGACGATGACAAGTCAATATGCATTTAGATGATGATCGCACTCTTGGCTCTACCGTATCGATATCATCAAGAGCGTGATGCTTCAGTTGGCCAATAGGGAGTTCCAAGAGATGTCATCAGAGGAAAAGCAGATGGATTTACCAGCGAAGCCACGCAGAATGGGTCGCCTATTCTTCCTGGTTGCTGGTGTTGTGTGCGCAGCGGGCATCACAGGTGGAATGATGGCAGTCGGTTCGAGGCCGACAGCGGCACCGACCCGCAGCGCTCCGGCCAAGGTGCCCGTTCATGTGACGATCGCTCGGATCGACGATGTCAGGCAGGAGATACGTCTCGTCGGAACGGTTCTGCCGCTGAAGGATTGTCCGTCGTCGAATGATTTGAGACTTTTTGGGCTCTGGAAGAATGGAGTTTCCGGCTCAGTTTGCGGGTTGATTTAAGCCGCTTTGGCCTGGTGGTTCAAGCGGCGCTGTCGGATAGTGTCTCGTTTGATCCTTTCACGTTCGAGCAGGATGGTCTGGCCGCGTCCGAAGTAGACGTCGGCCGGAGTGAGATTGTCGAGGCTCTCGTGGTATCGGCGATGATTGTAGTGCTCGACGAAGGCCGCGATCTGGGCTTCGAGGTCTTCCTGGAAGAAGTAGTTTTCCAAGAGGATGCGGT
>JUHI01000046.1 GCA_000799755.1 Martinezella tropici
CGCAGGGCAAGATCGAGCGTTGGCACCAAACGCTGAAGAACCGCATCCTCTTGGAAAACTACTTCTTCCAGGAAGACCTCGAAGCCCAGATCGCGGCCTTCGTCGAGCACTACAATCATCGCCGATACCACGAGAGCCTCGACAATCTCACTCCGGCCGACGTCTACTTCGGACGCGGCCAGACCATCCTGCTCGAACGTGAAAGGATCAAACGAGACACTATCCGACAGCGCCGCTTGAACCACCAGGCCAAAGCGGCTTAAATCAACCCGCAAACTGAGCCGGAAACTCCATTCTTCCAGAGCCCAAAAAGTCTCAAATCATTCGACGACGGACAGCTTGGGCCGCTTCAGAGTAAAACAACTACTGATTTCTGCCTCGGCTCTACCCTCTTTGCCACTTCGCACTGACCCGCAAACTTCGCGGAATCTTGTCTGGCTATCCTACAAGGCGCTGAAGGCCGACAAGCAACGTCCCTCACCACAATCGGCCGCCGCATTTCGACAACGGTTCGACAGGACCTTCATCTTGCGCAACAGTCGTGATGCATTTCAGAATCTGCTTGAGGAACCGCACCGACGAAAGAACGATCCACTGAATGTGCTCGATTATCCCGAAATTCCGCTGCGGACCTTCGTCACGACGCGAAAGATCTCCGGCGGCACGACGAGCCGAGATGGCCTTGGCTCGCGTGATGGCATCCTATCACCCTGCGAGAGTCCCTGACCATGAGACGGGTTCGCGTCAAATCAGGCAGCGCGTCAAACAGTTACACTATCGATCGAGGTTCTGGATCGACTGACGACGTCTGCAACTCTTATTGGCGGATCATTCCGAGCGGTAGAACGGATGCTGACCAGCAAAGTCTGCGACCGGGACATTAATCAAATCCTCAACCGCAAATACTCGTCATTTGAATCACAAGCGCCAAACAAGTCTGAGGGAACACACCAAATGGCGCTTATCATGTTTAGACAATCTGGAGAGCGCTCGGCTGGCAACGAGATCAATATCCACTCTTATTGGGATCAGCCGTGCAGCATCGCAGTGAGCCAGGCTGCTGCCTGGTCGCTAGCAACCGCCCGCCTTGCCTTTAACGGAAGCAAGACATTGTAGCGCGCTTCCTCGATCAGTTGGGAATCGTCGCAGGGCACCAGCGTTCCATCGTCCAGAAACGTCTGAACAAGTACTCCCCAGCCAAGGGCAACCCCCTGCCCCGCTCGCGCGGCGAAGATCGTTTCCGTGTAGTGGTTGAAACGGAGCGAAGCTCTTGCCTCGAATGTCGCGCCCGATCTGGAAAGCCACTGCGTCCAGGAGAACCAGGAGCGGTCGGCCGCATCCGTTTCGATGAAATCATCCTTTGCCGACAAAGGACCGGCCGCGCGTCTCTTCAGATAGTCGGGGGAACAGACCGGCATGATCACGTCTCCCCGGGAGGCGATCACCGTACCATCGCTGAAGGGCGGCAAACCATAGCGGATGACGATATCGACCTCGCCGCTATCGAGATCGATCTTCGCATCCTGCGAAATGACCCGGATCTGGATACCCGGATTGCGGCTGCGAAAGTCCGCAAGCCTCGGAAGCAACCAGAAGGACGAGAATGCCACGGTAGCGCCAATCGTGACCACGGCCTCGGACGACGCTTTGATCGCCTCGATCGTGTCAGCGATATTGGCAAGGCTCTGTGCCAAAGACGAGCCAAGAGTGAGGCAAGCGGCGGTCGGTTCGATTGCACGATGCTTGCGCAGGAACATGGCCTGACCAAGTTCATCTTCGAGCAACGCGATTTGTCGGCTGACCGCCGCCTGAGTGACGCCCAATTCCTCGGCGGCGGCCGTAAAACTTTTGCGCCGAAGTACAGCCTCCAACATCAGCAGTCCGGTCAATGAGGGCAATCGCCTTCGGAACCGCATCGACTACTCCCCTCCCATAAGTTTTCGTTATGTCAACTTGAGAATTAATGCCGTTGAAGGCACGGCTGAGCAGGCGCACGCTGCAGGGATTAAAGCATAAGAGGTGCTCATGCTAAACAGGCTTCCTTCCTCAATTTCGGCCCTCCTTGACGCCCGTGCCGACGGATATTCCCTGCCGGCGGGTCTCTACACGCGCGAAGACGTGTTCAACGCGGATATGGACGTATTCTTCCACAAGCATTGGATCTGTGTCGGCCTCGACTGCGACGTACCGGAGCCCGGGGACGCCATGGTTGTCGACGTTGGCAATACCAGCCTGATCCTGTTGCGCGACGACGATAATGAAATCCGTGTCCTTCACAATGTCTGTCGCCATCGTGGCTCCCGCCTTCTTGATGCCGGCAAGACGATCATTTCGAAGCTCGTCTGTCCGTACCATACATGGACCTACGAGCTGACGGGCGAGCTTAGCTATGCTCCGCACATGGGCAAAGAGTTCGACAAGGAATGCCACAGCCTCAAGCCCGTTGCCTTCAAATCAATCGGCGGCCTCATCTATATCTGTCTTGCCGACAATCCTCCCGAGGACATCGACGCTCTGGAAATTGCCATGATGGAGCGGCTGGCGCCCTACGATATCAAAAATGCGAAGGTCGCCTATCAGACAGACGTCATCGAGGATGGCAACTGGAAGCTGACGATGGAGAACAATCGTGAATGCTATCATTGCTCCGCAAACCACCCTGAACTTTGCGTCTCATTCGTGGATCTCGATTTCGGCTTCGATCCCGAGACCTTGAGCCCTGATGATCGCGCTCAGGCGGAAGAGCATTTCCGCCTCTATGAGCAACGGACGATGGCCTGGGAGGCAGACGGCTTTCCCTCTGCAGCCGTCGAGCAGCTGACAGATTGCGCGACCAACTTCAGAACACAGCGGCTCATCATTTCCGGTGCCGGCGAATCCCAGACCCATGATGCGACGGCGGCGTCTTCGAAGCTGCTTGGCCAGATGACCCGAAAGGATCTCGGTGACACGCATCTGTGGGGCCACAATAGCTGGAACCATTTCATGGGCGATCATGCCGTGGTCGCGACTGTCATCCCCCTTTCCGCCGGCAAGACGCTGGTCAGAACCAAGTGGCTTGTGCACAAGGACGCCGTCGAAGGGGCCGATTACGATCTCCAAAAGCTGACGGATGTCTGGATCGCCACGACGGACCAGGACGCAAGCCTGGTCGCCCGCTCGCATGCGGGCACGCTCGACCCGGCCTATCGGCCAGGCCCATATTCGCGCTTCTCGGAAACCAATCTCGACAAGTTTGCGACCTGGTATATCGATCGGATGCGCGCCCATGGTTACTGAACTCTTGGAAAGGCAAGGCAATCCAGGTGGTCCGGCAATCTGGGACAAGGAACAGGACGACGCGCTGGTCTGCATCGACATCCAGCAGGAAACGCATGATGTGCGCAGCTTTACCTTCGCATCGCCCGAGGGCAAGTGCTTTAGCTTTGAAAGCGGCCAGTATTTCCTCTTCGATTTCCCCGTTGCCGATGAAAGCGAGCCGCGCTGCTACAGCATTTCGTCATCGCCGCATCGACCGCATGCTTTTACTGTCACCGTCAAGCGGGTTGCCGGCGGCAGGGTGTCAAACTGGCTGCATGACCAGCTCGCCGTCGGGATGACAGTCAAAGCGCAAGGCCCCCTCGGTCACTTCATCCGCCCCCGCGAAGCGGTGCGAAAGCTTCTTCTGCTTTCGGGCGGCTCCGGCATAACGCCTGTCATGTCGATCGTTCGCGATCTCGCCGACCGTTGCGAACCGGCCGATATCGTCTTCGTCCACGCAGCCAGAACACCGCCCGATCTGATCTTCCGCCAGGAACTCTCTTGGCTTGCATCTCGGATGAAGGGATTGCGGCTACACTTCCTGCCGGAGGTCGTTGCCGGGGAACCGTCCTGGCCCGGTCTGACCGGGCGCATCTCGCCGGAATTCATCAAGCTTGCGGTGCCTGATGTCGCCGACAGAATTGTGATGTGCTGCGGCCCGGCACCCTTCATGGCAGCGGCGCGCTCCATAACATCGGCACTCGGTGTTCCCACGTTCAACTACATCGAAGAAAGCTTCGATGCCGCGGTGATCGACGAGCCTGCGACCGTCGTGGAGGAGATACCGCGCACCCGGCTCTTTCAGGTCGAATTCGCCAAGCAGGCGCGCAAGATCGAGGTTTCGAGCGAACAGACGGTCTTGTCTTCGGCGAAAAAATCCGGCGTGCGTTTGCCGTCATCCTGTTCGAACGGTGTCTGCGGCACTTGCAAGTCGAAGCTGATCTCGGGTTCGGTCGAGATGAATCACAATGGCGGAATAAGGCAACGCGAAATCGATGCCGGGCTTTTCCTCCCCTGTTGCTCCAGGCCGCTGAGCGATCTGGTCGTCGATCGTTAAACAACGCGTCACGCGGCCTCCCGCCAAGCAACAGGGTTTCACGCGCATGCTGGAAGGCAATATTTCTTCGCCGGAGCAAGCGGGCACGACAGTTTTCAAGGACGAACGCAAGCGGGCCTTCCTCAATCCGGAAGGCGCTGATCGCCGAGCATGGATCGGAGAGCATTAAACTTGAAACACAGGTGCTGATCACGACCGCCGGCGCCGAAAGGCTCGACACGTTTCCGTGGGAAGACATCTGAGTTGCTTCGGTTTGAACGTGCGAGGAAGTGCGGGAGCGCCGGCTGAACGCTCCCACACGCGTTCTCAGTCGGCAAGCGCACCGCTCTTCTTGGCTGTCCAGGTGGCGATGTAATCCATCAGGGCGGGCGACAGGCAGTCATAGGGTTCGAGGCCGAGCTCCTTCAGCCGCGAACGAACGCCGTCCATCTTCGAAGGCTGATAGCCACTTTCGATGATCGACGAGACGAACGCCGCAAAGCCGGGGGCCGCCCAACCTCCGTCCTGGAAGCGTTCCGGATGAATGAACGACAACCCCTTAAAGGGATGGTCCCGCTCGACGGGCCCATACATGTGAACCCCGCATTGCTTGCAGGCGTGACGCTGGATCAATGCCGAAGTATCCACCACCGCCAACTTGTCGCCATTCTCGATAACTTCGATCTGGTCCGAAGGCGCAACCGCCACCACAGAGAACACCGCTCCTTCGGGCTTCCAGCATTTCGTGCATCCGCATGCGTGATTATGAGCAATATCGCTTTTGACTTTCACCTTCACGGCGTTGCTCGTGCAATTGCAAACGAGCGTTCCTCCCCCAAAGGAGGCGTCCGTTGCCCGGTATCCTGAATCCACCGTCGGGTGGATCGCCACAATATTCATGGGTTTTCTCCTTCCCTTCCGGACCGAGCGGAATGTCCCGATCAAGCTACGCTTGTTCTCCAGTCATGCTTCCCGGATCTGCGTCCCGCAGCGCGGGCCCAAGAATTTCCGCAGCATCTGACGCCTGTCTTTTCCAAGGCTTACTGTATCACTTCCATTGAAGGCCTGTACCAAAGCAAATCCGAATAATTCAATTCTCAATACAGGCTCCACGCATGCCCGACCGACCTCACCGAACACGTCATTTCGCTTAGGCAACTGGAAGAAGTGCCCAGAATGCAAACAGCGGCGCGTTTGTCGATCGCATGGCGTGCTTGATACCCGCGGGATTGTAGAAGGAACCGCCAAGTCCCGGGCTGAACCACTCGGACGTTCCGTGCTGAAATTCGCCGTCAGACAGAACCAGATAGACCTCTTCAGGCGCGTGGTCATGATCAGGGTAGCGCACGCCCGGCGCCATGAGGGTAACGCCGATCCAGGCATCGGACCTTTCCTCCAGCGCGCCAGGCCCGACGATCATCGCGTTGGCGTGCCCATCCTCGAAGTTCCCGCTAGAGGTCCCGGACGTGTCTTTACGGCGTCGCCATATCAACCGCGGTTCGATTTCCTGAAACCGGGCGATCATCATTGTCAGTTGATCGGAGGCGGTCGCAACGGCAACCGCGCTTGAAAGGTATCCGCACACAGGAAGCCGACTTCCGGCGCCGTGCCTTTCGTTCCCAGGCGTTTGAAGCCGTGAAAATATCTCGGCCAGCGACCGGCGAGCGTTTGTGTCCTTTGCGAAATGGTTGAACGCGGCGGACGCAGCGTCGAGGAAAGATTGAAGCTGCACGCTGCGTCCTGCCATTTGCGGGTTCCTTATCATCTCAATCGTGCGCTTTGCGCTTTCTGGTGTCAGAGATCCTTTGCGATCCGAAGCCCGTCATAGATGGCCGCATGGGTATTGCGGGCCGCAACGGCATCGCCGATCCGGAACAGCTGGAATTTGCCCTCGGCATTTCGCGTGATCGATTGTGGTTCACCCGCCAAAAGCTGATCGTATGAAGTCTCTCCGAGGTTTTTCGATAGCGGCTTCAGTTCGAAATAGAGTTCATCGAGCGGAATGGTGCCATGGTTGATAACGATTTGATCCACCACGCGCTGCTTGGAAACGCCGCCGTAGTCGCTGCCGACAGTGGCAATGATCTGATTGCCTTGCTTCTCGGCCGATTCCAGCCGGTAAGTCACGGTAAAGGTGGCGTCGAGCTTCTGCAACGAGCGCATATAGGGGACAAGGTTCATGGCCATGACCTCCGGCGCGAATGATCGGTCAGGCGTCATGATCTCGACCTTTGCTCCAGCCTTGGCGATGAACTCGGCCGCCTGCAGCCCGGCATTGTCGCCTGCATCGTCAAAGATGAGGACATTCGAGCCTGGTTTGACATCGCCAGAGATGATGTCCCAGGAGGACACGACCAGCTCGTTACCCTTCGACAGCACCTCGGTATGCGGCAGGCCGCCGGTCGCGATGATGACGACATCCGGGTCCTGAGCGACGATCGTCTCGGCGTCAGCCCAGCTATTGAAATGGAAGGTCACGCCATGTTTTTCGCATTGGCGCATGCGCCAGTCGATGATGCTGATCATCTCGCGCCGACGTTCGCTCTGGGCCGTCAGCCGGATCTGGCCGCCCGGATTGTTCGCGGCTTCGAAAACCACGACCTCGTGGCCACGCTCGGCGGCAATGCGGGCAGCTTCAAGCCCGCCCGGCCCGGCCCCCACAACGACGACCTTCCTGCGCGAGGGAGCCTTTTCCACGATGTGAGGCATGGTTGCCTCGCGTCCGGTCGCCGCATTGTGGATGCAGAATGCCAGGCCGCCCTGATAGATCCTGTCGAGACAGTAGTTTGCGCCGACACAGGGCCGGATATCGTCCTCACGCTTTTCTATGATCTTGCGCACGATATGCGGGTCGGTCATATGGGCGCGGGTCATGCCGACCATGTCCACCTTTCCAGCCACAATGGCGTGACGCGCGGTGGCAACATCCTGGATCTTGGCGGCATGGAAGGTCGGAAAATTCGTCGCGGCGCGGATTTCGCCGGCAAAATCGAGATGAGGCGCACTGGCCATTCCCTGGATCGGGATGACGTCCGTGAGGCCTGGATCGGTGTCAATGTGGCCACGGATGACATTGAGATAATCGATGAGGCCGCTTTCCTTGAGCATCCTCGAAATCGCGATTCCGTCCGCCTTGTCCGTTCCGCCGCCAAGACGCTCGTCGGCGGTATAGCGGACGCCGAGGATGAAGTCGTCCCCCACCCGTTTTCGTATCGCCTTGAACACATCAAGACAGAAGCGCATGCGGTTTTCGAGCGGGCCGCCATAGGGGCCGTCGAGTTCGTTGGTCAGTGGCGAGGCGAACTGATCGATCAGGTGGCCATAGGCCTCCAATTCCACGCCATCCATGCCGCCGGCCTTCATGCGCTCGGCAGCATCGGCGAAATCCTTGATGATGCGCTCGATATCCCAGTCCTCGAGCTTTTTCGGAAATGCGCGATGTGCCGCTTCCCGGTGATGCGACGGCGCCACGACCGGGAGCCAATCGCCCTTGTCCCAGCGCGTGCGGCGCCCGAGATGGGTAAGCTGGATCATGATGGCGGCGCCCTGTTCGTGGACGGCGTCCGTCATCTCCCGAACCCAGGGAACGATTTCGTCCTTATATGCGAGCAGATTGTTGAAGACGGGCGGACTGTCGCGCGAGACAGCGGCCGAGCCGGCCGTCATTGTCAATGCGACACCACCCTTGGCCCTCTCCACGGTATAGGCGCGATACCGCTCCTTCGGCATCCCGTCCTCCGGATAGGCCGGCTCATGCGACGTGACGATGATGCGGTTTTTGAGCGTTAAGTGCTTGATCTGAAATGGCTGAAGGAGAGGATCGTTCGACATGCGCCGGGCTCCGGATTAGGTACGCAGGCAGTGACGCTAGGGAAAATGTACATATGTGTCAACAAGGAAAACACTAAGGTCGATGAACATGACATATATGTACATTTTCATTGTGCGCCCCACCGCAATTTGTTAGGAGATACCATATGGATCAAACACTGAATGACAGCGGCTGGCGCGGATCGCAGGAAGGATGGCTGGAGGCAGCCTATGAATCTCTTCTGGAATCCGGCGTGGATTCGGTGAAGATCCTGCCGCTCGCAAAGAAGCTCAATCTATCGCGCACCAGCTTCTACTGGTTCTTCAAAGATCGCGAGGAATTGCTGGCAGGTCTGGTTGCGCGCTGGCGCGATACCAATACCGGCGGCATCGTCAGGCAATCCGAAGCCTATGCAGAAACCCTGGCGGAGGCGATGCTGAACGTTTTTGACTGCTGGCTCGACGAAAAGCTGTTCGACAGCAAGTTTGAGTTTGCAATTCGAAGCTGGGCCCTTCAGTCGCCCGAGATCCTGAACGACGTTCAGGATGCCGATAAGATGCGCATGGATGCGCTTGCCCGAATGTTCACGCGCTTCGGTCATTCGGCCGCCACCGCCGACGTCCGGGCGCGTACGACCTACCTGGTTCAGATCGGCTACATCTCAATGCAGTCGAAGGAAAGTATCGCGCTGCGCATGCATCGCATTCCCGAATACATCGCAATCTATACAGGCCAGGTTCCGCAGCAGCGCGAACTTGATCGCTTTTTCGCAAGGCATGGATACAAACCCGGCCAGTAGGAGCAATGAGATGAGCGGTTCGCTGAGGATTGGCATAGTCGGCGGAGCCGGATGGCTCGGCGGCACAATTGCCGCCTCAGTCCTCAAGGCCGGCATAGTCGAGCAGTCGAACCTCTCCATGTCCTACCGACGCGAGCCGAATGACGCTTTCCCGGACGCGTTCTGGACGAAAGACAACCAGGCGCTTGTCGATCAATCCGACGTCGTTCTTCTATCTGTGCGGCCGCAGGACTGGCCCGCCTTGTCGATCGACGCATCCGGCAAGCTTGTCATTTCCGTCATGGCCGGCATCCGACTTGCTGCGCTCAAGGCCCGGCACGCAACCGAAAGGGTTGTTCGTGCACTGCCGAACGCGGCAGCCGAGGTCTCATGTTCCTACACCCCATGGATCGGATCAGACCAGCTCCCGGAAGACGATCGCGCAATCGTGCGGCGGATCTTTGCCTCCTGCGGCAGCGAGGACGAAGTCGGCAGTGAACGTGCGATCGATTATCTGACCGGCCTGACGGGTTCGGGGCCGGCCTTCCCGGCTCTTCTCACCGCCGCTATGATGGATGACGCGATCGATCATGGGCTTGACTGCGACGTCGCCAAGCGCGCCGTGTCCACACTGCTGGTGGGCGCCGGCCGCCTGCTCGAGCGCCGATCCGAGTGTCCCGGCGACATAGTTCGCACGTTTCTTTCCTATCACGGCACGACAGCTGCGGCGATCGAGGAAATGCGCGCATCCGGGTTCGAAGTCGCTGTCCGCAATGGGCTTTCCGCGGCGTTTTCAAAATCGATGAGCATGGGAGAAACCTCCTGATGGCCGTTTGAGCGGGTCTCGGGATACGCCTCGTGGACAGGGATGTTCTGGAGGCGGCCGACGCATTTGGAACATCACATGCGCAAAAGCTCTTCAAGGTCCAGCTCCCACTTGCCTTGCCGACGATCATGGCCGGCATCAATCAAACGATCATGGCGGCATTGGCATTGCGCCGAGATCGCTCGCCCGAGATCGTAAAGGCTGCGCCTAGCCCTTCCTTTCAGATTGAAGAGCCTGGCCAAATCATACTCTGAAATGGCTTGGACCCCTCCAAACCCTCGCCGATGGATTTACCGCGCTCTCAATCGCAAGCGCGTGCTCTCGATAGCATGGCAGGAGCCACTCAAACCAACGCGCCGCCACCATCCAGGACCATTTTTCCCAGGCACGACTGAAAAAGCATCCGCCATTTCCGGATTGTATTTTCTTATAACATCTATTGTGTACGCAAATTATACAATTTCATTGACTCATCAATCCGGCTGTGAGAGCTTTCTCCCATCGGCAAGGCACCCGCCGGGCTCGGTTCCGGCAAAACTTCAAGGAGGAGGTCGTGATGAAGGGCGGGAAGAACAGTCTTTACGACGATCTGAAACGTCAAATTCTGACCATGGAGCTCGATCCTGATCAGGACCTGGATGAAGTCAGTCTCAGCGAGCAGTACGGGCTCTCCCGCACGCCCGTGCGCGAAATCTTCAGACGGCTGGAAGGTGAAGGCTACATCGACATCCGCGCTAACCGTGGCGCGCGCGTCAGCCCGATGAACCATCAGACCCTCAGGCACTTCTTCCTCGTCGCACCGATGATCTACGCGGCAATCGGCAGGCTGGCGGTTCAGAACTTCAAGCCAAAGCAGCTCGTCGACCTCAAGGAAACGCAGGATCGGTTTCGTTCGGCGAGCACCTCGGGCGACGCTCTAGCCATGGTGCTCGAAAACAACCGTTTCCATGAAATCATCGGCGAGATGTCGTTCAACGCCTATCTGCAACCGAGCCTCGGCCGCCTGCTGATCGATCACGCACGGATTGGCCACACCTTCTTCAGACCGAAAAACGACGACATGCGCGAGCGGCTTCAGCTTGCCGTGGAACACCATGACGGCTTCATCGAGGCGATCGCGCGGCATGACGAAGACACTGTCGTGGACCTGGTGTTCGAGCATTGGGAACTGTCGCGCGAGAACATGGAAATGTTCATCGCTCCACAGGGAATGAAGGCGGATGCGCTCGTCGAGATGCCCGCCGCATCCATGGAGAAATCGTCTTGAATTTCGAAGGCATCTACACCCCGGCGATCACCCCGCTTGGACAGGACGGTCAAATTGACAAAGCCGCGTTTGCAGCTGTCCTGGAATCCCTCATCGAGGCCAAGGTCCACGGCATCATTATCGGCGGCTCCACCGGCGAATATTATGCCCAGAGCAGCCAGGAACGTTTCGAGCTCGCCGCCTACGCCAAGCAAGTCGTCGGCACCCGCCTGCCGCTCATCGTCGGAACCGGTGCGACACGCACCGAAGATTCCGTCGAGTACGCAAAGGCCGCGAGGGACATCGGAGCGGATGCGATCCTGGTGTCATCGCCGCCCTATGCTCTGCCGACGGAGAAGGAAAACGCAATTCATGCGCTGACCGTCGATCGGGCCGCCAACCTGCCGATCATGCTCTACAACTATCCCGCCCGCATGGGAGTGATGATGGGCGAGGAATATTTTTCCCGCGTCGGCAAGTCCAGAAACGTCAGAGCGATCAAGGAAAGCTCCGGCGACATGGGCAACCTCCATCTGCTGGCGCGGAAGTTTCCGCATATTTCGCTGTCCTGCGGCTGGGACGATCAGGCGCTCGAATTCTTTGCCTGGGGTGCAAGGAGCTGGGTCTGCGCCGGCTCGAATTTCCTGCCGGGCGAACACGTCGCGCTCTATGAAGCCTGCATCATCGAAAAGAACTTCGACAAGGGCCGGGCGATCATGACGGCCATGCTGCCCCTGATGGACTTCCTCGAATGCGGCAAGTTCGTGCAGTCGATCAAGCATGGCTGCGAGATCATCGGCCTGAAGGCCGGCCCGGTGCGCGCACCGCTGCGCGGATTGATCTCCGAAGAAAAGCGAACCCTTGAGACCGTTGTCACCACGCTGAAGCGCACGGTCGCCCAGATCACGTCGGGAGCCAATCATGCATGAACCCTTGACCGCAGCAGAATATAAGGCGATCGCGGCCGGCCTTCACTTCCCGACGAATGCCTTCATCGATGGCGCCTTCCGCCCTGCCAACTCCGGCAAGACGTTTAAGACCACGAACCCGGCCACCGGTAAGCTCCTCGCCGAAGTTGCCGCCTGCGATGCCAGCGATGTCGATTACGCCGTCTTGAAGGCAAGGGAGGCTTTTGAGGATGGCCGCTGGCGTCAGCTGTCGCCCGGCGAGCGCAAGGCGACGCTCATTAAGTTCGCCAGGCTTCTCGAAGAGAACCGTCACGAATTGGCGGTCATGGAAAGCCTCGACAGCGGCAAGCCGGTTCGCGAGTGCCAGACTGTCGACGTGCCCGACACCATCCATACCCTTCGTTGGCATGCCGAGGCGATCGACAAGCTTTACGACAACACCAATCCGGTCGGCCCGAATGCGCTGGCCATGGTGGTGCGCGAGCCGATCGGCGTCGTCGGCTGCGTCCTGCCCTGGAACTTCCCGCTGCTGATGCTGGCCTGGAAGATCGGCCCGGCGCTGGCTGCCGGTTGCTCGGTGATCGTCAAGCCGGCGCAGGAGACGACGCTGACCACGCTGCGCGTCGCGGAGCTCGCGCATGAAGCAGGCATCCCCGCCGGCGTCTTCAATGTTGTCCCCGGTGGCGGCAAGGATGTCGGCGAACCGATCGGCTTGCACATGGATGTCGACATGGTGGCCTTTACCGGCTCGACGCCGACCGGCCGTCGCTTCCTGCACTATTCGGCCGATTCGAACCTCAAGAAGGTCGTGCTCGAATGCGGTGGTAAGAACCCCGCCCTGGTGCTTGATGATGCCGAGGATCTGGATCTCGTCGCCGAGCAGATCGTCAATGGTGCCTTCTGGAACATGGGCGAAAACTGCAGCGCCAGTTCGCGCCTCATTGTCCATTCAAAAGTCAAGGATGACCTGCTGAAGCGCATCGGCGCCTATATGCGCGAGTGGAAGACGGGTGATCCCCTTGACCCGGAAAACCGCGTCGGCGCCCTGGTCAGCAAAAACCACTACGAGAAGGTCACATCCTTCCTCGACGACGTCAAAAGCGAGAAGCTGACGATTGCCCATGGCGGTGAAACGCATGATGGCATCTTCGTCGAGCCGACGGTGGTCGACGGTGTCACGGCCGCAAGCCGGCTGTTCAGGGAAGAGATCTTCGGACCGATCCTGTCGGTGACGACTTTCAACACCATTGCCGAGGCCGTCGCTCTTGCCAACGATACCAATTATGGGCTGACGGCATCGGTCTATACCGGCAGTCTGAAGAACGCGATCCGGCTGTCGCGCGACATCCGGGCTGGCCTCGTCACCGTCAACTGCTTCGGCGAAGGCGACGCGACGACACCGTTCGGCGGCTATAAGGAGTCCGGCTTCGGCGGGCGTGACAAGTCGATCTTCGCCCATGACAATTATTGCGAACTGAAGACCATCTGGATCGACATCTCCGATCGCTCGGTGGACGAGACGATCCGATGATCACCAAGTCCGTCAAACGTTTGCCGGCAGAAAACGGCATCTCGGGCTGGGAGGCGATCAGTCGACGTTCTCTCCCGATCCGGAGCCTGGACGGCAACGTGACCGCGGACTGGCTGATCATCGGCGCGGGCTTCGCCGGGCTTTCCGCCGCGCGCCGGCTGCTGCAGCTCCGGCCCGACGATAAAATCGTCGTGCTTGATGCAAGCGAAATCGGCAAGGGCACATCGGGCCGCAATTCCGGCTTTATGATCGATGTCCCGCACAACCTTTCATCGAGCGAATATTCGAGCGGCGGTCTGGACGCCACGCGCCTGGAGATGGCTCAGAACAGGGCTGCGATCGCCTTTGCGAAGGAGGCCGCCGATGAATACGGCATGTCGGCCGACACTTTCGATGCTGCAGGCAAGATCAATGCGGCGGCAACTGCGCGTGGAATGAAGCTGAACATCAGCTTCAGCCAATCCCTCAGGAGCGCGGGCGAAAAGCATATGTTTTTCGACGCCGCCGAAATGCGCGACATTACCGGCTCCGACTATTATCTCGGCGGTCTCTTCACGCCGGGCGCCGTGCTGATCCAACCGGCCGACTATGTTCGCGACTTTGCCGCGGGGCTATCGCACAGGCTCGACATCTTCGAGCGCTCGCCCGTCACCTCCCTGACGCGCGAGGGTGGAACCTGGACCGCAGGCTCCACCCGGGGCAAGGTTATCGCCCCGAACGTTATCCTCGGTGTCAACGGTCACATCACTGACTTCGGCCACTTCGGCGGCCGTCTGATGCATATCTTTGCTTATGCCTCGATGACGGCTCCATTCCCAGCCGAAGATCTCGGCCGAAGAATTTCGGGACGGGATAGATGGGCGCTGCTTCCGGCCGACGCCATGGGTGCGACGGTGCGAAAGATCACCTCGGGCGGACAGTCGCGCATCGTCATCCGGACGAAATACACCTACGAGACGGCGATTACCGTTTCAGATCGGCGAATGGCCAAAATGGCCGAAGAGCATCGAAATTCGCTCGATGCGCGGTTTCCCGGGCTAAAGGACATCCCCTTCGAACACAGCTGGGCCGGGCGCCTCTGCCTCAGCCGGAACCATGTGCCGGCGTTCGGCGCGCTTGACCAGGGACTTTACTCGGCGTGCTGCGAAAACGGGCTCGGTACCGTCAAGAGCACATTGGCAGGCATCATGGCCGCAGAACTGGCGACCGGCACGACCTCCCAACATCTCGAACAATACATGGATCACCCCGCACCATCCCGGCTGCCACCCGAACCCTTCGCATGGCTCGGCATCAATTCGGTGATCCGTTTGCAGGAATTGCGCGCAGGCCGCGAGGGATGATCCGTCGCCGCGCAATATGAAGACTGCGCCGACCGCAGGTCTTCAACATAATGGGAACGAAAACTAGGAGCTAAGAAAAATGAAGACTTTGTGGAAGGCGCTCTGCGCAGCCGCGATGGTCGGAATGACCGTGTTCTCCGCCCATGCGGAAGAGAAGAGCATCACCGTCGGAACGATGTCGTGGGAAGACCTGACGCCGATCACCGGCATTACCAAGAAGGTGCTGGAGGATGCCGGCTACACCGTGAAGGTCGTGCCGTTCTCCGAATGGGGCATCGCCTATGCAGCACTCAGCAAGGGCGACATCCAGATTCTCGCCTCTCAGACCGACTACGTCGCCCAGGACTATTGGGACAAGAACAAGAAGCGTCTCGAGAAGATCTCGCCCGTTTCGCATGGCCTGTTCCAGGGCGTCGCCGTCCCGAAATATGTGCCGATCGACTCCATGGACCAGCTGAACGCCAATGCCGACAAGTTCGGCGGCAAGATCGTCGGCATCGAGCCGGGCTCGGGCCTGATGCGCGATACCGCCAACGCGGTCAAAGGCTATGACCTGAAACTGCAGCTCGTCGAAGGCAGCACCGCAGCCATGACCGCAGCCCTGAAGTCGGCCGTTGATCGCAAGGAATGGATCGCGGTGACGATCTGGGAACCGTCCTGGATGATGCAGAAATACGACGTGAAATTCCTGAAGGACCCCAAGGGCATCTTCCCGCCGCCGCAGAGCTATTACTGGATCGGCAAGAAAGGTTTCTCCGCCGATTATCCGCACGCCCGCGAGGTCATCGCCAGCGTCTATGTGCCGCTTGCCGATATCACCGCGATCAACAGCGCCGTAAATGACGGCAAGACGATGGACGATGCCATCAAGGACTGGACCACGAGCCACGCCGATCTCCTGAAGCGCTGGGAGAACATCAAGGGCGAATGATGCCGACGACGGGCCGCCGCCAGCGCGGCCCGTATCCCTCAACGAAGACGAACAGGCCGGCAATGGACCGGCCGCGCGGGGAAGACAATGAACACTGTCATGGATAACAGCGGTGAAATCCTGGTCGATTGCCAGAATGTCTGGAAGATTTTCGGTGCGCGGGCGACCGCCGCTGTAAAGGCCGTTTCCGAGCGTGGACTCTCCAAGAAGCAAGTACTTGACGAGTTCGACTGCGTCGTCGGTGTCTCCGATGCCCATCTTCAGGTTCGTCGCGGCGAGATCTTCTGCATTATGGGGCTTTCCGGCAGCGGCAAGTCGACTTTGGTCCGCCTTCTCAATCGCCTTATCGAGCCGAGCATGGGCAGGATCACGATCAAGGGTAAGGAGATCGCCAAACTGAACGCGGCCGAACTGCGGGACATGCGAGCGCGCAACATCGGCATGGTGTTTCAAAGCGTGGCGCTGCTTCCAAATCGCACGGTCCTCGAAAATGCGGCTTTCGGATTGGAAGTCCGCGGTGTTGCAAAGGACGAGCGCAACAGGACTGCCCGCGCGGCGCTCGACAAGGTCGGCCTCTCCGACTGGACCTCCAGATATCCTTCCGAGCTGTCGGGCGGGATGCAGCAGCGCGTTGGCCTGGCCCGGGCCTTGGCGGCCGATCCCGAAATCATCCTCATGGACGAACCGTTCAGTGCGCTTGACCCGCTCATTCGCCGCCAGTTGCAGGACGAATTCCGGGAGCTGACGAAGTCGCTCGGCAAGTCCGCGGTCTTTATCACGCATGATCTTGAGGAGGCCATCCGCATTGGCGACCGCATCGCCATCATGAAGGACGGCGTCATCGTTCAGGTGGGCACCGCCGAAGAAATCGTAACGAAGCCTGCCGACGACTATGTCGCCGATTTCGTCGCCGGCATATCAAGGATTCATCTCGTCAAAGCTCACTCGGTCATGCAGTCGATCGCGGAGTATCGCAGCCTGCAACCGCAGCATGACGTGGACGCGCTTTTAAAGACCTCAGCGGAAGCGGACATCGGCGAACTCATAGACCTTACGATGAGGTCGGATCGCGATGCCGTGGCAGTGGTCGACAATGGTTCCATCATCGGTGTCGTCACCACCCGCGGACTGCTTCGCGGCGTTGCCGGTTCCTCGGCGCAAGAACAAATGTCTGCGTAGAAGGACCTAGGAAAATGGACATCTCGGTCATTGCGGATACCTTCGATACCTGGACCGACGACGCGCTGGGCTGGATCAGCGACAACGGCGACTGGCTGTTCACTCCCTTGAGGACGATCCTCGAGGGAACCTATGGCGGCGTCCTCTGGCTGCTTCACCTGGCTCCTTTCTACGTCATCGTGATTATCGCCGCCCTTCTCGCATGGCGTCTGATTAGTTCCTTGTCGGCCATACTGGCAGGGCTGGGCCTGTTCTTCTGCGCTGTCATGGGACTGTGGAACGAAACGATGAGCACGCTTGCGCTCGTCACCACCGCAACCATATTCGCGCTTGTTATTGGAATTCCGATCGGCATCGCCGCCGGCTTCATGCGATGGTTCGACAGGGCTCTGGAGCCGGTCCTCGACCTCATCCAGACACTGCCGCCGTACATCTACCTTCTTCCGGCGATTGCCCTTCTTGGCTTTGGCCCCGCGACCGCGCTCGTTGCGACCTTCATCGTGGCCATGCCGCCCGCCATCCGCTTGACCTCCCTCGGTATTCGAATGACGCCGCCAGCGTTTATAGAATTGGGACATGCGAGCGGCCTCACACCATGGCAAATGTTCACGAAGATCAGGCTGCCCTTTGCCATCCCGAGTGTCCTGGCGGGCATTAACCAAAGCTTGATGATGGCGTTCGGCATGGTTGTGATCGCAGGCATCGTCGGCTCCGGCGGCCTCGGCGAAACCATTTACAGCGCCGTGCGCACGCTCGACATGGCCACGTCCATCAACGCTGCGATCGCGATCGTCATCTTGACGATGGTACTAGACAGATTGACACAGAGCGCGGCCGGCCGCGCCAAGGCAGGTGCAAGATGAACCTCGATCTTCTCCGCGTTTCGCCCGGCAGGTATCTTGCTCCCGTTGTCGATTGGTTGAACACAAACTTTCATCCGGTCTTCGAAGGCATCACCAAACTTATCGAGGCGGTGCTCGGTGGGATCGAAGCGACGCTTCTTTACCTGCCGCCCTATGCGGTGATTGTCATCGCTGTTCTTCTCGCAGCCTTTGCCATTAACATAAAGGTTGCGATCGTGACCGCCGTCGCGCTCGCCTTCTGCCTCTTCACCGGTTTCTGGGCTGCATCCATGCAAACGCTAGCTCTGGTCACGGTTGCAGTCGCCATCTCCGTCTCGATCGCATTCCCGCTGGGTGTCCTTGCATCGCGCTATAAAACCTTCGAGAAGGTTGTAAGGCCTCTGCTCGACATCATGCAGACCGTTCCGCCTTGGGTTTATCTGATCCCGGCTGTCATGATCTTCAGCCTCGGCCGCGTGCCGGCAATCATCGCGACGATCGTCTATGGTGTGCCACCGATGCTACGGCTGACGACGCTAGCATTCAACCAGGTGCCCAAGGACCTTCTCGAACTTGGGCAAGCCACGGGCGCGCCGCCGCGCTCGATCCTCTTCAAGATCGAGATTCCCTCTGCAATGCCGACCCTGCTCGTCGGCCTCAATCAATGCATTCTTCTGTCGCTGGCCATGGTCGTTCTTGCCGGGCTCGTCGGAGCCGGCGGGCTTGGAGCCGAGGTGACGCGGGGGCTCACCCGGATGGAAATGGGGCTCGGGCTGCGGGCAGGACTTGCGATCGTCGCCATCGCCATCCTGCTCGACAGGCTGTCAAAGGGCGCGTTGCAAAATCGCGCCCGGTCATCGACGAAGCGCGGCTAGAGGGGTTCAGCTTTTCGCGGAATCTCCGAACCGCTCTAGCTCCTTGTTATCTAGCAATTCCGGACGGAAAACCGCTCCGCACCTTTCCTGGAATTGCTTCAAACGGAAAGATCATCGAATGCGCCACAGCTTCTTCTGCATCGATTCACACACCTGCGGCAATCCGGTACGGCTTGTCGCCGGCGGCGGCCCTTTGCTCCCTCACCTTCCGGTCGCCGACCGCCGCGACATTTTCGTCCGCAACCATGACTGGATTCGCCAAGCGCTGATGTTCGAACCGCGTGGACATGACATCATGTCCGGCGCCATCATCTATCCCGCCTATCGCGAAGATTGCGACTTTGCCGTAATTTTCATCGAAGTCAGCGGATGTCTGCCCATGTGTGGAGCCGGTACGATCGGTCTGGTGACGGCGGCGGTCGAGGAGGGGCTGGTCACGCCACGCACTCCCGGCAAGCTGTCCATCGAAACGCCCGCCGGTCGAGTGGATGTGACCTACGAAAAGCCCGGCGAATTCGTCGAGGCCGTCCGCATGTTCAACGTCGCAAGCTACTTGCATGCGGCGGACATCGAAGTCGATGTGCCGGGGCTTGGAACGCTGACGGTCGACGTCGCCTATGGCGGCAACTATTATGCCGTCATCGAACCGCAGGGGAACTGGCCTGGATTGGGCGGCATGTCGGGTGACGAGATCGTCGACATCAGCAGGAAGCTTCGAGACGCGCTCGAGCCGATCTGCAATCCGGTTCACCCCGAGGATGAGAGGATCAGAGGCGTCCACCACGCCCTATGGTGTGATGCGCCGACGAATGACAACGCCGATGGACGGGGTGCGGTTTTCTATGGCGACAAGGCGATAGATCGCTCCCCCGGCGGCACCGGCACCTCAGCCCGCCTCGCTCAACTCCATGGCAAAGGCCGGTTGAAGGTCGGCGACAGGTTTCGCCAGGAGAGCCTGATCGGCACGATATTCGAGGGATGCATCGAGTCGGAAGTTCAAATCGGACGCTTCAAGGGCATTAAGCCCAGCGTTGCAGGCTGGGCAAGGATCATCGGCCACAACACGATCTTCGTCGACGATCGAGATCCTTTAGCCTATGGTTTCCAGCTCAAGTAGAAGAGCTTGGTCAGGCGAGGCATTCCATGAAACCGGTCACACAGGAAGTGAAACGCGATCCCTTGAAGGTCGGGTTCATCCTTGCACGATCATTTACTCTTTCCGCCTTTGCCCTGTTCATCGATACGCTGAGACTGGCAAGCGACGAAGCAGACAAATCGGGCAGAGTCCTGGCCGATTGGCAGGTATTGGGCAGCACGCGGCATCTCATCACATCGAGCTGCGGTGTTCAGGTCGCGCCGACATCGGACTTTATCGATCCCGGAAAATTCCACTACATCGTCGTCGTCGGCGGCCTTTTGAACGCCGACATCACCATCGACGATCAAACCGCCAACTATCTGAAGAAAGCCGCAACACAGAAAATTCCGCTGATCGGAGTTTGCACAGGCACATTCATCCTGGCGCGTCTTGGCCTGATGAAGACACACCAGACCTGTGTCAGCTGGCTCCACTATCAAGCCTACCGGGAGCAGTTCCCCGGCAATCCTGTTCGCTCCGACCGCCTGTTCAATCTCGATCGGAGCCGCGGATCATGCGCTGGCGGAAGCAGCGCTGCCGACATGGCCGCCTTTCTCGTCAGACGACACATCAGCGGGGATGCAGAGCGAAACGCACTGGAGGTATTGCAAATCGCGCGAGCCAGATCCGGGCTGGATATACAGCCGCGCAAGCCGCTTACGATCGAATGTCGAGATTCGCGCCTGAAGGCGGTTCTGATCACCATGGAGAACCACATCGAAGACGTGGTGCCGACCGAAGATCTCGCCGCATCGGTCGGCTTATCCCGGCGACAGCTCGAACGTCTGTTTACTGACGAAATGAAAACCTCTCCCGGGGCTGTCTATACCCGCATTCGCATGGAACGCGCCAGGCAACTGGTTCTCCAGACAGAGGCGCCACTCATCGAAATCGCACTCGACGTCGGGTTCGGCAGTGCTTCCCATTTTGCGCGGCTCTTTCGCCGGCTCTACGGACAATCGCCCACGGAGCTGCGTCGTGCCCATGCCTAAAGCGCAGGTCTAAATCTGGCTCAGCAGACATTGGGAACGGCTTGCTCTTGAAAGGAAGCCAACCGACGACTCGGAGTTTCATTATTTTGTTCTCTGTCAGAAAATCTCAGTGCGCGTCTTATTCATGGCGGCGGCCTGATTCACCGCTCGGACTGGAGTGTTCAATACGTGTCGGTCAAGTATTCGGAGCAGCTGGCCGTGGCAGGCATCGAGCCTTCTGTCGGAAGCGTTGGCGACTCTTGCGACAAAGCCATCGCCGAAACGACCAACGGCCTCTACAAGGCCGAGGAGCAGTATGACGCCATGCTCGACGAATCAACGATGGACGCATAACTTAAACCAAACAACCTCCGGCAAACCTGGCGTGGTTCAAGGCGACATCCGGTTTGCATCAGAGATTCAAATTCATGACGTTTTTTGAAGCCAGTGAATCGAATTCAGCGAAGAACCGTATTAATCGCAACCCCCAAAACCCCCACCAGTGGCGGAGGTTTCTTTTACAAGAAATTTATATTGTCATTACTCCCAATACTTTAACTGAACACCCCTGTTATTATATAAAACATGCATATACGAATTGTTGTTTGCATTGTGTCTTGTGCAAATCGGGTAAATATAAACGGTCGCACCCTCAGGTTCTCGTGACGAGGCTTGCCCCGTTATCACATGCCCACCAATGAGATCGCCATTGCACGGACGATCATGATCGTTGCTGAACCAGTTATGAGAGGTGCAATATTGAGGAGCGTTATTGTTATTGCACTTTTTCGACCATAGACCAATCCACGACAATCCGTCGATCTTCGGATCATGTGTGCTGCCTTTCACATTGGCAAAATCATCTTTGTCCGCCCAAAGGACGGTTCCGACATAGGTGGAACGCACAAGCTCCTGGATCTCGGCCAACTCGGTGGCCTTGTCTGCGGTAGGCTCGTTCGATATTGGCCTGCCGTACATGCGCTTGAAGTCGTCAAGGTTTTCCAGTGTAACGATGGGCGCTGTACCTGTCCGACATCAGCGCCCTTGAGACAGAATTGGTTTAATTGAGAAGAGAGGATTTTCGGCTCATCGTAGCTCTATCAAAGGAAGCGAAGATGAGACAGAAAACCGGGCCGCAGACATCGGCGGCCGAAAAGACGATCAAGGATATCCGCCGGGCGACGCGCAAGCACCATTCAGCCGAGGATAAAATCCGCATCGTGCTGGAAGGCCTGCGTGGCGAAGACAGCATCGCTGCGATCTGCCGCCGCGAAGGGATCGCCGAGAGCCTGTATTATAGCTGGTCGAAGGAATTCCTCGAAGCGGGCAAGAAGCGGCTCGCGGGTGACACCGCCCGTTCGGC
>JUHI01000047.1 GCA_000799755.1 Martinezella tropici
GGCTCTGACTCACATTTGCTGCTGTTGAGGATGATGCTTCTGCTGGTTCATCGGAGGATCAGCTATGCAGCAACGATTTCAACGGGCGAGCCTCGCTCCGTCCGGTTTTGCAGTTGATGATGTGACGATTATCGAAGAGCGTGTGCAAGTTCGGCTGCGATCGCGCGCCCTCTCCGGAACGTGTCCAGCCTGTGGTCGACAGAGCCGACGAGTTCAAAGCCGATATCTGCGTCGGCCCGCTGACCTGCCGTTTGGCGGTCGTCGAGTTGAGCTGGCGATCGTGACGCGTCGGTTCTGGTGCGATGCCGTTCTGTGCGGTCGGCGTATCTTCTGCGAACAGTTCGATAGTGGCGTGCTCGCACGTTACGGTCGGCGCACCCAGCGGCTGGAGACCATTGTTCACCATCTTGGTTTGGCGCTCGGTGGCAGACCGGCGGCGGCCTTTGCCAATCGTCTGATGGTACCAGTGAGCAATGACACACTGCTGCGGGTGGTTCGCCGCCGTGTTGCCGACCAGGATGATGAACTCACCGTCATCGGCATTGATGATTTTGCTTTCCGGCGGGGCCAAACCTATGGAACGATCGTCTGCGATCTGGAGCGGCGGAAGCCCGTCACCCTGCTACAGGATCGAGCGTTGGATACGTCTCGAGCGTGGCTTGCCGGGCATCAGTCGATCTCCACCGTCGCTCGCGATCGGGGCGGCGGCTATGGTGAGGCTATTGCGAAGGCATTGCCCAATGCTGAGCAGGTTGCTGATCGCTGGCACCTAATGGAGAATTCCAGCCGGGCCTTCCTCGACGCTGTCGGCAAGTCGATGCGACAGATCAGGCAGGCGGTCGGCAGCAGTGTCGTTGATCCAAAGCTTCTGACCTACGCCGAGAAGCTGCAGTATGAGGGGTATCTACGCCGCCAGGAAACGAACGAGGCGGTTCGGGAGCTGTCGAAAAAGGGAACATCAATTCGGCAGATTGTGCGGCAAACCGGCCATAGCCGGAAGCTCGTTCGCGACATTTTAAGGGGGCAGCGTCTCGACGTGTTCCGAACGCGGCCAAGTTCTCTGGATAGCTGGTCGCCTTGGCTCAACAGCCGCTGGGAAGAAGGGGCACGGAACGCTTCGGCACTCTGGCGTGAGATGAAGACGAAGGGCTTTGTGGGACAGAGTGGTGTCGTATCGCAATGGGCTCAACGCCGACGTCTTGCGGAAAAGGCCAATCAGAGCGGGCTCGCCAGAACGCCGTCCGCACGGGTTATCGCACGGCTCATGACCACCGCGCGCGACGACCTTGCAAAATCCGAAGCGATCCTGGTGGCGGCGATCGAAGTGAACGTCCCGGACCTTGTGGTCGCCCGTACGGCCATTGGTGATTTCCAGTCCATGATCCGCTCGAAGACAGCGCGGAAGCTCGACGAGTGGTTGGAAGCCGCTAAGGACAGCTTGGTCGGATCGTTTGCCGGCGGCGTCGAAAAAGACCTCGACGCCGTCAGGAATGCAATCATATCACCGTGGTCAAATGGGCAAACGGAAGGACAGATCACACGCTTAAAGCTCATTAAGCGCCAGATGTACGGAAGAGCAAAACTCGATCTCCTGCAGGCGCGGTTGATCGGTGCGTCGTAGACCTGCACAGCAGCAAATGTGCGTCAGAGCCACTTCTCAGTGCAAATCCCGGGTCAACTCTCAGCGCAAATCAACACCTTAGGCACAAGGAGCGGCATCGCACCGCTCCCGCACGCGAGTTCGAAGCGTTTTGCCGCTCGAATGCCCGACATGGATGTCCAGCTTCTGCTTTCCTAAAAACGTAGTCGCGCCCGTTCGGCGCCACCTTAGCCCCCTTAAGGTTTCCGCTCACGAGGTAAGCGGCGATGCTCGCAGGGCATAAATCATCGTGTCAGAATTCATAACTTTACGAACGTGGCTGTATTTTGCGGCGGTCGGGGTCATCATCGGCCACTCCATAGCTAGCGGCTTTACCGTTCATCTTTTCGACCCCAAAGGAGAGTGGATTACGATTACATTACAGCAATCGCGTCAGCCTTAAATATTGCCAGACCTCGTGTTTGGGCGCTCGTCTTAGCGCGTCGGAATAACAAGGGTAAAGCTACCGCGGCGGTTCTGTCGCAGGAACATGATTGCCATGTCCACGTTTAAGAAGCGTCACCAAAACTTTAGAAGCTCAGACCATGGAAATTGACTTATCGAACAAGCGCGTCCTCGTAACAGGAGGCAACTCTGGAATAGGGGCAGCGATCGCGCGGGGCTTCGCGGCAAATCGCGCGAGGGTCGCTATAAATTATCTAGTTGATCCCGATGAAGCGCGGCGGATGGCGGTGGAGCTCTCGGCGCACGGCGCGGCGTCTCTGGCGTTGA
Organism: Martinezella tropici; assembly: GCA_000799755.1. Taxonomy (GTDB): domain Bacteria; phylum Pseudomonadota; class Alphaproteobacteria; order Rhizobiales; family Rhizobiaceae; genus Rhizobium; species Rhizobium tropici_A. The sequence goes on from JUHI01000047.1 coordinate 2,372, forward strand.
AGGGTGACATCAGCAGCTCCGAAGACGTGGAGCGCATCTTCTCGACCTTGGACGATAAGTGGGGTGGCATAGACATCTTGATCAACAACGCAGGCGTCGACGGGAGCTATGCTCTTGGATGGGAGGCCGATGTTGTCTATTGGGACGCTGTCATCGACATCAACCTGAAAGGCACATATCGATGCTCGAGAGCAGCGTTGAAGCGGATGATTAAACAAAGGTCTGGCGTGGTCCTCAACGTGTCGAGCGTTCACGAGACGATAGCGTGGACAGGCTATAGCGCCTATACGGCCAGTAAAGCTGGCATCTCAATGTTATCGAAGTCCCTCGCCCAGGAAGCAGCTCCTTTTGGGGTTCGTGTACTCTGTATCGCCCCCGGCGCAATTCGCACGCCGATCAATCGGTCGGTATGGCAAGACGAGACAAAGTACGAGGATCTGCTGACGAAAATTCCGCTTGGGCGGATTGGAGAGCCACAAGATATCGCGAACATGGCCGTCATTCTCGCCTCCGATGTCGCCGCATACATCACCGGCACGACGATTTTCATCGATGGCGGCATGACAGACTATCCCTCCTTTTCACACGGTGGGTAGAAGGTGGCGCTCCGCATAGAAGATTATGGCTTGATCGGAAACATGCTGTCCGCAGCTTTGGTTGGACGCGATGGATCGATAGACTGGTTGTGCCTACCGCGCTTCGACTCCCCGGCTTGTTTTGCCGCTTTGCTTGGAACGCCAGACAATGGAAGATGGAAGGTGGCGCCCCGCCAAGCGCTTTCAGGCTGCAGCCGCTGCTACCTCCATGATACTGGCATATTGGAAAGCCGGTTTGAAACAGAGACTGGCGTAGTCACGGTCACAGATTTCATGCCTGTTCCTTCACTTGATCGCTCCCCCGACGTCATCAGGATAGTCACCGGCGTTTCCGGCATTGTCGAAATGGAGATGGAACTCACGCTACGGTTTGAGAACGGTCAGGCTGTTCCTTGGGTGAGACGAAAGGACTACGGACTAAGCGCTATCGTTGGGCCACATGCCGTCGAACTTGTTACGGATCTGCCTTTAAAGGGGCAGGACCTCAAGACTACAGCGATTTTCCGGGTAAAAGCCTGCGACAGCATACCTATGACCCTGTCATATCATCCTTCTAAAGAGCAGCCTCATTTCATCGCCGACCGCCGAGAGCTTCTCGACCAGACCAAGGGCTGGTGGCGCGAATGGGTCAGAAGTGGAACATCAAATTATCTGCCGGTTGGCCTTCGTGACGCGGTTGTTCGCTCTCTCATTACGCTGAAGATGCTGATCTACGCGCCGACGGGCGGTATCGTAGCGGCGCCGACGACCTCCTTGCCGGAAGCAATCGGCGGGCAACGTAACTGGGACTACCGCTACTGCTGGTTACGGGACTCGGCCCTGACCCTTTACGCACTGCTGAATTCCGGCTACCGCGAAGAGGCGCAAGATTGGCGCCAATGGTTGCTACGTGCGATCGCAGGTTCACCCCAACAATTGCAGATCATGTACGGGCTTGCCGGAGAGCGATGGCTTCCTGAGTTTGAGGTGCCCTGGCTTTCGGGTTATGAGGGCAGTAGGCCGGTCAGAATAGGCAATGACGCCGCCAATCAAGTGCAGACAGACGTTTTTGGCGAGCTGATTGAAACTCTTCACGCTGCGCGTGAGGCCGAGTTGGAGCCTCAGGAAGAGGCATGGCGACTTGAGAAGGTCCTGCTTTGCCACCTCGGCGCGACGTGGCAAGAACCAGACAGGGGAATTTGGGAAGTTCGTGGCCCGCCACGACTATTCACTCACTCCAGAGCAATGGCCTGGGCTGCCTTAGACCGCGCGGTCATTAGCCACGACAAATACCACCTTGAAGGGCCGGTTTCGAGCTGGCGCCAGCTGCGGCAACGAATCCACGACGATATTTGCGATAACGGCTTCCACGCGGGCAAAAACAGTTTTGTCCAGTATTTTGGCGGCGACACGCTTGACGCAAGCCTCCTTCTTATGGCGCAGCTTGGCTTTCTTCCGGCCGACGACCCACGCATCGTAGGCACGCTCCATGCCGTAGAGCGGGAGCTTGTGAATGGGGGGCTGGTCGCGCGCTACTCAACCGGCGAAACGGATGACGGTGTCGGCGGCAGGGAAGGGGCGTTCTTGGCGTGCAGCTTTTGGCTCGCTGACGCCTATGTTCTTGGCGAGCGCCACGAGGATGCACGCGAAATGTTTCGCCGGCTGCTTGGACTGCGCAATGATCTGGGCCTTCTCGCCGAAGAATATGACCCTGGTAGTGGCCGCCTGCTCGGAAACTTCCCCCAGGCGTTTTCTCACATAAGCCTGATTAACACTGCACATAACCTGGCGAGCATCGAAGGCCCGGCAAAGCAACGGGTAAACAAGACCGCGCCAAACGGACGGAAAGGCCTGCTAAAATAATGATGTCGATGGTTGCCCAGATGAGGCTCACGTCATCCTCCGAGTTTTGATAGCACAAAGGCGCACAGGAAGCCGACGACGGTGATCAATCCCGCATACTCGTGCGTCTCCGCAAAGGCCTCTGGAATCATCGTGTCTGCTATCATTGCGAGTATGGCGCCAGCGGCCAAAGCTGTCGTTCCAGCGATAACGTCTGGACTTGCTCCCGCGAGAGTTACGTTCCCGACCAGGGCCGCTAATCCAGAGGCGAGAGCTATACATCCCCATACACAGAAGATGTAGATCGCGGATCTGCCGGCACGACGCATGCCAGCTGAGCTCGCCAGGGCTTCTGGAACATTCGACAGGAAAATTGCGGCTACTGTCACCAAACTCACGCCGGAAGCGCCAATTAGGCTCACACCGATCACCACCGACTCCGGGATGCCGTCGAGGAGTGCGCCGATCGCGATCGCCATGCCCGAACCATCCACGGCGTTCTGCTGCTTTTGTTCTTCGTGATGCCCGGAGCGCTTTCGGTGACGGGCACCACGTCGGTTTAAAAACACGTTCGCTGCTGTGTATATCGCCGCGCCGAGTAGAAAACCGAAGGCGGTCGAATCGAATCCTCCGCGAGCAAACGCCTCGTCCATCAACTCGAAAGCAACAGCGGAGATTAAAACTCCTGAACCGATTGCCATGACTGCGGCGATTATACGCTGGGGCAGGCTAGCAAGAAACGGAACAACCGCTCCTATGATGAGGGCCGATCCGCTCACAAGACCCCACAGGCCGGCTTGTAGATACATTGGCACCTTAAATCCCTTCACTTAGGCGATAACGAAGAACTTGATCAAGGACGATCGGTTCCGCGCTTTTGATCATGCAAAGCCGAGAGCCGGCGCGCGAAAAGCAGAAACTGGTCTTAGGAACTGCGTCGAAGCGGATGCGCTCATCACGGCTGAGACGAACAATCCAAATCTTCAACAACGTACGTCGTTTTGGGGTATGTTACCCTGTAATCGCGATGCACCAGCGCTCCTGGAGTCAAGCTTGCGGGATAGATGCGGGATCCCATGATGTGGAATACAGTTTCTTCGCGTGCAAGGAGATTATCCGCGATCAAGCGGCGATGGCAGCGCCACCACACCGCCTCGGAGCACATAATAGCGCATACCCGGCGTTCCCCTTCCTCGACGAGCTCATTCAGTCCTTCGTGAAATGTGTGGGAGAGCGCATAGTCAGCATAGTTGTGAAAGCTTCTGTTCTTCCAGAGGCGTTCAACTCGAAAGGTATCGTATGCGCCTTCGACCGGAGGCCGCCTAGTGCGTCCAATCGGCGATACGCTATCTGGCGATGCAGTAGTGCTTCCGATAGAATATCCGAATTGAACTGAGGATTTGTCCGCGACATCGGGATCTTGCGCACATCGACGACGCATCCCACCCGTTGCCCGCTCAGTAAATCGATGAACTCTTGTAAGGATCGGCTCGAGTGCCCGATCGTGTAAAACGGGAGACGTTCAGGCAATAGGTCAGTCATGGTGTTCCTCATGTTCGTCTTCGCGCTGCTTAATCCGCTTTCCTCGTGTTTTCTAAGTCGGCTTCCGAACTTCACAGACGCGCTCCTTCATTCAACGCTGAATGAGCAACTGTGGTTCAATGCACCTTATGGAGGAGCGGCGCAGCGAAAAACTCTCGGTTACTCGAAGTTGCAGCATATGGAGGACTGTGAGCGAACTCCTCAACGCTCGCAACTGTGGTGCCAGTTTTCATCCTGATGGTCTGCTACTTGCGCTGCTCAGCATACGGTGCGAGCCTGCTGCATGTTGCGGCCGGGGGGCGCCAGGCAGCTGCAATTGACGGAAAAGTTGACTACAGGACAAAGGGAAAGTGTTCGCAGCAAACGGAAGAGCACGGATGTCGACCGATCCGTCGGATCGCTTGTCAAATCGGCAAGGGGGAACCAGGGTTGGTCGCAGATCGCTTTGGCAGAGAGACTTGGTGTTTTATTTCAGCAGGTTCAGAAATACGAACAGGGCTCGAATAGGATGAGCGCAGTCGCCTCGTTAAGGGTAGCGGAACCGTTTGGCCTGCCTCTAAAGTATTGTCTTGGCGAGCAGGAAGCAGTAGGAAGTGGAAAGAGTCCTCCCGTTAGGGCAATACCGCGAGCGGGCTAGAGTTCCGGCTGCTGAGCGCTTTCAGAGACTGTCCGTGTCCCTCCAGACACGGTTCATCGCTCTCATCGAAGCCGCCGCATGCCCGCAGCCTGACGATCTGTAGGCTGCTATAGCGTCGGCTACCGTTCGACGCAGACCTCCACCATGCCACATATACCATCGTTAGTTTGGATGCAGCGGTATAATCTTTTTTGCACTGCTGTTCAGCTTCTCTGCTGCAGCAAAGGCCGGGCCAAGCTCCTCTACCGCAAACGGTTTTTTGACAACAGGTGTTTCCGTCTGCAAGCCACCCTCCAAGGCGTCACTGTAGCCAGTCATGAGGACAATCGAAATATCGGGATGATCGGCTTTTAGTTGGTCAGCAAGTTGAAGACCAGACATCTGGGGCATCATAACATCCGAAAGAACATGCTTTAAACTGGGGTTTTGACTCAGTATCACCCTTGTTTAAGGCTTTGCGCCTGATGGCAATATACCCCTCTGGAGACACCTAGCTACGATCTAGCAGGTTGCGTATCGCATCCAAAAGTGTCGTCTCACCCCGAATTGTAACGCCACGGCCCTCAAACGCGACGTGGCCGTTGTTAAAGCCGCGATACATTTCACAGAAGGCCTCAACCGCGTTCGGTGAGAACCCTGTCTCGCTGAAGATGGCGTCCCATTGATTAGTTGGCACTACAACGGCCTGGACTGGACGACCGACGAACTCGCTAAGGCCGGCGGCGGCGTCGTTGGGCGAATAATCCGTCGGTCCATGAAGTTCGATCAGCGGCGGCGCTTCAGTACTGGCCAGCAGCTGTTCACCTGCAACTCTCCCAATGTCCGCAACGGAAACCATTGGCAGGCGCCTCGAAACAGGCGAGAACATCGATGTAAGAATCCCCTCCGAGGCAACACGCTTAAGCGACCAACTCCAATTCTCCATAAAATTCGCGGCGCGCACGATTGTAGCCGGGACTTTGGATCGCGCTAGCCGACGCTCCAGATCGTGGGTCGTCTTGATATTGCCCGTGCCATCGGTGTGCTGAGCACCCACCGATGACAATGCAACCACATGTGATATGGCAGCATTCTCAGCTGCAGCGATTAGCGATGCGTGTACCCGCGCAGAGTACGCAAAGATGTCCAATTCGCCGTATGCGGGTGGGTTCATTAGATAGACGCCATTTGCACCACGGAACACCTCAGCGAGCGCATCTGTGTCAAGTAGATCGACGACAGCAACCTCGGCGCCAGCTTCGGTCCAACGCGCCACTTGCTCTGGCTTGCGCACGATTGCCTTAACTGGGGCGCCTTTTTTGAGTAAATGACGCACTGCTGCGGAACCGGTCTGTCCATTAGCCCCTGTGATCACGTACATCTACGGTCCCTTTCCAGTCCTGAGTTTGACGCTGACAGCAGTTCGTCCGCCCTCTGCCATCAAACTCGTCATCCAATTTTCAGGGTCGCAGATCATCTCACGATACGCAGCAGTTTCGCGGCCGCTAAGCCCAAGATTAGCGCTGATCAAAATTCCGCCGATGCGGAGCAACGAAGCCAGTAAGTCCAAATCCTGAAGTGAGGGAGCAAAACCATCGAAGAAAGCAATGTCATACCCAGAGGCGAGACGCGGCAGGACATCCTCAAAGGCTCCATGGTGCACGGTGACCCGATCGCCGAAGGAGGCACCGTCTCCAAAAGGATACGCCTTGCAATGATGATGACTTCGGTGTCGCGCCGTCGCATCGAGAATATTCTGGTAGGGGTCCAATGGCTCGTCCACTAGTCTGGTTACAATTTCGGCGGCATCGCGCCAATCTGGAATAGGGCGCTAAGCCAATCTTCGACGTGCCAAGTCTCTAAGACCCGACCGTTGCAGATTTTGTGTATGTCAATCGCCGTGATTTTGAGGGCTTTCCCCGTTGCGGGGACACCGGCGAAGACACCATGCTGCGTTGCGGTGATGGTCGACCGAACGACAACCTTGTCGCCATTGGCGATAAAGTCTTCATTCTTGACGTGGAAATCCGGGAAGGATGCGAGGAACCCGTCGAGCGCAGCTTTCATACCGTCGCGGCCTGGACCTTGGCCCGACGCCAGCGGTATATCAACCCAATCATCTGCGAGAACCCTATCGAGCATCGGTTTCGAAGGAATGTTGAAGGCTTCATAAAAGCCCTTCACCAAGGTGATGTTCTCCAACGGCGTCCCCGGTTTCTGACAGAATTCGGCCGCGTGAGCAGGCGCAACGATGAAGGCAAAAACCGCCCACACAATAGAAATCCTGCGCATAATCAACCTCGCTCAGACTTGGCATTGGACTTGAACCATTTCGCGACTTCGGCCGCAGTTGGTTCGATTACCAGCGGATCGTCGTAGAATCGGGTGTGAAACACCCCTTCGAGGATGACGAGTTTTTTGTCTTTGGCCGGCACATTATCGAACACGTGCTGTACCGCTACGACAAAGCCGTCTGATCGTTCGCCGTGGACCATCAGCGTCGGCAACTGCAGTTTGACGGCATAGGCATCGACATCGAAGGTCCATACCTCGGCGTCGCTCATGGTGGTGTAGCGATTTTCCCAGCGACTGGGTTCGCCCCACTTCGATGTCGTCCAAGGATGATACCAATTATGAATCTCGGGCCACGGTAGACCCACGCTCTTGTCGTCTACACTCACCACCGGCATGTAGTCGATCTCGCCATTTGCCTCGAATTTATCCTTCGCAGCCTGACCACGGGCGATGCGCTCGTCAAGTGTCGGCCCGCCGCCGCCAAAGAACCCTTCCAGATTCTCTCTGTAGAGATACTGGCCAGAAACTGTCGCTAGAGCTTTGATCCTAGCATCGTCCGAAACTGCTGCGATCATCTCCGAGGATCCTTGGCAGATTCCGAGCGCGAAGACTCCATCCTTGAGAATTTCCGGGCGTGCTGCGAGAAAAGAGATCGCGGACTTGATGTCCGCGATTTTTGCCGTGGGACTCTCATAACGGCGAGGTTCTCCACCGCTTTCGCCGCCGAAACGGGGATCAAAAATCAGCGTGGCAAAGCCGTCGCGGGCAAGTCTCGTCGCATATTCCATTGGCGATTGCTCTTTGACGAACCCGAATGGCCCAACGACAACGACGCCGGGCATCGGAGATTGCGTGGCTGTCGGCGTAAACAGGAGACCAATCAGCGGTACTCCGGCGCTTTCAAAACTGACGCGCTCGGTTTGGTAGACGCCCGCACTGGACGCCATGGAAGCAATGCTTGTCATGCTCGAAGATCCTTCTGCTCTCGCTTTTACCGGAAAGAGGGCAAGGGGTCCCGAGGCCGCGACAGGCAAAGCCGCCATCGCCTGCAAGACCCTCCGCCGCAGGGCGTTATGGGTGCTATCATCTGGCATGCGTCCTCACTTTCCGCTTGAAACACTCGACAAAAAATGGAGAAGATTGAATTATTTGTCCAATGCATGATGCGGATATATACTATGTCATTAAGCGAATTACGTCGTCTTGACCTCAACTTGCTCATCGTTTTGCGGGCAGTTCTGCAGACGCGGAACGTCACTCTTGCCGCCCAAAAGCTCAACATGAGCCAGCCGGCAGTTAGCCGAGCCATCGGCCGGCTTCGTATTGTTTTCGAGGATCAATTATTCATAAAGGGCGCAGGAGGGGTACTTGCGACGCCAAGGGCGGAAGCCTTGGCGGACTCGATTACCAAATTACTGCATGATATCGACGACCTGCTCGGCGCGCAGGAGTTTTCTGCCAAAACGAGCGATCGCATCTTTCGCATCGCCACCACTGACTATGGCGCCATCGCACTCTTGCCGTCGCTAGCAACTGTGTTTGCCGCAGAAGCGCCCAACGCCGGCATTGAAGTGCTGCCGTTCTCTCAAGAGGCATTCCGTCGCGCCTCCAACGGCGATGTGGATATCGTTCTCTATAGCGATGAACCGGTGCCCGACGATTTGCAGCGGGCGAGGCTCTTTGGGGAAACTTATATTTCGTTCGTGCGAGAAGGTCATTCGCTTCAAGATCGCCTCAACAACGGCCGATTAGATCTCGATGCTTTTCTTGACTACCCCCACATTCTCGTCAGCGTTTTTGGCGGTCGCACAGGCGAAATGGACGATCGGCTCGCTGCACTCGGACGAACCCGCCGGATAGCCATGTGGCTGCCTTATTTTGCAACCGCAGCGGTGATTACTGCCAAAACCGATTTCGTCCTCACGTTTCCCGAAAGAGCAGCCCGTGAGCTGGCATCAGCCCACCGGTTAATAAGCTTCCGGCCACCGCTCGAAATCGAAGGCTTTGGCTATCAGATGCTCTGGCACGCAAGAACGCAAAGCGATGCGGGATCCCTTTGGCTTCGTCAGCAGCTTATTGCAATCTCACGCAGTTAAGTAGCAAGCGCCGTTCGCCCCGCATTTTTCATGCTACTTTCGGTAATTTCAACTTGAATCGTACCCGGCGCAATTTGGTGCCGCTCCATTGACGACAGAATGTGCTGTAGAACCTTCTCGTTTTCCAACTGCGCGGCTGCAACGTTCACGGCTAGATGGCCGGTAAAGTCATAACCCGTGTTGCGCCACTGGTTGAGCTGGCAACAAGACCTGTCAATTACCCATCGGCCGATATCGGACATCATGCCGCGCTTTTCTGCGATCGGAATAAAATCTCCTGGCGAGAACACGCCCTTGGCTGATCGACGTCAGGACAGTCAGACGATGGCATTCGCATGCGCGTAATGTTTAGTGTCCTGCTGACACTCGTCTCGCCAGTCGAGCCCGCCTGCATACCGCCAGACCATCTCCCCCTGGTCGTCGAGCGTAAAGAGGCTAAGCCATCCATTGTCGAAAAGGGCACGAACCTGCGGATGTCGCTTGAGGATGTCGGTGATCGCCTCTTTCGGTGCCTCGATGGCCACGGTCAGGCGAAGTGGCTCGTGGACGAAATCCACACCGTCATGCACCGACTGCCAAGGAAGGCCGGCGCGCAGGTTTCCGCCATTGCCCTCGACCACTCCAATGCCGCCGACGACATTGTGCAGCAGCTTGTTGCCCGCCCCGAAGAGCGACGGCGCGACCGTGGAGCCGAAATATTGCAGGCTGATCCAGCTCGCGACGACGACGGGGGCCGTGAGAATGAGCTCAAGGATCTTGAAGCCCTCGTCCTTGCGCCAGACATAGTCATGCAGGAATGCCCTGCCTTCAAGTGACCGACCCGCAGTTCGTGCACGCGGTGCAGCTATGAAGGCGCCGCAGCCCGCGAGACCGAGTTCCGGGCGAACTTCTGACCAGTCCCGGCTGCGATCGATCACGCTGCCTGCCGTCCCTCGCGGCAAACGTCTCGACCTCTCCGCCCGCGTCAGGCTGCCTGCCTGGGCCAGCCAATGCCGGATCAGACCGATATTTTCAGGCGCGATGGCGTTCTCAAGGTCGTCCTCGAACAGTGTAATCGTATCGGTCGTCGTGTCATGCAGGCCGCCGAGGAAGACGGTGTCTGACGGGACGGCGATGCCATTGGCTGCAAGCTGCTCGCGCACCGCGCGATCGTTCAGCAGGTCAGCCAGCAGACGGGCATTGACGTCGCCCGCATAGCCGCCGCAGGCACCGCAATGGAAGGCGCTGGCGTATGGATTATTGACCACGTTGGCGCCATGCCCGGAGATCAGTACGAAGCGGCCAAAATCTTCGGTGAGCGACATGGCCTTGAGTACTGTTTCAGCAATATCGGCCCGGGTGTCGAGGTCGAGGCTGGGGGCAAAGCGGGACTTAGCTTTATCCGGACCTTTGCCATTGCCAAAGCCCAGACCGTCGCGCACGAGCTTGCCGGCATAAACGGGGCCCATCGCCTCGACGAAAGCAAAGGAGGAAACGGCGGCCAGCTTGAACCGGCCCCAGGCCCGAACCGCACGGGCGCTAAACCGCGCCTGTTGGTCGGCATCCTGATCGTGAATGACGGCACTGCAGCTGAAGACGGATGGCTTCAGCAGGACCGGCAGACGGTGTTCGGAGACGTCGGAGGCAAAACCCTTGTGGCTTGCGCCGAGACCGAAGAAGCCGGCAAAACCGAGCGTCCGAATTCCCGGATCGACACTTTCGAGCGAGCGCCTGAAGACTTCAGAGCGCACGTCGATGCAGAAGGCGGCCTGCAGAACCGGCCGCAAATCGGCAACCTTGATTGTCGAGGGTGCAGCAAGCGTCACAGCGAGCTTACGCTGCGCTGCGCGCTCGGCAGCCACCTGCAGCAACCCATCGATGATGGTGTCAAAATCGGGGGTGATAGGCTCTACATGGGTGCGCCGTACCTGCTGCCACTCGCGCTCGATGTCAGCCTTGTGACGCGCATAAAGCGCCTCTTCGAAGACAAGCCGGATCGCCAGCAGTTCGAGCCCCGTCGTATCCGTCCGACCCTCGATGTCCGCCTTGAACTGGATGTGACGCGCAAATTGCGCCCAGCCGCCGAGTGTGAGCAGCAGCTGGTGGAAATAGGTTCCGGGCTCCGCACCGAGACCAAGCGAAACGGCCGCCCGCTCGATGGCCGCATGCGGCGTTTCCGGCGTGTCCGCCACATGCGGCCCAAAGCCCTTGAGGCCAAGGATTTCCGGCGTCAGGTCATGGGTCGCGAACGCACGCCACGCGGCATAGAGGCCGTTGCGCCGGGAAGCGGCCCAGAGTGCCTGGCCCTTATCGAAGAAACCGGCAGCAAAGGTCCCAATCCGGTCGGAAATGAGCCCCGGCCAGTCTTTCCCCGTAGCACTTGCTGCGAGTTCGGCGACGGTGGGCAGAGCAGCGATCGGTTGCGCTTCCTCGAAAACCATGGCTTTAAGGTCTAAGAGGTCAATGCGATTGGAGAGCGGGTATGACTCGAGCGCTGCAAAGAGATCCTCGTCGATGATCTCACCGCTTTCGATCTTCTGCACATAGTGCTTGCGCGGCAGCGCAAGCCGCACGCCGGCGATCCGAGCGATTTGGGCAGCCGTCTGTTCGAGCGTTTCGGTCACCTGACCGAGGAAAGGGTTGACGGCGACCGTCGCCGTGAGTGGCCAGGCTGGCGGGATGGCCCGCACCGCTTGATCTGCAGCCAGCGCCAGGGCTTCGCCATGCAATGTGTCGATCGTGGTCATCTCGTTCATCGGTTTACTCCTTCTCGAAAGCTGGGGTTGGCGAGGCGGAACGCGAGAGAGCCCAGCCGCCGAGCAGGCGGTCGAAGAGGGCATTGATATAGAGCCCGTTGGCGAGATGGACCCTGAGGCCCGCCGCCGCCGGATGATAGGCCCAGAGCGGGAACAGCGACTGGGCCACCGCCACCACGCCGAAGGTGACGACGGCAAGCAGCATCAGTGTCCACTCGAGCGGACCGGGCTGCGGTGTTGCCGGCAGCGTGCCGAGCATCAGGTCGTCGGCGATCCGCTGGAGTGCGAAATAGGCCGTGGCTGCTGCGATTGCGTACAGTGACGTTCGCCAGGTCAGAGCACGCGGCGCCGCGTCCGCAAGGCCTTGGGCGATGAGATAGGCGACACCGAATATCAGGATCGCACCGAGTGCCAGCGCCTGCGGTGGCTTGCCTGCGAAACCAAAGAGCAGCCCAATCACAGCATAGATGGCGAGTGCTGCCAAGAAAGCGCGACCGACAGCTTTAGCACTGGGAACTGTGACAGGGCCGGGACGCCTGATCGAAGAGACTGTTTCAATCGCGGAGCCGGACGATAGAAAAGCATGGGCCTTGTAAAGCGAGTGGGCCACGATGTGAAGAAGCGCGATCGGGAACAGCGCCAGACCGCATTGCAGGATCATGAAGCCCATCTGCGCGACAGTCGACCAGGCAAGGGAAGTTTTGACCGCCGACTGGGTGAGCATGACAAGACTACCGAAGACTGCTGTGAAGCCCCCGACCATGACCAGTACAGCAAGCACGATCGGTGCCTGCAGCAGGACGTCGGCAAAGCGGATGAGCAGGAAGCCGCCGCCGTTGACCACACCGGCATGCAGCAGCGCGGAGACCGGGGTTGGCGTTTCCATCACTTCCGTCAGCCAGCCATGGGTCGGAAATTGCGCGGATTTGACAAGCGCGGCGATCGCGAGCAGCGCAGCAGCACCTATGGTCAATGGCAGACCTTCGCCCTCCCGCGCAGCAGTTAGGATCGTCGCAATATCTGCGGTTCCGAAGGTGACGACGAGCAACACCATGGCGCCAACCAGAGCAAGGTCACCCATCCGCGAAACGATGAACTTGTTGCGGGCCGCTCGCTGGGCAGCGATTCGCTCCGGGTAGAATAACAGGAGTTGGTGCAAAAACAGGCTAGAAGCTACCCAACCGACAACAAGCTGCATCAGCGTGCCGGATTGCACGAGGAAAAGAACGGCAGCGAGCGTCGCGGTCATCCAGCCAGTGAATGGACCTTGTCGTGCCTCCCCGTCGAGGAAGGTACCGGCGTAACGCAGTACGACCCAGCCGATGAAGGAGACGAGCAGAAGCATCACTAGACTGACGAGATCGAGCCGGGATGCGAACGTGAAGTAGCTGAAGCCGATCGGCGGGCTGGTTTCTGGGCCGTGCAGAGCCAAAACAATGCAGGACAAGACAGCAACTCCGAAGGAGCCGATGGCCGACAGCTCTGCAATGCAAATTGCAACGCGGGGACGAAGGCCCGGTGCCAGGAAACAATACACGGACGCAACGGCGAGAAGCATCGGCGCTATCAGCGGCAGACTAACAATCATGAGCGATCTCCAGTTGGGGCCGACATTTTTGGAAAGCGGCGTCGATCTGACGGAGGTGTTATCAGCTGTGTGCCGCTGATAAAAATTCATTGTTTCTGCAATTTCGTTCTATAAAATAGAAGTATGCTTGAGCTCAATTATCATCATCTCCGCTATTTTCGTGCCGTCGCTCATGACGGCAACCTGACTCGCACCGCCGAACGGCTGAACCTGTCGCAATCAGCGCTGTCGACCCAGATAAAGCAATTGGAAGAGCGCCTCGGCCACGCACTGTTCGAACGTCGTGGCCGACAACTCTATGTGACCGAGGCAGGTCGCATCGCGCTCGACCATGCCGACACGATCTTCGCGGCCGGCGAGGAATTGGTCGAGACATTGAAGGAAACCGGCAGGATCCGCCGCGCAATTCGCATCGGCGCGCTCGCGACGCTGTCGCGCAACTTCCAGATGGAGTTCCTGCGCCCCATCCTCGGGCGCTCGGATGTCGATATGATCTTGCGTTCCGGCAGCACTAGCGAGTTGCTGGGCGCGCTCGAAGCACTAAACCTTGACATCGTCCTCTTGAACCAGGCGCCAAGAACGGATTCTGTAACACCCTTCATCGCCCAGCAGCTCTACCAGCAACGGGTAAGCTTGATCGGCAAACCGTCCTACGGAAAACCTGACGCAGGCCTTGCGGAACTTCTCAGGGAATACCCCGTTATCCTCCCGACGCTGGAAAGCGGCGTACGCTCGCAGTTCGAGGCACTCGTCTCACGACTCGGCATCACGCCGCAGATTGCAGCAGAAGTGGACGACATGGCGATGATGCGTCTTTTAGCCCGCGAAGGAGCTGGTCTTGCGGTTCTTCCGCCGATTGTCGTCAAAGGAGAACTGGAGGTCGGCACGCTGATCGAATTCGATGCGTTGCCCGGACTGATCGAGTCTTTTTACGCAGTGACCGTGAAACGTCGTTTCCCGAACCCTCTGATATCGCAGCTCATCAACTCAAAAGGTGCAAGCTTTGCAGCGAGCGAGAGCGTTCTACAAAAGAGAACATTATCGCCGATATAATGTATTTTTAACAAAGAATTTTGCGCGCTAGAAAAGTCACCATTCAAGTTGGTTGGAGCGGGCTAAATGAAATCTCTGGGTTTGTTCCAGACAGAAAATTATCGAGCGAGAGAAGTTGATGCCGCGTCTAAGCTCACGTCGCCAATCTGTTCATCCCTCGCGTCCCAAGCAGCGCTCGGAACGATGCATGGAAAAGCTGCTGCCCTATTGCCATCCTTTGCCAATATCGGCGTTGATCTCGTCGTCCCGAACGACTTGGATACAGATGCTTTTGGCACATTCACTGGCGAAACGAAAAGACAGGGCACCATGCTGGATGCCGCCAGAGCAAAGGCAAGAGCCGCTGCGCAGTTGACCGGCCTGACCATTGGTATTGGAAGTGAGGGATCTTACGGCCCACATCCGTTTGTCCCATTTATTCCGGCAGGTCGTGAACTTCTTGTGTGGCATGATACGCGCTCAGGCCTTGATATTATCGATATGATGATCGACGAAACTCCCAGTTTCGCCCATCGGGATATAAAAGAAATCGCTGATGCAGAGGACTTTCTTCGAGCCATCGACTTTCCTGATCAGGCTCTTGTTGTAAGCGCGATTGGCGCAGAACTCATCCTAGCTAAAGGCATACGAGACCAGTCGACGTTGCTCGATGCGACGAGGCGCGCGATCTCTCTGTCGCCAACTGCGCAAGCTCGCCTCCAGACTGATATGCGGGCGTTCATGAACCCGCGACGTATGGTTGTCATCGCTAAACTCGGCGAACGTTTTGCGAAGCGACTTACGACCCTGTGTCCGGTGTGCAATCATCCGGGGTGGGGCTGGGTGGGAACCAGAGACGAACTTTGCTGCAGTGCTTGTGGCTGCCAAACGCAACTGCCGTCCCACGATGTCATGAGTTGCGTGGCCTGCCATGCCGAGCAGCTTGTTGAACGATCAATCGGCGCGGAAGCGGATCCGACGTTCTGTCCTTCCTGCAACCCTTAGTCACCGTGCAGAGACATCTTACGCTTCTGAGAGCGATGCGAGGGCCATGCCCTTTGATTGCCCCGACCGTCCACTCTCGCCATAAGGAAATCTTATGTCCGAAATTCTTTTGCTTCTTGTTGAAGATGAGGTCGTGCTGCATATCGTTCTGGAGGAGGCTTTGATTGATGGTGGCTTTCAGGTGGTCGTTACCAACAGCGGTGCGCGAGCAATGGAAGAACTCAACAAGGGCGCGGAGCGTTTCAACGGTGTTCTCACGGATATTAGACATACTGGTCCGAGTGGCTGGGATGTCGCCCACAGAGCCAGGGAACTCGTGCCCGACATGCCTATTGTTTACATGACTGGCGACAGCAGTTCCGAGTGGTCTGCCAACGGCGTTCCGAACAGCTTGATGATCGTAAAGCCCTTCGCCGATGTACAAATTTTGACGGCTATTTCACAGCTCATAAATGAGAGGTTTTGATCTGGGCCGAGAGATGATGAAGTCGTCTAATCGGAGACTGGCGTCAGGATGAGTTTTTTTGAAGATCGCTGCCGGGTGCATGTTGGTGTTCGCGGTCTATATCAGGCGTCGCATGTTGGAGCTACGCGGCACGAGCATTCACTGTGGACAACGCCGTTCAGCTTATACAGTGATGCAACGCCATCAACGGAATCGCCCGTTTCACGTCCTGGCAAAAACGCTTCAAGCGTTCAGCTATTGAACGCTATCGGAAATTATGACGCAACGCCCGCAGTCTGATCGAAGAACTCTCCGGTTGTCAGCATGGAGTGCATAATGACAGCGGCCGGATCAAATTTCCGGCAGATCAGATCCCCACTTTTTGATCTGTTTCGCGATGACCTCGTAAACGCGCTTGTATTCTCGGAGCGATGAAAAGGCGCGAACAATCTTGACAGTTGGAAACGGCTTATTTTCGCGCGGCAAAGTGGGTGCAATCGATAGCACTGATCTTGTAATTCGCTTTAATGGCTGTCGCTCGGTAGGCGAGGGTGGCGTTCGAACCAATATAGTCGCGGTGTGCAATACCCGCCGTCCTGCAGCGGCAATGATCGGGCAGGCCGAGTGGCGCAGCAATCCGGTGAGAAGTGCTGCTGAGATCTCGTGCGTTAGTGACGCTTCAAAGCTGGCGCAACTCAACCCGATGCTCGCAGTGAAGGCGGCGGCCCATGTTAGCGCGCTGGTGCTGGCTAGGGCCCCTAACAGCATATTGGGTCAGTAGGATGAGCAAAAAGCAGCGTGTACTGAAAATTGTCTTGACGTATTTGGGAACGTTACCGTTTTGGTTGCTCATACTCGCTTCATTTATCGCCCCGCAATTTGAAGCGCAGCGCGCATTCCTAGCTTATGGAGCAATTATCGCCTCGTTCATGGCGGGAACGCTTTGGCGTAGCGCACTCAACGGTCGCGCCGGCGAAAGTGTTGGCGGTTACTTCATTGAGAATGAAACCGTTGATGAAGCCGACCTCTCGCAAAGCTGGGAAAGCCTGAAAGCGAAAATCGATGCGGGCCAGATCGACAACGTTGTGCCAGTCAAAAAGCGGTCTGCCACGGATCAGACATACGCGGAACCATTGAGGAGCTATATCGACGCAGCCGGCGGCCTAAGGTGGCGCCAGCTCGGGCGCGGCGCTGCCCAAATGCTGATACCGACCGGCGACGAAACAACGACAGTGCGACTGCTCAAGATTCCTGCCGGTCAGCCGGTCCCGGAGCATTCTCACCGTGGCGTGGAATTAAAGCTGGTGCTTGAAGGAAGCTTCAGCGACGAGGTTTCGACATTTTAGCGAGGTGATGTCGAGATGGGTGACGACAGCTTGATGCATCAACCAAAGGCTGATGCGGGCAAAGACTGCATTTGTCTTGCCGTTACCGAGGCGCCGCTACGATTCAAGAGCAGGTTTTTGCGGTTGATACAGCCAATCCTCGGGATCTAACGCTCAGTATTATCGATCCAAAATCGCGAACGTGCTCACAAGCTTTTTGCACGATTTTTCTTAGATTTTTGAACCGGAGCGGCTGTCATTCGTAGAATGCCCTACCGAGCCAAGAGGCAGGCATTGAGAGGAGATGATTATGAAGTTTTTCTAGTAGTTTCGGCAGTCGCGTTGGTCAGCATGATGACGGGCAGCTTGGCTGCGTATGCCGCCAACCCTAAGGTCGGTGGCGCCGCGATGTTCGAGGACAAGAACATCATCGAAAACGCCGTGAATTCGAAGGATCACACGACGCTCGTCGCTGCCGTCAAGGCTGCAGGCCTGGTGTCGACGCTTGAAGGGAAGGGGCCGTTTGCCGTGTTCGCTCCGACCAACAACGCCTTTGATGCGCTTCCCAAAGGGACCGTCGAGAGGCTTCTCAAGCCCGAAAACAAGGACAAGCTCACGAAAATTCTGACTTGCCACGTGGTCGCAGCTGATGCGATGGCCAGCACCCTCGCCGGGATGATCAAGAATGATGGCGGCGAACATGACATCAAGACCGTCGGTGGCTGTGTTTTGAAGGCCAAGGAAAACATGGGCAAGATCACGCTCACCGACGAGGCGGGAGGAACTGCTACCGTGACGATCGCTGACGTCAAGCAGTCGAACGGCGTTATCCACGTCGTCGATAAAGTTCTCCTTCCCAAGATGTGACGGGAAGCGCCGCGCCGAGTTATCGGCCCGGCAATCTTTCAAATTAAGTTACGTCATCACTTTTTTCTGCATCACTTGTGTTCGAACGCCAGCCGAGCTCTGCGCATAAATCTTCACCGGCAGCAACGCCAGCGCGGAGACTTTCAAAAGGCCCTTTCAATATCGTGGTTTTTCCACGGAAAGCGACGATCACGGTCTTTGAGACTGGATCATAAAATACAGTCATTCCGTCTTCATAGTTCATTGATAACCTCTTTCCAGAAAGGGCCGGCGGAATGGCCGCCGGCCCACGCGGACCCGATATCGATCCGCGTCAGCTCCTGGGGTACGGAGCCGGTTCCATCGCTGTGGGGCTTTGCAATGGAACTGCCTTGTTACGGAATGCTCGATCCTTGGATCAAATCTGAAGGAGATTTATAGGGTCAGCAATCATTCCTTTGGTGGACCGCGGGATAGCAGCCGTTGCAAAGTCCGTCGATGCAGACGCAAAAGCCGCGCCGTCAACGACATGTTGTTCCCGGTGTCAGTAAACACGCTGTTGATGTGTTCCCAGCGGACCCGTTCTGCGGACTTTAGGCATGGCGCCTCCGTTTGGCTCAGTTGAGGGTAAACTCCAAGCACCTCTAAAATCTCATCCACATCCGCGGGTTTGCTTAAGAACTCGGTCGCACCAAGTTTCACCGCGGATACAACAGCGCCGACGTGGCCGTATCCAGTAAGCACAAGCGACTTGGTGTTGGGCGATACTTCCTTGCAAAGCTTCACGAGTTCAAGACCGCTGTCGTCGCCGATGCGCAGATCAGTTATCAGTATATCGAGGCAACCGCGATTGATTACGGCGCCCGCTCTCTCGATTGTTGTGCAGATTTCGACATTCAAACCACG
>JUHI01000048.1 GCA_000799755.1 Martinezella tropici
ACCCGTGATCATGTTCTTGACGTAGTCGGCGTGGCCGGGGCAGTCAACGTGCGCATAGTGACGGTTCGGCGTCTCGTATTCAACGTGGGCCGTCGAGATCGTGATGCCACGAGCCTTCTCTTCCGGAGCAGCGTCGATCTGGTCGTACGCCTTGAACTCGCCGAAGTACTTCGTGATCGCTGCCGTCAAGGACGTCTTGCCGTGGTCAACGTGCCCGATCGTCCCAATGTTAACGTGCGGCTTATTGCGCTCAAACTTACTCTTTGCCATTTTCGGCTCTCCGTTTTGCTGTCCCCTGAGGGATCAATTCTTGTTATCGGTCAATTGGTATTCCGGTCACTTCTGACCGGAATACTTTGCCTGGATTTCCTGTGCGACGTTCGACGGAACCGGTGCGTAGTGGTCAAAGGTCATCGTGTACTGTGCACGACCCTGAGACATCGAACGCAGGTTATCGACGTACTTGAACATGTTCGCCAACGGGACGTTCGCGTTGATGACAACAGCGATACCGCGGCTTTCCTGGCCCTGGATCTGACCACGACGCGAGTTCAGGTCGCCGATAACGTCACCGACGTAGTCTTCCGGCGTTACGACTTCGACCTTCATCATCGGCTCGAGGAGCTGGGCGCCGGCTTCGCGGGCTGCTTCACGGAAGCAAGCGCGGGAAGCGATTTCGAAGGCCAGAACCGACGAGTCGACGTCGTGGAAGGCACCGTCGATGAGCGTCGCCTTGACGCCGAGCATCGGGAAACCAGCCAGCGGGCCGGAAGACAGAACGCTTTCGATACCCTTCTGAACGCCCGGAATGTATTCCTTCGGAACAGAACCGCCGACGATCTTGGACTCGAACTTGAAATCGTCGCCTTCCGGGTTCGGTTCGAACACGATCTTGACGCGAGCGAACTGACCGGTACCACCCGACTGCTTCTTGTGGGTGTAGTCCTTTTCCGTCTGGCGCGTGATGGTTTCGCGATAAGCAACCTGCGGCGCGCCAACGGTAGCTTCAACCTTGAATTCACGACGCATACGGTCGACGATGATGTCGAGATGCAGTTCGCCCATGCCGGCGATGATCGTCTGGCCCGATTCCTGGTCCGTCTTCACGCGGAAGGACGGATCTTCGGCAGCCAGGCGGTTGAGCGCGAGGCCCATCTTTTCCTGGTCGCCCTTGGTCTTCGGCTCGATCGCGATCTGAATGACCGGCTCGGGGAATTCCATGCGCTCGAGAACAACCGGCTTCAGCGGATCGCAGAGCGTGTCGCCCGTGGTGGTTTCCTTAAGGCCGGCGAGAGCAACGATGTCACCTGCAAAGGCTTCTTCGATGTCTTCACGCGAGTTCGAGTGCATCTGCAGCATACGACCGACGCGCTCGCGCTTGTCCTTGACCGTGTTCATGACCGACGCACCCTTTTCGAGCTTGCCGGAATAGATGCGGGCGAAGGTGAGCGAACCGACGAAGGGGTCGTTCATGATCTTGAATGCCAGCATCGACAGCGGTTCGCTGTCGTCAGCATGACGCTCGATTTCAGCTTCCGTCTTGAAATCGATACCCTTGATCGCCGGAATGTCGAGCGGCGACGGCAGATAGTCGACAACGGCGTCGAGCAGCGGCTGAACACCCTTGTTCTTGAATGCGGTGCCGCAGAACATCGGATGGAACTTGACGTCGATCGTGCCGCGACGGACGAGCGCGCGGATCTGATCGTTGTCAGGCAGGTTGCCTTCGAGATAGGCTTCGGTCGCGGCTTCGTCGATCTCGACAACGGTCTCGATCAGCTTTTCGCGATATTCGGCAGCCTTTGCCTTCATGTCTTCCGGGATTTCGACGACGTCCCACTGAGCGCCGAGCGATTCGTCGCGCCAGATGAGAGCGTTCATCTCGATCAGGTCGATAACGCCCTTGAAGTCGCTTTCAGCGCCGATCGGCAGCTGCATGACGACGGCAGTGGCGCCGAGACGGGTCTTGATCATCTCGACCGAGCGATAGAAGTCAGCGCCGGTCTTGTCCATCTTGTTGCAGAAGATCATGCGCGGAACATGATACTTCTCAGCCTGACGCCAGACGGTTTCCGTCTGCGGCTCAACGCCGGCGTTGGCGTCGAGCAGGGCGATGGCACCGTCGAGAACGCGCAGCGAACGCTCGACTTCGATGGTGAAGTCGACGTGGCCGGGGGTGTCGATGATGTTGAAGCGGCGGGTCTTGCCGTCGCGGCCCTTCCAGAAGGTCGTGGTAGCAGCGGAGGTAATCGTGATGCCACGCTCCTGCTCCTGCTCCATCCAGTCCATGGTGGCTGCGCCGTCGTGCACTTCGCCGATCTTGTGCGACTTGCCGGTGTAGTAAAGAATACGCTCGGTGGTCGTGGTCTTGCCGGCGTCGATGTGCGCCATGATACCGAAATTACGGTAGTCTTCGATTTTATATTCGCGAGCCATAACGGACTGCCTTTCCGAAACCGTTCGGGATTACCAGCGATAATGCGAGAACGCACGGTTGGCATCAGCCATCTTGTGCGTGTCTTCGCGCTTCTTGACGGCAGCGCCGCGGTTGTTGGAGGCATCGAGAAGTTCGCCGCACAGACGGTCAACCATCGTGGTCTCGTTACGCTTGCGAGCAGCAGTGATCAACCAACGAATGGCGAGAGCCTGACGGCGCTCCGGACGCACATCAACCGGAACCTGGTACGTAGCACCACCGACGCGGCGCGAGCGGACTTCAACGTGCGGAGCGATGTTATCCAAAGCCTGATGGAACACGCCGAGCGGCTCCTGCTTTGCCTTGCCCTGCACGGCGTCAAACGCGCCATATACGATGTTTTCTGCTACGGACTTCTTGCCGTCCAGCATGATGGCATTCATGAACTTGGTGACAACCAGATCGCCGAACTTCGGGTCCGGATTGATCTCACGCTTTTCTGCTCTATGACGTCGGGACATGTAACTTCTCGTCTCTCAACTGTTTGCGACGCTTCACCACGCGGAGAACCTCGCGCAGCGCCGGATTATCTAAAAAACCGAATTACTTCGGACGCTTCGCACCGTACTTCGAACGGCGCTGCTTGCGGTTCTTGACACCCTGGGTATCGAGAACGCCACGGATGATGTGGTAGCGAACACCCGGAAGGTCCTTCACGCGGCCGCCACGGATCATGACGACAGAGTGCTCCTGAAGGTTGTGACCTTCGCCGGGGATGTAACCAATGACTTCGAAGCCGTTGGTGAGGCGGATCTTTGCGACCTTACGCAGAGCCGAGTTCGGCTTCTTCGGCGTGGTCGTGTAGACGCGGGTGCAAACGCCGCGCTTCTGCGGGTTCTCCTGAAGAGCGGGAACCTTGTTACGCTTTACCTGCGCCTGGCGAGGCTTGCGGATCAGCTGGTTTACGGTAGGCATTCAACCATCCCTTGTAAATCTATCTCGACACCCTTGCGGGCATGACTTTCGCCGTCACCGGCAACGACACACGTTCGTCTCAATGCGCAAAACGTGGCCCGATCCGCTTTCGCAGATGGACCACAAAAAAGCAGAGGACGCCTTTATAGCGTCTTGCGTGCAGCATTCGTGTCTTCAACGTGCGTTTAGAACCTTGTTTGAGGTGAACTTCAGGGCGCGTCGCCCCGAACAGCCATGCCTCACATGGGTTCCGATGGCGGCGGTACTACTGGTTTCCCGCCCGTTCGTCAAGGCCGGTTAAGAAATTATCTTTGTCACAAAGCCCGGAAACCCCGGTCAAACCAGCCATTTGAAGCATTGGATACGGAATCCCCGTCCCTTCGGCAAGATGGACTTTGGTATTTTGTCAAAATCCCTATAAGGAATCACAGGAGGACTTTTCCATCCGCCAGACCCGGACCATCTGAGAGAATCGCCGGGTCGATTCGACACTCCCGAAGGAAGATCCATGATTACTGCGCCAGACAACGACAACAATTCCGACGGCCCCATGGTCTTCATCATCATCGGCAAGGGATACGAGTCCGATGGCGGCGAAGGCATTGACCTGCATGTCATGCTGAAAGCGCCCGATGACGATACCGCCGTGCGCGAGGCATTGAATGCGCTCGCCGAAGAAGGTTTCATCGAGGCTGATCTCGACCAGATCGGGCTTCTGACCGACATACCGGACGAAGAGCCGCACGCCTCCGCCTATCAAGGCGCCCTCGAAGGCGAAGTCGCAATCATCCGCTTCCGCTGATCGGGACGACGGCTGCCCTGCGAAGGCGGCCTCCCCTCACCCATTCGATTTCATCGTTGCGCAAAAAGAAACCGCCCGGATCGCTCCGGGCGGTTTTGATTTTCGTCAATTCAGCACCGGCTTACTCGGCCGGAGTGTTCTCGCTGGCGAGGTCCTGCAGCATCGGCGTTGCGACGCCGGCGCCCGTGCCCTTGCGGCGCTCTTCGAGGATCAGCTCGTCGCGGGCCGTTGCGATACGGCGGATCTGCGTCATGGTACCGCCAGTACCGGCCGGGATGAGGCGGCCGACGATGACGTTTTCCTTCAGACCCTGCAGACCGTCGGTCTTGCCGGCGATTGCAGCTTCGGTCAGCACCTTCGTTGTTTCCTGGAAGGATGCGGCCGAGATGAAGGACGGCGTCTGCAGCGATGCCTTGGTGATCCCGAGCAGAACCGGATCGCCGTAAGCAGGCTTCTTGCCTTCTTCGATCAGGCGGTCGTTTGCGTCGTCCAGTTCGATCCGGTCGACGTTGTCGCCGACGATGTACTGGCTGTCGCCTGCATCGGTGATCTCAACCTTCTGCAGCATCTGACGGACAATCACTTCGATGTGTTTGTCGTTGATGACAACGCCCTGCAAGCGGTAGACTTCCTGGATTTCGTTGACCAGGTAGGAAGCCAGTGCCTCCACGCCCTTGATCGCCAGGATGTCGTGCGGAGCCGGGTTACCGTCGAGGATGTAGTCACCCTTTTCGATATAGTCGCCTTCCTGAAGGTGGAAGGGCTTGCCCTTCGGGATCAGGTATTCGACCGGCTCGACACCGTCTTCCGCCGGCTCGATGATGACGCGACGCTTGTTCTTGTAGTCGCGGCCGAGGCGGATCGTACCATCGATCTCAGCGATGATGGCGTGGTCCTTCGGACGACGAGCTTCGAACAGTTCGGCAACGCGCGGCAGACCACCGGTGATGTCCTTGGTCTTGGCGCTTTCCAGCGGCGAACGGGCGAGAACGTCACCCTGCGACACCTTCGTGCCCGGCTCGACCGACAGGATCGCGTCGACCGAGAGCAGGAAGCGGGCTTCGCCACCGCGCGAGAGCTTGGCGACATTGCCGCTGGCGTCTTTGATGACGATCGCCGGCTTCAGATCGGAGCCGCGCGGCGTCGAGCGCCAGTCGATAACCTGACGCTTGGTGATGCCGGTGGACTCGTCCGTCGCTTCGAGGACCGAGAGACCGTCGACGACGTCTTCGAAGTGAACCGTACCGGCCACTTCCGTCATCATCGGACGGGTATAGGGGTCCCACTCTGCCAGACGCTGACCGCGCTTCACCTTGTCGCCGTCATCGACATACAGCTTCGAGCCGTAAGCAACGCGCTGCGAAGAGCGTTCAACACCGCGTTCGTCCAGGATCTGGACCGTCATGTTGCGGCCCATGGCAACGAGGTTGCCATCGGAGTTGCGCAGCATGTTGCGGTTCTTGATCTGAACCGTGCCCTCGTAAGAGGCTTCCAGGAACGACTGGTCGACCACGGTCGCCGTGCCGCCCAAGTGGAAGGTACGCATGGTCAGCTGGGTGCCCGGCTCACCGATCGACTGCGCGGCAATAACGCCTACAGCTTCACCGATGTTGACAGGCGTACCGCGAGCAAGGTCACGGCCGTAGCAGACCGAGCATACGCCCGTCTGGATTTCGCAGGTCAGCGCCGAACGGATGCGGATCGACTGGATACCAGCCTTCTCGATCTCGATGACATCCGGTTCCAGGATCATCTTGCCGGCGTCAACAATACGCTCACCCGTGACCGGATGATCGATATCGTCCAGGGCCGTACGGCCGAGGATGCGGGCGCCGAGCGAGGCGACGACCTGACCGGCATCGACGATGGCGGTCATGGTGAGGCCGTTCTCGGTACCGCAATCGACGTGCGTGACGATGCAGTCCTGCGCGACGTCGACGAGACGGCGGGTCAGGTAACCGGAGTTCGCGGTCTTCAAGGCGGTGTCGGCCAGACCCTTACGGGCACCGTGCGTCGAGTTGAAGTACTCGTTAACGGTGAGGCCTTCCTTGAAGTTCGAGATGATCGGCGTCTCGATGATTTCGCCCGACGGCTTGGCCATGAGGCCACGCATGCCGCCCAACTGGCGCATCTGGTTCGGAGAACCACGAGCACCCGAGTGGCTCATCATGTAGATCGAGTTCATCGGCTTCTGGCGACCGGTCTTTTCGTCGAATTCGACGGCCTTAATGCGGGCCATCATTTCTTCGGCGACCTTTTCCGTGGCCTTGCCCCAGGCGTCGACGACCTTGTTGTACTTCTCGCCCTGGGTGATCAGGCCGTCATTGTACTGCTGCTCGTATTCCTTCACGAGCGCTTCAGTATCGCCGACGATCTTAACCTTGGTGTCCGGGATGACCATGTCGTCCTTGCCGAACGAAATGCCGGCGCGGCAGGCATGAGAGAAGCCAAGCTGCATGATGCGGTCGCAGAAAATGACCGTGTCCTTCTGGCCGCAATGGCGGTAGACCGTGTCGATCATCTTGGAGATGTTCTTCTTGGTCATTTCCTGGTTGCAGATGTCGAAGGTCACCTTGCCGTGCTTCGGCAACAATTCGCCGATGAGCAGGCGGCCCGGCGTCGTCTCATAGATCTTCGAATAGGGCTTGCCCTCTTCGTCGACCGACTTGAAGCGGCCACGGATCTTCGAGTGCAGCGTCACGACCTTGTTTTCGAGAGCGTGATGCAGCTCGCCGAGGTCGGAGAAGGCCATGCCTTCGCCCGGCTCGTTCTGGTTCAGGATCGACAGATAGTACAGGCCGAGAACCATGTCCTGCGAGGGAACGATGATCGGCGCGCCGTTTGCCGGATGCAGAATGTTGTTGGTCGACATCATCAGCACGCGGGCTTCAAGCTGGGCTTCCAGCGAGAGCGGCACGTGAACAGCCATCTGGTCGCCGTCGAAGTCGGCGTTGAAGGCCGTGCAGACGAGCGGGTGCAGCTGGATAGCTTTGCCTTCGACCAGCGTGGGTTCGAAGGCCTGGATGCCCAGGCGGTGCAGCGTCGGTGCGCGGTTCAGCAGAACCGGATGCTCGCGGATGACCTCGTCGAGGATATCCCAGACTTCCGGCTTTTCCTTTTCGACCAGCTTCTTGGCCTGCTTGACGGTCGAGGAATAACCCTTCGCGTCGAGGCGGGCATAGATGAACGGCTTGAACAGCTCGAGCGCCATCTTCTTCGGCAGGCCGCACTGGTGCAGCTTCAGTTCCGGACCGGTCACGATGACCGAACGTCCGGAATAGTCGACGCGCTTGCCGAGCAGGTTCTGACGGAAGCGGCCCTGCTTGCCCTTGAGCATGTCGGACAGCGACTTCAGCGGACGCTTGTTGGCGCCGGTGATGACGCGGCCACGGCGGCCGTTGTCGAACAGCGCATCGACAGATTCCTGCAGCATGCGCTTTTCGTTGCGGATAATGATGCCCGGAGCACGCAGTTCGATGAGGCGCTTCAGGCGGTTGTTACGGTTGATGACGCGGCGATACAGATCGTTCAGATCCGAGGTCGCGAAGCGGCCGCCATCGAGCGGAACCAGCGGGCGCAGGTCCGGCGGGATGACCGGGACGACCTTCATGATCATCCATTCCGGACGGTTGCCTGACTCCATGAAGTTCTCGACGATCTTCAGGCGCTTCATCAGCTTCTTCTGCTTGAGATCCGACGTGGTGTCGGCAAGCTCGGAGCGCAGGTCGCCGGCGATCTTTTCGAGGTTCATGCTGGCCAGCATCTCGTAGATCGCTTCAGCGCCGATCATGGCGGTGAACTGGTCTTCGCCATATTCGTCGACGGCGAGCATGTACTCTTCTTCCGAGAGAAGCTGATGCTCCTTGAGAGCAGTCAGGCCCGGCTCGGTGACGATGTAGTTTTCGAAGTAGAGAACGCGCTCCACATCCTTCAGCGTCATGTCGAGCAGCGTCGAAATACGCGAAGGCAGCGACTTCAGGAACCAGATGTGGGCAACGGGAGCGGCGAGCTCGATATGGCCCATGCGCTCACGGCGAACGCGCGACAGCGTGACTTCGACGCCGCACTTTTCGCAGATGATGCCCTTGTACTTCATGCGCTTGTACTTGCCGCACAAGCATTCGTAGTCCTTGATCGGTCCGAAGATTCGCGCGCAGAAAAGACCATCGCGTTCCGGCTTGAACGTACGATAGTTGATCGTTTCCGGCTTCTTGATCTCGCCATAAGACCAGGAAAGAATCTTCTCCGGCGACGCGATCGAAATCCGGATGGAATCGAAATTCTGCGCAGGCACCTGCGGATTGAAAAGATTCATGACCTCTTGGTTCATGCCTATCTCCTTTAGGGGCGAAACGCCCTCGAATTGCGAACAGTGCCGGCAAATCCCGGGAACCGGACTGACGCTTTAAAACCGCCTTGCGGCGCCATGCATCCGAAGGGACGCCAACGGCGCTGCAATATTCCAAGCGGTGCGCGCTGATCGACAGCGCGCACCCGCAGGCTATTACTCGGCTGCGTCGGGAAGCTGGCTTGCCGTCTGCAGATCGTCGACCTTGGAGTTTTCCAGTTCGACGCTGAGACCCAGCGAGCGCATTTCCTTGACGAGAACGTTGAAGCTTTCCGGAATGCCCGCTTCGAAGGTGTCGTCGCCACGAACGATGGCTTCGTAAACCTTGGTACGGCCGGCCACGTCGTCCGACTTGACCGTGAGCATTTCCTGCAGCGTGTAGGCCGCACCGTAAGCTTCGAGCGCCCAGACTTCCATTTCGCCGAAGCGCTGACCGCCGAACTGCGCTTTACCGCCCAGCGGCTGCTGGGTAACGAGCGAGTACGGACCGATCGAACGGGCGTGGATCTTGTCGTCGACAAGGTGGTTCAGCTTCAGCATGTAGATGTAGCCAACCGTGACCTGGCGGTCGAACTGCTCGCCGGTACGACCGTCGTACAGCGTCGACTGACCGGTCTGCTTGAGACCCGCCATTTCCAGCATCTCGTTGACATCCACCTCGCCGGCGCCGTCAAAGACCGGGGTCGCGATGGACACGCCACGCTTCCACTGGTCGGCAAGACGCAGAACCGATGCATCGTCGTACTCGTGCACGTCGTCGCTCTTCGGACCGTCGCCGACGACCATGTCGATCGTCTTGCGCAGCGGTTCGATGTTGCCGCTCGCCTTGTAGGCTTCGATCAGCTCACCGATTTGACGACCCATGCCGGCGCAAGCCCAGCCGAGGTGCGTCTCGAGAATCTGACCGACGTTCATGCGCGAGGGCACGCCGAGCGGGTTCAGCACGATATCGACATGCGTGCCATCTTCCAGGAACGGCATGTCTTCGACCGGAACGATGCGCGAAACCACGCCCTTGTTCCCGTGACGGCCTGCCATCTTGTCGCCCGGCTGGATCTTGCGCTTAACAGCGACGAAGACCTTGACCATCTTCATGACGCCCGGAGGCATTTCGTCGCCGCGCTGGACCTTCTCGACCTTGTCCATGAAGCGCTGTTCAAGGCGCGACTTGGATTCGTCGTACTGGCCACGCAGGGCTTCGAGCTCGCTCTGGACCTTCTCGTCCTCGACGGCGAACATCCACCACTGCGAACGCGGATATTCCGAAACGACTGAATTCGACAGTTCCGTGCCCTTCTTGAAACCCTTCGGACCAGCAAGAGCAACCTGACCACGCAGCATCTCGACCAGACGGCCGTAGACGTTACGGTCGAGGATCGCCTGTTCGTCGTCGCGGTCCTTGGCAAGGCGTTCGATCTCTTCGCGCTCGATCGCCATTGCACGTTCGTCCTTTTCGACGCCGTGACGGTTGAAGACGCGAACTTCGACGACCGTACCGTAGGTGCCGGGCGGCATGCGCATCGAGGTATCGCGAACGTCGGATGCCTTTTCACCGAAGATGGCGCGCAGGAGCTTTTCTTCCGGCGTCATCGGGCTTTCGCCCTTCGGCGTGATCTTGCCGACGAGGATATCGCCCGGCTGAACTTCGGCGCCGATGTAAACGATGCCGGCTTCGTCCAGGTTCTTCAGCGCTTCTTCCGAAACGTTCGGAATGTCGCGGGTGATTTCTTCCGGACCGAGCTTGGTGTCACGCGCCATCACTTCGAATTCTTCGATGTGGATGGAGGTGAACACGTCGTCGGCAACGATACGCTCGGAGAGCAGGATCGAGTCTTCGTAGTTGTAGCCGTTCCACGGCATGAACGCGACGAGCACGTTCCGGCCGAGAGCGAGATCGCCGAGGTCCGTGGACGGACCGTCAGCCAGGATGTCGCCACGGTTGACCACGTCACCGACGGTAACCAGCGGACGCTGATTGACGCAGGTGTTCTGGTTCGAACGCTGGAACTTCATCAGGCGGTAGATATCGACGCCAGACTTCGACGGATCGAGGTCTTCGGTGGCGCGAATAACGATACGCGTTGCGTCGACCTGGTCGACCACGCCGCCGCGGCGGGCGCCGATAGCTGCACCGGAGTCACGCGCGACGACCGGCTCCATGCCGGTGCCGACGAACGGGGCTTCGGCACGCAGAAGCGGCACGGCCTGACGCTGCATGTTCGAGCCCATGAGAGCGCGGTTGGCGTCGTCGTTTTCCAGGAACGGGATCAGAGCGGCAGCAACAGAAACCAGCTGCTTCGGCGAGACGTCCATCAGGTTGATGTTGTCGCGCGGAGCGAGCATGACTTCGCCGGCATGACGGCAGACGACGAATTCCTCGATGAAGGAGCCGTCGGTGTCGAGCTCGGCGTTGGCCTGGGCAACGTAGTACTTCGCCTCTTCCATAGCGGAGAGGTAGAGCACGTCGTTGGTCACCTTACCGTCGATGATGCGGCGATAAGGGCTTTCGATGAAGCCGTACTTGTTGACGCGGGCGAAGGTCGCCAGCGAGTTGATAAGACCGATGTTCGGACCTTCCGGCGTTTCGATCGGGCAAATACGACCGTAATGCGTCGGATGAACGTCGCGGACTTCGAAGCCGGCGCGCTCGCGGGTCAGACCGCCCGGGCCGAGAGCCGAAAGACGGCGCTTGTGGGTGATTTCCGAAAGCGGGTTCACCTGGTCCATGAACTGCGACAGCTGCGACGAGCCGAAGAATTCGCGAACGGCGGCGGCAGCCGGCTTTGCGTTGATCAGATCCTGCGGCATGACGGTGTCGATTTCGATCGAGGACATACGTTCCTTGATCGCACGTTCCATGCGCAGCAGACCCAGACGATACTGGTTCTCCATCAATTCGCCGACCGAACGGACACGGCGGTTGCCGAGGTTGTCGATGTCGTCGATTTCGCCCTTACCGTCGCGCAGTTCGACCAACATCTTGACCACGGCCAGGATGTCGTCTTTGCGCAGGATGCGAACGGTATCTTCGACGTCGAGGTCGAGACGCATGTTCATCTTCACGCGGCCTACGGCGGAGAGATCGTAACGCTCCGCGTCGAAGAACAGCGAGTTGAACATGGCTTCGGCCGATTCCATGGTCGGCGGCTCACCCGGACGCATGACGCGGTAGATGTCGAACAGAGCGTCCTGACGGTTCTCGTTC
This sequence comes from Martinezella tropici, assembly GCA_000799755.1. Taxonomy (GTDB): domain Bacteria; phylum Pseudomonadota; class Alphaproteobacteria; order Rhizobiales; family Rhizobiaceae; genus Rhizobium; species Rhizobium tropici_A. Next base: position 11,747 of record JUHI01000048.1, read on the forward strand.
TTGTCCGCAGACAGCGTGTTGCGGATGTAGGCGCCGACATTGATGTGGTCGATGCCGAGAACCGGGATTTCGTCGAAACCAGCCTTCAGAATGACAGGCAGGGTCTTCTCGTCGATTTCGTCGCCGGCTTCGAGATAGATCTCGCCGGTCTGGAAGTTGACGATGTCTTCCGCCAGGAACAGGCCGTAAAGTTCTTCGTCGGTCGCCTTCAGAGCCTTGAGGCCCTTGTCCTGCAGCTGACGCAGCAGGCGCGGCGTGAGCTTCTTGCCGCCTTCGACTACAACTTCGCCGGTGTCGGCGTCGATCATGTCGGTAACGGTCTTGGCGCCCTTCAGCGTTTCCGCCTTGAAGGGAATGCGCCAGCCATCGCCGGAGCGCTCATAGAGCGACTTCGTGTAGAAGGTCGACAGAATTTCTTCGCCATCCATGCCGAGCGCCATCAGCAGCGACGTCACCGGAATCTTGCGGCGGCGGTCGATACGGGCGTAGACGATGTCCTTGGCGTCGAATTCGATGTCGAGCCAGGAACCGCGATACGGAATGACGCGAGCAGCGAAGAGCAGCTTGCCGGAGGAATGGCTCTTGCCCTTGTCGTGATCGAAGAAGACGCCCGGCGAACGGTGCATCTGCGACACGATCACACGCTCGGTGCCGTTCACGATGAACGTACCGTTGTTCGTCATGAGCGGCATGTCGCCCATGTAGACACTCTGTTCCTTGATGTCCTTGATGGACTTTGCGCCCGTATCCTCATCGATATCGAACACGATCAGACGGAGGGTAACCTTCAGCGGCGCGGCGTAGGTCAGGTCGCGCTGGCGGCACTCGTCGACGTCGAACTTCGGCGGTTCGAACTCATAGGAAACGAACTCCAGCATGGAAGCGCCGGAGAAATCGGTGATCGGGAAAACCGACTTGAAGACAGCCTGAAGACCTTCGTCCGGGCGGCCGCCCTTGGGTTCTTCGACCATGAGAAACTGATCGTAGGACGCCTTCTGAACCTCGATAAGGTTCGGCATCTCTGCGACTTCGGGAATCTTACCAAAAAACTTGCGTACGCGCCTGCGACCGTTGAACGAAAGGGTCTGAGCCATCGTCGCTCCTTTAAAATCCTGCACCCGGGCCTGCAACGGATGGGAATCACTGGCCAGGCGACCCCATCAATCAATGAGTAGTTCAATCTCGTCTATCTAACCGAAAACCGCTCAGCCGGATTGCGTCGCGGTTCGGTTTGAGACCATCCTCTTGAAGAACCCATTACCCAAAAGCCGTTTTTCCCGCGGCTTTTGGGTAATTCGTTCAGAAAAACGGCGAATGGGAGGCGGCAAAAAGCCACCTCCCAAAGCAGTTTCAAGCTTACTTAACGTCGACCTTAGCGCCGGCGTCTTCGAGCTTCTTCTTGATGTCAGCAGCTTCAGCCTTGGAAACGGCTTCCTTGACAGCCTTCGGAGCGGCTTCAACGAGGTCCTTGGCTTCCTTGAGGCCCAGGCCGGTGATGGCGCGGACTTCCTTGATGACGTTGATCTTGTTCGCGCCGGCATCCGCGAGGATGACGTCGAACTCGGTCTTTTCTTCTTCAACGGCAGCAGCAGCGCCAGCACCGCCGGCAACGGCAGCAACAGCTACCGGAGCAGCGGCGGAAACGCCCCACTTTTCTTCGAGAAGCTTGGACAGTTCTGCGGCTTCGAGAACGGTCAGCGAGGAGAGGTCGTCTACGATCTTTGCGAGATCAGCCATTTTAGTAGTTCCTTTTGTTCGGTTCGAACTGGTTGGTTATGAACAGCGAAAAACCGCCTTACGCGGCTTCGTCCTTCTTGGCGTAGGCCGAGAACACGCGAGCAAGCTGACTTGCCGGCGCTGCAACAACACCTGCGATGCGGGTAGCCGGAGTCTGGATCATGCCCAGCAGCTTCGCGCGCAGCTCGTCCAGCGAAGGCAGGGTCGCGAGCGACTTGACACCTTCGGCGTTGAGCGTTGTTGTTCCCATGGCGCCGCCCAGAACAACGATCTTATCGTTGGTCTTGGCGAAATCCACGACGACCTTCGGAGCGGTAATCGGGTCATTGCTGTATGCGATCAGCGTCTGACCAGTGAAGAGATTGGAAATCCCTTCCGCATCCGTGCCCTGAAGAGCAATTTTGGCCAGGCGGTTCTTCGCGACTTTGACGGTGCCGCCAGCAGCGCGCATCTTGGAACGGAAATCGTTCATCTGAGCGACTGTAGCACCAGCATAGTGGGCCACGACAACTGAGCCCGAAGCCTTGAAGACTTCGTTCAGTTCCGTGACGAATTCGCGTTTTTCCGCTCTTTCCACTGCTTTTCTCCAGTTGACAGGACCGGGTTAACGGGCCTGCCGGGTTGCCTTTTGCCTCCTGGGATCAAGAGAGATCCCAAGCGACGCTTGAGGATCCTGTCCCCTCGCGCTCGAGCCTGACGGCTCCAAGGCACAAGGCATCCAAGGCTCGAACCGAGTTCATCGAAGCGATGCTTCTTCAAAATTCGGGTCTTACCCGTCTCATGCAGGCTTGAGTGATTAAGGGATAACCACCTGCAATCTCGGACAGGAATTCCGGATTTCTCCGGAAATCCCGGCCCCGAAGGGCCAGGAATTCTTACAGGCCGGGCTCAAAAGCCCGGCAGAACCAATCAGGCGCTCGGCGCCGTAACCGTCGACGGCTCGATCTTGACGCCCGGACCCATGGTCGAGGAGATCGCTACGCGCTTGACGTAGTTGCCCTTGGCACCAGCCGGCTTTGCCTTGATGACGGCGTCAGCAAAGGCGCGGATGTTTTCTTCCAGAGCCTTGGCTTCGAAGGAAGCCTTGCCGATGCCGGCATGGACGATACCAGCCTTCTCGACGCGGAACTCGACAGCGCCGCCCTTGGAAGCTTCAACAGCTGCCTTGACGTCCATCGTAACGGTGCCAACCTTCGGGTTCGGCATCATGCCACGCGGGCCGAGAACCTTACCGAGGCGGCCGACGAGCGGCATCATGTCCGGGGTCGCAATGCAACGATCGAAGTCGATCTTGCCGCCCTGAACGATTTCGACCAGGTCTTCCGCACCGACGATGTCAGCGCCGGCAGCCTTGGCTTCATCAGCCTTGGCGCCGCGAGCGAAGACGGCAACGCGAACCGTACGGCCAGTGCCGTTCGGCAGGTTGACGACGCCGCGAACCATCTGGTCGGCGTGACGCGGGTCAACGCCGAGGTTCATCGAGATTTCGACCGTTTCGTCGAACTTGGCGACGGCACGTTCCTTGACCATGTTGATGGCCAGATCCAGGGCATAAAGCTTGGTCGGATCAACGCCTTCACGAATCTTCTGAATACGCTTTGCTACCATGGTCTTAGCCCACCACTTCCAGGCCCATCGCGCGGGCAGAGCCCTCGATCATGGCCATTGCGCCTTCGATATCGGCGGCGTTCAGATCCTTCATCTTGGCTTCGGCAATTGCCTTGACCTGAGCCTTGGTCAGAGTGCCAGCCTTGGCGCCCTTGCCCGGGGTCTTCGAGCCGGACTGGATCTTTGCTTCCTTCTTCAGGAAGTAGCTGACCGGCGGCTGCTTCATTGCGAAGGTGAAGGACTTGTCCTGGTAGTAGGTGATGACGACCGGGATCGGCATACCCTTTTCCATTTCCTGCGTGGCGGCATTGAACGCCTTGCAGAATTCCATGATGTTAATGCCACGCTGACCAAGCGCAGGACCGATCGGCGGCGACGGATTCGCCGAGCCGGCCTTGACCTGCAGCTTGAGCTGGCCTGCAACTTTCTTAGCCATTTCTCTCTGCCTTTCTACATGACCGGTTGCCCGGCCTACTATGCCGGATCGCTCCGGCGGCTGCGGTTGCGTGGTGCGGATCACCAGGTCCGGCTAAGACCCGACCCTTCCACGCGGATTGCGGCTGAGCCGCGAGATATAAGTAAGCATTTACTCATATCCAAACTCAAGCGAGAGGCTGGCCGCAAGACCAACCTCCCGATAAGACAAAATCAGACCTTCTCGACCTGACTGTATTCCAGCTCGACCGGCGTAGCGCGGCCGAAGATCGACACTTCAACCTTCAGGCGCGAACGCTCTTCGTCCACATCCTGAACCGTGCCGTTGAACGAGGCGAACGGACCATCGGATACACGAACCTGCTCGCCGATTTCGAAGGATACGGAAGCCTTCGGCCGCTCGACACCTTCCTGGACCTGACCGAGAATGCGCTCGGCTTCATAATCCGGAATCGGAACGGGCTTATTGTCGGAGCCGAGGAAGCCAGTGACCTTCGGCGTATTCTTGATCAGGTGGTAAGCTTCATCCGTCAGGTTGGCGCGAACGAGCACATAACCCGGGAAGAACTTGCGTTCGCTGTCAACCTTCCGGCCACGACGAACTTCAACGACCTTCTCGGTCGGGACGAGGATCTTCTCGAACAGATGTTCGAGACCCTTCTGCCTGGCCTTCTCCTCAATGGATTCAGCCACCTTCTTTTCGAAATTAGAATAAGCGTGGACGATGTACCAACGTGCCGCCATGTTCATCTCCACCCGATATCAATTGCCGGTATTCAGCACATAGCCGAGAACCCAGCCGATAAGCTGGTCAGCAGCAAAGAAAAACAGCGAGGCGAAAACGACCATGACGAGCACCATCACCGTCGAGATCATCGTCTCGCGGCGTGAGGGCCAAGTGATTTTCGACGTCTCGGAGCGCACCTGCCGCAGAAACGCTAGTGGATTCGTTTTGGATGCCATTGACTGCCCACGCAATTACGGCGCGTAAAGCTGAACATATCAGCCCCACGCACCGCGTGTCTGTTAAACCCTACATAAACACCGATTCCCGATTTAACAAGAGGCAATACGGTGTTTTCTAAAATTTGCCGCCAAGCCGGCATGATCCTCAACTCAATAAGCTGCGAAAACGACGCGCCAGTCAAACCAAGGAAAATGGCAGGGGCAGCAGGGCTCGAACCTACGACCTGCGGTTTTGGAGACCGCCGCTCTACCAACTGAGCTATACCCCTTCTTCCTTCGAATATTCACTTCAAGCGGTGGACCGCCGGAGCAGTTCGAAGACATGGCGCTCCCTTTAAGGCGCGACGAAACGATTGGCAAGAGCGTTTTTTGTTTTTTCCCAATCGGACCCGCAGCTTCACACAGGACAGGCCCGCAGGGAAGATCTGCCGCGGGGGCGAAGCCGCAGCAAATGGAAGCGAAAGGGCGCCCCTCGCCTCTACGATTCTCCGGGAGAGCCTTTCGGCTTGCGCTTGAGAAATTTCGGCCGGAGGCGACGCATGAAGCTGTCCGCGGAGCGAATCACATTCGTCAGCGAGATCAGCTTGTCGACTTCGGCATCGGTATTGCCGAGTCGTTCCGACAACACCTCGGCTGCGGCAAGCGAGATTTCGGCCTGCGGGAGTTCGGTAAAGCGCTGGGCGAGCCGGACATAAGGGTTCAGCGCCACCCCGCCATGGATCGTGATCTTTCCCAGCCGGGCAAATAGGCGCAGGAACGTCTGCTCGAAACTCCAATCATGTGCCGAAACGACTCGCCACTTCTGGCTGCGCCGGGCGGAGAAGCCGGCCAGAATGATCGCGCCGGGCAACTTCAGATCGCTGAGCCAAAGCGCCATGGCAAAGCCGCTCGTCGGCGACTTGCTCTCCATGTAGAAATCGGAGCAGAAACCCACAAGGTCGAGATGGCCCGTCGGTGCGCCCTGGAAATCAGCGGCGGGATTGAGCTTCTCCTCCGGCCCGAGGCGGATATTCATGATGCCGAGGAAATAGTCCCGCGGAAAGAATTTGACGACCTCGCCGACTTCTCCCCGATAGACAATGTTGGCCCCGCGCGGCTGACCGCGCGAGATCAGCAGCGAATATCCGTTAAACGGGCGGTCGAGAACCTTGTAGACCTTGTTGAAGAAGACGAAGAGCGCCGTTTCCGGAAATTGCGAACGCAGGCTCCCGATATCCACCGCGTCGCTATTGGCGACCAGAACGATATGGGAGAATCGCGCCAGCACGGCACGCCATTCATCGACGCCATCCAGGCCGGCTGCGCAACCCGCAGCCGAAGAGCCGATGTCAGCTATGCCTGGTGTTTTCTGATCCACTTCGCTCACTTCTGCTGGACGTGCAGCATCCGGTCGCGCATGGCGAACCATTCTTCCGCATAGTCGTCATTGCGATAGTCTTCGAAATACGGACCGCCATCGGTGAAGTGCACGAGCTTGGCGTCGTCGCGGTAGTCATATTCGTTGACGAGATAGTTCCAGGTCACCGGCACCTCGCCGATCTCACCGTCATTCTCCAGCCACTTGAACTGGTGCAGCTGAAGCCCGGTTGCCGTATTGACGAAATCCTTCGACAAGGCCGTGCACCTGGCGTTGTTGAACAGGATCATGCTCGACCAGTTCTTCTTCTCGTATTTGGTCTGCGTCTGGCCGAGGAACTTGGTCTCGATCTTTGGCTGATAGTCGTGCTTGACACACATGGCCGCATAGCGGTCGTCGCGCAACGCCCAGAGTTCGGCGATATCGGCGCGGGCGAGCATGTCGCAATCCATGAAGATGCTCCAGCCCTGATAGTCGCTGAGATACGGCACGAGAAAGCGAGAAAAGGAAAATTCGGTCGACTGCAGCGGATTGCGCTCGCGCGTGAAAATGCCGCCGAGATTGTTGAGAACGATCGGCGAGAAGACCACCGGGATCGACGAGCGCTCGATGATGCTCTGCGTCAGAACGTGATAGGCGACGACCTCTTTGGAATCGAAACCAACAAAAATACGGGCAACATTATCCTTCATGATACCTCCGAAACGGCTGGTCTACTCCGGACCAGCCGGCAAACTCTCTGTCGCCGTGACCCACCGGATTCAACTCAACTCATGAAGCCCGGTTGCCACGGGATGGCGGTTCAGGACACCTGCGCAAATCGGCAGTGTCACACGCTACAATCTACACGAGATGTTGCGAACCCAAACCTACTTAGAGAAATGGCTGTATTTGTCGAGTGTTTGCCGAAGCATTTTTGGTTATGCTGCGTAACAAATAGAGAGGTTCGGAAACAAATCCCCTCTGCCGGGCGCGGCAGAAGTGCGGCGCCCGGGCTTTCTTGGGCGATCGTTGAGCCTCAGAGCTTCACGTATTTCCGCCAGTCATGTTCTTCCTTGAAACCCAAGACTTCGCGAATCTTGCGGTTGGACAGCAGACCTTCATATTCACCAATCTCGCGTATGAACGGGACGTTCGGATAGTGCCTGGCCGCCAACTCACGCGATGGCGTATTGGCCGAAACCGTATCGTTCGCCGCATTGAACACCTGAAAGCCGAGGCCATTCTTCTCGATGCAGAGATGGACGATCTGGCCAAGATCGCGGGCGTCGATATAGCTCCAGGCAATGCGCTTGCGGATTTCGCTGTCGGCAAAATATTCGGGGAACCGCTCGTATTCGTGCGGCTCGATGACATTGCCGATGCGCAGCGCATAGATGTCGATGCCGAAGCGTTCGGCAAAAGCGCGGGCGGTCTTCTCGTTCACGACCTTGGACAGGCCGTAGGAATCCATCGGATTGACATCATAGTCCTCTTCAAGCGGGAAGTGATGGAAATCGCGATGGCCCTCGGCGAAGCAGACGCCATAGGTCGTTTCGCTCGAGGCAATAATGATCTTCTTCACACCGAGCTTCGCGGCCGCCTCGATGACATTGTAAGTGCTCATCGTGTTGATGCGAAAGGCCTCGTTATCGGGCTTGATCAGAATGCGGGGAATGGCGGCGAAATGCACGACGGCATCGAAGGGCTGTACGCCCTTGCCCTGGTCGAGATCGGGAAAATCGCGATGCATGGTGAGGGCATTATAGACTTGTCCCGAATCGGTGACATCGGCCTGCAGATTGGTGACGCCGGGGCTGTTCAGCGGCACGAGGTCGACATTGTGGACTTCGTAGCCGGCATTGACCAGCCAGGGAACGGTGTGACGTCCGGCCTTGCCGCTTCCGCCGGTAAACAGAATACGTTTCTTCATGAAATCTCCTCCTGATGAAATCGAGCGATAGATAATCCCTTGCACCTGTTTCGCAAGGCGCAGCTTGGTGACTCGGCCCTTTCCCGGCAAAATAACAGGACCGACTCGCCGAAGCATATTGCGAGGACTGGGCACGGCGAAAGGAGACAGGACGGATGCGGCCGATCACACTTGTCGAATACGATCCGCAATGGCCACGTCTCTTTGAAGGCAGGAGCAAAGCGATCGGCCTGCTGCTGGGTCATCCCGCAGCGTTCCATCACATCGGCAGCACAGCCATTGCCGGGTTAAGCGCCAAGCCGAAGCTCGATATCGACGCGGTCCTCCTCTCGGAGCTGGCAAGACTCGACGCGACGGAACGCCTGAAGGAGGACGGATATCGCTTTCACGGCGATCCCCACGGCAGCGGCCGCTGGATCTTCACCAGGGATGAGAAGCCTTACGGCACACGGCTTTATCTTTGCCTGCCTGATAATGAGGCTCACCGGGAGCGCCTGCTCTTCCGCGACTATCTGCGGGCTCACCCCGAATTCGCGGCGCACTATGCGGCATTGAAACGACGCCTGGCCGAAGAGGCGCATGGCGATTGGGATCACTACACCGGCGGCAAGAGCGATTTCGTTGCCGATATCGTCCGCCGCGCCCGGGCGGAATACGCAATGGCAGAATAGTTACCGATCGGTGACTGAGCACGAGCCGCTACCGGTCCAGATGTTTCAGAACGCCGGCCACGCTCTCTTCGACGGTAAGCCGGCTCGTGTCCAGGATCTCGTAGCCGGAGTTTCGGGCTTCGCGTCGCAGATACGCCGCCCAATTCATCATGTTCGCATCGGCAAGTTCGGGCTGGGCGCGCTCGACGCACAGGCGATGGGTTCTCGTTGCATCGTCGCAATCGATCAACAGGATGCGACAGTCGTCGATCCCGGCAGCCGCAACCGCTTCCGCGATGAAGGACGGCCGCATCTGTCCCTCGAACAGCATTGCCCTGCCCTTCTGTGCCTCGGGCGCAAGCAGCATGAGCCATTCGACGGTCTTGTCGCGTTGCCAGCCTTCGGGTGAACCGTGATCTCTGGTCATGACGTCAAGCGACGGCACGCCGATACTATCGAAATGATAGACGGCTAATTTTCGTGTGGCGTCCCTGGCGATCGCCTCCGCAATGGCGGTCTTTCCCGAGCCAGAGGCGCCGGTCAGAATGATCAAGCTCATGCGCGCATCCCCCAACGAGAAAGGCCCCGCTGTTTCCAGCGGGGCCTTCTTATAAAGGAATAATCCTCAGATTACTCGACGATGGAGGCAACGATGCCTGCGCCGACGGTACGGCCGCCTTCGCGGATAGCGAAGCGAAGCTTTTCTTCCATCGCGATCGGAACG
>JUHI01000049.1 GCA_000799755.1 Martinezella tropici
AACGATCGAGCATCGATCTCACAAGGGGCTGAACAATCGCGCCGAAAACTCGCATCTTCCACTACGGAAACGAGAGCGGGTGATGCAGCGATTTCGCTCGCCAGGCGGACTGCAACGTTTCGTCAGCATCTTCTCCGCGGTCCGAAATCTCTTCGTCCCAGCACGAAGTCAGCACTCAGCATTCGACATCCGTCTGCATCGCCTCGCGGCGATGGCACATTGGAAGGGCGTCGCCGGAATCGACGCCTGATCGCTCAGCAAAATGCCCGATCCGTAGCTCTGGAACTTAACCTGACATCACCATTGCAGTGTCTTCAGCTGTAACCACGACTCTTCCTTCTTAAACATCCTTTCCAATGAACCAGCACCAATCGGTTTAGACGGGCCACTTCCGCATAAACTCAACAAGAAGCGGCGTCGGCAGCAGCGGTCTTGCCAGAGAGCAAACTGACAACCCCAAGCAGGATCGCCACTGCGATATAGACCGGCGCGAGGCCAACCAGTCCGCCAACAAAACCGATGAGGGACGGCACCAACAGAATACCCGAGTGGCCCATTGTAGTTAAAACGCTCAGGCTAACGCCGGCGTTCAGTCCGGGCTGATTGCCGGCTGTCGAAAAGAGAATTGGCGCCAGATTTGCCAATCCAATCCCGCAAAAGGCGAAGGCCGCGATTGCCAGCCACGGCCAGGGGGAGAGACCGACAGCCAGCATGCCGGCGGCCGCGGCAATGCCGGACAGACGGAAAGTCGCGACAGCACCAAAGCGATTGCGGATGCTGTCACCGCCAAACCGCGTGAGCGCCATCGCGCCGGAAAAGCCTGCAAAGGCGAAGCCTGCCGTCGCGGTGTCGGCCAGAAGTTCTTTTTGCAGGTACAGAGCCGACCAATTTAGCACCGAGCCTTCGGCGCTCATCGACAGGAGCGCCATCGCGCCGATAATATAGATCGTCGATTGATTGGGCAGAGTAAAACGGTAACGACTTTCCTGGCGCGGTTGAGCGGTGTCTTCCGCGAGATGGGCGTAAGCCAGCGCTAGCCCGATAGCAGAAAGACCAGCGACAATGACGGCGTGATTGAGAGGGCCGAATGCCTGAATGGCGATGCCGCCCAAGCCGCCCCCTGCGAAGCCGCCGAGGCTCCAGAAGCCATGCGACGACGACATGATCGCGCGTCCCAATTGCTTTTCAATCGCCACGACATTGGCGTTCATGGCAACATCCATGCCACCGATGACGCCACCGAAAACAGTGAGTACGATCGCCGCGATCCAGATATCGGACGTCTGCGCTATCATCGGCAACATAATAACGACCGGCAGAGCAAACAGGCGCAGTGTTTGGCGCGATCCCCAATGAGCGATCAATTGGCCTGCCAGCGTCATGGCAAGCAGCGCGCCGACACCAAAGCAGAAAATCAGCAGGCCAAGCGTAAATTCGCTGATGCCAAGCCTGGAAACGAAGCTCGGAATCTGTGGCGCCCAGCTGCCAACAACAAAGCCATTGATAAAAAATAGGGCCGCCGCCGCGCGGCGGCCAAGTCGGAGCGCGATCAGTCTTTCGTTCGATGTCACGTCGATACCTCCAATCTTCGAAATTCTGCCAGATTGTGCGTTTCAGATTTCACGCCGGCAGCCTCCCCGACATGACGTCTCCGGTTTGTCGAGCGTCTACTGCCGTGCCCCTCATTGGCATCAAGGCCGTTCGGCAGCACAGATGCGGTCAGGCGTGGATTGCTCAGGCCATCAGGTTCGGCCTAATTTTGAAGGCCCGCTCGCGCAGCGGCGCCCGTCAGCCGCCGAACGTCACCGCGCGCCCTGGGAGACCGCCGGCTCGCGTGGGTCGCTCAGTACCGATCGAATCCAGGGCTCAGCCTCCTCGAATGACATTTCAAGCACATCGTCGGCTGTCAGCGTTCGACCATTTGACGATATTCCAGCGCTGGCCGTCTCAAGGACTTTCTCGATGTTCGCAGTGGTCCATAATTTCTCTCGGACAAGTCTCGCGACTTCCTCATTGTGCGGGAGATTATATTTTTCAATTACATAGATGAAACCATGAAGCTTTTGCCACCAGACCTTTATATTGGTCAGAGCGATCCACGTTGTTTCAAGATCGGAATCTACCGACACGATGGGGATAATCGCCACCGGCGCGCGGCTCGTCTTAAGATATCCGACGATGTCGAAGTCGACGCAAAAGTCAAACACGTCCATATTTCGCAGAAGAGCCAGCAGATACTCCCGCTCGAACATCTTGAAGGGACAAGTTACGTCTCCAAGCAACAGGTCAAAATCGAGTAGGGCATGAACGCGCTTCAAAATGTAGTTGGCGTAGGACTCGCTTTCCCTGGTCGTCTGCCATTCGGAGATGCGAGTGGCACGACGGTCCCCGATGGCCGCCTTTTTTCCGTTGCCCACCAGTTCTCGGAGGAAAAGGCCAATCTGCCCAAGATGATTGCTATTGTCGCAATCCGTATACATGACATAGTCATGCCCGTCATGGGCGGCTCGTTGCATTCCATGTAGAATCGCGCCGCCCTTGGTCGAAGACGATGCTCCGTCGAGCTTGGACAAAGGCAATTCGGGCGACGGCAAAGCATCTCGAAGCTTTAGAAGAACGACATTCTTCCACTTAAAAGCGTCAACGATACCGTGAGCGACATCGAGACTGTCCTCGGGGCATTCGTCATCAACAATGTAGATGCTCCAGGTGATTGGCGTATCGCGAAACAACCACTCTAGTTCCGCAACTTTGGCTCGCAAGGCATCTTCACCAGTTGGATTTTCAGGAGAATGCGGTTGCAGACGCCGAACCTCTTTCCAAACCGCGAAAACGACCGCAACGCTGAGTTCATCGGAAACGGTAAGGACGAACCGTCGGGCCTCAGCCAGGAAACTAACGAGCTCCGTGAGGATCTCATCATTTTCGGCAAGCTTGAGGATCGTGTCCCTGTCTTTGATAGACTCAGCTACCAGCGAGTCTGCGATGCGAAATGCATTCGCGCGATAGGTCCACGAGCTTAGGAAACGGACAACATAATCGTTATCGGGAACAATTTTGGTAGTTTTTACAGCGGTCATATCGGCCTAACACTCCAATCTGGTTTTGCGTTGCGATTGCCCTCTAGCAAGACATATGTCGCAGATCGAGGGCCTCGGTTTTGTCGAGCATGAGCGCAAGAACGCGGGGCGGCGTCAGCGGCAGTTCCTGAACATTTTTCCCGGTAGCGTTAGCGACTGCGCCTGCAATCGTGGCGCCGACGTTCAATATCGGGACTTCGCCAGCCCCTTTCGTGCCGAAAGGACCGATTGACGGAGCCCCCTCGTGGAGCACGATTTCGACTGGAATGACGTCCTGAGCCAACGGTACGCGATAGCTTCCGAAACCTGACTGGGAGATTTGCCCATCCGCATCGAGCGTCACCTCTTCGTGAAGGGCATATCCAAGACCCTGGGTGACACCGCCCTGGATTTGCCCATGGATTGCACGCGGATTGAGCGCACGCCCGACATCCTGAACAACCCGGTAGCTCAAGACCTCGACGTGACCCGTGTCGGGATCAACGGCTACCTCGCACTCGTGCACCGCGAACACCGGCATGTCGATCGCATCAAGAAAGTGGCCGGCCGCACAACCCGGCATCGACGGGACACCAGGGCGTGTGAACGAGCCGCTGCCGGATATGGGACCGCTTAGCGACTGAGCGTGCTCGGCAACATTGGCGATCGCGGTGCCGGCTCCTTTCCTTCCGACGATTTCCACACGACCGTTCTGAAGAACCAGGTGCTCGGGACTGGTCTGTAGCATCTCGCTTGCGACATCGAGAATTTTCTTGCGCACCTCGTCGCAGGCGACGGAGGTGGCGGAACCAAGAGAGACCGTCGTCCGCCCCCCACCAACACCAACATCGAAGCCGGCCGCATCGGTATCGGCTGCTTTGACAATGATATCTTCGGGGTGCAGACCCAACTTTGCCGCGACAATTTGCGGCAAAGACTGCATCATCGTTCCCTGGCCGATCTCCACTCCGGCTGTCACAACCGTGGCGCTTCCGTCGGGGTTGAGATTGACGGTCGCCGCGGAAGGTCCGACAAAGACAAACCATGTTCCTACGGTGACTGCTCTGCCGTACAGGCGGCCTTCGGCATCGCTCTTTCTCGATGCTGCGGATTTGGACATCGCTTCCATGCAATCGAGCATCGGACCGAGAACATTTCCCTCAAAGACCTGTCCTGTCGACCCGATATCCCCGTCGCCGAGAACATTCCGCCGGCGGAACTCCAGCGGATCCATCCCGATCGCGCCGCAAATCTCGTCTGTGTGACGCTCAAGGGCAAAGATATTATAAACACCATTGCAGGCGCGAAATGCCCCATTGGGAGCCGTGTGGGTATACACTGCGCGACTTGTCATCTTGACCGCGCCCAGCCGATACCCTGCTCCGAGCGTATGCGCAGTCATCGTCGTTAGATATATCTGCTCGCCCCCATAGGCACCGCAATCCATCAATACTGTCGCTTCACGACCGACGATTTGGCCATCTCCCGTCACAGCGGAGCGGATATGGATGTCAGCGTTCTCCCGGCAAAGGCAGGTCTGGATTTCCTCCTGACGCGAGTTGATTAAAACAACCGTTTGCCCCGTCGCGCGTGCGAGTGCCGCAGCGTAAGGCTCAACGGAGCAACCGTATTTCACCCCAAACCCACCGCCCACGGGGGGCGTTGTAACCCGAACTTGTGACGGAGGCAGGCCGAGGGTCCTTGCCGTCACGTTCTTCACAGTCCAGGGCGCCTGTGTCGAGGCGATGAGATGGATCCGCCCGTCTTCGCAAGAAGCAATGGCGGCGCGAGGCTCCAGTTGCATGTGGATTTGACGACCGACACGGTAGGAGCTTTCTATGATGTGCACGTCATTGCGTGAGAAAGCCGCATCGGTGTCTCCTCGATGGACGGTGGCCTCCCAGGCTATGTTGCCGCCACGCTTGGCACCTTCAGCTTCAAGGATCACGTCATAGTTTTTCCAATCCTCGTGGACGAGCGGCGCATCAGGAGCCAGGGCGTCGGCCATGGTGAGTACCGAAGGAATAGCCTCCAGGCCGACATCGATGGCGGCCGCGGCCTCTTTCGCTTGCTGTAGCGTGTCTGCCGCAATGGCTGCGATTGGTTCGCCGTGATATCGCACGACATCCCCTGCGAACAAAGATTGGTCGGCAATGCCGATGCCGAATTTGCCAGGCGCATCCTGCGCGGTCACGATGGCTCTTACCCCAGGCATTTTCCGCGCGGCAGACGTGTCCAGCTTCACGATCCGCGCAGACGGCACGGTCGCGCGCAAAATGAAGCCATGCAATGTGCCAGGTCCGACCTGATCCACGGTAAAGCGGGTTCGTCCACGCAGTTTATCCCGGGCATCTCGCCTGGCGAAATTCACCACTGCATTCGAAGGTTCTGCGTCCGACATCAGCTCTTCGATCCTTGTTCCTGGCATAGCGCAAGCGCAGCATCGATGATGCGTTCGTAGCCGGTGCACCGGCAGACATTCCCGGTGAGACTACGCTTGATTTCATTGCGTGTTGCAGCCGGTTTCTCCTCGAGAAACTTCGTCAGGCTCATGACCATGCCGGGAAAGCACATTCCGCATTGGACCGCATCGAGATCTTCGAGGGCTTGCTGCAAAGGGGAGAGGTGGTCATCACGCCCCAGCCCTTCGATCGTCACTATCCGCTTGTCTCTGGCTAGGCCTATAGGGATCAGGCAAGACGCCATGGCCACACCGTCGACATGGACCATGCACGCCCCGCAAAAGCCCTCGCGGCACACATCCTTAGCGCCGGTGAGAAACAGGGTATTGCGCAAAACATCCAGAAGCGGCGTCACCACTTCGCCGTCGAAGACGCGCTCTTCACCATTCACATTGATAAGGATCGACATTCTTGCCCCCGACTAGTGTTTCTGTAGTTTTTCGAAGGCGCGTCGCACCAAGGCTGGCAGCACATGCACGCGATACCATCCAGGCACCTCAGGCCCTTCTCGTCCGACAAATTCGCTGGCACGGTCCGACGCGTATTGCTGAATGAGGGGCGAGTTGAATGGGAGACCTGAAATCGCCTCTTCGAGGCTGCTCCATCGTCGCACAGCGGCCTCGACGGATCCGATACCAACGGCGGCATTGCCGATCGATCCGTCCTGCCGTCGCTCGACCGAGACGCTTACAATCGCTACCGGATAGTCACCTGCCTTTCGGAGCGGCAAGCGAGCATGAGCAGAGATTGCATGACGTCTTGGCACGAGAACATGAAGCAACAGAGAGGTGGGCCGGAGTGTATCCCAATTTTTCAGGAAGGCAGCCAAACCCATGCGCCGACGGCCGCCCTCCAGGGTCTCGAGTTCGACCTCAGCATCCTGACAGAGGAGTGCCGGCACAATATCCGCAGCAGAGAAGCCCACGGCACAGAGATTGCCGCCCACTGTTGCGGCTTGGCGCACGGCCGGATTAGCAGAGTCGCCTGCCGCGGCCATCAGGCCACCTAACTGCGGAACCGCCTGAAGGTCACGTGCAAGCTGAGCATGGGTTACGCCGCTACCAATCGTGACGTGAGTATCATTGACCACGACCTGGTGCAGCTCTGGTATCCGCGCGATCGTAACGTAAGCTTGCGCCAACGCCTCGTTACGCAGCGGCGCCCTCATGATCCATGTGCCGCCGGCCATGACTGCCCCACGCGAGCCCAGTTCCGCCAGAATAGCCAAAGAGTGCGCTATTGTTTCTGGTTGATATAGGTCGGTCTTTTGGTGATTTTGCATGCTTTCTCCAGACCTGTGCGAATGAGGTGCTGTGCGATGCCGCTGCCTTTGGAGCGTCAAACACGCCGCTCGAAACCGCCTTGCTGGTCGATAGCCAACAGAAGCGACGCCGTCTCGGCGGCACCGGGCGCCGCGGCCAAGATCGAGCCGCTTTCGGCCCCGCTCTCAATGAAATCTTGAACGACACCACCGGCCTCGCGTACCAACACAAGCCCCGCGATCACGTCCCAGACGCTGGTGCGCGCGTCAGCGTAACCATCCAGCCGGCCGTCTGCGACATGGGCAAGCATCATCGCGGACGAACCGAAGCGGCGGTACTCACAACCGTGATCGAGAATATGGCTGATCTGCTGGGCATGCGCCGCAACGCTTTTGCCCGACGTAAAACCCACTCCGAATACCGACTTGTTAAGCGTCGTGTCTTGATTGACGGAGATAGGTTGACCATTGCGCGTCGCACCCCGACCCACTGCCGCGCTGAACATCTCATCGTTGATGGGATCGAAGATAACGCCAAGCGCCGGTTTACCCTCTATCGTGGCGCCGATCGATACACACCAACTCGGTCGATGGCGCATGAAATTCGACGTGCCGTCGATCGGGTCCAGAATCCAGACGACACGCGCGCCTTCCTTGTCCAGGCCGAATTCTTCACCCAATATGGTATGGTCCGGAAAGGCCTGACGCAGTCGGTTTCGGATCAGTAATTCCACATGCTTGTCCACCGCCGTCACAAAGTCCTGCGGTCCCTTGGTTTCAATTTCCAAGGGCTTGTTCTCGGTCAGGTACGACAATGCGAGCCGGCCAGCGGCCTGAACGGTCGCCTCGGCTACGATTTGCATCAATACGAGCGTTTTCTCTTCTTGCATCATTGCTTCAACACCTCCCTTGTTGATCTTATTCAATGGCTTAGCATTTTATTTCGTCACAAAAGGGTCCTTGGCCCGATATGAAAAGAAGCAAATTTCTTGTCCCATGGGAGCTACGCCGCACGAAACTGGTATTCTGTCACCTGCCGATATATTTCGCCGGGACGCAGCACAGCGTCGGAGAAATGGCTGCGGTTAGGGCTATCGGGATAGCGCTGTGGTTCCACACAGATGCCGCAGTGCTTCCCATATCGAGCGCCGTCGAGTCCCACAGGCGGCCCATTGAAACTCCCGCCGTCGTATAATTGCAGGTGCGGCTCAGTTGTATGGACATCCATGGCCATTCCGGTCTTGCGGCCGTAGAGTGTCGCTGCATGGATCAGTTCTGCGGCCGGCGAAGGCCTCTCTCGCAGGACGAAACCGAGATCGTATTTGACACCCAGCGGATTGCGTAGCGGTCTTGCCCAGTGAAAGTCGAACGGCGTACCGACTGTCGAGCGGATTTCGCCGGTAGGGATAAGGTCGTCATTGACTGGCGTATAGAAATCCGCTTCGACGACGAATTCATGGTCGATTGCGCTTGGAACGGGTGCATTTTCAAACCCGACCGGCAGTTCGAGATTGAAGTATCCATGGCTGGCAAGATTGCAGAGCGTCGGTGCGTCTGTCGTCGCAGTCAGCTCGACACGCAAGGTTGCCGGGGCCAACAGGCGATAGACGCACTGAACACGCAAATTGCCGGGAAAGCCGGCCTCGCCGTCCTCGGATTGGAGCGACATCGTCACCGATGATGCATCGTAACCCTGGAGCGTCCATGGGCGCCGACTGAAGCCCAGGCCGTCGCCGCCGCCATGCAAGGTGTGTTTCCCATCCTGATTGAGCGGCAACTGATGAGCTTGCCCGTCGATTTCAAAGCGGCCCTGAGCGATCCTGTTGGCAAAGCGCCCTGCGATCGCGCCAGCGTGAGCGGTGTCAGCCACATAGTCGTCAATCGTATTGAAGCCAATGACCACCCGTTGTTGGCCCAGAGCGGTTGGGATCAACAGATCACGGACGGCAGCCCCCCAGGTCAGGATTTTCGCCTCTGCACCCGTCTCCGAGCGTAAGGTGACCTCATGGATATCGACGCCGTCGGCTTGCCCAAATACACGATCGTTCATTTCATCTTCCGTCTGTTTTGTGTTCGAAGAAAGAGCCGTGGTCGAAGCTTCCGTCACGGCGAGGCACCACAGGGGCCAGCGTTATCTGCGTGGTCAGTTCAGATATTTGTCCGGGTCCAAGTTGCCGTTCGTTGGTAGGTCGTTCTCGAATGAACCCGCCTCCGGCGCACCAAACACGAGGTTCTGGATCGACGTATTGGCAATCGCATCAGCGTCGTCGATGAATTCGTCCCATGCACCCGGCTCCACAAGGCCGACATGCAAAAACCACCTGGCCGATTCCGTCGGAATCCCGAGCACATGTATCCGATCCTTGACCTCTCCGTTGACCGTGATCGGGTGAAATGGCTTACTGGTCACTTCAGCGCCCCCTACCCCCATGAAGTTTCTAAGGATTCCTGCATCGGCGAGGCTACGAATTACCGGATTCTCATCCAGATCAACGTTCGGCGCCGCAACGTATGCGTCGATGAGAACATCGATCTCGATACTATAGTCTTTGACCTTGTCAGAAGAGGCGACAACAGCCGCTTCTTCAGTTTTGCGAAAAGTCGCAGACGGGCCAAGCAACTCCAGCTTTCCGTATTGAATAAGAGCCAATAGTTGCTTTGCCCGTGTCCGGGAGGGGCCGGACGACAAGAATGCAATCGTCCGCGCCACCTTTGTTATGAAATCATGGTGGGACGAGCGAGTTAGTCCGCCCAAATCCACGGCTTTGCGGATAGTGGGCCTGATATGCCGGAGCACGTCGAGAGCGGCCTTAATCGGATCGTTGAATTCACCACGGTCCGCCCGGGCAACATCCTCGCCAACGACCGAAACAATAGCCCGCCTGAACTCGTCCTGGTTGTCGAAGGACAACCCCTGGAATGGCGCAGCAAGCGCTTCGAGGTCCAGGAGCTTGTCGATGCCATAAGGTCTTGCCAGCTCTGACATCGCATCCATGACGGTGTCCGAGGTCAGCTCCCTTGCGTCGAGCGTCTTGCGAAACTGGCCATATTGATCGGAACCAAGAACCTTCTCGACATAGACAAGGTTCACTTCCGCCGTAATCCACGGCAGGTAGCTGGAACGGAAACATGCCGGACCGTTCGCGCGTATGCTTGCAACGCGCGAGGCTGTGAAGAACTGCGGCACATAAACGAGATTGGCTGGGCGATCGTCTTTGCCACGCACCGGCAATGGAAGCCCGCCTCGCGAGCCGGCGACAATCAGCTTCGGCTCGTTGCCGCTCGGGACGTATTGAAGAGTGCCTTGTTCGACAACATACCTGCCGCCACGACCTATCGTCAGCTCCGACAAGACATCGTAGAAGGAAAGGCCAAGGCCCCTGATACCAATGACCTGTCCACTAAGGTCGAGTGGCAATGACAATCCACTTTGAAAAGTCTCGAGGATGTCAAAAGAGGTCAGGTGCCGTACCGACGAGCCTGCCATGTTCTCCGCATGTTTGCTTTTCTCGCGATGAGGATAGCCCGAGCAAACTATGAGACGGTCGACATGCAGTGCGCTGCGCCCGGATTCAAATGTCAGCTCGTATTGGTCGGTATGTTCGGTGATGTTGACAACCCGATCCTGCACGCGTTCGAGCGACATGTTGTCAGGCAAGTTCAACTCGACCGCATCCAGAACAAACTTCAAATACTTGCCGTAGAGGCCTCTTGGGGCATATCCCGAAGGACCAGGGTAATTGGTATCAACCTGGCGCCACCACTCCATAAATGTCGGCCCATATCCAGGACGCCAAGCACCCTCATCGGGCGCATTCGGGAACATCGTCGCGTTCTTGCAGCGGGTGTTCATGATCAGCCAGTCAGGCTGGTCGGTGCGCCATATCCGGCCACACCCGACCTCCACGCTGTCGATCGCATAAATGACGAGGGGCCGGAGCGTTTGTCTTTCAGTCAGTTTACTGGCGATCCTTTCGATCACTGAAATTCCCCGCGGACCAGTGCCGACGATTGCGATGCGCTCCGGCACCATCTTGTCATTGCTCGGCAGTTTCCATCTGCCGCTTGCATTGACGAACATCTTGCGTATGGCTTCTGTCATCTTGACCTTCATCAGCAGCTGGAGGCTTGCAATTCTTGGATGGGAAACCCGAACATCCTTGGGCAGGTGCGGTTCGGGGCCTTCGCTGACTTCTCGTCAGCTGCTTCCTTCGTGCAGATGGAAATCCCAGCCCAGATACTGGCGAGTTGCGTCAACTATGGCATCGCTGACAGAAGAGAAATTCGCGGCAACATGGTGCTCGAAGCCATTTTCGCAAATATAGCGCAACAACTTTTGCATATCGGGAATTTCGACGACGCCGGCGCCGCCAAAGGTCTCCAACGGATCGTCCGTGAACTTGCCTTCCCCGACATAACCACAGATGCGCCCGGAAGCGTCATCGGTACTCACGCGGATATAGGTCATGTGTCCGGACTTAATTGATCCGTCGACCGTCCCATACGTATTGTCTTTGCCAACGGTGCCAGCAATGATCTCCTGGAAATCCATCCTGTAGTCCTTGAAGAACTCTTTCGGCAGATTGCTGCAGTGGAAACATACGGCCTTATTGGCATTCGCGCCGTAGTTGTTGTTCCAGTCGAGAAGGGCGCTCGGCGTACCAGATGCCAATGCCAGCATATGCATGCCGATCAGCCCGCATACGTCAACTTCGCATGCACTCGACATGAGCTTGGAACTCATCATGCTCATCATGGTGCATGGCACGACGCCGTAGTTTTCTTCCAGCGAGGTCCAACATTGGATCGCGCTGATCGAAACGTCGGCCTCTTTCATCCATTCTTCAGTCACCGCCGCAAGCTTGGCCTGACGTAGAATGGCAGGATGCGGCACACCTTCGACCGAAATGTAGTTCCTGATCGCCTCAAGTTTTTCCGTGACGATCGATGCCCCGTCGTCGAGCCGCGCCACTCTTCCGAGGATTTCTGAAAGATCAAGCGTGACGACTGATATGCCCGCCGCCTCGAGAAGCTTCTCACTGTAGCGAACGGTATTGAAGGCCTGCGGCCGCGCACCGATGGCGCCAATTCGTAACCCCCGCAAGCCAACGACGATGCGACAGGTTGCCGAAAATCGCGAGAGATCCTCTTGGAACTCATCACTGAGCGGATCAACGCAGTGCGATTTCGTGAGAGAATAGCGAATACCGTACTGTCGCAGGTTGTTGCAGGCTGACATTTTTCCGCAGAAGCTATCGCGACGCCAATGAATTGACATTTTCTGCGGATCGTCTGGAGTGGCCTGGATCAGCACCGGAACGTTCAATCCCGAGAGACGAAGTGTGTCGGCAATAGGCCGCTCCTCTCCAAAATTCGGAAGCGTGACGATGATCCCAGCAATGTCTTCTCGATGCTTCTTGAAAAGAGCGGCGCATTTCTTTGCGTCCTCAAAGGACTGGACGGCTCCATGTTGGGTATCTTCAAGGCCGAGGACAACGCATTTGTGGCCAGCCTTTTCTAGGGCGCGGATCATATGATCGCGACCAGTCGCCGCAAGGTGGCCCGGGAAAAAGCCGCGACTCCCGACCACAATACCAAATGTCATCGACTTCACTTTTACGTCCTTCCTGGTTTTCATGTGCATTTTTGAGATTGAATTTCTGGCCGACAGCGAATGCGTGTTTCGGGATTGCTCGAGCAGAAGGTCGGTGTTGAGTAAGATCGTGCGGCGATCGCCGCACCTACGCTTCACGCGGTCAGAACGGCGTCCAGAACTGATATCTGCTCATGCCAATTCAGGCCCTTGCCGAAGGCCTCATCGAAAAGCGCCGACCCGATGGTGAAACCCCATGGCCGTAGCTTTCGCACTTGCTTTAGGCGGTCGAACGTATTGATGCTGCCGGAGATAATGGTTGAGCGCTGGCCAACGGCCCTCAACGCGGCCGAACCAAGTTCACTAGGGTCACCATCCTTGTATCGGTACATCGAGAGGCAAATTCCATCGGCGCCGCTTGCCAATACGCGCTGTCCGTCCCCCACGACTTCCTCGATGCTGCCGTAGAGATAACGGGGGATACCTTCTCTTCGCCCGATAGTCGGGAGATATGCCACTGACGATCCTTGCAGAAGGGAAACGACAGAGGTGTGGAACTGGCACCCAATAAGATATTTGCAATTGTTCGTTATGGAGAATTCGGCGGCACGCAGACAATCGTCTTCCTTTTCTCCAAAGGATTCAAAAACAAGTGTTTTTCCTTTGTCATAGATGTGCTTCGCCAATTCACTCGCGGTATGCATCGAGATGCCCGTGTCCTTGAAGCCCCAGTATTGGGTCGGCGCGTGACTGGATGCCTCGAACGTTTCTCGTGCGTTTGCGACGGTCAAATCATTGTTCGTCAGCATCGCGATTATTTTGACCATTTTACCCTCTCCCTGTTCAGATCGCTTCACTCCAGGGCCCGCGCGATTGTCGCAGCCTTACGCGGGCATACTCCTCCAGTATCCTGCGCAAAGATCTCACCCACGGACATTGACGGTCAGTGATTGGTGAGGATGCCCCAGGTCGGTCCTACCCCCCGAAATACATCAGAAGAGAAGGCGCAACCAAAAAACGAGTCCATAACGAGGTACGTACATCATTATGTTGTGCCCTGTCAACAGAAACAGCGCGCGTCTTAAAGTTCACCCTTAGTATATGAAATATCTATGTTAATATAGACAATACCATACACCCAGCCAGACTTCTCAGCTGGAATCAGGTTGTAAATGGGAAATTACTGACGTAGTTTTGAGGTAATATAGATCATTAATGCTATGCGTACCTCATATCGTGAATGTCCGCCAGCATTCCGCCGAGGGCCTGGGTCGGGAGGTGAGTTCCGTTGAGGGCCTTTTGTGATTGCCTTGGACAAGGACCAATTCAGCCGATCCAAGTCGCTCCGATATGACCGTTAGGCTCATAAATGCTCAAGGAGGACGCATGACGATTCACCTTTTCGATCTCACAGGGAAACGTGCGCTGATCACAGGTTCCTCACAGGGAATCGGCTTGGCTCTAGCGCGCGGCCTGGCCGCGGCAGGCGCGGAGATCATTCTGAATGGCCGCTACCCGGCAAAACTCGAAGCTGCCGCACAAATTGTTGGAACGTCTCACACGCTTGCTTTCGATGCGACGGACCATGCGGCCGTACGCGCCGCCATCGACACCTTCGAAGCAGAGACCGGGGCAATCGATATCCTCGTCAACAACGCCGGCATGACGCATCGTGCGCCTCTGGAAGATTTTCCTGCCGATGCTTTCGATCAGCTGTTGAAGACAAACATCTCGTCGGTCTTCAATGTCGGGCAAGCCGTTGCGCGCCATATGATTGCGCGCGGCGCAGGCAAAATCATCAATATAGCCAGCGTTCAGACTGCACTCGCTCGCCCTTGCATCGCGCCCTATACCGCGACCAAGGGCGCGGTCGGCAACCTCACCAAGGGGATGGCGACCGACTGGGCGAGACACGGTCTGCAATGCAACGCGATTGCTCCCGGCTATTTCGATACACCGCTGAATGCTGCACTTATCGCCGACCCGGCCTTCTCAGACTGGCTGGCAAAGCGTACACCGGCTGGCCGCTGGGGAAAACTCGAGGAGCTGGTTGGCGCCTGCATCTTTCTGTCCTCCGACGCCTCTTCTTTCGTTAATGGGCACGTCCTATACGTGGACGGCGGAATGACCGCCTCACTCTGAGTTGCTGCACCGCAACGTCTAACGGAGAATCGCCTCTGCGGAAGCCCTGAGAGGCTGCCTCTGAGTCGCACACAAAGTGATGGCCAGGCCGTAAATTGATTGGGGCAAACACCGGATAGGTCCTTCCAGACCTTGATCGTCAACGCGATTGAGATAGCTTAAGTCTTTGATTTAAGAACTGGAGTGATTTTAACGTGCGCCCTACGGTACAAGATGTGGCGAGGCATGCCGGCGTCAGCCTCGCTACAGTTGATAGGGTGCTCAATCAGCGCCCAGGAGTACGCGAGAAGACGATTGCGAAGGTCGAGGCTGCGATAGCGGCTCTTGGGTATATCAGGGATGTTTCTGCTGCGAATTTGGCAAAAGGGCTGGCCTAT
The DNA here is from genome assembly GCA_000799755.1 of Martinezella tropici. GTDB lineage: Bacteria > Pseudomonadota > Alphaproteobacteria > Rhizobiales > Rhizobiaceae > Rhizobium > Rhizobium tropici_A. The sequence continues at coordinate 14,895 of JUHI01000049.1, forward strand.
CACTTCGCCTTCGTCATTCCTGAGGGTTCCAATAGCTTCATGCGTGGCCTGGAGGCCGAAATCGAAGCTGTAAAGCAGCATTCAACTGCTGAGCGTACCGAGATATCGATATACAAGGTCCCTCCCTTTGATGGCCCAGCGCTAGCGGCGACCTTGGACGGCCTAGACCCCAAGCGCTACTCCGGTGTGGCGGTAGTCGCGACCGAAGCTGTAGCCGTTCGTGATGCTCTGGCTCGGCTACGCCGAAACAATGTGCCCGTGGTCACGCTCGTTTCAGATGTTCCTGCTTTTCAATCCGATGCTTATGTTGGCATCGACAATGTCGCCGCTGGACGAACCGCCGCCAGACTTATGGGCAAGTTTCTAGGCGGGAGACCAGGTAAGATTGCATTGGTAGCGGGATCCATGCTGGTGCGCGACCATGTGGAGCGCCGCATGGGCTTTGAGCAGATTATCCGTAGCGACTACGCACATGTGCACTGCCTGCCTGTCATAGAGGGAAAAGACGACAGCCGCATAGTTCACGAGTATTTGAGCGAATGCTTGCAGACACACGCCGACGTGGTCGGCGTCTACAATATGGGCGCCGGAAATCGTGGTCTCATCGAAGTTCTGTCTGCCGACACGCACAAGGAACGCGTGGTCATTGCACACGAGCTGACAGAACATACTCGTCGAGCACTCAACGCAGGAATCCTTGATGCAATAATTCATCAAGACGCAGGCCATGAGGTGCGCAGCGCGCTCCGCATTTTAAAAGCAAAAATCGAAAAGACCCCCCTGCTAGCCGGCCAAGAGACAATTCGCATTGAGATATACCTAAACGAGAACCTCTCGTAAGCCCGATGGACCTAGTTTGCACTTCCGACATTTGTCATTCCGCTCAATCGACGAGGGTTATTACCAAACCCGCGAATGGCCGCCTTGATAGGATTCGAACTTGAGATCCGGCAAATCCTAGGTCGCGTTACCCTTTGAAATTGCGGGGACTTCGGCAACCAACGGTGCAGGAGGGCAGACGAGAACGCTGACTGTCTTTATGATTGTTTGTCGTTTCGAGCGCGTATCGACTGGGTTACGCAGCCGCAGCTTGCCTAGTGCCCCCGTCAGTGGGTCGATCGACGGAGATCCGAGGCCAGACCAGGAAGTCATCCATCAAGAGCGGGATCGGGACGCCTACGAACGGGGCCGGCGCTGGCCACTAACTTTTGCCAGAAGCGTAGGCTTCTAACGACGCGGAACGCCGCGCACCGACCCGGCCCGGATTGCAGCCGCCGCCTCGGCCGCGATGCGCGACATGAATTTGCGAGAAAACTGCCCGAGAGGCTTCGGATCCTCGATCGCCCAGGACGTGGCTAGGTCATCGGTATTGAACTCGTCGACGATGACCCAGGCGGGGGTGTAGAGCTTCGCACGGCGGGCTTCCGTCTCGGGTATTTGAACGGCGCGGGCGCCGGCTGCGGGCGACTGGCTGGTAATCGGGAACAGCAGCGGTTTCGGCCTTCCATCCCTGCCGGCGAGGATCAACATCACGCAGGTTGGCCGAGCCTTGCGGCCGCTTTCTTCCCCACGTTCATGCTGGCGGGCCCAGAGATACGAGTAGAGTATGATGTCCCCGTGCCGGGCATCAGTCATCACGGCCGCCATCGCGCGCGACGACGTCGAGGCCAGCCAGGATCTCGTCACGCTCGGCGCCGACGAGATCCTCAACCCGCTGTGCCCGCTGCGCGGTGCTGGCGGTCAGACGATCAAACTGCTCGGCCGTGAGCAGCACGAATTTGCGCTTGCCACGCTTGGTAATGTCGACCGGACCGCGAAACGCTGCTTCAACGACCTCACCGGAACGGTTTCCAAGATCGGTCAGGGAAAAGCTCGCCATATCTGATCTCCTTGCTTTGTCCAGCTAAAATAGGTGAATTAGCTGTTTTCGACAAGTGGGCAAAACGCCCCAGACCGAAAGAACTGCCTCACTGGCTTTGCCGCCTCTAACCCGCATTGGTCGTTCCGGACCTCATCGCGATGGACGATAGACCTCGGTATTATCCTGCCGCTCCCGGAGTCCCTTGTATGAAGCGTGACGCAGTTTGCCGTCATCGGTCCAAGCGCGATACTCGATCTCGGCAATCAGTGTCGGCTGAACCCAGACGACACCGCGCTGTTTCAGCGCGATCGGCGCCCGGGATGTCTTGAGCTTGTCCAGATTCTTGCGAAGCCTGGTCGCATCTCGTTCATTAAAGCCCGTTCCGACGTTGCCGACGTAAACAAGATCGTGGCCTCGATAGGCCGCGAGAAACAAATTGCGGATCCCACCGTGTGCAACAGCGGATGGCTCATAGCCAACGATGAAAAAGCTGTCGCTCTGGAAGAGAAGCCAAGATTTCATCAATAAACATCGTTGTGGGCGTTTGCCGGGTGCTTGCACTACTTCCGAATTTTTGACATCCCCAGAACTCAAATAGTGGGGTCGGTGGTTCAAATCGGTTCAAGACCAAGGGTTTGCAAAACCTACCCGAAGGCCTTTGGACGTGCGACATCGGTATTTAATGGGGCGCATTGATCGGTATGTGCAGTGAAGCGCCAGCTTTTTCGGCGACCGCGCGAAGCCGCTTGTCTCTGGTCCACAGAGACGCGCACTGGTCAAGGAGGACGGACGCCAGCAAGTGGGCATCGGTGTAGCCAATGCCCATGCTGAAAATGCTGTGTCGATCGATCATGATTTCGTCGTGCGTTGCGACGACCGCGCCGCGCTGGGCCATCAGAAACGTAATCACACTAACGCGATCTCGCAGGCTGCCAAGCGCCAGTTCGCCGACTACGACCGGGTGGCAAAGCAAACGATCCTCTTCAATAATCCTTCGCAACTCGGTGTCGCCATGGCGGAAATGATCAATCCAGATCGAGGTATCTGCTAGTATCAGTTGACGGCTGTGCTCCGGTGGCGTGGTGCTGACTCGGCATCGGAAATGGTCCCTCCGAGCGCGACGAGGCGCTTTCCGGACTCGACACGAACAAGCGTCTCCAATGCCTAGCGGACGAGCGCCGCTGTTTCCTGAGTACCAGTCAATGGTCTCGCCTTGTCCATGAGTGCGTCGTCAAGATTGGTAGTTGATCGCATGATCTGCTTCCTTTTTTAGGCACTTAGAATAGCACCATTTGGTGACGAAATCTACGCTCTATTCCTGCCCATAGAGCGCCGCGTGCAGGCCGGAGCAGCGGCGGAACCTGTGTTGGTTCAAGAGCAAGCCGACTACTGCGGGCTTGAGGTACGCCTAGCCAGCGCTGCCTGGATAAGGCGTAATCATGAGGATGCCCGCAACGCCTTTCGCACCTTCCGCGACAGCTCATCGACAGTCGCCAGAACTCGGGTCATCTGCGACAGCGTCGATGTAAGCTTTGGGGCATACAGGCAGGGCACTACTGCCTGACGAGGACATCGCGTTTGATCATGGCAATCGAAACTTGCATGAACCAACCCCCGAAACACCGGGGCGCATCAACTTCGCCGGGCACATCGGCAGTCCCGCAAGGATGTATGCGAGACGGTACATGCCTTAAGCAGAGAAGGCCTCACCAGCTCGGACATTGCACGTCGTACAGGATATGGCCGACGAAGCGTTCCTCACCCCAGTGTTGGAAGGATGGTAACCGCCGTGGGCGGCATTTGTTTCATGACATAAAGCACCGAGGATACACCGGCAGCTTTTCTAATCTGGAGTGCCTCCTGGCAGCTTGGCGCCGCGCCGAGAAGCCGGAAAAGGAAAAGGGTGATGCGGCGCCGGCTTGGATTGGGCGCACCGGCAGAACATATGACAATGCGCCTGTGCGTGATCCGCAAACCAGTCATTTGGGTGATGTCAGGTTAACTTGGGCTGAAGGGTTTGCGGCTATTTCGCTGTGATGAGCAAGAGCCCGGTCAGTTACAAGCGCCATCGCTTTCCTCCCGCTGTGATCGCTCATGCGGTCTGGCTGTATTTCCGGTTTCCGTTGAGCCTGCGTTTGGTGCAGGAAATGCTGTTGGCGCGCGGTATCATCGTTTCCTATGAGACGATCCGATGCTGGGCAAAGAAGTTCGGCCCGGACTATGCCGCGCATCTGCGTCGGAAACCGCCAAGTCCGAATGATATCTGGTATCTGGACGAGGTGGTCGTGATCGTC
>JUHI01000050.1 GCA_000799755.1 Martinezella tropici
CTCCCGGCCATCCGCAAACGCAGGGCAAGATCGAGCGTTGGCACCAAACGCTGAAGAACCGCATCCTCTTGGAAAACTACTTCTTCCAGGAAGACCTCGAAGCCCAGATCGCGGCCTTCGTCGAGCACTACAATCATCGCCGATACCACGAGAGCCTCGACAATCTCACTCCGGCCGACGTCTACTTCGGACGCGGCCAGACCATCCTGCTCGAACGTGAAAGGATCAAACGAGACACTATCCGACAGCGCCGCTTGAACCACCAGGCCAAAGCGGCTTAAATCAACCCGCAAACTGAGCCGGAAACTCCATTCTTCCAGAGCCCAAAAAGTCTCAAATCATTCGACGACGGACAATCTGTGCCAAAGGTTGCGCGCTTTATCCGCACTTTCGTCGGCAAATTTGCATTCTTCGTGCCGCGCAGCGTTAGCGTCCACACGGCGATTTCCCTTATGTTTCCGTAGCTTCGGGGCTGTGTTGAGATCACTGCGACTTGTGACAAAGGTAACACCCCGTACAGTTGCTGACTCTTGCATGGAGCAACGACTACAATTATGTGTGGAATAATTGCAGGGCAGAACCGGCGAGCTTAGAAGCTGAGCTGGCTGGAATTCCGCAACAAATGAGTAGTTTCTGGTGTAGATGTTGCGGAATTTTAATTGACCCATACGCCCACCAATCATCCCACCGTATCGTCCCGGACGGTAGATTATTCCAACCATCACCTTCAGCCATTTCGACATGCTCTCGCTGGCCACGGGCCCGACGGGACGAATCTAATCGTGCGTGTTTCGTTCACCTGTCATGTCTACTCGAAGAAAGACTCCCAAGAGGCGATCGAGACGAGGTTTCGTGACGAAGGCGGAAGATGGCGCGAATTCTGCCCTATCAGGCATCTAGCGTCAGCGGACCTGCCTGGCCTCTGCGTCACTATGATGGAGCAGAATTTCCCGTCGTGGATCTCGAAGGACAAGAACGGCGAAAGCAATATGGCGGTTACCGAGCGACAGCCTACCTCGGGTAACCGATATGCAGTCTTCTACTACCTCTACCCCAGCCGAGCTGATAACATTCACGTAGAGTTCGTCGTCAAGAGTGCTTACCACCTTAACATCGACATGGGTCATTATCGAAAGCGTGAGCTTATGAGAAGTCTTTTGAAAACATGCCATTACAGGCAGAAGACAATTCCTTGATTGTCGTTGTCATCAAAGAGAGAACTTGACAATTCGACTCTAAACCTATATCGGTGTTTGCAGCAATGGATAGTGAGGCTTCCGCGAGGACGCCATTGCAAGCCCGCCCTAGAGGCCAGCATACCACGGTAAGGGGCACTCACTCGGCAATCGCCATAATAAAGACCCGAAAGGGTCTTTTTTATTTGCGCTTGGGTCTTTGATAGCTACTCCCACGTGGCTGAAAACTTCTCTCGACTGTACCTCCAGCGTCACAAGGTGAGCTAACACCGTTTTCCTGTGAATGGACAACCCTGAAGACAACCTTCGACGTCGCCCAGGCTCAGCTCAACGAGCAGATGCGCGAAATCGGTATCCATCCGAGGTGGGCCGCGGGACTTGAAGTCTCGCGCGTGATAGCATGGCGGAATGGAGCTCGACGAGGACAAAATCGATGACGCGGTCTTGGCACTGTTATGGCTGACGCTCCACAACGAGCGTTGCGCCTGGAAGGGATTTGACTGGGCAACGACGGACCGGTTGCATGAGAAGGGATTGATCTGTGATGCGGCGAACAAGTCGAAGTCGCTGGTCCTGACGGACGAAGGTCTACGACGTTCGGAAGAACTGTTCCGCCGGTTGTTTACACGGTAATATCCAGTTTCGGCCTTCCCCCACAACCCGGCGTTCAGGTTTTGCGTCGCGCTTTTCGGGCCCATTTTGCAGCCAGGTCATCGACGGCTTTGTTGAGCTGCGAGAAGTTGGCGGCGGCGGGATCATAATCGCTGCCGCCCCACCATTCGAGGATTTCGGCATGTCGCTCGTGCGCCGGGTCTGCAAGCGCCTCGCGGAACTCCTGATAACCCCATGGACCACCAACGTCTTCAGGCGGGCAGTGTCCCGTTGCTTCGAGGAGCATCGGTCCTTCCGTGCCGACTGCAGGAAAGGTGCGCTCGATCTTGATGCTGTGTTCCCAGCCGTCGCCAAAGTCGTAAAGGTATTTGAACGATTTCGCACCGGTGTCCTGGACTGCCGACAGCAGCGAGACTTTGCGCGCATCGATCGGACCATCCCCCCATTCCTCGTCAGGCAAACCAAAGCCGACGTCACGCATGCGGAATTCGTAAAGGTGGCTGTTGGTCCAGCCCATTGCCGCCTGCAATACCTCGTGCAGCCGACTGAGCCTGATGGTGAACGGCACGACAACGCGCCGCATCACTATCGGCTCGACACGATCGAGGGTGACCTTCAGGCGAACGACGGAAGCTACCATTGTCAGGCCGCCAGCATGACGGTTGCCGGCGATGCGCGTTTCCACTCCCAGGGCAGCAGTTCGTGCAGGCGCGTGACAGGATAATCGGCGATGCGAGCCAGGACATCGGCAAGCCACGCCTTTGGGTCGACATCGTTGAGGCGGCAGGTGGTGATGACGGTCAGCATGACAGCGGCACGATCTGCCCCACGCTGGGAACCGGCGAAGGTCCAGTTCCGTCTTCCCAATGCGACACTTCTCAGCTCCCTCTCGGCTGCGTTGTTCGTGAGACAAACTCTCCCGTCTTCGAGGAAAAGGGCAACGCCCTCCCAGCGCTTGAGCATGTAGTCGATCGGCTCGATGACCTCGGACGATCTGTTGAGCGTGGCGCGTTCCTTCGTCAACCACTCGTGCATGTCATCGAACAGCGGCTTGCTCTTCTCCTGGCGTGCCGCCAGTCGTTCTTCGGCGCTCAGACCGTTGATCTGCCGCTCGATTTCGAACAACTCGTCATAGCGCTTGACGGCTTCCAATGCGATCGGCGAGATCGGCTTGCCCCTGCGTTTGCGATCCCGCGCATTCTTCTGGATATCGGCCAGCTCAAAGAATTTCCGCCGCGCATGCGCGTGGCAAAAGGCGAAGGTGATCGGGATCTCTTTCGTTGCGGCGACAGCGATCGGCCTCTCGGCGCATGCAAGCATGCGCCTGCCGGCTGAGAGATCGAAGCCATTGTAGCAATCGCTCTGCAGAATGCCGCCGTATCCGGCCAAGTGTTTCTGGGGATGTTCGCCGCGCCGGTCACTCGACGCATAATAGATTGCGGCTGGCGGCGCTGATCCTCCAAATGGCCGGTCATCGCATACGTAAGTCCATATGCGTCCGGTCGTGCATTTGTTCCTGGCCTGAATGGGAATGGTGTGTCGGTTTGAAAGGCAGGTGCGGGACGAAAAGCCGGATGACAACGAAACGCAGGCCGATTGCCTCCGGCGCCTGCGCCAGAAGCACGCCGTTCCAGTCCTTGACGCCCTGAAGGAGTGGCTCGACAGGATGGCCCCCAAGATCGTGCCCGATACCAAGCTCGGCGATGCGATCTCCTATACACGAAACCAGTGGCAATATCTGACGCGCTACACCGAAGACGGCAGGATGCCGATCGACAACAATTTATTGGAGCGCGATATCAGAGTTTTTGCCACTGGAAGGAAGAGCTGGTTATCTTGCGACACTGTCGACGGGGCCAAGGCAAGCGCCGTCATCTACAGCCTTATGCTGACCTGTCGCGCCTGTGGCGTCGAGCCATTCGCCTGGTTGCGACACGTCTTCACCGAATTGCCACAGCGTCCCGACGGCGCCAATATCAACGATCTGCTCCCATTTAACTTCGCCAAATCCACTGCCGCATAAGCCGCTGCGGGCGTCACAATCCACTGCGTCAACGCGCAGCGAAATGAGCGCTTACCCTTTTCCTGCTTCCCTTCGTGCTTCTCGCCTTTGACCGTCAGGATGCTGTTTGCAAACGTCAGGTCCAGCTCCTTCGCGTTGATACCCGGAAGCTCGGCAGTCAGCTCATAAGCCCTGTCGGATTCCACGAAATCGATGGCCGGCATGCCGCGCGCAAGGGAGGTCGGAAAACGCGCGAGTGTGCGGTCAAAGAAACCGGGGCTAAAATCGTCGAAGACACGACCAATCTCGGAGCGCAGGCTCTCGAACGGCGACCAGCGTTCCGCAGCATGCCCTATGCGCTTCTCCTCTTTGTTACAATGACCGCAAGAGGACGATCCTCCGTCTCGGCCCTTTCCAAATCGTCCATTTCAGACGCGGAGCTATTAAAGGCGGCGCCGTTCGACCGTTCATTGACCAGCATCAAACTGGCATCCTGTCGATCGTCGCAAGCGATCGAAATTCTCGCTTTGCTGGTTATGAACGCGACCAAGGATTCGTTTCAGGCGGGCCGGACTTGACCTTTGTCAAAGCAATGTCGGCACCGTGAAGCGATCATTGCGGCAGCTTTTGGAGGAACTTGATATGAAACCTCAATTCCATGTGCCGCTGATCACCTATCCCGACACCAGTTCGCTTTCTCTCGTTCAAAACGCCGTCGATTTCGCACGACACCAGAAAGCGGATCTCACCGCAAGCATCATGCAGATCGGGATGCCCCTTGCTGGTCAAACATCTCCTTGGATTGACGACATCGAAAGGCTAAACTCGGAGGCCAAACGCTTCAGCCAGGACGGCTATGTCGCATTGAGCGAGGCGCTTTACGAATATGCCCGCGAAGCAGACATACGTGCCCTCATCCAGACATTCGAGGTGTCTGAACCGCTCGTTCCAGCTAGGTTTACGGAAATCTCGCGCGCCTACGATCTTTCGATCATGGAAGTGTCAGAGACAACGATACCGTTGGTTGAACGCCTCGTGTTCGATAGCGGCCGACCTCTAGCATTATTTCCTGCAAACCACGTCTGCAACCGGATCGATACGGTGGCAATCGCCTGGGACGGAAGTGCGCCCCTGTCGGCAGCACTGACCGGCGCCAGGCTGTTCCTGGAAAGCGCTTCGAAGATCATTTTAATCTCGATCACCGAGACTGATCCCACGAATGGGAAGGCTCTGGACCGATACGCAGGAGTACTTCGCAACAGCGGGCTGAATGTCGAGGTTGTCGTCGCTCGTGCGAATGGCGAGCGCGTGGCCGTCGCCATCCAATCAACCGCCAGAGCCCTTCACGCAGATCTGCTGGTCGCGGGTGCCTATGGGCATTCCAGAATCCGGGAATATGTGCTTGGAGGCGTCACCCGATCATTGCTCACTGAGCTAGAAATGCCGATTCTTGTAGCCCACTAGTCATGCAAAGGAAGTCCGACTGCAGCTAGCTTGCTGTCGGCACCAGTACGGCGGCACCGCTAAGACGCCCGGCACGAAGATCCGAAAGCGCCTCGTTGGCGCCCTCGAGTGGATAGGTCGTGGTATGGGTTCTAACGCCGGCCAATCGGGCTATCGGGAAGAACTCGGTCGCGTCCTCCCGCGTCAGATTGGCAACCGAGACCAGTTCGCGCTCGCCCCACAGAACGGCATAGGGCATGGATGGTATGTCGCTCATGTGAATTCCTCCGCATACAACGATACCACTTTTGCGAACCGCCTTGAGCGCCACGGGCGCGAGATCACCCACGGGTGCGAAGATAATGGCCGCATCGAGCGGAACGGGCGGCCTCTCCTCTGACGATCCAGCCCAGATCGCGCCAAGCTCCAACGCAAACATCTGCGCCCTATGGTCGCCGCTGCGAGTGAATGCATAAACGTCGCGGCCTTGCCAGACGCAGATCTGAGTGAGGATATGTGCGGCGGCACCAAAACCGAAGAGGCCGATGCGCTTGCCGCTCCCGGCCTTCTTCAGCGAACGCCAGCCGATCAATCCGGCACACAGAAGCGGCGCCAGCGACACGGCATCGGCGTCCTTGTCGAGATCGAACGAAAAAGCCGCGTCGGCCAAGACGTGCGTGGCAAAACCGCCGTCGCGCGTATAGCCGGTGAATTGCGGCCGGTCACACAAGTTCTCGGCCTTCATTCGGCAGAACGAACATGTTTCGCATGTATGGCCAAGCCAGGGAACTCCAACGCGGCGGCCAAGCTTGTCGCTTTCCACGCCGTGCCCTACAGCATCGACAATGCCCACGATCTCATGGCCGGGTATGAGTGGAAGCTTTGGCTGGCTGAGGTCGCCGTCCACAACATGTAAGTCAGTACGACAGACAGCGCAGGCTTCAATCCTGATCCTCAGCTCGCCTGGGCCAGGGTTCGGATCATCTCTTTCGGCGAAGGCCAGCGGTTTCGCAATTTGTTGAAGAACCATCGCTTTCATGTCTGAAACCTATCGGAATTGAAGCCCGCTCCAGAGCCTGGCATCGGAGAAGAAGGTCAGGACGCGGCATGTCCCAACTGCATCTCAAACACCCGTTCGCCACCGAGTGGCTCCCGCGAACAGCTTAATTTACCACTCCCCTACTCCCACAAAAACCACGCGCGCGCTTTGACAGGAATCAACGCGGCAAAAGCTGGAACGTGGCAATGATCGAGCCATGGGCAAATCGCATTGCGCATCAGGAGGGAAGCGGTGCAAAAACTATTGCTGATCATACTGATCATCATGATCGCTACGATTGTCGGCATTTTATGGGTGAAGCCGATTGCCGACACTGGGCGGCAAACAGCGCTTGAGAAATCGGCGACGCAATGACCATCCTGAAACCATCGCACGCTTCCGAAGCGATGAATTCGCGCCAGTCTTCAAGAAGGATCACTTTGCCGCGAATGCTGTATGGCTTTGTCTTTCGAGCATCTGGATGGCATCAACTGGCCACCGCAATGCTGTCGATCGTCCTGTTTACGGCAGGCACTATTCCGCTGGAGGTGCAGCGCCGAATCGTGAATGCGGCGACCGAGAATGGTTCCTATCGCACGATCGCCCTCCTGGTGCTGATATACATTCTCTTGGCTCTGACCGAGGGAAGTGTAAAACTCGTGCTCAATATCTACAGCAGTTGGATCGGAGAGGCAGCCGTCCGCTGGCTGCGTCTGCAGGTGTTCCAGACATCATCGGCGTCCGGTACGAATGACTCCAAGGTGGCGAGCGAAGGTGTCCAACTCTCAATCATTCTGGCGGAAGCCGAGCCTGTCGGAGGCTTCGTCGGCTCCAGCATCTCAGAACCATTGTTGCAAATCGGCATATTAACGGCTGTTTGCGGATACCTTGTCTATCTGCAGCCGCTCATGACAATCATCGTCGTCACGATTTTTCTGCCCCAAAGTGGCTTCGTCCCGATCATGCAGGCCGCGATCAATCGGCGCGTCGGAAAGAAGATCAGCATCATGCGCAATGTCAGTGAGGACATCGTCCATATGGGACGTGCGATTGACACGGACGGCGTTCAGGCATCGCGAATCGGAGGTGTCTTCCTGATCAACATGAGCATCTACAAGATCAAGTTCACCATGAATTTCATGATGAATCTCATGACGCAGATGGGTTACGCGGGCATCTTCGCCGTGGGTGGATATTTCGTGGTTACAGGGAAGACTGAAATAGGGACGGTCGTCGCCTTCGTGTCCGGTCTCTCGAAAATAAACGACCCGTGGGGCGATCTCGTCAACTGGTACCGCGATCTGCGCGTGACGCAGGTCAAGTATCGCCTGATATTCAACTCCGCCCAGATCGAAACCTCCACAGCGACCGAAAGTGCCGTGCTTCAATCCCTCTCCAACGATTTCCGCCTGAGAACATAAAGGTGGAGAATTGAGCTACCAACAGGCTCGGCGCCGACATTCGTGCGCTGCGCTTGGATTTGGCCGCTCCGGATGACGATATTCTTGCTGACAGCTTATCTTGCGAGAATTCCCTGGTCTCGGGCCTGCCAGATCCTCCCGAGGAGGTGGAAAGGTGCTGGCGACCAGTCGCACCGGGTTCAATGAGAGGCCGAATATCCGGGTGTGCGATGAACACCCGCCATCTGTCTCGATGGGTTGGGCAACGAACTTCGCAGAATGCTTGCCCTCGGGGAAAAAACAAGCATCGACAGAACGTCAAGTATCATCAGGAGGCGGCACCTGAGCGCCCTTCCAACGCATGCCAACGACCAAGTCATAAGTTGGCCCCGCTGGCAGATGCAACACTCCTCGACGACGCGGACTTTTCTTTTGGGGCGGAAAACCAACTGGCGAGTTGGGACTTGAGCCCCCCAATTTCTGTTCAGTCGAGCTTTGTTTGCGGACACGTCGATGTTTGACCACGATAACCGGGACATACCTTGTCATCATTTCGCTCCTTAGGCGTCTTCCCAAATCAAAAGCCATTACCTTTTGTTGGAGGAATATAGGGGTCGGGATAACCGAGTTTCGGTTCGCCTGTTTTCCTACCTGTATTGATTGACTGCTGTTGGCTCGATTCCCCGGTCTTGTCAGACCCGCTCGATTGGTAGGCATATGCGCCGAGGATAGCACCCGCTGCTACGGCGATCACAAGAGCTGCACGCATGTCTGTCTCCTTGTCACGAATCCATCGTTCAGCCGTCCCGACGAACAATGAGAATCCGCCGGACGTTCGTGATCTATTGGTAGTTTCTCCCGGGATTCCGGGCCTTGACATACGTCAACGTGCCGTCGTCCGGGTGCGTTGGCTTTGCGAAAGATCAATGCTCACTGCCCCCTTCGCTGGCAAGGTGAAGCCAGCAAAGGAGTCGAACCATGGACAGTCCAACCGAAAAGCGTCCGCTGTTGCGGGAGGTAGCTGCACCGGCATCCACACCCACGATCGATAGACATCAGCGACATTGGCTTTGGATAGTGACAACTGCAGCGATTTTATCGACGACCACGTTCGCCCTTGTCTGGCAGCGCGCCAGCACGCCTCCGCCACCATCCTTCAAAACCGCGGCGGTATCAAAGGGCGACGTGATACGACAAGTGACCGCGACCGGTACTGTCAATCCGGAACTGACGATCATTGTCGGCAGTTATGTTTCTGGCCCGATCACCGATATACAATGTGACTATAATACGGTTGTCACGGCCGGCCAGATCTGCGCTACCATTGACCCGCGGCCATATCAGACCATCGTCGATCAGGATTCTGCGAACCTATCGGTTGCCGACGCCCAGCTCACGAAGGACGGAGCGAATTTCGATTATGCGCAGTTGAACTACCGAAGAAACCAGCGCCTGATCGCGACGCAGGCGGTATCTCAGGATACCGTAGAGGTTTCTAAGAGCCTTGCTGATCAAGCTGCAGCGCAGGTAGCACTGGACCAGGCGACAATCGAACAGCGCGAAGCCGAACTATCCGCCGCGCAGATCAATCTCGACTACACGAACATTCGCTCGCCCGTGAATGGCGTCGTAGTTTCACGCAATGTCACCCAAGGACAGACTGTTGCAGCGAGTTTTCAGACCCCGACCCTTTTCCTCATTGCCACCGATCTAACCAGAATGCAGGTAGACACCAATGTAAGCGAAAGCGACATCGGAACCGTCAGCGAGGGCCAATCAGTAACGTTCAGTGTCGATGCCTTTCCCGACCGCATTTTTGAAGGCAAGATCACACAGGTACGGCAATCCCCGCAAACCATTCAAAATGTTGTGACCTTCGATGCAGTCGTCGGTGTCGACAACACGGATCTCGCCTTGAAGCCGGGTATGACTGCCTCCTTGAATATTATCACTGCTCACGCGACAAACGCCCTTCGCGTCCCCAACCAGGCTCTCCGTTTCGAACCGACAGATGCTGGAAACACATCCGCCGCGCCGACGTCCGTGGATGCGAAAGGACCGCATGTATGGGTACAGCATAACGATACGGTGATCATGGTGCCGGTCACGATAGGTGTCAGCGACCAATCCTATACCGTGATCGAGGCCGGTGAATTGGAGCCAGGCGACAAGATCGCCTTCGGAGAAGACGTGGCGTCGAGCACGATGGCCCCATTCCGATTCCTGAGATGGTGAAGGCAGCGAACCTATGACCGTTCAACAAACTCTTTCACCCCTTTTGGAGCTGAAGAATGTGACGAGGACATTTTTCGTCGGTGATACCGAGGTACCCGCCGTCCGTGGAGTCAGCCTCAGTATTCACCACGGGGAATTCATCGCAATTATTGGCTCATCCGGCTCTGGAAAATCTACGCTGATGTCAATTCTGGGCTGTCTTGATCGCCCAAGTAGCGGAAGCTACTCTTTCGAAGGCATAGATGTCGCAAAGCTCGCAGAGCCAGATCTTGCGGCTATCCGAAGCGAACGGCTGGGCTTCGTCTTCCAGAGTTTCAATCTCCTGCCCCGAACAAGTGCACTCGAAAACGTGCGCCTGCCTCTCTACTATTCCAATAGCGCTGCAGCCGGCGGCGTGGATGCAATTGACCGCGCCCGCACTTCGCTTGCACGCCTGGGACTTGGAGATCGCGAGCGGAACACGCCCGGCCAGCTTTCCGGAGGCCAGCAGCAGCGAGTCGCGATCGCTCGAGCCCTGATCAACTCTCCTCGTCTGCTCCTGGCAGACGAGCCGACAGGAAACCTCGACACCAAAACCTCTCATGAAATCATGGATGTGCTCGTGGCTCTCAATCACCGTCAAGGTGTCACGATCGTGCTGGTCACGCATGAGCCCGATATCGCTGCTTATGCCGATCGCATCATCACGATGCGTGACGGTAAAATCGTCGCGGACGAGAGAAAAGGCCACGCTCCTTCCACAGACCTGTCCCCGGCACCGGATGCCAACGGTACGATTCAGTCAAGCCCGCGCGGCGGCCTCGCTTTCGGTCGAATGGCACTCGGTGCGGCGGCGCAGGCCATTTACCACAACAAGATGCGCTCCTTGCTGACAATGCTCGGCGTCTTCATAGGCGTCGCGGCCCTGATCGTCATGGTCGCAATTGGGCAAGGCGCAAACATCGCCGTAGCAAAGCAGATCGAGAGCCTTGGCACAAATGTCGTGGTTGTCCTACCGGGCGCATTGAGCAGTAATGGCGTCCGGGGAGGATTTGGAAGTGCAAGCACCTTGACCGTCGCCGATGCAAAGGCAATTGGGCAGGCTGCAGCTATCGCCGAAATCGGCTTTCTGATCCGACAACAAGGTCAGGTCGAATACGGCAGCAATAACTGGACTACAGGAATTCAAGGGGTCAGCGAGTCCTATCCCGAAATCACCAATTGGAAGGTTGCGGCGGGAGACCCAATAACCGACGATGACGAACGCAATGGGAATCTGGTTGCCTTGATTGGTCAGACCGTCGAGCATCAGTTGTTCGCGCCAACCGAAAATCCGATAGGTGCGACAATCAGAATCAGGAATGTCCCGATGCGGGTGGTAGGAGTGCTCGCCGCCAAGGGACAATCGGCCATGGGTCAGGATCAGGACGATGTCGTCATGATCCCATTTGCGACCGCCGAACGGCGTGTGCTTGGCACTGCGGCACCCAGCCAGGCGCAGACGATGAACAACTGGGCCTATCTGCCGGCGCCCAATCCTTACAATCTTCAGCCTCGCCTGACCGGATTTGCCAATATGCTCTTCATTCAAGCCAAGAGCGCCGACCGAGTGCCCGAGGCGATTGGCGATATCAATGAGATCCTGATACGGCGCCACCATATCAAGGCGATGGAAGACAAGGATTTCGATGTCAGAAATCTCAGTCAGTTTGCAGAGACAGCGAAAAGCAGCAGCCGCATCATGGCGCTTCTGCTGGCGGCCGTCGCATCGATATCCCTGTTGGTCGGAGGTATTGGCATAATGAACATACTGCTGGTCTCTGTGACGGAACGGACACGGGAGATTGGTTTGCGTATGGCAATCGGAGCCCGCCGCCTGCATGTGCTCCTGCAATTTCTGGCGGAAGCCATCTTCTTAAGTGTCAGCGGAGGCATCGCGGGGATTCTCATGGGCATTGCCGTATGCCTCACAATTTCACAAATCTTCGGTTGGCTGGCACCATTATCGCCAGGCGCGATGGCTGGTGGATTTCTGTTCGCGGCAATGGTTGGAATCTTCTTTGGGTATTATCCAGCCCGCAAGGCCGCCAATCTCAATCCCATCGAAGCGTTGAGGTACGAATGAATTTCCATTTATGCCACATAGATCAGCCAAATCACCTCATCTATCCGAGAGGCAAAGGCCGGTCGGACCGAGGCCTCAAAGGCTGCGTCTCAATGCGCCCATAAGCATATAAATCGCTGAAATTGATATGCCATATCAAGGCTCGCCAAGAATTCGGGCATGCATCTCCAGCAGGACCATGGTTCGAAAGCACTGGCGAACAGAAAACTGTGGCCAATTCAGACGGCGTTTCACGAGTAACCTGCGGCAACAACGAGTGGGCGAGTGCCTGCTCCACGGCCAAATGGCCATGGCCAGCAAGCCGAGCTACCTCGGCCGCCGGTCGATATGAACTATTCAGCTCGCTGAAGAATTGAGCATCTAGTGCTTTGCCATGGTCGAAATCCGATCGATAAGAACCGAACATTTCGCGTGATGAACGACATTGTCGACGGTCGATCCAAAGAGCTTGTCGAAAACGTCGTTTGCATGAGCGGCAACAATGATCAGATCGGCCGATGTCTCGGCGGCAACCGCCAGAATCGTATCTGCGGCCCGGCCGGTGCGTACGTGAACAAGCGCTGGGATTGCGGGCTCCCTGCAAAGCTGCGACAGCTTTTCTTCTGCCTCGTTGATCACGGACACAGCCCAGTCGTCTGGACCTCGCCTGACAAGCGACGGAAATCGCTCGATAGCGTGAACGAGATGAAGGGACCCATCAGTATCGAGAAGTCCCTGAGCCATGTGCAGCAGGTGCTCGCCCTTCTCCTTTGAGCCCAAGCCGATAGCGCAGACGATAGTCTTATACACGGGCGTTGCTCCTTTAGAAGCGGTCCTTCCCACCGCCGCCGACAAACTCTGTTTGAAAGCCAAGCGCCCGAGCCCGCTTTAGAAAACGGTCTGCACCAAGTATGTCGACTTTGAAGCTATCGCCCAGACATTGCGCGAGAGGAGCAGATAATTCGCTGCGAATCCATGCATGGGCTCGTCCCGAGAGAACCGCGATTTCCCATTCGTCATGGTCGACGTGATCAAGGCGAAAGTCGCAGTTTTGATTTCGAGAGACACAATATCCTGCGCCCGCAAGGAGCGCTTCTTCTATGCGAGTGGGATCATGTTGCATTGCCTTCGCCTCCTACTTTGCCGTTAGCGGTTCAACCTATGTGCAACTGATCATCAAGGGCGTGGACGCCTGGGGCAGACCACACGGCACGTTCCGCCGCGCCCCGCTCAAACAAGGTCCTGACGTTACCCCTCAAGGTCACCTTGCCACCGGAGACCTCAATCTGGATGGCCTTGGCCTCGAGTTCCGCATCGCGTCCCAACGCCTCCTCAATGCGCCTCTTTACGTCGACGGCACTAACGCTCGGAACGACTTCGATGAGATTGGAGATACCGACAATGCCGGCAAGATCCCTTACGGCATCCGCAGCAGCGTTCTTCTGGTACTGCCATTCAACCGTGCCGGTGAGCGTCACCACGCCCCTGCATACGCGAACCTGCACCTTCTGCTTCGGAATGGAAATGTTCCAGTCCACCATCTTGACCGCTCGCCTGGCGATGTCGTCGTCGTCGGTCCGCCTCGGACCCAAGATGCGGACGTCAATCTCCTGAGCGATGCCACGAACGCCCTTTACGCGCCGCACAGCCTTCTCCGCAGCGTCCTTCTCCGCATATGTGCCGACATGCCCGGTGAGCGTGACGATGCCGCCGCGTGCCACAACACCGATATCGGCAGCGTCCACCTTCGGCTCGAACTCGAGTTCATCGAGAATGTTCTGACGCAGATTGAGGTCATCCATGATCTTCTCCTTCAAAGTTCATTGCTCGATGAAGAATAGATCCCAGGGACCATGGCATCATTGATCAAGGTCAAGCGCCCGAAACAGATACTGGGAGCAGTTGGGAAGAGGCGCCGCTGTTCCACGAACATTGATACCGATCAATGCAGCCACACCGATTCCCAACAGACTGCGTCGAACAAGAGAACGGAACGAACGGGCCATGCCCCGGCCTTTCCCCATGCGGAAGATAGGCGGCCGTATTGGGCGTCGGCTGGCGCAACCATTGGAATAGCTATCGCAAACGAGGGTGGAGAGCAGTCATGCAAGCAAAAGACATCATGACAAGGAACGTCATTACGGTCCCGCCGACGATGAGCGTTCGAAACGCAGCTCTGTTGCTCAGGGCCAACGATATCAGCGGCCTTCCGGTGGTCGACGATGACGGTGTGGTATGCGGGATGTTGACGGAAGGAGATCTTATGCGACGTGTCGCTAATACGTGGGTCTCAATCCTCGGCAGCACCTACGGAGTTGGTGAACGGCGGGGGCTCAGCAATTATGTCCAAATTCACGGCAGGTCCGTCGGTGAAGCAATGAGCCGCGACGTGATAAGCGTCCGCTCCAATGCGGAAGTCGGCAGGGTCGCTGGCATCATGACATCTCACAGGATCAAGCGCATTCCTGTCGTCGACGATCGCCGCCTTATCGGCATCGTCAGCCGATGCGACCTCTTAAACCTCATTATCGACGCGCCCGTGGAAAATATCGCAAAAGGAGACGAAGCCCTGAGGCTCGCCATCCGGACGCGGCTGGCAACGGACCTTGGGATTGGCCACGACAAGGTCGACGTTGTCGTCAAAGACGGGCTGGTGCAGGTTCAGGGAAAACTTGACTCCGATATCCAGCGTCAGGCCATCCGGGTCCTTATCGAAAGCGTCGGAGGCGCAGTCGGATATGTTGATCGATCCGTGATTTCCTCTTCGAGTGTCAACAATGTCCCGGACGGTACAAAATGAGCCAGGAACTATTAGCCGATCGGCCAAAACCTTGGCATTCGCGGCTGTCGAGCCGCCTGGCACGTCTGCGCCAACACCCTCTCGCCAAAGTCGGGCCAGGTCTCATCACCGGTGTCGCTGATGATGATCCGAGCGGGATCGCCACGTATTCCCAAGCCGGTGCGCAATTCGGCCTGAACATGCTCTGGACCATGCCGGTATCGTTTCCGATGATGGCCGTCGTCCAGGCGACATGTGCGCGGATCGGGCGCGTTACCGGACGCGGGCTGGCGGCAAATATAAAGGACGCCTTTCCGCCAGTCGTGCTCTATGCGGTGGTGTTCTCGCTGCTGACCGCGAATATATTGAATATCGCCGCCGACGTTGCAGCGATGGGTGAAGTGGCGGAATTGGTGACCGGTTTCAACCGCCATCTCATGACAATGCTCTTCGTCTTCGGGACGCTCGCACTTCAGGTCTTCATTCCCTACCACCGCTACGTTTCTTTTCTGAAATGGCTGACAATTTCGCTTCTGGCCTATGCGGCGGTTCTCTTCACCGTGCATGTGGATTGGAAGCAAGTCGCCATAAGGACTGTCTGGCCAATAGTCGCTCCGACATCGGCCTATGCGGCGGTCGTTGTCGGCGTGTTCGGTACGACAATCAGTCCGTATCTCTTCTTCTGGCAGGCATCCGAGGAGGTGGAGGATATGAATGCCGATCCGGGGGCAATGCCGTTGTCCAGAGATAGCGAGACGGCGCCCAGAGAGCTTCGGCGGATCGGCTGGGATACATGGAGCGGCATGCTGTATTCCAACTTGACCGCCTTCTTCATTATCCTTGCGACCGCCGTGACACTGAATGTCGCAGGCATCACGCAGATCGACACCGCCGCTGAGGCCGCCAGCGCACTTCGCCCCCTGGCCGGGCCGTTCGCCGCTCTCATATTCGCACTCGGCATTCTAGGCGTGGGCCTCATCGGCGTGCCGGTGCTCGCGGGTTCGGCCGGCTACGCTTTGGCAGAGGCCATGGGATGGAAATTCGGACTGGAACGGGCGCCGAACGACGCACAAGGCTTTTACGGTGTGATCGCCATAAGCGTGCTGCTGGCCTTGATCATCCAGTATTCACCGATCACGCCCATGAATGCACTATTCTGGAGTGCTGTCATCAACGGGGTCCTCGCAGTCCCCTTGATCGCCGTTATACTGTTGTTGGCCGCAAGCCCGAAGGTCATGGGCCCCTATACGATAGGCGCGATGTCGTCATTCATCGGCTGGGCCACCGTCGCGCTCATGGGGGTGGCCGCAGTCATGATGTTCGTGCCAACCTAGCCTGCATCGAGGTTCCGATTTCACAATTGAACCGTCGGTGCATGTCACATGCCTTGAGAGGCAAATGCCTGCTGGAAGGACTGGACTATCGCAGTCTCCAAGCCGCCCTCCAAATTTGACATCGATCAAAGCGCCATCGCGCAGGCGTTGCTAATCCTTGATCCATCACGCGGCGCCGGACCTCTCCCGCCGCGACACACGGTCAGAGAAGGAGACGAGCATGTTGATCCAAGCCATCATGAATGCACCCGCCATCACGGTCGGCCCGGCGACATCTGTTGCCGACGCCGCCGAGATCATGCTCGATCGCCGCGTAAGTGGTCTCCCGGTCACCGACGGTAACGGGAACCTTGTCGGCATCGTGAGCGAAGCCGATTTCCTGCACCGCGGCGAATTGAAGACAGAACGCAAGCGATCCCGGCTGCTGGAATTTCTGACGAGTCCTGGCAAGCTCGCCGACGAATATGTTCTTTCACATGGCAGGAAGATTGAAGAGGTGATGACTCCGGAAGTCGTTACCGTCGCCCCTGATGCCGAACTCTCCGTTGCAGTAGGCCTGATGGAAAAGCACGGAATCAAACGCCTGCCTGTCGTCGTACAAGGCAAGGTGATCGGCATGGTCTGCCGATCGGACCTGTTGCGGGCACTGGCCAATATGCTGCCACAGGACAAGGTGCCTGCCAGCGACGACGAGATTGCAAATGCCGTCATCGCGGAACTGGCGCATCAGAGCTGGAGTCGGAACGGCTTCATAAAAGTCAGTGTTCGAAACGGCATCGTCGAATTGTCGGGCAGTATTTTCGACGAGCGAGAACGACTTGCTGCCAAGGTTGCGGCGGAGAACGTGCCAGGGGTCAAATCGGTTGTCGATGAGATGGCATGGATCGATCCCTATCTCGGCGTTGCGATGCCGGCCCCAAGTGAGTCATCCGAACCAGTACGGTCACCCTTGGTTTGAGCCGACTTCAGGCGAGCAATTCGCCATCCTGCCTTCATCGTTGATGCCGCCACGATCCAAAGATTCGCGCAACGCCCTCGCCTGCTGCGGATCGTTGGGCTGCCACCAACATGCCCGCGGCGCGTCGAATGGCGCCGCATTCCTGTCAGACACACCGTAGGGGGTGGGAGAAAGACTATGGAACTTGATATTGTGGCGCTATCGCGCCTGCAGTTCGCCATGACGGCGCTGTATCACTTCTTGTTCGTGCCGCTGACGCTCGGCCTTTCCGTGCTGCTTGCCATCATGGAAACGACATACGTCATGACCGGCCGCCAGATCTGGCGGCAGATGACGAAGTTCTGGGGAACGCTCTTCGGCATCAATTTCGTACTCGGCGTCGCCACGGGCATCGTGATGGAATTCCAGTTCGGCATGAACTGG
>JUHI01000051.1 GCA_000799755.1 Martinezella tropici
AGCGCGCCAGAGCCAGTGTTTCCGGCCGCCGACGATCACGACCACCTCGTCCAGATACCAGATATCATTCGGACTTGGCGGTTTCCGACGCAGATGCGCGGCATAGTCCGGGCCGAACTTCTTTGCCCAGCATCGGATCGTCTCATAGGAAACGATGATACCGCGCGCCAACAGCATTTCCTGCACCAAACGCAGGCTCAACGGAAACCGGAAATACAGCCAGACCGCATGAGCGATCACAGCGGGAGGAAAGCGATGGCGCTTGTAACTGACCGGGCTCTTGCTCATCACAGCGAAATAGCCGCAAACCCTTCAGCCCAAGTTAACCTGACATCACCCGCTTGACGAGTGCTGAAGGTTTTGTTAGATGGGTAAACGTTAACCCAACAACGGAAGCCAATCGGGATGCCTCCCAAATCGGTATCTTTGCGTGATATAGCTGACAGGCTTTGCCTTTCCGTAAAAACGGTATCGGGTGCGCTGAACGACAGCAACATCCGCATGTCCGACGATACGCGCGAGCGTGTACGTCTGCTGGCCGAGGAGTTGGGATATAGACCCAACGAGGTTGCTCGTGGTATGCGCACGGGTGTAATGCCGATCGTCGGAATGCTTGCCGACGGCCTTATCACTCAACCATTTGCTACCGAAATCCTGCGTCAGTTCGACAACTTGCTTCGCGCACAGGAGCTGGCCGTGATCGTGACCAGTATCAAGGACGGCAGCGAGGTCGAGAAGGGTATCGCCGATCTGCGGCGACTATTACCACAGCATATGGTCTATGCGAGTATGTATCACCAGCCGATCGACCTTCCTCGCGCCGTGCGCACCCAGATCGCGTTGATGATGAACTGCTTCGATGTCCACGGCGAAATTCCCTCACTGGTTCCGGACGAGGAGGCGGCCGGCTATGAGGCTGCCCGCCTTCTTCTGCAGAAGGCTCGGCGCAATATCGCCTATTTCAACTTGCCCGGTCTAATTGCCGGAAATCTCCGCGAAAAGGGCTTCCGCCGCGCGATGGAGGAAGATGGCGCAAGAGTTGATGAGGGATGGGTGAAACCGGCGACGCGGGGGGCGCTCTATTCGGGCGGTGCTCGCAGTCTGGTGCAGCCGACGATCAATTCCTGGTTCGGCGGCGCCCGCCATCCAGACGCTGTCATCTGCGGCAACGATCGCGTGGCGATGGAGGTCTATAACGGCCTGCGCAGGCTGGGGCACACCATTCCGGATGACGTGGCTATTATCAGTTTTGACAATCATGTCGATATCGCCAGTCGGCTCGATCCGCCACTGACCACGATGGCGCTTCCCCATCGGGAGATCGGGCGGCTCGCCGGGGACATTATCACCGGGAAGACGCCGGCCCCACAGGGCTTGGTGCGCATACCATTCCGCATTGTCGAACGGGGATCCGTTTGAATTCATAACGTCTTCAAACCAAGGGAGGATAACTCAATGTCTAAAGGTAAACGTTTACGCAGATCGGTGACCCTTGCCAGCGCTACTATGCTGGCTTTCGGCTGGTCGCTTGCGGCGCATGCCGCGTCGCTCAAGCTGATGTTTCAGGGCGATCCCTATGAAGTGACTGCGATCACCGATGTGGCCAAGCGCTTCGAGGCGGCGAATCCAGGCGTTTCGGTGGAACTGATCAATACGCCACATGATGCTTATAACGAGAAGTTCGGTGCCATGGTCAGCGCCAAGGCGCTGCCGGACATCATGGAACTAGATGCCCCTTTCCTCGCAAACTACGTCTGGTCGGGTTATCTACAGCCTATCAAGGGGCTGGTCGATGACAGTATTATCGCGGATATGACGGCGTCAAACATCTCGCAAGGCACGTACCCGGTCGATGGAAAGCTTTACGCGACTGGCCTCAGCGACTCGACTGTAGCTCTCTACGCGAGCCGCAAACAGCTCGAAAATTTGAAGATCCGCATACCTGCCTCAGTAGAGGATGCCTGGACGAAAGACGAGTTCGAGAGCGCGCTGCAGAAGCTTGCCGACAGCGGTGTGAAATGGCCGATAGATCTGTTCCGAGCCTACGGCACGAAGACAGAGTGGATCACCTATGCCTATGAACCGGCCCTTGTTTCGGCCGGATGCGATCTCATCGATCGCAAAGCCTGGAAGGCGAAGGGCACGCTGGACATCGACGCCTGCGTCGCCATCACGCAGGAAATGGCGTCCTGGGTAAAGAAGGGCTGGGTCGTGCCGCAATCGGCCGGCCAGAACCAGTTTTATGCCAAGGACCGCATGGCGGGGCTCGCGTGGGGTGGTCACTGGCTCTATGCCGACGCCCACGCCGCGATGGGAGATGATCTTGTTGTCCTGCCCCTTCCCAAATTTGGCGCAAAGAGCGCCAGCCCGAACGGAACCTGGATCTATGCGATTTCAAAGACCGCAAGCGATCCTGCAATGGCCGGGAAGTTCCTCACATTCATGCTGGCCGACAAGGCGTACCGCAAGGTTTACGCCGAACACTCTTCCTTCCCAGGCCTGAAGAGCTTTGCCGCGGAATCGCCACTCTACGCTGCGAAGGGCGCGATGGCGGTGGCTTACGAACAGGCGGGCAAAAGTGCGGTTCCGCGTCCGCCACATCCGGGTTACCCGACAATCACCCTGGCGTTCCAGGTGGCCATGACCAACATTTTCGACGGCGCCGACGCCAAGACCGAATTGTCCAAGGCAGCCAAGAAGATCGACGACGACATCGAGGACAACAGCGGCTATCCGCCCTTTGGCAATTGATCGCCCGCTCCCGTGGTGGTTCTCCCGGATCTCGGCGCCTTAAGGAGCCAAAGCGGATCCGGGGACTACCCGGCGGCATAAGCCTTTGCTGGTCATCTCCAAAAAGCATCCAAAGATCGGAAACGTCGAATGCCCACTCTTTCCCAGCCCAGCGCGCGCAGGCTCCAACCTGGATTCTGGCGTCGCCATGGTGGCAACATCCAGGAACTGGCGATGCTGGCTCCTGCCTGCATTCTCGTGATTGTCTTCCTGCTGTTGCCGTTCCTAAGCTCCTTCCGTCTAGCGCTGACCAATGAGAGGCTGATCCCGCGGCCGGTTCCGACGAAATTCGTCGGCCTCGATAATTTCCAGAACGTCCTTGCCGATGGTGATTTTTGGAACGCGGTTTGGAATGTCTTCCGCTTCACCGTGATGGTCCTACCCGTACAATGCGGGCTGGCATTGGCGTTGGCGCTTCTGCTTAATCAGAAACTTCCCTTTCGGAATGCCTTCCGCGGCGTCTTCTTTCTGCCGGCTATCACGTCCATAGCTGTGGTCTGTACGGTTTGGGGGACCCTCTTTCAATATCCCAACGGCCCGCTCAACCAGGTCGTGCATCTGCTCAGCTTCGGTTACGCGCAGCCGATCGATTGGCTGGGAGATCCCCGTTGGGCGATGCTTTCAATCGTGCTGCTTTCCGCCTGGCAAGCCTACGGCTTTCAGATGGTCGTGTACTTGGCAGGGCTTCAGAATATCCCGGCCTCGCTCTACGAGGCGGCGCAACTGGATGGCGCAAACGCATGGAACCGGTTCAGGCATGTCACGCTGCCCGGCTTGCGCCAGACGAATGTGTTCGTCCTCATCATCACCACCATCCAGGCGTTCAAGCTGTTCGTGCAGGTCAACATACTGACGCAGGGTGGTCCGCGCGGCACCACCGATACCGTCGTGCAGTACATGTTCACCGCAGGCTTCGTGAACCAGCGACTGGGTTATGGCGCGGCCGTGTCCATCCTGTTGTTCGTGATCGTCCTCATCATCTCCCTTCTTCAACGCTATGTGACGAGAGGTTAGCCATGATCGCCCAATCCTCTGCCGACACCTCCTCCGACCGGATGAAGTTTATACAGATCGTTTGCGTCGCACTCGTCGCCCTGGTGATCGTGTCGCCACTCGTCGCGCTTTTCGTTGGCTCGCTGAAACCAGATCGTTTCCAGATCCTTTCGGATATGGGAAGCTTTCGCGCCTTTTGGGTGAGTGCGCCGTCCCTCGCCAACTATTCGGAAATCGCCACCTTCTCGGGCGCGGTACCTATGGCGCGCTATCTCCTCAACTCGATCATCATTCTGGCGATTACAGTTTCGGTCGGGCTGGTCTTCAACACGATGGCGGCATTCGTGTTGGCGCGTGGCCGTCTGCCCGGAAGGGCAATCATTCTTACTGCCTTGATCGGCCTTTATATCGTTCCGCAGGAATCCATCGTTCTCCCGTTGCTCACCATCGTCACCCGGCTGGGTCTTGCCGACAGCTTCGCGGCACTGATCCTGCCTTCGATCGCAAGTCCGCTCTACATCTTTCTACTCTATCAGTTCTTTGTGCAGATTCCGGAAGATATCTACAGCGCAGCCGTTGTCGATGGCGCCCGCCCATTCTCGATCTATTGGCGTGTCTATCTGCCGATGAGTGCTCCGGCACTTGCTACCGTCGCCATTCTGCAAGGCATCGAGTCGTGGAACCAGTATCTGTGGCCGCTGATGGTCACGCAGACCAACTGGGCGCGCCCGATCTCGGTCGGCATCGCCTCCTATTTCGGGCACGACACCATCTACTGGAACACCGCGTTTGCCGCCTCGGTGATGATGATGGTGCCGGTCCTCGTCTTTTATTTGCTCTTCCAGCGCTGGTTCGTGGCTTCCATGATCGGCTCGGCGGTCAAGGGCTGAACTCTCGGAGTACATCATTCATGACCAGTCTAGACATCACCCGCAATGGGCCTCTGACGTTGCATCTATGGCAGCGTCCGACCTCCGGCGCTCGTGACAGCGCGGCCAAATCCTCCGTAACGGTCATCTTGGCGGGTGGAGCCCGCCAGCTTGAGGGCGGCCCCACCCATGATTTCCAACTCCATATGGCCGATATTCAAGGCCCTGCGACGGTGCAGTGGGATGTCGCCGGTACAGAGGTTTCTCTTGCCTATGTCTATGATCGCGAGACCGTGGTGGACGACGGCATTACCGTTCTCTTCACGACGGCGCGCAATGCGTTTTCTGCGGACCGCTTTCTTTGCCATCTCAAGCCGCCGTTCGGCTGGATGAACGATCCGAATGGCATGTCGATGCAAGGCGATCGACTGCATCTCTTTTACCAAAGCTATCCTCACGCGCAGCGGTGGAATGCAATGCACTGGGGCCATGCTGCGACCGACAATCTGATTGATTGGGTACATTATCCCATCTTCTTGAATCCCGACAGCGATCTGCTTGCCGACAGGCGGCGGGTAGGGGGCATCTTTTCCGGATCGGCGGTGCCGATGTCGGACGGCTCGCTACGCGTCTTCTACACCGACCGCGACGATGACCGGTTACCCTGTTGGGAATGGCAGAAGACCGCCGTGAGCCGCGATTGGATCACCGCCGAGCAGGCCGTAACGATTATCGAGGACCGTCCGCCTGAACCGAACATCGCTCGCGACAATCGCGATGCCTATGTCTTCAAAGGCGCAGACAATAAGTGGAAGTTGCTTCTCGGCGGAGCGCAAGAAGATTGCGGCGTTGTCTTTCTCTACGAGTCTGATGCGCCGGACGCAGCGTCCAATTGGCGCTACGTCGGCATATTCCATCGAGAAAGGGTGGGCGGCGGTTTGCCGCTGGAATGCCCCGCCCTTGTGCCGCTGACAGGAGCGGGCGAGGGACTGCATTTGCTTATCTTCGGCATAATTGGAGTGCGCAACAAGGAGATACTGCGTCCCCATCTTTCCTATGGTGTCGTTGGACGTCTGGAGGGTGACCGTCTGGTGGATACGCGTCGTTTCGAGCTGGATTTCGGCACCGACGCCTACGCATTCCAGGCGATTGAGCATTCCGATGGGCCCATTGCCATTGCCTGGGCGGCCAATTGGTTTGACGTCATCAAGGGGCATGATTTTCCAAGCGCAATGACCTTCCCGCGCCGTGCCTTCTTCGATGGCGAGCGTCTGCTGACCCCGCCGGACGCGGCGGTCGACGAACTTCACGACGGCATTCTCGCCGAAGGCAGTCTGACATCGTCCATGACGCTCGATCTTCAGGAGGGTCTCGCCGACCTCATCCTGGACGGGATAGACGGCGCGCCCTTCGATATAGCGTTCGTCCATCCCGATTGCACTCTACGTCTGAGCTATGATGGCCGGGAGATGGAGCTGCATTTTCAAATGGCGAACCAGCCGTCCCCCCGCTATCTGCGACAAACGGGTCGGATCAATGATCTGCGGATCCTGGTCGATCGCGGTCTCATCGAGGTCTATGCGGATGGGGGTGCCCACTGCTGCACCAAACGTTTCGATAGCGCCGTGCCAGTCGGTGCAATCAGCATCGCATTCGAGCGCGGCTCACATGGCACGTTTCGTGCGTACAAGCTGCGTCCGGCGCGGAACTTCATTCACTATGATGAAAATACAGTGACGAGGGGGAGATAGTCATGGCTAAGGTCGAACTCAAGCATATGCACAAATCGTTCGGCCAGGTCGACATCATAAAGGATGTCAACCTGACAATCGAGCATGGCGAATTCTGCGTGCTCGTCGGACCATCCGGCTGCGGCAAATCGACGTTACTGCGCATGATCGCGGGACTTGAAAACGTTTCGCGTGGAGACCTCGTCATCGATGGGGAGATTGTTAACGCCGTCGATCCCGTGCAGCGCGGCATCGCCATGGTCTTTCAGTCCTATGCGCTCTATCCCCACATGACGGTTGAGGACAATATGGGGTTCAGCCTGAAAATGGCTGGCCAGAAAAAGAGCGAGATAAAGCGCCGCATCTCGGCCGCTGCCGAGATCCTGCAACTGACCCATCTTCTCAGCCGCAAACCGAGCCAGCTTTCCGGCGGCCAACGCCAACGCGTCGCCATCGGTCGGGCGATCGTACGCAATCCCAAGGTCTTTCTCTTTGACGAGCCGCTCTCGAATCTCGATGCGGAGCTGCGTGTGTCGATGCGTGTCGAAATAGCCAAGCTTCACATGGAACTGGGTAACACAATGATCTACGTCACCCATGATCAGACGGAGGCGATGACGCTCGCCGACAAGATCGTGGTATTGCGCGCAGGGCGGATAGAACAAGTGGGCGCGCCGCTGCATCTTTACGACGACCCTGACAATCTGTTCGTTGCAGGCTTCATCGGGTCACCGAAGATGAACTTCATGTCTGCGGAAGCAAGCGGACCGTGCGCAGTGCGCTTGCCAGACGCTACGGAACTGGCCATTCCCAGCCTTTCGAACGAACTGACCGTTGGGCAAAAGATCACTGTTGGAATTCGTCCCGAACATCTGAAGGGGCGTGACGCCGCCAACTTGACTTTGTCGGTGACGGTCGATGTCGTTGAGCATCTGGGTACCACAACCTTTGCATATGCCCGCACGGCCTTCGGGCAAGCGTTGACGGCCCAATTGGGGGATGAGCGAGAGGTCCGCTCGGGCGATCGGTTTGACCTGCAATTCTCGGCAGCGGACTTGCGGCTCTTCGATTCCTCGGGACTTCGTATGCGATAGGAACTGCCATGTCGGAGCGAGTTCCGATACACGTCTTCCTCAAGCTCAACCTCACGAAGGGCACTGTAAACTTATCGGCCGACGGTTAAGATAAGGCCACCCGGTCAGGGATCACGCCACCTGAAGATGGGCGATCTCGCTCCACATCCGCTCGCGGCCTCTCGCAGCTCGCGATAATGATGAGATGGAATGTCGTGGCGGGGAGTTCGGAAGAGGTTGGCGATCGGGTCGTGGATCGAAACGAAGCGCTGAAGCTGTCGGGCTGACTTGAAGCGCTTCATGATCTTTTCCCTCCGTCGGATCGGCTGATGGGAGTTTGCTGCTCGGTTGTTGAGGCCTTTGTGCGAGCGATGTTCGACGCCGGGCATGACCTGGCGCTTCGCCGCACCGTAGGAGCGGAGCTTATCGGTGATCATGACGCGGGGCGAACGGCCTTGCCCTTTCAGAAGCTTGCGCATCAACCGCTTTGCAGCCCTGGCATCGCGGCGACTTTGGACCAGAACATCGAGGACGAATCCATCCTGATCCACGGCGCGCCAGAGCCAGTGTTTCTTCCCCCAATGGTGATGACGACCTCGTCGAGGTACCATGTGTCACCGAGCCGACCGGCTGATCGCCTTCGGATATCATTGGCGACCTGCCTGCCGAATTTCTCCGCCCACAATCTCACAGTCTGGTGAGAGACGATGACGCCACGGGCTGCCAGCATATCCTCGACCATGCGCAGGCTGAGCGGAAACCGGAAATAGAGCCATACCGCATGGGCAATCACTTCTGCCGGAAATCGATGGCGACGATAAAGAGGATCTCGGGCAAGTCTGGTCATGCAGCCAGACCCCATATTTTCACCAATGCCCGCTTAACGTTACGATGCCCTGTCGTGTTCTGCGTGGAGCAAACTTATTACGAAGTGCTCGAAGCCCGGATCAAAACAGAAAGGATTTTTGGGGTCGCAGTCATCTACGCCGCTGACCACGGGCCAAAAGTCGCTGCAAAGTCCGCCGGCGCAACCTCAGGATGTTGGTTTCCACGCAGAACTGAGCCGGCTCAGTTCCGCGTGGAAACCAACAGCTGTCAAGAATGTTGTCGACAAAGCTTGACGTCGATCCTGCTTAAAAACGAAAGGCCCGCTATCCAGCGGGCCTTTTTCTGTGGAGGCGCCCTCAAGATCTCAGTAGCCTTTGACTGCTTCAAATCATCGGCATCTGACGGCAAAAACTGCTACACGGAAATGCTGCCCATCCGATACGCCGGCTGAGTTTAATTAGGAGAAGCTCCGCATGGGCTGGAAGACACCAAAATTCGAGGTCGTGAACGGCTATAAAATTGTTGAAGTCGATGGACCGATCTTCAAGGTCTACGATGGCACTTTACAGCTGGGTGACGATTTTCCGTACTCTGGAGAAGCTGCTGCTTATGCCAATGCCCTCCCAAAAGGAGATGCGCTAGTGCCAGCCAATCTCCGCCCTCGGTTTTGAATCCGCTCAGTCCTGCTTTCCTGATAGTGAGGCAGTAATTGCGGTGGCGCAACGCTCTTTCCAGATGCCTACAGGTACAGGTTCAGAGGAAACGCTCCCATTACGACCGCTGATTTGCCTGTATCGGCCGCAAGCTTTTGTTTGTCGGGGACATTCGAATACCGCCGCCGCCAGCGGCGGCTGATCGCGCAACTCAGACTGCCATGACAACCAGTAATAGAAATAATGGTATCGAGAAAACTAAGCGTTGACGCGGTTGCTCCGCTACTCTATAGGTGCCTCATCGATCTTTTGCTTGCCGAGCTTTGTCTACCGCGCGATTGGCACCGTGCTCTAAGCGAACTTCCCTCTCAAAAATAGTCGGTCTTTACCTGCGTGGCATCCGCTCCGCAGTTCGTCACTCTATGCTTTGAAAGGGTTCATCATGACCACTGGCACAGTAAAATGGTTCAATTCCACCAAGGGCTTCGGCTTCATCCAGCCTGACAACGGCGGCGCTGACGCCTTCGTTCATATCTCGGCAGTCGAGCGCGCCGGTATGCGCGAACTCGTCGAAGGCCAGAAGATCGGCTTCGAGCTCGAGCGCGACATGAAGTCGGGCAAGATGTCGGCCACCAATCTTCAGGCTGCTTAATTGATATTGGCTTCCCTTTGACCACGGATGTACTGGCATCGCCGGAAGCAATTATCAGTTTGAGGCCAGGCAGTTCGCCTGGCCTTTTTCGTTTTGGTGTCATAGCCAGCATCGAGGAAATTTAATGACAGAGACATATAGCAAATCGCGCCAACAGGCAGAGACCGCCTTCGGCAATCTCCAGACGGAGTTCTTCGCCAAGAACAATGCGGCGGAAGAGCTTGAATCTGTAGCTCAGGCCCGTGAAGCCAAGACATTCAGGCTGCGCGAAGCGCGCCTCGCCAAGGAGCAAGCTGACCGGATATCAGCAACATCTGCGCTGCTTGCCAAGCGATCGAAGTCCAGCTGATCGTCCCCCGGACGACTAATATCAGGATAAAAATTTGAAACATGCTCGAAATAACGAACTCACCGACCGCCGCTTAGCTGCTGCGGTCGCCAAGGCGGCTCTTCTCAATGCCTACCGAGCTGCGAAGACGGCGGCTGAGCCAATTCAAGCCTCCAGGCAGGCCGAGCGCATCTCACTTGTTGAAGCTCGCGAAGCCCGCCGTGCGGAACGTCAAAGACTGAAGCTGGAGGAGCGGACTCGGCTCGAGACGCTCGCGGCTGAAGAGCAGGTAGCCACAGAGGCCGCTGCCGCAGCCGAGATCGAGGCGCGCCAGTCGGCCGAAAATGCCCGGATATCACGGGTTGTTCAAGACGAGGCCGCCCGCAAAACCGAACGCGACAGACGTTACGCCGCCCGCAAGGCCCGGCAGGCTTAGTATCCAAGGACCCGCCTTCTTTGGATGGGTCTGTGGAATAGATCAGGGCGTGACGCCGTCACGGCCGAATTTATTCAGTCTCGAGGAGACAACCATGGCAATGGACCCGAACGAACTACAGGCAATCAACACCGCATGGCAAATTGCGATTCAGGAAATCCTGCGCATGGTCATCCGTGACATGTATCATGCCGGCGGCGAGGCGTCATTTAACACGCATATAAAGCGGATCGAAGAAGCTGCGGTCGACAGTATCTACACGGATTTGAGGCTTCGCGGCACTGATGAGTGGACGGAGATGCTGGTCAAGGAAAGGGCCAGCAATTTCGTGACGACGCTCTTGACGTCCTTCACCTATGACCGTGCCTGACAGCGGGAAACGCTGATCGGAGCGTCAGTCTGCGGCTCAGGCGCGCTCTGCTCGAACTTTCTTAAGGTCTGCGAGGTTGATCTGTCAGACGCCTGCCTAAATCACTCCAACGTTACAGTGAAAGCCGAGCAGTCGGGCATGGATGAACACAGCGCAGAACGCCTCGCAGCCATCGTCGAGTCTTCTTTCGACGCGATCATCAGTAAGGATCTTTGCGGCACGATCGTAAGCTGGAATAAGGCAGCCGAACGTATGTTCGGCTATGCGGAAAACGAAGCGGTCGGACAGCCCATCTACATGATCATACCCGACGACAAACGAGACGAAGAAACCAATATCTTACGTCGGCTGAAGCTGGGGGAGCGGATCGAGCCGTTCCAGACGACCCGGCGCCATCGAGACGGGCGAATGGTCCCGATTTCGATCACGATTTCCCCGATCAAGAGCCGGGCCGGCAAGCTCGTCGGGGCATCGAGCATTGCCCGGGACATCTCGGAGACGCGCGAAAGCGATCGCCGGCTTCGCCTCTTGATGCGGGAGATCAATCATCGCGTTAAAAATCAGTATGCCGTCGTCCTTGCCGTTATCCGGCAGACGGCGACACGTTCCCGCTCGATCGAGGAATTTGAGAAGCGGATCCGCGAACGAATCATGGCGCTGTCTCATTCACATGATCTGCTGTCGCAGGTCGATTGGGCGGGAGTGAGGCTTGCCGATCTCGTCGCTCACCAAGTCGAGTCGTTTAGGGCTCTCCACCCGGTCCGGGTCATCGGCCCGGAAATCACCCTTGACGCCAATGCCGTCCTTAATCTCGGCATGGCCTTCCACGAACTGATCACGAATGCGATGCGCTACGGGCTCACGGAAGCTGGCGGCATATCCGTGACGTGGGGGCTGTCGAGCGACGACGGCGTGGACATGCTGAAGCTCGTCTGGTCTGAGCCGACAGTGGCTTATGCCGATTTACTGGCGCAAGAAGGGGGCTTCGGAGCTCTGGTCCTTTCGAAACTGGTGCCATCCGCTTTGTCCGGCCAGGCGAAATGGAGCTTTTCCGACGGGTTGATCGTCTGGAAGCTGAAGGCGCCGCTAGCACGCATCCAGATCGGGTTGGGTTCGTCAGTTTCGCTTTGACAGGCGGTTCGTGTCCCTCCCCGATGGAATCGGCGGCATACTATTCCGGGGACGGTTCGGCGGCTTCCGATCCCGGCGTCGATTGACGCCCCGGCGGCCTCGTCGTTGCTGCCTTTTTTCGGTAATATTTCATTGTCGTCGGAGTTGCCGAATCCTGTGGCGGGCATGTGTTCAGGAATTTTATCGTCAACGCAAAGGGCGATGCTAAAGACGCCGTCTAAAAGGTCGTCGACAAAGCCTGACCCTGACCCTTGCTTCGGAAGAGCACGCGCTTGCAGGCTTTTTTCGATCTCAGGTACCGGCGACCTGCCAAACTCCATTGTCGGTCGGCAGGCCGTTTGGCAGGGGACGATCAAACGCTTATCGCGGGCCTCGACAGCACCTCGGCCAGACTATCGATGGTAAATTTAGATCTCCACACTTCATGGGCCGCGGTTTCTCGCAGGCCCATTTTTTTGTTCTTCGTCGAGATCTAACGCAGCGTTATCTTCGCGAGCTCCACGTCAGGAAGGTCTCCGGTTTGAGGCCTTCCGTCCGCGCCCTCTCGATCAGCGGTCTGAGGCTGTCCTTGACGAAGTCTTCCATTGTGGTGGTCAGCGCCGGACGATCATCGTGGAACTTGACCCGCCCATCGTTAAGAGCCGCCGCGGTGTTCTTGTCATAGACCCAACGATCGAGCGTTCCGAACTTCTCCCGGAATACCGTTTCGACCTCGGGATCGCTCGGATCGACAAAGCGATAGTCCACCTCTCTACCGATTGCCCGGCCGATAATCGCGGCGATCTCGGTCATCGTGTAATCGATGCCCAGTTGCTTTACGGATCGGTGCTGGTCCGTTGGCGTGTCGAACTCCTGCGCCGCGAGATCCGCGATGTCCTGGATAGAAACCCAAGGCGCTTTGACATCGGGAGCAAGCGTAAAGCCGATTCTATCGTGCTGCGCAATCGCATCCGCCCACCTCCCCAGGTCCTCCATGAACCAGCCACCCTGCAGGTGCACCAGATTGATGTCGCGTAACCGGTTGAGGATCTGGTCCAGGATATGGAAGCCCTGGAAATGGCCGGTGTTTCCACTGACCTCCGATCCCATAGCGGTCAGGCTTACGGCCAGTTTCACCGGCGAATCCCGAAGCGCATCAAAGAATCGAAGGGCTACCGCAGGGTAATGCCCATGAAAGTCCTCCGCCTGCCAAAGGGTTTTGACCATCAGGAACGCAGCGTCCACGTCTTCGAAGAACCTGCCGAGCTCACCATCCTCTGTATCGAAACTACCGACGAAAGGTTCTGCGCCCTTCGCGACAAGTGCATCGAGGGCGGGCCCTCCTCTCGAAAGAGCTTTGACGGAATGGCCTTTGGCCAAGAGGTTCTCGGTCAGTCTAACACCGATCCTGCCGGTCGCCCCAACCACGGCAATACGCATGGCTCATCTCCTACAGTTTGCTGAGCCGATTCTTACAGGATTGCCTGGTGGGAAAAAGTGGAGATAATGCCATATGATCTCGAAATCAGGCCAACCGTTGATGAAGCCAACCTGCAGCACTGCCATAGATCTGAGCCTCTCGCATGGGCCGGCGATGGCGTTCAGAGTGGACTTCGCCGACTATGAAGCCGAGGGGCATCAGCATCAGCACCCGCAGGGTCAACTGATCCTGGCGCTCCATGGCGCGGTGACATGCACAGCGGAAAGCGGGGTCTGGGTCGTTCCACCCGACTGTGGGCTTTGGGTACCCGGCGGCGTTCCGCACAGCAATCAGGTCACGTCCAATGCTCGTCTGACATACTTGTTTGTCGAGCCTGGAGCGGCGGAGCTTCCGGATGAGTGCTGCACGCTTTCGGTATCGCCGATGCTTCGGGAAATGATCCACCGGATAGCGGACTTACCAGAAAGCGGTGCGGGCGACGCGCATGTCGATCGCCTGATGCGGGTTATGCTCGATGAGCTCGCGCTGATGCCGCGGGAGAGGCTGGAGCTACCTGTATCCGGCCATCCAAAGATTGCCTTGATCGCTGCGGCGCTTTTGGCAAACCCGAGCGACCGGCGCACGCTCGGCGAATGGGCCGAGCATGTCGCCATCAGTGAGCGAACGTTGAAGCGGCTTATGGTCCAAGAGACGGGATTGAGCTTTGGCCGTTGGCGGCGTCAGCTACATCTGGTCATCGCCCTGCGGCAACTTGCTGGCGGTGCAACAGTCCAACAGGTAGCAGGCGGCTTAGGGTACGACTCCACCACGGCTTTCATCGTCATGTTCAAGAAGGCGCTTGGGACCACGCCATCGCGCTACTTTGCCGATCGGCTCTTGAGCGCCGAGCGCGCGTGACACGTTGCCCATCTGAAGTCTCGGCAGCTCTGGCTCAATCGATCGGCTCTGACCCCAGATCACGACTTGAAATTGCTCTTCGTCAACAATATCTGATCATCACTTCCCGATGAGACGATGTCCTGCTCGCTGCAATCGCCGCGGCGTTTGACATAGTCCCGGGATACAGAAGAAGGCGCTCCCCTCACGGGTCGAGCGCCTTTTTATTTCGGAGGCGACCGCAAATCCGGTGCTGCATCTTGACCGCACCCGCTTGGCGGATGAGATCTGCACTCAAACATTGCGTGGGAACATATGCCGTTTTTTCTGGTGACGCAGACATCGCTGGTCGAAGCTCAAGACGAGCAGGAGGCCGCCCAAACGGGCGTCGACCGCCTCCGTTCCGGAGGACAGGTCACTGTCGCGGTTAAATCGGATGAGACAACGGTCACGCACGTCGTTGTCGCCGCACTGGTCGAACAGCCGCTTCCGGTCTCACCTTCCGAAACCATCAATCCATCGCCTTCTACCGTTGCTATCCCTAAAGCTGCTTCTGCCGCACCGGAAAGCAGGAAAGTCATCTTGAAGCGTATGATGGCTGACGCGCTGGCCCTTCTTGGGCGGCGAGCTTAGGCGATCCTCGCGACGTACGGCTGCTGCCGCATCCAATTATCTTCGCGCCCAGCTTCGAATTGATAAGTGAAGACTGAAAAGAGGGAGGGATGAACCCGTCGCAGATCGGTCCTCCTGCCGCCGTTGTCGCTCAACCGCCGCCTGCGCCATCCCGGCCGCTTGTTCTTCGCAGGGCTGGCAGCCCCGCTTGAACTTCCCAGCAGGGATGCTCGGCCGCAGTTGCCGCAGTCCGGCCGCTCGGCGGTCCGGGAGGTGTCTTCGAGAAAAGATGAAGACAGGAAGGGCTGGCAAGGCGCCGGCCCGGAACTCTCCCGAAAGGAAAGACATCATGCAGATCATGAAGGTTGACCCGCGTGCACTGAAGGAAAACCCTGACCGGATGCGCCAATCGAAATCCTCGCCGCAGGCCGATGCGTTGATGCTGGCAACGATCAAGGCCGTCGGCATCGTCCAGCCGCCGGTCGTTGCCCCCGAAACCGATGGCGGAAACGGCTATATCATCGACGCCGGGCATCGCCGCGTGCGCCTTGCCATCGCCGCCGGGCTTGAAGAGATCGAAATTCTGGTCGTCGATGCAGCCAACGACAATGGCGCCATGCGCTCGATGGTCGAGAACTCGGTTCGCGAGCCACTCAACCCGGTCGACCAGTGGCGGGGCATCGAGCGTCTCGTTGCTCTCGGCTGGACCGAGGAAGCGATCGCGGTCGCCCTCGCGCTTCCCGTCCGCCAGATCCGCAAGCTGCGTCTGCTCGCCAATGTCCTGCCGGCCATGCTCGAACAGATGGCGCTGGGCGACATGCCGTCCGAGCAGCAGCTGCGGATTAGGTGATGTCAGGTTAACTTGGGCTGAAGGGTTTGCGGCTATTTCGCTGTGATGAGCAAGAGCCCGGTCAGTTACAAGCGCCATCGCTTTCCTCCC
>JUHI01000052.1 GCA_000799755.1 Martinezella tropici
ACACCATCGGTGGTGCGGGTCTTGTCAATGGCGACAGGCTGTTCGGTCAGCTCGCAAGCGCGGCCACGTCCTTCTCCTCACCGGGCAGCTATGCCATCACCCGAGGCTCGCTTGCCGCGTCCGGCAACTACGACATGAGCTTTATCGACGGCGTGCTGACGGTGACGGCGGCGCCGACGATCCCGAGCGCGCAACTCGCCAGCGTCGGCATACCCCGTTCCTATGCACCCGATACCACGCCTCTGCTGCCGGTTCAGGAGCAGGCGGGACCCACCTTTGTCAGTGGCAAGAGGAATGATCAGGGCGGCCGCCCTTATATCGTCGACCTGCGCTTCAACGGCACTGTCGTCTGCTTCGGAAATGGCGAGGGGTGTGTTGTTCACGGAGCGCCATGATCCGGGGATTGCGAGTTTGACATTGGACTTCCTGCCCCAAGTGCATCATGTCGGTTTTACAGGGTAGGGGATCACCAATCTCCGTGCATCAGCGGATTATGCCGAATGTCTCGTCTGATGTTTGCGGCGAACGGTGCGTTCTTGGCGAGCTCGGCGCGTCGCCGTTGGTTCACACTCGGCATAGGTCTCATGCAACGCCGCGTGCCGAAGGATTCTTCGGCGCGGTTAAAACGAATATCTTCTACCCGCGTGATTGGAAGGACATCACTATCGAATAGCTCGTCAGGGAGGTTGATGCCACATCCAATGGTACGACGGAAAGCGGATCAAGATCTCCCTTGGCTCTCTCAACTCCATCGAATACCGAAAAAATCTCGGCCAACGGACCTCCAACTATACATTTCGTCGTTGTCTGCTTCGAAAGCGATATACCAGATTCATCAATTGGTTCCCGATGATCGAAGGGATGACCATCAAATTAAAATAGGGATTAAGGTGTCGTGAAACTCGACAAGCGGCCGCATCTCCACGCCGCTCGTTGCGCCGCATGGACAGCTGTCGCTTGAAACATGAGGTCGCCGAAGACACATGTGCCTCCACGCGCTCGCGCTTCGGGACGAAGGGTCAACAAGGTCCCAGGCTTGCAGGGTGCATTTCCTGGATTTTATTTGCACACTTTATACTCGTATCCGGGAGACCCGAACGGAACCAGGTCGCGGTCACGATAAATCACCGAAATCTGCTTGCCGTGCGCCGCGCACGCAGCGTTAAAGAAGCTGATCGGATCAACGGGATTGCCGTCAGCGTCCTTGTTGTTGTCGTTATACTCGATCTCGTAGACCTCACCTGGGTAGGCGTCCGTGAACGAGTTGCATTCCGACCAAACCTGGCATTCCTCCACAATTGCGAAATCGAAGCCGATCTTGGAATGCCCGATCGATGCGAGGCTCCCGGCGTTCTTCTGCGCGATTGCGAGGTTTACGGCATGGGCGCGCTTCACTAGCAGCTTGGCAAATTCCACATTACTTTTCTCGGACAGGACACCCTCGGACCGTGTCCATGAATCAAGATTATCGGCGTCGATGCCCTTGAAACCATCCGTCGCGCATTTGTCGAACCACGGGCCAACGATCCTCATAAGTGCCGTTCGCTTCACATCTGTCGACGTATCAAACAGATACTCGTTCCATTTTTTGTCGATAACGAATTGGTCATTCTTGCGAACGAGCAGGTCTGGATGTTTGGATGTCCACCAGGCGCCATCGTCCGGCTGAGTCTGAAACGCATTTACGTAGCATATGTTGTACTTGTCCTTGACTGGTTTTACCTCTCGATCCCGAACAACAATTGCAGCGCTTTTCGTCGGCTGGTAGTCACCGCCGAGTTGGTAGTCAAACTGACCCTTGACCGGGGGCAACAAGACGGACTGAGCACCCTGGACGCTAGCCGGCATGACAATATGGGTCACGGTAATAGTGGCGATAATTGTCGCATGAAACCAGGTAAAACGCATTCAGGTAAACCCCGTCGAGCTGATATCCCGCCTCAAGCCCAATGCTTTGGCGCATTTCATGACGGGCTGATGACCGTCAAGATTCAGCTGATGCCAGGATGTAGTGTCGACAAACCTGCAGTCAAGCACGTCAAAACATAGTTCCATAGCAATCATATATATAAGCTGATGGCGACGTGATGATTTATCACGTCCGTCGAAAAGAACAGCGCTCATTAGGTCTCTAGCATTTTTTACTGATGGTCTCGCATCCGGTATTCCGATGCAATTATCCGTTTAAACACCGTTCATCTCCACACAACATCCACAATAGATCCAGCATTCGTGCACATTTCTCCGCTAATCGGTGGCAATGGGGATAACCCCAATCATCGAGAGGTCACGTGGATGCTAAAGGGTGAGATCCGGAAGATTCTTCTGTCCGATGATCGGATGATCCCGACACGCAGCGAGACCAACGATAGGGCCGGGCACGACTGCACCGCGCCTCCGGTGGGACAAGAGAGCCTTCATATGGCTGCAACGTGCATTGAGGTGTCTTCGAGGGAAGACTTCGACGCGTCGAACCATCAGATCAGGATTTGCGTCGCAACAGTCACGAGAGATCGACCGAAGATGCTCGAGGCGTTGCTGATGTCATATGCAAATCTTATTAGGCCACACGGCGTTTATCTCGATTTTCTGGTTGTTGAGAATAATCATGAAAAGACGCTCGAGCATGTGGTTGAGAGGTTCCGACACGAGGTCGAGACATTGCAATGCGACTATATCCTTGAGCGCAGAATAGGAATTGCTTCGGCGCGCAATGGCGCCTTGGAACATGCGATCGCCAGGGGATATCATTTTTTAGCTTTTGCGGATGATGATGAGCGTGTCAGTGCAAGCTGGCTTGTTGAGCTCCTGAGGGAGCAAAGGAGCAAAGGCCTTGATCTCGTTGGATCACCGGTGCGCATCGAAGCTTTCGACCCGCCAAGCTCCACTTGGCAATTGCTTCTGCTTCGCGGGATGAAGAAGAACAATGAGAGCGCCGAGAGGCGCTGCATCAAGCTGCGTGAGCGTGGACGATCCGGCTCCATCAAGATTGCGACCGGAAGCTGGTTGGCAAGGTTGAGCTTTTTACGCGCAAGCGGTCTGCGCTTTGATGCGGATCTGGCACTCGGTGGGGGTGAGGACTGGAAGTTCTGGCAAGAGGCGAAAAACCTCGGTGCCAAAACGGGGTGGACGCCTTACGCCATTGTCCACGAAGACGTTCCAGCCTCGCGGATGAGCCTCTACTATTGTTACCGCAGAAGCCGCGACCACGCCCGGCAAACAAGCTTCGTCCGCAGGGGCCGGCTGAAGGACCAAGCGAGGCTTGTATCTTCGTTCGCCATGAGGCTTTGCAAGATCGTCGTGTCTGTCGCCTTCGTGCCGATCCGGCGCGAGCGGGCGTTGATCGCCATTGCGGCGAATATCGGCAGTGCGGTTGGACTGGTCGAGGGGGCGATGGGCATCCTATCGGCCCATTATCGCCGAATTGACGGGTGCTAAGCTCGCGCC
Organism: Martinezella tropici; assembly: GCA_000799755.1. Lineage (GTDB taxonomy): Bacteria > Pseudomonadota > Alphaproteobacteria > Rhizobiales > Rhizobiaceae > Rhizobium > Rhizobium tropici_A. The sequence goes on from JUHI01000052.1 coordinate 3,448, forward strand.
GAAGCCGACAGGCCGGGCGGATCTGGCTCAAAGATCAAGAGCGATGGCCTTATTACGCCTCAGTACCTGCCTCAAATATTTCTCCAGCAGCAGTAGTGCGCATCCAAGATTCACCACGATTAGCGAGCGAACCGGGATTGGGCATAGGCGGATCGGCTGAGGGTATCAGCCGATCCGTTTGAGGATTCAACCCCACTTCATCTCGCCCTTAGCGACCTTGGCGCCAAGTTCGAGGGAGCCGACGTCGGCGAGGTCGGGATATCTCTTGGTCATTGCTGCGATCAAAGCGGCGCTGTCCTTGGCCTTCACTTCCTCCTCATGGAAGGCGAGGAGATAGTCGCGGGTGAACCTGACGGCTCCGAGACCCTGCGGCGCGCCTTCGGTCTGGTGGGCTGGGATCACGATTTCCGGCTTGCGAGCCGCCAGTTCATCGAGTGCCTTTATCCATGCCTGCCGCTTCTCCGGCGTCGCTTCGTCCGCGACCCAGACGTGAATCCCGGAGGAGACCAATACGCCCCCGAAAACAGCCCTGAGCGACGGGACCCAGAGATATCGACGATCACGCATGTCGGGAACTTCGACGATCTCGATCTTCTCGCCGTCGAGTTCGAGCGCCTTCAAGTCTGAGGCTGCCGGGAGGACGACGTCCGCCAGCTTCTGCGGACCGTTGTCCTTCAGTTGCGGTCCCCAGGTGGCAAGCTTGCCCTCGACATTGGCGTGGATGGCCGCAACCGTGGCCGGCTTGGCGATAACCTTTGCATCGGGGAAGGATTCGACGATCGGCCGCAGACTGAAATAGTAGTCGGGATCGTTGCAGCTCACATAGATGGTGCTGAGATGCTTGCCGGTGTTCTTGATGGCGTCCGCGACCGCCCGGCCATCCGAAAGGGTGAAGCCGCCGTCGATGAGGATCGCCTCGGTTTTGCCGGTCAACAGCACCGGCGTGCGGCGAAAGCCGGTCTCACCGGCCTGGAAATACCGCCACTTGAGCTTCGAACCTGCAGCCTGTGAGGCGGCGAGGGGAACGATTGAGACGGCGCCGGCGCCGAGCGAAAGTTTCAATGCTTCGCGTCTGGTGAACATGCTGGTTCCTTTGTTGTTTGTGAGGTCATGCTGCCTGGAGATGCGCCATGAGGTTCTCATAGCTGCTGAAGAGGGCACTTGCGTCCAGGAGGCGCTGGTGTCCGTTTCTTTCGATCACCAGTGCTGGAACTCCGTTGGCCCCATGGCGTCGAAAGAGATCCTGACCCTGGGAGACGAGCTGCCTGTTGGCGTCGAGCAATTCAGTCGAGCCCTCAGACAAGCTGCGGGCGGCGTCGGCAAATCCCTCGGACGAGAGCAAATCTGCCAGAAGCGCCACGTTGGTGATGTCTAGTCCCGTCACGTATCGCGCATGTTGGATATGGCGCAGCGCATCGAAGCGCTTGCGATGATCCGCAAGGCCGGCCGCCGTGACCGCCAGTGTCGCTGCACTCGAATCGAACAGCGAGCCTGGCTTGTTCAAAACCTCCGAGCGATAGTTCTCGGAGAATTGCTGACCGCTTAACCGCTCGATCCGTTGATCGTTCGACCAGGCATAGGCTGCGAACGACGCGTCCATTTCGCGTGCGCCGGATCCCGAGAACAGACCCGTTGGGAGAAGGCGGACGTCGATACCTGCGAGACGAAGACGCTCGATCATCGGGCTTGCGCCGTAGCACCAACCACAGAGCGGGTCGAAGAGATAGGTGGCTGAGAATTTCTGCACGGCTTGGGCCTCCGTTGGCACGGACAGACCATTCCAGTTGTTGCCTTCGAGATAAACATCGATCAATGATACTGACTGTATGAATTAATCAGACAATGGCATGAGCGACCTTCTCAATCTTAACCGGCTGATCTTCTTCACTTCCGTCATCGAAACCGGATCCTTCACCGCCGCAGCCGAACGTCTTGGCGTCGCCAAGGCCGTGGTCAGCCATCAGGTGGCGCGACTCGAGGAAGAGCTCGGCGTCTCGTTACTGATACGGACGACGCGGCGATTGCATGCGACGGAAGAGGGGCGGGTGTTCTACGACCGCTGCGCGATCATCCTCCGGGAGGCGGAAGCCGCCTATGGGGAAATGGCACTTCATTCGAGCGAGCCAAACGGGACGCTGACGCTGACAGCACCTTTGGACTACGGTACGGCCGTGGTTGTCGCTGTCGTCGCCGCCTATCGGGAGCGGTATCCGCAGATGCTTGTCGACCTCATATTCGACGACAGTGTCATCGATCTCGCCAACGGACAGCTCGATCTGGCGATCAGGGCGGGCTGGTTGGCCGACATGAGCAACAAAGCTCGACGCCTGGGCACGTTTCAACAATATCTCGTGGCAACACCCAAGCTCGCAGCAAGCTTTCCGGAGGCTGTGGCGCCGTCCGATGTGTCGAAGCTGCCCTGGATAGAGAACGCTGTGCTACGTCAGCCCTTGCGCTGGATGTTTTCGCGCGAAGGTCATCAATCCGAAATCGTCGAAATGCATTCTACAGTGCGGACGGACAAGACACCGTCGGCCTATGCCTGCGTGAAGGCCGGCATGGGCGTCTCCGTCTTTCCCGACTATATGGTTGTCGACGACATTGCAGCAGGCCGCCTGCAGCGACTGGTTCCGGAGTGGACGCTGCCCGTCGGTGGGATCCATGCCGTGCTCCCGATCGCTCGCTTCCGTCCTGCCAAGGTGAAGCGGTTCATCGAGATGCTGCAGGCTGCCGAACGACGACGGGGAGCTGCTGCGAAGTAGTCCTTCGCAGGAGAGATGCTTCTTTCGCGTGCAATTTATACTGCACAATTAAACAACGTAGCCTACTGACATATGAAGTCGCTCGGTCGAGCTATAAACGTTTGAGCCAAAGATCACCGGGAAAGGAATAGAACCAGAGCTGACCTGCCACAATTGCCCCTCGTAGATTTTGACCTCATCCTGACACCCCCAGAACGTGCATCAGGAATGATATTGCGCTTGATCTCGCGGTGATTGGTCGAACGGTGGCGACCGAGCAGGCGCGCCATTTCGTTAACGGAAACCTTTGCCGTAGCCAACGGATGTAGGCGTTGTCGGTCGGCGAGGGTCAGTTGCTGATAACAGCTATGCATAAGAGAATCTATAAGCGTAAGCAATTGAAAATAGAATGTACCCCGCTACAATCAAAAAGCAGATAAGCTTAATTATGGAACTACTGCAATCCTGTGGCTGTTGTTTTTCCTGCGCAAGCTGCCTTGCCCGTAATGAACTCCCGCGGCAAACGCGCAGTCTTTCGGCATTGGCCTCTGATCCAATCTCGGGCGTCAACTGAGAGTTCATGATATCTGACTTCACCAGAAAATAGTCCTCTGCCAGTTTGATAGCCATAGGTCTTACCGCTTCCCCACGTTTTCGGGAGAAGATCGATATGATGGTTGTCCTCGCCGGACCGCCTGCTCAAAGAGCGTATCACGTGGGCGAACCGTTACTCCACCTAGATTCGATAGTATTCTCACAAAACTCAGAGCGGATGTCTAAAGCTTATCTTAGGTTTCAGTTGCTAAGAACACGAGTGTGGCTCGGGAATTCTCGTGAGGATGTCCTGAAGAACAACTGCGCGGCAATAGCTGGCAGTGGGATATTTTTTTACAGGGCATTTGCTCGTTTACGTGGCAGCTCGAGAATGATGCATACTCTAACCGCACACAGATCGGCTGATCCGCTCAAGCTTTTCTCCCGGTCGAGAACCGAGTCTCGCCGGCCTGTCGAATTTGTCGTTTTCGTGATCTGGCTTGCCGCGATCAGCATCCAGGTTCACCACCACGTGATGTTTCGGGATGAAGTCCGAGCTCTGTCACTGGCTCTTTCCGGCGAGAACGTATGGGCGATGCTGGGGACGATCCATGGCGAAGGCCATCCGGCGATCTGGTATCTGCTACTGCGTCTCGCTTATGCGGTGTTCGGAAGTGTGCAGGTGCTGCCCGGTCTTGCTCTCCTAATTGCCATCGTTGCGGTAGGCCTACTCCTCTTCCGGTCACCGTTTCCCCTTATCCTGGTCGTCCTGTTCATGGGAAGCAACGGCTTCCTTTATGAATATTCAGTCATGGCCAGGAATTACGGCATATCGGCGCTCCTAATGTTCATCGTCGCCGCAAGCTATCCGGCCTGGCGGCAGCGCGGGTATCTGATGGGCTGCCTCCTCTTCCTTCTCGCCAACACCAACGTCATCGCGGCGATCATGACGGGGGGATTCCTGCTCTTCTGGTTCTTCGATCTGCTTGAGGAAAGCGGAATGCGCTGGACCCCGACACTCACGAACTTCTTTGTCAATGCGCTCATCGCGGCGGCAGGATTGGCCGTCTGTGGCGTCACGATTCTTCCAACTTTCAACGATGCCGCGGTCATCGACCTCTCCATGCAATCGCCGACAATGCTTGCATTGAGCGCGATATTTAATCCAGCAAGCACGACGCCAGGCACCTTGCTCCCGACTGTCCCGAGCCTGCTCGGATCATTCGTGCTGTTTGGCACAACCCTTGGTCTTTTGGCCAGACCGGCGGCCTTCGCTGCGGCCCTTGTCTCGCTTCTCGTTTTCTCGCTCTTTTCCAGTCTGGCATCGGGGGGTAGCGAACGGCATGCTCTGGTCTGGCTTTGCTTCTGCCTTGCCCTCTACTGGATAAGCTGGGATCGAATAACGGACTGCTTTTCGGGCAGACGAAAGCTGCGTTGGAACGTCATTTTCCGGTTCGGCTGTGGAATGTTCGTGATTATGGCGTGCCTGCAGCTAGCCTTCGGGCTCAAGATGGCAGGATTGGCCATCGCTCAAGGGAGAGTCGAGAGCCGGAGTGCCGATCTTAGCCGTTTGATTCGATCTCGGCCGGAGCTGGCGAAGGCAATCATTGTTGCTGAACCGGAATATTTGGCTGAGGCGCTCCCATTCTATATCTCCAACCCGATCTACCTGATCCGGGAACACAAATTCGGGAACTATGTCCACTTTACGAAACAGGGTCAACTCGACACGGATCTCGGAGAGACCTTGAAAGTCAGCGAGGATCTGCAAGACAAAACCGGGTCTCCGGTGGTGATTTTAATGCAGCACAAATTGAAGAACATGATCCCCGGTCAGATCTACGCCGAGGGCTACAACTGGACCTTTCATGCATCGCAACAGCAGATCAACGACTTTCTATCCAAGACCACGCTACTCGCGGAATTCGGACCTGCGAATTATTTTGAAACTTATGATGTGTATTTATTGGGCGATGATCGGAAATAGATTGCCCGAGGATAAGGGAGGCGTTCGGCGTGAACACAAGCTTGGGTAAAAGCATGTTGCCTGCGTCGGGGCGGGCAGGCGTTCGCGATTACATTGCCATCGCCCGGCTAGATCATAGTACGAAGCACATCTTCATCGTTCCTGGCATTGTCCTCGCGTTTCTTCTCCGCGGAGTCAGAAACGATGACATACTTTCCTCAATTTTACTCGGGTTCTTGACCGCCATTTGTATCGCATCCGCGAACTACTGCATCAACGAGTGGTTCGATCGTGAGTTCGACCGACATCATCCAGCGAAATCAAAACGCTCTGCTGTACAAAGCGTCATGAACGGCAGGCTGGTGCAGCTCGAATGGGCTCTGCTGCTCTTTGTCGGACTCGGCTGCGCCATCCTGTCGAGCAAGCTTCTCTTCTTCGTCGCCTGTCTGTTTGCGATGCAGGGGATCGTCTACAATCTCGACCCGATCAGGAGCAAGGACAAGGCCTATCTCGACGTTATCTCGGAATCGATTAATAACCCGATCCGGCTGGTAATCGGCTGGTCGATGATCGACCCTACCACCTTACCACCAGGATCTATTATCCTGGCCTACTGGTTCGGAGGCGCCTTCCTGATGGCGGCAAAACGTCTTTCGGAATATGATGAAATCGTCGCTTCGCACGGCAAGGAGTTGCTCTCGCGATACCGCGTGAGTTTCGCTCAGTATACGCAGGTATCGTTGACTGCGTCCTGTATCGCCTATTCCTTGTTCTCGATTGCCTTCCTGTCTGTATTTCTCGTCAAATATCGAATCGAATACATTCTCGTGCTGCCATTTGTTGTTGCGCTGTTCACTACTTATTTTGTGATGGCGACGAAGCCGGGATCTACGGCGCAGAAGCCGGAAAAGTTGTTCCGCGAACCGGGTCTCCTCGCCATCGTCATGGCATTGGTGGCAGCATTCATCTTCACAACATGTGTGGATATCCCGTTGCTAGTGACCCTGACCGAGCAGCACTACATTACCATCAGATGATCACGGAGCATTTCGACTGGGACAGGATCCACTTCGTCGTCTTTGATGTTGACGGTACGCTCTATAATCAACGCAAGCTGCGTCTTCGCATGGCGGGCGAGATGATTGCCGATGCAGTAGCAACGCGCGGGTTGACCAATCTACGAGTCTTGCGGGCGTACCGATCGGTGCGTGAAATAATCGGCGAGCAGGAGATTGACGGTTTTCAGGAGTGCCTAATGGCGCAAACCGTCGCGCGAACCGGTGTTTCGGCGGAACGAATAGAGGCAATCGTTGCCGAATGGATCCAACGTCGTCCACTCGCCTATATCGAGTCTTGTCGGTACAACGGACTGGTCGAATTGTTTGCGGGACTGCGGAGAGGAAACAAGGCAATCGGAATCTATTCCGACTATCCTGCCGAGGAGAAGCTGCAAAGGATGAAATTGTCCGCCGATTATATATTATCCGCAGAAGATGTCGGTGTTGGTGTCTTGAAGCCGAACCCGCGTGGGTTGCGGATCCTGATGCAGCGTGCTGGCGTAAGTCCGGAACAAACCGTTCTGATCGGCGACAGGCCCGATCGGGACGGTCTTGCCGCCCGGCGCGCTGGCGTCCTCCCGTTCATTCGCTCCCAAAAACCGCGCGACGGTTGGCGCATTTTTTCGAACTACTCAGATCGGCTGTTTGCACCATTGCTGAGGGAGAAAGTGTTCGAATGATATTGTCGAAGGCAATCCGCTATGTGTTTACGGGAGGCTTGGCTTCCGTTGTCGATCTCGGGGTTTTTCGCGGTCTCTTGTTTATAAGCGTACCGCTCGGCTTTTCGGCGACCTCGAGCTGGTTGATCGCCGCCGCCGTCAATTACGGCCTCACCAGCCGTTATGTCTTCAAGCAGGCTGTCAGCCACAAGCGCGCTTCATTGTTTTTGGTTGGTGCGCTGTTGGGGCTGTCGATCAATGTCTGCATGACGGTATTGCTTGTGAGAAACTTCGAGATCCAACCCTTTTGGGCAAAATTCTTAGGCATAGGCATCGCCTTCATTTTCAATTTCCTGATCAACCTCCTTTGGGTTTTTAAGTAGAACCTTGAAATTGTCGCACAGTAAAGTCCGCGTTTGCGAATTATTGGTAGAGGATTTTCCGATACGGGACATGGTCCTTGTCTGATTCAAAATAGTTTAATAAAAATAATATCTTGCGAGACGTCGGGTCAGTATGCGGATGTGAGCGATGACGATCCAGTCTTCGGCTGAAGCGACTGATTTCTTCGAATCCTATGCCAAACGTCGGCACCTGCCAAGCCATGTGAAGGTGCGTTCCACGACCCCGCGACGCAGCAGGACTTCGAAACTCTTGGCTGTTCAGTTTCACAACGCCTTGACCCAGATTTGCATTTGCGGCTGATCCATTCAGCGGCTGAGAACCCATTGATGAATTTGCGATATCGGCATCCAGGTAGTGTCGCGATGAAATGCAAAGTTGGGTAAGATCTCGACACAAATGAACAGCTGATGAGCCATACCGGCGGTGCTAGAACGGTAGGCCGAAGGCGGCCGAACCTGAGAGGGCCGCTTTACGCGGTCAACGGTCGTGCATCAGTCGCTTCGTCATCGCCGGATCAACTAGTTGTCGTCGGACACAAAACCAGCGATACGTTCCGCGCAGTATACCTTGCCGTCTCCGCTATCATCCGTGGCATTTACGACCCGCCGATGATTTTGTCCGATCTTCACAATGCATTTCGATGAGCTGCTTTCCGCGACGATCGCAAGATCAGTTCGACAGCGGGAATTTCAAGTCGGCGGCTCTGTCGGGGGCATCGCCATCGAAACGGAAGAGCAATTCCACCCATGCGGCTTCGACACTAACGCTGATCTGGATCGGCGTTCCATTCGGCTCGATATTGATATGAGCGGCCATAATCGAAGGCTTTGTCCTCGATTGCTGAAGAAGCTTCGCCTCGCGAACTGATAGCTTCTTGGACCTGATCAGCGATTGTGCTCGTCTGTAGTCTTCGATGCCGTAGTCCCGGAGCGCCCTGGTTATCGAGCCATATTCGGAGATCTTGGCATCGATGCCGGAATAGCGTGGCAGCGGATAAAAATAGGTGGAGACGGAAAACGGCCTGGTATCGGCCCAGCTCAGCGTCTCGACCCTTCTGACATAACTGCCGGCATCGATCTGCAGAGCCGCCGCGACTTCATCTGACGCTCGCAAGGTTTTTGCGGCCAGAACTTGCCGCAGGTTGGACCTCTGGAGCCTTGCCAACTCCTTACCTTGCTCCTGCCGAATGGAGACGGGATATCGGATGGTATCGTCCTTCACAAATGTACCGCTCCCCCGCTCGCCGCGGACAATACCTTTCTCCTGTAGGTGGGACAGCGCGCGCCTGACGGTGTTGACGTTTACCTCGAAGCGGGCAGCGAGGGCGGTTTCTGTCGGCAGTTTCTGGCCTGGCAGCAGAGCCCCGTCGCGAATGTCCTTCAACAGGTCATCCATGACGAGTTGCCAAAGAAACCTGCTGCCGGACCGCGAGGGTCGGTGGGATGGTGACGTCGAAGCCATCTGGCAAAATACCGTTAGATTCACATTTGCGGTCGCGGATTATGGTCGCAGCGACGCATCAATTGCAATCGCGTGAATTGCCGAAACCCATCGAAACTCAAAAGTTCACCACATTCTGTCAGTTTTTCTTCATGTCGTTGTTGCCCAATTTTCATGGGCGCGCCGCAGGTTCCCGGCAGAAACCTGACGGATCAAGAGATCAATGCCGATTGCCGCTGGCCGACTCCATAGGTCGGATGCCGATGGCTACCTGACTGCGCCTTTGATGCCGCAGCGATCGGGAGCTCGATGAATCCTGACATGTTTCAACGATGCCGCAAACCTGAACAACCGTCGCTGCCATCTGGCAAAATCATTCAAGGAACCACTATGTCGAAAAAATTCTTTGCGGTCACTGCGGCGGTTATCGCCTTGGCGACCTCCAGTCTACACGCGGCCGATCTGAAGGAATTCCGCATCGGTATCCTTGGCGGCGAGAACGAAGCCGACCGCATGCGCAACTTTGCCTGCCTCGCCGACCATCTCAAGGAGCATTTCGGCTTTGACAAGGTGCTGCTGTTCCCCGCCGCCGACTACGATGGCGTCATTCAGGGGCTATTGGGCGGCACGCTCGACTACGCCGAGCTCGGAGCTTCCGGTTACGCAGCACTCTACCTGAAGGACAAGAACGCGGTCACTCCGATCCTGACCGAACAGCAAACGGATGGATCGACGGGTTATTATTCGATCGGCCTTGCCCGCAAGGATTCCGGCATCAAAACGATCACAGATGCGAAGGGCAAGAAACTGGGCTATGCCGACCCGGACTCTACCTCGGGCTATCTGGTTCCCTTTACTCAGATACCGAAGGTAACGGGGATGCCGAACGACAAGTTCTTCGCATCGACGCAGTTCACCGGCGGCCATGAAAACAATATTCTCGCGATGTATGATGGTAAGATTGACGTCTCGGTCGACGGCTCGTCCGGCATTGGCGATTTCAGAGACGGCTACAGCTCGGATACGTTCCACAAAATGGTCGCCAAGGGGGAAGTCGATCCCGCCAGGCTCGTGGAAGTATGGCGCTCGCCATTGATTCCGAACGGTCCTCTTGTCGTTCGAAACGGGCTTGGCGATGAATGGCGCAAGAAACTCACGGACTTTTTCCTCGCTCTCCCGAAAGACGACCCGAAGTGCTTCGATGCTATCGCAGGCGGCGACTTCAAGGGCTATGTCCCGGTAACGGAGGATAACTACAAGGCTGTTATCGAAGTGCGCAAGGCTGCGATCGGCGGATAACCGGCGATCGATCGTCTCGAACTCCGCCGAAGACGCCGAATCAATCGAAATATCGATCAGCTCCGTAGCGTGAACCCTGTGTCAGTGGGGCGAAATCGCCCCACTGAACATCATGCTTCCTTAGAAGAGATTACGACCGTCGCTTCGGGGATCGTCGTTCACCTGATGGGGAATGTAGAGGTCGGATCGAGCTTTGCGCCTCCAAGGTCGGGCGAGATTCTCCGGATCGGTTCTAATATCCGCAAGAGCAATACCAGAGCCTCCATTCGTTGGGCATTGGGCGGCCCAGCGGCCATTCGGACCGGCAATTCCGGAAGGTATTGCAACGCTTTGCGGCGCGTGCGCTGCATAGCTCACCCAATACGCATTGCTGGCAGCATGTCCTAACACCTCTGCTGCGAAGGCGGAAGCGGCTTCCGGGAGTTCCCCTGTCGTCGAGAACAGGACGCAATCGACACCAAGCCGTTCGTATTCGATGAAAATCTCTGGGTAGTGGGATTCCATTCCCATGGCGCAGCCAAAGCGAAAGCCGTCGACATCGAAGGTGATCGGGAGTTTTCCTGGCGAATACATGAAGGAAATCTTGGTATTCGAGAGCAGCCGTTCATCGTACCGGGTGACGATTTCCCCACGGTCGGAAATGACATACAGGCTGTTATGGGGTCGGTGCGGAGGCGTCAGTCGATGAACCGAACCGAGTACCACCCAAAGCTTGAGATGCTTCGCGAGTTCGACCGTCTCGTGCATTTCTTCCTGGAGGACACCCCATTCGAAACGGCTCCAGTCGGACGGACCGATTTCCCTTGGGCCGACTTCGGACATGATGCGCTTGTGCGGTGAGCAAGTGGTGCCTTCGGAAAAATGAACGAGCTGCGCACCTCCTGCCCTCGCCTCCCGCATCAACTGTCGCAATTCCAAACCGCTGGCGCGAAGCCCTTGAATGTCGCGAGGGTCATTAAACAGCGTGGTTTGAGACACGGCCAAACACATTGATTTTGCGGGAGCAATGTCCGACACAGATCGGCGGACATGCATAAGAGCGGTGGTATAAGACTCGCCTGTTTTGGTCGAGCGAGCACGAACACGACGTTTGAGATTTCCATTCTGTGTCATTGTCAGACCTTCCCGTTCGAACGAAAGCTCCCCAGCAACAACGCCCAAACGATAGGACCAAGACAACGACCCGAGACGAAAGTCCCTTTGCCTCCGTTGAAGACCATGCTGGGGAAGGTCCTGGGAGGTTGGGCGTAGGTCACGCCAAAAGCGAGATTGTTTTGTTAGCACCGATTCGTCAAGTTGCCGCAGAGACTGCATTTGAGAGATGCGAATAAGGAATATTGTCGGCATTAATCTGCCAGCCAATGTCTCGGTCACTAATTGCCGCGCCCGGTCTCCCGGTGTTCGAATTCCAAAACGGGTTGATTGCGGACCTACTTTCGCCCGGAACAAATATGCCGACCAACCATTCTTCAAGATATGGCACTCTGTCCGACATCAGCGCCCTTGAGACAGAATTGGTTTAATTGAGAAGAGAGGATTTTCGGCTCATCGTAGCTCTATCAAAGGAAGCGAAGATGAGACAGAAAACCGGGCCGCAGACATCGGCGGCCGAAAAGACGATCAAGGATATCCGCCGGGCGACGCGCAAGCACCATTCAGCCGAGGATAAAATCCGCATCGTGCTGGAAGGCCTGCGTGGCGAAGACAGCATCGCTGCGATCTGCCGCCGCGAAGGGATCGCCGAGAGCCTGTATTATAGCTGGTCGAAGGAATTCCTCGAAGCGGGCAAGAAGCGGCTCGCGGGTGACACCGCCCGT
>JUHI01000053.1 GCA_000799755.1 Martinezella tropici
CGAGGAAATATCTGCAGCAATCCGAACCGGAACGAACCCCGAGACCAGAGGCAAAGGACGTCCTTCTTTGGCTCTCTTCACCCATTTCCGAACAAGATTAGCATTGACGCCGTGCTCCAACGCCAGACGCGAGACCGAAACGCCGGGTTCCAGGCAAGCCGCGACAAGCCGATCTCTCGACGCAGGGTCATATCGACGACGGCCGTCGCGACCAACAAGCCGCACTTGCAGTTTAGGAGCATCTTCATCCATGATTTGGTGTCCACCTATTTCGGGTGGAAACTTCATGCATCAGAGCACCGCCCTTCAGAAGGCGCACAGAAATTCGCGCTTACGATTGTGATGAGACATCAGCGTCCTTCAGCAATCTTGCCAAAGCATGCAGGCTCACGAGATCGACGTGCGGAACCGGCAGGCTGCGCCAGCATCCACTCATGGAGCGGTCGAACATCCATGCTGGGACCTCAAGAAGTCGACCAGAAGAAGAACCAGAAAGGCTGCAGCGGAAAATATGCGTCCCTTTGGACAGCGCCTCATGGATGTGAACGAGCCGCCCGAACCAGGGATGCCACGGATACAAAAGCTCGCGAACCTCGGTCCCGTGGGTGTTGTGTCGTCGTGTTGTACAACGATCATCGACCACACTCTGGACTCGGCTGGATGACACCTGCCGAGTTCGCTCAGACAATCAACCCGCGACGTGATGCAGTACTGCGCAGCCGGAATGGCTCCACACGGCAAGCCGTCGCGACCGGCCCGAATACATCAACTCAAAATCGCTGGAGCGAACTCAGAACTGGATAAAACTTGAGGGCAAGGTCAACCTGCATGACACGAAAATTACCTTTCTATCCGAGCGCCACCCAAATCTAGACGTATTTATGACCCTAATCAGACAATATAGCAGCTTCAGTACTATAAGATGCTTCACCTACTCGGAGCTTTGGGCTATCTCTCCTCGCGAGAATGTATCGTCGCTGAAAGGAATTTACGATTACATGACACATCAAAAACTCCAGATTGCAGTAAAAGTTTCAACGCTCACTCGGACATCGGCCGATTGCCTACTGCGCTAGAATCTACTTCATTGATAACGAGGCAAACGTCAATTACATCTTCCGATCTAGAATAGAGCTTGCTTGTGTGAGTTGCGATGATCGAAACATCTGACAAGTCTTCATTGCAAGTTTGCGTCTTACGCCCAAATAATCCTGTTGACATGCTCCGCAAAGTTGTGATCAACAGCGCTGATTTTACTCGTTTTGATGCACTGGGATAGAAAACTATGGAGAGAAATTCTGAGTTCGGCGGCAATCGAAAAATTGGCCTTGTTCGTGGAGAAGAGTTCGGAGCAAAACCGAGAGTAAATTCGCGAGAATTTCACTCTGACATTCCGCAATTCGACATTTCTATTATACTTACGACACATAACGAAGCAAGATACCTCTCTAGAACGCTGCAATCTATCGGAGAGGCCGTCACCTACATACGTCCCTTTGATGTCACGGTTGAAATTGTCGTCGTACTTGATAACGCTGATACTCAGACGAGTAAATTAATACATACACACGATTACCAATGTTTTGATGCAAATCAAATAATCGAAACGCATCACGGCGCGCCAGGTCTCTCCCGAAACAGTGGCATCTCCATCAGTCGTGGCGAGTATATTTTAACTCTCGACGGGGATGATCTAATCGGCTTCGACTTCCTAATGCGGATGTATTTTACAGCAACGTCGAGTCCGCGAAAAACAATAGTATTTCCCGAATTCTGCATGGGGTTTGGTGAGATTTGCTATGTATATCAGATTTTTGGCAAGAACCTAATAAGGAACTCCTTACTATTCGACACCCATCCATACGTCGCGAGAATCTTATTTCCACGTTTCCTCTTCGATCACATACAGAATGCAGACATTTCCGTAGCGAACGGTTACGCGCATGAAGATTGGCATTTCAATTCTCAATGCATTGCCTATGGGTTTGATATAGTTATAGCGTCCGACGCTGTCTTTTTCTATCGTGAACGCAAAGGGAGTATGCGAAGGCTTTTTGAAAGCCAAACCACTGGACTGATTCCGCCAAGCCCGTTCTTTAATCCGCAAACATATTTGCGTCTAACATGGGCGGATTTCACCACAGAGTCCCACAACGTCGTCCCGCCTTTCACCGTTCGAGATTTTCTGGAAAGACCAGGAATTCCCGACGTGGTTCACCATGCGAATCAAATCGAACCGTTTGTAAGCTTGGGAATCCTAAAGTATCAGCACGCTTTCAGCAACTTTAGAGAGCCAAGCTCAGCTGCCAGGGCGTATTTTGATGCGTGCAAATTTGTTGCAGGCGAAAAATTCACTGAGGTGCTCATTGTTCCCTTTTTTGTGAGAGGCGGAGCAGAGAAATACATTTTATCGCTCCTTGATGTAATCCAGAAGTCCGATCCAAATTTTCAGCTACTTGTGATTTCAGCACATCCACATGCAAAGCACGAATGGGTTGATAAATTTCCTTCTGGAACCGTCTATCTAGATCTGCAGACGCTCGGTACGTCACAGTTACCACTGGAAAACTTAGAGGAAATTACGTTACGCCTACTTCAACATATTCCTACAATTAATAGAATTTTCTTTAAGAATTGCGAATTTGTCGATTCATTTTTGCGAAAATACATCCGGTACATTGCGCACCTGGACCTTAATTACTTCCATTTTAGTGATCCGCGAGTAGAAGTAGGCGGATACATGTTCACAAACGGACAGAGCTTTGATCTTGTCAGCGAAATTGGCTCTAATTTGAACCGCGTAATTTCGGACCATAAAACTTGTTTCACAGCATTCGAAAGCTTGATCGGCTCTGCCCAGTCGCCCGATTTGGAGGTGCTCTATAACGTGTGTGAGTTACCGGAGATGCCTCTTCGGCTTCAACGTGAGCCAACCAAAAAATTACTATGGGCGGCCCGCATCTCGGAAGAAAAGCGTCCTATGCTCGTGCGAAAGATAGCACAAAAATTAAGCGATCTCGGAATGGACATCTGCATAGAGGCATACGGCAGCCCAACCTATGTTTCAATGAACAGCGAAGTCTTTGATGGGGCAATCGGGTTGAACTATCGAGGTCCGTTCAACGGATTTTCCACGCTCCCGATCGACAACTACGACGCCCTAGTTTACACGACAGCATATGACGGTTTGCCAAACGTAGTGCTGGAGGCACTTGCATTTGGCATGCCCGTTATCGCCCCAGATGTTGGTGGGATCTCAGAAGTAGTAACTGCCGACACGGGCTTTTTGCTCCAAGATGCCGCGAGCGAAGAGGTTTTGGCTAACTCGTTTGTGGAGGCGATTGAAGTGTTATATGACGACTGGTCAGCGGCCGTAACACGCGGGAATGCGGGACGTAACCTCATAGCAGAGCAACATTCGGCACAACGGCATGAGGCGCGAGTAAAAGCTATCTTTAGCCTACCCAGCGTTTCCGACAACGACAACCTACATATCTCTTCCGGAGCAATCAATGCGAACTAGACGCGATACCTCTACGACGACTTCGCAAAGCCGTGTCTCTCAATCAAAAGAGACCCGTGAGGTGCAATCTTCTTCGCTTGAAGAGCTCACCGCAGCAAAGCGAGAAATATGTGATTTACGACAAAAGATCACGGAACAGTATCTGCCAGAAATGCAGAGGTTGAGAGAAATAATAAGCCGCAATCAGTTCGAGAGAAACGCGCAGTTTGCTTTGAGAAAAGCAATGACCTATGCAGATCAAGTAAAGCATTTAAAGCTACAAATAGTAGCACTGGAATCTCGCCTCGCAGAGGCGGAGCGGCTTCGCGAAGAATGGTTCAAACCCGAAATAGAGCGCTTGAATGAGACTCTCGGTATCTTCGAGAAGACCAAGCATGAGTGGTGGGACCCTCAACTGGAATTGAGGGAAGCGAGAATAGTGTTTTTAGAAGGGCAACTAAAGGATGCGCTCGAGCGGTTGAGCCCTAAGGTAGTTGGCACAACGTCCGCAAAAAAGCCTCGTATATTCTCATTCAGCCGGAAATAGAATTCGCAGGCGGTACCTTTACCCTCAGTACTACCCGTGAGCAACATATAGAGCAGACATAAAGATGACAACGAAAATCGGAATCATTGGTGCCGGCTGGTATGGATGCCATATCGGCCTTTCGTTGAGAGCGCTCGGGTTTGAAGTTCAAATCTTTGAAAAGAATAAGCGCGTGCTCCACGAGGCGTCTGGGAACAATCAGTTTCGGCTGCATTTGGGTTTTCATTATGCTCGCCATCATAGCACCCGCATACAAAGCCGTGACGGATTCATGCGTTTTATTGAGCGCTATCCTGGCTTTAGTCGCGAAGTCCCAGACAATATATATGCCGTACCGCGCTTGGAGAGCCTGATCGATTTTCAGACATACCGCCTTATCATGAGCTCGTCCGGCCTCGACTACACAGAGACGAAAGAAAACAATCTCGGCTTGAGAAATATTGATGGAATAATAATTTCACCAGAGAGAGTATTGTTAATAGCACAAGCAAGAAAATATTTTACGGAATCACTTTCAAAAGATTTGCAATTAAATACAGATGTGACCAATCTTGAAATAAACTCAAAGAATATAAAGATAAATGGATCACCTTTCGATTTTGTTATAGATTGCACATGGGGTCATTTCAGCTCATTACCAATTAACTGCTACTACGAGCCTACACTGTTATTGTACTATGAGTGCGGCACACAGTTTCCCGCGTTGACTCTCGTAGATGGCCCCCTTGGTTCCCTTTACCCAACAGAGGATCCCAATATCTACACGCTATCGAGTGTGCCTCATACACCAATTGGACGATACAAGACGGCTCTGGAGGCGAGAGCCGCGCTAGCTGCTTTGTCGCAGCAGGAGATCAATAAAAAGCGGCTTTTGATGGAAGATCAGATTAAATACTATCTTCCGTCTTTTGGAGATCATATGCGATACATCGGTCCGCAGTTTGCGATTAAAACAAAGCCCGTAGGTAACGCAGACGATCGCAGCTGTTATGTATTCAGATCTGACCGACTAATGACAGTTTTGTCTGGGAAAATTGACACCATTTTCCATGCACAGGAACGGGTGTTGAATTTTCTCGAAACAGCATTGACTGGGATCTCAATGCGAGCTGAAAGCTCGCTAAGGCGTGAAATTGAAATTGGAGCTTTTTGAATATGACGAACGCGCTTATAGGTCACACGGGATTCGTTGGCGGAAATCTCCTAGCGCAAACACATTTCGATTTTGTATATAACTCTTCTAACATCTCAGAAATAGATGGCCGCTCGTTTCAGACGGTAGTATGCGCTGGAGTACGAGCGGTAAAATGGTGGGCGAACAAAAACCCACAGGAAGATTGGCAAGGTATTGCGAACCTTATTCACCATCTGTCAAGAGTGCAAACAGATAAGTTCGTGTTGATTTCTACTGTTGATGTTTACAACGTGGCTGAAAATGTCACCGAAGATGACTTGCCATGCGAACAATTCCTGCACGCTTATGGGCTCAATCGCCTCAAATTAGAAAGCTTTGTCCAAACCCATTTTTCAAATCATCAGATTATACGTCTTCCTGCGTTGTTCGGCCCTGGTCTGAAGAAAAATGTGATTTATGATCTCATGAATAATAATATGATCGAAGCGATTAACCCGGCGTCGGCCTTTCAGTGGTATCCAGTTCGACGGCTAACAGATGATCTTGCGCGCGCATCCGCCAGTGATGCCAAGCTAATCAACTTTGCCACCCCGCCAGTATCGGTCGCCAAAATCCACGAGCGCTTTTTTTCAGCACTAAAAATGGGCGCGCACCCCAATCCCCCCGCAGTATATGATATTCACACAAAACATGCAGCATTGTTTAGCAGTAACGGCGATTATATTATGCAAGAAGCCGAGATCTTCGACGAGCTTGCGCATTTTCTTCAAGGTAATCGACTGTGATGAGATTAGCGGTTAGCAATTTAGCTTGGGACAGAGGCGTTGAGCAAGAAGCCTTTTCACTCGTGCAGAGAGCCGGATTTGCCGGGATTGAGGTCGCTCCGACAAAGATTGCGGATTGGAAAGAACTAAATAGGAATACACTTGAATCTTACAGACTTAAGTGCGAAGCAGCCATGCTTGAGGTCCCATCCTTGCAGGCAATATTCTACGGATGCGCCGACGCTCAGCTTTTAGGCGACCGAACAGGCTTTATCAAAATGCACGAGCATTTAAAGCATGTTGTGGACATTGCATTTCACTTAGGTGCTTCGATAGCGGTATTTGGGGCACCCAAGAATCGTCAACGGGCGGAGCTCAACGAGCAGGAGGCCAGTTTGCTTGCCGTCGAACGGCTTAGGCTGTTAGGTGATACGTGCCTTGATGGCGGCTTGGTCTTGGCAATTGAACCAGTGCCTAAATATTATGGTTCAGACTTTTTGACTACAGCCTCCGAGGTTGAGTCAGTCGTTTTGGCTTGCGATCATGCAGCAGTCCGCATTCATTTAGACTGCGCATGTATTCAACTCGCCGGCGACGATCCTGTCGAAGTCACTCGCCGGTTGGGAAAAAGAGCGGCCCACTATCACATTGCAGAACCAGATCTTGCATCGTTTGCTGAACCAAAGTGTGATCATAAAGCAATAGCGCACTCACTCAAAACCAGTGGGTACGCTGGTTGGGGGGCGATTGAAATGCGGCAGCAAGGTGAAAACGACCTTCTTGCGCTTCAAAGCGCTCTTGAGTTCGCTGTCGCAGTTTACCGTTAGTAGGTAATGACTTATAGTCCGACAGTTTAGGAATATGCCATGTATATTATGGGGGGATTATGACCGATAATATCGGCCGTTTGAACGAGTTGCTTGCCGCCGGAGATTGGGCGAGCTCTCTGGAGTTAGTTCAACGTAGTGAGATCCAAACCTCAACGATGAGCAAGACAATCGCGGATTGGGCGAGAGATGCTGGGTTAAGAAAAATCGAAGCCCAGGCATTAGCAATGTATGTGAGGAATTCACCCTCTCCAGAGGAGAGTATATGCACGCAAGCTATACTTACTACATATGAAAATGGATTGCTATCTCTGTCTGCGCTGGTTGGAGCCATTGGAGTAAGACTCTATCGAGATAATCCTGTTCTTCGGGCGTATTCTAGCCTTTCTAACGCCCTATTGGAAGGAGATCTCGAAAATCTAGCTGTATTACGCAAAGCTCTGATTGAGTTTCCTGATCAGTACGGAAGCTTTTATGCTGGTTACGAAGAGGTTATGTTCCGCCGAGGCGCTATTGCGGCTGCGATTGAGGATTTGGAGCAAGCAACGCTAAAGTTGGAAACGCTGAATCCCTCGGGTACCGCGTGCCGCAGCTCAAAGATCTCACTGATAAGAATGCTCCGTGTGGCTGGGCATGTTCATCGGATGGTTGCACTTGCATTTGAGATGCTGGATCAAGACGTACCTGATCTCCACGGCGAACTTCTACAACTTTTAGCAACCGCTCTAGTTGCGGACGGGAATACTGTGGTAGATCACCCGCCCACCGAAGACGTGGGACGGTTTCTCTCGGATTTATTGCACGGTCGTACGTCACTTGGCAAAGTACCAACCTTGTCAGAGCTAGCAGCGTTTGTTTTCTGCGATTTTCAGTTTGTTGACTTATCCGCACGTGACTTCCCGTACAGCAGTCATAACATTTCGAGCGACTTTGTTTCTATCGCAAACGACGGGCCAAAGTCGATCGCAAAAGCACTCCGACGATATGAAAGAGTGAGGCCTTGGCATGATGAGCCAACACTCTCTGATCGTGTGAAAGACGTGCTTGACACCGTAGAAAATGGAAGAAAGAAGATACTCTCACCATATACAGGAAGTACGGTATATACCGAGCATATGATCGATGAAGAGTGCTTTGTATTTAAAGACAAAGATCGGGTAGGTTTAGCTACCCAATGGACTGAGACGGAGTATGCATTTGCGGACACGACCTATATTCTTCTTGATGAAAAGATCGTGCTATTCTCAGAAAATGCCGGAATCGAACCGCGGTATCTAGCGTGTTCGCTGTTCAAGCTGCTCAGAAAAATTGTCAGCAGGCGTGACGATGTCGTTATACATCTGCAGCGCAGCAACAAGGAGGTTGGGGTCGCCGAATTCTTAGTCCCACATGTAGGGCATTACATTTGGAATTCGATATCAGCTTGGGAACCTTTCTTCAAATATGGCGGGAATGATAAAGCTGACTTGTATGTGGTACGTGATAACTTCAGAACGCTTGGCGGTGTAGACGTCTTGTATGCAGCTGACATCGGCCCCAGCAAAGAAATTATTCTTTCGAGTGATGAAGCCGATATTCAATCCACAATACTTGATCGCAAAGCGATGGTTCTAACCTTGAAGAACAACTATATTTCGGCCGAACTGGCGCCGCGAGTTAGTGCATGGGCTCGTTCGCGTCTGGAACCAAATCACCTTGATAAACTCCAGAAGCTTAGAGCGGAATTTTCGCCAATGATTCTGGTTACCATTCGGCTCGATAATCGCTCTTGGGTAGATCAAGAAGAAGGATGGCCAAGACTATTTGAAGCGCTGAACGAGCGCTATCCACGCGCTTGCTTTATCCTCGACGGCGTAAACGGGAACGTCACCCAGGGATGGACCCACGCGTCTATGAGTGTTGATGACGAGTTTTTGCTTGCCGAACGAATAATTAAACGATGCCCCACGTTACAGATCTATAATTCCATAGGTTGTTCCATTGAGGAAAGCTGTATCTTGGCCGAGCTATCAGATTTCTATATAGCCCCGGTTGGTGCAGGGATGGCTAAGTATCGCTGGATCACCAATCTACCAGGTGTGGCGTTCTCGAACGAGAGCTTCTCGAAGCCCGATAGTGAACACGGACGCCTATATGATCACTATAGGGATGATGCGATAAAGGCACTTCACGTGGACCAATCTGCAGTTAAGGACGTGGCACAGGGCAATACCAGCGGTGGCAGGGCGAATTTCACTATGGATTGGCATGAGCTACTACCATTGGCGTCAGAACTATGCGAGAGGAAGGCCTTATCGTTGTAGTTTTAGATATATGGTTTCAACAATGATCATCAAATGGATTGGGGAATGTGGACCGGTGAAAAATGCACATGCCCAAGATGACGGAAGCCAAATGGGATACGAGTTGCTGCTCACAATGATATATTGTTATGGGGCGCGAGATTGGTAGTGATACGATTGCTCAAAAGCATGTCATTCACGCGCCGGCGTATCTTCGCGTCGGGTTTATTCGATGTGGATTGGTATAAATTAGCCCACCCTTACGTAGTGCGCGACAAAATTGACCCGCTCACTCATTTCCTAAAGCATGGTAGACGGCTGAGACTGGCGCCTAGTCGATTGTTCGACGCGGGTCGATATCTTGATGATTCGGCCTTAGCGAGTAGGTCGCGTTTGAATCCTCTCGTACACTACCTAGCGTACGGCAAGAAGCTTAACATTCCAATTCACCAAGCTCCTGCGAGTGGTGCGGATCGTATCCTTGAATCTGGCTTATTCGATAGCAACTGGTATTTGCGGGAGAACCCAGACGTCTTAGCTAATGGATACCCCCCTCTTCTTCACTATATGGTTCATGGCGCACTGGAAGGCAGATCTCCAGGCCCCGATTTCGATGCGAAATGGTATCTCCACCGTTATCCCGATATTGTAGGTATTAACCCACTACTACACTACATCGATTTTGGGCAAGAAGAGGGTCGCACAGCAGTTCGGCCAGAACGCGTTTTTTCCATTGCGAGAGAGACGATAGCAGGGATTGAAGATCTCGATCCTGACCTTTATGCCACCGACTACTTTGATGATATCGATCATATTGATGTAGTTGACGGGCGTCCGCGTACTCGGATGGCAAGAGCATTTGAGAAGTTGATAGCAACGATTGATACGCCGCCGAAGGCAATCGTTTTTTTGCCGTGGCTAGTTCATGGGGGCGCTGATCTGGTCGCCGCGCATGCTATTCGCGCGATGAGCGACAAACACGGGTCGGAATCGGTAGTTGCTGTAATTTGCGACCATGACCGTCTGGAGGCGATACATTTACTGCCAAAGGGCGTTAAGCATCTATCTTTACTGCAGATTGAGCCGAACTTGTCGCATGTCGAACGCATCGAATTAATAGATCTAATAATCCGCGGCTTGCGACCCAGTACAGTTCTCAACGTCAATAGCCGGTCTTGCTGGGATGCGATTAAGCGTTATGGCAACCGTTTGCAAAACTTCACACGGCTTTATGCCATGCTATTTTGTCCTGACTTCTCTGTCAGCGGGCGGCGTAGTGGGTATGCTGATCTCTACCTACGTCAATGCCTTCCTTTCTTGGCAGGAGTATACTTTGACAATAGCTCATACATCGATCAACTCACCCAACAATTCAGCGTTCCGGCGGAATTACAGAGTAAACTAGTGACTCTGTATCAGCCTGCCCCAAATGTTGCGAGAAATAACACCTCGCGACACGGCAATTCTCGCCTTCGTGTAATGTGGGCAGGGCGGTTAATGCCCCAAAAGAATGTTGATCTACTGATGAGAATTGCAGAACAAACGCAGCAATTTGAGTTTCATATATGGGGGCGTGGCAGCCATGCACTTGAACTGCAATTAAGTGACCTGTCGCGACGTATCCCCTACATACATTTTCACGGTCCATTCGAACGGTTTGAGGCATTACCAACTTCCAACTATGATGTACTGCTATATACCTCGCTATGGGACGGACTTCCAAATGTCTTATTGGAAGCAGCAGCGGCAGGTTTGACGATCGTCGCTTCTAACGTTGGGGGGATTAGCGAACTTATCGATGGAAGCACAGGATGGTTAGTTAACATCAGTGATGAAGCGTCGCACTACATCGATGCTCTTAGCGAGATCGCCATGCATCCAGCGGAAGCTCAAAGACGTATCGATGCAATGGATGAACGCTTGGCGGCACGTCACAACTGGGAGCGTTACCAACGAGTTCTCACCCAGGAGCCTACTGTGAGCAAGGGTTTTTTGTATGTCTCAACCAACGATTACGGCGATTTTAAATGCTCACCGGGAGGGAATGCTTGCCAAATCGTCGATAGCTAGCTTAGTTCGCTCGATAGCGCATGCGGAACAATCTGGATTTGCGGTTGAGGTCCTGGTTATTCTTGACCGTTCGGAAACGGTGACGCGACAGGTGATCAGCGATCACAGCTCATACCAGTTCCGCATCGTAGAGACCGATTTTGGTGATCCTGCGCGGGCGCGCAATTATGCGATATCTCAAGCGAAGGGCAAATATGTCGCTTTTTTGGATGCTGACGATCTTTGGGGGGTGAATTGGCTGACACAAGCTACGCTCGCCGCGCAGTCTCGTCACGACGCGGTAATTTGGCACCCTGAGGTTTGCGTCTACTTTGGTTCGGCTCACCATATTTTTGTTCATCTCGATATGGAGGAACCCGATTTTTGTCCAAGCGGACTTATGATTGAAAATTATTGGACAGCCCTTAGTTTTGGCGCGCGCGAAGTTTACCTGCAGAACTCCTATCCGGAGACAGATCTTAAGGCAGGATTTGGCTATGAAGATTGGGCCTGGAATATGTTGACCATCAGCCGTGGAGTTAAACATAAGATTGTTTCTGGTACCGGTCACGCGATTCGCCGGCGGGAGCAGTCCGTCTCTCGCGACACGTTATCCGTCCAAGCGGTCCCACGGCCCAACCCTTATCTGGTCGCCTATCTGCAATCAAAACAAAATCGGCCCCCTCCCATATCGGAGGCTCCTTTAGATATGGAATTGGCCGATGATCTTTCTTGAATTCATAGAAATGTCTGACCAGCGAGCAATAGAATGGGTTGTTGGTGATCTACATTTCATCCAACATGATCCTTCGCGAAAGTCTCTCCGCGATAAGACCAATGAACAAGCAACCACACCCAACAAAAACTAGATAGCTCCTATCTAACAGCTTATCGCTATAGTTATCGAAATAGGCCACTCTCATCCATTCGACACATTGAACAACGGGGCTATAGGACATAGGGATCGCAAGCTGATCCGGTAAGTTGGACACAACAAATAGCGCGCCAGAGGAGATATAGAATAATATCCCCATCAATGCATATATTGTTGCAAACATCGGAAGAAACATACTAACAACTCCGACGATCATCCCAACACCAACCGCCAGCAAAATTGTTGCAAGATACGCAAATAACGCCTCACTCAAATCGAGTGGATAGTAATAAACCCCCAACGCTACAAATATAATCCAAAGAAAAAGCAAAGATACACAACCGGCAAAAACTTCCAATATTGCCCTGCCGAATAAAACATCTGTTAATTGAACAATTGGAAACGACAACATCGGTTTATTCATAAGCAGCGAAAGTGACATAAACCGCGAGATGTAAATAAAAGTCAAAACCGGTACCAAGCCGGTCGCAAAAAACAACATAGGATCGCCGTAGGGTGCAGCTCGCCCGGCGACGATATTGATGACCATGATGATCAAGAGGTGCGCAAGAGGCCAAAGGCACTGAACAACGAAACCTAAACCGTTGTTAAAAAATCGAGAGCGCATATCACGCATGATGACAGCGTGCATAACATGCTGTTTTCTCTTTAAGGCTGCCAAGGCGAGATTCCTCTTTGAGCTCTTTTCTATACGAGACACTGACGCATCCTCAAAGATTATCTAACCTCAACCCACGTAGACTAACCCCGATGTCAAAGTAAATTTTATTGCCCACCGAGAGCACCTTCAGATTAGCCAGCTACAGATTCAAACTTGCCAATCTTATTCATGCCTATCGCCGATCAGGGTTTCCTCTATCAAAATTCGAAATGCAATAACATCCATTTTCCCTGTGTCCATCTCAACAGCAATCCGCGCAGGCAAGGGTATGGAACAAAGCTAATTAAGCCATAAGCTCTTTTACTAACCACTACATCCTAGTGCGTAAGCACTAGACCGATCAAGGCGTATACCCGCCAGCACATCTTGATCCACCTTAGCAACACTTTGCGATGACGATCTCTCCGGTTTAAGGCTTACCGAACGCAAGAGCAACTCCCCCAAGTTTCTCGACATCTTGAAGAGCACGTCCCTTCTTTAGGACTTTGAACGTTCTCGATGCCCGTTAGGGCCAATCCTTGCAGTTCACAACTTCGGGCAGTTCGCCAACAAACATATCGCACCCTTCATTTCGTCAATTCTACCAGTAGTGACGTCCGCGAAGCAACGTCTTAATGTCGGTCCTTTATGTAAGCGGCAAGCTGAGGCCGTTCAGTGGAGTGCTCCCCGTTTCACCGGACAGTCGGCTAGTTTGATTTAGCCCTGATGAACTGCCGTGATGAAACCATTTCGAGGGCGGAACATGGATGGATTTCGTTGTAGTATCGACGCTAATCCCCCATCTTGTCGCGGACATCCGCAAGGGTGAGGAACCAATGCTGGTTCAGGCACTCCGCCTGGAAGCGGCCATTGAAAACTTCAATATAGGCGTTATCCGTAGGCTTGCCTAGGCGAGAGAAGTTCAGGGTGACGCCTTTGGTATAGGCACAGAGGTCAAGATCGCGTGACACAAATTCCGTGCCCTGATCGACACGGATCGTCTTCGGATAGCCAACTTTCCAGCATACTCGTTCCGGGTTTTGCACGACATCTTCACCGCGATAGCTATGACGTGGATCGAGCATCGGCACATAGCGAAAGAAGGTATCGACGACCGTCAAGACGCGCAGCTTCTTCCCAGTCGCGAGTTGGTCGTGAACAAAGTTCCATGGCCCAGACATCGTTCGGACCAACTGCCATTTGACAATCCTCCTGCAGCTTCGCTTTGACCCTACGCTTCGGCGTCTTGTTGTGCAGTTGAAGACCCAAGCCCCTGTAAATGGGTTAGGTTTTCTTGATATTGGTGCTCCAACCCTTGCGTTCCAACAGCACATACACGCGGCGATATCCGTATCGCACACGGATCTCGCAAATGTCGCGAATGCGATGTTCCAGAGCGGCCCGATCGGCACGCCGGATCGAGATTGCCTAATCCCCGCACATACCCTTCACCACCTCTCACTTGCGAGCAGGCCTTAGAGCTTTCGCCGAATAACATCCTGCAACATCTCACGGTCCAATGTCAGGTCCGCGACGATCTTTTTCAGTCGCGTGTTCTCGTCCTCCAGCTTCTTCATCTCCGGCGGCAACGTTCCCGCGTATTTTTTCTTCTAGTTGAAATAGGTCGCCTGGTTAATCCCTGCCTTCCGGCAGATCTCCGCCACCGGCACACTTTCATCAGCTTTATCTAAAATAAACGCCTTTTGTGCATTCGAAAACTGCGCTGCCTTCATCGTCTTCCGTTCCTTTCCCAGCCAGGAAACTGTACCGGAAAACTCTAGGTCACATACCCATAAAATAGTTTTAGATTTGAGCGGTTTGTGATTCACTTTCTTCAGCGATTGGAGGCTGTGATGGCGCGCTTTGATTTGACGGATTTCGAATGGTCGGTGATTGAACCGCTTCTTCCGACCAAAGTGCGCGGCAAGGCTCGCGTCGATGACCGGCGCGTTTTGAACGGCATATTCTGGCGACTGCGCACAGGTGCGCCATGGGCGGACATTCCAGCTCGATACGGCCCTTATACGACTTGCGTGAACCGCTTC
>JUHI01000054.1 GCA_000799755.1 Martinezella tropici
TGATATTGCACTGAGAATGCGCGCCCAATGCCCGGCGTGACGCCACCGGTTGAAGCGGTTCACGCAAGTCGTATAAGGGCCGTATCGAGCTGGAATGTCCGCCCATGGCGCACCTGTGCGCAGTCGCCAGAATATGCCGTTCAAAACGCGCCGGTCATCGACGCGAGCCTTGCCGCGCACTTTGGTCGGAAGAAGCGGTTCAATCACCGACCATTCGAAATCCGTCAAATCAAAGCGCGCCATCACAGCCTCCAATCGCTGAAGAAAGTGAATCACAAACCGCTCAAATCTAAAACTATTTTATGGGTATGTGACCTAGCCGCGACATCATTGGCGACATCATTGGCAACAAGCGGGCCGACTATAAACGGCTACTGGCTGCGACAATGAAGGATGCATGGGAGGAATGGATACTCTATATGCGGGAAGCTGTGCGCGACACAACGGAGTGGTGGACGGCCCGGGTCCGCGCTATTCGCGATCTTCTCGATCAAACTGCGCAACAGCGACACGATCACGCTGAATGGGACGGTCACGATAGTGCATAAGATGCCGAACAGCGAATGGCTGCATTCGGTGCGCTGTTCCGAACTGTAAGTATCTGCCCTGTACGACATGCTCACCTGGAAACTGTCAAACAATAGGGTAGAATGGTAGAAAAATAGACATTTAGGTAGAATGGAGCGCCTCAGCATGAGCCTCAATGTGAAGGACCCCGAAGCGCGTCGCCTTGCACAAGCAATCGCCCATGCGACCGGGCAGAGTATGAGCCGTGTCGTGACCGATGCTCTGCGTGAGCGGTATGCGCAAATTGAAAAACAGAGAGGCAGGGCCTCTGTCGAAGAGCTTCTGGCGATAGCCCACAGGGCCGCAGCCCATCTGAAGCGGCCTTATGCGGATCACGCCGAACTCCTTTATGACGAGGACGGCCTGCCGAAATGACTATCGATACATCCGCAATGGTCGCGATCCTCTATGGCGAGCCGGAGGCCGCTGCCTTCACGCGACTGATCCACGATTCCGCAACAAGCCGGATCAGTGTGGCAAACTATTTGGAATTGTCCATGGTGATCGAAAGGCAGCTCGGGCCGGAAGGCATGAGGCAGGCGGATGCCTTCTTCCGCCGTGCAGCGATTGACATTGAGCCTGTGACGGTTGGACAGGGTCATCTGGCCAGACAGGCATTCCTCGATTTCGGGACAGGCAGACATAAAGCGGGATTGAATTTCGGTGACTGCTTTGCATACGCTCTCGCCAGGGATTTCGATGAGCCGTTGCTATTCAAGGGCAACGATTTCACCGAGACAGACATTCGTTCGGCTGCATGACGCACGAACTGGTATGATGGCTAGGGGCTGACGTGCTGATCGGTGCTTTGGCGCCTCGTAACCAAAACGGCAGCTTTCCACGTTTGCCACTCAAGCGGACCAGTTCTAGCCCTCCCATCCCGTCCTACCCAAATGGTGGTCGCCGGTTTCCCATGCCCCTGGATAACTGGAGATGGCTTTATATTGCGGCTGTTACAGCGTCTCCGCGCTAGCCGCCTCAGGTTCCGGCACCAGATAGGGTGATCGGCGAAGGACATGCGACCGATCGTTGCCGGCCCGCTCGGAGATGACGAGAGGTTTTGGCGATCACCGCCCTTCGGCGGTTTCGGAGAGGACCAGGGCGGCCAACTCCTCGTGAAGCGATTCCGCAAAGCTGCGCAGCACGGTCAGCTCGAAATCCTCCATGTCTGTGCGCGTGAGCTGCACCGAAATATGCCCGAAGAGCGTCATGGCGCTGCTTGCCTCGGGGAAGCTCAATGGATGCAGGTCGACGGCGGTACCCTTGTTGAGCACCCGGGCAGCACTTGATCCTGAGACGCGGATACGGACGCGACCGTGGCTTTGGTCGCAGATGAAGGCACGGCCAGCAAGGGCAGTGGCGAGGGCCTGCAGATGCGTATCCGTAAGGCGGTCATTGCCGGCGACGAACCATTGCCGGTATCCGGCCGCACGCACAGAGCTCTCCTTGAGGCCGGCTGCCAGAAGATGGCCCGCGAGTTCCTCGCTCGTGGTCGCACCCATCACATGCAGGAGGTGGCCTTCAGGCAGGGCTTCCAGCCGGATCGTCTCGCCTTGTAAAACGGCCTTCCCGGCAAGGACCGGCTTCGATGTCGGCAAATCAGGCATGGAGTTTCTCGTTCTGAGGGTCGATGAAGACGAGGCTGCAGATCACTGCATCCGTGTATTCGTTTCTAAGGCCGTTCCAGACGGTGACCTTTTCGCCGATGCGCTCCGGCCCGTTCTTGATGAGGGCGAGCCCGATCGTATGGCCAAGGCTCGGTGAAAAGGCACTCGATGTGACGTAGCCTTGGTCGTTTTCAAGCGTCGCGGCTGCGCCTTCCGCCAGGATATGGGCGCCGGTGCGGAAGCTGGTCGCGGGGTCCACCGGTTTGACGCCGACGAGGCGAGGGCGGTCGGCCGCTTGCAGACCTTCGCGCTGAAGCATCGCCTTGCCGATGAAATCTGGCTTTGTGGCCGAAACCATGCGGGCAAAGCCGAGATCGCCCGGCGTCACCGTACCGTTGATTTCGGCGTGGGTGACATGGCCCTTCTCGATGCGGAGCACGCCGAGCGCTTCGGCGCCATAGGGGCAGATTTCATGCTTGCGACCCGCCTGCATGATCGCATCGGCGACAAATTCGCCATAGGCAGCAGGCACACCAAGCTCATAGGCGAGCTCGCCGGAAAAGGAGATACGGAAGAGCCGGCCCTTGAGCTTGCCGCCGAACAGGGAGACCTCGCGTGCGCTCATGAACGGGAACGCGGTATCGGAAATGTCGTCATCGACGATTTCGGAAAGGATGGCGCGGGATTTCGGACCTGCCACCGCCATCTGCGCCCATTGGTCGGTCGACGATGCAAAATAGACGTCCAGTTCCGGCCATAGCGTCTGGGCGCAGAATTCCAGATGCGTCAGCACGCCGGCGGCAAGCGCAGTCGTCGTGGTCATGAAGAAATGGTCTTCGCTCAACCGGCTCGTGGTGCCGTCGTCGTAGATCATGCCGTCCTCGCGCAGCATGATGCCGTAGCGTGCCTTGCCGACCGGCAGCTTGGCAAAGCCGTTGCAATAGATGCGGTCGAGGAAGGTGGCGGCATCCTTGCCGAAGATCTCGATCTTGCCGAGCGTCGAGACATCGCAGATGCCGGCGTTCTTGCGGATGTTCAAGACTTCGCGATCGACGCTTTCGCGCCAGATCTTTTCGCCCTCGCGCGGGAACCAGGACGATCGATACCAGAGGCCGGTCTCGACGAAGATTGCGCCATTCTTCCTCGCCCATTCGTGCAAGGGCGACTTGCGCGCCGGCTGGAAATGCTTAGCCCGCGAAGCACCTGTCAGCGCACCGAAGGAAACAGGGGTATAGAACGGTCGGAACGTCGTCGTGCCGACTTCCGCCGGCGAAATGCCGCGCGCCTCGGCGAGGATGCCGATGGCGTTGATATTGGAAAGCTTGCCCTGGTCCGTTGCCATGCCGTTGGTCGTGTAGCGCTTGGCAAGCTCGACGTCACCATAGCCTTCATGGACCGCGAGGCCGAGATCCTTCAGGTGCACGTCGTTCTGATAGTCGACGAAGGCTTTGCCCTTGCCGCCTTTGACATGCCAGAGCGACGCGGCAGCGGGTGACACCTCGTCCGCTGAAGCAAAGGCAGGGTCAACCTTGCCAAAGCCGATTGCTTCCAGTGCCTCGATCGCCTTGCGGGCACCGTCACCAAGGCAGGCCTCGGTGGAACCAAGGCCGGCTGCGGAGCCGGCGATCGACAATCCTTCCTGCCGTTCCGGCGCGAGAAAGGCTGCGTATCTTTCCGACCAGAGCGGCTTGGCACCGCGATGGCAGGCAAGGTGGATGATGGGGCTCCAGCCGCCGGACATGGCCAGCGCATCGGCATCTATGTCTTCGGAACCGGAGGATGTCGCAATCGTCACACGGCGCAATTGCTTGCCGCCATGTGCATCGACGATGCGGGCACTGGGTAGTATTGGTGCCTTGCCGTTCCATCGTTCGTCGCTGTTGGTGCGGCTGTCGATGATGGCGGCCACCTCGATGCCGGCGGTCTCAAGATCGGCCGCCGTCCGATAGCCCGAGCCGTTTGTCGTGAAGATCACGGTGCGTTTGCCGGGAGCGATTGCCTGGCGGTTCAGATAGCTGCGCATGGCGCCGGCCATCATGACGCCTGGGATATCGTTGCCGCCAAAGACGATCGGCCGCTCTTCCGCGCCGGTGGCGAGAATTGCCTGTTTTGCGATGATGCGCCACAGGCGCTCGACCGGGCGGTGCGCTTCAGGTGTCGCGACATGTTTCTGGACGCGTTCGACAGCGCCGAAGACATTGTCGTCGTACCAGCCGATGACGGTCGTACGTGGCAGGCATTGTACGTTCGGCAAACCATCAAGCTCGTCCAACATTTCCCTGAGGTGCGAGCCGGGCTCCGCAAGCAGACTGCCGCCGAGCGCGAAGCCTTCGTCGGCGAGAAGAACGCGCGCGCCGGCGCGGCCAGCCGTCAGTGTAGCGGCAAGACCCGTTGGCCCCGCGCCGATGACGAGGAGATCGCAATGTGTCCAGCACTTTTCATAGGAATCGGGATCGGTCTCATAGGAAGCCTTGCCAAGGCCGGCGGCGTTGCGGATCAATGGCTCGTAGACCTTCTCCCAGAAGGCGGCGGGCCACATGAAGGTCTTGTAGTAGAAGCCCGCGCTCAAGAATGGCGAGAGCAGTCCGTTGACGGCGCCGACGTCGAAATTGAGCGAGGGCCAGCGGTTCTGGCTGCGGGCGGTCAGTCCTTCATGCAGCTCGATCATCGTGGCGCGCGTGTTCGCCTCGGTGCGGCCGCCCGTGCCTGTCGTGACAAGCGCGTTGGGTTCCGCGGCGCCTGCGGTCAGGATGCCGCGCGGCCGATGATATTTGAAGCTGCGGCCGACAAGCTGGATGCCGTTGGCAAGCAGGGCGGAGGCGAGCGTGTCACCGGGATGGCCGGCAAGCTCCTTGCCATCGAAGCTGAAGCCGATGGTGTGCGAGCGGTCGATCCGGCCACCGGAAGACAGACGGTAGCTGCTCATGCTTCACCTCCGAGCCTGGCAAGCGCCGCATCGCTGACGCCGTGAACCTTATGGGTGACCGTGTCGCGCTCGACGATTAGCCAGCGCCGGCAGCCGGAGGAGTGATGCCAATACTCCTTGTGCAGCCCTTTCGGATTGCCACGGAGATAGACGTAGTCGAACCAGTCTTCGGCGCCCGCATCCGCAGCGGGGCGGCTGATGCTCGCATCACCTTTGATGGTGAACTCTTCCTTGGGCCGCGCGCCGCAGTGAGGGCAGGAAATCAGGCTTGCCATCGTGTCATGTCCTCAATGCAGGTTCGGTTGGGCGCCAACACCCTTTTCATCAAGCTGATAGCCGCGCTTGAAGCGGTCGAGGCGCAATTGTGTTGCCGTCTCATGTGGCTCGTTGCGAGCGATCAGATGCGCGTAGCAATAGCCCGATGCTGGCGTCGCCTTGAAGCCGCCGTAGCACCAGCCGGCGTTCAGATAGAGATTGTCGAGATGGGTGCGGTCGATGATAGGGGAGCCGTCCATGCTCATATCCATGACCCCACCCCATGTGCGCAGGTAACGCACCCGCGTCAGTGCCGGGATCATCGCCACGCCGGCTTCGGCAACATGTTCGACGGTCGCAAGATTACCGCGCTGGGCATAGGAATTGTAACCGTCGATGTCGCCGCCGAAGACGAGGCCGCCCTTGTCGGATTGCGAAACGTAGAAATGCCCGGCGCCGAAAGTGACGACGCAATCGATGAACGGCTTCAAGCCCTCTGAGACGAAGGCCTGCAGTACATGGCTTTCGATCGGCAGGCGCAGGCCCGCCATGTCAGCGACCACGGTGGAGTTGCCGGCCGCCGCCAGCGCCAGCTTGCCGCAGCCGATGAAGCCCTTGGTCGTTTCGACACCGATGACGCGGCCCTGGTCGGTGCGGATGCCTGTGACTTCGCAGCCGGTGATGATATCGACGCCGCGGCTGTCGGCACCGCGGGCATAGCCCCACGCAACGGCATCGTGGCGGACCGTGCCGCCACGCTGCTGCAACAATCCGCCCATGATCGGGAAGCGGGCATTTTCAAAATCGAGGAAGGGCAGCTTATTGCGGACAGCCTCGCGATCGAGCAGCTCGGCATCGACGCCGTGCAGGCGCATGGCATTGCCGCGGCGGGTATAGGCGTCGCGCTGCGCATCCGAATGGAAGAGGTTGAGCACGCCGCGCTGCGAGACCATGGCGTTGAAGTTGAAGTCCTGCTCCAGTCCTTCCCAGAGCTTCATCGACAGCTCGTAGAAGGGATTGTTGCCCGGTAGCAGATAGTTGGAGCGGATGATCGTGGTATTGCGGCCGATATTGCCCGAGCCGAGATAGCCTTTTTCCAGAACGGCGACATTAGTGATGCCGAAGGTCTTGGCAAGATAGTAAGCTGTTGCCAGCCCATGGCCGCCGCCACCGACAATGATCACGTCGTAATGCGGCTTCGGTTGCGGCTGGCGCCAGGCTGGTGCCCAGCCGGTATTGCCGCGAAGACCGTTGAGGAAAACAGAAAAAGCCGAATAGCGCATGGTCAGGTCCGCCTTGAATTGTGCCCATGATGCCAGAGTGGAAAATGACGACTTGCCCAATTGGGACTTATTTCGATAGAAAAGGGACATGACGTCGATCGACACAAGAAATTCCCAGAATATCGGGTTCATCCTGATCCCGGGATTCGCGCTGATGTCGTTTGCATCGGCGAGTGAGCCGCTGCGCGCTGCCAACCTTCTGACTGGTCGTGAGATTTATCGGCAGACCAATTTTTCGCCGGATGGCGGGCCGTCGCTTTCGTCGGGTGGTGTGCCGGTGCCAGCCGGGCCGCTTCCAGGTCGAGGCTCGGATCTTGGCACCGTCTTCGTCTGCGCCGGTGGGTCGGTCCGAGACTGGCACTATCCCGCAGTTCTTGCCTGTCTGCGCCAACTGGCGCGCGACGGCGTCCGTATCGGCGGGATTTCAGGCGGCTCTTATCTTCTTGCCGCCGCCGGTCTTTTGGCCGAGCGTGATTTTACCATTCACTGGGAATACGCGCCGGCACTGCTTGAAGCCTTCCCGACGCTTTCGCCGCGCCAGGCTCGCTTTGTCGTCGATGGCAACCGGATTACCTGTGGCGGCGGGATAGCGTCGCTCGACATGATGCATGTCCTGATTACCGAGCGCATGGGTGCCGATTTTGCCCGCCGTGTCAGCGACTGGTATCTGCAGACCGAAGTCGGTGAGCCTGCGGCACCCCAACGCGGATCGCTCGCCGAGCGCTATGGCGTCCACCATCCCGGTTTGCTGAGCGTGTTGAAAAAGATGGAGGAAACGATCGAGATGCCGCTCGATCGCGCCGCCATGGCGCGGATTGCCGGCGTCACGCCGCGCCATCTCGACCGGCTGTTCGCCACGCATCTCGGCTCGACATTCCTTAAGCAATATCGCCGGATAAGGCTGCAGCATGCCCGTAGGCTTCTGGAACAGAGCCCGCTTTCGATTTCCGAAATCGCCGTCGCCACGGGCTTTTCCAGCGGCGCGCATTTTTCCCGGACCTACCGTTCTCTCTACGGGGTCGCGCCCGGCGACACCCGTCGTGCATGATTTTCGTGGCAGTTGAGAAAATTTCACTGGGAGGATAGGATCGCTGCAGCAAGCCCTGCCGGCAAAAAGGATCATAAATGAAAACCAAGGCAGACAAAACGCAAAATGACGAGCATGCGCACGCCGCGCGCACCGCCTTCTTGCAAAACCCGCACGCAGTTCGGGAGCCTAAAGAAAACAATCTTGAGATGGCGATCGGCCACGAGGTCCGCGCCTATCGCAAGAAGCTCGGCATCACTGTGACAGATCTTGCAGCCGCGACCGGTATCTCGCTCGGCATGCTGTCGAAGATCGAAAACGGCAATATCTCGCCGTCGCTGACCACGCTGCAATCGCTGTCGCGGGCGCTCGGCGTACCCTTGACGGCCTTCTTCCGTCGTTACGAAGAGCCGCGCAACGCTGTCTTCGTCAAGGCTGGCCAGGGCGTCGAACTGGAACGCCGCGGCACGCGTGCCGGCCATCAATATAATCTGCTCGGCCATATCGACAATAATTCGAGCGGCGTCATCGTCGAGCCTTATCTCATCACGCTGACCGCCGATTCCGACGTCTTTCCGACATTCCAGCACGAGGGCATGGAATTTCTCTACATGCTCGAAGGCGAGGTGATGTACCGTCACGGCGACCAGCTTTATCCCATGCAGCCCGGCGATAGCCTCTTCTTCGATGCGGATGCGCCACATGGTCCCGAAGTGCTGGTGAAGCTGCCTGCAAAATACCTGTCGATTATCAGTTACCCACAGCGAGGCAAGACCGACTAACTTGCCTTAAAAGAAAAATTTATTCTTTTGAGTTGAAAAGCCGCTGTGGACCTGATAGCCATTTTGCAGATGCGAAAATGGAGGGTTTGGGCATGTGCGGAATTGTCGGTCTTTTCTTGAAGGATAAGGCGCTGGAGCCGAAACTCGGCGCGCTTCTGTCCTCCATGCTTGTGACGATGACCGATCGCGGACCTGATAGCGCAGGCATTGCGATCTATGGCAATGATAATGGCACCACGGCGAAGATAACCGTTCAATCCGCCGATCCGGCAAAGGATTTCGACGGGCTTGAATATGAGCTGAGACGCGCCCTCGACGTGCCGGTTACAGTGACGATCAAGAGCACGCATGCGGTCATCACGCTTGCCAAGGACAAGCTTGACGAGGGCAGGGTGGTTCTGACGGAACTTCGTCCGAACATCCGGGTGATGAGCAGCGGCGACACCGTCGAAATCTACAAGGAAGTCGGCCTGCCGAAGGACGTGGTCACGCGCTTTGGCGTGACTTCCATGTCCGGCACGCACGGCATCGGGCACACGCGCATGGCGACGGAATCGGCCGTCACCACGCTCGGCGCCCATCCCTTCTCCACCGGCTCCGACCAGTGCCTGGTTCACAACGGTTCGCTGTCGAACCACAACAACCTGCGCCGTGAGCTGAAGCGTGTGGGCATGACCTTCGAAACGGAAAACGACACCGAAGTCGCCGCCGCCTATCTCACGGCGGAGATGGCGAAAGGCAAGGATCTTGGGGCGGCGCTGGAAGGTGCGGTCGACGATCTCGATGGCTTCTTCACCTTTGTCGTCGGTACCAAGTCGGGCTTCGGCGTCGTTCGCGATCCTATCGCCTGCAAGCCGGCGGTCATGGCCGAAACCGATCAATATGTCGCTTTCGGCTCTGAATATCGCGCGCTCGTCAATCTCCCGGGTATCGAAAATGCTCGCGTCTGGGAGCCGGAGCCGGCGACCGTCTATTTCTGGGATCACGAAAAGGCTGCCTGATCAGAAGCGCCGCAATCGAGAGAGATCTTTCATGCCAGTTTTCGACCTATCCGTTACGCCGCTGCGTGAACTCAACAGCGCCCTTCATGGCCTTCCCGCGGGCGCCAATGATCTGGCCTTCGAAGTCGTTAATCCGCGCGGCCATCATGCTGTCGCCGCCGGCATCGACGCGCCCGTCACCGTCGATATCAAAGGGTCTGTCGGTTACTACTGCGCCGGCATGAACGATGGCGGTAATGTTACGGTACATGGCTCGGCCGGTCCGGGAGTTGCCGAAAACATGATGTCCGGCAGCGTCGTCATCGAAGGCGATGCCAGCCAGTATGCCGGCGCGACCGGCCGCGGCGGGCTGCTTGTCATCAAGGGCAACGCCGCCTCGCGTTGCGGCATTTCGATGAAGGGTATCGACATCGTCGTCCACGGCAATATCGGTCACATGTCCGCCTTCATGGGACAGTCGGGTCATCTGGTCGTCTTGGGCGACGCCGGAGATGCGCTGGGCGACAGCCTTTATGAGGCCAAGCTTTTCGTTCGCGGGACGGTCAAAAGCCTCGGCTCAGACTGCATCGAGAAGGAGATGCGCCCCGAACATCTCGCAAAGCTCTCCGAGCTTCTCGAAAAGGCCGGCGTGCGCGGCGTCAGGCCGGAAGAGTTCAAGCGCTACGGATCCGCGCGCAAGCTCTATAACTTCAACATCGACAATGCCGACGCGTATTAAGGCGAAGGGGACCTCATGAGCTATCACAATCCGTATACGCCGCCGCGCAAGTCCGCCACCTTCGACGATCATACGCTGGCGGAAATCCGTCGCGCTGCGGCAACCGGCATTTACGATATTCGCGGCGCCGGCACGAAGCGCAAGGTGCCGCATTTCGATGATCTATTGTTCCTCGGCGCGTCGATCTCGCGCTATCCGCTCGAAGGCTATCGCGAGAAGTGCGATACGACTGTCGTTCTCGGCAGCCGACATGCCAAGAAGCCGATCACGCTGAAGACCCCGATCACGATTGCCGGCATGAGCTTCGGCGCGCTCTCGGGCAACGCCAAGGAAGCGCTTGGCCGGGGTGCAACGCTTGCAGGCACGTCGACCACGACGGGTGACGGCGGCATGACGGATGAAGAACGCGGCCATTCGCAGACGCTGGTCTATCAATATCTCCCCTCGCGTTACGGCATGAACCCGAAAGATTTGCGTCGCGCCGATGCGATCGAAGTGGTCGTGGGACAGGGAGCCAAACCTGGCGGCGGAGGCATGCTCCTCGGCCAGAAGATCTCCGATCGCGTCGCCAACATGCGCAATCTCCCGAAGGGCATCGACCAGCGCTCGGCCTGCCGTCATCCGGACTGGACCGGTCCGGACGATCTCGAAATCAAGATCATGGAATTGCGCGAGATCACGGATTGGGAAAAGCCGATCTACGTCAAGGTCGGCGGCGCGCGGCCGTATTACGATACGGCGCTTGCGGTCAAGGCCGGAGCCGACGTCGTCGTGCTTGACGGCATGCAGGGCGGCACCGCTGCAACGCAGGACGTCTTCATCGAGAATGTCGGCATGCCGACGCTTGCCTGCATTCGTCCAGCCGTGCAGGCGCTGCAGGATCTCGGCATGCATCGCAAGGTGCAGCTCATCATTTCAGGCGGCATCCGCTCCGGCGCCGATGTGGCGAAGGCGCTGGCGCTCGGTGCCGATGCGGTTGCCATCGGCACGGCGGCGCTCGTTGCGCTCGGCGACAACGATCCGAAATGGGAAGAGGAATACCAGAAGCTCGGTACGACCGCCGGCGCCTATGACGACTGGCACGAAGGCAAGGACCCCGCCGGTATCACGACGCAGGACCCGGAGCTCGCAAGCCGGCTCGACCCGATTGCGGCCGGCCGACGTCTTGCCAATTATCTGAAGGTCATGACGCTGGAAGCGCAGACGATCGCGCGCGCTTGTGGCAAGAATCATCTGCACAACCTGGAACCGGAGGACCTGTGCGCGCTGACGATGGAAGCGGCCGCCATGGCCCAGATCCCGCTCGCCGGCACCAACTGGTATCCGGGCAAGGGAGGCTTTTGATATTTCGGCCGGGCCGAAAGGCCCGGCCGATGCATGCATCATCGAAGTGTCTCTGAGAAATCCAAAGGGGAACGAGAATGACACTGGATCTTGCTGCCTTTGCCAAAGACAAGGGCATCAAATATTTCATGATCAGCTATACCGATCTTTTTTCCGGCCAGCGTGCCAAGCTGGTGCCGGCCCAGGCGATTGCCGGCATGCAGGAAGACGGCGCCGGCTTTGCCGGTTTCGCCACCTGGCTCGATATGACGCCGGCCCATCCCGACCTTTTTGCCGTGCCCGATGCTTCCTCTGTTATCCAGCTCCCATGGAAGAAGGACGTTGCCTGGCTCGCCGCGGATTGCATGATGGAGGGCGAACTGGTCGCCCAGGCGCCGCGCAACGTCTTGAAGAAGCTCGTGAAGGAGGCGGAAGCAGCAGGCAAGCGCGTCAAGACCGGGGTCGAGGCCGAATTCTTCCTGATCACGGCCGATGGCGCCAAGATTTCAGACGAATACGATACGGCGGAGAAGCCCTGCTATGACCAGCAGGCCGTCATGCGGCGGTATGACGTTATTTCCGAGATCTGCGACTATATGCTGGAACTCGGCTGGGGGGCCTATCAGAACGACCACGAGGACGCCAACGGCCAGTTCGAGATGAACTGGGAATTCGACGATGCCTTGAAGACGGCCGACAAGCACTCCTTCTTCAAGTTCATGGTGAAATCGATCGCCGAGAAGCACGGGCTTCGCGCTACCTTCATGCCAAAACCCTTCAAGGGTCTGACGGGCAACGGTTGCCATTGCCACATTTCCGTGTGGAGCAACGACGGCAGGACCAATGTCTTTGCCGACAGGGAGGCTGAATTCGGCCTGTCGGCCGAGGGAAAGCATTTCCTCGGCGGCATCATGAAACATGCCTCGTCGCTTGCGGCAATCACCAACCCAACGGTGAATTCCTACAAGCGCATCAATGCGCCGCGCACGACCTCGGGCGCCACCTGGTCTCCGAACACGGTGACATGGACCGGCAACAACCGCACGCACATGGTGCGCGTTCCAGGTCCAGGCCGCTTCGAGCTGCGCCTGCCCGACGGCGCCGTCAATCCTTACCTGCTGCAGGCGGTCATCATCGCGGCTGGCCTCGACGGTCTGCGCAGCCGCGCCGATCCGGGGCCTCATCACGATATCGACATGTATGCGCAGGGTCATCTGGTGAAGAATGCGCCGCGCCTGCCGCTCAATCTTCTCGATGCTTTGCGGGCTTATGACGAGGACGAGGGGCTGAAGCAGGCGATCGGTTCGGAGTTTTCCGAAGCCTATCTGAAGCTCAAGCATCAGGAATGGAACGCCTACTGCTCGCACTTCACGCAGTGGGAGCGCGACAGCACGCTCGATATCTGAGTGCGCAGCTAAGAGATGTCTGAATTGACCCATGTGCCGGGGCGTACCGCCCCGGTGCAAAAGCGGAATTTCGGCCGTTGACGGTGAGGAAGATCAGCATGAAAAGCTATGTACTGACTGTATCCTGCAAATCGACCCGCGGGATCGTTGCGGCGATCACCGGCTATCTGGCCGAACAGGGCTGCAACATCGTCGATTCCAGCCAGTTCGACGATCTCGACACCGGCATGTTCTTCATGCGCGTCTCCTTCATCTCCGAGGAAGGCGTCGGCGAGGCGGCGCTGGTGGAAGGCTTCAAGCCGATCGCCGAGAAGTTCGCCATGGTCGCCGAATTCCACGACAGCAGGAAGCGCATGAAGGTGCTCTTGATGGTGTCGCGCTTCGGCCATTGCCTCAACGACCTGCTCTATCGCTGGAAGATCGGCGCTCTGCCGATCGACATCGTTGGCGTCGTCTCCAACCATTTCGATTATCAGAAAGTGGTGGTCAATCACGACATTCCCTTCCACCACATCAAGGTGACGAAGGAGAACAAGCCTCAGGCCGAAGCCCAGCTTCTGGAGCTGGTCGAGCAGACCGGCACCGAGCTTGTCGTGCTCGCCCGCTACATGCAGGTGCTGTCGGATGCGATGTGCCGGAAGATGTCGGGACGGATCATCAACATCCACCATTCCTTCCTGCCGTCCTTCAAGGGGGCGAACCCCTACAAGCAGGCCTATGAGCGCGGCGTGAAGCTGATCGGGGCGACGGCGCATTACGTCACGGCCGATCTCGACGAAGGTCCGATCATCGAACAGGACACGGCGCGCATCACACATGCGCAGTCGGCCGACGACTATGTCTCGATCGGCCGCGACGTGGAGAGCCAGGTTCTCGCCCGCGCCATCCATGCCCATATCCACTTCCGCACCTTCCTCAACGGCAACCGAACCGTCGTCTTCCCGGCAAGCCCCGGTTCATACGCCTCCGAGCGCATGGGGTGAGAGATGGCGCTTGCAA
>JUHI01000055.1 GCA_000799755.1 Martinezella tropici
CGAACGGGCGGTGTCACCCGCGAGCCGCTTCTTGCCCGCTTCGAGGAATTCCTTCGACCAGCTATAATACAGGCTCTCGGCGATCCCTTCGCGGCGGCAGATCGCAGCGATGCTGTCTTCGCCACGCAGGCCTTCCAGCACGATGCGGATTTTATCCTCGGCTGAATGGTGCTTGCGCGTCGCCCGGCGGATATCCTTGATCGTCTTTTCGGCCGCCGATGTCTGCGGCCCGGTTTTCTGTCTCATCTTCGCTTCCTTTGATAGAGCTACGATGAGCCGAAAATCCTCTCTTCTCAATTAAACCAATTCTGTCTCAAGGGCGCTGATGTCGGACAGGCAAAAAGGCCAATGGTGCCAAAAATGATATTGGAGAGTGCGAGATTCAATGCCGGCACGCTTGCAAATTTCACCACTGAAATCTCCAATGCAGTCAAGTCATATACATCACTGTTGAATGATATGTGACAGCTATGAGTAGGCGCTGTCAATGACAGAAGAACTGAAAGTCGCAGCCGGCATCGCCAGTATGCTGGCCGATCCTTGCCGATTGCATATGCTCCAGTATTTGACCTGGGGGCCGTGTTCCGTTGCAGAGTTGGTGGAGCTTACGGGATCGTCGCAGCCGAACGTGTCAAATCATCTGCGCAATTTGCGTGACCACGGTCTTGTGGAATCCCAAAAGCAAGGGCGCCTTGTTATTTATCGGGTCACATCGCCGGCAATCGCCGAGGTCATTGCATCGTTGTCATGGGCGGCGACGGGAGACCACAAGGCAACAAGTATGACGACTCCGGAGCCCCTGCGAACGGCGAGGGCGTGCTATGACCATCTTGCTGGCGCCGTCGGAGTACAGGTGTTCAAGGGACTGGTTGAGCACGAAGCACTGACCGACGCGAAATTCCCATGGGACGAAGTTGAAATCGGGCCGCAGGCAGGGGCGGTTTTCCAAAAACTAGGGCTCGATTTTAACGCCCATATGGCGAACAACTATAGGCGGCTTGCCTTTGGCTGTCCGGACTGGAGCGAGCCGGGTAAATTTCATCTGGGCGGTTTTTTGGGTGCTGCTCTCTTTGCGCATTTCCTTGATAAAGGGTGGATAGAGAGGAGGGCTAACAGGGCAGTTTCGATGACCGATAGCGGAAAAGCAGCCTTGGGCTGGCTTACTTCGGAAGAGTCATAAAGCGTTGAGTTGATCAGGACGACGTCTATAGGTCGAGGGCAACGACTCAGTCTTGCATCATCCCGCCCACAGCCGACGCTTTGTTCTCGCAACTTCCTTTCGCCATTCTTCTGAGGTGCGATCTGAGCCACTCGTCATCGAGAGGTTCCCGGCCCTGCTTTGCATAGAATGTTGATTGCCACTGAGAACTGACCCGGCGGGTCAGTTCTCAGTGGCAATCAACAATGTGAGGTCATTTCGCCGGCTGTTTCAGCCACTGCAACAGGGCCGCGTGGAAGGTATCGGGATCCTGGATCTGTGGCGCGTGGCCAAGCGTCGCAAATTCGATGAGCGTACCATGCTGGAGCTTGGCCATGGTGCACTTGGCAAGCTCGGGATAGTTGCCAAGCTGCGGACGAACAGCTTCGGGTGCGAAATCCTTGCCGATCGCCGTGTTATCCTTGTCGCCCACCATCAGGAGGACAGGCATCGAGAGCCGGTCGAGTTCGTAGACGACCGGTTGGGTCAGGATCATGTCATAGAGCAATGCCGAATTCCAGGCGACAAGA
Source organism: Martinezella tropici (assembly GCA_000799755.1). GTDB lineage: Bacteria > Pseudomonadota > Alphaproteobacteria > Rhizobiales > Rhizobiaceae > Rhizobium > Rhizobium tropici_A. The sequence continues at coordinate 1,729 of JUHI01000055.1, forward strand.
TCCTTGCCTGGGCCGCGATACATGCCGGCAAGCATTTGCACCCATTTTTCGTAATCGGGCTTCCATTGACCGGCATAATAGGTGCTCTTCTCGTAATTGCGGATGGTGCCGGCGGACGTTTTCAACTCGCGCCGATACCAGTCGTCGACGCCCACCGACGGCATGCCCTTGGCTGCCCAATCCTCCAGCCCGATCGGGTCGACGAGAACGAGCTGCTCTGTCGCGCCGGGGTACATCAGCCCGTAGCGGATGGCGAGCATGCCACCGGTCGAATGGCCGACAATCGTCGCCTTGTCGATGCCAAGGCTTTCGAGCAAGGCATGTGTGTTGCGTGCCAACTGCTGAAACGTATACTGATAATGCGTTGGTTTCGTCGACTTGCAAAAGCCGATCTGGTCGGGCGCGATTACCCGATAGCCTTGCCCGGCGAGAACATTGATCGTTGCCCCCCAGGTTCCCGCGCAGAAGTTCTTTCCATGCAATAGCACGATGGTGCGGCCGTTTTCATGCTCCGGTTTAACATCGACATAACGCATCGAAAGCATGGCACGCTGCGATTTGAAACGGTAGTCGTGGACTTGGAAGCCGTAGTCGAACCCCTGCAATTCGGCCCCGTAAGCCGGAGCGGTCTCGGCGTTTGCGGCTCCGATCGATGCGATCAGGAAACCGGTAATCAGCAACGGCCTGATTGCATTGCGGATGACGGTCATTGTCCCATTCCCATAAGTGCGAGCAGCAAGTTGGAAGGCTGCATATCATTGGGCGCCCGGTGCCGCCCGTGACGTTTTCGTGAGAAGCGCGTTATGGACAGCGGGGATATCGCACCGGCTGACGTGGCGCCTCGAAGCCGCACCCGGTTTTGCTCTTCGCCGTGAGCCTGTTTCAATGCTGATCGCGTCGGATGCAAATACCGACAAGAGGACTTGCCCCCAATGTTGTCTTGCCCAAGAGGACTCGACGCGCTCGGAAGGGGTAATAATTGTAATGAAACAATATTCAGATTGACATGATCCATTGCCTCTTTCACGCTGCTGTCATGAACATCCAGCGCTAGAAAGAGACGAAAATCGTGAGAACGACGGTTGTATCAGCCAGATGCCGGTGCGTGCGGTGATGGGACTAGTCACGTTACAGGATATTGAGGCCGCCCAGCGGCGCATAGCCGGATATGTGCGATCCACGCCGTTACGGATTTCGCGAGCGCTGACGCAACAAATCGGCGCTCCCGTTCATCTCAAGCTGGAAAATCATCAGGAGACTGGCAGCTTCAAACTGCGAGGCGCCACCAATGCGCTTCTGTGCTTGGACGAGGAGGCTCGTTCGCACGGATTGGTCACAGCCTCCACAGGCAATCACGGCCGAGCTGTCGCCCATGCCGCCAAGGCGATGGGTGCGCGGGCGACGATTTGCTTATCCGGGCTCGTCCCTGCCAGCAAGGTCGAGGCTATCCGAAGCCTTGGGGCGGATATTCGTATCGTCGGGCACTCGCAGGATGACGCCATGCGGGAGGTCGGGCGCCTCGTCCATGAAGAGGGTATGCATTTCGTTCCGCCGTTCGACGACGCCGATGTCATCGCCGGCCAAGGCACGCTCGGGCTCGAGGTTGCAGACGATCTGCCGGAAACCGCGCTTGTTCTCGTGCCGCTGTCCGGCGGCGGCCTTGCTTCAGGCGTTGCCGCCGCGATCAAGGGCCGTCGGCCGGCCGCAAAAGTCGTCGGCGTGTCGATGGAGCGTGGTGCTGCAATGGCGGCGAGCCTTGCGGCTGGTCGTCCGACCGACGTGCAGGAGGTCGAGACCATTGCGGATTCACTCGGCGGCGGCATTGGCCTTAACAATCGCCTGACTTTCCCGATGTGTCGCGCTCTTCTCGATGAGGTGATCCTGCTCAGCGAGGGGGAGATCGCTGCAGGCATTCGTCATGCAGCCATGGTCGAAGGCATGACGGTCGAAGGGGCGGGCGCAGTCGGGATCGCGGCCCTGCTTGCCGGCAAGATCCGATCAGACGGTCCGACAGTGATCATCGTTTCCGGGGGCAATATCGATCCGGCATTCCATCGCGCGATCGTCAATGGACAGGAAAGGGGAGTGGTCCGATGACGCGTGTGCTGATCCTTACGGAAACCGATCTTCGCAAGATCGTCCAGCTCGACAACGATGCCGTTGGCTGCGTTGAGCAGGCCTTTGTGGCGCTTGCGACAAAGGCTGTGGAAATGCCGCCCATCATGCGGCTGGATATAGCAGCTTATCGCGGCGAGGTCGACGTGAAGGCGGCCTACGTTCCCGATCTCGACAGTTTCGCGATCAAGGTCAGTCCCGGCTTTTTCAACAATCCGTCGCTAGGGCTTCCGAGCACCAACGGGTTGATGATGCTCCTGTCGGCCCGCACCGGCTTGGTCGAGGCGCTCCTTCTCGACAATGGCTATCTGACGGATGTGCGCACGGCCGCCGCGGGTGCGGTGGCCGCCCGCCACCTTTCCCGGCCGGATACCCGGATCGCTGCCATCTTCGGAGCGGGCATGCAGGCTCGCCTGCAATTGCGCGCGCTGACACTCGTCCGGCCGATCGAGGCTGCCCGGATCTGGGCGCGGGATCTGGCGAAAGCGGAAAAGCTTGCGGAGGAATTGACGGCCGAACTCGGCTTTCCCGTGTCGGCGCAAGCGGATGCAGAAGCGGCCTGCAGAGGCGCCGATATCATTGTGACCACCACGCCCTCCGACAAGCCGATCCTCAAAGCCGAATGGCTGCAGCCCGGTCAGCACGTCACGGCCATGGGCTCCGACGCCGAGCACAAGAACGAGATCGATCCCGCCGCTATTGTCCAAGCCACGCCCTACGTCGCCGACAGCCTGAAGCAGACACGGCGGCTGGGTGAGCTGCATCACGCGCTTGCCGCGGGGCTAGTTAGCGAGACCGCAGGCTTTCCCGAACTCGGGGCCATCGTCGCAGGCCAGACGGAAGGCCGCCGGTCACGTGATGCGATCACGCTTTGCGATCTGACCGGCACAGGCGTCCAGGACACTGCCATTGCCACGCTTGCTCATCGCCGCGCCATCTTGGCCGGCGCGGGGCAGGCGATCGAAACGACAAAAGCATCAGGAGACCCAGCGTGAGCGAACCGATCCTAAATTTCACCCGTGCCGAATATGCAGAACGGCTCGCAAAGACGCGCCGCGCCATGGAAAAGGCCGGTGTCGATCTCGTCATCGTCACGGATCCCTCCAACATGCACTGGCTCACCGGCTATGACGGCTGGTCTTTCTACGTGCATCAATGCGTGCTGGTGCCTGATACCGGCGAACCGGTCTGGTACGGACGCGGGCAGGATGCCAATGGCGCCAAGCGCACGGCCTATCTCGCCCACGACAATATCGTCGGCTATCCCGATCATTATGTGCAGTCCAATGAGCGCCATCCGATGGATCTGCTCTCGAAGATCATCGAGGAGCGCGGCTGGGCCAACGCTTCCATCGCCGTCGAGATGGACAATTACTGGTTCACTGCCGCAGCCTACGCTTCACTGGTCAAGCATCTGCCCAATGCCCGTTTCAAGGATGCGCAGGGGCTCGTGAACTGGCAGCGCGCCGTCAAGAGCAAGACCGAACTCGACTATATGCGCAAGGCCGGCCGTATCGTCGAAGCCATGCACAGACGGATCGTCGAGAAGGTCGAGCCGGGCATCCGCAAGTCCGATCTGGTCGCCGAAATCTATGATGCCGGCATTCGCGGCGTCGACGGCTTCGGTGGGGATTATGCCGCCATCGTCCCGTTGCTGCCATCGGGTGCGGATGCCTCGGCTCCGCACCTGACCTGGGACGACAAGCCGATGAAGAGCGGCGAGGGCACTTTCTTCGAGATCGCCGGCTGCTATCGCCGCTATCACTGCCCACTGTCGCGAACCGTTTTCCTCGGCAAACCGACGCAAGCCTTTCTCGAGGCCGAGAAGGCGACGCTGGAGGGCATGGAGGCTGGCCTTGCCGCCGCCAAGCCCGGCAATGTTTGCGAAGATATCGCCAACGCCTTCTTCGCGGTCCTGAAGAAATACGGAATCGTCAAGGATAACCGCACGGGCTACCCGATCGGTCTTTCCTATCCGCCGGACTGGGGCGAGCGGACCATGAGCCTGCGCCCTGGCGATCGCACCGAGCTCATGCCCGGCATGACATTCCACTTCATGACCGGTCTCTGGCTTGAGACTATGGGCATGGAAATCACAGAGAGCATCGTCATCACCGAGAACGGCGTCGAATGCCTCTCCAACGTGCCCCGGCGCCTTGTGGTGAAGTGATTGCCTGAGATGAACAGCATGAGCATTTCCAAACGACCATCGCCGATCACCCCGACTGTCGATTTCGACCGCGACGGCATCCAGCATGGTCATCTGCGCCTGCCCTGGTCGCGCGACGATTCCGCATGGGGGTCGATCATGATCCCCATCTGCGTCATCAGGAATGGCGAAGGGCCGACGGCGCTTTTGACCGGTGCCAATCACGGCGATGAATATGAGGGGCCTGTTGCGCTCTTCGATCTTGCCCGGACGCTGAAGCCGGAAGAGATCAAGGGGAGGGTCATCATCGTTCCCGCGATGAATTATCCCGCCTTCCAGACCGCAACGCGCACCTCGCCGATCGACAAGGGCAATCTCAATCGCAGTTTTCCCGGTCGGCCTGATGGTAGCGTGACGGAAAAGATCGCCGACTATTTTACCCGCTACCTGCTACCGCTTGCCGACATCGTCCTCGACTTTCATTCGGGCGGCCGAACGCTCGATTTCCTGCCCTATGCCGCAGCGCATGCTCTGCCGGACAAGGGCCAGGAAAAAGCCTGCTTCGACGGCGTTGCCGCGTTCTCAGCACCCTATTCCATGCGGATGATCGAGATCGATGCTGTCGGCATGTACGACACCGCGGCAGAGGAGATGGGCAAGGTTTTTGTGACGACCGAGCTTTCCGGCGGTGGAACCATATCGGCGCGCACGGCTTCCATTGCCAAGCGCGGTGTTCTGAATGTCCTGAAACAGGCAGGCATTGTCGCAGGTGCTCCGGAGACCGAACCGACGCAATGGCTCGATATGCCGTCGTCCGATTGTTTCGTCTTTGCCGAGGCGGACGGTCTCTTCGAGCCCGTCAAGGATCTGGGTGACGTGGTTGCGCAAGGAGAAATCATCGCCCGCATCCACCCGATCGGTCGCACGGGAGCTGCACCCTTCGATTATCTCGCGGCGCTCGATGGTGTCCTCGCCGCCCGTCATTTTCCCGGCCTGATCAAGACCGGGGATTGCCTGGCCGTCGTAGCAACCTTGACGGAAGGGCCTTGAATTGCCGCGGCGCGACAGCGCGGCGCGGATCACCACCCCGCTACGGCAAAGATCCGGAAAACCGGACGGTCGATAACGGAATTCAACCACAGAGGAGTGAACCATATGAAGTCGAATCTTTACCGCAGTCTCGCCGCCGTGGCCCTGACCATCGGCCTTGCCGCATCCGCCCATGCCGCCAGCCTCGAGCAGATCAAGAAGGATGGCTATATCCGCGGCGCCAGCGCCAATGAGGTACCCTACAGCTTCATGGACGAGAGCGGTTCTGCCAAGGGTATTGGTCCCGATGTTGCCGCAGCCGTCCTGAAGTCGATGGGCGTTAAGGAAATCGATTGGACCGTGACGCCGTTCGGATCGCTGATCCCGGGCCTTAAGGCCAAGCGCTTCGATTTCGTTGCCGCCGAGCAGAACATCCTGCCTGAGCGCTGCAAGCAGGTGCAGTTCACCACGCCGAATTCGAGCTATGGCGAAGGGCTTCTGGTGCCGAAAGGCAATCCGAAGAAACTGCATTCCTATGAGGACATCAAGAAGGACCCGTCGCTGAAGGTTGCGATCGTATCCGGCGCCGATCAGCTCGATTTCTTCCATGGCCTCGGCATTCCGGATTCACAGATCGTCATGATCCAGGCGAATGCGGACGCGCTTTCCACGATCCAGACCGGCCGTGCCGACGCCTATGCGGCAACCGAGCTAACCGTCGCCAAGCTGGTTCAGGGCAGCACGAATGTCGAGCATGCAGCGCCGTTCACCGACCCGGTCATCAAGGGAAAGTCGGTCAGAAGTTATGGTGGCTTCGATTTCCGGCCTGAAGACAAGGAGCTCTATAAGGCCTTCAACACGGCGCTTGAAGCCTTCAAGAAGACCGATGACTACAAGAAGATCCTGATGTCCTATGGTCTTAGCGATGAAAGCGTCGAAGCGGCACGCACCAAGAGCACCGAAGACCTTTGCGCGGGCAAGTGAGCTTATCGACAATCGGGAACGACCTGGCGGCAGTCTGCGGACGATCGCCAGGTCGCTCGGCCCCTCCCATCCTGGAACGGAGGTGACCCAAAAATGAGTTGGACACAATATCTTCCGGCATTGCTGAAGGGTGCGGAGGTGACGGCGATCATCGCCATCGCCTCGATGTTCTTCGGTGCGATCCTAGCGTTCGCAGCCGGCCTAGCGCGCTTTGCCGGAGGGCGGCTGCTGTCTTGGATCGCGATCGTCTATATCGAGATCTTTCGCGGTACATCGCTTCTGGTTCAGCTCTTCTGGCTTTACTACGCGCTGCCGCTGATCGGGATTTCCTTCGATCCCATCACGACAGGCATTGCCGGTCTTGCGCTCAACATCGGCGCCTATGGAGCGGAGGTCGTGCGCGGCGCGCTGCAGGCAGTTCCCGATACCCAGCATGAGGCGGCGCGAGCCTTGAATTTCGGGCATAGCCAGACGCTCTTCCATATCGTCCTGCCGCAGGCCGTCGTCGAAATGATGCCGGCTTTCGGCAATCTTGCCGTTCAGAACCTGAAGGATACGGCTTTGGTGTCGCTCATTTCGATCAGCGATCTGACCTTCCAGGCGCAGCAATTGCGCAACATCACGCTCGATAGCGTGACCATCTACTCGCTGACGCTTATCGGATATTTCATCATGGCGCTCATCCTCGTCGCCTTCATGCGTTGGCTGGAGACGGCCTTGCGGCGCGGCCCCGCCTTCCCCGGGAGGGCGCCGGCATGATGTATGGCTTCACCTGGGATACGTCGACGACACTGTCCTTTGCATGGTCCATCCTGCCGATCCTCGGCATCGGCCTGATCGTCACACTGGAGGCGGCGGCGGCCGGCTTTGCGATCGCCCTCGTTCTCGGCCTGGTCTTCGCCTTGCTCAGGCGCAGCCGCTTCATTGCGATCTCCTGGCCGACGGCTTTCGTCGTCGAGTTCCTGCGCGACACCCCGCTGCTCGTCCAGCTGTTCTTCCTCTACTACGTCCTGCCGATTTATGGCATCACGCTGCCTGCCTTCCTGACCGGTGCGCTGGCCCTCGGGCTGCAATATTCGGCCTATACGTCCGAGGTCTATCGTGGCGGTCTCGATGCGGTGCCTCGAGGGCAATGGGAGGCGGCGACGGCCCTCAATCTCAGCCACGGCCGCACCTATTGGGATATCATCATCCCGCAGGCGATCCCCCGCATCATACCGGCCATGGGCAACTATCTCGTCTCCATGCTGAAAGAGACGCCGGTGCTCTCCGTCGTCACGGTGGTCGACATGCTCAACCTTGCCAATCTCATCGGAGATCGGACGTTTGAGTATCTGGTGCCGCTTTCCCTCGTCGGCCTGATTTTCCTCATCCTCACGCTCGTCTGCTCGGCAGCCATTCACTGGCTCGAAAAGGCGTTGCCGAAAAACGGAATTGCTTTGAGATGACGCAACCACTGATCCGCTTTCAAGATGTGACCAAGCGCTACGGCCACCTGACCGTGCTCGACAATTTCTGCTTCGATGTTATCCCCGGAGAGAAGGTGACGTTGATCGGTCCTTCCGGCTCGGGAAAATCAACGGTCCTGCGCATCCTCATGACGCTCGAACCTTTCCAGGAGGGAACCCTGCATCTGGCCGGCATGTCCTACCACCAGGACAATGGTCGCGGACGCTTCCTCGCCAGCGAAGCGCATCTTCGCCAGATCCGCACTCATGTCGGAATGGTCTTCCAGAGCTTCAATCTGTTTCCGCACATGACCGTGCTGCGCAATGTCGTGGAGGCGCCGACCCGCGTGCTCGGGTTGGGGAGAGCGGAAGCCGAGTGCCGTGCGGTCGAACTTTTGCGCATGGTCGGGCTTTCGGAAAAGAAGGATCACTATCCGAGCCAGCTATCCGGCGGCCAGCAGCAGCGCGTTGCGATCGCCCGTGCGCTTGCCATGCGGCCGCGCGTCCTGCTGTTCGACGAGCCGACATCGGCACTCGATCCGCAGCTCGTCGGCGAAGTGCTCGGCGTCATCCGTGACCTTGCCCACGAACACGACCTGACCATGCTTTTGGTCACGCACGAAATGCGCTTTGCCCGCGAAGTGTCCGACCGCGTCTGCTTCTTCGACAAGGGCCGGATCTGCGAGCAGGGCAAGCCGGAGGAGATCTTCAGCACGCCCAGGCAAGAGCGCACCAAGGAGTTCCTGGGCTCGATCCTTTGACGGAAATCCGCTGCGGCAAGGCTAGAGCGCGTCCATTGAACGCGGAATCGGATTGAGGATTGAACTAAGCCGCTGATCGCGGCGATTTGTGGCGGCCTTTGAGGAGAGCGCCCTGACTGAGAGGATGGTTGTGTTGCAACCCACCCTTCAGACAGGAGGCCCCGATGGCTGAGATAAGCCCTCTTCGCCGCCGGATGATTGAGGACATGACGGTCCGCAATTTGTCCCCGGCAACCCAGCGATCCTATATCAACGCAGTCCAGAAGTTCAGCCGCTATTTCGGCCGATCACCCGATCGGCTTGGTCCTGCGGATATCCACACCTTTCAGGTCCACCTTGTTTCAACCGGGATATCGTGGGTTTCGTTAAACCAGATCGTATGTGCCCTTCGATTTTTCTATGGGATCACGCTTGGCCAGGACGATATCCCGGATCGGATCCCCTATGCGCGCGAACCACGCAAGCTCCCTATTGTTCTGTCGGCGGACGAGGTGGCTCAATTTCTTGAGGCGGTCTCCAGTCTGAAGGCGCGTGTTGCGTTGACCACGGCCTATGCCGCAGGTCTGAGAATCGGTGAGGTCTGTGGACTGGAAGTCGAGGATATCGACAGCTCGCGGATGGTGATCCATGTCCGGCATGGCAAAGGCGCCAAAGCCCGTTACGTCATGCTATCAAACGAACTCTTAGGCATCCTGCGCCGCTATTGGCGCATCTCACGTCCCACCATGTTCCTGTTTCCAGGACGTGATGCCGATAAGCCGATCGAGCCGACCGTTTTGAATGCTGCCTGTCGGTCGGCGGTCGCGGCAGCCGGCCTTTCAAAGCGCGTCACCGTCCATACGCTGCGGCACTCCTTTGCAACTCACCTGCTGGAGAATGGCACCGATATCCGGATCATCCAGGTCCTGCTGGGGCATGCCCACCTATCCAGCACGGCGCATTATACACAGGTTTCCACCGATACGATCCGATCGACAGCCAGCCCACTTGATCGGCTGCAACTTGAAGTAACGCCGCCGGAACCGTAGTCGAGTGCGTCCGACCTTTGAGGTTGCGGACATCTTTCGGCGACACGGGGGCTCTTACAGACGAGAGAACGCCGGTCATCTAGGCCACAGCGAACGGCGCGTCATGGGAGCGATAGAAGCGTGCCGGACGCCCCGACTTGGTGGTCATGTCGATGCCTGCGATCAGTGTGGCAGGACCCGCATCTCCTATAATTCCTGCCGTAATCGTCACTGCCCAAAGTGCCAGGGAGCTACACGTAAGGAATGGGTCGACGCCCGTATCGCTGATCTCTTGCCGGTGCCGTATTTCCATGTGGTCTTCACGCTACCAAGCGCCATCGCTGAGATCGCCTTCCAGAACAAGGCGGTGGTCTATGGATTGTTGATGCGGATCTCGGCTGAGACGCTGCAGACCATCGCAGCTAACCCCAAATGGCTTGGCGCAGAGATCGGTGTAACTGCTGTGCTTCACACCTGGGGCCAAGCCATGACCCACCATCCCCATGTTCATTGTGTCGTACCGGGTGGAGGGCTCTCACCCGATCGAACAAGGTGGATCAATTGCCGATCTGGCTTCTTTCTACCCGTCCGCGTGCTGTCACGTCTGTTCCGGCGGCTTTTCCTGACAGCTCTGGCTGAAGCCTTTGCCAAAAGCGAGCTGCAATTCTTCAACGACCTCGCTCATCTCAACGATGACAAAACATTCGCCCGCCATCTTGCCTGCGCTCGCAGCATTGAATGGGTTGTCTATTCGAAGCCGCCATTCGGCGGTCCAGATCAGGTGCTCGCCTATCTCGGCCGCTACACCCATCGTGTCGCCATCGCAAACAGCCGCATCGTTCATGCCGATAGCGACCATGTCGCCTTTCGATGGAAGGATTATCGTGGCAACAGTCGCGACCGTCAGAAGATCATGCGTCTTCATCCCCACGAGTTTATCCGACGATTTCTCCTCCATGTGCTTCCAGACGGCTTCCACCGCATGCGCCATTTCGGCTTTCTCGCCAATTGTCATCGGCGGGATCGTATCGGTGTTTGTAGAAGCCTCCTTGGCCAACTATCGCCAATAAGCGGGCAATCCAATTCGGCCAAACCGCAGCACGCACAGGCCCACGAATGCCCCGACTGCCGGTGGCCCATGCGTCGAACTAACTTCACCGTACCGCCTGTAGCGCCACCGCGACCATCATCCTTCCGGTGCGATACATCGTGATGCCCGACAACAATCGGTCTCTCAGAGTATTCCCAGTCGTCCAGCGCGTCGCCAGCGAGCGATATTACTCGCCCTCTGCCAGCTTAAAAATCTGCGGATCCCTTCCAATATCGCAGCAAAGTCAGCGAAGACCTCGCCAAACCGCCCTTGAAAGCCTCGTCCCTGGCTCAGTATTACCCGCAAAGCACTCGGCACGAGATGCGGCGCACTTCATCTCCGGCGGGTTGGCTCTCAATTCCCCATAGCGGCGTCAAACAACCCGCGTCTTAGTTCAATCCGGCTTACATGAGGTCGCCCGAAGTCGCCGCACTGCCCATGCGACCTCAAATAACCCTCCAGATTCCGTTGTTGGTTGATTTCTGATTCCATTGTCCGACTGGTGATTTGGTCGGAGGCAATATGACCCGCGCTTTCAGCGATGATCTTCGCAGCCGCGTTCTGGCGGCGTCACATGATGGAATGTCGGCGCGATCGGCGGCGGCCCGGTTTGGGATCGGTGTGTCAACGGCCATCGCCTGGATTGCCAGCGCGCGGCAGGGCCAAATGACGCCGGCGAAGCAAGGACGGCGCGGCGGCTCACGCCTGGATGTCCACGAGGATTTTATCGTGGGTATGATCGAAGAGGAAAAAGACATCACCCTCAACGAGATGGTTCTGAGGTTGGCCGAAGAGAGGACAGTTTCCATCGGTCGCAGCGGTCTCGATGTCTGGCTGCGCAAGCGCGGCTGGACGTTCAAAAAAAGACCGCACATGCACTGGAGCAAGAACGCCCCGATCTCTTGAAGCGCCGTCGGGACTGGTTCGAGGGTCAACTCGATCTCGATCCCAACCGGCTTGTCTTCATCGATGAGA
>JUHI01000056.1 GCA_000799755.1 Martinezella tropici
TTCTGTTGGGCACACGGGCGCAGAAAACTGATCAAGGCCACGCCAAAGAGCGGATCGCCCATCGTCGACGAGGCGCTGTTGCGGATCGCCGCGCTCTACAAGATCGAAGACAGTATCCGGGGCTCAGATCCCGAACATCGCCGGGCAGTTCGACAGGACCTGTCCCTTCCGCTCGTGGACGAGTTCTTCACCTGGCTGGCAGCGCAAGCCAAGCGCGTCTCACGCAAGTCTGACCTCGGAAAAGCCCTGGCCTATATGCTGACGCGGCAGGACGGCTTCCGGCTGTTCCTGGACGACGGCCACGTCGATATCGACTCCAACCTCGTGGAAAACGCCATCCGCCGACCGGCCATGAACCGCCGCAATGCGCTTTTTGCCGGGCACGATGAAGGGGGCCGAAATTGGGCCCGCTTTGCCAGCCTGATCGGCACGTGCAAAATGAACGGCGTCGAGCCATACGCCTACCTGTGCGACCTCTTCACCCGCCTCGCAAACGGCCACCTCGCCAAAGACATCGATGCCCTGATGCCATGGGCCTATGCCGCCCGCATCAAGGCCTCACAATGAGCTCGTCAGATACTATCCGGTGAGCTCACATCCGGCCCGCAGGTAGCTTTGCCCCGTAGCTGAAAACTCTAAAATCAATGGGGCGTAGACGGCGCATACGATGGAACGCGCTTGGCGTGCAAATGTATGATGCGAGCATTCAAGCGATCGTTGAGAGACGAGATCGGCCTGCCGCGGTTGAAGCCGCGAGCAATGCAATCAGCAAAAATGACCGTAAGCCCAATCGCGCCTTGGGGAGCCGATTCGTCGAACCGGCTCCCCAACGATGAAGCAATGCCTTACGATACGCGATGCCCATTCCTGTCGTAGGGCCATCTCCATTCCGTGATTTCCGGCATGTCCTCGCCATATTCGCAGACGTAGTGACGGTGCCTCTCAAGCTTGCCACGCAGGAGCTTGACGACATCGGCCGCCTTTTCCTGGAGACCCGGAACCCGTTCAATCGCTTCGATGGCAAGGTGATAGCGATCAAGCTCGTTGAGAACCGTCATGTCGAAGGGTGTCGTGGTCGTCCCTTCCTCGATGAAGCCACGGACATGGAAATTTCCGTGGTTGGTGCGTCGATAGGTCAGGCGGTGGATCAGATATGGATAGCCATGATAGGCGAAGATCACGGGTCGATCCTGTGTGAACAGCCTGTCGAAGGCATCGTCAGCCAATCCATGCGGATGCTGCTCCTTCGACTGTAGCGCTAAGAGATCGACGACGTTGACCACGCGAACCGAGAGTTCCGGAATATTTTCACGAAGGATATCGACCGCGGCAAGCGTTTCCATGGTGGGGACATCGCCGGCGCAGGCCATGACGACATCTGGCTCGACAGCGGCTTGTTCATTGCCCGCCCAATCCCAGATCCCGATTCCCGCCTCGCAATGTCTGATAGCTTCGTCCATCGACAGCCATTGCGGTTCTGGCTGCTTGCCGGCGACGATGATATTGATGCGGTCATAGGTTTTCAGGCAGTGGTCGGCTATCCAAAGCAGCGTGTTGGCGTCCGGCGGCAGGTAGATGCGCACGGTGTCAGCCCTCTTGTTGGCGACCAGGTCGATAAAGCCCGGGTCCTGATGACTGAAGCCATTATGGTCCTGCCGCCAGACATGCGAGGTGAGCAGGTAGTTCAATGACGATACAGGCTTTCTCCAGGGGAGCTCCCGCGAAACCTTCAGCCATTTGGCATGCTGGTTGAACATGGAATCGATGATGTGGATGAAAGCTTCGTAGCAGGAGAAGAGGCCGTGGCGGCCTGTGAGCAGATAGCCTTCCAGCCAGCCCTGGCAGAGATGTTCGCTCAAGACCTCCATGACCCGGCCGTTTCGGGCCAGACTGATGTCATAGGGTTTTATCTCCTCCATCCACACACGGTTCGTCACCTCGAAAACGCTGCCGAGACGATTGGATTCCGTCTCGTCCGGACCAAAGATGCGGAAATTGGCGCTGGCGGCATTGAGAGTCATGATGTCGCGTAGGTAGTGGCCGAGGATCTCGGTTGATTGCGCTACAGTTTTGCCATGCTCCTCGACGACAACCGCGTAGCGGCGAATATCCGGTACGGTAAGCTCATTGCGCAACAGGCCGCCATTGGCATGCGGGTTGGCCCCCATGCGGCGTTCGCCCGTTGGTGCCAACGCTCGCAATTCATCTTTCAATCGTCCGTCGGTATCGAAGAGATCTTCAGGCTCGTAGCTCCGCATCCAATCTTCCAGGATTTTTCGGTGTTCTGCGTCTTCACGGCAATTGGAGACCGGAACCTGATGGGCACGCCAGAAACCCTCGACCTTCTTGCCATCGACCTCCTTGGGTCCTGTCCAGCCCTTCGGGCTTCTGAGGATAATCATCGGCCATCGCGGGCAGATATTGCCGGGCGTACCTTTGCGCGCCTCCGCCTGGATAGCGCGGATGCAATCGAAGACCTGGTCTAGTGTTTCAGCCATGGCCCTGTGCATCTGGTGTGGGTCCGAACCTTCGACGAAGACGGGCTCGTAGCCATAGCCGATAAAGAGATGGCGAAGATCCTCGTCCGTGTCGCGGCCCAGGATGGTCGGGTTGGCGATCTTGTAGCCATTGAGATGGAGGATGGGCAGCACTGCGCCGTCGCGAGCCGGGTTCAGAAACTTGTTGGAATGCCAGCTTGCGGCAAGCGGCCCGGTTTCGGCCTCGCCATCGCCGACGACGCATGCGGCGATCAGATCCGGATTGTCAAAGACCGCACCATAGGCATGCACCAGCGCGTAGCCGAGCTCACCACCTTCATGGATCGATCCGGGTGTTTCAGGTGCGGCGTGGCTCGGAATGCCGCCGGGAAAGGAGAACTGACGGAAGAGTTTTCTCAAGCCGTTGGTGTCTGGGGAGATGTTTGGGTAGATCTCGCTGTAGGTGCCTTCAAGATAGGTGTTTGCAACCATTCCCGGCCCGCCATGACCGGGGCCGCAGATGTAGATCATATCGAGATCGCGGTTGCGGATGACACGGTTGAGATGCGCGTAAATGAAATTGAGCCCAGGGGTCGTGCCCCAATGGCCGAGCAAGCGAGGCTTGATATGGTCGGCGCTCAGCGGTTCGCGAAGTAACGGATTGTCGAGGAGATAGATCTGTCCGACAGACAGGTAGTTGGCTGCGCGCCAATAGCGGTCGATGAGATCAAGTTCGGCGGTGTCGAGTGAATGCGTCAGAGTGATGCTTGACTGGTTTTCCATGTGTCTGCTCCAATTCGAAATGGTCGAATGCAGACTATTGCGACTGAAGCGATGGGCCATTGATCTGGATCATTTGCCTGCCAGAAGCGAGAAGGCCTCATCGGCAATGATCTGCTCCTCGTCCGTCGGGATGACGAAGGTTCCAGTTTTGCTTGAAAACGTGCTGATGATTGGGGCGTTGGCGACGTTTTTACCAGGATCGAGATCCACTCCCAGCCATCGTAGGCGGTCGCAGACTGCGGCTCGGATCTCCGGCTGATGCTCCCCGATCCCAGCGGTAAAAACCAAGCCATCGAGGCCGCCGAGAGTTGCTGTCATGCGACCGATTTCCCCGGCTATGCGCAGGGTAAAAAGGTCTATCGCCTCGGTTGCCTCACTGCGCTTGTCTTTGACAAGATCGCGCGTGTCTCCGCTGATCCCCGATACGCCGAGCAAGCCGGACCGATAGTAGAGCATTTCTTCAAGGTTCCGAAGTGTCCTGCCATTCGTTCCAAGGAGGTACAGGAGTGCGCCTGGATCGAGGGTGCCGCAGCGGGTTGCCATCGGGATGCCGTCGAGCGTTGAAAATCCCATGCTGCAATCACGACTTTCCCCATCGTCAAGTGCGCATAGGCTGGCGCCGTTGCCGAGGTGGGCAATGATGACTTTGCCTGCGGTAACATCAGGAGCCCGATTGCGCAGTTCGCGCGCGATGAATGCGTAGGAGAGACCGTGAAAGCCATAGCGTTTGATGCCTCGATCGTGCAAAGCCCTCGGTAGGGCAAATCGGCGGACCAGGTCGTTTTGAGTTGCATGAAAGGCCGTATCGAAGGAAGCGGTCTGCGCGAGCGCGGGTCGCAAATGTTTCACCGCACGGATCACTCGGAGTGCCTGCGGCTGATGCAAAGGCGCGAGTGCGACCAGCTTGTCCAATTCGTCGATATTGGCTTCATCCAGAGCAACAGGTCCTGCGAAACGATCGCCGCCATGAACCACCCGATGGCCCGCAATGCGAACCGCAGCCATGTCGAAATGTGCCGCAAGCACTTCAAATACTTCCGCGATGACAGCCCGCAAATCCTCTCCTGCCTCAGCTTCCAGACGAATGTCAAAGGCAGCGGGTCCTTCGGTCAGATGGAAGGTGAGGGGGCTTCTGCTGAAATCCACCAGTCCTTTACCGATGCGACGTGCGCTATGGATGTCACATTGAAACAGACCGATCTTCAGCGTGGAGGAGCCCATATTGAATGTGAGAAGCAGGTTCATGTCCGGCACGATTTTTCCTTCCGTTCAGAAGCCCGCAGCAAGGCGTTGCAGATATTAGTCGGTGATGGCGAGACAGGCCGATCCGATGTGCCTCTGGTGCGCATGGCCTGATAGTCACAATCATAGAGCGAGCCAGCGCCATTTGCCTTGACCCATGTCAAACTGGGAATGCTTGCGATTCCTACTCCCTCTCCAATCTTGACGAAGATCAACGCGGACTTTCTTTTCTTGCTTAAGCTCGCCTCCATCGAACAACGAGTTCAAACAGGAGGCGTGACCATGCAAGCCAAGACTATTCTGAGCGTTATCGGTGTCGATCAGGACGATGCCGACCTGCATTCTGCAATCGAATTGTGCCGGGGGGCGAAAGCCCACTTGTCCGTGCTGGTGACGGCACTCGCTGCACCACCGATCGGGGGATATGGCGAAGTGACATCGACGATATGGATCGAGGAGCGCGAGCGTCAGACGGAAGGCCTTCGCCGAAAGGTCGCTGCCTCCAAGACCATACTGCAGGCTGACGATATTTCGTTCGACGTGACCAGCCTCTTTACCGAATACGGATGGGCGGAAAATGAAATCGGAGAACGGGCGCGCTATGTCGACCTGACCTTGATCGGCGGCGGCTTTCTGGCTCATGACGACATGGGGGCGGAGATCTTGAACGGAGCCCTGTTTCAGTCGCCGGCGCCGATCCTACTCGTACCCAAAGGATATGCAGCCTCTCTTCGCCCGAAAACGGTGCTGGTTGCCTGGGACTCCCGCAACGAGGCAGGTACGGCCGTCCGGGCCGCGATGGAGCAACTGATCGCTGCCGACAACGTATGTGTTGCCATGGTCGATCCGTCCGCGACGACGCGCAGCAACGGCGAAGAGCCCGGCGCCGATGTCGCGACCTTCCTCGCAAGACATGGAATCCGTGTCTCCGTGGATGTCTTGCCCAGCGGCGGCCGTGCTGTCTCGGACGTGTTGCGTCAGCATGCGGTCGACATCGGCGCCGAGCTGATCGTCATGGGCGCCTACGGGCATTCGCGGGTGCGCGAGTGGATTTTCGGGGGGACGACCCGTTCGATGCTCGAGCAGACACCTGTTCCCCTGATGATGACACGCTGATCCCAATTGGCGCGCGGCCGCGCCGATGGCGTGGCCCACTCTCGTTACATCCTTGGAGGGGAAGACGCATGGTTGGCACCTATGTTATCGCCGAGCTACGGCCGGATCAGATCGTGCAAGCCTATCCTCTCGTCCAGGCAGCGGTTCCAACGCTTGGAATGGTGGCATGGCGCCGGATGGCATCCGACGCCAACCGCACGGACGAGATCCTCGCCGTGGTGCATCCTCGAGGTTACATTCAGGGCCTAAGTATCCACAGGCACTGGCATCATCCAACCGTTGGGCCATTGCTTGACGTCATCTTTCTGATCGTGACAAGTGCTGCCGATGAACGCGGCATTGCGCAAACCCTGTTCGCACGCATTCGATCTCGGGCCATGAAGCTGAAGTGCAAGCAAATCAGATTCTGGAACCAAAATTCCGGCAACTGGGAGCAGATGCATAACGGAGAACGGTTCTATCGCCTGGATCACGGGTTTATGACCTTCTGCGGCGACGAAGATCCGTGAGGATTCTTGCGGCGAAAGGCCAATTACTTCTTGGCAGTGAAGACGTAGCCCACACCGCGTATCGATTTGATCAATTGTGGATGCGTGGGGTCTGTCTCGATCTTCTTGCGCAGCCGCGCAATCTGGGCGTCAATCGTCCGGTCGTACACCTCCAGATTTCGGCCACGCGTCGATTCCATGAGGAACTCGCGGTTGAGCACCCGCCCGGCATGGCGTGCGAACACGACCAGCATGTCGAATTCGCCGGTGGTCAATTCGATTTCGTTTTTGTCGGGTGAGAGAAGCTGCCGTTTGCCGATATCGAGTTGCCAGCCTTCGAAACGAAGCACGTCACCGGGTTCGTTGTCCCGAGCTTTTGTCGCCGGCTGACGGCGGCGAAGAATGGACTTCAGGCGAGCATGCACTTCCCGAAGATGAAAGGGCTTGGCGATATAGTCGTCGGCGCCGACCTCAATCCCGACGATTCTGTCAACCACATCGTCACGACCTGTCAGCATTATGATCGGAATATCAGATTGTCCGCGGATTTCGCGGGCAAGGTCCAATCCGTCCTCGCCGCCTGGCAGGACCCAATCCAATAGGATGATATCAAAATTCTCTTGCTGCAGGGACGCCCGCATCTCCACACCATTCGACGCAGTGCATACGACATACCCTTCGTCCTCGAAATAGCGTGTCAGCATCTGCCGGATCCTGGGATCGTCGTCCACGACCAGAAGATGTCCGCGCCGCTGTTGATCCGGGGCCATTGCAAGGGTTCCAGTAGAGACGGGCTGCGACCTGTGACAATCCGTTACAAAATTGCACGATCTCTAACACGGGCGGCATTCGGCTGTCACTCGGAGGCCAGCAATCTATCCGCCATCGGAACAACATTTGAGAGGGATTGTCATGTTGTCGGCGAATAGCGTTGAACAGGCTCAGGCTTACAATGACGTTGTTGTTGCTTTCGAAGCCGAACCGATCTGTCTTCAGTCATTATTCTTGAAGCAACCATTGGAACAGTTGGGAGTCGGGAGAACGTTGTTCTTCGAAGGCGACCAGGCAAAACATCTTTTCGAACTCGTGGAAGGGGTTCTGCGCATTTTCAAGATCATGGCGGACGGTAGGCGCGTCATCACGGGCTTTCTCTATCCCGGCGATCTTGTCGGCGTGTCCCTCCGAAATCGTTACGTTTATAGCGCCGAAGCCGTAACCCCTGTCAGATTGCGCCGCTTCTCCCGGAAAGCTTTCGAGGACACGGTTGGCAGCTCGCCGGAACTGAGGCTGCAACTGCTTGCCTATCTCAGCGATGAAATGGCGGCAGCCCAGGATCAAATGGTGTTGCTGTCATGCAAGAATGCCGAGGAACGACTCTGTAGCTTTTTGCTGCAACGGCTTCAGCGCAAACAGGAGCAGGACAGATCGTGCAGTGTCGTTGATCTTCCGATGAGCCGCCTCGATATTGCCGACTATCTCGGTCTCACGATCGAAACAGTTTCCCGAACCATGACCAAGCTGACAAACAAGGGTATCGTAAGCCCCGTGGGACGTCATTCCATCCGCATTTTGAAGGCCACCATGCTTTCACATCTGGCGGGAGACGGTGATGAGTGCGACGATGGCCATCCGTCTGTCATTTCCTTGGATAAGGCGCGGCGGCGCCACTAACCGAATGCAAATGGAAGTTCCATGAACGATCAGCCGTCAGGACAGCAAGCTGCGGAAACCAGGCTGGACGAAATCGCCCAGATTCTCGATAGTGCCAATATTGTCGTCCATAACTTTGATGGCGTCATCCGGAGATGGACGACGGGATGCGAGCGGCTCTATGGCTGGACCCAGAAGGAAGCCGTTGGACGGGTCGTTCACGAGCTGCTGTCGACGACATTTCCGGAGCCACTCGAAGAAATACGCAGCAAGGTCGCTCGGCAGATTGCGTGGCAAGGAGAGCTTGTTCATCGGCACAAGGACGGCAGGCCCATTATCGTCGCGAGCCGCTGGGTTGCGGCGTCGTCGGTCGATCCGGACAAGCAGGTCATCGTTCAGACGAACAATGACATCAGTCATTTGAAGCAGATCCAGGCGGATCTGGCCGCGCGGGAGGCTCATCTGCGATCAATCCTCGCGACTGTCCCCGAATCCATGATCGTTATCGACGAAGCTGGGTCGATTGCGTCCTTCAGCACCGCCGCGGAAAAGTTGTTCGGATATTCGGCAGAGGAGGTTCACGGACAAAACGTTTCCATGCTGATGCCGTCGCCAGATCGCGAGGCGCATGATGGATATCTATCCCACTATCTGACGACCGGCGAACGCCGTATCATCGGCTATGGCCGTGTCGTTAGTGGGCAGCGCAAGGACGGCACGATCTTCCCGATGGAATTGTCGGTCGGCGAGGCGATCGCCAGTGGCAAACGGATATTTACCGGCTTCGTCCGTGACCTTACGAGCCGCCACAAGATCGAAGAGGAACTTCGACAATCACAAAAGATGGAAGCCATTGGCCAATTGACCGGCGGCCTCGCACATGACTTCAACAATCTGCTCACCGTCATTAGCGGCAACCTGGAAATGATCGAGACTCGGCTGCAGGATACAAAGCTGCTGCCGCTGGTTTCGGAAGCGCAAGCAGCAGCCGAGGACGGAGCGAAACTTACCGCCCAGCTCCTTGCCTTTGGCCGCCGCCAGCCTCTCAATCCCAAGCTTATGGACGTGGGCAGTTTCGTATCCGGTTTTTCCGACCTTTTGCGTCGCACCGTGGGTGAGGCGATCGAACTGCGAACGGTGATTACCGGCGCTACAAATGAAGCACTCGTCGACGGCTCGCAACTGCAGAACGCTCTCCTCAATCTTGCAATCAATGCACGCGATGCGATGCCGCGTGGTGGCCTTCTATCGATCGAGATATCGCGCCAGAGGCTCGATGCCGATTACGCTCGAATGTATCCGGAGGTCCGGACAGGCGAATATGTGCTGATCGCCGTGACCGATACTGGCGTCGGCATGTCGACTGAAACAAAGGAGCGTGCCTTCGAACCATTCTTTACGACAAAGGGGATGGGGGCTGGGACAGGCCTCGGTCTCAGTATGGTCTATGGCTTTGCGAAGCAATCGGGTGGGCTTGTCCAGCTCTATAGCGAAATCGGTCAAGGGACGAGCATTCGTATCTTTCTGCCAGCCCAGAAAGCACGCTCGACGATCGAATCGACCCGCGCAGACACGGACAAGAAGCCTGACATTCCCCAAGGATTCGAGCGTATCCTCGTTGTCGAGGACGACGCACGTGTTCGACGGGTCACCGTCTCCCGGCTTCTCGATGCCGGATACAATGTCATCGAGGCAAGCAATGGAGCCGAGGCTCTCGCTCTTTTTCAGGAGAATCATGACATTGCTCTGCTGTTTACCGACGTCGTGATGCCTGGTGGCATGGCCGGTGACGAACTTGCACATAAGGTCCGGGCATTGCGCCCTGAAATCAAGGTGCTGTTCACATCGGGCTATGCTGAACCCACGATCGCCGGTCGCGAATTGGCGGAAGCCGGAAGCTGGTTGAAGAAACCATATACTGCCCGTCAACTTGCAATCCGTCTGCGCGAACTCCTTGATTGAGTGCTTCAAACGGGGGGGGCTATGGCGTGCCTTGTTGTCTGCAAGGTATTGATAAGCACGGGAGGCTTCATTCAGCGAATCTGTTCGAGCGGCGGGCATCCTGTCGGGATGCCCGGCCTTCTATGCCCTATCGTGGTTGCTCCGCTTTCGCCTTCGCTTGATCGTCCACGAGTTCGTACCACATGGCATTGAGAACGGCGAACGCCGCCGCGAGGGGGAAGCCGAGAAGCCAGGCAAAGTACCACATGTAAAATCTCCTTGAGGATCAGTAGGCGTGACCGCCCTTGTCGTTGACAGTCTCTTCGTCGACCTTGCCCCACAGCACGCGATAGACCCACGCGGTGTAGGCCAGGACCATCGGCAGGAAGATGATGGTGACGACCAGCATGATGAACAGCGTCAGATGGCTGGACGAAGCATCCCAGACCGTCAGACTGGAGCGTGGATCAAGCGATGACGGCAAGAGGAAGGGAAACATCGACAAGCCAACGGTCGAAATGATGCCGAAAATGGCAAGCTTGCTGAACAGCAGCACCGTGACTTCCCGCCGGCCGA
>JUHI01000057.1 GCA_000799755.1 Martinezella tropici
TTGATCGATATCCCGGCGGAAAAGCCTCCGACGCGGGAAAAACGATGACAAGGAGCACTCCGCATCCCGTTGTCATCGAGCTGGATGTGAAGGATACGGCGCTGCGTGCCCATGCCAGACTCGTTGACGAACCGGCTCGTCTTGATCGCAGCGATCCAAAAGCTTGCCTTTTGGCAGACCTAAAACTCTCCGGCCTAAGGGGGCACCCGGCCCGAGGATGACCTTTTCGCGTCTATCCGGCGCGCCCGCAGTTCATTGTGGAGATGTGGTGAGGTTCGCTCTTCCAATATTCGATTGTAGATTTCGAAATCTGGCCAAACGTCCCATCGCAGCACCAGCTGCTCGCTCTTTCGGGTTCGAACTCTGGTCGCCGCCAAACTGAAGCGGGGTTCGATACTCCCCATCTCCACATAGGGATAGGTCCTTGCACCATAGATCATCGCTTGCTCTGCAAAGACCAATTGCTTCGGGCTAAGCGCGTAGTAGATAAGGATTGGCCACTGGCCGACCACCGCAACCAGCATCAGGCCGCCGAAGACCATGACACTGGACGGAAGTTCTGCGAAGCCGTATCGTTCGCCATAGGTAGCGATCGTGGTGCCCGTGACAGTCCATGCCAAGCTTATAAACACAGGTCGAAGAGGCAATCGCCGCGATATTCGAACCGTTAATGATCGTGCCTCAACCGTGGCTCGCCGCGGTGTAAAGGCTGCAAGGTCGCGCATATTCGTCTCGTCTTTGATACGGGAGCGGATGATTAGAGCCGTGTGACCTTTCGCGGGATCGTCTGCCCATGCGACGACGGCGCGAAGGATCAGTCTTCAGCCCTGCCAGATGAGCAGTCGAAGTCCCGCGGTGGCAAACACGACGGAAAGCACGGTTTCGATCGACCGCCGCAGTCGGGTGTAAAGCGCAGCCATGGAGGCTGTCGAGAACAACAGGGCGTAGCCGCCGAACACAATGACGCCGAGGATGGCACAGCCGGCAATGATCAGCGGAAACAATCCGGCCGGCGCATCTTGCCGAAACCCCAGCGACATGATCGCGATCCAGGACAGGATGGCCTTCGGATTTCCGATATGCATGAGAAGACCTTGCCGGTAGAGCGCTCCATAGCGAGGTGTTGCACGTTCGACATTTGCTCCACCGAAGTCCGACTTCGGCCGCAGCGCCGATCTACCGGCGCGAAAGGCAAGATACAGCAGATAGACGCCGCCGGCGATCTTGATCACGAACAACGCCTGGGCAAAGGCGGCAAGGACTGCAGACAGGCCGGTCGCTGCCAGGATCGCCCAAAAGAGCGAACCGCTGACAACGCCAGCCGCCAGGGCAAGCGCCGGCAGGCGGCCGTCGCGCATCGCCGTTGCCATGATGGCCATATTGCTCGGCCCCGGGCTGGCGGTAGCGATCACATAGGTAGCGTAGATGAGGGCGAGCTGGCTGGCGATCATTGAAATGCTCTTTGTGGGCGAAAGGACGCTTTCCGCTCTATTGCGGGAGATCGCCGCGGTGGACGATATGAACTTTATTTCCGTCAGGGTCGCGCAGATAGGCACCAAAATAGCCATCGCCATAGTGCGGGCGCGGCCCCGGGCCGCCCTCATCCGTTCCACCATTGGCCATGCCACCCGCATAGGCCTCGATCACGGCCTCTTCCGAGGGCGCCAGAAAAGCGACCATGCTGCCATTGCCGACTGTCGCCGCTTCGCGGTTGAAGGGGCTGTAGACATAAAAGCGCGGCAAAGGTGATTGCGTCGCCACCCAACATAGTGCGGCGGGCCCGCCATCGGGGGCGACGGTTCGGCGCTTCAGACCAAGCGGGAGGAGCACAGCATCATAAAAGCTTGCCGCTCGCTCAAGATCGCTTGCTCCGACGGTGACATGGCTAAACATTCAGACCTCGATAAGCCTAGCCATTTCGGCCGGCGCCAGTTGCAAATCTTCGATTTCGTTGGCTCTTGTTATATCTCCTGTTACACTTTCCGCTATTGGAATAGTGTCATGTGACACTTTAATCGAGGCTGTGATTCATGTTGCTGCAATCCCCCTGGGCTCCCCGTCTGGCCGACATCGAGGCGAATGCCGCTGAGCGGCTGGTGCTTGCGCTTGCCGATGACATTATCGAGGGGCGCCTGGCAGGGGGCGACAGACTGCCGGCCCATCGCGATCTCGCGTGGAAGCTGGGTGTAGGCCTCGGTACGGTAACGAAGGCCTATGCCGTTCTGGAGCGGCGCGGCTTGACGCGCAGCGTCAAAGGCCGCGGGACATTCGTGGCGATCCAGGAGGCGCATGGTGAAAGGCAGATCGATCTCTCATCCAATGCGCCGCCCGCCACGCTTAGCGCTCGCATTCTGGCAAAAACGCTGACGGGAATTGCCCGCAGGATCGATGCGGATCATTTCAACCTCTATGCTCCCCCCGGCGGTCATGTCGAGCACCGCCGTATTCTTGCCCGCTGGCTCGAAACGCTGGGTCTGTCCGCTGATCCGTCGCATCTGGTGTTGACGAGCGGTGGCCGGCAAGCGCTGGCGCTTGCCTTCCAACTCGCCTGCGGCCCGGGTGGCCTGCTACTCACCGAGCGGATCACCTATCCCGGGGCTATCGCACTTGCCCGGCGCAACGGGTGCCGCCTGCAGGGGCTGGAGATCGATACCGAGGGAATGATGCCGGAGGCACTAGCGGCGGCGCTCGATGCTACGTCGTCGCGCGGCCGCGTCGCCGTCTATCTCACTCCGACGCTGCACAATCCGACAACCGTCACCATGGGCGTCTCACGGCGGCAGGCGATCGTAGACATTTGTCGTCGGGCCGGCGTCTGGATCGTCGAGGACGGCGTTTATGCGGCGTCCGACCCCGGCGTAGTGCCACTCGCCGCATTGGCCCCCGACATCTCGTTTCATGTGAACGGGCTTTCCAAGTCGCTCGGCCCCGGTCTGCAAATCGGCCTGCTCACGCTGCCACCTGGGCTGGAAGACGCCGCAAAAGAGCATTTGCAGGATATGCCGATGGCACCTTCAGCACTTTCCTGCGCGGTGGTGGAGGATTGGCTCACGACCGGGGTCATCTCCTCGATCCAGCGGGATCTGCGCCATGAAGCACGGCGGCGCTCCGGTCTTGCCGTTTCTCTCCTCGCCATGCGCGACCTTGCCTGGCATCCCGACGCCTACAATGTCTGGCTACCGATGGAACGTGGTGCAGCCAGTCGCCTGGTCGCTGAGGCCATGACAAACGGCATCAGGTTAACCGCGCCAGATGCGTTGATGGTGGATGCGCATGATCAGGCAAGCGGCCTAAGGCTTTGCCTCGGCGGCCCATCATTCGACGACCTGACCGCAGCCTTGACGGTTCTGTCGCGGTTACTGAAGCGATGAGAGAATGATGCGCCGATTTCTGTGAGTTGAACTCAAGCGACCACTGCCACGCCCGGCAACGTGTCAATCAGCACCGTGATTTGAGACAAATCGTCGTCCCAACCTATTGATATTTCGAGCATGGGTGGGGTCATACCGCGATGCCAATTATACAACTGGCTTAACCTTGCAGGCGCTGCGCCTTTTCCAAGGCGTCGACGATCACCTTGTCGGTAAATGGCTTGTCGATTATTCCGATTGCTCCTTCGAGGCCGTATCCAACACGTTCTGGGCTGCCGGTCACAAAGATCACTTTTATCCTGAACCGATCGGTCAATCGGCGAGCAAGCCCCGCTCCGCTATCGCCATCGGCCAAGCCGAGATCCACGAAGGCCACCTGCGCCTTTGATGCATAGGCGAGTGCCTGCCCTGCCGTCATGAAGGGGCCCACGACCTCGTGGCCGGCTTCGACGGCGATACGCTCCAATTCGAGTGCCACCAAGGGCTCATCTTCGACGATCATAACCTTCATCAACATCTCCTCATGCAATAAGAGACAGATCAAATTGGAAGAAGGACGACGTCCGCTACCGGACAGTTTATTGAATGCGCAGTGGCGCTAGTATCGTCTAGTCTCCAAAGACGTCATCCAGTCATCAGCGCGAACTGTGTTCAGAGGCAATGAGCCTGTGGGCAGAAATCTCTTGGGCGCGAACCGCCATGATACAACCGCGGATCGACGGCCTCGTGCCCAATAAGTTTAGGATGCCAGTCATAGTGTTCCGCCACCATTGCGGTTGGTGTGTCGAAACAGCTCCAGCTTTTCTGCGAGTTCGATCTCGGACACCGGTTTGCCAATAGTTGCAAGCACCACATGGGAATACTCGGCCGCGATCGCCTCCTGACCTGTGACGAAGATGCTCGGAATCCCCTGCCGGGAAAGCCAGAACGCCGCATTAGGACCAGTGCGTCCATCAGCAAGATCGATATCCACCAGCACTCCGTCGATTCGGTCGAGATCCTGTCTTTTAACAAGGTCGGTAAAGCTTATGGCAGACCCTGCAAAAAGATGCCCCAAATCCTCAATCATCGCTTCAACTTGAAAGATGATCAGTGGATTGTCTTCAAGACAGAATATGCGCAGTGGAGACGCCGAAGATGGCATGGCTAAAAGGCCTCCAGGATGTCAAAGGTCCTTCGGTGACACGCGCGCAAGGGGACCGATTTGAGTACAGCATAGCCCCTGTGGATGGAACAGGATGGTGGGCGGCGTGCCAAAGAGGTTGTATAACGCCGAGCGGATGTAGCGTGTTCCATATCCGCTCCTTTTGGGTTCCGACACTGGCGGACCTCCTCTCTCAAGCCATTCAAGATCCAGGTTGCCATCTTGTGAGACGGACCATTTCAGACTGATCCGGCCCTCTGGTCTTAAGAGGGCACCATATTTAAGCGCATTTGTCGCAAGCTCATGGAAGCACAAGGCCAGCGTCGTTGCGGCTTCGGCACTCAGCAAAATTTCCGGCCCCTTGAAACTAATGCGATCCGCGCCTTTCGCCCGATATGGGCTGAAGGTTAATTCGACAATATGGGAGAACTGGGCTGCATCGCCGTTCGCCTGGAACACTGCGGAATGTACATTGGCAAGAGCGGCAAGCCGACCGGCGAAATCATCGGCGAACTCATCCAGCGAAACTGCACGCCGACGAGTCATCTGGAAGATTGAAGAGATGCTGGAGAGAATGTTCTTCACGCGATGATTGAGCTCACGCCGAAGTTCGCTCTCGCGCTCAATGTGGTCCCGCACATCGCGCTGGCGCAGGCGCGCAAGCAGGCTCGATTGAACGCCACTCAGCAATTCGAGCATTGTCACTGGACGTTGGTAATAGAGTTGCCGTGAGCGGGGCCAAACGGCTGACAGCTCAGCCTGGACGCGGGTCGGAGGAACCATCCGATCCAATAGGATGAGAATAGGCATCTCCGACCATTCTGGCTGCTCGACGAGGTGGCGACCAATCGCCTCCTGCACCTCCGGATCAAGCGCCTCCTGGGTGGTAACAAGGACGCCAGGTGTTTGTGCTAACAACGCCATCAACTGTTCCAAGCCCTCCGCCCGCCGCACCGCTACACCATTCTGAGCCAGGAGCGTCTCCAAATGTTCGGCGTCGCGCCTATAGGGCGCGATGACCAAAACCCAGTCGAGATGGCTGTCATTCACGGCCACGAGCGATCAGGCCTCCGGAATCGGGTTATATGAGACCACCGTGACGCCGGAGCTCTGAATGAACAATTCCCGGACGTCGAGATCGTGCGGACCGTGCCGTTTCTTCACGACAGTAATGCTGCGCCGCAGCCTACCCTCATGCTCGGTAATTCGTAGCAGCAGCACCGTGTCGCCCAGAAAACTTACATCGACATCAATACCAATCCCTTGGCCAAGCAGACCGTGCTGCGCGACGATAAGCATGGTAAGCACACCCGCGCGCGCGAGAAATTTCAGGAGCGATTGGATGTCGCGGACCGCCTTCTCACGATGCGGCAATGAATTCAGATATCCGGTGAAGCTATCGATGACGACGACCTTCACCCTTTCACTGCTCACCGCTTGCTGCACGATCTGGCCGAACTCACCCGGCGAGATCTCATTGGGGTTGAAATCCCGGATGATCAGCTGACCATCCTTGTGAAATTGGCGCAGATCCATGCCCAATCCTTCCGAGCGCCGGAAGAAAGTCTCTATTCGTTCCTCAAACAGGAACAGGCCTACACTCTCACCTCGTTTGAGAGCTGCGGTCGCATAGAGCGATGCCATGGTTGATTTACCGGTGCCCGCCTGGCCTATGACAAGGGTGGTGGTTCCCGATTCCTGCCCGCCACCGAACATTTCATCGAGCGTATCCACGCCGGACTTGATTAACTGCGGCTCGACCGTTCTCGCCACGGCGCCCGGTATGATGCGCGGGAATACGACCACGCCCTGCCCTTCGCGGATCGCCATGTCGTGATAGCCGTCGGCTACAGGCACACCGCGCATCTTACTGACCTCGACGCGGCGGCGGACCGCACCATATTCCTCAAGCGATTTGTCGAGACGAATGACGCCGTGAGCAATGCCATCGACCTCTTCGCCTGTTCGATCGTTCTCTGGTGTTTGGGTGTCAAGTAGCAGAGCCACAATGTCGCGTTTGGCAAGAAACGCCTTGAAAGCGATCAGCTCGCGACGAAAGCGGGGTGAATCGCCGGTAATCAACCGTATTTCCAGCAGTGAGTCATAGACAAGCCGGCTGGGTTTATGCTCCTCAATCGCGGTTTCGATCATCTTCCGTGTCTCGTCCAGACGGAGTTCAGCCGTCTGAAAAATCGACTGGTCGCTCGCTCCCTGGATCGAATCTGAAGCCGCGAGCTCTTCCACCCGGATGCCCTCAAGCGTCCAGCCGTGGGACAGGGCGATCGCCTCCAGCTCTGCCCTTGTCTGAGACAGGCTGACATAAATGCAGCGCTCTCCGTTCGCCGCACCGGCACGGAGGAATTGTAACGCTGCGGTCGTCTTGCCCGACCCCGGCGCGCCTTGAACGATATAGAGATTTGATGCGGGCAGACCGCCACGGAGAATTTCGTCCAACCCGGAAATCCCGGAACTCACTACAGTCGGCTTCTTGCTCTCGACCACGTTCACCTCTCACGTACGCGTAAATCGACGACCTACAACGCCCGATCACGATATCGAGTTCCCGAGCTGTGCAATAACTATGCGGGCAGACCGCCTGCGTTCCGAAGCTTGGTCAAACGCAAATTGCTATTTCGAAGGGAAGGCAGACCTCTAGCTTTCTCACTTCGGTGCGTGGAAGACGCCACTTTTTCGCGAGCATGGAGGGTAGCTATAATTTAGCCGAGGCGGGAAAGAAGAGGCGAAAACGAAGCGGAGCCGAACCTTGCACGTCCCGCAAGTGAAATGCAAATGACCTAGCCGATCTTCCCGCTCATGCGACAAGAGGCCTCCATATCGGCATCACCCTATGCCAAACCACCAGCTTCCAGCATGATCAATAGGCCCTTCAACTCTGGCTCATTGACCCGTCGCGCTGCCTCCAAAGGGGACATCCATTCAAGGGAGCGCTCTTTGTATTCAGGAAATTTTTCGTAGACTTTGTCGACAGACAGCAGGTGAACTTCCACCATGGCAGGAGTCTTGCTACCATCAGACAAGGTTTTTAGATATGTATAGTAGCCGGCGGCTTTCTTCCTCGCCTTACCCTTCACGCCTGCCTCTTCCCACGCTTCACGTTCGGCCACTTCATGCGGCTTCAGTCCCTTGATCGGCCAACCCTTTGGGATAGTCCAACGCCGCGTCTCGCGGGTTGTCACGAGCAAGATTTCAAGAGTACCCTGCTGGTCGCTGCGAAAGCAAAGAGCACCGAATTGGTCGAACATCTCCCCGCGAAGCAGTACCTCCGCATGTCCAGCTAGCGTCGATAGATGGGTTTCGCCTTTGCCCATGAGATCATCCTATTAGGAAACCAGTATGTAGGGCTTGCTCAGCCTCGGCAAGAGGCCTTTCATGCCGCGGTATGTCAATCCAGCGCGTGTTCTCCTGACTTGATCCTCTCATAGGCAAAATCCAGCAACTAAAAGTCGTAGCTTCCAGTTCGCAGTTAAAGTCGTTTGTCCGGTGTCTGTCCGTCGTCGAATGATTTGAGACTTTTTGGGCTCTGGAAGAATGGAGTTTCCGGCTCAGCTTGCGGGTTGATTTAAGCCGCTTTGGCCTGGTGGTTCAAGCGGCGCTGTCGGATAGTGTCTCGTTTGATCCTTTCACGTTCGAGCAGGATGGTCTGGCCGCGTCCGAAGTAGACGTCGGCCGGAGTGAGATTGTCGAGGCTCTCGTGGTATCGGCGATGATTGTAGTGCTCGACGAAGGCCGCGATCTGGGCTTCGAGGTCTTCCTGGAAGAAGTAG
>JUHI01000058.1 GCA_000799755.1 Martinezella tropici
GACGTTCGGCCGCCGGAGTGGGCTGAGCGTCGTGCCAATGAAGGTTGCACCGATGGCATTCAGCAGAAATGCATTGCCCGAAGACGGGATATAGACGGTGACGGTCGAAGTCAGGATCAGGCCGGCGACGGCTGCAATCAAACCGACGAGCACGAAGGTGGCCGCTATATAGGCGGAAGCCGCGATGCCGGAGTAGCGCACGACGCCCGGCTGGATGCCGATCGACAGGACAACGCGGCCGAACCGCGCGCGGGCAAAGACGACCGCGGCAGCCGCGATGATGACGATGGCAGCTGCAAGCGGCACGGGCAGACTTGCGATCGTACCGTGACCAAGGAAACGGAAAGCTTCCGGTACGCCGTTCGGTGGCAGATAGACGGGATGGTCGACAACCCTTGTTACCGCGCTAGTCAGTGAGGTAGAGCGTGTTGCCTCCGAGCAGACAAACTGCTCCCACACACGCAGACCCGATTGCAGGATGCCAGGCGTTTCTAAAATTGACGCCCGGAGCCAGATTGAATTTAGTGGGCCAGGCTCAAACACAGACGGCCATCCATGCAATGGAAGGCTCAATCGCGGATCTTCTGATACGGATCAAGCTGGACGATCCTAGAAGTATTGCACGACGCCTTACCGAATGGTGGGATCACCAGGTCGTCTATTCTCTTTGTGGCAAGAGGCTTCAATTCATCTCACGAAAGGTGAAGGGCCCTACAACCGCCATGCGTCTTGAAACGCACGGCAATCACTCCCCCACCGCATCAACGCATTGGAGTTCGAGAGTATGGTGATATTGCTTACCAATCACTCCGACTATTGCGCGGGCTTTAAGTTCTGTTGTTGGTCTTGTTGCTGCTTCAGTTTCCTTGCGGCGACTTGCTTCTTGTGCATTTCGTGTCCGGCAATGCAGCCGCCGACAGCACCGAGCACAGCATGGTGTCCGGCATAATGTCCGGCGACTGCACCAGCTGCGCCGCCACTGATGCAACCGACGGCGTGAGCTTCAGAACTCACGCCTAAAAGTGCCAGCAGCCCCGCTGTGATCATGACTTTCTTCATCGTTGTTCCTCGTCGGTTGTGAACCCTATGCTGAGTTTATGCATCATGGAGATGAAATACGACTTGAATGAGGTGGCTTCTTGACGGAGGTACTCCGAATTTGCGTTCATCCCGATCTGCCCGGATCTTGAAAGGATGCAAATAGCGACAGGAGAGCGGTATGAAGAAATTCCAGAATTATGTCGCAAGTGGCACCAGAACTACAAAAGTAAGAACGCTGCCCGCAATCATCGACCAGGTTCATTGCCGGGCTTCTTAGTCGACGCTGACGAAATGGCACGGCCTCGACGGCGCCTTCGCCTCCCCGGCCCTGAAAGTGCCCATACGGCTGGAGATCCGTTCCGCGCCACGACACGTCGTCGCAAGAACAAGACGGCGCTACCGGCCGACATCATTGGCCCCGCCGGCCACTTGCCGCAGCGGCAGCCTGCGCGACCCGGTGAGCCCGATGGTCGCCTTCGGCGCAGATGGACTGCGTCGCAGTGAGATGGCGTCGTTGCGGCGCGAGAAGATCAGTGAGGAAGAATCTTCATACCTAAGGACGGGACGACAATGCCATCGATCTTGATCGATCTCGGCCGCACAAAAACCGGCGACGGTGGTCGCGACGAAATCGTTTAGGCCGCGAGATAGACAACGGAAATGCGGGCGACGGACCTTCACCGACAGGCTGCCCGAGATTGCTGCACCATATGTGCGACGAGGATGGCTGAGATTGTGGGCTTGGTTGGCCACAAGATGGGCGGTCGTCCGGGAGAGCACTTGATGCATCGGCTCGGCATGCCGGTCAGCGACGACACGATCTTGCAGCAATTGAAGCGCAGTAATCCGGCGTCCATACAAAAGGACACTATTCAGGTTGTGGACATTGATGATTGGAGTTGGCGGCATTCCTCACGGTACAGGACGATCATGGTCGATCTTGAGCGCCATTCGGTCGTCGATGTTCTGGAGGGTCGCAGCGTCGAGAGCACAAAAGCGTGGTTGCAAGAGCGTCCGACGATCGAGATCGTGAGCCGAGATCGCTGTGGATTGTATGCCCAGGCAGCCCGGGAGGGCACACCGCAGGCCTGGCAAGTGACTGACCGTTTTCATCTGGTGCAAAATCTCAGGGAGGCAATCAAGGAGCAGATGAGCGTTTACGGCCACGCGAATGTTCGACCCATTCTCTCCGAAGATGCTATCGCCAGCGCCAGGTCACAACAGCGCCGCGCCCGCTTGGCGCACAGGCAATCTCGTCAGGAAATATTCGACACACCTCAAGCATTGCGGCAGCAGGGCCTCACCTACAGCGAGATCGCAAGGCGAACAGGATACGAGCGCCGTAGCATCGCGAATTGGCTTACGTCCAATGCACATCGAGACAGAAACCGGGTATCGCTGAACTCGACATCGCCATTGTATTTTGAAGCTTTCCTGGCTGAATGCTGGAAAAATGGAAATCGGGTTGGTCGCCATCTGATTTACGATATCTGTCGGCGCACTATCGTCTGATCCGGACGGCCACATCTCACCAGATCGCAATTGGGATTAGCGATCGGTCTCAGTTTCACCGGCTTCAAAATGGAAAGAACTGCGTCAAAACCTTACGAATTGACGGATTTCAAGCGCCTGTCATCAGCCCACATATTTTCAAAGCCTGCTAGCAGGCCTTTCAATTCGGGCTCTTGAACCTGCAATGCCGCGTCGATCGGCGATAGCCAGATCAAAGTCCGCTGGCCGATTTCGGGAAAGTTGTTACAGGCCTCCTTGACCTCAAGAACATGGACCTCAACGACCGATGGGATCGTTCGGTCGTCAGCAAGCCGCTTCAAATAGGTATAATATCCATAAGGCTTCTTCTTCGCCCTACCTTTGATGCCAGCTTCCTCCCATGCCTCTCGTTCCGCGACTTCATGGGGCTTTAGTCCTTTGATCGGCCAGCCTTTGGGGATGGTCCAGCGATGCGTCTCGCGTGTGGTAATCAACAGAATCTCGACCTGTCCCACGTCGGAGGCGCGGAAGCAGAGCGCGCCAACCTGTGCAGCGGACCCGCCATGCAGCATCGACTCTGTGTGAAGAGCAAGGCGCGCAAGGTGAGGCTTTTGACTGGCCATTGAACCTCTGGAGATCTCGCATCACTATATTAGCAGATCCGATTCGAGCCAAGACTTCGAGCATCGAGGGTGCTGCAGGGAACTGGGGCAATACAATCGGCTCGCAAGCCAATAGGTCCGGCAATGCTGCCGTCGCTCTAAAGGCAGATTGGGAAGAGCTTTGATATAAATTCAGTGATTTACAAGATTGATCAGCAGCAAACGACCCGCTGTTGCTTAGGTGGTAGAGGGGAGGAACAAGCCGGGAAATCTCGGTCAAAATTGCGGAGTTTTCAGAAAGCTGAGCTGCGTGATCTCTTGCAAATTTTTCGATTAGCTGGAAATTCTAAGAGAGCGCACTGCGGCTTTCCGCATCCGATGTGATGGCGGTTTGCCATCCACGTTGTCAAACTTCAAATTCCGGGCCTTTAACCAGGACATGATCAAATCCGAGCTTATCGAACTGATTTCGAGCCGCAGGCCCTTTCTGCATCTCAACGATGCGGAAAAGATTGTCGATGCAATCCTGGAGGAAATGTCTGAAGCCCTGATGCGCGGCGACAGGGTTGAGCTGCGAGGATTCGGTGCGTTCAGTATCCGCCATCGCCCACCAAAATCAGGCAGAAACCCCAAAACGAACACCTCGATTTTCATCGAACAAAAGTGGGTTCCGTTTTTCAAGGCAGGAAAAGAAATGCAAGAGCGCCTGAACGCTGCACGCAAGTTTGATGCGAGTAGGCCAAGTCCTGCTGACTGACCGCGACACGAAAACCAATATGGGTAACTAAATGGCAACAGGCAAGGTCAAGTGGTTCGACGCGAGCAAGGGCTATGGCTTCATAAGGCCTGACGACGGCAGCCCAGATGTTTTCGTGCATCTCAGTGAAGTGCTGAAGGTGAAGCTCCCTCATCTGCGGCCAGATGTGCCTATTGCCTATACTCTCGAGGTTGAAGGCGGCAAAAGGTCGGCAAAGGAGCTATCGCCAGCGAGTGCCAGCGCCACTTCAACACCCCTCAGCGGAATGAGGGATGATCCACTCACAGATTTCACAGACGAATTCGAAAAAGAACGGGGACTAAGGCAAGCCTGAAGCCAGCTTAGTTTATTCCGGGTTTCCAAATCTGAGTGTCGCCCTACCCTTTCGCCCACGAGGTAAAATCGATGGGATCCTATTCGTCTGAATTTGTGAGAGGTGCCGAGGCGCTTGACGCTCTTTCGTTTCGAAGGGCTGGCCAGTGCGGTGCGATCTGCTGGCGTATCGGTACAGACGGAGACATCGAAGTGCTGCTCATTTCGAGTGGCGACACAGACCATTGGGCCATCCCTAAAGGCGATATCCGCAAACACGAGCTGCTATACCGGTGCGCCCAACGACATGCACTGGAGAAAGCAGGTGTTACGGGTCGCATCAGCAAGACGCCGCTCGGCCATTATACCTATCGTAAGAGCTCGCCCTGGAGCCCGCTGACAGTATTGGTTCATCTGCTATTCGTCGAAAGCGAGTCCGGGAGCTTTCGGCCGGAAGGTAAGAGACAATGTCTCTGGCTGCCAGCAAAGGATGCCTCGACCCATATCCGACAATCTGAATTGCGCGAACTGATCGGACTGCTTGCCGACGCGGACGCGCCCAGATTCGTTGCAACAATCAAGAAAACGTTATCAAGGTCAAAAGCAACCACGCGACCTAGTGACTTGCTCTAACAAAGCCGGTGCGCCCCCCTCATATGTCAGACGCCTTCACTTCCTTCGGCGCGCTTGCTTGTCCAGAGGCTTAAAATTGACCAGCAAGGATTTTAGTTCGATTTCGCGAACACGGCGAGCCGCCTCGTCAGGGCTAACCCAGTCGAGCCGACGCTGACCCTGTTCCTTGAAGGCAGCCTTGACCTCCCTCACCTCAATCTGGAACATCTCGACGACACAAGGGACGACTTTACCGTCGTCAAGTTCCTTCAGATATGTGTAGCGGCCGACGGGCATCTTTGCCACCTTGCCGCGAACACCAGCCTCCTCGCAGGCTTCGATCGCTGCAGCCTCATGGGGCGCCTTGCCTTTCATTGGCCAGCCCTTTGGAATGATCCACCGCCCGCTCTCACGCGAGGTAATCACGAGGATCTCGATCGCATGGCCATCATCGGCGTAGCGAAAGCAAAGTGCGCCATATTGGTTCCTGAATGCGTTCGCAAACAGCTTTTCCGGCGTACGCGCGAGCTGTTTCAGCAGGTGCTTTGAGTTGGAGGGTGTAGGCTTCTTGCCATCTTTCTGTGACGTCATGATCCATTTAGAGTGTCAGATTGTTTTCGTAATCTCAATCGCAGAGCGATCTTGAATTAAAGCCATGAGCGCCGATACGGTGACAGGCTGTCGGATCTAAGCCTTCTCCATCGGGGCGCGACGCATGTGCAGGTCTTCCGTGCCTCCGAAATTCTCCCCCCAACCTCTGCTCTTTTACTCAACCTTCCAACGACTTCAATGACGTTGCAGCCTTTACGTTGCATTGTATTTCTGGCACAATTCATTCGCTCAATCGGAGTTGATTGGTCCCATCTTGTGAGCATATTCGACCAGAAGCGTAAAAGCCTTCTCGTCACGCTCGCCTTGCCCCCGGAGGATCCCTCGTCCGGGGCCTTTTCCGAAACAATATGTGTCGCGTTTGAGTGAGAACCACACAATTCAACCGGCCACCCTGCGGGCATCGCAGGCATATGGAGGACCATCATGGCGCTTATTTTCGGCCTCGTCGCTCTGGCCGGCCACATCGCCCTTTTGCTTTGGGGCACGCGCATGGTCCAGACCGGCATCCAGCGCGCCTTCGGCCCCGATTTGCGGTCTTTCCTCGGCCGTGCGTTGAGCAATCGTACCAAGGCGTTTTTTGCCGGGATCGGCGTCACCGCCATCCTGCAGAGCAGCACGGCAACCGGCCTGATGGCGTCCGGCTTCGCAGCCGGCGGGCTGGTGGATCTCGTGCCGGCGCTTGCGGTCATGTTGGGAGCCAACGTCGGCACGACACTCATCGTCCAAGTCCTGTCCTTCGATGTTGCCGCCGCCTCGCCGGCGCTCGTTCTGATCGGCGTGTTGATGTTCCGGCGCACCGGAAATTCGCGCGTACACGATCTCGGGCGCGTCATGATCGGGCTGGGCTTCATGCTTCTGGCGTTGCATCAGCTTCTCGACCTGATGACCCAGTATGAGGGCTCGAAAGCGCTTGCCTATGTCCTCGACGCCATAGCTGCGACGCCGGTGCTAAGCATGCTTCTCGCCGCCATCCTGACATGGGCGGCTCATTCCAGCGTTGCCGTCGTCTTGCTCATCATGTCTCTCGCAACCAAGGGTCTCGTCAGTGTCGATCAAGCGTTCGCGCTCGTTCTCGGCGCCAACCTCGGAACCGCGATCAACCCGCTGATCGAGGGACAATCGGGTGCCGATCTGTCCGTGAAACGGCTGCCCATCGGCAACATGCTGACCCGCGTCGTCGGTGTCGCCGCGATGATCGGTTTCCTTGAGCCGGCCGCTCGCCTGTCGGCGATGATCGACAGCGACAGTGCCCGCGCCGTTGCCAATTTTCACAGCGCTTTCAATGTCGTGCTGGCCTTGGTGTTCATG
>JUHI01000059.1:0-2500 GCA_000799755.1 Martinezella tropici
CCCCGCCATAACCACCAGGTCGGCAAAGCGCAACTTCGGGCCAAACCGCGCCAGCGGTTTATGCCCTCTACGCTAAACCTTGCGGGTTTAGCGCGATGAGAAGCTGGATTTTTTATAAACACGTCGTTGGATTGCTCAAGCCGCATGAATGCTTCGCATTCAGCGGGGGATAGGCATGAATGCTACGCATTCAGCCTGAGATGAGCACTGGCAATGGGAACGATCAAGCCAATCGAGCTATTAGTACCGGTAAGCTTCATGCGTTGCCGCACTTCCACACCCGGCCTATCAACGTGGTCGTCTTCCACGGCTCTGATAGGGAACACTCGTTTTCAGGTTGGTTTCCCGCTTAGATGCCTTCAGCGGTTATCCATTCCATATATAGCTACCCTGCTATGCCCTTGGCAGGACAACAGGTCCACCAGAGATATGTCCATCCCGGTCCTCTCGTACTAGGGACAGATCCTGTCAATATTCCTACACCCACGGCAGATAGGGACCGAACTGTCTCACGACGTTCTGAACCCAGCTCACGTACCGCTTTAATTGGCGAACAGCCAAACCCTTGGGACCTGCTCCAGCCCCAGGATGCGATGAGCCGACATCGAGGTGCCAAACAACCCCGTCGATATGGACTCTTGGGGGTCATCAGCCTGTTATCCCCGGCGTACCTTTTATCCGTTGAGCGATGGCCCTTCCACGCGGGACCACCGGATCACTATGACCGACTTTCGTCTCTGCTCGACTTGTCAGTCTCGCAGTCAGGCGGGCTTATGCCATTGCACTCGACGACCGATTTCCGACCGGTCTGAGCCCACCATCGCGCGCCTCCGTTACTCTTTCGGAGGCGACCGCCCCAGTCAAACTACCCACCATACACTGTCCCGGATCCGGATAACGGACCGCGGTTAGACATCCATGACGATAAGGGTGGTATTTCAAGGATGGCTCCACAAGAACTGGCGTCCCTGCTTCAAAGCCTACCACCTATCCTACACATGCCGACACGAATGCCAGTGTAAAGCTATAGTAAAGGTGCACGGGGTCTTTCCGTCTGACCGCAGGAACCCCGCATCTTCACGGGGAATTCAATTTCACTGAGTCTATGTTGGAGACAGCGGGGAAGTCGTTACGCCATTCGTGCAGGTCGGAACTTACCCGACAAGGAATTTCGCTACCTTAGGACCGTTATAGTTACGGCCGCCGTTTACTGGGGCTTCGATTCAGAGCTTGCACCCCTCCTCTTAACCTTCCAGCACCGGGCAGGCGTCAGACCCTATACGTCGTCTTGCGACTTCGCAGAGCCCTGTGTTTTTGGTAAACAGTCGCTACCCCCTGGTCTGTGCCACCCTCACATACTTGCGTACATAAGGGTCACGCTTCTTCCGAAGTTACGCGTGCAATTTGCCGAGTTCCTTCAACATAGTTCTCTCAAGCGCCTTGGTATACTCTACCTGACCACCTGTGTCGGTTTCGGGTACGGTCTATACGGTGGAGCTATTTCCTGGAACCGCGTCCCCGCCCACACAATCCAATAAGTGTGAACAAGTTAAGCAATCCGTCACTACCACCAGGCCCACGAATATTAACGTGGTTCCCATCGACTACGCGTGTCCGCCTCGTCTTAGGGGCCGGCTAACCCTGCTCAGATTAACTTTAAGCAGGAACCCTTGGTCTTTCGGCGAGAGGGTCTCTCACCCTCTTTATCGTTACTCATGTCAACATTCGCACTTCCGATACCTCCAGGACCCCTCACAGGTATCCCTTCACTGGCTTACGGAACGCTCCGCTACCACTCCTCAAAGAGGAATCCTCAGCTTCGGTGCATGGCTTCAGCCCCGTTACATTTTCGGCGCAAAGACCCTTGACTAGACCAGTGAGCTGTTACGCTTTCTTTAAATGATGGCTGCTTCTAAGCCAACATCCTGGTTGTTTTGGGATCCTCACATCCTTTCCCACTTAGCCATGACTTGGGGACCTTAGCTGGAGGTTAGGGTTGTTGCCCTTTTCACGACGGACGTTAGCACCCGCCGTGTGTCTGCCTGATAGTACTCCCCGGTATTCGGAGTTTGGTTAGGATCAGTAAGACGGTGAGTCCCCATAGCCCATCCAGTGCTCTACCCCCGGGGGTATTCGTCAGACGCTCTACCTAAATAGATTTCGCGGAGAACCAGCTATTTCCGAGTTTGATTGGCCTTTCACCCCTAGCCACAAGTCATCCCAATCTATTGCAACAGATGCGGGTTCGGTCCTCCAGTTGGTGTTACCCAACCTTCAACCTGCTCATGGCTAGATCACTCGGTTTCGGGTCTAATGCAACAAACTATATCGCCCTATTCAGACTCGCTTTCGCTTCGCCTACACCTACCGGCTTAAGCTTGCTTGTTACACTAAGTCGTTGACCCATTATACAAAAGGTACGCCGTCACCCTTGCGGGCTCCGACTGTTTGTAGGTATCCAGTTTCAGGTTCTATTTCACTCCCCTTGTCGGGGTGCTTT
>JUHI01000060.1 GCA_000799755.1 Martinezella tropici
CCGCCAGGACGATGTCGCGCGTCTCTTCAATGTCAGCAAGATCCCGGTTCGCGAGGCGCTGAAGCGCCTTGAGGCCGAAGGGTTGGTGGAGTTCCATCGTAACAGGGGCGCGATCGTTACCAGCGTTTCGGAGCCGGAAATCGTGCAGATCTTCGAGGTGCGGAGCATTCTGGAATCGAATGCGCTGAGACTTTCCATTCCCTTCATGACGGAAAAGACTTTCGAGAAGGCGAAGGGTTATTGCGACGCCTTTATGGAGGAAGCCGATGTCGCGCGCTGGTCCGAACTGAACTGGCAGTTTCACAGCTGTCTCTATGAGGACGCGCAAAGACCCTATCTGGTCAGCACGATCCGCTCTATCAACGATAAGATTGAACGCTACTTGCGGGTGCAGCTTACTTTGTCGCACGGCAAGGAAACGGCAGACCGCGAGCATCGCGAGTTGCTGGCACTCTGCAGGACGGGCGACGTGGAAAAGGCGGCCGCGTTCCTGACCGATCACATCATGCGAGTGTGCCAGTCGCTGCTGCACCACTTGCCTGCCAGACGAAGCTGACAGCTGAATCGCAAGTCAGGCAAGTGAGATCAACACGACCGGCACCGCGTAAAAGAAACTAAAGCCTCTGAACCGGCGCGTGGAACACTCGGCTTTCAAGCCTACAGATGCCCTCAGGACGGGCAGACGAGAGTATAAAGGTCGTGCATTCCGGTGCCTTCGCCGAAGCTCATCCGAGCCTCCGCGTCATCTGCCTGCGGATTGGCGAGTTCGCCCTTCAGTTCATCCGCGTTTTGCGTGAAGAAGGGTACATCAGCCATCACCCCGCATTTGAGATAATATCCCGCATAAAAAAACTGCCCCTGCTTGTCGGTGCTGGGCTGGCGGACAAGCAGCATCAGCATGCCGTCTTCGCGTTTGGCGGCCGTGAGGTAGAACTCGTCATCGTGGGTCAGGACGAAGCTGTCCTTGTTTGGAACAGGTTTCCACGCTTTTGCCTTCAAATTGAAAACCTGCTCGGGCGCGACCAGCATTTTGAAAGGGCCTTTACCAGAAGGTTCGCCTGCATGTGCGGCGACGCCGGTGGCGACGGCAGCGATGAGTGTGGTGGCGAATAAAACTGCATTTCTCATTAAAATTCCTCGACTAGCATTGGAGAGCGTCAACTGGCCAACGGACGGGAACTATTCCAAAGTAACGCTCTGTCAAGATCGGCGTCTGAACCAATAATCCTCGTATGAGCAGCTCCGACGCGAGAATTCAGTCGCAAGGCCGTGAACAAACCTCGGCGCTGGTCAATGCGGCAATTCATCTGATTGACTTTGCTTGATGCTGACGGGCGATCTCGATGTGACGCTGGACTACCTTATCGATGATGAACTGCATGATCTCTTGAACAAGCACTTGATCCAGCCCGGCTTCCGTGGCCAGTATTTTCAATCGGAACAATTGCTGTTTCTCCCGGTCTTTGTCCGCCGCTGGCAGTGCATGTTCGGCTTTCAGAATACCAACATTGTCGGTACAACGAAAACGCTCCGCCAACATATTGACCAATGCGGCATCGATATTGTCGATAGTCTGACGATATGAGGAAAGTTGCTCCGAAACATTATTGCTTTCCATAATGAAACCTTTTCCTTATTGCCCTATAGCAAGCATGCTCATGTTATAAAATCTCCGCAGTCATCAAGACGGCGTGTGTCTTTCGGTTGAAGTCATTTCATCGAAATCATCAGGAAGTTTCCTGAAAATTGCGATGAGATTCCAAATATTTTAGTCATCCTCGGGATGAGGTCGGTATAAGGTTGATGGCCTTGCGCCTTGAGGTAATGCAGTCCCATCGGTTCGCTTTGGCCGGGATAATGGTAACGGTGATCAAAGATAGCCTATGTATTGGCCAAATGGCGATGTCCCATCCCAATTGCTTTGACCTATTCGTGCGCTTTCCCCAGAAAGGCTGCGCCCACCTCGGTTAAGTGGCGGATTTTCAGAATCATATTCGCCTGGGTCGAAGCGCTCCGCACGGCATCTCGCCAAAGCCGCAGTAATGGCCGACTGTCTGTGAGCGATCCAAGCATTCCTCGGATCCGACGTTATCGAGGTGGTACGGCAGATACTGACATTGGATGCCGGCGATGATCGCATAACTGCCGAAACACGCCCAATCTGTCTTTCTCGTTGTGAACAGCTCATTTTTAGCTTCTCCGTGTGCTCAGTTTCATGCGATTGCGGATGTGCAGGGCTCCTGCGATCGTTGACGGTGTTTCTGTCGCTGTGAACAAGCAGCCTGGTCGCCCGATCCCGTGGCCGACGGTCGCCATCGCCAGGATATGTTTGGAAGGGGTT
This sequence comes from Martinezella tropici, assembly GCA_000799755.1. Lineage (GTDB taxonomy): Bacteria > Pseudomonadota > Alphaproteobacteria > Rhizobiales > Rhizobiaceae > Rhizobium > Rhizobium tropici_A. The sequence goes on from JUHI01000060.1 coordinate 2,342, forward strand.
GCCAGCTTATGAGAGCCTAGATTCCTGCACACCACTCGTATCCCCGGTCTTCTCAGAAGCCGCCGTTACCGCCCCACAGACCATCGAAGCGGTCAACGATCTCGATGCGCATGAGGTATTTGGCCCACTTATAGCCAAGCTGCCTCTACACCCGCAGCCGAAGTGGAGCGCCGTGCCCTATGGTCAAATCGGTGCCGTTCATCGCATGGCCGAAGATGGTCTGTGGACGAAATGCGTCGATGAGATGGATACTCTCGTAGTACCCGCCACTGCCATCGAGCGTCTTCTCCAGTTGATCGGCGCAATGGAAGACGGCGAAGCGGGCATTGGGTTTCAGCGCAGTTGCCTGAAGCACAAGTCCAAGCCGAGCGCCGGCCGGACGTCGAAGAAAGATTGCTCATATCTTAAAACTACCAACTAGTAGGTAGTTTGTCAAGGCCTTGTTCCTATGGTCAGGAGCAGTACCGCCGACATGCATAAATGGGCGGCTCAATGCATCCACCAAAACGAGGTCGGAAACAGCACGCCGCAGGCGGACATTCTCCGCCTCCAGCTCCTTCAGCCGCTACATACAGTCGTCCTTCAGGCCGCCGATTGCGGAGCGCCCCGATAGTGTGTGATTTCCGTTACGCCTATCGACTAGATCGCTTCGGCCATCGATTTGCCCTGCACGTTCGGCATGCCAACCTGACGAAGCCTTATGACGGTCTCTTCCGCCATGTGTCCCTTTGCTGCCGCTTCAACGTCCTCTTCAGGCTCAAGCCATACCTCAAGACGGTTCACTTTCACAGATGGGCCAATCTTCAACGCCGACCAGGGTTCACCTTCGAGTGTTTGGCATCGAGTTAGGAGCAATCGCAGATCTTGTTACTGTGTACTTTATATGCCTCCACGGACGGTGTGACTGCGGAGAACGCGGGCCCTCCCGGCAGGCTTTTGGGGTCGGCATCGTCGACGCTGCAATAGCCAAACGAGCAGTATCTCTCCGGCAACTGCATTGCATCAACTCCTCTGTAAGCATGAGGTTGAGAAGGAGGCCGTGTGCAATTCTGAGTAAATGGATGAGCGTTCCATCTTGATTGCATCGAACGATTGTTGCTCAAAGAGGTCAATTAAGGGATGCCTTCGGTCGGTGCGCCGATTCGTCGCGATAGCCAACGGGATGGAGGCCGGAGCAGTCTCTGTGCCCGTGCCAGCGGGTATTATGTGGCTGTTTTTGCAAGAAAATCGCGCCAAGATAGATTGATTGTATCATAGACTAACTTTTGGGTTGTGAGTTTCGATTGCGTTTGATACCAATACCCAAAATATGATTTGGGACGGAATTCGATAACGCAAAGAGACATGTTCTTTTGGCGCCCAAGCTGACGCCCGAGGGCCAGTTAATCTATCGTCTGTGGAGAGAGATCTAGATCCGCCTTCGGCCTTATCGCGCCGGCTAAGCACATGCCCCGGCTGGTGTCATGACAATGCTGCGCAGGCATGTGAGGTACGGCTAAAGCGCAGCTAATAGCTGACATTGATGAGTATTTAAAGCTGCCATCAGCTCCGATGGTCGCAGCGTGGAAGTGCGTGTTCTGAACGTGGAATCTTGCTGGGCTGGGAGGCGCTGGACGTGAAATTCTACCAAGCTGCGAATGAGGGAGGTATCGAATTTCCGGTGAGCTCGGGAGAGGCAACGAAAGGCGAAAATCTCATAGCCGGGGATAGCGACCGCCCTCTTCCAGAGGCGGGAGGTTTTTTGCAATGGGACCGCTCGGCGGCACATTTGTCGACGCTGGTATCTGCTTTGCAGTCACCGCATCACGGTGGCCCACGAGTGTCAGCCAAGATCCGGCTTCCCGGGCGAGCGGTGCGGGTAGGGCGGTTGGAGGTGCTTCCGACGCGATCTGGCTGTGCGGCGGGAACGTTGCTGGAGATTGGAGCATATTATTGGCGTGTGGCAACTGGCAGCACCGATGTTGTTGTTGCAGATTTGTCGGAACTGACAGGGAAGCTGCAAGCCGCCGGCGATCTGGCCCGAGAGCTCCAACTATATCCGAACGAAGTATTGCCGACGCTCTCCCGGGAGGATGTGCAGGTTCTCGATGAGGCGTATCAGACGGCTGCGGCATATGAAGATTTTTGGCTCCGTGCGCTGGAGGGGTATTGCCCGCTGTCGATCTCAGGACATGCCTCAGGCGAGCCGCTGTGGAGGGGTAGTCCATGGCAGCGGATTGATGCGCTTGCAAAACTCGATCCTGCTTTGCGGGTCGAGTCCATCTTGGCGGCGTGGGCGGTATACTTGGCGCGAACCAACAGCGAGATGACAATTCAATTTGGGTGGAAGGCGCAGGTGCCGCGTTCACCACTGCTGGAAGGGTTGTTGGCGTCTGTCGTTCCCATGGAGGTCGAAATTGACGCCGATCAAAGCTTTGCCGAAGTAAGATCTGAGATAGCGGAAGCTTGCAAGCGGGCGGTATCAGCCGGAAGTTATGTCAGGGATCTGCTGATGCAGGTACCACAGCTACGCCGGATCGCGGAATTGCGGCGCGCCTTCCCTTGGGACTTTGGCATAGCCATTATTGGCGACGATAGCCGCCCTAAGTCCGAGATTGCCGATCAGGGCGTTGTTGGCGGCGTGTTGACACTGCAGATTCGGGCTTCGGATGGAGCCTTGCGGTGGATATATGACCAGACGAAGCTCTCCGACGAGCAAACCGAACGAATGAGCAGGCACTTGGTGGTGCTTGCCGAAGAAGCGCTGAGCCAGGGCGTTTCGGTAGGCCCGGTCGGGCGCCTCAATCTCTTGCCGTCGGATGAGCGTTTGCAGCTTGTGGAGGGTTGGAACGCGACGGTGCATGACTATGGCTCTGACCTTTGCATCCATGAGCTGTTCGAGGCACAGGTTCGTCAGGATGCGGACGCGATTGCGGTTGTTCAGGGCGACGTTGAGGTGAGCTACGGGGAGTTGAATGCGCGTGCGAACCGGCTGGCGCATCGTCTGATCGGGCTTGGTGTCGGGCCTGACGATCGTGTCGGGCTTTGCGTGGAGCGTTCGGTTGGAATGGTTGTCGGGCTTCTTGCGGTGCTGAAGGCTGGAGGGGCCTATGTGCCGCTGGACCCCGGCT
>JUHI01000061.1 GCA_000799755.1 Martinezella tropici
ACGGGCACGCATGAATCCATGCTGGAGGCCAGCCACTACATTGCCACGATCGAGAACCGGCAGGGGCTGAAGGTCGCCTGCCCCGAGGAGATTGCCTATCGCAGCGGCTGGATCAGCGCATCTGACGTCGAGGCGCTGGCGCATCCGCTGAAGAAGAACGCCTATGGGCAATATCTCCTGGGGATACTGCGCGAGCAGATATTCTAACGATCGCGGCGCGCCAGTTGCCGCATCTCCCGTGCGAACAATCCGAGCAGGACGACGAATGAAAGCCATCGATACCGCCATCCCCGACGTCAAGATCATCGAGCCGACGGTATTTGCCGACGATCGCGGCTTCTTCTTCGAAAGCTTCAGTGCGCTCAAGTTCGAAGCCGTAGTCGGACGAAGCGCTAACTTCGTGCAGGACAACCACAGCCGGTCGGGAAAGGGCGTCCTGCGCGGTCTTCATTATCAGTTGCCGCCGCATGCGCAGGCCAAGCTGGTGCGTGTCGTGGTCGGCGAGGTCTACGACGTCGCGGTCGACATCCGGAAATCGTCTCCGACATTCGGGCAGTGGGTCGGTGTTCTCTTGTCGGCCGAAAACAAGCGCCAACTCTGGATACCTGAGGGGTTTGCCCATGGCTTCCTGACGCTGAGCGATGATGTGGAGTTTGTGTACAAGACCACCAACTACTATGCCCCGGAGAGCGACCGCGGCATTCGCTGGAACGACCCGCAGATCGGCATCGACTGGATGCTGAACGGTGAGCCGACGCTCTCCCCCAAAGACCAGCGACAGCCTTTGCTCGCCGATGCCGAAGTGTTCGAATAATGAGTTGGGACGTAATTCCGTGTGTCCTTCTTCGTGGCAGAGGTGGCTCGCCCTGCACTAATCTTCCGAGGGTTGCTCGGATAGGCCAAGCCGATCCTCACGACAGGGCGACGAGCCATGACGAATTATAGAGAAGCTTTTTGGAATCGATGTTACGAAGCTAAAGAATGCAATTGCGATTGCTGATTTGGCCAGAACGAGGAGATCCGTTGTGTCGGCGAAGTTGACGAATGGCAAGGACAGTGAGCAACCCCTTGTGCGTCTGAATCCTTAACTGCTGCGAAGCGAAGAGTTGACCCCTTGTATTGCCTCATCGATGAATATTAGAGAACACCGGAACCTCAACGGCGGCCTGTGAGTTGGCTGCACCTCGATAAGCCGTGAACAAACCCTCCCAGTCCGACAGCTCTCACTCATCGCCGAGCCGCTCGCGACAAACTTGGCCGACCAGGTCTGTCAACGCTCCGATACGCTCGACAAGCCAGGCAAGCTCTTCATCCGTGATCTCGTAGGCGGAGGAATAGCGGGCATCGACATAGGCGCGCGTAAGGCGGGCAAAGCAGCGCCTTGCAAAACGGCTGTCGCGTGGCCATGCCTCGATCAGCTTGGCATCGATACCCTCGGCATTGGCGCGCAGCTTGTCCAGCCGATGCAGTTTCGGACTGTAAAGCGTTAGCACCAACAGGATACAGTGATATAGACGCTCGGTGGTCTGATGTAGATTAAATGCCGCATGATTCCGCTCCCCATCTGCAATGGCGTATTCAGCGAGCTTGCGATTATAAGCCGCACTGGGAAACCAGTGCTCAAAATGCCTTCTGGCTTCCTTTCGAATGTCCTCTTCGGAAAGTGGCTTTGGTGATGCAAGGGGAAAGCCCTCTGCCTCGTAGAGCATGAGGCCGTCGCGGGCGATGTCCGTGAAGAAGGGGCGGCCCTGGGCGAGCTGATCGTTCACGTCCTGATAGGAATGGACGATGAAGTTGACCGGCGTGCGGATGTCTCCACCGACGATCTCCTGGGCGATGCGCTCATCCGCCGCCCGCCAGAAATCATCATGATCGGTAAATGTCTCTGAGTTGACGATGATCAGCAGATCGTAGTCGGACAAATATCCCGATGAGCGATCCTCGACCCAGTTGCCGCGAGCATAGGAGCCGAAGAGGATGAGCTTGAGGATGCGGCCGCCTTTGCGGTTGTCCGATAGCTTGCCCTTCTGGGCTTGCTCGAACGCATTGAACAGGATGCCCGTCACACGTTCCAGTTCGCGGCGCTTGACGGCGGCAGATGGGCAAGGCTGTCATCGAATGAGGTCATCGCAATCCTTCATAGCAGATCGAACATAGCCTTAAACTCCGGATCGGCATAGTATTTCAGTTTCATGATTTGATCTGAACTGATCTGAACCCTTCAAACTGGGCCAGTTTTGGCTAGAGCGCGTCCATTGAACGCGGAATCGGATTGAGGATTGAACTAAGCCGCTGATCGCGGCGATTTGTGGCGGCCTTTGAGGAGAGCGCCCTGACTGAGAGGATGGTTGTGTTGCAACCCACCCTTCAGACAGGAGGCCCCGATGGCTGAGATAAGCCCTCTTCGCCGCCGGATGATTGAGGACATGACGGTCCGCAATTTGTCCCCGGCAACCCAGCGATCCTATATCAACGCAGTCCAGAAGTTCAGCCGCTATTTCGGCCGATCACCCGATCGGCTTGGTCCTGCGGATATCCACACCTTTCAGGTCCACCTTGTTTCAACCGGGATATCGTGGGTTTCGTTAAACCAGATCGTATGTGCCCTTCGATTTTTCTATGGGATCACGCTTGGCCAGGACGATATCCCGGATCGGATCCCCTATGCGCGCGAACCACGCAAGCTCCCTATTGTTCTGTCGGCGGACGAGGTGGCTCAATTTCTTGAGGCGGTCTCCAGTCTGAAGGCGCGTGTTGCGTTGACCACGGCCTATGCCGCAGGTCTGAGAATCGGTGAGGTCTGTGGACTGGAAGTCGAGGATATCGACAGCTCGCGGATGGTGATCCATGTCCGGCATGGCAAAGGCGCCAAAGCCCGTTACGTCATGCTATCAAACGAACTCTTAGGCATCCTGCGCCGCTATTGGCGCATCTCACGTCCCACCATGTTCCTGTTTCCAGGACGTGATGCCGATAAGCCGATCGAGCCGACCGTTTTGAATGCTGCCTGTCGGTCGGCGGTCGCGGCAGCCGGCCTTTCAAAGCGCGTCACCGTCCATACGCTGCGGCACTCCTTTGCAACTCACCTGCTGGAGAATGGCACCGATATCCGGATCATCCAGGTCCTGCTGGGGCATGCCCACCTATCCAGCACGGCGCATTATACACAGGTTTCCACCGATACGATCCGATCGACAGCCAGCCCACTTGATCGGCTGCAACTTGAAGTAACGCCGCCGGAACCGTAGTCGAGTGCGTCCGACCTTTGAGGTTGCGGACATCTTTCGGCGACACGGGGGCTCTTACAGACGAGAGAACGCCGGTCATCTAGGCCACAGCGAACGGCGCGTCATGGGAGCGATAGAAGCGTGCCGGACGCCCCGACTTGGTGGTCATGTCGATGCCTGCGATCAGTGTGGCAGGACCCGCATCTCCTATAATTCCTGCCGTAATCGTCACTGCCCAAAGTGCCAGGGAGCTACACGTAAGGAATGGGTCGACGCCCGTATCGCTGATCTCTTGCCGGTGCCGTATTTCCATGTGGTCTTCACGCTACCAAGCGCCATCGCTGAGATCGCCTTCCAGAACAAGGCGGTGGTCTATGGATTGTTGATGCGGATCTCGGCTGAGACGCTGCAGACCATCGCAGCTAACCCCAAATGGCTTGGCGCAGAGATCGGTGTAACTGCTGTGCTTCACACCTGGGGCCAAGCCATGACCCACCATCCCCATGTTCATTGTGTCGTACCGGGTGGAGGGCTCTCACCCGATCGAACAAGGTGGATCAATTGCCGATCTGGCTTCTTTCTACCCGTCCGCGTGCTGTCACGTCTGTTCCGGCGGCTTTTCCTGACAGCTCTGGCTGAAGCCTTTGCCAAAAGCGAGCTGCAATTCTTCAACGACCTCGCTCATCTCAACGATGACAAAACATTCGCCCGCCATCTTGCCTGCGCTCGCAGCATTGAATGGGTTGTCTATTCGAAGCCGCCATTCGGCGGTCCAGATCAGGTGCTCGCCTATCTCGGCCGCTACACCCATCGTGTCGCCATCGCAAACAGCCGCATCGTTCATGCCGATAGCGACCATGTCGCCTTTCGATGGAAGGATTATCGTGGCAACAGTCGCGACCGTCAGAAGATCATGCGTCTTCATCCCCACGAGTTTATCCGACGATTTCTCCTCCATGTGCTTCCAGACGGCTTCCACCGCATGCGCCATTTCGGCTTTCTCGCCAATTGTCATCGGCGGGATCGTATCGGTGTTTGTAGAAGCCTCCTTGGCCAACTATCGCCAATAAGCGGGCAATCCAATTCGGCCAAACCGCAGCACGCACAGGCCCACGAATGCCCCGACTGCCGGTGGCCCATGCGTCGAACTAACTTCACCGTACCGCCTGTAGCGCCACCGCGACCATCATCCTTCCGGTGCGATACATCGTGATGCCCGACAACAATCGGTCTCTCAGAGTATTCCCAGTCGTCCAGCGCGTCGCCAGCGAGCGATATTACTCGCCCTCTGCCAGCTTAAAAATCTGCGGATCCCTTCCAATATCGCAGCAAAGTCAGCGAAGACCTCGCCAAACCGCCCTTGAAAGCCTCGTCCCTGGCTCAGTATTACCCGCAAAGCACTCGGCACGAGATGCGGCGCACTTCATCTCCGGCGGGTTGGCTCTCAATTCCCCATAGCGGCGTCAAACAACCCGCGTCTTAGTTCAATCCGGCTTACATGAGGTCGCCCGAAGTCGCCGCACTGCCCATGCGACCTCAAATAACCCTCCAGATTCCGTTGTTGGTTGATTTCTGATTCCATTGTCCGACTGGTGATTTGGTCGGAGGCAATATGACCCGCGCTTTCAGCGATGATCTTCGCAGCCGCGTTCTGGCGGCGTCACATGATGGAATGTCGGCGCGATCGGCGGCGGCCCGGTTTGGGATCGGTGTGTCAACGGCCATCGCCTGGATTGCCAGCGCGCGGCAGGGCCAAATGACGCCGGCGAAGCAAGGACGGCGCGGCGGCTCACGCCTGGATGTCCACGAGGATTTTATCGTGGGTATGATCGAAGAGGAAAAAGACATCACCCTCAACGAGATGGTTCTGAGGTTGGCCGAAGAGAGGACAGTTTCCATCGGTCGCAGCGGTCTCGATGTCTGGCTGCGCAAGCGCGGCTGGACGTTCAAAAAAAGACCGCACATGCACTGGAGCAAGAACGCCCCGATCTCTTGAAGCGCCGTCGGGACTGGTTCGAGGGTCAACTCGATCTCGATCCCAACCGGCTTGTCTTCATCGATGAGA
>JUHI01000062.1 GCA_000799755.1 Martinezella tropici
AGAATGACGTGATTGATCGGTGTCGCCTCATCCGCATGATCAGCGCCGCCGCCGGGGCCGTCATCCCTCCCGTCGACCCGGCCACCATCTCCCTGGTGCATGGGACAAGCTGCGCCCGACATGGGATTACGGCCATGCCGAGCGCGATATCAGATGAAGCGGATCAGACCGTACCGGTGGGGAACTCCGCTCTGGGGCGCACCCCGTTCTGACTACGTCGGTATTTCCAAACCCGAAAGCAACGATGCGATCAGTGCATCCGGAGCCTTAAACCGGCCCCGCCTCAGTTCCGGCGGAACAACCGCCTCGACAGCTTCCAATTTCTCGGACGGGTCCATGCGGAGGTAAACCTCCGTCGTGCGGATATCGGCGTGGCCGAGCCAGAGGGCGACCTTGCGGATGTCGTGGGTCGCCTGCAGCATGACGACTGCGCAGCCGTGCCGAAGCTGATGAGGTGAGACGCGACGGTCGCGAAGCGATACGCAGCTCCCGGCTGCTTTGACGACATACTTGTCGAGGACATACTCGAAGCCGGCGCGGGTCATCGGGTCGCCCTGAGCATTGACGAAGAGCTCCGGCACACGGACCTCGCCCCGGACACTTAACCAGGCGCGAATGTCGCGCGCAGTGTCTTTCCAGAGCGGCAGGCAGCGTTCCTTGCGGCCTTTTCCCAGAACTGTTACGCTGGCGCCGTGGCGAAGCGACAGATTTGCCGTCAAAACTCCGATCAATTCTGACACTCGCAAGCCTCCGGCGAAGCAGAGATGGATCATCGCCCGATCACGGATGCCAGATCTCGTCGTAAGGTCGGGTCCGTTCAGAATCGCTCGGACCTCTTCCATTGTGAGATGGCGAATGAGCTTCTGATCATGGCGTTTGGTCGGGATCGCATGGACCCGCCCGATCTGCTCCAGTGCGGACGGCACCTTATGCTCGAGGTAGCGCATGAACGCCTTGATGGCGGCGAGCCGCACATTGCGCGTCGACGCGCTGTTGCCGCGATCCTGTTCAATGTGAGCGAGGAAAGCCACGATCATCGGTGCATCGAGGTCTTCGATCGTGAGCAGAGACGGACGAGTGCCGAGCCGTCTTGCTGCGAAGTTGAACAGCAGCTTGAAGCTGAACGCGTATGTCTCGCAGCTTTGTGAGCTGTAACCTCGCTGTCGGGGCATGTAGTCTCGCAGGAAGCCGGTGATGAGAGGGGCGAGCTCGGTCATGCGGCCTTCTCCCCGACCAAAGCCTCTGCCGCCGCGGCGATGTCGGCCATCATCTCCGGCGTCGCCTGAAGATACCAGTATGTATTGTGGATACTGACATGACCCAGGTACGTCGACAGGGCGACGAAGTGCCTGGCAACTTCGCTGCGACCGGCGCCGCATTGTTCCAGCACCCGGGTTGCGAACGTATGACGAAGGTCATGGATGCGTGGCGGTTGACCTCGCTCCGGCGCAATACCCGCTCGTCGCAGCAGGGAGCGGAACGTACAATTGACGGTCGTCGGGTAGAGCTGTCGGTGCTGGACGGATGGGAAGAGCCAATCGCTCTCGCCTGCGCGTTGGCGCCGGACCTCAAGATAGCCTTGGAGCGCTTCCATGACGGTGGCGTGCAGCGGCACCAGTCGGCTCTTGCGGAACTTTGTTTCCCGAATGTGCAACACGCCATCGGGCAGGATGTCGTCGAGCCTGAGTGCAAGAGCTTCGGAGATGCGAAGTCCAGTAGCCGCGATCAGACCGAAGAGCGTGACATAGAGTTCGCGGCGCAGCGGATTGGGCTTTTGGAGCCTGAGATTGCCGGCAATATCGAGGATCCGGGCGATCTCGTCTTTTGTGTAGATGTAGGGCACCGGTCGATTGGTGGCCCGCTTGATATCCGCAAGCGGGATCTCGTGACGCGGATCTTCCGCATGAAGAAAGCGGGCAAACCCGATCAGGTTCGTCAGGCGATGCGCCATGGAGTTCGGCGTTTTAGCAGCCGTAGGCAACCATGTGAGAACCGTTGCAGCCCGAACGTGGCTCTCGCCCCGCTCGGATGCAAAGCGCGCGAACGCCAGAAGATGCCGTTCGGCCTTGATCAGCTTGTAACCGAGCGCTCGACGTAGACTAAGATAGCGACTGACGTCAGCGCTCAGCATGGCAACCTCCCGCCCCAAGGCTGCGCGATTTCCGACAGCAGGCCGATGTCTACCTTGGCGTACAGCGCCGTCGTTGATGGAGAACGGTGGCGCAACACTGCCCCGACGCCGGCAAGGCTTGCGCCGCTACGCAGCATCGCCGTCGCTGCCGAGTGACGCAACACATGCGCACCGCGATGGATGCTTTCAATTCCTGCTCTGTCGAGCGCGCGACGCACGATGCACTTCACGGCAATGCGGCTCAGTGGTCTGATTGGCGCGATATCCGTCAGGAACACTCGCGTCGTCGCAATGCGCGGTCTTGCCCGCTCAATATAGTCCAGTATGGCGTCGCCAACCTCTTGGGGCAGCGGCAGCCATTCCTCACGCCGAACCTTGCCGATAAGTGCTATTCGGCCATTCTTCCAGTCAATGTCGTCGAAGCTAAGAGTGCTGACTTCGCTTGCCCTGAGGCACAATCGAGCCAGCAAGAGCATGACTGCGCGATCGCGTAACCGGCTTTCGCCGTCACATGTGGCAAGGAGGCGGTCGATGTCACTTTGCGCAAGAAAGCGCGGCGTCGTCGCCAATTGCCAACTTGCGAAGTTCGGAACCGCGTGTTCCCGACCGGCGGGACATTTTCCCATTGCGACGAGATATTTGAGGTAGGCGCGCGTGGCGACGGTAATGCTCTGTGCCCAATGGCGTCCGTGCGGCTTGGCGGACTCGAGTACGAACATGCGGATTGCTGAAGCTGTGTAAGCAGCTGGATCAGCACACAAGGACGTCATAAATTTCACGAGGACGGCTTGATAGGTATCAAGAGTGGAAGCTTTGACACCGCGTTGTTCTCGCATCCACCGACGGAAAGCAGCCAATTCGGGCCAGGTCGTCCAATGAGGGGCGTTGCTCCGGCGGCAGGATGTCCAGCTCGCGAAGATATTCGACGAACAGCTTGGCAGCACCCTGTGGCGCACGGGCAGTTCTATTGCCGTGGAACACTGATGCGGAAGCGCTCAAGCCCGCGGTAAGTGTGTCGACGTCGTGGCCGGCGGCACGTACCCAATCGCCCCACAATGCCAGAAGGCGCACCACCTCCGTTATCGTCGCGGCCGAGTAATTCCGCTGGACAAGCCAGTGCTTGAAGCCGTCGACATGTGGTTGCAGCCAATTGATGCGAACATCGACGCTGCGGCGATGTCTATACTTTCGCTTTGTCACGCTATTTTCCTCGATTTGATCGTTGGTGCCGGTGAAGTCCGGCGTGTCGAACAAATCGGAGGTTTCAAATCCATTCCAGCGCTAGGCGAGCGACCTACCCGTTCTTAACTCCCCGAGAGCCAGCAAGGCAGAGGTTGGCATGTTGTCTGCTCAGGGAGATGGTGGCCGGGTCGACGGGAGGGATGACGGCCCCGGCGGCGGCGCTGATCATGCGGATGAGGCGACACCGATCAATCACGTCATTCT
>JUHI01000063.1 GCA_000799755.1 Martinezella tropici
ACGCGATACGACAAACGCGACGACAATTTCCTCGCAGCCGTTCAGCTCGCATCAATTCGGATTTGGATACGATCTTATGAGTCGGTCACCTAAGGCGGCCAGGCGATTTTCGATTCTATCCTAATCTCGAACTGGCTGAACACCTGCTCGACGGCTTCCTTCGTCAGCCGGTCAACGAGGATCTGCTCCATTTGGCCATCGCGTGGTATGACAATGGAAGCGCCGAGCAGTCGCCATCCTTCGCGATGACGGACGAAAGGGGCCGTGTGACGCGGCTGTCACTCGCAGATACAATCGCGACGGGGGCATGGGGATCATGACGAAGGCATTCCGGGCGGAGTTTGGGAGCGTCGGCCTAACACTAAGGCAAGTCGTCGCTGGACGATCGTCTAGTCCCATAGCTAGCCTTCAACTTTGCCCGCTGATCATTCGTCATACTGCGGGTGAAATCTTTAACTGCCCATACAAGCGCGATCTTTTCGAGATGCCTCGGGTCAGTTAAGCCGTACCGATAGAGAGCAATCAATCGCACCGCAAAACCTTCCGCTGAGTACTCGTTGGGATCGAACCATGGCTGACTGGCGACCAGGTCAAAAACACCTTTGACGATTTCCAGATCCTGGGGCCGCAGCTTGCCTTCTGCGAGGCGGAGCAATCGCTTCATTATCGTCCTTTCACGTACATCAAGGTCAGGCCAGTGCGATCGGCTGCATTGAGTGGCTGAAGATTTCCGCTCATGCCGGAAGGAAGTGCTGCGCATCTAGCCGATGCGAAGCTATGCCTGCTAGTCGCTTCCCATCCGTGGAGGTCTTGAGGCGAATGCCAGCCCACTAACGACGATCAGGAGCATCGCCGCAGAGACAAAACTCAATGTGAAGAACATATGCTCGCTGAAGCGGAGGGCCCATGGTGCGGGCAGAAGGATCAGGCCCAGCCAGAATTTCAGCCAATCGCCCCACGCGCCCGGATCAAGAATCCCGAGAATGGAGACGCAGGCAATCGCCAGCCCGATGGCGGTGCCAGTTACGCATACCATCGTCGAGCCCGCAGCGAATGGAAGAACGTAAGGCGCCAGCCACGGCGCTGCGAAGATATATGTACCAAGAAGGAGGCCAAGCCAGTTCTGCCAGCGCGGTTCACGCATGTTAATTTCCTTCGTTGATCATGGATTATTGCAGTTCTCAGAACATGCGCTGTCTCTGCCGCCAAACTCAAACCCGAAGGGCTTCCCTTTTGGATTGCTCCTCCGCAGCATCCATGGCCATTTCAAGGACGATGCGCCCATCTACGCGTCCGTGCTTTAGATCGGCCAATACCTTATTCACATCGTTCAACGGCGCACGCTGGATGGCAGCCTTGACTTTGTGATCCGCGGCAAAGGCAATCGCCTCGTCGAGATCGCGGCGCGTCCCAATAATGGAGCCGCGAACGGTGATGCGTTTCAGAACAACATCGAAGATAGGCGTCGCAAACTGACCCGGCGGAAGACCGACCAGACTGATCGTTCCTTTCTTGCGCACCAGCGACAGAGCCTGCGAAAAAGCCGACGGCGACACCGCTGTCACAAGAACGCCATGGGCGCCGCCCTGCGTTAGCTTAATGACTTCCGACATGGTATCCGGAACTGTTGCATTGATGGCGAAGTCAGCTCCGGCCATGCGCGCCAGATTGAGTTTCGCCGGCTCGATGTCGAGGGCAATAACCTTCAATCCCATTGCCTTGGCGTATTGAATGGCGACGTGGCCCAGGCCGCCGACGCCCGAGATCACGACCCATTCGCCGGGACGAGCCTCGGTCTCCTTGAGACCCTTATAGGTCGTCACACCGGCGCAGAGGATGGGCGCGATTTCCGCGAAATCGATGTGTTCAGGCAGGCGAGCTGCAAAGGCGGCATCGGCCACGACATAGTCTGCGAAGCCGCCATCGCAGCTATAACCGGTATTGTGCTGATGGTCGCACAGCGTTTCCCATCCCGTCTCGCAGTATTCGCATCTGAGGCAGGCGTCATGGAGCCACGCGATACCGACACGATCCCCGTCCTTGAAGTTGGTGACGCCTGCACCGACCGCCGCGACCACACCCGCCACTTCGTGTCCCGGTGTAAATGGAAGTGATGGGCGCACGGGCCAATCGCCGTCGGCCGCATGCAGGTCGGTATGGCAGACGCCACAGGCCTTCACCCGGACGAGGATCTTGCCCGGCCCTGGTTGTGGAATCTGCTTGTATTCGATCGACAATGGCTTGCCGAATTCCCTTACGACAGCAGCCCGCATCATCTTGTGCATTGAGACCTCCTCTTGTTATCGGAATTGCGCTGTGGCGATGGTGGTGTGAGCACTCAGGTGGCGAGCAGAGACACCAGCTTGGCCAACTCCTCAGGCGACCAACGACTTGGACAGCAGCAAAAGTGTCGGGTCATCCGGATAGGGCTGGACCCTGAACCCCATGTTCTGCTCGCGCTCAACCGCGTCGAAGTTGCTTCTGTCTTCGATGGACTCGATTTTATCCAGACCTCGGTTTTTGGCTTCCTGGACCATCAAGCTCAAAAGTTCCCAGCCGAGTCCGTGGCCCTTGAAGTCGCTCCGTACGGAAATGGCGACTTCAGCCCGTCCTTTTCCGCGGTCGCAAGCGAGCACGGCTGTCGCCACCGGTGTCGCCGTATCCTGGGCAAAAGCGATGTAGCTTTCCACGGCGCTATGATCGACACCGATCAGATCTGCGATCTGCCTACGGGAGACATGCTTGATCGCTGACAAAAAGCGGAAGCGGAGATCTTGCGGGCTGATGTGATCGAAAAGTTCGCCGAGGAGCTTTTCATCGTCATTGCCCGCTGGTCTAACCAAGACCCGCGAGCCGTCGCGCGTTGTCACATTCCATTGCTGTTCCGACACGAGCGTTTCCTCCATTCCAATGGTGCTTCGTTTGCGTGGCCGGGCTGGCGATTGGCCATGATCCTAAGCCTACGGACCAGGCCCGCATTGACGGGGATCAAACTTCGGGGCGTTCTTGATAAGGATGGAACGTAAGCGCCGTCTTTGTCCCATTTTGTCCGCTGCTTTTTGAGCATGGTTTCTCATGCGAGAAGGCTTCCATGTTATCTGGAAGCTGAATGATGG
>JUHI01000064.1 GCA_000799755.1 Martinezella tropici
TCCATCATTCAGCTTCCAGATAACATGGAAGCCTTCTCGCATGAGAAACCATGCTCAAAAAGCAGCGGACAAAATGGGACAAAGACGGCGCTTACAATGAAACGACTGGTCGCGTTTTCGACCGGCGAATGCCTAGCCTGGCGGTTCCGGAGTTAATGCACCTTGATCACGACCTTGCCGTTCGCACGGCCCGTCTCGATATAGGCCGCGCCTCCGAAAGCTGGCTTTGATGGAAAGTGCGGATAAAAGGCGCCATTCGTCAGTCCGGCATCCTTCATGATCGTCGCGAGGCCCGAGCCCGCTATAACAGTGGCCATCCGAAGAACACGCTGGCTTACGAGCCGCCTGGGCGCATTGCTGAGTTGATTGAAGCAGAGCAAAAGCAATCAAGAGTGGTTTTGACATTGAAGGCGGTTGCCGTGGCCGTGTACCCGGGCGCTCAATGGAAAAACATTGATTTCCGAACGTTTCCCTCGACTGTGTCGGGCACTGCTGACATTCCGTCGGCAGTCCGAATGGGAGGAAGTTATGAAAACGCTGCTGATCGCGATCGGCCTTTTCGCCGCAACAACTTTGCCGGCTCTGGCAGCCGAGCCCGTCAAGATGGTCGACACTAAAATGGGCAAGATCATGGCCACGGAAAAGGGCATGACGCTTTACACCTTCGACAAGGATGCTCAAGGTAAATCAAACTGCGACAAGGATTGCCTCAAAAAGTGGCCAGCTTTTCACGCTGCCGACCAAGCCAAGGCAGAGGGCGAATGGTCTTTGGTCCAGGATGCTAACGGCAAGAAAATTTGGGCATATGGCGGAAAACCGCTTTATACATTTGCCGGAGACAAAAAGGCAGGCGAGATGAACGGCGATGGCATTGGCAACGTCTGGCACGTAGCCAAATAGCCGGACGACGTCGAGGAGCAGGAGACGGTCGTTGGATCGTTTCCATTTCCGGTGCCCGCTAATATTGATTGAGCTTTTGAAGAAATTGGGATGGCTCTGCTCCAAGAGAACGGTGCGCTAAGGAATCGTGACTTGTCGAGCAAGATTGCGGCGCGTGTTGCCTGATCCTACTTCCGCTTTAATCTGAGTCTTCGCGATCTCAAGGATGGAGCGGTTCCGTGATTCCGTGAACGCTGAACCGCTAGCTCCTTTCCACTCGATAGTCACCACAAAGTCGCCAGGCTAACTGGCGTCGATATGCGCATTGTCGCAGGCGAAAAGAAAATACTGACGGGCAACGCTCGGGGCGGAGCGATATCGAAGCGCTGTCATACAGGAAAAAACCGCGTCCCAATAAAGCTGGCCGGAGTGTTGATCGAAATCTTTCTGCAGATATCGAAGCGCTTCTCTTGGCCCGCTGATGGCTCGGGTGCAAAAGCCAGCTTCCTGGATGAGGACCGGCGTCTCCCAGATGAGCGAGAATCCGACGTTAATGACAGAGCCCACTAATTTCCTCTCCGACACCCTCGCAGAGGGAAATATCTGCGGTGGCAACCGATACGACAAGTCAATTTGGGACCCTCAAGGATTCGCGGACCCCACTACGGCTCTTCCAACAGGGCTGGGTACAGTTCCCACGAAATCCTGAAAAGAACCCGTCCATTTCAATGGATTGCAGTTCTATCGTTGCACTTTTTGGCCATCAAGATAGCCGTGTTCGTAAGCCTTGGCGAGCACGCTTCGTTCCGGATAAGGATTTTCCTCATCTGCCACGTCCCGCATGCCGGCTTCGCCGCCACGCTCATAGGCTTCTCTAGCCGCCTCATCGGAGACCTTCAAATCCGGAGGCCCGAGTACTTCTGCACCTATCGGATCAGGAGAGTTTGACGCCACCCCCAATCCGGACGGAGGGGGGAGATTTTCGACTTGCATGGCTGTTTCCTTCTTGGAGCGTAGAGCAGCGAGCACTGACGAGCTAGCCGCTTGGTGCGGCCATCGCAAAGAGCCGCCTTTACAAGAAGCCGTTCCATAGCCTCGAAGGATCGCGATATACTGGTCAAGGCGAGACGAGAGCGACACTGATAGATCAGTATCGCTCTCCATTTAAGGCTATTTGATGCGCGGCGGCTTGCGGGATTTATCGTTCCTGCTCTTGCTAGACGATGTTTTCGCATCGAAGGCCTGTCCAAAATTCGTGCCGCCCAGATGCCCGCCGCCACTCGTGTTGTTGACTTGGCGCAGCGCTCGCCGAAGGATCTTCTCTGCATTTGTCTTTGTCATTCTGTCTCTCCAAAACAAAAGGCCGGGGGTTGCCCGACCTTTTCAAAGCTCTCAGTCCCGCAACGCTGGTGCTTTCGGGGCAAAGCGATGCGAGCAGATCGCCTGATTGATTAGGCGGATAAAAGGTTCTGCGCGGCGTTCTTGCCGTTGCGCACATCTTGTACCAAGTCGAAGGAAATCGTCTGGCCTTCCCTGAGAGAAGACATGCCGGACTGCTCTACCGCGGAGATGTGGACGAACACATCCGCAGATCCGTCACTCGGAGCAATGAAGCCGAACCCCTTATTGATGTTGAAGAATTTCACGATGCCTTTAGCCATGACGATGTCCTTTCAATCGCATGAAATTACGACGCCGCAGATATGCGGGCGATCAATGATCGAGCTTGAGAGGGAAGATCAGCAAATGCGCTTGCACGCAGAAACAAAGCTAACGAAGCAAATCCGATAAACACGTGTAGAATAATTTTTTTGAATTAGCAATGCTTTCGCCATTTAATTTCATTGAAGTACCAGACATATACATAGAAATAGATGAACAATACCTGCAATCCAAATCTGTCCGACATCAGCGCCCTTGAGACAGAATTGGTTTAATTGAGAAGAGAGGATTTTCGGCTCATCGTAGCTCTATCAAAGGAAGCGAAGATGA
>JUHI01000065.1 GCA_000799755.1 Martinezella tropici
GTAAGCGCGATTTTCCATGCGCATTGACGGCCTGACCGGTGAACCGCCCTCGGATCTGTAGTGATTATTCCGGCTCTGTTAGGCGGCGGCAGAGGCTTTGGAGAAGTTGATCGGCAACAGGTCACCTATGTCGGCCGCTTCCGTCCGCTGCGGCAACTCGGTGAGCACGTGGCGCAGCCATGCCAGCGGATCGACGCCACAGGCGCGGCAAGTGAGCATCAGACTGTAGATCACGGCACTGGCCTTGGCTCCATCGGCGGTGTCGCTGAACAGCCACGATTTTCTTCCGGTCGCAAAAACTCTGATCTCGCGTTCGAGAACATTGTTATCGATCGGCATCCTGCCGTCGCCGGTGTAGCGTGTCAGGTAATCCCATTGGTTCAAAGTGTAGGACACGGCATCGCCGAGCTTGGTATCCGGCACAACCTTTGGCGCGATGGCGTCGAGCCACGCCTTTAGGGCATTCAGGACGGGCAAGCTGTGTTGTTGTCGGAAGCGGCGAATGCAGTCGGCCTGCGTTTCATTGGCGCCGTTCTTTTCGCTTCGGGCCTGCCTCTCGATCCTGTAAAGCTGCTCGAAGAACCGAAGCGCTTGCTCCGGCGGCCCGCCGCCGTTCTTTCTGGCCTTGAGCGCGTCAACGAAGCGTCGCCTGGCATGGGCCATGCATCCGACATGGGTTGCACCATTCAATGTGCGCCATGCAGTGTAGCCATCGCTCACCAATATGCCGCGGTAGTCTCCGAGGAAGGTCTGAGGGTAAATCTGGCCGCGGCCGGGCTGATAATCGAGAAGCACGATTGGCTCGTCGCTGTCCTCGCCACTGCGATATGCCCACATATACGACGTGCTGGTGGCTTCCTTGTCCTTCTCCTTAAGGACCTGAACTGTTGTCTCATCACCATGAATGAGGGGTTGCGATCGGAGCCGCAGCTTCAGAGCGTCATAGATGCGATGAAGATGCTTCTCGCTCGAACCGATTACCCAGTGAGCAAGAGCGCCGCGGCTGATCGGAACGCCGGCCCGCTCGAATGTCTGTGCCACGCGGTAGAGCGGGGTGCCGTCGACGTATTTATGAACCAGCGCGAAGGCTAGCGTCGAGGCAGTAGCGATGCTGCCTGGCAGGGGTTGTGGCGGCATTGGAGCGATTACGACGGGCGTGTTAATCCCGGTGCGGTCGCAATGGCGGCAAGCATATTTGAACCGCACATTCTGCAGAACCTTTGCCTTGACCTCGATATGGAGCTGTTCAGTAACGGCCTCGCCCATGCGATGCATTTGACTGTTGCAGCACGGGCAAGCCTTCTGATCGTCAGCAAGGTCGTATTCGACACGCTCGCGCGGCAAGTCTTCCGGCAGAGGTCTGCGGCCGCGTTTCTTTCCTGCGGTGCTCTCGACCGGCGGCAGGCCTGTGTCCGGGAGATCGACAACGTCATCACCGCCGTCACTATCATCTTCGTCTGCAGCCTCTTCGGCTTCGTTGAAGAGGCGATCAATATGCTTTTCGCTGCGTGGGGCAAAGCGATGAAGCCTTGCCAGTGCCAGCTCCTCTTCCAGCTTGACGACCCGTTGCGAGAGCGCTTCCTTCTCGGCTTTGAGCGCGGCGATTTCGGCAGCATTTGCCGCCAACTGCGCCATCAGTTCTGCAACGCTCGGCTCGCCGGTTCTCGTCATCAGATCCTTGAATCTGAACCGGCCCTGCGCGTCAACAGCTCAATTCGCCATCCTCAGCCGGCGATCTGATATTGCCGAACCGGATGGCGCACCATCGCATCGATATCGATGCCGTCCAGGATCCACTGGAGCTGCTCGGTCGAGAGTGTCACCACCACAGTCTCTCGGCGGGGCCACCTGAACTTGTCTTCCGTCAATTTCTTCAGGACCATAACAAACCCGGACCGATCAAAGAACAAAAGCTTCACCCGGTCACGCCGGCGATTGCAGAAGGCAAATACCGCAGGAGCAAACGGGTCCAGCGCCATCGTCTCCTGGACCAGGACTGCAAGGCTGTTGATGCCTGCCCGAAAGTCGATCGGCTCTCGGTACAAATAGACCTCAAGATCAGCGCCCAGTCTGAACATGACCCAGCGCTCCTACGATTGCGACCAGTCCATCCACATCGTCGTACTCAACGGTCAGGCTAATCCCATTCGGCAGGAGAGCACTCACCTTGGGTGCATGAGAGTGCTTGCCCAATGGCTCGGTCTTCGCCAGCAAATCGCCGCCAGAGGCCGAGGAAATATCTGCAGCAATCCGAACCGGAACGAACCCCGAGACCAGAGGCAAAGGACGTCCTTCTTTGGCTCTCTTCACCCATTTCCGAACAAGATTAGCATTGACGCCGTGCTCCAACGCCAGACGCGAGACCGAAACGCCGGGTTCCAGGCAAGCCGCGACAAGCCGATCTCTCGACGCAGGGTCATATCGACGACGGCCGTCGCGACCAACAAGCCGCACTTGCAGTTTAGGAGCATCTTCATCCATGATTTGGTGTCCACCTATTTCGGGTGGAAACTTCATGCATCAGAGCACCGCCCTTCAGAAGGCGCACAGAAATTCGCGCTTAC
>JUHI01000066.1 GCA_000799755.1 Martinezella tropici
CCAACAGAAAGCCAACTTCAGCGGAGCACCGCCGATACGATCCGACGTGGCGAGGTGAGAATAGCCTCCGTATGCATCGACCTGGATTGTGCCGTTGAAGCCGTCGAGGATTTCAGCGGCATATTCTCCTTTACGCCCAGGCCGATAATGGAACACCACGCCCGACTGCGCGGAGCCATTCCAGCCGCGATCGTCACGCAACACGGCCCATAGATAGCCGGTCTTCGTCTTGCCTCGCCCAGGATCCAGCACCGGGGCCGTGGTCTCGTCGACATAGAGCCGCGTGCTTTCCCACAGCAGCCCTTTTGCCATGTGGTCGACCACCGGTGCGATTTCGCTGCCCGTGCGCCCCATCCAATCGGAAAGGACCGTGCGGTCTATCGGCACCCCATGTCGCGCCATGACTTCGGCCTGCCGGTTGAGCGGCATATGTTCGGAATGCTTGGAGACGGCAATCTCAGCCAGAAGGGCTTCGGTCGGCCAGCTCCCTTCCAAAAGATGCGCTGGCGCTCTGGCCTGGACGACGCCCGTTCGACCTTTGGGGCATGCGTATTTCGGGCGGATCGTGACGATCACCTCGTAGCGTGCCGGGACCCGGTCGAGCCGTTCCGTCCGATCTTCGCCGATCTGGACCATGTTGCCGCAACCGCAGGGACAAACGATGCTCTCGGGCTCGATCACTCTCTCGACTCGTGGCAGGTGTTCGGGCAGTGCACGGGCCTTGCGCTCCTTGCGAGGAACGGCCTTGTCCAGATCGGATGCGCTGGCGTCGATCTGTTTCTCGACGGCGGCGATCCGCGCCTGTGTTTCGGCAATCGCCGTTTCAAGGTCTTCTAGCGCCAGTTCCATCTGCGCCGGATCGAGCTTTTCCGATTTCGGCCCAAACTTCGTGCGCCGATAGTCGTGAACCTGACCTTCAAGCTTCTCGACCAGTTCCTTCAACTCGGCGATGAAGGCGTCCTTTTCGGCCACCACAGCCTGCTCATGCTGACGTGCGGCACGCTCGACCGACAGTTCGAACTGCATCGCCCCAAAGGCTTTTACCACCTCTGGCGGAAGGTCCGGAAACAGGCTGAGATCAAGCGGCGACGACATGCCGCCTCATAGCAAGGCAGCACAGAAAAGCCAAATAAAACAATGCAAAGGCAGCGGGATGTTCACCCTGCCGCCGACGGCGCGATCACCCGTTGCGCCATCACTCGCCGCCAGTCGAGCCCCTCGAATAACGCTTCGTATTGCCCCCTGGAAAGACGCATCGTTCCATCCTGAACCTTGGGCCAGGCAAAGCTTCCATGTTCAAGAATTTTGTAGGTCAGCACCATGCCGGTGCCATCCCATACCAGGATCTTCAGACGATCACCGCGCTTCGACCGGAAGATCACCGTCACCCCGGAATGCGGGTCGAGCTTCAACTCGGTCTGCACCATCAGAGCCAGCGCCTGATGCCCACAGCGGAAGTCCACCGGCCGTGTTGCAATCAGGATCGGCAGGCGTTGGCCAGCGACGATCATGACGCTCCTCGCACAGCGCGAACCAGAGCAGCGACCCGTTCCACCAGCACATCATCAGGAATTCGCATCACAACGTCTGAGCCAATCTCCAACGTCAACACCGCTGATCCCGCCTGCGGCCAGTCGGAGGCCAGTTTTGGCGTCGACAAAGGATTGACAGGCTCAGGCGGCTCCGCAGCGATTGCCAGAGGCACGAATGCCGGCTCGCCGCCATCGTGCGACGACGGCGTCGTTGACGCCGCAAACGGCAGGGCCAGAATGCCGTCGCGCACCTGACGTCGCCAATCGGAAAGTTGGTTTGCTATGACACCGTGACGACGCGCGACATCCACAACGCGCGCACCAGGCTCAAGGCTTTCCTCGACAATGCGAGCCTTCACGTCATCAGGCCACCGCCGGTTACCGCCGCGCGGCTCAACAACCTCATAGCGACCAACAAATCCATCATCCATCATTCAGCTTCCAGATAACATGGAAGCCTTCTCGCATGAGAAACCATGCTCAAAAAGCAGCGGACAAAATGGGACAAAGACGGCGCTTAC
>JUHI01000067.1 GCA_000799755.1 Martinezella tropici
ATCCTTCACATCCAGCTCGATGACAACGGGATGCGGAGTGCTCCTTGTCATCGTTTTTCCCGCGTCGGAGGCTTTTCCGCCGGGATATCGATCAAGTGTCGTTGGACGCGGCTGCCGAGATCAACGATTCTCAGATCATGATCTCACAGCCCTACCAGCTCTATGTCGAACGCACGGACGAAGCCCGCAACATGGCTCGCTTCTATGCCATGACGATCGAGCTCAATCTGTTCGGAGAAATCTGCCTGATACGCCGCTGGGGCCGGATCGGAGCGCACGGCCAGACGAAGGTCCAGCCTTTTGCCAGCGAACGCGATGCTGTCGCAGTCTTCCTCGATCTTCTCCGACAGAAGAGAAGCCGCGGATATAGAACGGTCGCTTCGGCGGCTCGGTATCCGGCTTTTCTTCCGGAAAAGGAGAAGAAACCCAACTTCGCGGTAATCGCAATGGCCCCTGGCAATCTAAGCGCCATCGCCTTGGGGCTCAGTGCTATGACGACACTGGCCACACCAAATATGGCGCCGGTACAATTTGATAAATGCACTCGTGGCCATCGGATCACCTGCGTCGTCGATGGCGACACACTATGGATCGATGGCACGACAGTGGTGCTGATCGTATTGCCGATCTCGGCGGATGGGCATACCAAATCACTCCAGCTTTAAGTCAGGCCGTACCAAGTCCCGCGACCCGCTCCATGAAGGGCCAGATGTCCCTGTTCCGTCAACGCCCGAAGGTGATCCTTGACGGTGTTGCGGCTTGTGCCCGTGGCTTTGGCCGCGTCCATGACAGTAACGCGCCCCCGCTCTCGTGCCAGTTCGAGGATCGTGACGGATAGTTCCGGCAGGTCGCTCAATAGGATACGTTCACGTTCGATCTTGCGCTCAAGCCGCTGCTTCTGGCGCTGCAGGCTCCGAAGAAAAAACGCAACCCACGGATTCCAGTCTTGTTCTTCTGTTCGGATTGTTCCCTGCGTGCGGCGAAGTGCGAGGTAATAAGCTTCCTTGTTCTGCTCGATTACGCTTTCGAGAGAGCTGTACGGGACATAGAGGTAACCAGCTCGAAGCAACAACAGGGTGGTCAAGGCTCGCGACAGGCGTCCGTTACCGTCCTGGAAAGGATGGATCTCCAGGAAGACTACGATGAAGACGGCGACGATGAGGAGCGGGTGGAACTTGCCATCCTTCTCTTGGGCCTGTTGCCAGGCTATCAGCTCCGACATCCGGCCGGGCGTATCGAATGGAGATGCTGTCGCGAAGACGATCCCAAGGCTTCGCCCATCTTCGTCGAAAGCCTCGACATTATTGGAAAGTGTCTTCCAGTTTCCTCGGTGCCTCTCGTCCTTGGTCGAGTGGGCAAGCAGGTCCCGATGAAGTTGTCGGATGTGATTTTCGTTGAGCGGGATTGCGTCGAAGGCTGAGAAGATCGTTTCCATCACCTCGGCATATCCCGCAACCTCCTGTTCGTCTCGACTGGCGAACGAGCCGATACGAAGGCTCGAAAGAAGTCTTTCGACTTCACGGTCGCTTAATTTTGCACCTTCAATGCGGGTCGACGATCCAATACTTTCGATCGTTGCGACCCGTCGCAAACTGGACAGGCGGTCTGGCGCGATGCGGCCAAGTGCGCGCCACGCTCCTTTGAATTCATCGATTTCGGCGATCAGCGACAGAATCTCCGGCGTGATACGCAATTTGGAGAGATCGATCTGCGTCATCCATTTTCCCATCCATTTACATCCAAATGAGATATGACACACCGGGATCCATTTTTCCATCCATTTTCATCCAATAAACGAAAATCGCGGAAAATCTTAGAGTGGGAGAGGCTCCGCCGATGGCGGAGCCTCGCGATGTCAATCAATCCCGGTTCGGGCGGGACCAGATGAGCTGGAGGCCGTCTTCGCCATCGACCTCGGCG
>JUHI01000068.1 GCA_000799755.1 Martinezella tropici
CTGAGCCGGAAACTCCATTCTTCCAGAGCCCAAAAAGTCTCAAATCATTCGACGACGGACATCGGCGCGGCCGTCCAGCTCGGCTATCGCGACCGTCAGTTCGGCCTGTGCGAGATCGAGCTCGGCTTCGATCTGGCGGCGCTCGCCAGGATCGACAGCATTGCGCAATTCGGCACGAAGTTCTTCGATCTGGCATTCGATTTCGTAGGTCATTGTCTGATCTCCTATATGAAAGACGATCAGCGGCGCGGGGTAGGGAATGACGATGTCAGGGATCGCGAAAGCGACCGGCAGCGCCGGGGAGTGGGGGAGCCGATTTCGTGTTGGCGGCTCCGCTGCCAATTCGAAATTGGGGGCACCGCTCATCCTTGACGACGGCAATCCCGTCGGCATCATAATCGGACACTGAGCAGGTTTCTCTCCTTTCCGTATGGCACCCAAAAAAGCCGGACCTCGCTCGATGCGTGGTCCAGCTTTGATTACCTGGTAGAGATGGTGGCCTGGCAAACGCCGAATGCAGGCGAAAACACGTTTTCCGCATTGACTTTAAGCAACGGCGAATCAAAAGCTTTGCGGCCTGACAGAGGAGAACACTGATGGCCGAAGCAACCACGATTGAATCATCTGCCGCGACAGAAACGCCGGCCCCTGCCCCCGCTGAGAAGAAGACGCGCAAGCCACGGACGCCGAAAGCTGTCACTGAGGCCAGCACCGTCGATGCTACCTCTGCACCGGTAGAAAAGCCGGCCAAGAAGACACGTGCGAAGCGCGGCTCCAAAGTGGTTCCGGTCAAGGCGGAAAAGCCGGTTGCCACACCGAAGGTGGCCGCCAGTCGCGCGCCCCGCGTTGCAGCTGCTGCTTCCGCTCCGGTCGCACCCTCTGTTGACGTCATCGACGATATCGCCGACCTCATCAAGCTTGAGGAAGAGAACAAGCAGCTTCGCAAGGAGCTCTCCGAAAAGCTGCGTGCCGAAAATGCGGATCTGCGCAAGCGCCTTGGCAAGGCCTGAATTCTGGTTTGAGCGGCGCCACGTATTTCCGTGCAATGGCGCCGCCGATCTTTCGTGTGATTGGCCCGAGATCAACGCGGTTTTGGTGACAATGAATGACCGCGGCAATGTCCTCGCCGCCATGCTTTGAAGGTAAATGTGATGAGAACACCATGGAGATTTGTGGCTGACCTGGTGTCGCGTAAACCGAAACCGGACAGCCATGACGAGGGCACAGAAGTCGCGCCAAAGACCATTGCTCTCGAATACAGACCCTCCCTCCAAGAGGAACACCCGGACATTGAACCAGCGGTGCTTGACCACTCCGCTGAGGCCGACTCGGAGGCGCAAGTCGACGCAAGCCCGCTCGAACCAGATGCTGGCTCGACCGAGACCGAAACGGCGGCACCAGTTGCAGCGGAAGCTCCTGCTGACCTAGCCGCGCTACAGGCTGAGGAAAAGTCGCCTGCTCCAACGCCGACCGAAGCCGCCGAAACTCTGGTGAGGCGACCGCCGGCACGTCGGAAGAACATTAATCCAGCCGTGGAGCCTGTGGTTTCCGTCGCCCAAACCGACGCGGTCGCCCCTGCCGGCCCGAAATCACTCCTCGACGAAATGGTCGACCTCGATGCGGAGGTCGCTGCATTGCGGCGCCAGCTTGCAAAGAAGCTCATCGAGCAGAACGCGCAATTGCGTAAGATGCTCGCGAGGTTCGACGCGCGCTAATCGCGCGCCGCCATTCCCTCAAGGGAAAAGGCTCCGCCGATGGCGGAGCCTCGCGATGTCAATCAATCCCGGTTCGGGCGGGACCAGATGAGCTGGAGGCCGTCTTCGCCATCGACCTCGGCG
>JUHI01000069.1 GCA_000799755.1 Martinezella tropici
GCCTTGCCAAGTCGATGCGCGAAAACGTGGTCGTCGTCTACCAAGAGTGCGTTCAGACTTGTCAGTTCCGTAGTTTCAACATGTAATATAGGCCGATCGGGTGTTCTTACCATTGCCTCCTCCTAAGGACGCCCTTGGGGCTGCAGCCGACAGATATACGTTCACGATGTACGACGATTTTTTCGTTCAGATCAAAACAGTAGGTTTTGAGAGGCCTCATCGGCATTCGCGCTGTCTTGCGACCAGCTCGTGAGGCTATTCGTCAAGCCAGGATGCGAGGGCTTTTTGGGGGGCTGCGAAAGAACGTGGCGTTGCTGCGTGGTGATCAACGTCACGTTAGAAACTGGGTAGCGATGCGAGTTGTTGATTTGCGCTGAGAGCTGACCCGGGACTGGAGTGAACCCCTCGGGCTGGACCAGCGAGGCGCTTCAAACTAAGCCGCCTGCTGGGCGAGTTGGGTTTCAAATTCTGCTGGCGATCGATAGCCAAGGGCCGAGTGCAGCCGCTTGGCATTGTAGACTTCTTCGATGAACCTGGGCAATCGCGCGGCGACGTCTGCAAAGGTTTCGTAGCCGGCGGGATAGATGTCCTCGACTTTCAGGGTCTTCATGAAGCTTTCTGCCTGCGCATTGTGATAAGGGTTGCCGACGGCACTCATGGAACCCTGTAGACCTGCCGCATCTAGCGCTCGTCGATAGGTCTCGCTCGCGTATTGGCACCCGCGGTCCGTATGATGAATGCAGCCGGGAGGAGGCTTTCGGTTCTCCATCGCTGAATGCAACGCTGCCAATGCCAGCGGCGTATCCAGGCGTTTTGACAGGCCATAACCCACGACTCTCCGGCTGCAAGCATCGAGAATGACAGCCAAATAGCAGAACCCGACGGCGATGCGGATGTAGGTGAAGTCAGCCACCCAGACCATGTCTGGCCGTGCCGGGATCACATTGCGATAGAGGTTCGGGTAGATCGGCGAATCGTGGTTGCTATCTGTCGTGCGAACATACCGCTTGCGAGGCTTGATCCCCAGGGCCATTGGCCCGCATGACGCGAGCGACACGCTTGTGATTGACCAGATGGCCTCGCCGCTGAAGCTCGTGCGTTACGCGTCGATATCCGTAGCAGGGCAGCTCGTCCTGGATCTCCTCGATGATGGCGACGAGTTCCGCATCCCCCAGGTTCAACGCTCTCGCAGTTGATCGGTAATAATAGCTGCTTCTCGGGAGATCGATCATTTTGCACCCCCGTCGGACAGAGCAGGCCGAGGACCGGTGACGATGGAGGAGCTCCCGCTGTCGCCCGCGATCGGCTGGCGCGGTGTTTTTTACCCAGGTCCAGCTCCATGGTGAGCTGGCCGACCTTGCGTTCGAGCGCCGCAATGTGGGCCTCGTACTCAGCAATGACGCTGGCTTCAGCCTCCTCATCGTTCAGTTCGCCGCGATCGAACTGCGTCAGCCATAGCTGTATGAGGTTTGCTGAAACGCTATATGTCCGCTGTGCGTCGCGCCGTCCGATGACGCCGTTTCGGATATCCTGGCAAAGCTGCAACTTGAACGGCGTCGAATGCCGTCGATATGGTCCTCGGGACTTCATGAGCCTTCTCCGATTGAGGCCCGCAGAGTGTATCGGTTCTTCCGTGTCCCGTGGTCCAGCCCGAGGGGTTCATTCCAGACTGCGGGAAAATATCACTGAGAATTGGCTCTGACTCACATTTGCTGCTGTTGAGGATGATGCTTCTGCTGGTTCATCGGAGGATCAGCTATGCAGCAACGATTTCAACGGGCGAGCCTCG
>JUHI01000070.1 GCA_000799755.1 Martinezella tropici
GCCTACCGCCTCCGCCACAAGACCTCGCAGCACAACCTCCAGATAGCCGATATGCCGCTCGATCGTCTCACGATCGAACAACGCTGTCGCGTATCCAAGGCTTCCGACAAGCTCACTGCCGACCTCCGCCAGCTCGAGTTCCAGATCGAACTTCGACATCTCGTAGGCAACACCGACAGGCTCGCTCACCAGTCCAGGCAAGCCCAGGCGATCTTCCTCAAGCGTTTGCCACGTCAAGAGCACCTGGAATACCGGTGTATGTTCCAGTCGTCGCGGCGGCTGCACGATCTCCACCACCTGCTCAAATGGCAGATCCTGATGATCCTGTGCACCAAGCGCTACCGAGCGCACACGCTCCAGAAGGCCTGCAACATCAAGCTCTCCCGACAGATCAACACGCAGCGCCAGCGTATTCACGAAGAACCCGATCAGCCCTTCGACTTCCCGACGTCCGCGATTGGCCGTCGGCGTCCCGATGACGATGTCGTCCTGACCCGACAATCGCGACAAAACCACGGCCCATGCCGCCAAAACCACCATGAACGGCGTCGCTCCGTACCGAAGGCTCAGGCGCTTCACCTCCCGCGTCAGCTCAGCGTCAAGCTGAACCGGCACACTCGACCCCGCAAAGCTTTGCTGTGCCGGGCGCGGACGATCCGTCGGAAGGTTCAGCATCACCGGAGCATCCTGTAATGCCTCACGCCAGTACGCGGCCTGCCTCGCCTGCCGCTCACCGCTCAGCCATTGCCGCTGCCAGGAAGCATAGTCCGGATACTGCACCGTCAGTTCATCCAGTCGGCACTCTTCGCCCCGGATGAAGGCTGCATATAAAGCTCCTACCTCCTTGAGCAGAATACCCATCGACCAACCGTCCGACACGATATGATGCTGTGTCACGAGCAGAACATGTTCTGCGTCCGCCATCTGAATCAGACGAGCACGCACCAACGGGCCGCGTTCAAGGTCGAACGCTGCGGCAAACTCCTCCCGGCTCAACATCGCAAGAGATGCGGCAGCATCCGGCTCGTTGCGCAGATCGTGCTCCAAGAGCCAAAGGCCTTGATCGGCTCCAAGCAGACCTACATGCGCCTTGCCATCCTTCGTCACGAACACGCTGCGCAAGCTCTCGTGTCGAGCCCACACTCCATCCAATGCGCGGCAAAGCGCTGCTCGATCCAGCTCGCCACGCAGATGCAATGCTACCGGAACATGATAGGCCGCACTCCCTCCTTCCAGTTGCGACAGGAACCAAAGCCGCTCCTGCGCATAGGACGGCGACAGCATTCCGGATCGCTCAACCCGCACGATTGCCGGTAAATGATCCGGGCCGGACCCAGCCAGATGCTCCTTCACGGCTCCAGCCACACCGGCAAGGCTCGGTGCGATGAACAATGCTGTCAGCGGCAGCTTTACGCTGAACGTCTGCTGCACTCGGTTGATCAGCCTGACCGCCAGCAGCGAATGACCGCCCAGCTCGAAGAAGCTGTCGTGACGGCCGACACGCTCCACA
>JUHI01000071.1 GCA_000799755.1 Martinezella tropici
CCTTCGCCATCGATGGCGCTGGCGATATGATAGCCGTCTATGCCCATCCACAGGAACAGACCCCCAAGCGCAAAGAGCACGATCACGGCGAGAGCCGCCACGATGCCGAACCGGCGCGCGCGCGCGGCAACCACGCCATCCGTCTTAACCAGCAGCCAGGCCGCACCATGCATGACGAGCATGGCGACCGACAGCACGCCACAGAGGAGTGCGTACGGGTTCAAAAGCGCGAAGAAGGACCCTTCGTAGTAGATGCGCATATCGTCGTCGAAGCGGAAAGGTACGCCCTGCAGCACGTTACCGACAGCAACGCCGAAGATCAGCGACGGCACGAAACCGCCGATAAACAAGGCCCAATCCCAACCTGCCCTCCAACCAGCGCTATCCCGCTTGGAGCGGTATTTGAAGGCGACCGGCCGCAGGATGAGCGCGAACAGGATGGCAAACATCGCGAGGTAGAAGCCGGAGAAGGATACAGCATAGAGAGGCGGCCAGGCGGCAAAGATGGCGCCGCCTCCAAGGATCAGCCAGACCTGGTTACCTTCCCAGGTCGGACCGATCGAATTGATGGCGATACGCCGCTCCGTATCCGTCTTGGCGACGAAAGGAAGCAGCGTGCCGACGCCAAGGTCGAAACCATCGGTCACGGCAAAGCCGATCAGCAGCACACCGAGAAGCAGCCACCATATGATGCGCAAGGTCTCGTAGTCGATCAATTCATGCAGGATCATGGCAGGTCACTCCGCAGCCGGAACAAGGTTTTCGGAAATCAGCTTGGCCTCCGGCTTTTCATCCGGATCGGGACCTTTGCGGATCGCCTTGATCATCAGCGTCATCTCGATGACGATGAGGACGGTATAGAGCGCAGCAAAGCCGAGGATGGTCAAAAGCACGGTGCCGGCGCCGAGGTTGGAGACGGCCGCCGCCGTCGGCAGCACGCCTTCGATGATCCAGGGCTGCCGGCCGAATTCCGCGACGACCCAGCCAAGCTCGATCGCGACCCAGGGCAGAGGGATGGCGAATACCGCGACCCGCAATAGTAGCGGATAGCGATCGAGCTGCCGCCGCGCCGAGAGCCAGAAGAACACTGTCGTCAGCAGGATGAAGAACATGCCGAGACCGACCATGATGCGGAACGACCAGAACAGCGTTGGGACATGCGGAATGGTGTCGCGCGCCGCCTGTGCGATCTGCTCCTCGGTCGCCTGGCGCGGATCGTTGACATAGCGCTTGAGCAACAGCGCATAGCCGAGCTGATGGCCGATATCTTCGAAGGAGGAACGCGCCTCGGTGGTGGCGACATCCTGCGATGTCTCGCCTGACGTTGCCGGCTTTGCCGCGCGGATCTTCTGCAGCGCGTCATAAGCCTTGATGCCCTGGCGGATATTGTCCTTGGCCTCCGCTTCAAGCTTGTCGATGCCAGGGATTTCCGTCGTCAGCGACCGCGTCCCGATCAG
>JUHI01000072.1 GCA_000799755.1 Martinezella tropici
AAGGCACCAGCTGCCAGAGCCCCTGCGACACGCGCCGACAACAGCGTCGCCGCCCAGCAGGCTCGCCTCAAGGGCTTCACCCTCGACATGTCAATGGGCGGACCCGATGCCGACGATAACGACTTTCGCCAAAGTGCCTGAGCGGCTGAGCGGCTGACTGAAAATTAACAAACACCGGCGCCGAGAGGCGCCGGACCAAAGGCCGGCAAATGCTACTGCAGGCCTCAAGAACCGGTACCGGTTCGCGGAAGGGTGAATGTATCGGTCTTCGCGCATCAAGACGGCTCCCCGTCTGACATTTCAATTATCAAACCCTTCATCTCCACCAGGAGCTTTTCAGAGATGCGCTTTACCATCAAACTCAAACTGGCCCTCGCCTTCGGCCTTCTGATCGTCATGTCGACCGGCATGTCGGTCCTGGCGATCATGAGCCTATCCTCCCTCAACTCGGCCATTACCGACATCGTTCAAGGGCCTGCTGAAAATCAACGCAATTCCGGCGATCTTTCGGCTGCGGTGCTGAATGCCATCGCCAACGAAAAGAACGCCATCCTCAATACCGATCCGCAAGCGATAGGCGGCTATGTCGATGAGGTCCATGCAAGCACGGCGAAGATAGAAGAGCTGACGGCCAGGCTTTCGCAGGATCCTGCCATTGCAGAAAAGGTTGCCGAGTTCTCCAGAGCATATCCCGCCTGGAAGCAGATTGACGAGCAAGTCCTCAAGTTGGCCATCGAAAACTCCACCGAAAGCAACCGAAGGGCGGGAGAGCTTTCCATGGGCGAAGGGCGCAAGGCAAGCAACGCCCTGCTCACCGCCGTCGACACCGTCAACAAGGCGATCATCGCGGATCTGCACGCGACCGATCTTGCTACCAACGACCAGTATGCCTTTGCACGGAATCTCCTCCTGACATCGCTCGCTGTCATGTTCGTGCTGTCGACCGTCATCGCCATCTGGATCGCGCTCGGCATCAATCGTGGCCTGAAGAAGATCCAGGCCGTCGCCGAGGGCGTCGCAATCGGCGACCTCAACCAGAACATCGAAATCAAGACCAATGACGAGATCAAGGATCTGGTCAACACGATCAACGTCATGACCGGCAACCTGCGCAACACGGCAACCATCGCCGATCAGATCGCCAATGGCGACCTGACGGTCAAGCCGAAGCCGATGTCGGAAAAAGACACGCTGGGCCTTTCGCTCCAGTCGATGGTCGAGCGCCTTCGCGGTGTTGTGGCCGATGCGCTTTCGGCGTCCGATAACGTCTCGTCCGGAAGCCAGCAGCTGTCGGCAGGCTCCGAGCAGCTGTCGCAGGGCGCCACCGAACAGGC
>JUHI01000073.1 GCA_000799755.1 Martinezella tropici
GGAGCAAGAACGCCCCGATCTCTTGAAGCGCCGTCGGGACTGGTTCGAGGGTCAACTCGATCTCGATCCCAACCGGCTTGTCTTCATCGATGAGAGTGTGCTGCAGAGCAGCGGAAGGAGTTCGACATGAACTAAGACCGTTACGCCAAGCTGCGTGAATGATGGGGGACGGCCCTCCGGGATCGGCTTTCAGGAGCAGGTCTCAAACCAGTCCGAGCTGCTGCGGTAAAGAGCCGTGGTGGTGAGCGTCGGATGAAACGTTCGGACGAGATCCGAGCAGGTGCGTGTCCGAAAGACGAACGAAAGTGAACCCTCCGAAGACGCGTCGTTATGAACGTAGGTGTCGCCGAAACCAGGACCGTTTCGTCATCCTGGGACAAGTCCGCCAGATGCCTGATGACCGGGCGGACGACGACCGGCGTAGAGGGGGCGTGAGTTGGACATAGGCTTTCACGCGGAACTGCAGGAACCAGGCTCCTGATGCAAAGGGAGAAGCTCAAGCGGAGCAAACCGCAAGGCGAGAGTACCGATGCAGGAGACTGGGGCGGACCGACCCGTATGAGCGTTGAGGGCCCTGTAATGGGGCCGGAGCAAAGGGGTCGGATCAGGTGGTCGTATTGTTTGGAACAACTGGAAACAGGATGACTTCGGAAAGTACGATAGACAAGCCGTTTCGAATTGAGAAACGACAAGTGTACGAAGCTTACAAAGCGGTCAAAGCCAACCATGGCGCAGCCGGGGTGGACGGCGAGACCTTGGAGATGTTCGAGAAAGACCTTGCGAGGAATCTCTACAAGATCTGGAATCGAATGTCGTCTGGGACCTACTTTCCGCCACCGGTGCGTGCCGTCTCCATTCCGAAGAAGGCTGGAGGCGAGAGGGTTTTGGGTGTGCCCACGGTCAGCGATCGGATCGCGCAGATGGTGGTCAAGCAGATGATTGAGCCGGACTTAGACTCCCTCTTTCTTCCAGACTCATACGGGTGTCCGTCGTCGAATGATTTGAGACTTTTTGGGCTCTGGAAGAATGGAGTTTCCGGCTCAGTTTGCGGGTTGATTTAAGCCGCTTTGGCCTGG
>JUHI01000074.1 GCA_000799755.1 Martinezella tropici
AGGCTCCGCCGATGGCGGAGCCTCGCGATGTCAATCAATCCCGGTTCGGGCGGGACCAGATGAGCTGGAGGCCGTCTTCGCCATCGACCTCGGCGAGCGTTGCGTAGATTGGAGCCGGGAAGCTCGGATCGTCAAGCTTGACCGAGAGGTAGTCGCGGCCCTGCTCGGAGGTTTTCTGCCAGGCGGCGCCCAGTTCGACGTTTTGCGGTGCACCGCAAAACGTCGACTATGCTGAGACGGTGATTATGCGGAGTGCCGGTTGCTGAAGGCCGGATTTGCCGGTGTTCGCGGTGGATTTTACTCCGCATAATCCCGGTAGGATTGAAGGTAGCGCCCCGCTTTGAGCGGAGCGCCTTGTTGCTGGTCAGCGGGACCAGATGAGCTTGTGCTCGGCCTTGTCGCCCTGGACCAGGGAGGCGTAGACCGGCGCCGTGAAGGACGGATCGTCGAGCTTGAGCGAGAGGTATTCGGCGTCCGTTTCGCGGGCGGTGCGGGTCCAGCCTGCTCCGAACTCGACACCTCCTGCGGTGACGCGGAAGTCTGGGGCGCGGTCGTTGTCGCGGTCGCAGGGCTTGATGGTGGCCTTGACGTTGAGAGTGAGGGTCTTGATGGTCCCTGCATGGGTGCCGGTTTCGTCGCGGGTGAAGGTGCCGATCTGAGCCATTGTCGTATCTCCTGAGGTTGTTCGAAGCCGCCCGATGCGGCCTCGATGGCGGTCGAGAGGCGACGGATTGGACGGACTGCATCCGCAGGACCGCAGCATCAGCGAAGGACGGCGGCAGCCGAGCTTGTTGGCTCGCGAGGAATGACCGCTTGCGGTCAGGGGAAGAAGGTCGGCGGAGCCGTTGCAGGCCAGGGCCGGTTCGGTGCCAGACCAGCCCAAAGAGAGGCCGTATGGGGGGCTTTCGCGCCGTCAGCAGAATGACGTGATTGATCGGTGTCGCCTCATCCGCATGATCAGCGCCGCCGCCGGGGCCGTCATCCCTCCCGTCGACCCGGCCACCATCTCCCTG